>JAXLZC010000001.1:0-1080000 GCA_046351095.1 Nitrospiraceae bacterium
TCCAAGGCATTGCCAATAAGACGGTTGAAAAGATTGCCGAGATGAACCGTGATTTGGCAAGAGAATTAAAGCCAAGAGTCACGAACAAGAATTGGGATAGCCTGTTCTCTGTCAGCCTGACCGGTGACGACGACATTCCAATCAATAAGCGCGGGAGTGGCACTCGCAGACTTGTGCTTTTGAATTTCTTCCGTGCAAAGGCGGAAAAAGATGCAGAAGGCAAAGGTGGCAATGTCATCTATGCCATAGAAGAGCCGGAAACGAGCCAGCATCCTCACAACCAAAAATTGTTGGTAGATGCGATCAAGGATTTGGCCAGTAATGATGGTTGCCAGGTGTTCTTGACGACGCATACTCCTGTCTTGGCTCGTAGTTTTCGGCAGAGTGCCCTTCGCTTTGTGACGCAGAGAGATGGTTGGCCTGATATCCATAGTGGGAAAGATGAACGGACGCTCTCCGAAATTACAACGTCTCTCGGAGTCTTACCTGATCACAGCATAAAGGTATTCGTGGGAGTCGAAGGAAGGCACGACATCACTTTCCTCAAAGAAATATCTCGAATTCTCAGCCAAGCCGGTGAATCAGTTCCAGACCTTGGAAAAGCTGAAGAAGATGGAAGTTTGGTCTTCGTGCCATTGGGTGGAAGTAATCTAGACCTCTGGGTATCAAGGCTCAAAGGCTTCAATAGGCAAGAGTTTTATCTGATGGATAGAGATACAGAACCACCTGTGCCTGCTAAGTATCAGGAATTTGCGACACAGCTAAGCCAGCGGGAGAACTGTACAGTCTGGACAACTGGGAAGAGAGAAATTGAGAATTACATCCACGTTGATGTGATTAGGGCCGAGTATCCTGAGTATTCTGGTGCCGGTCAGCCATTTGAGGATGTGCCTGAACTTTTGGCCAAAGCTATACACGAATCGAGTGACACAACTCAGACATGGGCTGATCTCCGAACCAATCAAGAAAAGTTTAAGAGAAAGGTTTCTAATGCCAAGCGGCGACTTTGCAGTCATTATGTCCTTAAAATGACACCTGAATATCTCAGTCAGATTGATGCGGATAATGAAGTGCGATCATGGTTGCAGAAGCTTGGGCAGGCACTCTGTGTTGCAAAATAGGTAACGAGAAAGGCAAAAGCATGCCTCCATCTCTCGTCTCCAGCCTAGATTGCGATTCCATTCTCTGGTCAATTTTGTCTCTCCATATTCTTCCTCATGGCATTCTGTTTGGGGTTTGTCGCTCGTCAACTCTCACTCGGCTCATCGTCTTGGCAGAAGGAGGCAACCTCCTAGCCTTACAAAAGGGTGCCGGGTCGTCACCGAGGAGTTCGTTATGAATGATCGTATCGTTGTCGACTCCACAATCTGCAGCGGGAATCCTACAATTCGCGGCACGCGTATTATGGTGAAGAACATCCTCGGCATGGTGGCTGATGGATACACCGTTGCTCGGATCGTCGATGCGTATCCTGAGCTGACCAACAATGATGTTGCTGCCGCGCTTGAGTATGCCAGCCGGGTGATTGACGAAGTGAAAGTCATCCCGCGTGCCTGATCGTCTGACCATTCTGCTCGATCAAAACGTTTGGTCTGTCGACATAGGCGCAAAAGAACAACGCCCCGGGAGCGGTGAGGCTCGCCGGGGCGTTTTACGTTCTGCTTTCTACTGAGAGTCGTCGCTTATTCTTCTTCGGGTCCGCCGGACCAGAGTTTCACCAAACGATCCCAGCCGGCGGTGGCCATCTTCTTGCCGTCCGGCGAGAAGACGATGCTGCGCACGGGGCCGGTGTGGCCCTTGAGTGTCTTGAAATGCCGACCGGCTTCGACGTCCCACAACTTAATCGTGTTGTCGTCGCCGGAGCTCGCCAACACGCGGCCGTCCGGTGAAATCGCGAGCGTGCGGACCCAGGCGGAGTGCCCCTTCAGCGTGCGCACTTCGGTAAGGCTGGGCATTTCCCAGAACTTAATCGTGGCGTCGCGGCTGCCGGTGATCAGATACTTGCCGTCGGGCGTCCAGACCATGGCGCCGATCCAGTAGTCCATCGCCTTTTGGAATCCGCCGTCGTCTTCGACGAAGTAGCCGCGGGTGTCGGTGCTGTCTTCTTCGTTCTCACGCCAGTGGCCGTTCACTTCCAGGCGCTCTTCGCCGTTCGGGAGCACTTCCCACAGCTTGATCTTGCCGATGTCGTTGCCGCTGGCCAGGTGCAGGCCGTCCGGCGAAAACGCGACACACACGGACCAGTGGTGATCGTACTGGTCTTTGCCGAGGAGCGTCATCAACTCGGTGCCGGTGGTGACTTCCCAGATTTTGATGTCCTTATTATAGGCGCCGCGCGCCATCATCAGGCCGTCGGGCGACATCGAGAGGCTGACGACGTTGTGATCGTACCGGGTGAAGAGCAATTTTTTGGGCTCGCCGGTCTTGGGATTCCACAGGCGGATGGTGCGGTCGTCGCTGCCGGTGGCGAGGGATTCGCCGTCGGGCGTAAAGACGGCGACGCGGATATCCTGCGTGTGGCCGCGGAGCGAGCGGAGCAAGCGCCCGGTTTCAATGTCCCAGAGTCGCACGAGCCGGTCGACGCCGGCGCTGGCCAACATTTCGCCGTCCGGCGAAAAGGCGACGGTCCACACGCCGTGGGTGTGGCCGCGATACGTGCGCTCTTCGCGCGCGCCGGCTTTCCAATGTTCCAAAAAATTGATGGGCTCCGGCGGCGCGGCGGTCGGGTCTGCGGTCGGCGCGGTCGCCAGGCCTGTGTTGGACGCGGAGGCGGTGGATCCGGTGGTGCGCTGGTCGTTCATGGTACGTCCTTCGTAACAAACATCCGTGGGCTGCTCGCACGCCGGTCGCGATGTCGCGGCGACGCGGTGGGACAGGAGTGCGTTCGACTCGATCTGTCGAATCGGTCGCTGTCCGATTGCAATTGGAGAAAATCGCTCGCTATAATCCGCCGTTCGTCCGGCGGCTGTGCATTCCGGCGATCATAGGGAACGCGCGGAAAACAAGTCAAGGCAAGGCGAGGGCGAATCGCCGCCGACTGGCCCGGCTCCCGACGCACGATTTTAAAGGGCCATGCGGTCGTCCGGCATGCCCGATACCGACGACCATTCAGGAACCCACGGAACACAAACCGTAGACATCTCCGACGCAGCCTGCCTCGCATCGATGCACCTGCGACCACACTGAGGCGACACCATGGATATTCGGTTTCAGCCCGCATTGTTGCAAGAAGTCATCGACTCGTTCGTCGAGAAGACGGAGCGCGAAGGCGACCCGACCTATTATAAGGAGTTCCACGAGCTCGCCGACCCGATCTACGAGAAATTCACGCTGGACGATCGCGAGGCCGAGTTCAAGAAGCTCTATCAGTATCTGTTCGGTATCTGGGGCTTCGCGGACATCATCCGCTCGGCGTTCGACGAATATCCGGACCTCAAACAAAAGGTCGGCATCGTCCTGATTAAGGGCGTATTGAAGGAAGATCAGGAAGGCGTCGACATTCTCCGCAAGTGGGGCGCGGTCGAGCAGGACCTCGCCAGGCAGTTCGAGGCGCAGGGCAAGAAGGGCATGGGCATCAAGCTCATTCCGCGCCGGTTTTACGATCCCGCGCTCTCGCGCTACTGCCGCCACGAGTTGATGCACATCTCGGACATGCTCGATCCGAACTTCGGCTACGACGCGGATACGAAGGTCGGACAAAACCCCGGCGAAGAAACCCTGATTCTCCATCGCTACCGTGTGCTGTGGGCGTTGACGGTCGACAGCCGCTTGGTGCGCGCCGGCAAAGAGCCGATGCTCAGCAAGGAAGACCGCTTCAAGGAATTCCGCTCGTGGTATCGCAAGATTCCGCAGGCGCAGTTGAAGTCCGGCTTCGAAGGTCTGTGGCAGACGGAAAGTTTCACGCACTCCGAGCTCGTCGAAATGGCGTCCGACACGATGCGCGTGCTCGATCGCGCGATCGACGTCGAGGGCGGAGAAATCCCGGAAGTGCAGCAGAAGATCATGTTGATGCCGGGCTTTCCGTGCCCGCTCTGCCGCTTCCCGACCTATTCGTGGGTGGAAGAATTGGACCGGAAGGTGGAAGGCTACGTGCTCGACTACATCCGCGAAAACCACCCGGGGTGGGACGTCGAATACGGCGCCTGCGACCGCTGCGTCGAAGTGTATAAATTGCGCGCGGACGGCGTGGCCTAAGGGCCGCTCCGCACTCGTCCCTTCGGGACACTACGTAGGGGCGGCTGGTGGCCGCCCGAGAGACTCTCGTTCGCCAACCCAGGGCACTCGGAACCATGGCGGCTGAGCAAGAATATAGTCGTCGGCGGTTCTTCCGCGACTCGGTCAACTCCATCGCCCGCGCGGCGACGGAATTCCACAAGCACTCGCAAGCCGCTCCCGCCGAACAGGCGACCGCCGCTCCCATCATCCGCACCGATTTTCTTCGGCCGCCCGGCGCGGTGGAGGAGGCGGCGTTCCTCGAACGCTGCACCCGCTGCGACGATTGTGTCGCCGCCTGTCCGCACGGCAGTATCGTGCGCTCGGAGGCCGATGCGTCGCCGGTGATTTTTGCGGACGAGATGCCCTGTTATCTCTGTCACGACTTGCCCTGTATCGCGGCCTGCGGCACCGACGCACTTGTGATGGTGGAATCGCCGCAGTTGGTGCGGATGGGGCAGGCCGTCGTGTCGGATCGGTTCTGCACCGCGTCGCACGGGTGTCATGCCTGCGTGTCGAAGTGTCCGGTCGAGGCGCTGCATATGGATTTCGGCGACATGAAATTGCGCGTGGATGCGGCGACCTGTGTCGGATGCGGTGTCTGCGAGTATGTGTGCGGGTCGGTGAACGATCGCATTGCGATCCGCGTCCATGCGTCCGGTCGGTGAGGAGAAAATAGAGACGTGCGGATCGGTCTGAATGCAAGGTGTGCGGGAGGAAAACGACGCGTTACGCCGCATCTGGCGCGGCGTCGCGCGTTATCGCATCGCGCCGTATCGTGTCCACGCGCGACGCGCAGGAAAAATCGGACACACGACTATCTTGCTTGACACGGTTTTCACCTTTACCTATTATACGCACGCCTTGCCAAAGGTTTGTGCGCTCGATGGGTACGAGTTGCAAGAGAATGTCGTCACTCGAGTGTAGAACCCAGGGAGTACCACGAGTATGACCGCGAAACAAAGCCTCGCTCCAACCTCGCCAACGGTCGTGCCCACCCCGGTCGCCTTGAAAGATTCTCCCGCCGTCGAGCGGGCCCTCAATCGGAGTAAATTGTACCTCCTCGCCTCGTGGGCACTGTTGTTCCCCGAAGACGATGAGTTCTTGGATTATATGCAGTGCGGGGAGTTCGTTGAGGATGGTCGCGCGGCCATTCAAGGCTTGGAAGCGGCGCTCAATAATATGGGCGGCGACCGCGCCAAACAGAAGCTCAAGGACATCTCCGGTTATCTGAACGAGATTGAGAAGTGGGTGGCTGCGGAGTGCGCCAACTGGAAGTTGGAAGACCTGCAGGCAGAACATCGTCGCGTGTTCAGCAACGTCATCACGCTCGATTGTCCGCCGTACGAAACCCTCTTCGGGAACGACCACGTCTTCGCGCAGTCCCATACCATGGGTGACATCGCCGGCTTCTACAAGGCCTTCGGTGTCGAGCTGTCCAAAGACATTCACGAGCGGATCGACCACCTGAGCGTCGAACTCGAGTTCATGCACTTCTTGGCCTACAAAGAGTCGTACGCCTTGTGCCACGACGGGCCGGAAAAGACGCAGATCGTCGTCGATGCGCAGAAGAAATTCGTCAAGGATCATATCGGGCGTTGGGTGCCGCTGTTCTCCAAGATGCTCGCGAAGAAGGCGGACTCGGGTCTGTTCCGCTACATCGCGGATCTGTCGGCCGCCTGGATGGACTTCGAAGCGTCCTTCCTGAATGTCGCCCCGCAGCCCTATTCGGAAACCGATTATCGTCCCGCCACGTTCAGCGCACCGGAAGGCCAGTCGTACGAGTGCGGCGCGCAGGACCAGGGCAACGAACTCAGCATGTTGTTGAACGAGGTTGGTGCCTCGTCATTCCTCGATAAGGATAAGCCAGGAGAAAAGGAGGAGAAGGGTCCGTTCGGTACGGCCTAGGCGAGCCTCCCCCTGTCTGTTTCGGTAGTGGGGTATTCGTCGGCACTTATTCGGTCTTGTTTTTGGGGAGTGTCAGATTTTTTCAAGTGTGACGGGTTGTTTACTTTTCATCATTGAGAGGAGGGCATATTCATGAGGCTCGTGCAGACACGTAGCAAGCGCTTTGTGTTTGGCATTTTGGCTTCTGCCCTGGCTGCCGGCGCAATGCTGACGGTTGGGCAGATTCCTCTGGCTGTCAGTCAGCCGGTCACGATTCCAGTGAAAGCCATCAAGGGCCCGGTCCCGATGGATGGCGCAAATCCTCAGTGGGAGGGTGTGCCTGGTGTCGTGATTCCGTTGAGTGGTCAGACCATCACCACTCCGATGCACCCGAACTTCTCCGTGAAGGCCGTGTTCGTGAAGGCGGTCACCAACGGAAAGGATATCGGATTCCGCGTCGAATGGAACGACCAGACCAAGAACGACACCACCATTGGTCCGCAGGACTTCCGCGACCAGACGGCGGTGCAGTTCCCGGTCAACACGGCGGGCGCGCCCCCGTTCCAGTGTATGGGACAGTCGGGCGGCACGGTCAACATCTGGCGTTGGAACGCCGAGTGGCAAAAGGACCTCGGCAAGGACAGCGCGGGTTTGTGGGACGTGGACGACCAGTATCCGGGCATTTTCTGGGACTTCTACTTTGAAGAGCCGGCCGGCGGCGTGACCTATCCTGACCGGATCGGTCGGAGCCTTGGCCCCTTCAACCCGGGCATCTGGTCCGGTAACATCATGTCGGATCCGACCTTGCGCGTGAGCTCGGTCGAGGACCTGAACGCCAACGGCTTCAGCACCCTCACCACCCAAGCGCACCAGGACGTGATCGGCAACGGCGTGTGGGAGCCGAGCGGTTCCGTCAAGGGCGGTGCCTTCACCGGTCCGACGTGGCGCGTGGTTCTGAAGCGCTCCTTGGAAACGCAAGATCCTAACGACGTGCAGTTCAAGGCGGGCGCGACTGTACCTATCGCCTTCGCGGCGTGGGACGGCACGAACGTCGAGCGTAACGGCATGAAGGGCATCTCGACCTGGTACTCCATCAAGATGCCGTAAGAGATCGATCGCATGCCGTGAGGGAGATCCCCTTCACGATGCGGTGACCGATAGAAGGCCCCGTGGGTGATCCCCACGGGGCCTTCTGCTTTTCGGCGACAGGTCGGAGATCGTGGGAGTCCGCCGGAACACGGACCGTCGCCTTCGTGATGGAGGAAGACCACGGCGCCGTCGTCCTATGGAGTCAGGCCATCGAATGGTGCAAGCGCGCGTCGTTGGCCACTCCTTGGCGCCGTGTGAGGGTTGCTTTTGCGCGAAACCAGGGTGTATACAATTTTCTTTTTGCCTGAGAACCACGCGACTGTTCTGCCCCCGCGAGGAGGCCGCTCGATATGAAGGTTTCACTCCTGTTTCCGCCGACCTGGCATCCCTCGCAACCGTACCTCAGCGTCCCCTCGCTCACCGGCTTTCTCCACGCGAACGGCGTGCAGAATGTTCGGCAACGCGACATCGGCATCGAATTATTGGACGGGCTGCTGACGCAGGACTACGGGCGCCGTATTTACCAGCAATTGCTGGATAAGGTGCGTCACCTGGAGCGCCATCGTCAGGGCGAGACCGGGCCCGGGAGCCACGAGCATTACGCGCGTGTCGTCGAGTCGCTCGAGCGGTTTCCCTACATGGTCGATAAGGTCGAGCTGGCGAAGGAACTGCTGCGCGGCGAAGAGTTTTACGACGTCGAGCAATATCGCGACTCGCTCTACCTGATCGACAAATGGCTCGAAATGATTTCGAGCCTGACTTTCCCGACACGCCTGACCGTCGTCGACAACCAGTTCACCAATTTTTCGATCTACAACTCGAAAGACCTGATGAAGGTCATTCGCGACGACGCGCAGAATCCGTACATCGAGCTCTTCCGCGAACAGTTCCTCCCGTCGATCATCGGGGACAATCCCGACCTGATCGGGGTGTCGATCACTGCGACGTCGCAAGTCGTGCCTGGGCTGACGCTCTGCCGGTTGATCAAGGAAGCGCGCCCGGACATTCACCTCACGATCGGCGGCAGTATCTTCACGCGCCTGGTGGACAACCTGCGCCGGTGTCATAGCCTCTTCGAGATCACCGACGACATCATCGTGTTCGAAGGCGAAACCGCATTGTTGGAGTTGGTCCATCAGCTGGACGGCAAGCGCGACTACAGCAAGGTGCCGAACCTCATCTATCGACAGAACGGCAAGATCGTCGTCAATCAGCCGTTTTATTCCGAGAACATTGCGCAGTTGCCGCCGCCGGACTACGACGGGTTCCCGCTGGATAAGTATTTGTCCCCGAAGCCGGTGTTGCCGGTGCAGTTCTCGCGCGGCTGTTATTACAAGGATTGCGCCTTCTGCGCGTTGACGCTCGACCACCAGAATTTCCGGCAAAAGGATCCAGGGCGCACGCTCGACGAATTGCAGCTGCTCCGCGACAAGTACCAGACGCCGTATTTCTTTTTCACCGACGAGTGTTTGGCGCTGTCGCCGACCAAGCGCCTGTGCCAAGGCATGATCGACCGCAATTTGAACCTGCAGTGGACGGCGGAAATGCGGTTCGAGAAAAACCTCGGACGCGACCTGCTCGAACTCATGCGCGACGCGGGCTGCCGCAAGATCGTCTTCGGGCTGGAGACCTACAACCAGCGCATGATGGACTTCATGAAGAAGGGCATCAAGCAGGAGAGCGTGCAGCGGATTACGAACGATTGCATCGACCTCGGCATCGCGATCCATTGTTACGTGATCGTCGGGTTCCCCACGGAAACCGAGGCGGAGGCGCGCGAGACGATGAACTTCATCGTCGAGAACGAACGCCTCAATCAGTCGCCGGGATTTTCCTGCCAGCCCTGTCTCTTCGATTTGGAAAAAGAAGCGCCGATCATGAACGATCCCGGCAGCTACGGGATCCAGCGCATCATGCGTCCCTCGTCCGAAGACTTGAGCCTGGGTTATTTCTACCAGGTGCAGGAAGGTATGACGCCGGAGCAGGCGGAGCAGCTGTACCAGCATGTGTACGAAAAGATCAGTGGGGTTGTGGAGGAGTTGCCGTACAACTACTCCATGGCTGACGGGTTGTTATACATCGTGCGCGCGCGCGAAAAAGCGTTGGCTGCGCAACCGGTCGCCACACCCTAAACACCGCGTATGTCGACGACGGCCACACTCACGGATGGAAAAGAACGGAACGCGGGGCGCGTCGACGCCCACGGACTGTTCTTCGAATATTTGATCAAGCTGACGTTGATCGCCAGCTTGCTCGAACTCATCCTCTATCGGCTGACGTCGCGTTTGGGGATGCACTTCAGCAAAGTCGCGCAGGAGCACGAGTGGGTGCGGCTGCTGTTCAAGGGCCTCTCGTCCGTCGGGTTCATGCTGCTGAACGTCGTCGCGCTGCTGATTTTTATCGCACTGGGGATGTTGGTGCTGCGCGGGCTGCGCTCGACGCAGAGCCAGTGGTACGAACGGATCGTCTGGCCGGGGCTTGCCTTGTTGCTGGTCCTGACCGTGGCGTTTATCGTGCTGGTGATTGTGCAGGTCGATCTCGGCATGATGAGCGCCGTCGCGTATAACGCCGTGGCGTTTCTGGTGATGTTGGGTCTCGTGATCCACTACGTCACCACGCACGAGGGTTGGCTGCCGCGCGCCTGTGTGCTGACGTTTTTCACCGGCCTCTCGTGCTGGCTCTATTATCAAAGCCTGAGTACGATCTTCGGCTCGTTCGGCAGCGGCGGCGTACCTCCGCTGGCGCACGAAGCCAACCGCACCGGCGAAGCCTTGATGGTGTTGTCCAGCATCCTGACGTTCGCCGCCTTCGGCGCCGACGCGTTTTTTAGTAAAAACCTGCGCCAGCGTCGACGCGTTCTCTGGTTTGCCGCGGTCGGCGGCACCGTCTTTACGAGCCTCTTGTTTGTGGACTACTTCTTGGGTCTCTACGATCCTGAGGTGGCCTTCCGCGTGCGCAAAGGCGGCGAAGGCATCAGTTGGATTTTCCAGATGGGAATGGGGTACACCTTTTATTTGCCCTTCGCCCTGTATCTGGCCGGGTTGTTTTGTTGGTCGTACACCGTCATCAAGCTGGTGAACATGGGCCGGCTCACGGGCTACGGGTTGGGGTTGATGTTTTCGGCGGGGTACGCGCTGCAGTTGTCGCATTTGACGCTGATGGTGGTGCTCGGCTTGGTCTTGATGACGATCGATCGGCTCCGCCTGCCGGTGTTCGCCACAGAGGCGCCGACGAGCCCGTCGTTGGTCGGCTCCGGTGGCACCTTGGTGAGCGAGCAGTCGTCGGCGTAAGTCGGCACGCCCGGTCGGATGCGCGGGAGAGACAAGGGTGTGAACGCAGTCATATACAGAAGTCGGTTGTAGTTCGAAACGATTGTACGAGTAGGAACAACGTCTATGGACACACACGCGTCGCAGTCGGGGAGCGAAGGGGCGGCAGGAGCAGTCGTGGATGCGGGCGATCAGCCGCTCTCGCCGGATGAAGAAATTGCGGAATTGGAAAAACATCTCGGCGGGGAAGCCGACGACTTCCAAGCCCGTTGTCGCTTGGGCGAACTCTACTTCAGCAAGGGTCGGTTGGACGATGCCTTGGCTGAGGTGAAGAAGTCCATCGAGATGGCGGAAGTGTTGCGCACCGAAATGAATCGGTCGCTCGCCATGTATTACTCGAATCTCGGGACCATCTACGCCACCAAGGGCATGATGGACGACGCGGAAGCGCAGTTTAAGGCGGCGCTCAAAGTGTTCGACGGCGATGTGTTGTCGCTCTTTAACCTCGGGCGCCTGTACACGGATCGGCGCCAATACCTCGAAGCCAAGAACCACTTCGAGAAGTTGGTGGAGATCACGCCGGAAGATCCGATCGCTTGGTACAACCTCGCGGGTGTCTACGCCGAACTCGACAACCCGCAGGTGTCGGATTACAACACGATCGAAATGGCCATCCAGTGTTATCTGCGCACGCTCGAACTCGACCCGAAACATTTGGAGTCGAGCTTCAAGCTGATGGAAGTGGCGTTGGCGCACAACAAAACCGACCTCGCGATCAAGGTGCTGGAAAGCGCCGTCGAACAAAATCCCGACGAGCCGCTGGTCCATTACAACCTGATTAACGTGTATGATAAGTGTAAAATGTTCGACCAGGCCGAGGAGGCCCGCAAACGACTGAAAGAGCGGTTTTCGAAACGAGCCAAAGAGGCCAGCGCCAGCTAACCTCACCTCAAGTGGAAGGAGTACCGCACCATGTTTGGAAGTCTTGGCTTTACAGAATTGATTTTGATCCTGGTGATCGTGCTGATCATCTTCGGCGCGGGCAAGTTGCCGCAGCTGGGCGAAGGGTTGGGCAAGGCGATCAAGGGCTTTAAGAAGTCCGTGCATGAGGCCGAGGCCATCGAGGCCGAAGCCCAAGCGCAGGCGCAAGCCGCGCAGCAGATGGCGGCGGCGCAACCGGCCGGCCAAGCCATCGCTCCGCCGCCCGCTCCGATGGCGGCGCCGGTGGCCGAGGTGCAGCCCGCTGTGGCGCATTCCGCGCCGCGCGCATAAGGTCGACCGTTCGGTTCACGTCGCGCGCACACGAGGTGCGAACGAGGCCGAGGCCATGTCGCCGACGCCGTTTTGTGGGAAGGAACCTGAGAGACGATGTCCACCCAAGTGCAACTCCCAGTCGGGCAGATCGAGCGCTTCGCCGGCAACGGCAAGGCGCGTAGCACGGGCGATGGAAAGCTGGCCGTCAAGTCCGGCATCCCGCTCCCGCACCATGCGTCGCTCGATCGCGACGAGCAGTGGCTGTACATCGCCGAATCCGGCTCCGATCGCATCCGTCGCGTCAGCTTGACCGAAGGCACGATCCATAACTTCGCGGGCATCGGCGAAACCTGCTACAGCGGCGACGACGGGCCCTGCGCGGAAGCCGGCCTGTATCTCCCGCTCGATGTGGCGTTCGACTCGCAGAACAATTTGTACATCTGCGACTCGGGCAGCAACCGCATCCGCCGCGTCGATCACGAAACCGGCGTCATCACGACCGTCGTGGGCACCGGCGATTTTGGGTTTAACGGCGACGGGCCCGCGCTGGAGGTGAACCTGACCTATCCGGCGGCCATCGCCTTCGGTCCCGACGATGTGATGTACATCGCCGACACACAAGCGCATCGTGTGCGTCGGTACGATCCCAGCACCGGGATGGTCGAAACCATCGCCGGGTTCTGGACCGCGGACGACGACGCGCGTGAGCAACCGCTGGTCGCGAAAAATCTTGTGGTGCTCTCCGGCGACGCCATCGGCATCGACTTTACGGGCGAAGACGAGTGGCTGCGTCCGACTTGCGAAAGCGGACTCGACCTGTCGCTCTACATGGACGACGGCAAACCGGCGATGGAGGCGCGCCTCTACGACCTCGTCGGCATTGCCGTGGATCCCGACGGCCATGTGTTGATCGTCGATAAGGGCAGCAATCGCGTGCGCCGGATCAACCGAAACACCGGCACGATTCAGACGGTCGCCGGTACCTGCTTTTACGGCTTTGACGGCGACAACAAGCCCGCGACGAAGGCGATGCTCCACGCGCCGGAAGCGGTGGTGGTCGATCAGGACGGGCACCTCTACATTTCCGATACGATGAACCATCGCGTGCGCCGTGTCGATGCGTTGACCGGGACGATCACAACCGTCTGCGGTAACGGCGACAGCGGCTACGAAGATAAACATATGGGCGGTTGCGGCGCCGCGCGCTTCGTCGCGAAGGACGATGTGCTGCACGTGAAAGCCGGCGAGTCGCTGGCCGCCACGGATGCCGTCGTCAATTCGCCCGTCGGGCTGGCGCTCGATCGACAAGGGCAACTGTACGTGTGCGAGCGCGGGGAAAATCGCGTCCGCCGCGTGCGACTCTGGTAACGCGGCGCGTTCGTCGCCGCGCCGACCGACCGTCGGCCGCCGTTTCGTGCATCAAACGTCAGGGCCTCTGTGCCGGGCCATGTGGCCGCACCCTCTGTCTGCATGACGCGATTTGTTTCCCACGCACGGTCGTCCCCCTCGATCCCTGTTTTGATCGCCGCCATCGGGTGCGCGCTCGTCCTCGGCTGGTTCGGCGTGCCGCTCGTCAGCTCCGAAGGTATGGTGCTCCGCGCGCATCTCATCGACGGCGCGATTCCCGATACTCCAGACAATCCGGCGTGGGCTGCCATCTCGGCCATGACGCTGCCGCTCAGCGGGCAGGTAGTGACGCGGCCTGTGTGGCCCGATCCGACCGCGCGCGCCTTGACGGTGCGCTCCGTCCATAACGGCACCGACATCGCGTTCCTGTTGGAATGGCAGGACAACACCAAAAACGATCGGTTGACGCCGGGCACCTTCCGCGACGGCGTGGCGATCGGTTTGCCGCTCGGCGATGCGCCCGCGTTTTTCTGCATGGGCCAACTCGATCATTACATCAACATTTGGCATTGGAAGGCCGACTGGCAGAGCGACGTGGACCGCCGCGCCGCCAAACAGGCCGAGTCGAAAAAAGATAAGGGCGCGGGCGAAGTGCGACGCTTCGAGGTCATTCCGCGACGCGCCTCGTCGGTGGAAGACTTGATCGGCGGCGGGTTCAGCACGCTCACCAGCAAACAATCGCAGGGCCGTATTCAAGGCAACGCGACGTGGAAAGACGGGACCTGGCGTGTGGTGATGCGGCGGCCGCTGACCGCGTCCGATCCCGAGAACGAAGCGAAACTTGCGCCCGGTCGCGTGCAGACGATTTCGTTTGCCGTGTGGAACGGCGAGAACAAGGAGCGCAACGGCCAAAAGTCCGTCTCGCCCTGGTTCCAACTCGCGCTGGACGTGGCGGCGCAGTCGTAACTGGTTCGTCGAACGCATGTCGACTGCATAGGCAGTCGGCGGTCACACACAACCACGACTGGTGAGGATGGTGAGTCTGCGCGCGACGGCTGTCGGGACTCGGGAAGCCCTCCCTCGCGGGTGGGCTTTTTTCATGGGCGTCGCCTGTGCAGCGGCGGTCAGTGTCGTCTGTCCAGTAGGTGTATTCGCACAGACGCCGATTACCGGATGCACGATGGCGGACGCCGATTCGGTCGCGCTCGGCGAACAATTCGGCATCGCGGTCGGCTCCGTCGATGAAGACATTCGGAAAGAACTCGGCCTGCAGAAGGCCGAAGGTGTCGTGGTCTTCGAGGTCATCGGCGGCACCCCGGCGGAATTGGCGGGCATCAAGGTCGGTGCGGTCGTCAAAGAAATCGACAAGGTCGACGTAAAGACCATGAACGATTTCGGCTGTGCGCTGACCCGTGCGATGAAGACACAAAATTTTACGGTCGGGACGTACGAACCAGCCGATCCGGGCGAACCGGTCGGGTGGGGCGTGAATTTTCATTTCGTCCGTATTTTGAAAGACTGAACGATGGCGACCGAACTCGGCAGCGACGAGCGGAGTGGAAGAACTCGCGTACGGACGCGTGCGGCCCTGCTGCTGGCAGTCCTGTGTGTAGCGGCCGTCGCCGTCACGGTCTGGCACGACCGCGCCTTGGCCGATAAGCAAGAATCACCCGCATCTGCAGGCGCCGCAGGCTCTGCTGGCCCCGTAGGATGGATCGACGAGATCGAAAAGATTTTTATCCGTTCGGAAGATTGTAAACAGTGCCACGACCGCCACTACGAAGAGTGGAAAGGCGCGCGCGAACAAACGCCGGATCTGAAAACGTTCGGGCGGGTCGATGCGGCGTTGCTGCACGGCACAGCGATGGAGTCGCCGGTGTTTCGCACGGTGATGGGCCTCTGGTTGCAGACGAAGCCGTCCACCGAAGAGCGGACGAAGTGTTTGTCGTGTCACGTCCCGTCCACCACCGTCTATCCGCAGCACACCGAAAAGATCGTCTCGCAAATTCAGTCAGGGAAGGTCGAGATCGAAGGCATCGGCTGCGCCTCGTGTCATTTGATCGGCAGCATCGATCAGAAGGGCGGCCCGCCGCCGACGTTCCGCATCAATCCGGGGCCGACCATGCACGGGCCCTACAGCGATCCCGAAGAAAACCTCGTACACCCCGCCGTGCAGTCGGACTTGTACCGCGGCGCAAATTTCTGCGCTTCGTGCCATTTCGACAAGGTGAAGGACGTGACTCGCAAGGATCTGCCCGGCGAAATTCTGCAGGGCACGATCTGCCAGGATTGCCACATGGAGCCGTCCACCGGCAGCTCGACCTCCAAGCGCGGGTCGATGACGCGTTCGATCGGCCGTCACTGGTTCCGCGGTGTCGTTGTGCCGGGCACCTTGCTGAAAAATCGCAATCTGCAGGCCGAGTGGATGCCGCGTATCGACATCGACGTCACAAAAGCCGAGTCCGGCGCAAAGGCGATGGATGGTACGCTTCTGGTGCGTGTCGGCAGTCTGCCGCATAGTTTTCCTGACGGCGATCCCGTGTTGAAGCAGTTTACGCTTGAGGTGTCGGTGAAGGACGCGAAGGGGCGCACGCTCTCGCAGGAGCGGCACGACTTCGGCCAACCGTACGAACAACTTATGCGCGGGGCGATTCCGGAACCGTTTATCAAAGGCGGGACGACGCGGAAGGTGCCGTTTACGGCGAGTTGGACGTCGGGCGATGCGGCCACGGTCGAGGCGTTGCTGACGTACCGATTGATCCCTGTACCGTCCGCCGCGCTCCGCGACGGCTATCTGGCGAGTTTGCCGAACGACGAGGCGCGCAAGCAGGCCACATCGATCATCAACGACTATACGCAGCCGCGCGTGCTGACCTATCGCGTCAAAAATCTGGAGAAGAATTGAGGCGGCGCCCCAGGCGATCCGCTGCAGGGAGGCCCTGGTGAGGCTGGCATCGAGTCGTGTGTATCGTGCGTTGGGCGTCGTGCTGGTGGGGTTGTTATGGGTGGTCGGTCACGCCGTCTCCTCGACCGAGGCGCAGGAATCCGCCAAGACCAAGCCGATGCTCGAAAAGGCGTTTCCCGCCGCCGCCAAATGCAAACGCTGCCACGAGCGGGTGTACGAAGAGTGGGAAACCTCGCCCCTCTCCCGGTCCATTCATAGTTCGACCTTCCGGGCGTCGCTCGACGAATATTTGAAATTCAGCGGCGGCAAAGACAAGTCGCTCTGCTTGCGCTGTCACACGCCGCACATCAACGAGTTTCCCGAGCACACCGACCAGTTCATCAAGCAGATCCAGTCCGGCGAGCCGGGGATCGACGGCGTCGCCTGCGCGCAGTGCCACCTGATTCGTGAGGTGGATCGCACGTCGCATCCGCCGATGCCGAAATACGACCTCGGCAGCAAGACGCTCTACGGGCCGTACAAAAACGCGGCGCAGAATCTCGCGCACCAGTCGCAGGAATCCGAACTGTTTCGGAAGTCGGACCTCTGTTTGAATTGCCACCTGAGTGTCCCGTCGTCTGCGAACCTCGGGAAGAGCAACGACCTGTTGGGCTCGTGGGAAACCAGTAAGGCCGTGAAGTCCGGCAAGGAATGTCAGAGTTGCCACATGCCGGAGCAGAGCGGCGAGTCGGCGAACGGCGAAGCGAAGCGCAAGGTCGCCAACCATTCGTTCCCCGGCCGTATCGGCAAGCTGCGGCAGGAAGCGGCGCAGGTGAATGTCGAGACGGTGGTGAAGGGCGACAAGACGACGGTCACGGTGAAGGTTCAAAGCCTCGTGCCACACAACTTGCCGGCTACGCATCCTGGCTGGTCGAGCGTCGTGCTTGAGGTTAATGTACTCGGCAAAAATTTGAAGTCCGTCTTCAACGAAAAGCGTGTGTATGGAAGACGCTATGAAGACGCGAAGGGGCAGCCGACCGTGTTCGACTTTGCCGCTGTGAAGGTGGTCGACGACACGGTGTTGAAGCCCGACGAAGTGCGGACGGAAACCTTCTCCTTCCCCACGCCGAAGGACACGAAGAGTTTCGACGTTGAAGTCGGTCTCAGTTATGCGCCGGTGGCCGGGCCGCCGACGTTCCTCCAGCGGATCGAAGCCGAGTCGCCGACCGGCGCGCAGGATGCCGCCTTCCAGCCGATTCCCATCACCAAGCAAAGCACCAACGTCTTGGTCGAAAAATAGACGGCGGTTGTCGTGGCCTGCCGAGGCTGGGCTCTGCCCCGGTCTCGGCGTTCGTCAGTCCGCGACGATCGTCGACCCGGGAGACTTCATCTTAAAAATTTGGATTGCGGCGTAGACGTGTTTGGCCGGTTGGTTCAACACCAATCGACAATTGGTCACACGCGTGTCGAGCAGTTCGAAGGGGCCGCCGCTGTAGTGGACGTCGCAGTCGTCGATCTCGCAGTTTTTATAGACGTGGTTGTCGAGGGACAGCTTGGTTTTGCTGAACGTCTGTCCGTCGATCACGATGTAGTCCGGCGCCATTCCCATGAGCAGGTCTCCTTCGTCGGGTGCGTAGGCCGCGGACTATAACAAAGGCCTCCCAGCCCCGCAACGAATCCGCCCCAGCCTTTCGTACTTCTCCCGTGCTGATGTAGGTAGTAAATTGTAATCGCATCATCAGCCGTTCGGCCTTCGATTCTTAGCGCTTCG
The DNA here is from genome assembly GCA_046351095.1 of Nitrospiraceae bacterium. Lineage (GTDB taxonomy): Bacteria > Nitrospirota > Nitrospiria > Nitrospirales > Nitrospiraceae > BQWY01. Next base: position 17,714 of record JAXLZC010000001.1, read on the forward strand.
CATTCACCATTCATCATTCAACACTGACCATTGTCTCGGGCGCCGCTTTTCGTCCTTGATCCCTTATGACCATGCGTATACAGTACGCAAAATTCTCCATATTACCGTTATCGGAGTCCGCTGCCTTCGTCTGAGTCGGGAGCCTCCGTTCGACGTCTCCCTCCTCGCGAGTCAGCCGAGCCCTACTGTGGGGCATCGTCGGGCAGCACTGTGCACCAACCGCTTGCACGCACCTTGGGGAGGACACACCTGTGAGTGATGCATCCATTGTGACGTTTGCGTTCGTTGCGGCCTTGGCGGGTATTGCCTACGGATTGTACCTGGCGATGTGGGTGTTCAAGCTCGACGCGGGCAATCAAAAAATGCAGGACATTGCGCGCGCGATTCAGGAAGGCGCCGGCGCCTACATGAATCGCCAGTATCGCACCGTCGGTATCGTGGCCGCGGCGCTCTTCGTGCTGCTCTGGTTGGGCGGCGCAGTCTCCGAAAAATTCGGGCTGCTTACGGCGATGGGTTTTCTCGTTGGAGCGGCCGCTTCGTCCATCGCCGGATACGTCGGCATGATCATCGCGGTGCGCGCCAATGTGCGGACCGCGCAGGCGGCGCACGACGGCATGAACGCCGCCTTGACTGTGGCGTTTCGCGGCGGCGCCGTCACGGGGCTGCTGTTGATCGGCCTCGGACTCCTCGCGATTACCGGCTTCTACATGATTGCGCAAAGTATGGCCGGCCAGGAAAAGGCGATCCATGCGCTGTTGAGTCTTGGATTCGGCGGCAGCTTGATCTCCGTCTTTGCGCGCGTAGGCGGCGGTATTTACACCAAGGCGGCGGACGTGGGCGCGGACTTGGTCGGCAAGGTCGAAGCGGGAATTCCGGAAGACGATCCGCGTAATCCGGCCGTGATCGCCGACAACGTAGGCGACAACGTCGGCGACTGCGCAGGAATGGCGGCGGATCTGTTCGAAACCTACGCCGTGACGACGGTGGCCGCTATGGTGCTGGCCTACACGTTGTTCAAAGGGCAGGCGGGTGTGAACAGCGCAATTCTGTATCCCTTGGCGTTGGGCGGCGTCACGATTTTTGCGACCATCATCGGCATTTTGTTCGTGAAGGTCAGTCCGGGCGGCGAGATCATGCCGGCGCTGTATAAAGGCCTGTTCGTCGCCGGTGGGTTGGCCGCGGTCGCATTTTTGCCGATTACCACGATGATTATGGACGGGATCGGCGGCGTGAGTGGGATCAGCTATTATGTCTCGGCCTTGTTGGGACTGGTCGTGACATTGGCCATGGTGTTTATTACGGACTATTACACGAGTAAGAGTTTCGAGCCGGTGAAGGCGATCGCCAAAGCCAGCGAAACCGGACATGCGACGAACATCATCGCCGGGTTGGCCGTCGGGATGCAGTCGACGTCCTGGCCGGTCGTCGTGATCGGCGGTGCGATTCTGGTGAGCTTTAAACTGGCCGGACTCTACGGTGTGGCGATTGCGGCCGTGTCGATGTTGTCGATGGCGGGGATCGTCGTGGCGATCGACGCCTTCGGACCGATCACCGACAATGCGGGCGGTATCGCCGAAATGTCGCACCTCGGCAGCGAGGTCCGGAACATTACCGATCCCTTGGATGCGGTCGGCAATACGACCAAGGCGGTGACGAAGGGTTACGCGATCGGCTCGGCGGCGCTCGCCGCGGTTGTATTGTTTGCGGAATATGCTCGTGAAGTGGCCGCGCACAGCGACAAGGCGGCGTTCGACCTGTCCGATCCCAAAGTGCTCGTCGGATTATTTCTCGGCGGCATGTTGCCGTTCTGGTTCGGCGCCTTGTGTATGCGCGCGGTCGGCGAAGCGGGCGGCTTGGTCGTCGAAGAAGTGCGTCGTCAGTTCCGCACGATCAAAGGCATCATGGAAGGGACCGGCAAGCCGGAGTACGGCACCTGCGTCGATATCGTGACGCAAGCCGCGATCCAAAAGATGATGATTCCTGGACTGATTCCCGTGGTGTCGCCGATCGTGGTCGGCCTCTTGCTCGGCCCGCAAGCGTTGGGCGGCGTGCTCGTCGGCAGTATCGTGACCGGCCTGTTCGTCGCGATTTCCATGACCAGCGGCGGTGGCGCCTGGGACAATGCGAAAAAATACATCGAAGAACAGGGGCTAAAGGGCTCGGATACGCACAAGGCGGCGGTCACGGGCGACACGGTGGGCGACCCGTATAAGGACACCGCGGGGCCGGCCATCAACCCGATGATCAAGGTCATCAACATCGTGGCGTTGTTGATCGTGTCGCTGATCGTGTGATTCGGCCTGTCGCTTGACGGCTTCGGAAAACGGGGAGTAAGCTCCGAGGAGATCATCACCTCGCGCTGCGATGGATCTGCGGCGCGGACGACAGGGAGGTGCCTCCATGGAGAAGCAGGAGCGCAAGCACGAGTCCCGGTCAGAGACGCGACAGGATCCCCACGGGAAAGCCGAGGTCGCGGCGAACCCGAAAGTCGTCGAGGCGGGGAAAAAACTCAAGGAAGATATCGATAAACTCGTCGACGAAATCGACGACGTGCTCGAAAAAAACGCGGAAGAGTTCGTCAAGAACTATGTGCAGAAAGGGGGCGAGTAGCGCCCCCTTTTTTATTGTCCTGTCACGACGCTCGCGCTGCCGTCGCCCGTTCGTCTTGCGCGACGATCTTTGCTAGGCGAGGCGGCGCGTCGTTTGACAGTGCCACCCCTGGTCGTTAGACTCCCGCCACCATTCGGATACGTTTTCGCGGTGGCGTTGGTGCCGATCCCGGCACGCGCCGCTCGCGGTCACCGTAGAACCATCGATGCGACCGCGTCACTGGATTTTTCCGTCCATCAGTCCCGACTCCCAACGAGGGCTCGCCCACGCCCTGTCGATTTCGCCGATCACGGCGTCGATTCTGCTCGCGCGCGGCGTGTCGTCGCCGACGCAAGCGAGCCAATGGCTCCGCCGCGATGCGGACGTGCTCCACGATCCGTTCCTGTTGCCCGATGTCGAGGTCGCTATCGAGCGGCTGCATCGCGCCATCGAGAGTCAGGAGCCCGTGTGTTTTTACGGCGACTACGATGTGGACGGCATGTCCGCCACGAGCGTCTACCTTTCGGTGTTCACGGCCTTGGGCATGCGCGCGGAACCCTATATTCCGCATCGAATGCGCGAAGGCTACGGGTTGAACCTGGCCGCGGTCGAGCATCTCCACGCGAAGGGCATCACGCTGCTCGTGACCTCGGATTGCGGCACGACCTCGCATCGCGAGATTGCGCGCGCCGAGGAACTCGGTATGGACGTGCTCGTGACGGATCACCATCAGACGGACGCCGCCATGCCGCCGGCGTTGGCCGTGATGAATCCCTATCGCGCCGATGCGCATTATCCATTTCCCGCGCTCTGTTCCGGCGCCTTGGCCTACAAAGTGTGCGATGCCTATCTGCGCCGGTACGGCGGCGATCCGGCCTTGTTGGCGGCGCAGTTGGATCTTGTGGCGTTGGCCACGGTCGCCGATGTGGTTCCGCTCCTCGACGAAAACCGACTGTTTGTCCGTGAGGGTCTTGCGAAGCTGACCGCCGGAGACCGTCCCGGTATCCGTGCGCTGAAGCGCATCGCCGGCATCGACCGACCCTGTACGACCGGTATGGTGGCGTTTAAGTTGGTGCCGCGCCTGAATGCGGCCGGGCGTCTCGATCACGCCATGTTAGGCGTACGTATTCTCACTACAACATCGGCGGACGAAGCCCAGAGCTTGGCCGAACAGCTCGACTTGCTCAATCGCGAGCGGCAACGGATTGAAGAAGAAGCGGTGCGCGATTTGGAAGCGAACTTCCCGGCTGTAGAGGGTGAGGCGGCGGTCGTGGCGTGGTCACGCGATTGGCATCTCGGCGTCGTCGGTATTGTTGCCTCGCGTATGGTCGAACGGCGGCATCGTCCTGCAGTCGTAATGGCGGTGGACGAGAAGGGCATTGCGAAAGGTTCCGTACGCGGCATTCCGGATTTCGATGTGTATCGCGCGCTGGCCTCTTGCCGAGATCTGCTGGAGGCATTCGGCGGCCATCCTGGCGCGGCGGGATTGACGATCCGCGAGGAGCGGCTGCCAGAGTTTCGCGAACGGTTCAACGCGGTGGCGGCGGGCCACGAGACCGCGCAGCGCGATCCGACGCTACGCGTCGACGCAGAGGTGCAACTGACGCAAGTCAATCTCGGTTTGATCCGCGAACTCGATACGTTGCATCCGTTCGGCGCCGGTAATCCAGAGCCGACGTTGGCCGTGCGCTCGTTGAAAGTATTGGACGCCCGTGTGGTCGGTACGAACCATCTCAAGCTGACCGTGCGGCAAGGCAATTCCTTTCCGTTCACCAGCATCGGCTTCCGTATGGGCGGCCTCACGCAGCGGGGTGTGCTGAAGGATCTTCCAGTGGACCTGGCCTTTGTGCCGGAAGTGAACCGCTGGAACGGGATGGAGCAGATTCAATTGCGGATTTTGGACGTGCGCAGCAGCGACGCCCCCTGAGGAACCATGCCCGCTTACGGCACGGTCACCGACATCGACCAATTAATCGACCGCATCCACGCCTATCAACCGGATGCGGATGTCGATCTGATTCGTCGCGCCTACGACTACAGCGCGAAGGCGCACGAAGGACAAGTCCGCAAATCCGGCGAGCCCTACCTGAAACATCCCCTTGCGGTGGCCGGCATCCTCACGCTGTTGCGCGCCGACGTGTATGCCATCGCCGCGGGGCTCTTGCATGACACGCTGGAAGACACGGTCGCGACCAACGAGGAACTCGAAGGTCAGTTCGGGAAACAGGTCGTGCACCTCGTCGACGGTGTGACCAAGATCGGAAAAATTCCGTTCAAAAATTACGAAGAGAAGCAGGCGGAAAATTTCCGCAAGATGCTGCTATCGATGGCGGACGACATCCGCGTCGTGCTCGTGAAGCTGGCGGACCGGCTGCACAACATGCGCACGCTGCAACACCACCGTCCGAGCAAACAACAGGAGATTGCACAGGAAACGCGCGACATCTACGCGCCGCTCGCCAACCGGTTGGGTATCGGGTGGATGAAAAACGAGCTCGAAGACCTCTGCCTGAAATACCTGAAGCCCGATGTGTTTCAGATGTTGGTGCAGAAAGTCGCCAAGCGCGAAGAGGATCGGCGCCGGTATATCGAAGACGTCTCGCAGATCGTGCGGAAGGAGTTGGCGGCGGCCGGGCTTCCTGGCGATGTGCATGGGCGGCCGAAGCACCTGTTCGGTATCTATCAGAAGATGCAGAAGCAGGGGATTTCGTTCGAAGAGGTCTACGACCTCACGGGTATTCGGATTCTCACCGATACGAAGATGAACTGTTACGCCGCGCTCGGATTGATCCACTCGATTTGGCGTCCGGTGCCGGGCCGGTTCAAAGACTACATCGCCATTCCAAAGTCGAATCTCTATCAGTCGCTCCACACGACGGTGCTCGGGCCCAAGGCTGAGCATGTCGAGTTTCAGATCCGCACGGAGGAGATGCATCGTGTGGCCGAGCAGGGCATCGCCGCCCACTGGAAGTATAAGGAGCAGGGGCCCATCGCCGACCGCGACGAAAAGGTGTTCAGCTGGCTGCATCAATTCGTCGAGTCGCACAACGATTTGCCGGACAACCGGCAGTTTATGGACTCGGTGAAGCTGGATCTATTCCACGACGTCGTCTACGTGTTTACGCCGAAGGGCTTGGTGAAGGAATTGCCGCGCGGTTCGACGCCGGTCGACTTTGCGTTCGCGATTCACACGGAGATCGGCAATCGGTGCGTCGGTGCCAAGGTGAACGGGAAGATCGTGCCGCTGCGGTACGCCGTGCAGAGCGGCGATGCGGTGGAGATCCTGACCTCGCCCACACAAACGCCGAATAAGGACTGGCTCAAGTTCGTTCGCACGTCGCGCGCCAAAACCAAGATCAAACATTGGATCAAGCTGGAAGAGCAGGCGCGCAGCGTGGATATCGGGCGGCGTTTGCTGGAAGTGGAGCTGCGTAAACACCACCTGCATCCGGCGCAGGCGCTGAAGTCTGACGAGATGCTTGCGGTGGCGAAGGCCTCGGGGTACGACGGCGTCGAAGAATTAATTGCCGCGGTCGGGTACGGAAAATTGGCCAGCGCGCAGATCGTCGCGCGGTTGTTGCCGCAGGGCGAGCAGCAGGTTGTGCCGCACGAGTCCTCGACAACACCAAAGCCGCCCGCGACGAAGCCGGACGACCGCGGCGTGAAGGTGCGGGGCGCGCGCGATCTGTTGATGCAACTGTCGCGTTGTTGTAACCCCGTACCGGGCGACCGAATTTTGGGCTACATTACGCGCGGGCGCGGGTTGACGATCCACGCGGTCGGTTGTCCGAACCTCGAAGCGTTGGACTACGACAAGGAGCGTTTGGTCGAGGTCGAGTGGGACCAGGCGGACAGCGGCACGCACGATGTGAAAATTTCCGTCATCGCCGTCGACCGCACGGGTGTGCTGGCCAACGTATCGTCGTCTATCGCCGAATGTAATGCGAACATCAATCGTGCGGAGATCGCGACCCGCGAGGATCGGAAGGCCATATTGGATTTTGTCGTGGAGGTCTCCGACACGCGGCACCTGAACAAGGTGCTGGAAGCGGTGGAGCGGGTGGACGGCGTAGTTTCCGCGCGGCGTGTGCGAACCTGGCAGACTCGTTAGAACTGCAGCTTCATCCCCTTGGTCAGTTTCAGCGACTCGGCGCGGCCGCCGCGCAATTCCAGCACATACATCGCCACATCGTTCGGTTGATACTGCGGGCAGGCGTTGCCGGGTAACGTGCAGATCGGCACATTCGGTTCGATGTGCACGATTTTTTTCTGCTCGTTCATCCAAATGATGTCGAGCGCGAGCTTCGTGTTTTTCATCCAGAAGGTCCAGGCCTGGGATTCGCCGAAGATAAACAACATCCCTCGGTCGTCCGGAAGGACCTCGCGGTACATCAGGCCCTGCGCGCGCTTCAGCGGTGTGTCGGCCAGTTCGGCGTGGATGGTGTAGCCGGCTGGTGTGCGAATGGGGATCAAGGCGGTGACGTCCGCAGGGTCCGCGGTCGTGGCGCCTAGTGCCCCGATAGCCGCCAGCACAAGCGCCGCGGCAACGCCCCATACCCGCCGCCAATGGATCTGTCGCGTGCTCCGCATAGTAGGACTACCGTAGTCAGCGGCTGCGCATGGTGTCAAGCCGTGCTCGCGCCTTGCAATCCTGGAAGTCGATATGTAATCCTGCCCCGCTTTATCGTCACCCGATTCGAGGCGCCGGAGGCTGTATGAGAGAGAAGCGGAAGGTGTTGTACAAGAAGGGCGTGTTTGTCTGCCCGAAGTGTCGGCAGTCGTATGTACAGGACAAGTGGATCGAAGAGTTTCGTATCCGCTGCCACAAGTGCGACTATCGCGGCACGTTGACGGAAGTCTCGGTGGAGGAACATCTCGATGAGGAGACGATTCGGTATTAACACCGAGTGTGCGTCCTCTCGCCGTGCAGGGCCTGTCGGCGACGCCGTCCGTGGCGGCGTCTTGAAGTCGTTGATTGCCGTCCTCGGCGGATGTCTGCTTGCTGCAGGTCTTTCCGTCCCAAACTCGGGCGCCGATACGTCTGTCCCTCCCGTCCTTGCGGCGGCCTCGTCGCCGTCCGATTCCGTAGCGTGTCCCATCGACAAGCCCATCACGGTTTTGATCGCCTACCATTCCGGCAGCGGCAATACTGCGCAGTTAGCGAAGGGTGTGGCCGAAGGTGTGGAGAGCGTCGCCGGAACGCGTGTGGTGCTTCGACGCGTCGAGCAGGTGACGGCGGACGAACTGTTCGGGGCCGATGCGTTGATCTTAGGTTCGCCGGTCTACTGGTCGAACATGGCGGGCGAAGTCAAAACGTTCATCGACAATTGGCAGTTTAAGTTCGGCGTGTGGCCGGAGCTGAAGCTGAAGAATAAGGTCGGGGCCGCGTTTGCGACCGGCGGGCAGCAGGCGGGCGGCAAGGAGCTGACGATGCTCAGCATCCTCGCGGCGATGCTGCACAATCAAATGGTCGTGGTGGCCGGTGGCGGCGCGTTCGGCGCCTCGGCGACGACGGAAGGAGATAGCCCCGGCATCGACAAACAGGAACTCGCCTCAGCGCGTGACCTTGGTCGCCGTGTCGTCGATGTGGCGTCGATTGTCAGACGCGGCGCGCCTCGTTCGAATTCCGCACTCACTCCTATCCAGTAGCGCTTCGTTCGAACCGTATCAATAACACCAATCGGTTGTCGGCGCATGCGACCTGGTTCGCCTCGACGTGGTCCGGTAGGGCTGGAGGCGCGTTTGCTTCCGAGGTGTTGGTTAGGAACGGGGAGGGGTTAGGCTTGGGTCAGTTGGTCGGCCGCGAGCGTGACCAATTCGCGGATATTTTTTGCGCAGCGTCCGCAGCAACCTGGGTCCTTGAGGCCGAAGGTGGCGATGAGCGCCGCCCGCGTGACGGTCCCCTGGCGACCTGCCTGTTGCACGTCCCGATCGGTGAGCCCCTTGCAGAGACAGACATACATGGATGCCTACTTTCTCTTGAGGTGAACAGTTCGGGGCTCTGACGGCCTCTGTGCGATTATGAGAAGCATTATCAAGATATAGTCTAGCCTGCCGCCTGAGGGCTGTCAAGCCGTCAATGGTACCCTCGGTCGTAGGCCTCGGGATAGGGAAGCGGGTAGGTGAACTGAGGAAGCGAAACGTCGCGAACGTGGGCGTCGAACGACGGTGCGTTCGGCGCCCGCTTCGAGGGAAAGCGCTCAGCGAGCGGCGGTCCGTTCGAGTTCGTCGACCATTTCTTTCACCATATCGAAACCAGCTTGCCAGAATGATGGCGCGCGCATATCGACACCCATCGACTCCAAAATCGCCGTGGGACTTTGGGAGCCGCCGGTCGCCAGCATTTGGAGATACTTCGGCACGAAGGCCTCACCTTGTTGCCGGTACATCCCGTAGAGCGCGAGGACCAAGAGGTTGCCGAAGCTGTACGCGTAACAATAAAACGGGGTGTGGTAGATGTGCGGGATCGTGATCCACTCCCAGTTAAACGCGTCGGGCACACGCACTGCTTTGCCGAACTGTTGCTTCAAGAGTTTGCCGTAAGTCTGCGAGAGGTCCTCAACGGTCGCCCCGTTGGCGATCGCCTCGTGCGCCGTCCGTTCGAATTGTACGAAGTAGGCTTGCCGCATCACCGTCGCGTAGATATCGTCCAGCTGGCCGAGCAGGATGCCCTGTTTCACTTTGGTATTGCGCTCCTGTTGTAAGAGCGCGTCCGACAAAATTCGCTCGCCGAACACGGATGCTGTTTCCGCCAGCGGCAGCGTCGAATGAAACGTAAACACCGGGTGCTCGGCCGCCAGCATGCCGTGCACCGCATGGCCGAGTTCATGGGCCATCGTGGCGATGTCGCGTGCGTCGCCCGTGTAGTTCAGGAGGACATAGGGCGTCGTGCCGGGCGTGATGCTGTAACAATAGGCGCCGCCGACTTTGCCCGGTTGGGTAGTGGCGTGGACGTGGCGCTCGGCGAACACCTGCTCGGCCAGGTCCGCGAGTTTCGGCGAAAATCCTCGATAGGAATCGAGCACCAATTTCACCGCGTCTTGGTAGGCGTAAGCCTTCTCCGTTCCGCGAAACGGCGCGTAGATATGATAGCGAGACATATCGTGAATTCCGCAGACTTTCGCCTTAACCTTAAAGTATCGCTGGAAGAGCGTCGCGTTCTTGAGGCACGCGTCCAACAGCGCGCCGACCGCCTCGTCCGGGATATCGTTTTGCACGTTGCGCGAATGGATGGGCGAGTCGAAGTGCCGCAGGCCCACCTGCTCCGCTTTCCAGTCGGTGACGAGCGCCTTGTACATCTCGCCGAGCGTGTCGCGGTGCCCGCCGAAGACGCGGTGCATTTCGTTGTACGCTGCCTCGCGGAGTTTCGAGTTGGGGCACCGCACGTAGCTCGACAGCTCCTCGCGCGTCATCGTCTTCTTTTTGCCCTTCACGGTGAGCGTGAACGAGAGGCCGTTGGTGACCAAGTCGTAGAGCGTTGTGATGGCCGTGCGGCCGGTTGTGTTCTTGACGTTCAGGACCTTCTCTTCCGCTTCGCTCAGCGTGTGGGGCGTAAACCGCCGGATCGTTTCGAGGTGGTACCGATAACGCGGCGCGGCGTCGATGAACCGTTGTGCCGTCGGCTCATCCAGGCTTTGCCACCAGAGGTCGAAAAACAGGAGGCGATTGTGGATGCCGGTCAGGCGCTCCTCGACCAGCGCCTTATGCGAACGCGACGGCGCGTGCGCGGTATTTTCCGAGTACCACAGGTAGGAGTGGGCGCCGAGCGTCGACGAGAGGCGCGAGATCTGTTCCTCTTGATCGAGCAGCGCGAGGAACTCCGCCGGGGCCATCGTGGCGGAGAGTCTGGTGCGGCTCGCTTCAAACTCCGACACGCGGCGTTCGAGGTCGGCGAGTGTGGGCTGAAAGTCCTTGATGCCGTGCGGCAGGAGATCCGTCAGGTTCCATCGGTCGGCATAGGCACGTAACCGACGACGTGCGGGGGCGGCCGCGACGCTTGACTTGATTCTGGTCACTGGCATACAGGAGGCTCCTTCCGATTGGGAACAGGTTCGGGCCGAATGAAACACGGCGGGTCGAGGGTGCATTCGCCGGTCCGCTTTTGTACCATATCGCCGCCGTCTGACGGAAAGCTTGCAGGAAAAGTTGCAGATGTGTGGTGCGCGATGCCTGTGGGGAGCGAGTCATGACCGAACAAGAAATCGAGCGGGCGGTGCAATATGTCACCGCCACGACGTCTTATAGTCGAGAGACCGTGAGCCAGATCGTGACGACCTGCCTGTCGGAGTTGGCCGACCTGGCGACACACGGCCGTCGAAATTTCGAGCGCGACGCGTTGATGGAATATGTCAGCCAGTGGACCATCCGCAAAACGGGCCAACCGGAGCCGCTGGTGCGCGAGGTGTTGGGCTGCGCGAGCCGTTGGCTGGATGAGACCTGTGAGCAGGTGTTGGTGCCCGTTGGGTCCAAAGCCGGGGACAGTGCGGCGGACGACGACGATGCCGCAGGCGGTCGTGCCTGACGTCTGTTCCCGCGGTTGCTGATCGCCGCACGGTGCGACGAGCGTGTTCGATGCACCTCGCTCTACGGCGAGGGTGTTCGCTCGGGTCGTACGGGAGGAGCCATGCCGGTTCCATCTCCGTCTCCACGTCTGCCGTCCCATTCGCCCATCGGGCATGGTCTTGCACAGACCGTGGTGCCCAGTCCCGCTTCATCGCCCGCACCCGTCTCTCGTCGCAGTCGAGCCGAAGCGCGTGCCATGGCGACACTCGCGTCGTTGCGCCACTGTCTTGGGGCGCGGCGTGAAGTGGACCTAACTGGATGGGGCGCAGCAGCCAGTCGCGCGCGTGCCGACGAGTCGGCGCGGAATGCGGACTATTGGCGTTTGTTCGATCGCGATTGGCAGGCGGTGGTGCAGGCCGGACTGCAGGGCAGCGACGCGCATGAGGAGCCCGAGCGAGTCTGGACCCATCGGCGACTCTTGTCGCTGGGGCGACGGTTGGCGGCGGACCACCGCGGTATTCGCGAGTCGGCGGTGGCCGAAGTGGAAATGGCCGGCCGTCTGTTACGCGCGGGCGGCGCTATCCGGTGGCTGCCGGAGTCGCAAGCGCGGACGGCGGACTTGGAATGTCGATTCGGTGCCACGCGACTCTGCGTCGAAGTCACGGCGATGGTCGGCGCGTTTCGAGAGACACACGGCATTCCGACGCACCGTGCGTTGTTTCTGCATGATCCGGACGGGCCGCTGACCGACGGCGATGTCTTGATCCATCGGATGCTCGCGCGTGTGTCGCAAAAGGCGCGGCAGTTGGCGGACTATCGTGAGCCCGTGTTGTTGAGCCTGTCGGTGCCGCCGCAGGAGGACACCGCAAGTGGTCGTCAACCCGATCCGGTGGAATTGGACTTGCGACGATTGGCGGGCGCCGTCACCGAATTGCTGTTGCGCCTGCAGCATCTGAGCGGCGTCAGTTTGTCCTTGTGGAGTGTGCGCGCGTTGCCGGCGTCATCGGCGATCCGGTTGGCGAATGTCGGGTTGGTCGAACGGTTCGCGCAGCAGGCGGAGGCGGCGCCGGTGCGTATGCTGGTTGGGAATCCGGCCGCGCAGGCCCCGCTGATGCGCGGGACATTCGGGCGCTTGCGGGAGACGTTGTAAGGCGAGACGCAGCTCAGGCCGGCGGTAAGGTCGTCAGCAGGTGTTCAAGATTTTTTGTCACCATCGCGTCGCCGTTGGTGCGGGAGACTTCGATACCCTTCGCGGACACTTCTCGGCAGCGATCGAGTCGATTCACCTTCTTCAACGACTCGGCCAGCGCGAAGTACGCGGCGGAATAGGTCGGCTTCACGCGGATGCAACTTTCCAGCGCTTCCACCGCCTCGTTCCAGTTCCCGTCGTCCATGTAGGCTTTCCCTAAGCCGAACCACGCGACATCGTCGTCCGGTTCCAACGCCAACACTCTCTTCAACGGTTCGATCCGCGGATTCGGCATAACTCCTCCAACAGCGTGCACGAGTACCTTCGTTCGGACCTTACCAGCGGCGCGCGCGCGTTGTCTATGCGCGTTTCTGCATGGTACGCTGCCAAACGTTGGAACGCGGTTGCGTACGACGGCGCGACGTGCGAGGCATACGAGAAAGCAGCAACGATGGGTACAACCGGGTTCGTCTGCGATCCACAGTATCTCGAACATGATATGGGGCCCGGCCATCCGGAGTCGCCCGAGCGCCTGCGTGCGATCGTCGCGCGTCTTGAATCGACTGGGTTGATGGGGCGCCTCACGCGTATCCCGCCGCGCCGCGCGACGGACGCCGATATCCTCCGCATTCACACCGCAGCGTATCTCCAAAAACTTACCGCGAGCCAACCGACAAGTGGCCGAGTCTCGCTCGATCCCGATACGTCGATGTCGTCGGGCTCGCTTCCGGCCGCGTACTTGGCGACGGGCGGAGCGTTGGCCGCGTGCGATGCAATCATGGCCGGGACGGTGCGCCACGCCTTTTGTGCGGTGCGTCCGCCGGGCCACCATGCGGAGGCGTCGCGTGCGATGGGGTTTTGCCTCTTGAATTCCGTCGCCGTCACCGCGCGGTATCTGCAGGCGACGCATGGACTCGCAAAAATCCTGATCGTCGATTGGGACGTGCATCACGGCAACGGCACGCAGCATTCGTTCGAGGACGATCCGACCATTCTGTTTTTCAGTACGCACCAATACCCACATTATCCCGGCACGGGTCGCGCGACGGAAACGGGACGCGGCGCGGGCGAGGGATTCACGATCAACGTGCCGATGTCGGCGGGCGAAGGCGACGAGGACTACGTCGACGTGTTCGAGCGTGTGTTGGTGCCGGCTGCCGATCGGTTCAAGCCGGATGCGGTGATCGTCTCGGCGGGATTCGACGCGCATTGCGACGATCCACTGGCGAGTATGGCGTTGACGGAGTCGGGCTATGCGGCGTTGACCGCCATCGTGGGTGGGATTGCAACGCGGCATGCGCAGGGGCGACTGCTTTCCTGTTTGGAAGGCGGCTATAACCTGACGGCGCTCGCCGCGTCGGTCGAGGCGCATCTCACGGCGTTGCTCGCCGTATGACACGCGATCGTCTGCCGACATGGTCTGCGAGGCCGGAGGTGCGCCGCCGGATTCGCTGGGGACGCTGGATCGTCGGGGCATTCCTGCTCGCCGGGCTGGTTTACCTCTATTACACCGAAGTGAAACCGGTCGTGATCTTCGGCCTGCGCGACGAGTATACGCACGCCATTCCGCACCAAGCCGTCCCTGCCGGACTCGACAGCCTCAAGGCCGAATCCTGCGGGACCTGTCACCGCGAAATCTACGACGAGTGGAAAACGAGCATCCATGCGCAGGCGTGGGACGATCCGTTTTTCCAGGCCTATTGGAAAAAAGATAAACAGATTTGGGTGTGCCTGAATTGCCACACGCCGCTGGAGAACCAGCAGCCGACGCTCGTCGGGGCGATTCCGCGTGGGCGTGTGGAGAAGGCGCCGGAGCAGCCGAATCCGCACTTCGATCCGTCGTATCAGCGCGAGGGCGTCACTTGCGCGGCCTGCCACGTCCGTGACGGCGTTATCTACGGGCCGTACGAGGACAGCGTGGCGCCGCATCCCACGAAATTCGATCCGCGCTTCCGCACCGCGCAAGTCTGCTCGCGGTGCCACAACGTGGTGTCGGGACCGGCGCAGTTTTATAATGTCGGCCCTTGCGGAACCTACGCGGAATACGAAGGCAAATTTTTTATGCAGGAGCGTGGCTTCATTTGTCAGAGTTGCCACATGCCGGAAATCGACCGGCCGGTAGCGACGGACAGTCCGATTCGGCGCGGGCGCCGACATCTCTGGCGCGGCGGGCACGACCCGGACATGGTGAAACAAGCCATCGCCGTGTCGGTGAAGGCCGACCCGATGACGCCGGGACCGCGACCGACGGCGAACGTGACGTTGTCGATTCTGAACGCGGGAGCGGGCCACAAGATTCCGACGGGCGATCCCGACCGGCATTTCACGGTGGAGTTCGAAGTACGCGATGCGTCACAACACGTATTGACGCGGCAACACAGTACGATCGGGCGTTGGATCCAGTGGCAACCGGCCATCATCGAATGGTACGACAACCGGCTGATGCCGCTGGCCGACCGCGACTATCGGTTTTCCTATCGGCTGCCGGAGCGTGCCGAGGGGCTGACGTTGCACACGCGCGTGCGATACCATATCCTCACCGACGGCCAACACGAGATGTTGCGCACGCGGTATGGGCTGACGGCTGAGGATGCGTATTCCTTCGTGGTGTACGAGCGCACGTTCCCGTTGAACGAAACGCTGACGGCTGCGGTCGACGCGGAGCGGTCGGCGACGGCGCGGGCGCATCCGCCCATCGAGCCGACCAGTTGTCCGGCGCCGACGGCCGGGTAGGGCGAGGCGACGATACGAAGGATCTGTTATTCAGGAACCATCGAGGATTGCTATGAACCACCCGTTTTTGATCGACACGGAAACCTTGCAGCAAAACTTGGGGCGGCCGGGCCTCGTGATTGTGGACGTGCGCGGACGCGCCGCCTACGAATTCGGCGGACATATTCCGGGTGCGGTGCATTCGACCTGGCACGACTATAGCGATCCGCAGGCGGTGGCCAAGGGCGTGATCGATCCGGATCCTGCGCGTCTCGAAGCGAAGCTGCGCGCGTTGGGCATCAACAACGACAGCGACGTGGTGATCTACTCGAACCCGTTCGATAACTGGGGCGACGAAGGCCGCATGTTTTGGATGCTCCATGCGCTTGGGCACGAGCACTTGCGGATCCTCGATGGCGGGTGGGTGAAGTGGGTGGACGAGCGGCGCCCGTTCGAGCATGGGCCGAAACGTGTGCCTGCTGGAAATTTTACGGTGAAACCGCGAGCCGGCGTGTCGATCCTGAAGGACGAGCTCAAGCAGATCGTGAAGAGCCCGGATGCGAAGCGTGTGGCCATCCTCGACGCACGCAGCTACGAAGAGTTTCTCGGGAAAGAGGTCTCGGGTATTCCGCGCCCCGGCCACATTCCTGGTGCGATTCCGGTACCCTGGAACGGCTTTTTGAACAAGGATGGGACGCTCAAGCCCGTCGACACGATCCTGGAACGGTTGGCCGCGCAACAGATGCATCCGCACGAAGATACCGTGACCTATTGCACCGGCGGTGTGCGCTCGGCCTGGTTGTGGTTTGTGCTGAAGGTGGCGGGCTTCCAACGCGTACGTAATTACGCTGGATCTTGGTGGGAATGGAGTCGCGACTTTGCTTGCCCGGTCGAAAAAGACACCAAAATGCTCCAAGAATTGCTCGGTGTGGACGAGGCCGAAGGCACGGCCCCAGCCAAGTCCGGCAAAAGTCCGCGCCCTGCTTGACTCACCCCCTGAAGGTGGTTAAGGTTTCACTATAAGAAAGAAAGGTCGGGTGTGGCGGAGGATTGCGTCCTCCCATACCCCCCCCCCGTCTAACCAGGGAGGTCTGTCATGACAAAGAACATTGTTCTCGCACTGGCGGCAGCAGCGTTCATCGGCGGTCCTCTCGTGCAGGGTGCCGCATTTGCCGCAGCCAACCCGCATGTCGCCGAAGCGCTTGAGCACGCGAACGGCGCGGCCATGCACGGCAAGGAAGGTCACGCGGGCGAAGCGACCAAACATGCCGAAGAAGCGTTGAAGCATGCGCAAGCCGCACAAAAAGATGTCAAGAACCCGCATCTCGACGAAGGCGTGAAGCACTTGAAGGAAGCGGTCGAACACGGCAAGGCCGGTCACGCGGATGTCGCGACCAAGCATGCCGAGGGCGCCGCGACCCACTTGGCCGAAGTCAAGTAAGCGCATCGTCTCGCAACGGCATCGATAGTCCTGAAACGGGCAGGCTCGACCTGCCCGTTTTTATTTGTGCGGATGACGGGGGATTGCTGAGGGCCGTATGAAAGTCGGGTACCTGCAAAATGCGCCGACGTTCGGCGAGGTCGAGCGGAATCTCGCGCGCGCCGGCGAGTTGATCGCCTCGGTCTCGTGCGATCTCCTCGTCCTCCCGGAGCTGTTCGCGTCCGGGTATCAATTTACAAGCAAGGCGGAAGCGTTGGCGCTGGCCGAGTCGGTTCCCGCCGGGCCGACGACGACGCTGCTGGTGCGGTTGGCGCGCGAGCGGCGGATGCACATCGTCGCAGGGCTGCCGGAACGCGCCGGTGACGTCTGTTACAACTCCGCGGTCGTCGTCGGGCCGGACGGTGTACTCGGCGTCTATCGCAAAACACATCTCTTTTTCGAAGAGACCCTCTGGTTTCAGCCGGGCGACAGCGGCTTCCGCGTGTGGGACATCGGCGCGGCGCGCATCGGCGTGATGATTTGTTTCGATTGGTACTTTCCCGAGTCCGCCCGCACGCTCGCGATGCAAGGCGCCGACATCCTGTGCCATCCGTCGAATTTGGTGTTGCCGAATTGTCCGGATGCGATGGTGACGCGTTGCCTCGAAAATCGCGTATTCGCGATCACGGCGAATCGAGTCGGGACCGAAGCGCGCGGCGGGGACACCTCGTTGACGTTCATCGGACATAGCGAAGTCGTCACGCCACGCGGTACCATCGTGAATCGAGCGCCGCGCGAGGGCGAGTCGATTACGGTGGTGGAGATCGATCCGTCGGAGGCGCGCAATAAGCGGCTGACGGCGTATAATGATCTTCTCGGCGACCGGCGCCCCGAGTTTTATTAGAGATCGTCCGCCGCAGAGTGAGTGTCCACTCGGTCGAGGACCACGGATGGCCATGAACGGAGTGATGGAACGAGTTCCGCTCGGGAAGGGTATCTTCCTCGTGGCGTCGCCCGCGCTGCGCGATCCGAACTTTCGCCAGACGGTGGTGTTGCTCTGCGAACACAACGACGAAGGTGCCCTAGGGTTTGTGCTGAACCGGCCCACCGCCATGAATCTGTCCGAAGTGTTGCCGCAGGTGCCGATCATGGAGGCGCAGCAGCATGCGCTCTATTCCGGCGGCCCGGTGCAAACGAATCAGGTGATGGTCCTGTACCGGCTGAGCGATGTCCCGGAGGGGAGCCACACGGTGCTGGACGGTGTGTGCTTGGGCGGGGACTTCGCGATTCTGGATCGAATCCTGACCGACCGCGACCCGCACGAATCGTTTCGCGCGTTCGCCGGCTACTCCGGCTGGGGACCAGGCCAACTGGAAAACGAAATGAAGAGCGGGTCGTGGATCACGATTCCCGCTGACTCGCCGACCGTCTTCGACCGCGAGCCGTCTACCTTGTGGCACGATCTCGTCACATCGCTCGGCGAGCCGTTTAAGATGTACGCCGACATGCCTGCCGATCCGAGTTTGAACTAGGTTATCAGAAACCCTACCGTTACCTCGTGCCGACCGGCTCCTGCTGAACAGTTTCCAGAAGCGGCTTCAAAAATCGTCCCGTGTGGGACGCCGCCTGATGCGCCACCTGTTCCGGTCGTCCCTCCGCCACGATCGTGCCGCCCGCGTCGCCGGCCTCCGGGCCGAGGTCGATGATCCAATCCGCCGTCTTGATCAAATCCAAATTGTGTTCGACGACGAGGACTGTGTTGCCCGCGTCCACCAGGTGATGCAGTACCTTCACGAGTCGTTTGACGTCGTCGAGGTGGAGCCCGGTGGTCGGCTCGTCCAAAATGTAGAGTCGGTCGCGGACGGAAGTGTCGCGTAACTCGGCCGCGATCTTCAGTCGCTGCGCTTCGCCGCCCGACAGAGTTGTGGCCGGTTGTCCGAGCCGCAGGTAACCCAATCCGATCGAGGACAATAGATGCAGTGTCGTCTGCAAGTCGAGCGAGCCGGAAAAAAATGTCAGCGCCTCGTCGACCGTCATCTGCAACACGTCGTGAATCGATTTGCCGTTCAGCCGCACGCCGAGGATGTTCTGCTTGAAGCGTTGTCCGTTGCACGCCTCACAGGTCGCGTAGATGTCTTCGAAGAAATACATCTCCAGCTTTTCGTACCCGTTGCCCTGGCAGCGCGGGCAACGTCCGCCGTCGGTATTAAACGAAAAGTGCCCGGCCTTCAGTCCCTGCTTTTTCGCGTCGTAGGTGTCGGCGAAGAGTGCGCGGATGTCGTCGAAGAGTTTGAGGTAGGTGATCGGGTTCGAGCGCGGCGTGCGGCCGATCGGCTCCTGGTCGATGAGCTGGACGCCTTTCAACAGTTCGACGCCTTTGATGGCGGTGAAGCGGCCGATGGGTAACGAGGCGACGCGAAAGGCGCGGGCCAGCGCGCGATAGATCGTGTCTTCGACCAAGGTGCTTTTTCCGGATCCGGAGAGACCCGTCACGCAGGTCAGCGTCCGCAGCGGAATACGCGCGGTGATGTGTTTGAGGTTGTTGGCGCAGGCGCCGGCCACCATCAGCGCTTTGCCGGTAATGCTGCGGCGGGCGCGTGGGACGTCGATACATAATTCGCCTCGCAGGTACTGCGCGGTCAGCGGACGGGGATCGCGGAGGAACTGCTCACGCCACGCAGCGCAGACGACCTCGCCGCCTTTTTCGCCGGACGCCGGGCCCATCTCGACGAGGTAGTCGGCGGCCTCGATCATTTGCGGATCGTGTTCGACGACGACCACGGTGTTGCCGCTGTCGGCGAGGTCGCGAAGAATGCCGGCCAGTGTGGCCGTGTCGCGTGGATGGAGGCCGATGGTCGGTTCGTCGAGGACGTACAGCGTGCCGACGAGTTTCGAGCCGAGTTGATTTGCCAGCGCGATGCGTTGCGCTTCGCCGCCCGACAGTGTGCGCGTTTGCCGCGAGAGCGTGAGGTACCCGAGGCCGACTCGAAGCAGAAAACTCAGCTTCGCGCGCACCTGCGCCAGCACCTCCTTCGCGATCTGCGTGTCCATCGGCGACAAGATCACCGTCGCCATCCATCGGTCGAGTTCCGCCACAGTCAGGTTCAGCAGCGCGGCGATATCCTGCCCGGCGATCTTCACGTAGCGCGCGTCCTTGCGCAGGCGCGTCGTGTCGCAGGTTGTACAAGGCGAAGGACTGCGATACCGACTGAGCATCACGCGCACGTGGAGTTTGTAGCGTTTGCCTTCCAGGTAGGTGAAGAAGTCCTGCACGCCTTCGAACTTTTTCCCGTCGCCGGTCCAGATCAGCTGTTGGATCTCCGGCGGCAGGAGCCGATAGGGCGCGGTGAGGTCGACGCCACGTTGCTGCATCGCGAGGAAAAGTTGTTGCTGCCACCAATCGGCGCTCGGCTTCGACCAGGGTTCGATGGCGCCGTCCGCGAGCGACTTGTCGCGGTCGGGGATGACCAAGTCGGGATCGTACTGCAGCACGTTGCCGAAGCCTTTGCATTCGGGACAGGCGCCGAGCGGATGATTAAACGAAAACAGCAGCGGACGGATCGGCTCGAACGTGCGTCCGCAGGATTGGCAGCGAAAGGTCGTGCTGTATGTCTGGATGCCGTGGCCGATGACGTCGACCAGGCAGGTCCCCTCGCCCTCCACAAACGCCGTTTCGATGGCTTCGATGAGACGCGGCCTGGTGTCCGAACGCAAGACCAGCCGATCTTGAATCACCCAGAGTGGTGCGCGGTTGTCGGTCGGCAGTTGCGTGTCCGGCTGCAGGTCGATCAACTCGTTGCCGCACTTCATCCGGACGAATCCACGCGTGAGCAGCGAGGTGATGAGGACAGCATCGTGCGCCGGTCCGCGGTCGTGGAGCGGGAAGCCGAGCATTGCGCGTCCGTCGGGAAAGCGCGCGAGCAGATCGTCGGCCACTGTGCCTGGCGAAAAACTGCGCGCTTCGACACCGCAATCGGGACAGATCGGTTTGCCGACTTTCGCAAAGAGCAGGCGTAGGAGGTCGGCCAACTCGGTCGCCGTACCGACGATCGAGCGCGCCGTCCGTACGGGATTCTTTTGTTCAATCGCGATGGATGGGCGAATGTTGAGCAGGCGGTCGACATCCGGGCGGTCGACCTTTTCGAGGAACATCCGCGCGTAGGTGCTCAGGGATTCGACGTAGCGCCATTGCCCTTCGGCAAACAACGTATCGAACGCAAGCGACGACTTGCCGGACCCGGAGAGTCCCGTGATGGCGGTGACGCGGTTGTGCGGGATTCGGAGCGAAACGTTTTTGAGATTGTTCTGCCGCGCACCTTCGATGATCAGGTCGCGTGTGTCGTCCGCTGGTGGTATCGGCGGCACGAGAGCGGAATCGGACGGAGAAGAAGCGGGAGAACGTTTACGACGTGCAGTGGCAGCCATGCGCGCGAGCCGGATCTAGTGGATAAACGCAGCATCGTAGCAATCAGGGCAGGTGTGTGCAACGGAGTTCCTTCACTATGGATTAGGTCGTGCCTGATACGCATTCGGTATGCTGACAACATGCTTGGAAAGGAGCGATTTGCTCTAACAATAAGTCTGTCCTCCTATCCTTCGTCACGATGCTGCTTCGGATTTCTCTATGTGCATTGTCCTGGTTTTCAGTATGTGCGATCTAGCTAAGGTAGAAATGGGAGCATTTTCAGTTCTTCCGGTCTTGCCTTTCTTCGTGTAGTGCGTAGAATCACTTTTGTGGGGGTTCGTGGAAGTGTATAGCTGGTCGGTGGCGAGGTTGGAAAATCCACTAGTGAGTTCATGCTGAATTCGGGTATGAACGGACAGAGTGTCTCTTTTTTAGCTCGTACCATTTGACGAGCTACATTGAAGTCTCGATGGCTAGTCGCAAAAAGGAGTTGTCGTCCTCTTCGGCAGACGGCCCTCAATTTGAAGCATAGTCGACAATTGTGTGTCTGGATAGGGCATGGCTTCATGTTCTGGTCTTGCTGCGCAAGAGGTCCAGCCGAATGGTGCAGAGTTTCTAGTTGAGGAAGGGAATCGTGGAGGAAGAATTCCTCTGGAACTCGTTGGACAGATAGGCCATGAGCAAGATCTTGATCTCCTACCGGCGCGAGGACAGTAGTGATGTAGTGGGAAGAATCTATGATCGCTTAGTGCTTCAGTTTGGAGAAGAAGCGGTCTTCAAGGATGTAGATTCGATCCCATTGGGTGTGGATTTCCGGACTTACCTGGATACTCAGGTGGCCAAGTGCACTGTGTTTCTAGCTGTAATTGGCAAGGACTGGATGAGAAGCAAGAGTCGGTCACGGAAAGTAATGGCTGAACATCCTCCTGACTATGTGCAAATTGAAGTGGAGGCTGCTCTTAGGCGCCAGATTCCTGTGATCCCTGTGTTGGTTAGAGGAGCGTCAATTCCAGATCCACAACGTCTTCCCTCAAGCATCCGAGATTTGTCTTACCGAAACTCTATTCACATACGCCCAGATCCGGATTTTCACCGCGACATGAGTCGACTGATTGATGAGCTGGTAAGGCAGGAGAGCGTTCTTGAAATGCAAGAAGACAAGTCTGCTCACTCTGCGCATATGTCGAAGGCCCTTCAACTGTTGAAGCCAACTGTAGGGAGTAAGGTGGTGCCTCAAGCTGGGGGATGGGGCGGTAGTTCTGGCAGTGCATTGGTGGCGCCGGATGGCATGGTCCTTGTGCCAAAAGGGGACTACCTCGCTGGGGAGGCGAGAATTTCTACGGTAGTTGGTCATGACTTTTTTATCGACCGGTACCCTGTAACGAACGACAAGTTCCAAGGATTTGTACTGGGAGCGGGGTACGAAGTCTCAGAGTATTGGTCGGAAATGGGGTGGGCTTGGAGAACTATGAACAATGTCACAGCCCCGAAGTATTGGAATGATCCTGCATGGAATAAAGGCAATTGGCCTGTAGTTGGGGTCAGCTATTTCGAAGCGGAGGCCTATGCTAAGTGGAGTGGGAAAAGACTACCCACGGAGCAGGAATGGGAAAAGGCTGCGCGAGGAGTGGATGGGCGAACATATCCATGGGGGAATGATTTTAGCGAGTCTAAGTGTAACTGTCAGGAGTCAGGAATTTCCTGCACCACACCTGTTAGCAACTACCTAGCTGGGACAAGCCCATATGGATGCCATGATATGGCCGGGAATGTTTGGGAGTGGTGTGTAGGCATGGTTAGGATGGACACCAGTTTTGGTATCGTTAGGGGTGGTTCCTGGATCAACACCTCCTCCTATACGCGGTCGACAGCCCGGTATAGTGAACGAGTGGACTACCGGGAGAACACGCTCGGCTTCCGGTTGGTCCAGGACATTGAATAGCCTCTAGAACAAGTGAGTTCTAGCGCAGCGTTCAAATCCTGATGCTGGCGGCTTTGTTGAGGGTGACGTCGTCAGCCATAGATCGATCCGCGTGTCGAAATGGTTTTGAGTATCTCTCGGCGCTCTTCGTTCAGGCGCGAGTAATCCGAATACGCGTACATTTCAAATTCCGCAGTCCCGTTCCGGTCGAATACGGCAAGTCGCTGACCCGTTGAAATGACTTGTGCGCGCATGACGGTTGTTGCGCGCCGAAGGTCTACGAGGTCGATATCGCGATGAAGCTGAATCGACAGGTCTTGCGCCAGATTGAAGCAGGCTTCCGGAGAGAGGGGTGTCCGGGCAAGGACTGCCAGGTCAATGTCGCTTCCTGGACGTGTTGTCCCTTTTGCCTCCGATCCAAACTGATAGATTGCAAGGCGATCGGGGATCCGAGAAGTGAGAAATGATGTGATCAATGAGTCGTTCATTAACGATACACGTCTTTGCGGTGCTCAATACTCAAGACATCGAGCCGTTCTGAGCCTGTCATGCGATAAAGAATTCGATACGGCCACACGCGGTACGACCACACTTTATCTTTTTGGAAGCGACCCTTGAGCGGTTTGCCGTCAAGAGGATGATCGCCGAGGTGGCGGAGGGCGGACTTGATGCGGTCCGTTGTGTCGGCGTCGAATGCCTTAAGGTCTTTGAGGGCTTGCTGGGTAAGGTGTATTTCCCTCACTGGTTTTCGCCGAATGCCTTTTTGAACGAGACGAACTTCCCCGCACGCGCATCCTTCAAGCCTTGCTCCAGGGCTTTAACCGTCTTGGGGTTCGCCATAACCTCGAGTGTCTCCACCCAACTTTCGAATTCTTCCGCTCCCATCACAACGGCTTTGGGTGTGCCGTTCTTCGTGACAATCACACGTTCGGAAAGGCGGTCTGCTTTTTCGACAAGTGAGGAGAATCGCGAGCGAGCCTGTTTGAGTGACATGGTTTTTGTCATTGGTGACCTCGTGTTGAAAGCGTACACAATTATGAGCACGAGGACAAGCTTTGCCGCGTGCGCTAGCGCAATGCGAGTTTGATGGCGCCGATGGCGGCCATGTAGAGGGTGAGGGCAAGGCCGGTGGCGGGCCAGAAGCCGAGGCGCGGCACGGCGACGATCATCGTGCAGACATATACGGTCCAGGGCGGAACGAACCACAGCAGATTCTTCGCGTAGCTGACGATGGCGTCGTTCCCGCTGTTCAGATACATCAAGATGAACGTAGCGCCGGTGATGGCGGGAAACGTGCTGGCGAACGCGGCGAGAAACGACCGGCCTTGCGAGCCGAGGTAAGTCGAGACGCTGACCACCGTCCCGCCGAGCAAAAAGTACAGCACATACCGCAGGCCATCTCTCATCGTCGAATCCGCCTCCCTGTGTTACGCGCCGAGCGCGGTGCGTACCACGAGATACAGTACGATCACTTCTACGGCGTGCGCCACGATCGTCAGAGCGAGATCGCGTCGTCTCCACAAGAACCAGCCCCAGACCACTCCATCCCAGATTGCGATCCAGTGGAGGTGGCGGAAGGTTGCCACTAAAAAAGGATCGAAGGCAAATGCGACGGCCGAGAGAGCGATGGCACATGCCACGCCGAGCGGTGGGAAGCGCGACGTGCTTGGTTCATCCGCTTGATGCGGTTCGGTGCTCGTCGCCAGTGATATGAGGCGGCCAAGTTGGAAGCCGCGGAAGTTCACCTCTACGAAGACGGCGATGCCGAGGATGAACCAGGGCACCATCGCGAGGACAGGAATCTGCGCATGCGGGGTCTCGCGTAAAAATCCGATGTCGCCGCCGAGGTACGGAACGAGCCAGAGAATGACGACTGTGTTCAGCAGTCCGAGGATCTGCCCAACGATGCTTCCTGTGGCGATGCTGCTACGGAATATTGTCCACGAAAGGCCAAGCCGAAGCAGCACAGACTTGTTGCGCGAAGCCCAAGCGAAAAGTGCGAGGTAGCCGAGGACTTGCGGGAGGAACTGCACGACGCGTGAGGCCTGCGCATCCGACGGGAGGGTGTAGAAGAGTGCGGTGGCGAGCAGTGGAATAATCGCCAGCCATGGGCTGGACTCGCGCGGCAACAGAGGCGGGCGTGTTCGTGGCGTGTCTTGTGTGGTCTGGTGCACGTCGCCGGTCGGCGCGGCAGGCATCCGCCTTATTGCAGGACGATGTGGTAGTGGTCGAGCGACGTCGACTGTTGTCGCGTCAAGTTCGACAACGACTTGTTGTAGTCCACGGTCGCGCGTAATTCGTTGCCCTGCGCCGTCGCCAAATCGCGCTGGAAGTCGAGCACGAAGCGCGTGGTGCTCAAGCCGACCTTCAACCGTTCCTGTTCCGCCTGCAACTGCTTCTCGGCCATGATGCGTGCCGAGCGTGTAGTCTCGATGCGTTTGAAGTCGGTCTGCACGCGGCGAATCGCTTCACGGACGTCGAGGATCACCTGTTGGCGGACGTTCTGCAAGGTCGTTTGCGCGTTGCGCGCTTCGAGTTGGCGTTTGTTCAGATTGCTGGTGGCCGCACGATTCCCTAGGGGATAACTAAGCACGATACCGGCGCCGTAGTTGTAGTAGTCGCCGCCGAAATTGCGTTTCGCCGAATCGCCGTAGTCGCCGCCGAGGCCCGCCAATCCGGTCGTCCCTTGGAACGACAGGGTGGGGAGCGTCTGGTTCTTCGCGAATTTTGTATTGAGTTCGCTGGTCTCGATGTTCTTTTTGGCCTGGTGAATTTCCGGGCGATTCTCCAGCGCGATGTCGATGATTTCTTGCTGGCTCAACGGTTCGAGCGTCGTCTTCGGCTGATCCGTCGGCACGAGCCGCACATCTTGGCGCAGCGTTTCCTCCACCGGGGACATCAGGCGGCGCAATTGGTCGCTCTGGTCCGCGATGGCCTTATCCGCGACGAGTACTTGTTCGACGCGCGACGCGACCGCCGCCTCCGCTTGCAGCACATCGACGACCGACATGACGCCGGCTTTCGCCTTCGCGCGATTGCTCGCGAGCAATTCTTCGGCGGCTTTCAGCGCCGCTTGCCCGACCTTCAGATTTTCAATCGCGAACACCACTTCCCAATAGGTCTGTTCGACGGTGGCCAGCACGGCCAGCACACGGTCGCGGAAGACGTTTTCTTCCACGCGCGCGTTGTTCTGCGCGATCTTGATGAAGGTCTGATTCAGTTCGACACCCGCGTTGCGCAACAGGGGCTGCGTGAACGTCAGCGCCAGGCCGCCCGTGTAGCTGGGGTTGAAGAGAAAACCCTGCGCCACGTTGGCGTTGATGTTCGTGCGCTGCGGCGAATAGTTGAGGTCGATATTACCGCCCGTCATGAGGTTCGACGTCACGTCGAAGGTCAGCGCGTGGTTGCGCTGGTCGAACGTTTGAATATCCGTCAGGTTGAAGCCGGTGCCGCCGAAGACCGGTCGGTTCAGCGGATTCACCGTGCGGGTGTACGTACCGTTAAAACTGAGCGTCGGGTCGAACTTCGCTTGCTCGATGATCACGTCCGCCTGGCGACTGTCGCGCGTGAAGCGGCCGATCGTAATGTCGAGGTTGTTCTGCAAGGCGCGCGTCACTGCTTCGACGAGCGGAATCGGCTCGCGCGGCTCTTTCGCCGAAGGAACCGTGGCGGAGAGGCCGCTGGTCGTGGAGCCGAGCGCTTGTTGCGATGCGGCGCTGGCCGTCTGACTTTCGCGCGGCACGATCACGGTGCGGTCCGGCGACGTTCCGGCGGATGGGAGTTGCGCGGCGAGTACGACACCGGCGAGGCCAAAGCTGCCGCTGAGGCCCACGAGGGCGGCGGCTAGGTAGTGTGCGCTGCGGCGCGATCGACGAGGGCGTGGCTCACGCATGAAGACAATCTCCCGACAGTGATGCGCGATAGTAGCGAAGCCGTCGCTGGCTGTCACCAGCTATTCTCATGTATGATGGCGTTTCGTCGGCGCACCGAGTGGCATCGGGTGCGAGAGGGCCGTGGGCAATCGTTCGCGGCATCTGAATACTCATCTTGCACCCTTCGTGCATTCGCGAGACAATAAAGTAGTCTGGTGTAGTTGTTCGATTGACTTGCTTGGGCAAGCGGAACCGAATTTTACCGAACGCCATACTATGATTCACCGGATGCCGATATCCATGATCGTTCGCCGGATCGTCGCGCGTGCATCGGCAGCGCTTCGTGTGCGACGAGCACGTCGCCGTCTCGCGACGGCTAGTAGTGCGGCGGCGCTGGCGCTGATGTTCGCCGGAGTCGGAGAGGCGCAGGCGCAAGTGTCCGGTGTGCGTTCATTCGACGGCGGTGTCGGTGTGTTGTTCAACTTGGTCGGCCCTGGGAGTCTGTATCTCGACAGCACGGGGACGCAAGGCTACATCTACAGCGGGTCCGCCTCGCAAACATTCAGCTTTCGCCAGCCCAATGGACAAGCGTGGTCCGGTTCGCAGGGAACGTTGGGACCGCAACTGTCGATCGGCCTGATTCAAGGCGCCAACCAAGGGAGCGCACCTGTCGTGCTGCCCGGTATGCCGCGACAGCCCGGCGCGTTGCCGCAGGTTCAATCGACCCTGCTCGATCTCTACGATGATATTCCGTAACGACGAGGCACAGATGGTTGGAACATCCGACGACAGCACCATAGCGCCTTCTGGATCGACACCGCGTGACGCGGCGGAGCCGGGTGCATCTTCTGTACAAGACCGTGTGACCGCGGGATTGGCCAAGGTGGCGATGGCGATCAAAAGTCGCGCCTGGCGAGAGCGCGGTCGCGAATGGTTGCCGCCGCTGCAAGCGCAAACGTTGCGCCTGTTGCAGCAACGCCGTCCGACGGCGATGACCGTGAGCGCCCTCGCCGCCGAACTCGCCGTGACGATGCCGACGGTGTCCGAGATGCTCCGCGTGCTCATCTCCAAACACCTCGTGAAAAAGACGCAGTCGACGACGGACCACCGTGTCTATCTGATCGAATTGACGACGAAGGGCACACGCGAGGCGAGTCGCTTGGCGGAGTGGCCGTATCTGCGCGCAGCGACGACCGAGTTGTCCGACGACGAGCAGGTGACGATGCTGCGCGGCGTCGTGAAGGTCATTCGCGGCCTGCAGCAACAAGGCGAGATCCGCACCGCACGACTCTGCGTGACCTGCCAGTATTTTCGCCCGCACCAACATGCAGGGCAAGACAAGCCGCACCATTGCGACTTCGTCGATGCGCCGTTCGGCGATGCGGCGCTTCGGATCGATTGCGCCGACCATGTGCCGGCCACCCCGTCCGTCCAAGACGCCAACTGGGCGCACTGGATCAAGAGCGGTAACTAAGCGATTCTCAGGAGGGCGGTCGCCTGCGCGACCGCCGACCGAACCCCATCGAGTGTGTCTCTTGGGCCTGCGCTTACTGCGCAGCTCCCTCGTGCCCCCTGGCCAACTCCACGACGAGCGCATAGACGTAGTGTGCGATGCGTTCCAGCACGTCCGGTTGGATCGTCTCGATCGTATCGGTCGCTTGGTGATAGTGCGGATGCGGCCCGCCGCTGACGATCGTCACCGTCGGCACCTTCGCTTCGTGAAACGGCACATGGTCGCCGCCGGGGAAAAATCCGAACAGATCCGCTTGCGCACCGAGTCCGCCCGCTTCCGCTACACGCGCCGCCAACTCGCGCGGCAGTCCGGTCACGCCGATGGTGAGGCGGCCGTTGCCGATCCCGGCATGGTCGATGTTCACCATCGCCTTTGTGTCGGCGAGCGGAAAGGCGGGGTGTCGTACGTAGTCCGTCGAGCCGAGTAACCCCTGCTCTTCGCCGCTGAACGATACAAATAGGACGCCGCGCGGCAAGGGCGTCGGTGCGCTTGCGAGCAGGCGCGCGACTTCGAGCATCACCGCGGTTCCGGAGGCGTTGTCGTCCGCGCCGGGAAAGAGCAGGCCTGCCTGACGACCGAAATGATCCCGGTGCGCGCCCACGACGATGACGTCGTTGGTGCCGCCAGCGGAATGTTGTCCCGGTAACCACCCCACCACATTGTGCAACGTGCCGACGCTGCTCCGTTGATCCCACTGGAGACGCACCTCCGTCGTCAGCACCCGCGAGTGCGGCTGGTGTGTCGTCGTGAGTCGTTCTTGAAGATCTGCGAGAGACTGCGCGTCCGCTGCGCCGTCGCTGTGCGTACCCTGCTTCAACAAGAGGTCGGCTGTCTCGACGGAAATCCACGCCGCCGGGAGCCGCTCGTGTTCGGCGGTCGCCATCTCGTTCCCCGCGTGACCGATGTAGGCCAACGGCGTGGTACCGACGCCACGTCGCGCCTCGTAGGCCGATAGATGCGGGCCGACGACCGTGAGCGCGGCGACTGCGCCATGCGCGCGCGCCCAGCGGATTTTTTGCGCATGGGAGGCGGCACCCTCGTAGCCGCTTGGCTTGCCGCGCAGGAATAGGACGACACGATCGGTGACATCCACACGCGCGTATTCGTCGTAGCCGCGTTCGGGGTCCGAAATGCCGTAGCCGACAAACGTGACGCCAGCGGTAAGGTCGACCGACGGTGAATCGAGCAACGGCACAAAGTCCGTACCGACACGATGCGGTGTCACGGCGGAGCGGGCGATGGTCGCGAGCGTGACATGCGGACCGATCGAAAAGACGGTGGTCGGGATGGGCGACACCCAACTGTTCCGCACGCCCGCGTGCAATGCGTTCGGTGCGGCCGGTTGTAAGCCGAGGTCGCGAAAACGGTCGGCGACCCAGAGCGCCGAGTGGAGATCGTCGGCGGTGCCGGTTTGGCGTCCGTTCAGCAGCGGGTCGGCCAGGTGGCGAATGTCGTCCAGCATCCGCGCGGCGGACGGCGTGAGTGTCTGTGGCGATGCGGAACTCTCCTGGGTTTGAGCGTAAAGCGCCTGACTCGCGCAGAGCATAAGCAACGCTTGCGCGGCGACGGTGAGCACGGCACGACGTATCTGTCGCAATGGGATTTGTGGAATGTTCATGGCGGGACGATAGCAGAGTGACAGGGACGTGCCAATGATCGCACAGCAGGTAACGCACATCGCCTTCGAACATCTCAGCGCGATACGACACGATGCGCGTCCACGCTTGCGAGGGCGCGTGGGAGAACGGTATAGTTCGGCCGTACATATGGTGGCGATGGGGGCGGCGCGAGAAGTCGTTGCATCCGTCGGCCGATTGTCCGTAAGGAGTGTTGTTGTGGCAGGTCCGGGAACAGGGCTCTACGACCAGTTGTACCGTCGCTTTTTCGAAAAGCGGCAGGCGCACCAGGGGTATGATTTTCAGGCGCCGAGTGCGCCGAACGTGCCGCCGACGAAGCCGACGTTTCGCGAGCGGTTGTCTTGGTGGACGGCCCGTGCGGGGCGCCGCAAACAACTGCTGGCCGCTCGCGACTGTGCGCAGCGTGCGATCGTCGAACTCAAGGGCCCGAAGTCGACCGAACCGGGCGCAAGTATGGTGGCGGCGGAGCCGGTCAGCGCTGAGCGCTGCGACACGCTGCTCTCTCGATCGTAAATTTTCAAGCTGCGCGCAGGCCGGATATTGGACGCGCCGCGCGTCATATGAGTCTTGTGATGGCGGACTATAAAACGCAGTCGAGTGTCGTCCAATATG
The DNA here is from genome assembly GCA_046351095.1 of Nitrospiraceae bacterium. Taxonomy (GTDB): domain Bacteria; phylum Nitrospirota; class Nitrospiria; order Nitrospirales; family Nitrospiraceae; genus BQWY01. The sequence goes on from JAXLZC010000001.1 coordinate 48,086, forward strand.
GGATCGCGGTCGGGCGTGCGGCAGTTCTCTGTGCCGTTGCGATAGTGGGGTGGCAGTCGTCGGCCGTCGCCGCCGTCGAAGCCGAGACCACGCAGGAAAAGGCCGCGCGGCTGCACCAGCAGGCGCAGCCCGATCTGTTTCGCCAATGGCGTTTCGATAAGGATGCGGTGGATGCCGCGCCCGCCGGATTTACGAGCGTCACCTCGTCGTTGGAGTCCGGTGGAGCCACGAATGCAGCACCTGCGCCGACCGCCGCGGCCGCGCCGCAATGGACGGTGCGCCCGGAGCCGAGTGCATTGTCGTTGCCGAACATCATTGTGACGCAGACGCGGTGCGAAGCGGACTGCGTGCATCTCTTGCTCGTCGAAGGGTTGCGGTACGAATATCCCGACGTGTCGATCCGCATCCGGACGACGGAGCCAGGCGGGCATCGTCGCGGCGGGTTGGTCTTCGGGTGGCAGGATCCGCGGAACTATTATCTGGCGACGGTGGATCTCGAAGCGGCCTTGGTCGAGCTGCACAAAATTCAGGACGGGAAGGACACGTTGCTGGCTTCCTCGCCGGTGACGTTGAAGTCGTCCAGCCCGTGGCATGCGTTGCGCGCGCTGCGTAACACGATCATCAGCAAAGACTTCATCGAAGTCTCGTTCGATGGGCGGCAGGCTGTGTCCGTGCAGGATCAAACGTTCGGTGCCGGCGCCATCGGGTTGGCGGCGCGCGGAACCGGGCTGCTCCAGTTCGATAATTTCCACGCAGCGCCGCTGTTCTCGCAACGTCCCCTGTCGAATCCCGCTGCCTACTGACGACGCCGGGCCTCTCTTCGCCGTACGTGCCTCCGCACCGTGCCTAGAGGGAGAAATCGGGCGTCCGCGCCCCATGCCTGGAACCGTGCCTGGTTCTTGCACTTGCGCTTCTTGCAATTGTGTGAGGCCTGCGCTAGCATGGCCCCGCTTTGCGCTGGAAGGGCCACCTCGCGAAGCATTGAGCCGCAAGGCCCCGACGCGATGTTGTTGTGCCCGCACTCACTTCGGAAGCCAGACCAAGTCGCCGCTCTTTCTGCGCCTTCGGCCCGCACCTTCCACAGGCACGCCGTGTCCGCGATCACCACAACATCACTATCTCGTAAGGAGGAGGACCTCCATGGGTGCTAAAGTGTATGTCGGTGGGTTGCCCTATTCGACCACGGATCAGCAGCTGCAGGACTTGTTCGCCCAGTACGGCGCGGTGGCGTCGGCTCGGATCATCACGGACAAGTTTACGGGACAATCCCGTGGCTTCGGCTTCGTGGAAATGGCGGCGGACGGCGACGCGCAAAAGGCCATCACCGCACTCAACGGGACGCAGTTCGGCGGTCGGACGTTGACCGTCAACGAAGCGCGCCCGCAGGAACCCCGCTCCGGCGGCGGTGGACGCGGTCCGCGGTTCTAAGTCGGCGCAACGAACAACGGTCTCGATATCTCAGCGGAGACGACATGCGCAGCCGACGTGGCTGCGCAGTGATCGATCCGACTGTACCGAGTGGTCTGGTGTCGGTATCGTGCGGCTCTGTCGGCCGAGCCGCCGTGTATGCCTAGGGATCCTGCGCTCCGTGTCTTCGTGTCTCTATCGAGCCTACCTCCATCGACTTCCGTTCCGGTCTCTGTGTTACGATACAAAACAACAGCGTTCTACGATGAAGGAGGCTGTCATGCGTTCAGGTGTTCGGTCGGCGATTACAGCGATTACAGTGGTAGCGGGTGCCTGTCTGGTGTGGGTGTTGAATTGTTCTGTGGCGGCCGCTGAGCCGACCGTTGCCGACGGCATGACCGTCACACTCGAATACACACTGACGCTGCCCGACAAGACCGTCGCCGATTCCAACGTCGGACAAGCGCCCTTCTCCTATCAGCAGGGTGCCGGGCAGATCGTGCCCGGATTGGAGCGCGCCTTGGTCGGCGCGAAGGCCGGCGACACCAAACATGTGGAAGTGCCGGCGGTGGACGCCTACGGCCCGTACGACATGAAGAAGCGCCTAACCGTCGAGAAAGCCAAGCTGCCCGACGGCGTGAAGAACGGCGATGTGTTGCAGGCGCCGGACGGCTCGTTCGTCACGGTGGTGCAGGTGAACGATAAAGACGTCGTGATCGATACGAACCATCCGCTCGCCGGGAAAAACCTGACCTTCGACGTGAAGGTTGTCCGCGTCGAAAAGACCGACCCGAATCACGCGCATAAGTAGTCGCCCAGGTTCTGGCGCCGGCTCGTACCGCACCGAGACCGCGATGCGCGGTGACTTCGCGGGACGGTGCCCCGCAGAGGCTCCCCGGCGTTTGGATTCCATCCCGTCCGCGCGTTATGATGCGCGGAGACCCCGCCCATGCCGCCCTTTACCCTCCATGCCCCTTTTGCGCCCTGCGGCGATCAAGGCCCCGCGATCGAGCGATTGGCTCGTGGTGTCGAGCTGGGCAAACGACATCAAGTCCTGCTGGGGGTGACCGGCTCGGGTAAAACCTTCACGATGGCCAATCTCGTTGCGCGGGTGCAAAAACCCACGCTGGTGTTGGTCCACAATAAGACGCTCGCGGCGCAGCTCTACCAAGAATTTAAACTTTTTTTCCCGAAAAACGCCGTCGAATATTTCGTCAGCTACTACGACTATTACCAGCCCGAAGCGTACCTGCCGCAGACCGACACCTACATCGCCAAAGACTCGGCCATCAACGACGCCATCGACCAGATGCGCCACGCGGCGACCTCGTCGTTGCTGCAGCGGAACGACGTGCTGATTGTGTCGTCCGTGTCCTGCATCTACGGCCTCGGTTCGCCAGAGGTCTACCACGACATGTTGCTCTATGTGGAAGAGGGCATGGAGATTCGGCGCGAGAAGATCCTCGCCAAGCTGGTGGATATTCAGTACACGCGGAACGATACGGATTTTCACCGCGGCACGTTTCGCGCGCGCGGCGATGTCGTCGAGATTTTTCCCGCGTCGTCCGATGCCATGTCCGTGCGGATCGAATTGTTCGGCGACACGGTGGACGCCATCCACCAGATCGATCCGCTCACCGGCCGGTCGTTGGGTAAGCTGCCGAAGGTCGCCGTCTACCCGAATACGCACTACCTCATCGCGCCGGACCGGTACGAACGGGCGATCACGGGCATCGAGGAAGAGTTAGACCTTCAGGTCGAGGCGTTTCGGAAAGGTGGGCGGTTGTTGGAGGCGCAGCGCATCGAGCAGCGCACGAAGTTCGACCTTGAAATGATTCGAGCTATGGGCTATTGCCACGGCATCGAAAACTATTCGCGGCACTTAAGTGGGCGAGCGCCCGGCGAGCCGCCGCCGACCTTGATCGACTATTTCCCGAAGGATTACTTGTTGATCGTCGACGAGTCGCACGTGACCGTGCCGCAGGTGCAGGGCATGTACGAAGGCGACTTTTCCCGCAAGCGGACGCTGGTGGACTACGGCTTTCGGTTGCCGTCCGCCGTGGACAATCGGCCGCTGAAGTTTCCGGAGTTCGAGCGGATGGTCTCGCAGGCGGTCTACGTCTCGGCGACGCCCGGCCCGTACGAGCTCAACCACGCAGGGAATGAGGTAGTCGAGCAGATCATCCGTCCCACCGGATTGCTGGACCCGGTGCTGGAAGTGCGGCCTGCGAAGGGGCAGGTCGACGATTTGCTCGGTGAAGTTCGCGCAGTCGTGGCGAAGGGCCATCGTGTCTTGGTCACCACGTTGACCAAGCGGATGGCGGAAGACCTGACCGAGTACTATCACGAGCTCGGACTGAAAGTGCGGTACCTGCACTCGGACATCAAAACGTTGGAGCGGGCCGAGATCATCCGCGACCTACGCAAAGGGGTATTCGACGTACTTGTCGGTATCAACCTCTTGCGCGAAGGGTTGGACCTGCCGGAAGTGGCGCTGGTCGCGGTGCTCGACGCAGATAAGGAAGGCTATCTGCGTTCGCATCGGTCGCTGATCCAAACGGCCGGACGCGCCGCGCGGAATCTCGAAGGACGCGTGATTTTTTACGGCGACCACGTCACCGAGTCGATGCGATTAGCGATCGACGAAACGGCGCGCCGCCGCCAGATCCAGAGCGAATACAATCGCACGCACAACATCACGCCCGTCGGTGTGCGGAAAGACATTCCGGTGCTGGAATATTCCGTGGCGACCGCCACATCGGCCATGCCGCTGCCGTTGGCGGCCGAGTCGACGGCGACGTATCGCGGGGCGACGCGCAGTCTCTCCGGTGCGGAGTTGATCAAGCAGTTGGAAGCGGAGATGAAGCGCGCGGCGAAAGAGTTGGAATTCGAAAAGGCCGCGACGATCCGCGATCAGTTGCGTGTGCTGCGGCTGCAGGAATTGGACGCCACGCGCGCCGGGTAATCGGGCGCCGCTCGAACGTGCGGTTGCCTAGACCTGCTTGTAGAGGTAGATCCCGAGCAGGATGCCGATGAACGACAGCACGTTCATCTTAAAGAGAAACCCGATCGTGAATTTGACCAGGACCAGGTCCATGGTCAGCGGGGGATGTAAGCCCGGGGTGATGCTTGTGGCGAAGATTTGTTGAATGGTGCCGTGCGGGGCGATCACATGAAGGATTTCGCCCATGACGCCGCCGAGCAGTCCGCCGACGAGAATGAATACGACAAGAACCCAAGGGGATTTCCGCATGGTGACTCTGAGTAATGGATCGTACGAGGTGTGGCGCGAATGTCTCGCACCTTATCGAACACCCCCGATCCTGTCAACCCAACGTCGTTTTCCCGGCGCGCCGACCGCCGCCGCGTTCCAAGGAGATGCCGATGCCGTCTGAACCGAACGCCTCGCCGTCCGCGCAGTTTCGGCGGTTGCTGCAGTCGCCGCAATTGGAATTCATCTGTGAAGCCCACAATGGGTTGAGCGCGAAGATCGTTCAAGAGGCCGGCTTCCCGGGGATCTGGGCCAGCGGCCTGTCGATCTCCGCCCAGTTCGGCGTGCGCGACAACAACGAGGCGAGTTGGACCCAGGTGCTCGACAACCTGGAGTTTATGTCGGACGCCGTGACCATCCCGATCCTCTTGGACGGCGATACCGGCTACGGCAACTTCAACAACATGCAGCGCCTGATCCGCAAGCTGGAGCAGCGCAAGATCGCCGCCGTCTGCATCGAAGACAAACTGTTTCCGAAGACGAACAGTTTCATCCACGGCACGGCGCAGCCGATGGCCGACATGGAAGAGTTCTGCGGCAAGATCAAGGCGGGCAAGGACGCACAGACCGATCCGGATTTTTGTATCGTCGCGCGCGTCGAAGCGTTCATCTGCGGCTGGGGACTCAACGAAGCGCTGCGTCGCGCCGAGGCCTATCACCGCGCGGGCGCCGACGGCATTTTGATCCACAGCGCCTTGGCGGTGCCGGATGAAATCCTGGCGTTCAAAAAGGAGTGGGGCGATCGGTGCCCCGTCGTGATCGTCCCGACGAAATATTACGCCACGCCCACCGAAGTGTTTCGTGAACACGGGATCTCGCTGGTGATTTGGGCGAACCACATGTTGCGCGCCTCGGTGACGGCGATGCAGAAGACGGCGCAGGCTTTGAAGACCAGCGAACATCTGTTGTCCATCGAGGATAAGGTGGCGCCGGTCTCGGAAATTTTCCGGCTGCAGAACGCCGCCGAGTTGCACGCCGCCGAGGAATTGTATCTGCCGAAGACCGCCGAGCAGGCCACCGCGGTGGTACTCGCGGCGTCGCGCGGCGAGGAACTGGGCGAGTTGACCGAAGATCGTCCGAAGACGATGGTCAGCGTCTCCGGCGCGCCGATCCTGACCCACATCGTGGATGCCTACAACGCCGTCGGGATTAAGGACATCGTCGTGGTGCGCGGCTACCAAAAGGCGGCGGTGAGCCTGCCGAACCTCAGCTACGTCGACAACGACGACTACGCCGACACGGGCGAGCTCGATTCGTTGGCCAAGGCGCTGACGGCGCGTGCGGATGCGCCGCGAGATACCATCGTGTCCTACGGCGACGTGTTTTTTAATACGTACATCCCCCAAGCGCTGCTGCAGGCCAAAGACGACGTCGTGATTTTTGTGGACAGCAATTGGCGCGATCAGCCGGGCTACGACCGACTGGGCGGCTACGTCGAATGTACGCATCCCAATACACGCAAGGCGTTTAACGCGACCGTCGGCCTGGTGCGGATGGGCGACGTGCCGGCGGAATCCGTGCACGGTGTGTGGATGGGATTTCTCAAGTTGTCGCCGGCGGGCGTCGCCCGGGTGCGCGCGCGGCTGGCCGTGATGTTGGCTGACAAGGCGAACCGACGTGCGGGTATTCCGCGCTTGCTGCAAGCATTACTCGCTGACGGCGAACGGGTGCGTGTGTTGTATACGGTCGGCCATTGGTTGGACATTAATAGTCTCGATGACGTGGTCGAGGCGGGTAATTTTTAGGGCGCACTTGCGCGCGAGTCTTTCCCAAAGATCGAGGATGGCAGCGTGATCGATCCCGTACAGTATGTCGCCGACCTGCGTCGGCTCGGCCTGCGGTTTTTTACCGGTGTGCCCGATTCGTTGCTGAAAGAATTCTGCGCGTGCCTCGCGGCAACGAGCGATATACGCGACCACATCATCGCCGCGAACGAAGGCGGCGCCGTGGCTTTGGCCATCGGTTACCACTTGGCGACGGGTGACGTGCCGGTGGTGTACATGCAGAACAGCGGGCTCGGGAACATTGTGAACCCGCTGCTGTCGCTCGCGGATCCCGAGGTCTACAGCGTACCGATGATTTTGCTGATCGGGTGGCGTGGGGAGCCCGGCGTCAAAGACGAGCCGCAGCACAAAAAACAGGGGCGTGTGATGCGGCCGATGTTGGAGGCGATGGAGGTGCCGACCTTCCTGCTCGAACCGACGTTGGACGATGCCGCCGCCGCCACCGTGATGGCGCAGGCGGAAGATCGTGCGCGTGCGACATGTGGCCCGGTGGCCGTGGCCGTCCGAGCCGGATCGTTTGCGCCCTACACAACGGCCTCGTCGTCGAAGGATATGCGGCGGTACGAGTTGTCTCGCGAAGAAGCAGTCGGTCTCGTGCTGGATGCGTTGCATGACGATGACGCGGTCGTCTCGACGACCGGCATGATCTCCCGCGAAGTGTTCGAGCATCGCGCGCGTGGCGGCCTTGGGCATCAGCGCGACTTTTTGACCGTCGGCGGCATGGGGCACGCCTCGCAGATCGCCCTCGGGATTGCCTTACAGCAGCCCACGCGTCGTGTTGTGTGCCTCGACGGCGATGGGGCGGTGCTCATGCACACGGGCGCACTCTGTATCACCGGTTCGCTCCGTCCGACCAATCTCTATCACGTCGTGTTGAATAACGGCGCGCACGATTCAGTTGGTGGACAGCCGACCGTCGGGTTTCAGGTCGGCCTCGGCGAGATCGCTCGTGCGTCGGGGTACGGTACGATTGTGTCGGCCGACACGGCCGACGAGGTCCGGAAGCAACTGGCGGGCTTGTTGACGGGCGACGGACCAGCTTTGCTGGAAATTCGTGTCCGGCGCGGCGCGCGCAAGGACCTCGGTCGTCCGACCACCACGCCCGTGCAGAACAAACAGGCGTTGATGTCGTTCCTCGGCGTCGATCCGCATACCGTGTGAGTCGCACGGTCCCGCGCACCTGCGGCACTGGTCCGGCACGTTGAACCGCACCACAGCGTAGACCCGTCGCATTCTCGGCGGATATTGCGACAGCGTTGGAACGGCACACGGGGCGCGACCTCGTGGCCGCGCCCCGCCGTACTGCTGCACAGGTGAATGTCTATTCCTCGAGACTCACGATCGGGCAATTCACCACCACGCCGATCGCTCCCCAGGGCTTGCCGTCCGGGCCGGTAATGTGTCCCGCCAATGCGCGGTTTTCCACCGCCGTGAAGTCGCGGAGCTGCACGGTCCCGCTCGCCGGAATCGCCACCTGCGCCCACACCGACGCGTACACATCCCACATCGGGCTGTATGCCTGCGCGCGCGGGCCGAACGGAATCTCCTGCACGATATTCAACGGGTCGCCTTCGCCCATCAGCGTGGAACTGAGCCCTTGCCGCTGCGGATTGCCCTTTCCGGTCGGCCCATTCACGACCGGCGCCAAGCCCGTCAACGCCGAGCTGGGACTATTCGAGCTCGTGTGCGGCAACGCCTTCAGGTTTGGTGTGTAGTTGGCGGCTTCCAGCGCCGCCACCGCCGGATCGGATGCATTAAACGACGTATAGTGCACGCGCCGCCCTTCGAAGAAGCCGTCCGTCATGCGGAAGGTCGCCGTGCGTTTTTCCAGATCGATACGGATCAGGCGATCATGCTGCCCGCTGTTGTTCTTGATCTGCGGCGCGTTCTGCACGATCCCGTTCGGCAGTTGAATCAGCGGCGTGTACAACGCTTCGCCGATGGCGCCTGGCTTCGCTTCCTTAGGAGGAAATCCGGTTTCGCTCGGCACCACCACACGCTCCGGCGCAAAGTCTACGCTGCCGAGGAACTGCACTTTCCCGTTGCTCATGCCCACGCTCTGCACCGCCAACGTGCCCTTCCCGTTGGCGAGTTTCGGACTCCAGTGGATGCCGCGCGTCGCCGCGTCGGCCTTATCCGACGATTCCGTTACAACGAACCAGACGGTTTCGCCGTTGCGCTGCCCCTCGAAAATCGGCAGCGTCACTTCCGTGTAGTCCGCATTCTCCACCGCACTCTTTAAGAGAAGGCGGTGTCCCTTCGTGCCCGCCGGTCCCTCGGCATTCGTCGCTGCACAGCCCGCGGACAAGGCCGCCAGCCCGCACACCCCGATCAGACTCCACGCCGCACCAACTTGCTGAAGCTGTCTCATATGATCCTCCCACGTAATGACGAGATGGCCCATTCCATGCTCTACGTAGGAGTCGCCGCAGGGTCGAAAATCTTACAAGCACCAGACGATGGCAAGGAGTCGAGGTGAGACGGCGCGTCGTCTACGAAGCCCGTTGTGCACATTGCGGCTGTTTCCTGCCTGGTGCTAGACTTCGCGCTGGGTGTCCGCAGACCATACGCCGAACTACCGAGTACGATGTCGGCTCCAGACCTCGAACATGCGCTCCGTTGGAGCGAGCAATTGGCCGCGCGACTGCTGGAAAGCAGCCGCGATTGCATCAAAGTGCTCGATCTCGACGGGCGTCTCCTCGCCATGAATCGGCAGGGGATGGCGGCGCTGGAAATTTGCGATTTCGGTCCGCTTGTCGGATCGTCGTGGATCGATTTTTGGCAAGAGCCGGCGCGTACGCAGGCGCAGGCCGCGCTCGAGGCGGCGCGACAGGGTCAGGTCGGTCGGTTCATCGGCTATTTCCCGACGACACAGACACGTCGGCCCGCCTGGTGGGACGTCGCCGTCACCGCCATCCTCGACGCACAGAATCGCCCGGAGCAGCTTCTCGCCGTCTCGCGCGACATCACCAGCCTCAAGCAGACGGAACAGGGCCTTCAGCAGGCGCGTCGCGCGTTGGAGCAGGAACTGGCCGCACGGTCGCAGGCGCTCGCGCGGGCCGACACCGTGCTGCATGACATCGTCGAAGGCGTGGAGTCCAAGGTCGGCGTGTCGTTTTTCTCCGCGCTCGTGCAACAGCTGGCTAAGGCGTTGGGCGTCGAGTACGCCTTCGTCTCCGAATTTTGCGAAGACCGCTCCAAAGTTCGCACGCTGGCTTTCTGGGCCCACGATCACTACGAAGACAATTTCGACTATGTCATTGCCGGCACCCCGTGCGAACGGGTCTTGGCCGGCGAGCTCTATCACTGTTCAGAGCGTGTAGCCGATCACTTCCCCGCCGATCGGCAGGACTTGGAACACTTGGGCGTCCAGAGCTACCTGGCGGTGCCGGTCACGAATGCAGCAGGCGAAGTCATCGGACACCTGGCGGTCATGGGGCGCAAGCCGATGGCGGTGGCGCCGCTCGACCTCTCCATCTTCAAAATTTTCGGCGCGCGGGCCGGGGCGGAGTTGGCGCGGGCGCAGATGGACGCCCAATTGCACGCGAGCGAAGCGCGGCTCCAAGATTTGTTTGAAGAAGCGCCCATCGCCTACGTCAACGAACGACTCGACTCCAAATTTCTCCGCGCCAACAAGACGGCGCTTCGGACGCTGGGCATCTCGCGCGAGGATGTGGAGCAGACTTACGGGCGGTCCTTTATTCCCGATACGCCGGAGGCGCAAGCGCGGCTCCACGCCGCGTTTAATTCGATCGGCAAGGGCATCGACACCAGCGGCATGGTGCTGGAATTGCGGCGGAAGGATACCGGCGCGCCGCTGTGGATCAAATGGTGGTCGCGTCCGGATCCAAGCGGCACCTACACCCGCACGATGTTCATCGACATCACCGAGCAGGTGCTGATGGAGCGGGAAAAAGCCCGGCTCGAAGCGCAAGCCGTCTATCTCCAAGATGAAATCAAAGGGACGCACAATTTCGCCGAATTGATCGGCCACTCCGCGTCGCTGGCGCACGCGCTCAAACTGGTCGCGCGTGTGGCGCCGACCGACTCCACCGTGCTCATCACGGGCGAGACCGGCACGGGCAAAGAATTGATCGCGCGGGCGATTCACAATGTGAGTCCGCGCAAAGACCGGCCGTTGGTGAAGGTCAATTGCGCCGCGATCCCAGCAGGCTTGATCGAAAGCGAATTGTTCGGACACGAAAAGGGCGCGTTCACCGGCGCGCTGACGCGCAAGATGGGCCGTTTTGAAGTGGCCGATGGCGGCACGCTCTTCCTTGACGAAGTCGGCGAGCTTCCGCTGGATCTGCAATCGAAACTGTTACGCGTCTTGCAGGAAGGCGAGTTCGAACGGCTCGGCGGCACACAGACCTTCACGACCAACGTCCGCGTCATCGCCGCGACCAATCGCGATCTGAAACAGTTAGCGAGCGACGGCCGCTATCGGCCCGACCTGTATTATCGGTTGAACGTGTTTCCCATCCACCTTCCGCCGCTCCGCGAACGCGAGGGCGACCTGCCCTTGTTGGTGCAGTACTTCGTGCGCAAATTCTCCGTGGCCTTCGGGAAAAAGATCGAGCGGATTCCGGAGCGGATGATGACGGCCCTGCAACGTTATGCCTGGCCGGGGAATATTCGTGAGTTGGAACACGTCATCGAGCGAGCCGTGATTCTCAGTGAAGGGCCGGAGTTGGAACCGATCGAGTGGCTCACGCCTCCGTCCAAGAGCAGCGGAGAGTCAGCGCCCCTGACGCTCGAGGCCGTGGAGCGCCGCCACATTCTTGCCGTCTTAGAGGAGACGAACTGGCGCGTCAGTGGTCCCAAAGGCGCCGCCGCCATCCTTGGGCTGAAGCCCACCACACTCGAAGCTCGCATGAAAAAACTCGGCATCGACCGGAACACAAAGTCCTAACACCTCCTCGTTCGTCCGTTCCCCTTCGAGCATCTCTCAGCATCCCATTATTTCGTGACATTCCCACTATGTTGGGAATGCGTTCGACTCCCGTGCACCCACTGCACATCGCATCGACCGCATCTTCATTCGTTTTTTCATTCGGTTAGCGACGACTCGACATCGTTCCGCACCGTGGCATCACGGTTGCTGAAGACCCCTGTGTGCCACACAGGCCTCAGCTACACAGGAACCAGATGTTGAAAATCACGACGGTTCGAGAAAACGACCATGAAGTCCTCCTCAAACTGGAGGGCACCATCGCCGCGCAATGGGCGGCGCTCCTCGACGGCGAATGCCGCCAATTATTGCGGCGGCACAAGCGTGTGACGCTCGATTGCTCGGCCGTCGCGTTCATCGATGCGCGGGGCGTGGAAGTGATGAACCATTTCCCGTCCACGCAGGTCACCCTGCTCCACCTGCAGACCTTTCTTCTCGGACTGTTGCAGGAGGGAGACGGTCGATGATTTCCACATTCGCCGCCGATCGCGGTCTGCCGACCGACGCCCAGCAGGCTGTCCCGCAGTCCCACCCGCTGGTCGATTCCCTCTGTGGATCTCATGACGAGGCGTTGCTTGCGCGTCTCCGCATCGGCGACGAGCAGGCCTTCGACGAACTGGTCGCCGCGCATCACGGCTTGTTGTTCCGTCTGGTGCTGCAGCATGTGGCGGACCATGCGGCGGCCGAGGAAGTCGTGCAGGACACCTGGATTGCGGCGATCGAAGGCCTGCCGCGGTTTCAAGGGCGATCGTCGCTGCGGACCTGGTTGTGCGGGATCGCGATTCACAAGGCCAAGGATCGTGGTGTTCGCGACAAGCGGCAGGTGCCGTTCTCCTGTTTCGAGACTGCGAGCGACGACGCGGACGACGCGATCGATCCCTCTCGCTTTCATCGGCACGGCGAAGCAGCCGGTTCCTGGGAGCTGCCTCCGCACTCGTGGGACGAACGGACGCCGGAAACGTTGTTGGCGTCGCACCAGGCTGTGACGGCAATGGTGCAGGCCATCGACAGTCTTCCGGCGTCTCTGAAGGACGTCTTGGTGCTCCGCGATATGGATGGACTGGATGTCAAAGAGGTGTGCGCGTTGCTCTCAATTACCGACGCGAATCTGTATGTCCGCCTGCATCGCGCACGGGAACGGGTACGCATGGCGGTCGAACAGGCACTGCGCTAGCGGCGGATCGTACCGCACAGATAGGCCTGTAAGAAATCGGCGGGAAGGACGACAGACGGATGACGAGGCATCACACCGCATTCGACCTATGTCACACACGTCGCACCGCACCGTCGCTCACTCCGTCACCTGTCGTCAGGTGGCGCTGTGGACATCCGACGACCTCGACGGACGCCTCGACGCATCCGTCTCATCGATTGTGGCGCAACACCTGGCGGTCTGTCCGCCCTGTCGTGTCTATCGCGAGCAGATTCGGCTGGTGCGCGACACGATACGTGTGTGGCCGCGCGATCGGCGGCTTCCCCGTAACCAGGCCGAGCTTCGGATGCGATTTGTCACAGAGTTCGCGGCACGTCCCGTACCGAGGGGGACGCCGCACAGGGGTTCGTCCGTCCCATGACGAGGACGAGCCAATCAGGAGGCAGCCACTACTCATGTGCTCAACGAGGAGGAATGCGATGAAGAGAGTATTCGGAACGATGATGCTGTTGGTCGGCATGAGCGGCTTCGTCACGGTCGCCTATGCCGACGAGATGCGCGGCATGAAGCAGGAGACGCCGTCCGGTATGAGTCGGCATCAGGACACCGGCATGGGCGGTTCGAAAGACATGATGGGGGGCGGGAAGGGATCCATGCAGCATGACGGCATGGCTGCACCAGAGCATCAGATGAAGGGCGAGATGGGCAACGCCATGAAGGACGGGCACGACGGGATGGGCATGAAAGATTCCATGAAGGACTCGATGAAGGATTCCATGAAAGGGTCGATGAAGGACATGAAGGGGAAGTAACGAGTCGTTCGGGACGAACGGCTCATGGCGACGCGCCTGTCGATGCACGGCATCGCAGGCGCGCCTCGCGCAATCCATCCAGCCAGCGTACCCGATACACAAGGCTGGTGCTTGTACGATTCGACAGGTGACGAGAGGGCTTCATCATGACGGCTGGAACTAATGTTGAAAGCAACGCGATGCTGTCGCGCCGTCACGGGCCGATCGTCGACGACCCGCTGCCGTCTTCTACGCCTCCGCTTCAGCATGCGAAGATCTATCGCCATTCGCTGCCGGTTCGGCTGTCGCATTGGATGAATGTCGCTTGCCTGTTCGTGTTGATTATGAGCGGGCTGCAAATTTTTAATGCGCACCCAGCGCTCTATTGGGGGGACCGATCGGATCGCGACAAGCCGTGGATCTCGATGCGCGCCATGAAGCTAGACAGCGGCGAGATTCGCGGCGTCACGACGGTTGCCGGTCATGCCTTCGACACGACTGGGTGGCTCGGGTACGCCGATGGGATGCGGCAGGGTTTCCCGAATTGGGCGACGTTGCCGAGTCAGCGTTGGCTCGCCATGGGGCGGCAGTGGCATCTCTTCTTCGCCTGGCTGTTCGTCTTTAATGGAATGCTGTATGCGGTTTATACCCTCGTCAGTCGTCACGCCGTGCGACATCTGCTGCCGACCGGGCAAGATCTGGCGCACATTCCACAATCGATCGTGGATCATGTCCGACTGCGGCATCCGTCCGGCGAGGCGGCTACACGCTACAATCCGCTGCAAAAAATTGCCTACTGTATTGTGCTCGGTGGGCTTGCGCCGCTGATCGTCCTGACCGGTGTGCTGATGTCGCCGACGATCGACGCGGCCGCTCCGTGGCTGTTGAGCGCCGTCGGCGGGCGGCAATCGGCGCGCACGCTGCATTTCATCGCCTGCTTTGCCTTCATCGGATTTATCGCCGTCCATGTCGGGCAGGTGATCCTGACGGGTTTCGTCAATAATCTACGGTCGATGCTGACGGGCTGGTTCACCGTGACGGACGGAGGTAAACGGTCATGACGACGAAACGTGTCGTGGGGCGGCGGACATTGCTAAAAGGGGCGATCGGCGCGGCGAGCGCCGTGACCCTTGCGGGTTGCGACAATCTTTCGCGCACCGACTGGGTCACCTCGCTCCTTGCACAGACGGAAATCGTGACGGAGGCGCTGCAACGCGCCGTGACGCCGACCGCCGCCCTGGCCAAGGAGTACACGGAAGCGGACATCTCGCGCGTCTTCCCGGCTAACGGCAACACCCATCCCGGCACCGCCGCCTATGTCGCGCTGGCACAGGAAGACTTTGTCGACTGGAACCTGGTGATCAATGGTCTGGTGTCGTCGCCCATGAAGATGCCGCTGGCGTCGCTCACGAGTATGCCGGCGCGCACGCAAATTACGCGGCACGATTGCGTCGAAGGCTGGAGCGCGATCGGCAAGTGGACCGGGGTGCCCCTCGGCGACTTGCTGCATCTCGCGAAGCCTCGTCCACCCGCCGCCTATGCCGTCTTTCATTGTGCCGATGTGGATGACTCAGGCGTGGTGTACTACGAAAGCCTCGCGCTCGCCGATTGTTACCATCCGCAAACCATCCTGGCCTATGCGCTGAACGACCAGCCGTTGGATATTCCCCACGGTGCGCCGCTCCGCCTGCGATGCGAACGCCAGTTGGGCTACAAACACGCCAAGTATGTCATGCGGATCGAATTGGTGGACACACTCGCCGGGATCGGCGGCGGCAAGGGCGGCTACTGGGAGGACCAAGGGTATGAATGGTACGCCGGTATCTGAGCCAAGATCTGCGCCCAGATTGTTGCCGTGGATGACTGTCGTGCAGTAGTGTGTCATGTGTCCGTGACCCGCCCAACGACCCTCCGAAACGCTCCCGATGCAGCTTGACAGGCCGCCGGTCGTCCTTCTACACTGCGCGTTGGTCTTTTCCCTGCAAATTCGAGGACCTAGCAGTTTCCACGCAGTCTCCCTCCCGGTGTGTGAGACCCGTGTGATACGCGACTGATCGAGGAGCCGTTCGTGCTGGAAGCCCTCAGCGAAAAGTTCGACAAAGTCCTGCGTAAACTTCGCGGGCAGGGTGTGTTGACGGAAGCCAACATCGCCGAGGCCCTCAAAGAGGTGCGCCTCGCGCTGTTGGAAGCGGACGTCAACTTCAAGATCGTTAAAGACTTCATCGAGCGCGTCCAGCAGAAGGCGGTCGGGCAAGAGGTTTTGCGCAGCCTGACGCCTGGGCACCAGGTCGTCAAAATCGTCTGGGAAGAACTGGGCGAGATGATGGGGCGCGAGCACGCGGGGATCAAACTCTCCTCGATGCCGCCGACCGTCGTCATGATGGTCGGTCTTCAGGGCGCCGGCAAAACGACCACAAGCGGCAAACTCGCCCGTTGGTTCAAAGACCAGGGCAAACGCGTGCTGCTCGTCGCGGCGGATCCGCGCCGACCGGCGGCAGGCGATCAGTTGGCGAATCTTGGACAGACGCTCGAAGTCGATGTGTATCGCGCCGACCGCGCCGATGCGTCGCAGTCGGATGTCGTGCGGATCTGTTCTGACGGGGTGCAGCGCGGACGCGATAAGGGCTACGACATCGTCGTGCTCGACACCGGCGGACGCCTCCACATCGACGATGCGTTGATGCAGGAGTTGGTGGCGGTGCGCGACGCCGTGGGGCCGCACGAAGTGCTGCTCGTCGCCGACGCGATGACCGGCCAGGATGCCGTGGCCATGGCCACGCAGTTCGATCAGCGGTTGGGCCTGACGGGCATCATCCTCACCAAGACCGAAGGCGATGCGCGCGGCGGCGCCGTGTTGTCGATTCGTGCGGTGACGGGAAAACCCATCAAGTTTTTGGGCGTCGGGGAAAAACTCGATGCGCTCGAACTGTTCCATCCCGACCGGATGGCGTCCCGCATCCTCGGCATGGGCGACGTGCTGTCGCTGATCGAAAAGGCGCAGGCGACCTACACGGAAGAGCAGGCGGCGCTCGCCAAAAAGGCGATGAGCGGGCAGGCGCTGACGTTCGAGGACTTTCGCGATCAGATGAAGCAGGTCAATAAGATGGGCAGTATCGAGTCGATTCTCGGTATGTTGCCCGGCGGTCAGCGGTTGCAGCAGATGGCGGGCGGCGGTATGGTGCCGGACCGGGAGATCAAACGCGTGGTGGCGATGATCGACTCAATGACCGCGCGCGAGCGCCGCGACCATACGTTGCTGAACGGCAGCCGCAAAAAGCGGATCGCCAAAGGCAGCGGGACGACCGTGCCCGAGGTGAACCGTCTCATCAAGCAGTTTCTCAGCACTCGGAAAATCATGAAAGCTGTCAGTGGTCCCGGAGGCCGGCGGAATTTGCTGCAGGCCCTTCGGTCCATGTAACCCTTCCACGTTCCCAGTTTTACTGGCCGATTACAAAGGAGATCCACGTGGCCGTTCATTTACGACTTTCGCGCGCCGGACGTCACAAATTGCCCTTCTACCGCCTGGTCGCCGCCGATTCGCGCAGCCCGCGCGACGGCCGGTACTTGGAGATCTTGGGCACGTACAACCCGCTCAAGAATCCGGCGATGTCGGAATTGAAGTCCGAGCGCGTGCAACATTGGATCAGCGTCGGCGCGCAACCGACCACGACCGTGCGGACGATCTTGCGTCGCGCCGGTGTGATCAAGGCCGCTCCGGCTCCAGCGGCGGCTGCCGCGAAGGCGCCGGCAAAAGCCAAGGCTGCGGCGAAGAGCAAGTAGGCGCCTGCGCGCCGAAAGGGCGGAGGACTGATGCACGCTCGTCGGCGGCAGACGGTCGAGCAGTCGTCGTCGGCGAACGCCGGCGAGGACGTGATCATCGGAGTGGTCGATCGCGCATTCGGTGTGCACGGGGCCGCGTTGGTGACGTCGCTCACCGATGTCCCTGAGCGGTATCAGGTCGGCATGTCCGTGCGACTCGCCGACGATCGTGGGTTGTCGTATCCGACGACGATCCTGTCGGTTCGGCCGCATGGCGAACGGCTGATCGTCGAGTTCGACGGGATCAAGGCGCCGGAAACGCTGGCGCGGTACCGTGGAGCCTATGTGTATGCGCCGCGGTCGGCGGAGCCCGCGCCGGACGGTCACTTTTTTCAGTGCGATTTGCTGGGGCTGGGCGTGGTCGATGAGCAGGGACGGTCGTTGGGCGCGGTGGACCACATCGTCGAGTCCGGCACGCAACATCTGTTTGTCGTGCGCGGGGGCGAGCGCGAGTGGTTGATCCCGGCGGTGAAGGCCTGGGTGACGAACATCGACCTGGCCGCGCGGACGATGACGGTGCGTCGGCCTGAGGTCGACGAGTCGGCGCGCGACGACGCTCGGCAGGCGGCGCAAACCGTTGAGCCGCACGCGGCTGAAGCGGGGGAGCGTACCCGACATGCGCGGTGACGTGCTCACGCTGTTCCCGGAGTTGGTAGCGGGTGTGTTGGCGCAGAGTATGTTGCGCCGTGCGCAGGATAAGGGCTTGCTCGACATCCGCGTGTGGAATTTGCGCGATGTCATCGACGACCGACACAAGGTCGCCGACGATGCGCCGTACGGCGGGGGCGGCGGCATGGTCATGAAGGCGGATCCGTTTTATCGGACGCTGGAGACGATGCAGCAGCAAGACGGTGTCGCGGAGCTCGCGACCGGTTATCGCCTCCTGATGCCGTCGCCGCAAGGGCGGCCGTTTACGCAGGCGTTCGCGGCGGAGCTGAGCCGCGAGGCCCGTCGACTTGTGTGGTTGTGCGGCCACTACGAAGGCATCGACGAGCGTGTGCGGATCGGGTTACAGCCGGAAGAAGTGTCGATCGGGGATTATGTGCTGACGGGCGGGGAGTTGGCGGCGCTGGTGATGATCGACGCCGCCGTGCGGTACGTGCCGGGCGTCTTGGGCGATCCGGACTCGGCGGTCAACGACTCGTTTCACGACGGGTTGCTCGACTATCCGCACTACACGCGCCCGGTCGAATATCGAGGGATGACGGTGCCCGACGTGTTGCTGTCGGGACACCATGACGCCATTCGGCGGTGGCGACGCGAGCAGGCGTTGCGGAATACGTTCGTGAAGCGGCCCGACTTGCTGACGCGGCGGGACTGGGACGCGGACGATCGCGCGCTGCTCGATCAACTACAACAGGAACACAGGCCATCGTCGTGTGTGCCATGTGGGGAGGAGGAGTAGGGTCATGAATCGCATTCAACGGTTGCAGCAGTCGTTCATCAAGGGCGAAACCCCCACGTTCGAAATCGGGGATACCGTCCGCGTGCATGTGACGGTCAGCGAAGGCGACAAAGACCGTATCCAGGTCTACGAAGGCGCCGTGATCGCGCGTAAGGGCGGCTCGAACACCGAGACGTTCACCGTACGGAAAGTCTCCTACGGCGTCGGTGTGGAGCGTATTTTCCCGGTCCATTCGCCGATCATTGCGAAGATCGACGTCGTGCGCCAAGGCCGCGTGCGTCGCGCGAAGCTCTACTACCTGCGCAACAAGAAGGGCAAGATGGCGAAGGTGGCGGATCGCGAGACCCAGACCACGGCCGCCGCGAAGGCCTAGTTCGCCCCGGTCGACGTCGTCCCGTGCGCGTCGTGTACCCTGGTGGGAGGAACAGCGCCTGGTGGGTCCCACACACGAGTTTGAACGCGACGCGCGCCGTCGCGGCTTTCGCCGTATCGTCGGGCTCGACGAGGCGGGGCGCGGGCCATTGGCCGGGCCGGTGGTCGCCGCCGCCGTGTGGTTGCCGAGCGGATGCTCGTTCGACGGGTTGGACGACAGTAAAGTCGTTGCGCCGGAGCGTCGCGAGGCGCTCTATTTCGACATTCTGCGCCGCGCCCGAGCCGTCGGCGTCGGACTCGCCACGGCGGAAGAGATCGACGCGATCAACATCCTCGAAGCGACGCGGCTCGCGATGTCTCGCGCGGTGGTGGCTCTGGCGACGCCACCGGATTTTTTGCTGCTGGATGCGATCCGCTTGCCCAACCTGGCGCTTCCGCAATGTCCGATCGTCAAAGGCGATCAGCTGTCCGCGTCGATCGCCGCCGCCTCCATCGTCGCCAAGGTGACGCGCGACCGCTTGATGCTTGACGCGCATCGGTGTTATCCCCAATACGAGTTCCATCTGCATAAGGGCTACGGCACGGCGCGACACCTAGACGCCTTGGCCGCGTACGGGCCGAGTCCGCTGCATCG
Organism: Nitrospiraceae bacterium; assembly: GCA_046351095.1. Lineage (GTDB taxonomy): Bacteria > Nitrospirota > Nitrospiria > Nitrospirales > Nitrospiraceae > BQWY01. The sequence continues at coordinate 67,673 of JAXLZC010000001.1, forward strand.
GCGGACGTTCGATCCCGTTCGACAGTGCATCGCGGCGCGGACCAAGCAGTCGGCGCCTCCGCCCGCACCTCTGCCGACGCCGATGCACGAAGGATGTGCCGCGTGCTGAACGACCGTCGCGCCGATGCCCGCGAGTTCGGCCAGGAAAGCGAACGGTTGGCCGAGCGGTATTTGCGGCGCAAGGGATACGATATCCTCGAGCGCAATGTGCAGTTTCCCGAGGGCGAATTGGACCTCGTGGCGAAGCAGGGCGAGGTCATCGTGTTCGTCGAGGTGAAGGCGCGGCGGTCCACCGCGATGGGCGGGGCGGCCTATGCGGTGCAAGCCGAGAAACGCACGCGATTGATCCGGGTGGCGGCGCGGTATCTGGCGGAACACAACGGTGTCGGCGCGTCCGCTCGATTCGACGTCGTCCTCATTCAACAAGACGGTGCCGGGCAACCGGCGGTCGAGCATATCGAGAACGCATTCGAAGTGCCGGCGGGAGATCAACGATGGTAGGAGTCGCCTCGCGACGCGCATCGGCCGGTGCCCGTCGGTGTGACTCCGCATGATTCAACTGTTTCACGTCTCCAAAGCCTACGGTCGGTGCCAGGCGCTCCGCGATGTCAGCGTGGACATTGCGAAGGGCGACTTTGTGTTGCTCATGGGCTCGAGCGGCGCCGGCAAGTCGACGCTGCTGAAGCTCTTGTTCGGCGGAGACCAGCCGGACGAGGGCCAGATCCTCGTGCAGGGGCAGAACATCGCCACGCTCACGGGCCGCCAGATTCCGCAGTTGCGGCGCCGGATGGGCATCGTCTTCCAAGATTTTCGTCTCCTCTCCAAACGCACCGTGTTCGAAAACGTGGCGCTGCCGCTGATGGTGGGCGGCAGTTCCGGACAGGACATCCGCCGCCGCGTGTCGGAGGCGTTACGTGCCGTCGGTGTCGAACACAAACGCGAACATCTCCCGCCGACACTGTCGGCGGGCGAGCAGCAACGTGTGTCCATCGCGCGCGCGATCATCAACAGCCCCATCATTTTGTTGGCCGACGAACCCACCGGCAACCTCGATCCGGAACTCACGGCCGACATCGTCGAACTCTTCAAGCAGATCAACGCGCGCGGCACGACCGTCGTGGTCGCCACACACGACCCGCAAGTGATGCGGCAAGTGAATCGGCGCGTGTTGACCTTACGCAACGGACAAATCCTCGCCGATCAGGAAGGATCCTTCGTATGATCCGCACCTGGTCCTACCTGCTGCGCGAAGCGGTGGCGAACATTCGTCTGAACCGTACGACGAGTTTGGTCGCCGTCGTCACCACCGCGTTTACGCTGGCTTGCCTCGGTGTCTTTCTGTTGATCGTGCTGAACGTACGCGGCATGGCGGCCTCGATCGCGAAGGAGATCAAGGTCATCGTGTACGTGGAGGACTCGGCCGACGCCGCCCAGATCGACGAGCTGCGCGCCACGTTGCAAAAACACGAGGCCGTGTCGGCCGTCAGTTTCGTGTCGAAGGAGCAGGCACGCGAAGAATTTCGTGTGCAGTTTCCTAACGAGTCGCAGTTGTTGGATGGCCTCGGGGAAAACCCGTTGCCCGCCTCGTTCTCCGTCACGTTGGCGCCGCGTTTCCGCGCGACGGATGTCGTGACGCGCTGGGCCGAATTGGTCCGATCGTTTCCCGCCGTCGCGGAAGTCGAATATAGTCAGGATTGGGTCGAAAACCTAACGGCGGTGCTGCACAACCTCGAAGGGGCGGCCATCAGCATCGGCCTGATTCTCTCACTTGCGTCGGTGACGATCATTGCCAATACGATTAGGTTGACCGTCAATTCGCGCCGCCACGAATTGCATATTTTGCAGCTCGTGGGCGCCACAAACTGGTTCATCAAGTTGCCGTACCTGTTGGAAGGGGCGCTTCTCGGGAGCGTGGGGGGGATTCTCGCCTTGGCGATTCTCGAAGGCGGCTTCGCCGTCTTTCGCTTGCAGATGGAAACGACCAATAAATTGTTCAACACGCAGACCTGGCTCCACTATTCGCCGGTACACCTGATGGGCGCGTTGCTGTTGATCGGCTTGGCGCTTGGACTGGTCGGCAGCTTGGTCTCCGTCATTCGCCTGAAGGACGCGCCGTGAGACGACTCGGAGTCATCGCGCTTGCGGCGGCCGCGTGGTTGGCGGCGGACGCAGCGGCCTGGGCCGCCAAGGAGTCCGATGCCCTGTCGGAGAAGATCGCGCGCGAGCGCAAAAATCTCGAAAAGCTAAAGAGCCGCATCGAAGAAGAAAAACAGCATGCGGTGGCCGCCGAGAAGAAGCGCGATTCCATGCTGCAAAACCTGCAGCAACTCGACCAACGGCTTGTCACGCTGCGCCATGAACACCAAGATGTGGTGAAGGACCTCTCGAAAAAAGATCGGGAGCTGTCCGACCTCAATGGGCGCTTGGCCGAACTGCGTGGACAGATGACCGATCACCAGGCGGCGATCCTCGCGCGGGCGCGGATGCAATATGTGCAAGGGCGGTGGGGGCCGATGAAGGTCCTGTTCGGGGCGCAGAACTACACCGACTTTCAGCGGCGCTTTCAGTATCTGTCGGCGGTGACGCAGCGCGAGTATCAAGTGGTCGAGCAGTATCAGCGTGATGTGCAGAAGATGGAAGAGGCGGAGCATCGACGGTCGATGGCGCGCGAGCAGGTCATGGCCATCCGTCTGAACACCGAGCGTAAGCTGAAAGAGATCCAAGATCTCCGTAAGCAAAAGCGCCAGTATCTGACCAAGGTCAGTCTCCAAAAAGATTCTTACGACCGTATGGTCGAGGAGTTGCAGCGGTCCGCCGGACGTGTGGACAGTATCCTCGGCGAACTCGAACAACGCCGGAAATTAGCGACCTCGAAGCCGGCACCCGCCGGGGCCATCTCGCGCGCGTTTAAAGGCTCGTTGCCGTGGCCCGTCGAAGGGGCGGTGGTGTCGCTGTTCGGTCGTCAGAAACATCCGACCTTCCAAACCTATGTGCAGCGTAAAGGCATCGAAATCCGCAGCGCGGAAGGCAGCCTCATCAAGGCGGTCATGGCCGGGGCGGTCGTTTACGCGGACTGGCTCAAGGGCTATGGTCTGGTGGTGATCGTCGATCACCAGAACGGATTTTTTTCGCTCTACGCCCACGCGTCCAAGTTGCTCTCGAAGGTCGGGGAACGGGTGGACGCCGGGCAGACCATCGGCGAAACGGGCGATACCGGGGCGACGGGCGACAATACCCTGTACTTCGAATTACGTGCGGGCGCCGAGCCCGTCGATCCGCTACAATGGTTGGCGAAACGCTAGCGTAGGGCGTCGAGATTCGGCATACTGCAGGCTGGGCGTGTGACGGTCGGGTGAACGAAAGGATTGTGGCATGGAACAGCAGTCGCGGCGCCGCTACTGGTTCTTGAGTCCGTTAGTCGTCGTTGCCCTGGTGGGCGGCGTGCTGATCGGCAAAGGGGTCGAGCATACAAGTCATGCCACCGAAAGTTACGAAGAGCTGAAGGTCTTTACGGAGGTCTTGAGCCAGGTCCAGAAGCACTACGTCGAAGAGGCAAAGCTGAAGGAGTTGGTGCAGGGCGCCATCCGAGGCATGTTGTCCACGCTCGATCCGCACTCCGCGTACATGACGCCGGAGATGTACAAGGAAATGCAGGTCGAGACAAAGGGCGAATTCGGCGGCGTCGGCATTCAGATCGGCGTCAAGGACAGTCACCTCACCGTCATCGCACCCATCGAAGGCACTCCGGCCTTCCGCGCCGGGATCAAGGCCGGCGACATGATCACCAAAATCAACAACGAGGTCACGAAGGACCTCACGTTGATGGACGCCGTCACTAAAATGCGCGGGCCGAAGGGCACCAAGGTGCATCTGACGGTACAGCGCGAGGGCGTGGCCGAGCCGATGAATTTCGAGCTGGCGCGCGACACCATCAAGATCGAAAGCGTGAAGGGCAAGCTGATCGAGAAAACCATCGCCTACGTGCGCCTGACCCAATTCCAAGAGGCGACGGGCCGCGATCTGGCCAAGGCGCTGAAGCAATTGCGCGAGCAGAAGGCGACGGGGATTATTTTGGACCTGCGCAACAATCCCGGTGGATTGCTGACCGCGGCAGTAGAAGTGTCCGAGCAGTTCGTCGCGCCGGGTAAATTGATCGTCTACATCAAAGGGCGGGATGGGCGGAAGGACGAGTACGTCGCCAAGGCGCGCGAGGCGGTGGACGAGTCGCCGATGATCATCCTTGTGAACGAAGGGTCGGCCAGTGCGTCGGAGATCGTGGCGGGTGCGATGCAGGATTGGGGACGCGCCGTGGTGGTGGGGACGACGAGCTTCGGTAAGGGCTCGGTGCAGACGATTCTTCCGTTGCAGGATGGATCGGGGCTGCGTCTGACAACCGCGAAGTACTACACCCCAAAGGGGCGCACGATTCAATCGACGGGCATCACGCCCGATATCGTCGTGAAGCTGCAGGGGGCACAACAAACGGCAGCCGCAAAACCAGGTGAGAAGGATGCGGCAGCGGAGAAAAGCGGGAAGGCACCGGCTGCGTCGAAGGAGAAGGAGTCGGCCGCACCAGCGACTGGTTCCGGCAACAGCAATGGAAGCGGCAAGCCGGCCACACCGGCACCCGCAGCGTCTGGAGACAGCGCCGAGCCGAATTTGGAAGAGGATGCGCAGTTACAAAAGGCTGTGGAGTTGCTGAAGACCTGGTCGATCTTCAAGGAATTGAAGCCGACGACATAAGCAGCAAAAGCGGGTCATGAAGAAAGGCGCCGAGGCCGCATAGCGACCTCGGCGCTTTTTCTTTGCTCTTAAGGGCACATGTGGAAATGTTTTAAGGGCGTGTCAGCGACACTTCGTTGGAGTACGTGGTTTCGCGTCCTGACGTGTCGTAGGCCGTTACCGAGAAAAAGTATGTGTGGCCCGCTGGTAAGGTGGGAATCGTATAGGAGGATTGGTTGCTTGGAATGACTGCAACTGGACTCCCGTAGGCTCCGCTGGTGGTAGCCGTGTACACCATGTACCCAGCAAGATCCGATTCCGAGTTCGCGTCCCAGGCCAGTTGTCGCGATGCGGATAGGTCTGTTGCGGGAGAGCTCCCCTGCTGTGATATGCCGCCGCCTCCAGCGTTATTGCCGCAGCTGGTGACCGTAGCGAGTGGGAGCAGCAACATGGCGGCGTATATCGTGTGTTTCATGGGCGTTTCTCCCGGACGGCGGATTTCGGCGAGAGTCGGGCATGAAGAGATGTGACGTACAAACCGTCACTGAGGAGGGAGCAAGGTGGGTGCCAGAGGGAGGGAGGCGCTAAGTAGCTGTAGGTGGCTTTCTATTAGCCGGTACGCCTATCGACGAGTTCAGAAATGACCGCTTTGGTACAAGCAACGTAAAGGGGCGAGAGCGTTCCCTTGCGGCTTCTGTAACTGTGTTGGGCTGATTGACAGGACGGAATGTTGTATCTAATTTGTGCTGCAACAATGGCTAACGGCTTCGGTTGGCGCATTTTAAGACCAGTTTCAATCTAGCTCTGAAAGGGAATCTTGTCGTAGATGGCAAAGCTATCCAACGCTGAAGGCGCCCAATTTGTCCGCTACTTCGGCCCCTTACTTGATGCGCTGCGTGGGCTCGGTGGTTCGGGTGCGCCAGAAGAGGTCGTTGAAAAAATTGCTGATGATCTCAATCTGCCTGACGAAGTTCAGAATGAGCTATTGCTTTCAGGGGAGTCACGTTACCGAAATCATGTAGCTTGGGCTCGCTTCTATTTAGTTCGTGAGGGACTGTTAGATTCTTCAAGACGAGGGGTTTGGAGCCTTACGGAGCGTGGTCGCACCGCAAGGCTAACTCCTGAGCAAGCGCGAGGTATCTTTCTAAAATGGGTAAAGATTTTTCAGGAGCAGCGTCGAGCGAAGGTAAGTAAAGCTGACCCGGTAGAAGAGGCTGTGGCCGGAGGTACAGGGTCTGCTTCAACCGACTATCGAAATGCTGTACTTAATATACTACTTAGACTTCCTCCCGCTGGTTTTGAGCGACTCTGCCAGAGACTGTTGCGTGAAGCCGGGTTTACACAAGTGGTAGTGACGGGAAGTACTGGAGATGGCGGGTTGGATGGGTATGGGACTTTATCGGTCAACCTCCTCGTTTCATTCAAGGTTCTATTCCAGTGTAAGCGGTACTCCAAAGCGGTCGCACCAACTCATGTTCGAGATTTTCGAGGGGCGATGGCTGGGCGGGCAGACAAGGGCATTATTCTTACCACTGGTACGTTTACTGCGGAGGCGCGCCGTGAAGCGGCACGCGATGGCGTCCCGCCGATAGAGCTGATTGACGGTGAGAAGCTCATCGACATGCTTGAGCAGTTGGAGCTTGGCCTGCGTCCCGTGAAGACCTATGAGGTGGACCACGCTTTCTTCACCGAATTCCAGGGCTAATATCTACACAATATCCACTCTACCCTCAGGCTTCTTCGCGTACATTTCCACCGGCATAAAGTTCCTTACGTGCTTTGGGGGCCCGTGCGGGTGGCGATGGCATCGAGGAGGGCGGATTCGTCGCCGCCGAAGCTGGGCAAGGTGCGGAGCATGTGGGATTTGGCGAGTGCCGCCAAATCGTCCAACGTCGAAATGCCGAGTTTGAAATACAAATGTTGCACGAGCGGTTCGGACAGTCCCGGCAGCGTCGCCCAGTCGGCGATCTCTGCTGGCAGGGGGCGTGTGGTTGCCTCGTACGATTGCATCGTGCCGCTGCGTAGAAATTCGTGGATCTTGGCGGATAAGTCCTTCCCGATGCCGGGGACCGATTCCACCTCACCTCGCGCCGCCAATTCGCGCAAATCTTCGTGTAGGCCGACCAACGTTTCTGCCGCGCGGCGGTACGCACGGATGCGGTAGGGATTTTCCTGACGTGCTTGGAGGTGGTCCGCCATACGCTGGAAGAGTTCTGCGACCTGTTCGTTTGTGCGTACCATGGATTCCTGTACTCCAGCTGCATGGCCAGCGGCCGATTGCCGCGGGACAGCCATGCGGTTGCCCACCGTTCATTGACTTTGGAAGAAATCGTCCAATAGGATTACCGTGAGCTTTGCGACAAATGCAAATACGCGTCAACGGTGAAGAGCGGGCGGTGGAGTCGGGGAGCACCGTTGCGCGTCTGCTCGAACAGCTCGACATTCGGGGCGAGCGCGTGGCGGTCGAACTCAACTTGGAGATTCTCGACCGGGCGGTCTTTCCTACGCGCGTGCTGCAGCCAGGCGATCAGGTCGAAATCATCAGTTTTATCGGCGGCGGGTCGATGACTCGTCCCAGCGAAGGAGCGAGACAGTGAACACCACGAGTGGAGACGATCGGTTGGTCATTGCGGGGCGCGAGTTTCGCTCGCGTCTGTGGGTGGGCACTGGAAAATATAAGGACTTTGTCGAGACGCAGAAAGCCATCGAGGCGTCGGGTGCCGATGTGGTGACAGTGGCGGTGCGCCGCGTGAACATCACGGATCGGTCGAAGGAAAACCTCCTCGACTACATCGATCCGAAAAAATACACCATCCTGCCGAATACAGCCGGGTGCTACACGGTCGAGGACGCGGTGCGGTATGCGCGCTTGGGACGTGCCGCCGGGGTGTCTGACTTCGTGAAGTTGGAAGTCATCGGCGACGAAAAGACGTTGTTTCCGGACACGGCCGGTTTGATCGAGGCCGCGAAGATCCTCATCAAAGAGGGTTTCATTGTGCTGCCCTACACAAACGATGATCCGATTGTCGCCAAGAAGTTGGTGGACATCGGCTGCCCGGCCGTTATGCCGCTCGCGGCGCCGATCGGGTCGGGGCTCGGCATCCGCAACCCCTACAATTTGAAGATCATCATGGAGACGGTGAAGGTGCCGATCATTGTTGATGCTGGCGTCGGCACGGCGTCCGATGCGGCGTTGGCCATGGAATACGGCGCCGATGCGGTCTTGATGAATACGGCGATTGCCTCGGCGCAACATCCGATCATGATGGCCGAAGCCATGAAGCATGGGGTGCACGCCGGGCGGCTCGCATATAGGGCCGGGCGTATGCCGAGAAAATTGTACGCCACGGCGAGTTCGCCGATTGAAGGGATGCTCTAGTCGAACGACGCTTGTGCCCGCTCCGTTTGAGCGGCAACGTGCGCGACCGCATTCCCTCTCTCTCCGAGATGATCCCTAGGGCCTGGCACGTGACGGTGCGCCGCGCTCTCCCGCCAAGGAACAGCCAGGCGCACCGTCTCCATGTTCCACACACCGATGTCTCCCGTTGATTTTCGCCTTTATCTGGTCACGGATCGTACGCAGACCGTCGCACGCGATCTTGTATCGTTGGTGGCGCAGGCAGTGGCCGTTGGGCTTCCGGCAATACAGGTGCGCGAACGCGACCTGTCGGCCTCCGAGTTGCTGCGCCTGGTGCACCAACTCAAGCAGGCGGCGCAGCCAACAACGCATATCCTCGTCAATGACCGGCTCGATGTGGCGATGGCGGCGGACCTCGACGGCGTCCATCTCCGCAGCGACAGTTTGCCGATTCGCCAGGCGCGCAACGTGATCGGCGCGCAGCGACTGCTGGCGGTATCGACGCATTCGGTGGACGAGGTGCGGCGTGCGGAAGCGGAGGGCGCCGACTTCGCGCTGTTCGGTCCCATCTACGACACGCCGTCCAAACGCGCCTTTGGTGCACCGCAAGGGCTTCGTGCGCTTGAACAGGCGGCGCGAGCGGTCACGATGCCGGTCTTCGCCATCGGTGGGATCACGGCTGCGCGTGTTCGTGATGTTCGGCGCGCCGGTGCATACGGCGTCGCCGTCATCGGCGCCTTGTTGTCCGCGCCGGATATCGCGCAGGCTACCCGCGCGTTGCTGCACGAATTGTCGCAATCGGCGTAAGTGTCGCTCATCACGATCTCATCGTCTTGGACATTGTGCGATGCTGGCGATCATGTGAACGATGGATCGTGTGCGCATCGTCCCCTGTCATTGACCCTCCCTAGGTCGGGTGTTAGAATGCGCCGAAGCTCGCCACTGACGCGGGGTTTCGCATCTTTGACCCCTGTGAGGTCGTGATGGGAGATACCCGAAAGAGTCCGGGGCGCATCCAGTCTCTCCGCGACTCCGTTACGTCACTGGCTCGTCGCTTGGCCGAAGGAGAGACTCCTCCCGTGCGCACTGCCGACGAATCCCAACGCGAGATCGAGAAGCTTCGCATCCAGGTCCAGTCGCTGGAGGACGAGCTGCGACGGCTCGGGCCGACGCGCCATCTGCTGGATCACGCCAATCGTCAAAACGAACGACTCGCCCACACGCTGCAAGATGCCAAGGCGCAGATCGAAGCGCTGCGTGCCGAAGTCGACAAACTGACCGCGCCGCCCAGCACCTTCGCCGTATTTTCCTGTCTGAACGACGACGAGACCGCCACGGTCTTCGTCTCCGGGCGCAAGATGAAAGTCAGTATGGCGCCGTCGATCCAGCCGTCCTCGCTCCGGAAGGGGCAGGAAGTGGTGCTGAACGAAGCGTTGAACCTGATCGAGGCGCGCGGCTTCGACAGCCAAGGCGAAGTGGTGCGCTTGAAGGACGTGCTCGACGGCAACCGCGCGCTTGTCACGCTGCATTTCGACGAAGAAAAAGTGGCGGACCTCGGCGGGCCGCTGTTGACCGAACGACTCAGTGTCGGCGACCACCTGCTCTACGATCCACGGTCCGGGTATGTCATCGAAAAGTTGCCGAAGTCGGAGTCGGAAGAATTAGTCCTCGAAGAAATTCCGGACATCGACTACGAACACATCGGCGGTTTGCAGAAAGAGCTGGAGCAGGTGCGCGACGCCGTTGAGTTGCCGTTCCTGCATCCGGAGCTGTTCGGCGAATTTCAATTGGCCGCACCCAAAGGCGTGTTGCTCTACGGGCCGCCTGGCTGCGGAAAAACCCTGATTGCGAAAGCCGTCGCCAATTCCATCGCGCGCAAACTCGGCCATCTGACCGGGAAGGAAGTACGCAGTTACTTTCTGCACGTGAAGGGTCCGGAGCTGCTCAACAAATACGTCGGCGAATCCGAGCGGCAGGTGCGCGAAGTGTTCAAAAAGGCCAAGGAGCGTGCCTCCAGCGGCCAGCCGGTGATCGTGTTTTTCGACGAAATGGACGCGCTGTTCCGGACGCGCGGCACCGGCATTTCGTCGGACATCGAGTCGACGATCGTCCCGCAGTTTCTGTCCGAGATCGACGGCGTCGAGCGGCTCACCAACGTCATCGTCATCGGTGCCAGCAATCGCCAAGATCTGATCGACCCCGCGGTGCTGCGTGCCGGGCGTTTGGATGTGAAGGTGAAGGTGTCGCGTCCTGACGCGGTTGCGGCGACAGATATTTTTTCGAAGTACGTCACCGCGTCATTGCCCTTCGATCCTGTGGATGTTGGGCGTCACGGCGGCGACCGGCAACGGTTGGTGACGCAGATGATCGCCGACACCGTCGAGCGGATGTACAGCACCAGCGACGAAAACAAGTTCATCGAAGTGACCTACGCCAACGGCGAAAAAGAAACGCTCTACTTCAAAGATTTTGCGAGCGGCGCATTGATCGAAGGCATCGTGTCGCGCGCGAAAAAGTTTGCGGTGAAGCGCGCCTTGGCGGGGGAAGCACATGGGTTACGCAGCGAAGACTTGCTGCGCGCGATCCGCGAAGAATTCAAAGAGCACGAAGATCTTCCGAATACGACCAATCCGGACGACTGGGCGAAAGTCGCCGGCAAAAAGGGCGAGAAGATCGTCCACCTCCGCACCATCACCGGCGGCGCGGCCGAAGCGCGGCAAATCGAAACCGTCGGCACCGGCCATTATCTCTAGCGCACCCACAACATGACGTCCGACCCGCGTACCCATGCTGCGACGCCGGTATCCCGCACCCTCGGGACGGAGACGGAGTACGGTATCGCGACGAAGGATCAGGATCTCGACGATTCCGTCGCAAATTCGATCCGTGTCATCGGCGCCTATCCCGACCTGCTCGCGCCGCATGCCGTGTGGGACTACGAACAGGAAAACCCGCTCGTGGACGCCCGCGGTTTCGAAGTGGAAGGCGAACGCGAACGACCGGATCCCGAGTACAACCGTCGAGTCAACAAACTCCTCGCGAACGGCGGACGATGGTATGTCGACGGCGCCCATCCCGAATACAGCACACCGGAGTGCCTCAGCCCGCTCGACATCGTGGTGTACGAGCGCGCCGGAGACCGAGTTGCAGCCGCCTGTCTGGCCGCGCTCGACCAGTGGCGCGGCGGCAATCCCTTCATCCTCTATCGCAACAATTCCGATGGGAAGGGGAACAGCTACGGCTATCATGAGAATTACTTGGTTTCGCGTGCGGTGCCGTTCGATCGGCTGGCCAAGGCGCTTATCCCGTTTCTTGTCACACGGTCGATCGTCGCAGGGGCGGGGAAGGTCGGTGCGGAAAATCACACGGCGCCCTGCGAATTTCAGATTTCGCAGCGCGCGGATTTTTTCGAGACGCTGCTGGACCTCAATACCATGGTCCGTCGGCCGATCATGAACACGCGTGACGAGCCGCATGCGGATGCTGCGCAGTATCGGCGCCTCCACGTGATCGTCGGCGATGCCAACATGGCCGAGCTGTCTACGTACCTCAAAGTCGGGACCTTGGCCTTGGTGCTCGATGCGGTGGAAGCGGGTTGGCCGCTTCCGGTGTTCGAGCTGGAAAATCCCGTACGGGCGATCAAGGAGGTCTCGCGGGATCTCGAAGTCAAACACACGCTGAAGTTGGCGGACGGCCGTCCCACGACGGCGCTCCATATCCAGCGCGCCTACGCCGACGCGATCGGAAAATTTGTGGCGACCGCCGCGCGGCCGCCGTTTGCGCTCGATGTGCAGCGGCGTTGGACAGAAGTGTTGGATCAACTCGACAGCAATCCGATGGCGCTGGCGCGCAAGCTCGACTGGGTCGCCAAACGCCAGTTGATCGAATCGTACATGGATCGCAAAGGTCTGGGATGGGACGATCCGCGCGCAAAATTGTTGGACCTGCAGTATCACGACATTCGCCCCGAGAAGGGCCTGTACTACACGCTCGAACGTGCGGGACACATGGATCGGCTGTGCACGGAGGCACGCATCGCCGCGGCCGTCGATCAACCGCCGGACGAGACGCGCGCCTACTTCCGCGGGCGCTGCGTCGCGAAGTTCCCACGCGCGATCTACGGCGCGAGTTGGACGTCGTTGTTGGTGATGTCCGGATCGGGTGCGATCAAGCGTGTGCCGTTGATGGATCCGTACCGCGGTACCAAAACGTTGACCGGGAGTTTGTTGGATCGATCCGCCTCGGTCGACGAGTTGCTCGCCAACTTACAAGGAGCGCATTGAGCGTCGTGCGACCGCACGGGGCTGTCGAGTAGGAGTCCGATGAAACTGCCTTTTCTCCCATTTCACGAAAGTTCCAGCTTCTTCGATTTTGTCCACGAGACGACGCAGGCGGACGGGCGGGGCAAAGCGGGAGTCGGGATCCCGGGGGCGGCCATGCCCGGCTCCGGCGCGCGTGTGCCGGACAGTGTGGGCAACGAGGGGTTGACCGGAGGAGGACTGTCCGTGCCGATGGCGACGACGGTCTTGGCGCTGCGATTCGACGGCGGCGTGTTGATCGCGGGCGACCGCCGGGCGACCGAGGGTTTTCAGATCGCGGATCGACGTATTCAAAAAGTGTTTGCGATCGATACCCATTCGGCGATGGCCATCGCCGGCGCGGCCGGACCCTGTATGGAAATGGCCAAGTTGCTGCAGACGGAACTCGAACATTACGAAAAAATCGAAGGCGAAGAGTTGTCGTGCGAAGGCAAGGCCAACAAACTCGGCCAAATGGTGAAGGCCAATCTGCCGATGGTGTTTCAGGGCCTGGTCGTGATGCCGATTTTCTCGGGCTACGATCTCGCTCGCAAAGAGGGCCGTATTTTTAAGTACGATCTTACCGGCGGGCGGTACGAGGAGTTGGACTACTACGCCATCGGGTCCGGCGGCAAAGACGCGCGAAGCACGATGCGGGAACATTATCAGCGCGGACTGTCCTCGGAGCAGGCGCTGTCGCTGGCGCTGCTGTCGCTCTACAACGCGGCGGAAGACGATGTGGGGACCGGCGGCCCGGATGTCGTGCGGGGGATTTACCCGACGGCGAAGATCATCACCGAAGCGGGCATCGCGGCCGTCGAGGGCTCGCGTATCAAACGGTTGTATGCGGATATGATCGCCGTACGCACGAGGAGCGACGAGTAGCCATGCCGATGCCCTATTACGTGTCGCCCGAGCAGATGATGCAGGACAAGGCGGAGTATGCCAAGAAAGGCATCGCCAAGGGGCGCTCGATCGTCGCGATGGAATATGCGGACGGGATTCTGCTGGCCGCCGACAACCCAAGCGCGTCGCTGCACAAAATTTCCGAAATCTACGACACGATCGCGTTCGCCGGCGCCGGGAAATACAGCGAGTTCGAACATCTGCGGAAGGCGGGGATTCGGCACGCCGACTTGAAGGGGTTCATGTACAGCCGTGAGGACGTGACCGCCCGCTCCCTCGCCAATACCTACTCGCAATCGCTGGGGACGCTCTTTAGTCAGGAAGTGAAGCCGCTGGAAGTGGAGATTCTTGTGCTGGGCGTCTCGAAAGCGGGCAAGCCGAACGAGATCTACCGCATTTCCTTCGACGGCAGCATCATCGACGAGCGAGGATACGCCGTCATCGGCGGACGCGCCGACGCGCTGCAGGCCTACCTCAAGGAGCGCGTGTCGCCGAAACCGGCGGCGCTTGCTGCTGCATTACCCCTCGCATTTGCCGCCTTACAAGAAGGCGGCGCCAGTACGCGCCTGACGCCGGACGGATTGGAAGTCGGTATTCTCGATCGCACCAGAACGGGGCGCCTGTTCCGTCGCCTGCCTGCCGAAGAGGTTCGCCGCCTGCTCTCCTAGGAATCTTCCAGTACGGTGTCTCCGGCATCGTGTGTCGCCCTGCGACGCGGATGTTTTCTCCCGGCTGCGGTTGAAGGGCCGCAGGTCGCTGTGTATGCTGACACACAGAGGGCCGGCGTCATGAAACCTCGTATTTTCGGTCTCGAAAACGAGTACGGACTGATTTTTTCTCCAAACGGCCGGATCTACCTGCCGATGGAGAAGGTCCTCGGCTACATCTTCGAAGGGCTGATTCCGAACAGTTGGCCTTCCAACGCCTTCCTCGTGAATGGGGCGCGGTTCTACCAAGACACCGGATGCCACCCCGAATATTCCACGCCCGAGTGCGATTCGATTCACGATTTGGTTGTGCACGACAAAGCCGGCGAGCGTCTGCTCGAAGCCTGTTTGCCTGCCGCTGAGGAACGGTTGCGCGAGGAAGGGCTGTCCGGCGAAATTTATATTTTCAAGAACAACACGGACTCCCTTGGAAATACGTACGGCTGCCACGAGAACTATTCCATGCGCCGCGACGTGGACTTTTGGAAAGTCACCGAGCAACTGATTCCATTTTTTGTCACGCGGCAGGTGTATGCCGGTGCGGGCAAGGTCTTGAAGGTGTCCGGCAAGCCGCATTTTTTTGTGTCGCAGCGGGCGCAGCACGTCCACGAAAAGACGTCGTCGTCGACGACGTCGTCGCGCAGCATCATCAACACGCGCGACGAACCGCATGCGGATGCCGAACGGTATCGGCGCCTCCATATCATCGTCGGCGACTCCAACATGTCGGAGTACGCCACCTATTTGAAGGTCGGGACCGCGACCTTGGTCCTGTCCATGGTAGAGGACGGATGGACGGTTTCGGGGATGGAGTTGGAGGATCCGGTCAAGGCGATCCGCGAGATCTCCCGCGATCCGACCTTGAAGCGCAAGGTCCGGATGGACGACGGGCGCCAACTCAGCGCGATCGAAATTCAGCGTGTGTACCTCGACCGTGCGCAGGCCTATCTGGCCACGCAGCCGCAGAGCGCCGTGTTGCAGGATGTGTTGGAAAAATGGGCGTCGATTCTGGACCGGCTCGACGAGGATCCCATGCAGACCATCCGCGAAGTGGACTGGGTCGCGAAGCGGTATGCGATCTCCAATTATGTGGAGCGAAAAGGCTGCGGGTGGGACGACCCGCGGGTGTTCTTGATGGATTTGCAATTTCATGACGTGAAACGCACGAGAGGGTTGTACTATTTGATGGAGCGGAAAGGGTTGGTCGAGCGCGTGGTGGACGAGGCCGTCGTGCGGCAGGCCATGTCCCTGCCGCCGCAGACGACGCGCGCCAAAGTTCGCGGCGATTTTATTCGCTTCGCGCGTGCCAAAAATCGGTCGTATACGGTAGACTGGACATATCTGAAGTTGAACGGATATTGGGAAGAAACGATTCTCTGTATGGATCCGTTCAGCGCCTCGAACCGCCGCGTGGACGAGTTGGTCTCCCAAGTCGGGGGACTGCGAACGATTCGGTAGGACCCTAGGGGATTATCGTGAGTGCACCGTCGTACATGGGCATGGGAAAGGGCATGAGCGGAGCGGAACGGCTGGCCATCTCGGCCATCGTCATCCTGGCCAGTATTTTCCCGGTCGAGTGGTTGCCGATCGGGTTGCAGTTGCTGCACGGCACGGATGGGCAATTGTCCGGAAAACAGGGGCAGGTGCTGCTCGTGCGCGTGCCGGTGCAAGACGAGTCTGCACAAGTGACCGGGCAGTTTCGCGGGCGGCGTATTCCGTTTTTTGCCGAGTTTCGAGCCGGCGAAAAACCGGGATTTTTGGGATTGCTTGGGATCGACATGCAGGAGGAGCCTGGCACCCATCCGCTCGACGTGGACGTGCAGATCAAGGACGATCACAAACCCATTCAATATATGGTCGCCGTGTCCAAGGAGCAGTATGCGGTCGAGAAGTTGACCTTGCCGAAGGGGAAGGTCGATCTCGATCAAAAGGGCCTCGACCGGTATAAGGCCGAGCAGGAACAAATTCGCCAGGCTCTGGCCGAGGATTCGGGGGCGCGTATCTGGTCGTCGAGTTTTGTGGAGCCGGTGGCGGGGCGCAACAGCGGGCGATTCGGCAGCGTTCGTGTGCTGAACGGTCAGCCGAAGACACCGCATCGCGGCGAGGACATCGCGGCGCCGCTCGGCCAGGATGTTGTGGCCAGCAACGACGGCGTCGTGCGCCTGACCGTCGACCATGTGTTTTCAGGTAAGGGCATCTACCTGGACCATGGGCTCGGGCTCTATTCGATGTACTTTCATCTGTCCGAGATCAACGTCCGTGACGGGGAGCGGGTCACCGCCGGGCAAGTCATCGGAAAGGTGGGCGCGACGGGTCGTGCAACCGGTCCGCATTTGCACTGGGGCACGAAGGTGAATGGGGCGTGGGTGAATCCCTTTTCGCTGGTCGAACTGCCGATTTCCGCTGCACACGGTTCTGCGCAGTCAGCCTCTCGTTAGTCCGAGTGTCTCACGCCGCTCGGTTTTCCCGACGTTCGTCTTTTTGTCTCGCCGAATTTCACCGACAGGGATCGCGCTAGGTATTCGTCGCCATGACCGGCGTCGTGCGATTCAGCACGCTGGACGCTGCCGACGAGAGGGCGCTGTCCTGTTCGTGGTCCAGCGCGTAGAGGCGGAACTGCACGAGGCGCGTGGGGAGCAGGTCGAGGAATTCTTCCAGCGGTTCGCGTGACACGCGTTTGGTACCTGGATCGTAGACGAAGAGCGGCTTCGCTTGCGGGTCTTTCGGATCGGGGCGGGGGTCCAGCGGCGCCATGTCTACGCGGAACTGCAGTCGCGCGAGCGACGCGGGCAACGCTTTCCGAATCTGCCGTTCGAAATCCTCGTGGCTGGGGAAGTCCATCCCACGTTCCTGCCCCGTTTCTTTCAACACGGTGGCGTAGGCCATCTTCCACTTCACATCGCGACCGAGAATATGCGCCCATTCGCCGGCGAGCCTGCGGCGTGCGGCATGTCGCGACGTCTGCCAGCGGCGCACTTCATCGAGCAGCGACCAGTCCGTCAACTGGAGATAGCGGTCCATGTGGCGGCGCGGGTCGTAGGGAAACAGCAGCCGCATGCTTTCGCCGAAAATATCGCGCAGGTGAATGTCGATCGCGCGCGTCGTGCGGTGGAAGTAGACGTTCGAGTAGAGGTACATCCGCGTCGTGAGAAACATCTGCAGCGCGGGCAGCCCCGTCTTGTGAATCGTGCAGCCCTGTTGCGTCAAAAGCGTGTAGTGGATCAGGCGGTCGAGGTCGACCGGCCCGACGGCCACGCCGCACATGTAGCTGTCGCGCAGGACGTAGTCGAGGTTGTCGGCGGTGTAACTGCCGGAGATGACCGGCTGTAAGTAGTGCAGCCAGGCGGGAATCCGCGAACTGTCCTTCCCCTTCTCCTTCAAAATCAGGTGCGCGATGTGCGCCGGGTTCAACTCTTCGCCCGGTTGAAACGGTCCGTGCGGACTGCGCCGGATCTTGCGGATCAGCGGGCCTAGGTGTTCGCGGATAATGATCTGCCCCAGGCGTTCGTGCGTGAGGCCGTAGCCTGCGAGAAAATTGTCGTCGAAGAAGTGACAGAACGGACCGTGCCCGATGTCGTGGCAGAGCGCCGTGATGCGCAACAGTTCTTCCACGTAGTTGATCGAGGGGACTTCGCGCGCGACCTCCTGGAGAAACGGGTACAGGTGCCGCGCGAACCGGCCGGCCACGTGCATCGTGCCGAGCGAATGGACGAAGCGGCTGTGTTCGGCGCTCGGGTAGACCCAGCGCGCGCTTTGCAGTTGGAAGATGTAACGAAGCCGTTGCATCCACGGCGAGTCGATCAGATCCTTTTCCGTACATTCGCCTGGTGTGGGCCGATCGAACGGCACGGTGAACGTGACGTATTCGTGGATCGGGTCGGCCAGCAGCGCGCAGCCGTCATACGGCGTGGTCGTGTGGGCGGCGACGGGAGTGCGGCGGCGAGATGCAGACATAGGCGTCATTCCAGCTTAACGAATCGGCGTTTCGGGAGGCAATGGGGCCGGTGCCTGCGGACGTCGTCGCGCACGCAGCTTGGTGATGACGGTCAACGCGATGGGATAGGCGAGCAGCGAGGCAACGACGCTGAGCAACGTCGATCCGACCAGAAAGGGGACGATGTAGGGCATCACTTGCACAAAAATTCCGGAGGCGCTCGTGTCGGACCAATCGAGCGACGTGGGGAATGGCACGCCGAGCACGAGGCAGCCGATCCATAAGCAGAGGCCGAGTGTCGGCACGAGCGTCCACGGTGTGTTCAGAAACACCCCGGCTCCAAGTGCCACCATATTCATGCGAAACGCCCAGACGCAGACCAGGGCCATCACCATGTGCAGGCCGTAGGGCGGCGAGAACGTGATGAAGACGCCGGTGGCGAAGGCCAGGGCCGTACGGTGCGGCGGTTCGTCTAAATGCAGGAGCTGCTGGAAGAGGGTGCGGAGTCGTGAGCCGGCCATGTTACGTACGTGGTGCGATGCGTGAAGTCGAGCGTCGCTTTGTAGTCGCGGACGTCGTCGGCGAGGTCTGCTGCTCGAAGTGGCGGTAGGCGGTCACGGTCCATCGTTGCGATGTCCCATCCGCGTTGCACAGCGTAAGCCCTTGGCCACGAGGGACGATGCGTCCGATCCGAGTCAGCGGCACGCGGAGCTGCTTTGCCAGTGCCGCGACCGCGCGTTCGTTAGGAGGCGCGACCGTAAAGAGTAATTCGTAGTCCTCGCCGCCTTGTAAGGCGAGATCGACAACGGATTGGTGTGTGGTGTCGGCGTAGGCCTTCAGTGCTCGTGAGATCGGCAGCTGTGTTGCGTCGACTGTTGCGCCGACCTGACTATTGCGACAGAGGTGCGGCAAGTCGCCGGACAGTCCATCCGAAAGATCCAACATCGCAGTCGCGAGCCGCGCACGAGCCAGTGCAGCACCGAGTGCGACGCGCGCCGTTGGCCGTCGATGGCGTTTGATCAGCTTGTCGGCGTGCGTCGTCGAGATTCCGGACGCGCGTCGCCCAGTCGCTTGCAGCAACCGCAAGCCCGCCAACGAATCGCCGATGGTGCCGCTCACATAAAGCGCATCGCCGACACGAGCGCCACGACGGAGCACGGCGCGACCGGAGGCGACTTGGCCGATGGCGGTGATGGTGATGAAGAGATCCGATCGTGAGGCGGACGTGTCGCCGCCGATGACGCAGACGCCATGTGGGCGGCAGCAGGCGTTGAGCCCACGATAGAGCGTGGTGACCTCGGCCGTGGTGATAGAGGACGGAAGCGCGATTGCCACGAGCAGAAAACGCGGCGTCGCTCCCATCGCTGCGAGGTCGCTCAGGTTTGCCGCCGCCGACTTGTAGCCGAGATCGAAGAAGGGCGTCGTCGTCCGCGTGAAATGGACGTGCTCGGCGAGCAGGTCGGTCGTGACGATCCAGTCGCTGCCGGCAGTGCGAGTGCGGATGACGGCGGCGTCGTCGCCGATGCCGACGCGGACATCCGGCGGCAGTGCGCCGGTCATCCGTGCGATGCGATCGATCAGGGGAAATTCGTGAAGACCTGAGGGGCGGTGTGACACATCGGCCCCACGAGGTTACCGCGAGGCGGCGCGTCCGCGTGAGCGGGATGCTGTGGGCTTGGGCGCTGTGTCCTTGCGTTTCAAGGGACGCTGCGGCGACGCGCTTTTCGTCTTCGGCGGAGATTTCGGCGCTGCGTCCGGTTCGGTGTCGCGTGACGCGGCGCCGAGGCCCTTCGGGGCGCGGCGTAACCCGGCGCGCAACACATCGTCCATCGTATCGGCGAAGACAAAGCTGATGCCCTTGAGCAGGTGCTTCGGGATGTCGTCGAGGTCTTTCTTGTTTCGCTTCGGCACGATGACCGTCGTCATGTGCGCGCGTTTGGCGGCCAAAATCTTTTCTTTCAACCCGCCGATCGGGAGCACGCGGCCGCGGAGTGTGACTTCGCCGGTCATGGCGACGTCGCGGCGGGCCGGCAGGTTCGACAGGGACGACGCGATCGCGGTCGCCATCGTAATGCCGGCCGACGGTCCGTCTTTTGGAATGGCGCCGGCAGGCACGTGAATGTGCAAGTCCGTTTTGCCGAAGGTCTCCGGCGCAATACCGAGTTGCTTCGCGCGCGACCGCACGTAACTCAGGGCGGCGTGCGCCGACTCTTTCATCACGTCGCCTAAGTGGCCGGTGAGCGTCAGGTGGCCCTTGCCCTTCATGGCCGAGGCTTCGATGAAGAGGATGTCGCCGCCGCTTTCCGTCCAGGCTAACCCCGTCGCGACGCCGACTTCGTCTTTTTCCTGCTCTGGATCGGGCACGAACTTCGGGACACCGAGATACTTGTTAATGTTGTCGGGTGTGATGACGTGGCGCTGCGTCTTGCCTTCGGCAACCTGCTTGGCCACCTTGCGCATGACGTTCGCGACTTCGCGCTCGAGGTTGCGGACGCCGGCTTCGCGTGTGTACTGCGTGATGATCGTGCGGAGGGCCGGCTCGTCGAGCGAGATATGCTTGTCGGTGATGCCGTGTTCCGTCAGCTGGCGCGGGACGATGTATTTCTGCGCGATGCCGAGTTTTTCTTCCTCGGTGTAGCCGGGAATCTCGATGATCTCCATGCGGTCGCGTAAGGCGGGCAGGATGGGATCCATCAAGTTCGCGGTGGCGATAAACATCACGTCCGTCAGGTCGAACGGCACGCCCAAATAATGGTCGCTGAACGCGTGGTTCTGTTCGGGGTCCAACACTTCCAAGAGTGCCGCCGAGGGATCGCCGCGGAAGTCCATGCCGACCTTGTCGACTTCGTCGAGCATAAACAGCGGATTGTTCGTGCCCGCCTGCTTCATGCCTTGGATCATGCGGCCGGGTAGGGCGCCGACGTAGGTACGGCGATGGCCGCGGATTTCGGCTTCGTCGCGGACGCCGCCCAAGCTGATGCGGACGAACTCGCGTCCCAATGCGCGGGCGATGGATTTCCCTAAGGAGGTTTTCCCGACGCCGGGAGGGCCGGCGAAGCAGAGGATCGGCCCCTTCATCTTGTCTTTCAGTTTCCGGACGGCGAGGTATTCGAGGATCCGCTCCTTCACCTTTTCTAGGTCGTAGTGGTCGTCGTTTAGGACCTTCGCCGCGGTTTTGAGATCCAGGTTGTCCTTGGATTTTTTATTCCACGGCAGCTCGACCATCCATTCGAGATACGTGCGGACCGTCGCCGATTCGGCGGTGTCCGGATGCATCTTCTCCAGGCGCTTGAGCTGTTTCTCGACTTCCTTCAGGACCTTCTCCGGCATCTTCGCGTCTTTGATACGCTTCCGGAATTCCTGCACTTCCTCGGACCGCTCGTCGAGTTCGCCCAGTTCCTTTTGGATCGCCTTCAACTGCTCGCGCAGGAAATACTCGCGCTGCGTCTTGTCCATCTCGCCCTTGGCTTGGGCTTGGATCTTCTGCTGCATGGACAGGACTTCGATTTCCTTCGCGAGGATGTCGCTGGCCTGCCGGAGGCGCGCGAGCGGCTCCAGAATTTCGAGGACGCCTTGGGTGATCTCGACCTTCAGGCCGAGGTTCGACACGACCATGTCCGCCAAGCGCCCGGGGTCTTCGAGATTTTCAATGACCACCATGACGTCGGGGATGAGGACCTTCCCGAGGCTCACGAGCCGTTCGACCTGCTCCTTCACCGTGCGCATGAGCGCTTCCGACTCCAGCGTGGAGGGCGGAAACTTTTTCTCGACGACTTTGTCGATGCGGACGGAGAAATACGGCTCTTCCTGGATGTAGTCGGTGACCTTGGCCTTGACGATGCCTTGCACAAGAATCTTGATGCGCTCGTCGGGCAGCTTGAGCATCCGCATGATGACGCCGACGGTGCCGACGCGATGAATGTCGTCGGGCGCGGGGTTTTCCACGTCCAGCGCTTTTTGCGTGGCGAGGAAGATCATACGGTTGCCGGCCAAGGCGGCTTCGATGGCCTTGATGGACATCTCGCGGCCGACGAACAGCGGTAACACCATGTAGGGGAACACGACGATGTCGCGGACCGGTAAGAGCGGGAGCTGGTCCGGCACGTCGGCGTGCGAAACCGATTCGACGCCGAGATCGGGCGGGGTCGACTCCATGAGCGAGTCGTCCTTTTCCGGTGCCTCTGATTTGTGCTTTGGGTTACTGCCCATCAGGGTTACGTTCGGGGGCGGAGGAGCCGCGGGGTCAACGTCGAGAGGTATTGAGAAAATGCAGGGCCGAGTTTCGGATTGGCCAAGCCGAATTCCACGGTGGCGATCAAGAAGCCGAGTTTATCGCCGGCGTCGTGCCGCGCGCCTTGAATGTCGACAGCGTACATAGGCGACTTTTTCGCCAACGTCTGGAGCGCGTCGGTCAACTGGATCTCGCCGTTTTTGCCCGGCTTCGTCCGGCGTAAGATGGCGAAGATTTCCGGAGGCAGGACGTACCGGCCGATCACGGCGAAGTTCGACGGCGCTTCGGCCTGTGGCGGCTTTTCCACGACGCTTTGGACACGGAATAGACCCTTGCCGAGCGGCTTCGGCTTGATGATGCCGTAGCGATGCACTTCCTCGCGGGGCACGGGCTGCACGCCGAGTACGGCGCCGCGCTTCGCCTTGTAGGCGCTGACCAATTGTGCGAGGCCGGGAACCGGCGCGTCGATGATTTCGTCGCCGAGCATGACGGCAAACGGTTCGTTGCCGATCAAATGTTGCGCGCAGAGCACGGCATGGCCGAGACCGCGGGCTTCCGGCTGACGCACGTAACAGAAATTTGCGAGTTTCGAGATGCGTTCGACTTCCTTGAGCATCTCCAGCTTGCCGTTCGAGCGGAGGTTTTCCTCCAATTCGAACGACCGGTCGAAGTGGTCTTCGATGGCGCGTTTGCCGCGTCCAGTGACCAGGATGATCTCTTCAATGCCCGAGGCGACCGCCTCTTCCACCGCGTATTGGATCAGCGGTTTGTCGACGAGCGAGAGCATCTCTTTCGGAGAGGCCTTCGTCGCGGGGAGAAAGCGCGTGCCGAGGCCGGCGACTGGGATCACGGCTTTACGTATCATGGTGGAAGACTCTGCGCGTTAGGAGCTCAAGGAGGTGCGTCTGAACGAACGCGAGTCTATGTGATGGGTCGTATGAAGTCAAGGTAAACACCGACTTGCGCACGTGCATCCGGTGCATTCGTCGGCGAGCCGCGCACCACAATTTCGGACGCACGATCGGCACCCGATCCGCTTTACATTGCCCGGAGCGAACTCTATAATTCCCGCGAATTTCTTCCATGTTGTAAGCATTCCTCGCCTCATTGGGAACGACGACGAACACGCCGCCTTACGCGGCGTCTCACGTGGATGCGCGGAGCACGGAGGCTCCGAGTCCATCACGGTCGGCTCATCGTGCGCGTCAGCCGAACTCGGGGTCGCATGGCGACAGGGGACGGTGTGCGCCGCACGGGACGCAGGGGGGAACCGCGAAGGACCGCGCTGCGTGAGTCGTGTGACACTCGGTGCCAAGTCGGTGATGGGAGCCCTGCTCGGGGCGCTCGCCCTCCACACGTCTTTGCTGCTCGCGCTCGCACAGGAACCGACGCAACGCGTGACCTCCGTCACCCTTGAAGGCAATCACCGCATCGAGACGTCCGCCGTGCAAGGGCGGCTGACGCTCAAGCCCGGGGATCCCTTCAGCCCGGCGGCGATCCGGACACAAATCCGGCAACTCTACGACAGCGGGTTTTTCGAAGATGTGCAGAGCGAGACCGACACGGCCGGCAACGGCGTGGCCGTCACGTTTCGGGTGCGCGAAAAACCGTTCATCACGGAAATCGTCTTCGACGGCAACGAGGAGTTAAGCGAAGACAAACTCAAAGAAAAAATCACGATCAAAAGCCAGGCCTTCCTTGACCCACAGCAGGTGAAGGAAAGCGCGGAGAAGATCCGCTCGGCCTATCACGACGACGGGTATTACAACGCGCGGGTGACGCCGATCATCCAGACGGTGGACGAGGACCGCAAGCGGCTCACGTTTTTCGTGAAGGAAAACGAAAGGGCGCGTATCCGGTCGATCACGTTCGAGGGGATGAACGCCGTCACGCGCAAAGAAGTGTCAGCCGTGATGGCGACCCGCGAATGGGCGCCCTGGTATCACCTGTTTACGAAGTTTACGTTGCCCTCCCTGATCGCCGACTCCGGCATTTTGAAGCGCGAAGAAGTCCCGAATGACGTGGAGCGGATCCGCGAAGTCTACATGAACAAGGGCTACCTGAACGTGCAGGTGGGTCTCCCCACGATCGAGCTGACCGAAGACAAAAAGTGGTTCGACATCACCTTCGCGATCGGCGAAGGCGAGCCGTTCACCGTGGATCAGATCGGGTTTCGCGGCAACACGGTGTTCGAAGACGCGGAACTGCGTCAGGGCATGAAGATCACCGAAGGGGAAATCTTCCAGCGCCAAAAGTTGCGTGACGAGACGACGCGGTTGAACGACAAGTACGGGGCGAAAGGGTATGCGTTCACCGATGTCGCGCCGAACGTGCAGCCGGACCAGGAAAATAAAACGGCGAAGCTGATCTTCACCATCAAGGAAGGCGAGCTGACGCGGATTCGCCAGATCAAAATTTCGGGGAACGACAAGACGCGCGACAACGTCATCCGGCGCGAACTGCGTGTCGACGAATCGGACGTAATCGACACCGTCGCGATGAAGCGCAGTTTTCAACGCCTCAACAACCTGAACTTCTTCGAGACCGTCGAAATTCTGCCGCAGCAGGTCGAGGCCGACAAGGTCGATCTCGACGTGAAGGTCAAAGAAAAGTCCACCGGCGTCTTCAGCATCGGCGGCGGATTCAGCACACTCGACCGCTTGGTTGCCGTCGCCGACATCACCGAAGGCAACCTAGGCGGGAACGGCTGGTTGGGCCGCGTGCGTGGGCAGCTCGGTCAACGTCGCAGCTTGGGTTTGGTCAGTTTCCGGAATCCGTACTTGAACGACACGCTCACGTCGTTTCAGGCCGACATCTACAGCACGATGACCAACTACCTGACGTACTTCGAGCGGAAGACCGGCGTGAGTACGACCTTCGGGCGGTGGTTTTCGGAGTATATCTTCGGGAGCATTACGCCCTTTGCCGAAAAGCTGCACTACAGCGATGCGACGGCCGATGCGCCGGAGTTTATTTTGCTGCAGGTCGGGAAACAGTCGTCCACCGGTATGCGGACGATCATTGCGCGCGACACACGCGACTATTATTTGGATCCGCGCACCGGGTTGCGGACTAGCTTGGGGTTCGATTTCGGTACGTCGAAGTTGGGCGGGAGCAACGACTTCTACCGGGTCACGGCCGACGTCATCAAATATACGCCGCTGATTTTCGATACGCGGTTTTCGGTTCGCGCTCGCTATGGACAAGTGGATGGGTTTAATGGCAAACCGATTCCGTTGGCCGAGCGGTATTTTGTCGGCGGTATCAACACCATGCGCGGGTTCGTGTTCGGTCGTGCCGGGCCTGTCACGCCGAGCGGGTCGTTGTTGGGCGCCGCGAAAGAGGTCATCTTCAACTTCGATTTCATCTTCCCGATTTCGAGCGAAGCGAAGTTGAACGGTGTCATCTTCTTCGACTACGGCAAAGGCTTCGCCGAGAACGAAAGCCTGAGCTTCGATTTGCGGAAGGCGGCCGGCTTGGAAGTCCGGTGGATTTCGCCATTCGGCCCGCTGCGTGCCGCGTACGGCATCAACCTCGGCGCGCAACCGAACGAACGGCAGGGTGTGTTCGAGTTCACCGTCGGGTCGTTGTTCTAACGTCGTCGGTCCGGGTCGTGCTGTCCTGTGGAGCGCAGCTAGGGAGAGGGTTCATTATGGAGCGTCGGGAGTCGTCTCGTGTCGTCATCCGCATCCTCGTCGAGGTTCGTCGTCGGCGAGATGCGCTGGTCGGCTGTGTTTTGATGGTTTGTGCGCTGACACTGGCCGGCTGCGGAAAGTCCGCGCAGGTGCCGGACGGGAACGGACGCCCGGTCGGCGGGTTGGGCGTCATCGATGCGCAGCGGGTATTGGCGGACAGTGCGCCGGGCAAAAAGGCCAAAGACACACTCTCGACGTTTACGAAAAACCGGCAGACGCTGATCGAGTTGGACGAGCGCGAATTGCGCCGCATGGAAGAAGACTTCGTCAAGCAAGGCAGCGTGCTCAGCCCCAGCGCCAAACGCGAGCGTGAGGAAGCGTTTCGCCGTCGCATGGCCGAGTATCAGCAGAAGGCCGGCGAAATGAACCGCGAGGTGCAGGAGAAACAGAAGGAAGTCTTGGACGGGTTTCGCGATAAGTTGGAGCGTGTCGTGGGGCGCATCGCCAAAGCCTCCGGTTTGCAGTTGGTGGTGGAGCGCGGGCGCGGGACGACCACGTTGTACAGCGAAGACGCGCTCGATATTTCGCAGCGCGTCATCGACGAGTTGAATAAGGAGTAGGGTTTCGGCAGCCTTGTGATTTCACCATGGAGTCGACCATGCACATACACATCGTTTCGTTTCCGGCGCGTGTGGCACGCGTCTGCCGGTATGCAGTCTCCGCGGCAGTGGTGATGCTGGCACTGCAGGTCATGCCGGCCGCGGCCGCCGACAAACACGACAAGTTGATCGTCGGCGTGATCAATCAGCAGACGATCATCGAAAAGTCGAAAAGCGGGCAAAAGGCGATGGAGGAGCTGAAGTCGTACAGTAGCGCGCGGCAGAAGATCATCGCCTCGGACGAAACCGAATTGCGCGAGATGGAAAAGGTCGTGCAGGACAGCAGTCTCAAGGAAGACGTCCGGCAGGAAAAAGAAGTGCAGCTCCGTGCGCGCTTCGAAGCGTACCAGCGTCGCATTCAGGACTTCAACCGCGAAATTCAGCAGAAGCAACGCGAAATGGTCGAGGAATATTCTCGACGCATCGGTCTCGCGGCGCAAGCCGTGGCGCAGAAGCGCGGCTATACGGCGGTGATGGATGAAGGCGCCGAGGGCAATATGCGGGTGGTTGTGTACCACCATTCGTCCGTTGATATGACGGACGAGGTGATCAAGGAATTCGACAAGCAGGCACCGGCGCAGTAAGGCCGAAGCCTCTCGAATCAGGCCGGCGCGGCCGCGCGTGCGCGGTGTCGTGACGAACAGCAGAAGGAGTCGGGCCCATGGCAGAGATGACGACGGTCGACATCATGGCGGTGCTTCCGCACCGGTATCCGTTTCTGCTCGTAGATCGTATTACGGAGTGGGAAGCCAATACCCGCATCGTCGGGATCAAAAACGTGACGGCGAACGAGCCGTTTTTCCCGGGGCATTTTCCGGGGCGCCCGATTATGCCGGGCGTGTTGATCCTCGAGGCAATGGCGCAGACGGGCGGCGTGCTCGCGTTTAAGTCGGCGCCTCCCGGCGGGCAACCGGTTGTATACCTCACCGGTGTCGACGGCGCGAAGTTCCGCAAGCCCGTGGTTCCGGGCGATCAATTACGCTTCGAGATCACCGTGCTGAAGCGGCGGCCGCCGTTCTGGAAAATGCACGGGAAGGCGTTCGTCGGCGAGACGATGGTGTGCGAAGCGGAGATCACCGCGATGGTGACGGAAGAAGCTGCCGCCGCGTCGCCCGCCTCGTAAGGGGGCGAATTTTTAAACGCACTCGCGCGCGGCCGAGGCGTCGCAGCCGAGTCCTTGCATTGAATAGGTTCTGGGCCCCGCGCGCGACGCGTGTCGGGAAGGAGCAGGCGTGAATATTCATCCAACGGCGATCGTGCATCCTAAGGCGCAGCTCGCGTCCGACGTCACGGTGGGCGCCTATTGCGTGATCGGCGAACATGTCACGATCGGGAAGGGCACCCGGTTGCTCTCGCATGTGGTGGTGGACGGCTGGACAGAGATCGGCGAGCGGAACGAACTGCATCCCTTTGCGTCGATCGGCGGTGCGCCGCAGCATTTGGGCTACAAGGGCGAGCCGACGAAGGTCGTCATCGGCGACGACAATATTTTGCGCGAATACGTCACGGTGAATCGCGCCACGGTGTCAGGCGGCGGTGTGACGAGTTTGGGGAATCATAATTTCCTGATGTCGTACGTCCATCTGGCGCACGACTGTCGGCTGGGTAACCATTTGATCGTCGCCAACTCCGCCAACTTCGCAGGCCACATCACGGTCGGCGACCATGCCATCATCGGCGGGCTCACCGGCGTCCATCAGTTCGTGCGTATCGGCGGGTATTCGATGGTCGGCGGTTGCTGCGCGCTCAGCCAAGACGTGCCGCCGTTCACGCGTGCGGCAGGCGGGTATCGCGCGCGCCTGTACGGACTCAACAGCGTCGGGCTCAAGCGCCATCAATTTTCCGTCGAACGGATCGCCGCTCTGCGCAAGGCCTTCGACCTAATTTTCCGCGAGGGCCATCGGATCGCCGAAGCCGCCAAGCTGGCGCGCGAGCGCTTCGTGGGCAACGCGGATGTGCAAACGATGGTCGACTTTTTGAGCGGGACGAAGCGCGGGATCTCGCGCGCGGCTTCGGCCGAGGACGAGGCGGATGAGTGAACGGGTGCTGCATCCGACTCCGTCGCCGGACGCACGGTCCGTACCGTCGTCCGCCGGGCTGCTCGGCTTGATCGCGGGTAACGGACGTTTCCCGATCATCTTCGCGGAGAACGCGCGTCGACTCGGCTATCGTGTGTGCGCCGTCGCGCACGTCGGCGAAACGGATCCCGCCTTGGCCGATTCCGTCGATACGATCCATTGGGTAAAAATCGGGCAGCTCGGCAAACTCGTCGATGCGTTCAAACGCGACGGCGTCACTGAAGCCGTCATGTTGGGCGGCATCAAGAAGACCCATGTCTTCACGACCGTCCGCCCCGACTTGCGCACGTTGGCGATGGCGGCGCGGTTGGCCATTTGGCGCGACGACGACATCCTGCGCGAATTCGCCGCGGAGTTGGAACGAGAAGGGATCGTCATTCGCGAATCGACCTTCGGCCTCGAAGGCGTCCTCGTGCCGGAAGGTGTCCTGTCGCGACGCGCGCCGACGGACAAGGAATGGGAAGACATTCGCTACGGCTGGGAGGTCGCGCGCGAGATCGGCCGCCTCGACATCGGGCAATGTGTGGTCGTGAAAGATCGTGTGGTCGTCGCCGTGGAAGCGGTTGAAGGAACGGACGGGGCGATCAAACGCGGCGGAGAACTCGCGAAGAGCGGAGCCGTCGTGGTCAAGCGCTGCAAGCCACAGCAGGATCTGCGCTTCGACTTGCCGGCGATCGGACCGAGGACGATCGATATGATGGAAGCGGTCAAAGCCAAGGTGTTGGTCGCGGACGCGGGGCGGAGCGTCATGTTGGATCGAGACGAATTGTTGGCGCGGGCGAACAAAGCAAAAATTGCGGTCGTCGGGATGGCGAGCGAGACGACGAGCAATTCGACATAGGATCGATGGCGATGGGACCGCTGCAGGTGGGTGTGCTCGGAGTCGGGCATTTGGGCCAGCACCATGCACGTCTCTACGCCAGCCTGCCCGAGACGCGACTGGCCGGCATCTACGATACGGACCCGGTGCGCGCGGCGTCGATTGCGGAGCGGCACGGCTGTCCGGTGTTCGACGATCCGGGGCGGCTGATCGCGGCGTCGCAGGCCGTGAGTGTGGCCGTTCCGACGACCGCGCACTACGATCTCGCGAAACGCTGTTTGGACGCCGGCCGACATGTGCTGGTCGAAAAACCCATCGCAGTAACGGTGGCCGAGGCGCAAGAATTGGTTGCCGTGGCGCACGCCAAAGGCTGCGTGTTGCAGGTCGGGCACAGCGAACGCTTTAATCCGATCATGTTAGCGGTGCGCGGCGAACTCGGACGCCCCGCATTCATCGAAGCGCAGCGGTTGGCGCCGTTCAATGTGCGCGGCACGGATGTCGACGTTATTTTGGATTTGATGATCCACGATTTGGACCTGGTCCTGTCGATGGCGCGGAGTCCCGTTCAGAGCGTGCAGGCGGAAGGCGCGTCGGTGTTGTCCTCGCGGATCGACTTGGCCCATGCTCGCCTGCAGTTTGCCGACGGCTCCGTGGCGTTGCTGACCGCCAGCCGTGTGTCGGCCACGCGCTTGCGACGGCTGCGTGTGTATCAAGAAAGCGGCTCGGTCGCCGTCGATCTGCATGCACGGCACGCCACGGTCACCAAACGTGTGCCGGGATCCGAACGGCCAAGTTTGGAGATGCGGACGATCGCAGGGTCCGATGAAGAGCCGTTGAAGTTGCAATTGCAGTCGTTCGCCGACGCCATCGTCGCAGGCCGCCAGGCGGTGGTCAGCGGCGAAGCCGGCACCGCCGCATTGGCCTTGGCGCATCGGATTCGCGACGCCATCGGTGTCTACTGGGACGGGCTCGAAGCGAACGGGTTTTTGCATGGGCAGCCGCGCCCATCGCTGTAAGTCGAGTGCGGTCGTACGACCGGACGTGGTGGTGCTGCCGTCCGGGCGTCGCTTATCCCTGCGCTCGACCGTCCCATACTTTTCTCACACACGGAGTTCCTGCGCGTGCCTCGTGTGCTGATCGTCACGGGTGAAGCATCGGGCGATCTGCATGGCGCCAACCTTGCGCGTGCGCTGACGGTTGCGAAGCCGGATATCGACCTGATCGGTGTCGGTGGGCCGCACATGGCGGCGGCCGGTGTGCCGCTGTTGCAGGGCCTCAAGCGCCTGGACCACATGGGCTTGGCCGGCCTCTCCGTCTTGAAAACCGGCTATGACAATTACAAGCTCATTGCCGACTACGTGCAGCGCGAGCCGGTGGACGCCGTCGTGCTGGTCGACAATTCTGGGATGAATCTCCGGTTGGCCCGTGTGGCGAAGGGAGCCGGACGGCGGGTGATCTATTACGTCGCGCCGCAGATTTGGGCCTCGCGTCCGTACCGGATGCGCACGATTCGGCAGGCTGTCGATCTCGTCTTGGCGATCTTTCCGTTCGAGCCGGCCTTGTATGCCGCTGCCGGTGTGGCCTGTACGTTCGTGGGGCATCCCCTGTTGGATCAAGTCGGGACGGACTATCCGGTGGCCGACTTGCGCAGGCAGTTCGGTCTGCGTGCCGACGGCCCTGTGATCGGCCTGCTGCCCGGCAGCCGTTTGCGCGAAGTGGATATGTTGTTGCCGCCTATGCTGGAGGCGGCGGCGCGGCTGCGCGATGAGTTCCCGGCGAGTCAGTATGTGTTGGCGCAGGCCTCGTCGATCGCGCGCGATGTACTGGATAGGTATCTCGCGGGAACCGGTCTGCCGGTGACGGTCATAGAAGGGCAGCCGAGCGAGGTCATGGCCGTGGCCGATGTGTTGATGGTGGCGTCGGGGACGGCGACCTTGCAGGCCGCGATCGTCGGAACGCCGATGGTGCTGACCTATAAAACGACCTGGTTGACCTATCAGGTGGCCCGTCGCGTGATCACGCTCAAATGGATCGGGCTCGTGAATATTTTGGCGAACCGTGAAGTCGTCCCGGAGTTGATTCAATACGACGCAACCGGTGCGCGACTGCACGGATCGGTGGGCCACTTGTTGCGCGACACGGGCGCATACGAGAAGATGAAGCAGGCTTTGCGCGAGGTGCGCGTGTCGCTCGGTGCGCCCGGTGCGTCGGCGCGCGCGGCGCAGGCTGTGTTGGATTGTTGCACGACATGAACCTCTACGCTCGGCTACTGGTTTACTTGCATCCCTACCGGATGCGCCTGATTGCCGCCATCGTCTGCTCCGCGGCGGTGGCCGGACTATCCGGTGTGTACGCATGGCTGGTTCGGCCGGTATTGGACGGTCTCTTCATCAGCAAGGACGAGACGCTGTTGCTGGTATTGCCGCTTGCCATTTTGGCGGTGGCGGTGTTGAAGGGGCTCTTCAGCTACGGCCAAAGTTACCTCATGAATTATGTCGGGTATCGTGTGGTGACGGACGTCCGGCAACAGTTGTTCGAAAAGATCGTTCGTTTGCCGGTGAATTACCACGATGCCAACAACACCGGGCAAACCGTTGCACGTGTCATCAACGACGTCAATTTGATGAACAACGCCGTGTCCGGCGTACTGAAAGATCTGGTGCAGCAGGGCCTGACATTTTTGGTGATGATCGGCGTGGTGTTCTATCAAAACTGGCGGTTGGCAACGGTGTCGTTGTGTGTGCTGCCGTTGGCCGGCTACACCATGTCGACGATGGGGCGTCGGTTGCGGCGGATCGCTAATCGTGGGCTCGAACAATTCGGTGATATGACGACCGCCTTGCACGAAATCCTCGGCGGGATTCGTATCGTGAAAGCCTTCAATCGGGAGCAACTCGAGGCCGAGCGATTTGCGGAGGGGAATCGGGCCGTCTGGCGCAGTTGGATGAAATCCATTCAGGTGAGTTCGATCGGCAGTGCGCATATGGAAGTGATCGGCGTGCTCGGTATCGCGGGAATCATCTGGTACGGCGGATATCTCGTGATCCACGATCAAATGACGCCCGGTGCATTTTTCTCCTTTCTCACCGCAATGTTTTTGGCCTACACCCCGATTCGGAAGCTCTCCGGTGCGAACAATCTTATCCAGCAGGCGCTAGCCGGCGCACAGCGGGTATTTTCGGTGCTGGATCTGCAGGATGAGCAGCAGGCCAATCAGGGGACGCTGGTCATGCCGCGGATCGCACAGGCCATCGAGTTTCGAAACGTGACTGTCACGTATCCGGGCCACACACTGTCGGCGCTTGAGGACATCAATCTGACGGTCCGAGTGGGCGAGATTATTGCGTTAGTCGGCAGCAGCGGAAGCGGCAAGTCGACGCTGGTGAGTTTGGTCACGCGGTTTTACGATCCGACTGCCGGCGATGTCCTTATCGACGGGCGCTCTTTGCGGGAATTTCGGTTGTCCTCGTTGCGCGAGCACATCGGGATCGTGTCGCAGGAGGTCGTCTTGTTCGACGACACGGTGGCACGGAATATCGCCTACGGTCGCGAGGGCGCGAGCGACGCCGAAATCGTCGAGGCGGCGAAGGCGGCCTATGCACACGAGTTTATCGCGCGGCTGCCGGATGGGTACCAGGCGCGAATCGGCGAGAAGGGCGTGAAACTCTCCGGCGGCGAACGGCAACGGTTAGCGATTGCGCGGGCGATCTTGCGCGATCCGCCCATTTTGATTTTGGATGAGGCGACGTCGGCCTTGGATACGGAGTCGGAGCGGGTCGTGCAGCTGGCTCTGGCCAATGTCATGAAACACCGCACCACGTTAGTCATCGCGCATCGGTTGTCCACGATTCAAAGCGCCGATCGGATCGTCGTTCTCAGTCGCGGCCGTATCGTCGAGCAGGGGACACACACCCAATTGCTGCAGCGCGAGGGAACCTATCGACGGTTGCACAGCATGCAGTTCCACGAGCCGGTGTCGGAACCGGCGTCGTAACGGAGTCATCGCACGTGTCCTTGGTAAATTGGTTGAAATTGTCCGTGGCGCCTCCCGTCGGCGCGGCCGTGCTCCGAGGCTTGGCGGCATCCATTCGTATGGAGCGTCGCGGTGCGGAGGTGATGGATACGTATTACGCGCGCGGCACGTCGATGATTTTTGCCTTCTGGCACAGTCGGCAATTGATGATGCCGTTTGCCTACCGCGGGCGGCAGATCCATGTGTTGATCAGCCAACATCGAGACGGGGAAATCATCGCGCGGCTCATCAGCAGGTTCGACTTTCGGGCGGTGCGCGGGTCCAGCACGAGAGGCGGCGCGCGCGCGCTACGCGAGTTGATTCGTGTCGGACGCGAGGGGAAAGATTTGTGCGTGACGCCGGACGGTCCGAAAGGACCGGCGCAGGTCGCGCAGGCGGGCGCCATCGAATTGGCGAAGGCCACGGGGTTACCCATCGTACCGGTGACCTTTTCCTGCTCAAAAAAAAACTCTTCGCGAGCTGGGATCGCTTCCTCTTCCCGCTACCGTTTTCGCGCGGTCTCTTTCTCTGGGGGCGCCCGATCGAAGTGCCGCGTGATGCCGACACCGTCGCCGTCGAGCGGTATCGGCGCGAGTTGGAAGCGGAGCTCAATCGTATTACCGCCGAGGCCGACGCCGCGGTGTGACGCGGCGAGCGCTCTGCGCACGAGTCGTCTGAGCCTGGCCGCGTAACGGACTAGTCGTCGTTGGTGCGTGCGTCGCCTGCCTATGATCCTCTGGTTCTATAATCTGGCGCTCTGGCTCGGCTTTCCCGTGATCTTGGCGATCCTGCTGAGTAAGGCGCGATGCCGCCCAGGATTACCCGCTCGCCTTGGATTGGTGCTGCCGGAACCCCCGACGCCGGATGCAGAGAACCCGCGCACAACGTCGAATGCCATCGGCACGGCTCCTACGATCTGGATCCATGCCGTCTCGCTTGGAGAAGTCGTCGCAGTTGTGCCGCTCGTCAAGGCGTTGCACCGCGCCGATCCGCGTCGCCGTCTTGTCGTCTCGACCGTCACCGAAACGGGGCGCGAGGCGGTGCTCACACGGTTGGCCGGCGTTGCGAGCCACTGCTACGCGCCGTTGGACTATGCGGGCATCGTGCGGCGGCTCATTCGCCATATCCGCCCGTCGATCTATGTCTGTGTCGAAACGGAATTGTGGCCCAATCTTCTGCGCGTGATGGAAGAAGAAGCGGTGCCCACGGTGTTGGTGAACGGGCGGATCTCCAGCCGCAGTTTTGCGCGGCAGCAATGGCCGGTGGTGCGGACCGTGTACCGGCAATTGCTCCGGCGACTCACGCTCTGTTTGATGCAAACGCCGCGCGACGCCGATCGTGCCGTGGCGCTGGGCGCGGAACCCACACATGTCCGTTGTGTGGGCAACATCAAATTCGATCAACCGACGGCTGTGCTTCCGGACCAGCAGATGGCGCCGATTCGACAATGGATCGAAGCGCTCCCTGGCTCGCCGGTGTTGTTGGCGGGGAGTACACATGTCGGCGAAGAAGAGATGCTGATCGACGCCGTGCGAACCTTACGTGCGACCTATCCGAAGCTGCGTGTGATTGTGGCACCACGCCATATCGAACGGACGGACGATGTGATCGCGCGCTGCGCCGCGCAGGGGATCGTCGCGCAACGACGCAGTCGTCTTCGTGTTGCGCCGGACACGACATCAGAAAAGGCCGACCAGTCCGCCTCGTGGTTACTGCTGTTGGATACACGCGGCGAATTGGGCGCCGCCTATCGGTATGCGGACATCGCGTTCGTCGGCGGCACGCTCGTGCCGATCGGCGGACACAATGTGTTGGAGCCGGCAGTCTGGGGACGTCCCGTATTGTTCGGGCCCTACACGGACCATTGCGAAGAGAGTGCGCGTGCGTTGGAGCAATCGGGCGGCGGCGTCCGGGTCGCCGACGCGGCGGCGTTGGTTGCGCAGGTCGACCAGTGGTTGAGACAGCAGGAGGCCAGGACGTCAGCGGGCCTGCAGGCGAAAGCGACGATCGATGCGAATCGCGGCGCGCTCGATGCCTGTCTCAAAGCGATCGAGCAGATACTTCGCGAAAAGCCGGGACATACCCAGCCTGCAGCTGTGTGTGCAGATGAACAGCAAGATACCGTGAGGCGCGCGACACGTTCGGATCGCGAGGCGGCGACATCTGTGTCACAGGGGCAACACCCATGACGCTTGCGGTGGAATCCGTGTCGTCGGACATTCCCGCCGTGCCCTGGTGGCAGCACCTGGCGGCCTGGCCCTACGCCACGGCCATGACGATCCGCGCGGCCTTGTATCGTTCTGGAACGTTTACGACGAAACGTCTTCCACGTCGTGTCATCAGCGTCGGGAATCTGACGGTCGGCGGGACGGGCAAAACGCCGGTTGTGATTTGGTTGGTCCAGCATCTGTTGTCGCAGGGGCGGCGGGTGGCGGTATTGAGCCGAGGGTATCGGCGGACCAGTCGCGCGCCGCAGTTGATCGTGTCCGACGGTCAGACCATCCGAGTGACGCCTGCCGAAGGCGGCGACGAGCCGTTTCTGATTGCGCGGCGGTGCCCGCGCGCGATTGTGGCGGTCGGCGCGGATCGCCATGCGCTCGGAACCTGGGTGTTGGAGCGATTTCAAATCGACGACTTCGTGCTCGACGATGGGTTTCAACATATCGCGTTGGCGCGCGACCTCAATTTTTTATTGGTCGATGCGACGGATGGTGCGGGACTGGCGGCGACGCTGCCCGTCGGGCGGCTTCGTGAACCGCTCATGGCGGCCGCGCGCGCGACCCAGGTGTTGCTGACGCGGACGAGCGAGACGACGGGTGCGGCAGCGCAGGCGGGGAGCGGGCACATCGTGAGTGCACTCGAACGCGCTGTCGGGCGTCCGCTCCAGCCGATTACGGTGGAATTTGCGCCGGAAGAATTCGTGCACATCATGAAAGGTGTGACGATGGATGTGCCGTCGTTACGTGGGCGCGGCGTCGTCGCCGTGAGTGCGATCGGGAATCCCGCGTCGTTTGTGCGGACGCTGACGTCGGCGGGTCTGCGTGTCCTCGACCACGTCGTGTTCCGCGATCACCACGCCTACAGTGCGCTCGATATTTCGACGGTGCAGCGGCGCGCCCACGGCTGCCGTGCCGACATCATCGTGACGACCGAAAAAGACGCCTGCAAGTTGGCCGAGCTGTTGGGCCCGAGCGATCCATGGTGGGCGGTGCGGATTCAGGCGCGCGCATCCGATGAAGCGCGGGTGTGGGAACGACTTGCACAGACACAGCCGCCGTCCGAGACATCCGTCGGCGTGTCGGCCCCTTCCGGATCGCATGAACGATAAGCAGAGCCAGCCACAGACCGCAGATGCGATGCGCATCGACCAGACGTCCGTGAAACGTATTCTTGTCCGTATGCCGAATTGGTTGGGCGACGCGGTGATGGCGGAGCCGGCGTTGGCAGCCATCGCACGCACGTTTCCACAGGCGTCGATCACGATCCTCGCGAAACCTGCGGTGGCCGAATTGTTGGTCGGTCATCCGGCAGTCCATGAGCAACGTATCTATCGTAGTGCCGACCGGCATGCGGGGTTGTTGGGAAAATGGCGACTCAGTCGTGACCTCTCCGCCGGGCGATTCGATCTGGCGATCCTCTTCCAGAATGCGTTTGAGGCGGCGCTGCTGACATGGTTAGGCCGTGTGCCGCAGCGTATCGGGTATGCGACCGACGGGCGGCAATGGTTGTTGAGCAACGCGGTTGCCGTTCCGAAACCACCGCCGCATCAGGTACGGTATTACCTGGCCATCCTTCAGGGTGCTGGATTGCTTCCAGCAACCACCGAGACTGGGGCCTTCGATCTCGTCGATCCGGCCGATTCGACTCGACGTCCTCGGTTGTATCTCCGCGATGACGAACGTCAGCAGATCCGAGCGCGACTCCGGACGGAGGCTGTGCGCGACGACGAGTTTCTTCTGGGCGTCAATCCGGGTTCGACCTACGGCGGCGCCAAACGTTGGTTGCCGGATCGGTTTGCGGCAACGGCGAAGGAGATTTTGGCGCGTGTGCGTGCGACGGGACGACCGGCGCGTGCGGTCATCCTTGGGGCGCGAGGGGAAGAAGCCCTCGGCGCGGACATCACACAGGCCATCGGTCCGGGGACCCTCTGTTGGTCGGGGCGGACCAGTATCCGCGAACTCATGGCGATCTCCTCGGTCTGTGGCCTCTACGTTACGAACGATACGGGCCCGATGCATCTGGCGGCCGCCCTTGGTGTGCCGCTAGTAGGGGTCTTCGGTCCGACGGATTCGCGGACCACCTCGCCCTTCACCGATGCGCAGGCCATCGTGCGCGAGCCGGTCGATTGCGCGCCCTGTTTGTTGCGCGAATGTCCCATCGACCACAGGTGTATGACACGTGTGTCGGTCGAGCGAGTCGTCGACGCGGCCGATGGGTTGTTCTCCTTGTCGGCGCAGGCGGACTCTGATGCGTTGAAACCGTCGAAGCCGCTCCTCGGGGTGACGATCTATCTCGATCGCGATGGGACATTGATTCACGATGTCGGATATCTGAACGATCCGGCGCGGATCGAATGGTTGCCGGGCGTCCTCGATGGCCTCCTGCGGTTATCGAAGATGGGTGCGCGTCTCGTGCTTGTGACCAACCAGTCTGGTATCGGGCGCGGGCTGATCACGCCGCAACAGGTGGAGGCGGTGCATACGCGGGTGGCTGCCGACTTGGCTGCTGCGGGTGTGACGTTGGACGGGTGCTTGTGGTGCCCGCATCATCCCGATGCCGGGTGTGCCTGTCGTAAGCCGGCCATTGGGATGGTGGAGGCTGCTCGCGAGCGCGCTCGTGCTTCAGGCGCCGTCATCCAACGGGAATATGTCATCGGCGACAGCGATGCCGATATGGGGTTGGCGCAAGGTGTTGGTGCGCGCAGCGTACGTCTGCTCGCAGATGCTGCGCCTGGCTGGGTGCAGCGAATTGTCGGCGACTACCAGACGGATCGGTTCTCAGACGCGGTCGAATGGATTGTGAACGATGTCCGCCGTGCCGATGCAACTGCCTCGATACCATGTGCATCCTGATCGCCTGGGCGGCCTGCTCTGCCGTTGGTCCGGCTCGCTGTGTGTGATATGGTTGGGCGTTCCGAGCCCTGCTGTGTCGGCTCCACGTGTCCCTACTGGCGACGCCGTACGTAATGGCTGATTCCCTCGACGTCATTTCCCCCGCATCCGTTCGCCGTCTGCTCATCGTCAAACCCAGTTCGTTGGGCGATATCGTGCATGCGCTGCCGACTTTTGCCCTGCTGCGCGCACGCTATCCCGACGCGGAAATCTCGTGGTTAGTGAAGAGCGTGTGGGCGTCGGTGTTGGAGCGTGTGCCGGGGCTGGACCGAATTTGGCGCGTCGGGCCGAACCTTTCCGCGTGGCTGTCGACGATGGCGCAGTTGCGGCAGGTCGGATTCGATCTGGTCGTCGATCTGCAGGGACTGTTTCGCAGCGGCGCGGCCACGTGGATGACAGGATGTCCGATACGTGTGGGCTTGGCCAACGCGCGCGAGGGGAGCCACCTGTGTTATACCCACCGGGTTCCCGTGCCATCGCCCGACATACACGCGGTCGATCGGTATCTATTGGTGGCGCAGGCCTTGGGATGTCCCGCGTCGCCGGTTGCATTTCCGCTGCGTGCGACAGATGCCGACCGTGACCGTGTTGAGACCGCGCTGGTGCAGGCGGGATTCGATAGGACACGTCCATGCGTGGCGATGTTGACCTCGGCGCGTTGGGTGACGAAGCGGTGGCCGTTGGCGTCGTTTGTGACCGTGGCGCAACGGTTGCGCGAGGACGGTGTACAGACGATCGTGATTGGAAGCGAGGCGGATCGAGTCGATGGGCGCACCATGGCCGGGCAGGCCGGTGCAATCGATATGACAGGTCGAACGAGTTTGGCGGAATTGCCTGCGCTCTTGGGCCGCGTGTCCTGTGTGGTGACGAACGATTCGGGCCCCATGCACATCGCGGCTGCCGTTGGGACGCCGGTGGTGGCGTTGTTCGGTCCGACGAGTCCGCAGCGGACCGGGCCGTACGGGACGGGCCATCACGTGTTGGGTGTCTCGCTCGAGTGTCGGCCTTGCTACAGCCGAACCTGTCGTCATGGAGTGCCGCTAGAGTGTTTGACAGCGATTTCGCCGGAGCACGTGATGGGCGCAGTGTCTCACACGCTTGCCGGGCAGCGACGGATGGTGGTGTCGTGAAAGTGTTGATGTGCGAATCGAGTACCGCGATCGGCGGTCAGGAACTCGCCGTGCTGCTGCATGCCAAGGGCATCCAACAGCGCGGGTACGACATCACGTTGGTCACGGAGCCGGACAGCCCGATGTCCGATCTGGCGCGCCGCGAAGGGGTGCCGCTGGTGACGCTGGCGATGGACAAGTGGCGGTATCCGTCGGCGGTGCTGGCGATGCGCGCCTTGATCGGTCGAATCAAGCCGAACGTGCTGCATGTGAACAGCTCGCGCGACAGTTGGATCGCATCGCTGGCGACGCGGGCGCAGTTCGGCGGGACGCGCGTGCCGGTGATCCGCACGCGCCATATTTCGACGCCGCTCAATCGGAATCTGACGACGCGCTGGTTGTATCGCGACCTCTTGGACTATGTCATCGTGACCGGGGGCGAATTGACGCGGCGCGCCTTGGTCGAGCGAGACGGGCTGGCTTCCGGAAAAGTCTCCGCCTTTCCCATCGGGATCGATGTGGCGCAGTTTCGTCCAGGTACGCCTGAGCGCAACCTGCGCGACGAACTCGGCTTGCCGAAGGACGAGTTGTTGGTCGGGCTGATTTCTTACTTACGGAGTTATAAAGGGCACGAATATTTTATCGACGCGGCCGCGCGTGTCGCCGCGCGTCGCTCCGGCGTGACGTTCGTGATCAGCGGTCGTGGGCCTGAAGAGGAGCGATTGCGCACCCGCATTGCCGAGCAGGGGGTGCAGACCCGTGTGCGGATGTTGGGCTATCGCGAAGACTTGCTGAATGTCTTTCACTCGTTGGATCTGTTCGTGATCCCCTCCGTCGAAGGCGACACGATTCCTCAAGTATTGATGCAAGCGCTGGCAGTCGGATTACCCGTGGTCTCGACTACTGTCGGGTCTATTCCTGATGTCGTGCGAAACGGCGAAACCGGGTATGTCGTCCCGCCGCGAGATGCGGCGGCGCTGGCGCTGCGGATCGGCGAATTGTTGGATGCGCCGGCGTTGCGGCGGCGAATGGGTGAAGCGGGGCGCGCGTTGGTCGAGCGATCCTATTCCTTGGATCGGATGTTGGACGAGTTGGAGCGTGTGTATCACCGGGTGAGCGGCCAGGGGCGAGGATGAGCGGCGGGGCACCAGAACGCGCGTCATCTGCTGTCGACGGCCCGGCTGCGGCTCGGTCCGAGTCCGGCTCTCCGCCGCGGATCTCCGCGGTGATCATCGCCTATAACGACGAACCGAATATGCGGGCCTGCCTCGAATCGATCACCTGGGCGGACGAGGTGGTCGTGGTCGATTCGTTCAGCACGGACCGGACGTCCGATATCGCGCGCGAGTTTACCGACAAGGTGTATCAGCATGCGTTCCACGGCTTCGGCCGTTTGCGGAACGAGTCGATGGCGCGGGCCTCGTACGAATGGATCTTCAGTCTCGATACCGACGAACGGGCGACGCCGGAGGCAGCGGCGGAAGTGCGGCGATTGATCGCCGATCCCCAGGCGGCCGATGCGTATTTCGTCCCGCGCCGGAATCAGTTTCTCGGCCGATGGATCAAACACTGTGGGTTTTACCCGGACTATCGACAGCCGCAATTGTACCGGGTGGGGCGTATGCGGTATCGGGAAGACATGGTGCACGAGGGGTTTGACGTCGATGGCCGGATCGGCTACATGACGGAAGCGATTGTGCAGTACCCGTTCCGCAACATCGACCACTACCTGGCGAAGATGGATCGGTATTCCGATCTCATGGCGAAGCGGATGGTGGAGCAGGGGCGGCGGTTTCATGTGCATCAACTCATCACCCATCCGCTCTTCACCTTTCTCAAGATGTATGTCGGCCGGAGCGGATGGCGGGACGGCATGCCGGGCCTGATTCTCTCGGGGCTGTATGCGTGCTACACCTTCATGAAGTACGCCAAATTTTGGGAAGCGACGCGCGGACCGAAGAGTTCAACAATCACCTAAGCTATATGTCTTAAGATATTGACGATACCGATGAAGGTCAGTGGATTTACATTCTGCCGGAATGCGGTTAAGTACGATTATCCGGTTCTCGAATCGATTCGGTCCATTCTGCCGATCGTCGACGAATTTATCGTCAATGTCGGACGCTGCGACGACGGGACGCTAGAGCTGATTCGGAGCCTGAACGATCCGAAGATCCGTATCGTCGAGTCGGTGTGGGATGAGAGTTTGCGCGAAGGCGGTTTGATCTACTCGCAGCAAACGAACCTGGCCTTGTCTCATTGCACGGGCGATTGGGCGTTTTACATCCAGGCCGACGAAGTGGTGCATGAGGACGATCTGCCGGCCATCGAGGCGGCCATGCGGACGCATCTGTCGAATCCCGCCGTGAAGGGTCTGTTGTTTCGGTACCTGCACTTCATCGCCGACTATTGGTCGACGAATCCGTGGTTCTACCACAAGGCTGTGCGGATCATTCGGAATAACGGAGAGGTGGAATCGTGCGGCGACGCCGTCGGGTTTCATCTCACGGCCACGCAGCTGTATCTGCAGAATGGACCGAAAGCGTGGTTGGCTCCGGCAGACGGCCGGGTGTTTCACTACGGGTGGGTGAAAGATCCCAAGACGATGACGGCCAAGAAACGCGAGCAGACGCGGGTCTACCATGGCGACCATCCGCCGCCGGGCGAGCAACATTGGTATGCGCAGGAAGCGGTGCCGTTCGAGGAGTACGGGATCCTCAAGGATTTTCGCGGTACGCATCCCGCGGTCATGCGCGAGCGTGTGGCGGCGGCGCGCTTAGGTGGGACGCGGCGCAGTCGGTGGCTGAATTGGCGCTTTTACCGAGAAGTGGCGAAACGAGGGTTT
Source organism: Nitrospiraceae bacterium (assembly GCA_046351095.1). GTDB lineage: Bacteria > Nitrospirota > Nitrospiria > Nitrospirales > Nitrospiraceae > BQWY01. Next base: position 110,098 of record JAXLZC010000001.1, read on the forward strand.
CGAGGGTGAGCACGACGTCCGAGACGCAGGGTACAAGCGCATCGAATTCGGCGCCCGCAGGCGCTCGAATTTCCGTCGTCGTCATCACCAAAAACGAAGCGCACAACATCGACGCCTGTTTGCGGTCCGTGGCGTGGGCCGATGAGGTGCTGGTGGTGGATGCGGAAAGTACGGATGCGACGGTCGAACTGGCACGTCGGTTTACGCCGCATGTGTTTGTGCGTCCCTGGCCGGGATATGGCCCGCAGAAAAATTTTGCCATCGGCCGGACGACCGGCGACTGGATCCTGATCGTCGATGCGGACGAACAGGTAACGCCCGAACTGGCCGTCGAAATCCGCCGGATGGTCGGCACAGCCGACCGGGCGGGTCTCGTCGGATTCGAAATCCCACGGCGCAATTATTTTTATGGACGCTGGGTGCGCGGTGGTGGTGTCTATCCCGACTATCAACTCCGGCTGATACGACGAGGCAAGGGGCTGTACGACGACACGGAGTTGCACGAACGGATTCACCTCGACGGCCCACAGGGGCGGTTGACGCATGACTTTCTGCATCAGACGTCGCCGACCATCGCTTCCCATTTGGCGAAGGTGTTTCGCTATTCGACGCTCGGTGCACAAGAAAAAATGAAGCGCCATTCCGAGGTGACCGGACTCCAAGTGATCATGCATCCGCTCGGCGCGGTGCTGAAAAATTGGTTGTTACGGCGAGGATATCAAGACGGCATTCACGGAGTGTTTTGGGCTGGGTTTTCCGGGGTCTATACCTTCCTGAAATACGCCAAGATATGGGAAGCCGTCCATGTCCCCACTTCAATGGCTGCAGCTGCGTCGGAGCGACGAACGCCATGAGGCGGTGTCACGCGGCAGATCGTGTTGTGCCTTGCGAAAGGAGTCGGCGTGCGGCTCGGCATTGAAGCCACGCCTATCCTCGGCGACCGCGGCGGGGTCGGCTGGTATCTCTATTATCTGCTACGTAGTTTCGTGCGGTTGCGGGACGACTACGAACTCTTCTGTTACGTCGAACCAGGCTATCGCGACAAAATCCGATGGGAGTCCTGGATGGACGACCCACGGTTGCGCTGGCGCGAAGCGACACGCAAAACGATGCGCTGGTGCGGCGCCAACGATCGCCTCGATCTGTTTCACGGCCCGAACTTTCGGCTGCGCACCGAGGGCCGGTACGGCGGAATCGTGACCATCCATGATTTGTGGATGGACCGCCACCCCGAATATTCCCCCAAGCTGTTTCCTCACACCTCCTCCAATCATACTCGGCATGCGGCATGGCAGGCACGGCGAGTCATTACGGATTCGTACGCATCGGCCCGCGAGATCAACGAACTGTATGGTTTGCCGATGGACCGCATGGTCGTTGTCCACTGCGGAATCGCCGAGGACTTTTATCCAGTGACCGATCCCGAGGTGTGGACTCGTGTGCGGGAACGAATAGGGATTGGTTCGGAGGGATTTGTTTTGTTCGTCGGCGGCGCCGATCCGCGAAAAAATCATCGTGTGTTTCTCGAAGCGGTGGCACAAATGCGCGCCGGCCTTGGGAGACGCAAGGTCGTGTTAATCGGCGATGCCGTGCATCGACACGGGAACTATCACGAGACTGCCGCGCGATTGGGGTTGACCGATATCACGATTTGTCCCGGCCGTGTACCGATGGACGACCTGCGGGTGTTGTATTCCCGGGCAGACCTGTTTGCCTTCCCCAGCTTGTACGAAGGGTTCGGCATGCCGGTGTTGGAGGCCATGGCCTGCGGTGCACCGGTCGTAACGTCCAACAGAAGTTCGCTCCTGGAGGTGGCGGGGACGGCCGCGGTCTTGGTGGATCCGGAAAATTCGCAACAGGTGGCCGAGGGAATGGTGGCGGTGCTCGATCAGCCCGCCCGACGGGAGGAGCTCCGTCGGCAGGGTTTTGAGCGTGTGCATCGGTTTTCCTGGGATAGGGCAGCGACGCAGGTTATGCGTGTGTACCGAGAGACCTGTCATTCGAACGCAGCCGTATCGGCCCGAGGGGGAACGCGCTTGGACCGTCAGGTGCCGCACAACGGAAATCTGCAGCTGACGCCTGATCGTTTAAAAGGGAAGCCGAAGCCGTCGAATCGGGTGCAGGTGGGAGGCACCTCCATCCGGCCGACCAGTTTGACCAATGTGCTGGTCATTAAGCTTCGGTATGTCGGCGATGTACTTTTGTCGACGGCAGTGCCCCGTGCGTTGAAGGCCGCGTATCCTGGAATTCGGGTGACGATGGCGGTCATGAAGGGGACGGAGGCGGTACTGCTTGGGAATCCGGCGGTGGACGAGATTCTTGTGGTCGATCGTCACACGCTGCGAACGCAGGCGGAATTTTTCCAGGAGATTCGTCGCCAGCAGTTCGATGGTGTGGTCGACCTCACCGGAAACGACCGGTCGGAGTTAGCGTGCGCCCTCAGCGGTGCCGCGGTCCGTGTAGGGTTTCGCGAATCTCGTCGATGGCGGGCGCGTCTTGCGTATACGCATGAGCGAAATACTCCCGATTCTCTTGGGCAGGGGGCGAAGTTTGGCGAAGTACAGACGCTCCATCGGATGGAACGGGATCTGTCGGTGTTGCGGGCCATTGGACTGGATCCGGCGGCGGAGCGACCGCAGCTGTTTTTCTCCGCGGAGGAGGAGGCTCATGCCGAGCAGCTGATGCAAACATTGTGTGCTGGAGAGTCCTCAACTCCGGTTGTCATGCTGCATCCGGGTGCACGGTATTGGTTTAAGGCGTGGCCGCCGGAGCGATTTGCCGAATTGGCCGATCGTCTTATGGAAACATGCGGATGCCTGGTTCTGTTAGGAGGCGGTGCGGCCGAGCAGCCGATCGGATGTGCAATTGAACAAATCGCGCGCGGCAGGATCGTCAACCTCATCGGAACGATCGGGCTGCGTGAATATGCGGCGCTGGTGAAGCGGTGCGCACTCTTTATCGGTAACGACAACGGGGCGATGCATATTGCGGCGGCGGTGGGCACGCCGGTCGTCGGCCTTTTCGGGCCCTCCGACCCTGCGGAATGGGCGCCGTTGGGCCCGTATACGCAGATTTGTTATAAGGGCGTCGATTGTCGGCCGTGTTTCCATCCCACCTGTCGCCGCGGCGAGCAAAACTGCATGCGTCAAATCGGAATCGACGAGGTTTTTGCGGCGGCCAAGACGCTGCTTGTATCTGTCCCCATGAAGCAGGTTCCGAGCGAGAGGAGCGTGTAAGGCGGTGACGATGACGTTCCCGCGAATACTATGGACCTGGCAGAGGAGTCGTTCGTATAGGCTCTGCTGGGAGTAAGGAGATACGTTCGTGAGCATGGAAGCAGGGCGATTTGTCGATCTTCCCCGTCGCATTAAGGACGCGGATCTTGTGTTGGACGTGGGGGGCGGCATTCGACCGCTTAGCCGTGCCAACTACGTATTGGATTTCCTCGCCTACGATGAGCGGTATGCGGTGGAGCCTTGGCTGACCGACCAGTGGCCTACGCCGTACTATTCGCAAGACACCTGGATTCAGCGCGATTTTTGTTCGCATCAACCCTGGCCCTTTCACGACAAACAATTTGACTTCGTGTTGTGTAAGGGGACGTTGGAGGATCTCCGCGATCCCGTGTGGGTGTGCCAGGAAATGATGCGCGTCGGGAAGGCCGGATATATCGAAACGCCGACGCGTGTCTTAGAGAGTTTGCCGGGAATCGAGCGAAGTCGCTATTGCGGGCACTCGCACCATCATTGGATGGTCGAAGCCGTGGATGGCGGCGTGCGGTTTACCTTCAAGCACGCACAACTCCATGCCTATGCGCGGTTTCATCCCACGGTCGGCCCACGGTTTTGGGGGGGCGGCGCCAATCACAATCCGTTTGAGGCCCTCGATATTGTTGAACGGGTGTCGGCCGTGGTGAACCGATGGTTTCGTCGTTTGAATCCAAAGTATCTGACGCTGGGACTCTATTGGACCGATTCCTTTGTGTGTTACGAGCATGTGTTGGTCGATAAAGGTGCGGTAGAGGCGGACTTTATGGCGTTCAAGGACTATTGCGAATCGCTCCCGGACCTGTGGGTGTCCAAGAAGTCATGAGCGGGAGTGTCACCGAATGAATGCCAAGGAATTGCGTACCCCAGAGCCGGTCGTAATCGACCTGGGATGCGGTGGAAACAAGGTCGCTGGGGCTTGGGGATTCGATGCGAGAATGGTGCCGGGTATCGATGTGGTGGCCGACATCGAGCGTCCGCTGCCGATTCGGAGCGATTCGGTGGATGTCGTCTGGGTGCGGCATGTGCTCGAACATGTGCGTGAACTGGTGGCGCTGATGGAGGAGTTGTCGCGTATTTGTAAGTCAGGCGGTCGGGTTGAGGTGGTGGTGCCCTACTATACGTCTCGGGGGGCATTCCGCGATCCCACCCATGTCCGGTATATCACTGAAGACACCTTCCAATATTTCGAGCCCCCAACCGATTATGGGATTCGCACGCAATTTCGGATCGAGCGGATTACGTACGATGTTCGGAAGCCGTTCTGCTGGTTCCCCTCCTATCTTCAGAAGCGGTGTCGTCGGTATTTGTGGAACGTCGTCGATAACATGTCGGTCACGTTGCGCGTGGAGAAGGAAGGGGCACCCCTCTGAGTAACGAGATCGATGGCGGGTGCGCGAGGAGCGGTCCTGTTCTGGAACCTCGTGTACTGTTTCTTACGGATACACTACCTGACTATTTGGCCGATCAACTCTTTGTCGGACTGACGCGTGTACTAGGTGCCGAGCGGGTTACGGATTACCCGTGGAAGGCGGTCTACCATGATCCTGACGCACGGCTGTCCTACGTGCCACAGGTCGATGGGGTACGCCGAGATGCCGAAGAGGTCGGTGCGTTGCTCCGTGATGGGCGGTTCGACCTCGTTGTGTTGTCGTCGCCTCGCGCGGCGACGACAGCGGCCGCTGCTATGCTCGCACGCGTTGCACCGTGGCCCGTGACGGTGTTGATCGACGGTGAAGACGACTCGGATATTCGATGCGACCTCTATCGGCGCTATCGATGCCGGCTGTATTTTAAGCGAGAGTATCGTTGGATGCCTGGCGGCGGTGTTGCTGCCGGGCTTGCGAGACGCTTCGCATTTCGGCATTGTAGCGAGGTGTCCACCAGTATATTCCCGTTGCCATTTTCCGTGATCCCCGGGGTGGCTTCTCCTAGCCTGGACCCACCGCGAGACGTCGATGTGTCATATGTCGTTCGCGCGTCACACCCCAAACGCATTCGTGCCTATACACTGTTGCGCGCCGCGACGGATCTCAAAACCGAAACGGCAGTCTATGCGGATGCGTCGGATCGCCAATCCAAGTTGCAGACCGGTCTTCCCAAGGTATGGACGAAACTTCGAGGTGATGCTCTTGCCACCGAGGCGCAACGGGCCGCACGCTTGCCGTATGACGCCTATCGGCATCTTCTTGCCCGTTCGAAAATGGCGTTGTCCGTTCGCGGCGGTGGGTTCGATACGCTGCGATATTGGGAAATCGTGTCGTCCAAAGCCTTATTGGTCTCAGAGACGCCGGATATCCTGATCCCAAACAATTTTGAGTCGGGCAAACATGCCCTGTTCTGTAAGCCCGACTTGAGCGATCTTGTGCCGCTTATCAGGCGATATGTGCATGAGGATGCTGCTCGTGGCGCGATGGTCGACGCTGCCTATGCACATTTGCACGCCCACCACACCTGCAGCCACAGGGCACGGTATCTCCTCGATCTGGTGCGGCAATATGCGTAAGGGCGTTCGAATTCGCGACGGTAGAGGATGGGGGCACGGCGAGCTGTGCCTGTATTGCCGTTATTGTGTACGGTCGAGAGAGTGAGTCCATGGCTAGCCTCAAGCGATGGTTGGAGCGAATTGGGGTACGGCGTCCACGCCCGTCTCGGCTTTTTATGAATCAGAATCCACGGTATGCGTCGGAAATTGTCGGCGATTGGACCTATGGAACGCCGACGATTCCTTACAATACGGACGGCGCGAGGTTGCAACTGGGAAGGTTCTGCTCGATTGCCGGTGGCGTCACGATTTTTACGGGTAATGAACACCACGCGGAGTGGGTGTCCACCTATCCGTTTCATCTTCTCGGCGTCGAAGGAGCGTCGTTACCGCCGGCCTCGCATTCGAAAGGCGATGTGGTCGTCGGACACGATGTGTGGATCGGCAGCGATGTATTGATCCTATCCGGCGTCACAATCGGGAACGGTGCCGTTATTGCCGCGCGCGCGGTGGTGACGAAAGATATCCCGCCGTACGCGATTGCGGCCGGGGTACCGGCGCGCGTCGTCAAATTTCGATTTCCACAGACGACGATCGATGCGCTCCAACAGATTGCCTGGTGGGATTGGCCGATTGAAAAGATTCGTGCCGCTGCGCCGCACCTGATGAGCGGGGATATCGACGGGTTCATCGCGCGACATCGTCCCTTGTCGACACAGGGTGCATCGCCTAGGGAACGCTCTGCATGACTACACCGCAGACATCGGCGCAGGATTCCGCGCTACCTCCTCCGCGAGTTGGGTTTACGAGCCTCGTCATTCCGGTTTTTAACCAGCTCGAGTACACCGTTCGCTGCCTTGATTCGCTTCGACGTCACACGACGCTGCCGTATGAGGTCATCGTCGTCGACAATGCGTCGACGGACGGCACGCCGGCCTACCTCCGCGAGTTGCATGAACGCGGGCAGATCCGTGTCATCGCCAATCGAGCCAATCTCGGGTGCGCGAAGGCCTGGAACCAGGGGGTTCGCGCCGCCCATGGCGACGTGATCGGGATTTTGAACAACGACATCGTGGTGACGGCGGGCTGGTTGGAAGGGCTGCGCGAATTTATGACGCGCGGCGGACACGGCGTTGTGGCGCCGGCGGGTCGTGAAGGGGCGCTGAATTACGACCTCGATGCGTACGCGGCACAGTTTACCGATCGCTGTCGGGCCGCAACGCGCGCGGAGTTATACGGCCCGTGTTTTTTGGTCGCGCGTCATGTCTTCGATCGTGTGGGATTGTTCGATGACGCCTTCGGTTATGGCGGCTGCGAGGACGTCGATTTTCACTGGCGTGTGCTGCAGGCGGGGATGTCGGTTCGGATGACCGGATCCGTACTCATTCATCACTTCAGTATGGTGACGCAGACAGCCTTCGGTCGCTCCGAACGAAAACGATATTCTGAGGCGAACGTGACGTATTTTACCCAGAAATGGGGACGGACGGTGCGAGGCAATTGGGCGCAGCGACGCTGGGCAGGGATCAGTCGAACCGTGCGTGAAGCTGCCGAGTACGTCCGCTTTGGGCATGCCTTAGTGGAAAAGGCGCAGGCCCACGCGACGGATGCGCACGATCGCCGCACGCCACCTTCTGCGACTATGTCGACGCCATGAAGGTGGTGATTGCCGCCTGGCACGTCCGTGACTTTAATGTCGGGTTGGGGCGCTACGCGAGGGAGTTGATCGAGGGGCTGGGACGTGTCGATCACAGCACCCAGTATACCGTCCTACTGCCGGTGGGGGCGGAGGGATTTACGCCCCGCCCGAATATTCGGTTTCGGACGGTACGGTTGCCGTTTGGGAAACGGCGTGTGTGGGAACAACTCGTACCGTGGACCGGCGGGGTGTGCGATCTCCTTCACCTTCCCTATGACTCATGTCTTGCCTGGCCACGAAGCCCAGTGCTGGTGACCATTCACGATGTGAAGCCGCTGATTTTCGGCACGCCCACGCGACGTCGAAATCTGCATGAGCGATTGGAGTCGTGGGCGGTCGGCGATCGATGGGCAAAAATCGATCATGTCGTCACCATCTCGCAGTGTTCTCGTCGCGACATTCTGGCGCATTGTCCGGTGCAACCGGATCGCGTCTCGGTCGTGTATGCGGGAGTGGATACGGCGAGGTTCACGCCATACTCGGGGGCGGACTCTCCACACGCACATCGGCCGCAGCGTCCCTATGTCTTGTGCGTCGCCGGGGACGATCCCGCTAAGAATGTGGAAACGCTGGTCGACGCGTTTGCCCAATTACCGCCCGCCCTGCGCGAGGCTCACGAGTTGGTGCTCGTCGGAGACGTGCAGAAACGACAGGTCGTGCGGCAGCGTGTCGCGCAGCATCGGCTCGAGGCGCAGGTGTGTTGGATGGGGCTCGTGGACGACGCTACGTTGATCGGACTGTATCGAGGTGCGCGAGTCTTTGCGTTTCCTTCGCGTTATGAAGGGTTCGGTCTCCCGCCGTTGGAAGCGATGGCCTGCGGCTGTCCGGTCGTGTCGTCCCAGGCGTCGTCGCTGCCGGAAGTCGTCGGAGATGCCGGGTTGATGGTGGATCCGTCGGATGTGCCTGCGTTAGCGCAGGCGCTGACACGGGTGTTGACCGATGACGCGTTGCGCGAAATGCTGGTGGCGCGTGGAGCGGCGCGTGTGCAAGAATTTACGTGGGATCGTGCGGCAAGCGAGATGGCGGCCCTCTACGGTCGGCTCGCCAAGCGGTAAAACGACGCACATGGTGAAGTGGGAGTAGGGAGTATGAAGGGTGTCGTCTTAGCGGGTGGCTTGGGATCGCGGCTGTTGCCGCTCACCAAGGTCACCAATAAACATTTGCTGCCCGTCTATAACCAGCCGATGGTGTATTACCCCATTCAGGCTCTCGTCAACGCGGGGATTACGGAAGTGATGTTGGTGACCGGCGGGAACAGTGCCGGTGACTTTCTGAAGCTGCTCGGAAACGGTCGGCAGCATGGATTGAAACACCTCGCCTATACGTACCAGGAGGGCGAGGGCGGGATCGCCGATGCGTTGCGCATGGCCGAGCACTTTGCGGATGGGCAGGGTATCTGCGTCGTGCTCGGCGACAATCTTATCGAACGGAATATTGCGGCGGCGGCGCAGGCGTTTCGCGAGCAGCGGGTAGGGGCCAAGATTCTCTTGAAGGAGGTCAAGGATCCCCAGCGCTTTGGAGTGCCGCTGTTGGACGGCAACCGCGTCGTGCGGATCGATGAAAAACCGACACACCCAGCCTCGTCGTACGCCGTGACGGGCATTTATTTTTACGATGCACAGGTATTCGAGATCATCAAGACGTTGAAACCCTCCGGCCGCGGCGAGTTGGAAATCACGGACGTCAACAATGCGTATATCCAGCGGGGGCAGTTGACTTGGAATGAGCTTGATGGGTGGTGGACGGATGCGGGGACGATCGAGTCGTTGTTTCAGGCCAACCAACTAGTCGCCAAGACCGGGGCAAATCGCCTCTAGCGAGCGGTGAAGAGGAGGACCTGGTGAACATATTGCTGACGGGTGGGGCCGGATTTATCGGGTCGCATTTGGTGCGGCGACTTGTCACGCAGTCGTCCGATACGATCGTCAACCTCGATGCGTTGAAGTATGCCGGCAATCTCGAGAACCTGCGGGATCTCGACGGCCATGCACGTTATCGGTTTGTGCACGGCGATATTTGCGACGCAGAATTAGTCGCGCGTGTCATGAAGGAGCATCGCATCGAGGGCGTCATCAATTGTGCAGCCGAAACCCATGTCGATCGTTCGATCACCGAACCGCTCGCCTTCGCGAAGACCGACGTGATCGGGACGGCCACGCTCCTCAATGCCGCGCGCGCAGTCGGCGTGACACGCTTTCTTCAAGTCAGTACGGATGAGGTCTATGGAAGCGTGGAGACCGGACATTCGACGGAAGAGGACCTGATCGCTCCACGTAGCCCCTATGCGGCGAGCAAGGCCGGTGGCGACCTGCTCGTGCGCAGTTATTGGACCACGTATCAATTCCCGGTGCTCATTACGCGAGGGAGTAATACCTACGGGCCAAATCAGTATCCAGAAAAGTTCATTCCGTTGTTCATTACGAATGCGATCGACGATCAGCCATTGCCGCTCTACGGGGATGGACGGTATCGACGCGATTGGCTCTCGGTATATGACCATGCGGCCGGCATCGATCATGCGTTTCGCCATGGTGTGCCGGGCAATGTGTATAACGTTGGTGGAGGTAACGAACGGGAGAATATCGTCGTGGCCGACGCGATCCTGCGCCAGCTCGGTAAGGGACGCGACTTGATCCGCCACGTCCAAGACCGCCCGGGTCATGATCGTCGCTATGCCGTGGATTGTGCCAAGCTCCGTGCACTTGGATGGGCCCCGCGCGTTGTGTTTGAAGATGGATTACGCGAGACGGTCGACTGGTACGTCAAGCATCCCTCCTGGTGGCGCACGATCAAGAGCGGCGAATTCCGCGCCTACTACGAGCGGGCCTATGGACAGCGGCTCTCCGGAGCAGGGGGCGCAGCGGGAGGGGCATGAAGCGCGCGCTGATTACCGGTATCACCGGGCAGGATGGGTCTTATCTCGCTGAATTGTTGTTAGAGCAGGGCTATGAGGTGCATGGGGTTGTTCGGCGGATTGCGATTGAGGACCCCTCGCACCGACTCTATCGTATTCTGCACCTGAAAGATCGGGTGCAGCTGCACGCCGCCTCCCTCGAAAGCCTGCCAAGCATCTATCGTCTGTTTCAGGCCGTAAAACCGGACGAGTGTTACCATCTTGCCTCCCAGAGTTTCGTGTCCTATTCCTTCGAGGACGAGTTTTCCACGCTCAACGCGAACATCAATGGGACGCACTACGTCCTGGCCGCGATCAAAGATTGTGCGCCGGACTGTCGGTTGTATTTTGCGGCGTCGAGCGAAATGTTTGGGAAAGTCGCGGAGACACCCCAGCGTGAGTCGACTCCGCTCCATCCACGCTCCGCGTACGGCATTTCCAAGGTAGCTGGATTCCACCTGACTCGGAATTACCGCGAGGTCTACGGTCTCCGCGCCTCTTGCGGCATTCTCTACAACCACGAGTCGCCACGCCGCGGGTTCGAGTTCGTGACCCGTAAGATTACGTCGCACGCCGCGCGTATCAAATTGGGATTGGCGAAAGAGCTGAAGCTTGGCAACTTGGACGCGAAGCGCGATTGGGGCCATGCGAAGGAATACGTGCGGGCCATGTGGTTGATGCTGCAGCAGGACAAGCCGGACGACTTTGTGATTGCGACGGGTGAGCAGCATACGGTGCGGGAGTTTGTGGAGACCGCATTCACTCGTGTCGGTCTTGACTATCGGCAATACGTGCGCGTCGATCCTCAGTTCCTTCGCCCTGCTGAGGTGGAAACGCTTTTGGGCGATGCGACAAAGGCGCACCAACAGTTGGGATGGGCACCGACGGTCCGTTTTGCGGATCTTGTGGCCGAAATGGTCGATAGCGATCTCCGTCATTTTTCCGGTACACGTGACGCTGGGTGAGGGCGAGCGATTTTGGCTATGCGTGTATTCGTCACAGGTGGAAGTGGACAAGTTGGCCGGGAATTGGCGCGTGTGGTGCCTGCCGATCAGGTGTACCTGGCGACGCATCAGACAGATGATGTGAGCGATCCGCGGATCGTCGATACGATCCGGCGCGAGCGTCCGGATGTCGTGATTCATGCCGCGGCGATGACTGACGTGGATGGTTGCGAACGGAATCCCCAACAAGCGTATTTGATCAATGAGACCGGTAGTCGCCTGGTCGCCCGTGGCGCAGCGGCGGTCGGTGCGCGGCTCATTGCCATTTCGACGGACTATGTGTTCGACGGGACTAAGGGCGCAGCCTATGTCGAATCGGATGTGCCCAATCCGAAGAGTGTGTACGGCGCGTCGAAATTGGCCGGCGAACGTGCGGTCTACGAAGAACTGCCCAGCACCTGTGTGGCAAGGACTTCCTGGGTTTTCGGAGAAGGGAAATCGCACTTCATCACGTTTGTTCTGAATCGGCTTCGTCAAGGGGAGCCGGTTCGGGCGGTTGCGGATAAATTCGGTAGCCCGACGTCGACGAAGGATCTGGTGGCGGCCATTCTCCAATTGGCGCATGCAAATGCGACGGGCCTCTTCCATGTAGCAGGTACCGGCGTGTGCAACTGGGTCGAGTATGCCGAATGGATTCGTCGGACGAGCGATGTGCCGGGCTCGATCGAACCGATCGCTTTCGCCGATCTGCAGCGTCCAGCGGCGAGGCCCGCCCATTCCGCGCTGACAAGCGAGCGGCTTTCAGGTGTCGGCATCGTGCTGCGTCCCTGGCAGGAGATGGTCTCCGATTACCTTCAAACTTACGAGCAGCGTCCCTTAGGATCGTCCACTGTCTAGGATGGAGGGGTGGATCACAACGGGTTCGAGCCCATCTGTCTGGTCACGATTTTGGACGGTGCAGCTCTACGGATTTGCCGCGCTCATTGTCCTGAATTTTTTCCCTGTCCTCCATGGTCCTACCCGGTATGGCTTCTTTGCGTTGCTGATCGCGTCGGTCTATGCGGTCTGGCGACAGCCGGGGCCTCTATGGATCGCCACGCCCATTGACGTGCCGCTGCTTGGTCTGCTGCTGTGGGTGCTGTTCACCGTCCCGTTTTCCATCGACCCCGACTACAGTTTTAAGGAATGGCGAAAGCTGGGCGCACAGGTCCTGCTGTTCTATTGGGCCGTGCGCGTGTTGGCCATGCAGCCGACTCGGCAGCGACTGTGGCCGCTGCTGGTGGCGTTGATGGTGGGGACGGCCCTGACGGCGACGATCTCGCTGGTGGAGTTTTCACTCCACGGCGGATCCTTGTACGGGCGAGATGTACGTGCCGGTGTCTTCGGGTCCGACTACAACTGGCTCAGTACGTATATGGTGATGGCGCTTCCCTTGACGCTTGCGGTCGCACTGTTGGCCAGGAAGGGTATCTGGCGCTTTGCGAGTTGGGTAACGGTCGGGCTTGCCGCTGTGGCAGAGCTGTTCGCGTATACCCGAGCCGGATGGATGGGCTTAGGTGCTGAAGCGCTGGTCGCCCTCTGGTGGGCGGGGCGGCGGCGGGTTGTTGTGGGTGTATTGTTGTTAGCGATCTGCGCGGGGTTAGCCTACGCGGCGACGACGAACTTTCGCGACCCGAATGAGACGGCGGCGTTGCACGATCCGTGGACTTTGCGGGCACGGGTAGACGTCTGGTCGCTTGCCGCTGGGGATATTGCCGCGCATCCGTTCGTGGGCATCGGGTACGGGAGCAAAAACTTTACGGCGCGGTATGCGGGGCGGCCCGAGCTCGAAAAGGCGGCCGGTGCGCATAGTCTCTTCATCATGCTGACGCTTGGAAGCGGATTGCCGGCCCTTGGGTTGTTTGTGTGGCTCGTGGTCGCCACCGTCTCGGCGCAACTCCGGGCGTCGCGGAGCCTCCGCATGATGGGCGAGCCGTGGCATATGCTATCCGTCGCCGCTGCGGTCATGCTGATCGGATTTGCCGTGCGCAATCTGTTCGACGTGATGTTGATCGGCGGACTGGCGAATCTCTTCTGGATGCTGGTGGCAATGTCTTTTCAGCCTGTTCTGATTGTGCGGAGAAGTGTGGAGACTGCGCACTCAGTCACTGGATGAAATGATGCGATTCATGTACCATGCCGCGTCCAATTCCCAGCTCGTGGCTGAGTAGGGAAATCCGAGAAGTCCAACGAGGATCTGCCAGTGTCCTCAAGAGGGAGCGTGACCGGTGGAAAGCACTCTTGCATCGGCAGCAGCTGAGTCTATGGCTCTACAATCTACACCTCAGGTTGCGGTTGTTGGTTCAGGGTATTGGGGCAAGAACCTCGTGCGGAATATGCACGGACTTGGGGCGTTGCGAATGGTGTGCGATAGTCAGGCCGATACGCTGGCTGCGCTTCACTCGCAGTATACGGACTGCACGATGGTTCGGGCCTACTCGGACGTCCTGCAGGCGCGTGACGTTCAGGGGGTCATGATTGCTACCCCGGCGGAGACGCATGCGGTCTTGGTGCGAGAAGCCTTGCTTGCAGGGAAAGATGTCTTTGTTGAAAAGCCGCTCTGCTTGTCCGTGTCGGAAGGGCAGGCGTTGGTCGATTTGGCGGAGAGGCAAGGTCGCATTCTTATGGTCGGCCACCTGCTTTGGTATCACCCCGCAGTGCTCACGCTTCAGAAGCTCATCGCCGACGGTGAGTTGGGCCGTCTTCAATATCTCTATTCCAACCGATTGAACTTGGGAAAAATTCGACGAGAGGAGAATATACTTTGGTCGTTTGCTCCGCACGATATTTCCGTCATTCTTGGTCTCCTTCGGGATATGCCGGAATCGGTGCAGGCGTTGGGCGGCAACTATCTCCACCCGCATATTGCGGACGTCACCACCAGCCTCTTGGCATTCCCCAATGGGGTACGCGCGCACATCTTTGTCTCCTGGTTGCACCCGTACAAAGAGCAAAAGCTTGTCGTGGTTGGGGACAAGCAGATGGCGGTATTCGATGACACAGAGAAAATCAACAAGCTGGTTCTGTATCCGCATTCGATCGATTGGAAGGACAACTTCCCAACACCCAGCAAGGCAGAGGCGCAACCGGTGCCGCTCGACTGGCAGGAACCGCTTCGGGCAGAGTGCCAGCATTTCCTCGACTGTATGGTGACGAGGCAAACACCACGGACGGACGGTCGAGAAGGCCTTCGAGTCTTAACGGTATTGCAGCAGTGCCAAGAGGCGCTTGAACGGAAGGTGCCGACCGTACCTGCCGCAACGCCAAAGACGAAATTTTTTGCCCACCAATCCGCATTTATCGACGAGGGGGTGGAAATCGGGGAAGGCACGAGTATTTGGCACACCTCGCATATCCTCAAAGGCTCTCGCCTCGGCAAGAACTGTAAGTTGGGACAAAACGTTGTGGTGGGGCCCAATGCAACGGTCGGTAACGGGGTGAAGATTCAAAACAATGTGTCGGTGTACGAAGGTGTCACACTGGAAGACTTCGTCTTTTGCGGGCCATCAATGGTTTTCACGAATGTCTTCAATCCCCGCAGCGAAATTCCACGCATGAATGAACTTCGGACGACGGTAGTCAAACGAGGCGCGACACTCGGCGCCAATTGTACGATCGTCTGCGGGACAACCATCGGGCGCTATGCGCTCGTTGGCGCCGGTGCGGTCGTAACGCGCGACGTTCCCGATTACGCGCTGATGGTCGGGAGTCCCGCGCGTGTGACCGGGTGGATGTGCACCTGCGGCGTCAAATTGGCTTTCCGGAAGAGCAGCGGCCGCTGTGCCGCCTGTGGCGCAACGTATAAGAAGACGAGGACAGGAGTCGAACCGCAAGCCCCTCCTGCACAGTCAAAGAAGAACGGAGCGAAGTAATGACAGTTCCCCTACTGGATCTCCATGCACAGCACGGTCCATTGCAGGCGGAGATTCTAGCTGCAATCACGCGGGTGCTCGAAAGTCAGGCATTCATTCTTGGCCCAGAAGTTGTTCGCCTTGAGGAGGCGGTTGCCGCGTATTCCCAAGCGGGATATGGAATTGGTGTCTCATCCGGGACCGATGCGCTGCTGATTGCGTTGATGGCGTTGGATCTCAAGCCCGGTGATGAGGTCATCACGACTCCGTACTCATTCTTTGCAACGGCGGGTGCCATTGTCAGGCTTGGCGGGAAGCCTGTGTTTGCCGATATCGACCCGGTGTCCTTCAATATCGATCCTGCCAAACTCGAGAGGTGCATTACACCTCGGACCAAGGCCATCATCCCCGTGCACTTGTATGGCCAATGTGCCGACATGCGCGCAATCCTCGCGATCGCCAAACAGCATGGCTTGCACGTCATTGAGGATGCTGCACAGGCAATTGGTGCGGAATTTTCAGACGGCCGTCGCGCAGGCAGTATGGGGATCATTGGATGCTTTTCGTTTTTCCCGAGCAAGAATCTTGGCGCGCTTGGTGATGGAGGCATGGTTGTCACGCAAGATGCCGCGCTTGCAGAACGACTGCGTGTGCTCCGGGTTCATGGCAGCAAGCCGAAGTACTACCATAAGCTGATCGGCGGAAATTTTAGGCTCGATGCCATTCAGGCGGCCGTCTTGAATGTGAAGTTGGCCCATCTCGACGGATGGACCAAGCGTCGTCAGGACAATGCACGTCGATATATCGCCTTGTTCAAGTCTGCCGGGCTTGTCGATCGTGCCAGCGTGGTGTTGCCTCAAGCAGTGCATGAAGGTGGTGGACCTAAGCACTACCATATCTACAATCAGTTTGTGATTCGTGCACCCAAGCGAGATGGGCTGATCGCACATCTCAAGCAGCAGGGGATCGGAAGCGAAATCTACTATCCAGTCCCGTTCCATCTGCAGGAGTGTTTTGCATACCTTGGGTACAAGCAAGGGGACTTCCCCGAGTCCGAACGCGCGGCGAAGGAGACGTTGGCCTTGCCGATTTACCCGGAAATGACGGAAGCTCAGGCAGAGCAAGTCGTTGCGGCAATCGCGAAGTTTTATCGAGGGTGATCAAGATTGTATGCAAGGCACCGTACGCACGTGCTCCAGGCCATAAGTGAGGCCCAATCAAACGACGACGCCTGTCGCCATCTGAGATCTTAAGTGAGATGGTTACAGTCTTGTGTGTCGGGGAATTGGTAGGCTTGGAATGTGTGGAGTGACGATCGTGGGATGGCATCTGCCGTACATCTCC
The DNA here is from genome assembly GCA_046351095.1 of Nitrospiraceae bacterium. GTDB lineage: Bacteria > Nitrospirota > Nitrospiria > Nitrospirales > Nitrospiraceae > BQWY01. The sequence goes on from JAXLZC010000001.1 coordinate 126,619, forward strand.
CTCCTCCATGAGAGTGTCTGCAGCGGACTCATGACTATTGCTGCGTCAGGTTTCCGATGGATATGCCATGTCTTGGTGACGTGCCCTGTGCTGAATGCCAAAGGCTGAGGACTGCTGCCTTGGTCGACAATCGGATGCCCCTCATTTGAACCGCGCCAACTCCCATTCAGCTTGGTATCTTGTCAGTCACCTGGGGTTGCTCATCCGAGTGGCCCGTACAGAGATGGCGGCCAGATACGCAGGATCTTTGCTGGGGATAGGGTGGGCGTTTGTCGCTCCCCTGGCTATTCTCGCGATCTACGCGGTGGTGTACTTATATATTTTTGTGGTCAGACCAACACAAATGACTCCCTTGGCTTATGTCCTATATATGTTTGCAGGGTTAGTTCCATTTCTTGTAACAGGTGAAGCGGTCAACGGTGGAGTATCTGCGATTGTCACCAACAAGGCGGTCTTAAACAACACGGTGTTCCCCATTGATCTTGCGCCTGTAAAACCGGTGGTGACGGCGCAACTGCTGGCGATGGTGGGTTTTACCACCATTATTATCCTATTGGCTTTGTCAGGACGTTTGACCTGGATGGTGCTCTTTTTCCCGATAGTCTGGGTGCTCCATATACTGTTCCTGGTCGGACTGAACTGGATTCTCTCGTTGATCCACGTCGTGTTTCGTGACCTTCAATATGCGATAGGTATTTTGCTGATGATCATGCTCATCGCATCGCCCATTGCGTACACTCCGGATATGGTCCCCAGTGCGCTTAAGCCCCTCATCGTCTTGAATCCATTCGCATACTATGTCCTCGCCTTCCAGGGCGTTCTCGTTCTTGGCCGAGTGCCGACCGTTGGAGAGTGGTGTGCGTTGCTTGCTCTCTCCGGAGGGGTTTTTGGGGTTGGGGGATGGCTGTTCGCAAAGGGGAAACGAGTCCTCGTAGATTATGCATGACGGCATCGCCATCAAAATGGTTGGGGTAGCGAAGATGTATAAAGTCTTCCCATCTCGAACTGAGAATTTTCTGGACGCCATCGGTGTGCCTTCCTGGAGAGGTGGGGCGAAAAAACGCTACAAGGAGTTTTGGGCGCTCAAGGGGATTGATCTCAGTCTTCCAATCGGTAGCCGAATCGGGATCTTGGGACGCAATGGGGCGGGAAAATCTACCTTACTAAAGCTGATTACGGGCAATCTTTCTCCCACAGAGGGCATTGTCGAGGTGAATGGCCGAATTCAAGCATTACTCGAGGCTGGTGCCGGTTTCCATCCAGAGTTTACAGGCTACGAAAATATTCATGCGTCCCTTACGTGTCAGGGGTTGAGCTCGGGGGACATTGCGGATGCGGTGGATGAAATAGTCGATTTCACTGAGCTGGGGGATTTTCTTGCACAGCCCTATCGAACCTATTCTGCAGGCATGCAGGCGCGCCTGGCGTTTGCGACAGCGACGGCCATTCGACCCGAGATTTTGATTATTGATGAAATGTTAGGTGCGGGGGATGCCTATTTCTTGGGGAAATCAGCTGAACGAATACGGGCGCTTGTTACGGGTGGCGCGTCAGTGTTGCTGGTGTCCCACGCTTTAGATCAGATCGTCAAATTGTGTGACCAAGCGATATGGATCGAGCGGGGGAAGATGGTGCATCGCGGACCAAGCCTCGAAGTGGTCAAGGAGTATGAGCGCTACATTCGATTGTTGGAGGACGAGCGCCTGAAAGCAAAGAATCGAGCGGTTGAGAGGGCAGGACAGTCCTCTGTGCGTGACGATGAAGCGCAAGAAACGCTTATTGTGGAATTCGCCTCGCCGGCGAAGGTGGAATGCCAGGTGTCCGAGGTTGCGCTGCTGAAGGGAGACTCTACGGCAGTCAATGTGCTTGTAGGCGATGCGCAAGACGTCAATGCTGTGCATCTCGCCTATGTGAAGCTAGAGGGGAGTGATTGGTCGGACCCTGGTGAGGCACAGGGGACGTTCTACCGATCGGTTATTGGTTACGATGGAGGAGAGAGGGGCGCTCAAGTTATCTGTCGAGTGTTCCACCTCTATGTCGAGGAACGCTATCGGTGTCGAATTCGATATCGAATTCATGGGGATGGCCATGCTGTTGTCACGGTAAAACACAAGGGAGTGGCTCACGGGCAGTCTGCTCTGAGCGGTCCCTCAAAGGACTGGTCCGTGCTCGAATTCGAGTTGGAGCCTTTTCAGCAGCAAGGCGGTGCCGTCGAGGCTGCGCTTCCAGGCCCTGGCACGAGTCCGGTATCCCATGGTCTTTCGGGTACGGCGTGCAAAGTAAGTCGATGGCCGGGTGAAGGATCGCTCGCTATAGCTGCCGTCAGATTGGTGAATGCACAAGGTGGTGAGCAGGCTGTGTTTCAGGCCGACGCTGTCATGAGAGTCCGGTTGTCGTTTATTGCGAAGGGCACCGCTGTCTACCCCATTATTCCGGTCGCAGTGCTGTTTCGATTGGATGGAGTCATCGTATCGACGCATATCGGACGAGCACAGTCGCTTAGTCTTGCTGCGGGGGAACAGAGAACAGTAGTGCTTGACTATGGGGAAGTCCGTCTTGGGAATGGACGGTATGTTTTTTCCGTCGCGCTCTATCGCCAACTTTCCGCAGTAGGGCCGACAGAGGTATATGATCTTCTGGATCGAAGCTATGAATTCGCGGTCGAAGGAAATCCTCCACTAGAGAGCGGGATCGTTCGCCACCAGGCAACGTGGAGTTTGCTGTGAAGTATCACTACGCAGATTTTTGCGTGTGTCCGGTTTGCCGTGAAGCGCTCAGCGCAACCCCCGGAATCCTGCACTGCACGGGATGTGGTGCCCACTATCCCGAAAGAGACGGAATCCCTGTACTCCTTCCGCACTATAAGGAACAGGCGCAAAGCCGATATTTGTGCTGTTATCAAGGTTTGGCAGAGGATGACCTTTCAATCCCTTTGGAAGGGCGTCGAGAAGTGCGCCATTTCGTGCTGCAGGACTTTGTGGGAGATGTCAGCGGCAAGCGTGTATTAGATATCGGGTCAAGCAACGGGATTTATTTGAGGCAGCTCAACGCTGGCTTCAAGGTGGCGATGGATTTGGCGCTACCGTATTTGGCAGCCATTCCCAAAGACGCCGATATCATGCCCGTGTGCGCTGATGCCGAAACACTGCCGTTTAAGGCCGGCTTTTTCGACGTGATTATCATTTCTGATATTCTTGAGCATCTTCTCCATCCGGAGCGGTTGGTGCAGCATTTGCGCGCGATTTGTACCTCGAGTACACGGCTCATCGTCCATATACCGTGGAAAGAAGACATTTCGCACTATCGGGAGTGTAAGTACGAATTTGCTCATCTCCGGAGCTTCGGCCCGTATTCTTTCGCACAGCTTTGGACCGATGGCTTTACTGCCGTTAGAGCTCTCCCTACCTATCCGTCCTTAGAAGAGCCTATTCTGTTTCATCTCGAAGATCGCTTGCCGACTTGGTTGTATAGCGCGTTGGTGCGCATCTATTACCGGAGTGCGTACGTGAGCCAATACGAAGCTCAATGCCGTACTCGGTGGATTCATGAGCTTCCCAAGCGTGAGCGATGGCTGCTTCGATTCTATCCGCCAAAATTTAAGATGTTCGAGTTGCGCTGGTTTCACCGTTCAAGAATGACACAGCTGGTCGACCGAGTGCTGTTTCAGTCGGGTCTTTTGAAATTACGGTAGTACCACGCAGGGAGTGAAGATTGTCATGGAGGCACGCAAGACCATCCTCGTCCATATGGGAGACTCCATCACGTTCGGGCAATATGTGGATCCTACCTTGCGGTGGACGTCGCTCATTGAAAATCGACTGCGTGCTCATGAGCGAACTCAAGATCGTGACATACAGACTTTCAACCGGGGTATCTCCGGAGAGACAACTCGCATGGGGCTGGAGCGGTTCCCTAGTGACGTGCAGGCGCTGCGCCCGGATGTGATGACATTGCAGTTCGGGCTCAATGACTGTAACTGCTGGCAAACCGATCTCGGGGCTCCGCGCGTGTCGGAGCGTGCCTTTGCGGCCAATTTGACGGAAATGATCGACCGAGCGCGACGCTTCGGTGCCAGGGAAATAGTGTTGGCCACAAACCATAGGACGTTGCGACGGGCCGAGCTGATGAGCGGTGAGGCCTACGAGGACGCCAATGCACGGTATAGCGAGGTCATTCGTAGGGTCGCGCAGGAAGCCGCCGTGACGCTCTGTGATATGCGAGAGGTCTTTATGCCATTCGATGATGCCACCCTTGAGCGCATGCTTTTGCCTGCGCCGGATCAGTTGCATCTCAGTATCGAAGGGAATCGGGTATATGCAGATGCCATTTGGCCGTTTGTATTAAAGGCGGTCGAGCGGACCGGATCCTTGATCAAGCTGGAGGGGACAGAGGGATGAAGAGTTTGACGGACGCGCACTGGAACGAACGGGCCGCGACAGTCAAGGACGACGTCGAGGTCAATATCATGGATATCTTTCAGCGAGAGATTGAGTACGACTATGTGTGCAGTCTGCTTAAGCCGGACATGAAGTTGCTTGAGGTCGGATGCGGGAACGGGTTTTCAACAGCCCGGTTTCGTCCGCTCGTTCGACATGTTGATGCCTTCGACTACGCAGAAAATATGATCGATCGTGCACGCAGCAGTGTCGGAGAGACGAATAACCGCTTCTTCGTAGATAACGTGTTGGCTCCTCGCAGCTTGGAGCATAGGTATGACGCGGTTGTCTGTGTCCGGGTGTTGATCAATCTGCGCAACTTAGCTGAACAGCAAGCGGCGCTCGAAAACCTTGACCGCGTTCTCACGTCTGGCGGGGTATTCATATTGGCGGAAGGTTTCCAAGAGGGGTTCGATGCATTAAGCCAGCTTCGCCGACAAGTTGGTCTTCCGGAGGTGCAGCCGGCCAAGATCAATGTCTATTCAAAACTGGATGAACTATTGTCGTTCTTCAAGTCACGCTACGAATTGGTTCGAGAATTTCATCTTGGTGGGTATGACTATTTGACCCGTGTGGTGTATCCCTTAATCGTCGGGGCAGACAATGCAAAGCACAATACCGTGTTCAGCGAAAAATGCTCCCAGCTGGCGAGAGCCTACAATCCGGACTGCATGAAAGCATTGTCTCGGATGCGAGGCTTTGCATTCCGAAAACTTTAGGAGCGCTGCCGTTTCATAGGATTTTGCGTAGTCCAGACACACCCATTGCATGGCATCCTCTCGTTTGTCCATTTTGCTCGTCTGTGATGACCACCAGAGTCATGCCAATACTATTCTCGATCACATCGATGCCTTCAGCACCTATTCACGTCATGAAGTCCATCGGTTGAATCCACGCGGACGAACCGAATTCAGCCCCCTTCGTCTGGACCAGTTCGATGTTGTCGTCATCCATTACTCGCTGTGTGTCCTCTACGAATCGTACCTGCCTAGTTCGCTGAAGAGTCAGTTGCGTGCCTTTTCGGGCCTGAAAATACAATTCATTCAAGACGACTACCGCTGGGTCGATAAGATTTGTGCGGTGATGAGGGACATCGGGCTGGACGTCTTGTATACACTCGTTCCCGAAAAACAAATTGGAAGGATTTGGACATCTGCACGCCTGCCAAATGTTTTGAAGGTTACTACCCTCGCAGGATACGTACCCGATCGCCTCCTTGGGCTACAAACTCCACAGGTTGAACAACGCCCGCTCGATATCGGCTATCGAGGGAGAGAGCTACCCTATTGGCTTGGACGTCTCAGTCAGGAAAAAGTTTGGATTGGGCAGGGGGTGTTGGCGCGAAGCGCGGACTTGGGGCTTGCGTGTGATATTGGCTGGCGGGAAGAGCAGCGTGTGTATGGTACGTCGTGGGATGAATTTCTCAGCTCCTGCAAAGCAACTCTGGGGACAGAGAGTGGCGCCACGATTACAGACTTCGACGGATCGATTGAAGCCGCAGTTTCCAGCTATCTGTCGCAGTATCCAAGTGCGACTTACGAAGAGGTTCATAAGGAGATTCTCCATAAATACGAGGGGAATGTCTTGATGAATGTGATCTCTCCCAAGATCTTTGAGTCGATTGCACTCAGGACGGCACTTATCCTTTATCGTGGTGAGTATTCGGGAGTATTGAGTCCATGGAAACACTACATTCCACTGGAGAAAGACTTTTCGAATTTGGGGGAGGTCGCTGAAACGCTGAAGGATATGGACTTTGTCCGAAGACTGACAACGTGTGCTTACGATGAAATCATTGCCTCGGAGAAGTATAGCTATCGAACCTTCATTGCTCAGTTCGATCAGCTTATCGAGTCATGGCCAAAAGCTGGTTGCAGACCAATGGAGGGGGGGGGGGCTACGAGTGTACGCATCCCTGCATTGGGTACTGCCAGAGGGCGAAGAGTGCGCCTGCTACTGGCTCGGCGCCCTCGCCTTGCTGGGTTCTCTCCTGTTTGCGTCGTAGATGGAAAGCTTCGACTGCAGATTCCTCCACGTGCCTTAGAGTTATGTACGCGAGTCGGTAAACGTGCTGCCGAACTTCTTGCAGGGCCTGTCGGCGAGGGGCTGTTGGCGTTGCGCGCATGTATGGAGAGCTCACTGTTGAGGCGCCTGTTCTTACGGCGCGTTGTGCAGTTCGTGCAACGAAACGATGGCATTCGATTGAAGAATTTGTTGAAAGAGATCCTTTTATGGCGAGCCATGGAGATCGCGGTGATGAGGGGGCCCTCGGAACGATATCCCTTTTCGGTGTGTGCGGAAATGGATCTGGAAAAATCCACGCTTGTCTTGACCAGCGTTCCTGTAGACGTGACGAAAAAGGATGGTGTTGGGTTCCCGTCGTTCCACGCACAGAAGGACGAGATTTGCCACGCATTGTCTGCTGGATTGCTCCGGAACGTGCGATGGGATCATTCGCGAGTCAGTCTCTATGTGACATGCCGTGTTGCGCCACTCGTGTGCATCGGGGTGGGAGTCGGACTCTCGGGGCTGCGAGAGTTCACCAGTCTCTTCGGTCGAGAATGAGTTCTGCGCGGGATAGTAGCTATGTCGGGGTGACTTATGTTGAAGGGACCAACTTGCAAGGTGTACGGACCTTCCCCAAAAACAGCGGCGCTGTAAATTGGGCGGTTGTTCGTAGTGGCGGCGGGTTTTTCCAAAAGAAGCGGTCGAATCGCCGCGTCTTCAGCGTGAGAGTCTGCGAGTCCCAACATTTCGCGTGCGTCCTCCAGTGAAGTGAAAATAAGCATTGTATAAAGCTAAGGCAAATTGCCATATTGGCGCGCCATCATATGCCGTGTCCCTGAGATCATCTGTAATCATGCGGTGCTTAGGTACTCTCAAGGATCTAACAACTCGCGTATGGTGCGGTCTCTTCTTGCAGAGAACAGGTACAGGTAGATTGTTTCTGCTGTCGAACTCGTAGTCGTATCATGGTGTGTCTCTATGAGGTAAGGATATGTGCGGCATCGTTGGCGCTATAGCGCTCGATTCTGAGCCGATTGCTGAGCTTGGTAAGCGCCTTGCCGTCATGGGCGAATTAGTCAGGCATCGAGGGCCTGATGGTGACGGGACATGGATGCATCCACGCCGGTTTGCTGGGTTCGGCCATCGTCGGTTGAGCATTATCGACTTGCAAACGGGCCAGCAGCCTATGCGCGATGCGGGCGGTAATTGCATCGCGTATAACGGAGAGATCTACAATTATCTCGAGCTCAAGAACGAGCTGACTGAACGATCATTCCGTACGCATTCGGACACGGAGGTCATCTTACAGGCGTATCGACAGTGGGGGCGTGAATGCGTGTTGCGGTTTCGCGGGATGTTTGCCTTTGCGCTGTGGGATGAAGAGCAGGGTGCCCTGTTTTGTGCACGCGATCGTTTCGGGATCAAGCCGTTCTATTATTGCGTTGCGGATGGTGTGCTGTATTTCGCTTCGGAGGCCAAAGCGCTGCTCCCGTTTGTAGCGGATATTGCCACCGACCTGGAGTCGTTTCGAGAATATCTTTCCTTTCAGTTTTGCTTGGGCGGGAAGACGCTTTTCCGGGGCATTCGAGAGTTGCCGGCTGGGCATGTTCTGACGGTGCACAATGGAACGGTGCGGGAATCTCGATATTGGGAGGTGTACTACCACCCGGACTTTGACCATACGGAAACGTTTTTCGAAGACCGAATTCGTGCCTTGCTGGATGAGTCGGTGTCGCTGCATTTGCGAGGCGATGTCTCTGTCGGTGCGTATATTAGCGGCGGGCTCGATTCAAGTATCGTCGCGTCCGTCGCGTCTCGACAGCAGGGTGCCGGTTTTATGGGATTCACCGGGAAGTTTGCCAACGGTGAAGCCTACGACGAAAGTCGTTATGCTCGGGATGTCGCTCGTGCCAATGGATTCGAGCTGCTTGAAGCCGAGATTGTCGACCGCGACTTTGTCGATGAGATTCAAAATGTCATTTATCATCTGGATTTTCCGACGGCTGGGCCGGGTAGTTTTCCTCAATATATGGTGTCTCGGCTTGCAAGCCGGCATAGGAAGGCTGTCTTGGGTGGGCAAGGCGGCGACGAAATATTCGGAGGCTATGCCCGCTATTTGATCGCGTATTTTGAGCAGTGTATTAAGGCCGCGATCGATGGGACGATGCACTCGGGAAGTTTTGTCGTCACGTACGAGTCCATTATCCCGAACCTCCCCGTACTGCGAAATTATAAGCCGCTTCTTCAAGAGTTCTGGAAAGAGGGGCTCTTTCAAGATTTGGATCGGCGATATTTCCGATTGATCAATCGGGCGCCGGATCTTGGAGAAGAAATCAATTGGATGCTGCTGAGTCAGTATTCTCCATATGATACCTTCTGCCAGGTGTTTCAGGGGAAGAATGTGCGAAAGGAATCGTATTTTGATCGCATGACGCATTTCGATTTTAAAACGTTGCTTCCTGCCCTGTTGCATGTGGAAGATCGGGTCAGTATGGCGCATGGCTTGGAGTCTCGCGTGCCCTTACTTGACCACCCGCTTGTGGAATTGGCGGCAACAATGCCCTCCAATATCAAGTTCAAGGACGGACGATTGAAACATGTTCTGAAGAATGCGATGGCCCACGTGTTGCCGGACTCGGTTGTCCAACGTAAAGATAAAATGGGTTTCCCTGTGCCCTTACAGGAGTGGATCCGCGAGCGTGGACCTGTGAGGGATTTTGTGTTCGATGTGCTGTCTTGCTCTCAAGCACTATCGCGGGATTTGGTGGATAATCGTCTTGTTGTTCAAGAAATTGGGTCTGAGTCCAAGTTCGGGCGAAAGCTGTGGGGACTGCTGTGTCTGGAAATGTGGCAACAGAGATTTCACGATCGTGCAGCTGAGTTTCGTCAACTTCTGACTGCGGAGGTACCTTCATGAGAGTGTTGATTACAGGTGGAGCTGGATTCATCGGCTCACACCTGGCCGACCGATTGTTAGCGGCGAAGGCAGATGTGTGTGTGATTGACAATTACGCCACCGGGCGGAGAGATAATCTTACTCCCCAAGATCGACTTGTACTCGTCGAGGGAACCATCGCCGATGCCGATCTTGTTCGCCGCACATTCCAAGACTTTAAGCCGTCCCATGTGGTCCATGCAGCCGCAGCCTACAAAGATCCGGATAATTGGTCTGAGGATAGCGCCACTAACGTGCTTGGCACGGCGAACGTGGTGCAGGCATCGAAGGCGGCGGGGGTTCGCCGGTTTATCTATTTTCAAACTGCCCTTTGTTATGGATTGCGACCGCTTGAGCAGCCGATCACGCTGACGCATCCGTTACGGCCGGATGGGAGTAGCTATGCAATCAGCAAGACGGCGGGTGAATACTACGTGATGTTAAGTGGGTTGGATGCCATTTCATTCCGATTGGCCAATGCGTATGGGCCGCGGAATCTCAGTGGGCCGTTACCCACGTTTTATCAGCGCCTGACGAATAAGAAGCCCTGCTTTGTCATGGATACACGACGAGATTTTATTTACATCAACGATCTGGTCGATGTGGTGGAGCGTGCCTTAAACGGACGAGGCGAGAAAGGGGCGTACCACATATCCTCAGGGGCGGATTTTTCGATCAAAGAACTTTTCGATGCTACTGTGGGCGCGTTAGGGATCCGACTCGATACGGAAGTCGAGGTGCGTCCTCGAAATCCGGACGATGCATATACGATTTTGCTGGATCCGTCGAAGACCAACAAGGATTTTGGATGGAAAACGACCACTCCGTTAGCAGGTGGAGTGCGAAATGCGATCGAATATTATCGGAAATGTGGTATTACGCAGACTTTTACGCATCTGAAGCCGTTGGATGCGAAAGGGTAGTGCGTAAAAATTCTGGATGGTTGTCGGCTTGAGGGGCTGGTATGGCGACGTGGAGTCAAAAAGCGGTATTGGTCGTCGGGGGAGCCGGGTTTGTCGGCAGCAATCTTGTCCGTCGGGTGCTGCAGGACGGTGCTGCTAGGGTCGTCGTGGTCGACAACTTGCTTTCTGCAGAGCGTGACAATCTGCCCAGCGATCCGGCGGTGACATTTATTGAAGGGTCGATTGCGGACGATGTAATTCTATCCCAGCTGCCCGATGTATTCGACTACGTGTTTCATCTCGCGACCTATCATGGGAATCAAAGTTCTATCGCGGATCCGTTGGCCGACCACGCCAACAATACCTTGACCTCACTCAAGCTCTTTGAAAAGCTGAAGAGCTACAAGCGGCTCTCAAAAGTCGTATACGCATCGGCAGGATGTACCGTTGCCGAAAAGACGTTTGCCGATGCGAAGGCCACCACGGAGGAGGCCCCTGTTTCCCTGTATCTCGACAGCCCCTATCAGATCTCTAAAATTATTGGAGAGCTTTACGCAAATTATTACTACAAACAATACGGGCTCCCTGTGGTGAAAGCCCGCTTCCAGAATGTCTATGGCCCCGGGGAGGTACTTGGGGCTGGCCGTTGGCGAGGTACGCCAGCCACGGTGTGGCGGAATGTGACGCCTAGCTTTGTCTTTCGCGCGATTCGGCGGTTGCCGCTCATCGTCGAAAACGGGGGGATCGCCACTCGAGACTTTATATACGTGGATGACATTGTCGAGGGGCTCATGCGCTGTGCCTTGGCGGGCGCCCCTGGAGAAGTTTTTAATCTTGCCAGCGGTGTTGAAACGTCGATCGGTGATCTCGCGAAGCTTATCAATGAACTGACCGACAATCCTGTTCCCGTTGAGCTCGGGCCTACTCGAAATTGGGATCATTCCGGTAAGCGCTATGGGAGCATAGAGAAGGCTCACACGCAACTCGGTTTTGTCGCGAAGGAGCCGCTACGAACCGGGATTCAGCACACGATCGAGTGGACGCAGCGCAATTTGCCGTGGATCGAGGCCTGTATTCGTAAACATCAATCACAGATGCCGGAGCTTACCATCTAGTCCTGCGGCTCAGACGCAGCTAGGGGATCGCGGGCTATTGCCACCCTCTTACGGCCCACATAAAGCCTCTCGAGTTTTGCATGCATGTCCTGTCCATCGTCGGTGCCCGCCCTCAGTTTGTAAAAGCAGCTGTCGTATCGAGGGCCATTCGTCGGGCCCCCGGTGTCCGAGAAACTCTGGTACACACCGGACAACACTACGACGACAATATGTCGTCCGTGTTTTTCGATGAACTCGGTATTGCGACTCCAGATCATCACCTAGGTATTGGATCGCATTCCCAAGGCGCACAAACGGCCAGGATGTTGGAGGCGCTCGAGGGGCTTATGGTTAGGGAGCGCCCCGACAAGGTGCTCGTCTATGGCGATACGAACTCCACGCTGGCGGGAGCCTTAGCTGCGGCGAAATTACAGATACCCCTGGCTCATGTGGAGGCCGGCCTGCGTTCGTTCAATCGCCGAATGCCCGAAGAAATTAATCGCGTGGTAACCGACCACCTGTCCTCTCTGCTGTTTGCACCCACATTGTCGGCAGTTCAGCATCTACAAAGCGAAGGGATTGCGGAATCGGCCATACGCATGGTCGGAGATGTGATGTACGATGCGGCTCTTCACTATGGGGAAACCGCGAAATCGCGCAGTGCCGTCCTTGTTCGACTAGGGGCTCGCCAGGGGCAGTACTGTTTGACAACCATCCATCGTGCCGAGAACACCGATGAGTCCAGGCGTTTGGAGGTGATCGTCGAAGCATTGCGACTGGTGAGTGCAGAGATGCCGGTAATTATGCCCTTACATCCGCGTACGCGCCGTGCGCTTGTCCGAGATGGTCTCCTTGCGAAGCTGGAGAAGTTTGTCACGATTACCGATCCGGTCGGGTATCTCGATATGGTCTTGCTTGAACAGCACGCTCGGGTCATCGTCACCGATTCGGGCGGCGTGCAAAAGGAAGCCTTCTTTTATCGTGTTCCATGCATCACGGTTCGGGACGAGACGGAGTGGACGGAACTCGTTGACCTCGGGTGGAACCGTCTTGCGCCACCATCTGATGCACAGGTGATACGAGATGCCGTCCTCATAGGCGATCTCCGCTCGCGTGGATGCCAGGCACCTGCTGATCTGTACGGTGGAGGCGCTGCTGTAGAGAAGATTGTTGCGGCGCTCCAATGCAGGTGATGATGAATGTGTATGGTGATCTTCCCTTTTCGTCCCCGAGAACTGCATGAAGTCTCAGAAAACAATTGGGATCTTGTCGCTCTCGGATATTGCTAATGATCCGCGTGTTCGTCGACAAGGAGATGCACTGCATGGAGCGGGGTGGAACGTATTCGGGGTCGGCTTGCCCGGACGAGCTGCAGTTCCACCTGCCTGGCCTGTAGATGTAGTTGATGAGGGTTTTAGCGAGAGCGCGGGCGCTGAATCTGGACGTGTCTCTTGGTCGGCGAGCGTGTGGCGTAATGCCAAGACCATCCTCAAAAAAATGGCATGGGCGAGAGGCGCCTGGCTTGCCATTCGAGGGGTACAGCGAGTATGGGATGTCTTCCGAGTGCGAGTATCACCAGATTATGCTGAAACGTTGTATTGGACGTGGCCTGTTGCAGCCAAACTCTATCGGGCGTCCAGCGACCGTACGGCCGATGTCTGGGTGGCCAACGACTGGATCACGTTACCCCTCGCCGCCCGTCTTGCGCGAGAGCGAGGGGGCGTCTACGTCTACGATACGCATGAATTAGCGCTTCACGAATATTCTGAGCAACTGCGATGGAGACTGTTACGAAAGCCGATCATCCACGCACTCGAGAGCCGGGGCATTCGCGGAGCGAAGCATGTTTCCGTCGTCTCTGCGGGGATTGCTGATGCATTGCAGGAGCAGTATGGGATTCAGGTCGCACCCACGGTCATCCGAAACATGCCTTCGTATCAGCCTGCGACGTTTCAGTCGGTCGGGGCCGCCATCAAATTGCTGTATCACGGCATCGTCGTTCCACATCGTGGTTTGGAAGAGGCCATTGAGAGTGTGCAGAACTGGCGTGAGGAATTCAGCCTGACGATCCGAGGGCCTGGGGATCGTTCCTACATAGAGGGACTTCGAGAAAAGGCGCGACTGTGTGGCGTGGGCAGTCGCGTGGTCTTTGCGCCGGCCGTGACCATGGCTTCACTGGTGCAGGCGGCTCGCGAATTTGATGTTGGGTTTTTTGCGCTCCCCGGCCATTCGCAACATAATCGATATGCTCTCCCCAATAAATTCTTTGAATACCTCATGGCGGGGCTTGCGCTGTGCGTCAGTGACTTGCCGGAAATGCGCACCCTCCTGCAACGCTACGACCTTGGCGTCAGTATGGCGAGTACTCGCCCCGAGGTAATCGCCGCAACCGTGAACGCGCTGACCCCCACTACAATCGAGGCGTATAAGCGCAATGCACTTCAGGCGGCGCACGAGCTCAATTGGGATCGTGAATCGCAGAAACTGCTGTCTGCCTACGACAAGGTAGTAGTCGACACGAGTCAGGGAAGGGTGTAGCTGTGTGCGGCATCTGGGCATCGGTTGGCATTGCCGCTGATCCGACGCTGATAGACCTCGTTTCACATCGAGGGCCTGATGGTCGAGGATGGAAAGTCTTGTCGAGTTCGGCTGGGCCGATCGCGTTGGGACATCGTCGACTGGCCATTATCGATACGAGCACCGCAGCTCTTCAGCCGATGTGCAATACCGGTGGCCGATACTGGATTGTATACAACGGCGAAGTCTACAACTATCGAGAGCTTCGGGCGGAGTTGGTGCAACTCGGCCATCGGTTTCGGACGCAGTCTGATACGGAGGTCATTTTAGCGGCCTTTGCCGAATGGGGGGAGGCGTGCCTCGATCGATTCATCGGGATGTTCGCGTTTGTTCTCTACGATGCGCAGAACGAAACACTTTTTGCAGCTCGTGATCGGTTTGCGATCAAGCCACTCTATTACGCTCTTCTTCCTGGGGGAATCGCCTTTGCCTCAGAAATTAAGCAGCTCCTCAAATTGCCTGGCCTTGTGCCTCGTATGAATGTGGCGAGGGTGTACGATTTTCTTGCCACCGGAATTACGGATCACACCGCAGAGACCCTATTTGCAGACATTCGCCAGATTCGGAATGGGGAATGTCTGTCGCTCACATTGCGAGGCATGCGTCTCCCCAATCCACTGCCGGTCCGGCGCTGGTATCGGCTGCCGCCATCCGGGACCGTGGAATGCTCGCAGGAAGAGGCCGCGCGCCGTTTCCACGACCTATTGTCTGAATCTGTGCGACTTCATCTTCGTTCCGATGTCACGGTAGGGTCTTGTCTGTCCGGTGGATTGGACAGTTCAGCTATTGTCAGCCTCATTGCCCGACACTTCAATGCAGAAGGGGGTCGACACGCGCTGAACACGGTGAGTGCGTGTTACAACGAGCGGTCGGTGGATGAGCGGCCCTTCATGCAGGCTGTTGTGACTGCGACTGGTGCTGTACCCCACTATATATTCCCCAAGCCGGAGGATGTCTTCACATGTGCAGAGAAACTCACGTGGCATCAGGATGAACCGTACGGGAGTACCAGCATTTTTGCACAGTGGTGCGTATTTGAAGAGGCACGCCGACAGGGAATCAAGGTCATGCTCGACGGTCAAGGGGCGGATGAGCAGTTGGCCGGCTACCACGGGGGATTTGGCTATCACTTAGCTAGTTTGGTACGAACGGGACGGTGGGTCGAATTACTTCGCACCATTTTGGAACGGCGGCGGTTTCACGGGATGTCCGCACGACAGCAATTCCGATCCTTGATTGTGCCGATATTGCCCCCATCCTTTGTTGGCATTCTAACAAGATCTCGCCGGGCCATCGTCGAGCATGATTGGTTGGCATCAGATCGGTTTCGTGGGGAGCAGTATCGCCCACAATCTTTTGCGGCGATGCTCCAGGCCGAAGGGCTGGGGCCAGTTCGAGATATTGGCGACTTATGTGTTGCGATGACGCAAGCCACCAACTTGCCGATGCTTCTCCACTATGAAGATCGCAATAGTATGGCCCATAGCGTCGAGGCCAGAGTGCCTTTCCTCGATCATCGTTTAGTCGAGTTTTCAATCGGCCTCGGTGCGAGGCATAAGATAGTAGGGGGGACAACGAAAGCAGTGCTGCGGGGCGCGATGACCGGGGTCATGCCCGAGAAGATCTGTCGACGTCAAGACAAGATTGGTTTTGCTACTCCGGAAATGGAGTGGTTCCGAGGGCCGCTGCGCCGCTCGATTGAGGGGGCTGTAGAAGATGTGTTGTCCCAGTACGCGGGGCTGATGAATCCTGGTGGGACCCGTGCGATGGTCAATGAGATGTTGGACGGTCTACGGCCGATTGATTTTCGATTATGGCGCATCGTCAATATCGGTATTTGGGGGAGAGTATTCGGTGTCGCATTGTGAGCTCAGTCGCACTGTGAAAAATGCATCTAGAATACCTTCTCCTCGAACGGTGTCTCATTCAATGTCATCCCTCTTGTAAGCTCCTCATGAAAGGGGCGCTTCGTGCGAATTCTTCTGGTCTCGTTTGCATTCCCCCCCTTTAACGATATTGGCCATGTCCGGGTAGGGAAAACCGCTAAGTACCTGCATAAGTTTGGGCACGATGTGCGTGTGCTGTCGGCGTCGGATCAGCCGTATCTTCCATCGTTAGATGTCGAGATTCCTGAGGAAAATATCCTCCGAACACCCTGGTGGAATGTCAACAAGCCGGCCGAGTTCATGTTCGGTGGGCGTCATGCCGTTGCGGATCGTGGGTTAGTCGCCAAGGGACGTGTGCGTCCTCTGGTCGAGTCAATTCGGTGGCTCTATCGGCACACGTATAAACAATGGGTGGGATTTCCAGATGATTTCATCGGGTGGGCTCCGTTTGCTGTGCGTGCAGGGACCGAACTCCTTACGCACTGGCGACCGGATGTGATCTATGCGAGCGCGATGCCCTATACGTCATTGGTAGTGGCCGCCAAGTTGGCTCGACAGTTTCAGGTCCCATGGGTTGCTGAGTTGCGCGACTTATGGGTGGATTTTCATCGGTATCGGTTTGGTCGATGGAGGAAGCGGGCCGAGTCAATTCTTGAACGATGGGTACTGTCGTCAGCTTCTGGGCTCGTCACGGTGTCCGAACCATTAGCGGCAACGCTTCGTGCAAAGTTCAGCAAGCCGACGGCCGTAGTGCTGAATGGATTTGATGCGGTTGTCCGCGCGCACACGTCGCAACTCGATCCGAAACCTGGCGTGCTTCGTATCGTGTATACGGGAATGATCTATGAAGGGCGGCAAGATCCTACTCCGTTGTTTGCCGCCTTGCGGGCGATGGGACCGGATGCAGCCGAGATTCGTGTGGAGTTTTACGGACGGTATTTGGAGTCGGCACGAGAAGCGGCGGCGCGATATGGCTTGACCAATGTGGTGCTGGGTGGGCAAGTACCGTATGCGCAGTCTCTATCACTCCAGCACGGAGCCGATGTTTTGTTGTTGCTGCTATGGACCGATCAGAGGGAGCGCGGTGTATATACAGGGAAACTATTTGAATACGTAGGCGCAGGACGTCCAATTCTGGCAATTGGTCCTGAGGGAAATGTCGCTAGCAATCTAATCAAGGAGCGAAACCTTGGATCCGTATGTGGGGACGCTGTTTCCACTCAGCGCCAGTTAGAGATGTGGTTAGCGGTTAAGCGCATGAACGAAACGTTGGTGACTCCTTCTCTTGAAGCGCGAGAAGGGCTCTCTCGTGAAGCGCAGACGCGTGTGTTGGAAACCTTCCTGACCCAACTGGTAGATCCGTCGTCCAATGCAAATAGTCGTCATCAATGACTTCGCCCACGTGGAGGGCGGTGCCAGTCAGGTCGCGATCGCCAGCGCAATCGGCTTGGCGCAACGTGGCCATGCAGTAACGTTTTTGGCTGCGGTTGGGCCTGCGGATGCGGGGTTGCGTGACAGCGCGGTTCGAGTGGAATTGACAGGACAGCACGCGATTGCGACGGACCCGTCTCGTGTGCGAGCGATATGGCAAGGTTTATGGAATCCCACGGCTGCACGCCGTCTCGCAGCGATTCTTGATGCGGTGGGGAACCAGGACACTGTGGTGCATCTGCACGGCTGGACAAAGGCGCTATCCTCCAGCGTTGTGCGTGAGGTGCTCGCCCGACGTATTCCCATCGTATGTACGCTCAACGACTATTTCACCGCTTGCCCAAACGGTGGGTTCTTCGACTATTCCCAAAACGACATTTGTACTCGCCTACCACTAGGACTGTCCTGTATTGCCACGCATTGCGATAAGCGTGGGTACGTGCAGAAATTGTGGCGTGTACTGCGGCAGGTAATTCAGCAGCGTGCCGGTCGCATTCCGTGCGGAATCCGGCACTTTATCCAAGTCTCGCAGTTCAGCCGCACGGTCCTCCAGCCCGTTCTGCCTTCCCATGCAACATTCCATGCTCTCCCCAACGCCATTGCCGTGGAGCGACAAGACCGTGTCTGTGCGGCAGGCAACTCCGCCTACGTAATGGTTGGGCGGTTGGATCCTGAGAAAGGAGCGGCGGTATTCGCGGATGCTGCTCGGCAGCTCGACTGTGAGGTTGTGTTTGTCGGGGATGGGCCCTTACGGAAAGACGTAGTGGCCCGGTGCCCGCGCGCGCGCGTGACCGGGTGGAGTTTGCATCATCAGGTCATTCAAGAATTGCGAACGGCCAGAGCGATTGTGTTCCCCTCGCTCTGGTATGAAGCACAGCCGTTAGCTGTGCGAGAAGCGGCTGCTATGGGTATCCCTGCCATCGTATCCGATCGCTGTGCGGCGCGAGACGACGTCACAGATGGTGTGACGGGCTTGTTATTCCGTGGTGGTGACAGGGAGGACCTTAGGCAGAAACTCCGCCGTCTTTCGGACGATCGCTTGGTGGAAAGTTTGGGCGCGGCCGCCTATGATGCGTATTGGAACAATCCTCCAAGCCTAGCACGGCATGTTGATCGGCTGGAGGAGATCTACGGGAGTATCCTGCGCAGCAGATAGAGTTCTGATGGTGGACGCCGAGCGCTTGGGGTTATCGATATGTCACTTGGATGGTCGGCATAGTGAGTGGGCGCGCCCTGTTGATCAGTGTCGTCATCCCAACCTATCAGGCCGCGGCAACACTGGCGCGGCAACTGGCCCTTTTGAGAGGGCAAGAACCTGCTCTCCACGAGATTCTTGTTATCGACTCTGCCTCCACAGACAGCTCACGCGATATTGCTGCGAACTTCGGTGCCAATGTCGTCATAATTCAGAAAACGCAATTCGATCATGGTGGGACCCGAACCCATGCAGGGCGAGATTGCTGTAACGGCGACATCGTCGTATTTCTCACGCAGGATGCGCTCCCGGTCGATGGGCAGGCGATTTGGAATCTCACAGCCCCACTACGTGAAGACTCGACATGCGGGGCGGTGTTCGGTCGGCAGGTGCCCTATCCCGATGCGACGCTGTATGCGCAGCATCTGCGATTGTTCAACTATCCCGCTACTTCGTATGTCCGCACCTATGCGGATCGTCATCGGTACGGTCTCAAGGCTGCATTCTGCTCGAACTCGTTTGCTGCCTATCGACGGTCGGCCTTGGAGTCGGTCGGGTGGTTTGCATCTGGTCTGGGAATGGCTGAGGATATGCATGTCTGTGCCCGCATGCTGCAGCAGGGGTATACCATTCGGTATGTCGCCGAGGCGGCGGTGTATCATTCGCACAACTACACGTTGCAGCAGGACGGGAAGCGGTATTTCGATGTCGGAGTGTTTCATCGCCGCCAACCCTGGCTCCTTGAGGATTTTGGTCGACCTGCCGGTGAAGGATTACGCTATGTCCGATCGGAGATGGCCTTTTTGTGGGCGCAACGGAAGCCTTGGTTGATTCCGGCAAGTCTGCTTCGGGCGGCTGTGAAACTACTGAGTTATCAATTGGGCACCTACTACGAGTGGCTGCCGCAGTCTGTTGTGCGGCGACTCAGTATGCATGGGGTCTCGGGATGAGGTCGCACAGCATCGACGTGCCTCTCCGCTATGCTTAAGCGCCACGCTGAATTCCTCAAGAGCGTCCTGTTTCTTGTTGACCTCGCGCTCATCTGTGTCTGCTGGGTGTTGGCCTACGATATGCGGATTGCCGGCTTCCCCGTGCCGGTGACGAAAGGCATCCCTCCGCTCGGTCCCTACGTCGGGTTACTGATTCCCATCGTTTTGGTCTGGGGCATCGCATTCCAGGCATTCAATCTGTATCGTCCGCGTCGAATGGGATCGCACCTCGAAGAGGTGATGGATCTCGCCAAGGCCAATTCGTTGGCGGTGTTGGTCCTCGTGGCCATCAGTTTTTTTATGCGCGAGTATGAATTTTCCCGCCTCGTGTTCGTCAATTTTTGGCTGCTGAATATGGTGGCGCTGAGCGGCTCGCGCATGATGTTTCGCGAGGGGCTGCGTTTCATGCGTCGCCACGGGTTGAACCAGCGCCATGCGTTGATCGTGGGCTCCGGGCGCGTCGCACAGTCGTTAGTCGAACGCATTGCGCAACACCCGGAATTCGGCATTACGACACGTGGGTATGTCGTGCGCTCGGTTGCAGTTGTCGGGCAAGCCGTCAATGGGTTGCCGGTGCTCGGGGGGTATGACGATTTGGCGCGCCTGTGTGTTGGGACCGACATCGTGTTCGTGTGCCTTCCCGTAGGGGAAGAAGCCTATGCCGAAAAGATCGTCGCGATGGTGGCGAATACGACGGTCGAAGTGAAAGTCATCCCTTCCATCTGCGAATTAGTGACGTTACGCGCCGAAGCGGAAATGTTCGAAGGGTTACCGGTCATCACGCTCCAGGGCTCGCCGTTGTACGGCTGGAATGTGGTGATCAAACGTGCGCTCGACATCGTCGGCTCGACGGCCGTCCTGACGCTGGGCGCCCCGGTGTTGCTGGCAATTGGGCTTCTCGTCAAATGGACCTCTCCCGGTCCGGTGTTGTATCGGCAGGTGCGAATGGGGTTGGACGGGCGCGCGTTCGAGATGTTGAAGTTCCGCTCCATGCGGGTGGGCGCAGAGAAGGAAACCGGCGCTGTATGGGCGGATGCAGACGATCCACGTCGGACATCGTTTGGGACGTTTCTCCGGAAGACAAGCTTGGATGAATTGCCGCAATTTTGGAACGTGTTGGTTGGACAGATGAGTATCGTGGGCCCGCGCCCGGAACGCCCGGAGCTCATCGCCCGTTTTCGCGAACAGCTCCCGATGTACATGCTGCGCCATAAAATGAAAGCGGGGATCACCGGTTGGGCGCAGGTAAACGGGTGGCGCGGCAATACTTCACTCGAAAAACGCATCGAATACGACCTCTACTACATCGAGCATTGGTCGATCTGGTTTGACCTCAAGATCATGTGGCACACGCTGTGGAAAGGTTTCATCCATCGACATGCGTACTGACGGCGAGTGTATCGTTCACACGCCGCTGAAATTGGTGAACGATTGTCGCAGTTTCTTGTCTTTGCCGACCCTCCTTGTTAAGATCCGGCTCGGTTGACCCCTTGTGAAACGACCTACCGCTCGACGACCCAGACCGACGCGTTCTCTGCTCGCACGGATTCGATTGCTCGCGACCGATGTCGACGGCGTGTTGACCGACGCCGGGATGTATTACACCGAAGCGGGCGACGAGCTGAAAAAGTTCAACACGCGCGACGGGATGGGCATCAAATTATTGCAGAAGGCGGGCCTGATCACGGCCATCGTCACACAGGAAAATACGAAGCTCGTTGCTCGGCGCGCGGCAAAACTGACGATCCCGGAACTCCATCAAGGCATCACGGACAAACTGACGTGTTTGCACGATATGGCGTCGCGTCATGGATTGACCCTACAGCAGATCGCGTATATCGGCGACGACGTGAACGACTTGGCCGCGTTGCGAGCGGTCGGTCTGTCGGCCGCCCCGGCGGATGCGATGCCGGGCATTCTCCGTGCGGTCAGCTACGTATGTGCGAAGCGGGGCGGCGAGGGCGCCGTTCGCGAATTGGCGGAACTCATCCTGGAGGCGCAAGGGCATGGCTGGGCATAAGACCGGTGCAAAAGGCGCGAAACCATCCACCCGTTCGACCGGAGTCGCCGCGCGAGTGAAGTCGTCGAGCGGCAGCCCATCCACCGTCTTCGCCGTTATTTTGGCGGGCGGCAGCGGCACACGATTTTGGCCGCTCAGTCGGCATCTTTATCCGAAACAACTGCTGCGTATCATGGGCACCGAAACCATGATCCAGCAAACCATGCGCCGCGTCGTCGGCTGTGTTCCCGCCGGGCAGGTGCTCATTTCGACGAACCCACAGCAGGCCGATTCGATCCGTGTACAACTTGGGGAGTGGAAGACGGCGCTGCAACCGAACTTCGTCATCGAACCCGAAGCGCGCAATACCGCGCCGGCCATCGGCCTGGTCGCCCTGGAAGTGCTAGGTCGCGATCCGAACGGCGTTATGTTGGTATTGCCCGCCGACCATGTGGTCAAACGCGACGCGCGGTTCCATGCCGCGGTCGATCTCGGCGCAAAACTCGCCGACATGGGACATCTCGTGACGTTCGGGATCAAGCCGATCCGCCCGGAAACCGGCTACGGCTATATTCAGCCCAATACAAAACGTGTCTTGGCGACCGCGCACAAATTGTCCGGCCATCCGGTCGCACGATTCGTCGAAAAACCCAATGCCGCCAAGGCCGCGCAGTATCTAAAAGCCGGACATTTTTATTGGAACAGCGGCATGTTCGTCTGGCGTGCCGCCACGATTCTGGAAGAAATCCAACGGCATCAACCGGCGCTCTGGGCCGGACTCGCCAAGATCCAAGCGTTGATGGCCGCCGGCGCTTCGCGGCAGGAGATCGACGAACGGTATCGTACGCTGCCCTCCGTCAGTATCGACAACGGCGTGATGGAGCGGTCGTCTCGTGCAGCCATGATCCCCGTCGATTTCCTCTGGTCCGACGTCGGCAACTGGAGCAGCATCGACGAGGTCGCGACACGCAATCGGCAGGGCAACGTCGTCAGCGGGAAGGTGCTCGACCTCGACAGCCAAGATTCGATCTTGTTCGCCGACCGGCGCGTGGTGGCGACCATTGGTCTCAAGGATATGGTCGTCGTCGATACGCCGGATGCGACGCTCGTCTGTCCGAAAGACCGTTCGCAGGACGTCAAAAAAATCGTCGAAATTTTGAAACAGCAGAAGGCCCCCGAGCATCTCGAACACCTCACGGTGTTTCGTCCTTGGGGCTCGTACACAGTGTTGGAAGAGGGGCCTGGGTACAAGGTCAAGCGCGTCACCGTGAACCCGGGCGGTCGACTCTCGCTGCAGATGCACCATAAGCGGAGCGAACATTGGGTCGTGATCGCGGGCACCGCGCGCGTGACCTGCGGCGATTCGGTCACCGATCTTCGGGTGGGGCAGAGCACTGCGATTCCAGTGGAAACGCAACATCGTCTCGAAAATCCTGGCACCGAGACGCTACACATCATCGAAGTGCAGAACGGGCCCTACTTAGGGGAAGACGATATCGTCAGGTTTCAGGACGATTACGGGAGAACACCCAAGTAATGGTCCCCAGGTAGAAGCGACGAGCCTCGACCAACGACTCACCAGGAACGAAGAGCGGCCCTATGGGAATTTTTCGAGAATATGACATCCGCGGCGTCGTCGGAGACGACCTCACGGAAGACATCGCCGAACAGATCGGTCGCGGTTACGCCACGCTGGCGCGCGCGCAGGGCGCGAAGACCGTCAGCGTCGGGCGCGATGGGCGCCTCAGTTCGCCGGCCTTACATGCGCGCTTGCTGAAGGGCCTCACGGCCGGAGGGCTGGACGTTGTCGACATCGGCATTTGCCCGACGCCGCTCGTGTATTTCTCGTTGTTTACGCTTCCGGTGGACGGCGGGATCATGATCACCGGCAGTCACAACGCCGCCGAGTACAACGGC
The DNA here is from genome assembly GCA_046351095.1 of Nitrospiraceae bacterium. GTDB lineage: Bacteria > Nitrospirota > Nitrospiria > Nitrospirales > Nitrospiraceae > BQWY01. The sequence continues at coordinate 149,987 of JAXLZC010000001.1, forward strand.
TTCAAAATGTGCATCGGCAAGACTGCGATCTACGGCGACAGCATTCAACAGGTGCGGATGACGATCGAACGCGGCGCCTTCAGCAGCGGCGCAGGCCGCGTCTCCGAACACGCCATCATTCCCGACTACCTCGCCTACCTCAAAGAGCACTTTAAGCATGTTGACGCGCGGCATCTGCGTGTCGTGGTCGATGCGGGTAATGGTGCCGCGTCGCTGTTGGCCGGTGCCGCGATGGCGCAACTCGGCTGCACGGTCACGGAATTGTACTGTGACCTGGACGGCCGATTCCCCAATCACCATCCCGATCCCACCGTCCCAGAAAATCTTGACGACTTGATTCGGAAGGTCCGCGAGACCGGTGCCCATGTGGGGATGGGGTACGACGGCGACGCCGACCGGATCGGTGCGGTGGACGAGAAGGGGACGATCCTCTGGGGCGATCGGTTGATGGTCGTCTATTCCCGCGATATTTTGGAGAGTAAGGCGGGCAGCACGATCATTTCCGAGGTGAAGGCCTCGCAACATTTGTACGACGACATTCACAAGTGCGGCGGTCGCCCGATCATGTGGAAGACGGGGCATTCGCTCATCAAGGCGAAGATGAAGGAAGAACATGCGGCGCTGGCCGGCGAAATGTCGGGCCACATGTTTTTTGCGGATCGTTACTTCGGCTTCGACGATGCCGTTTACGCGAGCTGCCGCTTGGTCGAAATTTTGGCGAAGCAAAAGAAACCGCTCTCCGCCTTGGTGGCCGACCTGCCGCCGTCGTGCGTGACGCCGGAAATTCGAGTGGACTGTCCCGACGCCGTGAAGTTCGACCTTGTGAAAGCTGTGCAGGAGACGTTGCTCGCGGCGGCGAAACAGAAAACGCCGCTCGGCCCACAGGGGCTCATTATCCGCGATGTGGTCACGATCGACGGCATCAGGACGATTTTCCAGCAAGGCTGGGGGCTCATTCGCGCGTCGAATACACAACCGGCGCTGGTCCTCCGCTTCGAAGCGCCGACCGACGCGCAACTGACCGCGGTGCGCGCCGTGATCGAAGGGGAACTGCAGCGTGCCAAGAAAGGGCTCGGGCTATCGTAGCGCGTTCCCGTCCGTGCGCGGGCGTGGCGACCTCCGATACGGAGCCGTCGTCGCGTTCGGGGTTGCGTGCGGTTCTTCTCGCCCTCTGGTTTGTCGTCGCCCCCCTCTGCGCGCTGCTGCCGGACGGCATCTCTTCTGCACAATCGTCAGCAACCGCCGCGCCTGCTGCGTCCTCTCCCGCGCCAGGTGGACGTTCCACTCCGCAGCCTGCTCCAACGGCGTCGCCTTCGACTTCGCCGGTCACGCCGGCCCAGCCTGTGCCGGCTACCGCCCAGACCGGCCCGCTCCCGACCGCCTTTTTCGCCGGCGAGCGACTGACCTATGAATTGGCCTGGTCGAAGATCAAGGCGGGGACCGCGGTGATGTCGGTCGACGCCGCTGAGCCGCAAGACGGGCGCATGATGTACAAGTTGACCACCGTCGCGCGCTCGAGTTCGCTGTTGACGAAGTTTTATCCCGTCGACAATCGGGTCGAGTCGTGGATCGACGCGGTCACCCAGTTGCCGCAGCACATGCAGTTTCATCGCCGAGAAGGGAAACGGCGCAACGAATTCGACTACGTGTTTCATCAAGCCGCCGGCAAAGTGGAGGTGGTGAAGGACGGGCAGCGCGCCGAACTCGATATCCTTCAGAGCACGCACGATGCGATCTCCTGTCTGTATGCCACGCGGGCGGGGATGCCGCTGACGCCCGGCACATCGGCGTTGCTGAACGTGCACCACGACAAAAAAAACTACAAACTGGAGGTACGTGTCGAAGGCGTTGATCGGTTGGAGGGGCCCTGGGGTATCAAAGACGCGGCGCGTCTGCTCGTGGTCATGCCGTTCCAGGGGATTTTTTTGAACGAGGGCAATGTGCGGGTGTGGGTCACGACGGACGACCGGCGTGTGCCGCTCCTCATGAAGGCCAAGGTGATCGTCGGCGCTGTGACGGCGACCCTGGCGGACGGGTTCTAAGCGGCCTGAGCCTGTGCTGCGGCGAGCGTGAGGCCGCTCGGGAGACGGGCCCTTCGTGATTGCCCAAAGTCCTTCAACCGGCTATACTCCTCCCGTATTTCCAGCTAGGTTCTCGACCGTTCTGCAGCGGTCCAGCCACGACGTGAGCCCATGCGGCAATTCCCGATTACGCTGACCCGACACATTCTGGAACAACAGACCCAGCATCCCGGTGCAACGGGCGAATTTTCCCTCTTGATGGAGCAGGTGGCGCTCGTCGGGAAGATGCTGGCCCATGATTTACGCCGCGCCGGCCTCCTGAATATTCTCGGTCTCAGCGGCGACACCAACATCCAGGGCGAGGCGGTCAAAAAACTCGACGAGTTGGCGAACGAGACCTTCATCAAGGTCTTCCAGTCGAGCGGCTTGGTCTGCGGCATCGCCTCCGAGGAAGAGGAGAAGCCCATTCTCCTGCCGCGGAGTTGGACGCAAGGCAAATACATGATCCTGTTCGATCCGCTCGACGGATCGTCCAACACCGACGTGAATATGCCGCTCGGGTCGATTTTTTCGATCGTGCGGTTCGACGATGCGTCGCGCGCGCCGATGGATGCGGACCTCATCAAGCCCGGCCACCAACAGGTGGCGGCGGGCTACGTGCTTTATGGGGCGAGCACGATGCTCGTCTATACGACGGGCCACGGCGTCTGCGGGTTTACCCTCGATCCTGGAATCGGCGAATACGTCCGTTCGCATACCGACATCGCCATTCCGGCCCGCGGGTCGATCTACGCGACCAACGAAGGGAATGCGCTCAAGTGGCCGCCTGCGATGCAGAAGTACGTCGCCGATTTGAAAGTGAAGGATAAGGCGCGCGGCCGTCCCTACAGTGGCCGGTACTCCGGCTGTTTAGTGGCCGACGTGCATCGCGTGTTGTTGCTCGGCGGCGTGTATTTGTATCCCGCCGAGGTCGACAAGCCGGAAGGCAAATTGCGATTGTTGTACGAGGCCAATCCGTTGGCCATGGTCGTCGAGCAGGCGGGTGGACGGGCCAGCACGGGCACGGCGCGGATTTTGGACCTCGTGCCGACGAAATTACACCAGCGGGTACCGTTGATCATCGGCAGTCGGGACGATGTGCTGGAGGTCGAGCAGGCGTTAACAGGCGCGGCGTAAGTCACAGCCGCCGCACGACAGAGGGCGAAGTCGCGATCACCCGGAGGGAGATTGGTATGGGACAGCGTGTCAGCGAAATTTTGAGTTGGTACGAGAGCGACAATCCCGGCGTGAAGGCCAACCTGGCCCGCATGCTGAATCATGGACGGCTGGCAGGGACCGGGAAAATGGTCATCCTCCCCGTCGACCAGGGGTTCGAGCATGGACCGGCCCGCAGTTTCGCCGCGAATCCCGGCGGCTACGATCCGCATTACCATTTTGAGTTGGGTATCGACGCGGGCTGTAATGCGTATGCTGCGCCCTTAGGATTTTTGGAAGCGGGCGCCGGTACCTTCGCCGGACGGATTCCGCTCATTCTGAAGTTGAACAATCACGACGTGCTGCACGACGAGAAGGATCCCTTGCCCTCCGTCACCGGCAGTGTGGGCGATGCGTTGCGGCTCGGCTGCTCCGCCATCGGCTTCACGATTTATCCGGGGTCGTCGCACTGTAACGCCATGTACGAGCAACTGCGCGACCTGGTCGAAGAGGCGAAGAGTGTGGGGTTGGCCGTCGTCGTCTGGTCCTATCCGCGTGGGTCGGGCATCAGTAAGGAAGGCGAGACCGCGGTCGACGTGGTGTCGTATGCCGCTCAGATCGCCTGCCAGCTCGGCGCGCACATCGTGAAGGTGAAGTTGCCCAGTGCCCATCTGGAACAGTCGGCCGCGAAGAAGGTCTACGAAGCCGAGCAGGTGCCGATCAAGACCTTGGCGGAGCGTGTGAAGCACGTGGTGCAGAGCTCGTTCAACGGACGCCGGATCGTCATTTTCTCCGGCGGAGCCAAGAGCGAAGACAAAAACGTATTCGAAGAAGTGAAGGCCATCCGCGACGGCGGAGGATTCGGCTCGATCATCGGACGCAATTCGTTCCAGCGGCCGAAGCCCGAGGCCCTCAAATTCTTGGGCACAGTGATGAGCCTCTACGCCGGCCAGTCGAACGAGTGACCGGTCCCTGGGCACGGACAGCGGAAGGCTGGAGAGCATCGGCATGCTGAGTCGGGTTGCGATCGGAGGCCTGTGCATCGTCGTCAGTCTTGTGCTGGCGTTTCCCGGTGGAGCCGACGACGCCGTCAGCCTCCCGGTACGCCTGCTCTTGGGCGGGATCGCGGCGGTGCTCGTGGCGACGGCGGCAGGCATGTGCGTCACCGCTGAATCCAAGACCCTGTTGCCTGCAGCGGTGGGCGGTGCTGTGGGATTGGCGCTTGCCGGATGGGTGACGCCGGCGCTCGCCTCGCTCTTCACCCCGAGCTTCGGCGCCGCGCATCTTGCGGCTCTTGTGTTGCTCGTCGGATTGCCGTACCTCGGTGTGCTGCTCGGGCAACGGATCGGCGCCGATCCGCCGAACTATCCTGCCAGGCCAGCATCCAGTATTCCTGCGGTCGCGGTGTCTCGCGTCTCGACAAACGGTAGCGCTGTGGATTCTCCGTCGGCGAGTTTCCCGAAGGCCGCCGATGCGGCGGGCGCGAGCTCGCTCTCTCCCAAACTGCTCGACACCAGTGTCATCATCGACGGGCGCATCGCCGATTTGTGCGAAACGGGTTTTCTCGACGGCCCGTTCATCGTCCCGCAGTTTATCCTTCACGAATTGCAGCACATCGCCGACTCGTCGGACGGCCTCAAGCGCGCGCGCGGCCGCCGCGGGCTCGACATGCTCCATAAGATTCAAAAAATGAGCGCCCTGGACGTCCGCATTTGGGAGGACGACGTCGTGCAGATGCGTGAGGTCGATGCCAAGCTCGTCACGCTGGCCAAGCAGCTGTCCGGGAAAATCGTCACCAATGATTTGAATCTCAACAAGGTGGCCGAGCTGCAAGGCGTACGTGTGTTGAACATCAACGAATTGTGCAACGCGCTCCGCCCCGTGGTGTTGCCGGGTGAGACGATGCGTGTCTTTATTTTGAAAGAAGGCAAAGAGCCGGGGCAGGGCGTCGCCTACCTCGACGACGGAACCATGATCGTCGTCGACAATGCCAAGCGATGGATCGGTCGCAACATGGACGTCGCGGTGACCAGTGTGTTGCAAACGACGGCCGGACGCATGATTTTTACCCGCCTTAAGGACGAGAGCGAGCGGGACGATGTGCCCGCCGCGCGCGGCGTAGCCGGTTCGACCGGCAGCCTGGCGCCGTAGTATGCCGCAGGGACCTCCCGCTGTGGCGATCCACACCATGCCGAATCACTTCGCCGTGAGCCGACCGTGAGCGGGACTACGCCTGTGCCGCACCTACACCCGCGTGTCGTGGCGCTCGTGCCCGCCAGCGGGCGTGGGACACGTATGGGCGGCATTCGTCCGAAACAGTTTCTCTCCGTGGGTGGGGTGCCGCTGATGGTGCATGCGCTTCGGACGTTGCAGGCGTCGGAGTGGATCGAGCAGATCATCGTGGCGGCGCCCGCGAGCGAACATGACTTTTGCCGTCAGGACGTTATTGCCCCATACCGGCTCACCAAGGTGACTACCGTGGTGGAGGGCGGGCGCGAGCGGCAAGATTCCGTCCGAGCCGCCCTGCAACTCGTGCCCGACGGAATGGACGTTGTGTTGGTGCATGACGCCGTGCGTCCGTTTCTGACCGAGGACATCATTGTGCGTGCCTGCAAAGCGGCGGTTGCGGAGGGTGGCGCCGTCGTGGCGATCCCGGCCCGCGATACGTTGAAGGAAGTCGGTCCAGGACATGCCATTCAGCGGACGGTGGATCGAACGCCGCTGTGGCAGGCGCAAACGCCGCAAGTCTTTCGTCGAGCCCTGTTGCAACAGGCGCATGCGCGCGCGGAAGCGGACGGTTATGTCGGGACTGACGAAGCGGATCTTGTGCAGCGGATCGGCGCGCGTGTCGTAGTCGTGGAAGGGTCTGGCGAAAATATGAAGGTGACGCGTCCCGAGGACCTGATCATTGCCGAAGCGATTTGGGCGGCACGGAATGGGAACAGCTTATAAAAAACGTGAGATGTAAGACGGGAAACGTAAGACGGAAGAGTCCGGAAGATTTGCAATTCACGATTGGCGAGGATTGAGGAGAGGCATGGCAACGAAGCGAGCCACCAAAAAACAGGATCGAATCAAAACGCGTCCGAAGCGGCCGCGACATGCGCGGCGTGTGAGTCAGCGGCAGCCGAGTGCGGGCAGTCACAGCACCGGACAGGTGCCGGGGCGCGACGGCTTGCTCGATGTGCGCGTGGGGCAGGGCTACGACGTTCACCCGCTGGGGATTGGACGCAAGCTGATTCTGGGCGGCATCGAGATTCCTCACGCGAAGGGGCTGCTCGGCCACTCGGACGCCGATGCGCTGGTGCATGCGGTCTGCGATGCGTTACTCGGCGCGATGGGCGAGGGCGACCTCGGGCGACATTTCCCTAGTTCGAATCCCGCCTACAGGGATATTTCGAGCCTGATGTTGCTGAAGCATGTCTGCGGGTTGCTCGACGGGAGGGGCTATCGCGTGCTGAACATCGACAGCACCATCATCGCGCAGGCCCCGCGCCTGGGCGGGTACCTGAGCGACATGGCGAAACGTGTGGCCGAGACCATCGGGATCGACCCCAGTCTGGTGAACGTGAAAGTGAAAAGCGGCGAAGGGCTCGATGCCGTCGGGCGCGAGGAGGGCATCGCCACCCAAGCCGTCTGTTTGATTGCGCCCAAGCCCAGCCGGTAAGATAGGCGTTCGGCCTCGGCGCCTATTTATGCTGTCACGTATCCGCCAAGACCTCGACGTCGTCTTCGAGCGCGACCCCGCGGCGACCAGCCGCCTCGAAGTCGTGATGACCTATGCGGGTTTTCACGCACTCGTCATCTATCGCATCGCGCATTGGTTGCGTCAGGCAGGCGTGCCGTTCATCCCGCGTGTGTTGTCGCAGTTCGGCCGGTGGGTGACGGGCATCGAGATTCACCCAGGCGCCACCATCGGCAGCGGATTTTTTATCGACCATGGGATGGGGGTGGTGGTCGGCGAAACGGCGGAGATCGGCGACTACGTCACACTCTTTCAAGGCGTCACGCTCGGCGGGACCGGGAAGGAGCGCGGCAAGCGCCACCCCACCGTCGGGAACCACGTCGTCATCGGTGCGGGCGCGAAGATTCTCGGCGCCATCCGCATCGGCGACAACGTCAAGATCGGTGCGAACTCCGTCGTCCTGAAATCCGTACCCGCCCATTCGACCGTGATCGGCGTGCCCGCGCGGATCATCAAAATGGAAGGCGAGCGTGTGCCGGAAGCGACGATGGATCACGCCAACATTCCCGACCCCATCATCGACCGTTTTGAGGCGCTGGAGCAGGAACTGATCGTGCTGCGCAAGAAGCTCGAAAATCCAGACCGTCCCTCCGCGTAACGACTCCGTCAAAAAAACGCCGGTGCGGCGCACCGGCGTTCGTGTATTCGAGCGGCGTCTGCGATTAGTTCGACAGGCACTCGCTCATAAACTTCTTCCGGTCGTCGCCCTTCAAATTCTTCGCGCCCGCTTCCTTGTTGCAGGTCTTCATCTTCGACTGTTGCGTCGACTTTGCGGCGGCCTTCGCCGGCTTCGCGCTCAAGCATTCCTTCATGAAGGCTTTGCGCTCGTCGCCTTTGCCTTCGCCCAATCCCTTGGCATCGGCGTCGGCGTTGCACGTTTTCATCTTGTTTTGTTGCGCAGCGGCCCAGACCGGCGGGGTCGCCATCATAAACGAGGCGAATGCGGTGGCCATGACCAACGACAGCAAGCGGCTCATAACAAACTCCTTTGGGTAAGGGTGACGTGCACGACCAGCAGAGCGGTCGAATTGTAATCGAGACGACGGAAGAAGTCTGTAGTCGCATGCGCGACAGTGTCAGTCGACGAAGTTGTCGTAGTCGACGCGGACGAGGTACAGACCGTGCGCCGGTGCCGTCCGTCCGGCGGCGGTGCGGTCGCGCGCGGCCAGGATAGCGGCCAACTCGCCGGGGGCACGGCGGCCGATGCCGATCTCGACCAACGTCCCGACGATCGTGCGCACCATCTGTTTCAAAAAGCGGTCGGCATACAACTCGATCTGTACCTGGTCGCCGTCGGCCGCGATGTCGAGCCGCTGGATGTGACAGAGGGGATTGTCCGTATCGCTCTGCGCGCCTTTGAACGACGTGCAATCGTGGGAGCCGAGCAGGCAGGCGGCCGCGCCTTGCATGTCCTCCACGGCCAGCGGGCGCGGCACATGCCAGAGGCGATGCCGGTCGAGTGCCGACCGCCCGTCGCGGTTGAGCAGTCGGTATCGATAGAGTTTGCCCGTCGCCGAATACCGCGCGTGAAATTCGTCCGGCACGGTGCGCGCGTCGCGGACACAGACGGTCGGCGGTAGCAGGGCGTTAAGCCCGCGCCGCCACTCGTAGTCCGTCATCGGCTTGTCGCTGCGAAAACTCGCCACTTGCCCGAGCGCATGGACACCGGCGTCGGTGCGTCCCGCGCCGACTACCGGCGTCGGCTGTTGCGTCAAATGCGCCAAGGCCTGTTCGAGCAAGCCTTGGATCGTCGGTTGATCGGCCTGGCGCTGCCATCCGGCGAAGTCGGTGCCGTCGTATTCGAGCGTCAGTTTGTAGGTGCTCATCGGGAAATCCGCTGCGGGATTGTACGCAGCGTCTGACGGATGCTCAAGAGAGTGGTGGAGATGGATCGTCGGGGTGAATGGGGAGCGTGGTGGGGAACAATAAGTCGCCCGGCGTGCGTCGGCCGCGTCAGTGGCCGTTCGAGGAGGAGGAGGCCGGCGGCGTGACGTAATTTTTTACGCCGGCGAACAGTGCCTCCGCCACGTCGTTGATGAATGTGGATTGGCGCATGAGCTGCTCTTCCGTCGGGTTCGACATAAACGCGATTTCCGCCAGGATGCTCGGCATCGCCGTGTAGCGCAGCACGTAAAACGGCGCGGTCTTCACGCCGTGATCGTCGGTCGGATACTGCGCGCTCAGCCGCTTGAGCATCGCTTCCTTCGTCTCCCACGCCAGTTCCATCGAATCCTCGATACGTTTGGAGGTGAGCAGGTCGGCGACGAGAAATTCCCACCCGACGCTGTTGCCGGTCATCGGCGTGCCGTTTTCGCGCGCGGCTACCTCCAACGCGCGCTTATCCTTGGCTTCGCCGAAGTGATACACCTCGATACCCTTGACGACCGGTTGCGGATGCGAGTTCACGTGGATCGACACAAACAGATCCGCGTTGCTTGTATTGGCGAATTTCGCGCGGTCGCCCAGTTCGATGAACTCATCGTGATCGCGTGTCATGAGCACACGTTTGCCGAGTCGACTTTTGACGAGATCGCGCAACCGCAATGCAACCTTCAGCGTGATCGATTTTTCTTCCAGGCCGCGCCGGCTGATCGTGCCCGTGTCCTTGCCGCCATGGCCCGGATCGATGACGATCGTGCGGATTTCGTCGACGGTACGCCGAGGCGCGGCGGTGGGTACGTCGGTGTCGGCCTCGTCTGCAGCGGCAGGCGTGGTCGGTGCAGTCGGCGCGGCGGGAGCCGCCGCCGTGCGAGGGCGCGTCGATTTTCCGCCATCTGCATCTGATGCGCCGGTCGGTGTGAAGTCGAGTACGAAACGGGTTGGCCGTTCCAGGAGGTAATAGCGATAGGTGCTCACGGCGCCCGTGTTGAACGAAAGGCGTAAGGCGTCAGTCTGTTGCGCCAGCGTGACCTGGGCGGATTGCGGGAGGAGCGTCGCCGATACAAATTTTTCTGCTGCCGCTTTGCTCAGATTCACGTGACGCAGGTCCAGCATGAGTAGGCCTGACGCGGCATCGCGTCGCTGCACGACACGGACTTTGTGCGTGAGATCCAGGACTAACCGGAACGACTGTTTGTCTTGGCTGACGCGTAGGTCTGAGACGAGAATGCGGGAACTATGCGTATTCGCCGCACGTGCGGCCTGTGTGCTTACGGTCTGCAACGGTGGATGGCCGTCGTGTATGGCGGCCGTCGTCGTCGGAGTCACTGACAACAGCCACGCCAGAGCCACAAAGAGGCTCAGTGCAACTGGCATGACGTTGAAACGACGGGTCGGACGAGTCAGCATGCGCGGCAGTCACCACGATCTCTGGTGCGCACCAGGCGCTGGAGCGTCCGCCACGGTCACGCACGATGCAGGTCGTTTCATTTAGGCAAAGGGTTGGAATCTTGTCAAGGAAAAGGCCCTCTAATCCACGCGACTGAACGTCTCGTGGCGGTCCCGGTTGACGGCAGTCGCCACGCTTGGCTAGCCTCACCGTATGAAGCTGCACGTCATCGTCGACGGCTACAACCTGCTCGGGGCACAGGCGCGGGGATTTTCTGTCGCGTCGTTTATGACGGAAGCGGCCCGTGAACGCCTCATCGCCGATCTGTCCGCCTACCACCATCGTAAAGGCCACGAGGTCATCGTGATTTTCGACGGCTGGCGGGATGGGAGTGCGGTCGAGGGGCAGGAATTCCGCAGCGGCGTCGAAGTCCGCTATTCCAAACGAGGCGAACGTGCGGACCATGTCATCACGCGGTTGGCCGACGAGTGGGGAACCGGCTGTGCAGTGGTCTCCTCCGACCGAGAAGTGGCGCATCGCGCCAGGGCAGCCGGCGCCTTTGTGATGGGGGCTTTGGAGTTTTCTGCCAAGCTGGGCCCGGCTGTGTCGACGCAGCAGGCGCCGGTCGCGTGGAAAAAAGACGAGGACGGCGACGGGCGTTCGCCGCGATCGACGGAGAAAAAAGGCAACGGCCGCAAATTGCCGAAAGCCGTCCGTGCGCGGCGCCGGACGCTGAAGGGGTTTTAGGAAGAGGTGTGGCTACGCTGAGTCCGGAAGCTGAAACAGGCGACGGGCATTGGCGGTGGTCAACGCGCCGATCTCGTCGGCGGTTACGGGCGATTCGCCGCTGCGTACGCTGGAGAGGGTGTCGGCCACGCGGACGACGTAGGCGGGTTCGTTACGTTTCCCGCGATGCGGGACCGGCGTGAGGTAGGGACAGTCCGTTTCGATCAGCAGTCGGTCTGCCGGCACTGTTTTCACGATCTCGCGTAACATCGTCGCGTTTTGGAACGTCACGATGCCTGAGAACGACAGATAAAAACCGAGATCCAGCGCATCTTTCGCCAACCAGGCGTCGCCGGAAAAGCAGTGAAAGACCCCGCCGACATCCTCCGCCCGCTCTTCCCGTAAAATCGCCACCGTGTCGGCCTGCGCTTCGCGGGTGTGAATGATCACCGGCAGATGAAGTTCCCGCGCCAGTCGAACCTGCTCGCGAAAACGTTGTCGCTGCTCCTCCGGCGACGAGTGGTTGTAATGATAGTCGAGGCCGATTTCGCCGAACGCGACGACTTTCGGATTTTTGGCGAGGCGGCGGAACTCGTCGTACCACACCGGTTCGATCCGCTTCACTTCGTGCGGATGGACGCCGATCGAGGCGTAGACGAAGGGATAGCGATCCGCGAGCGTCACGGCGGCGCGGCTTGTGTCGAGGTCGCAGCCGATCGTGATCATCTGCGTCACGCCGGCGGTGCGCGCCCGCTCGATCATGGCGTCGCGGTCGCCGTCGTACCGCGCGTCGTCCAAATGCGTATGGGTATCGATGAGCATTGGCGAATCCTACCATGAGCGCCCGACGGGGGGCGAGGCGCGGCCCGCTGAAAACGGACGAATCCATTCGTGCCGGAGATTGTATTTGACAGGGGCGCGCGCCAAGTGGTACATGCAACTCACTTGCAATACGAATCGGCTCGCGATGGTGCGTCTCAGATAACGGGCAGTCGGCGATAGGCCGAACAGCCGAACGGCCGAACAGAATTCCTCGCACGATGAAAGACGAAACCGCCAGGAGTCTCCGCGCCAGTGGGAAAAAACTGACGAAGGCGCGCAAGGCCATCCTCGCTATTTTGGAACACAGTCCGTTGCCGATTACGGCCGCTGAGGTGCATGCGCGGTTGACCGCGGCGAAGCAGCCTGCGGATTTGGTGACGGTTTATCGGACATTGGCGATGCTGCAAGAGCTGGGGTTGGTGGCGCCGGTGGGGTTCCACGAAGGCCAACTCCGATACGAAGCGTTGGATGGACGGGAACACCATCATCACATTCAGTGCCGCGGCTGCGGCAAGATCGCGGATTTAATGCTCTGCCCGTTGAAGAAATTAACCGCGCTTGTGGAACGGCAAACTCGGTTCGTGGTGGACAGCCACGCCCTGGAGTTTTTCGGATGGTGCCCGCAATGCCGATAGCGCGGTGCCAACGCGCAGCCGCAGGGCGCCTGTGCGCCATCCTCCTGCTGCTTGCGACCTATCTTGTCTTGGCCTGTGCGTTGAATCCTGTGCTGCTAGCCCATGAGCTGGCGCTTCCGACGGACTCGCAGCATCACGAGCACGACGTCTGCTCGTGGCTCGATCATGCCGCGGCCTCCACCCTCCATGCGGCGCCGCCGTCACTGTGTCACATTCAGGCCTCCGGGCTGTCGCTGCCGTCGTCCATCGATCCCATTTTGATCCTGTCTCCCGCAGGCTGTCTCGTTCGCGGTCCTCCATCCCTGTAGTGCCTGCTGATCCCTGTCTTCGACTGACATTGTAGTGGCGACGACCCGCACGTTGTGCGGGGAAGGATCGTGCGCGTTCCGGGTACCGACCTCCTGTGGGGTGCCACTGCGCGCGGCCGATTTCTGCCGAGGTCGGCGACGATCCTTCTCCGCAGAGGGTGCGGCGCGGTTCGCCGTGTGTGGGATAGGTCTGTAGAGCTGAAGGAGGATGTGTCATGGCCATAGAGACGGAACCAGTGGTGCCGGTCACGGTATTGACCGGCTTTTTGGGCGCGGGAAAGACCACGCTGTTGAACCGGATTCTCACAACGGAGCACGGGAAACGCGTGGCCGTCATCGTGAATGAGTTCGGCGAAGTCGGCATCGACAATCAGTTGGTGATCGGTGCCGACGAAGAGATCTTCGAAATGAACAACGGCTGCATCTGCTGCACCGTGCGCGGCGATCTCATCCGCATCATCGGCAATCTCCTGAAGCGGAAAGACCGCTTCGACTACATGGTGATCGAAACCACCGGGTTGGCGGATCCGGCGCCCGTTGCGCAAACCTTCTTTGTCGACGAAGAAATGAAGCGGCGTTTGGCTCTGGACGGTATTGTCACCGTCGTCGACGCGAAACATATCTGGGCGCATCTGGAACAGAGCCCTGAGGCCAAGGAGCAGATCGCGTTCGCGGACGTCATCATCCTCAACAAGATCGATCTGGTCCCGTCGAGCGAGGTGGACCGGCTGGAGGCGCGGCTGCGCGCCATCAACGTCATGGCGAAGATCTATCGCTCGAAAGACGCGCAGGTGGAGATCGCTCGGCTGCTCAATATCGGCGCATTCGATCTCGGCCGTAAGCTGGAGATCGATCCGAATTTCCTCGGGGAAGAGGCGCATCAGCACGATCCCAGCGTGTTTTCGATTGCGTTGGTAGAAGAGGGGCAGGTGGACGAACGTCGTGTGAATACGTGGTTCCGTGACGTGTTAACGACGTTGGGCACGAACATCTATCGCATGAAAGGCATTTTGAACGTGAAGGGGCGTGACGAACGCTTCGTCTTCCAGGGTGTACACATGTTGTTCGACGGCAAGGCCGACCGACGCTGGCGTCAGGACGAGCATCGTCACAACCAACTCGTATTCATCGGGCGCGACCTGAATCGCGCTCAACTCGAGGAAGGGTTTCGCGCATGCCTCGTTTAGTCCGACGGTCGTCGCAGGCGTCCATCCGTGTGCTGGAGATATCGGGAGGCGGCCGACTGGACGAGTACGTACATCGCATCGCCTTTTCTCTGGACGGGGCCTTCGTCGCCGCCTGCGCCGCGGATGGGGGCGTTGCGGTGTGGCCCTGCGAGGAAGCCTCGTCGCCGCAGGTCGCCTATCGCCATCGAGAGGCAGCCCTTGTGCTTGCCTGGCACCCGACGCGTCCGTGGGTCGCCACCGGCGGACAGGACGGTCGACTGTGCCTGTGGGATGCGGGCGCGCGACGTTCGCTGGTCGAGCTGTCGGTCGGGCGCGGCACGGATTGGGTGGAACACGTAGCCTTTTCGCCGGACGGCACCGCGCTTGCCGCGACAGCGGGCAAGGTTCTGGCGGTGTGGTCTGTCTCGCCGACTGGAACCCTCATTCCCTTGGCCGAGGTCTCCACGCATACCACGACTGTCTCGGCCCTTCGCTGGATGCCGGACGGTCGCGGGATCGTCTCGGCCTGTTACGGAGGGGCATGGCTGTGGAAAATCGGCCAGGATTCTCCCGTACGGCCCTTCCCTTATGACGGCGCCGTACTCTCCATCGCCATTCATCCGGACGGTCAGTATCTCGCGTCCGGCAACTTAGATGGATCCGTGCATCTGTTCCGTATCGACACCGAACAAAACTGGCATATGTCCGGGTATCCGATGAAGGTGACCCAAGTCGTCTTCGACGCCCACGGCGCGCAGCTCTTCACCACCTCCGGAGAAGCGCTCGTCGCGTGGAACATGAGCAAGTTCGAGGGAACCGGCGGGCGGCTCTTTAAAGGGCACGCGGGGTGGATTCAGGCCGCGGCCTGCCATGCCGAACATCAGCTCGTGGCCACGGTCGGAGAGGATGGGCTGCTGTGTGTGTGGAAATCGGCGAGTACGAAGCCCCTCTGTACCCACGCCGTTCCTTCCACGCGCCTCACGGCTGTTGCGTGGCATCCACAGCGCCCGTGGGTCGCCATCGGCGCGCATGACGGTATCCTGTCCATCTGTGCGGTCGAGGGGGTGGGAGGCGACGCGTGAATCTCTTCGGCGGACGACGGAGTATCGATCCTGATCAGGCCGCGCGCATCAAGACGTGGGCGCAGGCCCAATGGGCGGTGGAACCGGACACCATCGTCACGGTGACGGAGCTGCAGTGTCGCGAACCGGACTGCCCGCCGATCGAAACGGTCATTGCGCTCTTGGAGGGCCCAGGGCGCACGCGGCAGTACACGATTCACAAACCGGCGGAGTCGATCGAGGAGGAAGACGTGCGTGCGTGTGCGCGGAAAGGAGAGCTACACGACCATGCGTGATTCGCAGTCCGTCGGGGTGCCGCCGCGGTCAGCCTCGCTCATGCCCGTCCTTATCTTGTTTCATCGGGCGTTCGATCTGGCCCACACGGAGCCGGTCAGTTTAAAGCGCCTGGAGTTCGCCGCGCAGGCGCTTGCCCTTGCTGATGCCATTCGGCACCTGGTGGACGATGCCGGCGACGAGTCGATGGCCGAGCGATGGTCGATCAAAACCTCAGAGACCGCGCATCTCCTGGATACCATCCGTGATGCGTTGTTACACAACCAGGAGGAGTACACATGACAGCTGTGACGCGAGCGGCCGCCCCGGTATCCGTGGCGGTCTTGACGGTCTCCGATTCCCGCACGGTCGAGACCGACACCAGCGGGCAAACGATTGTCGAGCGCTTGGAGGCGGCCGGTCATACGATTGCGGCCCGGCGTCTCTGCCCCGATGACGCCGAACGCATTCAGGCCGTCGTCTCGGAGTGGGTGGCGAATCCGTCGGTCGACTTCGTGGTAGTGACCGGCGGCACAGGAGTCACGCAGCGGGACGTGACGCCGGATGCCGTCCGTGCGCTCTTCACCAAACCGATTCCTGGGTTCGGGGAACTGTTTCGTTGGTTGAGCTACAGCGAGATCGGAACGTCGACGATCCAGTCGCGCGCCGATGCGGGGGTGTGCGGAGACACCATCGTCTTTCTGCTGCCCGGATCGCCGGGGGCATGCCGACTTGGGATGGAGAAAATTATTTTGCCGCAACTCGATCTGGCGCATCGGCCCTGCAACCTCACCGAGCTGCTGCCGCGCGTCAAGCACGACGTTCCACCGCAGCCGACAGGTGTCCGATGATCGAACAACGCGATGGGCGGCCTCGGGTCGAGAGCTGGTGTGACCGATGGTAAGCGCACCGACACAGAGTACTTGGGGATTTGTGCTGTCGATGGGGCTCCTCGGCAGTGTCGGCGCACTGCTCCCGGCCTGCCTGGTGTTGTTCATTCCCGAGGGATGGCGCCGACGCATCATGCCGTACCTCCTGAGTTATGCGACGGGTACGATGCTGGCGACCGCGATCATCGGCTTGATTCCCGAGGCGCTCGAACGTGTATCGATCATGCACGTCGGTGTGGCGTTGCTCGGCGGCCTCGTCCTGTTTTTTGTACTCGAGTGGACGGTGATCTGGCGTCATGCGCACGGTGACGACACATCGGACGAGCATGGTGGCCCAGAGGGGGGCGAAACTTCGTCGGCGCATCATCACGGCCATCATCATGGGCACAGCCATGGGCACGGCTTGGGGATGGATCGAAAGACAGGGATGCTCGTGTTGATCGGCGACGGGGTGCACAACTTCGCGGACGGCATTGCGATTGGGACAGCCTGTGTGGCGTCGCCTGGGCTGGGACTTGTGACGACCTTGGCCGTGTTGGGGCATGAGGTGCCGCAGGAGCTGAGCGATTTTACGATTTTGCTCTCCAGCGGATTTTCACGATGGAAAGCGCTGTTCTGGAACACGCTCTCGGGCCTGGGAACGCTGGTGGGGGTCGTGGCGGCCTACGGGTGGTTGGCGTATGCCGAACCGATCGTGCCCTATGCGTTGAGCGTGGCTGCAGCGAGTTTCTTGTATATCGGTTTGGCCGATTTGGTGCCGGGGATCCATGGGCGGATGGGCGCGGCTAAAGGGGTGTGGCAGTTCGCCATGATGGTTGCCGGGATGGTGACGATCGGCGCCCTGACGATGTTGCCGCACTGAGAGGATCGGCGAACGATGACAACCCGGAGCGATACGAGAGAGGTACGGCTCGGTCGAGAGACCATCGAGCTGATCGGTACGCCGCCCCAGATCGGCGACCGGTTATGCGCGACCTTTCGTATTCCGCCCGCACGCCATGCCGACAGGCCCCTCACCACAAAGGATCTGGTATGTGGACTGGTGTTTGTGTCGACGCTCCCCAATATTGAAAAGCATGCCTGTATGGCGCAGATCGTCGCCTTGGACGAAGAAGTATCTGCGCACTGGCGCGGGGCCCGCGCCATACACGTGTCGGCCGATGCGGATGTCCATTGGCGCGAGGTGGACCAATTCCATCCGGATATCCGCGCCGCCGCCTATTCGCTCTGTTGCGCGGATCACGACAGTCGCGAGGCGTTCACGCGAGCGTTTGGTGTAGGGGTCGTCGGACATCGCCGAATTGCGCATGGATTGTTTGCATTGCAGGACGGGCGATTTGTGGCGGCCATGATTCCGACGGATCAGATGCAGCCGGTCGATGTCTCCAGTTTCGCTGCCGCCGTGACCGCGGGGTTGAGCCACAACGCCATGGGTGCAGGGCAGGTGAAAGGAGGCTGACGATGTCCAACGACGAACGGCCGCAGTCCGGGTTCGCGGCGTTTCTGCCGCCGGAATATCAGGGCGAATTTTCTCGCGAGTGGATCATGGGCCTCTCGCCCTTTGACGATCAGACATGCCGACAATGCTGGACGGTGCAAGGCGGCCAATGGATAGAAGTCGGCGACCGCCCGTTCGACGAATCGTCATTAACCTGCGACGTGCGGTATCGATTGGTGTGATGTGACGATGTTCAGCGCTATACGGAGTGACGCATGGACCACGCGTGGCGGCCTCGCCCCATGGCTCTGTGCGTCGGTGCTCGTCTGTCTCTACATGAGCCTGGCCTGTGCCTTGCCGTGGCTGCTGCTGGACCATGAATTCGGGATCGCGTCCGGCGATCCGATGCATTCCCAACTGGACATTCACGTGTGGTTGGAGTGGGCCCTCGGACTCTCCATTGCCGCCTCTCTCGCATGGCTGTGCGTCATGCTGGTGCGGATGGCGCTGGCGGGCGTGCAGAGAGCGCTCGCCCCCATCCTCTTGCTGTGCCTGCTGCCCGCGCGCGCGCCTCCTCTCGCGCACTGACTCATTCCTGACAACTTCCGCGTGCATCGCGGACCTTGTGCCGTAGCCGGTCGTCCTCGCCGTCGCCCTCCGACGGCGCGAACCCTGTGGTTGCGCGGCTGCGAGGTCATGCATCGCGACGGTGACGGTCGTTCCGAGGTGTAACTAGGATCGTGATGTGGACGCATGTGTACAGAAGGGAGCTACGCCATGAAAACAGGGAAACAGGGCGCGGTCGAGGCATCGGGAGAGCAGAATGCTGCGGGGAATGGGGGCGATCGCCGGCTGCCGGTGACGGTGCTCTCCGGATTTCTCGGGGCGGGCAAGACGACGGTGTTGAACCATGTGCTGCACAATCGGGAAGGCCTGCGAGTGGCGGTGATCGTCAACGACATGAGCGACGTGAATATCGATGCGGCCATGGTGGTATCCGGCGGCGCCGCGTTGAGCCGAACGGACGAAAAATTGGTCGAAATGAGCAACGGGTGTATCTGCTGCACGTTGCGTGAGGACCTGCTGGTAGAAGTACGACGGTTGGCCGAGGCCGGGCGTTACGACTATCTCTTGATCGAGTCTACGGGTATTTCCGAGCCGATGCCGGTTGCAGAAACGTTTCTCTTCGAAGACGAACAGGGGCAGTCCCTCTCGCGCCTCGCCCGTCTCGATACGATGGTGACGGTCGTCGATGCGGAGACGTTTTTGGATCAGTACGAAGAGGCCGAAGACCTGCGTGCGCGCGGCATGGGGCTGAACGAGGCGGATACGAGGACCGTCACAGATTTGCTGATCGATCAGGTCGAGTTCGCCGATGTCTTAATCCTCAATAAGGCCGATCGTGTGAGCGAGGACAATCTGGCCGAGCTCACTGCAGTGTTGTCTCGGCTGAATCCGGACGCGCGCTGCCTGCCGGCCCGACATGGACGCGTGGACCTGCGCGCGCTGCTGGATACACAACGCTTCGACTTCGAGCGAGCCCAGCAGGCCGCCGGATGGATGCAGACGCTGCGCGGTGAGGCGCGCTCCGAAGCGGACGAGTATGGAATCGGCAGCTTTGTCTATCGGTCGCCGCGCCCATTCCATCCGCAGCGTCTATGGGATCGCTTCCAGGATCGCTGGCCCGGCGTGCTTCGCTCCAAAGGACTGTTCTGGATCGCCTCGCGGCCCGATGTCATCGGCCTCTGGTCGCAAGCGGGTGGGTCAGGGTCGGTTCGATGGATCGGACACTGGTATGCCTCCATGCCGAAGGACGAATGGCAGCTGCCGGAGGAGGAGCAGGCGGACGTGCTCCGTACATGGCATCCGCAATTCGGCGACCGGCATCAGGAGTTGGTGATCATCGGGCAGGAGCTCGATCGTGAGGCGCTGACCGCGCAACTCGACCGGTGTCTACTTTCCGAAGAAGAATGGGCGCGTGGCGAATCCTATTGCGCCGCACTTGTCGATCCGTTCCCGGAGCAGGTCGAAAGCGAAACAGCGCCGCAGGTGTAGGTACGGGGCTCGTCACGCCGAGAGATGAGGGGCATGTGGTAAGGGCGAGTGCACAGTACGATACGAGTCGGCACGTCGAGGAGCGTCCGGGGCCCTTGCACGCGGCGCTGCGCCTGACGAGTCTGGACGCCTTGCGTGGTGTGGCACTGGGCGGAATCTGCCTCGCGAACCTGACGAGTTTTGCAGGCGTCTGGCTGATGACGCTCGGCGATCCGCGGCGAACGGACGCGTCGGCGAAGACCACACTGTTCCTCATCGACTGGTTGATCGAGGGCAAGTGCTACGCGCTGTTTGCCCTGTTGTTCGGCGTTGGTTTCCATCGGCTGGCATCCAAAGCCTGGACGAGTCGTCACGCCTTCCACACATTTTGGGCGCGACGAATGGGATGCCTCGTTGTCGTCGGTATCGTCCACCTCTTCATGATGTGGAACGGCGACATTCTGACGCTCTACGCCTGTGTGGGAATCGGCTTGCCGCTTGTGCGGCATCTACCAGACCATGTGCTGATTCGCGTCGCGGCCGTACTGTTTGTCCTTCCGATTGGAATGCAGTGTCTTGTCACGATGACGAATCATGCGAGTGAGTGGGGCAGCCTCGCCAGGGTCGCGGCCGACGTGAAGGCCTCCTGGGGGTTGGCCGATCGGTCCATCTTCTCGATGCGTCTCTCCTCGCAGTGGTGGGAGGTGGTGGCCAGTAACGTGTTGGGTGCGATCGAGCGGCCGATGACCTATCTGATGACGGGACGACCCTTCCAAGTGATGGGGCAGTTTCTGCTCGGCCTCTGGATCGGTCGACAGCTCTTCAGTGGGCCCACCCATGAAGGGCGATGGTTCGAGCGGATGCGCTGGTGGGCGCTGGTGGTGGGGCTTTCGCTGAACGCCGTGTATGCCGTTATCAAGATGGAAACCGGCGCGGCGTTCGCGCCGGGCGCCATCGGCTTGCTGCAGTCCCTCGTGTATCACGGCGGCTCCACGCTGTTGGCGTTGGGCTATGCGGCCACGATCGTCGGCGGGTTGGAGTGCGCCCCCGCGCAGTCGCGTACGTGTCGCTTGTGGTCGTGGTTTGTGCCGCTGGGCCGCATGCCGTTGTCGGTCTATCTGCTTCAAAGTCTTGTCGGCCTCGTCATTTTCTACGGATACGGTCTTGGACTGAGCGGAGCGGTCCCAATTGTCGCACTGCCGGCGTTGGCAGCGACCATTGTCGGACTGCAGCGCGCAGGCTGCGTCTGGTGGCTACAGCGATATGGGAGCGGACCGATAGAACGTATCTGGAGGCGCGTGGCCTATGGATATACGACTGGCCTCGTAGGGCGGCAGGCATGAGTATGTTTGCCGACTGGAGCGATCCTGCTGGGAAGCGCATGACAGAAATATTACGTATGTCCTTCCTCCCATGGCTGCTCTGTTGCCACATCGTGGTGGCCGTAGCTCTTCCCGGTCAGTTGGTGGTCCACCACCTTGCGCTGATGGGCGGCGGCACCGACCATCATGCGACCGACAACCATGGCTGGATCGAGCAGGCGCTGCACACAGCCTGTGAGGGTTGGGTGGCGCTCGACCTCCCGATATTCCGACTCGTCGGGTGGGCGATGTCCAGCCTCTTCGACCGTCGAGTCCATATCTTCGATGGACAGATCTGCTCGCGCGGTCCTCCATCTCCCTACCATTACTCATCCAACAGCTGACAGATATCGCTGCGGCACGGGGGCTCGCGTGCGTGGCCCGCGGATCAACAAACGGTAATCGCATGCCGTGCGCAATGGGGATGGGTGTGCCCGGAGACCGCTTCGAGGCGCATCCGACCTTGCAGCAGACATGCGGCCTATTGAGGAGATGGAATGTCACAGCTAGGGAAATCACGTGGACTACGGTGGGATGTGGAATCGCTTGCGGGATGGTCTGGTGATCCGGAACAACCTCGGTCGCGAGGGATGCGGCGGCGAGAAGGGATCGTGTCGGACACCGCGAGGCCGTGGCCGCCGACACGGGCTCAACGTCGGCGCGCCATCCAGCAGGCACGTTCGACATTATCGGTGCTCGGTGCCTTGCGACGGCTGGGGTTGGCTGCTGTTGCAGGACTCTTCTGTGTGGCGATAGGCGCCGCGACGATTGATCTGATGTTTCCCGCACGCGTCGGGGCACAGGGGCTGCAGCCGGCGGCCGATGAGGAGCATGGCCTGGTTTCGCCGCAGTCGACCCTCCCTGAGCGCGAAGCGACGGGTGGGAAGGCGAACGAGGCGGAGTCCGAACCGATCACAATGTCCCCGATCGATGTGGTGGAACGGCGCGAGGCGCAACTTCGCACCGGAACGCTTGGCCTCTCCGAAACGTCCACCGGCAGTAGCCGTCTGGGTCTGACGATTCGGGAGATTCCCGCCAGTGTAGAAGTCATCGGGCAGGCGGCCATGCAAGAACGAGGATTTCGCACGATCTCAGAGGCCGCGCAGGGGGCGACCGGCGTGTCGTTCGGCGATGCTCCTGGCAGTCCGGCTAATTTTTCGATGCGTGGATTTACGGGCCAACAGCTGCGGCTGCTCTACGACGGGCTCGTTATCGGTCCGGCGAGCATGACCTCGCGTCCGCGCGACACGTGGAACCTGGACCGGATCGAAATCCTCAAGGGACCTGCGTCGGTGCTGTATGGGGAGGGAGCGATGGGCGGAGGTATCAACTTCGTCACGAAACGGCCGACCCTGGAGGACCGCGTCACGACGGACGCATTGGTATCCTACGGCACCTTCAACACCCTCCGCGCGGCAGCGGGGAGCGGCGGGGCGATCGGCGGGTCCGGGAAACTGCACTATCGCGCCGATCTCAGCTATCAACACGGTGACCAGTTCACCGGCGTGCAGCGGTCGCCGTTCACCTACTGGAATTGGACCAGCGCGGTCAGATACGACGTGACGCGCGATCTCGATCTCGAACTGTCCTTCGACATTGCGCACGATCAAGCGGTGCCCTATTGGGGCACGCCGCTGGTTGCCGGGGCGTTTGCGTCCGGAGCGGCCGTGCATGGTGTGGTAGCGGTGCGGGACGGCCGTACGGTCGATGCGCGATTGTTGCGCCAGAATTTCGGTGTCATCGACGGGGATATGAGCGCGCTGACACACTGGACAAAACTCAAGGCCGCGTGGCGTCCGACCGACCGCGTCGAGATCCGCAATCAGGCGTACCACTACTCGGCGGATCGGAATTGGCAAAACGCGGAAAGTTATCGGTTCAACACCGCGACCCAGTTGATCGACCGCGATCGGTTTCTCGTGCAGCACGATCAACGGATCATCGGCGATCGAGTGGAGCTGCAGGTCAATGAGCCCATCCTCGGCTACGCGAATCGATTCTTGGTAGGCCTGGACTTCACGCACCTGGATTTTACGAGGCCGAGTTTTTTCAGCGGCGCGGGCGACAGCGTAAGCCCGTTCGGTCTGCCGGGGGGCGCGTTCGGCGGCGGCCCGACCGCGCGGCAAACGGCGCGTATTGTCACGACCGCCCTGTTCGCGGAAGAGCAATTCAGTGTGACCGATCGGCTGAAGGTTGTAGCGGGCGTGCGGTACGACCACGTCGATCTCGATCGCGAACTGTTCAATACCGCCGGAGTGCTGAATACGGCCACGAGCTTGTCTCGGACCTTCAATCCCACGACATGGCGTGCGGGAGTCGTGTATGACGTCCTGCCCGGTCTGACGCTGTACGGCCAGTATGCCACGGCCGCCGATCCTGTCGGCGCGAATCTCTTTCTCGTGCGCGCCAATCAGAACTTCGATCTGGCGACGGGCGCGCAGTGGGAAATCGGTTTGAAGCAGAGCTTTTGGGGCGATCGCGGCGAGTGGACGCTGGCCTATTACGACATATTCCGAAAAAATATCCTCACCGCAGATAGCCCGACGACGACGGTGAACGTTGGCCGCCAAACGTCCAAGGGGGTGGAGTTGAGTGCGGCCCTGCGCCCCACGGATGCGTGGCGTCTGCAAGGGAACCTGACGTTCCTCTCCGCGCGCTTCGCCGACTTCTCGGAGGGGACGGGTACCTCGGTGATCTCGCAAACCGGCAATCGGCCCCCGAACGTACCGGAGGCCATGGCGAACCTCACAAGTATCTACCGATGGCAGGTGCCTCTGCCGTTCGATCTCGGCGGCACGGTACGGTATGTGGGGTCGCGCTACAGCGACAATGCCAACACGATCCGGATGCAACCCTATGTCACGGCGGATGTCTGGATTTCCGTGCCGTACCGCAATGTGTCCGTGATGCTGCGCGGACGAAATCTGCTCGATAAAACCTATGCCGTCTGGGCGGATCCTGCGTATCCGAGCCAGGTCCTGATCGGGGCTCCGCGGACGGTGGAGCTGATGCTGTTGGCGCGGTTTTAGGCGAACCACACGTACTACTGGTCATATGCCGACGGACTCCATAGGGGCGTCGGCACAGGAGTGACGATGCCTATCTATGAATATGTCGCACATGAGTGCGGCGGTCCGGCCGACTGCCCGCGCCGGTTTGCGCTGTGGCAGCGCATGGGGACTGCGGATGTGGTGCGGTGCGATCTCTGTCGCGCGCCCCTCACGCGAGTCCTCTCCACCTTCTCCGCGTCGGTCGATGCGGCGGCGCGGTCGGCAGAGGCGGCTGCGGCACAGGTGCGAGCCTCCGGGCCGCCGGCCACGCTTCACAATATGTTTGGCGGTGGTCTTGGGATTCGAGGATGCGGGTACGGGCCGTTACCAAGGCAGACCGACTCGGTCGGCGCGGACGGTGCCGCGATGACGAAGGGGGATGATGCGGGATAACCCCGCGAGGATGGATGCCATCGCCGGCAGCGGCGTCAGGCGTCTCCGTATGGAGCGACTACACGGGTTTGACCGAGAGCGATTCGGCCAACTCCGTGAGCAAGGCGGCAGTGTCGTCCCAGCCGAGGCAGGCGTCGGTGATCGAGACGCCATACGCCAGCGGCTGATCCTGTTGCCACGCCTGTTTGCCGGGCTGCAGGTTGCTTTCCAGCATGAGACCCATGATGGATTGCCGCCCGTTGCGGAATTGTTTGATCACGTCGCGGGCCACAAGTCCTTGACGCGCGTGGTCTTTGCTCGAATTATCGTGCGAACAATCGATCATGATCGGGCGGGCGATGCCTGCCTTCGCCAGGGCCGCTTCTGTCTTGGCGACATGTTCCGCGTCGTAGTTCGTTTTCCCGCCGCCGCCGCGCAGGACGATATGCCGATCAGGATTCCCGCTCGTTTTGATGATGGAGGTCTGACCGTCTGCGTTGATGCCGACGAAGTGATGCGGTTCCTTGGCCGCGGCCATGGCGTTCACTGCGACTTGCAGGCTGCCTTCCGTGCCGTTTTTAAACCCGACGGGCATGGAGACGCCGCTGGCCATTTCCCGATGGGTTTGGCTCTCGGTCGTGCGTGCGCCGATGGCAGTCCAGCTGATCAAGTCCGCGACGTACTGTGGGGAGATGGGGTCGAGCAATTCGGTCGCGCAGGGGAGGCCGAGCTGATTAATGTTCAGCAAAATGGTGCGCGCGAGGGCCATGCCCGCGCAAATGTCGCAGGTGCCGTCGAGGTGCGGGTCGTTGATCAAGCCCTTCCAGCCGACGGTGGTGCGCGGTTTTTCGAAATACGTGCGCATGACGATCAGCAGGCGATCCTTCAGGGCATCGGCGAGCGGCTTCAAACGTTCGGCATAGTCGTAGGCGGCGCGCTGATCGTGGATAGAGCAGGGGCCGACGATGACGACCAAGCGGTCTCTATCCTCGCCGTGCAGAATCCGACGAATGGCTTGCCGCGTTTCGTAGACGAGGGAAGAGGCCTGTTCGGTCAGCGGCAAATCCGTCTTGATCTGGCGTGGGGACGGCAGCGGCTTGATGTCGATGACGTGTTGATTATCGATCGGCTTGAACATGGGGGCTCCCTGTCTATCTCCGAGGCACCGACCATGGCGCTCGTGTGGTGCGGGCGTCGAGACGAGCAGCGACGTAGAGACGCTGTCTGCTCTCGCCTGCACCCGTTAACCGCTAAGTCTAACGAGATCGCCTCCAAAAGTCTACGCAGCAGCGCGTAACCAAGCCGACGGCTGCTGGGCCGAGTGCCGCGAATTGACGGGGCGAGAGGCTGTTTGTTACCGTCAGGCGTTTTCCCGATACGCGATTCTATGTCTCGACGACTCCAACGGATCGGTCCTCCCTTGGCCCTGGCCCTCGTGTGCCTCCTGCTGGCGATGGCCCCGTTCGCCACCGCCTTGGACATTCACCATATCTTCGCGGCGGCCGATCACGACGGCCACGAACATAGCGACTTCGACCTCTGCCAGTGGGTGCAGCAACATACCGGCCAGTCGCTCCCTGCCGTTGTCCCGTTAATGGACCGGTACATCGTGCTGGTGGACGATGTCATTCCCTTCGACCAGTTCTTCCGTATCGCCGTCCTCATCTCCGGCGGCGTTCCGCGCGCACCTCCGGTCGCCTGACCCTCTGCCTATCCGGAAATAGCTGTCTCTTTTTTTCTTCGCCGAATCGGCGTGGGCCTCGATGTGTGTGCGTGGATCGAGCGCCCCCGGTGCGGCGATGCTGGAGGAATGTATGCAACGGTTCAGGAAGGGTTGGCGTTTTATGATGGTGTCCGTCGCGAGTGTCGCGATGGTGGGGTGCGGCGTGTCGTCGGTGTTCGCCCAATCGCGTGCAGGCGAGAACGAGCTTCCCCCGACGCAGATGCGCCCGCAGGTAAGGACGGATTCGGACACGGTCTCGACACCTGCGGCCCGTCGCGTAGTGGGGACGGTGCAGAACCAAGACTTACGGCGGGTCCCGCAGGCGACGGTGCATGTGCGGGATCAGGAGGGCACCCTGATCGTGTCCGGCGTCACGAACGATGCGGGAGAATTTGCAGTGAGCGTTCCGGCCGACGGCACATATTCGGTCAGCGCACTGCTGGATACCTATCGCAGCGAGTACAAGGTGGTGAAGATCGGGGCCGATGCGACAGAGGCGGCACCCATGTCGCTGACGTTGGCCAATACCAAGGAGATCGCGTTGGAGATCGTCTCGCCTCTGGCGCCCATTCAATATAAGGCGTCCAGCGAAACCTACGCGGTCAGTCGGCGCGACATCGAGGAGTTGCCGCGCGGGAACAACAATGAGTTGCACGACGTGTTGTTGACGATTCCGAGCGCCGCGTACGGGGCGCTCAAACAAGTGCATATCCGGCAGGATCACGCGAATCTGCAGTTCCGTATCGACGGTGTGCCGATTCCGGACACCGTGTCCTCGACATTTTCGGATGTGATTTCGCCGCGCGCCTGGGAACGTGCAGATATTATTCTGGGCGGTATGGAGGCGCAGTACGGCAACAAAACGGCGGCTGTGCTGGATATTACGACCAAGAGCGGAACGAAACCCAGCTTCGGATCCGTGCAGATGATGGGGGGCTCCAACCGCACGATCAACCCGTCGTTCGAATACGGCGGCACGATCGGGGAGAAGTTCCGGTACTACCTCTTCAACAGCCACTTCGCGACAAACCGCGGGATCGAACCGCCGACGTTGGGGCATTCGGTGTTCCACGGCCAGAGCGAGCGGAACCAGACATTTTTCCGCGGCGACTATCAGATGGACAATAAGAACAACCTGAGCCTGGTCTTCCTCAATTCCGTCGCGAAGTACCAGATTCCGACGAGCCCGGGCCAGGAGGTCGACCCCAGCGGGTTGGTGATGCCGCGTCTCTTGGGGAGCCGGCCCGGATTCGTGCCTGTCGCCTCGCAGTTCGTGGACGAGAATCAGAAAGAAAACAACCAATACGCGCACCTCGTCTGGCGGCACGACGTGAACGCGAGCAATTTCTTCAGCCTGTCGACCTACGTCCGCCATACGCGGGCCACGTTTCGGACCGATCCGTTCAACGTCTTGGCGTACACGCCTGATCCGGCGGAACCGTTCTCTGCGGCCAACCAGGATCGCATGGCCTACTCCGTCGGGATGCGCTTCGACCACACCTACGTGCCGAATATGCAGCACTTGATCAAATTCGGCTTCCAGGTGGATCGGACCCAGTCGGTGAATAAGACAGGCCTGTTCCTGTTCGATCGGGACAGCGGAACCGGAGAGCCGATCGGGGACCTTCGAAATATTCGCTCGGATAATCGCCTGATCGGCTGGCGTCAAGAATTCTGGGTGCAAGACCAGTGGAGCCCGAACGACCGATGGACGTTTAACCTCGGCCTGCGCGGCGACGCGGTGCAATACCTCGTGAGCGAAGGACAAATCAGTCCGCGTGTCGGCATAACCTACAAGGCCGATCAATCGAACGTGTTTCACGCGTTCTACGGACGCCAGTTTACCCCGCCGAACTTGGAAGCGATCTCGTTCGCCAAGCTGGGCACGATCGGGACTACCGCCCAGCCGGAGAATCTCACGAACAACAACGTTCGCGCCGAGCGCGCCCACTATTTCGAAGTCGGCAGCTACCATGCGTTGACGAGCTGGGCGACCTTGCAGTTGACCGGCTACTACAAGCTGGCGCACTACATGTCCGACGCGGGGCAATTCGGCACGACTCCGCTGCTGAATTATTTTGCGTTCGAGCGAGGCTGGCAACGCGGCGTGGATGCGGCGTTACGGTTTCGTGTCACGGAAAACCTGACGGCGCGCGGGAATGTGGCCTGGGGCCAGTGCAAAGGGTATGGGCTCCACTCCGGCCACTTCTTGCTCGAGCAAAAAGAAATCGACGACATCAATTCGAAAGGCGGCGTCTTTTGCGATCACACGCAAATGATCACGAGCTCCGCGCTCGTGAGTTATCGCTTCTTGGAGCGGACGACCGTGTCGGGACAGATGTTGTTCGGCTCGGGACTGCGTACGGCGGCGGACGAGGACGCGAAGACCAACTCCACCCACGTCCCGTCATACACGATCTATAACCTGTCCATCACGCATACGATTCCGTTGCCCTGGCACGGACAAAAACTCTTGCTCGGGTTCGACGTGATCAATCTGTTGGATCAGAAGTACTACATCAACTCCGGAGAGGGCAGTATCGGACTCGGTGTGTCCCACGCGGGCATGCCTCGGTCGTTCTTCTTCCGGGGCCAGTGGTTCTTCTAGTATGATGCTGAACGGGTAGTCGGCGCCGCGTTGGGGGCGTATGCCCTCAGCGCGGCGCCGGTCGCCTCGTTTGCGAGGCCGTGCTTATACTGAGAAGGTGACATGAACATGGACGATCGGGTGGCGACACATCTGAGGCGGCTTGCGGGCGTCTGCGTCATCGTCTGTCTCGTGCCGTTTATCCGGCCGGCGGCTGCGAGTGAGGCGACCCACGAGTCCGACCATGCGGAGGATGCGGACGTACTGGAATTGCCGGAGGTGCATGTTCACGGCATCCCGTTGAACAAAGATCAGCAACAGGGACCGGTGCCCAAATTGACGCCGTGGCCGAAAATTCCGTCCCAATTAGACGGGACCGTGCTGGACGATTGGATGAAAGCGCGGTTTCTCGTGAAAAGGGACGCGAGCGCAACGGTCGTCGTCTTGGAACCGGCCAAACACCGCGAGTTGACCCAGGCAGGATTACAAGCGCTCAATCGATGGACGTTCGCCCCGCAGATGAAGGGAGACGAGCCGGTGGACGGCGAGTTGACCGTGCGCATTCATTTCCGTTCCCAGTAGGCGGCGATAGGTGCTCAGTGCTGGGTGTTGAGCGGGGAGTGCTGAGAGTCGCGCGCGCGAATGTATTCCCCGACGTGTAGCAGCAAGAGGAATCCGCAGACGGACCCTACCGACAGCAACCAATCTGCGATGTGGAGCGGCGTCAGTCGCAGCATGGCGGCGAGCGGTGCCATCTGTACGACCCCGATGGACGACAGGACTGTTCCTGCGACGATCAGGGTGGCCGACCAGGTTGCGAGTCGCGAGTAGTAGGCGACGAGTCCCGCGCTCCACAAGGTCAGCATCGTCAGTGCCCGTGCGCGCGCGTGGCCGATGTCGGCGCTTTCGTTGAGTCCAGCAATAAAGTCGAGTCCCACGCCTATGGTCACGGCCAATCCGACTACGAGGATCAGGACGATCTCTGCGTGTGGGAACAATACGCGGTGGCTTGCGCGCTGCGTCTCCTCCGCCGTGGCTTCTTGCTGAAAGGCAAACAGCGCCGACGGATGCAGGATCAACTCCAGCCAGACGATGTGGATCGGCAGATAGAGCAGCGGATAGTCGAGGAGCGGAATAAAGGCCGCGGTCAGTACGAAGGGGAGATGCAGCAGTAGGAGATACGCAAAGCTCAGTCGCAAGGTCGTAAACAGTTGTCGCCCTTCCTTGATGGCGCCGACGATGGTGCGGAAATTGTCGTCCGTCAGCACGATGGACGCCACTTCTTTCGCGCTGCGTACGCCGCGCTCGCCCATGGCGATGCCGATGTCGGCGGCTTTTAATGCAGGCACGTCGTTGACGCCGTCGCCTGTCACTGCCACCAATTCGCCCGCCGCTTTCAGAGCGCGCACGATCTCCAGCTTTTGGATGGGCGTGCAGCGCGCGACGACATGTAACTCGCGCAAGAATTCGGGATGGTGTGCAAGCCAACCGGACTCGAATCGCTCCGGATCGTCTTCCGCCGAGACGCCGACAGGCGCGCCGTCGCCGAGCCCGATGTCTTTTGCGATGGCCAAGGCCGTCGCCACGTGGTCGCCGGTGATCATTATCACGCCGATGCCGTTACGTCGGCAGTAGGCGATGGCGTCCGGCACTTCCGGGCGCGGGGGGTCTTCGAATGCGAGGAGGCCGCAGAACTCGAAGCCCGACATCGGTTCCTCATCGTGTCGGATGTCGTCTTCTGTTAGGCGCTTTCTCGCGCACGCGAGGACCTTGTGGCCGTCGCCGGCCCACCTCGCCGTCCGCTCTTTCCACTGTCGGCGTGCGGCATCGCTCAGCTGTGAGGCGGCGAGGACCGTTTCCGGTGCACCTTTCATGGAGGCGAACACGCCGCCGGTGTGTTCGCGTACGAATGCCGTCTCTCGTTTGCGATCTTCGGTAAAGGGAAAGGTCCGTAGGCGATCCGGTGGGACGAGGGTCCGCTCATCAGATGTTTTACGTATAGCTAGATCGACGGGATCGAGCCCATCGGGGTTCGAGGCCGCTGCGGCTGCGAGCAAAAGGTCCGCGTCCGTGAGTCCGTCCGGCGGATCGAGGTGGGTGAGCTGCAGCCGTCCGATCGTGATGGTGCCGGTTTTGTCGGTGCAGATGCGGGTGATCCGCCCGATATGTTCGACCGAGACCGCGCGGCGAACGAGCGCATGGCGTTGCGCCAATCGGTACACACCCACGCCGAGGAAAAACGTCAATACGACGGGAAATTCTTCGGGAATGGCGGCGATCGCTAAGGTTGCGGCGCTTACGAATGCGTCGAGCCAGCCGTGTCCCTGTGTCACGCGGACTGCGGCCAGGAACAGGCAGAGGAGTACCGCCGCCACGATCAACCATTTGACCAGGACGGCAATCGAGTGTTGGAGCGGCGTGCGTTCGTGGGGAATGTCCGATACGCTGCGCACGATCTCGCCGTAGGCCGTGCTTGCGCCGGTGGCCACCACACGTAGGGTGCCATGGCCGGTGAGCACCGCGGTACCGGCGTACCCGAACGTGTTCGGCGCGATCGTCGTTTCGCCTGTGTCCGCCGCCTGAAAGGGATGCAGCGGCGAGGCGCGTTTTGAAATTGGAAGCGCTTCGCCGGTCAGGACCGATTCGTCGACCTGAATGTCGGTCGCCGTCTGAAACAAACCGTCCGCGGGGAGAAACAGTCCAGGTGCGGCGCGGATGAGATCGCCGGGAACCAACTCCCGCGAATCGACGGACGCGTCGGTGTCGTTTCGGATTGCGGTTACGGTCGATGTGAGGCGATCTTTCAATCCTTCCGTCGAGGCTTGCGTGCGCCAGTGCAGGAACGTGTCCATGCCCATGAGCGGAATCATGGCGAGAAACAGGATCGTCGCGTCGTCACTGTTTCCCATCAGCAGAAATGCGAGGCCGATGCCGAGGAGGAACCAAATCATCGGGTCTTTGATCGTGTCGAGGACGATCGCGATCCACGAATGGCCCGTTGCTTCGACGATTTCGTTCCGACCGTACCGCGCGCGCTGGGACGAGACGTCGGTATCCGTGAGACCGCCGTCTCGAAGATGTAGAT
Source organism: Nitrospiraceae bacterium (assembly GCA_046351095.1). Lineage (GTDB taxonomy): Bacteria > Nitrospirota > Nitrospiria > Nitrospirales > Nitrospiraceae > BQWY01. The sequence continues at coordinate 181,746 of JAXLZC010000001.1, forward strand.
GCTTGAGGCTGTCGAGACTGATGTGTTTCATGCGTGAGGAGAGGGCGATGTCGGGAGTCTGGCGGGGGAGAGACCGCGCGTGGGCGTTCAGCGCGCCCGCTTCGGTGCCCGCTGTTCTTCGAGTCGAAGACGCAATTCGTGGAGCGTGTCCAACGTGGCGGAAAGCTTCGTCGGAGACAGGCCCTTCGCAAGGTCGTTGACCCAGGGCACTTGCAGCGCCGTGATGGCCTTCAGTGCCTTACGTCCTTTCGGCGTGATCGTCAGCAACGGCGCCCGTTGATGGTGCGGGTTCGGTTCGAAGGTGATGAACCCTCCCGCGCGCAGTTCGTTGGCGACACGTTGGACGGATTGCCGTACGCGGCCGACGTTGCGCGCGATATGCGAGACGGATTCGGGGCGTTCGCGGCAGGCCAAGGCGCTCAGGAGTTGCCAGCGCGCGCTGGTGAGGCCGAGCGGACTGCCGAGCCGGTCACCGGCCGTCATCAACGCGCCGTGCAGATGGAACGACTCGATGATGATGCGCGTCGTGTCGCCGCCGGCCGCGGTGTGTCCGGGATAAAACGCCTTCGTCATGCACCCTCCTGCCAAATTGACACGTATGCACCAATTTGGTACGGTTTTGCCATTCTTTCACAATCGGTGGCCTGCTTCAACTCCGAACTGCGCGACGCGGGCGCCAGACACCTTGGGCACGAGGGACGAATCCATGGCCGATGCGGACCGGATACCTGCCGAGACGAACCGCTCTCCCTCGCCGCGTCGAGTCGGCGGCGGCGCATCGTTCACGCACCGCATGTCGCCTCTCTATCTGCCATCCCTCGCAGTCGTCCTGTTGTCTATTCTGGTCGCAGGTTGCTCCAACAGCGCGCCGGATTCTGCCGCGCACTCCGAGCCGCCCTTCGTCAAAACCGTGCAGATCGAGCCGGAGCCCCGCGCCGAAGTCCGGGTGTCCGGCACGGTACGCGCGCGCTACGAAACGCCTATCGCCTTTCAAGTGAGTGGACGCATTTTGTCCCGCGACGTCGATGCGGGGCAGCGGGTGAAAAGCGGCACGTTGTTGTTTCGCCTCGACCCGCGCGATCTTGAAGAGGCCGAACGGTGGTCCGCCGCACAACTGGCCGGGGCGGAAGCGGCGTTGTTGACCGAACGTAAAGGCGTCGAGCGTCGGCGAGAATTGATTGCGTCGAAAGCCGTCAGCCAAGACGAGTTGGAGCGGGCGGAGTTGGCCGAGCGCGATGCGGTCAGCCGTCGCGATGCGGCGCGGGCGAATTTGGCGCAAGCACGGAATGCACGGACCTATTCCCAACTGTATGCCAAACAAGCAGGCGTGCTGACCGAAGTGACGGGCGAGCCGGGACAAGTCGTCGCGGTCGGGCAACAGGTCGCCGTCTTGGCGCAGGATGGCGAGCGCGAGGTGGAAGTGTTTTTAGCCGACGGGCGTCGTGCGCCGCCGACCGGCAGCGCGGTGATGGCCGACAATACCACCGTCGCGTTGGCGTTGCGGGAAGTGGCGGGGGCCGCCGACCCCGTGAGCCGCACCTGGCGTGTGCGGTATCGCGTGGTGGATCGAGTGGCGACATTACCGCTTGGCACCGTAGTGCATGTGACGTTATCCGGCGATGTCAAAGAGGTCGGCGGTCTCCTCGTGCCGCTCGGTGCGGTGGACGAGCGAGGGAGCGGACCGCAATTGTGGATTATTGCCGACGGGAAGGCGACGCCGGTCCCGGTCAAAATGCTTGGGCTTGAGATCGACTATGCACGTGTCTCCGCCGATCTCCCGCCGGGCACGAAAGTGATCGCGCTTGGAACGCATCTGTTGACGCCCGGTATGGCCGTCCGAGAACGGACCCCATGAGTTTTCCCAACCTCTCCGCCCTGGCGGTGCGCGAGCGGGCGGTCACGCTGTTTTTTATCCTGCTCTCGATCCTGGCCGGGGCCTACTCCTTCATCTCGCTGGGGCGCGCGGAAGATCCGGCCTTCACCATGCGCGTGCTGGTCGTATCGGCGCTCTGGCCCGGCGCCACGCCTGAGGAGCTCGAACGGCAAGTCGTCGACCGCCTCGAAAAACGTATCCAGGAAGTCGAGTATTTCTACCGTACCCAGACCATCATCCATCCCGGTCGCGCCGACCTCATCGTGCAGTTTCAGGATTTTTCGCCCAGCCTGAAGGTGCCCGAGCTGCTGTATCAAGTTCGCAAGCGTGTGCAGGACGAGGCATCGAATCTACCGTCCGGCGTGATCGGTCCGCTCGTGAACGACGATTTCGGCGACGTGTATTTTTCGTTGCTGGCGGTGACGGCGCCCGGGCTCCCGATGCGCGATGTGACGCGCGAGGCCGAGGCGATTCGAGATCGACTGCAGCGCGTGCCCGGCGTGCAGAAGGCGCTGATGATCGGCGAACGGACGGAACGGGTCTATGCCGAATTCGATATCGGACGACTGAATAACCTCGGGATCTCTGCTCGAAAGATCTTCGACGCCATCGACGCGAACAATCGGTTGGTGCCGTCGGGCTTCCTCGATATGAAGGGCCCGCGGGTCTATGTCCGTGTCGATGCCGACCTCTCCGATCCCGACCGACTGGCCACCGTGCCGATTCGCATCGGCGATCGATTGCTGCGTTTGAGCGACGTGGCGACGATTCATCGCGGCTACGTCGACCCGCCGACGTATCTCGTGCGGGCGCGTGGGCAGGATGCGTTGCTGCTCGGCGTCGTCATGCAAAAGGGTGAAAACGGTCTGGAGTTCGGTGAACGGCTCGGCGCGTTTATTGCGGACGAACAACGTCGCTTGCCGTTGGGCATCTCGCTCTCGACCCTGACCAACCAAACCGATGCGATTTCCGCCGCGGTGAATTTGTTCCAGGTGAAATTCCTTGTGGCCGTCGCGGTCGTGATGGGTGTGAGTATTCTGGCCATCGGGTTGCGTGCGGGCCTGATCGTCGGTATTGCCGTGCCGCTCACGCTGGGCCTCACGTTTCTCTTGATGAAGCTCACGGGAATGAATTTGGACCGCATTACACTCGGCGCCTTGATCATCTCGCTCGGGCTGCTCGTCGACGACGCGATCATCGCCATCGAGATGATGTTGGTGAAGATGGAAAGCGGATGGGATCGTGTGCGCGCCGCGGGGCATGCGTGGAATGTGACGGCGGCGCCGATGTTGTCCGGCACGTTGGTGACGGTGGCGGGATTTGTGCCGATCGGGTTCGCCCAGTCGTCGGTCGGCGAATATGCGGGCAATATCTTTTGGGTCTTGGCCTATGCACTGCTTGTGTCGTGGGTGGTGGCGGTGACGTTTACGCCGTATCTCGGTGTCCGTCTGTTGCCGGCGGTTGTTGCGCACGAGCAGGCCGGCGAGGCGAGTCGTGAGAGTCATGCCGGCCATTCGATCTATGACACGCCTATGTATCAACGCCTTAGGAAATTGGTCGCCGCCTGTGTGCGTCGTCGCGTGCTGGTCGTGGCCGGAACCGTCGGCCTGTTGGTGTTGGCGATCATCGGGATGGTGACCGCAGTCGAGAAACAGTTTTTCCCCAGCTCCGATCGGCCGGAGGTCTTGGTCGATGTGCTGATGCCGCAAGGGAGCGCCATCGCGACGACGGACGAGACGTCGAAAAAGTTGGAAACGATTTTGGCGGCGCTGCCGGAAGTGAAAACCTTGTCGGCCTATATCGGCGGTGGGCCGCCGCGCTTTTTTCTCGGGTCGGCGCCCGAGCAGCCGGATCCCGCCTTCGCCAAAATTATCGCCATCGGGGGCGACGCGGACGAACGCGATCGCATCATGGCGGAACTGCATCGGCATATCGACGCAGGGGAATTTCCCGAAGCGCGGATACGTGTGACGCGCCTGTTGTACGGTCCGCCGGTGGAATGGCCCGTGAGTTTTCGCGTGCTCGGGAAGGATCCGCATGTCTTACGCCAAATCGCCGGTGAGGTGCGCGAGATCGTGGCGCAGCATCCGAAGACCATGCAGGCGCACCTGGACTGGGACGAGCGGACGCCGGTCATTCACTTGGAGATGGACCCGGAACGATTGCGCCTGATGGGACTGACGCCGCACGATGTCGCGCAGCGGCTGCAGTTTCAGTTGGACGGTGTAGCAGTAACCGAAGTGCGGCAGGATATCCGGACGGTGCAGGTGCGGGCGCGCGGGCTCCGAAACATGGCGCCGTTCCCTGAGATGGAATCGCCGGATGGGCGCAAGATTCCGTTGGCGCAACTCGGCAAATTGCAGGTGCGGTACGAAGAGCCGGTCGTCAAGCGGATCAATCGCGAGCGCTCGTTGTCGGTCCATGCGGAGGTGCACGATGCGCAGCCGCCGGACGTCACGATGGAGATTTGGGCGCAGTTGGCGGACATGCGGAAGCGGCTGCCGGACGGCTATCGCATCGACCTCTCCGGATCCGTCGAAGAATCCGGCAAGGCGGACGCGTCGATTCAAAAATTGCAGCCGCTGATGATCGCGCTGATGTTGATCTTCATCATGCTCCAGATGCGATCGTTTTCCGGCACGTTTATGGTGCTGGCGACGGCGCCGCTCGGTTTGATCGGCGCGGTGGTGGCGTTGGTGCTGTTCAGGCAGCCGTTCGGTTTCGTGGCCTTGTTGGGGTTGATCGGTCTTGCCGGCATTTTGATGCGCAATACCATGATCCTGACGCAGCAAGTGCAGGACAATATGCGCGAGGGGATGGAGGCGCGCGAGGCCGTGGTGGAAGCGGCGGTGCGACGCGCGCGCCCGGTAGTGCTCACGGCGCTTGCGGCGGTGCTCGCCTTCGTGCCGCTGACGATGGATAGTTTCTGGGGGCCGCTGGCCTACGTGCTGATCGGCGGCGTCAGCGTCGGCACCGTCATTTCGTTGTTGTTCGTTCCCGCTCTCTACGCCCTCTGGTTCCGCCTCGGAAAACAACAGGCAACGTCGCTACAAGCGACGACCGTCTAACCACTGACAGTGGGAACGTGGTAGGATCGGCGCCGCGCCGATTGTGTCGTCCTCCGCGTTACGCTCCGTACACACCTCCGCGCACACACGACACGCACCATGGATGCCGCACTGTTTCACGCGATCAACGGACTCGCCGGGCATGTCACCTGGCTCGACGCGTTGATGCGATTGTTTTCGCATCCGAGCCCTGGTCTCGTCGGCGTGATTGTGCTTGCGGCAGGGTGGTTCTGGTGGAATCGGTGGGAAGCGTTGTTCGCCATTCCGACAGTCGCATCCGCGGTGTCGATCGCGGACGCCATCGGCGCGCAGGTGAAACATGTTGTCCAGCGGCCGCGCCCCTGTCTCGCCTTGCCGGACGCCACGGTGCTCGGGCAATGTGGCGGCCTGCACAGTTTCCCGTCCAACCATGCGGCCAATTCGGCGGCCATCGCCTCGTTTCTCCATGTACTCTATCCGAAGAGCGCGTATGTGACCTGGCCGATCGTCGCGATGATCGGGCTGGCGCGTGTGTATATCGGCGTGCACTATGTGACGGATATTCTCGGCGGTTGGTTGATCGGTATGGTAATGGGCGCGGGCGCGGCATTTTTGTTGTTACGCTGGCACCGTTTCCGTCCGACGGTCCCCGGCGATGCTTCATCGCAGTCGGGCGACATGGCGGCGATGGCTCCGAAGGACTGAGTTGCGCTGTCGATTCGGTGTAGATCGCTAACCGGGGATTAGTTTTCGGCGAGGCAAGCCAGGAGATTCGTTTCGCAGGTCGTTTGGTCGTAGTCGCGGCCGATCAAAACGATGGCATGCGGCGGTTCATCCAGCAGATGCAGCGGTTCTAGTTGGTTCACACCCAACGACGCGTACTGAAACTCTTGTAGCGTCGGCTCATCCACAAAACGAAAGAATCCCTTCGCGCGCTCTACGCCGTTCGGCAAATGTTGTCGCCAGGATTCGAATCGTGCTCGCACCAGCGGCGCCGACAGGCGTACGGTTTTCACCATCGGGTGGTAGGCGGCACGCGCCCCGCGTCCGTGTGGCGGAGCGTGGCCCAACGTGACGTTCACCTCGCTTCGTGGTTGCGGCGCGTGGTTTGAGGCGGCCAGCATGGCTGCGAGGTCGATCCGCGCGTGCGAGGCCTCCCACGCACGCGCATGGGGATTGATCCGACGGATTTCCGCGAGAGAGCCGTCCCAGAGCGGACCAATGGCGAGGTCGCGCTTGTTCAGCACGATATCGTCGGCGTATCGGATCGAATGGCTGACGACCGGGTCAGCGTAAGCCGTGGCCGGATCCGTGGCGGGATTGATGATCGCAATCACGCGGTCCAACCGCGTGAGTCGCGACACAAACGCGTCCGTAACCGCATCGACGACCTCGGCGGGATTGGCGATTCCCGAACATTCGAGCAAGATCACCTCCGACTCGAACTCCGTGATGAGTTGCCCGATGCTCCAGGCGAGTTCGTCTTTCGTGTCGCAGCAAACGCAGCCGCCGGCGAGGTTCATGACTTGTTGCGCAAGGCTTCCGGCGAGTGGACCGTCGATGCTGACTTCGCCGGATTCGTTCATCACCACGCCGGTCCGGATACCCTTCGCGCGATAATGTTCCAGCAGTCGCATGAGAAACGTCGTTTTGCCTGCGCCGAGCGAGCCGCACAACAAGATGAACGGAACGGGTGAAGTTAGATTGGACATGAGACAGCCTTTCCTCAATCGGCGGCTAGCAAATAGCAGGGATTGTGCAGAGGGTCAATGTGCGGCGAGGGCTTTGGCTCGCCGTTGTGCTCGGGAGCTCAGCTCCGCGGACGACCGCGCTACCGGTGCGTGTGTACGTGTGTCGCGTGGGGGCGTGCGGTGCCGGCGAGGCGGCTGAGGTTGCAGTCGGGGTCGTCGGGGTCGGTGCAGTGCGTTTCGAGCTGCACGGTCAAGTGGTGGATGCCGAATTGGGCGGTGATGCAGGTGCGGATCGTGTGCAGCAGGTGATTGGTCAAGCACGCGTCGTTGTCCACCAGCACGTGGCAGGTCAGGATGACGAGGCGCGGCTCCACGGCCCAGATGTGGAGATCGTGCACGCGTGTGACGCCGTCGATCCGTTCGATCGAGGCGATGACGGCCGATGGGGTGATGTGCGGCGGCGTCGACTCCAGCAACACATCGATGGACTCGCGCAGAATCGGCCAAGCGCCGTAGACGATCACGCCGACGACGAGCAGGCTCATCACAGGATCGAGCACCGTCCAGCCGGTGTAGTAGATCGTGAGGCCGCTTAACACGACGCCTAGCGATACCCACGCATCGGCGAGCATGTGCCAGAAGGCGCTGCGGATATTGAGGTCGTGTTCGGCGCCGCGTTGCAGCAGCAGTGCGACGGAGAGGTTTGCAACGAAGGCCAGCGCCGCGATCGCCATCATCCATCCGCCGAGCACTGGAGCGGGATCGAGGATACGTCGGATGGCCCAGAGCACCATGACCGCGGCGGACACCAAGAGGACGACGGAGCTGATCAAGGCGGAGACGATACCCGCACGGTGGTAGCCGAACGTACGGGCGTCCGTCGCCGGGCGCATCGCGAGCATGTGTGCGTAGAGTGCGAGGAACAGCGCGCCTTGGTCGATGAGGTTGTGACCGGCGTCGCTGATGACGCCGATACTGTTGGCCCACCAACCGCCGAGAAATTCGGCCAGGATGACGAGGCCGTTCATGACCAACGCGGCTTTTAAGCGATGCTGCAGGTCCGGGTGTGTCGGCGCGTGCGCATGCCCGTGGCCAGGCGGGTGCGAATGCGAATGGTCGTGCGAGTCGTGATGCGCGTGCGCCATACCGGCAGTGTCGCATGCATGGCGAGGCAGGGCAACACAAGCGCAAGAAGCGGTAGCGACGCCAAGCTGGACAAGATGACTGTAGGAATCGAGGACGTTCAGCGGTGGCTGCGGTCGAGCAGGATGGCGACGAGCATGTCGCTCATGACGTTCACGCCGGAGCGCACGCGCGCCACGATCCAATCGACGGTCATGATCAGCGGGATCGCCGCGGCGATCACCTGATCCGGCAGACCCGCCGCCGACAGAACGAGCGGCAGCACGACAAGACCCGCTTCAGGAATACCCGCGACGCCCGCACCCGCCATGATCGACGCCCCGACGATCGCCATCTGTTTCGCCAGCGGCAGGTCGTAGCCGAGCGCCTGCGCGAGAAACAGCGCCGCCATCGCTTCGTAGAGCGTAATGCCGTCGTTGTTGAGGTTCGTGCCGACGCAGGCGGCCAGGCGCGAGGACGCGGGCGACACCCGCATCTTGGCCAAGCAGCGCAGCGTCACCGGCACCGTCGCCAAACTGCTGTTGCACGAGACGGCGGTCAGGACTGCATCCGCGCCATGGCCCATGTAGACCTTCGGCGACTTGCCGCCGACAAGCCAGGCGACGAGGGGATAGTAGAGCAGTGAATGGATACCAAGACCCAAGAGCGTGGCAGCCAAAAAAATCCACAGCATCGAAAAGACGCCGAGGCCCGACTTGCCGACGACCTGCGCCAACACACCGAAGACGGCGAACGGCACGACGCGGACGATCCACTCCAGCATTTGCACGAGCACACGATAGGTCCCGTCGACCGCGCGCGCCATCGTCTCGATAGCGGCACAGCCTTCGTCGTCGCAATGCCCGCGCACGTGGCGGATGGCCGCGCCCATGAACAGCGCCATCAGCACGACGGCGATGACGTTGTTCTCCGCGAACGGTTCCGTCACGCTGCGCGGTACGGCTGCGGCGATCGCGTCGAGCGGACTCAGCGAGCCCTTGTGCGAGGCCGCGAGAATGTCCTCCGCCGATTGCGCCGCATTCGGCACGACATGCAGCAAATCCTCCACATGTCCCTTCCAGGCCAGGCCCGGCTGCCAGGTGTTCATGATCACGAGCGCGATCGTCATCGCCACGGTGACGTTCACCGCACAGATCAGCAGTAACTTTGTGCCTTGGCGAAGCGGCAGGTGCGTGCGGATAAAGGCGTCGAGAATGGCGACGAAGATAAGCGGGATGGCGAGCGTCTTCAGTAGCTTGACGACGAGCAGGCCCAGCTTGCCGAGATGCTCGTTCCGCAGGCCGCCCAGGTACGGCTCCTGCCCGAACAGCACACCCATGCCCGCGCCCAGGACGACCGCGATGAGCACTTGCGTATACAGGGGAATGCGGGACGGTGCGACGTCGGACGAGGACACGGCGCTCATGCGCACACGCATACGCGATCATCCGCCCGAAAGCAACAGCCGCTGGCCGCACAGGATCGTGACGCCGACTGCCGAGTCGCTCGGATCGATCAGCTGTCTAGAGAGCGGTCGACGGGGACGCCGAGGAGTGGAGGCGGTGGGCCGTATCGGAACGACGCGACCCACCGGATGCTGTGTGACAGAGGAACCGACGCCCTCGTACTTGTGTCGCCGCGTGTGTTGCGCTCGCCGACGTGCTGCGGGTGCACGTCACCGAGGCGCGGGCTACGATGCACACACGTCGGTCACGGACGATAGCAGGGCACGCCCTCTCCGCAGGGAAAGCCATCCCAGATTTCGAAGCCGGTGGTTTGACTCTGCACCTCCGGGTTCCCACCGCTATACGCATTATTGACCATGATGCGCGTGATCGGTAGATGGTCCACGCCCATATTGGGGCCGTAGTGGTCGACCAGCACGTGCCCATCGACGGCCACCCAGTAGCGCCCGTCCGCGCCGTTCGAGCGGTGCCAGTACGTCTCGTACCGAAACCACCGATCCACAGGGACCGGCACAACATGGTTCTCTTCGCTCCAGAACGTTAGCTTGGGGCAGTAGGTTGTGTCCGGGCAAGGGATGACGGCGCCGCTGCTGTCGAGCGCCACGCGATTGGCGTTGTTATCGCCGCGAGATGCCCAATAGAGATGTCCATCGGTATGCTTCATGATGCTGGTGATAATACGATAGTCGCCTCCGCCATACCGAAGCCCTGTCAGTGGATGAACCGCGCCGCCCGTCTTGAATTCGAACTGCACGCGCCAATGTCCGGAACTGCCTGGCGCCGATGTGTGCACAAGGGAGGTGGGGAGATCCGCCTGATGCTTGAACCAGTAGGCGATGTACAAATCCGGCACATCCGAATTCCATGTGCGCTGCAACATCAGCGGCGCCTGGGACCCGCCGTCTCCAGCCGGGGCTTTGATCTTCACATTTTGAAACAGCTCACGGACGGGACTGCCGGTGGGACCCGGCACGGTCCGAATCTCGTTGGAGATGTAATTGTTCAGGGTGGTCGGCGTAATCGGATCCACCGTGATCAATTGCACGCCGGAGAAATACGTACCAAGGGCCGTCATCGGCCAAGAGTACCCCGTCTCGCTGTCGGTCCCGAGAAGATCTTGCCAGGCCCCGTTGGGATAATAATCGCGCGGCACACCGAGCGACACACCCGAGCCGAAGTTCGATTTGAAGATCAGCTTCGCCGTCGGCAGGGCAGGCGTGCTGACGGTTTTAGTGGGAGATGTGTTGTCGGTTGCCGGGGGGGACGATTGGCTTTCCTGGGCACAGCCCGAGAGCATGAGGACGGCAAGGGCACACAGCGTGGAGCAGGAACGGCTCGCAGTCGGCGTTCTGCTGTGCAGCCACGTTCGGGACAATGAGCGGATGCGTAGGCGTCGCGGCGTACTCGGGAGATGCATGGTACCGACCTCCTTTGCCTGGTGCAGTGTCGCAGCTGGCCGACCGCATTCTGTCTCTGCGCCATTCCCGCTGCAGGTTACGCGAAGACGTCACGACAGCGCTGAAAGGATAGGGTTCGTATGCAAGGTTACGGCCTCACCGCTGCGCTCATAAGTACCTGAAAACTCAGGTCGTCCCTGGTCGTGACTGTGCTCGTGTGGAGGCCTGTGCGCACGAAATAGCGCAACGTGCCGGACAAATTCTAGATTCTCAGCGGATGTGGTGGACGGGAAGAGATATGTGGAGGGGGAGGTGTCGCCGGGCCGCATCGCAGAGGACACGACCCACCGACAGCATCACGCAGCGAGGAACTGGAGACTAGTTCTCCTGATGGCTGCGGGCGTTGTCACGGCCATGCTTGCCGTGTTCGCCGGCCGCTTCATCCGCGCGATCCTTGCCGTGCTTGCGATCCTTCACCTTGTGCTTTTCCTTGTCCTTGCCGTGGCGCTTGTGCTTGCCCTTCTTCTCCTTGCCCTCGTGGTCGCCGTCCTTCTCGTGTTCCTTGTCCTTGTCGTGGCCCATGTGCTCATCGCCCTTATCCGGAGCGGATGCGGCGACGGCGGGCGGCGCCATCTGCGGCTGCATGTCCGGCGCTTCGGCCAAGGCCTGCGTGAAGGTGGCGAGCACAGCGGCGGCGACGACGGACGCGATCGACTTCACCATGGAAACCTCCTGGCTAGATGGGGATGACGGCCGACACGCGATGCGGGCAACATGCCGCATTCCCAGCGTCTCGCGAGAGACGCCGCACACCCGTGTCGATACCGAATAGCGTAGGAGTCTGCCACGAGACCCCCATCCGCCCTAACGATTTGCAGAAAGGTGCGCGGGCCGCGTGCCAGTCCTGAAAACTGGAGTGGGGGTGGGCCGTTTCCACGCACGTGGAGGGGAGTCGCAGGGCGAGATTGTGGAGGAAATCAGCCGTGGCCCCAACCACCTAATGAGAGCCAGCGGTGCTGACGGGGAATCGTGAACCCACGACCCCTCGCACCCAAGCGAGTGCGCTACTGCAGTTCATCCCCACACGCGTGGGGAACTCAGCATGGGTCGCTTATCTGTGCGCTCTTCGCACGGTTCATCCCCACACGTGTGGGGAACTCTATACTCTTTCTAGACTTCAACAACTCCAGGGCGGTTCATCCCCACACGCGTGGGGAACTCGCGGGTTCGCCTCCGCCGCAGGCGTTTTCAGAGCGGCTCGTCATATAAACCGATCCGACGTTTTTCTGAGTTCTTGGAAGCAGATTCGAGATCGTTCATGATTTTCGAGCAATGATACCAGTCAGAGGCGATCAGCAAAGTCTTCGAACGAGTTGCCCGTGTGCCAGAAGCGGTCGTGGTGTTCTGCTAGCCTAATGCATCGTCGCATAGGACTTCTGCTTGTTCCAGCACCGTCTGCGTGGCCTTCTCCTGTTTGTCCGGCGGATAGCCGTGCTTGCGTAGAATGCGTTTCACGATCACGCGAAGTTGGGCACGTACATTTTCCCGTACGGTCCAATCGATCGTGACGTTTTTGCGCACCGCATCCGCCACTTCTCTCGCGATAGTTCTTAAAGTGTCATCTCCAAGCACCTTCACTGCACTGTCGTTGGTTTCGAGCGCGTCATAGAATGCCGTCTCTTCCTCGGTCAGCCCTAGTTGTTCTCCCCGAGTATGGGCATGACGCATATCCTTGGCGAGCCCGATCATTACTTCGATAACCTGAGCAGCCTCAATCGCACGGTTCTGATACTTGCGCACAGCCTGTTCCAACATCTTCGCAAAGGACTTGGACTGCACCACGTTCTTGCGCGATCGCACCTTGATTTCTCCGCTGAGCAGCTTCCTCAACAATTCGACCGCCAAGTTCTTGTGAGGCATCCCTCGGACTTCAGCAAGAAACTCATCCGAGAGGATCGAGAGGTCCGGCTTCTTGAGCCCGGCGGCGGCAAAGATATCCACGATTTCCTCGGAGACCACCGCCTTGGAAATGATCTGGCGAATCGCATGGTCGAGCTCTTCGTCAGTCTTCTGCTCGCCCTGAGAGTTTTTCGCCAACACCGCACGGACCGCCTGGAAGAATCCCACATCGTCCCGGATCCGAAAGGTCTCCTCATGCGGCACGGCCAGCGCAAAAGCTTGCGAGAGATCGTTCACGGCACGGAGGAGGCGCGCCTTTCCATCGTGCTGTTTCAGAATATGTTCCTGAGCAGCGGGCAACACAGACAGCCTCTCTTGCGGCTTGCCGGTCATCCAGGGGGACCAATCAAAACGCGGCACCATGCCGGTAGATGTTGTGTAGGAACCGAAAAGGCCTCGGCAGACTTCGTACTTCTCCAGCATCACCGCGACGGCCTCCGCCTGGTCAATCGCCGTCTTCCCGGTTCCGCCGCTTTCTGTGTAGACCGCAAGCGCCTGCTTGAGTTCGTCGGCCAGGCCCAGGTAGTCCACAACGAGTCCACCCGGCTTGTCTTTGAACACGCGGTTCACGCGCGCAATGGTCTGCATCAAGCCATGCCCGCGCATCGGCTTATCGACGTACATTGTATGGAGACTCGGCGCGTCAAACCCCGTCAGCCACATGTCACGAACAATGACGAGCCGAAAGGGATCTTGGGGAGCACGAAATCGCAGCGCCATGTCCTCGCGACGTTTCTTATTCCGGATATGCCCTTGCCACTCAATCGGGTCTGATGCTGAGCCGGTCATGATCACCTTCATCACCCCCTGGTCATCGGCCTCGGCATGCCACTGGGGGCGCAGAGCGGCAATCTCTCGATAGAGTTCCACACAGATCCGCCGGCTCATACAGACCACCATGGCCTTCCCCTGCATGGCGGCCAAGCGATCCTCCAAGTGATCAACGAGGTCTCGGGCGATCAATTTGACCCGATTCTCCGACCCCACCACGGCTTCCAGCTGCGCCCACTTGGTTTTCAGCTTCTCTTTTCGCTCGACTTCTTCCCCTTCCGTCGCCTCCTCAAACTTGGGGTCGATCTTCGGCCGTTCGGACGCGTTCAGTGCGAGCTTGGCCAGCCGGCTTTCGTAGTAGATGGGAACCGTGGCTTTATCAATCACGGCTCGCTGGATATCGTAGATGCTGATGTAGTCGCCAAAGACTGCTCTGGTATTGGCATCGGTCTTTTCGATTGGTGTGCCGGTAAATCCGATGAACGAGGCATTGGGCAACGCATCGCGCATATGCCGGGCAAAGCCATCGATAAAATCATACTGGCTCCGATGCGCTTCATCCGCAATCACCACGATGTTCCGGCGATCCGACAGCACGGGATGCCGATCGCCTCTTTCTTCAGGAAAAAACTTTTGGATGGTGGTGAAGACCACGCCACCGGATGCCACGCTCAACTTAGCCCGCAAATCAGCACGGTCGGTCGCCTGAACTGGGTCCTGCCGGAGCAGGTCACGGCACTGAGCGAAAGTCCCGAAGAGTTGATCGTCCAGGTCGTTGCGGTCAGTGAGCACCACGATGGTTGGGTTGGCCATCGTGGGATGTAGAATCACTCGACCTGCATAGAAGGCCATGGTGAGACTCTTCCCCGATCCCTGCGTATGCCACACCACGCCCACGCGACGGTCGCCTGGTTCACCGCCTGGCTGATGCCCAGACGTATAGTGTCCCAACGGCTCAGCGGCCTGATGCTCCGCCGCCTGTCGGGCAGCCCTCAAGGTTTCCTCAAGCGCCACATTCACCGCATGGAACTGATGGTAGCCTGCCATTTTCTTGATGAGCTTCCCATGCCCTTCATCTTCGAAGGCAATAAAATGCCGAACGAGATTAAGAAACCGTTGTTTCTCAAACACGCCTTCCAGGATGACTTGCAGCTCTGTGAGCTTCGATGGCGCGTCCTCGCGCCCGCCGATCGTGCGCCAGGGCTTGAACCATTCCTTCCCAGCCCCAAGCGTCCCAATACGAGCCTGAACACCGTCAGAAACAATCAGCGCCGCATTGGTAGAGAAGAAGGAGGGAATCTGTGCCTGGTAGGTTTGGAGTTGCTGGTAGGCACTCCAAATCGTCGCATCTTCGTCCGCCGGGTTTTTCAGCTCAATCACGGCGAGCGGCAGGCCATTCACGAACAGCACCACATCAGGCCGACGAGTATGCCGGCCTTCGGAGACGGTGAACTGATTCACGGCCAACCAGTCGTTCTTGTCCAGAGTTTCATAATCCAGCACTCGGGCCTGTGCCCCAGCAATGGAGCCATCTTTTCGGCGATACTCAACGTTCACGCCATCGACAAGCATCCGATGGACGGCGCGGTTCCGTTCAATCAACGTCGCCGCATCAGTCCGCGTGAGCTTGCGGAAAGCATCTTCAATCGCATCAGGCGGAAGGTCTGGATTCAGCCGCACGAGCGCTTCCCGCAGACGCCGCTCTAGAATCGTATCGCGATAGGTGGGATCGTTCCGCTCAGCGGCCAGCTCGCCAACGGCAATGTCCGGGCCATGCAGTACTTGGTAGCCCAGTGCTTCGAGCCAGCCAAGGGCGGCATCTTCGACGACTGATTCAGTGAAGTCACTCATGCATCTACCGCAGATGACACAACAATAGGTCTCTACGTGGGCTTCATAGGCAAGCACGCCTCAATAAGCGAGCAGAAATCCTGAACCTTCGCAGCATCGATCTTGCCGGAATCATACTGATACAAGATGTGTTGGGGTTTGCGGTGGTCCGATCCAGCCGGAAGTACTCCAAGCATTGTTTCCAAATCGCCCACTATCTGCCTAACACACAGTGTCAGCGTCGCGTGCTTCGACTCCTCAATCAGCTTGTTAATCTCAGCGTGTTCGTCTTTGCTGTTATCGTCGTCGTGAATCACTGCGTGCGGAACTCCAAGTCGGCTGAGAAGATTCATAAAGCGGTGAATATTGTATTTCCCAATACAGTCGAGAACGTAAAGACCGCAGTCTGCATTCGCAATCTTTCCGTCACCAACAAGCCGATTCACAAGCGCAACCTCGGTCGCACCTTCCACAAGCAAAACGTGATTTGCGAAAAACACGCTGGACCGATCAGGATTTAACCAAAGGAAGTGCTTCACTGCTTCCATTTCTGGCTTGGCGTCATCTTCGTGAAGCCTGCGCGCCATCTTCGGGTATTTCTTTGCAATCACTGTGATTGCTTGATTGGCATCCACCACCTCACCCCATTTAGCTTCGTCAATCTGGAACGCCTCGCATGTGCCTGCGCTTCGGCGAAGACGAACCAGAGCGGGAATGTCTGCAGCGTTCTTACTGACAAAGTGCGAAGAATGTGTCGCACAGACTACCTGCCAATGTTCTGATGAGGCCACAGTCATGAGGCTCCGAGCCAGAACTTCTTGTTGAGGTGGGTGCAGGAAGGCCTCAGGCTCCTCAAACAAAACGAGGTTTAGGGCAGGAGTGAAGTCCTTGGTCTTCTTGGTAGCCTTCTTCCCTACGTACTTTGAGCCGATCTGGATAAGCGAGTAGATAAAATGTCGTTGAAATCCAGACCCGTAGTAGTCGATGCCTTGGACCTTGCCGTGGAACTGATCCAATAGGTCCCAGCTAAGCATAGACTTGATAATTTCGGCCGCTGATGGCGGTGGAAACTTGAGCTTAAACTCAGAATTCCATGGCTTTAGTAGTGCATTCAGTTCACCCTCGAATCCTGAGAGCGAACGATCATCTCCTGTCTTTTCGTCGCGGATGGAGTCCGAGAACTTCTGTACGCTGACAGAGAAGTCGCCGTATGCTTTCCCAGCCTCCACAACGTCGGTCATGATGTCTGTCAATAAATCGCGAAGAGCCGAAGGACCACTGAGCTTTGCGTGCTCGTCTACTTTGCTGATCGCAGGAATGTACACCAAGTCGCCAAACTTTCCGCTTTGGACATTCTTAGCACCATAAAATGGCTCGTTCGACAGAGTGCCATCGCTCTTATAGCCGAAGATCGAACCCACTGCGGGTTTGCCATCATGTGTCTTGCCTGCAGTCTGAAAGTACTTGCGGACGCGCAGCAGCTTCGCAGGCACCTTGTAGTCATTGGCAAGGGACTCGTTCTCCCCATCCGTCAGCGAGAAGGCCAGCTCGATCCATGACTCCTGATCCGCGTTCCCAATAAACGGAAAGTCATTCTCTTTCTTGAACTTGAAACCGTCTTTCTCGTAGAAGGCACGGATGGCGTCAATGACACTGCTCTTTCCGGCATTGTTTGGGCCAACAAGTAGGCTGTAGCTCTTGAGAATGATCTCCTGGTCGAGGAGACTACGAAAGTTGTGAATTTTGATGGTCACCAGCTTCATGTTGCCACCTTCACGAACCTCTCCGCGTCCTTTACCCGTAACTCGCCGGAGATGAGCTTGGGCAACAACGTGTCGCGCAGAGCGGAGAGGGTGCGGCTTTCTTGTTCGTTGGCTTCGATACGACTGTCAACCGCTGTGACTCGTCGTTCAAACTCCATCACGAGGTCACGCGGGGGCACCACATACGAAATGGCGTGGAACTCTTTCTTGCCAATCGAGCCGAAGACAGTCCCCTCCGCTTCGAAACGCGCAAAGACCTGCTCTTGCGTGCGCATGAACTGGTAGGAGTAGGAACGGCTCCCTGTCTTATGGCGAGCTGCTGCTACGCCGCGTCCAATCGCGCAGTCTTCGGCGGCCATGTTGATATCGCCAACCGGGGCTCGCACACTGATGAGCGTATCTCCCTTCCTTGCGAGCCTAGTCGGATCCGTGCAATACACCCTTCGAGTGGGGAAACGGAAACCGAAGTCTGTTCGACCCTGGTAAAATGGCAACCCTTCACCAGCCTCATTGTAAGTCTCACCCGGTGGAGACTGACCCATCATCAAATCAAACTCGTCATCAACGCAACCCACCTTCCACCCCCTCGGAATCTCCCCCAGCTCCGTATCTTCAACCGAATCCGGAAAAAGATCGGCTAGGGGTTTCTGCAGGCCGGGGTCGCGGCCTGCTGCCTTGGCGCGGACAGGGTCGAAGTCCACGAACCAGGACTTGAAGAGCGCCCGCGCCATCGCCTCCAATGTTTCGTTCATCCTCCGGTTCAGCTCGATCTTGTCGTCCAACGTGCCGAGGATGCGGGCAATGGCGCGTTGTTCTTCGATTGGGGGTAGCGATATTCGGAGCCGCTTCTGGTCAATCAAGCTGAGGTACGGTGCCATGTCGGTAGAGGCCTTCATCCCAGAGAGTTGCTCGGAAAACTCCGCACCCTTGCTCCAGTAGCGGAGAAAACCACCCTCGATACGGTTGCGATCTTTACTGCGCCAGTAGCTCAGGTGTGGTGAGTAGACGAACGGCGGCATCGAGGAGGTCACGAACGTCGTTCTTCCGGTGCTATTGCCTTTTGTTGTCACGACGGCATCTCCAGGCATTGAAAGCTTCGAGCGAACTCGTGCTTCCAGCACAGCATGGAAGCGTTCGACGCCAGTGAAGTCAATGTGTGAATCGGTCACGTGCCCGGCCCGGAGAAAGATCAGTCCATCACCACCAAGCTCCTCGTTCTTCGCTCGATAGCCATCTCCAATCTCCAGTGCACCCTCTTCGATGAGAGTGGCGAACGTCCTCACCTCAGACCACTCACCCGGCATATTCGTTTTGCTTTCCGGCTGCTTGGCTTCTTGTAGGACCACATATTCTTTGCGGATGATCTCGCGGAATCGTTCCGGCACGTCGTCCCAGACATGGAGGTCCACCGGAAAAGGCAGATTACTTTCGGCGAGGGCGTCTTTGAGGTCGGCTACTTGGGCACGTTGTGCGGGAACGGTGAAGGCGACGAGATCGAGGTCGGAGTTGGGACGGGCGGTCCATTTCACGCGGGAGCCATAGGCCCACACGCCGACGCCGGGAATAAACTGCTGCAACAGCGCCGACAGAATGTCGCGCTGTTTCAGTGTGATGTCGATGGTCTGGGCTATGCCCACGTCGTGCCCGTCATGAACTGGCAGAACTCGATGACGTCATCCTTCAGCCATTTGTTCAGTGTCGGCGGGTGCCATACCATCACAGGAACCCTCCAATTAGTCCGAAGGCCTTCTGGACGAGCGATGCACAGCCGTCTATCGTGGCTGCGCCTTTTACCGTTTCCCATGCGGCCCGAACGATACCTTGATTGGGTTCGGGCTTAGCAAGTTGTGTCTGAATCGTTTCGATGTCTGCAACTAAAGTCATTTTGTCGGAATCAGGGGCGTTGGAGGCGGCGATTACTTTTCGAAGTTCGAACAAGGTCTGTCCGAGTTCAGTGAACTTGGCGTTGATCTGATTGCCGTCGCCCAGGGTAATAATATTCTGGCCGGTAGCTTCGATCTTAATCCCATGGAATTTTGGCATCGTAAACTCTCCTGGCCCTTCAATTTTGTCTATGCCAGCGGCGGTTACCACATAGAATGTCGTAGATGATGGAATGACCGTTCCGCCAGGTGCAGTAAATGTTTTTTCAACAGTGTCTTCTCCGACCCAGCCTTGGCTTATCAGGTAAGTGAGATTGCTTTGGACTTCTTGTTGTTTTAGGCCATGGCTCGCCTTTAATTCCCTTTTGACATCGCTAATTTTGACTGCTGATCCTTTTTTCCCTCGGGCACTGGTGGCGTTTTTGTTGCGTTCATAGAAATACTGGAGCATCGTGCGGCGAATTTCATTGTTTGACAGCACAACTCGAGACGCTTTTACCTTAGGCATACCCAAGTCCCTTTAGGTTCTGACTGATGGCGGCATCGAGCCTCGCGGATTCCTGCTGCTGCTCGCGCAAGGTCGTGGTAAGCCGCTTCATCTTTTCAGCGAACGGCTCGCCATCGTCCTCGACAGCTTCGGCCCCAACATATCGCCCGGGGGTGAGCACGTGGCCGTGCTTGCGGATCTCGTCGAGTTTTGCCGCTTTGCAAAAGCCGGGCACATCGGCGTATTCACCGGCAGCTTTACCTGCCTGCCGAAGCTCCGGCGCAGGCAGGTCCCCACGCCAAGCATGGTAGGTGTCGGCAATTTTGGCGACATCTTCGTCTGTCAGCTCGCGATGGACGCGATCCACCAAGGTGCCCATCTTGCGGGCATCAATGAACAGGGTCTCCCCACGACGATCCCTGAACCGACCGTTCTTTTTATTTCGAGCAAGAAACCAGAGGCAGACTGGAATTTGAGTCGAATAAAAGAGCTGCCCCGGTAGCGCCACCATGCAATCGACCAGATCCGCTTCAATGATGTTCTTGCGAATCTCACCCTCCTTGGATTGGTTGGATGACATGGATCCATTCGCCAACACGAATCCGGCAATCCCGGTCGGCGCCAGGTGGTGGATGAAATGCTGCACCCAAGCAAAGTTGGCGTTCCCGGGGGGTGGCGTGCCGTAGACCCAGCGCTTGTCGTCCTTGAGGAGTTCGCCGCGCCAGTCGCTGTCATTGAACGGCGGATTCGCGAGGATGTAATCAGCCTTGAGGTCCGGATGTTTGTCGTTGTGGAACGTGTCGCCGTGGGCGATTTGCGCGTCGATACCACGGATGGCGAGATTCATTTTGGCCAGTCGCCACGTCGTGTAATTGGACTCTTGTCCGTAGATGGAGATGTCGCCCAGCCTGCCGCTGTGTGCTTCAATGAATTTCTCGCTGCTCACGAACATGCCGCCCGAACCGCAGCAGGGGTCGTACACACGGCCCTTGTACGGTGCCAGCATCTCGACGAGGACGCGGACCACTCGGGACGGCGTATAGAACTGCCCGCCCTTTTTCCCCTCGGCGCTGGCGAACTGCGAGAGAAAGTACTCATAGACGCGGCCAAGTGTGTCCTTTGCACGGTCGGCTGGAGCGCCCAATGCGATGTCGCTCACGAGATTGATCAACTGGCCAAGGCGCTGCTTGTCGAGACCTGGACGAGCGTAATCTTTCGGCAACACTCCCTTGAGCGACGGATTGTCCCGCTCGATGGCCGTCATTGCATCATCGACGATCGTCCCGATCGTCGGTTGTGGAGCGTTTGCCTTGAGGTGAGACCACCGCGCCTCCTTGGGGACCCAGAAGATTCTTGCGGCCTTGTATTCGTCTGGGTCTTCTGGATCAGCGCCCTGTTTCCGCTGTGCTTCAAGTTCGGCGTGCGTTGCTTCGAACGCATCTGAGATGTACTTGAGGAAGATCAACCCTAGAACGACATGCTTATACTCGGCAGCATCCATGTTGTTGCGGAGTGCATCGGCCGCTTCCCATAGCGTTGCTTCGAATCCGACATGCGCAGTCGATTCTGTTTTTGTCCCTGCCCGTGGTGTTTTCGCCATTGTCGCCTTTGGTCGGATGCTCCGAGATCGCAGCCTGGATTTGAGCGGTAGCAGGATACCGTCTTTTATCTACTGCGACAATGGATGAGGAAACGCTCGTCTCTCATCATCGCCCTTCGATTCGCCAGCCGCTGCCATAGGGATTCGTCGGGGAGTCGGGGCGATAGGGATTCCCGGCGCCGTACGGATTGTTCAGCGACTCGGGTGAAAACGGCGAGCCATAGCGCCCGTATGGATTGCTCGTCGACTCGGGATCGTAGGGATTCGCGCTCAGTTTGCCACGATAGTTCCCCTGTTGGTCGTAGAGCCTGGGGGCGTCGGTCGCGAAAGGATTCGTGGCGGACTGATTGCTGAATGGGTTGCCGTAGCGACTGAATGGATTGGTGATGCTGTCGGGGGCGAACGGGTTGCCTGCGCCGAATGGGTTGGCGCTGGAATTCGGTGCGTAGGGATTAGCACTGAGTGTACCGAGGTCGGCTGCCTGGGCCGTGAGCGCGAGCACGAGCGAAAGGGCGAGGCCGACAGAGAGCGTTCCTAGGAGGGGCTGCGTTCGCTGGAATGCGATGCGGATACGCGAACAATCCCAATGCACTCTGGTTGGTGCGGCATACCTTGTCATGGTTGATTCCCTTCTGTGTGCGGTGCCGGGGCGATGCTCCGATAGAGAGCAGTATCGCCGATGCCTGGGACACCCGGGGTCACTTCCGGCATGCCCGCGCTGTCAGGGCTGACGTCGTTCGAGGTCGCCTTCCAAAACCCGGTGTCCTGCCGGTTCGGCTCGCGTAAATACGAAGTCGTTGCGTCGCCGAGTCGGTCGAACATCCGACCGGTCTCTCGTCTGCAAAACTGCACGGTGTTGTCTCCGGCGATCCCCAAATCTCCTCCGGCGGCCCAGGCATCGTGATCGGCGCCGAGGTATACGAAGGTCCAGCCGCGGCCCTCCCATTCCTTGATCATGCGCACGATGCCGTCACGGGTATATTCCCGCGAGGCGTTCTCCAGGCCGTCGGTCAGAATGACACAGAGCTTTTTCGCGTCAGGCCGAACGTCTCTTCCGGCTTCGGTCAGTGTTCGACCGATGGCATCGTATAGCGGAGTCGTATCGGCAGGTTGGTAGGTCGCCTCCGTCAGGTCCGACACGTCCGTGGCCGGCGTTGCGCGATGTCGCACCTCGAGTTTGCCGGAATTGAACAGGGTGAGCGTAAACTGCACGGGAATCGGCGAGCGGCGAAGGGTTGCGAGATATTCGTTTACACCGGCGATCGCCGCTCCTTTGCACGATTGCATTGATCCCGTTTCATCGAGAATCAGTGTCACGTACGCGGTCGGCATGTCGCCGTGTGTTGCGCTGGATCCTGGACCGTTCGATTGATATTCCATCACGGACCTCCTCGTGTGAGTGGTGAATAAACCGTAGTCTCACACAAGACTGTGACACCCGAGGTCACGCGAGCGATGTGTTTGTCGCTCCGGTCAGGTCCGTTGCGCGATCAGCGTGGCTTCTTTGATGACGGCGTGTCGGAGCGAGGCGGGTTCAATCACGGTGACGCCGCTGCCGAAGCTGAGGATCCAGCCGACGAGTTCGCGTGTGTCGGCGATGGTCAGCGTCATGCGGAGTCCTCCCGTGCGACGGCGCGTCAGGTGTTGGCTGGGATGCCAGACGCGGTCTTTCACCCAGGCGGCGGTGGCGCGGTCGAATTCCAACTCCACGTCGATCCGTTGGCCGCGCATCACGGTGAGGGAATCTTCCACGAAGGCTTCGAAATCGAAATGTAGCGGAATTTGGTAGGGATGATCGGTGGGCGTCACGGACGTGATGCGTTCGACGGCGAAGACGCGCGGTTCTTTCCGTAGGTGGCAATATCCGATGAGGTAGAGGCCGCCCGAGGCGTACCAGAGGCGGTAGGGATCGACTTCGCGTCGCGTGACTTTTCCGCGCGAGACGGACGCGTAGCGCATTTGAATACGCGTCTTCTCGGCGATGGCGGTCGTGACACGTTCGACCACTTCGCGATGCAGCTTGTAACGTTTGTGCGGTCCGAGGCCGACGGAGAAGCTGTCTTCCAGCTGATGTACAAGCGCGAGGCCGTCCGGCGGGAGCGCGGCGGAGGCTTTACCCAGCGCGGACTGGAGTGAGGCGTGCAGCGCGGTGCCTTCCAACGGCGCGACCAGACGTCGGCTGAGCGTCAGCGCCATCAACTCGGTGGGGGAGAGGCGGAGTGCGGGGGCGTGCTGCGCGCCGTCGAGCAGTTTCCAACGTGTCTGCCCGTCGATACGTTCGGTGAGCAGCGGCCACCCGGCGGTTTCGATGGCTTCGAGATCGCGGCGGAGTGTGCGGATGTGGCGGGCGGCGCCTGGGTCGAGTGCGGCGGCGAGTTGTTCGAGTGTGAGGCCGTGGCGCGAGGCTTCCAGTTGCTTCAGGATGATCAACTGGCGAACGGCTTGCTCGTTCCTCGGCATGGGCTCTCGCCTCGGTCCACAGAGGGCGGAACCCTAAACAATCCCTCCCGAGAAGGCAAGCGGCGGGCGGCGGCGCGAAGCGCCGGGGGAATAATGTTGAATGGTGAATGTTGAGTGTTGAATGGGGATGGTAGTGATGAATGTCGAGTGTTTAATGGTGAATGGGAGAAGGGGAGCGTAGTGTTGAATGTTGAGTGTTTAGTGGTGAATGCGTAGCGAAGAAGAACGTGCGAGAGGGTGGCGGCGAGCGATGCTTGGGCACGGTTAGGCGGCTTGGTGCACGGCTTTTTCCAGCAATTCGTGGATGTAGGTTTGATAGGGTTTGCGCCGCTTTGCAGCCAGTTTGCGCAAGCTTGCCAACAACGTCGGTGACAGGCGAATGGCGATAAGTTGCTTGGCGACGCCCTTGGTTGCCGTGCCGACTCGGCGCATGCGGCGCAGTTGTGCGTCGGTCGCTTCCGGAATGTCCGAAAAATCAATCTGTGCGTCCGCTATATGCACGGCGTTCCTTGCGACTCGCTTGCCGCGCACTGATGATGCGGTGCGTTTCTTTGCCATGTCGTGCCCTCCGTATCGTATACACCACAAAAAGAATTCGTCCGAGCGCAGAGCGCCCGATGCGTTGGAAGCGTGGTTCGTGTGTTGAATGGGTAGGGTCGTCGCCGTCAAGGCCAAGCGTATCTGCAAATGCCGTGGCCGCCTCTTCGAATGAAACGCCGTGTTTTTCGACGTTACGTGTTGCCTTTTCTTGTTCGGCCACCTCAAGAGGTGTCGGTTATGCCGGTGGTGAAGCGATGAGGCGGGGGATGTCGGTGGGGCTTGTGAGAATGGCGGTGGCGCCGCGGGCGCGTGAGTCGGCGATGAAGGCGTCGCGTTCGTCGGCGGATTTCGCCCAGGTGGCGGCCCAACAGGGAATGCCGGCGGCGGCCGCCGCTTCGGCATCCAGCACGGAATCGCCGATGTAGACGCTGTCGTTCGCCGTGGCGCCGAGCGTGGCCATCGCGGCTTGAATACCTTGCGGGTCCGGTTTCGGTTGATCGACGTCCGTCTCCGTAATCACGACATCGAAGGGGACGAGTCCGGCGTGTGTTTCGGTGATGCGCCAGGCGGGGCGACTTTTTCCCGTCACGATTCCGAGGCGGCAGGCGCGTCGCTGCAGCTCGCGCAGCATCTCCGGCACGCCGGGATACACGCCGTCGAAGTGGGTGCTGTGGAGGCGGCGATAGTTCCCGAGGAACAACGCGAAGGCGTCGGGTAACGACGATGTGCTGCGCTGTTCGGCCAGCACCTTTTGCAACAGCCAGGTTTCCGAGCGCGGGCGCAGCGCGAGCAACGCCAGCGTGTCGGCTTGTTGAAACGGCCGCGCATACCACTCTTCGAACGTCTGCCGGTAGGCCTCCATGTACAGGCGCCAGGTATCGATCAAGGTGCCGTCGAGGTCGAACAGGATATGGCGGATCATCGGCTGGGTGTTCCTTGTGGGGCGCGACGGTCGTGTGAAGGGTCGATCAGGGTTTCTTCGGAGGGCGCCGTTCGGTCAGGACGGTGTAGGCCTCTTCCGCTACCCCGGCGTTGCCGTCGGTGGGGTTCGTGGCGACCACGCGTACCACCAGCCCGTTCGGTGCGAGCTCTTGTCTCGGCACAAAAAACGACGCGTCGTATTTCCCGCCTTCGCCTGCGTAAAACATCTGCAGGCGGTCGGTGACGCGGCCGTCGATCAGCACTTCCGCAAAAATGCCGATGCCGCGGGCGTCCCAATCGCCGTGCGGTCTGATGGGCGCGCCGGAGAGCGTGCGGACGGAAGCGCGGAGCTTCACGTCGTCACGGGCGATAAGCGTGGCGCCTTTTGCGGGCGATTCGATCTGGACGATGTAGCCGTAGAGCGGAATCACGATGCCGTCGCCGGTCATGTGTTGGCCGGGCGACAGCCAGACGGTCGTGCTGGCGCGCTGCATCGCGGAGGGGTAGGCGAGCGGGCCTTCGACGGTGAGGAGCACCTGCATCGGTGCGCTGAGGTACAACGTGGTCGTGAAGGCGGCGGTGGGTGTGCTGCTGTAGAGCGGCTCGCGCATCACGTGCGGCGTGCGCATGATGTGGTTCTGGTCGCCGGCTTCGCCTTGCTGAATGCCGCTGGCAAGGAGTTCGCCTGTGGTGGCGTTCGCGATGGTCACACGCGCGCCGCCGACCTCGCGGCCGAGGACGAGCGAGCCATGTCCCACGGCGCGCACGACGATGGTGGTGGCGAGCGCTTCGTTAAGCGGATCGTCGGGATTCGGCGGCGCTTGCGCGGAGACGGTCGTCGGCAGCGACCAGCCGAGGCCGAGCAGGCAGGCGAGCAGCGCGAACAGCAACGATGGACGGCGCGAGGGGGAGGGACACCCGGCGCGGAGGATCATTTGACCTTCGTGCCTGGGTCGACTTCTTCGGTCACTGTCATGAGGCCGCGTACCTCGCTGTCGCCCGCCGCGAGCACCATGCCTTGCGATTCGATCCCCATCAACTTGGCCGGTTTCAGATTGGCGACGATCACGATGGTTTTGCCGACGAGCTGCTCGGGCTCGTATTTTTTCCCGATTCCCGCGACGATCTGCCGCTGTTCCGCGCCGAGACTGACTTGGAGTTTGATGAGCTTGTCGGACTTCGGTACACGCTCGGCCGTCAGGACTTTCGCCGTCTTCAACTGCACCTTCATGAATTCGTCGATCGTGATCTGCGCGGGCGCCGCAGGTGCCGCTGCGGCTGGTGCGGCCGCTATCTGGGCTGCGGGCGCGCCTGATGCGGCGGACGGTGACGGGGGTGCGGCTGGTGTCTGACTGTCGCTCACGGTGGTGGCTCCTGGTTGTGTGGTCGATTTTTTGACGGATTTTGCAGTCGGTGCTGCTGCGGCCGCGGCCGGTTTTGCGACCTCGATACGCGGGAACAAGATGCGGCCTTTGCGGATCGACGTGCCGGGTGCGAGTGCACCCCAGCGCGGCGGCGTCGCGAGCAGCGGCTGATCGGCGGTGATGGACAGGCCAAGCTGTCCGGCCAATTCTTCGGCGGTGCGCGGCATAAACGGCATGAGGCAGAGGCTCAGCAGCCGTAGCGTTTCGGCCATATGATAGAGCACGGTGCGGAGGCGCGGCGCTTCGGCCGGGTTTTTCGCCAGGGTCCAGGGCGCGGTTTTGTCGACGTACTGATTGGCCAGTTGCACCACGCGCCAGCTCTGCTCAAGCGTGCGGTTAAATTCCAAGCGCGGCAGCGTCTCGCCGAGTTGGCGTGTGACGAGGTCGACGGCGGCGCGTTGCAACTCCACGTCTAATTCGGTCGTCGCGCCCGGTTCGGGAATAGCGCCGCTGCAACTGCGTTCGATCAGCGTCAGCGTGCGACTCAGGAGGTTGCCCAATCCGTTGGCGAGGTCGCTGTTGATCCGGCCGACCAATGTCTCGCGGGAGAAGTCCCCGTCTTGGCCGAACGGTACTTCGCGCAGCAAAAAGTAGCGGAACGTTTCGACGCCGTATTCGTCGGCCATCGCGTTGGGATCGACGACGTTGCCGCGACTCTTCGACATCTTCTCGCCGTCCACCGTCCACCAACCGTGCGCAAAAATCGTCTTCGGCAACGGCCGCCCGAGCGCCATCAAAATGGTCGACCAATAGACGGCATGCGTCGTCAAAATATCCTTGCCGACGAGGTGCACATCCGCCGGCCAAAACCGGTCGATCGACGGCGTCGGCGCGAGGTAGTCCAGGCCGGAAATATAGTTGGTCAGCGCGTCGAACCAGACGTAGGTGACGTAGTCCTTGTCGAAAGGGAGTTCGATCCCCCAGGAGAGGCGCGACTTGGGGCGCGAGATCGACAGGTCGCCGAGTTTCTGCGTCTTCAAGAAGCCGAGCACTTCGTTCCGCCGCGATTCGGGGCGGACGAAATCCGGGTTCGCTTCGATGTGCGCGATGAGCCGGTCTTGGTACTGGCCCATCTTAAAAAAATAGTTCCGCTCGCTGAGCTGTTCGACCGGCCGTTTGCAGTCTGGACAGAGGCCGCCTTCCACATCTTTTTCCGTCCAAAATCGTTCGTCGAAGAGGCAATACCAACCCGTGTATTGATCCGAGTAGATCAACTGGTTGTCGAACAATTGTTGAAGGAATCGTTGAACGATGGTTTTGTGCGGTTGGTCCGTCGTGCGGATGAACGCATTGTGCGAAATATGGAGGCGTTCCCAGAGCGTCTTGAAGCGCGGCACGATGTTGTCGCAATAGGCCTGCGGTTCGACGCCGGCCTTGGCCGCCGCTTGCTGCACCTTCTGCCCGTGCTCGTCGACGCCGGTCAGGAAAAACACCTCGCGGCCGAGTAGGCGGTGGTACCGCGCCAACACGTCGGCGGCGACGGTCGTGTACGCATGCCCGATGTGCGGCACGTCGTTCACATAATAGATCGGGGTCGTGATGTAGAAGCGGTCGGCGGTCATGATGTCGGTGTGGTTGAGTTCGGTGGTCTGCGTCTGCGGAAGATACCAGGAGCGCGGGGTGAATGCTACCGGAGCGGTGGTGTCTCAGCGCGCGGCGGTCGGGCGTGCGGGCGCGCGGTGCAGCGCATCGCGCAACGTGAGTAAAACTTGTTCGAGCATGAGCTGCGGATTCAGGTTGCGGGCGCTGTTGCGTTGGAATGTGTCGATCTCGGCCAAGACGTCCACCAAGCGATCCATGTCGGCGGCGTCCGCCAACGTGCGGAGGGCGCGCTCATGATCGGGGTGCGCGAGGTGATCGCGGCCGACGCCGAGTTGCGTCAGGACGATGTCGTGCACCCACACGGCGAGACGGTCGAGCACGTCGGTCGCCGCGTCGTCGCCTTTGGCGAGTGTGTCGGCCGTCGTGAGCAACGTGGAAATGCTGCGGAGCGACGCGGGCGCGGTGAGCGTCGCTAGGTGATCGTGTTGGGTGCGGCGCGCATCGAGGTCGAGCGTCATCGCTTCGCCGAGGCGACCTTCCGTGACGGCGGTCGCCAATTGCGCGTCGTGTGCGGAGAGTCCGCGTTGAGCGATCAACGCCTGGCGGGTTTCCGCGTAGGTCGGCGCGATGAGGCGCAGGGCTTGGCAGCGCGAGCGAATGGTCGCGGGTAACGCAAAGGGTCGGCTCGTCACCAAAATCAGCAGCGCGAAGCCGGGCGGTTCTTCCAGCGTTTTGAGCAGCGCGTTCGCGGCTTCGATCGTGAGGCGGTCGGCGTCGTCGATCAGGCAGAATTTTCGTTCGGCGATCAGCGGCCGATAGATCAACCGGCTTTCGAGTTCGCGAATGTCTTCGACGCGGATACGCGGTGTCGCGCCGCTTCGATCCGGCGAGACGAGGCAGAGGTCGGGGTGACTGCCGGAGGCGATCTGTTGGCACGAGCGGCAGTCGCTGCAGGCATCGGGCGGTCCCGACGGCGCGGTGCGGGTGCAGCACATGGCTTGGATGAAGCGGATCGCCAACCGACGCTTCCCGATCTGGTCCGGGCCGTGAAACAGGTAGGCGTGCGCCACGCGGTTGTGCGCGATGGCCGCTTGCAAGAGGGCCGTGGCGCGTTGGTGGCCGACGAGGTCCGCGAAGGGCATGGTTACGTCCGGCGCTCCGTGGAGGTGGTGGTGGCGGTTGAGTCCGGCGCCTGCTGCGCGAGGCGGCGGCCGACCATTGCGTGGACGAGCGCTTCTTGCAGATCGAGTGTGATCGGCTCCGGCGCGCGGCGTCCATCGATCAGGCGAATGCGGCGCGGATGCTGCCGCGCCAAGGTCCGAAAGCCGCGCCGAACCTTCGCGTGAAACGAAATGGCTTCCGCGTCGATCCGGTTGATCTCCAGCTGGTTGTGATGGCGTCGCTGCAAACCCATTTCGACCGGGAGGTCCAGCACGAACGTGAGGTCTGGCGTCAGCCCGTGCGCGCTCACGCGATGCAGCGAGGTCAATAACGGTTTATCGAGCCCGCGCCCGTAGCCTTGGTAGGCGATCGTGGAGTCCGCGTATCGGTCGCAGAGGACGATTGTCCCGCGCCGAAGCGCCGGGGCGATGACATGCTCCACGTGTTGGCTGCGCGCCGCGAGGACGATGAGGGCTTCCGCCCAGGGGGTGATGGGTTCCTGCCGACGTTCGAGCAGCGCGCCGCGGAGCAGTTCGGCGACCTTCGTGCCGCCCGGCTCCCGCGTTTCCAGTACGGTGTAGCCCTGAGTGCGGAGCCACTGCGCGAGGGTGCGACATTGGGAGGATTTGCCGCTGCCTTCGATACCTTCGAACGTGACGAAGAGGCCTGCGCGGGCGGCGCGAGGTGTCCGGCGCGTGTCTGCCGAGGCGGTGCGGCGAGTCGTAGAACTGGTGGATCGGGGCGACATACAATTTTTCGCGGGCATCGTAGTCCAAGTATCTGAAAATTAGCAAGAAACTGCTTGCGGGAGTGGGGGGCGACCGGTATGATGCAGCCGTTCGCGCGCATCATCTCGACAGCCATCCCCGACACGAGACCGTGAGATCCTTCCAGGCCACGCTCAAACGCTATTTTTTGACCGGCTTGCTGGTCATCACCCCGATCTGGGGTACGATCCTTGTGCTGAAAACGTTGTTCGTCGCGGTGGATGGCATTCTCGGCGACATGGTCGCGCGTGTGCTGACCCCGGGGAGCTACGTACCGGGGTTGGGAATCGTTGCGCTGCTGCTGCTGATCTTGGCGGCGGGTGTGGTGACGACCAACGTAATCGGCCGCAGCATCGTCCGCTGGTGGGACGAGTGGCTGCATCGTGTGCCGGTCGTGCGCGGGATCTATTCGACGATCAAGTCGATGATGGATGTGTTGTCGGTCAGCGAACGCGGCGCTTATCGGCGCGTGGTGCTGATCCAGTTTCCGAAAAACGGCCAATATTGTTTTGCGTTCGTGACGGGGCAATCGGGGCGCGACGCGCAGGCGGTGGCGCGCGAGCCGTTGATGAACGTGTATGTGCCGACGTCGCCGAATCCGACCTCTGGCTATTTTCTGCTGGTGCCGGAGAAGGACGTGACGCCGGTCGACATCAGTGTGGAAGAGGCGATGAAGCTGATCGTCTCGGGCGGGTTGTATTCGCCGGACCAGCAGTCGCCGCGTGCGACGACGGTGGGTGCGACCGCGGGGCGCGCGGCGGTTCCGCCGACGCAACCCGTGAAGCAGCCGACGATGGAAGTGCCGATTGCCTAAGGCGTCCCGCCTACGGAGTCGGCCTCTGCAGTGAACGTGACGTGAGCAAACGATGAGCGGCACAGCGACCACACGACACGGCCTCGGCGTCATCATCATGGCGGCGGGCCTCGGGAAACGTATGCAGTCGAAGATGGGGAAGGTGCTGCACCCCGTCGTCGGAAAGCCGATGGTGCTCTACGCGGTGGATCTCGCCACGCGTGTGGGCGATGCGGGCATCGCGGTCGTCGTCGGCCACCAGGGCGAGCGTGTGCGCGCGCTCATCGGCGGCTACGCGACACCGGTGCCGGTGCAGACCGTCGAACAGACAAAACAGTTGGGCACCGGCCATGCGGTGAAACAGGCGCGTAGCGTGTTCGACGGCGGCGCCGGTCCTGCTCCTGCGGCCTATTTGATTTTGAACGGCGATACGCCGCTGCTGACAGCAAATACGATCGATCGTCTGTTGGAAACACATCGACGCGACGCGGCGACCGTGACGATTCTGACGGCGCGTCTGCCGAATCCCGCAGGCTACGGGCGTGTCGTGCGCGCGCAGGGAGCGGCCGCGGCCGAGCATGCCGCGGTGTTGAAGATCGTCGAGGATAAGGACACGACGCCGGACGAAGCGGCGCTGAACGAAATCAACGTCGGAACGTACGTCGTCGACGGCGCGTTTTTGTTCCAGGCCTTGGATCGACTCCGGCCGAACAATGCGCAAGGGGAATACTACTTAACCGACATTTTGGCGATGGCCGTGGCCGAAGGCAAACGCGTGTCGGCCTCGACGCTGGCCGATGCCGCCGAAGGGTTGGGCGTGAACACGCGGGCGCATTTGGCCGAGGCGGAGGCGGGCATTCGCGACCGCATCCGTCGGCGGTGGCTCGATGCCGGTGTGACGATGAAGGATCCGTCCAGTACGTGGATCGACGCCGAGGTCACCATCGGGCGCGACACGGTGTTGCATCCGCACGTGACGCTCGAAGGGCGTACGACGGTCGGCGAGGACTGCGTCATTCGCTCGCACGTGCGGCTGACGGACTGTACGATCCAACGCGGCGTGGAAATTTTGGACTCCTGCGTGTTGCGCGAAGCGACGGTGGAGGACGAGAGCGACATCGGGCCGTTTACGCATCTGCGTCCAGGGTCGATCGTGCGGTCGCACGGGAAGGTCGGCAATTTCGTCGAGATGAAAAAGACGGAGCTCGGCGAAGGCGCGAAGGCGAACCATCTGACGTACCTCGGCGATGCGACCATCGGGAAGGGCGTGAACATCGGTGCGGGCACCATTACGTGCAATTACGACGGCGTCAATAAGTTCAAGACCGTCGTCGAGGACGATGTGTTCATCGGCAGCGACAGCCAATTGGTGGCGCCGGTGCGGATCGGTCGTGGCGCGTTGATCGCTGCCGGGACGACCGTGACGCAGGATGTGCCGGCGGGCGCGTTGGTGATTGCGCGGACGCCGCAAGCGGTGCGCCCAGGATGGGCCGCCAAGCGGCGTGCGGCGGCAGAGGCGGAGAAAGCAGGGAAGGCGGGAAAGTCGTCGCCGAAGTCATCTCCGGCGACTGCTGCGACCAAGGCCGCGCCGGTCAAACCATCGGCGAAGCCGTCGAGTCGCTCGACCGGCTCGACCGGCTCGAAAACGACATCGGCAAAGAAGCCGCCTGCGCGGAAGACGAAGGTGAAAGTCATCGCGGCGCGCGCGGGGTCTCGTACGATCACGAGGAGGAGCTAAGCCTATGTGCGGAATTGTCGGCTATGTGGGTCCGGATGAGGCGGTTCCGATTTTGATCGGCGGATTACGTCGCCTGGAATATCGCGGCTACGACTCGGCCGGTGTGGCCGTGCACCAAGGCAGTAAGGTGGACGTGCGACGCAGCGTCGGGAAATTGGCCAATCTCGAAAAGGCGCTGCAGAAGAAGCCGCTCGCCGGGCACATCGGGATCGGCCACACGCGCTGGGCCACGCACGGCAAGCCGTCCGAGCAGAACGCGCATCCGCACCGCTCCGAAGGCTGCGTGTTGGTGCATAACGGCATTATTGAGAATTACGTACAGTTGCGGCAGCAGTTGGAGAAGGACGGTTATAAGTTCGAGTCGGAGACGGACACGGAAGTCGTCGCGCACCTGATCAATCGCGCCACGAAAAAAGGCGCGTCGTTGCTCGAAGCGGTGCGCGCGGCGACGCGGGAGATTCGCGGCAGCTACGCCATTGCGGTCATCTCCGAGCGCGAGGCCGGCACCATCGTGGCGGCGCGGTCCGGTTGTCCGTTGGTCGTCGGTAAGATGAAGGGCGCGGCGCTGGTGGCCTCCGATGTGATGGCGATGTTGGAGCACACGCGTGACGTGTTTTATCTTGAGGAGGGCGACGTCGCTGAAGTCACCGCAACCGACATCAAGATTTCGGACAACGAAGGGCGTCCGATGCCGCGGAAGGTCACGAAGGTAACCTGGGACGCGGAGGCGGCCGAAAAGGCCGGTTTCCCGCACTTCATGCTGAAGGAAATTTACGAGCAGCCGCAGACGATTCTCGACACGATGCGTGGGCGGTATTCGTTCGAAGAGGGCGAAGCGGACTTGCCGGACATCGGCCTGACGAAGGAACAGTTCGCGGCCGTGGGGCGTATGTGGATCGTGGCCTGCGGGACGTCCTGGCATTCTGGGCAAGTAGGTAAATACTTATTCGAAGAAATGGTTCGCACACCGGTGCAGGTCGATATCGCCTCCGAGTTTCGGTATCGCGATCCGCTCGTCGAGAAAAATGACCTGTTCGTGACGATCTCGCAATCCGGCGAAACGGCGGATACATTGGCGGCGGCGCGCGAGGCGAAAGCCAAGGGCGCGCGGGTCGTCTCCATCGTCAACGTCGTGGGCAGCACGTTGGCGCGCGAATCGGACGGCGTGTTGTATACACACTGCGGACCGGAAATCGGTGTGGCGTCGACGAAGGCGTTCACGAGCCAGCTGACGGCCCTATATTTATTGGCGTTGCATTTGGGGCGGGTGCGCGGTGCCTTGTCGGCGAAAGACGGGAAGGCTTGGCTCGACCGCTTGGTGGCGTTGCCCGCGTTGGTGAAGACGATCCTCGCGCGTGAGGCCGAGATCGTGGCCATCGCCAAGCGCTATTACAAGAAGCGGAACTTCCTTTATCTCGCGCGCGGCATCAACTATCCCATCGCCTTGGAAGGCGCGCTGAAGCTCAAGGAAATTTCGTACATCCATGCCGAGGGCTACGCGGCGGGTGAAATGAAACACGGCCCCATCGCCTTGATCGACAAAGACATGCCGGTGGTGGTGTTGGCGCCGCGCGATCGTTTGTACGAAAAGACGGTGAGCAACTTGATGGAAGTGAAGGCGCGGCATGCGCCGGTCATCGCGATCGTTGCGGAGGGCGAGCGGGAGTTGGGGAAGACGGCGGACGCCGTCTTCACGATTCCGGAGACGCATCCGCTGTTGTCGCCGATTCTGTTTACGATTCCGTTGCAGTTGTTGGCGTACCACATCGCGATCTTGCGCGGCGCGGACGTGGACCAGCCGCGGAATTTAGCGAAAAGCGTGACGGTCGAGTAACCGCCGTACGCGCGGTACGCCGGGGCGGGTGTTCCCCGATGGCAGCGGCCAGGGAAGGACGTGTACTATGGAAGTGACGCGGGACGATGTGGAAAAGGTCGCGCAATTGGCGCGGCTGCGGATGGTCGAACAGGAGCTGTCGACGTTTGCGGAGCAACTGTCGTCGATCCTGACGTACGTCGATCAGCTCAAGGCGATCTCCACCGACGAGGTGTCGGCGGCGAGTGCTGCGCCGGGACGCGGGGCGGCGTCGTCGCGTGAGGATGTCGTCCGTGCGTCGTTGCCGCTGGAGGCGGCGTTGGGTAATGCGCCGGACGCCGACGAAGGCGCGTTCCGTGTGCCGAAAGTGATCGGCGGGAAGTAGGGCGAGTGCGGCGGCGGGAGCCGGCCGCAAGGGGAGGAAGGAACTGAGCGATGTTTCGACAGATGTTGCGATCGAAAATCCATCGGGCCGTCGTGACCGATGCGAATTTAGAATATGAGGGGAGTCTGACCATTGATGCGGACTTGCTCGATGCGGCGGGGATTCTCCCGTACGAGTTTATCGTGATCTCGAACGTCAACAACGGCGAGCGCTTTTCGACCTACGCGATGGCGGGCCCGCGCGGCAGCGGCCAGATCGTGGTGAACGGGCCGACCGCGCGCAAGGCCGTCGTGGGCGATAAGGTCATCATTTTTTGTTACGAGTATTTTCCCGAAGACGAAGCGAAGGCGCACAAGCCGAAGATCGTGTTGGTCGACGGGAAAAACCGCATCACGCAGAAGACCGGCGCATGATTCCGGTTCATAAGTACACGCTGGAGACCTTGCAGGCGCGGTTCACCGGGGCCGACACGTCGGCGCGCGAAATCGTCCGCGGCTATACGCAGCGCATCGGGCAGGTCGAGCCGAAGGTGAAGGCGTACCTGACGCTCGACACGGAGCGTGTCGCGGCGCAGGCCGAGGCGCTCGATGCGTCGCTGAAAGGCTGGCGCAAGACGCAGCCGATGATGGGCATGCCCATCGCCATCAAGGACAACATTTGTACCGAGGGGCTGCGGACCACCTGCGCGTCGCGCATGTTGGAACACTATATCCCGCCGTACGATGCGACGGTGGTGGCGCGCTTGCGGGCGCAGGGCGCGTTGTTCCTCGGCAAAACGAATTTGGACGAATTCGCGATGGGCTCGTCGACGGAAAATTCCGCCTACGGTCCGTCGAAGAATCCGTGGAACCTGCAGTGTGTTCCGGGCGGATCGAGCGGAGGATCGGCGGCGGCGGTGGCAGCGGACGAGTGTGTCGCGGCGCTCGGCTCCGACACCGGCGGATCGATTCGGCAACCAGCGGCGTTTTGCGGTGTCGTTGGCTTGAAGCCCACCTACGGGCGTGTGTCGCGCTACGGCCTGGTGGCGTTTGCCTCGTCGCTCGATCAGATCGGTCCGATCACGAAGTGTGTGGCGGACGCGGCGCTGCTCTTAAACGTCATCGCCGGGTACGACCCGATGGATGCAACCTCGTCGATGACGCCGGTGCCGGACTTTACCCGCGCGTTCAAGCGGAAGGACATGCGTCGTGTGCGCATCGGCATTCCCCGCGAGTTTTTCGGCGAAGGGCTCGATCCCGAAGTCGAGGCAGCGGTGCGCGCGGCGGTGGAAGAATGGCGAGAACTCGGCGCCGAGGTGAAAGACGTCTCGTTGCCGATGACGGGCGCGGCCGTGGCGACCTACTACGTGGTGGCGACGGCGGAGGCCAGTTCGAATTTGGCGCGTTTCGACGGCGTGCGGTACGGTTTTCGCGCGAAGGATCGCAAGGACCTGTTGGAGCAATATCAGGTCAGTCGCCAGGAAGGGTTCGGCGCGGAAGTGAAGCGCCGCATCATGCTCGGCACCTACGCGCTGAGCGCCGGTTACTACGACGCCTATTATGGAAAGGCGCAGGCCGTGCGTCGCCTCATTACGCAGGATTTCGAGGCGGCGTTTAAGACGGTCGATCTGATCGTGACGCCGGTCACGCCGACCCCGGCTTTTCGCTTCGGCGAAAAGGTGGCGGACCCGTTGCAGATGTACTTGTCGGATACGTACACGATCTCGGTGAACCTGGCGGGCTTGCCGGCGATGGCGATGCCGTGCGGCATGAGCTCGTCCGGCTTGCCGATCGGGATGCAATTGATCGGGCGACATTTCGACGAAGAATTATTGTTCCGCGCGGGGCACCTGTTCGAGCAGGTGACGCCCTGGCATACCAAACGGCCGATCGTGCGCTGACCGAAAGGACTCGCCATGACCGGGCTTGAAATCGCAGCGATGGTCGGGGCGTTGGCGCTGGTGGTGTTGGTGGCTTGCGCGATTCCCGTGCTGATGCAGGTGCGGCGGACTGCGACGACGCTCGACCGGATCTTGGCGCAGGTCGAAGTCGAGTTGCCGACTCTCGTGGACGAGGTACGGACGGCCGCGCAGAACGTGAACCTGTTGGCCGACCGCGCAAAGGGCGGCGTCGATCAGGCGACGT
The DNA here is from genome assembly GCA_046351095.1 of Nitrospiraceae bacterium. GTDB lineage: Bacteria > Nitrospirota > Nitrospiria > Nitrospirales > Nitrospiraceae > BQWY01. The sequence goes on from JAXLZC010000001.1 coordinate 218,302, forward strand.
CGTTTCTGCATGCCGTCGGCAAGGTCGGCGACACGGTGCAGCGCGTCGGGTCGCTCGTGGGCGGACCGCGTACGTCGATGGTGGGCACGGCGATGAGTGTGTTGGCGGGTGTGCGTGCGGCGTCGCAGGCGGTGAAACAACGGATGCAGGCCAAACGGGAGGAGCATCATGGGGAATAACGACCAGCAGGGGCCGTCGGCCGGAAATGTGTTGTTGGCGTTTTTGACGGGCGCGACCATGGGAGCCGTCGCCGCGTTATTGTTGGCGCCGCGCACCGGCGAGGAAACGCGCGATCAGTTGCGGAAGTATGCACGCCGCGCCGAGGGCGAGTTGCACGATTTGGCGGATCGCGCCGGATCGGCGATGGAAGACGTCGCGGATCAAGTGGCGGAAAAGGGCCGCGCGTTTGTGGAGACGCAGAAGACGGCATTCAGCGAGGCCTTGCACGCGGGGCGCGAGGCGATGCGGCGCGAGCGTGAGCGCCAGGAAGGACAGCCGGGAGCGTGACATACGAGGTCGTCGTCGGTGTGGAGGTGCATGCGCAGCTCCGCACGCAGTCGAAATTATTTTGCGGGTGCAGCACGGCGTTCGGCGCGTCCGCCAATTCGCACACCTGTCCGGTCTGCTTGGCGCTGCCCGGCAGTTTGCCGGTGGTGAATGCGCGGGCGGTGGAGTTGGCCGTGCGCACGGGCTTGGCGTTGGGCTGCACGTTGCGGTCGCCCAGCCATTTTGCGCGGAAACACTATTTTTATCCGGACCTGCCGAAGGGTTATCAAATTTCGCAGTACGACGAGCCCATCTGCGAACATGGGCGGCTCGACATCCGCGTCGAGGGCGTCGCGAAAACCGTCCGCATTCGCCGCGCGCATCTGGAAGAGGACGCCGGCAAAAGTGTGCACGAAAGCGGTACGGCCTGGAGTCGCGTCGACTTAAACCGCGCGGGGACGCCGCTGCTCGAAATCGTCACCGAGCCGGACCTGCGGTCGGTCGACGAAGTCATCGCCTACGTCAAGGCGCTGCGTGAGCTGCTCATGTACCTCGACGTGTGCGACGGCAACATGGAGGAGGGCAGCTTCCGTTGCGAGCCGAATCTGTCCTTGCGTAAACCCGGCGGGCCGTTAGGCACGAAGGTCGAATTAAAAAACATCAACTCCTTCAAGTTCGCGAAGGATGCGATGGAGTACGAGATCAAACGGCAGTCGAAGCTGCTCGACGAGGGCGGGACCGTGGTGCAGGAGACGCGCTTGTGGGACGGCGAGCGCGGGCAAACGGCCGTGATGCGCAGCAAGGAAGATGCGCACGACTATCGGTATTTTCCCGACCCCGATCTGTTGCCGATCGTCTTGGATCCGGTCTGGATCGAGAGTTTACGGGCGACCTTGCCGGAATCGCCGGCGGCAAAACTTTCGCGGTTTGTTTCGGAGTACGGCTTGCCCGAGTACGACGCCGGAGTATTGACCGGCACGAAGGCGCATGCCGACTACTTCGAAGCCTGCGTGGCGTTGTTCCCGCAACCGAAGACGATCAGCAATTGGCTCATGGGCGAGGTGTTGCGCGAGTGGAACAACGCGGGTGTGACGCCGGACGCCTCCGCGGTGTCGCCGGAGCGGCTGGTCAGCCTGTTGCAGTTGGTCGAAAAGGGCACGGTGAGTCTCAAGGCGGCGCGCGATCTGTTCCCGGAGTTTTACGCCAGCGGCAAAACGGCTGCGCAGTTGGTGCAGGAAAAGGGTGTCACGCAAATGTCCGACGAAGGCGCGCTGACGGCCATCGTGCAGGATGTGTTGGCGAAACATCCTGCGCAGGTCGAACAATATAAGAGCGGCAAGCAGCAGGTCGTCGGATTTTTGGTCGGGCAGGTGATGAAGGCTTCCGGAGGCAAGGCGAATCCGGGCAAGGTCAATGAACTATTGAAGCGTGTGTTGGGAGGCTGAGCGATGGGCGTGCCGTGTACCGATCCGGGCTGTGGCCACCAGCATGAACATGGAGGGGCGATGAGCGCGATTGCGGAAATCACAGGACGACAGATTCTCGATTCACGCGGCAATCCGACGGTCGAAGTGGACGTAGTGCTGCAAAGCGGCGCGCGCGGGCGCGCGGCGGTGCCGTCCGGGGCGTCGACCGGCGAGAAGGAAGCGATCGAATTACGCGACGGCGATAAAAAGCGTTGGATGGGCAAGGGCGTGTCGAAGGCCGTGGCGAACATCAGCAAGCTGTTGGCGCCGAAGTTGCTGGGCATGGATGCGGCGGACCAGGCGGGGATCGATCGCTGCATGATCGAGGTCGACGGGACGGCCAACAAGAGCAAGGTCGGCGCGAACGCGATCCTCGGCGTCTCGATGGCCGTGGCGCGTGCGATGGCGCAGGAAACGGGGCAGCCGCTGTATCGCTACCTCGGCGGCGCGAATGCGCGGACGTTGCCGGTGCCCTTGATGAACATCATCAACGGCGGCGCGCATGCGGACAACGGACTCGACCTGCAGGAATTTATGATCGTGCCGCTCGGCGCGCCGCGTTTCAGCGAGGCGCTCCGGATGGCGACGGAAGTGTTCCACGTGCTGAAGGGTATTTTGAAAAAGCGTGGGTTGAGCACGGCGGTGGGCGATGAAGGCGGATTTGCGCCGAATCTCGCGTCCAACGAAGAGGCTTGCGCGTTGATCGTGCAAGCCATCGAAGAGGCAGGCTACAAGGCCGGGCGCGATATCGCGTTGGCGTTGGATGCAGCGGCGAGCGAATTTTACGAGAAGGGGAAGTATCGCCTTTCGGCCGAGAAACAATCCGAACGGTCATCTGACGACATGGTGGAGTACTACGCCAAGTTGGTCGAGCGGTATCCCATCGTGTCGATCGAAGACGGCTTGAGCGAGCACGATTGGAAGGGCTGGCGGACGCTGACGGAGCGACTCGGCGGCACCGTCCAGTTGGTGGGCGACGACGTGTTTGTGACGAACGTAAAGATTTTTGCGGAAGGTATCCAAGAGAGGATCGGCAACTCCATCTTGATCAAGGTCAATCAGATCGGGTCGTTGACGGAGACGCTTGAGGCCATCGAAATGGCGAAGCGCGCGCGGTACACCGCGGTTGTGTCGCATCGCTCTGGCGAGACGGAAGATACGACGATTGCGGATTTGGCCGTGGCGATGAACACGGGGCAGATCAAGACGGGGTCGCTCTCGCGTACGGACCGCATGGCGAAGTACAACCAGCTGTTGCGGATCGAAGAAGAGTTGGGCGCGGGCGCGATCTATCCGGGGCGCGCCGCCTTTTTGACCAACGTGGGCGGGAAGACCAAGTAAGTCGTCGAGTGGGCGATATCCTACGATGATCAAGCGCAATCGCGGACGACTTGGATTAGGCCGGCAACGGCAGGTCTGGGAGTGGGGTGTGCTCGTGGGCGCCCTGCTGGTGGTCCTGCTCGTGGTGTCGTTCTTTTTTGACGACATGGGGTTTCCGCGGTATTGGCGCTTGCGTCAGCAGGTGTCGCAGTTGGAACAGGACATCGCCACGCTGCGCTCGTCGAACGAGCAGATGAAGATCGATGTGGATCGGCTACGGTTCGATCCTGAACGTATCGAAGTGTTGGCGCGCGAAGAATTGGGATTGGTGCGAAAGGGCGAAACGGTCTATCACGTTGCGCCGGAGCCGCCGACGGCCGGGCCGAGAGTAGGAAACAAATGAAGTCCGGAACCGTGGCGCTGATCGGCCGATCCAATGTCGGCAAGTCGACGCTGTTGAATCGTTTGTTGGGCGAAAAAGTCTCGATCGTGTCGAACAAGCCGCAGACGACGCGGCGCCGTATTCTTGGGGTGGTCCATCGCCCGGATGTGCAGATCGGGATTCTCGATACGCCGGGTTTGCACGAGCCGACGCATCGCTTGAATAAGCGTATGATTCGCACGGCCATCGAGACGCTCGACGATGCGGACATTCTCTACCTCGTCACGGATGCCGTGGGCGGTTCGCCCTCGCGAGACCGCGGCGTCATCCGAGAAGTGCAGCGCGCCGTGACGCGACAGGCGCGTCCGGTTGTCTTGGTCATCAATAAGGCCGACGCGGTGCCCAAGCCGACGATCTTGCCGCTGCTCGCTTCGTTCGACCGTGTGTTTCCCTGGCATGCGATGGTGCCCGTGTCCGCCCAGAAGGGCGACAATGTGGACCGCCTCATCGAGGTCACCATCGGTGTCTTGCCGAACGACGAACCGCTCTATCCCGAAGATACGCTCACCGATCAATCCATGCGGGCGCTGGCCGCCGACTTGATTCGCGAACATGTGCTGCACAAGACCTATCAAGAAGTGCCGCATGCAGTGGCGGTGGAGATCGACGAGTTTAAGGAAGAGGGGAAACTCGCGCGGATTGCGGCGACGATCTTGGTCGAGCGCGAATCGCAGAAAGCCATCGTCATCGGCGAAGGCGGTGCTCGACTCAAGGAAGTCGGCAGTCGTGCGCGCCTAGAGATGGAGCGGATGTTTGGGATGAAAGTGTTTCTGCGCTTGTGGGTGAAGGTGCGCGAAGCATGGCGCGAAGACGAGCAGGCGCTCGTGGAGTTGGGCTACTGAGGTATGACGCCGGTGTATCCAGACGCACCTGACTCGCACGGATCTGCCGATCCGAGCGACGGAGTTGCGACCAAGGCTGAGGCGGCGGTCGCGACGGCGCCTTCTCGGACGGCACCGCTTGTCGGCACAGTGGCGCGCGAAGTGGCGGAGACTGGTGCGTCGCCCTTCGAGCAACTGCTCGGTTCGGTCGACGGTGCGTTGCGTCGCGGTGCGATCACCCAACTCACCCGTCAGCTCGGGCGACTCCATCCTGCCGACACAGCGAAAGTCATCAGCCACCTTTCGACTCCTAAAGACAAACGTACCGTTTTCGAACTGGTCCGCGGCGAAAAGCAGCGCGGGTTGGTGCTGAGCGAACTCGATGCGGACAGCATCACCGCCGTCCTAGAAGAGTTGCAGGCACCGGACTTGGCCTGGTTGCTGAAGGATCAAGAATCCGACGACGTGGCCTACGTCCTCGGTGTTTTGCCGAACGAACGTGCGCAAGATGTGCTCGCGCTCATGAAGACGGACGTCTCGACGGAAGTCGCGGGTATTCTGCAGCATCCAAAGGACACGGCCGGTGGCATCATGACCACCGAATTTTTTTCGATGCCGGAGGATGCCACGGCGCAGGACGCGATTCAGGGGCTGCAACAGGCCACGGATGCGAAGAACGTCTACTACTTATACGTCACCGATCGCGACGAGCGATTAGTGGGCGTGTTGTCGCTGCGGCAGCTCCTGCGTGTCCCGGCGCATACGGCGCTGAAACACATCATGACGCGCGATGTGTTGAGCGTGACGGTGGCGATGGACCAGGAAGAAGTGGCGCGCCAGGTGGCGAACTACAACCTGTTGGCGATTCCAGTGACCGAGCAGGACGGCACCTTGGTCGGCATCATCACGGTCGACGACGTGGTCGACGTCATCCGCGAAGAGGCCACCGAGGACATGTTGAAGATGGCGGGCGCCCCGGAGGACGACGCGTTGTCGCGTTCGTCGAGTTGGAGCGCGGCGCGGATTCGGTTCCCTTGGTTGTTCACGAATTTGTTCGGCAGTCTGTTGTCCGGCGCGATCCTCTGGTATTTCCGCTACACGCTGCACGAAGTGGCGGCGATCGTCAGCTTCATCCCCGTGATCGCGGCGATGGGCGGCAATGTCGGACTGCAATCGTCCACGCTGATCATTCGCGGTTTAGCGACCGGTGCCATCGAACAGGGAGATGCCTGGAAGGTCTTTTTCCGAGAAATCCGCGTTGCGCTGTTGTTGGGCGTGGCCTGCGGCGCGTTGCTGACGTTGATCGGGGCCTTGTGGCATGGCCATAGCGAGTTGGGCATGGTCGTGGGCGCTTCGTTGCTCGTGGCATTTGTGGTGTCGACGAGTATGGCCACATTTATGCCGATTATTTTGAAGCGCAACGGCATCGATCCGGCCGTGGCGGCGGGGCCGTTTGTGACGACGGCCAACGACATCACCGGCATTACGATTTACCTGACGCTCGCCACGCTGTTGCTTGAGTATTTGCGCTAGGGCCGTCTTCGCAGGCTCATCGAGCGCGCTGTTCCGAAGACGCCGCGTGGCCCCTTCCCATTCGCTGCCGCAGGATCGTATTGTCCGCTCGTTGTTATGCCCTTACTCGACACGCCGGCGATCGCGCTGAAATCCAGAAAGTGGGGCGAGGCGGATCGCATCGTCACCTTCTTTACCCTGCGTTATGGGAAAATTCGCGGCGTCGCGCGAGGGGCGCGCCGACAGAAGAGCCAGCTGGGGAGCGGGCTCGAGCCGTTCATCCATTCCCACCTTCAGTTGTTCGAGAAGCCGAACGATACGCTGTTCCGCATTCGGCACGTCGACATCATCAATCCGTTCTTGCTCTTGCGCGATGACCTGGCGATGTTGGCGGCCGCGGCGCGTATGGTGAATACGGTAGCGGCGGTGACAGCGGATGGAGACCCCGATGCACCAGTGTATGATGCGCTGTTGATGGGGCTTCGCACATTGGCCGAAGGGGCGGAACCGGCGATGACCGCGCTGCTGTTTCAGGTGCGGATGATGGGGCATATCGGATTCCGTCCGCAGATGGACCATTGCGCCGGTTGCGGGAAATCACTGAGCGGTCATGGCGGACAGTTTTCCCCGAAGTCCGGCGGCTTACTCTGTGCCTTCTGCGCGGCCAGACAATCGGTCTATTGTGTCGCCTTGTCCCCTGGGAGTCTCGCGCTGCTGCAGCAAGCGGTGCGGATGCCGCCCGCGATGTGGTCGCGCTTGCGCGCCGAAGGCCGTGTGCGGACCGAACTCGAGTCGGCGGTGGAGCGGTACATCGGGTCTATCGCAGGCCGGCCGCTTCCGCGGATGGATTGGGAACACGATGCGCCGGGTGTTCATGGTCGGACGATCGAACGCACGGCGCCTCATCGAGCGGGTCAGCCGGTGGACGATCTTGGAAGAAACGCGTAGGCGTAACTGGCTGGGCGTGTGGTCGATCGAATCTGTGAGTGTGTCTTTCACCGAATCACGAATACAAGACGGGAGCGAGATGGCTGGAGTCGTTGAACCGCGCGACATGCAGTGGCTGGAGGCAGGCGTGCTCGGCATCGAGTGGTCGGACGGACATCGTGCACGGTATCCGATCCGCCATCTACGGCTGCATTGTCCCTGTGCGGCATGTACGGACGAGTGGACGGGAGAGCTGAAGTTGAAGCCGGACGATGTGCCGATGCTGATGGCCATGCAGGACGTCGAGCCGGTGGGGCGGTATGCGCTCAAGTTTACCTTCAGCGACGGCCACGATACGGGCATCTACGCCTTTCCTTTTTTGCGTAAGTTGTGTCGCTGTGCCGTTTGTCATCCGAATCAGGCCAATGAACCGAAGAGCCGACGTCTGTTGTAACGCAGACGTCCATCGATCGGAGGCGACATGTTGACTGCGTTGTCCCCTGTGCGGGTTCTTACGGCGTTGATCGTGCTCGTCGTGTGTGGTGGTTGTCAGAGCATGCCGACGGTGGCTGAACAACAGGCGGCCGTCAAGAAAGGCGACCTGACGGTTCATAAAATTTCCAGCGCGCCGATTCTCGCGGAGTGGGGCGCGCCGACCTACCGGTCGATGCAGCATGTACAGTTTTTCCCGTTGAAGAACGGGCAGTGGATGCCAAACTTTCGGGTGCCGCTAGGCGATTATCCGAAGGATTGGGATCTTACGACTACGTCGGCGGATACGCTCTTTTGGGCGTATGCCGATCGTGGCGAGGTGTTGGGATTTGTCGAAGATCGATTGGTCTATCGTGAGGCCATGACGGCGGAGAAGGTGCATGTGCTGGGCAAGCAGTGGGAACGCGAAGCTCGTTTCAAGACCCGTCTGGAAGGCGGTGCGCTGTCCCGCTGAATATTGAGTGTAGCTGTACGTAGTGTGTTTGTCTGATTTGGATGACGGCATGAATATTTTAATGGTCGCCTCCGAAGCCGCGCCGCTCGCGAAGACCGGCGGGCTGGCCGATATGGTCAGTGGGCTGTCGAGTGCGCTCGTGAAGTTGGGGCACGATGTGCGCATCCTGGTGCCTGGGTATGCGGGTACGGTGGAACAGGTCGCGCAGCGAGAACGTGTTGCCACACTGACCGTTCAGGACGGGGCATCGGTAGCGACTGTCGGGATCGACCGTGTTGTGCCCAAAGGTCAGGCCGTCGATACGCCGCCCCATGCGCCGACTTTTTATCTCGTGCAGCACGACGGCTACTTTGGACGCCGTGGGATGTATCAGGATTCTGGGCGTGACTACCCCGATAATCTTGCGCGCTTCGCACTCTTCTCTCGGGCGGCGCTTGCGCTTGTACGACATTGGGCTGCGGAAAAGTGGTCTGTGGATGTTATTCACGCGCATGATTGGCAAGCGGCGCTGGTGCCGTTCTATCTGAAGGTTGGAACTGGTGGCGCGAGTATTTTGCAGAACGCGCGAACGGTGCTTACACTCCACAATGTTGGGTACCAAGGGTTGTTTCCCGCCGATCAGTATTCGCTTCTCGGAGTAGGAGACGGATACTTCACACCCCAACATCTGGAATTCTACGGACAGGTTAATTTGCTCAAGGCGGGGATCGTATCGGCTGGCGCCTTGACGACGGTGAGCCCGACCTATTGTCGAGAAATTCAGACGCAGGAGTTTGGGTTTGGACTCGTCGGCGTGTTCCGCGAGCGGCGCGAGCAGTTGGTGGGCATCGTGAACGGTATCGATACAGAACTGTGGAACCCAGAAACCGATCCGTGGCTCCCTGCGCAGTATTCGGCTGAGAATCTGCAGGGCAAGGCGTTGTGCAAAACGGCATTACAACGGGAGTGTGGTTGGGAGGCAAGCAGGCAGCCGCTGTTTGCGGTGGTCTCCAGGCTTGTGTCGCAAAAGGGCATTGATCTGCTGGTTGCGGCCGTTCCGAAGCTTGTAGCGGACGGTGGCCAATTGGTCGCGCTTGGGAGCGGCGATGCGGACTTGGTTGAGGCGCTTCGCCAGTTGGAACGGCGGTTCCCTCAGTCCGTGAAGGCGTTTATTGGGTTCGATGAGGGATTAGCTCATCGCATCCAGGCGGGGGCGGATGCGTTTCTGGTTCCGTCTCGCTACGAACCCTGTGGGCTTACGCAGTTATGCAGCCTGCGCTATGGAACCGTACCGATTGTGCGGAACACCGGCGGACTTGCGGACACGGTGCGTGATAGCTCGACCGCGAGTCCGGATCGTCCCGCAACCGGGTTTGTGTTTGATCGAGCGGATTCTGCAGATCTCAGTGCTGCGATGAGCCGGGCTCTGCTGGTGTATCAAGATCAGCGGCAGTGGACACAGCTTGTGCTGAACGGTATGCGGGAGCCGGTCGGATGGGACCAGTCGGCAAAAGCTTATGCCGATGTGTACACCAACTAGAACGGTCAATTAGGTGCGAGCCCGAGTGTCACGAACAGGTGGTTATGGCTGGGCGGTAATAGTTGCTGCCGATGCTGTTTGAACCAATACTGGCAGTGATTTCATGCGGGTACTTGCAACTGCTTTATAGTAGCTACTGTCCCCAGGGGCTGAGGCTTTCACAACCTCCTGGTAGAGGGAATGGGCCAGCGCAATCTGACCTTCGCGTTCCGCTAAGCCAGCTGCATAAAGTCGACAATCCAGCGACATACTCTCAGGGTCTGCGGCGTATCGTGGTGTGTTGCGGCTGAGTAGCCGACCCAATCCCTTCTCAATTCCCGTTACCTCAGTTTTTGTCAAAGCACCGCTCAGAGCTTCCACATGTTCAAGGGCAATAGCCACGCTTGGAGCGCCCTTACACGTTGTGTAGGACGACCAGGAAGTGCCGAAATCAAGGACATGAGCCCGTGGGCTGATGGACGGCGAAGATTGGCATGCCGTGAGGCCGCCCAAGAAAAGCATACTGAGGGCTAGAAGTTTCGGAAAGGTGTATCGGTTCAGTGTATCCATGGCCAGCTTGGAAAATGCAAAGCTCAAGCCAAGGTTAAATCATTCGAACCGATTGAAAAAACAGGGGGGGGGAAACTCTTGTTGGTAATCTCACACAGGAGAGTGACTCCCCTGTGTGAGATTCGAATCACGCTTGTGTGATTTGCGCAACTAGCTGCTAGGAGCGGAAAATTTGGGCGAGAATCCCGGTGCGGGTCGTCGAATTGGTCTTTCTCATGATGTGCTTGATATGCTCTTTTACGGTCTGCTCCGTAATACCAAGCGCGTTTGCGATTTCTTTGTTCGTCCAGCCTTTTGCAAGGTGTTCCACAACGGACTGTTCACGATTGGTCAATTGGAAGCGCTCTTTCGCTTGTTCAGCGCTAAATTGCTGGCGCCTGCCGACCTCTTCCATTGTAATGACCAAGCGGGCGTTATTGAGGCCGTTGCGGTCTGGCAGCCCGAATCCGCGTAGCAAAATCGGTTGCTCTTGCGAGCCAGCAAGTCGTTTGACTTCAAACTGTTCCCAATCTTTCGCCTCGGTTCTGACCGTCAGTGCTTTGATGATCTCCGAAGAAAGCTCTGTCACCGCAGTGGGCAGAACTCCGTGCGCCTGCTTCGGGCTTTCAACCTGGGCATGCTCCGCGTGATTGATTTTCTTGCAGAGCTCGGAGGCCTGGCGATTCATGTGAAGCAACTGCAATGAGGATGAAAGCACTACGATGCCAGGCCCGGCTCTCTGTTCAGTAATAGAATCCATCGGCCCTGACGATGATTTTTCGAGGCTGTTTGGGAAGGCCATGACTACTCCTCACCCGAAAGTGGCAAAATGGGAAAGTTTCTATAGCTCAATGGTATCTAACACTTTCGAGGTAGTCAATTGATCGTTGTGTATCGTTCTGTGTGAATGTTCGTCATAATTGTCACATATGCCATATTGAGATCACTCTTGAGAAAGCTTATGCTACCGTACATCTGTGCCAGAATCGAGAGGCAATAAATATTCATAAATTGTTGATATTGTTGTGATTGAATTGTTTTATTTCACAGATACTCTTATGAAGCCTGGATAGACAGCTAAAATGGCTGAGGGAGCACACCTCTTGCATTTAGCATGAGGGATGGATCTGCCGGATCGATCCGCTCGTATCACTTAGATTGATCAGTTTGGGCTGATTCCCTCACTTCTTTGTGGGTACTATCTGATACGTAGGCTTACGCCTGGGGGATATCTGCATTTCGAAACCCGTGGTGTAGTTGCACATGTCTGACGCACCTATGGGAGCCTCTTCGAGCGTCCACGGTGCTGTGCTTTGGGGTTGCAGAATGACTGCCACTCAGACCGGCCCGGATTAACCGGTCAGGGGCGCTTAGCGATGCCTTGCTATACTTTGTAAGTTCTACAGTAGGGTTTGTATTCTTTGCCGATGGTCGCAAAGAAAGGGTGGAGGAGCGTAATGAAAGCACTTGTTGCATCCGGAACGTTTGCTTGGATGGTCAGTATCATGTCTTTGGCAATGGCTGCTGAGACGATCGGCCCGATCGCCGCTTCTGGTGGGGGAACGGCCTCAAAGACCTCGGTCGTTAACAATGAGCATTCTCAGCTGATTGTCACACCTGAATATATCCTTGGCCCAGAGGATGTTTTGGAAATTGCGGTGTGGAAAAACAACGATCTCTCAAAGCAGGTCCAGGTGCGTCCGGACGGAAGAATTTCGCTTCCGCTCGTTGGGGACGTTTCTGCAGTAGGAAAAACTGCGGGACAACTGACCGATGAGATTTCAGGCCGGCTCCGGGCCTACATGGAGAACCCGACGGTTTCCATTCTTGTCCGTGAGGTCAATAGCTATCAAATCTACGTATTGGGTGAGGTGAATAAGCCTGGGAAGTATCCCTTAAAAAGCAAATTGACGCTGCTACAGGCTGTGACCGTCGCTGGTGGGTTCACGCAGGTTGCCGCGCGAAACAAGATCGTCGTTTTTCGCTTTGGGAAAGAAAATGAAGGACTGATAAAGATTAAGGCCAGCTATGACGATATCGTGATTCGAGATGGTTCGAGTCAAAATATTGAGTTGAAACCTGGGGACCTTATTGTAGTGCCTTCCGAAACGATGGTTGTGCTCCCGAGTCGCTGATCGGCGTACCTACGAGACTTAAAAGGCGGATTTGAATAAGAGAAGAGGCGAGACATCATTATGAGACCAGGCGGTGGCATTTTACTCAGGGTGGTTAGTGGCTGCTTAGCTCTCGTGTTGCTCGGGGGGGCCGCATGCCAAAAAGACCAAGTCGAGTATTCAACAAAATTTGCAGCCCCCACCGAATTCCTGATTGGCCCTGAAGATGTGCTCGTGGTCAACGTCTGGCGGAATCAGGAATTGTCCAAAGACGTGATTGTGCGGCCCGACGGGAAGATCTCCATGCCGCTTATCGGGGACGTACCCGCGGCTGGACTTACGGCGCAGGCGCTATCCAAGCGCATCTCAGATGGATTAGCCGAGTTCATGGCCAATCCGACGGTTTCTGTAACGGTCAAGGAAATTAACAGCTACTACATCTATGTGCTAGGGGAGGTTGGGCGGCCAGGAAAGTTTACATTGAAATCATTTGCCACGGTCTTGCAAGGCATATCCTACGCGGGTGGGTTCACCCAATTTGCGGCTCGCAATCGGATGCATGTGATGCGGATGGTGACGAACGGACATGGTGAACCGAAACAGGTGCAAATCCCTGTGCCGTATGACGATATTTTGGCAGGAAAGAATTTAGACGCGAACTTCGTGCTTCGTGCAGGAGATGTCATTGTTGTCCCATAGAGTGGGTTGGACTGTTTGGAGGCTGATTGTCTCGCTGCTTTGCGTTGCAATCATTCAGGAGTCGGCGCTGGTTTGGGCGGATACCAGGCTATTCCCGATTATTTCGATCTCTGAGCAATATGACAGCAATGTCTTTTATGCGCCGAAGTCCCTATTAGCGCCAGGCACGAAAGCGGACGATCTTATTACGTTTGTGAATCCACAGTTGATTGTGTCGCATACGTCCTCATTGTTCAGTGGATCGTTCAGTATCGGGGGCGTCATCGGCAAGTATATGAATAACTCCGACCTCGACTTTGCCGGTGTGAATGCCGCGACCAGTATGAACGTTACGCAAATCGCGCGGAAGCTCTCCAGCAGAATTAATATGGTAACGGTGACAGGGGCTTACCAATTTACTCCGTCTGCTTCGGCATTTGGCGGCGGCGGCGTGGGATTCTCTGGCGTGGGGTTTGCCAGCGGAGGTGGTGTTGGTTCTGGTGTCGTGGGGCCATATGATTCGGGATTAATTGCAAATCGAACGAGAATTTCCTCTTATACCGCGGGAATTAGCGGCGGCTATACACTTACGCCCAATCTGTCGGCTCAGTTCAGCTATATGTTCAATCAAATCAGCTTTGGCGGGCAGTTTGGCCTCGTAAATAGTGCCGTTCAAAATCAGTTGTTCGATACAACAGGACACACCGTCACGACAGGGCTTCTACACCAGATCACTCGTAATGATTCTTTGGGGTACAACTATTCCTATTCGCGATTTGACCAAGGCGTCGGAGTTTTTTCGACACACACGGCATCAGGTACCTGGTCCCGTCGTTGGAATCGGGAGCTCACCTCTGCGGTTGCTGGCGGTGCAACACTCATTGAGCCATTTGTAGACCTTACGACTTCCGCAAAAAGGGAGGTTCCTCTTTCGATTCAGCCGACTGCGAGTGCAATCGTGACGTGGACATCCTCTTCCTCAATCTTGAGGTCTGCAGGTGAAGGAAGTGATGCGTTTGGTGGAAGAATGCAGGCGTCTCCGACGCTAATGTCGACGATGCAGGGCGGCGCGGGAACAATGGGCGGTCTTCCCGCCCAGGCTGGGAGCATGAACCCAGGTGCCATCCTGGCCCGTGGAAGGTATTCGTTCTCTCTCAGCTACAATTTCGGCATCTTTCCGAGTTATGTGGCTGAAGCCGGACCAATTGTAACGCATGTATTTGGTGCAAACGGAAGTTTTGGTATTACCGATCGGGTTACCGGGATGGTCGGTGTCAACTTTGCTCGAAGCATCGGGACTCAGCAACAAACTACTTTTGCCTTCGATTCCTATGGGACGAATGCCGCACTGAACTATCTTGTGAATCCAAATCTGCAGGTCAGTTTAAGTCATAGTTGGCTGAATTTTGCCGACCAGAGTCCAAATCAGGCGCTCATCAACAACGGATCCGGGGCGTTTGAGTTTTCCAAGCACATGGTGTTGTTGCGTCTAGGGTATGTATTCACCCCGAATCAAAGTTTCTTCAGAAGCGGTGGAATCGGGTCGACTGGGGCTAGTACTGACGGATCGGGTGCCGCAGGTCTAACTGGCGGTTCATCAGGATCCGAGAAAGGTGCCAAGTGACTACTCGCCTTCTGAGCCCTCAAGATTACGTAAAAGCCATTGTGCAGAGAAAATGGCTGATTATTGCCTGTGTGCTTGGAGCTGTGGCTATCGCGTGGGTTGCCTGTTTGGTGCTGCCGAAGACCTACCGATCCTCTACGCTCATCTTGGCTGAGGAGCAAAAGGTTTTGAATGTAAAAGGTGTTGAGTCATCACGTAGTGATGGAGCGACGGATCGTGTGGCGATGATGCAAGCCAGAACCACGGTGATGAAGCAAATTCTTTATAGCCGTGAGTTGCTTGCAAAAGTTGCGGCTGAACTTCAGCTGTACGGCTATGATGCAGCGAAGGCCGGGAGCCCGTTTGAGGATGTTGTTTTTGGAAAGATGCGTGCTGCGACCAAAATCGAACTTGCACGCGATCAATCATTCCTGACGTTGTCGTTTTCTGACGAGAGTCCGACAATTGCCCGTGATGTGACCATGCGGTTGGCGGACTATTTTATCCAAGAAAGTTCGCGCAGCAAGGAAGAAATTGCCGAGGCCTCCACTGAGTTTTTACAACATGAGCTGGATACGTTGAGAGAGCAGTTGGAGGTGAAGGAAAAGGCGTTGGCAGAATTTAAACGGCTGAATCTTGGCGAGCTTCCGGAGCAAATGGAATCCAATCTGCGGGCCTTAGACCGGCTTGAGGCAGAGCAGACGACACAGACGGAGTTGCATAAGAGTTTGATGATGCGTGCCTCGTCGCTCGATAAGGCCATTCGTGACTATGAAGAGCAAGGAGTCAGCGCTGACGGTAATCCGAGAAAAATGCGTGACATGCGCTTGGCCCGTATCAAGGAACTGGAGCGTCAATTGCTTGGCTTGATGGCCATCTATAAGGAAAATTACCCTGACATTGTGCAAATTAAGGAAGAGATTAAGAAGCTAAAGGCCATCTCCACGGAAGACTACGCTGGGCAGAACTCAGAAGCTGATGAGCCAGTGGTGATAAAAAAGCGCGGGAAAGGCCGAGCCATCGATTCATACCATGCGGATCTTATGAGGCAGCGGGAGGATATAGACGAACAACTGGAAATGATTAAGGTCAAGCAGGTTCGCATCGCTTCCGAAATGCAACGGTACCAAAGTCGTGTCGATCGCGCGCCAGCTCACAAGCAAAAACAGGCTGCTCTTGAACGTGACTTTGAAAACCTTCAGAAGCAATTTCAATTACTCTCTGAAAAGAAGACGACTGCCGCACTTGCCGGTGACATGGAGCGGAGGAAGAAGGGCTCCATGTTCAGGATTGTCGATCCTGCGAATTTGCCGAGCTTGCCTGAAAAGCCAAATGTTCCATTTATCTTGCTAGGGGGACTCGGCATTGGGTGTGCGCTCGGTTTTGGTGGCGCGATAGGGCTGGAACTCCTTCGACGAGGTTTCTTCTCCGCCGAGGAGGTGGAGATTGCACTCGGATTGCCTGTGCTTGTGACCATTCCACAGTACGAAAGTGCTCTGGGTGGTGTGCCAGGAAAGTCACAGGGATTTATTTCCCGTCGGCCAGGCGCTACACCACTACTGCAAGCTGGTAAGCGGTCTGAGCGGTTGTTGCCGCATTATGGTGGCAATGAAGTGCACCCTGCAGCAGGGCAGAGTTCTTTGGGGGCTCGTCCTCTCTCGCGACTGGCACCAGGTTTGGAACTGGTGACCATGTGGAGACCGCGATCCTTAGTTGCAGAGCAGTTCCGTGTTGCAGCAACGCGTCTCGAACTTATGGCGGGAGAACGAAAGAGTACTGTGATCGTTCTGACGAGCTCCCTTATGGGAGAAGGAAAGTCCTGTACGTCACTCAACCTTGCGCATGTTCTGGCAAGAGATCTGGATAAGGGTACAGTGCTAGTGGACTGTGACCTCAAACGACCGATGCAGCATGTGTATGCTGGAGTTGAGTCTCATCCTGGTTTGGCCGAGGTGCTTCATGGTGAAAAATCGTTGGATGATTGCCTCCACAAACCGGAAGGGTTGGGATTCTCTATTCTTCCAGCTGGCTCAGTGAGTGATGGTCCCCCAGCTTTGTCCAAGATGCAGCAGGTAGCCGATCTTATCTCTGACTTGAGGGAGCGTTTTGAATACATTGTTGTCGATGCACCACCGATTCTCCCGCTTGCAGATATGAACGTATTGGCGAGCATGGCAGATATCGTTTTGATGGTTATCCGCGCAGGTGCCACAGGGCGGGATGCTGTCCAAAAAGCCTTGAAAACGATTGGCGATCCAGGTCCCATTTCAGTTGTTCTGAATGGGCTTGAGGTTCAGGATACTCCGTACTATATGCAACAAATGTATTATCACGAATCCCATCATGAGCAGCTCAAGTGATTCCGATCCACGCATGGATCTAGCGCCTATAAGTGTGCGATTCCCTCTTGGCGGAGTTGCGTTGCGACTGCCATCTCTAAAGCGTCGTGTGCTTATCCTTGGTGTTGGACCGCTAGGGAAAGACCTCTGTCAGGTGCTGCTCGACCGAGGGGCATGGTTCACAGAAGTCGTTGGCTTTTTGGCCAAGGATGAGATTCAGGTAGGGGAACGACATGGAGGCCCAACGGTCATCGGAACCTTTGATCAGCTGTTTGACATAGCCGAGCGGTATCGTGTCGATACTATCGCGGTCTGTTTAGAGGATCGCCGGGCGGTATTGCCCGTGCAAACCTTACTAGACATGAAAGCGATGGGACTGGATATCGTTGATGGGCATTTGCTGTATGAAGAAGAGTCTGGTCGCCTATCCATCGATCTGTTGAAGCCAAGTGCTTTGATCTTCTCAACAGGTTTTCGGCGCCGGATCGTCACCATGGCGGTCAAGCGAGCGCTGGATTTTCTCTTGTCTGTTGTCGGCCTAATCCTTCTGCTTCCCGTTATGGCCGTGGTGGCAGTACTGATTAAGGCCGATTCAGTCGGGCCAGTCTTTTATCGACAGATGCGGGTTGGGTTGCGAGGTCAACCGTATATGATATGGAAGTTTCGCTCCATGTCGAAGGACGCCGAAAAGAGCGGGGCGAAGTGGGCAGTGGAGGGCGATCCTCGTATTTCCCGTGTGGGCCGATTTTTACGGATGTGGAGACTAGACGAAATTCCGCAGCTCATAAATGTTTTAAAGGGCGAAATGAGTTTGGTGGGACCGAGACCGGAACGTCCGGTCTTTGTTCAGGATCTTCGAAACAGTATTCCCTACTATGATCTGCGTCACACTGTGCGCCCTGGACTTACTGGGTGGGCTCAAACACAATTTCGTTATGGATCGACTGCTGAGGATTCCCATACGAAACTTCAGTACGATTTGTACTATTTGAAGAATTTATCGTTGAGTCTCGATTTTCGTATTTTGCTCGAAACCGTCAAGGTTGTGATGTTCGGCCAGGGTGCACGATGACGAGCGCACAACAGATCCGCCCCCAACATTGTCTGACCTTCGACATTGAGGAGCATTTCCAGGTCTCCGCATTTGCTTCTCCCATGCGGCGGCGGCATTGGGGGAAGCTTGAAAGTCGTGTCGAGCAAAATACTGAAAAAATTCTTGCCATGCTGGCCGTGCGTGAGTTGCATGCCACGTTTTTTGTCTTGGGATGGGTTGCTGAGCGCGTCCCATCTCTTGTCCGTCGGATCGTGGCTGAGGGGCATGAACTCGCGTCACACGGCTACGGGCACGAGCTTATAACCTCTCAAACACCTGCTGTATTTCGCGAGGATATTCGAAAAGCCAAGACTATCCTTGAGGCAGTGTCTGGGCATGAAGTTATTGGCTATCGCGCTCCAAGCTTCTCCGTCACGAAGCAATCGTTGTGGGCGATCCCCATCCTTGTTGAGGAGGGGTATCGGTATGATGCGAGTATTTTCCCTGTTGTCCACGACACCTATGGCATTCCCGGTGCTTCGACCGAAGTCCACCAGCTGAATTCGAGTGCCGGGACCCTATTGGAAGTGCCTCCGTCCACTGTGGAAGTTGGGGGAGTGCGCATTCCGATTGCTGGTGGAGGATATTTCCGATTTTGCCCGTATCCCTTGTTCCGTATGTTCCTTACACGAGCTGCCCAGGCGGGGCATCCGTTGGTAACCTATTTTCATCCGTGGGAACTCGACCCAGCACAGCCGCGGATGGAAGGTCCGATTCTCTCTCGCATTCGCCACTATACAAATTTGTCCAAGACCGAACCACGGTTGATTAATCTGCTCAAAGACTTTTCATTTGGTTCCATCAAGGCTGTCATTCCAGCAGTGCAGAGTCTGTACACACAACCTCGCAATTTGCACCTCACCTCGCATGCAGCCAGTGTCTCGTAGTGCATAGGGCCATCCAGCATCGATCGTTCTCCTAGTCTTCGCGGCAGTGTGACTGTAGCTGGTGCTGGCTGTTCATCGGTATTGGGAGCACCAACAGTCCTAAATTCGAAATCAATGGTCCTCTCCGAAGAGATTCGGTAACGTGGAGGGTACTGGGGGGAACTATGGTACGCGCTGACTCTGCTCGCCCGTCCGTTGTCATTGAGCCTGCCACCGATATCTTCAAGCTTGGCTTAGGCCCTCTCTGGAACTATCGAGAACTTGTCTATTTTCTTGCCTGGCGGGACCTGAAGGCTCGTTATGCCCAGACGTCACTTGGTGTTGCCTGGGCCTTGTTGCAGCCCTTGGCAATGATGATCATGTTCACGTTTGTATTCGGTCGCCTTGCTAATCTTCCTTCGGATGGGATTCCGTATCCAATTTTTGCGTATGCGGCACTGGTGCCCTGGAGTTTTTTTGCAAAGAGCTTAGACCGCGGTGGCTTCAGCGTTGTTGCAGAATCCAATTTGGTCTCGAAGGTGTATTTCCCGCGCCTGATCGTCCCGATTTCTGTAACGCTTGGTGGTCTTCTGGATTTTGCCATCTCATTTGCACTGTTGTTCGCCATGATGTGGTGGTTCGGAATTTCTTTGCAGGTGTCCATTCTGGCTCTTCCGATATGTATTGTGCTGACGGTCCTGCTGGCATTGGCCCTCAGTCTTTGGCTGGCAGCTATCTGCGTGCGCTATCGAGACGTCGGGGCTATCGTTCCGCTCTTGACCCAGTTGTGGATGTTCGGATCACCCGTTGTGTATCCCGTGAGCCTTGTGCCAAAAGATTGGCTCTGGTTTTACAATGTCAATCCGATGGTTGGTCTGCTGGAAGGATATCGGTGGGCGCTTTTGGGGACCGCCTCGCCGGCGTTGCCTGTCCTTGCGGTGAATATTTTGGTGATAGCGGTGCTGCTCTTGGGAGGCTTGATGTACTTCAATCGCATGGAACGCACATTTGTTGACGTGATCTAGAGGATCTGATTGGGCGAGGATCGATACAATACCGTGAGAGTCTTGCTCGTAACGGCCGCCTATCCTCCTATGCACTCCGGTGAGGCGGAACACGCCTATCACCTCCATCAGGAGCTGAGAAAGCGGGGCGCCACAGTCTCCGTGTTGACCACGCGCATGACAAGCCAAAATCCTGCGCCCGAGTCCGTCCTCGATCAGGTCGACGAGTGGGCGTGGATGGATTTGTGGACGGTTCGGTCCTGTATCAAGCGATTCAGGCCCGACGCAGTACTGCTGTATTACATCGGATGGATTTACGGGCATCATCCGATGATCACTTTTCTTCCTACCGTCGCGAAGCAAGCCTGGCCTTCATGCCGGGTTGCAACCATGTTTGCTTATCCGGAAGGAAGCGGTGGAAACGGCATGGCGGTGCCTACCAGAGTATTCCGAAAGGTTGTTGCCACGCTCTGCGGTGAAAGCGGTGCGGACTACGAGTTCGGTACGCTTCTTCGAGACAGTGATGCCGTGCTCGTCATGAGTGATCTGCATCGCCCTCGCTTCGCTGAGCACTTTGTTGGGCTTGACCAGAAAGTCACGTTGGTCCCGCCGCCTCCGCTGCTGCACATGGCGAACGGTCCGTCGGAACGGATACGGCTGGAAGGACGCGCGCAATTGGGTGTTGCCGCAGACGAATTTCTCTTTGTTTATTTTGGGTATATTTATCCAGCCAAGGGGTTGGAGACGATTCTCGCGGCGTTGTCGGTAGTTCTACAGTCACACCCGCGCACGAGGTTGGCCGTTGTCGGAGGGGATTTGGTTCGCCCGAACGATCCGCGGCCGCACTATGCCCAGGAAATGAAGGCACTGGGGGAAAAGTTTGGTTGTGGGCACGCAGTTCGTTGGACGGGAGGTTTCCCAACCGAGAGTGACGAGGCGTCGAGGTTTCTCTACTCCGCTGATGCAGGACTCTTTGGGCACGACCTTGGTGTTGCCATGAACAACAGCTCTTTCGCCGCACTTGTCGCACATCACCTGCCGACCGTTGCGACGCGTGGGGCTGCGGTCGAGAGCCCATTGCGAGATGGGGAAAACGTGGTCTTTTGTGCTGCGCAGGACCCCACCGCTATGGCCAACGCGATGATGCGGGTGATGGCAGATGCCGCTTTGAGGGCGCGAGTGCAGGTCGGCACACGCGCATTGGCGTCAGAATGGTTTTCTTGGGACGGCGCGACGACGCGTATCCTCGGCGTGTTGGATCCCGGTCGGACACATCTTCGTTGTGTTGGACCCGCATCCTCGGCGGCGTAGGCCTATCGTGCTGAAGTCTATGCGGGTTCTATTCATCACGCAGACACCGGAGTTCGGGGGAACGGAGCGGCATACCACAGAGCTTATTCGTAGGCTGCAGGACGATGTCGAAAGTACCGTTGTTTCATTGGCCGAAGATTTTTATGCGGAACATCTTCGGGGCGTGCGTGGTGTGCGGGTGGTGAAGCACGCCAGGATCTGGACGTGGAGACTGTTTCGATTTTGGTTGTTGATCCTCAGATACTGGGCGCCTGTCGTCGTGTTTCCTAAGGGGACTCCTGACCAGTTCCCACTGGCCGCTTATTTTGCAGCTCGCTGCGCGGGCGTGCGCCGCATCGTATGCATTGAGCATTTGATCTGGGATCCACTTCCGGAAGAACCCGCAGGCGGTGGGCTCATTCAAAAGCTCCGTCGGGCCGTTGGATGGCGGAGCCGATTCCTACTCACAAAATGGATTCAGGCGCGCATCGTTGATCTG
This sequence comes from Nitrospiraceae bacterium, assembly GCA_046351095.1. Lineage (GTDB taxonomy): Bacteria > Nitrospirota > Nitrospiria > Nitrospirales > Nitrospiraceae > BQWY01. The sequence goes on from JAXLZC010000001.1 coordinate 239,755, forward strand.
ACTATCTGTGTGAGTGACGCGATTCGAGATCGTTTGGTGGAGGAATTCGCATATCCCCAAAATCGAACTGTGGTTGTGCGGAACGGAGCGGATTTGGCCCACTACGCTATTTCCGATCGCGCACAGCGAGGGGGATCTTCCGGCGGACTGTCATCGGAACGGTTGCAGATTGTGTGTGTCGCGCGTCTCTCTCCGGTGAAGCGTGTCGATGTCTTGCTTGAGGCGTTGGTGCAATTGGTCGGTCGAGGTGTGCCTGTCGAATGCACCATCGTCGGAGGCGGGCCACTCTTGCAGTCGTTAAAGAGTTTCGCCCTGGAGCGTGGTCTTGGTGCCCGTGTCACGTTCACTGGACATGTCTCAGACACGAAACGCTATATCGACCAAGCTGATGTGTGTGTGCTGTCGTCCGATAAGGAAGGGTTGCCGCTTGCGTTGGTCGAGGCGATGGCCGCAGGTGTGCCCTGCGTGGCAACGGATGTGGGCGGGACACGTGAGATCGTGTTGCACGGCAAGACAGGCCTCTTGGTCAGGCCGGGCATGCCGCATGAGTTTGCGGATGCGCTTGAGTCCCTGAGTAAGAAGCCAGAGATGCGACTTGTGATGGCCCAGGCTGCAGCAGAATGGGCAAGGCAAGAATTCGACATCGAACGACAAATGCGAAAGTTAAAGACCGTGCTGTTGCCTGTCGCAGTGTGATGAGCCCCGTATGTCGACGACACCACTAAAAGTGTTGATGGTGAGCAACTTGTATCCGCCTCATTACAGAGGTGGGTATGAGGTGCGTTGTGCGCAGGTGGCCGAGGCCATGGTGCAGGCCGGCCACGATATTCGAGTGCTCACCACGGTGTTCGGATTGCCGCTCTCTCCGGCTGGGAAATTTCAGCCGCTGAAGGAAGTGATCAACGGGGTCTCGGTCGATCGTCGTCTGCACAACTATGCATTTGGCCCGCAAGACCCGACGCGCCCGTACCATTGGCAGCAAGCCCAACGTGAATTGTCAGATGCCCGATACTTCCAACAGCTCCTCCGAGAATTCAAGCCCGATGTCGTGAACTGGTGGAACATGAACGGCATCAGCATGACGCTGCTGCCCCTGCCGGCTGTGGCTGGTGTTCCAGACGTCCACTGGATTGAATATCCGTGGATGGTGGACGAGTACGGTATGCACGGCGAGAAAGTGCTGCCGTTTTGGAACAGCGTGTGGGACGGCGTCTGGGGACCGAAGATTGCGCGACCGTTGTTTCGTTGGATGGGAAGACGGCTGGAAGCGCAAGCCCAACGCGAAGGGCTCCCGACGCGGGCATTTCCCAATCGGCCCACGCACATTTCCTTTGTGAGCGAATACCTCCGTGGATTGTATCGAGAGGGTGGGCTGGAATTTCCTTCCTCGGGAGTGCTGTTCGGCGGCGTGCCGGTCGAGCCGTTCTACGCTCCCATCGACCCGAATCGAGAGCAGGCCACAAACCTTCGTGTATTGTACGCCGGGCAACTGACCCGTGATCGTGGCTTGCATGTGGCCATTGAGGCGATCGGAACACTCCCGAAGGCATTGCAGCAGCGCATCACACTCACCGTCGCAGGGCCCATAGCAGAAGCCTACCAAGCCTACTACGCGGAGATGGTGAAGTTGGTGGAGGCGCTCGGTCTCACGGAGCGCGTGCAGTTTCTCGGGAAGGTCAGTCATGAACAGATCGCGGCAACCTATAAGCAGCATGATCTCTTGCTGTTCATGAGCATGCGGGAAGAGGGGCTTCCGCTCGTCATGGTAGAGGCGATGTTGGCCGGCTGTGCGGTGGTCACTACCGGAAGCGGTGGGGCCGTGGAAATCGCACAATTGGCGCAATTGCCGCTTGTCGAGAAGGGCAACGCGGCAGCCGTCTCCGCGCTCTTGTCGACCTATGTGCAGGATCGTTCGCAATTGATGAAGGTGGCCAAGCGAGGGCAGGAAATCGCACTGCAGGAGCTCAGCCTACCGCGGATGATGGAACGCTGGCAGCGGCTGCTCCGAAATCTAATCACGAGCGGTCGTGGGACGCCGTCGCAACGGGACGTGCGAGGCTGAGTGTCGACTCCAATGCCGCAGGAGAATTTGTCTCTGCTGTTCGTTACGCCATTTTTTACGCCGCAGACAGGTGGAGTTGCGACGTACCTGGAAGATCTTCGACGGTTTTTGCGTGCGCGCGGCAATCAGGTGTTCATCCTCAAGCTGGGGGATGCGCGGACGCTTCAGCCCTGTCCGGTGGTGAACGATCCAACGGTGTATGAGTTGTATCTGCGTGCGGCATTTGTGAGGGCAGCGCCGCTCCGAAGCCTTGTCGCATTTGTCTGTTTTTTCATTCCGACGCTTTTGCAATTGGCGCGCTTCGTTCGTGCCAACAACATTCAGCTCGTGTCTCTAGAATACCCATTAGGGTACGCGCTGTACTTCTTGGCGCTCAGGCTATTGACCGGCATCAAGGTGACGGTGGGGCTCCACGGGGATGATGTGCTCTCCATGGACCATCTCCCTGCAGAGGAGCGAGCGATCGTGGCTCGAAGCATCACTCGAGCAGATTGGATTGTGGCCCATTCGGAAAGTTTGCTGCAGCGTGCGCAGGAACGGCTGTTTCTGGCGTCAACTCGGCACTCCGTGCTGCCCTGTGGGATCGACGGGGAGCGGCTGCGGGCGCAGGCTGGGCGTTTGGATCGAGTGCCCGGAGCGCCGTTCGTGCTGACGGTGGCCAAGCTGTATCCGCGCAAAGGCATTGATGTGTGGCTTCAGGCCGTTCATGCGGCTCGCCAGACTTTCGGGCCTGTGCGAGTGCTGATTATCGGGGATGGACCCGAACGGGAAACATTGGAAGCGCAGGCTCGTGATCTCGGCATTACCGATATCGTGCACTTCGTCGGAGATGTGGCGAACGATAAGGTGGCCGGGTACTTTCGAGATTGTCTCTTTTTTGTGTTGCCCTCGCGATCCGAACCCTTCGGCATCGTATTGCTGGAAGCGATGTGCTTTGGCAAGGCGGTGCTGGGGACGCGAGTCGGTGGCATACCGGAGTTTGTTGTAGACGGACAGAACGGCGTGTTGGTGCCGTCCGAGGATGCCCAGGCATTGGCTACGCAGGTATCGCGGCTGCTACGCGATCACGAGTATCTGCTGCGTTTGGGGAAAAGCGGGCGCGCGTCCGTGGATATGACATACGACTATCGTGTGTTGGCGCAACGATATGAGGCGCTCTACCGGTCCATTATCGAAGGGGCATCTATGCCATCGGATCACGTGGCAGCCATGTCCGGCAGCGGGCGTTCTGCAGCACACATTTCTCGGGCAAAGGTAGAGGTATGAATATCCTTGGAGTGTCTGCGTTTTACCACGACAGTGCCGCTGCATTAATTTCGGATGGTACGATCGTCGCTGCCGCGCAAGAAGAACGATTCACGAGAAAAAAGCACGACCCAGGGTTTCCGCATCGGGCGGTCGACTACTGTCTCAAGACCGGCGGGATTGGCCTGAAGGACGTGCAGTACCTCGTGTTTTATGACAAGCCGTTGGTGAAGTTCGAGCGTCTGCTCGAAACTTATTTGGGGTTTGCGCCGAAGGGCATTCAGTCGTTCCTCGCCGCTATGCCTGTGTGGATGAAAGAGAAGTTGTTGCTGAAGAGCCTGCTCGTCAAAGAATTTCTCACGCACGCAGAGGGCCTGAGCAAGAGCGACTTGCCGAAGTTGCTTTTCTCTGAGCATCACGAATCTCATGCGGCCTCCGCATTTTTTGCGTCGCCCTACGACAAGGCGGTGGTCTTATGTATGGATGGTGTCGGCGAGTGGGCGACGACGTCGGCATGGAAGGGTGAGGGGAATCGTCTCGATCCCTTGTGGGACATCCCGTTTCCGCATTCTCTTGGGTTGCTCTATTCGGCGTTTACCTACTACACAGGCTTTAAGGTGAACTCCGGTGAGTATAAGGTGATGGGTCTGGCCCCATACGGCGAGCCGAAGTATGTGAAAGCGATTTACGATCACCTGATCGATGTGAAGCCGGACGGGACCTTTCGGCTCAACATGGAGTATTTCAACTACTGCACCGGCTTGACGATGACCAGCCGCAAGTTCGACGATGTATTCGGCGGTCCCCCTCGTAAACCCGAGTCGAAACTCGGGCAGCGGGAAATGGATCTTGCGCGTTCCGTGCAAGAGGTGACCGAGGACATCATGTTACGGCTGTCCCGCACGCTACACGCGGAAACCGGGATCGACAACATGTGTCTCGCGGGCGGTGTGGCGCTTAACTGCGTAGGCAACGGGCGCATTCTGCGCGAAGGTCCGTTCAAAGGCCTCTGGATTCAGCCAGCGGCCGGCGATGCCGGCGGAGCGCTTGGTGCGGCACTCAGCGCCTGGTATCAGTATGCGGACAAGCCGCGTGTCTCGAACAATACACAAGATCGCATGAAGGGCTCCTATCTTGGCCCCTCATTCACCAACGACGAGATCGAGCAGTTCCTCAAATCCAAAGGCGCGCCGTATGTGCGCCTCAGCGACGCGGATTTGCCGGAGCGTGTGGCGAAGGATTTGGCGGAGGAAAAAGTCGTCGGGTGGTTGCAGGGACGTATGGAGTTCGGCCCCCGTGCATTGGGCGGACGCAGCATTCTCGGCGATGCGCGGAGTCCCAAGATGCAGTCCGTGATGAATCTGAAGATCAAGTATCGCGAGTCGTTCCGACCATTTGCCCCGTCGGTCCTACGCGAACGTGTCTCGGACTACTTCGACCTGCATTCCGACAGCCCGTACATGCTGATCGTCGCGCCGGTGTTGGAAAAGCGTCGCCACACGATGACCGAGGCACAGCAAAAGGGCCTGTGGGGGATCGATCTCTTGAATATCCCTCGATCGGACATTCCAGCCGTCACGCACTTGGACTATTCGGCCCGTGTGCAAACGATTCATGCGGACACCAATCCGCGATACCACGCGTTGCTGACCGCGTTCGAGCGGCGCACAGGGTATGCCGTGTTGGTCAATACGTCCTTCAACGTGCGCGGCGAACCGATCGTGTGTACGCCGGAAGACGCGTACCGGTGCTTCATGCGTACGGAGATGGATGTGCTCGTGTTGGAAAATTGTGTCCTCTACAAGACGGACCAGCCGGCGGTGGAAAAGGACACAAAGTGGCAACAGGAATTTGAACTCGACTAGTGTCGGATGAATCCGGCGCGCAGCGCGCAGGAGGAAGGACAGACGTCATGCGGATTCTTATTACGGGCGGAGCGGGATTTTTGGGCAGTCACCTCAGCGATCTGTTGATCGGCAAAGGTCACGAGGTGGTCGCGATGGATAACCTCATCACGGGACGGGTGGAAAATATCGCCCACCTCATCGGGCACTCCAAGTTCAGCTTCGTGAAATACAACGTATGCGACTATCTCCACATCGATGGTCCCTTGGACGGCATCTTGCACTTTGCCTCGCCGGCGAGTCCGCAAGACTATCTGGAGATGCCCATCGCCACGATGAAGGTCGGCGCGCTTGGTACGCATAAGGCGCTCGGTTTGGCGAAAGCTAAAGGCGCAAGGCTGTTGTTGGCGAGCACCTCCGAAGTGTACGGCGATCCGTTGGTGAATCCGCAGCCGGAATCCTATTGGGGTAACGTCAATCCCATCAGCCCGCGCGGCGTGTATGACGAGGCCAAGCGATTTGCCGAAGCCATGACCATGGCCTACCACCGATATCATGGGCTCGACACACGGATCGTGCGTATCTTCAATACGTACGGGCCTCGCATGCGCCCGAACGACGGTCGTGTGGTGTCGAACTTTATCGTGCAGGCGTTGCAGGGCAAACCCTTAACCATCTTCGGAGACGGGCAACAAACGCGCAGCTTTTGTTATGTGGAGGATCTTGTGCGCGGGATTACCTCTTTGCTCCTGACCGATTCGGATAAGACGGTCGGACAGCGCACGGATCGGGCGACCTTCCTGACCAAATCGACACAACCGCAGCCGGAGACGATGCACGATCCGGTGAACATCGGCAATCCGCGCGAGCTGACGGTGAAGGACATTGCTGAACTGGTCCTAAAGTTGACCGGTTCGAAGAGTGAGATCGAGTATCGGCCGCTTCCAGCCGACGATCCCAAAGTGCGTCGCCCCGATATTCGTCGTGCAAAGAGCCTGCTGGGATGGGAGCCAGCCGTCGAGTTGGAAGACGGGTTGCGCCGCACCATTGAGTACTTCAAGAAGGCTATCTAAGTGTCGGTGCGTAGCAGCATGCAGCGCCAGCATGCTCGTGTGATCGCCTCGAAGAGGGCCGACTGAGTATGTGCGGTATTGCCGTCATTGTGACAGCGAAGGGGCAGCCGGTCGATGCCGTCGCGCTCGAGCGCATGACGGCCAGTATCGTCCATCGCGGGCCGGACGATAGTGGGCACTATTACGACGGTCCCGTCGGCTTAGGGTTCCGTCGGTTGGCCATTCTCGATCTGATGCCGAGCGGCCATCAGCCCATGGTCAGTGATGATGGACGCTTCGTCATCGTGTTCAACGGCGAAATTTATAATTACGTGGAGTTACGCCAAGAGCTGGCACAGGCCGGCTATCGTTTCCGTTCGACCGGCGACACGGAAGTGTTGCTCGCCGCCGTTCGGCATTGGGGAAAAGACTGTCTCCCGCGCCTGAACGGGATGTGGGCCTTTGTCGTGTACGATCGGCAAGAGAAACGCCTCTTCGGTTCTCGCGACCGTTTCGGCGTGAAGCCGATGTTTGTGTCGCGCCAAGGACATCACACGCTCATCGCCTCGGAGATCAAGGCGATCGTTGCCTCAGGCCTGCACCGCGGCGGTGTGAATTGGCGTGTCGCGTCGCGGTTCTTGGTCGAAGGGCATTTAGACGACGGCCTCGATAGTTTTTATGAAGGTATTTCTTCCGTGCCTCCGGGAGCGGCATTTGAGATCGATGCCTCCGGGAACTGGACCCAATGGCAGTACTGGGATCTGCGTACGCTCACTCCGCCGTCGGTCGACGATCCCCCCCGCGTGTTTGCCGAGTTGTTCGAGGATGCCGCGCGGATGCGTATGCGCAGCGATGTGCCGGTGGGGGTGTGTTTATCCGGCGGACTCGACTCCACCTCGATCATCTGCGCTGCGGCGCGACATCGGGCAGAGAATCCCTCTGGAAGCGCGCAGGCGATGCAGGCCTTTTGCTACATGGCCAAGGAATTCGACGAGACGCGGTACATCCGCGATACCTTGGCGCAGACGGGCGCGGAGCTTCGCCAACTCGAAACAAGTCCGCAGGCCTTGTGGCAGAGCCTCGAACGGATGCTGTGGTTTCAGGATGAGCCGGTCCATACGATGACGGCGGTCGTGGGGTATCAGCTGATGGGGCTGGTCGCCAAACACGGCATTCGTGTGGTGTTGAACGGGCAGGGGGCGGATGAAACGATCGGTGGGTACTTCAGTTTTTTTGCCGACCGATGGCGCGAATTACTCTACGCCGGACGATTCGGCCATGCGCGCGCCGAGATGCAGGCCTACGCGGACATCCATGGGGGATCCGTGGCGGGCTATGCGAAAGAAACGGCGCTGTCGGCCATTGCAGGCCTGCTTCAAGGCATTCCGCCGTATCGCGCGTGGTCGGATCAGCGGTATCGCCGAGGCCTTCTCGGCCGGACATGGTTTTCGAAGGATCTGCTTCAGGCCGTCCCCTACGACGAGCGGCCGCGAGCGGCGAACACATTGAACGGTACATTGAAGGCATCCGTCCTCCAGGCGCCGTTGCCGCTGTATCTCCGAATCGAAGACCGCAACTCGATGGCCCATTCGGTGGAAGCGCGACTGCCGTTTATGGATTACCGATTGGTCACCATGTTGTTCGGATTGTCGGCGGAGTGGAAGATTCGAGGACCTTGGAACAAATACGTGCTGCGCGAAGGGATGCGTGGGCGTATTCCGGAGTCGGTTCGCGCGCGTGCCGACAAAATGGGGTTTCCTACTGCGGGACGACAGTGGTTTGCCGGCGAACTCTACGAGCCGGCAGCGGATATTCTGCACAGCAAGTCGACAGCGGAACGCGGGATCTACGACGTGCGAGCCATCGTGCGCGATCTGGAGCGGCATCGCCGCGGCGAGACCGATGTGCACCATGACCTGTTTCATGTGTTGGAGTTTGAGCTGCTGGCGGCACGGATGCAGGGGCAAGGCGTGTCGTCGGCGACCGGCGCCGAAACGACTCATCCGTCGGCAAGCGGCGCACATATCAAAGCCGCGTCGCTGCTATAGCACCGCGTCGTCTTCTATCATCGTCGAGTGGTCACGTCATCACGACTATGCCCAGACACGTTCTTCTCGTCGCGTACTACTTCCCTCCCATCGCTGCAAGCGGTGCCATGCGGCCATTGGCGTTCTGTCGATTTTTGCCCGGAGCCGGCTGGCAACCGCATGTGTTGTCGGTCGATCCGGCCTCGGTCGTTCCGCCGCATCCGGTCGATGTGCAATTGGGGCGGAAAGTGCCGAGCGAGGTCCGTGTCGATCGTGTTCCGCACAGCAACCCGCTCCAGACGCTCCTGAACTGGCGTAATCAGATCCGATCGCGTATCGCAGCAGGCAGCAACGCATCTACTCTCGCTGGGGCAGCACACGCACCGACCAAGGGTGATGGTGCCTCTGAGGCGGCGGCATCGGTCGATGCCGGTACACTTGCCGATGCCAAACATCTCGCATTGGATTGGGCCTTTGCGTTCCCCGACCCCCAATGTCATTGGTTGAAGCCGGCGTTAGCAGCCGCAAAAGCATGGCCGCGTGCCGCCGTACCGGAGGTGGTGTATGCCACCGGCGGGCCCTGGACCAGTCTGTTGGTCGGGCAGGCCCTCGCTTCCTATTGGCAGGTTCCGTTTGTCGCCGACTATCGCGATCCCTGGTCGAATAATCCCTACGTGTCGTTCCGTAGCGAATTGTTGAACGCCAAGGCGCGGAAGCTGGAAACATCCGTATTGCAGTCGGCGGACCGGATCGTGGCGAACACGCCCGAGTTGCAGGCGCAACTCGCGAAGGATTACCCGGCGCTCGCGCACAAACTGGTGACGATCACGAACGGTTACGATCCGGAGTCCTTCTCCACTACGCCGCAGCACCATGGAATCGACAAGGACGCTCATGGGAAGGGGCTGGAGATCTGCCATTTTGGGACGGTCTATGGAAAACGTTCACCCAAGGTCTTGCTGCAGACATTGCTGGAATTACAAGAGGCGGGGCGAGTGAGCGCGGAACGCCTTCGATGTCGTTTTGTCGGTGCATGGGACGTGGATGATGCGGAATGTGAGCGTGTCGCGAAGCAACTGGAGCATGCGGGAATGCTTCGGCGTGAACCGGCCATTCCGTATCAGGCGTGTCTCCAGCAGATGCAGGCGGCCGATGTGCTGCTGGTCATGCAGCCGGATTCGCCCTTGCAGATCCCCGGCAAGATTTACGAATACGTCGCGACACGTCGTCCGTTACTGCTGATCGGTGGAGAAGGGGCGACCGCGAATCTTGTACAACGGCATCGACTGGGGTTGGCCTCCCCGAATCGTCCCGCCGAGCTTCGCACACTACTGCTGGATGTGGCGGAAGGGCGACGTTCGCTGTCGACTCCAGATCCGGAGCAGGTCGCCCGGTTCAACTACACACAATTGACGGCGCAGCTCGCGGCAACGCTGGACGACGCCAGTCGAGCCAAATTGCAACGCGCGTCGTAACGGACGATGAGACCTCAACTCGCGAGTGTGGGCATGCCGAGTACGGTGCACGAGAGTGCGGCTATCCGCGTCGAACTCCTCGGCGAGTCGTCGGCTGCTGCAGCCGAGTGGGATCGGTATGTGCAAGCTGCGCCTGAAGCCAGTGGCTATCAGCTGACTGCGTGGCGCACGGTGATTGCGCGGGTGTTCGGTCATGAGGCCGTGTATCTGGTGGCGCGCGACGAACGCGGCGAGATCTGCGGGTTGTTACCGCTTGTGGTGTTGTCGAGCCGTCTCTTCGGACGGTTCATGGTGTCGCTGCCATTTTTTACCTACGGCGGTGTGCTGGCGACGACCGAGGCGGTGCGAAGTCGCTTGATGGAAGCTGCAGTGGAGGAAGCCACGAAACGCGGTTTGTCGCACATCGAACTTCGGCAACAAAGTCGGCTCGAGACGATCTGGCCGTCGAAGGATCACAAAGTATCCATGCGGCTGGCGTTGCCGACGGACCCCGAAGCGTTGATGAAGCAGTATCCGTCGAAGTTACGCAGTCAGATCCGTCGCCCGCAAAAAGAAGGTATGGTCGCTGAGGTCGGTGGAATCGGCTTGCTCGATGAGTTCTACACCGTATTCGCCCGGAACATGCGCGACCTTGGGACGCCGGTGTATGCGAAGGGATTTTTTCAGGCCATCCTTGAAGCCTTCCCGCAAGATGCGGCGATCTGCGTCGTGCGGTGGAAAGGGCAGCCGGTGGCGGCGGGTTTCCTCTATCGGTTTCGCCAGATGATGGAAATTCCCTGGGCCTCGGCCGACCGCCGATACGATCGGTGGTCGCCGAACATGCTGTTGTACAGCACCGTGTTGGAATATGCCTGCCGTCAGGGGTGCCAGGTCTTCGATTTTGGGCGGTCCAGTATCGATTCCGGTACCTATCGGTTCAAGGCGCAGTGGGGGGCGGAGCCGGTTCCGCTCCACTGGTATTACTGGCTCAAGGGCGGCGGGCCATTGCCGGAACTGAATCCGAACAATCCGAAATACAAATTGGCGATCGGCCTCTGGCAACAGTTGCCGTTGTCCATTGCAAACCTCATTGGGCCGCATGTGGTGAAGAATCTGCCATGAAGGTCCAAACCACATTGCCTCCGACGGCCGCCCCGATTCCCGCTGCTGCGCTGGCTGCAGGTCTGCGTGGGCTTCTCGGCGCATCCGGCGATGCGGCGACGATCCGGCGCGAATTGCAGACGTGGCTGCAGGCGGACTACGTCGACCTGGTGTCGTCCGGCAAGGCGGCGCTGGCCATCATTCTCGGCGCGCTTGCCTCTGCCGCTCCAAAGCGTCGCCGCGTCATCATTCCTGCGTATACGTGTTATTCCGTGCCGTCGGCGGTCGTCAAGGCTGGGCTGGACGTGGTGCCGTGCGATGTCGATCCGTTGACGCTCGATTTTCGCCCGGATGTACTCGAGCGGCTCGTTGATCAACAAACGCTGGCCGTTTTGGCGACCCATCTGTTCGGCAATCCGTCGGCGATCGATCGAGCCGTAACCGTGGCTCACGCTCGGGGAGCGCTTGTGATTGAGGATGCAGCGCAAGCCATGGGAGCGGAATCGAACGGTCGTGTGATCGGCACGATCGGTGATGTGGGGTTTTTTAGTCTCGGACGCGGAAAGAATTTGTCCTGCGGCGGCGGCGGAGTCATCGTGAGCCGACAGCCGAAGGTCTCCGAACTGCTGGGCCGGTTTGCGGCTTCCTTAGAAACCGAGTCGTGGACGACGGCGGCGCAGGTGTGGGCCGAGTCGTTCGTCACCTCCGTGTTGATACATCCCGGTGTGTATTGGTTGCCGGCGGGGTTGCCGTTTCTTGGACTCGGCGAGACAAAGTTCTACACCGACTTTCCCGTCACGCGCATGGCCGATGCGCGCGTCAGTTTGTTGGCCGGATGGCGGAGCCGCCTGGAAGAAGACAATCGTATTCGTCGTGGGCATGCGGCGGAGTTGATCCAGTTGTTGCGGCAGCATGCGCCGGAGAGCCAGGTCGTGATGGGGGCGAATTCGATCGGGTTGCGATTGCCCGTCCTGCTGAAAGATCGTGCGATGAAACAGGCATTGCTGCGCATCGGCAGTGAACGTGGTCTTGGAATTAGCCAGGCCTATCCAGGCACGATTCCCGACGTGAAGGAACTGCAGGGACGTGTCTCTGGCGTTGCCGACGCAGGTGCTCGTGCAGTGGTCGAGCGGATGGTCACGTTGCCGACACATCGGTACGTCACGAGGGCCCAGCGACTGGCTATTGCGGAGAGTATCGGCCAATTGTACGCGGAAGGGCGTCGGCAGGGTGTCGCCAACGATGTAGGTGGTCTTGGCACGACTCGGACTGTCGGCAAGGCGTCCGGCGCAGCTTCGTCGAAGCCGGGAGACGGTGTCGCCAAGGTGGGGGCGCTCCATGGCTGAGTCGCTATCGGTGGTGCTGCAACTCCTTTTCTGGGGCGCGTTGGGTTTCGTGGTGTACGCCTACGCTGGGTATCCGATTGTCCTGTGGCTTCTGAGTCTTGTTCGCAATCGGCCGGTGGCGAAGGCGGCCATCCTGCCGAAGGTGTCGTTCATCATTACGGCGTTCAACGAAGAAAAACGTTTGCCCGACAAGCTCCGAAATTCGTTGGAGCAGGATTATCCGAAGGACAAGATCGAGATCATCGTGGCGTCGGACTGTTCGACGGATCGTACGGACGACATCGTGCGCGAGCATGGTTCACTGGGGGTGTGCCTGTCTCGCTTGCCGAACAAAGGCGGGAAAGAAGCAGCGCAGAAGTTCGCCGTGGAGTCCGCCGGCGGTGATGTGCTGGTGTTTTCCGATGTGGCGACCACCCTGCCGCCGACCGCGATTCGGACCATCGTCATGAACTTTGCGGATCCAAGTGTCGGGTGCGTCAGCAGCGTCGACCGGTTCGTCGATGCGGACGGGCGCGTCAGCGGCGAGGGCGCCTATGTGACCTACGAGATGTTGCTCCGTCGCTTGGAGACGAAGGTCAACAGTTTGGTTGGGTTGAGTGGGTCGTTTTTCGCGGCGCGGCGAGAGGTCTGTCGAAATTGGGCGCCGGATCTTCAAAGCGACTTCAATACGTTGCTCAATAGCATTCGCGGCGGGTTGCGTGGCGTCTCCGATCCAGACAGCGTCGGGTTTTATAAGAACCTGGCAGATGAGCGGAAGGAATATGACAGGAAGGTTCGGACCGTCGTGCGCGGCATATCGGTATTTATGCGAAGCCTCGCACTCTTAAATCCTTTCACGTATCATCTCTTTGCGTGGCAACTGTTCAGCCATAAGCTCTGTCGTTGGATGGTGCCGTTCGCGTTGATTGTGGCGTTCGTGAGTAACGCCGTGTTGGCGTGGGATTCCTGGTGGTATCGCCTGTTGTTTGCAGGGCAAGCGGCATTTTACGGGGTTGCCGCGGCCTACATGTGGTCGCACGCCTTGCCGAAGGTGGCGTTGCTGCGGCTGCCGTCCTTTTTTGTGATGGTTAATGTGTCGATTCTCGATGCGTGGATGCGCTATTTCCGCGGTGATCGGATTCTCTATTGGGATCCCTCGAAGCGCTGAGTACGAGCAAGCAGGGGAGGGCAGGCATGGCAACGCAGCCGGTGACGGAAACAGGTGGATCGCAGGCGATCGCAGGGATCGACAACATTTCGCGCAAGACGTTGCGGGATTTCGGATTGCTGATCGGCGGCGTGGCGATTGTCTATGCCCTCTGGCCATTGGTGTTTCGGGGCGAAGCGCTACGCGCCTGGGCCATGGGACTCGGCATCGTGTCCAGTCTTCTGGGGCTGGTTGCGCCGACGACGTTGCATCAGCCGTACAAAGGGTGGATGTTCGTCGGGCACATTCTCGGATGGATCAATACGCGTATCATCCTCGGGGTCTTGTACTACGGATTAGTTGTACCGATGGGCTTGGTGATGCGATTGATGGGAAAAGACCCGATGCGCCGTGCGCTGGTACCTGAGCTGACCACCTACCGGGTGGTACGGCAGCGTCGCGATCCCTCTCATATGAACAACATGTTTTAGTCGCGGTCGTGTAAGGAGGACCCGATGGGCGATTTTCTGGTCGAGCTGTGGGCCTTCATGAAGGAGCGGAAAAAGTTCTGGCTCCTCCCGATCATCTTGGTGCTGGTACTGCTCGGCAGTCTGATCGTGTTCACGCAAGGGTCTGCAGTGGCTCCGTTCATCTACACGCTGTTCTAGAGTGGGCGGCCTTACATCGGCGGTTGCGCCGATGTGTGCCGCGTACGTGGTTTCGGGCGGTAGGAGTGTATGTCGCTTGGCCTTCTCAAACAGGCGCTCTGGTCCGGCATCGCAACCGCATGGCACCTCTCTGGTGCGGCTCGCGCTCGCAACCGAGGGCAGGTTGCTATTCTCACCTACCACCGTGTCCTGAGCCCCGCTGAACTCCGGACCGAAGTCGTGCAGCCGGGGATGTATGTCCTCGCCGATACGTTCGCTATGCAGATGGAGTTTTTGCGGCGGCATTTTCTCGTCCTAAGTTTCGACGACCTCCTGACGCGTTGGGCGGACGGTCGATGGGACACACGTCGTCCGGCTTGCGTCATCACGTTCGACGATGGCTGGCTCGACAATCTCCGGCATGCAGCGCCAGTGCTGAAGCGCTTGGATCTCCCGGCGACTATCTTCTTGCCGACGGATTTTATCGGGACTGCTCGGTGGTTTTGGCCGGAACAATTGGGAGTGTATCTCCGGACGGCAGGGGGGCATCCCGAGTCGAAACGGACGGCGATGTACGACGCACTTCAGGCGGCGATGCGCGAGGCATGGCCGAATGCCGCCAGTCGTGTGTTTCCTCACGACATTTCTGCAGCCGTGGCAGACGACGTCATCGATGCCTGTAAGCAATTGGACCATGGGCGACTGGTGACGATGCTGGACAGTTTATGTGCGCGATTTGCCGTAACGATGCCCGCGTCTCGTGTCACGATCGACTGGGATGAAGTGAGAGAGATGTCACGGCAGGGGATCGCGTTCGGGTCGCATTCCTGCTCGCATCGGTTGCTCGATGGGCTCTCGGCGGACGAGTGTCGTCGAGAGGCGCAGGCGTCGCTTGCGACGTTGCGCGCAAACGGTGCACGCGTCACGCCGGTCTTTTGTTATCCCAACGGCAACTTCAACAGCACGGCACAGGAGGCCGTCCGTGCGGCCGGGTACGAGGCGGCGGTATCGTGCCAACCGGGTTTGGAAGGCGCGACGCCCTCGGATCGATTTGCGTTACGCCGTGTGTCTCTGCACCAGGACATCAGTGCGACACCCGCCCTCTATGCGATGGCGCTTGCCGGTCTCCGCTAGTCGCCGAATTTTCTATCCCACGCGAAAGGGACTATTCCGCCGTCGTCGCGGTACGTGCACGTCATGAATGTCGTAGTAACGGATGGGAACGAGCGGGCGACGCTGGCCGTCACGCGTTCGCTAGGACGCGAGGGGTATGGCGTGGTGGTCGGCGCGGAGCGCCAACCGAGTTTGGCCGGTACCTCGCGGTATTGTCGCGCCGGGTTTGTCTATCCGTCGCCGGCACATGATCCAGAGGGGTTTGTGACGGCACTCGAGACCGAGGCGCGTCGCCACCAGGCCGTGCTGTTGATTCCCATGTCCGACTTGGCGATGAGCGCGATCGGCGCGCAGCGGGCGCGGCTCGAGGCCTCGGTGACGATCCCGGTCGCACCCCAGGCCGTCTACGATGACGCTTCGGACAAGTACCGCTTGATGCAGCGCGCAGCGGCGCTTGGTTTGCCCATTCCTCACACCTGGTACGTGCCGGCCGGTGACGTGCAACCGATACTGGCCGAGCTTGGGCCCTATCCGCTTATCATCAAGCCGGGTCGTTCGCTCGTGACATTGGATGGACGCTGGGTCAAAACGCAGGTCACCCAGGCGAGGAGCGCTGAGGACCTCCTGGAGCAGTATCGGGGGACGCCTGCGCTGCGACTGCCGTCGTTGATCCAACGGCGGATCGAGGGAGAAGGGCAGGGCGTCTTTGCGCTTTTCGATCGGGGTAGACCCGTACTGCTGTTTGCGCATCGGCGCGTGCGGGAGAAGCCGCCGTCCGGTGGGGTGAGTGTTGTACGGGAAAGTATCGAACTCCCGCAGCCCATGACGGACTACGCTGTGCGATTGTTGGAGAATGTTGGCTGGCACGGCGCCGCAATGGTAGAGTTCAAAACAGACGCGCGCTCCGGCGTGCCCTACCTCATGGAAATCAACGGACGATTTTGGGGATCGCTGCAGTTGGCCATCGACGCGGGAGCCAATTTCCCGGCCGATTTGGCGACCATCGCCTTGTCGAAACCCCGTCGTGTCCAGGACCCGGCCTACCGTGTAGGGGTTCGGTCTCGATGGGTGCTCGGCGACGTAGACCACTTACTGGCTAGGCTACTGAAGTCCGACGCGGCCTTGCGACTGCCCTCAGGGTATCCCTCCAGGTGGCAATGCCTACGTGACTTTCTAAGCTTTGGGCAACGCGATCAGTTTGCGGAAATCGAACGGTGGGACGATTGCGGGCCGGCGCGATACGAGTGGGCGGCCTATGTGAAGCAGTTATTGGGGCGGACGACATGAGCGACGTATCAGCCGAGAAGGTTTCCAACGGCATCGGCCTCTACCTGCGTGGGCTAAAGGCGGTTGTGTCGCATCTGTTGTCCAGAGCCTCGATTGCCGGTTCCGTCTACGAGCGAATGACGGCTTCCTCGACATTGCCGACCTCCGTGAAATCCGTCCTATTTTTGTGCAAGGGGAATATCTGCCGAAGTCCCTTGGCGGATGTCTATTTTCAGCACAAGGTCCGCGAAGCGAGGTCGCCGATCGTGGTGAAGTCGGCCGGGATCGAAACGACTCCCGGGAAACCCGCCCATACGTTCGCGAAAGAAGTGGGGCAGGCGAACGGGATCTCGCTCGATCGCCATCAGACGACGCCGCTCTATCATGAATTGGTGAATCAGGCTGACCTGGTGTTTGTCATGGAAGTTGCGCAAAAGCGACGGGTCTTACGTCTGTATCCGGATGCGAAGGGCAAGGTGTTTGTGTTGGGGCAGTTCTGCGCGCGCGGACCATTGGACATTGACGATCCCTACAGCGGCACGATCGACGACTTTCGTGTGTGTTTCGACCGGATTCGCGATGCTTGCGATCGAGTGTTCGGGAAGTTGGGTGAGCCGTCTGGGACCAGCGAGGCCCCCACCCCCAAAGCGGCAACGGCCGGGTCCGGCGCCGACTGAGCTGTGAAAACCGTTCTGCACATCTCCAGCAGCAGCGGACCGGGCGGTGCGGAACGGGTCGCCTGCGCACTGGCTGCGTCGCTCGATTCCACGCAGTATCGGTCGCTGGTCGCGCTGTTCCGGCCCGGATGGTTGAAAGACCAGTGCGACGCGCGTGGGGTGCCGACGACGGTGCTCAGCGCTGAAGGCTTTCTGCACTGGAAGTGGATGCGCGACTGTTATCGACTCGTGAAGCGGGAACGAGTTGATCTGATCCAGGCCCATGAGTTCGACGCCATCGTCCACGGCTGGGTTGTTGCTAAATTGGCCGGTATTCCGCTGGTGGCGACGATCCACGGGAAAGTCTATTTTTGGGAGAAGGCACGCCGACGTTGGGCCTACAAAATCGCCAGCGGTTCGGCAACATTTGTGGCCGTCTCGCAAGATTTGAAGCGATTTGTTGTTGAGACGGTCGGCATTCCGGACACACGTGTCGCGGTCATTCACAATGGAATCGATCCTCGTCTGTTAGATGTCTCCACGGTCGATAGGGCCGCGGTCCAGCGAGACCTTGGGATTCCGGAAGGGAATCTCGTCGTCGGCAGTGTCGGCAATCTCTATCCGGTCAAAGGGCATACGTATCTTTTGGATGCCATTCCGTCAGTTTTGAAACATTGTCCGAATACGACGTTTATTTTTGCAGGCCGAGGCGAGTTAGAGGGGGCGTTGAAAGAGCAGGCTCGGTCGCTCGGCATTGAGGCGAATGTGAAGTTCTTGGGCCTCCGGCAGGATATTCCCAATCTGCTTGCCGCAATGGATGTGTTTTGCATGCCGTCTTTGTCGGAAGGCTTGTCGATCGCTCTCCTTGAGGCGATGGCTGCAGGGAAACCTGTCGTGGTGACGAACGTAGGCGGCAATCCCGAAGTTGTGCTGAACGGGAAAACGGGGCTCCTCGTCGAGCCCCAAAGCGGTCGTGAATTAGCCACAGCGCTGACGCAAGTCCTCAGTGATGCCGTGATGCGGCAAAGCTTTGCGAAGGCTGGGAAACAGCGGTTGGTGGACGACTTCTCGATTGCGCCCATGGCCGCACAGTATCAGCAGCTGTACAGCGGAAGGGGAGAATTGCGTGCGTAGTTCAATGTCCCTCCCGCTTGGATCAGGGCCTCAAATGCCAGGGCAGATGCCGCGCGTGTTACCCACCCAGGCCGAAAGCCCCTGGCCGTTTCGTTTGGTGCTCTTATCGCTCGTCTTTGAGTTCGGTCGTCCGCAAGAAATTATCCCCGGGCTGAAAGTCATCCCGTTTTCCTCACTCCTCAATGCCGCCATCCTAGTTTCATTGGTAATGAATCATCGTCTGAATTTTAAAAATATCCAGACCAAGCTGTGGGTTCCGCTGCTTGGCGTGATGGTTGTTCATCTTCCACTTGCGGTGAACAGGTTTTACTCTGTGATGACACTCAAGGACATGGGGCTGCTGTTCTGCTTGTATTCCGGACTTATTGCATATGTAACTACATTGGAGAGAATGAAAACGCTTGTGTCTGTGTGGGTCGGTGTGCATGTCATTGCGGCTGTGCTTGGGATTGCCAAGGGAGGGGTAGGGGTCGGCGGTTGGATGGGGGATGAAAATGACTTTTGTATGACAATCAATATGGCGTTGCCGTTCGCCTTTTTTATGAGCTATGCAACCGTAAATCCCGCGGAAAAATTTCGCTACTTGGGACTGATGGCGATGTATGTGCTGACGGTGACGATCACCCTTTCTCGCGGTGGCTTTATCGGGATGGTTGCCGTCGGAATATATAGTTGGTTCCGTTCTCCGATGAAAATAGGAGCTATTCTGGTTGTTGCTGTGCTTGCGGTATTTGTGCTCATCGCCGCACCAGCAGCATTTTGGGAGGAGATCGGCTCTTCTTTCTCAAACGAAACGATGGAAAAAGGGACTGGAGGCGATCGACTCTATATTTGGGGAATCGGCTTTGAAATGTTTCTCGCAAACCCTGTGATCGGAGTTGGACAAGGGAATTTCCCTTGGACATTTGAAGAATATGAGCAGGGGCGCACGTTTAACGAAGCTTCTCGGGCTGGTCGAGCCGCGCACTCGTTATATTTTAGTTTGCTTGCGGAAATGGGGTTGGTGGGCGGGATCGTCTTTGCCCTCTTCAACCTGAATAACTATCGAAACATTCGTGAAATTGAGCAGGTTCTTGGGAAGCCGGTTATATCCGGCGAGAGACATTCGACAGAGTCGGAAAAAGCAAGAAAATGGCTTATCTATGCGGCGCGTTCGATGGAAGGCGCCATGATTGGGTTTCTTGTGAGCAGTGTTTTTATTTCGACGACATGGTATCCAAGCTTCTGGGTCATGTCGGGATTTATCGTGGCGCTGCGCAACCTGGTCGTCGAAAAGTCCGGCGAGCTTGGCGTGCAGGCGGCCTCATCCGTAACACGGGAGTCATCAAGAAGAAAGGGGCCGCTGCTCCCAAGGTTACGTCCCCTCAAGGATGTGTAGGATCGAGTCAGTGTTGACAATGTCTGCCTCATATCCTTTGAACACGCACTCCAATCGATAACAACTCAAGAGTTCCTCCAGCAATTCGACAATTGACCTCGTGAAGCCACTGCGTGTGTGCCACATCGCCATGGGGGACCTCTGGGCTGGGGCGGAGGTGCAACTTCTCACGCTTGCTGCCGAATTGGCGAAGTCTTCCCAGCTCGCTCTCGACATTATACTCTTCAATGAAGGTCGCCTTGCCGACGAATTGCGCACATTAGGACTGCCGGTCACGGTCTATCCGGAGTCGTCGCTTGGGACGTGGCAGTTACTCGGTGCGGTCACAGACTACTGTCGTCCGAAGCAGTTCGATCTTCTCCACGTCCATAAATACAAGGACACACTTGTCGGCGCGCTGACGGCGATGCGCTGTTGTGTTCCGCGTGTCGTGCGAACCGTTCATGGCCTTTCGGAGCCCTTCGCGGGAGTCCAGGCCATGAAGATGTATGCCTATGAAGCGGTCGATGGCGCAATCATCAAGGCGAAGGTCGATCGAGTCATTTGTGTGTCGGCTCAGATCACGGAGGCGCTACAAGGCAGGTATGGGCGCGATCGTGTGCGGCAAATTCACAATGGCATTCGCCTGGAGACGGTCGTCGCTCGCGTTGGCCGGGAAGCGATTTGCTCTCGAATCGGTGTACAGCCGCATGCGCAGCTTGTCGGCATCGTCGGGCGATTGACTGCTGTCAAAGGGCACGCCGATTTTTTGGTCGCGGCCGAATCGGTGGCGCGGCAGTGCGCCCAGGCAGAGTTTGTGGTTGTCGGCGATGGACCGCTCCTGCCCACGTTGAAAGCGCAAGCCGCATCGTTGGGCATTGCTGGGCGGGTGCACTTCGTCGGCCACCGTGACGATACCTACGATTTTATGCGCGCTCTCGATGCCTTCGTGCTACCATCTTTGCACGAAGGAATCCCTATGGTGTTATTGGAGGCGATGGCGCTCAGTCGTCCCATCATCGCCAGCGACGTCGGGGGGATTCCGGAAGTGATACGGCGCGATATCGATGGGATATTGGTGCCTGCGCGAAATCCTGGTGCTGTGGCGAGTGCCTGTCTGTCGGTACTGACGGATACGCTACGCGCTGCTCAACTCGGCGCTTCTGCTCGGACCCGTGTCGAACAGTCGTTTTCGGCCGGTGCGATGGCGGCCCAGGTGCTCGGTCTCTATCAAGAGCTCGTTCCTCGCTCCGCATAACAGTCGTGTTGTAGCGATTCGAGCATTCAGCGGCGGCGCAGCTTTTCTGAGAAGGACATACACGGTGAGCACGGAAAACATGCTCAGAGCACACGGTCGGTCGATTCGTATCGCCTTGTTCGGTGCGGGACGCCATGCGCAGCACCATGCGCGAGCGATTCTGCGCTGCCCCGGTGCGGAGCTGATAGCCGTCGCAGATCCATCCGAGGCGGCGCAAACAGCCATGCGCGAGATCGTGCCGACGGTCAAGAGTTATCCGACCCCCGAGGCGCTATTGGCCGCGGAACGCCCAGATGTCGTCCATATCATTACTCCGCCTGCGACGCACGCGCCGTTGGCGCTGTTAGCGCTCAATGCGGGCTGCCATATTTATGTCGAAAAGCCCTTCACCGAGCGAGTCGACGAAGCGCACCAGATCGTGACGCTTGCCCAGTCGAAAGGGCTGAAGATTTGTGCCGGGCATCAATTATTGTTCGAACCGCCGACACGTGTGTTGGCTGAGTACCTTCCTGCAGTCGGACGCGTTGTCCACGTCGAAAGCTATTTTTCCTTCCGGACCGTGCGCCATGCCCCTGGAGGGCGTCGTGTGTTGCGCGCGGACCATCAGTTGCTCGATATCCTGCCGCATCCCGTCTATTTGCTGTTGCGCGCGTTGGAGCAAACTGGCGAGGGCCAGACGGAGTTGCTGTCGCTCAGTGTCAGCCGTGAGGGAACGGTCCATGGATTGGTGCGGCGCGGTCGTGTCACCGGTGCATTGATCGTCACGCTGGAAGGGCGGCCGGTCGAGAGTTATCTCCGTGTCGTCGGGCGTAACGGGTCGCTTTCAGCCGACTACGTGCGGAGCACCGTGCAACGATCCATCGGGCCAGGCTCGTCCGGCATCGATAAATTGTTCGCGCCGTACCGGCAGGCGACCCAATTGCTGGCCGGAACGACTGCCGCCATGGCCGCCAGATTTCTCAAGAGCCAGCGGAGCTACCCAGGCCTGGCAGAACTCTTTACGGCATTTTACGAGGCAGTTTCCAAAGGGACTCCGTCCCCCTTGTCGCCGGAGAGCCTGATTGATACGGTGACCATTTGTGCGAAGGTTGCCGAGGCGCTCAAGCGCGAAGAGGAACGGGCCTTGGCCGAGGCGAGGCCGAAGCCCGTCACGGCGCGTGGAGTGTTGCTGACGGGAGGGACGGGGTTTCTCGGTAAGGAAATCGTCCAGGCGCTGCTGAAAAACGGCCGACAA
Source organism: Nitrospiraceae bacterium (assembly GCA_046351095.1). Taxonomy (GTDB): domain Bacteria; phylum Nitrospirota; class Nitrospiria; order Nitrospirales; family Nitrospiraceae; genus BQWY01. The sequence continues at coordinate 261,677 of JAXLZC010000001.1, forward strand.
GTGCGAGTGGTGGCGCGCCGCGATCCGTCGCCATGGGAGCGTATCGGCGGCGTCGAGTACGTGGTGGCCGATGTCGCTGACGCTGCGTCTAAGACATTGTTCGACGGTATCGACTGCGTGATCCATGCGGCTGCAGAAACGGCGGGTGGGTGGCCGGAACATCAGCGCAACTCCCTGGACGCGACGGAACACATGGTGCGCGGCGCCGCACAAGCCGGTATCAAGACTTTTATTCACGTGAGCAGCCTGGCCGTCTTGGCGCAAAGCAACGGAGCATCCATTTCGGACATGCATCCGTTGGAGCCGAACAGCAAGGGCTCTGGACCCTATGTATGGGGGAAGTTGGAATCCGAGCGGATGGCGGTGAGTCTTGGGCAGGAGCTCGGAGTGTCCGTGAAGGTCGTTAGACCTGGGGCCTTGGTGGACTATCGAGATTTCGAACCGCCTGGCCGATTGGGCAAACGTCTCGGTAACATTTTTGTGGCGGTCGGCTCTTCCGGCGACCGATTGGGCGTGGTGGACGTCGGCTTCGCCGGGCGGTTCCTGGCGTGGGCGGTTGATCACTGGGATGAGTTGCCGAGTCACCTCAACCTGCTCGATCCGGAATTGCCGACGAAAGCCTCGTTGCTGGAGCGGTTGCGTGTCAACAATCCAGACCTCACGGTTGCTTGGTTGCCGCGGTTTGTTCTGATTCCGCTGTCCTGGGTGGCGACGCTAGCACAAAAAGTCTTGAAGCCGGGAAAACCTGCGATCGACGTGGCAAAGGTGTTCAGTGTCTTGCCGTACGATACCAACGGAGTGAAAGAACTTGCCGTCAAGATGGGGGAATTGCCGAAGCGTGCTGGCGCGTGAGATAGGGTTTCTCAATTCCGATCCTATTATCGTATGAAAGTCTTGTGGCTGGGGCATAACCTCGCGTTTCCGCCGAAGGGCGGTGCGTTACAGCGGAACTACAATCTCCTGCGGGAGATTGCGCGAAGCTGCGAGGTGCATATGCTTGCGTTCGATCAGCCGGTCACGCGACCGGATAATGTCGCTCCATCCGATTGTGTGCGGGAACTCGCAAAGTTTTGTGCATCGGTCGATTGGGTGCCTCTCACCACGGCAAGCCGCTATTCGCTTGCGCTTCGCGGGATTTTTTCCGGCGAGCCGTATGACTTCGCCTGGCTCCGCTCTCCCGAAATGCAGCGTAAGCTCGACGATGTGCTGGCGCGGGTCAATCCAGATGTCATTCATGTCGATGCCCTTGGTCTTGCGCAGTTTGCGCCCCGACCGGAAGCGCGTCCGACTTTGCTGAACCATCATGACGTGGAGTCGTGCAAGATTGCCGTGCGTGCGCAGAAAACGTCCAGCCTCCCACTACGCACCTACTTCGCGATGGAAGCCAAAAAACTTGCTGCGGCCGAATACCGCTGGTGTCCGCGGTTCGGTGTGAACGCCGTGGTATCCGAGGCAGAAGGAGATGTGCTCCGAGCCGTGAATCCGGCTGTGCGTGTGGCTGTGGTGCCGAACGGCGTCGATACCGAATTCTTCAGGCCACGGAAGGATCCTGGAGGACAGAAGATCGTCTTTTGCGGAAGCATGGATATGCATCCGAATCAGGAGGCTGTGCACTATTTCATCGAGAAGCTCTGGCCGAGCATTAGTGCCAAGGTGCCGACGGCGACATTCGATATCGTAGGGCGGAAGCCGCCGCAGTGGGTCGAGGCGCTGGCGCAGACCGATTCGCGTGTGCGTGTCACGGGATTTGTCGAGGATGTCCGCCCGTATTTTGAGGAGGCAACGGTCTGTGTATCGCCGATCGTCAGCGGGGGAGGAACGCGTCTCAAGATCCTGGACAGTCTGGCCATGGGTGTTCCCGTCGTATCCACCCCCTTTGCCGCGTCGGGATTGGATCTTCAGCATGGGCGGCATGTCTTACTTCCCGATACGGACGCACAATTTATTGAGGACACCGTTCGGTTATTGAACGCACCGACCGAACGCGCTGTTCTTGCGCAACATGGCGCTCAACGTGTCGACGAACTCTATTCGTGGAGAGTCGTCGGCAAGACCTTGTTGCAGGCCTATGAGACCGCTCGGCAGTTCACCGCCGCACGCGTGGCGTAAGAGACGAGGACCCATAGCATCGTATGTGTGGCATTGCGGGAATGGTAAGTCTAGAGCCTGGAGCGGTCGATCAGGCCCTGGTGCGTCGAATGTGTGCGTTGATTCGTCGTCGAGGTCCAGACGACGACGGCTTCCACTTCGGCGATCGTGTCGGGATGGGCATGCGCCGCTTGGCGATCATCGACGTCCGCCACGGCAAGCAGCCGATGTACAACGAGGATCGAACGATCGCCGTCGTGTTTAACGGCGAGATCTACAACTATAGAGAGCTACGCGAAGACCTCTTGAAGCGCGGGCATCGGTTGGAGACCTCCTCCGACACCGAGTGCCTCGTCCACCTCTACGAAGAATACGGCGATACGTTTGCGACGCACCTGCGTGGCATGTTTGCCTTTGCCATTTGGGACGATCGTCGAAAACGATTGCTCATGGGGCGAGATCGCCTCGGTATCAAGCCCTATTATTATTGGCAAGACGGAAACCGTCTGTATTTCGGTAGCGAACTGAAGTGTCTCCTGGCGGTTCCGCATTTTGAACGGAACATCAATCTGCCCGCGCTGTCCGACTATTTCACCTATAAGTATGTGCCTGGACCCCACACGATTTACCAAGGGATCCAGGAAATCCCTCCGGCCCATGTGGCCGTGTGGAGCGAGGGAGCCCTGTCGTTCACTCGTTATTGGGCCATCGATCATACCCCCGGTCCCGATAAGCCGGTGCAGTATTATGCCGAAGGCCTCCGACATTACTTGGAAGAAGCGGTGCGTCTTCATCTTGTCAGCGAGGTTCCGCTCGGGGCATTTTTGAGTGGCGGCATCGACTCCAGCGCGATTGTCGCGATGATGTCGCGGGCAAGGCAGGGGACGGTCAAGACCTTTACGATCGGATTTGAGGATGGGCAGGTCGGCGTCGACGAACGACCGTTTGCACGGACCATCGCTGACCTCTTCGAAACAGATCACTCCGAGTATCTCTACGAGAATCCGGAAAAGCAGATTGCGGATATGCTTCCGGCCATCGTTGAAGCCTTCGACGAACCATTTGCGGATTCCTCGGCGATTCCTAACTACATGGTTTCGGAAGCGGCTCGAAAGTTTGTCACCGTCGCCTTGTCGGGAACCGGTGGCGACGAGCTGTTTGCAGGGTATGAGCGCTACCGTGGTGCGATGGCAGCTGAACGGTATCAAGCCATTCCCGGGTTTCTTCGTCGTGGGGTGATCTCACCGCTCGTGCGTCGACTCCCCGAGGTGCAAGCGGCAGGGCTGTGGATCGATCGAGCCAAGCGGTTTGTCGAGGGAGCAGACCTTCCGCTTGCGCAACGCTATCAACGTTTCCTCTCCGCCTTCTCCGAGGAAGGCAAGGATGAGTTGTTCAGTCACGATGTGCGCGCCGAATTGGCGAAGCTGGGGAGGTACCGCACACCGCTCGCCATGAGTCGCGTGCCCGATGTGACGGATCCAGTGGAAGCGATGTTGGCTGCAGACCAGATGCACTATTTGGTCGATGATGAGCTCCGTAAAACAGATCGCTTGAGCATGTGGCATTCGTTGGAAGTGCGGGTGCCGTTTTTAGACCACAAAGTCGTCGAGTTCGCCGCGAAGATTCCCGGCCGCTACAAGCTCAACGGAATGACCAAAAAATTTGTGCTCATCGAGGGCGTGAAGAACCTGCTGCCCGCATCGATCCTCGATCGACGGAAGCAAGGCTTCTCGATTCCCTTAGCCGATTGGCTGCGGGGGCCATTGCGAGATGTTCTGCATGCGCGTCTCGATGCTCCGATTATTTCTGATGGCCGATACTTCAGTCGATCAGTCGTCTCCGCAATGCTTCGCGATCACGAGGCTGGCACTCGAAACTACGAGACCCAGCTTTGGACGCTCTTGATGCTCTCTCAATGGTCTGCTCAGTACTCTCACGTTCCGTCGCATACGAGGGTCGAAAGGTAAACGTGATGACGGCGGGTGGTGCCGCAATCAGCACGTCAGAGGGTGCCCTCGCGGTCTTTCACAAATCTCACGTCCCACTCCTCGATGGCTTACGTGCTGTCGCCATTCTTTCGGTCTTGCTCTACCATTTTGGGTTCGAGTCGGTCCCGGCAGATCTCGGCGTCAGTCTATTTTTTGTCCTCAGCGGATTTTTGGTTACCAGAGGATTGCTCAGTGGGTTTGAGCGTTCTGGCGCCATCGACGTGGCCGCCTTCCATCGTCGTCGGGCGCTCCGAATTTTTCCCGCGTACTATGCGTTTTTAGGGTTACTGTTTATTGAAGAATTTCTACGAGGATATACGTGGGATCCCTGGCTGCTTGCGGCGGGCTTGACCCATACGGTCAATTACTACAATGCCGTGAATGGTCACCCCCCTACGGGCATCGCGCATTTGTGGGCCGTGTCTGTTCTTGAGCAGGCCTACGTGGTGTGGCCGTATGTGCTGCGATGGGTGTTGCCTTCCGGCGAGCGCGCCGTGGTGAAGGTACTACTGTGGGTCGTGTGTGGGATATTGGGGTGGAGAGTTCTCGCCGCAACGGTTTTTCAGATGCCGCATGCCTATTTGTACAATGCCTTGGAAACACGCCTCGACAGCTTGGCCATCGGTGCCTTGATTGCCATGGCGATCATGCTCCGATCCGGCATGTCTGACTTAGCTGTACCGCTTCTGCGAGTTCCTCCAGTTGTGACGATGTGCTTGCTGTTCGTCTCTCGATTCGGAGGAAGCGAATCATATCACTACATGTTTGGCTTTACCGTTGAGTCGTTGTTGTTAGCTGCACTTGCACTCCAGCTTGTGTCTCGATATGCACACGTAACAGTTAGTTGGCTCGATAGTAGACCAGCCGTTTTCTTGGGGCAAATTTCCTATTCAGTTTATCTGTGGCATCTGCTGTGTTTCGGAATAGTGAATCGGTTGGGGCTCTCCGAGAGTCTAATGCGACTAGGAATGTCGCTAGTGTTATGCGTGGGGGTGGGATGTATTTCGTATGTCTTATTAGAGCGAGCAGGGCTGAGCCCAATCAGGAAGACGGCACAGTAGGTAATTGTATTGAGAGGTGTTAGATCTTGATGCAAGAGACTGTGCCTGCTTGGTGAGTCAGCCATTTTGAGGTGTGGAGGGGGTAGGATGCGACAAGCCAGCGCTCGTTCCAATAGCATAAGCTGGGTTCGGTGGATGGTCCGTGATTCGATCAGAAAATATGGAATTCGCTGGATTTCCTTTCTCCAGGTCGCAAGGTATTGGTTTCTTAAAGGGCGGGATCAATCGAGGGCACTAGGTAGCCTCTTCAGTGCCCACCGCTACAATCCTAGCCCAAGGATGACGCGGTTAGTTCAAAGCGAGGAATCTGCAATCAGAGTAAATATTGCAGCAATGTCGGACGTGCCGGATCCAAGTCTTGAAGGGCGGTACATACGACGTTGTATTGTCCTGAAGAACCCTGTGCGGCGGGGAGAAGTTCTTGAGAGGGGTGTCTTGCTGATCACCTTTACGGAGACGTTCCCATACTTCCATGAGAAAATTAACTGCGAGGAGTTGCTGAACTACTTCTATGTCGTTCTAGAACCCAGCTGGGCTGGCTATTGCGATGCCAACATTCTTCGGTGGAGTACGTACTCGGGGCGGCCTATTGTTGTCGAAGCCACAGAATCCACGGATTTTGAATTTATATCCGCCTTAGGATCCAATTTGGTGCCTGTCTCATTTGGCGCAAGTGATTGGGCCGACTTTCGGACATTCGCCCCCGTTGCAGGAGTGGAAAAGCGCTACGATGCTGTCTATGTTACCAACTACCACCCTATCAAGCGACATCATGTGTTCTTTAAAGCGATTCGTGCCATCAGTGATCCTACCTACAAGGCAGCAATTGTCTTTGGTCGAAATGGCGATGCCGAAGATGATATTCAGGCTCTGATCGACTTTTACGGGATACGGAAGAATCTAGAGATATTTGAAGGATTGCCACAGCAGGAATTGAATAAGCTTCTGAATATGTCCAAGGTCAACGTATTGTTTTCTCTAAAAGAGGGAAGCAATCGGAGCCTTTTTGAGTCGATGTTCTCTGGTGTACCGGGAATTCTTCTCAAGTCGAACGTTGGGGCAAACAAGACCTACATTAACTCTTATACAGGAAGGCTTGTTGAAGAGCGGGAGGTTTGTGAGGCCTTACAGCACTTCCGTACTGAATGGAGCACATATTCGCCGAGGGAGTGGGCGCTCCAGAATATTTCTCCGCTTGTTACAACGCAAAAGTTGTCGAAGATTCTCAGGGGGTGTGCGGAGGAGCAGGGCGAGCCTTGGACGCAAGACCTTGTCCCAAAGGTAAATGCTCCAGAAGTACAATATTTCCATGATGCAGATACGAAGAGGATGTTGGCAAGTAGAGAGGTGTTGGCGTGCTTTAGGAAGGATCAGCAGAGAAGCCGATCCTCTGCTGCCGTGGAAGCGCAACTTCTGAAGACCAACCAGGACTAGTTGCGGATAATCCGTCCTGGTTGGTCTTGCGTCGATTCGTAATAGGCTAATTTGCCCGTAGGCCGCTGGGGATAGCTGGAGGGACAGAGTCGCTCTTTGTCCCGCCCGAAGTTCCTCCAGTGCTTACATGAACGTGGTCGTACCAGAAGTAGTGCGTCGTCGATTTCGTGTCGCCGACATTGCCCCATGTCGGGTCGAATTCAGCCTGAATGATTTGGTACTGCGGGAAGTTGGCGTTTGTAAAATTGCCGTTTAGTTGCCCGTCAACCCACCAACGGATGACTCCGTCCTGCGAAGTGCTGGTCGTGCTTAGCTTGACGTAGTATTCGATCCGATGCCATGTGTCGAGTGTAATTTCGGGATTGGCCGCATTCGGAAAAACTTGCACCGAACCCGGGCAATCGCCCCACGCACCTTGGAGTTGGCAGTTCTGGACCTGCTCGGTGTTGGGGAAATACACACTGAGTTTCCGATTGGGATTTAACAGCATGACCATGTTCCAGGCCCCGGCGCCCTGGATGAAGCTGATTTTTTGGCCGCCGCCTAGTGAGCCGCCTTCCCATGAGGAAGAGGCTTTCCACCAAAACCCCATGTAAAGTTCTCTACGGGTGGGCACAACTGGAAAATAGCTCACTCCGACTGACCGTCCGCCAGGCAGGCCGGATGAGAATTTATGCTGCATGACGTTTGATGGTGAAAAGGGGGCTGTAGCATCAGCAACGATGCTCATACCGCTGTTTCCCGAGATGTCCCATCCGTTGCAAACGAGACAGTTGTAGTTGCTATCAGTGAGAACAGTCGCACCGCTGGGTTCATTCGGCCAAGCCTGGGCCTGTGCGTGAGTGGGGGCGAGCAGGGCTAACGCACCTGCTATCAACCCGCATGCGGCTGTGAGTCCGATATTCCGCTTCGTCATCATGCTCGTGTTCCTCTCCCTGTGAAGCGTGAGTCGTTTCCTAGTAGATGCTCTTGCTGACTTCGTTCGACCACCCGGACTCGTTGCCCTGGTTGTCATACGCGGTGATCACGAAGTAATAGGTCGCGCCCGCCGTCAGGCCCGGCACGGTGTAGGTTGTGCCGCGTCCCTGTACGGTGGCGATGGGCGCGCCATAACCGCCAGACTTCGTGGCGCGATAGATCTTATAACCCGCAAGATCCGATTCGCTATTGCTGTTCCAGGACAAACTCACGCTTTGGGTCACCTGCGTGAGGGTCAGACTCACCGGAATGGTCTGCGGTGTATTGATGGCTCCACTCGCGCTGACCGTGATCAATGCGTTGTACGTACCCGCGGTGAGGCCGGTCTTGTCGACGCTTGCCACCACCGTATTGCCCGATTGCGAGACTGTCAACCAACTTGCATTATCGGTCGCACTCCAGGTCAAGGTCCCGGCGCCGCTGTTGGAAATGGCGATCGATTGGTTGCCTGGGTTACTGCCGCTCGAGGTGGCGTTGAAGGACAAGCTGGATGGGCTGAGCCCAATCACAGGTTTCACGGAAGCCGTCACCGTCAGGGTGACGGGGATGGTTTTCGGCGAATTTGTCGCCTCGTTCGACCACAACATGACTGCGCCGGTATAGGTGCCGGCCGCCAAACCAGTGGCATTTGCGAATACGGAGACGCTGGTACCGGTGAAGCTGTGCGTCATCCACGACTGGTTGCTGGATGCGGCCCAGGTCATCGTTCCGCTCCCTGCATTGGAGACGGTCACGGTTTGCGCTGCGTTTGACGATGTGCCGCTTTCCAGGGTGAAGCTGACGCTGGCCGGGCTGGCGGCCAGTGTCGGCTGCGTGACAGCCTCTGCGACGGTCAAGGTCACCGGCAGCGTCTGCGGTGTATTGGTGGCGCCGGTCGCGGCGATCGTGACGACGCTGGAGTAGGTGCCTGCTGCAAGCCCGCTCAAGTTGACGGTCGCTGAGATGTTGCTGCCGGTCTGTGTGGTCGTGAGCCAGCCGGCGTTATCGCTGACGGTCCACGTCAAGCTGCCCGTCCCACTGTTGGTGACGGCGATGGTCTGGGTCGTAGGATTGCTGCCTCCAGCCGTTCCCGAAAAGCTCAGGCTCGCCGGGGAGAAGCTGATCTTCGGTTGCGCTGCCGGAGCGGTCACCGTCATGGTCACGGGAATCGTGTACGGAGCATTCGTCGCTTGATCCGACCAGAGCGTAATGTTGCCCGTGTACGTCCCGGCGCTCATGCCGACTGCGCTGGCAGAGACCGACACACTATTGGTCGTGAAACTGTGGCTCAACCACGGTTGGTTGTTCGAGGCCGCCCACTGAATGCTGGTGCTGCCGACGGTCGAGATCGCCACGGTCTGCGGAGCGACCGCAGCTTTTCCTGCCTCCAGCGTAAACGCCAACCCCGTCGGCGTCGCCGACAAGGTGGGAACCTTCGGTGCCGCGGCGACCGTGAATGTCACCGGCACGGTTTGGGGGGTGTTGGTTGCACCGGAGGCGGCTACCGTGATGGCGGCCGTGTACGTCCCGGCGGCCATCCCAGCCACGTTGGCCGCGGCGGAAATGGTGCTGCCGGTCTGTGTCGTCGTCAACCACGCCACGTTGTCGCTGACAGTCCAGGACAAGGTGCCGGTCCCGACATTACTGACCGCGATAGTCTGTGCGGCCGGATTGCTGCCTCCCGCGGTCGCAGAAAATGCGAGGGTGGTCGGGGCCAGCGAAATTTTCGCCTGCGCCGCCGACTTTACGATCATCGCCACGGGAATGGTCTTCGGGGCATTTGCCGCTTCGTCGGACCAGAGCGTTACGGTGCCGTTGTACGTACCTTCCGCCAAGCCGACCGCACTGGCGGAGACCGATACGCTGTTGGTCGTGAAGCTGTGCTGGAGCCACGGCTGATTGTTCGACGCCGCCCACTTTACCGCTGTGCCGTTGCTGCTGGACACCGCCACCGTTTGCGGCGCGGCGGCGGCCTTGCCCGGTTCGAGCGTGAATGTCAGTTCGGCCGGTGTCGCGCTCAACGACGGCTTCGTCGGGGCCGGATCCGTTACGACCAACGACACGGGCACCACGATCGGGTTCACGTCCCACGAGGAGGGCCAGAGGGTGACCGTTCCCGTATACGTCCCAGCCTTGAGACCAGTTGGATTCGCCGACACGGAAATGCTGGATGTCGTGAAGCTATGCTGAAGCCACGGCTGATTGTTCGAGGCGGCCCACGTAAGCGTGCCGTTCGAGGTATTTGCCACAGCAATCGATTGGGCGGCGGTTGCGGTGGCTCCCGTCACGACGTTGAATGTGAGTGCCGCCGGCGAGACCGAGAGTTGTGCGCCGCTGGTCGGTGACGAGACGGCGGCTGCCAAGGACGGCACACGAGCTGCGGATTTGGTGGTCTGCTGGACCGGCGTGGCAGCGGATTCGCGTGTCAACGTGGCTGCCGGCTGAGGTGTTGCAACCGGTGCAGAGGCCGTCGGCTGAACCATTGGATTGATGGCGGCGGCCTGTGCGCCGAGCGGGCTGACGCCGCGGCTTGCTTGAAATGGTGCCGTGGTTGCGGTCTGCGGCGAAGCGGTCGACGCCGTGTTGCCGAGTAGACCGGCGGCCGTAGTCGAAGCAGAGGCGGTCTCACGGGATGATTCTGGATACTCGACAGCAGATGGACGCTGTGCGATCGCGCTGCTGTTGCGCGGCGCTGCGTCGGATGGCTTTCGGGCCACGGTCGGTTGACTACCGGAGGCGCTACGCGACTTATTGGCCGTGCGGGGGGCACTCGATTGTGCAATCGATGGCTGCGGCTGAGCGGTCGAGGCGCCTTTGTGAATCAGCGAATGCGGCTTAACGCTCTGTTCGCCCTGCGCTGCATGTTCGGTGGTCGCCGATTCCGCGTGCGCAGCGTGAGGCTGCAAATACATTGTCGATCCGAGCGCCATAATAAAGGCGATTCCAACTGCGGCGGCATATGCCCGGGTGGGCGTTGTGCTGGGGCGATTCGTCGACTGCTGATGCATGGTTCTGGCCTCCTTACTGATGTTACGTAGGGCCAGCTACCAAGGGTCGGAAGAGTGGCTGCGCAGCAACGCGGCCGTTTCGGGTCGAGCCCGAATCTCATCTGATGAACCGTGGCAGCCAGACCGACCGTCAGGATGTGGAACGAGTCCCGCTGAGGTCTCTTGGCTTTGCGTCCTGCCTTCTCGGGCAGTTTGCCTTTGTGCACGTTTCGAAATTCTGCCTTAGGTACAGGTGCTGATTTTTTTATTGACCCCCTGCACGTGTCGTATTAGAAGGACTGCGACTCCCCTCATTGGCATGTCGTTCAAACCACGAAGTCACCAAATTTCTAAAGCAAGACGGATGCCAAAGTCATTGCCGGATGTGCCTGGCCAAAAATTTTGTCTACAGTGCGAAAAAACGTCATGACTTTGGAGGGTTAGCGTACGGCGTGTCGAACGTGACGTTTTGCAAGACGATCAGCCAAAGTCATGCCTGTGTACGCCACCGTACGGCTCACATGTTCATAAACGACGCCGGTCGGACCAAGGCCCCTAGTGCGAGGCACTCAGAATCACGTGTATTGATGGGAGGTTCAGCCTGCCGAGGGCCCAACTGGCGGAGGATCGCCAAGGGCAGTGAAGGCACCGACACACAGTCCTACGGGTGCTAGCCTTATACGTGTTCCGGCGCGCTGTCGTGCCGACAAGCCAAGAGCGTACCATCGCTGCAACAGAGCAGAATTGAGTTTTGTTTTGTGCCCGTCTGCGGTACGGTCACACTCGATTACCCGACCAAGGAGAATGCACCGTGGGGACTAAGAAGCAGGGGAGCCGCGCGCAGGATCGTCCATCCAAAAGCGGGCAGGGTACGACGCCGATGAAATCGTCTATGCGAACCCCGGGCGGAAAGCCGATCGCGAAACATGTGGCGGTCGTCGGCCTCGGCTATGTCGGGTTGCCGATCGCTATCGCCTTCGCCAAGCATCTGCCCGTGCTGGGTTTCGATGTGAACACGGCGAAGATCGACGAGCTGCGACACGGGATCGATCGCACCAACGAGGTGTCGACGGAGGATCTCAAAAAATCCTCCATTGTGTACTCCTCCAATCCCCAGGATCTGAAGGTTGCGGACTTTATCATCGTGGCGGTGCCGACGCCGATCAACGACGCGTTGCAACCGGACGTGACCGCGCTCTGTAAAGCCTCCGAGTCCATCGGCGCGCATATGTCGAAGGGGGCCGTCGTCGTCTACGAATCCACCGTCTATCCTGGCCTGACTGAAGAAATCTGCCAGCCGATTCTGGAACGAAGCTCCGGGATGAAGTGCGGGCGCGATTTTAAGCTTGGGTATTCGCCGGAGCGCATCAATCCTGGCGACAAGGCGCATACGCTGGCGACGATTACGAAGGTGGTGTCGGCGCAGGACGCGGAGACGTTGGAGGTCGTTGCGAATACGTATAGCCTGGTCGTCGAGGTCGGTGTGCATCGTGCGTCGAGCATTCGTGTCGCCGAGGCGGCGAAAGTCATTGAGAATACGCAGCGCGATTTGAATATCGCGTTGATGAACGAGCTGGCTTTGATCTTCGACCGTTTGGGTATCGACACGAAGGATGTGCTCACGGCTGCGGGGACGAAGTGGAACTTTCTGAAGTTCTCGCCGGGCCTCGTCGGCGGCCACTGTATCGGCGTCGATCCGTACTATTTAACCAGTAAGGCGGAATCCGTCGGGTACCATCCCCAAGTGATTCTTGCCGGACGCCGCATCAACAACGGCATGGGCAAGTTCATCGCGGAAAAGACCATCAAGATGCTGGCGCAGCGGGACCGCCCCATTAAGGATCTTCGCGTGGGCGTCCTCGGTCTCACGTTTAAGGAAAACGTGCCCGATTTGCGTAACAGCAAGGTGCCCGACATCATCCGCGAGCTGGAAGACTATGGGGCGAAGGTGTTCGTACACGACCCCATGGCCGAGGCCGAAGAAGCGCACGTCGAATACCGTATCCATCTGCACGAGTGGAAGGATATGGTGGACATGGATGCGATCGTGCTGGCCGTCTCCCACAAGGCCTACCTCGACATGGGGCTGGCCAAGCTGCTGCGCCCGCTCCGTCAGAAGAACAAGGGGGTGCTTGTCGACGTGAAAGCCTGTCTGACGCCTTCCGAAATTCCGCAGGGCATCTCCTATTGGCGTTTGTAGTCATTGATCCTTCTCCGCCCGTTCGGGCGTTCTGCTGTTCCTCCCCCGACTGCCGCTCGGCAGTCGGGGGCTGACCTTTCCAATTCCGCCACACCACCTCATTTTTAGGGCGCGTTCCGAGTGCGCTGACGAAGCGGTGTGTCCGCTCGATCCCATTGTGCCCAGGGCCTTGTTTGGTCGTGTCTTGCCGATTGTTGCGCGATAGCACCCATCCTTGCCGATCCAGGATCGTTTGCTACACTTGTTGCAATGTGTGTGTCCTTTTGACTCGTTGATTTCCTCACGGACGAGGTGTCTCGTGGTTGTTTTCCGCCCATTTCTGACGTTGCCCATTTCATCTAGTGATACTCCGCCCAGGCCGTTTCGTCGCCTCGCCGGCGCGGTACTTGTCGGTCTGTTGGTCGCCGGCAGCGGCTGCACGTCACTTGCCACCAATGAAATTCGACAGGGCGATTTGCAAGTGAATGAAGGGCGTTGGGAAGAAGCGATGCAGGCCTACCAGCGCGCGCTCAAGAACGATCCGTTTAACCCCACACTCCAGAAAAAATACGAACTCGCGCGCACGCGCACAAGTGCGATGTACGAAGAGCGCGGCCGTGTCTTGCTCAAAGAGCGACAGATCGAACCGGCTGTTGAAGCGTTCAAGCGCGCCTTGTCGATCGAGCCGGGGAATGCCGCGCGGCAGCAGGCGTTGGGTGAAGGGCTGCGGTTGAAGGAATCTGCCGATCTTGTGCGCGAGGCGGAAAAGCTCGTGCAGTTGGGACGCACCGACGAGGCGATGGAGCTCTACACGCGCGCGGCAGAACTCGATCCGCTGGCGCCCGCTGTCGGCGAAGGATTGACGCGACTAACGGAAGAATCCGAGGCCATCCGCCACAACAATCCGATGGGGAAGCCCGTCACGTTGAAGTTCAAGAGCGCCGGCCTCAAGGAAGTGTTGGAAAGTGTGGCGCGCATCAACGGATTTAATGTGCTGTTCGACAAGGATGTGCGGAACGATCCGATTTCGGTCGCCATCGAGGATACGCCGTTCGACGAGGCCTTGGAGTTGGTGCTGAACAGCAACAGTCTGTTCTCGAAGCAGGTTGGGCCGCACATGCTGCTGGTCAGCCCGAATACGCGGCAGAAGCAAGAGCAGTATCAAGACCTCATGATCCGCACGTTCTACCTGTCGCACACCAAGTCGAAGGACATGTTGGCGCTGCTCAAGAACATGCTCGACACGAAGCGTCTGCACGCCAACGAGCAGATCAACACGATCGTGATCCGCGACACGCCGGAAAAGGTTCAGTTAGCCGAGCGCATCATTTTGGCGAATGACCGTGAAGAGCCGGAAGTGGTGTTCGACGTCGAAGTGTTGGAGGTCAACCGTACGAAGGCGGAAAAGTACGGACTGAATTTCCCCAAGCAGGCGGGCGTCGCGGCAGTGCCGCCAGGATTCACCGGCACGATCGCCGGCGACCTTGCGCAGCAGTTCACGTATCGCCAGCTGACGGGGTTGGGCAAGGACAGCTTCCTGTTTAAGTTGCCGACGAACATGGTGCTCGATTTCTTCAAGTCCGTGACGGACGCCAAGACGTTGGCTTCGCCGAAGTTGCGCGTGGTCAACAATCGTAAAGGTGAGATCAACATCGGCGACAAACAGCCGATTCTCTTGTCCACCACCAACGTGTTGCCGGGACAGGCGGCGACCGGTGCCGTGCCGACCACGTCGACCGTGACCTCCGTGGAATTCCGCGATACCGGTGTGAAGCTCACCGTCGAGCCGTCGATCCGGCTGACCAACGACCTGTCGCTCAAGATGAAGATCGAGGTCATTCGTGTCGGCGACAAGGTATTGCTGCAGGCGTCGCCGCCGATCGAACAGTTCCGCTTCGGCAATCGCAGCGCCGAAACCACGCTCAGCATGAAAGACGGCGAGACCATCGTCATGGCCGGCTTGATCCAAGAGGAGGACCGTAAGGTCCGTGTGACCGTGCCGTTTCTCGGCGATATTCCCGTACTTGGCGATTGGTTCAGCTCGTTCCAAACCGAGCGTGTGACGACCGAGGTAATCCTCACGATCACGCCGCATCTCCTGCAGAATCGCCATGCGCCCCGCCCGGAGACGCAAGTGTTTTGGTCTGGCACGGACGGACAATATGCGACGAAGCCGCTCTTCACGGTGCCGGTGCGCCGTGCGTCGTTTTCGAGCGGGGTGTCGGACGAGTCGCGGTTGCGCACACCGATGGCCGAGATGGGCGCGAAGTCTGGGAATGCACCGGCAACCGCCGCTGCGTTGGATGCAGCCGCCTTGGCCCCTGCGCCGTTGGCGTTTCAGCCTGGTGAAGTAATTTCGGCGGTCGGGCAACCGGTGCGGTTGGCGCTGGCCACGCCCATGTCTCGGAACGGGGCAGGCGGGACGCTGCAGTTGCGCTACGACCCGGCGGTGCTCGAACTCCAGACGGTGACGGAAGGCGCAAGCCTCAAGGCGCAAGGCGGATCGGTGCGGATGCAGCCGGCGCCGCAAGAGCCTGGAACCGTTCAGCTCGACATTCAGACGCCAGGCGCGCCGCGTCAGGACGGTGGCGAGTGGATCGTCGCGACCTTTCTCGGCAAAGCGCCGGGGGTTGCGGAAGTGCATGCGGAACGTCAGGCGCAAGTCGGCGCTGCAGGCGCTCCGTCCACGACGGACGTAGGGGCGGCGCGTGGCGTCGCGGTGGTTCGCGTGCGATGAAACAGTCGGGGTTTACCCTGATCGAATTGCTGGTGACGATGACCATCGTGATGGTCATGGCGTCCGTGGCCTATCCCTTACACCGTGTCTCCGCGACGCGGGCCAAGGAGATGGAACTACGACAGCACCTGCGTGTGATGCGCGCGGCGCTCGATGCGTTCAAGACCGATTGGAACCGCGAGGGCGATACGCTGTTGGGCACCGTCTGCCTAAAGAACCGTCTCACGTGTAAGGACGTGGCCGGACCGCACGGGTATCCCGTGTCGCTCGATGTGCTGCTGGGCGTGGAGCTGACGGGGCAGGAAGCGACGATCAAACGCATCAAGACGCGCCGGTATCTGCGCACGCTGCCGGTGGACCCGATGACGGGCGCGACGAAGTGGCGCATGCGCTGTTATCAAGATCCGCCGACGGCCGAGTCCTGGTGCGGAACCGATGTGTATGACGTATCGACCTTGAGCGACGGCGCAGCGGCGGATGGAACGAAGTACCGTGCGTGGTAACGAGGTTATGCGACGAGCCTTCACAAAGCGGATGCCGCTGCGGTTGCGCCGACTCGTGTCCGACCGCGGGTTTACCCTGATCGAGTTGATGACGGTCGTGTCGATTCTCGGCATCCTCGCGACGCTCGCCGTGCCCTCGTATCAAGCGACCGTCACGAAAGCGCGGGAAGCCGCACTGCGCCAAGACCTATTCACTCTGCGCGACGTCTTGGATCAGCACCGGGCCGATCAGGGGAAATACCCATCGTCGCTGGCGGACCTGTTGAAGGCCGGGTATCTCCGCCAGATCCCGACCGATCCGATCACACGCTCCGAGACGACGTGGCAAGAAAAACTCGAACCGACCGAAGGCGGCATCTTCGATGTGTTTTCGGGATCCGACTTAGTCGGCAGTAACGGCATTCCTTACAACCAGTGGTAACGAGGGGCGAGATGACTCGACGTCCTATGACACACGGAACACATCTGCATCACCGCGCGGCGTTGTCGAACGCGATTCGAACTGCCATGGGCCTGTGCGTCGCGCTCGGATTGACCGCCTGCACCGAATTGGAACCGGTCGCCGATCCCCATGCCATGGACCTGCAGGTAATGGTCAACAGCCTGCAGAGCGCCTTGCGGGAGAACGAGCGGCAGATGGCCGATCTGCGGGCCGAGTTGGACGGGCGGCGACAAGAGCTGAGCGGCGTTGTCGTGGCGCGTGCGCAACTCGAAGGCCGCTTGCGCGAAATCGAACGGCGCCTGACCGAAGCCCGGCACATCATCGACCTGCAGCGCGAAGAGTTGCTCCAGCGGCGTGTGGATCGCGAACGGCATTCGAAGTTGGAGGATCGTTTGAAGGCGACCGAGGAACGGCCGCGTGTGGCGGCTAAGGCGAAGCGTGGACAGAAGGCGGTGCCGGTGCCCAGTGCGGTGCCATCGATCGACGATCCCGCAACGTCGATTCCCGCGCCGCTTCCGGGGCAGGATGCGACGGAGTCTCAACCAGGCGAACAGCCCAGTGCAGTTGGAAGCGCGCCGGCTTCCGCGCCTGTAACGGGAGCAGTTCCTGGAGTGCAGTCCTCGATCGATACTGGTGCAACTGAAGCGACGAACAATTCGCTCCTCGCCGGTGGATCGACGCCAGCGGAGTCGACGCCTCTTCAATTGAACAATCGCGACGCGGCGGCACCGGCCAAGCGGCCCATCACATCCCGTCACTCGACGACCATCGAGCCAGGTACGGCGTTGGTTGCGGGACAGGCGGCCGTCGGTACCGACGAATCCAAGGACACCTTATGGGAGCGGATCGTGGTGCAGGCAGGGGATACGCTTACGGTATTAGCACGGCGTTACGGCGTGACGGTCGGCATGTTGCGCGCCATGAATGAACTGCAGCACGACCGTATCCGTACCGGGCAGCGGTTGAAGGTGCCGGTCCATCGTGCCGAGTAACCGATCCGTGGTTGTTGTGCGGTACACCGTGATTCCTGCGTCGTTGTCCCTGAGGTGTGTTTGATCCATGGCGTTGTATGCCTACAAAGTCGCCCGAGCCGACGGTCGTGTCTCGACGGGCGAGCTTGATGCGGAGAACGAACGCGCAGCGCGCGCTCAATTAGAACAGCGCGGCTTGCTCGTCTTTCGGCTGACGCAGAAGGGTGTCGGCGCCGGGCGTAAAGGCTGGTCATTCGGTAGTTGGGGCGGGATCACGCCGCAGCAATTTTTGGTGTTTAACCAGGAATTAGTCGCGTTGATTCGTGCAGGCTTGCCTGTCTTGAAGGTCTGGGACCTGCTGATCGAACGCACGCACGTCGCCGGCTTCCAGGAGACGCTGCGCACCGTGCAGCAGGACATTCGCGGCGGCGCCTCCGCCTCGGACGCGCTCGCGAAACACCCGCGGTATTTTTCGGAGCTGTATATCGCCACCCTCCGGGCCGGCGAGCAGGCGGGAAATTTGGCCGAGGTGCTGCAGCGCTACATTACGTACCTGAAGATGATGATTGGGCTGCGTCAGAAGGTCTGGAAGGCGCTGACCTATCCCATGTTCTTGATCGTCGTCGGCGTGTCGGTCGTCGGGTTTTTGTTGAGCTACGTCATGCCGACCTTCGTGGACGTGTATGCCGAACAGGCGCGGAACCTTCCGGTTGCGACGCAGCTGTTGTTGAGCGCGGTCGATCGCATCGACGCGGTCTTGATTCCCCTGGCGCTGGCTGCGGTGGTCGCTGTGGTCTTCGGACGGATGTGGTATCGGACCGAGGCGGGGAGACTCACTGCCGACCGCTGGCTACTCAGTCTCCCGTTGTTCGGCGCCATCGTGCGCCGCCACTGCACGGTGCAGCTTGTGCGGACGCTCGGGACTGTGATGGGCGGCGGGACACCGTTGGTCGAAGCGTTAAACGTCTCGCGCGCCGCTGTCTCGAATCGATTTATGGCGCAGAGCTTCCGACGGACGTTCGAGCAACTGCGCGAGGGCAGTACGTTGGCGATGGCGTTGCGCCAGCCGATGGTCATGCCGGCCCTGGCGGTGGAAATGTTGGCCGTCGGCGAAGAAACGGGCTCGCTCGACCAGATGTTGAAAGACGTGGCCGAGTTTTTTGAATCCGAGCTCGATCTGCAGTTGACGCAGCTGACGACCTGGATCGAGCCGATGTTGCTCCTGTTGATGGGCGTCCTGGTCGGGAGCATCGTCGTGATCATGTATCTTCCGGTCTTCCAATTAGCGGGAAACTTTTAAGGGCGTGCCGTAGGCGACCATGGCTGGACGAAGCACCCACGCAACGTTGAGCGACATTTTGATCCGCCAGCAAGCGGTCGGCGAGACGGCGTTACGTGCCGTGACCGACACGTTCCGCGACCGGCCCGGCGAAACCGGCGCGGCACTCGTCGCCTCCGGGTTGATCACGGAAGAGCAGTTGGCACGTGCGCTCGGCGAGCAGTTCGGCTGCGAGTACGAGGCGCTCGCCGGGTTTGCCGTCGACCCCAAGTTCTATCAAACGATTCCCGTCAAGCTGATGCAGCGCTATCCCTTCGTCCCGCTCCATGAACAGGATGGTCGGTTGACGATCGCCGTTGCCGATCCGTCCAACGTGTTGCAGTTGGACGAATTGGAGTTGCTGCTGAATCGGTCGCTCACGTTGATGGTGAGCCCGCGCGGCGCGATCCTCGCGGCGCTCGGCCGGAGCGAAGGCGCAAACCAAGCCCTGAAGGAATTGGAAGCGGAATACCGCTCGTTGCTTGTCAAGGAAGACGAGCGCGGCGAAGAAATCGTCTCCGTCGATCAGGTGGTGGAAGATCAAAGCCCCGCCATCAAACTCGTCGATACGATTTTGCGCACGTCCTTACAACGGCGCGCGAGCGACATCCATATCGAAGCGAACGACCGGACGTCGGTGGTGAAGTATCGCGTCGACGGCATTCTGTTGCCGGCGATGGAGCCGCTGGATGTGAAGGTGCATGCGCCGCTGGTCTCGCGCCTGAAGGTCATGTCCGAGTTGGACATCGCGGAGCGTCGCGTACCGCAGGACGGCCGGTTCCGTATGCGCATCGACCGTCGGACGATCGATTTTCGTGTGTCGATCTTACCCAGCGTCTTCGGCGAATCAGTCGTTATTCGTATTCTCGACCGCGACTCGGTAACGGCCGGATTGGCCGACTTAAAGTTGGATCGGCTTGGGTTCAATCCGGAAGACTTGAAGCGCTTTCGCCGGGCGATCGTCGCGCCGCACGGCATGGTGCTGGTGACCGGTCCGACCGGCAGCGGCAAAACCACGACGCTGTACGCCGCCATTGCGGAGATGCATTCGAACGAGGACAAACTCATCACGATCGAAGATCCGGTGGAATACCAACTGCCGGGTGTGGTGCAGATTCCCGTCAACGAAAAGAAGGGGCTGACCTTCGCGCGCGGGTTGCGGTCGATCCTCCGCCACGACCCGGACAAGATCATGGTCGGCGAAATCCGCGACGCGGAAACCGCGCAGATCGCCATTCAATCCGCCCTCACTGGGCACTTGGTCTTCACGACCGTGCACGCCAACCACGTGTTCGACGTGTTGGGCCGGTTCACGAGTATGGGGATCGATCCCTACAATTTTCTCTCCGCGTTGAATTGCGTCTTGGCGCAGCGTCTCGTGCGGACGCTCTGTCCGAACTGCCGCGTGCCGATGCGTCTCGATCAGGCCTTGGCCGAGGAGTCCGGCTTGGAGTTCGACCGCTACCGCGACGCGGTGTTGTTCCAGGGCGCCGGGTGCAAGGATTGCTCGGGGACAGGGTATCGCGGCCGGAAGTGTTTGACAGAATTGTTGGTCCTGACCGACGAAATCAAGGAAATGATTCTGGCGCGTCGACCGATCGCCGACATCCGCTATCGCGCGATGACCGACGGCATGACGACCTTACGCCAGTCCGCCGTCATCAAAGTGCTGCGCGGCGAGACGACCCTGCGCGAAATCAACCGTGTCACGTTCGCCGAACGCGCCTAACGCGCGACGAGGGATTCACGATCTATGTGGTGGAGCGGGCGAGCGCAACAGTGTTTGCAGATCGGCGCCGAAGAGCTGGTCTGGGCCGAACGCGTCCGGAGCTGGTTCATCCGTCGGCCCGATCGCTGTGTCACGCGGAAGCTGGAGTCGGGACTGCTGGCCCTGTCGCCGGTCGAACCGAACATCCTGAATCCGACGGCGCTCCACGAGCAGGTGCGCACGTTGGTTGCGCCGGCGCGTCGGCGTCGGACGTTCGGCCTTCGGTTGCGGTCGTCGGTGCCGATGCCGATTGTGCTGCTGCTGCCGGACGTCTGTGTGCGGACCGCCGTATTCGAATTGGAGCGGATGCCGCGTCGGGCCGAGGAGCGCGAGGCACTGATCCGTTGGCGCTTCTCCCAGGAACATCTGTTCCCGCTCAGCGCCGCCAAGGTGGTCTATCAACGATGGGTGACGCCTACGGCACAGCGAGGCGATGCTGGTCAGACGCCGACGGTCACGGTGCTTGCGGCGGCGATCCAAGAGTCTGTGCTCGCGCAATATGAGGCCCTCTGTGAAGCCTGCCGGTTGGTCCCGGTTGCGGTGACGACGGCTGGGTTGCAGTTGTGCCATCACTGGCTGGAACGCCGCGCCGAGGGACCAGCTGGCGATCTTGCCGGTGACTTCCTCTGGGTCAGTTTGCTCGACCAAACGTTTTCGGCGCTGGCGTTTCGCGATGGGCGCCTCGCGTTTACCCGCACGAAGCCACTCGGTGGATTAGACCTGTTGTCGCCGGACGACCGGGCGTCGTCGTTGGTGAAGGAGGTCCACACGTCGCTACATTTGTGGAATGCCGCTCAACCTGCTGCCCCACGCACGACCGCTGCGCCACGGATCGTTATTGCTGGCACGCAGGCCGATCAGCAGTTCATCCAATGCATGAGAGAAGAGTCGCAAGTGTCTGCTGAAATCGTAGATTGGTCGTTCTTCGCGAAGGGCGCTTGGTCGAAACAATTCGCCCATACCCCCCTGGCCGCGATGCCTGCGGTGGCGGCCTTATGCTGAGCCGTTCGGGTGGAACCAGCATGGAGCGACTCCGGCGCATGGTCGACGAATTGGTACAGCCGCCGCCTGGGCTGACGCTCAATTTCAGTTCGTATACGTCGCCGTTGGCTGGGCCGATTCGATGGGGCTGCATCGTCGCGAGTGCCGTCTTGGTCTGGGCGGTCGCCTGGGACCTGGTCGAACTCTGGGGCGTTGCGGACGAGACACGGGTCATCGAGCAATCCCTCGCGAAGCTCCGGGAACAAGATGCGCAGGTCGCCGGGGCCTCCAGCGCTGGGCGTGTCGATGTGGCGGCGCTCGATGGCGTGTCGGCTGGGAGTGGGAAGTTGGCCACCGAGGTGGCGTTCGTGAATCGGCTCGTCGAAAAGCGTGCGTTTTCGTGGACGAGATTTTTGAGCGAATTGGAAGGGGCGTTGCCCGCGACGGTCGGGGTGCAGTCCGTAAAAATGGACCCGGCCGGGACGGTGGTGCAGCTTGCGGGAGCGGCGCTGAGTTTTGAAGCGCTCACCGCGTTTGTCACGCAATTGGAAGATCATCCGTCGTTCCACGAGCCGGTGCTGAAACAGCACCAGCAGCGTGAAGACGGTCTGGTGGAGTTCGATGTCACCCTTGTCTACGCACCAACCAACAGCCGCCGCTGAACGATCCAGCTGGGCGGCGCTGCTGTATCAGCCCTACGCCATTGTTGTGCCTTGGGCGTCGGTGATGATCGCGGTCGGCCTGCTGTGGGCCGCACTGCATCTACTGGTGCTGGATCATGCGCGTGCCGACCGCGCTGCGCTCGAGCAGCAACGCACGGCCTTACGCGCGCAGGTGAATCACGCGATGGACGTGCGGCAGGCGCGGGTGGATATGGCGCGGGTGTTGAACATGTTGCCGGCGCAACGCGACTTTGCGCCGCTTGCGCTTGGATTGACGGAGCAGGCCAAGGCGCATCGCCTCCACGTGCCGGGGCTGACGTACCATCTGGAAAAGACGGACGTGCCGACAGTCTATCGCGCGGTGTTGGAAGGCACGGCCACCGGACGGTACGAAGACCTTCGACGCTACATCCAGCATTTGGAAACGGCGGACGAGTTGGTCGTGATCGAGCACCTCGATGTGGATCGTGCACGAAATCAATCCGACACGATGACCATCCATCTTAAGGTTGCGACGTACTTACGGGGCGGCGTGTCGACCGGCAACAACGCCAACGCAGCGCCGAAGCATGCGAGTGCGCCGTCGGCTTCAGTGGACGCTCTGTCGCCGACGTCAGGCCCGAGTGAAGGGTGATAGGCGGACGATGACAAGAGCCCAACGGATACGAGTCATGATGGGATCTGTCGGCCTCTGGGCCGCGGTGTCGGCCATCGTTTTCGGTGTGTCCACGCAACCGGAGCGTGTGCCGTTAAAAAACGTGCGCGGCCCAGGTGAGCGGGCAGAGTCGGTGGGCGCGACGGCGGACCAGGCCGATGGGGCAAATCCAGCAGGGGCCTCGAAGCTGAAGGTGAATGTTGCGTTGTTCGAGCTGGAGCGTAGTCAGCGGAGTCAGAGTTATCCGGCGCCGCGGAATATCTTTTTGGCGCCGACCGCGGGTGGTGGCATGTCGCCGAGCGCCGCAATGGGGCAGCTAGGTCTGCAAGGCCAGGTTGCCGACGCGGATGAGGTGGATGCCGACGAGTCGGATGCGGCGACGTCGGCGCTGCGCTACGTCGGGTTTGTCACGCTCGGCGAGTCGGCACAGGGTACGACGGCAGCGCAGGCGGCAAAAGGTGTCGGTGTGGCGATGGTCGGCGATCAAATCCATATGGTGAGGGCCGGCGATCGGATTGCGGACCGGTATCGCGTGGTCCGAGTTGCGCAGGATCTGCTGACCGTGGCCGACCGGACGGACGGGCGCGAGCTACGAGTGCCGATCACCGAAGTGACGCCGACCGACTAGCCGTAACTCTTCATTTGCTGCTTCAAGAATCCATGTCTATCATGGCCATATTCATGAAGCGACGTGCAGTTCAGGCGCGTCCTGTCTCGGCGGCATCCTTCCGTCGATGTACAGCCTGTCTCGGTAATCAATCCGGTGTCGCCTACCTCGCCTTGATGTTCTCCATCGTGCTGATCGGCATCACGCTCATGGCTGCGGCCAAGCCGTGGAAGATGGTGATGCAGCGCGAGCGGGAGGCCGACCTGCTGGCCTACGGCATGGAGATTCAACGTGCGATCGGCGCCTACTCGGTCAAGATGAAGGCGGGGCGTGTGCAGCCTGGCGAGGTGTACCCGACCTCGTTGGAGGAGCTGACGCGGCAGCCCTCGCCGCTCTTGCGCAAGGTCTACCTCGATCCCATCACCAAGACCGCTTTGGAAATCGTGCGTGCGCCGACCGGCGGCATCATGGGGGTGCGGAGCCGCAGTAAGGCGATGCCGGTGAAGCAGCATGAATTTCCCGATGCGGTACGTCACTTCGACAATATGAAGAGTTATCGCGACTGGGTGTTTCAACATCCCAACGCCTCCGGCTCGACGCTGCCCCAGAATAATCTGACGACCGGCCTTATGGGGCAAAGCGCAATGCCCGGCGGTGTGTATCCGGGAGGCGTCTATCCTGGCGGTGTCGCCGGTCAGGTGCCATCGTCCGCAGGGACCTACGCTGGTGGTGTCCAGACTGGCGCCATGCCCGGCGCCGCCAGCCAAGCGTCGCGTAATCTCCCCGGTGGATTCCAGACTGACCCTCCGGCGCCAGTCGATCCGGCGCAGCAGCCGCAGTCACGTGTCGGTGAGCCGTAAGCCGCTTCGTTTTCTCACGTTCGCGTCATCCATCCTATCCGTCCGCCTGTCACGCACTCCGCTACGCGCTGTGCGCCCTTGACGCTTTTTGCGAAGCCACGGTATGGTCTCGGGATTCGATTCACTCCGGACCATTAGAAGAAGAGAACCACTCATGCCCACTGCCGAACCGACTGCCGATGACGAACGTGCGCTGATCGATCCGAGCGTCTGCGCCGAAGACGGAACGAGTCTGGAAGCTGCCGCCACCGGCGAGACGCTGCCGGCGGAAGTCCCCGAAATTCCCATTCCCGAATATGTGGACGCGCTCTGCCGCAAGGCGAAGTCCGCCGCGGGCAAACTTGCCGCCTTGCCGACCTCCATCAAAAATCAGGCGCTCACGGCGATGGCCGATCAGTTGGAAGCGCGCACCGAAGAGATCCTCGCTGAAAACGAAAAGGACGTGGAGGCCTTCGGCGACGATCCCGCGCGTAAGGCGATGGCGGATCGCTTGCGGCTGACGCCGGAGCGTATTCGCGACATGGCGGCGGGCGTGCGCGAGATCGTGAAGCTGCCGGACCCGCTGGGCCACATGCCGAAAATGTGGATGCGGCCGAACGGCATGCAGGTGGGCCGCATGCGGGTGCCGATCGGGGTCATTGCGATGATTTACGAGTCGCGCCCGAACGTGACGGTCGACTCGGCGGCGCTCTGTCTCAAGTCGGGGAACGTGTGTATTTTGCGCGGCGGCTCAGAGGCGATCCATTCGAACCGGATGTTGGCGACGATCCTGGCGCAGGCGGCCGAAGAGGCCGGCGTACCGGCGGGCTCGATCACGTTTGTGGATCGGCCGGATCGCGAGGTCGTGCCGATTCTGTTGAAGCGAGATAAGGAGATCGATCTCGTCATCCCGCGCGGCGGCGAATCGCTGATGAAAGTCGTCGTCGAGCATGCGACGATTCCGGTGATCAAACACGACGCGGGCGTCTGCCACATGTACGTCGACCACTATGCCGACGTGGAGATGGCCGTGCGGCTCTGCGTGAACGCCAAGGTGCAGCGGCCGGCCACGTGTAACGCGACGGAGACGGTGCTCGTCCATCAAACGGTGGCGCGGACGTTTTTGCCGCCGTTCATCGCGAAGCTGCAGGAGGCGAAGGTGGACGTGCGCGGCTGCGCCAAGACGCAGCAGATTTGTCCGGAGGTCGCGCCTGCGGAGGACGAAGATTTCGGCAAGGAATTTTTGTCGCTCACGTTGGCCGTGAAGGTCGTGAAAAGTTTCGAGGACGCGGTCGAACATATCGGCCGGCACGGCTCGCAACATACGGAATCGATCGTGACGCAGGACTACAGCCGCGCGATGCGGTTCTTGAAAGAAGTCGACGCCAGCGCCGTGTTGGTGAACGCGTCGACGCGGTTGAACGACGGGTTTCAATTCGGGCTGGGCGCCGAAATCGGCATCAGCACGTCGCGTATCCACGCGCGCGGGCCGATGGGGCTGGAGGAGCTGACCTGCTCCAAGTTCGTCGTGTTCGGGACCGGCCAGATTCGAGAGTAATGCTCGCCGACAACGAAGTCCGGGCGCTCCTCGCGGCGCCCGGCATCTTGCGCCTCTCTTCCAATCAACGCTATCGGGACGACTGTGCCGCGGCGGGCGGCCGATGGGTTACGCGTGCGAGCGGCCATCGGGTGCTCTACGGAGCCGATGGCCGTCGTGTGCTCTGCGTCGATCCCGGCGGGCAGGTGCTGCACGAGTGCGAGTGGGGGACGTCGGCATCCGGCGCGCCCTGTCTGTTGCGCGCGCGTGTGTGGCTCGATTGGAACGCGTGGGTGGGCATCGTGCCTGGTGGGTTGGTCAACGCGACCTCGTTTGATCTCTCGACACGTCCGGGCTGGCAGCGTTTGCGTGCCGAAGATTTGCGCCAGATGGCGGCGCGTGCCATCGGCGTGCCGATGAGTGAAGTCCAGTTTTTTTACACCGACGACGATCTGCAGATCGATCCGCGTGGGCGCGCCTCGATTCGTCATCGCAAAGACGCCTTTTATCTGTTGCCGGACGGCGGCTTCGACCGCGCGCGTTTTATGGCCTGTATGGGCGCGATGCATTGGGCGGATATCGACTTCCTCCCGGTGGTCGAGCTGTTTCAATCTCTCGTACCCGGTACCGGTTCCGCGACGCTCGAACTGATCCGCGAACTCTACGACGACCAGCACCCGACGGGAGATCGCCCGCTGCGGTATCGCGGCATGCCGACTTATCCCTCCGACGCCGCCTTCGGATTGTTCGGCGGATTTTTTGAGCCGCGTAGTCCGTCCGGCACACAGCCGTTTGTCTTGTTTATGGATCAAGCGCGTTCGCACGAAGTGACGTGGCATCCATCGCCGACGCCGTTGCGGCGTGTCGTCGACCGAGACGCGGGACTCTGCGTGACGACTAGGGCGGGGCAGGTCACAAAGGCGACGCTGTGGGGCGATACGACGGGATTGTCGTTTACGCCGCGCGATCGATCCGGTTGGTCGGTCAACGGGCGGTCGCTGCAAGTCGCGAACGATCATCTAGAACTGACCGACGGTGCAGATGTGCGCAGGATGGCGTTGCGACCGGAGTGGGGCGTTGCGACGAGTCAGTCCGGCGCGGCTGCGCCGTCGCCGCATCCTGGCGTCGTTTCCGACTGGCGCAGACTCTTTGTTGATGGTTCACTCGTGGTGGATGCGGCGCAGGCCTTCGGCGCGGTTCTCTTGTATCCGGAGGACGAGTCTCCCATTGACCACCTGTCGAGTCAGCCGTTTGTCGTCGACTATCTGCTCGATACGTTCGAAGAGGATCCACAGCAGGCGGCCGGCGTCGCACGCGCGCGTGCGATCCTCATCGACAACATGGACGCGGGCATCGCGTCGCTGATTCCGCTCGACCAGCGGCGTACGGTGCGTGTGCTGTATGCCGATGCGGCGATGGCGCAGCGGCAGGCGCAACGCCTCTGGAATCAGGCGGCCCGGCAGCGGCGCGACGAGTGTCTAACCGACGTGCGTCTGCTGCCGATTGTCTCGGCGCGCGAGGCGGCGTATCGGCAACGCTACGATTGTGTTTATCATTGGGCCGATGCGGTCGTGTGGGCGGACCCCGCGCAGGCGAACGCGCTCGTCGCGCGTCTACAGCAGACGCTGGCGCCGGGCGGCGTCGCCTATGTTGTCGGACCGGCGCAGATGCATCCTTTGTGGCAACGCCCCGGGCTGCGTCTCCAAGATGCCATGGCCGTCGACACACTCCCGACCTTTCGCATGCACCTGACCCTGTTGCCGAAGGCGCGGTTGCATCCAGGGCTTACACTTTTTTGTCTCAGGCGGACGGCGTAATCTCGATCCGCACACACGAGGTCACGATGAACACCACCGAAGAGTTCGATCCGGCGACTGCAATCACGACCGACGACGATCCGAAAGTCGTCGTCTATTGGGAGCGCGAGTATTCGACGGCGATCGCGCCGGAACGGCTGAAGCTCGACTTTCACCCGCACCGTCCGTTGCTCACCGGGATGGCGCTGGACGAACAACGCGCCGTGGCGATGGAAGGGTACAAGGTGATTCCGGACGATTGCGGCCCGGTGCGCACCGTCGGCAACTACGGCTGGTTGGTGCGGTCGCCGGTGGACTGCCGCATTCGCCGCACAGCGGAAGGGATCAAATGGCAGGCGCCGGAAATTCGTCCGGAAGAACGGTTGCTCGGCTATAAGTCGTTTTCTGGAATGTACATCGACCTTATTTTGAACAGCGGTTTTCCCAAGCTGTGCTGCGGGCTACGTTTTTATTATCCCAAACACGTCGGTCTGATGATGAAGGATATCCCGAACTATTTTTATCATTACCCCGACCGGACCTTTACCTGCTGGGAAGGGATCAAAACGCAGGAGTACCGCCGCACGCCGAATACGTACGAATGGCTGAAGGACTACGATGCCTTCACCGCGAACTTTTTGCTGCAGCTGCATAAGCCGACGACGATCAAACGCGGCGATCCCATCGGCCTCGTCGTACCCGTGTTTCTCCCGAAGCAGTTCGCACTCGAAGAGCTGAAAAAGCCGTAAGCAGTGTGGGCGTGCTGGGTGAGCGCAGTGGGGAATCCCTTGACTGGAACTGTGGCTGCTGGCACCATTGTTGAGTATTTCAACAATGAGAGGTGGATATGGCGACGGTCAACTTCAGCGTGCCTCAAAATATTAAAGACGCATTCGATCGAGAGTTTTCGGGGCAGAATAAAAGTGGGGTCCTTGCGGCTTTGATGCAGCGGGCCGTGGAGGAGCGGCAACAGCATCGACGTCGCAGTAAGGCCGTCGATCGCCTTTTGCGAATTCGAGCGCGTTCGAAGCCTGTCTCTGATCGAGACATTCGGGCTGCCAGACGGCAGGGGCGTCCGTGATCTCCGTCGTCGTCGATGCAAGTGTGGCGGTGAAGTGGGTGCTTGCAAGCCGGACGGGAGAGCAGGACGCCGATAAGGCGTTGCTCCTCTTGGGAGAGTTTCAACTCGGGCGTGTATCGATCGTGCAGCCTCCGCACTGGCTTGCCGAAGTCGCCGCTGTTGTTTCTCGGTTGGACCCGGAAACGGCGTCTGAAGCGGTCGAGGTGCTGCATGCTTTTGAATTGCCCACCAATAACAGCTGGGACGTCTATGCGAGGGCCTGTAAGTTATCCGTGTCACTACAGCACCATCTTTTTGATACGTTGTACCATGCTGTTGCCCTGACAGGGGGGCAGCGCACCTTGATCACAGCAGATGAGCAATATTACCGAAAGGCGCAGAAATTTGGTCGGATAGTCAGGTTGAAGGAGTGTGAAAAGCTCATGAGTTACTCGTAGCGACTCGTGGGGGAGTTGCTTGACTGAGTAGCGCAGAATTTTGTATCTTCCGGGCAACCTTTAACGCTCATCCTGCGAGGTGAGTAAGGAGCACCCACTATGAGTGGCGTACCTCGCCACGGGCGCAGCGGAACCTTCTTGGTCCTCTACCGGCCACGAAGGTTTTTTTATGCCTGCGGCACGTTGAAACAGCCCTCTACCTGCGTTCTCGGTTCGCTCACGGGCTCAACGTATTCACTCAATACGCCTCGCCCTGTCGCTCCCTGCGGCCTTGGTGGCGGACTGTTTGAACGTCCCGAGGTTTGTCTCTCCAAAGCGACTCGCTCGCGGCGGCCTTGGTGGATAACTTCTTTGAGCCGTTCGCACTGGAAGAAAGCGCCTCAGGCCTTCGCTAGCTCAGGCCTTGCGGGGCTGCGGTTTGAACGTTCCGTTCGACGAGGTGTTTCAGTGTCTCGCTCGCGGCGGCCTTGGTGGATAAATTTTTTAAGCCGTTCGTCCGAGAGAAAGATGCCTTGCGTCTCACGTCTGACGTCTTCCGTCTTCCGTCTTAGGTCTTCCGTCTTCCGTCTTACGTTTCCCGTCTCCCTTCTCACGTCTCACGCTTTGCGCATTGCGTCTGCCGTCTCACGTCTAACGTCTTCCGTTTTTGCGTCTCACCTCTCACGTTTCCCGGCTCACGGCTAAACCTATGGCGTCCAGCGACCAACAGACTCCCAGGCCCGGCAAGCTCGTGATGGACCATCATGAGATCAGCCGCGCATTGACGCGTGTGGCCCACGAAATTTTAGAGCGCAACAAAGGCACGGAGCGTTTGGCCATCGTCGGTATCCGGACGCGTGGGGTGTACCTTGCGCAGCGGATCGTCCGCCGCATTCAGGAGATCGAGCAGGTGCAGGTGCCGAACGGCGAATTGGACATCACGCTCTATCGCGACGACCTCGGCATCCGGAAGGGCCAGCCGGTGCTGCGGAAGACCTCGATCCCGTTCAACATCGCCGACCTGAAGATCGTCTTGATCGACGACGTGTTGTTTACCGGGCGCACGATCCGCGCGGCCATGGACGGGTTGATGGACTTCGGCCGCCCGGAAGAAATTCAACTGGCGGTGCTGGTGGATCGCGGTCATCGCCAATTGCCCATTAAGGCCAATTACATCGGGAAAAATATTCCGACGGCGCGCGACGAAGACGTCAAAGTGGTGCTGGAAGAAGAAGGGGAAGAGGATCGCGTCGTCATCCTCAAGCCGCAGCGAGGAGGCGCCCCATGAACTTGAAGCACAAGGATCTCGTCGGGCTGGCGAATGTGTCCGCCGAGGAAATGACGCTGATTCTCGATACGGCCGACTCGTTTAAGGAAGTCAGCGGCCGCGAGATCAAAAAAGTGCCGGCGCTGCGCGGTAAGACCGTCGTCAATCTGTTCTTCGAGCCGAGCACGCGCACGCGGACCTCGTTCGAGTTGGCGGCGAAGCGGTTGAGCGCCGACGTGATCAATTTTTCGCCCGGCTCCAGCAGCGTCGTGAAGGGCGAAACGCTGCTCGATACGGCGCGCAACATCGAAGCGATGCAGGCGGACGTGATCATCATCCGCCATTCGTCGGCTGGCGCGGCGGATACGTTGGCGCGCGGCGTGAAGTCGTCGGTGGTGAATGCGGGCGACGGCTGGCACGAACATCCGACGCAGGCTTTGCTGGACCTCTACACGTTGCGCGAGCGGAAGCTGCAGTTCAAAGGCCTGAAGGTCGCCATCGTGGGCGACATCATGCACAGCCGAGTGGCGCGGTCGAACCTGCACGCGTTGTCGAAACTCGGCGCGGAGGTGCGTGTGGCGGGGCCACCGACGATGATTCCGCACGGGATCGAAAAACTCGGCGCGACCGTGCACTACACATTGGATGAAGCGTTGCGCGATGCGGACGTGGTGATGATGCTGCGTTTGCAGTTGGAGCGGCAGGGGCGCGGACTGTTTCCGACGATCCGCGAATATTCGAAGTTGTACGGGCTCAACGGCGACCGGTTGAAGTTGGCGAAACCCGGCGCGCTCGTTATGCATCCGGGCCCGATCAATCGCGGCGTCGAAATCGCGTCGGACGTGGCGGATAGTTTGTCGTCGGTGATTTTGGATCAGGTGTCGAACGGGGTCGCGGTGCGGATGGCGGTGTTGTACTTACTGACGGGCGGCGACTAGGGCGTCTGCACGTCGCGACTGCGTACAATCGAAGCAGCACACAAGAAACGAGGGCGGGATATGCGAGTCATTATAACAGGCGGAACGGTGCTCGATCCGGGGCGGTACAACGGGCGAGCCGATGTGGTCATCGAGCAGGGCAAGATCGTCGAGATTGTGCCGGGTGGCGTGAAGGCGACGAAGGGCGCGGGCAACGGTGTCACGCGCATCGACGCAAGCGGCAAGGTCGTTGTGCCCGGGTTCGTCGACTTGCACGTGCATTTTCGCGAGCCGGGTTTCGAGTACAAAGAAACCATTAAGACGGGGTCGCAGTCGGCGGTGGCCGGCGGGTTCACCTCCGTCTGTTGTATGCCGAACACGAAGCCGGTGAACGACAACCAGTCCGTCACGGAATTTATTCTCGACCAGGCGCGTGCGGTGGGACTCGCGAATGTGTTCCCCATCGGCGCGATCACAAAAGGGTCGGAAGGGAAGGAATTGGCCGAGACCGGGGAATTACGTGCGGCCGGCTGCGTCGCGATTTCGGACGACGGCAAACCCGTGACGAACAGTGCCGTGATGCGGCGCGCGTTGGAATATGCCAAAGCCTTCGACTGCCCCGTGGTCGATCACTGCGAGGATACGGATCTCGTCGACGGCGGCTGTATGAACGAAGGCGTCGTCTCGACGGAGTTGGGCCTGCCCGGTATTCCGTCGGCGGCGGAAGAAGTGATGGTCGCGCGCAACATCATGCTTGCGGAGTTGACCGGCGCGCGGCTGCACCTGCCGCATGTGAGCACGATCGGCTCCGTGCGGTTGGTGCGCGAGGCGAAGAGCCGTGGCGTGCGCGTGACCGCAGAGGCCTGTCCGCATCACTTTACGCTCACCGAAGAAGCCTGTCGCGGCTACAACACGCACGCGAAGATGAATCCGCCGCTGCGGACCGAGCGCGACGTGCAGGCGATCAAAGAGGCGCTACGGGACGGCACCATCGACATCGTCGCGACCGACCATGCGCCGCACGCGCCGCACGAAAAGCAGTGGGAGTTCGCTGAGGCGCCGTTCGGAATCATCGGGCTCGAAACGGCGTTTCCGCTCACGATGGGACTGGTCGACGAAGGCGTGTTGTCGTTGGAACAGGCCATCGCCAAATTGACGCGCGAACCGGCGCGGGTGTTCAGCCTCAACAAGGGCACGCTGGCCGTCGGTGCTGATGCGGATGTCGCCGTCATCGATCCGACGGAAGTGTGGGAAGTCGAGGCGTCGCGGTTCCGGTCGAAGAGCCGTAATTCGCCCTACGGAGGGTGGAAGGTGAAGGGGCGCGTGCATTGGACGCTTGTGGGCGGCCGTGTGGTGTTCGACGTTAGTCAGGAGGCGCGCTGAGTCGGTGTCGCGCAGGATGCGCTGGGGGCTCGTGGCCCTGCTGACGGCCGAGTGGTTGGCGCTCGCCTGTTGGGTCGGCGGTCTCACGGTATTGATTGCGGCGGCGATTCCCGCCGTGTTCAATACGTTCGGCGGCCAGGACTCGGGTGGCCTCTTTCTCACGAAGGCATTCGAAGGCTACAATCGTGTCGTGATGGGCGCGGTCGTCGTGCTCGTCGTCGGGATGGTCATCCGGCATGGCATCGTCGCGCGTCGGGTGCCGTGGTTGCGGCCGACGCGGCTTGCCTGGGTCTTGCTGGGGATCATGGTCGCCATCGCCGGCGCCATTATTTTTGTGATGCATCCCGATGCGGCGGCGCGGCAGGCGGAGGCCTTCGCGATCCACGAGGGACCGGCCCGCAAGGCGGCCTTGGAGCAGTTTTTCAAACTCCATCAGCCGATGCGAATTTTGTATATGGTGAATTGGGCGGTAGGCGTCGGACTCGCTGCGGCCACGGTATGGCCCTGGGTCACGCGCGATGAGGCACGCGGATGAAGCAGGCGGTGTTGGCGTTCGCAGATGGAACGGTGTTTCGCGGACGGGCGCTCGGGCATGAGGGCGAGACGGTCGGCGAAGTCGTCTTCAACACAGCCATGACCGGGTATCAGGAAGTGCTCACGGATCCGTCTTATAAAGGACAGATCGTGACGATGACCTGTCCGCACATCGGCAACTACGGCGTGACGTCGAAGGACGACGAGTCGCGTCGGCTTTGGCTGGACGGTTTCGTCGTGACCGAGGCCTGTGTGCGGCCGAGCAACTGGCGCAGCGAACAATCGTTGGATACGTATTTGCGACAGGGCAAGGTCGTGGGCATTCAGGGCCTCGACACGCGCGCCTTGACGCGACATCTACGAGAACATGGCGCGCAGATGGGCGCCATCGTGCACGGCGCGGCAGATCCTATGAAAGCCGTGGAAAAGGCGCGTTCCGCGCCGTCGATCGTCGGACGCGACCTCGTGCAACATGTGTCCTGCGAGAAATCGTACGAATGGACCGAAGGCTCCGGAGCCTGGACGCCGGAAGAACTGGCTCGTACGACGACTGCGGCGAAGACGCGCAAGCCGCATCTTGTCGCCTACGATTTTGGTGTGAAGTACAACATCCTGCGTTGTTGGGTGGATGTCGGCTGTCGCGTGACGGTCGTGCCCGCGTCGACGCCTCCCGCGGACGTCGAGCGCATGAAGCCCGACGGTGTGTTTTTATCGAACGGCCCCGGCGATCCCGAGGCGGTCACCTACGCCAGCGCCGCGGCGCGGTACTTCGTCGGCAAGCGGCCGCTGATGGGGATTTGTCTCGGCCATCAAATGCTCGGGCTTGCGGCGGGACTGCAGACGTACAAATTGAAATTCGGTCACCACGGCGCGAACCATCCTGTGATGGACCTGCGGACGCGGAAGGTGGAGATTACCTCGCAGAACCACAACTTCGCCGTCGCCGTGCCGAAAGGTGCGACGCGTCGGGGCGACGGGCAGTTGGAGTTCGACTCGGCCATCGGCCGCCTTTGCGTCAGTCACGTGAGTTTAAACGACGAGTCGGTGGAAGGATTACGCTCGTTGGATCATCCGGTGTTTTCCGTTCAGTACCATCCGGAGGCCGCGCCGGGACCGCACGACTCGATGTATCTCTTTCAGGAGTTCGTCCGGATGATGGAGGCTGCCCATGCGTAACGTCGTCCGCGGCGCGATCGTCGGGCTGGCGGTGTGCGCCATAACCACGCTCGCCGGCTGTGTGAACATCAATCTCGGTGGCGGGCACGGCGCCTTAGAAGAAACCGTCGTGAGCGGCAGCGGCAAAAACAAGGTGTTGTTGCTCGATCTGTCTGGCGTGATCAGCTCGCAGGAAAAAGACGGCCTGTTCAGCAAGCCGAGTCTGTTGGCCGACTTTAAGGAAGAGCTGACGATGGCGGCCAAGGATTCGCGTGTGAAGGCCGTCGTGTTGCGAATCAACAGTCCCGGCGGCACCGTCACAGCATCGGATATCCTGTACCATGAGTTGCAGCAATTTAAGGCGCAACGAGGTGTGCCGGTCGTCGCATCCATCATGGATATCGGCGCCTCCGGCGGCTACTATGTCGCCGCCGCCGCCGACAAGATTGTGGCCCATCCCTCGACCGTGACCGGCAGCATCGGCGTGATCATGCTGACGATGAACGCCAAGGGGCTGATGGAAAAAATCGGCGTCGAAGGCAATGCGATTACCTCCGGCCCCCGAAAAGACATGGGCTCGCCCTTCCGGCATATGAAGGACGAGGAGCGAGCGATCTTTCAAAGTGTAATCGACGATTTTTATGCGCGCTTCCTCGACGTGGTGAAGGCGGGTCGACCCAACCTCTCGAAGGAGGAGATCCGCAAGCTGGCCGACGGACGCATCTATTCGGGCGACCAGGCGAAGGCGACCGGACTGGTGGATGAGCTCGGGTACCTGGACGATGCGATCGAAGCGGCCAAGGAAAAGGCCGGGATTACGGACGCGAAGGTCGTGACATATCGGCGCCCAGGGGAATACCGCAATAACATCTATTCGAAAATGGTGAACGGCAGCCCGGACGGATTGGCGGGGTTGGCGCAGGTCGATTTGATGAGTCTTGTGCGCGGCGGGTCGCCGCAGTTTTTATACTTATGGATGCCGTAAGGAGCCCAGGTGGCGCGCAAGGACCAAGCGCACAACAGCGGAGTCGACGTGCCCGGACGCACGCGCCGTCAGGTGTTGGCGCTGGGCGGTCGTACGCTCTGTGTCTGTGCGCTCGGCGGCCTCTCGCAATTGTTGAGCGGCTGTTACAAGGCGCCGGGGACCGCGCGCGACCAAATGATCTTCGTCGGCGAAGACAAGGAAATGGCGATGGGCGCCTCGGCCTTTCGCGATGTGCTGCGCCAGGCGCCGCTCTCGTCGAACGTCGAAGTCAACGACATGATCCATCGTGTCGGCGAGCGGATCGCCAAGGCCGCCAATCGGCCGGAGTACCACTGGGAGTTTGCCGTCATTCAGGACGACAAGACGATCAATGCGTTTGCGTTGCCCGGCGGCAAGGTGGCGGTGTTCACGGGCTTGTTGAAGTACACGCAGAACGAAACGGGATTGGCCACGGTCATCGGCCATGAGGTGGCGCATGCGCTGCAGCGTCACGGCGCCGAGCGTATGAGTCGCGGTATCCTCGAAACGATCGCGATGGTCGGCACGATGGCCGCGGCGGCGAGCGGCGCGATGAATCCCGCGGCGATGATCGGCATGCAGAATGCGTACGGCGTCGGGGTGTCGCTGCCGTTTAATCGGCGGCAGGAGTCGGAAGCGGATTTTATCGGCCTGCGGTTGATGGCGGCGGCGGGGTACGATCCGCGCGACGCGTTGCCGTTCTGGGAGCGCATGAGCGGGTGCCCGCGGAATTTGATCGAGCGGCTCTGCTTCCGGTCGAAGGCCGCGATTCCCGAATTTTTGTCGACGCACCCGTCGGACGTGACACGTATGAATCAGATTGAAGCCTGGATCCCGGATGCCCTGCGGTTCTATCAGACGGCGGGCACGGTTGGTGCGCCGACGGAGTCGCCGGTAAAGGCGCCGCCTTCGATGTTGCCGGAGATTCACTATCAGGGCGCCTCGTAAACGAGCAGGTCGGGCGCCGGCGATCGAGCGATTGAGGGATTAAGAAGGAGCGAGCATTCGTGGGCAAACGTACGGACATTCGAAGCATTCTGTTGATCGGGTCGGGTCCGATCATCATCGGGCAAGCCTGCGAATTCGACTACTCGGGCACGCAAGCCTGCAAGGCGCTCCGCGAAGAGGGTTACCGCGTCATCCTGATCAACAGCAATCCTGCGACGATCATGACCGATCCGGAATTGGCGGATCGCACCTACATCGAGCCGATTACGCCGGCGGTCGTCGCGCAGGTGATCGAACGCGAGCGGCCGGATGCCTTGTTGCCCACGATGGGCGGACAGACGGCGCTCAACGTGACGATGGATCTCGTGCGGATGGGTGTGCTGGAGAAGTTCGGCGTGAAGTTGATCGGCGCCTCCGCCGAGGCCATTCATAAGGCGGAAGACCGCGAGTCGTTTAAGCAGGCGATGAAGCGGATCGGCTTGCACACGCCGACCAGCGGCGTCGCGAAGACGCGCGAGCAGGCGTTGGAGATTCTCGGCACGGTCGGATTTCCCGCTATCGTGCGGCCCTCGTTTACGCTGGGCGGGACCGGTGGAAACATCGCGTACAACCGCGAAGAGTTCGACCGCGTGATCGACTGGGGCTTGGCGATGAGCCCCGTCGGCGAGGTGCTGATCGAGCAGTCCGTGATCGGCTGGAAGGAATACGAACTCGAGGTCATGCGCGACCTCAAGGATAACGTCGTCATTGTCTGCCCGATCGAAAACTTCGATCCGATGGGCGTGCACACCGGCGACAGCATTACCGTCGCGCCGGCCATGACGCTGACCGACAAGGAATACCAGCGGCTGCGCGACGCGTCGTTGCGGATCATCCGCGAGATCGGCGTCGACACAGGCGGCTCCAACATTCAGTTCGGCGTGAACCCGGTCAACGGCGACGTCGTTGTGATCGAGATGAATCCGCGTGTCTCGCGCAGTTCGGCGCTCGCGTCGAAAGCGACCGGGTTCCCGATCGCGAAGATCGCCGCGAAGCTGGCCGTTGGGTATACGCTCGACGAAATCACCAACGACATCACGAAGGTCACGAAGGCGTCGTTCGAGCCGACCATCGACTACGTGGTCGTGAAGATTCCGCGCTTTGCGTTTCAGAAATTCCCCGGCGCCGATCCGACGTTGACCACGCAGATGAAGTCCGTCGGCGAAGCTATGGCGATGGGTCGCACGTTCAAAGAAGCCATGCACAAGGCGGTGCGCTCGTTGGAGGTCGACCGCTATGGGCTCGTCTCGCGGTTTAAGCTGGATCGTGGCCTGCCTGCCGACTTCAACAAAGAGAGTGTGACCGCCGACTTGATCCAGTTGTTGCGGATGCCGCACCCGGATCGGCTGTGGCGATTGGCCGATGCGATGCGCGCGGGCATCACGCGCGAGACGCTGTTCGATCTGACGAAAGTCGATCCGTGGTTCTTGGATCAACTCCAAGAACTGGTGGACTACGAAAACGTGTTGGTCGCCGATGCCGGTCAGTGGGCGACACTCGCCGCAAGGGGAGAGCAACCGGCCGCCGAGTCGATTCCTGAGGCATTGGTCGAGCGACTCGGCGATGCCAAGCGCCTTGGGTTTTCCGACGAACGCATCGCGTTCCTGGTCGGCGTGTCTGTGGCGGTCGTCCGCCATGTCCGCACGACTGCCTTGGCCGCGCGCGGGCTGCGCGCCGTGTACAAGCGTGTCGATACCTGCGCGGCGGAATTCGAGGCACAGACACCCTATCTCTATTCGACCTACGGCGAAGAGTGCGAAGCGCGTCCGACGTCCGGCGACAAGGTCATCATTTTAGGCGGCGGGCCCAATCGTATCGGGCAGGGGATCGAGTTCGACTATTGCTGCGTCCATGCGGCGATGGCGCTGCGGCAGGATGGTGTGCAGTGCATCATGGTGAACTGCAACCCCGAAACCGTCAGTACTGACTACGACACCTCGGATCGGTTGTATTTCGAGCCGCTCACGGAAGAAGACGTACTGAACATCGTGCGGGTCGAGCAGCCGCGCGGCATTGTCGTGCAGTTCGGCGGACAGACGCCGTTGAAGTTGGCCGTGCCCTTGGCGAAGGCGGGCGTGCCGATCCTCGGGACGAGTCCGGACGCCATCGACCGCGCGGAAGATCGCGAGCGGTTCCGCGAACTCTTGATGAAGCTCAACTTGCAGCAAGCCGACAGCGGCATGGCGCGCTCTGTCGAAGAGGCTGTGCGCATCGCCGCGCGGATCACCTATCCGGTGATGGTCCGGCCGTCGTACGTATTGGGCGGGCGGTCGATGCAGATCGTGTACGACGAAACCGAATTGTTGAAGTACATGGGCTCGGCGGTGCAGGCGTCGGCCAGCCATCCTGTGTTGATCGATAAGTATTTAAACGATGCCATCGAAGTCGATGCGGATGCGATCTCGGACGGCGAGACGGTCGTTGTGGCCGGCATTATGGAGCATATCGAAGAAGCCGGCGTGCATTCCGGCGACTCGGCCTGCTCCTTGCCGGCCTATTCGTTGCCGACGCGGATCGTGGATGAGATCGAACGCCAGATGAAAGCGCTCGCGCTGGAATTGGGCGTCGTCGGATTGATGAACGCGCAATTCGCCGTGAAAGGCGATCAGGTCTATGTGCTCGAAGTGAATCCGCGCGCCTCGCGCACCGTGCCGTTCGTGAGTAAGGCGATCGGGGCGCCGCTGGCGAAGTTGGCCATGCGCGTCATGATGGGGCAGAAACTGAAGGCCCTGGGGTTCACCGATGCAAAACGGCCGACCTATGTGTCGGTGAAGGAAGCCGTCTTCCCGTTCAATAAATTCGCCGGTGTGGACGTGTTGTTGGGCCCGGAGATGAAATCGACGGGCGAGGTGATGGGCATCGACCGCGACTTCGGCTGGGCCTACGCCAAGTCACAAGCCGCCGCCAGTTCGCCGCTGCCGCGACAAGGCCGCGCATTCATCAGCGTAAAGAAGCAGGATCGCGAGGCGGTCGTCGACGTTGCGAAGCGTCTTCATCGCCTCGGCTTTACGCTTGAAGCGACCGATGGAACTGCGGCATTCTTACGCGAACATGGGTTGACGGTGGACAGCGTGCATAAGGTGCACGAAGGTCGTCCGCATATCGTCGACCACATCAAGAACGGGGAGATTCATCTCGTGGTGAATACGGTCGCGTCCGGCGCGGGGAAGGCCGATTCGTTGTCGATTCGGCGCGAGGCGCTCCATCGCGGCATTCCGTACTACACGACCATGCGCGGCGCCATGGCCGCCGCCATGGGGATCGAGGCGGCGCTGCAGCGGCCATTGACGATCAACTCCCTCCAAGAACATCATCAGGTCGCCGCTCGCCGGTAACAGAGGTCACCGTTACAGAAGGATCCAGGTATGCCGACGCCGATTACGAAACGGGGTTACGAGTCGCTGAAATCCGAATTGGACCGGTTCCGCAAAATCGAACGGCCGAAAGTCATCGAGGCCATAGCCGAGGCACGCGCGCACGGCGATCTCAGCGAAAACGCCGAGTACGACGCCGCGAAGGAACGCCAGGGCTTCGTCGAGGCGCGGATCAAGGAATTGGAAAGTAAGTTGGCGGACGCGCGTGTGATCGAGATCGCCGGTCGCACCAGCGAGACAATCGTGTTCGGCGCGACGGTAGTGTTGACCGAGCAGGAGTCGCAGGCGCGCAAACAATATATGCTCGTCGGGCAGGACGAGGCGGATTTAAAGGAAGGCAAAATTTCGATTCAGTCTCCAGTGGGTCGCGCGCTGATCGGCAAGCGGATTGGGGATTTTGTGGAGGTCACGACGCCGGCGAGAGTCGTCGAGTACGAAGTGTTGGAGATTCGGTTCGAGGAAGCATGAGCCTGCAGTCCCTCCCGCTGGTGACGCTGCTGACGGACTTCGGGCAGCGCGACCATTTTGTGGCGAGTATGAAGGGCGTGATTCTAGGGATCAGCCCGCACGTCAACCTGGTCGACGTGTCGCACCAGGTGACGGCGCATAAGATCGAGGAAGCCGCCTATCTCCTGAAATCCTCGTATCGGTATTTTCCCGAAGGCACCATCCATGTCGTGGTGGTCGATCCCGGCGTGGGGACGGCGCGCCGCGCGTTATTGGCGACGAGTTCGCGCTACTTCTTTTTGGCGCCCGACAACGGGGTGTTGAGTTACGCGCTGGAGGATGAATCCGGCGTCGAGGTGCGCCAGATCGAGAACAAACAGTACCGCTTGGATGCAGAAGGTGCGACGTTCGAGGGCCGCGACCTGTTTGCCCCCTGCGCCGCTTGGCTCACTCGTGGGCAACAGCCGGGAAGCTACGGCCGGCTGATCCAAGACTACGTGCGGTTGCCGCGGCAGAAGCCCGACCTCAAGACCGGCGTGTTGCACGGACGCGTGTTGTACATCGACCGATTCGGGAACGTGATCACCAACATCACGCCCTACGAGCTGCGGGAGTGGCGCGGCGTCACAAAACGGTCGGACGGCGAGGCCGTCGTGTCGATCGGCGGGCGCGACATCCACGGATTGTTGACGACCTACGCCGAGGGCGACGGGCATGCGCCCGGCGCGTTGATCAATAGCCATGGTCAGTTGGAACTCTTCGTCAAAGAAGGTCGCGCCTGCGATGTGCTGCACGTCGGCATCGGCGATGCCGTAGACGTGCGTTAGGTTCCCGCGCCGCTTCCAATTCTCGTCTCCCGACTCTCGTCTCCTAAAATTCAGACACCCGCAATCGTACGAGGCCCGACACGTCTTGCGTGACGATGCCCGTACCGCTGGTGCCTCCCATCACCGTACGGCTGTAGCCCGTTTCGAACGACACTTGGTGCACGGGCGAGCCGAAGGGCGACCAGGTCACGACGCCCTTGCTGTTCAGCGTTTCGTTGTCCGTCATCCCGTCGCTCGTCTTCACACCGGTGTAGCCGCCCATCGCCGTCAGCATCCATCGCGAACTGTGTCGATAGTGCACCGCCAGCGACGCCACCGGCGTATCCGTCCGGACGCCCGTCCACTGCTGCACGTCCGTGCGATAACTGATCACCGAGGTGATGCTGAGCGGTTCGATCGGGCGGAATGCGCCGCTGAACACATGCGTATAACTCATCGTGTCATGGTCGGTGGCCGCGAGTGTCCCCTGGGCGCAAGTCGAGGAGACGCGCGCGTTCCAGGTCGGGCGCGTGATCGCGAGCGTGCCCTCTACGCCGTTGCTATTGAGGTTCTGGGCCGTGAGGCCGCTCAACAGCGGATTAATCTCGTTGGACAGACGGATGTACGAGAGGGAGAGTTCCGGCCACTCCGGGCGGGCCATCGTCATCGTCAGGCGATTCGTCGCCGACGACATTCGTGCGCGAGACGGGTCCGCATCCACGTTGGTCATGAGGTTGGTCGAGGAGCTCCGAAGCCGCAGCGGACCTGTCCCCCATTCGCCCCACACCTCGCGGACACGTTGGTCGGGGGCGTTGAGGAATGCGCGGTCGGCGTGTCGATAGGACAGTCCGTACCGCAGCGCGCCCTGCGTGCCCGTCAGGCCAAGGCGCATCATGCTCTGCGTATTGTTATCGATGCGGGTGACGAGTTGCGTCGACTCGTCGTTCCGCGCCACTTCGCTGTCCGCGCGGAGCGCGCCGTTGAACAGCGTGGTGGAGGAGGCCAGCCCGGTCGTTGTCGGTACCAGCGAGTCGGGACGCACGTCTTTCAACCGCAAGAAAGGGGTCGGGAGTTGGAAGGTGGTGGGCTTCAGTTCGGTCTTGCCGATCCATTCGAACGGCGCCTGGGAGGTGTGTCCGCCACGACCGTCGGCGAGGTCGGCCGCCTGTGCGCTGTGGTCGTCGGTGTTGCCGAAGGCCAGTGCAACGGTTAATGCGAGGAACGGAATCCGACGGTTCATGACGCGCCCAACCCCTGGTAGTCGCGGGCAGCCCTGCGCGCGACGGTGACGAGTTGAGCGCCTGTATCAGCAAGTTACGGTCCGAGGTGCGATTCCGGTTCGAACGGCTCTGGGAGCCGCTCGGCGGCCGGTGCGTGAAAAGTGGGGCAACGGTATCTGTGCGAAGTTACGTGGGAAGTGCGGAGGGAATAGGCGGCGAGTTTGTCAAGCGAGTCGATTCGTGTTGAATACGTAGAAAAACCGGCGCACAAGCTTGTACAAAACGATGAAATCCTGTGGGGGAAAGGAGATGGTCCGTCAGTAGCAACGGATAACAACGGAGAACGTGGTTGAGGCGGCGACGGACGCGTCGTCGATTTGCCGGAATACCGAGGTTGTGCTATCGCGGCGTGCGAGGTGTGCGGCGTCGCGACGGCAGGTTATCAGTGACGGCGCGGATGCTGTCGGCGAGGATCTCGACCATCGTACTCAGCAGCCGATCGGGTGTGTTGAGCGGCGGCATCAAGACGAGGATGTGGCCGAGCGGTCGCAGGATCATGCCGCGTTCGCGCGCGGCCGCTGCGATGCGGTGCCCGATCTGCGTTGCAAGTGGAAACGGCGCTCGCGTCTCTCGATTCATCACCAACTCGATCCCCACCATCATGCCGCGCTGACGGATGTCGCCGACGACGGGGATGTCTGCGAGCGGGCGCAGTGCACGTGACAGTAGCCGGCTTTTTTGTCGCACGCCGGCCAGCGTTCGTTCCTGCCGAAAGATGTCCAAGTTCGCGAGGGCCGCCGCGCAGCCGAGGGCATTGCCCGTGTAACTATGGCCGTGGAAAAACGTTTTGAATTCGTCGTATCGCCCAAGAAATGCGTCGTAGATCGTATCCGTTGCGAGCGTCGCGGCGAGCGGAAGGTACCCGCCGGTCAGTCCTTTGCTGATGGCCATGAGGTCCGGCGTGACGTTTTCTTGTTCGCAGGCGAACAACGTCCCGGTTCGACCGAATCCGGTGGCGACCTCGTCTGCGATCAACAGGACGTTGTAGCGAGTGCATAACTCGCGGACACGAGCCAGGTATCCAAGTGGTGCGGTGATGAGGCCGGCGGCCGCCTGGACCAATGGTTCGACGACGACGCCGGCGATCTCGCGATGGCGTTGTGTGAGCAGCGCCTCTAGCGGAGCGACACAGGCGAGTGCGCAGGAGGGAAAGGTCTTTTGTATCGGGCAGCGATAGCAGTATGGCGCATCGACGGTTTCGCTGCGGACCTGCAACGCATCGAATCGCCCTTGGAACAGGTCGATGCCGCCGATGCTCATGGCGCCGGCGGTGTCGCCGTGGTAGGCCTGCGAAAAGTGGACAAAGGTCCGCTTGCGTGGGCCCGCCGGTCGGCATTGTTGCCAATATTGCAGCGCCATCTTCAGCGCGACTTCCATCGCCGTGCTGCCGTCGTCCGAATAAAACACGCGAGTCAGTCCCGTCGGTGCGCGACGAATGAGCTCGCGCGCCAATCGAATCGACGGCGGGCTGGCAAGTCCCAGCAGGGTCGTGTGCGCTGCCTGCCGCAAT
Organism: Nitrospiraceae bacterium; assembly: GCA_046351095.1. Taxonomy (GTDB): domain Bacteria; phylum Nitrospirota; class Nitrospiria; order Nitrospirales; family Nitrospiraceae; genus BQWY01. Next base: position 305,347 of record JAXLZC010000001.1, read on the forward strand.
TGTCGATGGATGGCGCGATCCAATGTTGGATGCCGATGGCCGTGCAGGTTCACCCAGATGGACGAGACGCCGTCCAGGTACCGTCGGCCCTCGTGGTCGTAGAGGTAGGGGCCCTTCGCGTGCGTGATGATCAGCGGCGTCGACCGTTCCCAGTCCCGCATCTGGGTAAACGGATGCCACACGTAGCGGCGATCCCAGTCGGCGAGCGCGGTCGGCGAGGGCGATGACGAGGCCGGATTCGGCATGGATGATCGTGTGTGCGAGCAGGCGCGGCGCCGGTGCGCGGCGACGAAAAATCGGAGCGAAAACGCGATTATAGTGACGGTCCGTTACTTTGACAACGTGGGGGGCAGTAACTATAATCGCCCTTTCCTCCAAGGGTGAGCCCGTCCGTGCAACGTTTCATCAGAAATTTCTCCATCATCGCCCATATCGATCACGGCAAATCCACCTTGGCCGATCGGATTTTGGAGCAGACCGGCGCGATCACGTCGCGCGAGTCGCGCGACCAGATTCTGGACGCCATGGATCTTGAGCGCGAGCGTGGGATCACAATCAAAGCCCACGCCGTGGCGCTTAAGTACAAGGCCAAGGACGGGAACACGTACTCGTTCCACATCATCGACACGCCGGGGCACGTGGACTTCACCTACGAAGTGTCCCGCAGTCTGGCGGCCTGCGAAGGCGCGTTGCTGCTGGTCGACGTGACGCAGGGCGTAGAAGCGCAGACGATCGCCAACGCGAACCTGGCCATGGCGAACAAGCTCGCCATCGTGCCGGTTGTCAACAAAATCGACTTGCCGAGCGCCGACATCGAGGGCACGAAACAGCAGATCGAAGATGTGTTGGCGCTGGACGCGCAGGACGCCATCTTGATCAGCGCCAAAACCGGTATCGGCGTGCAGGACGTGCTCGAAGCCGTGGTGGCGCAGATCCCGCCGCCCGTCGGCGACGAGAGTAAGCCGCTCAAGGCGCTGGTCTTCGACTCCTGGTTCGACAACTACCAGGGCGTCGTTGTGTTGGTCCGTGTCATTGACGGCTGCATCAAGCCGGGCCAGCAGGTCCACACGATGTCGAATAAACACCAGTTCGAGGTGTTGGACGTCGGCAAGTTCACACCCAAGCGCGAGAAGCTGCCGATGTTGCAGGCCGGCGAAGTCGGCTACGTCGCGACCGGTGTGCGCGAGGTCGGCGACACGAAAATCGGCGACACGTTGACGGATGTGCAGCGGCCGACCGATTCGCCGTTTCCCGGCTACAAAGATGTGAAGCCGCTCGTGTTCTGCGGTCTGTATCCGACCGATACGTCGAAGTTCGAGGATCTGCGCGAGGCGCTCAAGAAGCTCAAGCTCAACGACAGCTCGTTTGTGTTCGAACCCGAAACGTCGCTCGCCTTGGGCTTCGGATTCCGCTGCGGCTTTCTCGGGCTGCTCCATATGGAAATCGTGCAGGAGCGGTTGGAGCGCGAGTATCAATTGTCGCTGATCACCACGGCGCCGACGGTCGTGTATCGCGTGACGACGACGCGCGGCGAGACGCTCGAAATCGACAACCCGGCGAAGTTGCCGCCGCCGTCGTCGATCGAGCGGTGGGAAGAGCCGATCATTCAGGCCACGATCATCACGCCGGAAAAATACGTCGGCGGGTTGCTGCAACTTTGTCAGGATCGGCGCGGCGTGCAAAAGGGTATGCAGTACCTCGATCCGACACGCGTGATGCTGACCTACGAAATTCCACTCAATGAAGTCATTCTCGATTTTTATGATAGGCTGAAGTCCAAAACGCAGGGCTATGCGTCGTTGGACTACGAATTTCTCGGTTACCACGACTCCGAACTCGTGAAGCTCGACATGTTGTTGAACGGCGAGGCGGTGGACGCGCTCTCGTTCATCACCCACAAAGATCGAGCCCAGTCGCGCGGGCGGCAGTTGGCCGAGAAACTGAAAGAGTCGATCCCCAAGCAGATGTTCGAGATCGCCGTGCAGGCCGCGGTCGGCAGCAAGATCATCGCCCGCGAAACGATCGGTGCGATCAAGAAGAACGTGACGGCCAAGTGTTACGGCGGCGACATCTCCCGCAAACGGAAACTGTGGGAGAAACAAAAAGAGGGTAAGAAGCGGATGAAGCAGGTGGGCCGCGTCGAGGTGCCGCAGGAAGCCTTTCTTGCGCTCCTCAAGGTGCAGGACGAGTAGGCGCGTCCCGTTCCGTCGAGTGGTCGCGCGGACCGCCGCTGAGAGGATTTACGAGGACTCACGAGGATTGCATGGACGCGAACCAGCCGCCTTCCAACGACTCGGTGCCTACGTCGCTGCGCCCCGGCGAGTCGCCTGAGGTCGTCGACCGCACCCTGGGCGTGTCGCTCCAATCCGGGCAGGTTCGGCAGAAGTCGCTCACCCGCGAGTATATCGAAGCCATCGTCGTCGCCATGCTCTTGGCGTTCGCGATCCGGGTCTTCGTCGTCCAGGCGTTCAAAATTCCCTCCGGTTCGATGATCCCGACGCTGCAGATCGGCGATCATATTTTAGTCAGTAAACTCTCCTACGGATTGCAGTGGCCGACCGACTGTCGCCTCCAGGCGGCGCTTCCGCCGGTCAGTTGTTATTCGTCGACATTCGTCATTCCGTTCGGGAAACCGGAACGCGGCGACGTCATCGTCTTTCGGTATCCCGAGGATGAAGAAAAAGATTTTATCAAACGGATCGTCGGCACGCCGGGCGACACGGTGCAGATCCGCGACAAAAAGGTCATCGTCAACGGGACGGTCTTGGACGACAAGGACTTTACGCAGCGGATCGATCCCGGGGTCGTCGAGGGACGCATCAGCCCGCGCGACAACTTCGGACCGATCACGGTGCCTGAAGATTCCTACTTCGTGATGGGCGACAACCGCGATCAAAGTTTGGACAGTCGTTTCTGGGGCTTCGTGCGCGGAGAGAAGATCCGCGGCAAAGCCTTCCGGATCTATTGGTCGTGGCATCAAGAGGCGGATTGGAGCGGCAAAGTGCGGTGGGACCGCTTGGGGAAGGCGATTCAATGAAGAAGGCCGGTCGGTCGACGGAACGTCCAGCTGCAGGGGGGCGAGCGGCCTCGTCGCAACGCGAGCGGCAACAGGCGGAGGCGCAGGCCCCGCAGCTCCGTCGCTATGTCGAGAAATTTCCCAAGGCGTCGGTGTTGGTGCTCGGCGACCTGATCCTCGACCATTACGTGTGGGGACGGGTCACACGTATTTCGCCTGAGGCGCCCGTGCCGGTGGTGCATGTAGATGCCGAAGATTTTAAACTTGGCGGTGCGGCCAACGTCTTTCACAATATTCACACGCTCGGCGGCAAGGCGGAATTGTGCGGCGTCGTCGGCTCCGACGAGAGCGGGCGGCGGTTGTTGTCGGCGCTGGGATTGTCGCGAAAAGATCGCGGCGGCGTGCTGGTGGACCCCAAGCGGCCGACGACCCGGAAGTCGCGCGTCGTGGCGCACCATCAACAGGTCGTGCGGTTTGACGTCGAGCAGCGCCATGAATTGTCGCCCGCGATGCAGAGGCGGTTGCTCGCGCATGTCGCCTCGCGCCTGCCGCAGATCGATTGCCTCGTCGTGTCCGACTACGCCAAGGGCGTCGTCACGGCGTCGCTCATGTCGGAACTGACGCGTCTCGCATCACAGCGCGGCATTCCGATCCTTGTCGATCCCAAGGTCGAGCACTTCAGCTACTACAAGGGTGTGACGGTTGTGACGCCGAACCATCTCGAAGCGACGCAGGCGGCGGGCATGCAAGGCGACGACGACCAGACGATTCACGACGCCGGGACGATGATCCGGCAGCGGCTCGGCTGTCGCGCGGTGCTCGTGACGCGCGGCGAAAAGGGCATGAGCCTGTTCGAAGGCGACGGCGTGCAGTGGCACGTCCCGACGCGCGCCCGCCAGGTGTTCGATGTCACCGGTGCCGGCGATACGGTCGTCGGCACGCTTGCGTTGGCGCTCGCGAGCGGGAGCAATCTGCAGGACGCCGCCTTTCTTGCGAATCAAGCGGCGGGTCTGGTCGTCGGCATGGTCGGTACTGCGACGATCACGGCCAAGCAGTTGAGCGATGCGTTGCAGCATGGCTAGCCGAGGTCCCGCATGGTGACGACGCACGCGTCCCGCGCGCCTCAGGTGACGGTCGTCATTCCCGCTCGATACGGTTCGACGCGATTTCCCGGGAAACCGCTGGCGCAACTGGCCGGCAAGCCGATGTTGCAGCACGTCTACGAGGCGGCGCGGCGCGCGCGTTTGGTCGATCACGTCATCGTGGCGACGGACGATCCCCGTATTCAGGCGGCGGCGGTCGGGTTCGGCGCGGAGGTCGTGATGACCGATGCGGCGTTGCGCACGGGAACCGACCGTGTGGCGGCAGTGGCTGCGATTCGGCCTGGCGACCATTTCGTCGATGTGCAGGGCGACGAAGTGATGCTCAGCCCGGATCTGTTGACGGATCTGATCGAGCCGTACCTTGCGAGCGGCGTGCCGATGGGGACGCTCAAGCGCGCGTTGGACAACGAAGCGGAACTGCTGAATCCCGGCGTCGTCAAAGTGGCGACGGATTCTCGCGGCGACGCCTTATATTTTTCCCGTGCGCCGATTCCGTATGTGCGCGATCACGGTGGGCGCGGCATGCTGACCGCCGGACTGCACTTCATTCATCTCGGTGTGTACATCTATTCGCGGGCGACGCTGGCGCGGTTGGCCGCGCTGCCGACGGGGCGACTGGAAGAGGTCGAAAAGCTGGAGCAGTTGCGTGCGTTGGAAGACGGCATCACGATCCGGGTGTGGGAAACGCGACACCGGTCGTTGCGCGTGGATACGCCGGAAGATCTCCACGAGGCGGAGGCGGTGCTGAAACGCGTGCAGGGAAAAGTGTAAGACGTAAGACGGGAGAAGTCAGACGGAAACCCGAAACAAAGAACAGCAGGTTTCTATAAAGGGACATGCACGAGGCATTGCACGCGGTGAGGGGTAGGGAGAGACGGCCATGAGTAAATTCATTTTCGTGACAGGGGGCGTCGTCTCATCGTTGGGGAAGGGCTTGGCTTCAGCCTCGATCGGCAATTTATTGGAAAGCCGCGGGTTGAAGATCACGTTCCTGAAGCTGGATCCGTACATCAACGTCGATCCGGGGACGATGAATCCCTATCAACATGGGGAAGTCTTCGTGACCGACGACGGCGCGGAAACGGACTTGGACCTCGGCCACTACGAGCGGTTCACCAGCCTCACGCTTACCAAGGAAAGTAACTACACGACCGGGCGCATCTACCACACGGTCATCAACAAAGAGCGTCGTGGCGACTATCTCGGCGGGACCGTGCAGGTCGTGCCGCACATTACGGACGAGATCAAGCAAGTGATCGTCCGTGCGTCGAAGGACATGGACGTCACGATCGTCGAGATCGGAGGTACGGTCGGCGACATCGAAAGTTTGCCGTTCCTCGAAGCCATCCGGCAAATGCCCTACGATGTCGGTCGCGATAACGTGCTCTACGTGCACCTCACGTTGGTACCGTTCATCGGTGCGGCGGGCGAGTTGAAAACGAAGCCGACGCAGCATTCCGTCAACAAATTGCGTGAGATCGGTATCCAGGCCAATATTCTGTTGTGCCGCACGGACCGGTACCTGCCCCCGGATCTGAAACAAAAGATCGCGATGTTCTGCAACGTCGAAAAAGACGCCGTCATCACGGCCAAGGACGTTGAGACGATCTACGAAGTGCCGATCGTCTTCCGCAAGGAAGGGCTCGACGAGCTGATCGTCAAGATGCTGCAGCTGAAAACCGGCCCGCCGGACTTGCGCCGCTGGGATGCGATGGTGCAGCGCATCAAGTACCCCAAGCACGAGGTGTCGATCTGTCTGGTCGGCAAATACATCGGTCTCAAGGAATCGTACAAGAGTCTCAGCGAAGCGCTCGTGCACGGCGGGATCGAGCACGACACACGCGTGCAGGTCCGCTGGATCGAATCCGAAGAGGTCACGAAGGCGAACGTCGAGCAGTTGCTCCGCGAGGCCGACGGCATTTTGATCCCGGGAGGGTTCGGCGCGCGCGGCATCGAAGGCAAGGTCGAGACAATTCGGTATGCGCGCGAAAAGCGCATCCCGTTTTTGGGACTCTGCCTCGGCATGCAATGCGCGGTGATCGAGTGGGCGCGGCATGTGGCCAAGCTGGACGGCGCAAACAGCGCCGAGTTCGACGCGCAGGCGCCGCATCCCGTGATTCACCTGATGGCCGCACAAGAAGGTGTGGAGGTGAAGGGCGGGACGATGCGTCTCGGCGCCTACCCCTGCGTGCTGAAAGAGGGGAGCCTCGCGCACAAGGCCTACGGTGTAACGACCGTGGACGAACGGCATCGGCATCGGTTTGAGTTCAACAACGCCTACCGCGAGCAGCTCACGAAACATGGGCTGGTGCTCAGCGGCCTCTCGCCGGACGGACGGTTGGTGGAGATCGTCGAGTGGCCCGACCATCCGTGGTTCCTCGCCACGCAGTTCCATCCGGAATTTATGTCGCGGCCGCACCATCCGCATCCCTTGTTCAGCGCCTTCGTCGAAGCGGCACTGCAGCGGAAGTGTGGACGATAGTCGAAGACGGAAGACGGAAGACATGTCGAAAACAGTACGAGAAGTGTCCATTGGTTCGCTGCGTGTCGGCGGAGCCTTACCGCATCTGCTGATCGCCGGCCCCTGTGTCATCGAAAGCGAGGCCATGGCGCTGGAGACAGCCGCGGCGATTCGCGAGATCGCCGGTGCGCTGAAGATCCCGTTTGTGTTTAAGTCGTCCTACGATAAGGCCAACCGTAGTTCCGGGGCGTCGTTCCGCGGAGTGGGACTCGCCGGCGGTCTGGGAATTTTACGGAAGGTCCGCGAGCAAGTTGGTGTGCCGGTGCTGACGGACGTACATTCCGCCGACGAGGCACGCGCCGCCGGACAGGCGGTCGATGTGATCCAAATTCCCGCGTTCCTCTGCCGCCAAACCGACATCCTGGTCGCGGCGGCGCAGACGGGGCGTGTCGTGAACGTCAAGAAGGGCCAGTTCCTCTCGCCGTGGGACATGCGGAATGTCGTCGCCAAACTGGAAGAAAGCGGGACAAAACGAATTCTGCTCACGGAACGCGGGGCGACGTTCGGGTATAACAACCTCGTCGTGGACATGCGCGGTTTACCCGTTATGCGTGGGTTCGGCTACCCGGTCATTTTCGACGCGACGCACAGCGTGCAGCTGCCCGGTGGGGAAGGGACGAAGTCGGGCGGACAACGCGACATGATTCCCGCGCTCGCCTGTGCCGCCGCGGGCGCCGGCTGCGACGGATTTTTTATGGAAGTGCACCCGAATCCCGCTGCCGCGAAATCGGACGCTGCCACGCAAGTGCCGCTGAGCGCGCTCAAGCCGTTGCTCGAACATTTGATGCGTGTCTGCGCCGCCGCGGGGAAGGGCCCAGAGGTGGCGCTGTGAGCGAGGCCAATATCGCCTCAGGCAAACGTGTGTTGGAGATCGAAGCGCGCGCGATCACCGCGTTGCTCGGCCGCCTCGATGAACGATTCGATCGCGCCGTGGAGCTGTTGATGGGCTGCCGCGGTAAGGTCGTGGTGACCGGCATGGGCAAGTCCGGCTTGATCGGCCATAAGATCGCCGCGACGTTGGCCAGCACCGGCACCCCGTCGTTTTTCTTACATCCGGCGGAAGCCATTCACGGCGACCTTGGGATGGTGACACGCGGCGATGCCGTGGTCGCGCTGTCGAACAGCGGCGAAACCGACGAGATTGTGAAGTTGTTGCCGATCATCAAACGTCTGGGTATACCCGTGGTGGCGATGACGGGCAAACCGCATTCGACCTTAGCCAAACATAGCGATGTGACGTTGGACGTGTCTGTGTCGGAGGAGGCCTGTCCGCTTGGATTGGCGCCGACGGCCAGCACCACGGCGACTTTGGCGATGGGCGATGCGCTGGCGATTGCGTTACTCGAGCGGCGTGGATTCAAGGCGGAAGATTTTGCGTTGGTCCATCCCGGCGGCGCCTTGGGTCGACGGTTGCTGACCCGCGTGCGCGACGTGATGCATCAGGGCGACGCGATTCCCACGGTGCTGGCCACGGCCCCCGCGCGCGACGCGATTCTTCAGATGACCGGGAAAAAACTTGGGATGACGACCGTCGTGAATCGGACTGGACGGCTTGTTGGTGTCGTGACCGACGGCGATTTGCGCCGCGCGATGGAGCAGGGCATCGACATCCGAAAGTCGAAAGCGGGCGAGCTCGGCACCAAATCGCCGAAGACCATTGCGGACGACGAATTGGCCACTGCCGCCTTGGCGGTGATGGAGCGCCACTCGATCACGGCGTTGGTCGTGGTCGACATAAAAAAGACGATGGTCGGCGTCATTCACCTACACGATCTGTTGAAAGGCGGCGTCGCCTAAGCGCAGCCACGACGAACATGGAACCGGCTGGATTACAGACGCGGGCCTGGTTAGGGGAGAGCGTCAATCTTCCCAATCTGCTCACGATCGGGCGCATCCTGCTGATTCCCGTGTTCGTGATCCTGTTTGCCGAGCCGACGCCGGATCGCTCGTTGGCTGCGGCCTGCGTGTTTGTTGTCGCCGCCGTCACCGATTTGTTGGACGGCTATCTGGCGCGGCGACGCGGACAAGTCACGACGCTCGGGAAACTGCTCGACCCGATCGCCGACAAACTCCTGGTCCTCTCCGGGTTGATTCTGCTGGTACAGTTCGAACGCGTCCCCGCCGTCATCGCCATCTTGATCATTGCACGCGAAGTGGCCGTCACGGGCGTGCGCGCCGTCGCCGCCTCGCAGGGCATTGTGCTTGCGGCCGAGACGCTGGGCAAATACAAGATGGTGCTGCAAGTGATCGCGATCGTCATGCTGATTCTCGACAACGAATTCCTGTCGATTCCCGGCGGCCTGCATCAGGTGGGGACGGTGGTGCTCTACGCCTCGCTGACGCTGGCGCTGGTGAGCGGCGGCAATTATCTCGCAAGTTTTTGGCGGCAGATTTCCACGCGAGTTTGGTGAGCATGGCGCGTCGTACGAAGAGGCGGAGCTACGCAGTATGACGGAGGGAGCGCTAAGCGTCGGCTTGATTGCTGCGGCCTACCTGATCGGAGCGGTGCCGTTCGGCGTAATGGTCTGCCGCTTGTTGGGCCACCCCGATCCGCGTACGGTCGGTAGTCGCAACATCGGATTTACCAACGTCTTGCGGATCGCGGGTAAAAAGGCCGGGATCCTCACGTTGATCGGCGACATGGGCAAGGGCTGGATGCCTGCGTCCCTCGCGAGCGGATGGTTGAGCGATCCCTGGGCAGTTGCGGCTGTCGCATTGGTCGCGGTGCTGGGGCACCTCTTTCCGATCTACTTAGGTTTCAAAGGCGGGAAGGGCGTTGCGACGGCGTTGGGCGCGATCACTGGTGTGGCGCCGGCTATCGGTGGATTGTTGCTGTTGACCTGGTTGTCCGTCGCGGCGATCTGGCGTTATTCGTCCGGCGCGGCCATCTCGGCCTTTGCGCTGTTGCCGGCGCTAGCGCTGTGGAAGGGCGGGCTTTCGTTTATTGCGCTCAGCTTCGTGGTCAGTGCGCTGATTTTGTCTCGCCATCGAGCCAACATGGCCAGGCTCTGGAACGGCACCGAGCCGAAGATCGGCAGCAGCGGCGGATCGTCCACGTCCGGCATCGCTTCGCCCGCTGCCTGAACCGTTCTTCGTGTCCTCTCCGTAGCGGTTACCCCATCGCCTCCCAGATCTTTTTGGCATTGTCGCGGGTGAACGTCATGTCGTCCTGTGACTGCGCGCTGCGCTCGAAAAAAATCCGCAACATCCCGTTTGCGTAGTGCGCCTCCCGCACCAGATCTAAATTGATCGCCGCTTCGCCTCCGGGTTTGTCTTCGTCTGTGACTTTCACAAATCGCATGCTGCGCTCCTTCCGTCTTGGTTGGTTGCCTACACCAACTGATTACATGGCCAGGCGAACACGCGGATCGCCGGTTTCACCCACCCCGAGCGTTGAATTGTCTCGTCGCACCAGACCTTGATGGCCGTCGCCACTTGATCGCGCTGCGGCGGCTCCACCGCCACGAGGATCACGCTGTTGATGCCCGGATAATACGAAATGCCTTCGGCGGGGCCGGTTTGACCGGCGCCGACGGTTTCGGGAATCTCCGTATAGGCATGGATCCCGGCTGTGCGCAAAATGTCCTGCACGCGCGTCTTCAACGACGTGCGAAAAATCAACATCATCATGTCCATGGTCTGTCTGTCCTTCAGCTTCTGTTTGAATGAACGTGTGTTCGCAAGGCGGTGTGGGCCGTGACTATACCAATCGTCTCGATGCGGCGGAAGTTGCGCCTCAGCCGCCGGCCGCAACCGGAAGGAAGCCGGCCTCGCGCAAGTGCCGCATGACCGTCTCGCGGTGGTCGCCTTGGATTTCGATGCGTCCGTCTTTTGCGGTGCCGCCGGAACCGCAGGATTGTCGTAGGGTTTTTGCTAAGCGGTCGAGTTCGTCTCCGCCGATGCCGACAAATCCGGCGATGACAGTGACGGTTTTCCCGCCGCGATGTGCGGTTTCGCGACGCACATCCACGCGTCCTCTGGTGCGCGGCGCCGCTGGTCGCCGATCCGTACTCGCCCCGTTTGTGTCGGGAGGTGTGTGTGCAGCGCGTGTGGCTGTTTTTGGCGAGACTGTGCCTGCCGCCTGTTTCAGCGCCGCGAACGGACTGGTCCACGCCTCTTGGCCGCCGTCGGTCGGTATGCGTGGTGTTTTACTCATGGTGTCTCGATGCTCCCTGGCCTAGTGACATCCGCAGTCGGCATCGGCTTTTTGTGTCGGCGGTGGAGCCGACTCTAGTAACGCTGTCGCATAACAGTCCATTTTCAACGCCGCGCCTCGCCGCACCATTTTCCCCACATCCAGCGCATCCGCAATATCCTGTAGGGTTGCGCCCGCTGTCTGCGCCTCCTGGCGGTGGTACTCCAAGCAGGGTTGACAGTTGACCGCGACCGACGCCCCGACGGCAATGAGTTCCTTCGTCCGTAGGTCTAGGTGCATGGTGATGTTCCTTCCTGTAGTGTGTGCCGTGCTGAACTCCTTCCTCCTTTCATGGTATGCCTGTTGGCCATAGGTGCTCAAGCGCGCGTGCGAAAGCCTTTACTGCATTGGTGTCTGAGGATGTCTTCGTCATGTCTGTTCCGTCACAGCCGTCTCCTGGTCCCATCGCCGACTACTTGGGTGAGGACCACGCGCGTCTCGATCGATTGCTCGCGCGTGCCGTCGCGACGTTGCCGGGTGTCGATCGCGAGACGTACGACGCCTTCCGAGCTGGGCTGCTCCGCCACATTGGTATTGAAGAAAAGATTCTGATTCCGGCGATTCAGGCTTCGCGTGGCGGCGAAGCGCTCGATCTCGCTGCTCGCCTACGGCGAGATCATGCGGCTATTGCCACATTGCTTATGCCGTCCCCGACGGCGCAGATTCTGGCGACGTTGCGCGAGATTTGGGCGACACACAATCGTTTGGAGGAAGAGGCGAAAGGGCTCTATGCCATCGGTGATGGCATCCCGCAATCAACGGCCGACGCACAGGCGTTGCTCGAGCAGTGTCGTGCGGCGCCGCTGCCGAAGGTCATGCCGCATTCCGATACCGAGACGGTGATGACGACATTGCATCGGGTCTTAGAGCGCGCCGGTTATCGCCTGCACACTGCCGAAAACGCCTAAACGCCTAATCCATGCCGCGTCTGATCACACATCCCGAACGACTACCGCTGTTGGCGTTGGGGATGGTTTCGCTCGTCGCCGGCCTGTGGGCCGGTCTCTTGCGAGTGGGGTGGGATCTCGCGACGCCGCGACCCGATTGGGTATTAGTGCACGGGCCGCTTATGGTCAGCGGATTTCTCGGGACGTTGATTGCGCTCGAACGGGCGGTGGCGCTCGGGCGTCTGTGGGGCTACGCCGTGCCGTTCCTCAGTGGACTCGGTGGGGTGACGATGATCGTCGGTGCGCCCTCGATACTGTCACGCAGTCTCTGGCTCTACGCGGCGTTGGGCCTGTTGGCGATTTTTCTCGCACTCGCGAGACGGCAATACGCCTGGTATCTGATGGTGATGGCGGTCGGTGCGCTCTTATGGGCTGTCGGTACCGGACTCTGGTTGTTCGGCGCGACGCTTCCCGATGTTGTCCTCTGGTGGGGCGGGTTTCTTGTTGTGACGATTGCCGGCGAGCGACTCGAATTGTCCCGCTTTCGTCAGTGGCCTCGGCAGATCGAGGTGCTGTTGATGGCGGCGATCGGCTTTGTCGTTCTTGCGCTGCCGGTGTCGCTGGTCGATGCGACGCTCGGTGTGCGTCTCGTCGGTGCCGGGTTGGTGGGTGTCGCCTGCTGGCTCATGGTGTATGACATTGCACGCCGTACGATCGCACAGACTGGATTGACTCGTTATATGGCCGTGGCGCTACTCACGGGGTATGCGTGGTTGGCGGTGAGCGGAGCGGCCCTGATGCGGTCGGGGCCGGGAACGGCTGGCCCGTCGTACGATCTGGTGTTGCACACGCTGTTTCTTGGCTTCGTCTTTGCGATGATCTTTGCCCATGCGCCGGTCATTTTCCCCGCGGTGCTGGGTGTGCGGATGGCCTATCGGCCGTGGTTCTATGGGCCGCTGGTGTTGCTGCACGTCAGCCTAATGTTGCGTGTGATTGGAGATATAGGGTTGTGGGGAGAAGGACGGCGAATCGGTGGCCTGTTGAATGCGGCAACGATTCTCGTGTTTATTCTGACGATGGCGTCGTCCGTGCATGCACGGACTCAGCCGACGCCAGTCACGCGTCCCTCAATGTAATCACGGGTGAGCGAGTTGACGAACCCATTGGTTGATATGAGTAGGAGGGCACGACGTGAGTGAGAATGGTGCTGTGACGGATCCGCGTATTCTCGGTGCACTGACGCAGGTGATCGACCCGGAGCTCGGCGTGAATATCGTGGACCTGGGCTTGGTCTACGGCGGCGAAATCCGGGATGGACAGGTGTCCGTGCGGATGACGATGACGACACCGGCCTGTCCGATGGAGGAGCTGCTGATGGAGATGGTCCACAGCGCACTCCTACGTGAGATTCCCGATTCGCGAACGGTGGAGGTGGATGTGGTGTGGGAGCCCATGTGGACCCCTGCGCGTATGAGCGCCGCCGCTAAAGCTCAACTTGGCCGCTGAGCGCTTCTTTCTCCCCGTGCGGACAATGCTGGCCGTATTTTCCGAGCAAGAAGAATCAGACAAAACGGTTGCATTCATGGGCGGTCGGTACGCGGCAAGTCTGGCGTCGCCCCATCCAGCGGTATCGGTTGCGAGCGATGAATCCGTAGACGGCATCGCGGATGGGCAGCGGTATGAAGCCTGCGAACATAGCCAGGAGCGTGAGCCTCGGGAGTTGCTGTAGCACGCGCAGGGCAGCTGTCGACTTTGTGAACACCTGTGAGCCTTCCAGCAATATAAACGTCTCGAAGTCTTCGGTCGGAAGATGCAGGTGCCGAAGTAGCCGGTGACCGGCATCCGATTGCAGCGTGCCGAATCGAAACACGCCGGCCTGATCGTGGCGCAGCACCACATCGACCCACGCATTACACCAATTACACACGCCGTCGAAGACGATCACGCGCGGGTACTGCGCCCATTCGTGAGACGCGAGTGATGTGGGCGGTGCGGCGGCCATGCGCTGAGTGGATCCGGCGTTCATCTCGCGAGACGTTCCGAAATCACGCCCCCTTAACCGATGGCGCGTGCGATGCCGAAGGCGGCTGCAGCGGCGAGTCCGCCGACCAGCACGGTTTGCAAACCGCCGCGCCAGGGCGGAATCCCTGTGAATCGACTCTTCGCAAATCCAAAGATGAACAAGGCGATCGGGGTCACCGCTACCGAAATCCATAGGGCCGTCATGGCGTCCGATACGAGCATGTACGGAATGAGTGGGATGAGCCCGCCGACGACATAGGCCAGGCCGATGGTCCAAGCGCTCAGGCGCGCACGTGTTGGGTCGGGGCGGTCGAGCCCCAATTCGAACCGCATCATGAAGTCCACCCACTGTGTCGGGTTGGCACGCAATGCCGCGACAAGTGGTTTCACCTGCGCGTCCGTCAAGCCGTAACCTCGAAAGACGTCCGCCACTTCCTCCGCCTCCCTTTCGGGAATGTGCTGGATTTCCCGCTCTTCACGCCGCCGTTCATTCGCGTAATGTTCGAGATCCGTTTTCGCTGCCAGGTATCCGCCAAGCCCCATGGCAATCGATCCCGCGGCCAATTCGGCGAGCCCGGCTGTGACGATCAGCGCCGAGGAACTCACCGCACCAGAGAGACCGGCTGCGAGCGCGAACGGGACGGTCAGGCCGTCGGCCATGCCGATGACGATGTCGCGGACGGTGGCCGTGGCGGTGAAGTGCGTTTCAGTGTGCGGAACGCTGGGCATAGTGGCTCCATGGAAACGAGGTGAGTCGGCATGCGGCAATACGCGCCATCCGAATCGTGGAACGTATGCCGTGTGAAGTCAATGTGGGGCGATGCTACTGCCGATCCACGAGATCATCGTGCAGCGGACGCAGATGTCAGTAAACGAGGAGTGCGCGCCGCGCGGGCGAAACGCGGGGCACGCGCTCCTACTGTGCCTGCCTTCAATGGCTACGAAAAGGTGATTAGCGGTTTGATGATGCCGTCGGCTTTTGTTTTCATCAGTTCGAATGCCTGCTCGACATCTTTGAATGCGAACCGATGTGTCGTCATCGGCAACGGATTCACACGCCCGGATTCGAGCAGGCGCAGCAGGCGTTTCATCCGCTCGGCGCCGCCAGGGCACAATCCCGTACGAATCACTTTGTCGCCCATGCCGACGCCCCAATCGAGCCTTGGAAGCTGTACGTAGTCGCCATGTCCGTGGTAGCCGATATTTGAGATCGTTCCTCCTGGACGTGTTGCTCGCACGCAAGCTTCGAATGTCGCCTGGGCGCCCAGCGCCTCGATGGCCGAGTCCACACCTTGGCCGCCGGTCAGGTCGCGGATCGCTAGCACCGCGTCTTGCTTCGTGTGGTCGATCACGATATCCGCGCCGAATTGCCGAGCGAGTTGTTGGCGAGCGGGAACCGACTCGACGGCGATCACGAGTCCCGCGCCTAGTAGACGCGCGCCAACCGTGGACATCAAGCCGACCGGCCCCTGCGCAAACACCGCAACGGACCCGCCGATGGGAATATGCGCGTACTCGGCGCCCATGAATCCCGTGGACATCATGTCGCAGCAGTAGGCCGCCTGTTCGTCGGACAAGGTCGATGGAATCGGCGCCAGGTTCGCCTGCGCGGCATTCACGTGGAAGTACTGCGCCATGTTCCCGTCTTTTACGTTGGCGAATTTCCAGCCGCCCAAGATCTGCGTACATTGTGACGTGTAACCACGGAGGCAGTTCTCGCACTGATAGCAGGGCGTGATGGCGTTGACGGCCACACGGTCGCCCTCGCGAAAGCCTTTTACCGCGCTGCCGAGTTTGTAGACGACGCCGACGGCCTCGTGTCCCAGCGTGATGTTCGTGCGTTCACCGATTGCGCCGCCGACGGTGTGTACGTCGGACGTGCAGATCAGCGCAGCGGTGGTTTTGACGATCGCATCGTTTGGCCCCGGTTCCGGAATGGGTTTCTCCATCACGCCCACTGCGCCGATCCGTTTCATGACAAACGCATTCATTGTTGTAGCCATGTGCATCCTCCTTGCCTGAAACCAGTATGGACGTGAAGCGATCCAGCTCCTTCGCCGGTCGGTTCATGCCTCTCTACTATCTAAAACCTAGATTTCGCATGAATCAAGATTCAGTTATACCTAGTTTGTGCAGAAGCTGTGGTGCCTTGGCGAGTTGGGGGGCCTTGCACTCTCGGGATCAGGAAACCAGAGTTCCGACAAATGAGCTCCATGGCTGTGCTTGACGAACTGAGGGGAGGGGCGCACATTTGCGCTCTCATCGTAAGAGGCCAGCAGGTATCTGACCATTGGAGCCGCCGAATGAGGAGGGGAGGTGACATGTCGAAAGAGACCACTGCCCACCACCAGGCGATCATCGATCAGTTTACGAAGCAAGCGGTTCCGTTTGCCGCAATACCTGGCCACATGGATGCGCTGCAACTGTTGATTCAGCTGTCTCGTGTTTCGTCTGCCGACGATGTCCTTGACGTCGCGTGTGGGCCTGGGATCGTCGCCTGTGCCGTGGCGCCGCATGCGCGCGCGGTCACGGGTATTGATCTGACGCTGCGTATGATCGAGCAGGCTCGGCAGCTTCAAGGCGACAAAAAGCTAGAGAATATATCGTGGCAGGTGGGGGATGTCGTGCTGTTGCCGTTTCCCGATGCGACGTTTTCGCTCGTGCTGACTCGGTACAGCTTCCATCATTTTGAAGATCCCGCTGCAGTGCTCAGCGAGATGATGCGAGTGTGCCGACCCGGCGGGCGAGTCATGGTCGTCGATGTGGTATTGCCCCTCGAGAAGGTCGACGCCTACAACCAGATGGAAAAATTGCGCGACCCGTCGCACACGAGGGCGCTCTCCTATCCAGAGATGGCGTCGGTGATTGAGGCTAGCGGCCTATCGAATGTGAATACGGCTCGCTACTCGGTCGAAATGGAGCTTGAGCGGCAGTTACAGGCGTCGTTTCCAAATCCTGGTGATGCGGACAAGATCCGAGAGATGTTTGTGCGCGACATCGGGTACGATGCGATGGGTGTCGGCGCCAACCGGCAAGGGGAGGAGATTCACTTTGCGTATCCCGTTCTCGTTGTGATTGGCGAAAAGCATGACGGGTGATGAGGTAGATGCCTAGGAGATCATGGGGAGGAGGAAGAGGCGGGAGTTTTCTGATGCCTCAATCGGGACGGCATATGTGGACGCTTCATTCACCTTCGATACTATTGAGCGTGGAGCGAATGGCGATCCAGGCTTAGGCGGGAATGGCCGTATCTTTGACGCGTCGAACCTTGATTTTGCCGACACGTTTCTCGGCTTGAGCCAGGTCATAGGCTGCTTGCATCCGGAGCCACGTTTCGGCGCCGCCGCCGAAGGCCTTCTCCAGTCGAATCGCCATTTCCGCTGAGATCCCCGCTTTTCCCGAAACTACATTGTTGAGCGCTTGGCGGGTGATGCCAAGTGCTTTGGCGCCTTGGGCGATGGAAAGCCCAAGAGGATCCATGCAATCCAGTTTGATGGCGCTCCCGGGATGTGGTGGATTTTTCATGCGCATAACAGCCCTCTCAATGGTAGTCGATGAGATCCACGTCGTATGCGCTGCCGTCGTCGTACCGAAAAATGATCCGCCAATTGCCGGAGACACTGACGGACCAGTATCCAATCAAGTTCCCCTTGAGTGGATGAACGCGATAGCCCGGCAATGCCATGTCCTGCACCGAGCCGGCTTCATTCAGTCGCGAGAGAATGCGGGCGATTTTCTCGGTCTGTGCGGTAGGAAGTTTGCGCTTGTCTCCACGTTCAAAGAATAGCGCCAGTCCCTTGTGCCGGAAGGTCTCGATCACACAGTCCATCCTGCTCCGACTGCGATAATGTGTCAAGCATGGCTTGACGCGTGGAGACGTCAAAGGTTAGGGGCTTTGCGGGACACAGCTTGTCAGGCTTGCATGCGAATGATGTGCAGCTTGCGGCGCCATGCAGCTGTGTGGGGCCCTCCGTGTGAGCAGGAGCGTATCTGCGCACATCTGGGTCTTGTGCGCGCCCTTGACCCTCGTTCCGGCGCCTTCGTACAATACTTTTTTTGTGCGCACCTACGCGGCGTTTGCGCGTCTCGCGGCCGCCGTCACGGATAGATTGAGGGCGGTTCCATGCGTGTGGAGTACTCCAAGGGCGAGCGGGCGTCCCGCGAGCTGATTCAGCTTCAGCGCCGGTCGGCGGAAGCCGCCGGGGGGCGGAAGATGAAGGTGATGCTCATCTTCCCCCCGGATTGGTATCCTTCCGAACCGTACCTCAGTTTGCCGACGCTCACGGCCTTCCTCCGACACGCCGGTCATACGGTCGTCCAGAAAGACATCAATCTGGAGATGTATGACTGGTACTTCAGCGAAGACTTCCTCAAGCGCGTCTTCCGCCGGGTAAACCAGCAGCTCGATCGCTACCGCAAACTCGACAAAAAACGTGGGTTGGAAGACTGGGAGCGCGACGTGCAACTGGCGCTCTGCGACCTGACGCGTCCGCGCATCGACGCCTTGGCCCAGCAGGCTGAGCGCGCGAAGGCCATCGTGCGCGGCCAGGACTTCTACGACGCGGATCAGCTGGAATGGGCAATCAATACGTTCCGCGAGATCACACGGATCATCTCGCTGGTCTACGCGCCGGCGCGTATTTGTATGCCGCCGATGGAGACGGACCTGACCTACAAGGTCTACGTGTCGTCCGAGGTCATGCAGGCGGTCGAAGATACCCAGGTGAATATCTACCGCGATGTGTTCGAGCATCTGGTGAAGCCGGCGATCGAAGCCGAGCGGCCGGACGTGATCGGTATGTCCATCGTCCTGCAGCAGCAGATGTTCTCGAGCATGACGTTCTGCGCGCTGATCAAGCAGCACTTCCCGAACATCCATATTACGATCGGCGGTAACACAGTGACGCGGCTGCGCGACGTGCTGCCGAATTCGCCTCTCTTTCACTACTTCGACAGCGCGGTTGCGTACGAAGGGGAGACGGCGTTTCTGCAATTGATCGAAGCGGTCGGTGCGGGACAATCCCTCGCCGATGTTCCGAACACGATCTACAAGGATGCGACGGGCGTCCATACGTCGGCAACGAGTTATGCGGAAGATCTGCATACGTTGCCGCCGCCGGATTTCGACGGGCTGCCGCTGGAGAAATATTTCGTCCCGACGAAAATCTTGCCGTACCTCGCGACGCGCGGCTGTTATTGGGGGCGCTGCGAGTTCTGCGACCATGGTGAGGGGTATACGGCGGGATACCGTTCGAAGAAAATTCCCGACATACTGGCCGACATCCGGCACCTGCGTGACCGTTACGGGGCGCATCATTTTCACTTCACCGACGAATCGTATCCGCCCGCGTTATTCCGCAAGCTGGCGCGCGGCCTCATAGACAGCGATATGGGCATCGCCTGGACGACGCATATGCGCTTCGAGAAGAGCCTGCTCGAAGATGCCGTGTGGCAGGATGCGCGCGAGTCCGGCTGTAAGTATCTGCACTTCGGGTACGAGTCCGGCAACGAACGTGTACTGAAGCTCATGGACAAGGCGACGACCACCGAGATCATGACGAAGCACCTGGAGCTGACGGCGAAGGCCGGTATCTGGAACCACTGCATGGGGTTCTTCGGTTTTCCCGGCGAGACGCGTGACGAAGCCTGGTCGTCCGTGGAGTTCTTGGAGCAGAACAAGGCGCACGTCCATTCGCTCGGCTTCGGAACGTTCGATCTGGGGCGGCACAATCCCGTCGCGAAACATCCGGAGAAGTGGGGCGTGACGGCGTATAAAAACCCTGAGTGGGATTTGGCGCTCGATTACTACTACACGGTCTCGCAGGGAATGAGCATTCAGGAAGCGGAGCGCGTGTTCGAGGAATTCGAGCGCAATCACCATCCCGGATGGGACCTGCGTATTTTTATCCGTGAGTATATCTTCCTGTACATCGCGCGCTTCGGGCTGGACGTATTGCCGAAGTTGCAGTTTGCGGCGGCGAGGCAGCAGCATGTGCAGGCGCCGACGCTCACTGGAAAGATGTAGCGGTGGACCTTGAAAACGATCTCCGGCGTCGTTCTCGCATCACTCAAGGGCTCAACGTACCGTACGGCGTACGCCTCGCCCTCTCGCTTGCTGCGGCCTAGCCGGAAGACCGTTTTGAACGTCCGTTAAGAAGGAACCGAATACGGCATTTATGAGTGGGCTTGTACAAATCGATGGGCTGGCGCCGGTCACCACGAGTGGCCGCAAGCTGAAGACGTTGCTCCTGTTCCCGCCGGAATGGGTGCCGACGGCGCCGTACCTCGCCTTGCCGAGTTTGACCGCCGTGTTGCGCGAGGCGGGGCATGAGGTCGTGCAAAAAGACATCAACATCGAGATGTACGACCTATTCTTCAGCGATACGTTTCTGTTTTGGGTGAAAGGCCGGATCGACCTGCAGGCCAAGCTGCTGGAGGAGCGGGAAGAGCGCGGCCGCCTGACCGAAGGCGAGCTGGATCAGCTTGCCGTGCTGCGCGCGAAGCGTGAGGTCGATGCGTTCGACCTGGCCGACCGGGCGATGGATGCGAAGGCGATCGTGCGCGGCGAACGGTTCTACGACGCCGACAAACTGGAGTGGGCGCTGAACGTCTTCCGCGAGACGATGCAGTTCATTTCCGCAGCCTACTATCCGGCGTCGCTTGTGTTTTATCCGATGGAAAGTAACCTCGGCTATCGCCCGGGTGTGTCGAAGGAAGTCTTTGCTTGTTTGGATGACGCGCAGGTGAACGTCTATCGCGACGTGTGCCGCCAGTTGGTGCTGCCGGTGGTCGCGCGCGAAAAGCCGGATGTGGTCGGGGTCTCGATCGGGACGCAGATGCAGCTGATGGCGGGCCTGACCTTCTGCAAGATGATCAAGGAGGCGTTCCCGCACATTCACATCACCGTCGGTGGCAACGTTGTCACGCGGCTGCAGGAAGAATGGCCGGCGCACCCGAAGTTCTTCTCCGAAATTTTCGACACGGCGATTTTGTACGAAGGCGAACACGCGCTGCTGTGGCTGCTCCAGGCGCTGGCTGGCGACCGAAACATCGCGACGGTGCCGAACCTGATGCACCGCACGGCCGACGGCGTGCAGACCAACAAGGAAGTCTATACCGAGAAGACGCAGGCACTGCCGCTGCCGGACTTCGACGGCCTCCCGCTCGACAGTTATTTTGTGCCGGAGCGCATTTTGCCGTACCTCGCGACGCGCGGGTGTTATTGGGGCCGCTGTACCTTCTGCGACCATGGCCAAGGCTACTTCGATTCCTATCGTGGCATGCCGGCGAACCACGTCGTGGAGCAGGTGAAAGCCCTGCGGGATAAATACCAGGTCAGGCACTTCCTGTTTTCCGACGAATCCTATCCGCCCGCGCTGTTTAAAAAAGTATCGCAGCTATTGGTCGAGCAGAACGTCGGCATCAAGTGGACGACGCTCATTCGGTTCGAGGAAAGCCTTCAAGACCAGGCGCTCTGGGATTTGGCTGCGAAGGCGGGCTGTTGCACGTTGTATTACGGTATGGAGTCGGCCAACGAGCGCGTCCTCAACCTGATGGACAAACACGCGAAGACGAGCGTGATGCGGACGAACCTGGAGCAGGCGGCCAAGGCGGGGATCTGGAACCACGTCATGGCGTTCTACGGCTTCCCGGGCGAGACGCGCGATGAGGCCGAGGACACACGTCAGTTTGTGATTCAGAATCAGCCGAATATCCACTCCGTCGAGTTGTTTTATTTTGTGGCCTATCGGCATACGCCGATGGTGCGTCATCCCGAGAAGTTCGGCATTACGATCCACAAACAGCCGGAGTACGATCTCCCGCTCGATTTTTATTACACGTTGAACGAGCCGACCGGCGTGACATGCTTGGATGCGATGCAGATGTGCGAGGAGTTTTATCAGCGGGATTTTCACCCCTGGGCCGTGCGCGTGAATGCGCGCGAGCATGTCTTTCTCTACATCTCCCGCTACGGCACGAATCGCTTGCCGCAAATTTATGCGCAGGCCGAGCGTCGCAACGCCGACGGCGTTTCAGGATTGGTCACCTGGCCGATGGCGATGGGCGAAGGAGAAGACGGGAAGGAAGGTCTCTCGCGCGTTGTCTCGCACGGCGTTGGCTAGGCCGCGAAATCCGTTACTCGTCACACGTCATTCGACTGAGGCGTTGCAACGTTGGTGACACGATTGACGACTGACGGTTGACGTCCTTCCAGTCGTCTTTCCTCTCCCGTCTCACCTCTTCCGATTTTCGAGCCACGCCATCAACACCCGATAGGCTTCGTCTAATTCCTGCCGCTTAGCTTCCGCCGTCACATACCGTTTCATAAACTGCTTCGGGTGATTGGTCAGATTTCCGGCGCGAGCGGGATGCCAGGTCTCGCGCAACGCCTGATAGCGCTCGTCGACACGCTCCGGCGTGACCGGAGGATCCAAGTCGAACACCACCAGAGCTTCTTCGGGCGTCATGCGCGGAGCGTCGGCGGCCATGGACGTAGTCTGCGCGTGTTTGCCGAAGGCTGTCAATCGGCCACGATCCACGCTCGGTCCGGCCGTCGCGTTGACATCATCGTCTAAGCAACCTACAGTACGGGCTTCCCATGCCAAGCGAAGCCCGGACGATTCGCTTCTACCAGGCCGACGTGTTCTCGGATCGACCCTTTGGCGGCAATCCCGTCGCAGTGTTCCCCGAGGCCGCCGGGTTGGACGACCTCGCGATGCAACGCATCGCCCGCGAGATGAATCTGTCCGAGACGGTGTTCGTCTTTCCGCCGACCGATCCGACCGCCGCCGCCAAACTCCGCATTTTTACACCCACAAAAGAAATTCCCTTTGCCGGCCATCCCGTCGTCGGGACGTTTTACATTCTGGCGGCGCTGAAGCGTCTCACGCTCAGCGAGCCGGTCACGCGTATCCTGCAGGAGTGTAACCTCGGGCTGTTTCCCGTGGAGATCGTCAGTTCCGGCGGAGAACTGTTGCGCGTGGTGATGTCGCAACCGGCGCCGCAGTTTCTGGGCCCACTCGAAGATCCGCGCGATCGTGTCGACTTGGTGCGCGCGCTTGGGTTGACCAAGGCGGCCATGGGCGATACGAAATGTCCCATCGAAATTGCCAGTACCGGCCTGCCGGTGTTGATCGTACCGATTCGTACCCTCACGGCGGTGCGGTCGGTCTCCCCGAACGGTCACGATCTGGCTGAACTCTGCGCGCGCATCGGGGTCAACGCCGTGTCGGTGTTTACCACCGTGACGGTCGATCCGCGCGCGTCGGTCCATGCGCGGGTGTTTGCACCGCTCTTGGGGATTCCCGAAGATCCGGCGACGGGGAGTGCGGCTGGCGCGTTGGGCGCCTATCTCGTACACCATGGGGTGGTGCAGGTGGCGCCGACCACGGAGATCGTCATCGAACAGGGGTATGAAATCGAGCGGCCGTCGCGGATCGTGGTGCAAGTGGAATCGGACGACGATGCCATTACGGATGTGAAGGTCGGAGGCCGGGTGGTCATGGTGATCGAAGGGACGTTGACGTTTTAAGGCCTCATGATCGAGGGGAAGGAGGAAGTATGCCGACACTCTCGCAATTGATGAACAGCAACCCGGTGAGTGTGACGCCGGCGACCACGGTGCGCGCGCTGGCGAAAAAAATGAAAGATGGGCGTATCGGGTCGATTTTGATCAAGAAGGGCACGACCTACGTCGGGATCGTGACGGAAACCGATGTGGTGCGAAAGGTCGTGGCGACGGCGAAGGATCCGGCGAAGGTCACGGTCGAGAAGATCATGACGACACCGATCGCGAGCATCGAGCACGTCCGCACGCCGCAGGATGCGCACGATATGATGGGCGATCTGGGCATTCGCCACTTGGGCATCAGCAAAGCCGGCGAGATCGTCGGGATGATTTCTGTCCGCGACTTGCTGCGGTATTTTCAGAAGCAGTCTGAACCGAAGATTACGCAGGATTAGGAATGTGCTGGGATAACAGTGCTGAGTCGAGAGTGCTGAGTGCTGAGAGGGAAGCAGTGCTGAGAGCTGAGTAATGAGTGCTGAGGAGGGGAGTACTCTGAGGCTCAGCACTGAGCACTCGGTTCTCAGCACTGTGCCTACTTCGTGAGTTCTTTGACGAGGTGGCCGAGTTCAGGAAGGATGAGTTTTTCCATCGCGAGGCGGACGGCGTTCTCAGAACCTGGTGTGGAAAAGAGGACGCGGCCTTTCACGATGCCCGCCGTCGCGCGGCTCATGATGGCGGGCGAGCCGATGTCCTGGTAGGTCAGGAAGCGAAAGACTTCGCCGAATCCGTCCAGCCGTTTTTCCAACATCGCATCGACCGCTTCGAAGGTCGAATCCCGCCGAGAGATGCCGGTGCCGCCGTTGATGATGATGGCTTGCACCGCGCTGTTCTCGCAGGCGGCGGCAATCTTCTCGCGGATCTGCGCCGGTTCGTCCTTCACCAGATGGTAGCCCGCGATCTCATGCCCCTTGGACTTCAAGAGGTGCATGATGAGTTGCCCGCTGGTATCCGTCTCCGTCGTGCGGGTGTCGCTGCACGTAATCACCAGGCACCCAATACGGGTGGGCGCCTGGTGTTTATGTTCGTGATGACTGGGAGTTGCCATGGAGATGGAGTACGCCGTCGCGCTCGTCGAATGTTTGGTTGACGATGCGCGAGAGAGTTACCCCCAGACGGCGTCCGGGCGCAGCTTATCTGCCGGTGCGCCCTTGGCGATATGTTCGTCGAGAATGGTTGCCACGTCTGCTTCCGTCACCTTCGAGTACCAGGTGCCGGTCGGGTACACGACCACGGTCGGGCCCTGCTCGCAGGGGCCGAGGCAGGCCGTGCCGGTCACCAACACTTCACCGGGCGGCAGGCCGCGCTGCATGAGGCCCATGTTGAACGCCATCAGCAACTGTTGGCTGCCGGCTGCGCCGCAGGACGGCTTCGGATGTCCCGGCGGACGGGTGTTCGCACAGACGAGAATATGAAATTTCGGCTTCGGCATATCGAACGTCCTTTCTCGATGATTCGTATGGGCCTGTGCCCGATGCAGTTGCGTCGTTCGGCGATCGGCTCCTGTGCCGGAAGCCGCGCCGCGTCGACTCACTCCGGATAATACGCCTTCCACTGCTCCATGGTGTCGTCGTCGAACTTCCAATGCTTCAAGCCCTTGACGACCCAGTCTAAGTAGTGCGGCTTGGGTTTGAATTTGCCGATGGCGGGTGCGGCGTAGGTCGGGATGACCTGCTTCTCGTCCTGCTCGTTCACGACCGTCACTTCCACGCGGCGGTAGGCGCCGGGCGGCACGTCGCCTTCGAACTCGTCCATCAGCTTGAGGTCTTCTTCCGTCACGTCCAGGATCATGCCCCAGACCTTTTCGCCGGGTGACGGGACCACGCTCGCCAGGCCGCACCGCCACTGGGAAGACCAGCGACAGAACTGGATGGTGTGGTCGGGGAGATAGGCCTTTTCGACGGCCTGATATTCCGGGGCGCGACGCTTCAACTGCGTCGGGTTCAAGTTGTCGGCGTACACAAAAAGTTTCATAGATGGGTGGTGTCCTTCATGCGCAGACAGGAAATGCGTCGTCGTTTAAATCGTTCGGTTGTAGCGAGTGCTCGCGCACCTTGTCAAGTGAAGGGACAGCGTTCGGAGGACCTCGCTCGCGCCGTTCCATGCGTTGACATCCCCTCGGCGTCTGCCTATGCTCCGACCCATGTCGAGTTACCATCCTGCCGGTTCGCATGACTGACCAGCCTGCTCCGTCGTCCCCCGACACGTCCCGCACGCGACCGCCGATCACCTGGGCGGCGTGGCTGCATTACGCTGCGTTCGCGGTGCTGCTCATTGTTGGCGCGCTGTATTTTTGGTTCCGCACGCCGATGATCAACCCGATCACCGACCCGCAGGCTGCCCAAGCGTTGGCCCTCGTCCACACCCATCGTGCGAAAAATGCGCCGACGTTGCTGCAGGCCGTGACCGATATGGTGAAGGTACGCGAGGACCAGGGGCGCAAGGCGCGGATGGGTGACTGGGTCGTTGAAAAACAAGATGTGGGGCACTACGTCGTGAAGGTGATGTTCCGCGAGCAGGGCAGCCGCAATTGGATCGAACGCGAATATTCCTGGCAGGTGGATGTGGCGAAGAGCCGCGTGCATGCGCTGTCGATGCCGTCGATCGACCTCATGCGCGACGAAGACCTCGCGCCCGTCGATTCCAAGACGCCCATGCCGGTGCGGTGACGCGGAAGACGCGAAGCGTCAGAAGTAAGACGTAAGACGGCAGAAGTGAGACGGCAGAAGTAAGACGGCAGAAGTAAGACGGCAGAAGTAAGACGGCAGAAGTAAGACGGCAGAAGTAAGACGGCAGAAGTGAGACGGCAGAAGTAAGACGGCAGAAGTAAGACGGAAGTCGCACTGCAATCGCAAACCCACGATTTCCACGCAGTCCGAGATAGAGGTTATGTCAGTTTACGTCCAGTCGTGCGGAGGCGTCGCGGCACATCGCGGCTTCCATGGACGATGGCGATTATCCCAACCCTGACTGAGTCGACCTTGTAGATGATTCGGTAGGGCCCCACAAGCACTTCACGCACGCGGGGATCTGCGTATTCTGGGACGGTTCGACCTGAGCGTGGGAATTGTGCGAGTCGTTCAATCGCTGCGAAAATTTTGTCGCCCGTCGCGGTCGCATAACCGACGGAGTCTCGGGCAATAAACTCGACAATCTCGCGAAGGTCGGAGTGTGCGCCTATCGTCCAGCGGATTTGAGCCATGCGGCCATGCTCCGCTTCACGCTGGTATGTGAGACGGTGCGCTTGCGAGAGAGTTCGGACAGACCGCGCTCGATCCGTTTGCGGACGTACAGCTCGTAGATAATATCTTCGAGCGACGCCGTTTCCGGCAACTGGCCGATGATCTTGAGTGCAGTTTGTTTGCCGCTCGTAGCCATAGAGTTGTTCGCGCGAGGCTCGGAACCGATCAGGTGCGCCAGAGCCTATCGTACAGGGTAGGGCCGGTCAAGGTATCTGAGGCTCCGGTTTTGTCACTTGGATATATATTAGGTCGAAGTTCTCCGTCTCGCACGGTATGAAGCTCAGAACGATTTTCGCTGCAGGGGAATTTCTACTAGGATTTGGTCGCCCTCGATCTGCGTTGGGAAACACTCCACGGTAAATGCCGCGTTTTCCACCCGCACCCCCGTCTCCACGTTAAAGCGCCAACCGTGCCACGGGCAGGCGATACAGTCGCCGGACAGGATGCCTTCGCCCAGCGGGCCGCCGGCATGCGGGCAGGTGTCGTCGGTGGCGTAGATGACGCCGTCGACATTATAAAGGGCGATCCAGCCGCATTCGGTTTCAACGGATCGGCAGGTGCCGGGGGGCAGCGCGGCGAGCGATGCGACGGCAAGTCGCTTGGTCTCTCCCATGTGGTACCTTACAGTGTATGAGGTGAAACGGGTGTCGGGTAGTGCGTGTGCGACCGTTCGCGGCGCGGACCGGCCGTCGCCGGCGGCTTGATTTCGAACCGACCGTATGGCATAGACGTTTTACATCATTTCTTTGGTCGTCACGCCGAAAGGGAGTGGTATGGAGCTGACGCTCTTGTTGAATGCCACCTACGAACCCCTGCGGGTGGTGCACTGGCAGAAAGCGATTACTCTCCTCTGGCAGGGGAAAGTGGAGGTCCTGGAGTTCTACGACCGGGACGTCCGCGGCATCTCCGTCACCGTGCGGTTGCCCTCGGTGATGCGCCTGCTCAAGCTCGTCAAACTCAAGGACAGTCATCGTGCGGTCAAGTTCTCGCGGATCAACATTTTTACCCGCGACGGCTATACGTGCCAATACTGCGCGCATAAATTCCGCACGGAAGAATTGACGTTCGACCACGTCGTGCCTATCGCCAAGGGCGGCAAAAAAACGTGGGAGAACATCGTCACGGCCTGCTGGCGCTGCAACAACCGCAAGAGCGGACGCACGCCGGACGAGGCCAATATGAAGCTCATCAAGCTGCCCGTCAAACCGCGGTGGAGCCCCGTCGTCACCATTACCATCGGGATCCGAAACGCGCCGGAAAGTTGGCGCGACTATCTCTACTGGAACGTCGCGCTCGACGAAGATCCCGGCGATTCGTGATACGCACTCACGTGCCCGTGTATTGAGCGACGACGGCTGGGCTCGTGGGCGCACTGAATATTCACCACTAAACATTCCACATTCAGTTTGCGCGCCTACCGCGGCTGATCGAGCGTAATCTCGATCCCGTCGCCTCCGACCAGCGTCGGATTCTTCGCGTAGATCCCTTCGATATCGCCCGGCTGTGCCGGTCCCGCTTGCCCGTCGCGGTCGAGCCGCGCGGAGACGTCTACCATCCCGCGTAACTCCGTGCCTTGCATGATCACGTCCGCATTCGTGATTTCGAACGACACGGGGAACTGCGGCCGCTCGATGCGTTTCGCTGCCAAAGGACGGCCCTGGCCGCCTGGACGTTTTATTGTGACGAACAACACATCGGTCGGTTTCAGGCTTGCCGCATGCGCGGGCGCCAGCATGACGCGCCCGGCGACGCGCGGCGGCCCCGCTTGCTCGCAGCCGTGTGCGAGTCCGAAGTAAGCGGCGATCGCGGCAAGTCCGATGATCCCGCCTGCCATGCCGAATGTACTGGCTGTCGTCTTGGCCATGTCGCTCCTTCTGCGCGATGCGCGGGCGGCATTATACAAGGGCTCTGCGCCGCTTTTCCATGGAACGGCGCACGTTCTGCGTCGTTCGCCCTGTTCTCGCCGTTTCCTCCTGGTGTAGAATGCGCCCCTGCTGACAGAAGGAGGGCATGCGCGTGAATCCCGGTTATCCCATAACGCTCGATGTAAAAGGGTTTCCCTGTGTGGTGTTGGGCGGCGATCAGGAGGCGGCCGACAAGGCGCAACGCCTCTTGGATGCCGGCGCCAAAGTGACGGTCATCAGCCCCACGTTGAACGATGCGCTCAAAAAATTGACCGCCAGTGCGAAGGTTATTCATCGCGGGCGGACGTTCCGTGCGACGGACCTGCTCGGTGTCATCGTCGTGTTGAATTGTTATCGCGACGATCGAGAATTGTCCGCCACCTTGATGGACGCCGCGCGGAAAGAACGCTTCCAATTGTGGTCCGTCGACCAGCCGGAATTTTCGACCTTTGCGATGCCGGCCGTCGTCAGTCGCGGAGGACTGCGTGTGGCGATCAGCACGGGGGGCGCATCGCCCGCATTGGCGTCGCGGATCCGTCAGGATTTGGAGCAGGTCTTCGGTCCGGAGGCGGCGGACTTTGTCGAGTGGTTGGCCGCCTTGCGCGAAGAAGCGCAGTCCTCCGAGCCGGACGGTGTGAAGCGCCGTGAGCTGCTCAAACGCGCGGTGGAGCAGTTCGTCGTGAAGGGCCAGGCGACCTATCCGGAAGAATGGGTGAAGCAGAGAAGCTAAGAATACTGTTGAATGGTAAGTGTTGAATGATGAATGCTCAAGAACGCACGCGCAGAGACGTTCGGAATACTGTTGAATGGTGAATGCGTAATGTTGAATTGAGGATTTGTCAGGATGCGGCCCATCTCGATCAGGACGATGAGCCAATAGAAAGTGGAGGACGCGTGGTTTTACTGGAATTCAGCATGTCCCCCTTGGGGAAGGGCGAAAGCGTCAGCAAATATGTGTCGCGTTCGCTGAAGATCATCGACAAGAGCGGCGTGGACTATCGCCTGAATCCCATGGGCACGGTGTTGGAAGGCGAGTGGGACGAGGTGATGGACGTGGTGCGGCGCTGCTACGAGCGGATGCGGAAGGACTGCAACCGCATTTCGTGTTCGATCAAGATCGACGCGCGTAAGGGCGCGAAGGGGCGGCTGACGACGAAAGTCGCGAGTGTGGAGCGACGGCTTGGGAAAAAACTGAAGACGTCGTAACCGTCGTTTATAAGACTTACGTCGTCCGGCCCGTATAGATGCGACGCACGCGCGGGCCGATTGCGCAGAGTACTTCGTAGGGAATCGTCCCCTGCCATTCTGCGAGATCCGCGGCCGTAATCGTCTGGTCGCCCTGCGTGCCGATCAACGTCACCTCATCACCAGGCTGCGCCTGCGGCACATCCGTCACATCGATCATCGTCATATCCATGCAGACACGGCCGACGACCGGCACGCGCATGCCGTGCACAAGCACCTGCGCGCGGTTGGAGTGCATGCGGCTGTAGCCGTCCGCGTAGCCCATCGGCAGCACGGCGATACGCGAGGCGCGTGTGGCGGTAAACGTGCCGTTGTAACTCACACGGTCCCCGATCTGCATGGCGCGGATCTGCACGATGTGCGTGTGCCACGAGAGCACCGGCTGTAAGCCGAGCGATTCGGCGGTATCGCGCGAGACGTAGCCGTAGAGACCGAGCCCCGGGCGGACCGCGTCGAAATGCGCTTGTGGATAGTGGGCGATGCCGGCGGTGTTCGCCATGTGCACCATCGGGACGGTGGTGCCGAGCGTGCGGACGGCGTGCAGGACTTTCGTGAAGCGGTCGATCTGATGGAGCGAGTACGTTGGGTCGGGATTGTCCGCATCCGCAAAGTGCGTCATGAGTCCGCCGACACGCAGGCGGTGGCCGAAGGCCGTCGATTGCGTCAGGGCGAGCACACGATCCGGCGAAAGTCCGAGTCTGCCCATGCCGGTATCGACTTCGATATGGACGGGGCAGGGCGCGGCTTGATCGTCGAGCCGCTCGTTCAACGCCAACAACATCGTCTCGTCGTAGACCAAGGGGGTCAGGCGGTGCCGCACCAGATCGTTAAGTTCGCGCGGGACGGTCGGACCGAGCACCAGAATGTCGCAGGCGACACCGGCATCGCGTAATTCCAACCCTTCTGCCACCGTGGCCACACCGAACATCGTGACGCCCATCTGCAACAGAGCCTTGCAGATGTCGATCGCGCCATGGCCGTAGGCATTCGCCTTGACGATACCGACGATGCCGCAGTCTGGGCCGACGCGGCTGCGGATCCGGCGCAGGTTGTGGCTCAGTGCGCTGATATCGATGGTGGCGTGAGTGGGGGAGGCGCTGATGGCTCGAAACACGAGGGCTCCTCTACAGGGCTGCGGCGCGGGGTACGATGCAATGCGAGGTCAAGACTGCGGCTATTGTATCGAAGCGACGGGATTCTGCCTACGGAAAGTCGATGATGATGCGTAGATCTTGAGGCGAGAGGAGAAAAATTTACACCGGCTTGAGGGAGCGGCGGGTGTCGATGGCTCGTGAAGAAGAGGCCGGCACGTCGATGCGGCGTAGTGCGCCACAGACTTCGGCCATCAGCCATCAGACTTCGAGAATTTCTTCCTCTTTTTTCTTCAGTACCTGATCGATCTTGGCGATGTACTGGTCGGTCAGCTTCTGCGTATCCGCTTCGTGACGGCGCAAGTCGTCTTCGCTCAGCTTGCCGTCCTTCTGCAGTTTCTTCAGCTCTTCGTTGGAGTCGCGGCGCACGGCGCGGATCTGCACCTTCGTTTCTTCGCCGTGTTTTTTGCAAATCTTGATCAAATCTTTACGGCGCTCTTCCGTCAACGGCGGCAACGGCACACGGATGATCTTGCCGTCATTCGACGGGGTGATGCCGAGGTCGGAGACGGCCAACGCCTTTTCGATTTCCTTGATCTGCTTGGTGTCCCACGGCTGCACCGTGATCAAGCGCGCTTCCGGCGTGCTGACGGAGGCGACCTGCTTGAGCGGTGTCATGGTCCCGTAGTAGTCGACGCGGATATTGTCGAGCAAGGCGACCGACGCGCGCCCGGTGCGTAATCCGCTGAGGTCGCGCTTCAAGTGCTCCAGCGCCTTTTCCATGCCGTCTGCGGTCTTTTTTTCTACTGGATTTGCCATGGTATTCCTGAAAAGTCTGACGTGTGGAGCGGTGAGCGAGTCATTCAACACTCACCATTCAACATTCAGCATTCGCTTTTAGTTCTTCCCGGCGGTGACGTAGGTGCCGATGCGCTCGCCGGACATGATCTTGGTCAGGTTGCCGCCTTGCTTAAGATTGAACACGATCAGCGGCAGGTTGTTGTCCATACACAACGTGATGGCCGTCGAGTCCATGACGCGCAACTTCTGGCTCAAGATATTCGAGAACTGCATCGTGTCGTAACGCGTCGCTTTCGGGTTGGTCACGGGGTCGGCGTCGTAAATGCCGTCGACCTTCGTGCCCTTCATAATCACGTCGGCGCCGATTTCCATCGCGCGCAGCACGGCGGCCGTGTCGGTCGAGAAGTAGGGATTGCCGGTGCCGCCGGCAAAAATGACGACGCGTTTTTTCTCCAGGTGTCGGATCGCGCGCCGACGGATGTAGCCTTCGGCGAGCTGTCGCATTTCGATGGCGGATTGCACGCGCGTGACGACGCCGCGTTTTTCCAGCGCATTCTGCATAGCGAGGGCGTTCATCACGGTCGCCAGCATGCCCATGTAGTCGGCGGAGGCGCGCTCCATGCCGGTGGCGCTGGCCGCGATGCCGCGGAAGATGTTCCCGCCGCCGATCACGATGGCGACTTCCACCGGCAAGGCGACGACCTGCGCGATCTCCCCCGCCAACGTGTCGAGCACGGACGGTTGGATGCCGTAGCCTTGGTCGCCGGCCAGCATCTCGCCGCTGACTTTGAGCAAAATACGTCGGAACGTCGGCGTCATACCTGCCCGAGTTGGTAGCGCGTGAAGCGGCGGATCACGAGGTTCTCGCCGATCTTCGCGATCTTTTGCGTGAGCAGATCCTTGATGGTCACGCTGGGTTCCTTGATGAAGGCCTGCTCGAGCAAGCAGGATTCCTGATAGAACTTCTCCAGCTTGCCTTCGGTGATCTTCGGCCAGGCGGCGGGCGGCTTGCCCATTTCTTTCGCCTGCGCTTCGTAGATTTCCTTTTCCTTCGCCACGATCTCGGCCGGCACATCCTCGCGCTTCACGTAGCTGGGATTGGCGGCGGCGATCTGCAGGGCCACGTCTCTCACGAACGCCTGGAACTCTTCGTTCCGCGCGACGAAGTCCGTCTCGCAGTTCACTTCGACGAGCACGCCGATGCGGCTGCCGGGATGGATGTACGACGACACGATGCCTTCGTTCGCTTCGCGGGCGGCGCGCTTCTGCGCGGCGGCCAAGCCCTTTTGGCGAAGGTAATCGACGGCCTTGTCGATGTCGTTGCCGTTTTCTTGCAAAGCCTTTTGACAATCGAGAATACCGGCGCCGGTCTTCTCTCGAAGTTCTTTAACGAGGGTGGCGGGAGCAGCCATGAGATGATTCCTTTTTTACGTGCGTACTGTGACGAGTCAGGGCGGAGCCGCGCGAGGCGGCTCCGCCGGGTCGAATCAACGACCGGGAACGTTGGCCATCACCATGCCGGGCGCGGGCGCGCGTTTTTCGGGCACGCCGGCTTCCGCCGCCTCGGCCTGTTCGCGCTGCGTGCGGAGGTGCAAGCCCTCGATGCAGGCGTCGGCCATATGCGTGGTGATGAGCTTGATCGAGCGGATGGCGTCGTCGTTGCCGGGAACCGGGTAGGTGATCCGATCCGGGTCGCAGTTGGTGTCGACGATGGCCACGATGGGAATTCCGAGGCGGTGCGATTCGAGGACGGCGATATGTTCGATGCGCGTATCGAGCACGAACACGCAGCCGGGGAGGCTGCGCATGTTCTTGATGCCGGACAAATACTTATCCAGCTTCGCGCGATCCTTGTCCATCTGGTTGAGTTCTTTTTTCTTCAACCCTTGGCGGACGCCGCCGTCGGCGAGTGTCGCTTCCATCTTCTTGAGCTTGTCGAGGCTCTTTTTGATCGTCTGGAAGTTGGTGAGCATGCCGCCCAACCAGCGCTGGTTCACGAAAAATTGGCTGGCGCGCTTGGCCTCTTCCTCCAACACTTCCGCCGCTTGGCGCTTGGTGCCCACGAAGAGCACGGAGTCGCCGCCGGCGACCGTATCGCGGACGAAGGCATAGGCTTGCGTCAGCCGGTCCATCGACTGCTGCAGGTCGATGATGTAGATGCCGTTGCGCTCGCCGAAAATGAATCGCTTCATCTTCGGGTTCCACCGGTTCGTCTGGTGGCCGAAGTGGACACCTGCCTCGAGAAGATCGCGAACGCCGAGTTCTGCCATGCCTTCACCTCCTTCCCCGCTTGCAGAGCGACGACCCAAGTCGCCGAGAGGCCCGAAGCCCCTTATTCTCAAGCGAGCGGCGCGTTGTGCGCCGATGTCATGTTGGATATTCGACCCGCTGCGATGCGGCGAGCCCTGACTTGAACTTCTGGCCAGCGATGCCTGGGGAGAAGCCCGTCAAACCGGCCAACGCTAGCACGATCCTGTTGATATTTCAACAACGTCGTCTCGCCCGACGTGGGGGCGGACGGCCTGGTTACGAACGATAGCTGGCGTTGATGCGCACGTACTCGTACGACAGGTCCGTCGTCCACATATGCGCCTCGGCCTCGCCCAATCCCAGTTCGACCTCGATGGTGAACTCTTTGCGGCGAAAGACTTTGGCGATACGTTGTTCGGCGGCGGCGCCGAGCGTCGCACCGTCCCGCATGATGGGCACACCGCTGAACGACAAGGACATCCGCTCCGGCCGAATCGTCACACCGGCCCGGCCGATGGCGGCCATGATCCGTCCCCAGTTGGCGTCTTCGCCGAACAGTGCGGTTTTCACGAGGCACGAGGTACCGATCGTTTCGGCGATACGTTTCGCGTCCGATACGCGGCGCGCGCCGCGCACATGAATCTTCACGAATTTCGTCAGTCCTTCGCCGTCGCGGCCGACTTGTAAGGCGAGGTCTTCGCAGGCTTCGAGCAAGAGACGTTCGAAGGCGCGGAGGTTCGCCGAGTCCGCCGTGAGTGGTTGATGGCCTGCTTCGCCGTTGGCCAGGCACAACACCGTGTCGTTGGTGCTGGTGTCGCCGTCGACGGAAATACAATTAAACGTTTGATCGACGGCCTTCACGAGGGCGCGCTGCAACAGGCGCTGCGGAAGTACCGCGTCGGTCGTGAGGTAGCCGAGCATGGTCGCCATGTTTGGATGGATCATGCCGGAGCCCTTGGCCATGCCGCCGATGGTCACGAGGCGTCCGCCGATCCGCGCCCGTCGGACCGTTTCCTTCGAGCAGGTGTCGGTCGTCATGATCGCGCGCGCCGCTTCGTTGCCGCCTGCGGCGCGGAGGCGCGCGGCCAGCTTCGGAAACCCTTCGACGATTCGCTCGATCGGCAACGGGCCGCCGATGACGCCGGTCGAGCCGATGAACACGGTGTGGGCCGGGATCTGAAAATGCTCCGCCGCCAAGCGCACCATCTGCTTCGCGGCCTCCATCCCGGCGGGGCCGGTGCAGACGTTGGCGCAGCCGCTGTTGATCAGCATGACTTGCGCGAGGCCCTTGCGCAGATGCGCGCGGTCGATGGTCACGGGCGCGGCGACGACCTGATTTTTTGTAAAGACGCCGGCGATGGGGCCGGGTCGTTCCGAATGGACGAGCGCCAAGTCCAGGACGCCGGCTTTTTTCTTGATGCCGCTGGCGATACCGGCGGCGGTAAATCCGTTCGGGGCGGTGATGCCTGTACGCTGTCGTGCCATGTCGGGTTTCTACTCTCGGTCGCGGTGAAATGCTCTGGAGTGGTGCTTACGGGAAAATACCCGGTGCGCGCAATCCGGTGTCTTCGGGAAGGCCCAGCATGAGGTTCAACGCTTGGATAGCTTGCCCGGCGGCGCCCTTCACGAGATTGTCGATGGCGGCCACGGTCACGACCCAGCCGGTGCGCGCGTCGAGATGGACGGAGAGGTCGCAGTAGTTCGAGCCGCGGATGTCGCGCGGATTGGCCGGTTTGTCGCCTTCATGGACACGGACGAAGGGTTCGCCGCGATAGGCGTCGGCGAACAGTTTTCGCAGCGTCGGCAAATCGGTCGGTTTCGTGAGGCGCCCGTACGCGGTGCTCAGGATGCCGCGATTCATCGGGACCAGATGCGGCGTGAAGGACACCGTCACACCGTCGGCTGGCGAGCCTGTCGCGCGGCGACCGTTGGATGGGCCTGCGGCACGCGTGAGCTCCTGCTCGATTTCCGGAATGTGTCGATGAGTGCCGATCTTGTAGGGCTCGAGCGACTCGTGCGCTTCGGGAAAATGGTACGGCAGCGCGGGGCTGCGACCGGCGCCGGAGATGCCGGACTTGGCATCCACGACGAGCCCCTTCGGATCGACCAATCCTGCGCGCACGAGCGGCGCCAACTGCAAAATGGCGGCGGTCGGATAACAGCCGGGCGACGCAACGAGCGTGGCTTTCTTGATGGCGTCGCGATGCAACTCAGGCAGCCCGTACACGGCCTGCTTCAGCAACTCAGGATACGGATGCGTCGCTGCGTACCAGGTCGGGTAGAGGGCCGCATCGGCAAGGCGATAGTCGGCGCTGAGGTCCACGACGAGTTTGCCCGCTTTGGCGCAGACTGAAACGGCTTCGAACGATTTTGTATGCGGCAGCGCCAAAAAAATCGCGTCCGCGCGTTCGGCCAGCGCGTCCGGCGCCATCGCTTCGAACGTGTGGTCGACGATTCCGGCGAGGTGTGGAAAGCTGGACGCGACGGTTTGACCCACCGATTTTTCCGAGGTCGCCACCGCGAGCGTCAGGTGCGGATGCGCGGCGACTAAACGCAACAGTTCTCCACCGGCGTACCCGCTGGCGCCGGCGATCGCCACGCGGATGGGCGTGGTGCGAGTCGGCTGCGCGGACGAGGGAGCGGCCTGTGTCTGCGGCGTCATATGAGGAGCATCCTTCCGTGTCGGACAGGGGAACGAGCGGTCGTCGCCCGTCGCACAAAAAACAAAGGGGAAGGCCTGAAGGACCTTCCCCTTTGCGCACAATGAACAGAGCGGTCCGTTTAACGCTTCGAGTACTGGAAGCGACGACGTGCGCCCTTTTGACCGTACTTTTTCCGTTCCTTCACGCGCGAGTCGCGGGTGAGGAAGCCGTTTTTCTTGATCGGTTCGCGGAGGCCACCGTTCAACAGCACGAGCGCCTTGGAGATGCCGTGGCGCAGCGCCCCGGCTTGTCCGGCATGGCCGCCGCCCGCGACGGTCGCGGTGACGGAGTACTTACCGGCGGTGCCGCTCACGTCGAACGGCATCTGCACCAGGTTGCGGAGCGCGATGCGCCCGAAATAATTGTTGAGGGGGCGCTCGTTGATCGTGATGTCTCCGGTGCCGGCGGTGAGCCAGACCCGGGCGATGGCCGACTTCCGTTTCCCTGTTGCGTACTGCACTGCTGCCATGACCTCTCTCCTCTCGTCGTAACGGTGGCTGCCTCTCCAACCTCCGTCCGGTCCTGCGTCACGCGCTCTATGCTACGGGCGCGCTGTTTCGGGAACGTCGGGTGGGGGCGTACGTGATGTTACAGCGTCACTGCCTCAGGTTGCTGCGCCGCATGCGGGTGCGCCGCGCCGACGTACACGCGCAACTTGCGGCCTAATTTCTTGCCCAAGGATGTCTTCGGCAACATACCTTCGATGGCCGTCGTCAACAAGCGCGTCGGATCCTTTTCGAAGGTTTCCTGCGCCGTAGCCGACTTGAACCCACCCGGATAGCCCGAGTGCGAGCGGTAGCTCTTGCTGCGCCACTTGTCGCCGGTTAAGACGATCTTCTCGGCGTTGATGATGACGACATGGTCGCCCATGTCCACGTTCGGGGTGAACGTCGGGCGGTGTTTGCCGCGCAGGTACAAGGCCACGCGCGCAGCCAGGCGGCCCAACGTCTTGCCGTCCGCATCCACGAGATACCACTTTTCTTTCACGTCCAACGGCTTCTGTAAATAGGTCCGCGTGCTCACAATCGTCTGCCTCCCTGCTGCACTATGAATGATCGCTGTCTAATCTGCATCAGCGTCCGCCGCCGAGCGACGGGCCGGTCCGACTTACACTTCTTGGCTGTCTGCCTTCTGCACGGCCGCCCGGTTGAGCCAGGCTTCTGCGTTGATATTCACCCGTCGATCCAACACGTCCTTCGTGACGAACATCGGACAGGCCGCTCGTATCGCCAGCGCGATGGCATCGCTCGGTCGCGCGTCCAACGTACGGTCGACGCCTTTGGAGGTGAGGTACACCGTCGCATAATAGGTCGTCTTTTTCACGTCCGAAATCACGACCCGCGAAATCTGGACGCCGAGGTGCGTCGCCACATTCCGGATCAAATCGTGCGTCATCGGCCGGGGCGTGACGATCCCTTCCTGCGCCAGCCTGATCGCGTTCCCCTCGGCCAGGCCGACCCAAATCGGCAACACGTCCTGGCCCTGCTCGTCGCGCAACACGACGATGTGGGTTTCCGTATTTTCGTCCCGCACGACCCCGTGGACATGCACGGGAATCAGGGCGTCGGCTCCAGGTCGTTCCGGTGTGGCAGTCGACATGGGAAAAAGCCGCGCGCTTAGGAATCCAGCTTCCCGAAATCCTCGGGTTTCAAATTCTCGAGCCACTGCTCCAACTCTTCGTTGGTCTGCTTCTTCAAGACCGCTTCGTTCGCGAAGATGGGCGCCTCGGAGCGCAACGCCACCGCAATGGCATCGCTCGGTCGCGCATCGATCGAGTATTCGGAGTCCTGATAGTGCAAGTGGATCTTCGCAAAATAGGTGTTCTCCGCCAGGTCCGTAATCACCACGCTGAAGACCTTCGCATCGTACGCGTCCAACAAGTTCTTCAACATGTCGTGCGTCATCGGGCGCGGCGCGGCCACACTTTCCAGCGCCAGGTTGATGGCGCTCGCTTCCGCCTTGCCGACCCAAATAGGCAACACGTCCGACTGTTCTTCGCCGCGCAAAATCACGATATACGCATTGTTATAGGGGTCGAACATCAACCCCCGGACTTTCATTTGCGAAATCATCGCTGGATCGTACCGGCCGCCTGATGTGTACAGAGGGCGGAGCTGAACCGCCGAACACTATCAAAGGCTTCGAGGCGATGTCAATTTTTAATGACGACGTGTACGCGGCGAGGCGGTCGGTCGGCGAGTCCGGTGGTCGGGCGAAGGAGCGACCATGAGTGCTGTGGCGACGTCCGAGGCGGCGCTGTCCAATGCGCGCCGCCTCGGCTCATCGACCCGTAAACTCGATCAGCCCTGCGGCTTATAGTTCTGCGCGAGCAACCCCGTGTCCGCCGCTTCGCCGCCCAGCTTCAAAAAGTTCTTCATATGGTTCTTGAGCGTCGCGCGTCCCGACTCGTCGCCGAGATTCAGGTGATACTCGTTGATGACCATCACGCGCATGCCCTCCCACTTTTTCCAGCAGGGCTTGCAGACCTTCGCCTTCACCTCGGCTTCGAGCTTGCCCAGGAAGATCGGCTCCGTGATCGGTTCGCCCGCCTGCCCGCACGTGACGCACTGTACATCCGCCATGACGCACTCCTTCGCTAGGGTCCGCACAGAGACTGTGCCCGCCGATCCCGATCGACGAGCAGCGGATAGTACCATTCTTATTTCGACTGAAGAAAGCGGGGAGCGATGACGGGGCGGGAGAAGGAAGACGGGAGAAGGAAGACGGGAGAAGGAAGACGGGAGAAGGAAGACGGGAGAAGGAAGACGGGGGGCGAACCTAGTCTAAGGATGTGTCATGAAGAAAGGGGAGTCGTTTCTGCGGCGTGCCGTTGACCCTCAGCGCGTGGCGTGGTAATTATCCAGCCCCTCTGTGCCCGGATGGCGGAACTGGCAGACGCGCCGGACTCAAAATCCGGTTCTCGCAAGAGAGTGGGAGTTCGACCCTCCCTCTGGGCACCATCACATCGCGTTTCTTCTCTAGATTCATTTCTGCACGTAGATCCTCTGCAGCACTCAAGCGGTAGAGCGGCGCGATTCAGAAACGCAATATCTGACTCCTGGACGGACGACCTTAGAAAGCCTGATTCCAAGAGGGCTCTGTTCGCACTCTCCTCTCACAATACAAATGGATCTACTCTTGCTCCTCCCAGTCAGTAGACGGTTTCCTTCGATGGTCGAGTCCTAATGTAAGCGCGTCGCTGTAGCGACTCAGCTTTTTCCAATTCTGCACATTGGATAAGCATGTCGCGAGCTACTTGTAAGACATTTTTCTGCTCCATCTCATCACTCATGCTTGTCAAATCGGCTACTACTACCTGCCATTCAAGGAAGCCTTTGCCAATATCTAAAGGGTCGTAAGTAGCCCTAATCCTACGCACTGCAACGCGTGGATTTAAAACATGCCTTTCATCGACCTGGAAATCATGCGGGCGCTCTGTGACTAGGAGGGCTAAGGAAAGCCCACTTTGAGATAACTCATCCAGCCATTCATTTAGCCATGTCTGACTAATTGGCTGGGGATTGGAAATATAGCTAGATACAATCTCATAGGCTGGTGTCACTTCTTGTCCGTCCGCATCTTCCAGTTGGAGAGGGACAAAATCATAATCACGTCTTTTGTACTCGCCATAAGCTGAAGCAGTACCAATTGAGCCGAAAACTTCTTTCAGGAGAATTTCTGCTCGTTCCCCAAAGCTGTGCTCAAATGCTA
This sequence comes from Nitrospiraceae bacterium, assembly GCA_046351095.1. GTDB lineage: Bacteria > Nitrospirota > Nitrospiria > Nitrospirales > Nitrospiraceae > BQWY01. The sequence goes on from JAXLZC010000001.1 coordinate 345,602, forward strand.
ATCGCCTGGATTCATGGTGAAGGGCATCAAGAATTGTAGAGCAGCCCTTTTCTAGTGAATCGCGGCAGTCTGCATATAAGAGCCCACTCACTTCAGGAGGCAGGGCGGCTTGATCAATCAGCACTGGGATAATCCTGCATAGCCCTTTCACCATCCGTTCAGTTGCAAGATTTAGTTCATACCGTAGCCATTTCGAATGTGCGGAGGAGGAAGAAACAACCGCAAGAACTACGCGGGCGGATATAAGCGCCTTACTGATGTTTTCGGCCAGGGGATCTCCGACCAGGAGGTCACGTTCGTCTAACCACACGTCAAAGCCATGATTGACAATTTGTTCGGCCAATGACCGAACAAATGGCTTGTCGCTTCCCGTATGAGAAATGAATATCTTGCCTAAATGATGGTGCACTGAGGTGCCTCCACGCTCGTTAACTAGACGACGCTCGAATCACCTAGATCCTCTGCGTGGTCTGGAAGGTGGCCATATACCGCTCGTTTGCACGTGGGCCGTGCCCTCCAGGAATCCTCGGCGGAAACAGGCGTTGTACTCAGGCAAATGACTCAGTAGGGTCCCTTGCATGGTCCGTCACGTGCACATTGAATATCATGCCACCGTCTACTAGGTCACGCCGGTGGGTGCTAGGTGTTAGATTTCGGGAGGTGGATCATGGGGCTAGAGTCATCGGGCCTCATCCGGCATCCAGTTAACGCGTGGACACTGGTAGTGTGGCGGAGAGAGGGCGCTCTATTCGACTCCCGTTCCCCTTAAGCCAATCTCATTATGCATGCGGTGAATGCCGACCGCATACATGCCCCGATTCGCATCCCGCCTCAAAGTTTACCTTCGCTGAATCATTCGCCTATTCCTCTGCAATGTCTCGTCTACATCATCGCCTCCGCGTGAGCGGTCGTGTCACGCGTCGCATTCCGTACGCGGACCTTAACAAGGAGGAGCGCCATGGAGGTGTCACGCCTGTGGGCTGGTCGCAGTCGCTTCGTATCCATTCTCGCGTTGGTATTCTCGGTTGGCGCTTCGGTGGTTCCTCCAGTGTTGTACGCATCGGGCGACGGCGTGGGCCATTCGCTTGAATGGGAGCGCGGCGACGAGGAGCACGACACGCCTGAAATACGACGCGACGCCGAACGGCGGATCGAATGGAAGGATTCGTCCTTTCACCAGACGGATAAAAATGCGCTCCTGCATGTCCAGATTCTCGGCTTCAACGATTTCCATGGGCAGATTTCGGCGGGGCGGCGTGTGGCGAATCGTCCGGTCGGCGGCGCCGCGGTCCTGGCCTCGTATTTGGCTGCTGCGCAGAACGACCCCAACGATCCTGGTCTGGCCGAGCGCACGTTCATCGTGCATGCGGGCGACCACGTCGGCGCGTCGCCTCCCGAATCGGCCTTGCTGCAGGATGAACCGGCCATCGGGTTTTTAAATCTCTTGGCGAATCGGCATTGCCAATACAACGATCGGAAAAACTCGCGTCTCTGGGACAACGAGGACGAGGCGATGGACGATCGTTTCGACCGCCGCTTGCATCCCTTGTGCAATGTGGTGGGGACGTTGGGGAATCACGAATTCGACGAAGGGAAGCAGGAGCTGATGCGGCTCCTGAACGGCGGCAATTTTGCGACGGGGCCGTTCTTGGAAGATCCGTATCGTGGGGCGCGTTATCCGACGATTTCGTCCAATGTCGTCGATGAGAAGACCGGGAAGCCGATCTTGCCGCCGTTTGCGATCAAGATCGTCAAGGGTGTGCCCATCGCCTTCATCGGCGCGGTGCTGAAGCAGACGCCGACCATCGTGACGCCGACGGGTGTGGCGGGTCTGAAGTTTTTAGATGAAGCGGACAGCATCAATCGGTACGTCCGTTGGTTGCGCCGCGTCGCGGGCATCCGCACGTTCGTCGTGCTCATTCACCAAGGCGGGACGCAGACAGCCTACCAAGGCCCTACACAACCAGGTGGCCTAATCAATGGCCAAGACATCGTCAAGATCGTGTCGCGATTGGACGATGAGGTGGACGTCGTCGTATCCGGCCATGCGCATGCCTTCACCAATGCGCTGCTCCAGAACCAGAATGGCAAGGAGATTCTAATTACACAGGCATTTTCCGCTGGAACGGCCTACGGTGATATCGACTTGACCATCAATCGGTGGACGCGCGACGTGGTGGCGAAGAGTGCTGCGATCGTGACGACCTTTGCGGATGCGGGACCGGGGCTCACGCCGGTGCCGGAAGTTTCGCAACTCGTGGCGCAAGCCGAGGCGAAAGTCGCGCCGCTCGTCAACGAGGTGATCGGGCAGGCGGCGGCGGACATGTTGCGAACGGAGAATGCGGCGGGCGAATCAGCTTTGGGCAATCTCATCGCCGATGCGCAGCGGGCCGCGCTCGGGACCGACTTTGCGTTTATGAATCCCGGGGGGATTCGTGCCGATCTGACGGCGGGGCCGGTGACCTTCGGCGAGTTGTTTACGATTCAACCGTTTGGGAACAGTTTGGTGCGGATGAATCTGACGGGGCAGCAGGTGTACGACCTACTGAATCAGCAGTGGGCGAATCAACCGTCACCGCGCATCTTAAAAACCTCGGGGTTGACCTATACCTGGGACAACAACCGGCCGGTCGGCGATCGCATTGTGGACGTGCGCCGCAATGGGGTCCCGATCGACCGGCAAGCATCCTATTCCGTCACCGTGAATAACTTTATGGCGGCGGGGGGAGATAACTTTACGGTGTTGGTGCAAGGGCAGAATCAGGTAGGTGGCGCGATCGACCTGGACGCGTTGATCGCGTACATCCGGAGTATCCCGCAACCGTTTGCGGTGGGGATCGAAGGGCGTATCCTGCGAGTGAACTGAGGTAGGCGTTAACGGTTGGTGTGTGTGGGAATCCGGCGTCGTGGGATTATTCCTGCGGCGCCGGTTTTGTTGTCTCTCAATGGGGTCGGGAGTCACGGTTGTTTGCTAGCTCGCCGATTTGCGATGGAAGTTGCGACTCCCGACCCCATAGACGATTTTGTCACTGGGCGGAGGGATCGTAGATTGTCTGATGGCTGGAGAAGAAATGGGAGCAGCTGCAACTAAGATCGGCCTTGCCGGGCCCACAGATACGCTGAATAGGCAGTCGCTCCAAGGACACACAGCATGAGTGCAAGCAGGCAGCCGACTGCCAAGGCCCCACCCCAAGGTGCCGCATAGCCTTGGTAGATGACCAACAGCGGTTGATCCGTCATGGGGCTGAAATGCGAGAGCCACCCTAGACCTAATCCGAGTAGGCCTATGATCGTCCAGAAGCGGGCGCCGACGTGTCCCACGCGATAGAGCGAGATACCTATGCCCATTCCACCCAAGATGACCGTCGCTACAATGAGAAATCCGATCGATTGCTCATCGAGTGGCCAATGGAAGTCCTCGCGAATAATGTGGTCGACGAGATGCAGCGTGTTCAGGATCACTATGACCTTGAGGAACTGGAGGAGGCGAGGATTCGGCATAGGCCCATCCTAACATCACGATGAGGGCGGTTGCTCTAGGCGGGAGGCAGTGCCGGCCTATCGACCCCAGTGACCCCGATCAATGGGAAGGACCCATGAGCGTAGCGGTCAAGGCGGCGCTCATGTCGTGGGCCAGCGTTGAGACGCCTTTGATCACGAATGGGCCGCCGTGCCGCCACTGGGTGTGTGTTGAAGCTAATGATGCGGATGTCGTCGCATCGAGCACGTGCATATCGATAACCACTTCCGTCCCACCTTCTACGATGACGGGTATGCCGATCTGCAGCCGTGGTCCCAATTCTCTCACCACGATAGCAACTATTCGTTCCGGCTGAGGACTCAGGCCTCTCGCGGACTGCAACAGTTCTTCGTCGGACGCCTGCGTGCGCTCGGCAGTGCGGCGATGCAGGGCCACGACGGCGAGACAGTCTGTTCGGCTCAGGAAATCCTGAATGCCGCGCAGTGCTGCCGCTTCGCGGCGCTCAGGTTCTTTTTGGTCGGGGCGCCATTCAGTCCCCCAGTACACGACAGTCGACAGTGGCGCGGTTCCGGCGAGGCACAGCGGCTCCGTGAGCGGCGAGCCGGTTGTCGTTACGGTGGTGGATGCGCAGCCTTCTGCAAAAGCCGCGATAACGAGGAGCAGGAGCGTGAATGCGCGCATGGAGTCGATCGAGAATGTGCTTAGAGACGAGCCTTAACCTCGTTCCATTCGGCCCGAGTCATGCGTGTCTGGTACACCATGCGCCACTGTCGAAGAATCGGGATGGCGTGCAATAGTCCTGGTCGGCGTATGTGTTTTTCGATTGCGTGGGCGAGCCAGTCTCGGTCGAATCCTGTCCAGACGCCTCCAGGCAGGACACACAAATTGCGCCAACAGACGGGGGCCACTTCCTCTTCGTAGATGCGCTGCAACTCGTGGGCAGAGTAACCGGTTGCCCGAAGGTCTCGTGCGATGGTGTCGAGGTCCTGCTCGTCTAGCTCGGTATCCAAAAATAACCTAGAGATTGCCACCCACGCCGTAAGGCGTCTGGGGTCTGGGCGCTTGTCGGCGTTGTCGGCCATAGGTGTGCTCTGTAGGCAGCGCACTCAGTTTGCTTGGGGTAGCCTGTCGGCAGAGATGGTTCTGTGTCAATGAGGTTGGCATTGCCACGGTTGATCCTATGTGGCCTGTCGACGTGTCGTGGTGTTGGTTGTGCGCTCGGTCGCGTGCGTCGCGCTCTCGGAGGACTTCGTTACGATTGGACGCATTTTGACGCAGCCGCGGCAGTGCGATAGCCTTCCGCGCGTATGACCTTTCCCCAATACGGAGCGCGCGTATGTCTGGTTCCTACTGTGCTGCTGTGAAGGTGCGACGTCGCCGCGAGGTGCCGCTCATCGCTGCGTTGTGCATGACGGGCGTCCTGCTGTTGTCGGTGGCTGCTGGGTATGCGCAAGACGACACGCGGTTACGCGCCTTGGAAAAGGCCTATGCCGACGGCATCCTGACGAAAGACGAATTCGAGGCGAAAAAACGCGCGCTCGAACCGACGCAGAAACCCGCGCCCGCCAAGGCGACGCCGCCTCCCAAATCGTCCGCCGATAGCAAGGCTGCGACCTATCGTATGCGGTATGTCCAGGTGATGGACGCGCAGGGCTGGGAAAAGCCCGTCGAAGCGTTCCGTATTTTGCTGCCGTCGGATTGGACGCATGACGGCGGCGTGCGCTGGGTGATGAGTCTCGGCTGTCCCGCAAACACCATCCAACTGCAGTTTCGTGCCGTCGCGCCGGACGGGGTGACCGGCATTGAGTTTCTCCCTGGCTACAACTGGGTGTCCTCGGAAGATCCTCTGATGCTGCAGGTGCAACAGCGGCAGGCGCAGAACCAGCAAGGCTGCAATCCGGGTCCGGTCGTCGGCGCGGCCGACTTTCTCCGCACGATGCTGGTGCCGCAATACCGCAAGGGCGCGCAGGTGCTCACGGCGGAACGCTTGGAGGGCGCGACACGTGCGATCCAGGGGGGCTTGCAGCCGATCAATTAAGATTTCGCGCGCTCGGGGCTGATGACGCAGTTCACGGGCGATTCCGGGCGCGTGCGGATTGCCTACGAGGCGGGTGGGCGGGCGGTCGAAGAATGGATCGGCGCCACGGTGCGCGCGACGGTGCAGTCGACGCTGAGTTCGGCCGGCGCCATGCAAGGCAACATGAATGCGCGCACGCGCATCTTTCAATTGGGTGCACAAGACGTCACCGTGTCGCGCGCGCCGCGCGGGCAGTTGGATGCCGACGGCGAATTGTTTGCGCTGATCTTCAGCTCGATCCAGGTCAACCCGCAGTATGTCGCCGCCCACCAAAGCTTCTTTGCCAGTATGGCGCGCATCAACGCCCAAGGCGCCGCCGATCGGCACAAGATCTGGCAAGAGGCGCAGGGCGCCATCGAGAAGACGCGCGCCGAAATCTACCAATCCCAACAGCAGTCACAGGCCCGTATCAGCGAACAGTTCGGACAGACCATTCGTGGCGTGGAGACCTATGTCGATGCGCACAGCAACGAGCGCCTCGAGTTATCCTCCAGCTTCAATCAGGCCTGGCGACACCCGAACGGTGAGGTGCTGCTGTCCAACGATCCGAATTTCGATCCACGCATTGTGTCGCTGGAAAAGTGGCGCGAGTTGAAAAAAGAGGCGGCGCGGTAAGCGTGGGCTGAACCAGAGACTTCTCGAAGGACCGTGGGGCAGGGTATGCCGCGGCTGTACACGAACCCGCGCCGGTCTATCACAGCCTGGAGACCAACCGTGTTCGCTCCACACAACATACGGTGGAATCTGGTCGATGAGACCGCTTGGACCCTTGACATGATGGGACTAATTGCCTATAGTGCCGCCGATTTTCATGCACGTGGCACTAATATATTTTTGCACTCTTGCTGTGTGTCCTATTCACTCTCACTTCCTATCAATCCATAAGGAGGCAGCACATGCGTAATGTGGTGGCACTGGGAGCTGCGATCGTACTCGTGGGCTCCGTCGGACTCGCGGGCGCGCAAGAGCGGTTGCCCCAGAACCAGGCTGGGTTGGGTGTCGGAACGGGTGTGGGCGACATTTCAGGTGCCAGCACGCGCGGCACCACGTTCGATCGTAGCGCGTTCTTGGATCGCTTGTCTCAGCCGGAGACGATTTACGGCCGTGTGTTGGCCATCGACTTCCCGGCCCGCAAGATGCACATCGAGACGGGCGGCAGCTCGCACGATGAAGGCCGTGCAGGTCAGGGTTCGATGAACTCCCTGGTCGTCTATTTCGACGACAAGACCAACATGGACCAGGTCCGGACCTTGAACGCCGGTGATGACCTCAGCTTGCAAGTGTTTGAAGAAACCTCCGCCCAGCAGCCGTTCGGGACGGGTCGGAAGATCCTTCGCGAAATCTGGGTGGTGCGTGGTAACGAGAAGCTCGCGGGCTTCGGTGGATTGGGCCAGCGCCCGAATCCGGCGACCGAGCGCGGCATTGTGACCAACAGCGGTACCTTGACGGGTGGCGTGGCCGGCGCGATCTTGCCTGGTCAGATCAACGAAGGCACCGTCCAGACCTCCATCGGCGAGTTCACCGGTGCAGCCCCCTGCTGGAACTGCGAACCGCAGCCAGGCTGGGGCTACAACACGGTGGCGCCGGAAACCAAGCAGCAGAACAAGTCTGACTACGGAGCCGATTGGAACAAGCCGAACTTGCTCAAGGGCTATCAGGGCAAGTAAGGTCGGATCGGTCGTCAGTCTGTTTCGATAGGTTTAGTGTGCGTGAAGGGCAGCCTGCAAAGGCTGCCCTTTTTTTTCTTCACATGTCGGTTGTTCTCACGACATGGTTGTGCCGTCCGATCTCAGCGATGGGCGGACGCGACCTGCAGAGATATGTAGGTCGCAAGGCCAGGACACACAGAGGCGAAATGGCGATGGATCAATCTTCCAACTCAACCCCCAATCACACGAACCAACCCGGTGCTGCGACGACGCTCGACCTGCGCGGCGTGATCTGTCCCTATAACTTCGTGAAGACCAAGTTGAAGCTCGAGACGATGGCGCCGGGCGCGCAGCTCGACGTCTGGTTGGATGACGGCGACCCGATCAAAAACGTCCCGCAGAGCGTCACGAACGAAGGGCATACGGTTTTGGCCAAGGAACGTGACGCTGCCGGTCACTATCGCGTGCTGATTCAACGGCGAGACGAGGACGAGTAGGCAGACAGGTCGGCGCCACAGACAGGAGTCTACGTGCGCCTACTCCTGCGACGTGGACGAGTGCGTGCCGTCGTTTTGGAGGCGATAACAATCGTGGCTTGCGCCGCGTCCTGCCGATCCTCGTCAATCTCTCGTAGAGTAGAGAGCGGAGAGACAGTCAACTGTTCGCCCGGTCCCGTGAGGTTCCAGCAGAGGCACGCCTCGCGGTCGCCCAAGCAGTCGGCCAGGATGCCAAGCTCGGCTTCGAGACGACGCGGATCGAGAAACACCACCAGCGCATAGGGGAGACGCGCAAGGGGACGAAGGAGTGCCTTCGCCGCAGCCTTTCGGTGCGGCAAACGGCCGAGGTGAATCGTCCGGTCCGTATCCAGCCCGCTGACCGACAGCGCCGCCGTCAGTGCCGAGGGGCCTGGGATCGCGTCGATGCGTATCGCCAATCTCCGCGCCGCTCGGACCAGAAAGGCTCCTGGATCATAAACGGCCGGAGTGCCGGTATCGACGACCAGGGCGACCGACTGTCCGTCCTGCAACCGTCGGCAGAGCGTCGCGGTTTTCTCGTCGCGATTCGCGTGATGATACGACGTGACGCTGCCGAGGTCCTGCCGTCTGATCCCATGGTGCGCGAGCAGTGCGTGCGTGGCCTCGGGATCTTCCGTCGCAATCAGGTCGACCGTTCGGAGGATGTCTCGCGCGCGGATCGTCAGGTCGTCCATATGGCCGATCGGGACGGCGACGACGTGCAGGGTGCCCGGCGCGTCGGTGGTCGACGAAGGCCTCGTCACGGCCCGGTCTTCCTTGACGCGGATTTTCGCGCATCGTTATAATTTTTCGTTTTACTCGGTCTGCGTGTCATCACGCGTAGGTCCTCGTCCGACAAGGAGTTTGCCGCGACATGCCGGTGCCGTTTTTCATGGCCACGATCGCCCTCTACTTTGTGGCGACCGTGTGCTTCCTCGTCTACCTGCTGCGGCGCTCCGAACTCCTTGCCAAGCTGTCCGTAGCCGCAACGGCCGCCGGCTTCGTGAGCCATACGCTCGCGCTCGTGTTGCGGATGGTGGCGACGGATAATATTCCGCTCACAAGTTTTCAGGAAGCCCTGTCGTTTTTGTCGTGGATGCTCGTGCTCGTGTTTCTGGTGGTCGAGCTGCGGAAGGGCCTGCACGTCCTCGGGTGTTTCATCCTGCCGCTGGCGCTCATCAGCCTCGGGTCCGCCGCCGCGATTCCCGACAAGGTCCATACGCTCGATCCCGGGTCAAAAACCGTCTGGGTACACGTCTCGCTCAGCATGTTGGGGACGGTCGGATTCGCCATCGCCTTCGTCGCGGGCGTGATGTACCTCATCCAAGACGGCTTGCTCAAATCCAAACGGTTCAACGTGCTGTACGCGAAGTTGCCGCCGCTGGATTTTCTCGACCATCTGAATCAGCAATCCATCGTATTGGGGTTCCCGCTGCTGACGCTCGGCATCATCACCGGCGCCTTGTCGGCCGAACTCGCCCAGGGCGCCTACGTCAGTTGGAACGCCGAGCAGACCTTTGCGATGGTGACCTGGGTGTTTTATTTCATCGTGTTGGTCGGCCGCCTTACGGTCGGGTGGCGCGCCAAACGTGCCGCGTACCTGACGATCATCGGATTTGCGGTCGTGATCTTGACCTTGATCGGCGTGGTGATCAAGAGCCCGGGGCCGGTATCGTAACATGCACCTGATTCTTGTCGGCCTCAGTCACAAAACCGCTCCCGTGGAAATCCGCGAGCGGCTGGCCGTGCCCGAAAGCCGCATCGGCGAGGCGTTGACGCGCTTGCGCGCCTATCCCAGCGTCAAAGAAGGTCTGCTGCTATCGACCTGTAACCGCGTGGAAGTGTATGCGGTCGTGGAGTCCGTCGAAGCCGGCTACAACAGCGTGCAGGAATTTCTGGCCGACACGCACCTGTCGCTCTCCAGCGAACAACTGACACCGCACCTCTATTGGCAAACCGCCGACCGCGCCATCGCGCACCTGTTCCGCGTCGCGTCCAGTCTCGACTCGATGATCATCGGCGAGTCGCAAATTCTTGGGCAGTTTAAGGACGCGTTCGATGCGGCGCTGGCCCATAAGGCGACCGGCCTCGTCCTGAACAAAATCGCGAAGAAGGCGATCTCCGTCGCCAAACGCGTACGGACGGAAACCAAGATCGCCGAGACCGCCGTGTCCGTCAGTTACGCTGCGGTCGAGTTGGCGAAGCAGATTTTCTCCGACCTGTCGGAACAACAAGTACTCCTGGTCGGCGCGGGCGAAATGGCGAAGCTCGCCGCCAAACATTTCATCGCGCAGGGCGTGCACGACATTCGCGTGACGACGCGGAATCCGCAACACGGCGCCGACCTCGCAAAACGGTTCGACGGCACGGCGATTCCGTTCGAGCACTACCCGACGGAGATGGCGCAAGCCGACATCGTGCTCTGCTCCACCGGCGCCTCGAAATATTTAATCACCGCCGACATGGTGCAGCGCGCCGTGCGTGCGCGCGGAAACCGGCCGATGTTTTTGATCGACATCTCCGTGCCGCGCAACATCGATCCTGCCGTCCGCGATATCGACAACGCCTTCCTCTTCGACATCGACGACCTTAAACAACGGGTGGAGCAAAATCGCGAGGAGCGGCTGCGCGAAGCCGAGAAGGCCGAGCGGTTGGTCAGCGAGGAAGTCACCGTCATCGAGCAGTGGTTCAAGTCGTTGGAAGTCACGCCGACGATCGTGGCGCTGCGCACACGCGCCGAGTCGATTGCACAGGCGGAACTCGCGCGCGCCCAGGCCCGCCTTGGGTGTATGGCGCCGCAAGATCGCGAGCTCGTCGAATCGCTCGCGCAAGCCATCGCCAATAAGTTGGTGCATGGTGCCATGGTGACGCTGAAGTCCGAAGCGACCTCACCGTCGAGCGATCTCTACGTCGATGCGGCGCGCCGATTTTTTAATTTGGAGCCGGGCGACGTGTCGACTGCCGCGGCCGCCTCCGGCAACGGCCGCCATGCCGACGGATCGTCCGACACCCAGGCTGCTGACGAGTCGCCGGGAGCCGCCGCGGTGCCGCAAGCGACGCCGCCTGCCGGAACGAGACGGGAGCCCCGCTTGTGAGTCCACGTACCGTCCGTCCCGCGCTGGTGCTCGGCACACGCGCCAGTAAACTCGCCTTGCATCAAAGCCAATGGTTCGCGAACGAAGTGATGCGCGTCGCCCCCGAGGTGACCGTGACGCTGCGCCACATCAAAACGTCCGGCGACAAAATTCAGGATGTGCCGCTGGCGAAGATCGGCGGCAAGGGCCTGTTCGTGAAGGAAATCGAAGAGGCGCTGCTCAGCGGCGAGGTCGACTTCGCCGTGCATAGTATGAAGGACGTGCCGACGGCGTTGCCCGACGGCCTCGGTCTCACTTGCGTCCCGCTGCGCGAAGATCCGCGAGATGTGTTGCTGACGCGCGGCGGTGTCACCTTCGCATCCTTGCCGCCGCGTCCGCGGATCGGCACCAGCAGTTTGCGGCGACAGGCGCAGTTGCTGCAGCATCGGCCCGATGCCGAGATTCTTATGCTGCGCGGCAACCTCGATACACGCATCCGTAAATTGCAGGAGGGCGCGTACGACGCCATCGTCCTTGCCGCCGCCGGTTTGCGCCGACTGGGATGGGACGGCCAGATCAGCGAGTATCTGTCGACCGATATTTGTCTACCCGCGATCGGGCAGGGCGCCTTGGGTATCGAGTCCCGCCTGGACGACCAGTTCGTCAGCGAGATCCTCGGTCGCTTGGAAGATCGGACGACGCGGATCGCCGTGACTGCGGAGCGCGCGTTGTTACATCGCCTCGAAGGCGGTTGCCAGGTCCCGATTGCCGCGTACGCCGAAGTGGACAAGGAACGGGTCCGCCTACGCGGGTTAGTCGCGTCGACCGACGGTAAACAGATCGTGCGCGACGAGGTCAGCGGGCCGACGACGGAGGCCGCCGCGCTCGGCACGCTGTTGGGTACGCGGTTGCTCGAACGAGGGGCGCGCGACATTTTGTCTGCGATCTACACGAATCCATGACCGCGCCACCTTCCCAGGCTCGACCCGTCGGCATTGTCTATTTGGTCGGTGCGGGGCCGGGCGATCCCGGGTTGTTGACGCTCAAAGGGCAGGCGTGCCTCGCGATGGCGGACGTCGTGCTGTACGACTACCTCGCTAATCCCGACCTCTTGCAGCATGCCAAGCCGACCGCGGAGCGGATCTACGTCGGACGGCGCGGGCGGGGCGGCTACTTAGATCAGCTTGCCATCAATCGTCAGTTGGTCGAGCAGGCGCAGGCCGGACGAGTGGTGGTGCGGTTGAAGGGCGGCGACCCGTTTGTGTTTGGGCGCGGCGGCGAAGAAGCCGAAGCGATGGCGGCGGCGGGGATCCCGTTCGAGATCGTCCCTGGTGTGACGGCGGCCACGGCGGTGCCGGCTTACGCAGGCATTCCCGTGACGCATCGGACGATGGCCTCCACCGTGGCGTTTGTGACGGGGCACGAAGACCCGACCAAACGCGAGGAAGCGTTGGAGTGGCCGAAGCTCGCAACGGCGGACGGCACGCTCGTGTTTTTTATGGGCATGAAGACGCTGCCGTCGATCGTGGCGCGTCTACGACAAGACGGCCGCGCGGCGGACACGCCGATTGCGCTTATTCACTGGGGTACTTGGCCGAAGCAGCGGACCGTCGTCGGGACCTTGGCCGATATCGTCGCGCAGAGTGCGGCGGCGAAGTTTGAGCCACCCACCCTGATTGTGGTAGGGGAAGTGGTTGGGTTGCGGACCACACTCAATTGGTTCGAGTCGAAGCCGCTGTTCGGCAAACGGATTCTGGTTACGCGACCGAAACGGCAGGCGGCGGAGTTTTCCCGGCTGCTGACGGCGGCTGGCGCCGAGGCCGTCGAATGTCCGACGATCGAAACCGTACCGCCTCCCTCCTGGGAGCCGGTCGACGCAGCGATTGCGGCCATCCGCACGTTCGATTGGTTGTTGTTCACCAGCGTCAACGGGATCGCGCCGTTTATGGCGCGACTCGATCGAGCTGGGTTGGATGCCCGCGCGTTGGCCGCGCTGAAGATCTGTTGTATCGGCCCGCGCACGGCCGACGAGTTGCGCGGGTACGGGCTCCGCGCCGATCTGATTCCCGCCGAGTACCAAGCCGAGGGGGTGCTCGCGGCGTTGCAGGCCGAGGGTGTGCAGGGGAAGAAGATTCTGATCGCGCGGGCGGAAGTGGCGCGTGAGATTTTGCCGGAGCAGTTGCGAGCGATGGGTGCCGACGTGCTCGTCGTACCGGTCTATCGGACGATTCGGCCGGAGGGCTCCTTCGCGCAGATGCTCGATGAGGTGCGCGGCGGTGCGATCGACATGCTGACGTTCACGAGTTCGTCGACCGTGCAGAATTTTGCCGCGTTGTTCGACGACCGCGAGGCCTTACGCCGAGCCACCGAGCGTGTGCCCGTCGCCTGCATCGGGCCGATCACGGCCGATACGGCGCGGTCATACGGGCTGCCGGTGACGGTGCAGGCGCCGGAGAATACCGTTCCCGCGTTGGCGGGCGCCATCGTGGCGCATTTTCAAACGCGGGCGACGCAGTCACGCTGAGCCGCGACGGGCCGTGTCAGGTCGCGGCATTGTTCGGGTATCGGGCGATTCAAGAGGAGGTGTGCGATGGTTCCAGTGAAGTCGTTCATGATTCCGGCGGAAAAGTTCATCACGGTCGGCCGCGATGTCGATGTGAAGACGGCGGGTGTGGTGATGCGGGATCGCAACATCGGCGCGCTGATGGTGACGCGCGGCCAGGATTCCAAAGAGATCATCGGGGTGATTACCGATACGGACATGGTGCGGCGCGTGCTCGCGACCGGCGCGGATACGACGAAGACGACGGTCGAGATGATCATGTCGGCGCCCGTGCACATGATCGACGAAAACAAGACCTTGCTCGATGCGAACGACATGATGGCGCAGACGCACACGCGCCACTTGGGCGTGTCCCGCAACGGCAAGTTGGTCGGGCTGATTTCCGTCCGCGACTTGGTCGTGTTCTTGACCAATCTGCCGAGAAAGTAACGCGATGGCTTTTCCCCAGGTGCGGTTGCGGCGGCTGCGCGAACAAGATGCGCTTCGGCGGATGGTGCGCGAAACGGCGCTGTCGCCCGCCGACTTCATCTATCCGCTGTTTGTGCGGAGCGGGCAGGGCAAACGCGAAGAAATCGGCTCGATGCCGGGCCAGTACCGCTGGTCGATCGATCTGCTGGTGAAGGAATGCGCTGAGGCTTATGCCTTAGGGATTCCTGCGGTCATCCTGTTCGGCATTCCCGACACGAAGGACGAGCGCGGCAGCGCCGGCTTCGATCCGCAGGGTGTGGTGCCGAAGGCCATTCGTGCGTTGAAGGAGCAGGTGCCCGGCCTCATGGTCATCACCGATGTCTGCATCGACGAATACACCTCGCACGGACATTGCGGTCTGGTCAAAGACGGGCACATCTTAAACGACGAGACGCTCGACTGTTTGCGGCAGATGGCGCGGGTGCATGCCGAGGCGGGTGCGGACATGGTGGCGCCGTCCGATATGATGGACGGTCGTGTGGCGGCGATCCGCGACGAACTGGATCGGAACGGATTTGCGCAGGTGCCGATCATGGCCTATTCGGCGAAATTCGCCTCGTGTTTTTATGCGCCGTTTCGCGACGCGGCCAATTCGAGTCCGAAGTTCGGCGACCGCAAGTCGTATCAGATGGATCCGGCGAACCGCCGCGAAGCCATGCGCGAGATGGAAAGCGATGTGGCGGAGGGGGCGGACATCATCATGGTGAAACCTGCACTGCCGTTTCTCGACATCGTCGCCGATGCGCGCGCGAAGTTTTCCCATCCCATCGCGGCCTATCAGGTCAGCGGCGAATACAGCATGATCAAGGCCGCGGCGCGCGCGGGATGGCTCGACGAAACGAATGCGATGATGGAATCGCTCCTGAGCATCAAACGCGCGGGCGCCGACCTGATCCTGACGTATTTCGCAAAGGACGCTGCGCGCCGACTCCACGCCGGATCTCCATGAAGGTGACACGCAGCCTGGCGGGGTATCGCCCGCCGCCCGCGCCGGTGGCCACCATCGGCAACTTCGATGGGCAGCATCGCGGGCATCAGGCGCTGTTGCGGACCGTCGTCGAGACGGCGGCGCGCGCGCAGGGCACCCCAGTCGTCATCACGTTCGATCCGCACCCCGTTCGTATTCTCGCGCCACATGTCTCGCTGAAGTTCCTCACAAGTCCCGACGACAAACTCGCCGCCTTCGAGGCGGCCGGTATCGCCGAAGTCGTGTACCTGCCGTTCAGTCAGGAATTCGCCGCGCGGTCGCCCGAGTCGTTTGCACGCGAAATTCTGGCCGAGACGCTCGGTCTGACGCAGGTATTCGTCGGCGAACATTTTGCGTTCGGCGCCAAACGCGCAGGGCGGATCGACGACTTACGTCGCTTCGGCGCGCAGTGGGGATTTTCTGTGCATCCGATCGTGCCGGTTGTCTGCGACGGCGCCGTCATTAGCTCGACCAGAATTCGCGCGGCCATCCACGACGGGCGGATGGAGGAGGCCGCACAGTGCCTTGGCCGCTGGTACGCCTGGTCCGGCCCGGTCATCGAAGGCGCGCAACGCGGTCGCGAACTGGGATGGCCCACCGCTAACCTCGCTGTGCCGTCGGAGCGTGTCGTCCCACGCGACGGCGTGTATGCGGCGCGCACCTGGTGGGGCGCGCGACGTTTCGATTCGATCGTCTATCTCGGTACAAGGCCGACGTTCGAAACGGATGGGCCGAGGCTGCTCGAAGTGCATCTCTTGGACGAGCAGCGAGCGTTGTACGGCGAAACGGTGCGTGTGGAATTTGTGTCGTTCCTGCGCGCCGATGCGACCTTCGCGACTCCTGAGGCGTTGCAGGCGCAGATCGCGCGAGACATCGACGGCGCACGCGGCGTGTTACGCGCCGCGCCGACGGAGCCGATCGTCTGAGGCGGGGAGGTTCGATGGCGCACTCGCGGACCAGGCGTCCTGCCGCTGCATCGCGCAAACGCGCGGCTGGTTCCGAGGTGCATGCCGACCGCCATGTACGAGCATTTACGGCCGCAGTCGAGCAGACGATCCGCACTCGCCGACTCTGTCAGCCTGGTCAATCCATTCTTGTGGCGGTGTCCGGCGGTCCCGACTCGGTTGCGCTGCTGCGAGTATTGGCTGTATTGGCTCCGGCCTGGCGACTCTCTCTCTCCGTCGCCCACGTGAACTATGGGTTGCGCGGGCGCGCATCGCAGCAGGACGAGGTCTTCGTTCGACGACTCTGCAAGACGCTTTCGGTGCCCTGTTTCGTGAGGCGTGTGACGGAGACGGAACGAGTAGGCGCCGGTTCGGTGCAAGCCTGGGCGCGTGACCTGCGCTACGCGTGGTTCCGCCGCGTGGCGACGAAGCATGGGCTCGATTGTATCGCGGTTGCCCACACAGCGAACGATCAGGCCGAGACGCAACTCCTCTGGATGCTGCGTGGCGCGGGGCTGCGAGGACTTGCCGGGATGCCGGCGCGGCGTCGCGACGGGATCATCCGCCCGTTGCTCGATGTCACCCGCGACGATGTGACGCGGTATCTGGCGGCGCTGGGTCAGGCAGCGCGCCACGACGCGAGCAATGACACGTCGGCCTATCGGCGCAACCGTGTGCGCCGTGAGATTATCCCTGCACTCACACAGCTTAATCCCGATATCATCCGCACGTTGGCGCGACAAGCCGACCTGCTTGCGGTAGACGAACGCTGGTTGCGTGCGCAAACGGTTCATACACTTCAGCGAGTCACCGTCGATTCAGGATCGGACGAGTGCCGCCTCGATCGACAGGCGCTGCGGTCTTTGCCCGTTGCGTTACAGCGGCGTGTGGTGCGCGCCGCGTTGAGCAGTATGCGTGCCGACGGTCGCGCGCCGTCCGCGAATCTTGTGCTGCGAGTCGTCTCGCATCTGTTGCCTGGCCCGTCGGGGCGGACCATCGTCCATCGCAGTGGGATCGTCCGCGTTGAATACGACCAGTTGGTCTTTGCGCCAAAAGCCGACAAGGACGCAGCAACTGCGGTAGCGACGACATCCGACATGCGTGCAACAGTCGACGTGCCGACAAGCGCTACGCATCCAGTCACGATTCAATGGCCTCGAACCGGGCAATGTGTCACACTCGAATTGTCCGACGAGGCTGCACCCGCGACGACTTCAGGACCTCGGCCGCATGAACTGGTGCTGTTGGATGCGGATCGATTGACGTCGCCGTTGACGCTGCGGACGTGGGAGCGCGGCGATTGGTTTTGTCCTGCGGGTATGGGTGGGCGACGGAAGAAGCTGCAGGATTTTTGGACGGACGGCAAGGTGCCGCGTCGCGCTCGCACAACGGCGCCGTTGTTGGTTTCGCCGGATGGGATCGTCTGGATCGTCGGGGCGCGAGCCGATGCGCGATTTATCGCCACCGCTGCCACGAAACGGGTGATCGTCGCCACGGTCACGACGCAGCAGGTGTCGCAGTAACGAAGAGGGGATTGGGGATGCCGCGTATTTTCGGTCGGCCGATCGTGACGCAGGATCAGATGCGGACGCGCATCAAGGAACTCGGCCAGCAGCTCTCGCAGGACTATCAAGGACGGGACTTAGTATTGGTCGGTGTGTTGAAGGGCGCCTATGCCTTTTATGCGGACCTGGCGCGCGCGATCCGGATTCCGATGCGGGTCGACTTTATGATGGTGCGCAGTTACGAAGGCGGCACCAAAACGACGGGCAAGGTGAAGCTGGTGTCCGACCTGTCCGAAGATGTCGCGGGTAAGGATGTGGTGTTGGTGGAAGACATCGTCGACTCGGGACTGACGGCCGCCTATTTGTTGAAAAAAGTCGCGGCGCACAAGCCGAAGTCGTTGAAGCTTTGTGCCTTGTTGAGCAAGCCGGACCGTCGCCAGGTGCATCCGCAGGTCGATTACGTGGGGTTCGAGATTCCCGACAAGTTTGTCGTGGGCTACGGGCTGGACTATCAGCAGCAGTACCGCAATCTGCCGTATCTCGTTGCGTTGGATACGCACGAATCGGACGACGCGGACGCCTCGCAGGATTGACCTACGGCGCGCGACGGCGGCGCACGACGTAGACGATGTGCGAGAGGCGATGCCCACTGCATGCACGTCGATGCGGAGGGAGCGATTGCGTTTGCATTCACCCGGTCTCCTTGTTACGGTGAAGAGCCCTGTGCTAGCATGATTTGTTCCCATGAACTTTTCCAACCTGCGTTCTGGGCCAGGAGGAGTTGAATGAATTCTCGTGTGAAGAACTTGCTGTTCTGGGTGGTGGTGGGTCTCTTCATGATCCTCCTCTTCAATCTGTTCAGCGTTCCGACCCACGCGCCCGAAGACGATGTGATCTTCAGCGATTTTATGGCCCAATTGGATAAGGGCGAGATCACCAAAGTCACCATTAAGGGCAGCTACGTCAGTGCCATCTTGAAGGACGGCACACGCATCAAGACCTATACGGCCGACTATCCGGACTTCGTGAAAGTCCTGCGCGATAAAAACGTTGCCATCGAAGCCAAGCCGCAAGACGACAGTCCCTGGTACATCACGTTCCTCGTGACCTGGGGGCCGTTTATTTTGTTCCTCGGCCTCTGGTTCTTCCTCATGCGCCAGATGCAGATCGGCGGCAACAAGGCGCTCTCGTTCGGCAAGAGCCGCGCGCGGATGCTGACGGAAGAGCGGAAGAAGGTGACCTTTTCCGACGTGGCCGGTATCGACGAAGCCAAGGAAGAAGTCGTCGAAATCATCGAGTTTTTGAAGGACCCGCGGAAGTTCCAGAAGTTGGGCGGCCGTATTCCGAAGGGCGTGCTAATCGTCGGTCCTCCGGGTACCGGAAAAACCTTGCTCGCCAAGGCTATTGCGGGCGAAGCGGGTGTGCCGTTCTTCAGCATCAGTGGATCGGACTTCGTGGAAATGTTCGTGGGCGTCGGCGCGTCGCGCGTCCGCGATTTGTTCGAGCAGGGGAAGAAACATGCTCCCTGCATCATCTTTATCGACGAAATCGACGCAGTCGGTCGGCTCCGCGGCGCCGGGTTGGGCGGCGGACATGACGAACGCGAACAAACATTGAACCAATTGCTCGTCGAAATGGACGGGTTTGATACGACCGAGGGCGTCATCTTGATCGCAGCCACGAACCGCCCCGACGTGTTGGATCCGGCGTTATTGCGGCCTGGGCGCTTCGACCGGCAGATCGTCGTGAATCGGCCGGACGTTCGCGGACGCGCCGAAATCCTGAAGGTCCATACCAAGAAGGTGCCGGTGGCGACCGACGTGGTTTTGGACAAGATCGCGCGTGGGACGCCGGGGTTCTCCGGGGCCGATCTGGAAAATCTCGTGAACGAAGCCGCCTTGTGGGCGGCGCGTCAGAATAAGAAGGAAGTGGAGTACTCTGATTTCGAAATGGCGAAGGATAAGGTGCTCATGGGCGCCGAGCGTAAGAGCATGATCCTGAGCGACGAAGAAAAGCGGACCACCGCCTATCATGAGGCGGGCCATGCCCTGATGGCGAAGCTGTTGCCGGGAACCGATCCCGTCCATAAGGTGACGATCATTCCGCGCGGCCGTGCCTTGGGCGTGACCATGCAGTTGCCGACCGACGATCGCCATAACTATTCGAAGGATTTTCTCTACAACACGCTGGCCATTTTGTTGGGCGGTCGCGTCGCGGAAGAGCTGATCCTCAAGAACGTGACGACCGGTGCCGGCAACGACTTGGAACGCGCCACGGACTTGGCACGCAAGATGGTCTGCGAATGGGGCATGTCCGAAAAGTTAGGACCGCTGACGTTCGGTAAAAAGGAAGAGGAAATCTTCCTCGGTCGTGAGATGACCACGCGCCGTGACTTCAGCGAGCAGGTTGCGCTTGAGATCGACCACGAGATTCGTCGCTTGGTCAACGAGAATTACGAGCGCACCAAGCGGATGCTGACCGAAAATATGGGTGCCTTGAAGGCATTGGCGAAGGCCTTGTTGGAGAAGGAAGTGATCGAAGGCTCCGAGATCGACGACATCATCCAAGCGTCGGCCGTGCAGCCTGTACCGGCCTAAGGTTTGTACTCGTTGCCCGGTGCGTCGCTTGTCGCGGCGCGCCGGGATCGTCGCTTCCAGTTCGTACCGTCTCTGCACCGTTCCCGTCGTACCGTTCGCATCCTGTTCGTCATGCCCGCTGCGTCTTCGATTCCCACTCGATTCGGCCGATCGTGCTGACCTCTTTTTCCATACGCGCCTGCGGCCGATCGCTCGTAGCCCTCAGACCGCAAGTCGTCGCCGTTCTGAACATCACACCCGATTCGTTTTCCGACGGCGGCCGGTATCTTGACCAGGACGCGGCTGTGGCACGTGCCGAACAACTTGTTGCAGACGGCGCGGACTGGCTCGATATCGGAGCCGAGTCCACGAGGCCCGGTGCACAACCGGTCGGGGAGGAGGAGGAGACCGCGCGATTGTTGCCGGTCCTTGAGCGGGTCGCTGCAAGGGTCACAGTTCCTATTTCCGTCGATACGATGAAGGCGGCGGTTGCTCGTCGTGCACTGGACGCCGGTGCGATCGTCGTGAACGACGTGAGCGCGTTACGCGCCGATCCTGCCATGGCGTCGCTTGTCGCCGAACGAGGAGCCGGGCTTGTATTGATGCACATGCAGGGCACGCCGCAGACAATGCAGCAGCAGCCGCAGTACGAACATGTTTTGTCCGATGTACGTAGCTTTCTCCGAGCGCGACTGCGTGAGGCCGTTTCCCTGGGGATAACGCCCGACCAGATCGTGCTTGACCCAGGCATCGGTTTTGGTAAGCTGGGCGAACATAATCTGGCGCTCCTTCGGCACCTTCCTGCACTCGGCGCGCTTGGGCGACCGATCATGATCGGTGTGTCGCGCAAAGCCTTCTTAGGGAAACTCACGGGCCGCGCGATCGACGAGCGTGGGGCGGCGACGGCGACGGCGGTTGCCTTGGCGGTGGAGCGGGGGGCGCAGTTGCTTCGTGTACATGATGTGAAGCCGGTCCGAGATGCGGTGGCCGTGACCATGGCGGTCTGCGGCTCGAATACCGGACCGATCGAACAGGCGTGACGATCCTATGAGAAAACTTTTCGGAACAGACGGCGTGCGCGGGGTGGCGAACCTCGAACCCATGACCAGCGAGCTGGCCATGCAACTGGGACGTGCGGCGGCGCATATTTTTCAGCGACGCGCCGGTCGCCATCAAATCGTCATCGGCAAGGACACACGTCTTTCCGGATACATGTTGGAGTCGGCGCTGACCTCGGGCATCTGCTCGATGGGTGTCGACGTGTTGTTGGTCGGCCCGATGCCGACGCCAGCAATCGCGTTTCTCGCGCGGAGCCTGCGCGCCGACGCCGGAGTGGTGATCTCCGCTTCGCACAATCCCTACCAAGACAACGGCATCAAGTTTTTTTCCAGCGATGGGTTGAAGCTACCCGACGAATTGGAAGCGCGTATCGAGAAGTTGATCATTTCCGACGAGATTAAACACCTTCGTCCGACGGCGGATGCGATCGGCAAGGCGCATCGTATCGAGGACGCCGACGGTCGGTATATCGAATTTGTGAAGCGCGCGGTGCCGAAGGATCTCGACTTCCAAGGATTGAAGGTCGTCATCGATTGCGCGCACGGCGCTGCCTATAAAGTTGCCCCGTCGATTTTGCACGAGCTCGGCGCGACGGTCGTCGCGATCGGCTGCAAGCCGGACGGTATGAATATCAATGCCGGATGCGGCGCGGTCCATCCGCAGGCGCTGCAGGAAGAAGTGCAGCGACATCAGGCGGATATCGGCATTGCGCTGGACGGCGACGCGGATCGCGCGATTTTTGTATCGGAGAAGGGCGAAGTTGTCGACGGCGACCGCATCATGACGGCGCTGGCGTTGGATCTGAAAGAAAAGAAGCAGCTCGCCAAACACACCGTGGTCGGCACGGTGATGAGTAACTTCGGCATGGAAATGGCGCTCAACAAGGCCGGCATCACATTGGTGCGCACGCCGGTGGGCGACCGCTACATCATCGAGAAAATGTTGGCCGAGGGGTACAACGTCGGCGGCGAACAGTCCGGCCACTTGATCTTCCTGGACCACAATACGACGGGAGACGGCGTGATCGCGGCGTTGCAAGTCCTGACGCTCATGAAGCGGACCGGGCAGCCGTTGTCTCGCCTCGCCGACGTGATGACGTCGGTGCCGCAGGTCTTGGTGAACGTGAAGGTCAAGGAACGTCGCGAACTCGCCACCATCCCCGAGGTCCAGAGCGCGATCCGCGCCTGCGAATGTAAACTCAACGGGCAAGGGCGTATTCTCGTGCGGTATTCCGGTACCGAGGCGTTGCTCCGGATCATGGTCGAGGGGCCGGATGACGGCTTGATCAACGGTCTCGCCAACGACCTTGCGGGACTCGTACGTACTCACCTGGGTTGATCCTCAGAAACGACGCTCCGTATAACGGAGCATGCTCCCGCTCCTCACCGCCTGGTGGATGGTCGGTCTGTGGCTCGGCTCGTATGCCGACCGCTTTCCGCTGACGCTGCTGTCGGTCCTCCTTCTTTCCGCTATCATCCAGACTTGGATCGAACGGCGATCTTGGTGTACGTCACTGTCGAGTCGAATCGCCACGGGCGCCGTGCTCGGGGGCCTGCTCTATTGGTGGCTCTTTGCGTGGGGAACGAGTGCCGCGCCGGCGTTTCACGCCGAGTTCGTCGAGCCGGATGTCGGTAGCGCGGCCGTCAGGCTCGTCGGTCGTATCGTCGAACCGGTCGAGATGACGCCAGAACGGCTGCGTGTCGTCATCTCACCGATAGACAATCCTACGCAGCCTGACGCACAGGACGTACGAAGCCCTCGTGGCTTGGTCCGTCTCACGTGGCGCGAGCCGCACCCCTTCCTCTATCAAGGCGATCTCATCCGTGTTGCTGCCAAATGGCACCGTCCCAGCGGCACATACAATCCAGGAGGATTCGACTACGCCGAGTACCTCGAACGGCGAGGCGTTGGTGCCGTCGGGTCGGTGAGCGGCGAGCGTGCCGTCGAAGTGCTCGAATCGGGAGTAGCGTCGTCGCGTTGGTGGATATGGGCGCATCTCGACCGGTGGCGCCAGCAGATCGTGCGTGCGGCGTCGGCTTCGCTCGACCGGCCACGCGCCGCGGTGTTTGTGGGACTGGTGACTGGCGATCAAGGGCTCGTCGACCTGCACCTGCGCGAAGCATTTAATGCGACGGGCACGGTGCATCTGTTGTCGATTTCCGGATCGCACTTAGGATTACTCGCAGCGGTTACGTTCGGTGTGGCGCGAGTCGTCGCACGGTGGTTGCCGCTCGGGTGGTTGCGTCGATTGAACCGTCGTTATCTGACGCCGACGCGTCTGGCCATCCTCGTCACGATTCCTGCCGTCCTTGGCTATGCGTTGTTGGCCGGAGCAGAAGTCGCCACGTCACGCGCCTTGGGTATGATCGTACTGTGCCTCACGGCGCTGTGGCTCGGTCGACCTGGTGTGCTCCTCCCGTTGCTCGCCGCATCGGCTCTGCTGACGGTCCTGTTCAACCCGAATGCGTTGTTCGATATTTCGTTTCAATTGTCGTACGGCGCCGTACTCGCCATGGCGTTGCTGTTGGATGCACGCTCCGCAACACAGGACGTCACCACGTCGCAGGTCGAACGCTCGCGTTCCGCGACACCCAATGCACGTATGGCGCGTCTGCGTCAGACGCTATGGTTTTCCGTCGCGGTGTCGCTGGTCACGCTTCCGATCGTCGCGCATCAATTTCATCAGTTCCCGTGGGTGAGTCCACTCGCGAATCTCCTCGTGCTGCCGGCCGCCGCCATCTTAGTCCCGCTATGTCTCCTGTCCGCGTTGCTGACGGTTCTCCTCTCGTCGGAGACGTTGGTGTTCGTCGATCTGCTTGGATGGTTGATTGGGTGGTTCGTGCAGGGTGTCTCGTGGTTGGCAACGCTGCCGACCGTCGATCGACATGTCGCTGCCCCGTCCGTGGTCACGATGACGGCCTACTATGTTTTGGTATGGATGCTCTGGTCGCTTCGCGGTGTGACGTCTCATGTTCAGCGATTCCGCCAAGGCGCGGTGATGGTGTCGCTGGCGGTTCTGCTGTCGTGGTGGTTGTGGCCGCATCGTAGTTTGCCGGAGGAGACGCTTCGTATCACGATGATCGATGTCGGGCAGGGCGATGCCACGCTTGTCGAATTGCCGAACGGCGCGACGATGCTGATCGATGCCGGCGCGCGGTACGACCGCTACGATGTCGGGGCCGCCGTCGTCGGCCCGTTGCTCTGGGATCGTGGTATTGCGCGGATCGACCATCTCATCGGGACGCATCCGCAGCGCGACCATGTCGGAGGTGTGCCATGGTTGCTTCGGCACATGCCGGTCGAGGGATACTGGGGCAATGGTATGGTGCGGGAGGCACAGTTTTACGACGACCTCCAAGCGGCGCTCGTCGCCGCGTCATTACACGAACAACAGCCGGACCCCGCACAGCCACCAATCGAGGCAGGAAATTGCATTGTGACGCTGTCGCGTGGGCTGGCTCCAGACCGACGCCCTACGATGCCCGTCTCCACGTCGCGTGCCGCACGACAGACCGGATCAGATTTGAACAACAGCTCGCTTATGACCAGGCTGGAGTGCGGCGAGTTCGTCGCGCTCTTTCCTGCCGATGCGGAGGTGCCGGCGTTGCAACAGTGGGTGACGGAGCATCCACGTGCGGAGGCGACGCTCATCAAGGTGCCTCATCACGGGGCCCGCAGTTCCTTGTGGCGTCCCTGGATTGCCGCGGTGAAGCCGCAGGTCGCGCTGGTGTCGGCAGGCGTGCACAATGCCTATCATCATCCACATCCTGACGTGCTCACCGCCTATGCCGACATCGGCGCGGACCTGTATCGTACGGACCGAGACGGCGCGGTTACGGTCACGGTCTCGCCCGATCGGCAGACGTTTCGCCTCGAGACCGCCGTGCAGCAGCACTATGTCCCGGTCTCATCGTCAGCCGCCTGGTGGTCGACGGAGCGGGACAATCTGCGTCGCCTGTGTCGACGGATGTTTGCGATCTCGTGACGTTCGTCCCTCCTGCGTACAATCTCCCTACGCAGATCTATTGATCGCTACCTCTTCGACGCCGCGTTCAGCACGCACCAAATGCGTTTTTGATTCGACCTTTCCGCACTCTCCAGTACGATAGGGGTGAACGACATTCCCCGCGTGTCTGCTGCATCGCATGCGGTACCCAGTGCGAATCCTCGTCGCCTCCTGGAAGGTTCCCGCGCATCATGGCTGACGCTCCGACATCCGTTTTGTATCTGACCTCGCAGGCCGATCTCTCGAGTGGCGCGCAAGTCGGTTTGCTCCAACTCGTTACCCGATTGGATCGTGCGAAGTGGGCGCCGCAAGTCGTCGTGCCCGCCGAAGGTCCGTTCAGCGAACAGTGTCACTGCGCCGGTATTCCCACGCATGTGTTGCCGCTGCCGAATCGGTGGTGGTGGCGTCGTGACGGGCGTGCAGTTGTACAACGATTACGGGCGCTGATCCGTGCGACTCGCGCAACCGTGTTGCATGCCAACGGCGCCCTGGCCATGCGGTTCGCCGGATGGGCCGCGCGTCGTGAAGGGTGCTCCGCTGTGTGGCATGTGCGCACGACGGATGTGCCGCATTGGACCGATCGCGTGCTCGCTCGGCTCGCCACGCGTATCGTTGTGAATGCCCAATTGGTCGCTCGCCGTTTCCCGCAGGTGTCCACGAATAAACTCTTGTGCATTTATACCGGCGTCGATCTGGACGCGTATCCCGAGTCCAGCTATGCGAAGGCGGACGCTGTCCGTCGTCGACTTGGCGTGCCGTTGAACGTGCCGATGGTGCTGAGCATGGGGCCGTTCCGTCGCGAGCAGGGCTTCGCGCAGTTTTTCGAAGCGATCGAACGGCTGGCCGTCGAATGCCCCGATGTGCATTGGGTGATGGTCGGTGAGGGTGACGAACGCGCCGCCTTGGAACGTCGCGCGCAGGAATTTGGCCTGTCCGACCGGCTGCATTTTCCTGGCTGGGTCACCGACGTGGCCGACACCTTAGCTGCCTGCGATGTGTTTGTGTTGCCGTCACTGCAGGAAGGGTTGGGGCGTGTCTTGATCGAAGCGATGACGATGCGGAAGCCGGTGGTGGCGAGTTGCACGGGCGGTGTGCCTGAAGTGGTGGTGCCTGGCGAAACGGGTGTGCTGGTGCCGCCTGGCGACAGCGCGGCGTTGGCCCAGGCCATCCGCAACATGGTGGCGAATCCCGATCTGGCCGTGTATTTCGGCACGAAGGGGCGCGAGCGTGTCGAAGCGCAGTTTACGGTGACGCGTCATGTGGAAGCGGTCAGCCATGTGTATGAAACCTTAGTGGCGTAACGGGCTAAAGGAGCGAGTCGAGATGGCAATGTTGCGGGTGGGGATCGACGGCGAGAGTCTGCGGCAGGACGTGCGGTGGGGCATGGGTGCGATGTTGCACGAGGCGTCGCGGGCCGGTGCCGCGCGTGGGTGGGACTGTATCGAATACGGGCCTCCGCAACTCGGCGACGAGTCGCCGCTGCTCGCGTCGTTGCATCAGGCGCATCGTTCGGTGGCAAATCTGTGGCGAGGTGTCGATCTATCGCGTCGGCTGCGTCGTGACAAGGTGGACGTGTGGGTGACGTCGTCCTGGATGGTGCCGGTCGGTCCCTGGAAAAGTGTCATCGCCATGTACGACCTCTCGTTTTTGGGACAGCCGGACGAACCGCGGACATTGTCCGATTGGGCGCAGCGGCAATGGGCGCGCTGCCAAGGGGTGCGTGCCGCCTGTGTCGTGACCGGATCGACGTGGGCGAAGTCGCGCCTTGTGCAGGACGTCGGGATTCCCGCCGAACGTATCGCCGTGGTGCCGATGCCGATCCGGCCGGTATTCGAACGAGCGCAGGCCTTGGCGCGTCCGCCGGTGAATCTTGGACTCAACGAACCATATATCCTGACCGTCGGCGATTTTCGTCCCGAGAACAATTTGCTTCGGTTGGTGGAAGCCTACTGTCGCCTGTCGCCGACGCTGCGCGGCCGGTATCGCCTCGTGTTGGCCGGTCCGACGAACGTCTACGCGTCGGCGCTGGCGCGTACGATTGCGACGTGGGGGATTGCGGATCGTGTGCATTTTGCAGGACCGCAGGCAGAGCGGCAGTTGCCTGAACTGATCGCCGGGGCCTCGTTGTGTATGTGGCCAGGGTTCGAGTCGGCGGACGGCGCCGTGGCGGTGGACGCGTTGGCGTGCGGCACGCCCATTGTGGCGGCGGAGCGGGAAGCGATGCCGGAATGGTTAGGGAATGCGGCGCTCTGGATCGCGCCGACGCAGGTCGACTCGATGACGGCGGCTATGACGCGTGGTCTCACGGATGAACTGCTCCGCGAGCGGTTGCGTCGAGAGGCGCAGGCTCAAGCGCAGCGTCTGTCGCTGTCGGATGTCACGAATCGGTTGATGTCGGTCGTCGAAGCCATCGCCGCGATGAAGCCGTACACGGCGCGTGCAAAGGATACATCGGAGTCTGCGCTGGAGTCGCTTCGCGCGTCGGACGCCGTGCGGTCGGCCGCGGCGCAACGCGCTGCCTAATCGTTTTCTGGTATCACCAGCGCGAGGGCCTCGTCCCTCGCGCATCTCGCTCGAATCACCATGCACATACTCATGCTATCGGATGTCTCTGCCGCCCATGTCTCCTGTGGCCGGCAGCGGATGTTGCGCGAGCAGGCCGTGGGCCTCGCGCAGCTTGGGCATCGTGTGCAGATCGTTGCGCGCGCGCCGGTCGACGATCCGCGTCCGCATGTCCGTATCGGCGAGGTGGACGAGTGGCGGTTCGACGGCGGTCGCGACCACGAGATGGGGTCGCTTATGGCGCAACTGCACCGTTCCGTCGACGTGTTCGATCGTGCCACCAGACGAGGGCGTCCGGATATCGTCCTGATCCATCAGCCTACAGCCGGACTCGGGCCGATTTTGCGTCGACGAAGTGCGGTGCCTACGTGGGCCTACATGTGTCATGTCTTGGCGCAGGACGATTACGATCTGCGGTGCGACGCGGAACAGGACGAAATGGCCGCGTGGCGTCGTTCGGCCAATAGTCAGGGGCGGTATTGGGCGGAGCGACTGATGTTGTCGCACTGTTCGCAGGTGATCGTGCTGAGCGACTTCATGCGGGAGCGTGTGGCGCAGGTCCATCGTATTCCGTCGGGGTTGCTCTGGCGAATTCCCGGTGCGGCGGATGCCGAGCGATTTCATCCGGCCTCCGATCGGTCGCTGGTGCGACGCGAACTTGGGTGGTCGCAGGAGCGGACGATCCTCTTTGTCTTGCGCCGGTTGGTGCCTCGCATGGGATTGGATCTACTGATCGATGCGGTTCGTCTTCTCGGCGAGGATGGGCGCGACGTGATGCTTTACATCGGAGGAGAAGGCCCGTTGCTCGAGACGCTCCAGGCCCAGATCGATCGTGCGGGACTCGCTGCACAGGTGCGCTTCGTTGGGTACGTTCCGGAAGAGCGTCTCTGTGCGCACTATCAAGCGGCGGATCTCGTGGTGGTGCCGACGCCCGCATTAGAAGGGTTCGGGCTGGTCACGGTCGAAGCGTTGGCCTCGCGCACGCCGGTGTTGGCGACGCCGGTAGGCGCTTTGCCGGAAGTGCTGCGCCGTGTCGATCCTGCATTGGTGGCGGAGAGCGCCGATGCGCCGGGGCTTGCCGACAGTCTTCGACGTCTGCTGCGGCGATTTGCCGAGGAGCCTGGAGAGCAAGAGCGATTGGCGCGCAAGGGGCGCGTGCTCGTCGAACGGGAACTGAATTGGTCGCATCACATCGTCAATCTCGAGTCGGTATTGCTTGCCGATAGTCATCGTCTTCGTCGCGCGGCTTAAGCCGACAGCCTCGCTCGTAATCTCACCTTCATCTGTTTCTCTCTTTGCCGGCGTGCCGCTGGCTCCTCTCTGCTTGTCCTGTTAAGATCCGCGCCATGGTTCCTACGGTGGAGTGGAAAGCGGGCGTCGTTCGTTTGCTCGATCAACGGCAGCTGCCGGAGACGGTACGGATTCTGGAGTGCCGTGATGTGGCGACGGTCGCCGAGGCCATCCGGAACTTGACGGTCCGGGGCGCGCCGGCGATTGGGATTACGGCGGCGATGGGCCTTGCCTTGGCCGCGCGGCAATCGCGCGCGCAGGACTTCAAAACCTTCCGCGCCGAGCTTGGTGCTGCTGCCCAACAACTCGCGGCGACGCGACCCACGGCAGTGAATCTGCGGTGGGCGTTGACGCGGATGTTGGCGCTGGCCGACGCCAGTGTAGGTCGCTCCGTTGCTGATATCCAGGTGTTGTTAGAGACTGAATCTCAAGTGATTCTTGAGGAAGACATCGCCATGTGTCGCGCGATGGGGCGACATGGGGCGGCGCTACTGTCGGACGGGCAGACGGTGCTGACGCACTGCAATGCCGGCGCGTTGGCAACGGGAGGATACGGGACGGCACTCGGCGTGCTCCGAGCTGCCTGCGAGCAGGGCAAGCGGATTCAGGTCATTGCCGACGAAACGCGGCCGGTTTTGCAGGGCGCACGGTTGACGGCGTGGGAGTTGATGCAGGATCGGATTCCCGTGACGTTGATCGCCGACAATATGGCGGGCAGCCTCATGCGGCAGGGGCGCATCCAGGCCTGTATCGTCGGTGCCGACCGGATCGCAGCCAATGGCGATGTTGCCAACAAAATCGGCACCTACTCGGTCGCCGTATTGGCGAAAGCCCACGGCATTCCGTTTTATGTCGCGGCCCCCTCGTCGACCATCGATCCTGCGACGGCGACCGGCGCCGATATCCCCATCGAACAACGTCACCCGGATGAAGTGCGCACGACGCTCAGTCGTGTGGTGACGGCGCCAACCGACGTGCCTGTGCTCAATCCCGCGTTTGATGTCACGCCTGCCGAGTTGATCACCGCGATCGTCACCGAGCGCGGTGTCTTTCCTCCGAATCAGATGGCACAAGCAGTCGCTTCTCCGTTGTTTTTACTTCATCCTCCCCCTTAGTCTTTCTTCGATCAACTACACTCATAGTCGGCCGAGTGCGCGATCGGCTGGTCGGTGCCTCGTGACCATTCTTGTAATCCACGCCGTCGCTGGCTCGGTCTTCAGCCGGATCCTCGTGCCGTCCTCTCGTTTAAATTGTGTTGAAGCTGTGTCAGGTCGGTGAGCGTGAGTGTGGCGACGCCGAACTGCGCTTCGACACGGCCGTGTAGGACGTAGCCCTGGTCGGTGTGAAGCAGGTGGCAGTAGCGACGGTAGATGTCGGGGAACAGCGTCACGTCGTAGAGCGCGGTGCGATCTTCGAATGTAGCGAATTCCATCGGCTGCCCTGTTTTAGTCTGGGCGAATTTTTCCGTGATCAACACACCGACCATGGTGACGTGACGGCCCACATAGGCGCCGAGCATGGTGCCGGCGATGGGCGACGGCTGGAAGCGCGCGATCTGCGTGGTGTAGAGATCCAGCGGATGGCAGCTGGCGATGAAACCGAGCGTCGCCTGTTCGTGCTGAATCCGAACGGCGACGGAATATTCCGGTGGAATCGGCAGGTTGATGGCGTCGGCGCGCGTCCCGGCGTAGAGCCGCCAGAGTAATGCCGGACGTGTCAGTTCTCCGGCAATCGTATCGCAAGCCCCCGCTCTGATCAGTAGCCGCGCATGGCGGCGCTCCAACGGTACGCGTGTCTGGAAGTCGCGCCAGGAGCGAAAGGGGCCGCCGCGTGTTCGTTCCTCGATAAGGCCGTCCACAACCGCACGCGGGAGGCCGATGAGCTGCATGAATCCAATACGTAGGGTTCGGTCTTTGCCGATATAGGCCCAGTCGCTCGCATTCACGTCGGGAGGTGCGATCGTCAGGCCTATCCGGCGCGCTTCGGACAGGTAGGCGTAGGTCGAATAAAAGCCGCCGCGATTGTTGATGACCGCCGCGAGAAATTCGGCCGGATGATGCGCGCGTAGGTAGGCCGACTTGAACGAGACTTGTGCGTAGCTCGCCGAGTGCGGCTTGCAAAAGCTGTAACCGGCAAAGCTGAGGATCATCTGCCAAAGCGTGATGATAGTATCGGGCGATGCGCCGTTCCGAGCGGCGCCCAGGCAAAAGTGATCGCGATAGTCCTGCAGTTGCTTGGCTTTGTGTTTTTTGCTGAGCACCTTCCGGAGATGGTCTGCGTCTTCCACCGAAAAATCGGCCAACGCCATCGCCACCTTCGTCACATCCTCCTGGTACACCATGATGCCGTACGTCTCCGCGAGGATCGGCGTGAGGCGCGGATGCCACGGGGCGTAGGGAGCGCCGTGCGCGCGGCGAATGAATTCGTCGACAAAGCGATTCGCGGCTGGGCGGACAAGCGAGGAGACGATCACCAGGGCCTCGAATACGTCGAGTGTCTCGGCGCGGTCGGCCGGCATGCCGCCCCAGAGTTTTCGTAACAACAGACGCGTCGCGGGTGACTCCACGTAAAAACAGCCTATCGTGTCGCCGCATCGGATCAACGCCTGTGTGGCCGGATCGTCGAGCGGATCCCAGAGGGCATAGTCGATTTGTCGACCGGTGTGGCGCGCAATTGCGGCGAGTGCATCCCGAATGACCGCCAGCGACCGATTGCCGAGCAGGTCGATCTTTACCAAACCCGCGTCCTCGGTTTGATCCTTGTCCCATTGAATGACGGGACGGCGACTGGCCGAGATCTGCACGGGCACGTAGCGACGAATGTCGTCCGGCACGATCACGACGCCGCCGCAGTGGAGCCCGAGTGTGCGGAAGTGGCCTTCGACCTGAGCCGCACGTTCGAAGATCTCGCGCCAGGGCGCGGGAAGTCGGAGCGCCTGCGTGAGGCGTGTGGCCCATTCTGCGGCGGTCGGCGGAGTTGTGAATTCCACGAAATCTTGTTGCCGCGAGACCCGTGTCGAGACACGAGCGATCTCGGCGGGCGGCATGCCGTACACCTTTGCCACCTCGCGCAGCGCTGCTCTCCAGCCGAGACTGTTCTGGTTGGCGACCATCGCGGCTTGCGACCGACCATATTGCGTAAACACCCACTCGAGGATCGTCTCGCGTTCGTCCCAAGGAAAGTCGATGTCGATATCCGGCGGATCGCGCCGCCCCGGATTCAAAAACCGTTCGAAAAACAGATTGTGACGCAGCGGGTCGACGTGGGTGATCTGCAAACAATACGACACGAGTGAGGCTGCGACCGATCCGCGTCCGCAGGTGCGCGGCGCCTGACGGACGATCTCGTCCACCACCAAAAAATAATCTGCAAAACGTTTCTCGCGGATGATGCGCAACTCATGGGTCAGCCGGGTGCGGATCGTCGGCGTGATCTCGCCGTACCGAAGGCGTGCGCCCTCGTAGGCGCGTGTCTGCAAAAGGTCGAAGGCCGCGTCGCTGCTGAGGCGACGAAAGGCCGGAAAGATCGTCTCGTCGAAGCGCCAGTCCGTGTGACAGGACTCCGCAATGCGGAGACTGTTTTCCAGCGCCTCCGGGCAGTGGGGATACTGCCCGGCGAGGTGTGTCGGCGATTGCAGCCATTGTGTCGACGCGCAGCAGGCGGTAGGCGAGAGTCGAGACAAGGTAGTGTTGTGTGCAATGGCACGGAGCACGCGATGGATGCCGAAGTCCTCCGCTCGGAGAAAACGCGCGCGTGTGGTCGCGACGGGCGGGAGTCCCAGACTGCGACCAAGGCGACGGATACGGTCCATGTCGAAGGTTGGGCCGGAGGTGAGCTCTACAAAGAGGTGCTCACGCGAGACACGAGCCCAGGCCGTCAGCGCTGGTTCGTCGTCGCTTAGGACGATGAGTCCGTCACGATGGTGCGCGACGGTGTCGATGGCGTCGAAGTCGGGATCTTGATGACGCGCCGAGAGGATACGACAGAGATTGGCGTAACCGGTCGGTGTCGCCGCCAATAAAACAGCGCGATGGATGGTCGTGACGAGTTCGGCACCAAGAATCGGACGCAGACCGTGCTGTCGCGCGGTCTCAAGAAAACGCACGGCGGCATAGAGACCGTTGGTGTCCGTCAAGGCGAGAAACGATCCGCCTTGTGCGCGAGCGGCGGCGCAGAGCGCGAGGAGTGAGGCGACTCCTTCCATCGGCGACCAGGACGAGTGTGTATGGAGATGCGCAAAGGCGGGTCCAACCTGTTCGTGCGGCGACGAGTTGTAGCCGCCGGTGTCGTGCACGTCGGCTTGGTTGTCTGTCGAGGTCGACGGTCTCATGACGGGGACGTGACGCCTCGACCGTAGCGGATCGCCTGGTCGCCGAATCGATCTCGGAGATGGTCGATCGCCAGCGCCAGCCGCTCACGACGGTGACGGACACCCTGATCGGCGTCGTCGGTCGTGTGAAACAGCGTCAGTTGTTCCGCCGGCGACGTCAACGACTCGGCGCACAGCGTCAGGCTGTCAATGCGGATGCGCCGCTGAAACACTGCGAAGAACAGCGTGCGGACCGTTGAATGTAAGTCGTGTTCCCAATAACTGCCGTTGGGGATGGTGCGGTGCGCGGCATGCTCGGTGCGATCGGTTTGGCGGCAAGTCAGCGTCAGGCGACGGCAGACATGCTGCCGCCGACGGAGTGTGCGGCAGACCTGTTCGAGTAGCTCGTACGCACGCGCTAGCAACAGCGTGTCGTCGATCTCGTCCGGCGTGAGGATGTGTGTGTAGGTGACGGCCGGCTGCGCGCGTGTGGGGTGTACCGGGGACCGGTCGATACCTCGCGACCATTCGTGTAAGGCCGCCGCTGCAGGGCCCAGCGCTGACTCCAACGCCGCCTGCGATGTCTCAGCAATCGCCCCTAAGGTATGCAAGTTCAAATCGTCGAGTGTGTCGCGTACCACCGAGCGCGAGTGGCGGGTTAAGCCGGGTAAGACGTCGATCGGCAGCGGTTCTAAAAAGAGATGTTCGGCGCCGGGACGAATGCTGACGACCTGTTCGGGGACACCGAGCGCAGTGGCTGCGACATGCGAGACGAGTTTATTGCCGGCGAGCCCGATGACGCCAGCCAAGCCCTGTTGGCTCTGGATGTCGCGTTCCAAACGGGCGGCGACGTCGATGGGGCGTCCATGGAGTCGGCCCGTCCCGGTCATGTCGAGATAAAACTGTCCCGGCGATACCGGTTCCCATTGGGGAGTCAGGCGTTCGAGCAACGTTTGGATCTGCTGATGGGCGACGGCGGTTTTCTCCGGTGACGGCGGGAGCACCACAAGCGTCGGACACAAGCGACGGGCGGTCTGCAGCGACATCGCCGGCACGACGCCGTCACCGGTCGCTTCCGACGACACTTCCAGTAGCCGCGTACGTGGCGAGGACGAGGGCGCAATCGCCACGGGACGTGTGCGTAGCGTCGGATCGGTTTGGCGAGCCAGCGCGATCCCGAGCGTGGGAATGTGCACGCACACAATGTGGCGTGAGAAAGACATGGTTCCGACCACAATCAGCGATGAGAAATGGACACCGGTGACTTCACGAATGTATCCAATGGTTACACTCTGGCCATTCGACGTCAAGGTACGAATAAGTACTTGAGCAAGAGGAACACCTAAAACAGAGTGAGAAAGGCCATACAGGGGACCTAGGGAGCACACCGAAAAAGCCAGGGGTTTTTGCCAGCTTTGTAGCGAGCGGTCTGCGAGTACAGTCGCATCATGACGATGTGACATTCGAACATCGTTGTGAAACTGAAGACATCGAAACAGACCGATCGTTGGATGAAAGGAGTCCACCATGTTGCGAGATACATCAGAAAGCTGGGGGAGCGAAATGGAGTGGATCGAAGAAGACGAGACCTCTGGTGAGGAAAGGGTTCACAACACCCTGGAATTTCAGGGATATGATGAACGACGAGCGCCGGTGTTTATTCGCGGAATCAGAATCGGATTGGGCGAACCCCTCTCTGAGGAAACGGAGCATACACGGGCGCTGAGCGAGCGGAGCAGGACATCGCCCGTCGCTCCTGGACGCTGTGAACGCTGCCAAGGGTTGCTGGTGGCGGATGGATATATGGGCTGGGCCCAACGGTGCATTCAATGCGGCAACGTTGTGGACGAAACAATCAGAAGGAATCGAAGCGGGATTCAGGTTCCCCATGGGCACAAAGAACCGCGTCGCTACAGCATCCCGGCGACGTGGTAACCGCTAAGACAATGTGACGACAACGAAGGGCGAACTGTTCGAGACATACACCTTACCGTTCTAAAAGGAGACGACCATGAACACAAGAACGACATACACGCACAATACCGGTATCAAGCTGGCCACATTCGACGTCCTGTTGAGCGCACCCATCATGTTTGGGTGCACCACGGGAGGGGAGATGACGGGGGGACCACGGACGGATGCCGCAGACCGCGCGCGCCAACAAATGGCGGGCCTGGAAGAGGCGAGAAAGAATCAGGGCATCACGCAGGCCGCACCGGGGGAGACACAGGCGCGCCTCAATCAGAAAGCTGTCCAAAGCGGAACGGCAATCGATCGTTCGACCGATTTAACGGGTGGGCAAGCCGGAATTGTGGAAGAGTATGCCACGACGCCGGTCCGTCAGGGGAAATTGATCGACGAGACCACCAACACCTTGCTGAATCGCGAAGTCCTAGACGCGAAGGGGACGAAGCTGAGGTCGATCCATCGGGTGATGAAGGACGAGGCAACCGGAGACATTGAGTACGCGGTGGTTGACTTCGATGACGCGGATTACTTCATCCCTGTGCGGTGGAGTCAGTTCGAAGAAAATGGGGATGCCCTGGTAGTGACGCTACGCGAATGGCAACTGACTCGAGCGATTGCCGTCACGTCTCCGGAAGATCAGTCTCCTGAGTTGGACCACTATATGGAGCAGGTTGAAAAGGTGCGTGCCGAGTTTAAGGGCAAGAACTAGGCGATTAGACCAGAGACACAGGTCGTTCAGGCTCTGACTGTGACGGCTAGGCGATGATGGTGTGATGCCATCCTCGCCTTTGTGTATCTTGG
Source organism: Nitrospiraceae bacterium (assembly GCA_046351095.1). Taxonomy (GTDB): domain Bacteria; phylum Nitrospirota; class Nitrospiria; order Nitrospirales; family Nitrospiraceae; genus BQWY01. The sequence goes on from JAXLZC010000001.1 coordinate 381,416, forward strand.
AGCGTTTGCAACTGCAGGTATCGTGCGAAGAGCGCCTATCTCCAATAAGCCGTTAGGAGGTCGCTTTTTTCTTCGGCTTCTCGTCGCTTAGATCCTTGGACCAGAAGAGGAAGAAGCCATGGCCCCCTTGGGTCGGAGGGGGGCCGCCGGGATCTCGGAAGACGCCGAAGTTGTACGAATAGTTCAATTCAATCTGGGAGCGCCAAGGTGCGCCCGAGACGATGCCGCCTCCCACCATCGGCATATGATCCATCTGGTTGTGGATCGTGCCAGTCGGCGTGAAACGCGAGCGTTCCAAATAACCCCAGGTAGCTTCTACGTAGGGATACAGAAAAAAGAGGGCTTCGTAGCGATACTGCAAATTGGCGATCGCATATTGCCGAGGATACAGTTCGTTGAAGGCGACGCCGTGCAGCGCCGGTAAAGACAGGGCTTCCCATTCGTACCCGGTCGGTCGACCGGGCAGGCGGAACGCGGAGAAACGATCCATATCTTTGCCGTGTCCGACATGCACGCTGCTGATGAGGCGATGTTTCTCGCTGTTGAGAAACGGCAGGCCCGTGGCGGCGACGGCATAGGCAGAGAACGTCACGTACGTGCGTTCACTTTGCGCATCGGCGGTGTCGAAGGGCGCACCTCCCCATGTCTTCCATCGGGCGCGATGGCCGTGTACCGCATCGCCGCCGAAGCTGATGCCGCTGTGCGGGAGCTCCATCAGATTACGCCGCATCGAGTCGACGCGAACGCGGAACCGCAATCGTCCTTCATACGTATCGTTGGGAATGCCGTACGAGGCCCCCGTATATTTGGTGCCGCGGAACCACCGGTAGCCCGGCTCGTAGGTCACAAAAAAATTGGCGGCGCTGTCTTGGCTGAACGGGCGGATCGGCAGGCGATAGGCGATGCCGCCGCCCGCAAAGGCATAACTCCATTCGAGTTCGGTGGCGCGGATACGCTGGCCCTCCACGTATTCGGAGCGGCCGAGCGGCGCGATGAAGTTGTCGAGCGTGAAGATCAAACTCCAGTTCGGATAGGTGCGTAGCCCGATGGTGTAGTCCAAGTCGTTGACCACACCGGAGAAGGTCCCGCGGAAACGCCGATTGTCGTTATCCCAATTTCGCCAGACGTACAACGCGCCGAACGGCAGCAACTCCATCGAGGACGGGCCGTTGGGAATCCACTGTAGGCCGAAACTCGCGGCGGTGACGTTCCGTCGGTCGCGCGGTGGCACATAGACGTCTTCGCCGAACAGCTTCGTGCGGAATTCGCGCCCCGCGATCGGCGTGGGCTCTTCGGCTTTCATTCCATCCTCGCCGGATGCCTCGGGCGGAGTGAAGACTGGGCTCAGAAGCACTGAGAGAAGGAGGAGCCACGAAGCCGGCTTGAGTCGATTCCAACGGCGAGGGGAGCGACCGTGCAGGCAAACGAGAGGCGTCATCGCGAGCGGGATTCTAAAAGGTTCGAGAAAAAGAAACTAGGTCAAAATCCGGATCGCCGACCCCGGTGATCAGCCCGCGTAAAAGCTGGGCCGCCATCATCGAAAAGACGATCCCATTGCCGCCGTATCCGAGTGCCGCATAACAGTGCCGTTTGCCGGGAATAGGACCGATACTTGGTGTGCCGGTCGGCGAGGCGCCGAACGAGCCGGTCCAGGCATATGCGGCTCGTGGGTCGAGATAGGGAAACAGGCGCGCGAGTTTCCGTTCAAGGACGGCGGTTTTGTGCTGAAGTAACGCGTCACGCGCCTCCTCGTCGGTGAAGGTCTCATCTTCGCCGCCACAGATGACGCAGCCGCCAGGGCCCGGACGAAGATAGAGATACGGATCCGAGGCTTCCCAAATTAAGACTTCCTCTGGCCACAGACGTCGCCGTTGCGGGCGTGTCGCGATCGCCCATGTCGAAATAATCCGATGCCCCTTCGTCGGCACGATCGTCGGCATCTTGTACCCGGTCGCGAAGATGACGTGTTTCGCGCGAATGCACGGGCCTTGCTTGGTGGTTACCGAGACCGACTGCGTCAGCGTCGATACATCCGTAACTTCGACCGGCGCAAAAAGTTGTGCGCCGCGCGACAGCGCCGCACGTAAGAATCCGGCGGCCATTCGACTGGGATCGGCAATGATGTTGCCATGGCCGAGGATGGCCGCGCGGCGTCGAATGCCATATCGACGCTGAACTTCTCGAGGGGCAAGGTAGCTCACTTCGAAACCTGCACGCCGTCGGGCTTCGGCCTCGACCTGCAGTTCGTCCACGTCAAGCACGTCGCCGTCGAGCGCCAAGGCATCGCGCTGTGCGAGATCGGCCTCGATGCCAAGGTAGGCGGTACGTTCGCTCAGCGCATTGACGGCTAGTCGCGCGCGCCGCCAGAGCCGTTCGGCGCGTGTGCGGCCGATGCGTTTTGCGAGATGGATCAGCGGAACGTCGAGCTCATATTGCAGCAGCGCCGTCGAGGCCGGAGTCGATCCACGTAGCGGCCCGCGACGATCCACAATCGCCACGTCGAAACCGGCATCGGTTAATGCATCGGCGATCATCGCGCCGGAAATACCGGCACCAACAATCACGACGTCTGGCTTGAGGTCGCGGCGCAGCAGCGAGGTGGGGAGGCGCGGGCGCCGTCCCACCTGCCACACCGAGCGGCCTGTGCGAAGGTCGAGTTTTTTCGTAACGGCCATGCAGGCTACGCGAGCGTCCGCACCGATGCCTCACGATCCCAGAAGCGCTGCACCGCCGCCTGAAGAAAATCGGCGCCGAGGCCCGTGATACCTGCATCCGGCTCGACACCGGCTTTACCCAACAGGGGTTGCGCTGCGGGCGTGTGACCGATGGCCTTCAAATGACCGAAGGCGTCCATCACAAACTGGATTGCCGCGCCGTCCTTCGTCAGCGAGGCCGCGCCCTTGTCGGACAGGACCAAGGCGACCGCATCGAAGAGTTGCGACGGCGAGCCGGCCAATTGTCCGTCCGCCTTGAGGACCTTGCCGTTCGCTAACTTCGTGCCGTTGATTTTTGGTGCGATTAAAAACACTGAGCCGCCGGCTTTCTTCACCTTTGAAGTAAGCTGTTCGATCTGCGCGCCGTCGGACCCATCGGCAAAAAGCAGCCCGATCTTCCGTCCCTTTAGCGTCGCTTTCATGTTCTTCTGGATCGACAGCGCTGGGCTGGGTTTCATGTCGATCGGAGCTCGGGCGGCCTCTGGTTTCGGAGGAAGCGGGATCCCGAGTCCATCGACCACACGTTTTGCCAGGTCTTCATCCACATGACGCAATCGGCCGACCATACGCGCGGGGACTTCCGCCAATTGCACTTTGGACAATTCAAAGACGAATGAGGAGGCGATGTGCGCCTGCTCGTTGGGTGTCTGGGATTTCCAGAACAGCCGCGCTTGGCTGTAGTGGTCCGCGAACAACTCGGCTCGTACCCGCAAAATATCGGCTCCCGCCTCGATGCCGAGCCGGGACGACGCCGTGGTAAAACCGGTCGATACCTCCCGAGGTCCGCCATCCTCGCCATGCTCAGCGAGACTATTGCGCTCATAATTCGCCCGGCCGGTGGGCACCTGCATCTGCATCATGCCGTCCCGCTGAAAGTTTGAGAATGGACACTTCGGCGCATTGATCGGGAGCTGGTGAAAGTTGGCCGTCCCCAACCGTGATTTTTGTGTGTCGAGATATGAGAAGAGCCGTCCTTGCAGCAACGGATCGTTCGAGAAGTCGATGCCGGGAACCACATTGGCCGGACAAAACGCGACCTGCTCCGTTTCGGCAAAGATATTATCCGGATTCCGGTTCAGCACGATCCGCCCGATCGGGCGCACGGGGCAGACCTCTTCAGGAATCAGTTTCGTTGGATCCAACTCATCGTACGGTTGCTTGTCCGCAAATTTTTTGTCGAATACCTGAATGCCCAGTTCCCATTCCGGATAGTCGCCGCTGTCGATCGCCTCCCACAGGTCACGGCGATGATAGTCGTTGTCCGCCGCTTGGAGTTTAGCCGCCTCATCCCACACGGTCGATTACAGGCCGAGTTTCGGTTTCCAGTGAAACTTGACGAAGGTGGGTTTGCCCTGCGCATTGACCAACGAGAACGTGTGGACGCCGAAACCTTCGATCATACGGAGCGAGTGGGGAATCGTTCGATCGCTGTTAGCCCACATCAGCATATGCGTCGTTTCGGGCAAGAGCGAGGCCCAATCCCAAAACGTATCGTGTGCGCTGCCGGCCTGCGGATATCCTCGATCCGCTTCCATCTTCACGGCATGTACAAGGTCGGGAAACTTCATCGCGTCTTGAATAAAAAAGACGGGGATGTTGTTGCCGACGAGATCCCAATTGCCGGCTTTCGTATAAAACTTGATCGCGAAACCGCGCGCATCGCGAGGCGTGTCCACCGAGCCCGCGCCGCCGGCGACCGTGGAGATGCGAGCGAACAGGGGCGTCTTTTCGCCCTTGCGCTGAAAGAGATCGGCGCAGGTGATGTCAGCAAGCGAGTCGTAGAGTTCGAAAAATCCGTGTGCCGCTGAGCCACGCGCGTGCACGATCCGTTCGGGAATTCGCTCGTGGTCGAAGTGAAAGATTTTTTCTCGAAGGATGAAATCTTCCAAGAGCGTGGGACCACGCGAGCCGGCTTTCATACTGTTTTGATTGTCGGCGATCGGTACCCCCTGGTTGGTGGTCAACTGCGCTGCCCGTGCCGAAGGGTCCGCCTGCTGATGCGTTTCGCCGCCGTTCCCGATCGTCGTGTGGTTTGTGGATTTTTTCGCCATGTGCGTCTCCTTGGCCGTGAAGGAAATTGAGAGAGGGATGTTCCGCGCGGAGAATATGGGCGTACGCGCTGAGGGCTCGCACCGACTGCGCCTGTCAGACCATGGCAGGCTGCCAGATTCTGTTCAAGCGGAAATATACGAGCAGGCTTCAGAGGGAGTTGCTACGCAACACGATGTGGCGCGGGGCGACCGGTTAGCACGGCGTCGATATTTTCGAGGCACATGAACCCCATCTGCATCCGTGTGCGATGGGTGGCGGATCCGAGATGCGGCAACAGCACGACATTCGGGCTGGATGCGAGGCCCGGATGTAGCGCCGGTTCCTGCTCGTACACGTCGAGTCCGGCACCCGCGATACGGTGCGACCTTAGCGCCTCGACAAGCGCCGCTTCGTCGACGACCGGACCGCGCGCCGTATTGATAAGGTAGGCTGTCGATCTCATCCGACTGAAGGCGCGGGTATCGATCAGGTGCTGCGTCTCCGGCGTCAGCGGGACGTGCAGGCTGATGAAGTCGGCGGTCGCGAGTAATTCGTCCAGCGGCGCCGCCCGCCAGGCGGGATCGACTGGCACTTTCGGCGGCCGCGCGGCGTGATAGAGCACCGGCATCCGAAAGCCGCTCGCGCGCTCCGCCACGGCACGACCGATCCGCCCCATGCCGACGATGCCGAGCGTCTGCCCCGCGATGTCGCCGCCGAGCAACTGCCGCGGCGCCCAGCCGGTCCATTGTCCGCTCTGCACGAGCGTATGGCCGGTCGGCACATGGCGCGCGACGGCGAAGAGCAGCGCCCAGGCAATGTCCGCAGTGGCGTCCGTCAGCACGTCCGGCGTGTTGGTCACGACGATATTGCGTCGTGCGGCAGCGGCGCGGTCGATGTTGTTGTAGCCGACCGCATAGTTGGCGACGATCTTAAGCGACGGCCCGGCCGCCAGAATCGTATCGTCAATGCGGTCGCTCAGCAGGCAGAGCATCGCGTCGGCGGTATGCACTCCGTCGAGCAGTGCGTCGCGCGATAAGGGCTCGTCGCTGGGCGGCTGCGTCAGCTCGAAACGGCGCGCAATCTCGTCCATCACGAGATCGGGAAGGCGGCGTGTGAGAAACAAACGTGGTCGAGACATCGGAAGGTCTAGCGATAGAGCCGTGAAATGGTTCGTGATGCGGCGCTACCTTACCGAACTGCACCGACTATTTTCCAGCCTTCGGTGTATTCATCAAAGGGGCGCGATAGCTGTAGTCGCTCCCTTGTTCTCCAAAGTTCCTCGCGCCTACAATGTCCTGATTGGTAGCACAGGATTCTTGTGGCGCTCATTCATCCGCAGCCCTCTCCATCTAGTCTCCGCGCGGTTGCACGAGATTTACGACAACGCCTCGGTGCCGACCGTGTGTTGGACGACGGTCCGGCGCGCACCGCCTACGCGGTGGATGCCAGTCTCTACCGACTCGAACCGACGGCCATCGTACTGGCCGAATCAGAAGCCGATATTCAGAGCACCATCGATTACGCCGTGCCGCGCGGCATTCCGCTCACGCCGCGTGCTGCCGGCACCAACCTGACGGGATCGGCGGTTGGTTCCGGAATTATTCTCGATGTCTCGCGGATGAATCGGCTGCTGTCGGTCGATCGCGAGGCGGCGCGGGCCGTGATCCAACCGGGTATCGTCCTCAACGAATTGAACAAACAGTTGGCTCCGTCGGGGCTCATGTACGGGCCGGATCCGTCGAGCGGCGACATGTGTCGTCTCGGGGGCATGCTGGCCAACAATTCGTCCGGGCCGCACACGTTGCGCTACGGCAGTGTGAAGGACACGGTGGAGTCGCTGCGTGTGTGTCTGGCGTCGGGCGCGTTGCTTATGGCGCAGGCGCGAGCGTTGGACGATCCAACGCTCGCTCAATGGCCAGACGCCGTCCACCATGTCGCGAGAATGGTGCGGGATCACGCAGCGTTGATCCGCAGTAAGGCGCCACGTGTGTCCAAGAACAGTGCCGGCTATAACCTCTTCGGCCTGGTGGACGGATTGGATCGCGGGGTGCTGGATCTGCCGAAGTTATTCATCGGCAGTGAAGGGACGTTAGGTGTCGTCAGCGAAGCGACGCTGACGCTGGTGCCGCGCCCGAGTGCGACCGTGGCCGCGTTGCTCCATTTTCGGTTTTTGGACGATGTGGGCGAGGCCGTTCCGCAGTTGCTGACGCTCGCGCCGAGCGCGCTCGAAATCATGGACGGCCACACGCTCGATTTGATCGGGCGCGCTCGCTACGGCATTCCATCGGAGGCCGCCGCCACATTGTTGATCGAGCTGGATGAGGAACGCACCGGACCGCCGTTGGCGGAGCGTGTCGACCACCTCAGTCGTATGGCGACGAGATTTCGCCTGGCTGCGCCGTTGGTGTCGGCGCACGACCGCGAGGAGCGCGAACAATTGTGGAAGGCGCGGAAAGCGCTGTATCCCACCCTGTATCGATTCGATGCGAAGAAGCGGCCGATCAATTACGTCGACGACGTGGTTGTCCCGGCGGCGCGCCTCAGCGAATTGGTCCGCTACCTCGGTGAGGTTTTTGCCGAACCGAAAGTACCGGTCGCGATCTTCGGCCACATCGGCAACGGCAACGCGCATATCTTACCGCTCTTGGACATCAACGACCCGAAAGATTTTGCGCGGCTCGTCGAGACCTACCACGAGGTGCATCGGACGGTGCTCGATCGCTTCGACGGATCGATCTGCGGCGAGCACGGCGACGGACGCGTGCGGGCCGAATATGTGCGCACGATGTTCGGCGACGAATTGTATGGCCTCTTCGTCCAGGTCAAGCAGGCGTTCGACCCTCAACACGTCCTGAACCCCGGCATCAAGCTCAGCGACCGCCCCTTCACGGAACACATCGACTACGAACGCTTCGCCAAACATTGTGCGACCTGCGCGAAGTGTAATTCCGTCTGTCCTGTCTACGATGTGTTTCAGTCCGAGGACATGAGCTCGCGCGGCTGGTATGAAATCGTCACGGCTAGGGACTATACGTATCTCGATTCCAAGCGGGTGGTGGACGCCTGCACCAACTGCAAATCCTGTCGGACCATCTGTCCTGCCGGGGTGGACGTGTCGGAGTTGATCTTGGCGCGCCGGGCCGAAGTGCCGAGCGCGCTCATGGGCCGTATCTTCGGCTGGCAGGCGAAGGGTCGGCTGTTCGAGCCGATGCTCAAATTGCTGGCAAGGACACAATCCTGGTGGGATCGTCCGACGGTACGACGGATCCTCGAACCTCTGTCGCGCCCGTTTTTGCGAAGCGTGACCGAGACGATGCGGCTGCCGGCCGACTTACTGCTCCCGACGCTGGCGCGAACGCACCTTCGAGAGCGCCACGCGGATCTTGTCCCGCCCGATGGTCTTGCGCTGCGACCGACGGCGTATTTCCATGGATGCGCCGCCAACTACTTCGACGACGGTGTCGGCGATGCGGTGATTTCCGTCCTCCGCCGCGCGAAGTTGGAGCCGGATCTTCCAGCACAGCGTTGTTCGGGCACGCCGATCGATACCTACGGTCACCGCACGTTGGCCAAGGAAGGGGCACGCGAGAATCTTCGTTCCTTGGCGCCCTACGACACCGTCGTCACCGGATGCGCGTCGTGTACCTTGATGCTGAAAGACTACGCCCACTGGTTTAAGGGCGAACCCGAAGAAGCGGCAGCCGTCGCACTCGGTCGAAAGGTCCGGCACATCGCTGAGGTGGCCGCCGAGGCCATGGCGGACGGACGACTGCCGATGGCGGCCGCGGGCGAGGCGTCAGCCGCTCCAGCGTCGTCGACGACACCTCCGGCTCGTACCGTCACCTACCATTCCTCCTGCCATTTACGGGCGGCGGGTGTGACAAAGGAGCCTCGCCGGATCCTTTCCTCGTTGCCGGACACTGCCTACGTGGAGATGGTCGATGCCGATCGTTGCGCGGGTGGGGCGGGGACCTATGTCGTGAAGGACTACGACAACTCGCAGAAGATTTTTGCGCGCAAGCGGCGGGCGATCGAGCAATCCGGCGCCGACACGGTGGTGACCAGTTGCCCGGCCTGTATGATTCAGTTGAAGAATGGCTTGCAGGGACGGACCTCCGTGACGCATATTGCGCAAGTCGTCGACGAGGCCTGCCGAGAGGCGGAGCGGCGACGGGAACACCCATGAGGCGCGGCGAGTGACCTTTCGGAAAATCGATCTGCTGTATGTCGCGTTTGCGGTCCTCGTCGTCTTCGGCGTGTCCATGTTGCCCAGTCCCAAGGACCGGAACCCCGCCGTGCCGACCACGCCGCCGCATGCCGGACTCACGTCGGAGACGCAGTGCGCCACTTGTCACGGTGCCGGCGGTGTACGGGCTTTAGCTATTCCACCGCATCCCAAACGTGTGGACTGTCTCCACTGCCATCGGCAGAACAAATGACCGCGTCTGGACGTTTCTCCGTCAACCCTGTGTAGGCTCCACGAGGCACTATGGTCACCGTGATCGTCATCGGGCAACTCCAACAGCATATGCCGGAGCCGGAATATCCGGTGGAACTCACCGCGCCCACCACCGTGAAGACATTGCTCGAAGGTCATGAGGATCTGTTTCTCCCGCTCCGCCCGTTCCTCTCCAGTTCGCAGTTGATGGTGACCGTGAACAAAAAAATCGGCACACTCGATTCGGTCGTCAAAGACGGCGACACCGTCAAGCTGACATACTCCGCCAACTTCAGCTACGAAGGCGCCCGCTGGCAAAATCCGTAATACCTCCGTGGCTTCACGCCAGGGCGTGAGTCAGTATAGATCTCGCCGTATTCCACATAGGTCAAGGTTGTTCAAATGCCGGCGAGCTTTCCCCCAATGAAGGCGATTGTTGGGCTAGGGATCCTTGTTTTGGCTGTGGTCTACAGTGTCATGTAGTGGCACTCCAGTGAATATTGGGAGCGGCTCGATAGGTGTCAGAAAGTGCAGCTTGGAGAGAGCGAACAGCAAGTCATCCAGCGGTTAGGCCCATTCCAAGACAAACACGTACATGAGCAATATGGACGTCGGGTGATGATCCTGACATTTCCGGCTCCGGTTATTGCCACGGCGCCTCGATGCATCACGATCGACGCCGAGGATGTTCATGTTGTCAGAGTACAGTGCCACGATGCATATGAACTCATCGATACGAGTAGGCTGGGACGGAATACGAATCGAAGGAAAGCGATGACGTGTGTATCGCCTCAGATTGGAATGCGGACGGTGCCCAGGGTGTGGGAGATGGTGCGGAGGGTGTTGTTCGATTCCTGGCGCGACAGGTTAAGACGAATGAGCGACGTGAGTGCGGTGCCGTTCGCCGCGTGTGTGATGCACACCATCGGTTGATGGGGACTTTGTGCGTTGAGTTCTGTGACCACGGCCCGTTCGCCGCTATTCAACGCCACGACGCTATAAATCGGGTAGGGCCCCAAGTGATCCAAGAGCGTCGCCGTCAACTCGGTATCGACGGCGCGTTCTTGCGCTTCCATCGCGAGACGTTGCAACGCATCGTGCGGATGGAGCGCGCGCGCCCCGCCGAATCCCGTCAAGAGGTCGTCGTATCGATCCGCAATGGTCACGATCCGACTCGCCCGGGCGGTCGTGTGGTGGCCGATCTCGGCCGGGAAGCCGCGCCCGTTCGGCAAGGCATGGTGCTCGGCGATGATTTGCCGCACTGCCGGCGTTAACTCGTCGCTTTCCTCGGTCTGGATGCCGTTCAGGAGCGGATGCGCATGGTAGTCGTCGAGTTCCTTGCGCGACGGAATGCGTGAGGTGTTGTTGATACGATCCAGCAACGTCGGCGACAACGCCAGCAACCCCACGTCGTGTAACAACGCGCCCAGTGCGATGGCTTCCAATTCGTCTATTTCAACGTGCGCGGCCTGGGCCAACATGATGGCGATGGCGCAAGTCGTCAGCGAATGGGATGCAAGGTCACTGGCGCCGGCGCGATGTGCGCTCATGACGGTAAACCACGCCGCATCGGTGCGACCTTGCGCGACGATGGTGATTTCGCGCGCAATATTGACGGCCAGTCCGGCTGCCGCCGCATCGATGGCGCGACTCGTTTGAAATTGCGCCCAGAGGCGCTCGACGGTGAGCTCGAGGCGGGCTTTTGCACGACTCGCGGCAATCAACTCCTGCGAGAGTCCTTCGAGTTCTTCTGGCAGCGTGAAGACAGGGCGCGCCTCTCCCTTAACTGTGGCCGAGTCTACGGAAGGCGAGGGCTGCCTCGCTGCTTGGTCGGGCGGGCTTTCTGTCTGTGACGTGGTCTTGCTGGATTTTCCGCGCCCACGTTTCCCACTTTTCGATGTCACCGACGGGTCGATACTGAGATCGGGATCGATCGTGACGGATTCGATGCCGGCGCGCTGGAGCGTCGAGATTTGCGCGGACGACTCCACCCGGAACGTTTGCCGGAGAAACGGATTACTGAAAAACCCGCGGTCGATCGAGGTCACGAACATACCGACCTGGAGGTCGCTGATAGCGATTCGTTGGCTAGCCATGGAACGTGTTGGTACTCTCCCTACTGTTTTCGTCTCGTCTATGCACAGGTCGACGACGCTGCCCCTACTGCAAGACACACCCGTCGACTGGACAACCGGCGTCGCGGCGAGCGTCTGGTGAAGGCCGCACCGGGTCCGAATGGACTGATCGGTATCCAGGCGTGTGTGTTTACTATTGCCTAGGGTTGCGGGAACGCCAAGGAAATTGACGTTTTGGATAGTAGGGGAAGAGAGGCGGAGAAAACCCTTGGAAGGACAGCACGTTACGAATCGCCAAGACAGGCCTGTTGGCGCTTGTGAACGGAGAGGAGAGCGGTCGAACTTGGGGAATTAGGGTGGTCGGGAGACCGGCGGCACCTGACCGTCGAAGTCGGCAGGCCTTCCACTGTACATCTACTCAGGCAAAAGTGCGTAGGCTGGTTGCGTGGACTACTGCGCAGGAGCAGGCTTCGCAGTCGCCCCGATCCGCTCCAGGCCGGCCGACCCACAGGCGTCGTCGAACTGGGTTCCTGGTGCGCCGCCCACCCCGATGGCGCCGACAAACTCGTTCTGCACGAAAATCGGCAAACCGCCGCCCAGCATCAAAATGTCCTGGTTCATATCCCGCAGTCCTTGCAAGGCGGGGGTCTTTCCAATCATCTCGGCGAGATCCGTGGTCGCGCGGCGCAGGCTGGCTGCGGTATAGGCCTTTTTCCGGCTGCTGTCGATGGTGTGCGGTCCGGCCCCGTCCGCACGAAGCTGCGCGCGCACCGTACCGTTACGATCGACGACCGCCGCCGTTACGCGGTATCCATCGGCCAAACACTTTTCCACCGCAGCTGCCGCAGCCTTCTCTGCCGAGGCGAGCGGAATATTCGCTTCGCGGAGTACCTCGTCGGCTGCTGCCGCATGCGCAGCAAGCAGGCTGGCAGCAAGGAGTGCTACGGCCGCAAACTGAGACGCTGGTCTTGGCAGACGAGTGAAGATAGTCATGGGTCTTTCCTTTCGTAGCGACGCATGAAGCCGATCTATCGGACGCTCTTATGCGCGGCGTGGGACGGATCGTCCCTCTTCCAAGTCTTGGAGGTCTGCCCAGCTAGTCAGGTCGGTGCGCGACGGATCGATTTGGTCGCGCAACTGGTTATAGTAGGCCTGCTTCTCCGCTGTGCTGGGCCCGCGACTCAACATGGCCACGTTCCAATCTGCAATTTCAGTCGCCGTATGGGAGGCGGCGTGGGGTCGGAACCACGCCGCCACTCCCGCATCGTCCGGATGCGTACGCACGGCTTCGGTGAATCCCTCCGCCGTCACTCTGGTGAACTGGAACAGTCGTTCGTCCATCGGACAGGGGTAGATGTACTCCCCCTCGGTGCCGGCCAATACTGCGCGGCACTTGTCGATCATACGCGCCAGATGGACGTAGCCCTCCATGAGGCAACGCATGCTGCGGGGAAAGCCCGTACGCAAATCCATCGAAGCCGTCTCCTTACAACAAGGCGTGGTTGCTGAACGTCAATTGTTTCACCACGACGGTGCCGTTTTCGAATGCGATGATACGCCGCGTCGCCGGCAAGTCCGACTGGCCGATGCGCACGTGGGTGTCGGTGAAACTTTCCACGTTCTTCAACGTCCCGTCCTTCGGCGAATAGTAATAGACGGTGTAGCGCGTCGTGAGGTGTTTCCCGTCCTGCGTCTTCGCGCTCTCCTCGACGTTGATCGTGAAGGCGAAAGGCGGCATCCCGCCGTGCGCCATGGTGCGATTGATCTGCGTGATCCGTCCGTCTTTCAACCGATAAAACGAGTTGGAGCCGTGGATGTGCAACTTCATGCCGAGCGGATGGCCGTCTTGCTCCTGCGTGAGCGCATATTTGCCGTCCGATTCCTCGAAGCTGCGCGGTCCGCGATGTACGGCGATCATGCTGAGCTGTTCCTGCGCCCACTTCTGGATTTCTGCATCGCTGAGCTGGACCGACACTTCGCGCGGCCCCTTTACGATGACTGGTCCGCTGGTCGAGGTGCCGTTCAGTTCTACGGTCAGGTTTGCGGTGAACCCCTTAAAGTCCGGTTGCCAGCGGGCGGTGTTGTCGAAGGCCTGCCGCAGGGCGGCGCGCGCCTGAGGGTCGTCTTGCACGGTGGCCGCGGGTGGGGTCTGTGTGGGAGCGCTCATGGAATTCTCCTTTATTGAGGACATGACGGTACGGACTCGCGAGGTGGACGGAACGCCCGTTCACCGGGGAGGCGCAGCGTCGGGTACAGCCCTAGTATGGGGATACGGGTTACGCGGGACTGCGCAACCTGGACGCATTATAGAGAGCGGCTCCGGCGGGAACAACCGGAGTCGGCGGGCGAGGCTGAAATGTCCCGGTGCTGGAATTCAGCGGCAAGAGTCGTTATACTCCGCAGTAAATTCTTGGTTATCCAACAGGTTAGGCTGCCGCTGTGTTGCGTATGGTCCGGCCATGCGGGATGCGGTGAGAAGAAGGACGGCTGATGGAAAAGCGAGCTCCCTCGCATACAGAAGAAGAGGAAATGAATCAGCGGCGGCGCCTGCTGAGTATGGCCAGACGTGGAGACCAGAAAGCCATCGCCAAACTGTTCGAACTCTACCAAGTGCGTGTGTTCAGCGGCGACAATCTGCGGAAGGCGGGCAAGCTGCCGACTTGGCCAGGTGTCGCGGCCGCGAACGCGAAAGCGGCAAAAAAGCGCGAAGCCGAAGCCGCAAAAACCAAACGTGAGGAACAGTCGAAGGCGGCGAAAGCGGCAAAGGCCGCAGCCCAGGCGCAAGCCAAGAGCAAACCAGCTGCGAAACCGAAGGCGAAATCGTCGGGAGGGAAAAAGTAACCGGGCGGCTCTCAGAATCGCCGCGCGATCCTCACGCGGCTATGCATCTGCACCACTCGTCAATGAACATCCACACTGTCGGGCATTCACTACCGCTACTGCACTGCCACCCGTAGTCCTCCGTCGGCCAACCGTTTCGCAATCGACTCCGCTTCTTTGATCTCGCCCGTGAAGACGATCGCCTGTCCTTCGTGGTCGATGCGGTAGGCCAATTCGAACGCCGCCGGGGGCGTCATCCCTGGAATGATCGCGCAAAACAATTGAATGACCTGCTGGTAGGTGTGGCAGTCACAGTTATGGACGACGACCCGCGCCTCCGTCCCATCACCGGTTCCGGTGCTGAGGTCCTCGCCGATGTCGGGAACGCTGAGTGGTGTGGCTGGGGATCCCATACGAATCTGAAATCATAACAAATGGGGCCGGACATGCCAATGCGCTATGCGGAGTGGCGAGCGTCTGTGATGAGGACGCGCACCTTCATGCCGCAACGTCCGATGCGCCGCACGTCAGAATGGTTGCTCGATCAGCTCATGATCGACAGTCCAGCCTTCTCGCGTGCGGCTGTGGGCGAATAACGTCGCGTGTGAAGGCGAATCCGTCACGGCAAGACAGCCGAGTTGAGCGGCGAGTTGTGCGGTGTGGACCAGCGATGCAGAGGTTTTGATCAGCGCAAGCCCATATTCGTAGTCGTATGCGTCGGGCAGGTGATGCGCGCGGCGGCTGAGCGATCGTACGAGGTCGACGCTGTAGGGTTGCACACGGTACCGGTCACGCACCAGTTCCAGCAACACCGCGGCGCCAGGGCGCACCGTGCCTCCGATACTAAAGGCATGCGTTAGGTCGAACAACCCACGTTGAAAGCGACGGTCCTCAGTGAACGCATGATGAAACAGCTCTCGCCATCTGTCGTCGGAAAGATCGCGATCGATCGCCTGTGCGACCTGCGCCGAGAGTGGCCCGCTGACCGAGTGACCTTGGACGAGTCGCCCCTCCGCCACGAGTTCGGGATGCGAGTTGCCCATACGATCCTGATACGCGGTCGTGCCGCTGAACGGCGTCAACTGCAGGGCCATGTAATCGCGAAAATGGACGCGAGCACATCGTGTGAGCAGATGCGTCAGCGTCCGCTCATGGCACAGATGGAACGGGTAGTAGAGCGCCTCCGGCGAAGTCTTGTCATTCATCGACAGGGTCGGAGGCCTATGGTAGGTTGGCGCGCATGACACTGCTGACTGGGTCGTGGCTCGATTGGATGCTCGTCATGGTGCCGGCCGCCATCGCGGCAGAGTTGCTGCACTGGGATCCGTTGTTGGTTTTTGTCTTCGCCGCCTTGGGGATCGTACCACTGGCCGGCGTGTTGGGGAAAGCGACGGAGGACCTGTCCAGCCACTTCGGCGAAGGTATCGGCGGGCTGTTGAATGCGTCGCTCGGCAACCTCGCCGAAATGATCATCGCCATCTTCGCCTTACGCGCGGGACTCCACGATGTCGTGAAAGCTTCCATCACCGGTTCCATCCTCGGGAACATTCTCCTGGTGCTCGGCGCCTCCATGGCGGTGGGCGGCTACTATCATGAACGGCAACGATTTAATCAGACGGCGGCGGGCATGGGTGCGAGTCTGTTGCTGTTGTCGGCCGTCGGCCTGATTGTCCCGGCCTTGTTTCATTTTTCGGCCGGAGAGCAGGCTGCGAGCGTGGAGCGCAACGTCAGCCTCGACATCTCCGTCGTCTTGTTTGCCATCTACGTATTGAGCCTCTTCTTTTCGTTGAAGACGCACCGCCATCTGTACGTCGGCGGCGGGCATCATGAGGAGGGGCATGTGCCGAGTCCCTCGTCGATCATGAAGCCGTCGATCATGCTGGGCGTCGCGACGCTCTTCATTGCACTGCTGAGCGAATTTCTCGTCGGAGCGATTCAACCGGCCGCCGAACGGATGGGGTTTACGCAGGTGTTCGTGGGCGTGATCTTGGTCGCCATCATCGGGAACGCGGCGGAACATTCGACGGCGGTACTGGTTGCGAGCAAAAACAAAATGGACCTGGCGCTTGGGATCGCCGTCGGCTCCAGCATTCAGATCGCGTTATTCGTCGCGCCGGTACTGGTGTTTTTGAGTTATGCGTTCGGGAAGCCGCTGGATTTGATCTTCACGCCGTTCGAAGTGGCGGCGGTGACGATTTCCGTCTTTGCGGTGAACTTCGTCGCGGTGGACGGCGAGTCGCACTGGATGGAAGGCGTGCTGCTCGTCGCGGTGTACGTGATTCTGGGGATCGCGTTTTACTTTTTGCCGGGCTAACTAGCCGTCGTCGGACGACGACTCACCATTGGTCCATGTCGATCACTTCCGTCTGATCCCACAAATCCTTCGATTCAGCTTCGGCGCCGTCCTTCTCGCGATCCAATTCCGTTTCCTCTCCGAAGGCTGCCTTCTGCGCCGCCTCTTCGGCCTCAAGTTGTTCCACGGTCGGTTCGATGGGTCTGCGTTTCGGTGTGACGTTGACGGGCATGGTCTCTCCTGCGAATCCACTCTATGGAGAGTGACGATACAAATGAACAACCCGCTATACGTAGCGCGTGAAATTTCATTCTGTCAAGCGCAGCTGGTGGAAGCCGTGAGCGCCTAGACCAACGCGTCGGCCACGCTGTCGGCCAGTTGCCTGCCGCGTCTCGTGAAACGTAGTCGGCCATCCTGCGTTTCCAGTAATCCTTCGGCGAGCAGTCGTTCTACGCGCATATGCCAGTCTGTGTCGCACGCCGCACGATCGACCAGCGCCTGCGGAACACCGACTAGTTGCCGAAGTCCAAACACGACCGCTTCCCGCCGTTGCGCCTCCAGAGAAAGAGTTTCCTCATGCGCAATGGGCAAGCGCCCTGTGGCCAGCATGGCCACGTAGCGGTCGAGGTCGGCGACATTCCCGAATCGTACGCCGTCGACGTAGGATTCCGCGCTGGGCCCCAGCCCGAGGTAATTGTCGCCTTCCCAATGGAGGCGGTTGTGCCGACAGCTCCATCCGGGCTTGGCATAGTTCGACAACTCGTACCGTTCGTATCCCGCATGCGTGAGGCGTTGCTCGGCGATCAGTTCACATGTCGTTTGAAGCTCCGGATCGGGCGCCGGCTTGAATCCTTGTGCGATTGCGTGCGCGAGAGCGGTCCCTGGTTCGACCGTCAGGGCATAACACGATAGATGTGTCGGCTCCAAGGCGAGCAGGCCGTCGAGTGTTGCAGACCAGCTTGCGGCAGTTTGCCCGGGCAGACCGAACATCACGTCGAAATTGATGTTCGTGAAACCGCAGGCGCGCGCCTGTGTCACGGCGGTCATGATCGATGTGGCTTGCCCTGGGCGTCCGACACGAATCAATTCGGCTTGATCGAGACTTTCCGCGCCGAGGCTCAACCTGGTTACACCGGCCTCGCGCAGCGCCGTCAACATCTTCGGCGTGAGGCCGTCCGGGTGCGCTTCGACGGTGACTTCCGCATTGGCATCGAGGGGTGTCATTTGGCGGATCTGTGCTAACAACCTGACGAGTTGATCTGGCCGCAACGAGGTAGGGGTGCCGCCGCCGAGGTAGATCGTCTCCACGCGATGCGATGGGTCGTGAAAAAATCCGGCGTTTACGCGAAGGGTCAGTTCCTGTTCAAACGCCGTGAGAAAACGCTCGGCTGCATCATCGCGGTGGATTTCAAGATAGAAGGCGCAGAAGGCGCATCGCGCGTGGCAAAAGGGAATGTGGATGTAGAGGCCCGTTCGGCGTGCACGCATGACGGAGTCAGGCAGATTGCCTACCATCGACGCGGCCAAAGAGGGTGAGGGTGACATCGTTGCGAATGGGCGTGCGCGAATCGAATTGTTAGGCTAGAGACTCTGCTGTCGGCTGAAATCTTTTGTCAGCACCACTTCAATTTCGTCCAGCGGCGACCGTCCACGATTGCGGATGTGCGTATTCCAACTCGGGTGGCGTCGCAACGTATCGAAGAGGGCTTTGAGCAACTCCGGTTTGAGTTGCGATTCCCACTCGCGTGTCCACGCGTGCGCGTCGAGGTCGCCCTCGTACTGCTCGTCGAAGCGGGCCTCAAGTGTGAAGCGCAGTTGAAACGTCGACTCTTCTTGAATCATGCCCACTCCCGTTTGCGTTGTCTCGTTTTGGTGTGACGGCGCCGCGTCTGGCGTTGCGGTCCCGCGACCGCGTTCGTATAATAGCGAATTCACGTGCACGAAGGGGAGTGTATGCCGATCTTCGAATATCGCTGTGGACACTGTAACCATCGCTTTGAGGTCATCATTCGCGGTGACGAAACGCCGGCTTGTCCGAGCTGCAAAGGCGAACGTCTGGAAAAATTGATTTCCGGCTTTGCCGTCGGTGCAACCGGATGGACGCCGCCCTCCGGCGGTGGCGGTGGAAGTTGCGGCAGCTGCGGTGACCCGCGCGGTCCCGGCGCCTGTTCCATGAATTGACGCCGAGGATCTTTGTACCATGTCTTCTCCGACGATCCATCCTGACGAAACGTTTCAGCGCGCGATCCATACGTTGGGCCAAGCCGATCCGCTGATCAAATTACTCCAACAGGTAAGGCTCGGCCGTATGAAACCGTCCGATGCCGGCTTACGCGTGATCACGGAGGGATGGTTGGCGACCTACTGTGAGGTGGTGATGCGCCCAGGCCTGACCGCCGAGCACCTCCGACGGCTCGATCCTACGCCGCGCGTGGATGTCCTCATTGAGACCGGTGTGCTCACGGCGGATCAGGCAGCCTGGACCGCACTGAAGACCGCGTTTGCGCAGGCTGTCGCACAGGCCGACGGCGCTGCATCCGCCCTGTCGTCCGCTTCCTGATGTCTCCGATATCAGCGGCCATTGCCAGCCTCGTTCTTGTCCTCAGCGCATTCGGTTCCCCCCTCTATGCTGCGGATGTGGCATCGAGTCGACCATTGCGCCATCTGTCCTTGCGAGAAATCCGCACGATCGTTCCGAACGATACGCGGCTATTGCTGGATGCCGCGGCGATGGAAGCCTTTCTTCGCGAGCTCGAAGGGGCTCCGCCGGACTGGGCCACGGTGTATGGCGGCGGGCATCACGACCCCGGGCACGACGACCGTCTCTTTCAATTGAATCGTGATCGCGATGCGGCACGCGCGGGAAAACTCCCGTGGAAAGAGCGGCTCACATTCGCCTGGGAAGGGAACCTGAGCGGGTTCGAGCCGAAGACCGGCGGATTCAGCGTGGGACTTGGACCGATCTTGACGCCGACTCGTTGGGGCCTGGTCCGGTTTAAGCCAGAAGACCTGCCGGGCAATCTCGAAGCGATTCCCGATCCGCAATTACGAAACACGCTCCGGCGGCGTGTCGAGCGCGGTGAACCAGTGCCGATCACCGTGGTCGTGACCGGACACCTCATTGACGGCGAAGCGGTCGTCTACGACTTCAGCCACGATCACGAAGGCCTCGGCCTCCTCATGCCGCTCGTCACCGTCGAACGATTGGACTTTGTGTTGGTCAGCGAGCGCCGAGAGAGATAGTAGGAAGCGAAGGTGCAAGTCTGATGGCTGGAGGTCAAACAACTGTCTTGCTATCGTGACCAGATGTGACTATAATTGACTATATGAAGGGCGTTCAAATTGCTGAGCTGAAAAGTAAATTGAGCCAACATCTCCGATTGGTGCGGGAGGGCGGAACTGTGACCGTCTTAGATCGCACTACGCCGATCGCCAAAATCGTCCCATATCAGGGTCAGACTCCCCAGCTTCAGGTACGTAAGCCACTCCCTGGCGTTCCAACCTTACGCGATATTCGTCTGCCTCCTCCGCTTCGCTTGGAATGTGATGTCGTCGAGTTGTTGCTCGACGAACGTCGGAGCGATCGGTGATCACATACCTCGACTCCTCGGTCATTCTTCGTATCGTCTTGGGCCAACCGAAAGTTCTGAAGGATTGGCGGACAATCTCTCGTGCCGTCGCGTCCGCACTCGTTGAGGTTGAGTGTTTGCGGACGCTGGATCGCCTTCGCTTGCAGGAGCGAATCAGCGACGAAGAGCTGTCCATTCGGCGGGAGAGTGTGTACCGCTTTCTTGAATCCATTGAGCTCGTAGAGATTAGCCGCGCGATTCTCCTACGGGCAGGCAATCCGTTGGGAACTCCACTCGGAACGCTGGACGCCATCCATCTTGTGACTGCGTTGCAGTGGAAAGAGCAGGTGGGGCTGGATCTCGTGCTCGCCACACACGACGACGCACTAGCCTTAGCAGCCCGAAGTCATGGGCTCAAGACCGTGGGAGCAGCATGATGTGCAGCGGAAGGACGGCGAACTAGTAAGCGTCGTGGGCGCAACGAAAGCCGGTGCCGCTCGGGCGGCTGTCCATAAGGCCCCAGTCGCGGTCGGCGCCACGCAAGCTCTTGAACGGCTTGAGCCACGAGCCGCCGCGCATCGCCTTCACCGCGCCGCGTGTGGATCCAGGAGGATCGTGTAAGGGCGCGCTGCGATAATAATTCGGATCGTGCCAGTCGGCGACCCACTCGGCGACGTTCCCCGCGAGGTCGTGAATGCCGTAGGGACTGACCCCATCAGGAAAACTGCCGACCGGCATCGTTAATACTTCTCCGCGAATGCCTTTCTCGCGCGCAATTCGCGCACCGTCCCCCGTGATCCAGAACGCCTCCCATTCGGCGCCGCTGTCGAAGTGCAGTGTACGTTCGGCCCAATAGCTCGCACTGTTGGCCTTCATACGATCCCATTCGTCGCCCCAGGGATAGATGCGGCCGTTCGGTCCACGCGCCGCCTTTTCCCACTCCGCTTCGGTCGGCAGTCGTGCGCCGCGCCAGCGACAAAAGGCGACGGCATCCTCCCAACTCACGTTCACGACTGGGTGACGCGCGATGGCGACGATCGCATGCCAATCGGTCCAGAGCGTCGCCTGCGGCCTGGTGTTTTCGGGAATGCGGTGGCCGGTTTCGTGGACGAAGCGGGCGTAGGCTTCGTTGGTTACTTCGAAACGATCGAGACGGAAGCTGCTTAGCCAGACTCGACGCAACGGCGCTTCGTCGGGGAAGCCGTCGCTTCCGATCGGACTACCCATCAGGAATTCGCCGGCCGGTACCGTGACCATATCGACGGATGATGTCGAGAGGTCCGTTGCCGAGACTGGAGACAATACGAGTGCGGATACGACGAGCGTGACGCTGAGACGCAGGCAGGCCGCGACGCGGCGCGTCATCGAGCCGACGCGCCACGACCGACTGTGCACGGAGAGGCTCACGGACGGCGCAAGCCGCAGGCCTTTACGATGGCATCGCGGTAGGCGATCCAGAGGCGGAGCGAGCGACGGAGCGCGTCAAGAACGGCCTGTCGTTGGGTCGCCGTCGTGGCGTGTGTGACGACCATGTTGTACGCGTCGTGCCGATGTCCGGCTTCCACCGTTTGGTGCGCGCGGATCAGATCCATGGCGGACCGTGCGATGCCGTGGTGTTGGATCAACGGATGGGCTGAGACGTAGGCCTCAATGTCGGTCGTCGGTTTGGCCTCAGCGCCGCCGAGGATTTCCTTCCGATCCTTGATGCTACCTTCGACGAAGATTGCCATTGTGGCGGCGCCGATGACCCATTCGCGGCTGGCCGTCGCCTTATCCAACCAGGCGCGATAGGCCGCGGCGGCGGGCATGAGTTTCGTCCGCTCGAACGATTCGCGCGAAAAACCAAGCCCGGCCATCATTTCGTGAAAGAGATCGGGGTGTGAACGGCCGAACGAGAGGCCGCCGGTATCTTCCTCGTAAATATTCCCCGCCAACATCCGCCGTACATCCGGCGGCGGATTCTGCCCATGCACGCGCGCGAGCAGCACCGGGAAATCGCGTACGTAGACTTTGTATTCCTGCTGATAGTGGAGTTGCAGCTGGTCCTTCGTGATGCCGGGCCCCATGAGCACAGGCCAGGCCCAGTGGTGTTTCTGGTCCATGATGGCCAGAATGCGCTCCTGAAACTCTGCGGCGGAGAGTGCCTTCGCGCGCGAGGCGGTTCGCGTTGGCGACGTGGTACGTGAGCGTGACTTTGTGCGTGCGGCGCGTGTCGTGGTCTGTCTTGCTTTCACGGACGGTGCCTCCTAAGATTTGCCGTTCGACGGAAAGGACCGACTGCAGATGACTCCTGTGACGATGCAAAACCCGGAGGAGATCCTCCAGTTTCTGGCTGACGTGTCGTTGAAAGGCAACGGCTTCACGACCGATTGTTTGTTGGACTATGTCTTGGAGGAAGGCTTCACGGAGCCGATCTTCCTCACGACCAGCGGAGAAGATCCCGATGCCTTCTATAAAGGCCAGGGCTTGGCCTGGGCGGTGTACCAAATCCGTGAGTGGAAACGTGTCCTGACCGTGTCCGGAGGACCCGGGCAAATGCGCCGTGTCCAGATCCGAGAAACTCCGTAGGGCCGCCCAACTCAGTACGGTTCCTCATCGGGAGTTCACTGAGTGTAGTCAGAAGCCCGCAGGGATGCAAACGATTCCGTGCGAATTGCCCGAGGCGCGAGGCCTGGGTCATGTGGGGCGTGGTGCCGGATAGAAACGGGGTGCGACCAGGGTGGCGCTATTGCCACCAGCCGCCGAGCAGGACGTTTTCTTCGAAGTAGAGGTAGCGGTGTTTGACGGTCGAGGTATTGATCCAGTCCTCGTAGATCCACTCTTCCCGGCGTAGCCCATCCTGGGTGTAGGTCACTTTCATCGTATAGGGCGATCCCCAGGCCTTGAGCACTTGCTCGCGGGTCATCCCAGCCATCACCCGTTTTTCCGCAATGTGTTTTTCGAACGTCGGGTCGGACAGCTGCGGATAAAAACGCCACCACAACATAAAGCCGAAGAAGAGCACGAACCCCGCGTACAGGGCTTTTCGCACCCACGGACGGCACAGATAGGGGAGCGAGGCATCGGATGCCGGCGCAGTGGGGCGCGGCTCCACCGGGCTCGGCGGGGCGGAGGTCGTGTCGCCGGTTTGGACGGGGGACAGGCTGAGCGGATCGATCGGCTGCGCGGGAGAATTCATAGGCGCATCGTAGCCAAGCGACGTTCACGGGGTCAAGGTACCGCTCGGCCTACGCAC
Organism: Nitrospiraceae bacterium; assembly: GCA_046351095.1. Classification (GTDB taxonomy): domain Bacteria; phylum Nitrospirota; class Nitrospiria; order Nitrospirales; family Nitrospiraceae; genus BQWY01. The sequence continues at coordinate 404,591 of JAXLZC010000001.1, forward strand.
GTGTGTGACCGCGGGCCGCACTCGTTATTCGGCGTACTGGGGGAGCGGGACTTTTCGCGGGCCTGGCGGAGCGGGCGGCGGCAGTTCGGCAAATTCGCGGGAGAAGGGGTTCATGGTCGGCTCGTGCGTGGTGCGTAGGCGCTGCTTGGTCAATTGCAGGCTTTGTGCGCCGATTTCCAGGCGGTCGATGCGCGTGTCGACCGTCAACGTCGGCGGCAAGCCTTGTAGCGAGAACAGTTGGTACGCCAATGTCCAGTCGAGACGGTCTTTATTTTGTTCGCGCACGATGAACTGCGCCTGCTTCGATTGTTCGCCTTTGAAGAGCAGCACCCAAATGTTCGAGCGGAAGGTCGGAGCCGCTGGGTCACGCGGCGGATTCAGCTCCGGCACCAGTGTCGCGAGTTTGCCGATGGGCGCGGGCGGAGTGAACTCCACGTCGACCAGTCGCACGTACAGCGGCGGCTCTTCCGAGTGGTCGGAGGGATCTTGGTGATAACTGAACGAATACCGCACGTCGATGCCGTCGCGCTTAAACGTGTAGACGTCTTCGCCGTTTTGCGCGGAGATCAGCTTTTTGTAATACCGTTCCCACTCGTCGTACGGATAGTAGGTAAAGACCCGCAAGGCTGACTTGCGGTCACGCACCGCCTGTGGTTGGCCGAGTTTGGCGTGTAGTTCAGCCTGGGTCAGCCCGAGGAAGCCGTCTTCAAAATAGGGAGCGGCATCGACCGACGGGGCAAGGGGAGCGACACAGGAAAGCAGACCTACGGCAAGGATGTGGGAAAGGCGGGCCGTCCAACGTTGAATCACCGGCTGTCCTCCTTGCGGCATCGTACGAATCGCCTGTCGGTCAAGTCAAGAAAGTCGAGGCGATGGGTCAACGTGTTGTGATGAATGGCCGCGATGTGAACTGCCTACGACCATCCGCAGATGGCCGCGCATTTCTTGCGCCCTCCGCGGCTTCTCGTTAAGATCCACCCACGCGATATCGTCCGCTCGATGTAGCTCGGGCGGGCACTGTCGTCAGCTCCAGCTTCTCCTCGCTGGTTAGAGACCCGCTCACGATAAAGGATTCTCAATGGCATCGATCGAATCGGTCTTGCGCGAACGGCTGCTCGTCTTGGACGGCGCGATGGGGACGATGATCCAGACCTATCGTCTGGACGAAGCGGCGTTTCGCGGTACACGGTTTCAGGGGTGGGCGAAGGATCTCAAAGGCAACAACGACCTGCTGAATATCACGCGGCCGGATGTCATCGAAGCGATCCATCGGCAATACCTCGAAGCGGGCGCCGACATCGTCGAAACGAATACGTTTAATTCGCAGTCGATCTCGCTGGCCGACTACGGCATGGAGTCGCTGGCCTACGAGCTGTCCAAGGCCGGGGCCGAATGCGCTCGCCGCGCCGTGCAGGCGGTGGAACGTGCGCAACCGGGACGAACGTGTTTCGTGGCCGGCGCGATTGGACCGACGACGAAGACCTCCTCGATTTCCACGGACGTAAACAATCCCGCCGCGCGCGGCGCAACCTACGTCGAATTGGTCGAGGCTTATGCCGAGCAAGTGCGTGGGCTGCTCGACGGTGGCGTGGATGTGTTGTTGGTCGAAACGATCTTCGACACGATGAATGCGAAGGCTGCGTTTTTCGCTATTGAACAGGTCTTCGCGGAACGCGGCCGTCGTGTGCCGATTATGGCGTCCGTCACGTTTATTCAGGCGGGCAGTAATCGCGGTGTCACGGGGCAGACGGTCGAAGGGTTTTGGAACAGTATCTCCCACGTGCCGCTGTTGAGCGTCGGCATGAATTGCGCCCTGGGCCCGCAAGAAATGCGGCCGCTGTTGGAAGAACTCGCCAAGATCGCGCCGATCTATATCAGCTCGCACCCGAATGCCGGCCTCCCGAATCCGCTGCTGCCGACGGGATTTCCCGAAACGCCGGACACGTTGGCGCCGCAGTTGCGCGAGTGGGCGCAGAACGGGTGGCTCAACATCATCGGCGGCTGTTGCGGCACGACGCCGGCGCATATCCAACGCATCGCCGAAGCGGTGAAAGGGCTGGCGCCGCGTACACCTGCGCCGGTGCCGCGTTACCTGCGGCTCAGCGGTTTGGAAGGTGTGACGATTCGTCCGGAGTCGAACTTCGTAAACATCGGCGAACGCACCAATGTGACCGGTTCGCCGAAGTTCGCCAAGTTGATTCTCGGCGGCCAATACGAAGAAGCGTTGGCCGTCGCGCGGCAACAGGTGGAAGGCGGCGCCCAGATCATCGACGTCAACATGGACGAGGGCATGTTGGATTCGGTGGCGGCGATGGAAAAGTTCCTGCGGCTCATCGCCTCCGAGCCGGATATTGCCCGCGTGCCGATCATGATCGACAGTTCCAAGTGGGAGGTGATCGAAACCGGCCTGCGGAATATTCAGGGCAAGGGCATCGTCAATTCGATCAGCCTCAAGGGCGGGGAGGCGGCGTTCCGCGAACAGGCGCGGCTGATCCGGCGGTACGGCGCGGCCATGGTGGTGATGGCGTTCGACGAGCAGGGCCAGGCCGATACGCTTGCGCGTCGCCAGGAAATTTGTGCGCGCGCTTACCGCATCCTGACCGAGTTGGAAGGAGTGCCGCCGGAAGACATCATCTTCGATCCAAACGTGCTGACCGTCGCCACGGGCATGGAGGAGCACAACAACTACGCCGTCGATTTTATCGACGCGACGCGCTGGATCAAAACGAATCTCCCGCATTGCAAGGTGAGCGGCGGTATCAGCAATGTGTCGTTCAGCTTCCGCGGCAACAACGTCGTGCGCGAGGCGATGCATGCGGCGTTTCTCTACCATGCGATCCGCGCCGGGCTGGACATGGGCATCGTCAATGCCGGGCAGTTGGCCGTCTACGAGGATATCCCGAAGGACTTGCTGACGGCGGTGGAAGACGTCTTGCTGAATCGTCGTCCCGATGCCACGGAGCGATTGGTGGCCTTCGCCGAGACCGTCAAGGCTAAGGACAAAAGTGCGGTGAAGGACGATGCCTGGCGACAGGAGCCTGTGGCCAAGCGCCTGTCGCATGCCCTGGTGAAAGGCATTACGGACTTTATCGAGCAGGACGTCGAAGAAGCGCGGAAGACCTTGGGGCGCCCGTTACTCGTCATCGAAGGGCCGCTGATGGACGGTATGAACGTCGTCGGTGATCTCTTCGGCGCAGGTAAGATGTTTTTGCCGCAAGTGGTGAAAAGCGCGCGTGTGATGAAAAAGGCCGTCGCGTATCTCCTGCCGTTTATGGAAGCCGAGAAGCAGGCGGGAGGCGCAAGTTCGCAAGGCACGGTCTTGCTCGCAACGGTCAAAGGAGACGTGCACGACATCGGGAAAAATATCGTCGGCGTCGTCCTCGCGTGTAACAACTATCGCGTGGTCGACCTCGGCGTGATGGTCTCGTGCGACAAGATTCTGGCGGCGGCCCGCGCCGAGCGGGCGGATGTCGTCGGCCTCAGTGGGTTGATCACCCCGTCGCTCGAAGAGATGGCGCACGTCGCGAAGGAAATGACCCGCGAGGGGTTCACCGTCCCGCTGCTGATCGGCGGCGCCACAACCAGCAAGGCGCACACGGCCGTGAAGATTGCGCCGAATTACAAAGAGACGGTGGTGCATGTGCTGGACGCGTCGCGCGCGGTCGGTGTGCTTGGCGCCTTGTTGAACCCGAAGGAGCGGGACACATTCCGTGCGCAGAATACGAAGGATCAAGACAGCATTCGTCAGGCGCACCGAGACCGAGGCGAACGAACGGTGCTGCCGCTGGCCCACGCGCGGTCGCGTGCGCTGGTGACCGACTGGGCTCGCGCCGATATTCCCGTTCCAGTGAAACTTGGTGTGCAAATCATCGATGATCAGCCGTTGGAGCAGGTAGTGCCATACATCGACTGGACGCCGTTTTTCCATACGTGGGAACTGCGAGGGAAATATCCACACATCCTGAACGATCCGACGGTCGGGGCAAAGGCAGCGGAGGTTTTCAACGACGCGCGCCGCCTCTTGGATGACATCGTGGCGAAGAAACTCTTGCGGGCGAAAGGCGTCTATGGATTCTGGCCGGCGCAGGCGGATGGAGACGACATCGCACTCTACCGCGATGCGGCCTGCCGCGAACGGCTTGCCGTCGTGCATACGTTGCGTCAGCAGGGAGAAAAGCCGCAGGGGCAGCCGAATCTCGCGTTGGCGGATTTCATCGCGCCTCGCAGCGCCGGCCGAACGGACTATCTTGGGTTGTTCGCCGTGACGGCTGGGCACGGCCTGGAGGCGCTCTGCGCGCGGTTCGATAAGGATCACGACGACTACAACGCCATCATGGCGAAGGCGCTTGCCGACCGGTTGGCGGAAGCGTTTGCCGAGTATCTCCACCTACGTGTGCGGCGTGAGTGCGGCTATGGTCTACAGGAAGCGCTGACGAACGAACAATTGATCCATGAGGACTATCGCGGCATCCGTCCGGCGCCGGGGTATCCCGCCTGTCCCGACCATACGGAAAAACGCGGATTGTTCGATCTGCTCGGTGCGGAAGCGGCCACGGGGATTACGCTGACGGAGTCCTATGCCATGTATCCCGCGGCGTCGGTGAGCGGCTGGTACTTTGCGCATCCGGAGGCGGCATACTTCGGCGTCGGAAAGATCGGGCGCGACCAGGTCGCAGACTATGCGCAGCGGAAAGGGCTGTCGGTCGGTGACGTCGAACGATGGCTGGCGTCGAACTTGGCGTACGATCCGGAGTAACCATAGAATTTGATCGTGCTACCACGGTATTCCATGCGTCTCCAATGGAATAGAAGTGTAAGCCGGTCCTGGCTCTAGCAGTAAAGAGCCATCAATATCCGCCACATCATCTTCTCCCCGACCCATCGCTTGGTTGAACGCCTTCCTGGCCTTCTCTATAATGGCGGCGATATTCACCCTTTCAACTTTGTGAAGGAGCGTCGCGAGTATGGCTGAGCGGACTTTGGCGATTATTAAGCCGGATGCGGTGAAGAAAAATGCGATCGGCGCGATCATCGCGCAGTACGAAAAGGCGGGGCTGCAGCCGGTGGCGATCCGGATGATGCAGATGTCGAAGGCGACGGCGCAGGGCTTCTACGCGGTGCATAAGGCGCGCCCCTTTTTCGATAGCCTCTGTACCTTTATGTCGTCTGGACCCTGTGTGGTGCTGGTGTTGTCCGGTGAGGACGCCATCAAGAAACATCGTGAATTGATGGGTGCCACGGATCCGGCCAAGGCGGAGCCGAACACGCTGCGGAAACTCTTCGGCACGAACATCGAATTCAACGCGACGCACGGCTCGGACGGGCCCGATACGGCCGCGTTCGAAATCGGCTATTTCTTCCCCGGCATGGACATCGTGACTCGGTAGTGATCCGTGTCTCTGTGACACACCCCTTGCTTACGACTCTCACGCTGCGGTCGTCGTCTTATTCGACGGCGAGCCGGGCGTGGGGGCTCCAGCATCTGCTCTTCGCCTCCGTCCTCATTGTCTCTTCTGTTTTGCTCACGGCCTGTGCGTCGGCCCGACCAGATGCTGCCCGCACCGTACCGATCGTGGACACGGCGCCACGTCCCGTTCCCGTTCGATCCGCCACAGGAGAAGGTGAGGCAGGTGCGCTCGCCGAAGCGCGCGCCCATTTCGAAGGCGGGCGTGCGTCGACTGCGGTGCGACTCCTCAGGCATTTCCTCGAACTCCATCCGAAAAGTCCGCTTGCCGTCGATGCTCGTTGGATCCTTGGCCGCTCGCATGAGGAGTTGGGCGAATGGCACGCGGCGTTGGTGCAATATCGGTTGATCCTCGCGGAGGCGACGCGCCAGCCCGGGTTGACGTCGACCATGAACCAGCAAGTGCGTGATCGCGTAACGGTGCTGACGCGAACGTTGGGTCGTGCGTCGACGTCTGTCTCCGGATTCGTGGCGTTGGCGCTCGATCCCGCGCATTTCCCAGATCCTGCTCAGTGGCAACAGTGGTTGACGCCGCTGCTGGCGGAAGGGGTGACGACGCTGGTGATCGACGTGGCGCCTGTCGCACGGCCAACCGTTTCGCCGACCGAACGCGGTGTCTACTTCCCTACGGCGTGGGCGCGGCTCGAACGCGATCTCTTCAGCGAGTTGGTGCCGTTGGCGCACGACCTTGGTTTGACGGTCATGGCGTCGCTCGATCTGACGCAGATGCCCTGGCTCGATCCGACACTCGGGTGGACTACCTACGTACTTGACGACAGCACGAAACAATTGGCGCCAAGCCTCTCCTTCGATCTCCTCCATCCGTCGGTGCAGGAATATCTCTCCGGATTCTTGGCGGATCTCGCAAAGACGCAGATCGACGGCCTCATCGCCTTGGTTGGGAGTCGTACGGGTGTGCGGTATCAGGTCAGTCCCCGAGGGCTGAAACGTTTCAGCGAGAATGCAGGCATGGAACTCGATCCCGAGGCGGTGCTGCGCGCCGCGAAGCACCTGGGCGGGGCGGCGGCAAAGGACGTACGTCCGCCAAGTGCCGCGCCGCGACCGGGAGAAAAAGCGGCGACGTCGGATGCCACAAAGGATAACGACCGCGCCTTGATGGAGAGCGTGTGGCGGTGGGCCGGCTGGCAGGCGCGCGAGCGGCTGAATGTGTTGGTGCAACTTCGTCAGGCGATGCGCCGATATCGATCGAGTTTTCACATGACCATCGCGTTTCATGATGTGGCGCTGACAAATAGTGTGGCCGCGTTGGTCGAGCATGGGGAAGATGTGTTGGAAGCCACGCAGCGCGGATTCGGCGTGGCAGTGCCGTTTGCTGTGCTCGTGCCGAACGCCCCGGCTCCGACAGCGGACGCGCAGGTCGGCGCGGGTGGTCCGTCGAGTGGATTTTCCGACCGGCTGACGCAGACCGTCGAGATGGTCGGCTCTCCGGAGCGCCTCTGGTTGCTCGAGCCGGTTCCGCATTTGGATCGAAGCGCCGTGTCGCGACTCTTGAGTTTGCCGCAGACACAACAGGTACGCGGACGCGGACTCAACCTTGTGGTGACGGCGCCCGGCCCATGAGCCGGGCGCGCGCCGGACAGGCCGTCCGTTCTTGACAGCGTAGGGGGCCTGCTCTACGATCCGACCCGCATCATCAATTAATTCGCACCAGTCAGACGTTCAGACAAAGGAGTGCGCAGGCGCCATGAATCCGTCCGATCTCCGGTACCATGAAGAACATGAGTGGGTGCGCGTCAACGGCACGCAGGCCACGCTCGGTATCAGCCAGTTTGCGCAAGATGCGTTGGGCGACATCGTGTTCGTCGACCTGCCCAAAGTCGGCGCCACACTGACGGCGGGGCAGTCCATCGGCGAAGTCGAATCGACGAAAACCACATCGAGTCTCTATTCTCCGGTGAGCGGAACCGTCGCGCAGGTGAATGCCGATCTGAAAGATCATCCTGAGGTGGTCAACAGCGACCCGTACGGAAAAGGGTGGATGTTGGTCATTACTCTTTCGGATCCTTCGCAGGTGAACACGTTGATGACCTCAGCGCAATACGATGCGTTTTTGGCCAAGCAGAAATAAGCGTCGTGCCGTACTGATATTCCGCCCATAACTGAACGCGTCGCCGCCGTGCGACGCCGATCCATCCACCGACCGTCGACGCACCATCCCCACAGATTCGTACCATGTCCGCCCCACGGCACATCGTCATTCTCGGAGCAGGACCGGGTGGATACGTGGCCGCGATCCGCGCCGCCCAACTCGGCGCGCGTGTGACGCTCATCGAACGGCAGGCGCTCGGCGGTGTCTGTCTCAATGCCGGGTGTATTCCCAGCAAAACCTTACTCTCCGTCGTTGAGCTCGGCGAGAAAGTAACGAAGGCGATGGATGCCGGCCTCCTCGTGGATGGTCCGCCTCGGTTCGATCTCGTGCGGATGGTCGCTCGTAAAAATACCGTCGTGAGTTCCCTCGTGAAAGGCATCGCGACGTTGTTGAAGTCGTGGAACGTGACGGTCGTGCAGGGCACAGGACGGCTTGTTACGGCGACGACCGTTGCGGTGACCGCGCCCGATGGAACGGTCCAGTCCATTCAAGGCGATGCCGTTATTGTAGCGACCGGCTCATCTTGGCCCGCGTTGCCGAAGTTTCCCGTCGACGGACGGCAGATCATTACCAGCAACCATGCGCTCGATCGCCAGGAGCGGCCTGAGAGTCTCGTGATACTCGGCGGCGGGGTGGAAGGGTGCGAGTTCGCGCGCCTGTATGCCGGGCTAGGCTCGCAGGTGACCGTCGTCGAATTGCAGCCGCGTCTGTTGCCGCTCGAAGATGCCGACATGTCCGCTGTGGTCGATCGGGAACTCCGGAAGCGCAACGTGACGGTTCTGACTGGAGTCTCCATCGAGCGTGTGCAGCGTGACGACGCAGGGATCACGGCGACGCTGACCGATGGAACGACGCTGACGGCGACCTGCCTGTTGGTCTCGGTGGGACGCGGCTTCCATTCGCGCGATATCGGATTGGAGTCGCTCGGTGTCGCAATGGGCCGTCGCGGCGAAGTGCTCGTCGATGCGCAGTTACAGACAAGTGTTCCAGGGCTGTATGCCATCGGTGATGTGACCGGTGTCGCCATGCTAGCGCACGTCGCGTCGGAGCAGGGGAAGGTTGCCGTCGAATCGATTTTTGGGAAGCCGCGCGCCATCGACTACAACGTGGTGCCCGCCGGAATTTTTACGGTGCCTGAAATCGGGCGCGTCGGGTTGACCGAACAACAGGCTCGCGAACGCGAAACTGCGGCTGGACGGGATCCGGATCGAAGCCTGGCTGTCGGCCGTTTTCGTTTTCAGGGGCTGGGGAAAGCACAAGCGACCGGTGAGACTGCCGGGCTTTGTAAGGTGATCGCCGAAGCGGACAGCGGACGTCTGCTTGGTGTCCATATCGCCGGTGCCCATGCCGCCGATCTCATCCATGAGGCAGCGTTGGCGATGCGCTGTGGTGCGACCGCCGAGGCGCTCGCGACCATGATCCATGCGCATCCAACCTATGCCGAAGGACTGATGGAAGCGGCGGAAGACGTACATGGGTTGGCGATCCATTCGATGCGAAAGCGGCCGGGCCATGCGTGAAGGATTACGGTCGTTGCTGGAAAAGGTCGCGGCAGTATTCGTCGTGGCGCTTGCGGTCGCGGCATTACTCTCGCAACGTGTGCCGCCGAGTGAGTCGGGTGACACGTCACGGCGTACGGTCATAGCCGGTCCCAATCCGGTGGTGTCGACGGTTGCATTGCGCGACCGTGCGCCGGCCATTCAGGCTGGTCTCTCGGAAGGGGCAGGCGTCGCACCGTCTGCTGGTGCAACAGCCGTCTCCGCTAAATTTCAGCCGGTAAAGACTCGTGAGATTGTCGCGAAGCGGAATCCTCGTGAGCCGCGAATGAGCGGCGCCGCTCCACATATCGACGAACGGCGCGTCGTGAAGGTGCAAGCCGGGGAACCGAAACTCGACGTCAATCGGGCGACGCAGGAAGATTTCGAACGACTGCCCGGTATCGGCCCGAGCATCGCTAAACAACTGCTGGACTATCGGGTCCAACATGGCGCCTATCGCGAGGTAGCCGACCTACAGGCGGTTAAAGGTATCGGTAAGAAGCGGTTCGAGCGGCTCGCGCCGTTTGTGACGGTGGGCGCGGCATCAATCGATCGTGGGCCTGCCTCTGAGGGTAGTCCAAAGCAGACGCGTGGGAAGGAAGGACAGGGCACGACATGAGTGAGCTTTCGCGGCAGTTAGAGGTGATGCTCCGAGGATCGGTGGAGGTTATCCAGCGACAGGAATTGGAGCAGAAGCTCACGAAGGCCTTAGCCGAGCGGCGTCCGTTGCGGGTGAAGGCGGGATTCGACCCGACGGCGCCTGACCTGCACCTCGGCCATACCGTGCTCATTCAGAAGCTGAAGCAGTTCCAAGAACTCGGTCACCACGTGTTGTTTCTGATTGGTGATTTTACCGGCATGATCGGGGATCCGACCGGTGTGTCCGATACACGCAAGGCCCTGACGAAACAACAGGTGCAGGACAACGCGACGACCTATCAACGGCAGATCTTCAAAATCCTCGATCCGGCGAAAACCGAAGTCGTGTTCAACAGCGCCTGGATGGGACCGATGACCGCCGAGGGCTTGATTCAGTTGGCGGCGCACTATCGTGTGGCCCGTATGATGGAACGCGACGACTTCCAGAAGCGCTACCAGGAGCAGAAGCCGATCAGCGTGCATGAATTTCTGTATCCGTTGGTCCAGGGCTACGATTCGGTTGCGCTGAAGGCGGACGTCGAACTCGGTGGGACGGATCAAAAATTTAACCTATTGGTCGGGCGAGAATTGCAGCGCGACTATGGACAGGAGCCGCAAGTCGTCCTGACGATGCCGCTCTTGGAAGGCACCGACGGCGTAAAAAAAATGAGCAAGAGCGTCGGCAATTACATCGCGCTCGAAGACGCGCCAGCCGAGATGTTCGGGAAGATCATGTCCATCAGCGATCCGTTGATGGTGCGATACTATGAATTACTTACGAGCGAGGATCTTGCCGCCATGCGCGCCATGCACCCGATGGAGGCGAAGCTGTCGCTCGGCGAGAAGCTGGTCGGGCAGTACCATGGAGCCGAAGCGGGGCGGCAGGCTCGCACTGACTTTCAACAGAAGTTCCGCGAGAAAGAATTCCCCTCCGAACCGGATGTCCGGCTGACGCTCACCCCATCGGATGTCCACGATCAGTCGAAACCGACCATTGGATATGTCGACCTGCTGGTGAAGACCGGGTTGGTACCGTCGAAGGCGGAAGCCCGCCGATTGATGACCCAAAACGGCGTCGAATTCGACGGGCAGCGGGTGACCGACACGTCTGGGGCCCTCGCACTTCAGGTCGGTGCCTCCCACCGACTGCGCGTGGGGAAACGGAAGTTCGCCCTCATCGACTATCGCCCGCACTAGTCCAACCGGTTCCTGAGCACTCGGACTGAGGCAGGATCTCCTTCACACCGTTTCTCGAATGCCCTACTCCGCCTAACCTACGCCTGTCTCGCGTCAAACCCTTGACGTCTTCCCAGGTAGAGGACACGAGGCGGGGATAACTTTGTCGGTCCTTGCGCGCCTCTTCTTTTTGCCGTCGCTTCAAGTGCTCCGAATACCGCTCCGAGATGGGGCTCGCATAGGTATGCCCTGAGGACGATCCTCCCTTTCCGTCAGTGAACTGTCGGGCCGGAGTGAGCACACCTAACCTAGCTGATTTACAGGGCCATTCGGTCAAGAATCTTCACGGAAACGCCGATACACAGGAGGCAAGGTGTGCGACCGCGCTCGCCTTGGTGCCGGTGCTGCCGCTCGCTTCGAGCGGCGCGCAGCGGTGCCTGGATCCATCAACGACGGGATTTATACGTAGTTGATCATGCCGAATTGTGGAGCGACTCGGTGAGTCCGACACGACGTCTGCAGACCGCCGGTGCCGGAGAGGAACCGCCGGTGCCGTCTCACGCCTCCAATGAGGTCGGCGGGAAGACTCCGTCGCACAGCGGACCGTTGCCTATCGAGGCGTCGAGCGTCCATCGGCTGCTGCAAGCGATCGACTACGGCCTCGAAGGATTGGCGATCGTCGATCGATCGGGGCGATTTACGTATACGAACGCGTCGCATGCGTCCATTTACGGATACGGCATAGAGGAGTTGCTCGGGACGCCGTGGCAGCACCTGTTCGATGATGTGTGGGTGGCGGAGATCGAGCAGTTTTATTTCCCGATCCTGACCGCCGCCGGCCATTGGCGCGGAGAGTTGACCGGGCGCACCAAGGCGGGGCGGGACATCGCTGTCGAATTGTCGATGGTGCTGTTGAAGGACAGCGGAGATCCGAACCAATGGATTCTCTGGACCTGCCGCGACGTGAGTGCTCGGCGCGCCACCGAACGGCTTGTGCTTGCGCGACAGGAAAGTCTGGCGCAGGCCCAGGCGCTGGCGCATCTCGGCAGTTGGGAGTGGGATCTCACCAACAATACGGAGACGTGGTCCGACGAGCAGTTTCGGATTTTCGGCTACGCGCCGCAAGCGATGATGCCGTCGCTCGACACGTTCCGTGACGCGATCCATCCGGACGATCGGGCGCGTGTCGTGGCCGCGATGGATCGTGCCGTGGCCGAGCAGTCCGAGTTCAACCAGGAATGTCGGATCGTGAGGCCTGACGGCGGGATTCGAGTCATTCACTGCCGCGGAGCATTGGTGCCGGGGCTTGATGGGCATGGCGGACGCATGGCGGGCACCGTTCTTGACGTCACTGAGAGTAAACAGTTCGAGCGACAGTTAGACGAAGCTCATCAGCGTCTACGTCTGGCAACGGAGTCGGGTGGCATCGGTGTCTGGGATCTCTCCATCCGCGATGGGCGGTTAGTGTGGGACGATCGGATGCTTGCTCTGTACGGGTACACGCGGCAGACATTTCCCGGAACCTATCAGGCCTGGATGGGGCGGCTGTATCCATCGGATCGAGCGGTCATTGAGCGCAGTCTAGCCACCGCCATCAAGCAGGGCTCGCGGTTCGACGCGGAATTTCGTGTGCAGCGTCCGGATCGGACGCTCCGGTACATCAAAGCGAAAGGCGTGGTCCTCCCGGACCCGAACGGCACGCCGAGTCGGATGATCGGCGTGAACTACGACATCACGCAGCGCAAAGAGATCCAAGATGCGCAGTCGGCGCAGCAACATTTATTGTCGGCGATCTCCGAGGCGCAATCGCAAGTATTGGCCAGTCTGCCGGCCAATACGGTCTTCGAATGCTTGCTGCAAAATCTCTTAGCGTTGACGAATTCGAGCTACGGCATCATCGGGGAAATTTGCTATGAAGCCGGAGGCACGCCGGAGTTCCGGACCTATGCGGTGACCGACCGGGTCGCCGACCTGCCAGAATCGTCCGAATCGATTCGTGCGGCGATGGGCGAACGCCCCGCGTCCGTCCATCCGGGCCCGGAGGCACTCGGCATCCGCGCCTGGTGCGCTCAGCTGCTGCAAACCGGCGAGGCGGAGATCGTCAACGATCCGGCTGCCGATACCCGACTCGGCCATGACGAGGCGAGCGGACAGGCCGTGGAGTCGCTTGTCGCCTTACCGCTCAAACTCGGCGATCGCTTGGTGGCCATGGCCGTCATCGTGAATCGACCGGGTGGGTACACACCGGCGCTGGTGCACTATCTACAACCCTATCTGCAGACCTGCGCCGCGATCCACGAGCGTATTCGCGCAGAGACGGTGTTCCAGCGGTCACATGCGTTGCAGCAGAGCATGCTCAACCATGCGGCATATGCCGTGATTGCGATTACGACCAGCGGCACGGTGCAGCACTTCAATCCGGCGGCGGAACGTCTGCTTGGGTACGACGCCTACGAAGTGGTGGGACACGTGAGCGTCACGGCGTTTCACGACCGGCAGGAGTTAGTCGAACGAGCGGAGGCGCTCAGTCACGAACTCGGCGTGCCGGTGGCAGCGGGGCTCGACCCGTTGTTGATCAAGGCGCAGCGCCATCTCTCCAATCAACTCGAGTGGACCTATATCAAGAAAGACGGCACGCGTGTGCCGGTCCTCCTGACGGTGACCGCGCTCTGCGACCAAAACGAACAGATCACCGGCTACATGGGCATGGCCATGGATCTGACGGCCCAAAAGGCTGCGGAGGCGGCGCGCTTGGAGCAGGAGACGCGGCTCCGCGCGATCGTCGACCAGGCGGTAGACGGTATCGTCACACTCGATGAAGACGGGGTGATCGAAAGCGTGAACCCTGCGGCCGAGCGGTTGTTCGGCTACAGCGGTCCCGAGATGGTTGGGCGTTCAATGGCGCAATTGATGCCCGATCTGGGGGAGTCTCCCGGGGCACCCGGCAGCGGCCATTCGTTGCGCAAGACGCTCAGCAAGATGGTGGGCGGCGGGCGGGAGCTGACAGGCTATCGGAAGGACGGGCGCAGCGTGCCCGTCGAGGTGGCGATCAGCGAAATGCAACTCGCCGATCAACGACGCTTCACGGGGCTGGTGCGGGACATCACCGAACGGAAAGAGGCCGACTGGAAAATCAAGGATGCCGCGCACGCGTTGGAGTGCCGGAATTTGGAATTGGCCCATGCCAGCGATCAGGCGCTGCAGGCGACGCGCGCGAAGAGCGAATTTCTCGCCTCCATGAGTCATGAAATTCGCACGCCGATGAATGCCATCGTCGGCATGGCCGAGATGTTGCACGAAACCGGCCTCTCGGAGGCCCAGCGCGAATATGTGGAACGACTCTCGCGCGCCGCCAATAGTCTGCTTGATCTGATCAACGACATCTTGGATGTGTCGAAAATCGAGGCCGGCCAGTTGGAACTGGAACGGGTGGCGTTCGATTTGCCCGATCTCGTGGACAAGACGGTCGAGATGCTGGCGGTTCGTGCGCACGCAAAGTCCCTCGAATTAGTCGTGTTCGTCCATCCCAGCGTGCCCACCATGGTCCTGGGCGATCCCACACGCTTACGACAGGTGCTGGTCAATCTCATCGGCAACGCCATCAAGTTCACCGAGCGTGGCGAGGTGACCCTCAGGGTCGAGCCGGCGGCGGACGTTCCGAGCGGAATGGGAATTCGGTTTGCCGTGGCGGACACCGGGATCGGGATTCCCGAGGACAAAATCGAGACGATCTTCGAACGGTTCACCCAAGTCGACAGTTCCACCACGAGAAAATACGGTGGCACTGGGCTCGGACTGTCGATCAGTAAGCGGCTTGTCGAACTCATGGGCGGGACGATCAGAGTGGAAAGCCTGCTGGGGCTCGGTACCACGTTTTCCGTCGTCATCCAGCCGGAGCGTGTACCAGATTCCGGCGCCGACGCGCTCCATGCGCAGGCTGCCGCTCTGTTGCGCGGGAAGGATATCCTGGTCGTCGATGGGCCCGAGAACAGTCGTATCGTCGTACGTCAGTACCTCAAGGCCTACGGCTGCATGGTGACTGACGTCGATACGGTGGAGGAGGCGCTTAGGCTGCTCGACCCGAAGGAGGGGCGGCGAGTGTCCTATAGCGCGGTGGTGTTGGACGTCTCGACCGACGCAACGGGGGGTGTCGAGTCGGTTGGGTCGATTCGTCGCCTCTCGGCGGGTTCGACGGTTCCCATCCTGCTGGAGACGTATGAGATGAACAACAGCCATGAGGAACGGTGGCGTGCGCTGCAGGTGACGACGGTGCTCTTCAAGCCGTTGAGTCAGCGTCGACTGATCGACGCCTTGCTTCTCGCCCTGGCGCCGAAGCCGACGGTGCTCGCGGCCCCGTCACCGACGCTCGCGCCGTCACGCAAGGCCGATGCACCGCCGTGCCTGGCTCGACGCATTCTGGTGGTCGAGGACTTGGAGGACAATCGCGATGTCGTGCGGTTGTTCCTCAAGGATACGGCCTGCACGCTCGATATGGCCGAAAACGGCGCCGTCGCCGTGGAGAAGTTCAAGGTCGGTCAGTACGACTTGGTGCTGATGGACATGCAGATGCCGGTCATGGACGGGTACGAAGCGGTGGAGACGATCCGGCGGTTCGAGTTGGAAGAACACCGAGTGCCGACCCCGGTGCTCGCGCTGACGGCCAACGCCATCCGCGAAGAAATTGAGCGCAGCCTGATGGCCGGTTGCGACGCGCATCTGACAAAACCGATCAAAAAGAACACGCTGCTGGAAGCCATTCGGCAATACACCCCGGAGCGCGGTACGGAGGAGGCGGCATGAGCGATCACGCGATCCAATGGCCCACGATCAGTCAACAACCGTTTGCGGTGACGATCGATGCATCGTTCGAACCGTTGATCCCCAAGTTCCTGACGAACCGTCGCAACGAATTGCAGACGATGACCGACGCGCTCAAACGGCAGGACTACGAGACCGTACGGAAAGTCGCGCATGGCATTAAAGGCGCGGGGGGCACCTACGGGTTCGATGCGCTGTCGGCGGTGGCGGCGGGGTTGGAGCAGGCCGCCAAACACGGCGATGGGGGCGCCATCGCGGCGGGGCTTGATCGTCTGACGATGTATTTGCAAGGCGTGCGGGTGGAATACGAATAACCCTCGTTCGACCGTCTTCGGTCGACGGGAGAGAGGAGCAGGTGTCATGGCGACGATTTTATATATCGAGGACGAAGCAGACACGGCCCTGTTGGTGACGAGCATGTTGGAGGAAGAAGGACTGACCGTCCGGCAGGCGCGTGATGGGCGAGAAGCGCTCGCGGCGATCGCGTCGATGACTCCGCCGACGTTGGTGTTGTTGGACCTCCTCATTCCTTTTGTGAATGGGTTCGAAGTGCTCACCCGGATTCGCCGCACCACGGGATGGGAAGTGGTGCCGGTGGTGATGGTCAGTGCGGATTCGTATTGGCCGGATATCGAGCGGGCGCTGGTGGCCGGGGCCAATGATTTTCTGGTGAAGAGCGCCGGCGTGCACGAGCTGGTCCGGTACGTCAAGGAACGTGTCGACGAACGAACGGGCTGCGGATCGTGCGGCGTCGTCCAGCCGAAAAAGCCGGCTGCTTCTTCTCGAAAAAACACAGGCGCCGGCTCGTCTTGTGGGCGCGTGGTTCGTGGAGCGCGTCCGACAAAGGCAAAGGGGAAGGTACGTCGATGAGCCATTTTTGTGAATGCGGATGCGAAGACACCAGTCGGGTATGTCATGGGGGAGGGATGCGTGGACGCTCAGGATTGTAAGACGTCGTTGTTGTTGGTCGAAGATGAAGTCGACACCGCTGTGTTGATGCGGTACGTGCTCGAAACCAAGGGATTCGCTGTCCATCGTGTCGGCACCGGCGAGGCCGCAATCGGTTACTTACAAAACGGCGGGAATGCCGACGTGGTTTTGCTCGACCTCGCGTTGCCAGACATGAACGGCATGGACGTGCTGCGCGTGATTCGAAATGCGCCGCAATTGACACAACTGCCGGTCGTGATGCTGACGGCCAATCACGAATCCGCCTCCATGATCCGAGCTTCGATGTTGGGCATCAGCGCCTATTTCACGAAACCGTTGAGCCCGACGGGGTTGCCGGATCGGTTGCGTCGTGTGCTGAATGCACAGACTGCGCTGCCTGCGGCGGTGGCGAAGGCAGACGGGCCGCATAACAACTAGCCGACCTGGTCGGTGACGACGCATGCGAGACGATAAAGGAGACTGAAGGATGGCACCCGATACGATGCCGACGGTGTTGGTGGTGGAAGATGAGGAAGATACCGCGAGCCTCATTCGATTTATTTTGGAGCGTGCGCAGTATCGTGTGGTACATGCAGAGAACGGGAAACGCGCGCAAGAATTGATCGGCGAGATGGCGCCGCCGACGCTGGTGCTGTTGGACGTCATGCTGCCCTTCGTCGGTGGACTGCAATTGTTGCCGATGATTCGCGCGAAAAATGGTTGGGAGCAGGTCCCGGTGGTGATGTTGACGGCGGATTCGAGCGAGCACGACGTGAAGCAGGCCTTGGAGACCGGAGCGAGCGACTACATCGTGAAGCCGTTTAACCCGCGCGAGTTACTCGCGCGCCTACAGCGGTACATCAAGAAGGCTGCGTAGGCCGACGACGGCGTACCCCGGTCGCACGTATTGCTCATGAACATGCTCGTACAGACCGAGGCCGCCACCGAGCAGGTCGTCCACATCGGCTTGCTCTGCACGATCACCATCATGGGGTTGGTGGGGCTGCTCATCGTATGGATTTTGGTGTTACGTGTGAGTCGCGACAAGGAAGAGGCGCGCCGAAAAGCCGTTGTGGCGTTGTGGCGTCCGCTCCTCTCCGCGAGCCTGATCGAGGATGTGACCGACCTTCCGCCCATTCAGCCGCGCGACATGGTGTTGGTCATGTACCTCTGGAACCACATGCAAGAATCCATTAAGGGCGATATGGCCAAGGGGTTGAACGATATCGCGAGTCGGGTCGGGATGGATCGGACGGCGCATCGCTACCTGGTCGAGGGACGTCTCCGCGAGCAACTGATCGCCGTCTCGACGCTCGGCCATTTACGGAATCACGACGATTGGGACACGCTGGTGGCGCTCGCGGGGACGGAAAACGCCTTCCTGTCGTTGGCGGCCGCGCGCGCCCTCGTGCAAATTGACGCGACCAAGGCGCTGGGTGTGCTCGTTCCACTCATCAGCCATCGAAGCGATTGGTCGCCGCTCAAGATCATCACCATGTTGACGGCAGCCGGCGCCGACGTGGCAGCCAAGGCCGTGGGCGAGGCGGCGGTCGACGCGCCGCCCGTGATGGCTGCGCGGTTGATCCGGTATCTCGCCGCCACAAAGAGTCCGCATGCCTTGCCGCCGTTACGCACGATGTTGACGCGCCCCGACTGTGCGGACGAAGTGATCGCGGCCTGTCTCCATGTGTTCGGCCTCTTCAGCGATCCGCGGGATCTGACGACGGTGCGACGCTATCTGGACCATCCCACCTGGTTCGTGCGGCTGCAGGCGGCGATTTCCATCGGCGCGATGGGCATGGAAGAAGACGAGCCGCGGTTACTCGCCCTGCTGCAGGACGACAAATGGTGGGTGCGGTATCGCGCGGCGGAGGCCTTGGTGGCGCTGCCGTCCATGACCTTGAGTAAATTGCTGCACGTGCAGGCAGCAACCCAGGACGAAGCTATTCGCGACGTCTTGAAACCCTTCATCTACAAACTGCAGGAACAGGCGGCTGCGCAGGCCCCCCCACTGTCGGTGGCCGCATGATCGCACGATACACCGCGCGGACGACACGATGACGGATCTCCTCTGGGTGGTGATCAGTCTCCAGTGGGGCTTCATGGTGTATCTGGTGGCGCTGACGGCGTCCTACGTGGCGTTGGACATCGTCGCCATCATCCACCTGCGCCACTATATGGAAGAACGGGTGCTCGACGGATTGCCGCACGGCTACTCCGGGTTCGAACCGCAAATCAGCATTCTTGTGCCGGCCTACAACGAAGAAGCGACGATCACGGACAACCTGCGCTCGTTGCTCCAACTCAGTTATTCCGAATACGAGATCATCGCGATCAACGACGGGTCGAAGGATTCGACCCTGGAGACCATGATTCGCGAGTTTCAACTGACGCCGTTTCCGGAAGCCTACAACCATCGGCTGAAGACGAAGCCCATTCGCGCCATCTACCATTCGGCCACCTATCCCAATTTGCGTGTGATCGACAAAGAGAATGGCGGGAAGGCGGACTCGCTCAACGCCGGGATCGAAGTGTCTCGGTATCCGCTGTTTTGTTGCATCGATGCCGACTCGATCCTGCAACGCGAT
This sequence comes from Nitrospiraceae bacterium, assembly GCA_046351095.1. Lineage (GTDB taxonomy): Bacteria > Nitrospirota > Nitrospiria > Nitrospirales > Nitrospiraceae > BQWY01. The sequence continues at coordinate 423,854 of JAXLZC010000001.1, forward strand.
AGTTTGAATCGTGTCGTCCAACCCTTTCTCGATGATCCACGGACGGTAGCTTGCGGGGGAACGGTCCGCATCGCCAACGGATGCGAAGTGCAGCAGGGGTTTCTGACCAAAGTCGGCTTACCGAAGAATATCCTGGCGCTGTTCCAGATCGTCGAATACCTTCGGGCATTTCTCTTCGGGCGGCTCGGGTGGTCGCCGATGAACGCCATGCTGATCATCTCCGGCGCGTTCGGCCTGTTTCACAAGGAGACGGTCATCGGCGTGGGCGGGTATATGCACAATACGATCGGTGAGGACATGGAGCTGGTCGTCCGCCTGCACCGGCATTTACGCCTTGCGGGAAAACCCTATCGTATTACGTTCGTGCCGGACCCGGTTTGTTGGACGGAAGCGCCGGAAGACCTCCGTACGCTCAAGAACCAACGCATTCGCTGGCAGCGAGGCCTCTGCGAAAGCCTCATGAACAATCGCGAGTTACTCTGTCATCGGCGCGGCGGCACGCCCGGGTGGCTGGCGTTTCCGTTTATGTTGTTGTTCGAGGCGCTGGGTGGCGTGATCGAAGTCATCGGCTACGGCTTGATGACGATCAGCTTCATCATGGGCTGGATCTCGTTCTCGACCTGGCTGATCCTGTTTGCCGTGGCGATCAGTCTCGGCATTCTCCTGTCCGTCAGTGCGTTTTTGTTGGAAGAACTTTCGTTCCACCTCTACCCGCAGCGTCGACAAGTATTTCTGCTGCTGGCCGCCGCCGTGATCGAAAATTTCGGCTATCGGCAAATCAATGCGATCTGGAAAACGATCGGTTTTTGGCGATGGCTGCGCGGGAAACAAGGCGGGTGGGGGACGATGACGCGCACCGCGTCCTGGCAAGCGCGGTAGACATGTCGGACGGTCTACGACCGATGCGGTGATTTTGCTGTGACGGAAGACGGTGAGTGGAGCGGGCGATGGGATTTGAACCCACGACAACTTGCTTGGGAAGCAAGGACTCTACCACTGAGCTACGCCCGCCCTCGAATCCGCTGAAGTGACGCGATCCTACGCTGCCGCTATTTTCAAGTCAAGGTAAGCGCCGCACGATACCGCCATACTGCTCGTTCCACAATCATTTCCCGCGAAAGCCATACAGCAGCGTGATGTTGATGCGGCGTGTGCAATAGCTGTCTTCGAACGAGACATCGTCCGTTTCGTGGAACAGGTCGGAGTTGAAGATCACGGCGCGATTGCAGCGGTAGGGCACACGGACCATGTTCGCGCCGCTTGCACGCAAGAACTCGTCGATCTTGGCGCGATTCTGCTGGCTGTTGTACGCCCTAAAATTCCAGTCCGCAGGCGCTTCCTTATCCCACACGAGCAACCCGCCGGTCTCCGGATTGCGATTGGCTTCGTCCGGGGTGACCCAAAAATTGACGTTCACCGCGGCGGCGTCCGCATGCATGCCGAGCCCGCGGCGCGCGCTGTCGTGTTTGAACGACCAGGACTGCGTCAGGCGATGCTGTCCGAAGATTCTGGGAAACCGCAGACGTAACTCCTCGGCGATTTGAAACAACAATGGCGTCGCGAATCCGTCGCCGATGAAGGCGCCGAGGTAGCCGTTATCGTATTCCTTTTTCCAGATCGTGGCTTCCCAACAGAATCGACGCATCGCCGTCAGCGCCGCGGGTGTGAGCAACTGATCGACAGTGATCAACTCCGGTTGCTGCGCAAGCCACCGGCGTTCGATCTCCTCCACGTCCAAATCCGGATTGACCGCCGGTCCGTCGAGTCGTGGTGCCGCGCTTGGATAGACCACACGGTTCCAGGACGGATGAAGCGCGTCTGCATCCTCCGGTGCGAGCGACACCCAGGTGTCGTTCGGGAAGGTCGCATCCGCCGCAGCACGCACACTTCGGAGCGAGGTCGCATAGGTGGACCATTCGGGAGCCAGCAGACCTTGTCTTTGCAAATACGCAAGTTGCTCTTCGTCGTGTTTCAGCCGCGCGCGGGACACGCGACCGGGTCGTACGGTGCCGCCATGGTCATGTTTCAGGCGGGCGGCGCGATCGAGGTGGCGGCAGGCGTCGTCCCCATGCCCTTCCCAAATGGTGAGTAAGCCCAGGTGATAGTGGCTCTTCCATTGCCCTGGTGCTGCCGCCTGTGCGGTCTCGAAGGCGGTGCGTGCTTCGGCGTACCGTCCGGCGTCCATCAACAACAGGCCGAGGTTATTGGCAGCTTCGACGTGGGTTACTTTGTTCCGCAAGGCCTCCCGATATTCGGCCTCGGCGTCAGAATCTCGCCCTAGTTCGCGCAGGACGACACCACGATTATTGTGGAGATCGGCGAGGGTGGCTGCAGGACTCCCGCGTCCAATGGTGGCCTGCGACAGCGCGAGCCGATACTGCTCGTCGGCCGCCGCGTATTGTCCGAGGTCGCGCAAGGTGTTGCCGAGGTTGCTCAGGGCTTCCACGTAGCGTGGGTTGAGCGCGATCGCTTGCCGATAGGCCTCGGCGGCCTCCTCCAACCGACCCTGTTTCTGGCGGACCACACCGAGATTAAACCGAAAGGTCGGTTGTCGTGCATCCGTGGCGATCGCTTGCTCAATCAATCGGCAGGCTTCGTCCAAACGGCCGTACCGGTAGGCGATGAGACCGAGCAGATGGTTCGCCTCGGCGTGCGTTTGGTCTTGCGTCAGGATTGATTGATAACAGGCGGCGGCATCGGGGAGCCGACCCGCTTGGTGGTGCGCGCGGCCTTCGGACAGCCACTGCTGACATTGCTGAGCGACGGCAAACGGCGACGCCCCTTGTGCGCGACGTTCGTGACGATTCATCGGCGGCGCCTCACAGAAAATCGGCGACAGGTCACGGGACGCCTGGAGACTAGCGCAGGGGAGGGAAGGAGGTCAAAGTGGACGTGAAGCGGCCTGCGGCGAACGGCAGCGCTAGCCAAGAGGTGACGAGCGATACGCGAGGTCGTGCGAGAGTGGACTAGCTGGCTTTCGCGAGGGGCGGCGCTTCGCTGCGTTGCTTGACGATGTCGAACGCCGCGATGCGATAGGCTTCGGCGTAGGTCGGGAAGTTGAAAATGGTCTCCAAGAAGACATCGACGGGATTGCCGTTCAGGAGCGCCATTTCGGCCAGGTGGATCAACTCGGTCGCGTTGTCGCCGATGACCTGCACGCCCAACATTTGTTGGCCGTCTGGCCCGGCGATGATCTTCAAGAGGCCGTTGCGCGTGCTGGCGATTTGCCCCTTGGCCACTTCGTCGAAGTTGGCGCGCCCGACGTAGATGTTGCGGAAGCGGGCGCGAGCTTTGGTCTCGTCGAGTCCGACGCTCGCCATTTCCGGAATTGTGTACACACCCATCGGGATCAGGTGATCCATCGAGCCGACCGGCTTTCCCAACGCATGGCTGACGGCACGACGTCCCTGTTCCATAGCGGCGGAGGCCAAGGACGGAGGACCAGCCATGTCGCCCACCACGTAGATGTGGGGGACGGAGCTTTGATTATTCTGGTCGACGGGGATGAAGCCCTTTTCGTTGGTCGTGAGACCGGCCGCGTCGATATTCAAATCTTCGATGTTCGGTTGGCGGCCCAGCGCGACCAACATCTTTTCCGTCTTGATGATCGGGCCGTTCGACAGGGTAGTGGTGACGGCCGAAATGCCGTCCCATGACACCGATTCGATCTTGGCGCCGCCGCAGTAGCGACCGCCGCCATCTTGGAAGGCCGCGATATACCGGTCGACGATTTCCGGATCCATAAAACGCAATGGGCGCGAGGACACGTCGATCAACGTGACTTCCACACCGAGCAACGAAAAGATCGACGCATATTCGCAGGCGATGACGCCGGCACCCAAGATCGCCAACGACTTGGGCAAATAAATCATCGAGAGAATCGAATCGCTGTCGAGGATGTGCTCATGGTCGACCGGCGCGAACGCCGGCTGCTTTGGGCGCGAGCCGGTGGCCAACACGATGACGTCGCCGTGCAACTGCTGCGTCTGGCCGTCCACCGTGGTCATCTCCAACACATGGTCGGAGACGAATTGGCAACAGCCGTGGAGAAACGTAATGTGGTTACGTTTGAGCTGTGCGGTCATGTAGCGGCTATGCGCCTCCATGACCTCGGAGAGGCGATGCATGAGGATGCCGACCTCGATGCCTTCCTTCAGTTGGCAGTCGAAGGCTTGGGCGCCGCGTTTGATGCGGTCGAGGCTCAGCGCCGTCTCGCGTAACGTTTTGCTGGGAATGGTCCCGCGGTAGACGCAGCCGCCGCCGAGCCCCTGCTCGCGCTCGATAACGGCGACCTTCTTGCCGGCTTTGGCGGCCATGACGGCGGCCTTCTGGCCGGCCGGCCCGCTGCCGACGATCAACATGTCGTAGTGGACGGTGACGCTCATAACGACAAACTGTTCACCACGGTTTTCACCATGTCCTGCGCGGCGACGAGCGCCGCTAAATCCTTCGGATACAAATTCAGATCGGCGTAGGCGGGATGGTCGTAGAGCACTTCCACGCTCATCTCGTCCTGGCCGAGAATAAAGGTCGCGAAGCGGTGCGCCACAGTGGCGGTCATCACTTCTTGCTTGAAGTTCGGTGCCTGGTCGTAGTCGAGATAATGCGCGATGGCTTCACGCACCTGGGCCGGCAATGCCCACTTGTCGCCCATCAACGCCCCGAACTGCACGTGGTGATCTTCCACCAACTGCGTGATGAAGGCGGGGTCCGCGGGAATATTCAATTCCTTGGCCAATTTGATGCTTGTATTCAGGACGACCGGCTTGCCGATAGCGTGGAGCAGCCCGCAGATGTAGGCGCTTTCCAGGTTCGCCCGCTTGAGCTTCGCCACTTCCTTTGCGTAGGCGCCGCTCGCCACTGCGTGCCACCACATGCCTTCCAACGTTTTCTCGAACCCCGGCGCTTGGAACGTCCCCGCTTTCAACGACACGGTGAAGGCGATTTCCGACAACAGATTGATGCCGAGCATCGAGACGGCATGTTGCAACGAGACGATCGGCACACGCGGCATGTAGGCCGGCGAGTTGGCGATCCGCAACACATGCGCCGCAAGCGCTTGGTCTTGATGGATGAGGCTGGCGAACTTCGCCGCATCCGAGTTCGGGTCGTTCACGAGCGCCAACACCTGCGTGGCCACGCGTGGGAGCAGGGGCAATTGGATATTGCCGCTGGCGACGCGTTCGTTGAGCGCCTGTTCCATGCGCTGACAGGTTTCGGGGCTTAACGTGGTGGGCGTCTGTGTGGGCATAGGTATCTCCAGGCTATGCAGACATCCGTCTGCTACTGCTCTTTTCGGCGTTCGAGACCGGAATCTTGAATCATGTTGGACCGTCTTTCGACGGCACTATTCTTGACGATGAAGCCATGACAGCCTGCCCCAAGCGGCCTATACTTGGGCCCGCTCGACCCAGCGATCTCGATGGCGTGACTCGATGACTCGAAGCGCCTGTGTCGAGAGATCGGCTCACTGTCATCTTGACTGTACATCGGGAAGACGGAACCGCCAAACGAATGCGAAATTGTGTCCCGCCTGTTCTCTAGGGGGAGGCCTGTATGGATACAGCCGGCTTAGCGCGGTGCAGAGACCTGGCGGCGATGCTGTGTATGGTCTTGCTCTGTATCATCGGCGGAGGGTGTGGGACACAGCCGAAGACGCAGGAGGGGACGACCGTCGGTGGAGCCGAACAGGCCTCCGTGTTGACCCCGACCGAGCGGGCGGACATTCAGCGAAAAGTCCAGGCGGAACTCGATCTGTTCGATGCGGGCATTCAATCGATCCAAATGCGGTGGGACCAGATGTCTGCGGATACGAGGCGCCGTGCGGAAGCCTCCGTCGAAGACTTGCAACGCCGCAAGGAGGAAGCTCGCCGCCGCTTGGCCGAAATCGCCCTCGCGAGCGATCTGACCGTGCAGCGACTCCGTGGGGGATTGTCCGCACTGATGGACGACATTCGCACCCGCTACAACCGCCTCATCGGCGAGCGGTAGTCTCCTCGATTAGTCGGGCTGTCGAATCGTTGTTGCGTGGAGTCGAGCTCGTGCTCTTCTATTGTGCGCGGCTTCGACGAGCGGTTGAAGTACCGCAATCTTGGCTTCAACCTCTGGAAAGTGGCCGAGTATGTCACGAGCTTTCGTAAAGTAGTGGAGCGATTGCTCGAGCTGTCCCATGTCTTCGTAGACATATCCAAGGTGATAGTAGGCTTCGAACTCTTCAGGGTTTTTGGGGATCGATCGTTCCAGCACAACAGCGGCTTCCTGGCTGCGCCCAGACCAATTGAGCGACCAGCCGAGTTGTTGATCGACGTCGTAGGTTGGATGCCGGGGCGCCAGGTCCGTGAGTAGTGCGATGCTTTCCTCGTAGCGTTGTGCGAACCCGAGTGTTGACCCGAGCCACAAGATGTACTCATGGTCGGCCGGATAGAGTCGCGCATAAGCTCTGCCCGCCTCTACGACGTCGCTCCACCGTTGATGGTTGCTGTAGTATTGAATGAGGCGTTTCTGGGGTTCCCGCGCCGTTGGAGTCAACTGCAAGATATCCTTCGTGTAGTAGGCTTCATCCCGTTCGATGCCGACGATCCAGGGTACGTGGAAGTACCCAGCTCTTGTCCTGAGCGCAACATGTTCGCCTCCCCACAGGTCTCGAGCCTCACCGTATATGAGCGGCATCGAGAACTGTTCCGTCGCATCGTTTCCCATCCGGATCGTGGCAAGTTCAGACGGTAGCGCGCCGAAGAAGCCTCGGCGAACGCCTGCTTTCGAGGCAAGCAGCACCTCGTGATCGACGACGGGGGAGGTGTCGAGTTTTGCATTGGCGTAGAGAAAGAGCGCTCCGTACACAAACACTCTCGTCGCGATGCCGAGCCACCAGGCTGCACGATCTAGGGCCATGCCCCAGCGATACCGGCGACGTTCCGGGCCCAGGAGATCTTGTCCCCACGCGGCGCATTCGGCGAGGCCGACGACGGCAGCAATCCATGGGAGCAGCGCAAATCCCCATCCGCTTGGTAAGCGATAGGTCGTGAAGATCTGCCCGGCCCAGAGTGCAACGGCCGCCGTCAGGAGATGGCGGTGGGTCTTGGGCAGCAAGAGCCGGTAGATATCGTCCCGACGCATGAGAAAAACTCCAGCGGTTCCTTATCGGACGTTCGCCGTGACATACGGCAAGTTTCGAAGTGCCGTTACGTTGCCGGGGTTCAACTGAAGCAGTCGGTAAAAGCAGCTCTGGGCTCGATTGAAGTCGCCGGTGCGATACAGCAGCGAGCAGTAGCCCTCGTGAAAGGGGATGCTGTCTGTCCGTGCCGGAGCAGCGAGTTCGTATTCTTCTAAGGCTTCTGCAAAGCGGCGTTGTTGCACCAACGAGACGCCGAGTCCGATGTGGGCCTCTGCTGATCCTGGAGAGAGACAGGGCCTGTCGATAGGTGGAGATCGAGTCCTCAATACGGTTCATGACGGCATAGGTATAGCCCAGATCATTGTACTAGCGAACCTCTGTGGGAGTGTGTTCGATGGCCTCTACGAAGTGTGCGAGGGCCTGTTCGAACTCGCCGAGCTCTCGATACATGCGGCCCACTTCTGCAAGTCGTTCTGAGGAGGTGGGGGTGCGCGCGAGCGCCGATTTCGCGATGGTCAAGCCTTGGTGCAGGTCTCCGAGTTTGGCCGTGACAAGTTGTGCAAAGGCCCTTGAGTAGAGTGGGTCGTCCGGGGACGCATTACGTGCGGCTTCCCGCATACGGTATTCCCCGGACAAGTCGCCGCGGTCTGAATAGGCAATGGCTGCCCAGTGCAGCGCATCGGCGTTGTGCGGATTGCTTGCAACAGATTGTTGGAACGCTTCGAAGGCCTCTTCCGGTTGTTGTGAGCGATAGTGCACGACGCCGATCGTGAGGTAGGCTTCATCCGGATAGTCCCCTTTGTCGATGGCGTTCCGTGCTGCGCGAACAGCAAGCGGACCATTCGATCTGTCGACGACCCTGAGTAAACGATAGTAGTGGGCTAGTAAGCAAAGAGGCTGATTTTCGGACGATTGTCTCGCAAGCCCTCCGGCGGTATCCAGGATATCCAGCACCGCGAAACTCCAGGCTCCCACGGCATCAGGACGAAGGGCCTGTTTCAGATCATCGAGTGCCGCGCGATGCTGTCCCAACTTCGTATGGGCAATCGAAGCCAGAATCCATGCTTCTCGTTGATGTGGAGCATACGCGAGGATGTCCCGCGCATGCTCCAACGCCAAGATCCAGTCGTGTGTCCCTAGCGCGATCTGTCCGGCAAGCAAGTGGGCGTCGGTTGTCCATGTTTTCCCAAGATATTCGGCATCAAGTCGTGTACGGGCCTCTGTGAGGTCGCCTGTGAGGAATGCGCTTGAGACCGATGTCTTGTCGACGTGGTGGAATTCCGCAGCCTCGCGCAGACTCACCTTGTACGCCTGTGCGGCTCGGTCGTACTGCCCCAGTACGTACCACAGATGTCCGCTGACACTCGTTGTGCGTAGAGGGAGTACCGTTGCTATGGGATCGGTGAAGAGAGTGGCATCAAGAAAATAGAACGCGAGGATGGGAGCCGCGACGGCAAATCTCACCCATATGGGAATGCGTAGAGATTCCATGGGAAGATCCAGTAGAGAGCATCATAGGAAGCCTACCAATTGTTCGGGTGGCGTCAATCGAGTCCAGTCGCCTATGCGTTTCAGGCGGGCGAGGTTCAGAAGAGATTGGCAGCGAGTGCGCATTGAAGCAGTTTGGTGAACGGATACCTCGGTCGAGTCTCCAAGGTGGGTACGATCCCAGCACATCGTTGTGCAGGTCCCGCTCGCCTGCTCGTCAATTGAGTCCCACCTCATGAGTTTGATAGGGTGGGTCTTTCTCCTATGAGTGTATCCACACCGTCATATCGGTATGCGCTGTATCCCGGTTGCGCCGCGCAAGGGGCGACGCCGGAGTTGTATCACTCCACCATGGCGATTTTGCCACGATTGGACATCGAGGTGGTCGAGCTGAAGGCGGCGGCGTGTTGCGGAGCGGGCGTGGTGGCTGAAGCCGACCCGGATGCTGCGCTGGCTGTGAACGCTCGGACGTTTGCGCAAGCCGAAGCCCTGCATCTGGACATCATGACTATTTGCGGAACCTGCCAAGGCGTCATGAGCGCGGCGAATCGTCGACTCAAAAACGAGCCCGATACGTTGGCGCGGATGAACGCGCTGCTTTCGCGCGACGGATTGCACTACCGCGGAACGATCCAGGTGAAGCATTTGTTGTGGATCGTCGTAAAGGACATTGGACTGGCGCGCCTGCGGCGAGAGGTGCGTGTTCCGCTCGACCGTCTTCGGCTGGCGCCGTTTTATGGGTGCTATATGCTGCGGCCCTCGTGGGAACTCGGGTTCGACGATCCGGAAAATCCCTCGTCCTTGGAGAAGGTGATTCGCGCCGTGGAAAGCGAGCCGGTGTCCTATGCCGGACGAACCAAGTGTTGCGGATTTCCAGTCATTCTGGAGCGCGAAGCCATTGCCATGGCGATGGCGGGGCAAAATATGAAAAGCGCAGAGGACGAGGGCGCACACGCTATGGTGACGCCCTGTCCCCTATGCCATATGAGTTTGGACATCTATCAGGAGCGAGCGGGGAGGGCGGTGGGTACGGCGCTCAATATGCCGATCTTGCATGTGCCGCAGTTGTTGGGGCTCGCGATGGGGATCGCACCTCGTGAGCTAGGTCTACACCGGCATCTGGTGTCGGTCGAGTCGCTGCTCCGACGGGTCGGGCCTGAAGTGCTTGGAGTAGCCTCCGCTCAGGTTGCAGGTGCGCCGAGTTCCTCGCGAGGGCCGAGTTGATCAATGGTTTACCTAAAGGATGCTAGGAAATGAAGGTTATCAATCTTTCTGACTATCAAGCGTTTAGCGCTGAGAAGATGAAGAAGAACAATATCTTCGAAACGCCGAGGTTTTTCTGCGATGTCTACTGCTTCGAGCCGGGCCAAGAACAGAAGGGGCATATCCATGGCGAGCAGGACAAGGTCTATCTGGTGCTCGACGGGCAGGGGACCTTTCAGGTCGGTGCGGAGAAACAAGTGCTCGGTCCAGGGCAGGGAACGATGGCTCCCGCCGGCGAAGCACACGGTGTGAAGAATCACACACAGTCTCGGCTAAAAGTTCTCGTGTTTGTTGCGCCGAATCCCTGATACTTAGTTCCCCGTGGTCGGGCTCAGGACTTCTGTGCAGAGGTGACAGCGAGCCTCATGAATACCCTTCACACCCCGTCTCCGACCGTGCTGCAGACAGCGGAGAGCGTGTCGTCTGAATTGATCCGTTGGTTGCCGGCAACGGACAGTCGTCGCACCTGTTATCTCTGTCGCACGGTTGTATCCGCGACGGCCGTGTTGGACGTGCAGAATCCCTTCGAGCCCGCACAGCCGCTACACCTCTATCGCTGCAGGACCTGCACGAGTGCTTTCTACGACCCTTTCTATTTAGTGCCGAAGGAGCGGTATTACTCGGCACGGCTCATGAAATACGTCAGCGAAACCGTTCGCGGCCTCGATAATTTCGTCATGCACCTGTCGGCGGCCGCCCCAGACAATCGGCGGCGGTCCCTGCTGGATCTCGGCTGCGGGCTTGGCCTGTCGGTCGATTTTGCGCGTCGATGCCTTGGATGGGATGCCGTCGGGATCGAACCGTCGCCTTGGGGGGAGATCGGTCGCCGCGCGTTTCAGATTCCGATGTACGACCGGTACCTCCAGGAAATCGATGCGCTGAAAGGAAAGCAGTTCGGCCTGGTCTACGTCTCGGAGGTCATTGAGCATGTGCCGGATCCGACGGCGCTGCTTGCGGGGATGAGCGAGCATGTGACTGACGATGGGATGTTGCTCGTCACCACACCGAATGCCGAACGGCTGGGAGAACAGGCAACCCTAGCGGAATACATCAATATCCTCGCGCCGGCCGATCACATTCTGCTGTTCACACCGGCGTCCTTGCGCGCGACGCTGATGGGGCTTGGGTTTCAGCACATCACCATGCTCAAGGCGGACAGCCAACTCGTCTGCTGCGCATCGAAACAGGCGTTGGCCATTCATCATGCAGCCTATCCGCCGTCCGCGTGGCGTCCGGTGTATCTCGAATACCTCCAGGAAATCGCAAGACAGCCGATTCCGGAGGCGCGTCTGCATCTGGGACTGACGTTTCGATTGTGCGCGGAATTGATGCAGGATGGGCGGTTTGCTGACGCGCGTGTGTGCTTGGATGAGCTTTGTGCCGATCTGTGTGCGCGCGGCGATGCGGTGTTGCTCGATCCGCAGCAGGCGACGGCCATCGTTCGTGCGTTGCCATCGAGTCACGCATTCATCGATCGTTGCCCTGGGCACCTCGCGGGACTCCACTATTTTCTCGGGCTGTATGCCGCGCAGGTCGAGCACCGCTACGATTTGGCGCAGGCGCATCTGCAAGCCAGCTTCGACATCGCCGCGCATTGCTTGACGTTCGGTCTGGAATATTTTGCTGAGGATGCGGATCGAATTTGGGATGCGGCCTATCAGCTGGGACTCTGTCAGCGGCAAGCGGGCCTGTTGGATGACGCGATTCGCACCTTCGAGCGCCTAGCCAAGCCTGATGTGTCGAGCGGCCTTCCTCCGGTACGAGCGGATCTTCAGCGAGCTGGTACGTATTACCTTGCGGAGGCATTGACCACACAAGGCCGCTGGGACGAAGCGATTCCGTATCTCCGTCGCGTGATGCGGATGGAGCTGAGGCTAGGCGGCAGTGTCTGCGGCGAGCGCTCAGCCGAGCTTCTTGGCCGTGCGACGGGAACAGTGCTTGCGCAAGAATTAGACGCGATGTCGGATCGACATGCCGTGCGGCAATGCCAAGAGGCGTTCCGTGGGGCCGCCGGTTCGCGGTTGTCTCGGTGGGCCTTGTGGACACGAACAGCGCAGGAAGCGTGGCAGGTCGTCGCCTCGCAGGGGCTCGAGGGAATCCTCACACGAATCCGTAGTCGGCTCTCCTGAGTCGTGCGTGGCTCGCCGTCGACCGAATCGATGGTTACCGTGTTCCCAACGGCACGTTGACTGTGATGGCGCCGGCTAGATCTCCCTCGTGATGTCCTTCCTTCGGATACCCGGCGATATCCAAGTCGCCTTTCGGCTCTCCATGACATTTGAGACATTCCGGTTCGTAGTAGATGGGCATGACGACGCGGAGCGTTTGTCCGCGATCGGTCAACTCGCTGACGTAGGCTTCCGCTCGCGGGCGGCCTGAGAGCCACTGGAGTACCGACGCTTCGTAGTCGTCCGGCTCGTTCTTGGGATTCCGTGCTTGGAGCGCGGTTTGTTTGAGCCGTACATGCGACTGTTGCGAAAAGCGTCGCGCGGCCTGGCTGCCGTAGGTCGCAGGAATAAAGTTCTTATAGCCGATCCCCCGCTGGTTGATCACTAATTGCGCGTCGTGCACGACCGACTTGCTTGCCTCCAAAAACGCCGGCAACAATTCGCGCGCCAGCGCGGGAATCGGCGCACCGGCCACGCTCTTCTGCAGATTGTGGAGATCGATCCCGGTCATCAGTTTGTATTGCTCAACGATCTGTTGCTCGAACACGGCGGGTGTAAATCCCTTTTCGCCCTTAGACGCGTCGTCGATCAACGCTTGGTGATGGTCGATGACGATTCGGCCGGCGCTCAGGAGTTTTGCCAGGAGGCGCGCCGTCTCCTCGCCTTCCGCCCGATCTACGGCAGCGACCGGGGACGCGGGCGTGGTCATCACGGCAACGCTCAACAGCAGGACTTTTAGGATCCAAGGTCGTATGTGCATGGGAGTCTCCTCAGCCTGTGTTCCGTATTAATGCCCGCTGTCGAAGCGACACTCGCCTTGGTCGTAATGCGCCGGCATGTCTTCCACGGCAAACGGCAATCCCTCCAGCGCAGCACGCCGAGGATAGGCATAGACCTCATCGAACCACCGACGTTTCATGTCCGCGAGGCGGCCGGCTTCTTCTAGCACATACAATTCGTGATTCAGCAGACTCCGAAGCCGATAATTTTCTTCCGCGGTCGTGATCCCGAAGTATTCACGCGTCAGGCGGAGCGGTGTGTCTGCGTCGCGCCGCAAGAGCGTCCACTCTTTGCGCACCGTCGCCGCTTCGTATCGAAGGACAGGAAGTTTCCCGAGAATAATGTCGATGGGGGGCGTGCGTGTTTCAAACGCCGCCGGCAACGAGTCGCAGAGCAACAAGCGGCTGTCCTTCAAGACGTCGCGCACGTAGAGCTCGGCGCTGGTGCCTTCCTGCACGGCCAGCGTGAGCCCGGCAAACGCCTGTCGCGCTCGTGCGCGGTCGATTCCATTTTGTCCGGAGGCAAAGTGTGTGGAGATGCGCGCGGCAAGCGCCGTGTCTCGCGTGAGGCCGCCGAGACCACCGTCCAAGAAATATGGATTGGAGTAGGCCAGACCGCTACGCGCGGCGTGCGGCAGGTTGACGGTGATCGTCGAAACGAAGAAGTCGAGTTTCCCTTCGTTGAGCAACACAAACAGATCGCGGAAGCGCACCAAGTGCAGAACCGGCTCGATGGTCGCGCCGCTGCACTCGCGGGAGAGGGCGTCCACCATCGCGCGAATCACCTCCACATCCATGCCGGTGATCCGCACACCTTCGTCGGTAAAGACGGCAGGAAACACAAACGGGCGCAGCGGCTCGACGGAGATGCCCACTTGTACGCGTTTGCGGAGGCAAATCGTCTGAACTTCGTCGGTCGGGATCGGTTGTATCCATTGCACGGCGTCGATGAGCAGTCCGCAGCCGGTCGTCACCGCGAGGAGAGCGACGACTGTGACGGCACGGAGACCGCTTAAAAACGAACGCCGGAGAGAAACATCCATTGGTGTGCGAGCCCTCGGACTTCTCGGAAGTCGATGCGATATTGGGTGTATTGAAAACCGAAATCCACGGCGATGCCGTGCGCAACGGGAAACCGTACGCCGAGTTGGCCGCCGAGCACATGGCCGGGGTCGTCGTTTCCGGAACTCGGCAGGACCACACCGGCGATCCCGCCGACATAGGGCACGGCGCGATCTTCGAGCGGGCCGAACAAGGCGTGGCGGATCATACGATTGATCGGGCGTGCTTTGGGAAAATCGAACAGGTCGATGAAGTTATTCCAACGCGGGTTGACGAGGATCGAGTGCTGATCCGTCGTGAACTCCTGTGTTCGGATGCTGAAAAACTGATACATCGTCCGGACTTCGAGGTTGCCGTAACGGAGCGCGGTGAAGCCGGCTTGAATGCCGATTTCTCGATCGCGCGGCGCGAAGGTTTGTCGGCGAATTGCGATGTCCAGATTGATGGGTTTGATGGGCAACACATCCCACAGGGCTTCGTGTGCCGACGCGTGGTCAGCTGAGAGGAACAGGCCAAGCCCCAGGGCAATACCGAGCAGCATGCTTGCACGCACGAAGCGACGTCGAATATTAGTGCGTGGCATGGGCGTCCATCGGCCCGGCGGAAATGCAGGACTCCATGATGGAGGCGCGGCACGTAGCAGTATTGGCCAGCGCCGCCGCAGCAGCCTCGACGAGTTGGTCGTGTGCGATCATGCCGTTCGTGTCGACCAGCAAATGATCGGGGATAATGTTCGGGTGCGCCGCCCGTACGCCGGGGACGGCGAGCAGGCGTTGCCTGACTGTTTCGAGTTGAGAAGCACAGGCTGGGCCGGAGAAAAAAAGCGCCACACGTTCTGGTGACGATGCTGGAACGGGAATCGCGGCGTGCGCCCTCTGCTGCGAAGCCGAAGGCGTCGTCGTCGCGCTGGGGCGACTCGTACATGCGGCAGAAACGGCGATCACGCAGAGGAGGGCGACGACAATAGGGCGGTTCACGACACGTCCTTGCGAGGTGCGAAGCGTCGAGCGACCGTGGCCGCTCGACGCCTCTGCGATGCTCTCTCTCAGTGACCGGCAGGTGCCGCAGGGGCGGCCGCGTCGGTCTTGATCTCCCATGGCACCATCGGCATCAACGGCGCCGGCTTGGCATCCGGACCGGCCAACAACACCGCGATCGCGCCGCGGAGGGCACCGGTCAAGGAGTGGGTCACTAGCGGATAGGCACCCGCCGATTCCACCACCACGTCGAAGGTGGCCGCGCTGCCCGGGCCCACGACGTAGGTCTGCACACCCTTCAGGTTGTTCGCAGGGTTGCCGCTCTCGTACACGTTGTCCCAGATCTCGCCGATCGGGTGGAACGACGAGAATTCGTTCGGGCCCGCGTTGACGAAATACACACGCACGCGCTCACCCGGCTTCGCGTCCAACTTCCCCCCGTTGATGACGAACGGGTGATACTTAAAGATGCCGCCGTTGAAGAGCATGTTGTCGAACTTCCGGTCGAACATCGCTTGCACGTCGTTCGGGTTCTTGAAGAACTCCGATTGCACGAGCACGTATTCGCGATCCGCTTTCGGCCACACGCTGGGATCCTTCGGATCCACGATGATCGTGCCGAACATGCCGCGCGCGATGTGTTGAATCATCGGTGGCGCACCGCAGTGATAGAAGAACACACCCGGCTTCTTCGCCACGAAGGTGTAGCTGATCGATTCTCCGGCGTTGACCGCACGGTAGTTTTTCAAGAAATCGATCTCCGCCGCGTGGAAGTCCATCGAGTGCGGATACTTATTGGTCGATGGATTCTCGAGCGTGAAGTTGACCGTGTCGCCCTCGGTCACGCGGACGACCGGACCCGGCATTTGGCCGTTGAACGACCAGGCGGCGTACTTCTCGCCGTTGCCGTCGATGACCAACTCGCCCTCAACGGCTTTGAACTTCACGTCATGGGTTTTGGCCCACGCAGTCGGGGCGGCGAGCCCCAACGCTACTGCGAGCGCTGCGGCGGCGGCGAACGGCAGCGCCTTGGTCGAAGGACGAACGTGCATGTGAGGCCTCCTTGCTGGAATCGGACTAGTGATGCTGCCGCATCGAGGATTCGATGCGCGATCTGTGCTCTGTGCGCCGGAGCATACAGAACAACGATTGTCTAAAACATGATGAATGTCATGTTTTAAAAAATAGCTGAGGGTCCCGATGAACCAGCGTCGATAGGGCTATCGAACCATCGGACCGGAGTACGCGAGCGGCGAGCTCACCGCCGTACGCACGATGCCGGCACGAGGTTCGTCGAGGTGATGTACGTATTATTTGGACGATTGGTCCGAGGCGAAGGCTTTGAGGCGCGCAAAGTCTCGGATGATCAGGTGGTTCGCGGTGCCGCTGACCAAACGGCTTTTTTTGAAGCGGCCCATGATACGGATGACGGTTTCCGTCGTCGTGCCGACCATGTTGGCCATGTCCTGCCGCGTGAGCCGCATGCCCAGGCGAATGCCGCCGGCTTCCGGCACACCGTTTCTGGCCGCAAGGTCGATCAGCAGGGTCGCCAGTCGCTGATCCGCGCGGTCGAGCGCCAGCACCTTGGCCTTTTCCTGGGCCTCGTTCAGGCGATGGCCGAGATACCGGATAACTTCCATCGCCGCTTCAGGACTTTGGCGCAGCATGTCGAAGTAGGCCTGCTTGCTCATGCGCAAGACACGCACGTCGCCGATCGGGTGGGCAGTGCCGGGATGCAACCCTTGGTCGAAGGCCGCGGCATCGCAGCAAAAGAGGTCTCCGGGCATGAGCATCTTGAGCGTGCACTCTTTGCCGTCGGGCGTCGACTTCACGCACTTCACGCTGCCTTCGGTGACGATGTGGAAATACTGCGTCGGTTCGCCTTCGCGGAAAATGACGTCGCCCTTCCCATATTGGGTTTCCGTCATGTGCTCGCGAATGCGCTTGCGGTCCGCGGAGGAGAGAATCTTCAGCAGGGGAATGTGGTCGAAGCCGTCGGTCTGCAGCGGCGCATCGTTGGCGGACGAGGGCGCCGTCGGCTTCTTCACAGCAGAGGGGGCCGAGCTGGTATCGGGCGCGGAGGGCTTAGCGGAGCGCGCGCGTTGCGGCTTCGACAATGGAGCGTACTCCGATTCCAAAGTGATCCACCAACTCGTCCGGCTTGCCGCTGTGCGGAATCGTCCGGACGGCCAGTTTGGTCACGCGGGCGCCGTCTGTAGCAAGGGCATCGAGCACCGCATCGCCGAGCCCGCCGTGTGCATAGTGATCTTCGACGGTCAGGACACGGCCGTTGGTCGCCTTGGCCGAGGCGGATAACGTCGCGCGGTCGATCGGGGTTATGCTGTAGAGGTCGATGATGCGCGTGGCGATGCCTTGTGCCTGGAGCTGGTCGTGCGCCTTCAACGCCTCAAACAGCGTGACGCCGGCCGCGACGATCGTCAGTTGGTCCTTCGCGCTTTGTTTCAATACCTTCGAACCGCCGATGGTGAACGTTTCGTCCGGGCCGTAGAGCACGGGCGACTTTGGCCGTCCCGCACGGATGTAGACCATTCCCTTGTGAGCGGCCGCCAGATCGACCAGGCGATAGGTGCAGGTCGCGTCGGACGGGTAGAGCACAACGACACCCGGTTGCGCGGCAAACATGGCGATGTCTTCGAGGCCCATCTGCGACGGTCCGTCCTCGCCGATGCTCACGCCGACGTGCGTGCCGACCAACTTGATGTTGGACTGGCTGATCGCCGCCATACGGATGAAGTCGTAGGCGCGTGTGAAAAAGGCCGCAAAGGTGGCGGTGAACGGAACCTTCCCGCAGGCCGCCATGCCGGCAGCGGCGCCGACCATATTTTGTTCCGCGATGAAGTTTTCGACGAAGCGGGAGGGGAATTGTTTGCCGAACTTATCCGTATACGTGGAATTCTTGACGTCCGCATCGAGCGCGACGACGAACGGATTCGCCTCACCCAAGGCTGCCAAGGCCACGCCGAAGGCTTCGCGCGTGGCGACTGAATCGCCGACTTTATACGGCGGTGGCGCGAGGGGCTTCCGCGCAGCGGCGCCGCTGTTGCCCGCCGCCGGTCTTTTTACGGACGGCGCAGGGTCGTTGCCGTGAAGTTTCCCTTCCAATTCGCTTAATGCCTTCGTCAGCTCCGGTCCCTTCGGAATGGGTTTGCCGTGCCACGAGGGGCTGTCTTCCATGAACGACACCCCGCCGCCCTTGTAGGTCTTGGCGAGGATGACCGTCGGTCGACCTGTGGTGGCGGCCGCTTCCGTGAAGGCGGCAAGGATAGCCGACATGTTGTGCCCATCGACCACTACGGCATGCCACCCGAATCCGGCCCAGCGCGCGCGATAGGCCTCCATGTCGTGCTGCAACATGGTCGGATCGCTCTGCCCGAGGCGGTTGATGTCGACGATGGCGCAGAGGTTGTCCAACTTGTGCTGGCGGGCCAATTCGGCGCCTTCCCATACGGAGCCTTCCACTGATTCGCCGTCGCCCATCAAGACGTAGGTGCGATGGTCCAGCTTGTCGATCTGTTTGGCGTTGATCGCAATCCCGATACCCACAGCCAAGCCCTGGCCAAGCGACCCGGTCGCCATATCGACGAACGACAGGCGCGGCGTTGGGTGGCCTTCGAGATCGGAGGTCAGCGTGCGCAGTTTCAGTAAGTCGCTCTTGGGAAACAGGCCCGCTTCGGCCCAGGCCGCATACAGCAGAGGGGCGGCGTGGCCTTTGGAGAGCACGAAGCGATCGCTGTTGGGCGCCTTCGGATTCGTGGGGTCATACCGCATGACGGAGAAGAAGAGCGCCGCCACAATGTCTGCAGCGGAGCAGCAGCTGGACGGGTGTCCGCTCCCGGCTTCGCTCGTGGCGCGAATGCTTTCGATCCGTAGGCGTGTGGCTACGTCTTCGAGGGCGGCAACGGGCGATGGGGCGACGGCTGGTGCAGACGGCATGGGGCTTCCTCTCGTCGAATCTGAAAAATTAGGTATCTGGTGCGATGCGAAAATCGATGGGGTGGACGGTCTCGTGCGCGACGTGCGGAGGCTAGCAAAAGCGGGCGCGGCGAGTCAACGGAATCGGACGTTCGTCGGCAGCGGTAGGTCGTGTGCTGCGAGGGTATATTTTCTGAGGAAACGCCATGGCCAATCACCAGCGCGATGTCCGCGAGGTTGATTCTCGACAGATCCGTTTGTAGAGTAGCTGCGTAAGTAGAAGCAAGGGATTGTCCAAGGGGCAAGCATTTGGTTAGGGTCCTGTATCGTTCGCGTTCACCATACTCAAGGAGGCCTCCATGAGCGCATTCAGTCGTGCAGTCAGTGCAGCCGTGTTCGGCGTCGCGTTGGCGACGTCGTCGTTTGCCGTGGCGTCCGAAGGCCATGGCAAGATCACGATCACCAGCCCGAAGGACGGCGAGGTCCTCGATGGGAAGAGCTTCGAGCTCAAGTACGAGCAGGAGAAGGCGGGCAAGGCGAACCACGCCCACGTGTACCTCGACGGCCAATATCAGAAGGGCTTCAAGGGCACGTTCTCGAACGTCCCTGCGGGCAAGCACGAAATCAAGGTCTCTGCGGCGACCGACGACCACAAGGCGTTGGAGACCGAGGCCGTCGTGCACGTCGAAGTGAAGTAGTACGCACCACACGCCGCGTCACAATACGCGGGGTCGATAGTCGAACGAAGGCGCCGAGCGGGAGACCGTTCGGCGCCTTTTTTTGTTTGTGCGAGGGAAGACGGTTTATGGCGAGCTGACCGGCGGAATGACACGGCCCCAGCGGATTTTTTGCCAGACCCGTTCGTGGGCCCAGTACAGAAATACTTTGGTCATGGCTTCCGTCGAGCCGATGAAGGCTGCGTACTTGATGTTGCCCGTGATGATGTAGCTGATGATCATGGTGTCGAGTGTGCCGACCGCGCGCCAACTGATGCCTTTGACGAGGCTCCGTACGTGCGATTCCGGGGCTGCGGTAAGCGGCGTCTGCGAGGTCATGGGCGAATCCTTTTTTCGGGAACGATCGATCCCGCGCGCTTCGTTGCGGCGCCGGGTGCGGCTGCGGGCGAACCCGGACGAGTATGCGGTCCGCTGGCAGCCATCTGCGCCAGCGTGTAGTGGTCGAGGATGTCGGCGATGGCGTCGCGGACATCCCGCATCGCCACCTGAATGGGACAAAAGCTGGCCGTCGCGTGCGGGCAATCCTGACAGGTTTGATAGGCCGTCACGCTCACGCAGGCGATCGGCGCCAACGGGCCATCCAAGATACGGATGATCTGGCCAACCGTAATCTCCTCCGGTGACTTGATCAGGCGGTAACCACCGCGCGCCCCGCGTTGGCTGGCGACGATGCCGGCGCGTTTCAGCGCGAGCAAAATTTGCTCAAGAAATTCGACCGGGATTCTCTGGCGTTGCCCGATGTCATGCCGTTGCAGCAGGCGCGGGACGAAGGTGCGCGTCGACGACGAGGCGTCCGGCGGCGAGGTCTCGTCCCCAGCACCTGCCAGTTCCAACAGCGCGCGTAATCCGTATTCGCTTTTTTTCGAAAACTTCATCGCAAATTGTGTCGCCGAATTGGTTTAGCGCCGCGACGAGGTTCCACGCGAACGGGGCTGCGGCGCGAAAACCTTAGTGACTTGCTCAAGTTTTCTGACATTAGATCTGCCGAAAAAGAAAGTCAACGCGGCCACAGGCGCGACGCCTATCGTTACGACTGCCTATGTACGGTCGGAACTGGATCTGTCCTGCGATCGTTGGTTCGCTCAGACTGTGTCGGTGCGCATGCGCGCGAGTAGGGCCTCGACCCGATGCGGCTTGACACTGCGCCACGATCATTGTTAGGGTCGAATGACGCAATTCACCTGTTCCAGCAAGGCTTTTGGCGGTCCGTGACCTTCCAGGATCTCATTCTCACGCTCCATCATTTTTGGGCCGACCGAGGCTGCATCGTCCACCAGCCGTATGACGTGGAAATGGGCGCCGGTACGTTTCATCCGGCGACGTTTCTCCGTGCCTTGGGGCCGGAACCTTGGCGCGCCGCCTACGCGCAACCTTGCCGTCGTCCGACGGACGGCCGGTACGGCGAAAATCCCAATCGGCTCCAGCACTATTATCAGTATCAAGTCGTGCTGAAACCCGCGCCTGCGGACATTCAGGATCTTTACTTACAGAGTCTCGCCGTGCTCGGGATCGACCCGAGTCGTCACGATATTCGGTTCATGCAGGACGACTGGGAGTCGCCCACACTCGGCGCCTGGGGCCTGGGCTGGGAAGTCCGCTTGGACGGCATGGAGATTACGCAGTTTACCTATTTCCAGGAAATCGGCGGCATCGAGTTGGAGCCGATCACCGTGGAGCTGACCTACGGCACCGAGCGGATCGCCATGTATCTGCAAGGCGTCGACAGCGTCTTCGACCTCCAATGGAACGACCAGCTCACGTACGGCGACGTGCATCATCGCGCCGAGGTGGAATTCTCGCGCTCGAATTTCGAAGAAGGCAACGTGGCGATGCTGATGGGGCTGTTTCAGTCCTATGAGCAGGAATGTCGCGACCTGCTGGCCAAGAAGCTGACGTTGCCGGCGTACGACTACTGCATCAAGTCGTCGCATGCGTTTAATCTGCTCGACGCACGTGGCGCGATCAGCGTCGCCGAACGTACGGGCTACATCGCGCGTGTGCGCGGACTCGCGCGCCTCTGCGCGGAACAATATATCCAGTCGCGCGCCGAGATGGGCCATCCCTTACTGCGCCATACGTCGCCGTCGGAACAGGGCGCGTCGCGCCGCAGCCGTTCCGCATCCACTCGCTCGTAACGTACCTCGCACGCCATACGGACCGTCCCATGCCGAAGTCACAGGCCCGCTCCTCCAAACCGAAATCGGCAGCGAAGTCGTCGACCGGCCGTCCGGCGCCGAAAGCTGCGTCATCGGCCAAGGCCGCCGACCTCCTGTTGGAAATCGGCACGGAAGAATTGCCGTATCAATTTATTGCGCCCGCGCGAAAAGCGCTTGAGCAGGCGGCCGCCGCGTTCGTCACGGAACAACGGTTGTCCAGCGGCACGATACGTACGGTCGCCACGCCTCGTCGGCTGGCCCTCATCGTCGAGCAGTTGTCCGCGAAACAAGCGGACGCTGTGAAGGAAGCGATGGGGCCACCCAAGTCCGCCGCGTTCGACGCAGCCGGCCAGCCCACCAAGGCCGCGCTGGGGTTTGCCGCGTCGCATGGCCTGGCCGTGACGGATCTCCAGGAACGCGAACTTCCCAAGGGCGTATACTTATTCGCCGTCAAACAGGAAGTCGGCCGACCGACGCTGACGCTGCTGCAGGAACACTTAGCTTCGGTCGTCCGCGAACTGACGTTTCCCAAGGCCATGAAGTGGAACGAGACCGGCTTCCGCTTTGCGCGCCCGCTGCGGTGGATCCTCGCGTTGTACGGTTCGCAAGTGGTCGAGATCGAAGTCGGCGGCATCCGCGCCGGACGTCGGACCTATGGGCATCGTGTTCTCGGCGGCAAACAGGCCGCGAAGGGCGTGACGATACCGCAGGCCGGCGACTACGAACGTGTCTTGTCGAAGGCCGGTGTGGTGGTCGATCCGGCCAAGCGGCGCGCGGCGATCGAACAGGCCTTGAGCCTCCTGGCGAAACAGACCAAAGGCGAATGGCGCGCAGACGAAGGGCTTGTCGATCAGGCGGTCTACGCCGTCGAACAACCGGCAGCCATCGTCGGGAGTTTCGACCGCAAACATCTGGATCTGCCCGCCGATGTGATCGAAACGGCGATGAAGGAGCATCAGGGATTTTTTGCGCTGCGTGACGCGCGCGGCGCGTTGCTGCCGAACTTCCTCGCCGTCGTGAATATTGTAGCGCGCGACATGTCGGCCATCCGGAAAGGCAACGAGCGAGTATTGGCTGCGCGCTTGTCGGATGCCGGCTTCTATTTCGGCGAAGACCAAAAGGTGCCGCTCGCCGAGCGTGTGAAAAAGTTAGACGGCGTTGTGTTCCATCAAAAGCTCGGGACGATGGGGCAGAAAGCGCAACGTGTCGTCCAGTTGTCCGAGTGGTTGGCGGCGCAGACGGGGCAGTCGGCGCAGCGCGCGTCGGTGCGTCGCGCTGCAGAGTTGGCGAAGGCCGATCTCACGACCGGTGTGGTGGGCGAATTTCCGGCGTTGCAGGGAATTATGGGCGGCGCCTACGCAAGCAAGCAAGGCGAGTCCGCCGAGGTCAGCGCC
Source organism: Nitrospiraceae bacterium (assembly GCA_046351095.1). Taxonomy (GTDB): domain Bacteria; phylum Nitrospirota; class Nitrospiria; order Nitrospirales; family Nitrospiraceae; genus BQWY01. Next base: position 446,925 of record JAXLZC010000001.1, read on the forward strand.
GCAATTCGTGACCAATATCTGCCGCGTGGTATGGACGCCGAGTTGCCCGAGACACGTGTTGGACAGATCGTCGCGGTTGCAGATCGGCTCGATACGATCGCCGCATTTTTTGCCGGCGGGATGACCCCCAAAGGGTCCGAAGATCCCTTCGCCTTGCGGCGGCATGCCTTGTCGGTCGTTCGAATTTTGCTCGAAGGCAGTTGGCGACTGAATCTTGCGGCGGCCTTGCGGCAGGCGACTGAGGCAGCGACGGCGCATCTCGTTCGACCGTCCGCCGAACAACGCAGCGGCCAGGCGGCGGCGCCGCCTCCTGCCTCGCAGGAGAAGAGCGGGAAGCCCGCGCGACCGCCGAAACCGCCGGACGATCCGCTGCCGTTTCTGCTGGAACGGTTTAAGTATTACGTCACGACCAAATATGGTCTGCGTCCTGACTTGCTTGATGCGGTGCTCGCGCAGGCGGCCTCCGGCTGGACCAAAGAGGTCGATCTGCTCGACCTGTTCGAGCGGTTGCGCGCGCTGCAGACGATCGCAAGCCAGCCTGCGTTCGATCCGTTGATCGTCGGGTACAAACGGGCGCATCGCCTCGTGCGAAAAGAACAGTGGACGACGGCGACCGTCTCGACGGAGAAGCTACAGCTTCCTGTTGAGCAGGCACTCCATCGTGCGTTGGTGACGGCGCGCGATGCGGTGACGGGTGCGGTCGGGCGTCGCGCCTACGCGGAGGCGCTAGCGGCGCTGGTGGGATTGAAGGAACCGGTCGACGCCTTTTTCGACGGGGTGATGGTCAATGCCGATGACCCGGCGCAACGCGCGAACCGGCTGTCGCTGTTGGCGCTCATCGACGACATTTTTGCGCAGGTCGCGGATTTCTCCGCCGTGGTGGAGCCGGGCGGAGCCTGACGCAGGCGGCGCGTACGTAACCGGTCACCCAAACGTCGGAGGGTGCGGTGGATCCCCAGCGCGACGGTGAGGAGCGGGCCCGTCTCGTCAGTCGGTACTCGACCCGCGTGACCTGGGCGCTAATGGTCCTCTGTCCGGCCTTGTTTCTCGGTGGCATGTGGGGGAGCGGGGTCCAGCCGGAAGAACTCTTTTCCTTGCCTGAACAGTACAGTCCCACCGAAGATGTCTGCTTACGCCTGGGGTGGAAGCGGGTGGCGGGGAAAGAGGACCTCGTGCAGATCTGCTCCGAGTGGCTCAAGCTGTCCGACCCCACCGGGGAGACCCACAAGGCGCAGCGCGGCCTGCAAGTGGCCGAAAATGCCGAAGGGCGGCTCTACTTCGACTACGGGACGCGGGCCGATTGGCATTTAGCCGCATTTGTGGCATTTGTAGGGGCGATTTTGGCGTTTGGGTGGTTTGTGCGCCGGTATCTGGTGCAGCGTTACCGACGACACCTGGAGGAAGCCGCGGCACAACGCGTGGCCCTGTCCCAGCTGTCGTCTTAACACGAAAAGAGGAGCGACCATCGTGGCAGCCAAGAAGAAGTTTGTCTATTACTTCGGCGACGGCAAGGCCGAGGGCAAGGGCGACATGAAAAATCTGTTGGGCGGCAAGGGCGCCGGCCTGGCGGAAATGACGAATCTACGTATCTCGGTGCCCGCCGGCTTTACGATCACCACCGAAGCCTGCGTCGAGTACTACAAAAACGGCAAAAAATATCCGCCCGGCATGTGGGAAGAGGCGCTGAAAGCGCTGAAGCGCGTCGAGAAGTCGATGGGGATGACCTTCGGCGATCCGGCGAATCCGCTCCTCGTGTCCGTGCGCTCCGGCGCGCGCGCCAGCATGCCCGGCATGATGGACACAGTGTTGAACGTCGGCCTCACCACAAAGACCGTGGAAGGGTTGGCGGCCAAGACCCGCAACGAGCGGTTCGCGCAGGACAGTTACCGCCGCTTCGTGACGATGTTCGGCAGTATCGTGATGGGCGTCAGCCGCGAACACTTCGAAGAAATTCTTGTGCAGAAAAAAGCCAAGCTCGGCGTGACGCAAGACACGCACTTGGATGCGAAGGCGCTGCGCGAACTCGTCGAGAGTTTCAAGGAGCTCATCAAACACGACACCGGCCACGACTTTCCGGACGATCCCGTCGAGCAGTTGCGTATGGCGACCAACGCCGTGTTCTCCTCGTGGTACGGCGCACGTGCGATCACCTATCGCAAGCTCTATAGCATTCCCGATACCTGGGGCACGGCGGTGAACGTCGTGGCCATGGTGTTCGGCAACATGGGCGACACAAGCGGCACCGGCGTGTCGTTCACGCGCGACCCGGCGACCGGCGAAGCGAAATTTTTCGGCGAATGTTTGATGAACGCGCAGGGCGAGGATGTCGTGGCGGGTATCCGCACGCCGTTCCCGGTGACGCAGTTGGCGAAGCTGTTGCCGGACGCCTATCGCGATTTGGAAACGACCTACAAGCGGTTGGAGAAACACTATCGCGACATGCTTGACCTGGAGTTCACCATCCAGGAAGGCAAGCTCTACATGCTCCAGACCCGTGTCGGGAAACGGACCGGCATCGCCGCCGTCCGTATCGCCGTCGACATGGTGAAGGAAGGCGTGATTTCGAAGGAAGAGGCAGTGCGGCGCGTCGAGCCCGATCACCTGTCGCAGTACCTCTATCCGATTTTCGACACGAAGGCGGAACAGACGCGTTCGCCCTTAGGGAAAGGTTTGCCGGCGGGCCCGGGCGCGGCGGCGGGCAAGATCGCGTTGACGCCGGAGCGCGCCGTCGAAATGCAGGCAGCCGGACAACGTGTGGTGCTCGTGCGCCAGGAAACGAGCCCGGACGACATTCACGGTATGAACGCCTCGCTTGGATTTTTGACTGCGCGTGGCGGCATGACCTCCCACGCGGCGGTCGTCGCGAGACAGATGGGGAAGGTCTGCGTCGCGGGATGCGAATCCGTCGAAGTCGAAAACAATCAATCCGTCCGCATCGGCAACAAAGTTTTCCGCGAGGGCGACTTTCTGTCGATCAACGGTTCGACCGGCAACGTGTACGACGGCGACATTCCCGTCGTGGCGTCGGAAGTCATCCAAGTGCTCGAAGGCAAGATGCAGGCGGCGCAGTCGGAAAAGTATCAACGGTTCGAGACGATCTTGAAGTGGGCCGACGGCATCCGCGCGTTGAAAGTGCGCTCGAATGCGGACGTGCCCGATCAGGCGCGCATCGCGCGCGGGTTCGGCGCGGAAGGTATCGGACTCTGCCGCACGGAGCACATGTTTTTTGCGGAGGACCGTATCACGATCATGCAGAAGATGATCTTGGCGCGGACGCCGGAAGATCGCGAACGCTACCTCGATCAACTGCTGCCGCTGCAGCGGCAGGATTTCATCGGGCTGTATCGCGAGATGAAGGGCTATCCGGTCACGATCCGCTTGCTCGATCCGCCGCTCCACGAGTTTTTACCGCGCCGCGAGGAGTTGATGGTCGAAATCGCCAAGCTCGAACTGACGGGCGGCAACGCCGCGACGTTGGAAGAAAAACGGACCTTACTCGCGCGAGTGGAAGAACTGCACGAGTTCAACCCGATGTTGGGGTTGCGCGGTTGCCGTCTCGGCATCACGATGCCGGAGATCACCCGGATGCAGGTGCGCGCGATTATGGAAGCGGCCTGCGAGATCGCGAAGGAAGGCAAAAAGATCGTCCCGGAAATCATGATCCCCTTGGTGGGCATGGTGAACGAGATGAAGGCGCAGAAGGACCTCGTGCGCGAGGTCGCACAGGATACGATGAAACGCGCCGGAGTGAAGTTGAACTACCTCGTCGGCACGATGATCGAGTTGCCGCGCGCGGCGGTCACGGCGGGCGCCATCGCGAAGGAAGCGGAGTTTTTCTCCTTCGGGACGAACGACCTCACACAAACCACGTTTGGATTTTCACGTGACGACGCCGCAAAGTTCGTGGGCATCTACAAGGAACAGAAGATTCTCGATTGCGATCCGTTCGCCGTGCTCGACCGCGAAGGCGTCGGCGAAATGGTGCAGCTCGGTATTCGCGCCGGACGCGAGACGCGCCCCGACATCAAGCTCGGGATTTGCGGCGAACATGGCGGCGATCCCAGTTCCATCGAGTTCTGCCACCAGGCCGGTCTCGACTACGTCAGTTGTTCACCCTATCGTGTGCCGATCGCTCGGTTGGCGGCCGCGCATGCCGTGTTGAACGCACCGAGCACAATAGGCGCATCCCAAAAGGCGGCGAAGTCGGCTAAGGCGAGTCCGAAACCCGCGCCGCGCCCGCGCGCCGCCGGCAAGGCGACCGCACGGTCGGCTCGTAAACCGGCCCGGGCTGGTCGCTCCGCGAAACGGTGAAGTCCTCCCGCGACCATCGCGACGATGGCCGCTTCATGGCACTGGCCCTCCGCCTGGCGGCGGAGGGCCGCGCCACCGTGAGTCCCAATCCCATGGTCGGCGCGCTGCTCGTCTCGCGCGGACGTGTGCTCGCGCAAGCCCATCATGTGCGCCCCGGCGAACCGCATGCGGAAGCGCTCGTGCTGCAGCAGGCCGGTGCCAAGGCGCGCGGGGCGACGCTCTATCTCACGCTCGAACCCTGCTGTCATACCAACAAACGTACGCCGCCTTGTTTGCCCCTTGTCCAAGCGGCCGGATTGGCTCGCGTCGTCATCGCCATGCGCGACCCGAATCCGGCTGTTTCCGGTCGCAGTATCCGCGCGCTGCAACGGGCCAAGATTCCCGTCACCGTCGGGTGCTGCGTCGAGGATGCCGAGGCGCTGAACCACGTCTATATCCATTGGATGCGCACCGGCAGGCCCTGGGTGATTTCGAAGGCGGGCATGACGCTCGACGGGAAGATCGCGACGGCCACGGGCGAATCGCAGTGGATTACCGGTGCCGCCGCGCGAGCGGACGCGCATGGAATTCGGAGTACGGTCGACGCCGTGTTGGTCGGCGTCGAGACGGCGATCACGGACGATCCGCAGTTGACCGCGCGAGTGACGACTGGCCGAGGTCGCGCGACGCTCGCCGCACGGCAGCCGATGCGTGTGCTCGTGGATAGTCGCTTACGTCTGTCGCCGCGGGCACGATTGTTTTGTACACCAGGCGGCGGTCCCGTACTCGTTGCGACCACCGCAGTTGCGCCACGCAGTCGCCGCGCGGCATTGACTCGAATCGGCGTGGAGGTTGTGACCTTGCCCGCCCAAAAGGGACGGGTATCGTTGCCCGCGTTGCTCCGCCTGTTGTCGGATCGGCGTGTCAGTTCGTTGTTGGTCGAAGGGGGCGGGGAGGTGACCGCCTCGTTGCTCCGGGCGCGTCTGATCGACGAAATTCGATGGTACGTGGCGCCACGTATCCTCGGCGGGCAAGATGCCCGCTCCGTTATCGGCGGGCGTAGCCCGGCCTCGCTTGCAGACGCTGTTGCGTTGGGCGGCGTGATGCTCGAACAGATCGGCGACGACCTCGCAATTACCGGACGAGTGCTGTATGGCCGCCGCTGAACAGCCGATCAGACGGGCCGCCTCTGCGGCAATCCGGTGGCACAGGTTTGCTGCGTATGTCGCGCTGTGCTTCTTGCCGCTGCTTGGATTAAGCGCGCCTTCTCGCGCTGACGAGCCGACGGCAGTATCGACGTTACGCGACAACCTCTGGGCCTACATCGATAGCCGCGACAGCCAGGACGCTGCCGCTGTTCTCGAAACAATCCTCGCCGACCCGCAAGCCGCCGTCGAGACGGTCTCCGCGATATTCCGTACGGGTCGTCCCTATACCTCGCAACCGACCGGCCGACAGCCGCATGTGCCGATTGCTGTCCGTGGCGAGCAGTACCATTATTCCTTGGCCGTTCCCGACACCTACGATCCGAAAAAATCCTACGCGCTGGTGCTGTGCCTACACGGCGCCGGGTTCACCGGCGAGGCCTATTTAGATCGTTGGCGCGATCGGCTCGGCGACCGTTACATCCTGACCTGCCCGACCTATTCGATGGGCGCCTGGTGGACACGCACGGCGGAGGAGCTGGCGCTGGCGACGATCGGGGATGTCACCCGTCGATACTCGGTCGATCCGGACCGCGTGTTTCTCACCGGCATGTCCAACGGCGGGATCGGCGCCTGGATCATTGGAATGCACCATGCCGACCGTTTTGCGGGACTAGCGCCCATGGCCTCGGGTATCGACGACGTGATGTTTCCGCTCCTGGCGAACCTGTCGCAGACCCCGACCTACGTGATCCATGGCGCGAAGGATCAGGTGATGCCCGTGCGGCTCAGTCGCGCGGTGACGGAGGCGCTGCAGCGACTCGATGCGCCGGTCGTCTATCGCGAACATGAGCGTGAACATCCGATGGCAGGTGGACACTATTTTCCGAAGGAAGAGCTGCCCGATCTCGTCGCCTGGTTCGACGCACAACGACGTCATGCTGCGACCGACCATGTGACGCTTGTACGTGATGCCACACACCTTTTCCCCATGGACTGGGTACGTATCGATACGACGGATCGCATTGCGGCGTTTGCGGACAATCTGGTCGAAGGCTCCGACGAATACATTCGCGGCAAAGTGTACGCGAAGTTGATGGCAAAGCGGACGGCGCCGAACCGTATTGATGTCGCGGCAACACGTGTGCAGAGGTTCACGCTCTTCTTCACGCAAGACATGATCGATAGACTGACCACGCACGACCGTACGACGCCGTTGGTTGTGTCCGTCAACGGAACCGTCGTCCATGAGGGACCCATCACATCGTCTCTGGACACGATGCTGAAGCAGGCCCGGCAACGTAGCGATACAAGCCGCCTCTATCCCTCTTACCTGTCGCTTACGGTGCCCACCACGCCGGTATCACCCACGCCGTGATCGCGCGGCGCGGTAGGGAAGCGACGATCGTTGTCCTATGGCTGCTGGTCGCCACGCTGTTAGGGTCGTCTGCTGCACTCGCCTCGGACACTGACTCCGACTGCACCTTACCTGATCGACATGCCGGGCTCTCGTATTCGCTGAACGAGCTTCCGCACGACCGGCGTTGCCGACTCCTCCCGATCGTTACGAACTACACAACGGCGAACAAAATCGGTCCGGTGGTGACACCGGTTCCCTTGCGGTTGTATCGAGCGATGGCCGATCAGCCGCCGACGCTTGCCGCGCTCGTCAATCGGCTGGAGTTGGGACTGCATCGGGCCGAGTGGCGTGACGCGCATCGCTTTTGGTTGACGGACGGCGAGGGCACGGAAGGGACGGTGGAGTTGCTGCACGAGTCGATCGAACAGGGCGCGCTGCGGCGCGCCTACGCGGTAGACGGGACACACGATGGACGATTTCTTCCCAGCGCGAGCGGCTCGGCGGTTGTCCTCCTGTGGGCGAAGTCGGTGACGTTGCCGACTGGAGAGGCGGCAACCGAAACCACGCTTGTCTTGTACGTCCGCGCGAAGAGTCGTTTTCTCTCAGGACTCTTGTCCCTTGTCCGTCCGCTGGTAGGACGCGTGGTGATACGGCAGGTCGGCAAGGCGTTCGAGACGGTGAATCGCTTGGCGCAGCTCATGCGACAGGAACCGGCGCGTGTCATGGCCGAGGCGACCGATCCCCCGTCGTTACCCGATGACGCGGTGACGATGTTGCGCAAGGAAATGGCCGCGTGGCATCGTGCGACTCCGTCGCCGCCGCAAGGAACGGATCGTCCTTCAGAATCGCCCAAAGGCAACTAACGTCCCGATGTCGACCGCCGGTTCCGAAAGTCATACGTCACGCACGTTCGCGCTACTGTGCACGATCGGTGTGTTTTGTTTCATCAGCTACAACATGGTGCGGATGCCCGTGTTGTCGCTGTTCACGCAGCAGTTGGGTGCGTCGCCGGAAGCCATCGGCCTCATCGTTTCGGTCTCGACGCTGACGGGCGTGTTGTTGAAGCTGCCGTCCGGGGCGCTCTCGGATATTTACGGCCGCACGATGTTATTACGTATCGGTGTGTTGGCCTTCGGGCTGCCGCCGTTTTTGTATCCCTTCGTCCACGATACCCAGACCTTGACGGCTTTGCGGTTTATGCACGGCTTGGCCACGGCGCTGTTTGCGCCGAGTGCGCTCGCCACGGTTGCGCAGTTGTACCGGCAGCGGCGCGGCGCCGCGCTGGGGACCTACACGGCCTGCACACAATCGGGGTCGCTATTGGGTCCGTTCATCGGCGGATGGTTGGTGGTGGCGGCCGGCTTCAATACCGCGTTTCTCACCGCCGGAGCCGTTGGGCTTGTCGCCGTCCTGCTGTTCTACAGTTTACGGATCGATGAGCCACCGCCGCGTGTGGCCGAGAAGGGCTTACGCACCGTGCTGACCGAAATGTGGAAAGGCTTTACGATTGTCGCGAGGAATCGTCGTGTGCTCGCCACCAGCGGGACGGACGCAGCGAAGATGGTTGCGAACGGCGCACTGATGGCATTCCTTCCGCTCTACGGCGCATCGATCGGCTTGACGCCCTGGCAAACGGGCTTGTTGTTCAGCGTCCAGGCCATCACCTCGTTCGTCGCCAAACCGATTATGGGGCGCGCGTCGGATCGGATCGGGCGTATTCCGCTGATCTTGACCGGCTTGCTGATTTGCGCGAGCACGTTCGTCGTCATTCCGCATGTGACCTGGTTCGCCGGACTCTTGTTGTTGGCCTCGGGGTTCGGCTATGGCGAAGCGGTGGTTACGTCGTCCACGTCGGCCTTCATCGCGGACTCGTCGGAATTCAAAACGCTCGGGGCGGGGATGGGTATGCAGGGGACGATCGGCGATATCGGCCATGCGTCCGGGCCGCTGCTGGCCGGTCTGTTGATCGGAACCTTGAATTACCAACAGGCGTTTTTGATCATCGCGGCGCTGCAGGTGCTCGCGGTTGTGATCTTCTGGTTGACGATGCGGGCCACGGCACAGGTCGGGCGGACAGTCTAGGGCGCGGTATGGTACGCTGCGCCGTGATGACAAGTGGTGCATGACGAAAGGGCGGCATGGATAGAACATCGAATCTGATCGTCGGAATACTGGTCGCCTTTTTTTTGGTCCTGATCATCGTGATGTTTGTGCATGTGCTGAAACGCGTCATGAAGAAGGACGAGTAGCGCGCATGTTTACGGGTATCGTCGAAGAGATGGGCGCGATCACGACGCTGGAGCGGACGCTGGCCGGCTCACGGATGACCGTCATGGCCGATACGGTGCTGAGCGATCTGAAGATCGGCGACAGCATCAGCGTGAACGGGACCTGCCTCACGGTTGTGGGTCGGGGCGACCGGGACTTTGTGTTGGATGTCTCGCCGGAGACCTTGGCCGTCACGACCTTGGGACAGCTTGCGCCGGGGGCGCCGGTGAACCTCGAACGGGCGATGACGATGAATCAGCGGCTCGGCGGCCATCTCGTGTCCGGCCATGTGGATGGGGTCGGGACGATTCGGAATCGGCAGCCGGACGGCAACGCCATCGTGATCGTGATCGAAGCGCCGAGCGACGTGTTGCGGTATTGCATCGTCAAAGGGTCGGTGACCGTTGACGGTATCAGTCTGACCATCAATCAGGTGACGGCGCACGGATTTGCCGTCGCCATCATTCCCCACACGGCGAAGGTCACGACGCTCGGTCTTAAACAGGTCGGGGATCGGGTCAACCTAGAAAGCGACCTGATCGGCAAGTACGTCGAACGCCTGCTCCAAGACCGAGGCACGGCGGCCCCCAAAACGCCGCCCGCTATCGACCGCGACTATCTCCAGCGTCGCGGCCTGCTCTAATTGTTTTCACGCCCCTCAAGGTACAGTCTGTTCCCGCCGATAAGGAGAGGCGGGGATACGTGTGTGTGGTTCCCCACAGTGCGCCTTCTCGCAGTCTGATGCGGAGCAGGCGACGGCTTTTGCGGTGCCCAGTGCAAGAACGTGCGCATCTGGCCGGTGATGGGAACGGGCGACGGGGCAACTGGCACAAGCCGAACAGGAGGGCAGGATGGGAAATTATACTGCGGACTTTCGGAGCCAGCACGGTCGGTTATTGGAAAAGGCGACGACCTTGCTGCAGATGGCCGAACAATTGGCGAGTATGCCGGATGGTTCGCGGTCGAGCTACGCGTTTGACACGCGCTTGCAGCTTGTCGGCCTGATGGCCTGCCTCTCGACCCACTTGGTGATGGAAGATCAGGGGCTCTACCCGTATATGCAGCGCGCGACCGAGCAGCACACGCGCGACATCGCCAAACGGTTCCAGGAAGAAATGGGCGGGATCGGCGCGGTGGTGAAGACCTACGCCGACAAGTGGACAGACGATGCGATGGCGGCGTCGCCGGACGGCTTTTTGCCTGAGACCAAAGGCTTGATCGCAGCTCTGGGTGCCCGCATCGAGCGCGAGAATAAGGAACTGTACCCGTTGGCCGACCAGACGTCGTTTCTCGCGATTCGCGAGAACGAATTGCTCGGCTCGCCGAACTCGTCCGCCGTATAGTGTGTGTCGTCGCCACGGTCGCGAACGCGGCCGAGGCGACAATCTCACACCGTCTCTCGTCAGTCTTCCAACGTCGAAATATCGCCTACGTCCTGACCGAGTTCCTTCGCCTTCAACACACGCCGCATGATTTTGCCGCTGCGCGTTTTCGGCAGAGACGGCACGATATCGATTTCGGCCGGCACCGCGATCTTCCCCAACTCCGTCTGCACGTGCTGCTTCAGCGACTGAATTAGCTCGGCGCCTTGCGCCTGGCCCTGCTTGAGAATCACGAAAGCCTTAATGGATTCTCCCACTGTGCCGTGCGGCTTGCCGATCACCGCCGCTTCCGCCACCGCCGGATGACTGACGAGCGCGCTTTCGACCTCGGCCGTACCGATCCGGTTGCCGGCCACCTTGATGACATCGTCCGCGCGCCCCATAAACCACAGATACCCGTCGGCGTCTTTCCGGCACACGTCGCCCGCCGTGTAGCAGTTCGGGATCGTATTCCAGTAGACCTTGTACCGGTCCGGATCCTTGTAGATGGTGCGCATCATCGCCGGCCAGGGTTTTTTGATCACGGCAAATCCGCCGGCATTCGCGGGGAGGCTGTTACCTTCGCGGTCTACCACGTCGGCTTCGACGCCTAAAAATCCGCGCGTGGCGGATCCGGGCTTCAGCGGCACGGACGGCAGAGGCGTCACGAGGATCATGCCGGTTTCCGTTTGCCACCAGGTGTCCATGATGGGTTTTGTTCCGCCGGTGACACGGTGGAACCATTCCCAGGCTTCCGGGTTGATTGGTTCGCCGACGCTACCCAAAACACGGAGGCCCGACAGGTCGTACTTCGCCGGCCAATCTTCGCCGTACCGCATGAGCAGGCGGATCGCCGTCGGCGTCGTATAAAACACGGTGACGCCGTATCGTTCGATCAGGCTCCACCAGCGTCCGGGATTCGGATAGTCCGGTTTGCCTTCCGCCGTGAGGATGGTCGCGCCGTTCAAGAGCGGGCCGTAGACGATGTAGCTGTGGCCCGTCACCCAGCCGGGGTCGGCGACGCAGAAGTACACGTCGTCGTCGTTCAGGTTGAAGACGTATTTCGTCGTCAGGTACGTCCCGACCATGTAGCCGCCGTGTGCGTGGACGACGCCTTTCGGCTTCCCGGTTGTGCCGGACGTATAGAGGATGTATAGCGGCGCTTCGGCGTCGAGTTGCACCGGCTCGCAGGTCGCTTTCCGATCCTTCATCCACTCGTGCCAATCGAGTTCCTTTGCGTTCGTCAGCGGCGCGGGCGGCGATTGGCGGCGCACCACAACGACATGTTCGACCGTCGGGCAATTCGCCACCGCCTGATCGACGACGGGTTTCAACGCGATCACCTTGCTGCGGTCGTAACCCACATCGGCGGTGATGACGAGACGCGACTCCGCGTCTCGGATACGGCTCTCCAAGGCCGGTGCGCTGAAGCCGCTGTAGACGACGCTATGGATCAAGCCGAGACGCGCACAGGCCAACATCGCGACCATCTGCTCGGGAATTTTCGGGAGATAAATCGTGACACGGTCGCCTTGGCGCAGTCCCAACGCCGCCAGCGCGTTCGCACATTGACAGACCTGCCGATAGAGTTCGGCGTAGGTAAAGATCCGCTCTTCGCCCTGTTCGCCCACCCAGATCAGCGCGACCTTGTTCCGGCGCCAGGACTTCACATGGCGGTCGAGGCAGTTGTACGAAATATTGCAGGTGGCGCCCACGAACCACTTCGCCCAAGGATAGTTCCACTCCAGCACACGCGACCAGGGAGTAAACCAGTCGAGTTCTTTCGCAGCGCGATCCCAAAACCCTTCCGAGTCCGCGATGGACTCGCGGTACGCCTTGTCGTAATCGGGGATGTGCGCGGCGGCCTTGGTGGCCTCGGAGGGGTGGTGCACACGGGTTTCTTTGAGGAGCGAATCGAGTGCGTCATCGGCCATGGGGCGGCTCCTTCGTCTATCGAACGAGTGACGGTCGTGGCGCGCGGGGCGCGCAGCGTCTCAGCGGCTTCGCGGCATTATGCGCATCCGCCCAAAGCGGCGCAACCCCAGAAGGCACGCCGGTTTCTTGACAGTCGAACGAACGCAAGAGTAGGGTGACGCGATGTTGCGCCGGTCCCATTCCCCAGCCCCATCGCACCTTTTGTCGGTACTCGTCGCCCTTCTGTGCATGGCGGTGGTCTCCTCTGCCGTGACGCCCGCCTCGGCCCAACTGGGCAAACCCGAAGGCCTCTACTATAAATCCTGGGCCGTCATCATCGGGATCGAAGACTACGTGGTCGCGCCGAAATTGCCCGGTGCCGTCGCGAACGGCAAACGAATGGCGGAGGCGTTGCGCGCGCTCGGGTTCGAAGAAGTCGTGGAGTTTTACAATAAAGAAGCGTCGTCGAAGCAGATGCAGCACATCATCAACGATGTCCTGCCACGGAAGCTTGGACGGAACGACCGCCTCGTGTTGTACTTCGTCGGCCATGCCGGGCAGACCACGGATTTACACGGCAAGCCGCTCGGGTATCTCGTGCCGTGGGACGCGCAGATCGCCGGCGTGTCCAAAGCCGTGACGTTGGATCAGATCAAAGACGTCGGCCATCGCGTGATGGCGAAACATATGTTGGTGTTGCTTGACGCGCCGGTCAGCGGCTGGGAAGTGACACCGTCTCAACAACTGTCGCTCGAAGGGCGCACGTCGCCCGAGCAGGAAACCGACAAACGCGCACTGCAAGTGTTGACCGCCGGGACCTACGGCGAAACGCTGACCTGGCCGGAAGGTGTGAGCCCGTTCGTCGGCGCAGTCGCCGAAGGTATTCGCGGCGCGGCGGACCGCAATAAAAACGGCTGGTTGATGGCGACCGAGTTGGCCGACTTCGTTACGCAGGCCGTACAGAAGGCGACTGCCGGCACGCAGCATCCGCAGTTCGCGCGGCTCGACGGCGATGGCGATACGATTTTGATCGAAGGCGCGTTGAAAGATTTTGTTGCGGACTCGGCCGGAGCGAAGGTCGATACGCAGAGTCAGCAGGCCAAGGCCTATTACGATGAAGCCTTCGGCGTGCTGCAGGCACAGGGTTCGCCGGAGGAAGCGGTCTCGTTACTGAACAAGGCGCTGGCGCTCCAGCCGACGTACGGCGACGCCTACGTCTTGAAGAGTTACATCTACTTTGCGGTGAAGCCGAATTTGCCCGAAGCCTTGGCGGCCGCGCAGCTTGCCGTGACCCATGCGCCGCAGAATCCGGACTCCTTTTATACGTTGGGGCTCGTGCAGGAACAACAACAGCGTTACGCCGAGGCCGAGCAGGCGTTCCGCAAGGCGCTTGCCGTCAATCCGGAGTATGCGGATGTTGTGCTGTCGCTCGCGGAGTTGTACGAAGATCGCCTGAACGACCTAGGCAAGGCGGCAGAGCAGTACAAGCGGTATCAAGAACTCGGCGGAACCGACAGCCGCGCCAGCCTCTTTTTCAGAAAACATCCGCCGCCGCAGTAGGTCCGCCTGCATACGAAGCCGTCGTCTCTCGTCTTCACTGTTCGCGATCCTCGTTAGGAATCCGCGCCGCCCTTTAGATACCCCAATCCGATTTTGAGCGCGCGCCTGGTGATCTCGGGCCAACGCGCTTCAGGATACTCGCTGAGCACCGCAGCGGCTTTGGGATCTTGCACGTCGAGTTCGGCAATACGAATGATGCCGGAGTCGATTTTTACGTCGGCCATGACGAATCCTTTCAGTCGATGTTCACGTGGTCGCAACCGGCGGCGATCGGCCCCGCATCAGGCGTCGCAGAAATCCCGCGTCGGTTTGACTCCCCCCGGAACGCATGTTAGCATCCGACAGCCTACTAGTGCTTATACGGATATGCCGTGCGCAGGCGCGGCGCGAGGAGGAGCCGATGGTACCACAGACGACGCGAGCCCTTCGATGGACCAGCAGCGTGGCGTTGGTGTTGTGTCTGGCGACGATGGCGGCCTGCGGCGGCGCGCCCAAGTGGGTCAAGAAGGGCTCCGGCGCCTACGACGATAAAAACTTTTACGGCGTCGGCTCCGTGAGCGGCGTCCGGAACGAACCGTTGGCGTGGGACACGGCGGAAAACCGCGCGCGCGCCGAAATCGCCAAGACGTTCGAGACCTACACCGGTTACCTGATGCGCGACTACGCCGCCTCCACCACGGCGGGCGATTTCTCTCGTAACAGCGAAGAGCAGAATGTCGAGCGGGCGATCAAGACGATCACTACAACAACATTAAGCGGCGTCAAGTCGATCGACCGATACAAGGATGAAAAGGCCAACACCTACTACGTCCTGACGAAACTCAGTCTCGATGAAATGAAAGAGAATATGATGAAGGCGCGCGAGTTGAACAGTGAAGTGCGCGACTTCGTCCGCAAGAACGCCGACAAACTGTTCGAGCGCCTCGAAAAAGAAGAAGAGAAGCGGGGCGTGCAATAACCGATGCCTGCCATGCCGAGGCCGTTCCTCCCCATGACTATGTCTCTCCCGCTTCGTTCTGTCGCCGCTGCCTGCTGCGTCGTGGCGGCCCTGACCCTCGCCGGGTGCGGGCACGAAACCAAAGTCACGCGCGTCGACAGCGAAACGGTGACCGACCTGAGCGGACGCTGGAACGACACCGACAGCCGCCTCGTCGCCGAGGAAATGGTGAAGACCTCGCTCGGCAGCGCCTGGCTGACGAATTACAACAAGAGCAAAGGTCGCCAACCCGTCGTGATCGTCGGCACGGTCGTGAACAAGTCGCACGAACATATCGACATTCAGACCTTCGTGAACGACCTCTCGCGCGAGTTGGTCAATTCGGGCCAGGTGAAGTTCGTGGCGGCGAAGGGCGAACGCGATGAAGTCCGCGAGGAACGCCGCGACATGGCGATCCACGCCCGCGAATCGACGCAGAAGGGACCCGGCCGCGAAACCGGCGCCGACTATATGATGAAGGGCTACATCTCTACGATTCTTGACGAGCAGGACAAAACACGCGCGACCTACTATCAGGTCGATTTGGAATTGATCGACCTCGAAAGCAACGAAAAATCCTGGATCGGCCAGAAGAAGATCAAAAAAGTCATCGAACGTAAACGATCGATGTTCTAACGGTCGCTTCGCCGCGTCGTCCTCGACGTCGTCACCTTTGCTCCGTGGCTTCCCTCGCCATCCTGGGTGCGTTCCTCCTTCGGCGTTTCAGCCTTCTTCGTGTCGTGATCTCGCTCGCGGGCGGTGCCGTGCTCCTCGCACAACTCGGCTGCAGCGGATTCGGCCCCGAGTATTACCTCAAGCTCGATCAACAATTATTCGCCGGGCGTTTCGATCAGGCCGACGCGCTCGTGGCCAAGACACAAGAAGACTACGGCGCCAAAAATCGCGTGTTGTACGGCATGGACCGCGGTGCGACGCTCCAATTGCTTGGCCAGTACGACGCCAGCAACGAGGCGTTCAGCGACGCCGAAGACGAAATCGACCGCCTTTTCACACGCAAGCTCCGCAACGAAGCCCTCTCCTTCCTCCTGAACGATAGGGAATTACCCTTCGAAGGCGACGCCTACGAGCAGGTCATGCTCAACGTGGCCAAGGCGTTGAACTACGCGCTGCAGCAGAAGTGGTCCGAGGCGTTGGTGGAGGCGCGCCGTGTCGACCATCGCTTGAATGTCATTGCGGACCGGACGTCCGGCGGAGAGAGCAGTTACCGCGATGATGGCTTCGCGCGATACTTCACCGGCCTGCTGTACGAAACGGCCGGAGACCTGAACAACGCGCTCGTCGCCTATCGGCGCGCCGCGGATGCGTATGCGGCCAGTCGCGCCTATACCGGGATCGGCGTGCCGTTCGGGGTGCGGCGTGATCTGTTACGGACGGCCGAGGCGTTAGGCTTGACGAGCGAACTGGATGAGTATCGACGGCTCTATCCCGACGTCGGCTGGAAACCGGTGCGCGAACAATCCGACCTCGCGCAAGTGATCGTCATTAGCTATAATGGCCGAGCTCCGGCCCGGACCGACGAATTTTTCGACGTGCCGCTGAGCCTCGACGCGGCCCGCTTGGTCGTGATGAGTCGTGGATACGGCGGCGGGCGGCAGCAGACACGCGCCGCCGACAGTCTGCTGTACGGACTCAACGGACGTGTCGTCCGCATCGCGCGACCGCACCTCATCGCGCAACGCAGCACCGTCTCGTCTTCGCAGGTCGTGCTAAGCGGCCCCTCCGGTCGGCACGACACACGCACCGAACCGATGCAGAACATCACGGGTATGGCGGACAAGGCCCTACGCGAACGGATGACGGGATTGACGATTCGTGCGTCGGCCCGCGCCGCCATCAAATTCGGCATTGCCGAAGCCGTCGAACAGACGCTCCTCCATCAGGCCCGTCGCGGCGACGGCAATCGTCAGCGCGATCGGCAGCAGGACGATTTGGCCTGGGTGGCGTTTGCTGCGGGCGCCTTGTTGAAGACTGCGGCCGCTGCGACGGAAGAAGCGGACAAACGCTCGTGGCGTACGTTGCCCGATACGATTCACGTTGCACGCTTGTGGGTGCCGCCCGGCGAGTACCAGGCGCAGATCCAACCGAACGGCGCCTACGGCGCGTTTCGACAGGTCGGCGGACCAAGCGGTCCGTCGTTGTCGTTGCGTGCCGGCGAGACACGTGTCCTGTTCCAACGTGTGTTGCAGTAAGGATGCGCCGGACGACACAACAGACCGGTTCAACGCGCCGATGGCATCGAGTGTTCCGCCTGCCGATGGTCTCGAGCGCCTGTGTGCTGATCGCCTTGTGGTGCGTCGGGTGTGCCAGCGGCAGTCGACACGAGCCACCGGCCTGGATCGTCGGATCGAGTCCGGCGTTTCCTCACGAACGATTTATTACCGGCGTGGGCGAGGGCGAGTCGCTGGCCGTCGCCACGGAGCGCGCGTACGGTGCCGTCGCCCAGGTGTTTCATAGCGAGATTCGGTCGGAAGCGCGCGACTGGGAAGTGTACACATTGGTCGATGG
This sequence comes from Nitrospiraceae bacterium, assembly GCA_046351095.1. GTDB lineage: Bacteria > Nitrospirota > Nitrospiria > Nitrospirales > Nitrospiraceae > BQWY01. The sequence goes on from JAXLZC010000001.1 coordinate 464,325, forward strand.
GAGCGGTCATGCGCGCGACGAACGTCGGCTGACGTTGGATCATGTGACGAGTGTCACCACGCGCAAAGCCATGACGAACGTGGCGGTGCTCGACAAGTGGTACAACCCTGACGCGCGACGGTATTCGGTGTTGGCCGGGGTCGCACGGGGACCCGGCGAAGTGGCCGCGGCGGCGCAGGTGCAGGAGTTGGATCGGGAGGTCGCCGAACAGGTGACACGCGCGCGGAGTGCTACCGCGCCGCTCGAACGGCTCCGCGCCCTTCGACACGCAGTCGACACGTTGATGTTGCGCGAGGTGGGCAATGCCGATGTGCGCGTCTTTCGTGTGGACGGCCAGGGCATCGCGTCTGCGTATCGTATCGGCGACCTTGCGACGGAGTTGGATCGAGCAGCCGATGCCGTGCCACTTACATTGCGCATCGTCGGCGACCAGGCGGAGCCGCTGATGCAGGCGTTGACGCAGGGCTTGGTGCAGCAGCGGTTGACCGTGGTCGGTCGCGGTGTCCGTACCGGCGCAACTGGAGAGAAGTCGGCGGCGCAGGCCGCTCATGAGGCAGGGCTCGTTGTGACCGGGCGCGCCTTGGTCTGGCCGATCGAGGTGCGCGATCCGAGTTTTCGGTACGCCCGTTGGTGCAGCGAGTTGGTCGTGTTGGACCCAGGAACAGGGCAACAGGTTGCTGCAGTTTCGCACGGCGACAAGGTCGCACAGTTGACGCCGGTGGAAGCGGCGGCGAAAGCCGTCCGCGCAATGCAGGACGCGGCGCGTACGACGATCGCGACGGAATTGGCGACGGCGATTTACGGGGTGGAGCACACAGAGCAGGGACAGCGGGCCGGCGAAGCCGGATCGGAACATCCGGCAGGATCGACCGAGCGTGCATCCGGCGCCTGTCCGCAGGACGCGCCTGCCGCGTCATCCGTTCCAGCAAGTCGCTGAACGTTCACAAGAGATTCGACCGAGATTCGATAGGGATTCGGCAACAGGACCTACAGGACGGCCGAGCACCACGACGGCTGAGCGTTCACGCAGGTGCGCAGCGCACAGACCACAGGAGGAGTTATGGCGAAGTCGGGAGAAGGCGCCCGGTCATCCGGGCATGGCAGCGTACGCGATCCACGACCGGGAGTCATCACCGCGACACGACGTCGCGGACCGAGTCGTGTGGCGAAGGCAGGCTTGCGCGGCCGCATCACCGAGGACACGCAGTTGATGCGCGCGGGCACGTTGCTCACGTTGCTGAAGTCCCAGGGCTACGAAGAAGTCCCCTTGGAGGAATTGCAGGATCGGCTCAGCAAACTGCCGGATGAACTCGGGCCGGTCATCGTCGCAGGGAGAAAGTAGCCATGCCTTATTTCTACATGGATTCGACGGCGTTGATTAAGCGGTACAGCCGCGAGCGCGGCACGAGACTCGTGAACAAGTTGCTCGTGAAGCGCGGGAAGATCGCCTTGGTGCCCGCGCCGGGCCTTGCGGAGTTTTACGGTGTGTTGGCCAACCAAGCGAAGAAGGAATTGCTGACGCGCGACGACTGGTACTCCGTCGTCTATCGCTTCGAGCTGGAGGCCTCGCAGGGTCTCTTCCATTTCGTCTCGCCGACGCACGATACGTATATGTCGGTCAAAGAACTATCTATGCACCATCCGAATCTACGCGGCGCGCAACTCGTGCACTTGGCGCTGGCGGTGGAACTCAAGCCGCTTCGGCTGACGATGGTGAGTTCGGACAAGGAGTTGTTGGATGCCTGTCGCCCGTACGGCATCAAACAGATCAATCCGGAAGACGACCAATAGAGAATAATGTTGAATGATGAATGTTTAATGGTGAATTGCACCATGCACCACTCAGCACTGAGCTCTCAGCACTCAGCACGTGCGTGTGAGTTACGGGCATTGAAAGTCGCTCTGCATCGAGGCGACGACCGTGGTCCAGTCGTCCGCCGTCGCGCGAAGCGTCGTCAGGCGGGTACGTTCTTTCGGTGAGAGCTGCTGAGTCGTCTGATCGTCGAATGTGAGTGTGGCCTGCGCCTGCTGAATGCCGGCGCGGGCCGACTCCGCCGTATGGCAGACGCCCGTCGATGCCGGTGCCTGGCCACCGGCTCGCTGAAACAACGCGAGCGCCCGGTAGCCATATTCCTCGGCGCGGTACAGTGTTTCCGCGCCACGATACAGTCGCCCGGCCGGCGCCTCGCCCTGCCGCTTCGCCAATTGCGCCGCCATCAATGCCGCGCGCCCCATCGACATCGCCGCACCTTCCGGGTCGCTGTTCGCGATCAATTCGTCTGCGCGCGCCTGCAGCCGATCCATTTCGGCCTCGTCACCCACGACCTGCGCAGAGACGCCAGCAGCGCAGAACGTCAGGCCGATCGTGCAGACGTGCAGCAGTGGGCAGCCCCACCGCTTAATTGATTTGATCGAAGCCATCCGGTTCCTCACGCCGCACTCTACCGTCCGTCGAACGACGCCCGCAAGCGACAAGACCGTGCCATCCCATCACACTGTGTCGAAGTATGTTCTTCATTGCCGGGCGGGGATGGCCTCAGTATAATCGCCGAGCATGTCGCCCCAGGATCCCCACACCTCGACAAACACCGTTCTCCTACTCGGTCCCAGTTCCGTTACTGTCGACATGGCGACGGCCATCGCGGCCAGTCCCGTGCATGGACGCATGACCGTGCTCACGCATACGTCGGTGGCGTCCGCCTTGCGAGATCTCCCGGCGAAGACGATAGTGGTGTGTGTGGGTGATGGGACGACGCACGATCTCAACCTCAGCACGTTGTCGGCGCAGCGTCCCGATGCACTCTGTGTCGCGCTGCGGATCGTTCGAAGCGACGAAACGGCTGCGCCTGTTTCGTCAACGACGACCGTCTCGACGCCGACTTCCACTCCCATCGCTCCTCCTATTCGTGTCATCAGCAACGGCGCGTTTCACTCGCGTACGGCCTTCACTGCGGTGGCGTCGGACGCCTCGCTGTCCGCCGACGCACTCGCCCGCGTCCGCACGCTCTTCGAGATCCTCGGCGACGTGGTCGTCGTCGACTCGCGACAATATGCCGTGATCGAACGGGTGCTGACACGGTCCACGGAGGCCATGCGCCAACTCATCGATGCACTTGCGGCAGGTGGACAGGCGGTCGGCTTGCCGGACACCCTCGCCCAAACCTTGTCGCAACAAACGGTGCACGGCGCCGCGACGATGGTGCGCACAACCGGCGAGCATCCCGCAGCGTTGAAGGATCGTGTCGCGTCTCCAGCCGGGACCACGATCGCTGGCCTCTACACCCTTGAACAGGGCGCGTTTCGCGGTGGCGTGATGGCCGCTGTGGATTCGACGGTCACCCGACCGTCATCCAATGGCTGATCGCTCGTCGGCAGCCGATTGTCCTTTCGAATTTGTCTCCTGATCTGGTCGTCCCTCTCCTGGGCCTTCGCGCCTCTGCACAAGAGTTGCGCGTGTGCATGTCGGGTAACACCTGGATTCATCGGTCTTTTTTCGAAACGTGAAAGGAAACGTCGGTACGCGACATCTCCTGAGTACCCGGCGTCCGGATCGGGCGAGCCGGGAAGGGCTCAGGTGTCACCACGTATCGGCGATCGAGAGGAGGAGTCGATGAGCAAGCGGACAAGACGGCAGCGGTGGATTCAGCAGGGCATGGGGTTGGCGGCGCTCGCGTTGCTGCTCGGCGGCGGGGCCGCCGAGGCGGCCAATACGGAGTCGTCCGGTGCGGCGCAGGATCGTCGTGGCACGACGGCGAACTCGGCGGAGGACGAAGCGTCGCTGCCCTTGAGCGTCGTAAAGCTGTACACGAGCGGTGTCGGATATTTTGAGCGTAGCGGCACGGTGAACGGTACACGTCGTGTGACGATTCCCGCCACACCCACGCAATTGGACGACCTGCTCAAGAGCCTCGTCGTCCAGGACCCGCAGGGGACACGTGCGCCCATCGTGGAATATGCTTCGCGCGATCCTTTGGCCAAGGCGCTCGGCGGCTTCGGGTTGAACCTGACGGAAAACCAGAGCCTGACGGAGTTGCTCGGACAGCTCCGCGGTGAGCGGATCCGTCTGGCGGCACCGCAGGACATCGAGGGCGTCGTCGTCGGTGTCGAAACGCGGCAAGAAGCTGGTGGGAAAGATGTTGTCGTGCCGGTCGACTACGTCACGCTCGTCACCGATCAAGGCTTTCGTTCCGTGCCGATTCCGCAGATCCAGCATCTGTCGCTGCTGAATCAACGGTTGTCGCAGGAAGTGCAGCAAGCCTTGGCACTCCTCGCGACGCGGCACGACACACAAAAGGCGCCGGTCACCGTGCGCTTCGACGGCACAAACGCGCGTCTCGTACGGCTCGCCTACTTACTGGAAACACCGCTCTGGAAAACCACCTATCGGCTCGTGCTCGATGGCGACAAAGCGCCGTGGTTGCAAGGCTGGGCGTTGGTCGACAATCCAACCGATCAGGATTGGACGAACGTGCGGCTGTCGTTGCTCTCCGGACGCCCCGTGTCGTTCACGATGCATCTATCCGAGCCGCTGTACGGTGTTCGGCCGCTGGTCCAGCCTGAGCTCTACGCGTCCATTCGACCGCAGGTACACGACAACGCATTGGAACCGAGTCGTCCCGCAGCGCTTGGGTCGGCCGCCGGAGCGGGGTTGGCCGATCGCCTGTCCGAGCGGAGAATGTCGCTGAGTCGCAGCAAGGCGGCGGCGGATTCCGGCGAGGCCGAGTCTCAGGATATGGCGCCGATGAGCGCCGCACCGATGATGGAGTATGCCGCCAAGCTGAATCCGGAGCAGATTGCCGCGCCCGTCGCGCAAGGGCAGGAGGTCGGTGGGGTATTTCAGTACGAGATCGCCGAGCCGGTGACGATCGCGCGCCATCAGGCGGCGATGGTGCCGATCCTCAATGCGGCGGTCGGCGGCGAGACGTTGTCGATTTTCAACGCGCGCACGCATCCGAAACATCCGATGTCGGGCGTGCGGCTGCGGAACACGTCCGACTTGCACCTGATGCAGGGGCCGATCACCGTGTTTAACGGCGGCAGCTACGCGGGTGATGCGCGGCTGCTCGACCTCGCACCCAAACAAGATCGGTTGATCACGTTTGCGCTCGACCTCAAGACCGAAGTCGAAAGCCGTCCTGGGATCGGCCGTCAGGAGATCCAGTCCGTCGCCCTGAAAAAAGGCACGATGCTGGTCACCAGAAAATGGATTGAGCAGGTGACATACGTCGTGAAGAACAACGACCGTCGCCCAGTGAATCTGCTGATCGAACATCCGGCGCGGCCTGACTGGTCGTTGGTGGAGGCGCATCCCGGTCACGAACGCGCGCGGGATCTGTACCGCTTGCCCGTCAAGGTCGCGGCGGGCGAGAGCGCCACGTTGACCGTGACGGAACAGCGCCCGGTGCAGGAGTCGGTCATGCTGAGCGATGTCGGACCGGAATATCTGGTGACCTATCTCCAAGCGCCGCAATTGTCGGCGAAGGTGAAGGACGCTCTGCAGCAGGCGGCCGGCTTCCGGCAGAAAGTGATGGATGCCAAACAGCAGCGCTCGGCCATCGAGCAGTCCTTGAAAGACATCGAGCAAGAGCAACATCGCCTACGCGAAAACATGCGGCAGCTCGATCAGCGATCCGAGTTGTACGGACGCTACGTGAAAAAACTCGATGCTCAGGAAACCGAGGTCGAGCGGCTGCGCAAATCGCTGGCCGACACACGGAAGTCCGAAGAGGACCAGCGCCGGCAATTGCAGAAGTTTTTAGACGGGCTCGACCTGAGTTAGATCGTGGTTCCTGCTAGTACCCTCTGGGAGCTGCGTCTCCGATGCAGCTCCCACAGAGGAAGCCAGTCTAGAGTACGGGCAGGGGACCGTCGACCTGAGTGGTTGGCGCGATGCAACCCGGATAGGCTTGTGGCATGGATGTTCTGATCAAGGCAGGACATCCTGAAAAAGAGGTCGATGACCTGAGGTCAGATGCGCTCAGGTGGCATCGCGCGACAAAACATTTGTCCACGAGCAACTCGAGTCAGTCCGTCGAACGCCGACGCCCATATCTCGCGGGACATACGGTGCCGGCGTCGCTCAACCCAATGGGTGATCCTCAATGAGTGACCTCGCGTCTATCCAATCACGAATCGCGCGGCTTGAAAAACAACTCATCGCTCATGCGGTTGAGAATGTAGAAATTTTTCATATCCCATCTCATGTCCTGACTCGAACTCGGCTTAGCCCGGAAATGGTAGAGCAACAATGTTCGTACAAACTCGTTATTCGCGACATTCGAGAGAGCGTGCATAGAAACGATCTTGTCGCCGCATTGACGGCTACGGAAGTGGTGGCAATCAGCGAGCCTGCCGATCTGCGTTGGGGCATCACATTTATGGATTCGCAGGGTGCCAGGATTGAGGCAGTCTATTTTGAGAAGTATGGTGCCAGGGGGGCGGTTGGGGCGATTCCGGTGGCCTTCAATAGCGGGTTTCTCAAGGGCAATCTGTGTAAGTGGCTTCAGGTCAAGTTTGGAGGGTGCTTGCTCTAATTGTCCCACGACGGTGACGTATGCCGACAGTACGCAAGTGATGACGCCGCGATGCGCCTCGCCACCTGATGCGGGAGTGACACGGCAGGAGGCGGAGATACGGTTGGCCTCACGACGAACTCTTCAATACGTCTAGGCTGCAGTATCAGACCGACCAGAACGGTTTAGGGAGACGCATGCCCAATGCCACATGCCCACCGTGAAGGCAGGCACAACGATGCGGCCGCATGCTGGGGAGCCTGCGCCCTGCTTCTCTTCCTGAGTGCCTGTGATGACATCATCTATTCCTCCGCGGAACTCGCAGCGCGAAAAGAATATGACGCGATTGCCATCGGCCTGACGGAAGAGAGTCTCATTCGACAGCTTGGCCCACCCAAAGGGAAAGTAGTCTTTAATCGCCTCGACGGTGTGTACGAATACTCCCAGGATGCAGACCATACGCCAGTGCTGAAGTTTCGCATCGACGACAAACCACGCGACGGGTATCCGCCGGAGATTGTACATATACGCAGAAAACACTGGGCAGGGACAATCATGATCTATGGGCGAGTGTCCGTCTGGGGGTACTACTATATGGATACAGAGGGGCGAGTGGCGGAGAAGGTTGTTTTTGTGGGGTAGTCGTGACTAGTTGCGGTGTATGGAGTCGGCGCATTTCTCGGTAATGGAGTCGCTATGCCTAGCTCAGACATGCTCTTCCGCCTAGCCGATCTATCGCTTGTGGTGTACCTCCTTGCGTTGGCTGGTGTAGGCGTTCTGAGCATTCGAGCGAGAGTGCCAGCCTCAGTGGCTGCCAAGTACGCGCCTGGCGTACTACGGCTGAGTCAGCGTCCATTCGCCTTCCGCTGGCGAGAGGACGTACACCGTGAGGATCTACCTGTCTTTGAGAAGGCGAGGGTTTGGCACCATGTTTTTGTCATGGCACTGAGTTTCCTCCCCCTGCTCGCGTCCATGTATCACTATGCGTATACCGTTGTAGAGCTCGCGTCCTGTCATACGCAGCTCGCGGATATCTTGTATCGGCGGTAAGTCACGTGGGATTGCCGTACCTGCTGAAATGCTTCCGAATAGCTTCACAACGCAATATCTCAGGACGGCCTAAAGGTCGTGCAGGAGCAGAACGGCACGGCGGGATCACCGCCAATCTGCTCACGGGCTTAGGGTTCGACGAACTGCTGACGCGCACGGACAGTGTCGGCGCGCGGGGTTTTCTCACCAATACCCTGGGGATGACCATTGCCTTGGCGGATAGTGCGGGTGTCGTGTAGACGGAATATACGTATGAGCCGTACGGCTCGGTGAGTCGCACGGGGCAGGCGAGTCAAAATGCGTTTAAATACACGGGCCGAGAAGATGACGGAACCGGGCTCTACTACTACCGGGCACGCTACTACCATCCTCGCCTTCAGCGGTTTTTCAGCGAGGATCCGATTGGGTTTTGGGGTGGGATCAATCTGTATTCATATGTCCATAACAAACCACTTATTCTCAAAGATCCCATAGGGCCTATGGCACAAAAAGCTGTGACTACTACCAGCAGGTATGCAGTGCTAATAGAGGGGTTTACGAATGTAATGTGGCGCCGATTCCATGTCAGTTATTTCCAGTCGATGATGATCCGTTAGGCGGTAGTGACAAGATTGGAAGCTTTACGGAATGCATGCGTCAATGTTTGCAGGAGAAGCACAAGGCCAGGATGCCATATCCGAATGCGTGCAGTCTGGAAAATACTATCAGTACTCCAGGCAATATCGCAGATCATGCGACGTGCTTCGTCGGATGCATGAGAAATCCAGAGAACCCATACAATCGGTTCGGCCCGAACCTACCTGATGCGAATCCAAGTCTCTACTAAAAAGGCGATGTCACTTGATACTTTTAAATAGGAAAATTGTCAGGACCGGTTTTGCCTGTCTGGGAGTGCTCGCCGCTTTTGATGCAGTCATTCGACTCCTTTCCGAAGAATATAGAAATTCGTTAGGTACAACGGCATTGTCCGACAGCTTTAATATTGGGAAAATAATTTTTGATGTAACTATGACCGCTTTCTATCGATGGGTGTATGTCAGAATGGGAGAAGGGAGAAAGTTGTCGCAGTTGCTGATGGGGCATGGCCTGCTCTATGGGGTATTAGGTTTCGGACTCTGCATTCCTTTTGTGGGCATATTGCTAGCTCAGCTCACTCCGATTGGGAGGCTAATATTTGGCATTCTTATGTGGACCCCGTTGGGATACCCTGGTCTGCTTTGCGTCGCAATCTTGTTTGTTCTGTTCAACGCATATCTAATCTGTGCGGAGGTTGAAAGCAGTCAAAACGGTGTTGCGAATGCGTGATGTCGTAGGGATGCGCTCCTGATAGCTCCTGACCGTCACGCGTCTAGCGACCACGCCGCAAGCCGTCACCACAGATAATTGCTGATTTGGCGAAACAGACAATACCTACTGCGCCTTTGCCATGACCGTGAACACTAGGGACTTTGAATGATGGGGCCGCTCATATCAAATGCATTAGCCGAAGAGATCGCTCACTTGTCTGAACGTATGAACCGAGGGTATTGGAGCAAATTATACTGGGAGCTTCAGGAAGATGGGGCGCAGTTGCTGATTCGGGTTACCCTTGATGATCGGCAGAATACCGATGAGAATATTTCCATAGTTCTGTGGATTTTGAGAGTGGTGCTTGCGACATTCCTGCCGTCGAGCCCAGATAGAATAACTTGGGCTGCCGTTGTCGTACACAAGGATCCACTTAACGATGTGGCCAGCGCATGCGGAGGACTCGGGGAAGACTGGCGGACACTGGGAATCCATAGTGACTTAGGGCTAGATCGACTTTGGGGCAAATGAGTAGTCTTCTATCACTGTCAGACCACCACCTACACGCGGGCACAAGCCGGCGGCATGGCCGGCAATCTTACACGGATCACGTCCCCCAACGGGCGCTATGTGACGCTGAGTTATGACGCGTCGAACCGCGTGAGCCAATTGACCGACGTCCAGGGCCGAACCGTCACCTACACCTACGACGCGAGCGGACGACTGTGGAAGGTGACCGATCCCGCAGGCGGCCTTACGGAGTATACCTACGACGCCTCCCACCAGCTCCTGACAGTGAAGGACGCACGCGGGAATACGCACGTTACCAATACTTACGACGCCAACGGCCGTGTCGCTACCCAGACTCAATCCGATGGCACGGGGCTATCTACTGCCGTGCCCGCTACTATCGTCTGCGCCTACAGCGGTTCATCAGCGAGGATCCGATTGGGTTTGGAGGAGGTGAGACCAACCTTTACGCATATGCAGGCCAAGATCCCACTAGTTGTGGCGATCCGTATGGTCTAGCAAAATGCACTTATTCTATTAGCTCACACATTCTTCGATGCATCGCTGATTGCGGGCAGTCTCAGGAGGTAGGCCCAAGCGGAATATTTTCAGGGGATGTAGTACTGCAGAAAAGGCAGATCCTATGGCAACTCGCCAATATGGTGGCTTAAAACACTTATTATCGAGGGATCCATCGAATGTGCTGGAGGTGATTCCTTGAGGAAGCGAAAGAAAAGTTTTGTAGTTGCCCTGGTAGTTTCGCTGCTACTGATAACGTGGAGCGGGTTTCGACTCTGGCAATATCGAGAACTTGAACATTTGCGCCAAGGATTCAGCGCATTGAAGACGGGAGACTTCTCTCGTGCAATTGCCACTTTGGGGCCCCTTGCAGAGTCTGGCGTAAGTGAGGCTCAGCAATTACTAGGCATGGCATACGCAAATGGATGGGGTGTTCGGAAGGATGATATCCAGGCGGCAATTTGGTTCCGTCGGGCAGAGTGTCGTTGTCTGACGCCCGGCAAGTCAGAGTATGACACCGCAATGGAGTTTCTCTATAGAGCGAAGAAAGATCCGGTATCGGGAGCCTATTGGATTCGGCGGGCGGCCGAAGCTGGGTATCCGGCGGCACAATCTCTCCTAGCTGATCAAATACAATTGGCTAAGCATGGTCTAGAAGTTGACCCTGTGGTACGTCAATACTGGGAAAACGTCCTGGGCAAAACCCACTGACGACGGTGACCGACAATCTCGGGACGGCGATCTACGCCTACGACGAGCTCGACCGGTTGACCCAAGAAGTGACGCCGCAGGGGACGGTGAACTACACCTACGACACGGCTTCACGCCGCGTGACGATGACCGGCGTCGGCCAACCGCCAGTCACCTACACCCACGACAATGCCAATCGTCTCACGATCATCACGCAAGACACGGCCACGGCGACTTATGCCTATGACGACGCGGATCGGCGGATGAGTATGACGCTCCCGACAGGCGCCCAGATCCAGTATGCTTACACTAGCGCCAGTGAGCTGACGGCACTGACCTACTGACAGGGAGCAACGATGCTCGGCGCGGTGACCTATGCGTACGATGCGGCGGGCAATCGTACGAAGCAGGGGGGAGCCTACGCCGCTCCAACATTCCGCCGGCGTTGAGTTTGGTCTTCCAAGCCAAAGAACTGTTTGTCTGAAACTAAACCCATTGACGATTTTCCTGACTTAGACGCCCATGATATTCATGCGATAGAGAAAGGGCTTGGTAGCAAAACGAAATATTTAGTAGGTATTATGCTTTAAGGTGATGCTATCATGGGCAGTGATGACGGACGGGCATCTAACCACGGGAAATACAAAACTGTTCTTCCCTGGAATAGGTAAAAAGGGAACTAATGTATCCAGCAAGATACACGATAGCTCTGCGCGTAACACATCCCAGCATGGATCCGGAGGATATTTCTGCACAACTTGGTCTCAGCCCGTTTAGGAAATGGAAAGTGGGAACTCCAAGAACTACTCCTGCAGGTGGGAAACTCTCAGGGGTATATAAAGAAACATACTGAGGTGGCCCCGGAATAACAGACACGTGAATTACGTACCACTCTCCTGCTGCTCAAACTCCTCCGGACTGCGGTAGCCAAGCGCCTGATGCAGACGCTGTCGGTTGTAAAACCGCTCGATATACTCGGTGATCGCCAGTTGGGCCTCGGCTTGATGCTGAAACTGCCGATGATGCACCAACTCGTTCTTCAGCGAACTGAAGAAGCTTTCCACCGGCGCATTGTCGTAACAATTCCCTTTGCGACTCATGCTCACCACGACCCCTCGTCGCGCGAGCAGTTGCTGATAGAGTCCCGCGCGGTACTGATTGCCTTGATCGCTATGATGCACTAACCCTGGTGCCGGCCGCCGTCGGCGCCAGGCCATCCACCAGGCCTCCACGACCACGGAGAGCGTTTGACGGGCACTCATCGCCCAGCCCACCACCCGCCGGAAATACAGATCCACTAACACCGCCACCGTGAGCCAGCCCGTGCGGGTCGGCACAAAGGTCAGATCCCCAGCCCACACCCGATTCTTGGCCGAGACGGCAAACTGCTGGTCCAGCCGATTCGGGATCGCCGGCGGCTCGTGCTGGCGGACCTGCACGGTGCGGACATAGCGCCGCCGACGCAAGGCCACGATCCCCGCTAGCCGCCGCAGTCGGGCCACGCGGTGCCGACCGCACGCCAGGCCTTCGCGCTGCAAGAGCTGCCACATTTTGCGTGCGCCGTACGCTTCTCGCGTCTGCTGATGGAGGACCCGCATCCGATCCGTGAGTGCCTGATTCGCCTGCGTCCGTGCACTCGCCCCCCGGTGCTGCCAGGCATAGAACCCACTGCGGCTCACGCCCAACACCCGACACATCCGAGTCAGTCGAAATGCTGGCTGCTGCGTGTGCATAAACGCGTACTTCACCGCACATCCTTGGCGAAGTACGCCGCCGCTTTTTTTAAGATATCGCGCTCCTCGGTGACCCGGGCTAACTCGCGCTTGAGACGAGTGAGCTCGGTGGTCCGTTCCTTCCGCGCGCCCGATCCAGGGAACGCCCCGGCGCCACGGGCACGAAGTTCGGTCTGCCACTTGTACAACTGGTTGCGAGCAATGCCCAGCTCACGGGCAATGGCGGACGCGGGACGACTTCCGCCCTCTAATAGCTGGACCGCGTCGCGCTTAAATTCGGGAGTAAATTGTTTGCGTGCACCCATCGGACACCTCCTGGGAAAATCCTGTCCCCGTTCAAAGGTGTCTGTCAAATCCGGGCCACCTCAGTTGATCAATGTCAGGCTCATGGCAGGTCTCACTTTTATGGTAGATCTCAGCCGCCTCATCACAAGTCGATCTAGAGGTGAATGATGAAGTCTCTAACGGCCCGGCAAGCAGATGCCTACCTGCAGGACATTGGCATGACATTAACCCATTGGAAGAGCGTCACCGACGTGTCCCGTCTCATAATGGGATCGGGAGTTATGTAATCCTCGTTAATATCGCTGTTTGGAGGGTTGCCTCTTCAGGATTCACCGCATCGATGATAGGCCAAACTCCCAACCCCATTGATTGAGGCAAGAAGCACCTCACTGGACCTACTCAACAATCTCATGGGAAACACGCTTGGTCAGCCCGGTGCTGACCGTCGAATGCTGTGTTGTTGACAATGCTCGACATAGTGTCCTTCAAGCAACGCCTGGAGGCACTGTTACTCCCGGCTCACTCCCGTTTTACCAAAAGGCCATAATGGGAGCCCCTTTTATCAGCCGACTAGTTATCGCCCTTGTCTTCCTTGTAGGTGGAGCCATTGCGTGTTCAGTTCGAGGAGCAATCACCGTCACCATAACCAATGAAGGGACATTGCCCATCACCAACTTAAGTTTGTTATTTTCTGGTGGGAGCCAGCGTCTTGAAAGACTTGTCCCTGGGCAAATACATTCGTTTGTTGTGCGCGCAAAAGGAGAGTCGGATCTGGTGGTGAATTTTGTGGATGGAAATAGCAACGCAAAGCAGGAAAAGCTAGATGTATATTTTGGTCCTCACTTTCGTGGCTGGATTGCGATCAAGATCGACTCGCAAGGCACCGTTCAATGGACCGCGGCTATCCACTAGTTGAGATGATTCAACGATGACAGCTGGTCACCTAACTCTCACTCCTCTCACAGGTGGCGACGACGCTCGGCACGTTGAACTATACCTCTGACTCGGTGGGTAATCGCACGAAACAGGGCGGAACCTACGCCCGCTCTACCATTCCGCCGGCGTTGAGTGTGGTCAGCTACAACGCCAACAACCAGCAACCGATCTTCGGCGCGAGGGCATGTTCTGACAGCATAATGGCTTCAGCCAGGAAGTGCTTTGCAGCAGTCGGCGAGCAGGAGGAACGAATCTCGAGAGATGTGCTGGTTAGCACGGGGAGGTTGATGGACTACGCGCCGACGTGGGCGGGGAGGCCGGTCACGGCGCCGATGGCGCGGAACTTTTTCTCGCGCGAGTCGGGGAGGCTGTCGTAGGGAATCGATTCGAATTCGTGCAGGGTGGCGGCGAGGGCTTTACCGAGTCTGGCGGCCATGGCGGCGGGATCGCGGTGTGCGCCGCCGACCGGTTCGGGGATGATGTCGTCGACGACGTCGAGGTCGGTCAAATCCTTCGCGGTCATCTTGAGCGAGAGGGCCGCATCCGGTGTCTTCGCGGGATTATCCCAGAGGATAGCCGCGCAGCCTTCCGGCGAAATGACAGAATAGACGGAGTGCTCGAGCATCAAAATTTTATCCGCGACGCCGAGGGCCAAGGCGCCGCCGCTGCCGCCTTCGCCGATGACGACGGAGATGATCGGGACGGGCAATCGCGACATCACCATGAGGTTTCGCGCGATCGCTTCGGACTGGCCACGTTCTTCCGCACCGATGCCGGGATAGGCGCCTGGTGTGTCGATGAGTGTGATGATCGGGCGTTTGAACTTGGCGGCGAGGGTCATCAGGCGGAGCGCCTTCCGGTAGCCTTCGGGATTTGGCATGCCGAAGTTGCGCTGCATCCGTTCCTTCAGCGTCTTGCCTTTTTGATGGCCGATCACCATCACGGAATGGCCTTCGAATCGGGCGAAGCCGCCGATGATCGCGCGGTCGTCCCCGTAGAGACGGTCGCCGTGGAGTTCAACAAATTCCTGGCAGGTGGCGTTGATGTATTCGAGGGCGGAGGGACGCTGACCGTGACGGGCGACTTGGGTCCGTTGCCAGGGTGTCAGGTTGGCAAATAGCTCCTGTTCGGTATGCGCCAGTTTTGCGCGCAGTTTCCGAATCTCTTCCTGGCTGCCAGCTTTGCCGCCGGTGCCGGTGAGCTTCTCGAGCTTTTCTTCCAGGTCCTTTAAAGGCTTCTCAAAATCCAAGTAATCGCGCATGGGGGAACCCCGAGGTAGGCGGTATTGTGGTGTAGGAAATTGGAGACGGCCTTAAGATACCAGAGCGACCACACCTTTGCCTAGTACTTCTTCCACATCCGCCACGAAGTATTCGCTGGGCGTAATCTTCACGGAAGCCAGGGGTCCCGTCGTCGCTTCTACGGACGATGGTGGGGCGTCATTCGGCTCTACGTTCGCCAGACGGAACGTCAGCGTGACTGTTGCCTGTCCTGGGTGACGCTCGAACACGCCTTTTAAGCGCGACACGGTCTCGCTCGAATCGCCGGTATCCGGCACCTGGATGCTGACGCGGCTGACGGCTTTCGTCTGCAGCTCCGCGACCAATTCGATTTTGCTCCCGCGCACCTTCGTGCCTTTTTCGCCGCGGTCGACCGTCCCGCTGATGCGGATCACGCGTTCCGGCGCCAATAGCTCGCCCGCCGTTTTGAAGAGGTCGGGGAAAATCAAAATCTCCGCCGTCCCCTGCAAATCCTCGATGGTGAGGTACGCCATCTTGTCGCCTTTTTTCGTGACGACTTGTTTGAGCCCAGCGACGATACCCGCGAGTTTCACTTCTTTGCCGTCCGGCACGTCGCCGAGCGACTGCGTCGTGGTGGTGGCGAAGGTGCGGAGCGCGGCTTCATAGCGGGTCAGCGGATGGCCGGTGATATAAAAGCCGGTAAGCTCGCGCTCGAATTTTAAACGCTGCGCCTGGTCCCACTCCGGCACGTTCGGCAACATCGGTTCGGGATGCGCGGTCTCGTCGCCGCCGCCCATAGCTTCGCCGAAAATGTTGGTCTGGCCGATGGCGCGTTCGCGTTGCGCATGGACACCGTCTTCGACCGCTTGTTCGAGGATGGCCATGAGCTGCGCGCGGCGCGCACCCATCGAATCGAAGGCGCCGGTTTTGATCAGCCCTTCGAGCATACGCTTGTTGACCTTGTGCAGGTCCACACGTCGGCAGAATTCGGTGAACGAGCGGAAGCGGCCGGTGTCGCTGCGCGTCTCGATGACGGATTCGACGGCGCCTTCGCCGACGTTTTTGATCGCCGCTAATCCGAAGCGAATGGACCCGTCCACCACGGCGAAGGTTTTTTCGCTTTCGTTGACGTCCGGCGGCAACACGTTGATGGCGAGGTCGCGGCATTCGGTGAAATAACCGACGAGTTTATCGTTGTTGCCCATTTCGCTCGTCATCAAGGCGGCCATAAATTCGGTCGGGTAGTGCGCCTTGAGATAACCGGTTTGGTAGCAGACCACGGCGTAAGCGGCGGCGTGCGACTTGTTGAAGCCGTAGCCGGCGAACTTCTGGATCAATTCGTACAGTTTCTCGGCCTTCTTTTCGGCGATTTTGTTCTGCCGCGCGCCCTCGACAAACTTGATCCGGAGCTTCTCCATCTCCTCCGGTTTTTTCTTCCCCATCGCGCGGCGCAAAATGTCCGCTTGTCCCAGCGAGAAGCCCGCCACCTTGTTGGCGATGGCCATGACCTGTTCTTGGTAGACGATGACGCCGTACGTATCTTTGAGAATCGGCTCGAGCTCGGGCAGTTCGTAGGTGATGGGCACCTTGCCCTGCTTGCGTTTGATGAAGTCGGGAATCAGGTCCATCGGGCCCGGCCGATAGAGGGCGATGATGGCGATGATGTCCTCGAACCGGTCCGGCTTCAGCCCGGTCAGCAGGTCGCGCATGCCGGTACTTTCCAACTGGAAGATGCCGGTGGTTTTGCCTGAGGACAACAACGCAAAGGTCTTGGTATCGTCGACTGGAATCCGATCGATCTCGAATCGCCCGGATGTGGCGCCGTCGCCGGATGCGGTAGCTGCGCCCGCCGCAAACTCGCCGCGCTGATTGATCAGCCGCACGGCGTGATGAATCATCGTCAGCGTTTTGAGTCCGAGAAAATCGAATTTCACCAAACCGATCTTCTCGACGTCGCCCATCGAATATTGGGTGACGACTTCGTCGTTGGTGCCCTTGTAGAGCGGCACGTGGTTCGTCAGCGGCTCGTCGGAGATGACGACGCCCGCCGCGTGCGTCGACGCGTGGCGTGCCAAGCCTTCCAACGACTGCGCGATGCCCATCAACTCTTTGTAGCGCGGCTCCGTGTCGACCAATTCCTTCAGCTTCGGCTCCTGATCGAGCGCCTGCTGCAAGGTGATGTTGAGCTGGTTGGGGACGAGTTTGGCGACCTTATCGACTTCCGCGTAGGGGATTTCCAGGACACGGCCCACGTCACGAATGGCCGCCTTGGCGCCGAGCGTCCCGAATGTGATGATCTGCGCGACATGGTCGGAACCGTATTTATCCACGACATAGTTGATCACCTCGCCGCGGCGATCCATGCAGAAATCCATGTCGATGTCGGGGAGGGACACACGTTCCGGATTGAGGAAGCGCTCGAAGAGCAGGCTGTACACGAGCGGGTCGAGGTCTGTGATCTTCAGCGCATAGGCGACCAGACTGCCGGCCGCCGATCCGCGGCCTGGGCCGACGGGAATGCCGCGCGAGCGCGCAAACGCGATGATGTCCCACACGATCAGGAAGTAGCCCGCGAATCCCATCGCGCAGATGATCGCCAGCTCCTCCTGCAGCCGCATAAAATATTGCAGGGCCTGGATCGAACTCGGGCGTTCCTTGAGGCGCTTGGCCATACCTTCGTTGGCCAAATGTTCCAGATACTTTTCGCGCGTAAACCCCTCGGGGACCTTGTACTGCGGGAGGAACGTTTTGTTCAGCGTCAGCTCGAGCTCGACCTGTTCGGCGATCCGCACCGTGTTGCTGACGGCGGAGGGCAGCTCCTTGAACTCCTCGTGGATCTCGTCCGTCGACTTCACGTAGAGCTGATCGGTGTCGAACTTCATCCGGTTCGGGTCGTTGACGGTCTTGCCCGTTTGTAGGCAGAGCATCATGTCGTGCGGGCGCGAATCTTCCTGCTTGAGGTAGTGGCAGTCGTTCGTGCCGACCAGCGGAATCTCCAGCTTCTTGTGGATGTCGAGGAGGCCCTTGTTGGCGATCTTCTGGTGTTCGAGGCCGTTGGCTTGGAGTTCGAGGTAGTAGTGCTCCTTGCCGAAAATCTCGCGATATTCGCCGGCGACCCGTGTCGCGCCTTCGAGATCGTGCTGCCCGATCAGGTAGGCGACTTCGCCGCTCAAGCAGCCGGAGAGTGCAATGAGGCCATCCGAGTGCTGCTGCAGAATTTCCTTATCCATCCGCGGCTTGTAATAGAACCCTTCAAGATACGCTTTACTGACGAGCTTGATGAGGTTCTGGTAGCCGGTGAGGTTCCGCGCCAACAAAATCAGATGGTAGTAGTCGTTATGCGCAAGGCCGCTGTCTTTCGAGAGACGGCTGCCGGGTGCCATGTAGGCTTCGCAGCCGATGATGGGCTTGAGGCCGTGGTCCTTGGCCTTTCGGTAAAAGTCGACCGCGCCGAACATGTTGCCGTGATCGGTCATGGCGACCGCCGGCTGGCCGAAGGCCTTGACCTGCTTCATCAGCGGGTCGATCTGGTTGGCGCCGTCGAGGAGACTGTACTGCGTATGGAGATGGAGATGGACGAATTGGGATGACATATCGACCTGGCGCCGATTCTAGAAGTCCGATACATCGAAGTCAAAACGGCAAAACTACGGTGGCCAGACGCGACAGTCCGCCCCGACGGGAGGTGGACTTTCGTTAGGTAAAGCGGAGTGATTTCGCTATAGTCGAGGCATTGGGTCTCTGTCGCTTGTCCACACAAGGGATATGGCAATCTCGCAGGGCTCACAACAGAGGAGTGTGGTTATGCGTCACGCTTGTCGTAACGGCATTCTTGTACTCTGTGCCACGGCGGTGCTCGCGGGTTGTGCGGACGATCCTTATCAAAAAACCAAAATCGGCGCGGCGGTCGGTGGGGCGGTCGGCACCGGAGCCGGCGCAGCCATCGACAAAAACCATCGTGCACGCGGCGCGGCCATCGGTGCCGCGGTCGGCATCCTGACCGGCGGCGGCGTCGGCCTCTATATGGATAAGCAGAAGAAGGCGATCGAGGAGCAACTCGGCAAGGAGTTGGCGAGCCACGAGGTCGAGATTAAGAAGATGCCCGACCATTCGATTGAAGTGAATTTGAAAAGCGAAGCGTCGTTCCCTTCGGGCAGCGCGGACGTGCAGCCGGGCTTCAACGATGCATTGACCAAATTGGGCCGCGTCGTGAAGCAATACGA
The DNA here is from genome assembly GCA_046351095.1 of Nitrospiraceae bacterium. Taxonomy (GTDB): domain Bacteria; phylum Nitrospirota; class Nitrospiria; order Nitrospirales; family Nitrospiraceae; genus BQWY01. The sequence goes on from JAXLZC010000001.1 coordinate 483,311, forward strand.
CAGCACCATGGTCTATGTGATCGGCCATACGGACGACCAGGGCGCGACGGCGTACAACCAACAGTTGTCCGAGCGACGGGCCCAGGCCGTGGCCTCGGCCTTGAAGACCTCCGGCGTGGATCCCTCGCGGATTCGGACGGAAGGTCGCGGCGAGACGCAGCCCGATGTGACGAATGCGACGGAGGAAGGGCGCAGCCTAAACCGTCGCGTGGAGATCTATTTGAAGCCGGTGGTGGAAGGGCGGGAGCACGAGGCGATACAGGTGCCGAGGTAAGTCGGCCAGGGGCGCGCGAGCGCGCCGCCGATTCGGCTGCCGAGGACGTTGGTCCAGAGCGACGCGTCGACGGGCAGGGTAGAAGCCGTGGTTCCACCGGCCTTGTGGTTCTGTGGTTCGGCTTACGTTGACTTTCTTAGGACGACCGCGCAGACAGGTTCCTGGAGGAAGGGGCGGCCTTTCCCCCGACAGGTCGACCACGCGCGTGTGCAGTGCACTCGAACGAAGGAGGGGCGTGGATGGAGACGGTGGCGAAGTATAACGATCTGCTGATCGCGCACGCGATGGCGTTCGGGTGGAAGCTGCTCGGTGCGGTCGTCCTGTGGGTCGTGGGCGGCTGGGCCATCAATCTGATGGGCGGCCTGACGCAGCGCGCCATGTCGGCGCGGAGCGTCGATCCCACCCTCGTGCGGTATACCGAGGGCATGGTGCGCATCGCCTTGCGGATCGCCCTGGTCATTGCGGTCCTCGGCGTGTTCGGGATCGAAACCACGTCGTTCGCCGCGTTCCTCGCTGCGGCCGGTATTGCGATCGGCGCCGCCTGGTCCGGATTGCTGGCGAACTTTGCCGCCGGCACGTTCCTTATGATCCTGCGCCCGTTTAAGGTCGGCGACATGATCACCGCCGGCGGTGTCACCGGCGAGGTGACGGAAATCGGCGTCTTTGCCACCACGCTCCATACGGGCGACAATCTCAAGGTGTTCGTCGGAAACAATAAAATTTTCTCCGACAACATCGTCAATTATTCCCAGAATCGGTTCCGACGCGTGGACCTCACGGCCCAATTGGCGCATGGGGTCAACACGTTGGATGCGATCGCGCGCCTGAAGGCCGAGCTGGCGAAGATTCCTAACGTCGTGACGAGCCCTGGGCCGGACGTCGAGATCTTGGAGTTTAATGCGGCCGGGACGGTCCTCGCGGTACGACCCTACTGCGCCAACAAGGACTATTGGCAAGTCTATTTCGAGACGAATAAGACGATCCAGCGTGTCGGGGGAGCGGCGGGATGGCCGACGCCTGCCCCGGTGTCCGTGCATATCACCAAAGCGAATCACTAACCGACGGTCGAACGAAACGAAAGGAGTGTCTCGATGACGGCGATCACGATGCGTGTCCTGTTGAGTGCCATGCTGGTCTGCGGGATGGCCGCCCTTTATGGGTGTGCGAGCGATCCGGCGCAGCCTGCTTCAACGACGACACAGCAGGGTGTGCAGACCATCCGGCAGACGCGCGAAAATATCAAGGACAGTGTGAGGACGATTTCACAAACCGGCCAAAACGAAGCGACAGCCGAAAAGAACGCAGCGATGAAAAGCGTCGAGGACTTGAAGGCCGAAGGCGAGGCCATCAAGCGCGACGCGGCTGAGATCAAGCAGATCCTCACGAATCCGACCAAGTAGTCGCTGGTCGGTCTCAGTATCCGGGCATGGTCGATGGGGCGTCGGCCATGCCCACTCCACCTCACATACTCTTATTCCCTCGCCGTTACATTCCAAAGGCTTTCAAGCGTTGCCGAGTATTGCTCCGGAGCAGCGGCCTGACCTTTCCTAGGTCCGTCTATGTAGTACCACGTTGGACAGATGTGGGATCCTGAGCAGGGATTTGTCGATTGTTCCCCCCTAGGGTTGCTAAGTAGGGTGAGAGAGGTTCGATTGTCCTCGTTATGACGACACGGCGACAATCTGAATCGAAGGCGGTCGAATGGAGTAGGGCCGCTCGTATCCATCGATAAGGACGTCTTGTGCCGAAACGCGTGCTGAAAGTTGTTCAGCGACAGGCGACGAAGGTCAGTCGACCGCCCTCGGCGTCGCTGCCGCTATTGCGGTGGATCGAGCCGATCAAAGCCATGGCGATCTTGGCCGTGGTGATCGTCCATGTCCAGGCCGCTATGTACGATCGCACCCCTTGGGTGTTGCAAGCCTCTCGTGAGCTGCCGAATCTGTGGGAGCGTCTCGATCTCATCTTGCCCCCGCATGAGTCGATCTGGCTGACCATTGCCCATTCCTTGAGTATGTTGGGCGGAAACGCGCCCGGTGTGTTTATTGTCGTGAGTGGTCTGACGCTCGCCTGGTCCGCCCTTCACGCCAAGCAGGATGCGGAGTGGCTGAAGCAGTTTTATGTGCGTCGGGCGCTGCGGATCTTTCCGTTTTATATCGCTGCGCATGTCATCGACCTGTTGCTGGCCGCCTTCCTTCCTGGGGCGCAGCTACAACTCGAATGGCCGCAGGCATTCCTGAGCCTGCTCGGCTTGCGGTTTACCAGCGAGCTCTTCAGTTATTTCGATCCGGCCTGGTGGTTCATCTGGCTGATCCTGCAGCTCTACCTCGTCTTCCCGGCCTTGCTGTGGATCCTGCGCCGAGCCGGGATCCCGATGTTTCTCGCCGTGACGCTGGGGATCACCTTTGCCTGTCGTATCTGGGTCGTGCAGTCGGTCGATGACGTGCAGCATTGGCGAATGGGGATTACCTTCGTCTCGCGGCTGGCGGAATTTTCGGTAGGGATGGCGGTGGCGCAGTGGGTGTTTACGCATCGTCGCGAACTGGCCGGGCCGGTTGCAGCGCATACGGTACGACAGTTTTTTCTCTGGTCGCTCGGGACCTACATCGCCGGCCTGCTTGCCCAGACGACGCTGGCCGGTACCGTTATGTCCGCCCTGTTGGTGTCCGTTGGGATGACGGGAATTTTTTGGTGTCTTGCCGAACTTGTTTTGCCGCGACAGCCGATTTTGGCCAGCACCATGCGGTGGATCGGACTGCATGCCTACGGCATCTACCTCCTGCATTTCCTGCCGTTTAAATGGATGGTCGACCTGTATCCTGGTTCGCCTCGGACACAGCTCCTCGCCTTCCTGGCCGTGTTTGCTGGCGCCTGTTTTTGCGCCTGGCTGATGGAGTTGAGTATCGGTCCGTTCCTCCGGGCGCGCCATCGCCCGACTACAAGACCGGTCGGTTTTTCTGCGGCTCGCGCCGGCCAGAGGCGTGCGCTTCTCGGGTCTCAATAGAGGACGCGGGCTGCGCGTCGTCCGTCTAGACAGTTCCCTCCGAGTTTCGTACAGTCCGCCGCATGCGGACAATCAACCGTGCCGGAACGTGTCGCGTATGGTTGACCTTGCGTGCGGCACTCCTGTGTTTTTTGACGGCCGCCTGTCATCGACAGACCGTTCCCATCAATTCCACCGACGTCGATTCGAAACCACCCTGTAGCCAGAGATCGCTCGTCGAGGCCTCGCTTCCGGACATCAACGAAAGGCTCGCGACTCGTCGGTCGGCCGAGTCGAACAGGTTGTCGCCGACTCAGCAGCAGGCTTTGTTGGATACAGTGCGGCGAATGCACCTTCCTGGTGTGCTCACGGTGCTGGCATCGGGACAGGGTAATGGGGCAGGCAGCACTGAGCAGCATGTCGGACACCCGACGCGATCGTTTCTGGACCCCGTCACGCGAGAAGCGCTCAGGACAAAGCTGCTCGAGAAGGCGCAGGGGGCAATCGACGAGAAGACGATCGCCGTTCCTGGTGTCCCCGGTATTGCCTTGTCGAAACACGAGGTCGCGCGCGCCATGGTGTTGCTCGAATCGGGCCAATTCGAGAGCGACGTGCGCGATGTGACGGCGACGGCGCTCGATGCCGGCTTTCAGCTGGTGACGAGCGACAAGGGCGAACTCGTGCGTGCGATCCTCGGAAAGGGGCCACGCGCCATCTCGCGCGAATGGTTGTGTTTGGAAGGATTACAGCGCACCGGGTGCATGTGGCACGAGTGGCCGGCCGTCGCGAAGAGTGTATTGAAAGGCGAGTCGGTGCCCGATCACGGGTTATATCGCGAGACGTTGCGTGTGCTGGCCGACACGGACGTCGGCCAGGCGTCCTTCACGACGGTCGCGCGATTGCTGGACAACGAGACGGTGCGGTTGGCGCTGATTCTCTATGCGCGTACGCAGGGCGTGGCGATTACGGAGGAGCAGCTTCGGCAGGTGAAAGGATTTTTTCAGGCCGACGCACCGGGTTATGCCAATCTGGCCGTCGTCCTAGGGCCGGCGTTGTCGACTTTAACGGCGCAGTACCATGGTGACGAGGTCGTAGCTGTTTTGCGTCGTATGGCCAATCGGTATGCCGACGAGGGCTGTCGCGCCGCACTGTAGTCGTGAGCGACAGGCATCGATCGCTTCGCGGCGCGACAACACCGCTCCCTTACTTCCCCCTCGACGAATTGCCGGACAAGCGGCTATAGATAGAGTCGGTTCGTGCTCCAACTCGGCGATGGAGGAACACATGCGCATCGCACCGAACGTACACCCTGTATGGATGGAACGGGTCTGGTTATGGAGCCTCGCGCTGGCGCTCGGTTGTACACTCGGCCTGTCCACTTCAGCGACTGCGGCTGAGTCCACGGGCACTACGCCCGAGGCCTCCCCGTTTCAGGCCTGCACGCAGCCGGTGTTGCCGGACAAAGTGGCCTGCCTCGAAGCGGCGCTTTCGCGTCTCATCGATACCGTCGGGACAGAGACGTCACTGACCGAACTGGAACGGCTGGCGAACGTCGATCGCGACGTGCTCGCGGAGTCGCATCCGTTGGTCCACCATATCGGCAAGCGGACGTTTGCGCGCTATAAAACTGCCGCCGAAGCGCTGTCCCACTGCACGGCGCAATTTTGGTCCGGCTGTTATCACGGTGTGCTCCAGGCGTATCTGAGTAGTCTCCCGCAAGTCCAGCCGCAGCATATCCTCTCGCTCTGTCCGGTGACCGAGGCGGTTCCGGTCTATTCCTTTCCTCGGTATAACTGCTTGCATGGTGTCGGCCACGGCATCACGATGCAGTTTCGGTACGACGTCCTGAAGAGTTTGGCCTTTTGCGACGCGTTCCCCGGACCATGGGAGCGGGAAAGTTGTTATGGCGGCGTGTTTATGGAAAACATCGTCGCGTTTCAGGAGGCGCGTCGCGCGCCCGCCGGTCATCAGCATGGGGAGGGCGATGAACATGGCGGCGGGCACCACGGCGCAGGTCCGCCCCCCACACCGTTTTTAAACCCCGACGATCTGCTCTATCCCTGTTCGGTGCTGCACGACAAATATCTGTCCGCCTGTTATCTGATGCAGACCTCGTCGATCCTGACCTTTACCGGTTACGATTTTTCGCGCGCCTTTCCGGTCTGCGCCAAAGTGCCGACGGCGTTTCAGGTCACCTGCGCGCGCAGCCTCGGTCGCGACATCAGCGGATTTACGATGCGGCAGCCGGATCGTGTGCGGGAGCTCTGCGCCTTGGGCAACGGCTCGCAGGTCGTGGAGTGTCTGATCGGGGCGACGAAGGATTTTATGCTGACCGATGCGAGTCCGGAGCCGGGCTTGGCACTCTGTCGCACGGTGACGGCGGATCAGAAGTCGGCTTGTTATGCGACGGTGGGCGAAATTCTCCTGACGCTGTTGCCGGATCGCCCCGGTCGTGAAACCGTCTGCCGTCGAGCAGAGGCGGATTACATCGAAGCGTGCTTGGTGTCGGTGCGAGAGTTTTAGCGGAGAAGCACAGGATATGAACGGGGGGGCGGATGACGCGGCGGGCGCCGCGCCATCCGCTCGTAACCGATGAGAGCTTACGCGGCCGAGGCAAGCGGACGTGGATAGATAATCGCCAACATATCCTTCAGTCCCGCCTCGGCAGTCATGACGATGTCGCGAGCCTGCTCCGCGGAGGCGCCGAGCGCGTGCAAAGCCGCGGTCGTATCGGCCTGTGTGAACGCCTCGTCGACCGACTGCGTTTCCAACAGATCCGACAAGCGTCCGCTGACGAAAAGAATCTGCGCATAGGGAGCGGCGTCGCCGGCATTCGTCGGCTCGCTCTGGTGTCGAATGATCGCTTCGAAGTGCGCCGGCATACCCCACCGCTGCATCAACTCCGCGCCGACTTCGGCATAGTCGCAACCGATGTTTTCCTGTTCCACTTCCGCCAAGGGTTGACTGAGATGCGAGGCCTCGATGAGCGCGGACTGCACCCGCTCCGGCACCGTCTGATACATCACCAGGTGACCGACTTCACGCAGTAAGCCGAGGATAAAACATTCGTCGGCATGTTCGAGTTTCGCGGCCTTCGCAAACCCGTCGGCCAGCAATCCGCACCGCACGCTCCGTCGCCAGTATTCGGTCATGTTCATCACGCTGGCCGGGATTTTGGGAAATGCTTTTGTGACGGAGGTCGTGAGGACGATGTCCTGAATGGCATGCATGCCCAACATATTGACCGCTTGGGCGAGCGAGCCGACGTGGCGCGGCAATCCGTAGAGCGGGCTGTTGACCGCTTGCAAGATGCGCGCAGTGATGGCCGGGTCGAGCGCGAGGACCTTTGCCAAATCCGCAACCGAGCTATTGGGATCGTTCACGACGTCCCTGACGCGGACATAAATCTCCGGCAGGGAAAAAAGCTGGTCGCACGACGCAACGAGTTCCTGAGCGGATGACATAACCGAGGCCTCCTTGCCGAGTCGTCCATGACCGGCGCCAAGACATATGAAGTGCTGCTCGTCTTGTCGGTTGTTCGCGGGAAAAACTGTAGGGCCTTGGGACTAGGCTAGCGGGGCCGGGCTAGGCTGAAGGGCTGGCGGGGAGATGCGGCGGCGTCACGCCGGCGAACCGCGTTTGAGTTCGAGCTCGGCCCAACGGCTATACAGCCGCTCGACCTGCGCTTCCGCCTCGGCCAGCGCGGCGTAGCGCGTTTGTAAGGCGTCGGCGTCCGCGACGATGGCTGGGTCCGTCGAGGCTTGTTGGGCGGCGGCAACGGCGGCTTCCGCCTTGGCGATGCTGCTTTCCATACCGTCCCATTCCTGCTGCTCGCGATACGTCAATTTTTTGGCGCTGGATTTTGGGCGAGCCGTCGCTTGCGGCGCGGCGTCCGTGTCCGACGAGGGCGTCGGCTTCGTGTTCTTTTCGCGTTGGCGGCGAGCGACCGTGGCTTCCCATTGCGCCAAGTCCGCAAACCATTCAGCCTGCCCTTCGCCGTCGAGCGCGAGGATGTGCGTCGAGACACGGTCGAGTAACCAGCGATCATGCGTGACGAGCACCAAGGCGCCGGGAAATTCCACGAGGCTGTCTTCCAGCACGTCCAACGTCGGGATATCCAAGTCGTTCGTCGGCTCGTCCAAGATGAGCAGGTCGGCCGGTTGCAACATCAAGCGCGCGATCAACAGACGCGCTTGCTCGCCGCCCGATAAACGCGAGACGGGGAGATCGAGTTGTTCCGGTCGGAATAAAAACCGCTTCGCCCAGGAGACGACGTGAACGGATCGGTCGTTGTGCACGACGGCGTCGCCTGCCGGCGCGAGCGCGCGGCGGAGCGTGAGCTGTTGATCCAGCGACTCGCGATGCTGCTCGAACGATACGATGCGGAGCCGCTCCGCATGTTTGATGGTTCCGGCATCCGGTTGCAACGTGCCGTCGAGCACGCGCAGGAGCGAGGTTTTCCCGCTGCCGTTGGCGCCCAACAGTCCCACCCGTTGTCCCGGACCGAAGTGCAGATCGAGACTGGTGACGAGCGGACGTCCGCCGCGGACGATGGTCAGGCCGGTGCCGACGACCAACTGTTTCGATTGCCGACCGGAGGACGAAAATTCGATGCCGGCGGTCTGGCGCTGCGCGCGTGTCTCCGCATCGGCCAACTCGTCGATCATCGTGTGTGCAGAATCGATACGCGCCTTGGCCTTCGTCGTGCGCGCTTTCGGCCCGCGCCGCAACCAATCGATTTCGCGCCGCACCCGATTCGCCAGCGACGATTGATACTCCGCCTCCGCTTGGAGAAACGCGTCGCGCTGCTCGAGAAAATCGCTGTACCGCCCCGTGGCTTGAAACACGCCGTCTTTGTAACAACGGTTCAGTTCGAGCATGCGTGAGGTGACCGATTCCAAAAATCGCCGGTCATGGCTAATGGCGAGGAAGGCGCGGGCGCGCTGCGTCAGCAGTTGTTCGAGCCACAAAATGCCTTCAACGTCCAAATGGTTCGTCGGCTCGTCCAGCAGCAACAGATCGGGGTCGAGCAGCAGCGCCTGCGTGATGGCTAACCGTTTGCGCCAGCCTCCGGAGAGGTGATCGACACGTTGCTCCAGGTCGGGAAATTGTCCGATGCTGAAGGCGCGGGCGAGGCGGGCGCCTTGTTCGTGCGGATCCTGTCCGTCGGCGCGTAACGTATCCGTCAGCACCTCTTCAATGGTCTTGCCCTGAGGAAACTGCGTATCCTGCGCAACGTAGCCGATACGCGTCTGCCGCCGTAGCGTGCGCGTACCGCTGTCCGGTGTCTCGAGACCGGCCAAAATTTTTAACAGCGTCGACTTGCCGGAGCCGTTGGGGCCGACGAGTCCGACGCGGTCGCCGTCGAATACTGCGAGCGACAAGTCGCTGAACAGCGCTTTGACGCCGAAACTTTTTCCGATCGATTCACAACTGAGCAGGACCGTGGGCGGCATCCGTCGACTCCTTCATGCGAAGCGACGGAGTATACGGCGCGACACCGCGCGCTGTCAGCTTGAACCGTACGTCGATGGCGTGCTGCGTCAGCGCGCCGCGCCTTGAAGTGCCGCAAACCTCTCTGATATTCTTCGCGCGCTTTTCACGCGCAATGTGTGTCTCGTGCGTCGCTCGTTCGACGTGCGTGGGCGATGCGCTTCCTGAATTTCCCGTCATCGTAGGAGGAGTCGGACATGGCCGGCATCAAGCGGGCGTTGATCAGTGTGTCGGATAAAACCGGGGTCATCGATATGGCCAAGGGCCTGGCCGCGTTGGGCGCGGAAATTTTGTCGACGGGCGGGACGGCGAAGTCGTTGCGCGATGCCGGCGTGGCCGTCACGGATGTGGCCGCCTATACCGGGTCGCCGGAAATTCTCGACGGGCGCGTGAAGACGCTCCATCCGAAAATTCACGGCGGCTTGCTGGGCCGGCGCTCGCTGCCCGCGCATGTGCAACAAATGACGCAACACAACATTGGCCCGATCGATGTCGTCGTGGTCAATCTGTATCCGTTCGAGGCGACCATCGCCAAGCCGAATTGTCCCTTCGAAGAGGCCATCGAAAATATCGACATCGGCGGGCCGTCGATGCTCCGCTCCGCCGCGAAGAATCATGAAGACGTGTTGGTCGTGGTCGACCCGAAAGACTATCAGCGCGTGTTGGATGCGGCGAAGGTGGGGAACGCCACACACGAATTACGACGCGAACTGGCGATGAAAGTGTTCCAGCACACTGCGCGGTACGACAGCCTCATCGCGGGGTATTTGGAAAAACAGGTCGGCGGCGCCGATCAAAAATTCCCGGCCATCTTGTCGATGCAGTTCGAGCGCGCCGAGATTTTGCGCTACGGGGAAAATCCGCACCAGCAGGGCGCGTTTTATCGCGAGTTCAACGCCAAGGAGCCTTCGGTGTCGCGTGGGAAAATCCTCCACGGCAAGGCGATGTCCTACAACAATTTCCTCGATGCGAATTCCGCATTGGAACTGGTGAAGGAATTCGACCAGACGGCGGTCGCCATCATCAAACACAACAATCCCTGCGGCGTGGCGCTCGGTGCGACGCCGGTTGAAGCCTACGTGAAGGCGCGCGCGACGGATCCGGTCTCCGCGTTCGGCGGTGTGCTGGCGTTCAATCGCCCGGTCGATTTGCCTGCCGCGAAGGAAATTACCTCTACGTTCGTCGAGGTCGTGATCGCCCCGAGTTTCGCCGAGGACGCGCTGGCCGAGTTGCGACGGAAAAAAGATTTACGCCTGTTGGAAGTCGGCCCGTTGGCGAAAGCCGGTCCGGAAGGGGTCGACCTCAAGAAGCTCGTCGGTGGATTAATCGTGCAGGATCGTGATTTGGGTGTTTTGCCGGACATCAAGACCCTCGCCGTGCCGACCGTGCGGAAACCGACCGCAGAAGAATATGCCGCCTGCGCGTTTGCGTGGGTCGTGTGTAAACACGTGAAGTCGAATGCGATCATCTACGGCAAGCCGGGCGAGATCGTCGGCATCGGCGCCGGCCAGATGAGCCGCGTCGACTCGGTGAAGTTGGCGGCCATGAAAGCCCAGTCGTCCGTGAAGGGCTGCGTGATGGCGTCCGATGCGTTTTTCCCGTTCCGCGACGGCATCGACGCGGCGGCCGAAGCCGGTATCACCTGCGTCATTCAGCCGGGCGGATCGATCCGCGACGCCGAAGTGACCAAGGCGGTCGATGAACATGGGATGGCGATGATTTTGACGGGCATGCGCCACTTCCGCCACTAGTCGGATGTTGAAACGCCAGTCCAGCGTCGTTCTCACATCGCTCGGGATCTGCGACGTACCAGTTCGTACGCCTCGATCCCTTGTTCGTTGCGGCCTTGCTGGACCTGCCGTTTGAACATCCTTTGTGATGTGTGGGGCTGCAGTCTCCTTGAATGTCCGGTTTGAGTGTTTGTAAATCGGCACGGTGTTGAAAGGGATGTCCTCGTGAAAGTGTTGGTCGTCGGCAGCGGTGGGCGCGAGCATGCGATGGTGTGGAAGCTCGCCCAGAGTCCGCGTGTGACGCAGGTCTTTTGCGCGCCGGGAAATGGCGGCATCGCCGACCTGGCCACCTGTGTGCCGATTGCGGTCGACAAGGTCGAGGAGCTGAAAGCCTTTGTGCAACGCGAGGGCATCGGCCTGACCGTCGTCGGTCCCGAAGCGCCCCTGGCGGCCGGGCTTGTCGACGAGTTTCGTAAGGTCAAGCTGCGTGTGTTCGGGCCCACAAAAGCAGCCGCCGAACTCGAAGCCAGCAAAATTTTCACGAAAGATCTGTTGCGTCGCGAACGCATTCCGACGGCCGACTCGGCGTCGTTCGACCAATTGGAACCGGCGCTCGCCTATCTCAAGACCCATCCGGCGCCGATCGTCATCAAAGCCGACGGATTGGCACAGGGCAAAGGCGTGATCGTCGCGACCAGCGATGCGCAGGCCGAAGAAGCCGTCCGCGACATTCTGGAGCGCAAAGTATTCGGATCCGCCGGACAACGCGTGTTGATCGAAGCGTTTCTCGACGGCGAAGAACTCACCGTCATGGCCTTCACCGACGGCCGCACGGTCGTACCGATGGTGCCCGCGCAAGATCACAAACGTGTCGGTGACGGAGACAGCGGGTTGAACACCGGCGGGATGGGGGCCTATGCGCCGGCTCCGCTGGGCACATCCGCGCTGATCGAACGTGTCGTGAAGACGGTCTTGCAGCCGACGGTCGATGCGATGGCCCGCATGGGCCGACCGTTTCAAGGCGTACTCTATGCCGGGTTGATAGTCGTCAAAGGCGAACCCTACGTCTTAGAGTTTAATGCGCGGATGGGTGATCCGGAGACGCAGGTCGTCTTGCCGCTCTTGAAAACCGATCTACTCGATGTGATCGATGCCGTCGTGGAACATCGTTTGGATCAACTCCCGATCGAATGGCACGCGCAGTCGGCCGTCTGTGTGGTGATGACGGCGCCGGGTTATCCTGGATCCTATCCCACAGGTTCGCCGATCGGTGGCCTACGCAGTTCTTCTGAAGATCGACAGGCCATCGTGTTTCATGCAGGCACGGCACGTCGCGACCAGGCCATCGTCACAAACGGCGGGCGAGTACTCGGCATCACAGCGTTGGGCGGATCGATCGCCGATGCGCGCGACCGGGCCTATGCGCTGGTGCGCACGCTTCACTTCGACGGGTGCCATTTCCGAACCGATATCGCGGCGCGTGCGCTGCGTCTCTCGCACACCTCCTCCTAGCGGAGGGTCCCATCGCACAGCAGTCCGCACCGATTCGTGTCTGTTCGTCCGACGATCTTGCGACGGTCGCAGGCGACGTGGCGGCACTCACCTCACGCGGCGGCATCGTCGCATTGCCGACGGAAAGTTCCTTTGCCCTCTGTGCTTCTCCGTTCGATGAGCAGGCCGTTCAACAGATCTTTGCGCTCAAAGGTCGTCCCGATGGAAAACCGCTACTGGTGTTGATCGGTGCGGTCGAGCAGGTGCCGCGGTTGGTCGGTGTTTTGTCGCCCGTTGCGCGGGATCTCATGACCGCCTTGTGGCCTGGGCCGCTGACGTTGGTCCTGCCTGCCGTTCCGACATTGTCGACGACGGTGACCGCCGGAACGGGAACGATCGGTGTCAGGCTGCCGCCCAGCGAACCTCTGCGAACGCTGTTGCAGCGCACCGGTCCATTAACCGGCACCAGCGCAAATCGCGCAGGGGAAGCGCCGCTCCACACAGCAGCCGACGTCTCCACGTATTTTCCGTCGATTGACTTGGTCGTCGATTTGGAGCCCACTGGAGGGGCGGCGGCATCGACGATCGCGGCCGTGCAACAACATGAAATCGTGCTGCTGCGTCCTGGGCCGGTGACGATTGAGCAGGTGCGTGCGGTAGCAAAACGTCGGGGGATCAATGTGCGCGTGGCGTGAGCGCGAGTGAAAGGAGCTCCCATGCAGGTGAGGTTGATCGATCGGTGGTGGAGCGGTGACGTATCGGCAGGTGGTGCTGATGGAACGGCCGCTGTTGCGAGTCCGATGCGGCGGTTTGCGGGATTCGTCGTATTGGTCGGAATGCTGACGACGGGCTGCGACTACTGGCCGCCCGCCTTACAAACACAGATCGAGCAGCTCAAGGCCGACCTCCAGACCATCACCGCCGAGCGGGCGCGTTTGGAACAACAGGTCTTGACGAATGCGCGGGCGCGCGAGGAGCTGCAATCGCAGGTGGATCAGTTGATGCGCTCGAATCGGGAGCGGACGGCGACCATTGCCGAGTTGGAACATCAATTGAAACAAGCGCGTGCGCCGAAGGCCGTTGCTGCGACACAGACCAAGACGGTCGCAAAAAACCCCGTGGCGGCGGCGCGGAAGCCGGGGACTGTGACCAAGACGGCAAAAAAACCTGCGGCGAAGGCGGCGCCCAAACGGCGCGCGCCAGAAGGCGGGGTGTACTACAAAACGATTCGATAACGGATCGTCTGGCTAGCTCGCGGATTTTGTTGTGGTAGTGCTGCTACCCGTACTACCGCTTGCTGAACTGCCGGACGAAGCGGTTGACGTCGATGCGGCGGATGTCGTCGAGGCTCTCTTTTCTCCGGACGCCGCTTTGCCGCTATCCGTCGTAGTGGACGCCGACGTCGTGCTCGACTCGCTTTTCTCGGATTTTTCGGTCTTGTCGCCCTTGCTGCTCTTCTCGGAGCCGTCTCCGCTGGGTGGCTTCATCTTGTCGGAATAGTCGGTAATGTACCAGCCGCTGCCCTTAAACATGATGCCGGGCGCGGAGATCAACTTGCTCAAGCTGCCGCCGCAGCGCTCGCAGGTCGTGAGCGGCGCATCGCTCATTTTCTGCTTCACTTCCGATTTCGCCCCGCACCCCTGACATTGATACTCGTAGATCGGCACCGCACCACTCCTTGCTGACGGGTCTTCGTGTATTTACTGCAGGCGACGTAATGCGGCGTCCATCCGGTCCATGCCGCGATGGATCGTCTCCAAGCCGGTCGCATACGACAGACGAATATGTTCCATGCTGCCGAAAGGCTCGCCCGGCACGACGGCGATCTTCGCCTCGGCCAAGAGATAGGTCGAGATGTCGGCCGGTGTGTTCAAGGCCTGGTCGTTAACGTGTCGGCCCAATACGGCGCTCACATTGGGAAACGCGTAAAATGCGCCGGTCGGCAGGCGACAGGTCACTCCCGGCATGCCGTTCAGGCGCTCGACGATCGCTTTCCGCCGGCGGTCAAACTCCGTCACCATCGCCTCAACCACCGCATCGTCTAAGCGCATCGCCGCCACCGCGGCCTTCTGCGCGATGGAGGTGGGATTCGACGTACTTTGGCTTTGGATATTCGCCATTGCGGTGAGCACATCCTTCGGTCCGGCCGCATAACCGATGCGCCATCCGGTCATGGCGTAACTTTTGGATACGCCGTTGACGATGACGGTGCGGCGAGCCACCTCCGGACTAAGTGTCGCGATGCCGATCTGTTCGACGCCGTCGTACCGAATCTTTTCGTAAATCTCGTCGGACACGATGAGCAGATTGTGTCGACAGGCGACGTCCGCGATCGCTTCCAGTGTGGCGCGCGAATAGGTCGCGCCGGTGGGATTACACGGCGAGTTCACGACGATGGCTTTGCTGCGCGGCGTGATGACGGCTTCCAACGCCGCACGGTCGATCGCGAACCCGTCCCGCTCGTCCGTACGCAGAAACACCGGGGTCCCGTCGTTCAACAACACTTGATCCTGGTACGAGACCCAGAAGGGTGTCGGGATGATGACCTCGTCGCCCGGATCGATCACGGCTTGAAATAAGTTGTACAGCGAGTGCTTTGCGCCGCAGGACACCAGCACCTGTCCACGTTCGAACTGCAGCCCTTGCTCGCGCTTCAGTTTTTCGATCACCGCATCGCGCAATTCGTCGATACCGGAGGAAGCCGTGTATTTGGTGAAGCCGCTCTGAATCGCGGCGATGCCGACGTCCTTGATCGGTTGCGGTGTGTCGAAGTCGGGCTCGCCTGAGGCGAAGTCGAGCACGTCGATGCCCTTGGCCTTCATCGACTTGGCGGTAGCGGTGATGCTGAGGGTCGGCGAGGGGACGACGCGTCCCGCGCGGGTCGAAAGCTTCATGATTTCAAACTCCGAATGCGGGCCTGCAGTTGTCGCGCGACGTCCGGGTGGAGAAAGTCCGTCAGGGCTCCGCCGTGCATGGCCACGTCTTTGATGATGGTCGACGAAAGATAGCTGTATTCTTCGCTCGGCATGAGAAAGACGGTTTCGACGTTCTCCGCCAGCTTACGATTCACCAACGCCATTTGAAACTCGTGCTCGAAGTCGGAAATCGCGCGCAGGCCGCGGATGACGGCGTGGGCGCCTTGCGCCTGCACGAAGTTGACGAGCAAGCCGTCGAACGTCGTGACCGACACGTTGGCCAGGTCGCGCGTGACCAACCGCACCATGTCGAGTCGCTCGGTGACGCTGAAGAGCGGATGCTTCGACGGGTTGTGCGCGACGGCCACGATGATTTTTTCGAACATCCGCAGGCTGCGCCGAATGATGTCGGTGTGGCCGTGCGTAATGGGGTCGAAGGTGCCCGGGTACAGTCCGATCCTCATGTCGCGACCTCGTCCCGCGGTTCGGGCCGGCGATAGATCGTCACCGCCGTGTCGCCGTACGTGTAGGTCCGGTGCAACGGGAGTGTGCCGATTCGAGTCGGAGGCGCCGTCTTCACTCCATGCTCCAGCGCGGCGACCGCGTCCTCACGCAGGTACCGCTCTGGGAGGTGATTCGCCCAATCAGCGACTTCCGGTACGGCGTCATAGGGTGGATCGGCCAACAACACATCATATCCGTCGGAGGCGGCTGCGTGGGATGGCTTCCGCACGAAGCGATCGACGCGACCGGTTGTAATGTGTACCGGTTGAGTCACGCCGCACAGGCTAAGGTTCTGACGCAGACAGGTCACGCTGGCTGGATGATCGTCGACGAAGGTGACAGAGGCCGCGCCCCGGCTGAGTGCTTCGATGCCGAGTGCGCCGGAACCGGCATAGAGATCGAGGACTCGCGCCCCGACGATACGGGCGCCGAGGATCGAGAAGAGCGCTTCCTTCACACGGTCGCTGGTCGGGCGCACATGGAAACCGTCCGGAGCGCGGAGGCGGCGACCTTTGTACTGCCCTGCGATCACACGCATCACCACAGACCGCACAAAATCGTGCGGACTCTAGCACAGCAATTTTTCGAGGGTCAAGGCGCGAGGGGGTGCGGGTGTCAGCGAGCGTACCGTGTTCACTATGCGGTCGTGACTACACCGCGCGCGATGTGGAGTAATGAATGAGAGATCGGATGACACACGACTGGAGGTCGAGCGACGCGACGATCAGATTCTGACGAGGGCGACTGTTGGATTGCGACGGTAGAGATGCGGTGGAGGTTCGAGGGGGCGACGCGCTGTAGGACGTGTCGCCCCCTTGAGGAATCGCTCGCGCATCGTAGGTCGACGGATGGATCTGCCGTCTGAGGAGGGGGACGGAAGCTCCGTCCATCCAGCCTGCGATGCGCGAGGGAAACAACCGGGAGCAGCCTCGCGGGGGACGTTGCGCACCGGATCGACCGAAGCCGAGAGCCGGGCGGTGCGTCGACTAACGAGTCGCCGCGGGCGCTGCCGGTTGCACTTCGCGAAGTGCCAAGCTCTTCTTACGGTTCGCCGAGATGGTACGATCGATGATGGCGCCGCAATTGATGCACTTCCAGGCGTAGAAAATCAGGAAGAAATCGGAGAACCGTTCCAAGCACATCAGACCTTTGCACTTCGGACATTCCATGGTAGCCTCCTCGAGAGCGGGGTTCGTTGCGCGATGACCTCACATAAAGCAAGTCATGAACCAGATCGCACAATTGAATAGTTTCAATGACTTACGTTTTCTTGACAAAAATCGTTGTTCAATAATGATCATTCAGAGCAGTCCTGAACGTTCAAAAACGTTCAATTTTTGATGTTTCTGCTCTTTCCTCTCGTCAACCATGCCTCCAAGACCCCCTGATTCACCTTCGCCGGGACCTGATCGGCTCAAAGGCATCCGCGATTGGCCGACCCAGGAACGGCCTCGTGAACGTCTCCTGACCGAAGGTCCAGCTGCCTTATCGGATGCGCAGCTGCTGGCGATCCTGCTGCAAAGCGGGCGGCAGGATGCCTCTGCCGTTGAAGTCGGCATGGAATTGCTGTCTAAAATCGGTGGGTTGCAGAAACTTGGCCAGATGGGGGTCGACGAACTCTGTCAGGTGCCGGGCATCGGACCGGCCAAGGCGGCGCAGCTCAAGGCGGCAGTGGAGGTCGGAAAACGAGCCTTAGCAAGCCCGCTCACGTCGGGAACGGGGATCACGTCGAGTGCGGATGTCTATGCGGCCTATTACCCGTTGTTACGCGATGTGCGCCAGGAAGTGTTCATTCTTGTTCTTTTGGATGCCAAGCACATGGTGATCAAGGATGTACGGGTTTCGGCAGGAACCCTGACCGCGAGCCTGGTCCACCCGCGGGAGGTCTTTTCGCCGGCCATCCGGGAGTCGGCCGCCGCGATCATCTGCATCCATAATCACCCTAGCGGCGATCCGACGCCTAGTCCGGAGGACCGGCAGCTGACCCAGCGGCTGGAGGAAGCGGGGAGGCTGCTGGGGATCCCCGTGCTCGATCATATTGTGATCGGAGACGGGCGGTACGTGAGTTTTGCCGATCAGGGCTGGTGCGGAACGAAGTAGGGGGGAGAGGCTGAAGACGGAAGACGGAAGACGGAAGACGGAAGACGGAAGACGGAAGACGGAAGACGGAAGACGGAAGGAAGCCTTTAGCCGGTTTTGAGTACGACGAAAAACGCGCGATCCTCGCGCAGCACGCGCAGCAGCAACGAGTCACCCCGCCGAGTTTTTGCCACCGCCGTGCTGAATTCAGCCACCGTGTTGATGTCCACACGGTTGACCTCGGTGATCAAGTCGCCGCCGCGTAATCCTTCTGCATAGGCGAGTGTCCCCGGATCGACCTTCGCGACAAGCGCGCCGCGTTTCTCTTTCAGTTTAAATTTTTCCGCGAGTGTGGCCGTCACATCCTGGAGATCCAAGCCGAGTTTGTTCTCGGAGGGGCCCAAGGGGAGGGAGGCGACGACCGCCTGGTCGCGTCGCTCCGAGAGCGCCACCATAAACTCGATCAGTTTGCCGTCGCGCACCACCTCGACGTGGGCGGCGCTGCCGGGATCGAGCGTCGCGACCAAACGGGAAAGCCGATTCGGCGAGTCGACGGCTTTGTGGTCGACCTTGGTAATCACGTCGCCGGGGTGAATGCCCGATTCCGACGCCGGATCGCCTTCGAACACTTCGTTCACCAGCACGCCGGCCGATTCGTCCACACGGAACTTTTTCGCCAATTCCGGTGTCAGCGGTTGAATGCCGACGCCCAGCCAGGCGCGTACGACGCGGCCCTTTTGCAGGAGTTGCGTGAAGACCTGCTTCACCATATTGGAGGGAATCGCGAAGCCGATGCCCTGCGCAAAGTTGATGACGGCCGTATTGATGCCGATCACGTCGCCGTGCAGGTTAAACAGCGGGCCGCCGGAGTTGCCGGGGTTGATCGAGGCGTCGGTTTGAATGAAGTTTTCGTACCGCGACAGGTTGATGTTTTCGCGTCCGGTGCCGCTCACGACGCCGAGGGTGACTGTCCGTTCGAGTCCGAAGGGATTCCCCACGGCCATAACCCACTGGCCGACACGTACGGCGCCAGAGTCGCCGAACCGCGCGAAGGGGAGGGGCTGGTCGCTGGCGACCTTCAGCACGGCAAGGTCCGTGTCCTGATCGCGGCCAACGACGTGGGCGATGAGTCGACGGCGGTCGGACAACCGTACTTCTACTTCCGTCGCGTCGGACACCACGTGATTATTCGTGACGATGTGGCCCTGCGCATCGACCAACACACCGGATCCGGAGCCGGTGGCGCTTGGGGTTCGTTCGCGGTTGGGGTCTGGGTGGCCTGGGTGTTGCTGGATCGGAAACACGCTGACGACGGACGGCGTCGTCTGCTCAGCCAGTTCCATGAACACAGTCTGCATGTCTTCTAATAGGCGTAAACCCGAGGCGGCGGAGGGGGACGGCTTTTGCGCGACTTCCGTAGCCTGCGCGGCGTGGCTTGGGGGCGGTGCGAGAAACGCGACGACGGCGGAGGCGGCAACGGCGCACAGGATCAGCAGTCTGTGAGAGGCACACACTCGTCGTTGAATGGGATGGGAGGCAGGGTGCGTCATAGACGACGTCGGAATTTCACGCATCGCTTCGTCGTTCGGTACGGTCGCGGTCAGAGATCCGGTTCGGTTCGTTGCCGACTGCCGAACGCGCCCCATTGGCTTGGCCCATCCGACGGTTCATAGGCTGATGTATTTGCAGCGTTCTCCTGAACCAAGGCCGCACAACGTACAACGTCGTCCTTGGGACCGATGAGCAGCAACACATCACCAGGACGGACATGTTGCAGCGCGGATGGTTTCAGAACACGGTCGCCGCTTACGACGAACGGCACTTGCGCATCTGTCGTGGCCGTCAGATCGGCTAGCGTCATCAACGTGCCTGAGGCCGACTCTTTGACCGTCACATACTGCAACGTCCATCCGCGCGTTTCAAGATCTCGGCCGACCCGTTGCACGTCGTCACGCAGCAGATCTTGTCGAACAGTTTGTATACGGGATTCCAGCGCGATCAGTTGGCTCTTGAGTTGTTGAATTCGCGTCGAGGCTTGCTGGAGGTTGTCGTCCGGATCGGTGCTCGAATCGGTCGGCGTCGTCGGCACGGTCGCCGGCGCAAGCATCATACGTCGGCGCAACTGCGCGGAACCTTCTACGTGGTTCACGAGTGTCCGGCCGAGGTCGCGATTGATCGTGCCGATTTGCTGCGTGAGCGAGGCCGCATTCCAATGGAGACGGCCCAGCTGTGCCTTGCGTTGGACGCGCTCCGCAATCGCCAGCACGGCTTCCTCGATGGAGTCGAGGCTGATCCGAAACTCGCGATAGAGCCGACCAGCGAAGTCAAAGTTCAGCACGATAATAATGTCCGATAAGATGTATTATGTAAAATTATAAGTCTGTATGCTTTGGTGAAGGCTCGACGATCTGCGTGTAAAACGATGCCCGAATCGTACCGACTGGTCAAGCCGATCGCCTTGGCTTCTGTGCGTTCGCCAATCATGCGCCACATCATGCGATCGCGGGCGACGGCGTCTCTCCAATAAGGTCCCGATAATAGTCTTCGACGATGGTCTGCCGTGCTTCTTCGACGATGACGAGTTGTCGCTGGTCAAAGGTGTTCGCACAGTAGACATAGGCATAGCGACCAGCCTGGCCCCATTCGATGTGGAATTGCCGTCCGTCCGATTCAGCCCGGTCCACTGCGTCGTAGGTCCGTCGGTTTGGTAGCTGCTCGTAGGCCCATTGCGCTGCGTGCGAATGGTTTTCGTACAACGGTGTCTGGTCGTCGCTGGGCTGTATCGGTTGAGGATCCGCAGCAGCTGGTGCCTCACCCTGAGAGCCCTTCGGCGCGATGCCGATCATTAAGGCTGCAATCGTACCTGGAGCCGGATTTTTCGGATCGACCGGCGTCACGGCCGTATACGTAAACAGGCCGCTACGCCCACGCTCCATTTGGCATGGGCCGACTTCCGGGCGATACAGGTTTTCTTGGGCAAGCACAATACGCAGCGCGAGGCGTTCGTAGAGCGAAGCTGCCACCGGCCCGACATGGACGGCGACACCCTCCTCGTCCGTCGTCTCCGGCTGTTCCGACCATCGGACGGGCGAATCAGCATTCGTACTGAGTACATACAGCGGACCATCCTGAATCGGTTCTTCGATGGATACGTACTCGATCGCCGTCGGCTGTACAGTCAGTGCCAATCCTCGTGCCGCAAGTGCCCGCTGAAACGGCACGCGCCGACCGAGGTGATGCGTTTTCTCACAGAGCAACAGGCGGCCCTGTGGAGCCAGCGCGGCGATTAGTCGATCGAGCCGTCGGTCGAGTCCCGTGCGTTGTTCGAACGACAGCTGCGCGGCTGGGTCCTGTGGCCGTTCGTGGGTTTGCCACGAAGCGCTTGGCAGACCAGGATCCTGCTCGGACTGCAGTAAGGCGTGGGTTGCAACAATGACATCGAATGCCCCAAGCCGCTGCAGCGACGCGCCTGCGTCATCGGCATCGAGGTCGAGACAGACAAACGAACAATTCTGCATGCCCATCGCTACGGCACGTTCGCGAGCCTGGTCAATCGAGGTGGTCGATCTATCGATGCCGACGACAGTCGCCTCCGGATGTTGCTGGGCATACCACGAGGTCAGGATGCCAAGCCCGCAGCCGACATCCAGGATCGTTCGCGCAGAACCGAGGCGTTCGTTAATGGCGGCCCCGACGGTCAGGTAATAGGCCCATCGCTGGCTGTAGAGCACCGGCGCGATGTGCGGCTGCGCCACGAAGTCGTAGAAGGCTTCGTCGGCGGCTGCGTCGTTTGGATTGTGGGAGCGGCGTGCGGCGAGTTGTTGGAGCTGGACGAGATCCGCGACCGGGATCTGGTCGCGTTGCCACTGTTCGTAGTCGGCCTCGCGCTCGACTGCGCGAAGCCCCCAGGTCTGGAGATGGGCGGCCAAGGCCGATGCCTGTCCGGACTGGGTCATGGCGGTCACGAACCTTTTGTTCCAGCGCCGCCGCTAGTAGCGGCGCAACATAATGGCGTCTTCGTAGGTGACGGGCACGGGATGCGGGTGCCGCAATTGCCCCATGCCGTACGCGACATATTTCAAGCAAGTCAACGCATCCAAACCGATCGGGCCGCGCGGCGTGAGCCGTCCATGGCCGATGCCGATATCCCCGCCGATCCCCATCGCATCGCCTGCATGCAAACGCGACGAGGCGTTCACGAACACGGCGCTGGCGTCCACTTCACGTGTAAACCGCAAGGCATTCGGGTAACTCCGCGTACAAATAAAGGCGGTCTGCCCCTGCCCGAATTGCGCGATGTGCTCCAGCGCTTCGTCGACACTGTTCACCATCTTCACCGCG
This sequence comes from Nitrospiraceae bacterium, assembly GCA_046351095.1. Lineage (GTDB taxonomy): Bacteria > Nitrospirota > Nitrospiria > Nitrospirales > Nitrospiraceae > BQWY01. The sequence goes on from JAXLZC010000001.1 coordinate 505,118, forward strand.
AGCGTCGGGCTGACGAACTGCCTCGTCCAATCGTCCTCTTGCACCGGGACGAGGTTCCGATAGCCGGCGAGCGGTTGCGGTGCAATCATCGCGACGGTTTTCACGCAGCCTTTGACGTCCACGTTGAATTCGTCGAGCAGACGCCGGATCAGCGCCGGGAGAAATTGCCGTGCGATCCCCTCATGGACGAGCACCGTATCCAAGGACGTGGTCGCGTCCGCCTGCTGGATCTTGCTGTTCACGACGAGGTTTTGCGCCATGGCGAGGTCGGCGCCTTCGTCGATGTAGCCGTGGCAAATGCCGCCGTCGTGGGCGATGACCGGCAGTCGTGTCGTTTCGACCGCGGTCTTCCGAAGGCCCGCGCCGCCGCGGACGATAAGTGCGTCGAGTTGTTGTTTGTTCGCGCGCATCAGTTCGAGTGCCGCTTCTTTCTCCGGCCGATCCACGATGGTGATGCCGTCGGGCGGCGCACCCGCTTCCGCGAGCGCTTCGAAGATCCATTGCGACAGGAGCGGCGTCGTGTGCGGCCAGTCAGGTGTGCCGCGGAAAATCGTTGCATTCCCCGTTTTAAAACACAGCGCCAAGAGTTCGATATTTTTGCGTGGATTGAGCTCCGACAGAATGCCGAGCATGCCGATCGGCACACGCATGTGCCCGACCTGTAGTCCCGTCGGTTGTTCACGTTGATCGACGATTTCGCCCACCGGATCGGGCCAAGCGACAAGCGCGCGTAAAAAGTCCACCAACTCGGTGACCTGCGCATCGGTGATCCGGACGCGTTCGACGGCCGCCTTCACGCGGTCCTTGTCCTTCTCCCCTTCCAGCGCCTTGCCGATAGCGAGCACATCTTCTTCGTTGGCGGCCAGCAGCGCCTCGCGCTCGCGGTCGATCGTGTCCGCCAGCGTGGTGAGCATCTGGTTCTTGGCGGGCCCCGACAGCAGCGCCATGGGGCGCACCGCCTTGCGCGCCTGCCGGAACAGATTGGTCATGTACATCTTGACGGGAATTTCCACCATGGCCGAATCCTTTATCTCTGGTGTCCGATATCAGCGACAGTCGTGTCGACGGTTGCCAGTGCGCGGCGGCACTGGGTGTCGTCCGGTCGGCGACTATACCACGCGGAACTTTTCAGGCGCCAACGGGCGACGGACGAATTTCGGCACCAGGTATCGACCCCTCGCGGCAGGTGTGAGCAGCCACCGAGGCTTGTCGCTGTCCCGTGCGCTCACATACAATGCCGCCCATGCGTCGAACCGATTCGAATGCCCCAATCGACTTGCGGAGCGATACGATCACGCGTCCCGGCTCTGCCATGCGCGAGGCGATGGCGGCGGCGATCGTGGGCGACGATGTGTACGGCGAAGATCCGACGGTCAATGCGTTGCAGGAACGTGCAGCCACGTTAGTGGATAAGAAGTTCGCCCTCTTCGTGCCGTCCGGCACGATGGCCAATCAACTGGCGATTCGAGTGCTGACGAAACCTGGCGACGAGGTCATCGTCGACAGTCGGTCGCACATCGTGCGCTACGAGCAGGGCGCGGCGGCCGCCTTGGCCGGCGTGCAACTCTTTACGATTCCCACGGAACGCGGCCTGCTCAGTCCGGAGCAAGTCGAAGCGGCCATCCGCCCGAAGGAGCCGTACAGCCTACCGACCGGGTTGATCAGTTTAGAGAACACACACAATAGCGGCGGCGGCTCCGTCTATTCGTTGACGGCGTTGGAGCGGATTCGTCGTATCGCCGTCGCTCACGGCGTGCCGATGCATTTGGACGGCGCGCGGCTGTTTAACGCCGTCGTGTCGGCGGGCGTTCCGGCGACGGCCTACACACGCCATTTCGATACGGTGTCGTTTTGCCTGTCGAAGGGACTGGGCGCGCCGGCAGGATCGCTCATCACGACGGATCGAGAGGATCTGGCGGTCGCGTTGCGGCGTTATCGGCGCATGTATGGCGGTGCGATGCGGCAAGCCGGCATTCTGGCCGCGGCGGGACTCTATGCGCTCGAGCACCATATTACGCGCCTGAAGGACGACCACGACCGTGCGAAGGAACTCGCGCGGGCGCTGCGCGCCATTCCCTCAGTGCGGCTGGATTTCGCCCGTATCGAAACGAACATCGTGATTTTCGAATTGGTGGATGAGCCACGTTCGTCCAACGAGATCGTCGGCCTGCTGCGCGAGCAAGGCGTGTTGATCAGCGCCTTGGGTCCGGCGACATTCCGTGCCGTCACGCACTTGGACGTGAGCGCCGCCGATGTGGCGCGCGCCGCGGAGATCCTGACGCGTGTGATCGGTCGCGCCGGCCGCGCGTAGCCGCGTCGATTGACACCTGTTCGAACCGCTCCTTAGAATGCCTTCCGTTCGCGCCAGTCACACCGCAGTGCTCGTACCACTCTCAGTATGATGGATCGCATGAGCGACGGTGCCCTGACCTTCCAGCAGATTTGTCGCATCTTGGATGTGACGGATCGGCTTGGGCTCGACCGCGAGTGGGTGGAGATTCCCCTCTCGATGGAGCGTCCCGGTCTGGTGCGCCGCCTGCCGAACGGAAAACTTGAAATCATCGCCGATGCGGACGCTGCGTTCGACGAGTGGCTGGAGGCGTTGCCTGCGCGTATTCGCGCCGTCGATCCTGCCGGCTCCGTCCCGTCCGCGAGTGAGGCTTGATAGACGATGTCGCAACCCAGTCCAGCTACCACTACGAATCATTCACGAGCAGTGCCGGTGGCGCCGATGCCATCAGACGGCGTGGTCGACGCGACCGCCTCGGCGGTGCCGAGCCGCGAAGAATTAAACGCGGAATTGTTACCCGTGCCGGAACCGCCGGAGGTGCCGGACGCCGTCGATCCTCCTGGGTTCGACGACGTGTTGGCCGCGGCGCTGCGGCATGTGAAGGGCCGACGAGGCGGCGACCTTGTTGCCGTGCTGCTCGTCGGGTCGGCGGCGCGTCGTGTGATGACCGCGCATAGCGGGATCGACTTGATCGCCGTGGTGAAGGGCGACGATGTGCGCGACGAACTTGTGCGTGTCCACGACCGCGCGATCGAAATTCGGTATTGCGGCGACAAGATCATGACCAATGACGTCAAGACGTCGCCGCGGCTGCCGCCGCTGCTGCGTAAGGCGCGGGTGTTGTTCGAGTTGGAGGGTATCGGCGGGCGCTTGATCGACCTGGCCAACGACCGGTTTCGGCAAGGCCCGCCCCGCCCCACGATCTACGAACAAATCCGGTTGCGGCAGGATTGTGAGCATTGGCTGGGTAAGGCGGAAGACCTCCATCGGAAACCGGCGGCGGCCCAGTACATGTTCGCCCTGTTCTTTGACCAATTGCTCGCGGCGTTTTTTCGCCTGCGTGGCCTCTGGCCGACGGCGCCGGCCGATGCGATTCGGTTCATCGCCTCGCGCGATGCCGCGTTCGGTGCCCTGCTGGAACGGTTTCAGCTGGCGCCCTCGTATGCCGATCGCCTTTCGATCGGCCGCCAGTTGGTCGATGCGCTGCTGAAAGACGTGCCGCTCCCCGCTCGCGTCGACTAGCCGCCCTTCGCACCGCGCTCGCGAGCCGACAAGTCGCTCGTCGCGCGCGCTCACCTACTCGCCTTACCTCGCTTTGCGTAAAGGAGGATTCGTCCCATGGAGATCGGTTTTGTCGGCCTCGGCAAGATGGGCCTCAACATGGTCACGCGTTTGCGGCACCATCAACATCGTGTGGTCGTGTACGACCGTGTGCCCGAGGCGGTGGCGGCGGCGACACAACAGGGCTGTATCGGGACGCACTCGCTGGCCGAATTGGTCGGGCAACTGACGGCGCCGCGCACGGTCTGGGTCATGGTGCCGTCCGGCGCGCCGACAGAAGAGACCATCCACGCGGTCGCGGAGCTGCTCCAGCCTGGCGATACCATCATCGACGGCGGCAATACGAACTTCCACGACGATACGCGACGTGCGGGACTGCTTACTCCAAAAGGCATCCACTATATGGATGTGGGTACGAGCGGCGGCGTCTGGGGATTGGCGAACGGCTATTGCCTCATGGTCGGCGGGTACGAGGCGGATGTCGTACGTTTGGCGCCGGTGTTTACGTCGTTGGCGCCGCCGGACGGTTGGGCCCATGTGGGCGCGGTCGGTGCCGGCCACTACGTGAAGATGGTTCACAACGGTATCGAGTACAGCATGATGCAGGGTTATGCCGAAGGGTTCGAGTTGATGGCGAAGAGCAACTATCAACTCGACTTGGCGCGGATCGCCGACCTCTGGATGCACGGCAGCGTCGTCCGGTCCTGGTTATTGGAGCTGGCGGCGGGCGCGTTGAAAGAAGATCCGCGGTTGGATGGCATCAAAGGGTACGTGCAAGACAGCGGCGAAGGGCGGTGGATGTTGCAGGACGCCATCGACAAGGATGTGCCGGTGCCCACGCTGGCGACGGCGTTGTTTACGCGCTTCCGGTCGCGCCAAGACGCCTCGTTCGCAGAGCGGTTGCTGGCAGGACTGCGGAATGCGTTCGGCGGCCACGGTGTGCGCCGCGCCGATCTTCCGGCAGGCGCCGGCCCAGCCAGTTCGTTGCCCGACCACCCTCCATCCGCGAAGTCCGCATGAGGCGTCTGTGACGACTCCTATTCCTCCGTCCGCCAAGGTCGGCCCCGTCGATCCCGAGCGGGAAGCCAGTCCGAATGCCGAGCCTTGCACGATTGTGATCTTCGGCGGGTCCGGCGACTTGGCGCGCCGCCGTCTGATTCCCGCGCTCTACAATCTGCTCTTGGACGGGTTGTTGCCGAAGACCTACGCCGTGATCGGGCTCGGTCGCAAGCCCATGAGCGACGAGGAATTTCGGCAGGTCGCGAAGGAAGGGATCGAGCGCCACTCGCGCCAGGCGTTAGACGCCGCTCGCTGGGCCTCATTCGCCCCGCATCTGTTTTATGTCCAAGGCGACAACGACCAGCCGGACACCTATCGGGTGCTGAAGACGCGGCTCGAGACGGTGGAGCAGTCGCTCGGGTTGCCGGGGAATCGGATGTTTTACCTCAGTATTCCCCCGAGTTCGTTTGCGCCTGTCTGCGAAGGGCTGGAGCAAGCCGGGCTGGCGCATCGCGCATCCGGCGCCGGCGACGGACGCAACGCCGGGACAACACCCTACGCGCGCATTATCGTAGAGAAACCGGTCGGGCGCGACTTGGCGTCTGCGCAGGCGATCAATGCGGTTACCGGACGTGTGTTCGACGAATCGCAGATCTTTCGCATCGACCACTATCTGGGCAAAGAGACCGTCCAAAATCTGATGGTCGTGCGGTTCGCCAACAGCCTCTTCGAGCCGATCTGGAACCATAAGTACATCGACCATGTGCAGATCACCGTCAGCGAGGCGGAAGGTGTCGGGACGCGCGCCACGTATTACGAAGAAGCGGGCGCGCTCCGCGACATGATCCAAAACCACCTGCTGCAATTGCTGTGTTTGGTGGCGATGGAGCCGCCCTACTCGCTTGACCCGGACGTCGTGCGGAACGAAAAGATGGAGGTGCTGCGCAGTCTCCGACCGATCCGTGGCGCCGATGTCGATCGCTACACCGTTCGCGCACAATATTCGGAAGGTATGGCGCACGGCGCACGCGTGCCGGGCTATCGGCGTGAAAGCGGCGTGAAGCCGGAGTCGACGACGGAGACCTACGTGGCGCTCAAGTGTTCCGTCGAAAACTGGCGCTGGTCCGGCGTGCCGTTTTACCTGCGCACCGGGAAGGCGCTGCCTACACGCGCGAGTGAAGTGGCGGTGCAGTTCAAGGAAGTCCCGCGTATTTTGTTTAATGCGAATCCTGCCGCGCCGTTGCCGCCGAATCTGCTGGTGTTACGTATTCAGCCGGAAGAAGGTTTGGCGATGCGCATCGTGTCGCGTGTCCCCGGCACACGTGAGCAGACCCATCCGGTGGACATGCAGTTTAAGTACAGCGAGGTGTTCGGCAAGCCGTCGCCGGAGGCCTACGAACGGCTGCTGCTGGATGTGATGTTGGGCGATGCGTCGCGATTTATGCGGCGCGACGCCGTCGAGGCCTCGTGGAAATGGATCACCGATATCTTGGACGGCTGGGCGCAACAAGGGACGCGCTGGTTGCCCGAATACCAAGCCGGTACCTGGGGGCCGGTCGAGGCCGATCGATTGATCCAACAGGATGGCCGCAGCTGGCGGACACTCTAGCCACGCGGTCGTGCGCTCTATTCGGCGGGCGCTTTCATGTCAGGCGCATCGCCGGCGATGGTTTCTTGTGAGCGATGGAGCGCCTGCGTCACCTGAGCGCAGATGGCCTCCGCCGTGCCGAGCCCGCCGATCCATTGCACGAACCTCCCCCGGTCGTACAAGGCCAACGCCGGGAGTGTCGTGACCTCCAACTCCGACGCAATCTGCCGATCCTGCTGCACGTCGATTTTTCCGATCGTGAGCCGGCGGCCCATCGTATGTGCCACTCGTTCCAACTGCGCCTCAAGCGCGCGGCAATGACCGCAGGCCTCCTGTCCGAACAGGACCAGCACCGGCCCCTCCGTCCGTTCGACCTGCGTTTCGAAGGTATCGTCGTGGAGCAGGTGAATCATGAATGGGCTGTGTGCGGAAACCAGCTGTCGAGGCGGGAGGAGAAGACCTCGTCATAGAGCACATCGGCGAACCGCCGGTATCCGGCGGTCGAAAGGTGGAGGCCGTCGTTGCAGTAGAGCGCGGCGAGTTGGCGGCTCTCCCCGTCCGACGTGGCGGCGAAGAGGTCGCAGAGGCCGAGTCCCTTCCGCTCCGCATAGTCGCGGATCAGGCGATTGAGCTGGTCGCGCCGACCGATATGCGTCGCAAGGTAGGCGACGACTTCTCGATGGTCGGCGCCCTCCGCATCCGCCAGACGAATCGACGGGACGGTGACGGGAACGGGTACTGCGCCTACCGCGCTTGTCCGTTCGTACAGAGTCACGAGATTCCGCATCACCTCACCCACATCGGCATTCCACCCTAAGTCGTTCGTCCCGCCGAGGATCACGACCACACGAGGCCGATGCCGGAGCGCGTCCCGTGACAGCCGCATGACCATCTCCCCGGTCAGCTCTCCGCAGACCCCGGAGATAACGACCTGTACCCGTCGACCCAGCCGCTCCTGAAGAATGTCTCCGTAGGGAGTCTCCCGCCCCATGGGATTGTCTTGGCATGGCGACTGAAAGCCCGCCGTCAGGCTATCCCCGAAGCACACGATGGTCGGATCGGTCGGTGGTGCAGTATCCGGCATACGGTCCTGTGATGCGCTTGTGACAAGTTTTTCGGATTGTACGTGGCCGTCGACACACGAACAAGTCGAGGGAGATCTTCCCTCCGGCGCCGACGGAACGGCTCGCCGCTCGACTGCTGCGGCATCCTACGTAGTTGGTCAAGACCGCGCATTTGCTTGCCCTTTTTACCGTTCCGTCATACCTGTAGAGGTACACATGGCTGTCCCCGCACCAGGTTTGCCTCCGAAGGCCACCAGTCGAGACGTCTCTCCGGAAACGGCGTCCGTCAAACAACTGCTGCGCCTGCTCGATCGCATGGCCAAGTCCTCGCGCACCTACGGTGCGACGAACGCGGTGGCCATCAAGTTTTTTACGCAGTTCTGCCAAGAGCTCTTCGGCCATCTTGAAAAATACCCGTCGCTCTCAGTCGTCGTGCAACGCTCCGAGCTGCACCACAACGGCGAGTGCGTCTACAGCACCGAAGAATCGCTCGTCGAAAATCTTGCCTTCAAGTTGTACAGCGACGGTATCCGTGAACTCTCGTTCCAAGAAGGAGCGACGGATGAGGATGTGCGCGCGTTCCTGGACGCCCTCTGGGGCGCAGCGGACGGGAGCGATGCGGACGACGATATCGTGACGCGTCTCTGGTCGAAAAATCTGTCGACCATTCAGGTGGTGACCGCGGAAGATCTGGTCAAGTTGTCGGTGACGGTGGATCAATTGCCGACGGAGGCGCACGGATTTTGGGGCCCTCCCCCGACGACGTTTTCCCCGGTCCTCAAAGTCGAACAGCAACGACTGGCCGCTGAAGGCAGCGGTAGCGGCTTGGGCACGCGGCGCACCGTCGTGAATGCGGTCGGCTACGAAGTCAGCGAGGATGAGTTGCGCCAATTGGGGCGCGATATCGCCCGCGAGAGCAGCCAAGACCACGCGCTCCAGATCATCGAGATGCTCAAGGCGATCGTCGTGTCGGAGCGGACGTCGGTGGTGTTGGACAAGGCGTTCGAACTCTTCGGCGGTGTACATGACGCGCTGTTACGCGCCGGCAATTGGGTTGCCATCGACGAAACCTTCGCCCTACTTCGCGAGTTGTCGGCCTTGAGTGAACACCTCACGGATTCGCATCGTCGGCAGATTGCCGGGATCCTGAACGGCGGGTTTCATCCGGATTGCCTGAAGATCGTCGAGACCGTGCTGAATCGCGGCGACCATGTGTCGACCGAAGGGCTGGAAGATTATCTCGGGCAATTTTCCGCGGAGAGTCTCCCCGCGCTCTGCGCGCTGCTCGGTGGGCTTCAAGTCGCGGAGCATCGTGCGTTGGTGACGAACATCGTTGCGCATCTGGCGAAGGACCATCCCGAGACCCTTCTGCGCGCGCTGACGGATAAGCGCCCGCCGCTGGTGAAATCGGCCCTGTCGATTTTGATGAAGTGGAACGATCCGCGTTATGTCGAGGCGATCGAAAAACTTGTGCGCTACCCGGATCCCTCCGTGCGCCGTGAAGTGTTGCGCGCGATCATGCAGTTGCGCCCCGAGGGGCCCTGTAATCGGTTGGTGGCGTTTGTGGGCGATGACGACGAATTGATCCGGTTGAATGCGCTCAAGGCGCTGAGCCAAGGCACGTATCAGACGACGTTCGAAGTGTGGGACGCGATTCTCCAGTTCGACGCGTTCTACGAGCGGCCTCCGGCGGAGCGGCGGTCCATTTACCAGGCGCTGCGTGTCTCCGTCCGTGACGGGGCCGTGCCCTACTGGAAGGGGCTGTTGGCGGATTGGGGATGGACGGGACGACAGCGTAAGGAAGAGATCGCCCTGATCGCGGTGGATTCGCTCCACCGACTCGGGACGGGCGCCGCACGCGAAGCCTTGGAGCATGGGCAGCGCAAGGGGAACAGCACGGTGCGGGATGCCTGCACGGCTGCCCTCTCGAATCCTCCGAAGAAATCCTAGGGTCATCCGACGGGGCGGCCGAAACGTGAGGAGATTGGTCGCGCAAGGACGCATTTATGGCTGACGACGCATCGTCCGTTTCGCAGAATGACGCAGCAGGCGCGCGGGCCCCCGGTGCGGAGGGCGAAACTGCACACCTCCTGACGCACGAGCGAAGTCTCACCAACAAAATCAGCCGCTCGTCCGAGGCCGGCGACATCCTGGATCAACAGGTCGCCATGCTCGGCGTGCAACTCGTCACGCAACTCAACGTCTTGCTCAAAACCTCCCGCCTGCATGGGCAAACCAACGCCGCGCTCGACAAGCCGGTCGATGCCATTAAGGACCTCGTGCAGACGCTGGCGCATGACGAGCCGGTGACGCTGCGCGTGCAGAACGACTTTTTGTTTTTGGGCGAACATCATCTCAAGCTGAACAGCCAACAAATGTTGGTGTTTACCGGCGTCATCGACCAGATGAATCGCCTCGGCGTCGGCGGGGTGACCTTCGCGCATGGCCTGACCACGAACGAGATCCGTTCGTTTGCCCATCTGTTCGTCACCACCGAGCCGGGCGAAACCGCGCTTGATGTCTTACGCGCAAGGCTACGCGAGCACTCCGTCCAAGCGCTGACGGTGGAAGATCTCCAGTCGGCCGGTCCGAACAAAACGCAGGCGGAGACGAACGGTCCGGGCGACGGCGGCGATGGGCAGGATGCGAAGGCCACAGCGAAGATCAAGGCGAAGAACGGCTATGGGAAGGCGATCGCCGCGGTGAGCCACCTCACGCAGGCCGTGCGCGAGGGCGGCACGGTGAGTTTTAAGACGGCCAAACGCGCGATCCAAAACATCGTCGACCTGATGATGAACGATCCTGTGGCGCTGCTGGGACTCACCACGCTTCGTTGCCATGATCAATATACGCATAACCATTCGGTCAACGTGTCGTTGCTGTCGGTGGCCTTAGGGAATCGTGCGGGGTACCCCAAGGTCGAACTGGCTGACCTCGGGCTGGCGGCGCTCTTTCACGATCTCGGGAAGACGGCCATTCCGTTGGAGGTGCTGAACAAACCCGGCGAGTTTACGCAGGACGACTGGACCGTCATGCGGAGCCACCCGACCGAAGGTGTGCTCGCGCTGACGAAGCTCCGTGGCATCGGCAACCTCCCCTCGCGTATGGCGGCCGCGTCGTTCGAGCACCACATGAACATGGATTTTTCCGGCTATCCCAAGCTCCAGGTGCCGTGGACGCTCTCGCTGACGGGACGCATCCTGACCATCGCCGATTGTTACGACGCGATGACCTCGTCGCGCGTATACCGCCGCGAGCCGATGTCGCCGAGTAAAGTGCTGCAGTTTATGTTCAACAAATCCGGGCAGTCGTTCGACCCGGTCTTGTTAAAGCTGTTCTCGACCTGCGTCGGAATCATTCCGCTCGGCAGTCTCGTCCTGTTGGATACGAACGAATTGGCGGTCGTGACGGCGCCGGCGACGGAGAAGGCCTTTGCCGAACGCCCGACCGTGAAGATCGTCAGCGATCAGCAAGGGACACCGATAGACGGACCGGAAGTCGATCTGCGGCAGCAAGACGACGCCGGCGTGTTTGTTCGGAGTATCGTGCGCCTCATCGACACCACCGAACATAAGATCGACACCAGTCGGTATTTTGCGTAGGCTACTCTTCTTTGACCTGCGGGTATTGCCCTCCCCCATCGTACATAGTTTTCAGCGTCTCTGACGCCGTCCGCCGACCGACGATGGTGTGACGCCTCGCCTTGACTCGCCTTTGAGCGGACGGGTATTCTCCCTCAGTCACCTCGGTCCCAAGTCCCTCTGAAAGGAGCCGTTCATGTCCCGCGTGTTACGCTCGTCTCGTCTGCTTGCTGCGGCGACACTCTGTGCCGCACTCATGATTCCGACATTCGGTTCGGCCTCAGATTTTAAGATGGGTGTGATCGACCCGCAGGCGGTGCTCGAAAAGACGAAGGCGGGTAAGCGCGCGCTGGATGCCTTGCGCGAATATTCGCAAGCGCGACAGAAGTTGCTGGCGCAGGATGAAGACGATCTGAAGGGCATGGAGAAGCAGCTCAAGGAGCAAGACGCTACGCTCAGCGAGGCGGCGAAGAAGGAAAAACAGGAAAAGTTTCGGGGCAAAATTGCGGAGTATCAGAAGCGGCTGCAGGAGTTCAATCAAGAGCTGGCGGCTAAGCAAAAGGGTTTGGTCGACGAGTACATGAAGAAGATTTCCGCCTCGACCCAAACGGTGGCGGAAAAAACCGGCACGACGTTGGTGGTGGACAAGGGTAGCGAGCAGACGATCAAGATCGTGATCTACAACAAAGACACGATCGACCTCACCGAACAAGTCATCAAAGAATTCGACCGAGTGAATAAGTAATCCCTCGGCAGACGCACCGCTACGGTATCGCGCGGCCGGTCATGCGACGCGCGATACCGCCGTTCTCTCCACTAACTCGCACCTACATCGCTTTCGGCCCGGACATCGGCCCCTTGGTTTCCTTCCACTCGCGAATGCCGCCGTCCATCGACCAGACATTCGTATACCCCATCCGTTGAAGCGCATCGGCAGCGAGAATCGATCGGTATCCGCCTCCACAGTACAGCACGATCGGCGTCGTCGGATCGGGAATCAACGCCTCGATATCCCGCTCGATGATGCCCTTGCCCAGATGTTCGGCTCCGCGCGCATGTCCGTTGGCGAATTCCGATTCCTCCCGAACGTCCAAGAAGCGAAACGGTTCCTTTCGATCGATACGATGTCGGACATCCTCGACCGTGCAGGTCCGTACAGAGGGACGTGTGGCGTCGACTAACCGCAAAAATGCGGGACTGTGCTGCATAGGGCCTCCTTATCTCTCCCTCACTGTATCCTGCGGAAACAGCGACAACTGCGGTTCGCGTACGTCTGGACGGCGAAAGGTCGAGGGTAGTGCGGATGCCTCCTGCCCTCTCGCATCCGACTGAAAACCAAGCGTCCGGCAGGTCACACGAAAGAGCTGTTCGACCGTCCGCCACGTTTCATCATGTCCAACAAGTCGATCGTGAAATGCCGCCCTGTGGGCCTGCGTGGGGCGAGCGGCCAGTATTCGTGCACGCACCCGAGCCACACGATCCGGATAAGCCTGCGCAAGGCGCGTCCAAAAGACGTCGGCGCTATGGCCGGGCAAGCGCAACATCGTCATAAAAGCTTCGGTTGCACCCGCCTCTCGCGCTGCCTGCAGCAGGCGGGGAATATCGGAATGGTTTAATCCGGGAATCACCGGCGCCAGCGAGATCCCGACGGAAATCCCCAGGCTGGTCAAACGGCGGATCATGTCCAGTCGACGTTGCGGCGACGGCACATGCGGTTCCAGTGCCCGCGCCATATCGGTATCGGCGAACGGCAGGGTGACATAGACGCGGAGCCAGGCTGTCTCATGCAAACGTTGAAGCAGGTCTTCATCCCGCAGCAGCAACGTGCCCTTGGTGATGATGGCGACGGGATTGCGAACCTCCGCACAGACTTGAAGGCACGCGCGGGTTATTCCGTACTGGGCTTCCAGTGGTTGGTAACAGTCGGTGTTGCCGCTGAAAAGGATCAACTCCCCTTTCCACGACGGCTTCAGCAAGGCCTGTCGAAGCAAGGCGGCGGCGTTCGGTTTGACGACCAGTTTCGACTCGAAGTCGGTGCCCGCTCCGAAGCCCCAATATTCGTGAGACGGACGCGCGTAGCAGTAGGCGCAGGCGTGGAAACAGCCACGGTATGGATTGACGCTCCACCGAAAGGGCAAGTCCGGGCTGTCGTTTCGACTCAGGATAGATTGCGGATGATCTTCGTAGACGTCGACGCGCGCATCCGGCGCCGCTTCCAACAGCTCCCGATGATGGGATTCGAATGGGTTGGGGGGATTGTCGACGGCACGCACGGAGGTATGGTGGCGCGAGACGCGGACGGAGTCAAGGCGGGTTCATGCATCCTGCCGCCGCGCTGTTGCATCAGTGCGGCTCGAACCGTGCCGCACGGTTTGACTCCCTCTAGGGCCGATGGTATTGTCCCGCGCAACCCTTCGTCGACCTGCCATGTACGATCTTCGGTATCTACGCGAACATCTCGCATCGCTCCGTGAACAACTCGCCCATCGTGGCGGCGATGTGCCGTGGGACGGCTTGCGTCGCGCGCTTGATGAACGCAAGCGTGTGAATGTCGAGTTGGAACAACTGCGGCATCAGTTGAAAAAAGGCAGCGAAGATGTTGCGCGGCTGAAACGCGAGAAGCAGTCGGCCGACGCGGTGATGGCGGAGATGAAGTCTCTCGGCGAGAGGATTCGTACCGTCGAAGGGACGTTCAACGACATCGAATCTCGACTCGAACAGATGGCGCTCCGCATCCCCAATCTTCCCCACAGCTCTGTGCCGGATGGCCACGGGTCCGAGGACAATGTCGAAGTACGGAAGTGGGGTACCATTCCGACCATGTCCTGGACACCACGCGACCACAGCGCACTTGGCGAAGCGCTGGGTATCCTCGAATTCGAACGGGCGGCGAAGATCGCCGGTGCGCGATTCGCAGTCCTGACCGGCCTCGGAGCCAGGCTTGAGCGAGCGTTGATCAATTTTATGTTGGACCGGCATGTGGAGCGGCATGGGTATCGGGAGATGATTCCCCCCTACCTCGTAAACCGCGCGGCCATGACTGGAACCGGCCAATTGCCGAAGTTTGAGGAAGACCTGTTCCAGCTTCGCGACGATCCATATTTCCTGATTCCGACGGCAGAAGTCCCGGTTACCAATTACCATCGTGAAGAAATTCTCGACGAGCAGGCAATCCCGAGGCGGTTCGTGGCCTATACGCCTTGTTTCAGGCGGGAAGCAGGCTCCTACGGAAAAGACACGAAGGGGCTGATTCGGCAACACCAATTTAATAAGGTGGAACTGGTCAGCCTTGTGCGGGCCGAAGAGTCGTATGGCGAGTTGGAGCGGTTGACCGGGCACGCCGAGTCGATTCTGCAAGACCTCGCTCTCCCCTATCGCGTTGTTGCGCTCTGTTGTGGTGACTTAGGTTTCTCGTCCGCGAAGACCTATGACCTCGAGGTCTGGTTGCCGTCGCAGGGAATGTACCGCGAAATTTCTTCTTGCAGTAACTTCGAGGCGTTTCAAGCGCGCCGCGCGAATATTCGTGTTCGAGCGGGAGCTGGGAAAAAGGACGCAAAAACGGAGTTTGTGCACACCCTCAATGGATCCGGCTTGGCCGTCGGACGTACACTTGTCGCCATACTGGAAAACTACCAACAGGCGGACGGATCTGTGAATATTCCTCAGGCGCTTGTGCCGTATATGGGCGGAGTCGAAACGATTACGCGCTAGAGGCAATCTGCCGCAAATGAAATAATACTGCCGGGTTGCCGCTGGCTTCGGGTATGCTCAGAGTCGCTGAACGTCCGGAGGGGTGACGGAGTGGCCGAACGTGCCAGTCTTGAAAACTGGAGACGGGGTAACCTGTCCGCGAGTTCAAATCTCGCCCCCTCCACCATACTTCTGCTTTCTTGTGCGATCTAGACCTTTCGTATTGTCCTGTCGCTTCTAGCCCTCTCCATCGCTGCGTGTGTATGGTGCTGCATCAGCATACGAGGCGCGTCTTCCCCTGACATTGTCCTCGCGGGAATCCGACACCTGAATGAAGCACGGACAAGCGCTACTAGTGGCGCTTATCCATCAAGCGTGCCATGTGTTCCACGCAGGCAGCGAGCGTGTCTGACGCCCCCTTTGATGCGATTTCGATCCCAAAGTTTTCAGTGACCGGCCCAGGATAAATCTGCCCACGCGCTTTGACATGCTCGGGGCTCCGAATCACCTTTTGGAAGGCGCGTACCCAGGACCGATAGAGATCCTCTTCACGGTAGTAACTCTCCTGTTGCGCGATATTCACGGCCTGCCGTTCTTGTTGCGTCATCATCGGCCACAACTCTGCGTAGGTCTTTGTTTGGAGGGCCGGCTTGCAGGTAATTGTGTAGTAGTCCGGTCCCCAGTGGAGCTTGTCGCTGGGGGGAATTGCGTATGCGTGGTGCGTTGAGGCGATCAATACCGCGGCCACAATCAACCCCAGTCCCGTTGTCTGTTTCATGCTCCCTCCTGCCGTCTCGAAGTGAATGGCGTCCAACCGTTGCGCTGTCTATGGGCAGTATCTGTCGGCTGCCGCCCACCAGCTATCGGCCATCCTGGGTAGATTGCCTACCTGTGCGGGTGTGGGCGCGGCGGTATGCATTGCTCAGGCACCGGCTCCCGGCAAAGGTACGGTTTCGCGTACCTCCACGGTATAGGCACTCGGCGAGGCACCCCTTAAGGTAGCGACTATGGCGTTCGGCCATTCGAAAGGGAGGATGTAGCCCATGCACAAGCCGACGGGGGCCCGCACCACGGTCGTTCACAAGCAACCGGGCAGGATTGGGGAAGTGCGACGCGACCTGGAAGGCAAGCCCTGCTCCACCTGCGGCAGGCAGCGCTACCATCTGGTCCTCCGCGGTCGTATTGCCGAGGGCCAAGGCAGTATCGTGGCCCGCTGCAGCCATTGCCAGCAGCTACGAAGCGTGGCGGCGGATCTCCAGCGCATCCTCTGGGTCTAGACAAACCTGAAGGTCCGGGGTTGTACAGCTCGAAAGGAGTCGCGGTATGCAGCGTCCCATTGCGGTTGACGTGAAGCACGTACATCGCCTCACCTCAGGAGCACTTCATGCACGGCAGCGCCGTATGTACACCGTGTTGACTCTTCTCATGGCGAGCGGTGTGCTCCGAGCGGGGACGTTAGAACCGCCCCGACTTCCTCACGCCCAATAAATGCGTCAGCGCAGTACGGCAGCTTCCCTCCCCCGCAATCCCTGCCTCAAAAACCGCTTGTCCTCTTTGCTTGAGTCGCCAGTGTGGATCAGGTAAGATCGCGCCCGCTTCAGGATCTCGCCCAGCCTGGTGGTTTCCTGTCATAGATTGCGCGGAGAGGTGGCCGAGTGGCCGAAGGCAACGGTTTGCTAAACCGTCACAGGGCCAAAAGCCTTGTCGCGGGTTCAAATCCCGCCCTCTCCGCCACTCCATGAGGTGAGTGTGAACGGCGGGATTGTCTTGATTTTTCAGTGACTATCCTGGTATTGCTGTGCGCCCTTCCGTACCAACCTCTGTGTGCCGAGGTAGCTCAGTTGGTAGAGCACAGCCCTGAAAAGGCTGGTGTCGACAGTTCGATTCTGTCCCTCGGCACCACGTGCCGCTCCCAGAATCTCCTTATCAGTATCGTGGGTGAAAAAGGTAGGCAGATGCCTGTGTGATTCACCACGCCTGGGGTGACCGTTTGGGTCTAATACGCACCACTTTCCTCAGGCACGCGAGTAGTTATCAAATGTAATGGGCCTAGTGTCTAGGTTGATACTAACTGCCTGCTCTTCGTCGCATAGATAAGGAGCCCCAATCGATCCGTCACTCTCAGCTTGCTGAAGATAGCTGTGAGGTGGTGTCTCACCGTGACTTCGCTGATGCCCAGCTCCTCTGCGATCCGTTTGTTGCGATACCCTTTGACGATGCCTTGTACGACTTCGCTTTCACGAGGTGTCAACAGGTGCATCCTACAGGGAGGCGTCTCTCTGGAAGTGCTGCTTGTTGCTGGGGCTGTCAGCAGCGGTGCATATTCTGGGCGATCTTTCCAAATCTCTCCTCTGCGGACATGCTCGATTGCGTCCAATAAGGTGTCGACCCCTTCTTGTTTCAGGAGGACCGCTCCTGCTCCCGCTTCGTACACGCGTCGAATCAGCTGAAGATCACGATGCCCCGTGAGGACGATCCATGACGAGGCTTTGGCGGTCATGCCCATGTTTGCCAGGAGCGAGAGATCACCTTGTGTATCGTCCATGTCGTACAGCACCACGTGCGGCCGTACGCGTGCGAGCGTCAATGCCGCCTCGGCATGGGTGACCTCATCCAGCCGCTCCGTCTGGACATGCCCTTTTAGGAGAGTCCGAATTCCAAGACGAATCAGGGTGCGGTTGGCGATGAGGACGACTCGCAACGGATACTCCTTCGAGGTGGCTGACATGGGATGTGGCTCCTTTGGCTGAATGTGTGGGGCCATTTCCTCATAGAAGCAGGAGATCGACAATAACCCGAAGGCTTCCCTGAGCTTAGGTAGGATCCGTAAGTGTGGTCGATAGAGAACAGCGATGGGGCTGAAGACTTAGGCCTGCTGGTGAGATGGACTCTGCACAGCGGGGGCTGGATTACAGCAGTACGAACTAGGTATTACCGCTAGTGTTACGGGAGTGTTGCGGGCTGGAGTTTCGTCAGGTGATAGAGTGCAATCGCCGCTGCTGATGTGACATTGAGAGATTCAACGTGATCATGGATGGGAATCCAAAACGATCCATCGGCCGCTTCTCGGAGGTTTGCTGAGACGCCCTGCCCTTCGTTTCCGATGGCCACGGTCAATCGTTGTGGACGGTCGACAATGGCGTGCAACGGTATGCTCGTTTGGCGTGCATCAGCCACCAAAAGTGAAGACCCGTGGCGCTGTAACTGCTCGAAGTGGGTGTCTACAAAGACGGGAATCGTGAGTATGGCGCCGGCGGCTGCACGGACGGATTTGGGGTGAAATGGGTCCACGGAGCCTGGCGAAAGCCACACAACATCGACCCCAAAGGCCGCTGCCACACGCAGGAGCGCACCGATATTGGCGGGGTCCTGCAGCTGCTCCGCGAAAACGAAGGTGTGCGGAGTACGCGAGAGCAATGCCGCCTGGTCCCAAGAAGGCTTTTTCGCAATTGCCAACACACACTGCGGACCTGGGGTATCCGATAACTGCTCAAGCCTGGACAGTGGGCCGATGTAGGCTGTGAGATCGCCTGGTGTGTTCTGTTTAACCGCCCATTCTTCGCTTGCGACAATCGCCTGGATTGATCGAGGGGAAGACCCCAACAGGTCCAGGACAGCCTTTTCTCCTTCAACGACAAAGGCCTGTTCTGCGGCGCGTGCGTGTTTATCGCGCAAGAGTGCACGCACGTAGTCGAACGTGCGGCGAGTCAGAGGACGGGTGTGGAGTGGCAAGGAATTCGGTCGTGGGAGCCGGTTCAATTGCATCGTGGTATGGCAGGGTGACTGCCATACCACGATGTCGCGTGTGGCTTAACGGCGCTTCTTATTGGCGGCGGCTTCGGCGGCCCGGATGCGCTGTGCACGCGCTTTCGCGCGGCGCAACTCACCCAGCTTTTCCCGTGTCTGTTTACGCTGAAAATCGAGTTGCGCAATTTGCGCCCGCACGTAATTCTTTTCCTGCTGGTGCAGGCTCGCACACTCGGTTTTCGATAGGTTCGTCCAATCCCCGCTATCGCGCGCTCGACGCATACGATCCGGAAGGGATTCCCGCAAAGCACGCGAGCGTAACGAAATCAGAGAGCGCAACGCCTGTTCGCGCCGCAAAATTTCTTCTTCCTCGGCCAAAATGCCTCGCAAATCGGAGCCCAACATAGTCAGCACCTCCTCGGAGAACCAAACCAAAAGAGTGCCGCATTATACCCAAATTGGGTGCCAGGCTCCAGATGTTATAAGTCATGGAAATATTTGAATATGTATAGCCTGATGTCATTGTTGAGCGCGATAATGAAGGAATTCTGCTTGTTTTCACACTGAAATTCCAGCGGTTGCGACCGTGGGATGGGTCGGCTAAGATCCGCCGCATGTCGATTGGACACAACATTTCTGCCTGGCGAAATCACCGGAAAGTGTCCACCGAAACATTCGCCGCACGACTCTCCTACACCGTAGAGCAAGTCGATCAGCTTGAGCGAGGCCTGACGAATCCAACAGTTGCCGAGCTTGAAACGATTGCCGCAGTGTTAGATCTGTCGCCGGCCTGGCTGTATGGCAGTCCCCAGGATGTGACGATTCTTGCTCGATGTGCGGATGAGGAGGATGACACTGATTCCATTGGGAGGGCGCCAATCGCCTCGCTGGAGGCCATCGATCCAATCATCGAGCGTATGGTCCGGTCTATCGGACCGAATCGCCGACTCTACACGTTGGTGACGACCTTAGTGCGTTCTGGGGATGAGCGGCTCTTGCGCGCGGCGGAGGTGAGTCTCAATAGCCTGGTCAAACAAGTGAAGCCGGTGTCGTTCCCATGGGCCTCACGTCAGCCTGGTCACTTCGAACCACCTAGCGACTAAGCCGACAGTTTCTGCAGCAGCGCTCTCATTCCATCCTCTTCTGCTCACCTGTTCCAGATCCATACCAATAGAGCAACAAGCCGATGCCGATGAGCATCAGCCCGCCCGCCCATGGTCCGGCAAGGTTCGTGGTATGCGAGGAGAGGTCGGGCATGGTGAAGTCCGGCCGGACCATTGTCAGCGCCAACGGAATGGCCACGACGATACCCATGATCGCCTCCCCGGTCACCAGTCCTGCTGCGGCAAGCAACCCATGATCGACCGGTCCCGCAGAATCGGAATTGAACTGGCTGGCTGTTGACGCACGCCGCTGGTTCACGACCTCCGCGATAAGCCCTCCGAGGAAGACGGCCACACTCAACTTCAAGGGCAGGTACAGACCAAGCGCGACGGCTAGTACGGGAATACGCCAGGTCGATTTGCGCCGTTGAATGGCGCGGTCCATGACGATTACAACCGCCGCGAAGCCTGCCCCGATGCCGACGAGGTGCCATGGCAGTTTGCCTGCGAAAAATGCCTGGGCAACATTCGCCATCATGGCAGCCTGCGGGGCGCTGAGGGATTGGGGGTGCAATTCGCTGGCGGGGCCGATGCCGTACCGGATCTGAAGAAGATTCAAGACCGGAGGCAGTACCAGTGCCCCGGTTGCCACGCCGATGAGTTGCATTACCTGTTGTTTCCACGGCGTCGCCCCTACCAATTGCCCGGTTTTGAGGTCTTGGAGGTTGTCCCCGCCCATGGCGGCCGAGCAGCAGACGATGGCCGCAATCAACAACGCTGCGACCGGCCCCGCACTGTGGTCCGCGCCGAATGCCAACAACAAGAGCGACGCGGACAGCATCAGCATCGCGATGGTGACGCCTGACACGGGATTACTCGAGCTTCCCACCAACCCCGCCATGTAGCCTGCCACAGAGGAAAAGAGGAAGGCTGCCGGAACCATACAGAGCGCCAACGAGAGCGCGAGCGCTGGGTGGTTCAGAACAACATCGAATGCGACGACTGTCCCGATGAGGCACGCTACGGACAGCGCCGTGAGGGCCCAAGGTGGAAGATCGCGATCGAGTCGCGATGGCGCCTCGACCATCGACTGCGCGGTTCCTGTTCGTGGTCGATCTATAAGACGAGTCAGGCTGTCCGAGAGCGCGGTACGCACCTGCGTGATCGTCCAGAGTCCGCCCACCAGCATCGCGCCGATGCCGATGGGGCGAACGGTTCGGCTCCAGAGGGCATACGCTTGGGCGACGGCCTCGCCGGGCTGTCCCACCGCCACGCTGGAGGTCTCTGAGAAAAGCCACGATTGGATCGGGAGAATGATCCACCAACCGAACAACCCTCCAGCGCACACGACGGCCGCCGTGCGGACGCCGATGATGTACCCCACCGCCACCAATGCGGGAGAAAGTGTGACGCCGCCGTAGACGATCGTCCGACCAACGACCGCAGCACCTTCAAGCGTGTCGCCCCAGAGGCGCAGTCCCGCTTCGGCGAACTTCGCGATGCCTGCCGCCACCGCGCCCCAAATCAACGACGATACCTGTACGCCGCGAGTGCTGGTTGCCATGCCGGTCTTTAATAACTCGGCCGTCGCAATACCCTCTGGAAAGGGCAGCGATGGGTCGCCGACCAACGCGCGACGCAGTGGAATCGTAAAGAGGACGCCGAGAGTGCCGCCGACGAACGCCAGCAAGGTCGTCGTCCAATAGTCGAAGTCCTTCCAGGCGCCGATCAGGATCAACGCAGGTAACGTAAAAATGGCGCCCGCCGCGACAGCCTCTCCTGAGGATGCGGCCGTCTGGACGATATTGTTTTCGAGGATGTTGGCGTTTCGAAGGCGACGCAATATGGCCATCGACAACACGGCTGCAGGAATCGATGCCGAAACAGTCATGCCGGCGAAGAGGCCAAGGTAGGCATTGGCGCCCGCAAGCACGGCGGTCAGTAGGATCGCGAGCAGTACACTTCGGACGGTGATTTCTGGAAGGTGCGTCTCGGCTGGGATAACGGGTATGGATGGTGTGGACATACGAGGCGTCGTTGCGTCGAGCACAAGGCAGCGGTCGGGGCTCTAACGATCGCCCGTCTTACCATGGCGCAACGCAAGCGTCCACGTCAGGACCGAGACCTACGATGAACGGGACGTGACCGATGGGAAAGACGGACTATGCGGCCCGGCGAGAGGATTGTATCTGGGACAACCAAGAACGGAGGCGACGGAGTTGAGCCTGATGGCGCGAACTGCTGTTTGAAGGCTGTGCGTCGAGAAGTGACGATCCGGCAGGCTCTGTGACAGAGACTGAGATAGATTCCTGGATGGGAGCAGGTTCTTCGTAGGTACTTCCTCGTGCCATGGTCACATTGGCTACATCTTCCTGTGCGGAAGCCACAGACTCGACGGATGCATCAAATGTCTCAACGGCAGTCGGTATAGACGTCGCGAGACTCTCGGGACTTGTATCGCTCGGTGGTGGCGATGCGACGAGGCTGCTGCTACCCGTACTGAGCGATGCCTGAATCTTCTTGATCAGCTCGTCCGTAGGATTCGTCATCAGCACCACAGTACAGGAGCGGCGAGCCGCCTCGATGTTGCCTTCTGCCGCATAGATCTGCGCCAGCACGCGATGGGCCTTCATGTTCTCGCGGCTCGTTTCAATCGCCGCCTCCAGCACGTCTTTCGCAGCTGCATGATCCCGCTTTTCGAAGTACACCGCGCCCAGCGCGACCATCGCGATGACGTACCCCGGATAGTGACCGATCCCCTCCTCTAATACCTGCGCGGCCTGATCGAGCAGACCGAGCTTGGTATATTCCTCGGCCAGGGAGACGAAGACTTTCGATTGAGGATTCTGCGCCAGTTCTTGCGCAAGACGCTGCGCCTTATCGGAAAGCGGACGGTCCGGCTGTGCGTTATTCGTCGCCATGGCGTAACGTTCCTATGAACGTGGGGTGGTCCTCGGTGCGACACTCACGGCTGCGTCGAGAATATGGTGCGCGACTTCTCGTTTCGACATAAGTGGCAACTCGGTCACGAGGCCTGTGCGATCGATCAAGGTGACCCGGTTGCTATCCGACCCGAATCCGGCACCTGGTGCCAGCACATTATTGGCGACGATCAGGTCGAGCCCCTTGGACTTCAGCTTGCTCGTCGCATGCGGGATCAGGTTCTCGGTCTCTGCGGCAAAGCCTACCATGCACTGCCCTGTCCGCATACGAGAAAGCGAACTCAGGACATCGACGGTCGGCTCCAGGGCGATCTGCGTCAGCGGCTGTTGGCTCTTCTTGAGCTTTCGGTCGGCGACCTGGGCCGGGCGATAGTCGGCGACGGCCGCCGCCATCACGAGCATCGTGGCCCATTCGAAATGGGCGGCGAGCGTGTGGTGCAGTTCCTGAGCGGTCGTAATCGGAATGGTCTCGACACCGGCAGGAGGCGTCAAGGCAGTCGGGCCAGTGACGAGGCGCACGGACGCCCCGCGGGCCTGGGCGACTTCGGCAAGGGCGTAGCCCATTTTCCCGGATGAATGGTTCGACAGAAAGCGAACAGGATCGATCGGTTCGCGTGTCGGACCGGCCGAAATCAGGATCCGTTGTCCGGCCAGATCCTTCGTGCTGTCCTGCCCCGTTCCACCAAGAAGCTCATGTATCGCCTGGCATATGATATCGTCCGACGGAAGCCGACCGCGAGCGGATCGTCCAGAGGCCAGTGGGCCGACCTCAGGATCCAAGACCCTGTGCCCACGTGCCCGAAGGGTCGCCACATGCTGTTGAACAGCCGGGTGGTCCCACATGCCGCCGTCCATCGCTGGGCAAAAGAGGACCGGGCGTGATGCCGCGAGGAGCATGGTGTTCAAGAGGTCATCGCCCAGCCCCAAGGCGGCTTGGGCCAATCGGTTGGCGGTGCAGGGGGCAAGCACAACCGCATCCGCCCACTCCGCCCAGGTGAGGTGGACCATTTCCTCATGGGGTGCGAACAGATCAGTGGCGACCTGGTAGCGGCTGAGCGTTTCGAATGTCAGCGGGGTGACGAACTTCGTGGCGGCGGTCGTCATGACCACCCGCACCTCGGCTCCGTCCGCCATGAGTCGGCGGAGGAGCGAGACGGCTTTATAGGCGGCGATACTGCCGCACACGCCGAGCACCAGGCGGCGACCATGGAGCGGCGAGGCGGACATGGGGATGGGACGGTCGAAGGCCCTACTCTTCCGCTTCCGCCGGTTCGGCGGCCGCCGGCGGCGCCTTCGGGGAATCGTCGATGTAGTTGCTCAATTCCTTCTTGATCTCGCGCGCGTCCTCGGCGGTCATCATGGCCATCCGCTCGTTTTCCATCTCGCGGCCCTTGCGCGCTTCCTTCATCGCATCGCGCGCTTCTTGTCCGCGCAAGAACGGCACGCCGTGGTTCAAGACCTCGTCGAGTGCGATGGTGGTTTCTTTGGTAAAACGCAAGGCGCCGATCGGCTTGCTGCCCTGCATCAACTGCTTCGCGCGCTGCGCGGCGACCAACACCAAGCGATGACGCGAATCGAATTGATCCTTCGTGTACTCGGGCAGAAGCGGCAACATGTCGGTACTCATCGGGTCGAGATCTCCTTCTCTTTCTCGTCTTTGTCGAGAATGAAATTGCTTTCAAGCCAGGCAATATCTACGCGTTTGGTGCGGATCCGTTCCGCCCAAAAGACACTCTCCAATTCTTTTAAGGATTGTGTCAAGTCGTCGTTCCGGATCAGGTAGGTATAGTCCCTGTAGCTCCAGACTTCCTCGCGGGCCTTCTGCAGGCGGCGCGCGATTTCGTCGGCGCTGTCGCCGGCTCGGGTCGTCAGGCGCGTGCGCAACGTCCCGAGTGAAGGCGGCAGAATATAGATCGAGACCGTATCGTCGAATTTTTTGCGAATCTGCGCCGCCCCTTGGGTATCGATTTCCAACAACACGTCGATGCCCTGATCCAACGAGTCGACAATGGGTTTGCGCGGCGTACCGTAGTACTGGTCGTAGACGCGCGCCCATTCGACAAACTCCTGCCGGTCGATCATGCCCTGAAACGCCGCCTGGTCGGTAAAAAAGTATTCCCGCCCATGTTCCTCGCCCGGGCGCGGTTGGCGAGTCGTGTACGATACAGAGTGCCAGACACCGGGCACGGACGCCACGATCTGCTTGCACAGCGTGGTTTTGCCGGTTCCCGACGGCGCAGACACGATATACAGAAGCCCTCGTCGTTCCATGCAATGACTCAACTACCGTCGGCGCACGTCGTACCGTATGGGGTGGATATCTGAGCGGGTGCTTCCGAGCCGAATCGGCCCGAATCCCCTTCCTCGAGAAGACTATTCGATATTTTGCACTTGTTCGCGGATCTTTTCCAGCTCTGTCTTCATTTGTACGACAGCGGTGGTAATGGCCGCATCGTTGGCCTTCGAGCCGATCGTGTTCACCTCCCGACCCATTTCTTGGATCAAAAAGTCCAACGTCTT
The DNA here is from genome assembly GCA_046351095.1 of Nitrospiraceae bacterium. Taxonomy (GTDB): domain Bacteria; phylum Nitrospirota; class Nitrospiria; order Nitrospirales; family Nitrospiraceae; genus BQWY01. The sequence continues at coordinate 529,923 of JAXLZC010000001.1, forward strand.
CCCGACCTGGTCATCCCGCGTGAGCGCCTGGCGAAACTGGGAGCAATGCGAGCTGAGCCGGGCCAACTCTTCCGACACGTCGCTCCGATCCGACAGGATCGCGAGCTCCTGGTAGAGCCGCGCTTCGTCGATGCTGTGCGGCTGAAGCAACGTGTGGATACGCGCCTTCATCCGCGCGAGCGCTTCCTGGGTGACATGCGGCGCGCGCGCAGCGATCTCCGCCTGCGCCTGCTCCAACTGCCCGAGATGCTGCAACATGGCGGCGGTAAGCGCCTCGCCTTCCAGCTCGCGCATACGTACGAGTTCTTTGAGCGCGGCCGTGATCGTCTTGGAGATAAGTTTCTCCAGGTTCTGCTCCTGCGCGGGCGTGTCGGTCAGCGAGAGGACATCGCGAAACCCGGCGACCATAGTTAGGTCCGGTGTGCCGGCCAGCTTCAATTCTTTCTTCAGCGTCTTCAGGGCTGCAAGATACTGTTTGGCCAACGGGCGGTCGATCGCCACTTGCTTCGTCGAGGCCCGCTCCCCGCCCAGGCTCACGCTGACGTCGATCCGCCCCCGCTTGCACTGTTGCTGAATGGCTTGTTTGCAGGCTTCCTCGATGGCCGCCATGCCACGCGGTAACCGGCATTGGATATCCAAAAACCGATGGTTGACGGCGCGAATTTCGACGCCGATGGTGCCGCCGTCATGGGTGGTTTCCTTACGGCCAAACCCGGTCATACTTTTGATCATCGTGGCGTCTTCCCCTTCCAATGGCAGTCGTCGTAGATGGCGCAGGCGCCGCACTGGGGTTTGCGTGCCAGGCAGACGTAGCGACCATGCAGCAAGATCCGTTGCGAGCCACCCGTCCAGCGTTCGGCCGGGATGACGGCTTGGAGGTCGAGCTCGATCTTCTCCGGATCGTCGGAGGCCGATAGTCCCAGGCGCATGGCGAGACGCTTCACATGGGTGTCGACCACGATGGCCGGTTGCTTGAAGACCTGGCCAAGGATGACGTTCGCCGTTTTGCGGCCGACCCCGGGCAAGGTGACCAATTCTTCCATCGTGGTCGGGACGTTTCCCCCGAACCGGTCGCGCAGCATCTGTCCACAGGCCATGATGCGCTGTGCTTTGCTTTTATAAAACCCGGTCGACTTGATCAACGTTTCTAACTCGGCTGGATCGGCCTTCGCGAAATCTGCCGCCTTGTGGTAGCGGCGAAACAACGCGGGCGTCACCATGTTCACACGTTGGTCGGTGCATTGCGCCGACAGGATCGTGGCCATCAAGAGTTGGAGCGGCGTCTCGTGGTCCAATTCGACGCGGGGCTCTTTGACCGACTCGTCCAACGCGATCAAGATGCGGAGCACACGCGCCCGTTGTGCCGGTGTGTTCCCCGCAACGGGAGCGCCTGCCGCCTGTTTGTTGTTCATACGCGCAGGGCGTCGAACAGGTTTTGGTGTTGTTTGTGTCCGTGGTGTCATGGGGTATCGTTCGCTGGCGTATCGTACCGGTCCAGCGTAGTACTTAGGAAGTCCGTCGGCGCCTGGTCGCTTTCTTCGGCGTGGCTTGTGCGACGACTGCCGCCTCCGCCTCGTCGTTGTTCTCACCGTCAGATTCTTGCCCGGTAACCGGTGTCTCTGTCTGGTAATCGTCCGCCTGCCATTGGTGCCACCAGCGGTAGGCTTCTGGGCGCTCGCGACGTAAGGCCGATAGCGTGCGATCCAGTTCTGCGATCAACGGCGGCAAGGTTGTCGGGTCGATGGCCGAGATGCCGATCGCGCCGAACCGTCGGCAAAGCGCCTCGCGTTCGGCCGGTGGAATACGATCACACTTGTTGAAGACGATCAGACGGCGGATGTCGCCGAGGTCCAACTCGCGCAAGATGTCGTCCACCGCCGTCATGTGCGGCGTCGGATCGCCGCTGCTGGCGTCCACGACGTGCAGCAGCACATCGGCGTCGCGCAGTTCGCGCAAGGTCGTCCGGAAAATCCCCATGAGGTCTTTGGGAAGATTTTGGATGAAGCCGACGGTGTCGGTGACGATCACTTCGCGATCGTGCGGAAAGCGCAAGCGGCGGCTCGATGTGTCGAGCGTATCGAACAGGCGGTTGTGCGCAGGCACGGCGCTCTGCGTCAGTACATTCAATAGCGTGGACTTGCCTGCGTTGGTATAGCCGACGATGGACACCACGGGCACGGCCTGCCGCTGCCGCCGCGCGCGCCGCTGATCCTGATGTCGCGCGAAGGTCGCCAGCTCGCGCTCCAGATGCGCGATGCGATCGCGCACGCGTCGTCGATCCGTTTCCAATTTCGTTTCGCCGGGACCGCGTCCGCCGATCCCGCCGCCGAGCCGCGATAGCGAGAGGGTCGTCCCCTGCCCCGACAGGCGCGGCAGCAAATACCGCAGTTGCGCCAGTTCGACCTGGACCTTTCCTTCGCGTGTGTGCGCCCGCTGCGCGAAGATGTCGAGGATGAGTTGTGTACGGTCGATCACGCGCAAATCAGTCACGTCGCCGATCGCGCGCACCTGCGCGGGCGAGAGGTCTTGATCGACGATCAAGAGCGACGCGCCATGCTGGAGCGTCGTAATGACGACGTCTTTCAGCTTGCCGCTTCCCATCAGATATTTCGCATGCGGTTCCGTGACGCGTTGAACGATACGATCCAAAACAGCGATACCGGCAGATTCCGCCAGCTCGGCCAATTCCGTCAGCCGTTCTTCCTGTTCGAGTCGGCTGCTGGTACTGGCGCTGACAAGGACCGCACCCTCCTGCCCGTCCGGCACACGGTGGCCTTCGTGAGCGGTGACCAGGTGCGCATCGAGTTCCTCGACGAATTGTCCGCAGTTGAATACGAGGCCGTGAAAGGCTGCCTTCGGGCGAATCTCGTACGCCGGTCGTTCCGGTGTCGGCGGGATGAGATGCGCCAGCTGAATCTGTTGTGGGAAGCCTTCGTGATCGAGCTCCAAGCCCGCGAACAGATCCAAGCGATGCAGCGCCAGATTGATGGCGTCTTCGCGGGTGACGAGGTCGCCCTTCAATGGGATATTCACGAATCGGACGCCACGGAGCGCCTGCGTGCTCCCGCGTGGTTTCGGCAAGGTCAGCAAGGCCTCGGTCCACTCGCGCCCGACGATCACGGTTTCTACTGCGCCGCGGCGAGAAATCAGCACGCCGAGCGGTCGCGCGATCTCCGTCGCCAGTAATCCGGCGGTTCGTGCCAGCTCCGCGCTGACGACCTGCTCAGGCGGGACACGACGTCTGGTGAGGTGTTCGAGCTGGATGAGGTGGCTCGGTTTGAGGCCGGCCGTGTGACCGATGACGTGTGAAATGGGTCGCTCCCTCTGCCCGTTAGGACCTGGTCTGGGTGGCGGTGGGTCGTCGTGTCCGAGTCGCGTGACTCGTTGAAGCCGGCGTCAGCCCTGCAATCGGAAGATCGGCTGCCGATTCGGCATCCAACGGCGCCTGCCGTCCGGCGCGAAATGTTGCAAGCCCTGCGGCGGCGACCATCGCCGCATTGTCGGTGCAGAACGACACAGGCGGCACACTCAACCGGATCCCTTCGCGTGTCGCCATCTCCGTCATGCGCGTCCGTAGGCGTGAATTTGCCGAGACCCCGCCTACGACGGCCAATGCCGAGACGCCTGTCTGTTTGACGGCGCCGACGGCACGATCGACCAGCACATCCACGATGGCTTCTTGAAAACTCGCGGTCAGGTCCGGCAAGCGGTCGACCATTTTCCATTCCGGATGGTCGCGCAAAAAATACAGCAGCGAGGTCTTGAGCCCGCTGAAGCTGACGTTCAGCGAGCTACCGCCGTTCGCCGTCCGAGCAGGCCGTCGCGCGCGGGGAAATCGAATGGCATCGGGCCGCCCGCCGCGCGCAAGCCGGTCGATGGCCGGACCGCCGGGATACCCAAGCCCCAGCAGCTTGGCGGCTTTGTCGAAGGCTTCGCCAGCTGCATCGTCGACGGTACGTCCGAGGAGCGTGTACTTCGATGGCCCATGCACTCGGTACAGATGCGTATGCCCGCCGGACACCACAAGCACGACGGCGTCGCGCGGAAAATCCGGCTGGGCGAGCCAGGCCGACGCGATGTGCCCTTCCAAATGATTCACGAGCAGCAGCGGACGCTTTAACGCGTAGGCGCAGGCTTTGGCGTAGTTCACGCCGACGAGCAGCGCCCCGGCCAATCCCGGGCCTTGGGTAACGGCGACGGCGGAGAGGTCTTTCCAGCTGCAATGGGCCTCGCGAAGCGCCCGCTGGGCGATCGAGTCGATGGCCTCGATATGTCGGCGTGCGGCGAGTTCAGGGACCACGCCGCCGAACGGCGCATGGGTGTCGTGCTGCGAGGCAACAACATTGGACAGGATGGTGCCCTGCAGGTCGACCACAGCGGCGGCGGTTTCGTCGCAGGAACTTTCGATGGCGAGGATACGACCGTCGGCGTGGGGCGATTGCGGCGGTGTCGCGGGGGCAGTCGAGGCTGTGGGGCGTGAGGACATCCCCCAGTACCTATCACAAACACAACGACGGCCTCTATGGGGATCTCCCGTAGAGGCCGTCGTTCCAGAGGATCGCTCTGTATGACAAAACGTCTTGGCGATTACACCTCGGCCATGACGGCCGCTTCCTCGAAGGACGGTGCGCCGTCCTTGAGCACGACCTTGATGCGGCGCGCCTCTTTGAAGCGGCCCTTGATCAATTCTTCCGACAACGGATCGCCGAGGTTGCGCTGGATCGTCCGGCGCATCGGGCGCGCGCCGTAGAGCGGCTGGTAGCCCTCTTGGATGAGCCACTGCTTGACCTCGTCGCTGACCTCGATCTGGATCGTCTTCTCCAGCAACCGGCTGTTGAGCTCGGCCAACAGGATGTCGAGGATCGAGTAGAGGTGCACCTTGTCCAGCGGGTGGAACACCACGATTTCGTCGATCCGGTTCAGGAACTCCGGGCTGAAGTTGCGGCGCAACTCGCCCATGACGTCTTCCTTGATCTTCTTGTCGTGCACCGCTTCTTCGGTGCTCTGGAAACCCAGCGACGTGTTGCGCTGAATGAGCTTCGTACCCAGGTTCGAGGTCATGATGACCACGGTGTTCTTGAAATCGACCTTGCGGCCCAAGCTGTCGGTCAACATGCCGTCGTCCAGGACTTGGAGCAGCACGTTGAACACATCCGGGTGGGCCTTTTCGATTTCGTCGAACAACACCACGGAGTACGGACGGCGACGGACTTTTTCCGTCAACTGCCCGCCTTCCTCGTAGCCGACGTAGCCCGGAGGGGCGCCGAACAGCCGCGAGCTGGTGAACTTCTCCTGGTACTCGGACATGTCCACACGAATGAGCGCGTCCTCGGTATTAAAGAGGAACTCGGCCAACGCGCGGGCCAACTCCGTCTTCCCGACACCCGTCGGACCCAAGAAGATAAAGGAGCCGATCGGCTTCTTCGTTTCCTTCAGGCCGGCGCGCGAACGACGGATGGCGCGGGCCACCGCGGAGATGGCTTCGTCCTGACCGATGACGCGGCGGTGGAGGAACTCCTCCATCCGCAAGAGTTTGTTCGACTCTTCTTCTTCGAGCTTAAAGAGCGGAATGCCGGTCATCTTGGAGACGACGTAGGCGACGTCTTCCTTGCCGATCACCGGCTTGTTTTTTTCCTGATTCTTTTTCCACTCGCGCTTCGATTCTTCGAGCAGCTTCCGCAGGCGCTCTTCTTCCTCGCGATGGCGGACCGCCTCCTCGAAGTTTTGCATCGAGATGGCGACTTCCTTTTCGCGGGAGACGCGCTTCAGTTCCTGCTCCATCGCCTTCAGCTCGCCCGGGAGCGCGTAGGTCTGGAGTTTGGCGCGGGAGCCGGTTTCGTCGATCAAGTCGATCGCCTTGTCCGGCAGGAAGCGATCGGTGATATACCGATCCGACAGCTTCACCGACTCGACGATCGCTTCGTCCGTGATCTCCACACTATGATGTTCTTCGTACCGATCGCGCAGCCCTTGGATGATCCGGATCGTCTCATCGACGCTCGGCGGCTGGACATGGATCGGTTGGAAGCGGCGCTTGAGGGCGCCGTCCTTTTCGATGTGCTTGCGGTATTCGTCGAGGGTCGTGGCGCCGATACATTGAATTTCGCCGCGCGACAAGGCGGGCTTCAACATATTAGACGCGTCGATGGAGCCTTCCGCGGCGCCCGCGCCGACCAGCGTGTGCAACTCATCGATGAAGATGATGATGTTGCCCGCCTGCGCAATTTCCTTCATCACGACCTTCAGGCGCTCTTCGAACTGGCCGCGATATTTTGTGCCGGCCACGAGCGACCCTAGGTCGAGGGCGATCACGCGACGGTTGAGCAAATTGTCGGGCACTTCCGAAGTGACGATCCGCTGCGCGAGGCCTTCGACAATAGCCGTCTTGCCGACGCCGGATTCGCCGATCAGGACCGGATTGTTTTTCGTGCGACGGCTCAAGATCTGGAGCACGCGCTCGATTTCGTCCGACCGACCGATCACCGGATCGAGCTGGCCTTCCTGCGCCATCTGTGTGAGGTCGCGGCCGAATTCGTCCAGCGCGGGCGTGTTGCTCTTGCGGTCGCGTTCGCGTGGGGCGGACTTGCGCAAGAACGTGACGGTGAGCTGACGCGCCGTCAGGAGGTTCGCGCCGAGGCTGCGGAGGATCTTGCCGCCGATGCCCTCCTCCTCGCGGAGCAGGCCGAGCAGCAAGTGCTCGCTACCGATATGATTGTGGCCGAGCAACCGCGCTTCCTCGACGGCGTACTCGATGACTTTCTTGACCCGTGGGCTGAACGGAATTTCCCCGAAGGTCATCGTCGTGCCGCCGCCCGGCAGATTCCGTTCGATCTCGAGGCGGATCTGTTCCGGAGACAAGCCCATCTTCTTGAGAATCATGAGGGCGATGCCGTCGGACTCGCGCAAGATGGCGAGCACCAGGTGCTCCGTCCCAAGATAGTCGTTCTGATGGCGTTCGGCTTCTTCTCGGGCGAGGATGATGATCTTCCGACCCTTGTCTGTGAATCGTTCGAACATCCTGCCTCCTTTGTGTGAACCTCACTGTAATGCGAGGTGCAACACACTGAAAAATCGTGAACTCAGTGTAACGAGAGGCCTAGGAGGTGTCAAGATTTCTGCAGGATTCGGAAGGCCCGCACCACGCGCCGATTCGCGCCGACGCGCGCGCGTCGGCGCCCGCGTGTATGTCGGCACGTGCGATGCGCGAGGGATGCTGCGTGGCATCGGACAGTCAATCCGTCTGTGGTCTGCAACTACTTAATTGCGATTCAGTAGTGTGTGATGTGCGCGTCGTAGTGCGTCGGACATCTCCGTGCAGTATTGGACGATGGGGGATCCCGAAAAGGCGGTGGAGACTTCCAACGTGTCCTGAACGACGAACAGCCCGTGTCGACGAACCAGCTTGGCTGGAATGGCCATACAAGTGAATTGCTCGGGAGCACGGAGGAAACCGACGGCGAGAAGGTCGAAGGGGTAAAACCCCGATGCTCCGAGTATCTCTTCTGAAAAGGTACGCCAGCGCTCCGCGTCATTCGCCGGCCACGTTTCCATAGGTGTCCGGTCACGAAGGGTCCGCAACCCATCCTGCGACACGCTGACCTGTCGTCCAATCTCGAATGGGATGAGCGTGAGTGGGATTCCGGAACGAAGTACGCTCTCCACCGCGTCCGGATCCTTCCGCACATTCATATCGTGGAAATGCAGAATCGGATGGTTCCCGACGCGAAAGGATTGTCCGGGACGCTGTCCGGCGACGGCGACAATCGCGGTAATGCGATGAGCCAGTTCGGGATGGGCACTCAACAGAAGCGCAATGTTGGTGAGAGGACCGAGTGCAAGGACGGTTGCCGAAGAGTCGGCCAAGGCTTGTTCCAATGCAAGGACCGCAGGCGGAAGGCTAGAAGTCTTCCTCAGCGGACGATCCGCCCCGTGCGTAATCGCCGGTTGCGCCCTACCCGGCTCCAGTGCATGAAGCACATTGAGGAGGGCGTGTGCGCTCTGCGTCGATTGCTCGACGGTGACGTTTCCGAATACGGTGCTGATACCGGCGATCTGAAGGGCCGAGGATCGAAATGCCGCAACGATAGCCCAACAGTCGTCGACGTCTTAGGTGACGTCTAAGCCGCTGGCAGGATCTGTGTCGATCCAGATGGGCTCTGCACCAATGGACCATGGATCACAAAGCACGCACACGAGGCAGATCACACACCTAGGGAACATGCCGCATCCCTATCACGCAGACGGCAGGAACAGGCGTGAGCGCGAGTTCTTCGGTACGGATGTGGCAAAAGTGCGCCTGCTCGAGATGGTGGCGGATGGCTTGCGCTATGTCCAGTGCTTGCTCTTTGGTTGGATGGGCGCCTCTCGGCATATAGGTCGTTGCCAAGCGGCCTCCTGGTTTGAGTGCCCCATGGAGTTTTGCAAAGATAGCAGCCTGGTCTTCAATGAATTGCACGACGTTGATCCAGAAAATCTTGTCGAAGGACTCGCTCGGGAACGCCACATCGTCGATGCGTCCCACCTGAAGACGGAGTCGGCCATCGGCTACTGCGCGCGCGTTGCGAGCCTCGGCTTGCTGCAACATGGTGAGGGAATGGTCGAGCCCGACAACGAGCCCAGTCGTTGCGCGTGCGAGGCAGGCTTCCAAGGCGACTCCTGGCCCACATCCAATCTCCAGGACATGATCGCTCGCCTCGATTTGGAGTAAGTCCACCGTCCACTGGTTCCGGTGTCGATTGGATCGACGGTGAGCCATGATCCAGCCCGCGAGTCGACCGGCAACTCCGTGCGGTTTTTCAAATTGTGACCCTACGTATATTTGGAGACTCATGGTGTGTTTCTCCTCCTCACCCGCAACAGTGTGAGCCTGTGTCCGCCTCGCCTGCGATCCTGGGTGTCGGACGTGGCCCGGTATCGCGTCAGGCTCGCTTCACCCTGCGGCGACGCGGCAAGACAGGCCGATTGGGCACATGTGTACCGTCCGCCTGCATCTGCCGCAGGCCCCTTGTGAGTGTCTTCAAGGTTGCAGCCGTGTCGTTTAAGTGCTCCAGGCGATGCTCCTGAGCGAGCGTCTCCAAGGCGCTGTGTTCCCGACCTTGAATTGTCTTGAAAGCGTCGCGCCCCTTCTGGGTCAGTGCCACGAAGGGAGATCGTAGATGGTCCGGGTTATCGCGAAGGGTGACCAGCCCGGATTCCAGCAGCGCGTGTACCGTGACTTGAATGTGTTGACGCGACACGCCTTTGATGGACGCGATCTGCGGAACAGTCATCTCGCCGTTTTCCAAGAGGCATTCTTGTACGGCTCGCATCGACGCGGTGATGCCGAGGTCGCGATGCATGTCGTCACTGAGCGACTTCAAATTATTGAAACAGGTTCGCACTTCACGAATGACTTGGTACAGCTGCCTAGATTTTGCGCTCACATGAGCTCCTTCATGCGCGTGTAGTCGCTATCAGCGATGTTAGGGTACATTGACAATATAGTTGTCAGTCTATAAAGTGGCAACGAAGTTGTCAATGTAACGCCATCGCTCGGCGATTCTCTTGGTCTAGGGGCCTCGTGGGCATCGCATTTTGGTTTCGGTTTGTTGCGGGGTCGGGTGTATGAAAGGAAGAGGGCGGGCGCGCCGTGCGTAGCGAGTAATCACGGAGGACATATGCCACTCGTATGGATGCACAGGATGTCCGTGATGGTCGGTCTGATCGTGGCGTCCCTGTTCGCCGCATCCTGTTCCAATAGCGTGACCAAGCTCGACGAGGAGATTTTTTACGCGGGGCCGTCATTCAGCTTAAAGCTCGTCCGCTACCATGAAAATCTTCCGCTTCATTACACGGGAGATATTTTTGTCGTGTCCTGTGCCTCGAAGGCGACAAGTCGTTCGCAGGCACAGCACACGCAGGACGCCGGGTGGGTTCAAGTCGGGCGAGGTGGGGCTATCGGGTCAACCTCCGCACATGACGTAGTCCAGCGCGAACGATCCAAATACATCGTCTTGCGCGATCGTGTTCTCTTCGTGCCTGGTACCGTGATGCGAGTCAGCTTTAATTTCTGCGCAGGCTTCGAGCAATGGGATCCCACTACTCTCCCTCCTGATAGCCTGACATCCAGAGAACGACCGGAATTCTGTAAGCCGAAAGGACTCGGGGACTGTCGGTATTACGATTTTGAAGGCGATTGGGTCCCTCACTACACCGACATCGAATTGGGAGAGGGAGGAACCTTGTCCTTCCGAGTCAGCGCCAAAGCGTTTAAGAGCGGGACGCCGTTGATCGTGAAGACGTCTGATTCCGGCCGCACGTGGTCAGTTGATCCGGGCTGATCGTCCCTCCCCGCTCGTTGACACTGTCGAAATCCCGTCGATACAATCCACCGCCCTCGTGCCCCTCCCCTGTGCTGCGGAAGGACGCTGATCGATGAAAAGTAAGAGTATCGGGATTCTCACGAAGCCGAAGTTTCCCGAGATCAAGCCGACGTTGCAGGACGTCGTCTCCTGGCTGCGTGGGCGACAAATCGATGTGCTGTTGGATACCTCGTCGGCGACGTTGCTCGGCGAAACCGGCGGCTTGCAGAAACCGGTGCTGGTGTCGAAGGCGGATGTGCTGTTGGTGCTGGGCGGCGACGGCACGATGCTGAATGCGGCGCGTCTGGCCGCCGACCGGAGTATTCCGATTCTCGGCGTGAACATGGGCGGCCTTGGGTTTTTGACCGAGGTGCGGCACGAACATCTGTACCCGTCGCTCGAGCGCGTTTTCGCGAACGACTATGTGCTCGACGAGCGATTGATGTTGCGCACGCATGTCCATCGCCACGGCGAAACGGTCACGCAAGGCGCAGTGCTCAACGACGTCGTGATCAGCAAGGGCACGCTCGCTCGCATGATCGAAATGAAGATCGAGATCCAGGGTGAGTTCGTGACGAATCTTCGGAGCGACGGCTTGATCGTCACGACACCGACCGGCTCCACCGCCTATTCGCTCTCCGCCGGCGGACCGATTATCGATCCGGCCGTGCAGTCGTTGATGCTGACGCCGGTGTGTCCCCATACCCTCACGCACCGAGCGTTGATCGTCCCCGCCCACACCGAAATCACGGTGACGTTGACGAGTAAGGACGACGGCGCGATGGCGACGCTCGACGGGCAAGTCGGTGTGGCCTTGTCGCAGGGTGATTCGATCGAGATCAAACAGGCGGAGCAGCGGACGCGACTGATCCGTTTCCCGGAGACACGGTATTATGGTGTGTTACGCGAAAAGCTGAAGTGGGGCGACGGATGACTGAGGAGGAGTTGAGCGAACGACCGAGGCGAGTGACGTACAGATAAAGAGCAGCGCGCACATATAATAGACAGGCGCCCAGGTTTCCCGCAGGCGCCCGTCCGATAGTCTTCCGACTAGTGCTTGCCCTTCCGCTTAGCGATCTCGCCGAGCATCTCTTGATTACGGGCGAACTTAAATTCACCGATACAATTTGGATCGGCCGCATGGGCCTGCTCGGCCGCATCCAATGACTTGAGATCGTCCATGGTGACGGACTGACACTTGCGCTCGTGCAACAGGTGCGTGAGCTTATCCCGTACGGCTTTCCCCTGCCCGGCTGCGCCAGACTTTCCGGTCAAGTACCGCGTCACGACTTCGGCGCACCAGTCGCCGTCGCGCTTGGCGATACCGACCAAGCCTTCGCTGGCCTTACGCGCCCACCCGGCGAGAAATACGCCGTCCACCGGCTTGCCGCTGGCTTCGTCATACGCTTGGAACAAGGCATCGTCCGGTTCGTTGCCGGACTTATTGGGATTCGTGACGTAGACGCCGCCCTTGTACGGCAGGCCGACGGTCTCGTCCACTTTGTCGCCCACCGCGAAGACCACCGCGTCGCAGGGAAAATCGTACATCTGCTTGAGGCCGACGGCCGCCGTGTCTTCACCCTTCGGCTCGAGTTTGTTGTCTTCCATCTCCAAACCGCGCACACGGTTGTTGCCGTCCACCAGGATGCGCTTCGGCGACGCGAGGAAACGGAAGCCCATCTTGGTCTGGCTCACCGCCGGCTCGCACTTCACAAATTCATCCAGCAATCCCTTGAGAATCTCGTCCGCATTTTGTCCGACCGCCGTGAGGCGATCCTTGATACGCGCGACTTCCTTCGTGATCCCCTCCACGTCCATATTGGCGCAGACGGACCGAATTTCCTTCGGGTTGTATTTACGCTCGGCCGGGCCGCGACGCACGATGGCGGTCACGCGCTCCACCTTTTTATAGCGAATCAGGAAATGAGCGATGTCGACCATCACGTCGCCCGCGCCGATGACGGCAACGTGTTTGCCCATCTCAAACGGGCGGTCGCCGAAACCCGGCAGCCGGTTGAAGTGGTAGACGACATCCTTCGCGTGGAAGACGCCCTGCGCGCTGTCCCCTTCGACGCCGATGGCCTTGGTGCCCTGCGCGCCGATAGCGAATACGACGGCGCTGGCTCCCAATGCGCGTACGTCCTCAACCGACAGATCTTTCCCCTTCCCGACCGACACGTTGCCGAAGTAGTGCACGTTCGGCAGCGCAAGGGTTTCCCAGTACTGTTTTTTCAGGCCGCCGCGCAGCTTCAATTTTGCGGGGAAAATTCCGTATTCGGCCAAGCCGCCGAACTTCACGTCGCGGTTGAGCACGATCACTTCATGGCCGGCCTTGGCGAGGGCGGCGGTGACAGCGAGGCCTGCCGGTCCGGCGCCGGCCACAATAATCACGTGCGAATGCTGTGCGGTCATGCGTTGTATCCTGGGAAAAGTGGATAGAAAGAGTGGAGAACCCCAACAGTTCCGCGGACTTTAGCATAGGTGATTTTTCACTGTCAAAAGCAGATCTACAGGAACGATGTCGTGCGGGAGGCGGCGGAAAATGGAAGCCGATTCCGTAAGCTCGATACTCGTACAAACGCGCGCATTGCGGTGCCACAGAGAGCGCAAACGTCTGCGCGATGCGACTAATTGACGATTTTTGTGGGGCGAGCGGCGCGGCTGACGCGGCGTGTTTTCCACGCGCCGACCAAGAGCGTCAGGAGGATCATGAAGGCTTCATCGACGAAGGGCAGCGGGTCCGGCACGACAAGATCGAGCGCCGTCAGCGCGACCAACAGCAGAAACAGCGTGGGAAACCGGAGATTCAGTCCGGCAATCAATCCATACAACCAAGACGGATGCGAGGTGGCGCCGCTGGTGTTCATAGAGTACCTCGGCGATTCCTGTGCTCTTGGGATGTCTGCCGAACTGTGACCAGCACACTATACTCGATTTCAAAGCGGCTGCGCAGCAGTCGCATGGCGTGCCCATGTTGCCTGCCAATGCAGCCGGAGAAATAGCTCCGGCCGCATCAGCCTCCATGTCGCGGCATGCTCGCCTGCTGCGAGGGCTCTCGTAATTATCCGCCGGCGCTGCCGACAGGGCCGCCCGACTCCGTCATACGCCAAGGATCGAGCAATTCGCTGAGTTTTTTGTCCGGCAACACTTTTTGCTCCTGTGCGACGGCGCGCACGGTCTTGCCGGATTTATACGCATCCTTCGCCAGCTTGGCGGCTGCTTCATAACCAATTTCCGGCGCCAGCGCCGTACACATCGCCAAGCTTTCTTCGATCAAGCTCTTGCAGCGCTCTTCGTTCGCTTTGATGCCTTCAATACATTTGGCGGCAAAATTATTCGAGGCCGTCGCAAGCAGTTCGATCGACTGCAGCAGGTTGTACGCCATCACCGGCAACATCACGATCAATTCGAAATTGGCCGCTTGCCCGCCGACCGTCACGGTCACATCGTTGCCGATGACTTGCGCGCAGACCATCGTGACGGATTCCGCAATGACCGGGTTCACCTTCCCCGGCATGATCGACGAGCCGGGTTGCGTCTCCGGCAAGTTGATTTCGCCCAGGCCGCAGCGCGGTCCCGAGCCGAGCCAACGGACGTCGTTGGCGATCTTCATCAAACTCACCGCAATCGTCCGCATGGCGCCGCTGGCCTCGACCAGCGAGTCCTGCGCCGACTGCGCCTCGAAGTGGTTGGTCGCTTCTTCAAACGTGCAGCCGGTTTCTTTCGAGACGATTGCCATCACCTTCTTCGAAAATTTGGGATGGCAATTGAGGCCCGTGCCGACAGCCGTACCGCCGAGCGCCACTTCCGATAGGGCTGCCTGTGCCTGCTTGGCGCGCGCGATGCCGAGTTGAATCTGCCGCGCATACCCGCCGAACTCCTGGCCCAAGCGAACCGGCGTCGCGTCTTGTAAGTGCGTGCGGCCGATCTTCACGACCTTGTCGAATTCCTTCGCCTTGCGGTCGAGCGATTTCTGCAGGCGCGTCAACGCGGGAATGAGTTGCGTCTGGATCGTCTCGGACGCGGCGATGTGAATGGCGGTCGGGATCACGTCGTTGCTCGACTGCCCCAGATTGACGTGGTCGTTGGGGTGAACGAGTTTGCTGCCACGCGCGCCGCCGAGCAGTTCCGTGGCGCGGTTGGAGATGACCTCGTTCGTGTTCATGTTGGTCGAGGTTCCGGAGCCGGTCTGGAAAATATCGACCGGAAACTCCGCGTCGAGTTTCCCCTCCACCACTTCCGTCGCCGCCTGCTTGATTGCGTCCGCCGGTTTTTTGTCGAGTAAGCCCAACGACTGATTCACCGACGCGGCGGCGCGTTTGATCATTCCCATCGCGCGAATCACGGAGCGCGGCATCCGCAGCGGACTGATGGGAAAGTTTTCGATGGCGCGGGCGGTCTGCACGCCATAATAGGCGTCGGCTGGCACCGCGAGTTCGCCCATCGTGTCTCGTTCAATGCGGGTCGCGCGCGAGGCGGTTGCGGCGGCATCCTTGGACGGGGTTTTCATGCGACATACTCCTACGTAAGGTCGTGGCTGACGGATCGTTGGCGTGCGCATCTTAGCGTTGGAGCCGTTCGGGGTACAAGATCGGAATGGAAGACGGAAGACGGAAGACGGAAGACGGAAGACGGAAGACGGAAGACGGAAGACGGAAGACGCAAGACGGAAGACGGAAGACGCAAGACGCAAGACGCAAGAAGTGAGACGGAAGATGGAGCCCAATGATGGATACGGGCAGCCTGCTGAAAACACGACGGCCCGCACAGGGCGGGCCGTCACCGAACCGTATCTGTCTGTGAGGTCTCGATGAATCAGTCGTTAGGAGACCTGTACCTCAATCGTCTTCGGTTTGACCTTTTCGGTCTTCGGCAGGTGTAGAGCCAGAATCCCGTCCTTGTACTCCGCCTTCACCGCCGCCTCATCGACCGACTCCGGCAGGGTGAAGCTCCGCGCGAAGGTCCCGTAGGACCGCTCGACGCGATGATACTTCCGCCCCTTCTCTTCCTTCTCGGCGCGCCGCTCGCCCTGGAGCGTGAGGACCCCGTTCTCAACGGACACCTTCACGTCCTCCTTCTTGACTTCGGGCAGCTCGGCCTTAATGAGATACCCTGTGTCGGATTCGCTGATGTCGACCGACGGCATCCAGTCCGCCACTGTCAGGGTTTCTTTCCCCGACGCCGTGGTCGACGGGCGCGCGATCATGCGATTCAACCGATCCGACATCGCTTCCAATTCACGGAATGGGTCCCAGCGTACAACAGTCATGGATGTCCCTCCTTGCAATGGCCCCGTGTCTTTGGGGCGATTCTTTGTTACGTCCACTGTATCGGCGCTGCGCCTCGCTCTCTCTTCTACAACACAGATAAAGCGGCGCGTGCGGAAGTCAAGGCCTGGAGCGGCTAAAAGACGGAAGACGTGAGACGTAAAACGGGAGATGTGAGACGTAAAACGGGAGATGTGAGACGGAAGATGTGAGAGGGAAGACGAAGGACGAAAGACGGTACGTCTGACGAATGACGTGTGACGAATGTCGGATGCCGAAGCGGTGGCACTATCGCCGTCCGGCATCCGAGTCAAGAACTCCCTAGGTACTATCGCTTGTCGACGGGAACGTAAGAGCGATTGTGTTCGCCGGAATAAATTTGATCCGGGCGGAACAACTTATTGTCGCGCAACTGTTCGAGCCAGTGAGCCAGCCACCCGCTGACGCGCGCCATCGCAAACAGCGGCGTAAACAGGTCCACGTCGATCTTCATCTTGTCGTAGAGAATGCCTGAGTAAAAATCGACGTTGGGATGGATGCCTTTCGCCCCCAGCAATTCCTCGGCCGCCTGCTCCACGGCCACCGCTGTGTCGTACAGCGGCGATCCGCCGCATTCTGTAAATAAGCGTTGGCAGAGTCGCTGCAGTACGGTCGCGCGTGGATCCTTCACCTTATAGACGCGATGGCCGAAGCCCATCAGCTTCTTTTTGCTCGTCAGCGTGCTCTCGACGTAGGCGCGTGCGCGATCTGCCGTGCCGATCTCGCGCAACATCTCGACGACTTCTTCGTTTGCGCCGCCATGCAGCGGACCTTTTAACGCCCCGATGGACGACGCGACGACCGTATAGGGATCGGCCAGTGTGCTGGCCGTCACCAAGCCGGTGAACGTCGAGGCGTTCATCGTATGCTCGGCATGGAGAATCAGGCAGTCGTCGAAAATCTCCGTCCAAAGCGGATGCGGCCGTTCGTCGAACAGCATGTAAAAAAAGTTCTGGCTGAATTCGAGACTGTCGTCCGGCGGTACCGGATCGTTGCCGTGACGCAGGCGCGCCCAGGCGGCGACGATGGTCGGCAGCTTGGCGATCAGCCGCACGGCGGACCAATAATTGTTCTGCTGATCCTTGACCTGCCGCCCTGGATAAAACATGCCGAGCGCCGCGACGGCCGCCTGCAACGCATCCATCGGGTGGCCGGATTCCGGAAGGCATTTCAACAGGTCGACGATCCGAAACTTGATCCGTCGGTGGTGCGTGATGTCGGCGGTCCATTGGGCCAGCTCTGCCTTGGACGGGAGGCGATGGAACAATAAGAGATACGAGGTTTCCAGGAAGGACGATTCGGCGCACAAGGTTTCGACGCGGATGCCGCGGTATTCCAAGATACCGCGTTGGCCGTCGACGTCGCTGATGGCGGAAGTTGCGGCCGGAACGCCGGCCAGGCCGGGCATAAAATCGTGCGCCATGGAGTGCCTCGTGAGGTGGAGTGTAAGACGATTTCTACTCCGTCCCGCCGGCCGAGTAAAGCCGAGGCGCGGGCCGCAGGCACCGACCCGGCCGGTCGCCCAATCTTGAAAGCGATGCGGGAGCACGGCATACTAAACAGTAACTGAGCAAAGTTACGTGGTCTTGTGCGGCGACGATTCAGCCGGAGCGGGCACCACGAGCGACAGGGGGCGAGGCGCACGAGCGTGACTGAAGGAGTGGCCGGCATGACTCCATATAGAGGATATGCGATGCGGATCGCGGCGGCGATGGCATGCGCCGTCGGTCTCTTGAGCCTGGTTCCGGCGGTCGAGGCGCAGGACCGCGACGAGCCGTTTATTTTTGCCGTCATCACGAAACCGCCGAAAGACAAAACGGCGATTACGGCGCAGGTGTTGTTCGAGGACAAAGTGAGCGAGGCGACGCTATTTCCGGTGGACGCTGTCGTCGGCAATCCCATCTGGCGCACGTTGGAAATTTGCCATTCGATCCGCGCCGAAGTCCGCAAGCTCGCGGAGGGCTACCAGATCGTAGGCGCGCGAGTGCTCGATGCGAGTATGTTGCCGATGAGCCTGCAGTCGATCGCCGGCGATTGCCTCATCAAGAAGGCCGTAGAGGTCGCGCCGCTGGTGGACTGAATCATAATGTTGAATGTTCACGGAAGCGGATTCCGTGCATCCCAATTCAACATTATGCATTCAACATTCACAATTATGTTCTGCATTCCTGGCAGGTCGTCGGTTCAGGGTCGGCGTTGTACTCGTCCGACGTGAGCGGAAAGATTTGCTGGCAGGTCGCGCAGGTGCGAATCTCGAAGTACGGCACACCCTTCTCGTCGATTTCCGTCGGCAGCAACAGTTCGACCGGATCGAAGCCGATGCTCGAACCGTCCTCGAACTTCACCACGCCGAGCCGCACATTGAACAACTCAAACGTCGCCTCACTCCCCTTCCGTTCGTCGATGTGTCCGACGACATACACCGGCTGCCCTTTTCGTTTCGTGCGGAGGTCGCGCAAAGTGCGGACCTCGGGGGTGGCAACAGCAAAGCTCCCTGTGGTACTGGTTCCGGCGGTAAACATGGTGTGTCCTTCGTGTGTGCGTGTCCCAATTGCGGGCAACAGGCACAGAATGGAATACCGAGATTTCGTCCGTCAAGTCCCGACGAAATCGTACTCGATGATCGATCACGCAGAGGAGTCCGCACATGGCGAAGATTACGTTTTATCAGAAACCCACCTGCTCCACCTGCCGCGACGCACTGAAGTATTTAAAGGATGCGGGTGCGGAGGTCGAGGCGATCAACTATTACGAACGTCCGTTCACCGCCGCGCTGTTGAAGACGCTGTTGAAAAAAGGCGGGTTGTCGCCGCGTGACGTGATGCGCCCAAAGGAAGACATCTATAAGTCGCTCCAACTCGGCACCAAAACGATGACGGACGACGAGCTGATCGCCGTCATGGTCGCGAATCCCGATTTGATTCAGCGACCGATCGTCGAGAAGGGCGACAAGGTGATTCTTGGGCGTCCGGCGGAGACGGTTACAAAGATCCTAAAAGCGTAGGGATGACACTGCGGCGTGGGGAAACGGTGAAAAGGATCCCCACCTCTGACGGGCCTCGTAGATCGACCGGCATGAGGTCACGGTTCACAGCTACGCTGCGTCGGCCTGCGGACGCGCAGAGCGATTGCCGCGCCTTCGTAATGTTTCCTAAGGCTGTGAGCGATCGTCTACCGAGGCGTGGCCGAACCTCAGTCGAAGGCACCGTCAACGGACGGGCTTTTCTGGCGACGCTCGAACCGGATGGACTACAAGGCCACTGGATGCGGCTTGATGATGAGTTTATGACCGCGCTTGGCATTCGGGTTGGCGACAAACTTGTGTTTGACGTTGCGCCGGTGGAACACGAGCCTGAGCCGGAGGTCCCGACCGATCTGCGAGCGGCACTCGCGGCATCGCCGGCCGCCAGTGCCGCGTGGAATGACACAACGACGATCGCGCGTGTCGATTGGATTCACTGGATCACGACCGCAAAGCAGGCTAGGACACGCGAACAACGCATTGCCAACGCCTGCAACATGCTCGCGTCCGGAAAACGCAGAGTCTGTTGTTTCGATCCGTCGGGCTTCTACAGCAAGGCGTTCAGTGCGCCGCTAGAAGCGACTGAGAGGAAGGTTTCAACGCCGACGAAGCGCAGGGCGCGATCCGTCCGTTCCACGAAATAGCCGTCCGACAGGAAGCCCGCGATCAGGCGATCGTCTCGACTCCAATCGGCTCGTCGCACAAACCAGCTCGTGTCACCGTTGCACGGCCAGCTTGCCGGTGGTCGTGTCGATGCAGATACGTGCGCGTCCCGCCGCCACATCCAGCAAGAGGTCGCCGACCAACGTGCGTCGCCACCCGTCGAGCACCGGCACTGACGGTGGTGTCGGCGAGTCCCGCTCGTCGATGATCTTCTGGAGCTCCGCCGTTGTCGCAAGCAATGTCGGCGCGATCTCGGATTCCACCGCGCGCGCCTTCAACACCGCCTGCAACAGTTCGACGTGGCCCGCCGACTCCGGCTCCGCTCGTCGCTCCGGCGGCGGCTCGGGCCACTCCGATTTCGGCAAGGCCAAGGCGGTGCGGACGATGGCCGTCAGCGCCGCGCCATGCCGATCGACCTCGCCGGGATGGAGCCCGCGCAAGCCGCGAAGGTCCTCCGGTTTGGTCGGCGATTGCCGCGCCAGTTGCAGCAACACTTCATCGCGCATGATGCGCCCGCGCGGCACGTTCCGCCGCCGCGCTTCCGATTCGCGCCAGGCCGACAGCGCGCGTAACACCGCCGCTTGGCGCGGCTTCAAATTTTCCCAGCCGCGAATTTTTTGATACCGCTCCTGCGTACCGCGATCTTTCTCGATCACGGCGCTTTCCAACCGTCGAAATTCTTCCGTCGCCCACTCGATCCGTCCCAGCGTGCGCAACCGTTCGAGCAACCAGTCGTAGATCGGCAGGAGGTACTCCACATCCTCCATCGCGTAGTCGATCTGTTCCCCCGTCAACGGCCGCTGACTCCAATTCGTAAATGTGTGCGACTTCGAGAGCCGCAGACTATGGACACGCTGGACGAGTTGCGCGTAGGCGATCTGCGCCCCCTGCCCGATCATGGCGGCGGCGATCTGCGTATCGAAAAACGGACGCGGAATCTGGCCGGTCAGCGAGGCGATGATTTCCAAATCCTGCCGTCCCGCATGCACCACCTTCAGGACCGACTCGCGTTGGATGATCGACCAGAGGCGGGCCAGGTCACCCGACTTCACCAACGTCGGTACGTCGATCACGGCGTGGTGCGTGCCCGTGCTGAGCTGCAATAATTCGAGGCGCGGGACGAACGTGTCTTCGCCGATGAATTCGGTGTCGAGCGCTAGCCGTGTGACCGATTCCAGCCGGTCGCAGTACGCATCCAGCGCCGCCTGCGAGTCGATGTATTCGCCGCCGGGCCTCATCGTGCGCCGGCCTGCCGCTGCGTGGCCCGGTTATTCGTGGGGATCGTAGGGACGGTCGGGGTGGCGTGGGGGTTCCACATTGCTGAGACTCAACGCCTCCTTCAAGAGTTGATAGGCTTCGATGATGCGGCGCAATTCCGGCTCGTGGCTGCGGTCGCCTTCGTTCGAGTCCGGATGGAGGCCCTTGGCTTTGATACGAAAGGCGCGGGTCACTTCCAGCAGCGAGCTGCCATCCTCCAGACCCAGGGCCTGGTAGGCTTCGAACGTCGTGCGGATGCCGTCTCGACCGGCGCCGTTGGCCGCCTCGCCACCGGCGGTTTTGAGAAAATCGGCGAGGTTAAATTTTTTCTTGCGGCGACGCGGCCGCTCGCGCGCCTCGCTGTCCATTTCGTCCCAGCGGTCCTCCATGAATTCGAGGCGCGACTCCAGGCGAATGGCGTTTGAGAGGTCGCTGACCTGCGTCAGCTCCTCCGAAATGGAAATGAGCGAAAGCGAGATTTCCTCCAGCCCCTGCTCGACACGGAAATAACTGTCGGTGCGCGCTTCCATCATGTTCTCGATCGCAAAGTCGAGACTCTGCTCCGAGCGTGTGCGCAACAGGTCGATACGGCGGCGCATGCCGTCTTGATACTTACGGAGTTTGCGGAAGTCGAAGGCCATGACCCAGTCTGTGTAACGGGACGAATCGACGACGCGGCGCGGGCGGCACTCACACGGAGAGACACACGACAGCAACCCCGGCCGGTCCGTCTTGCGGGCGGCATTCTAGCACAGTCCCTCCACCGCGCGCCTCGCGTTAGCAATGCGTGAAGACAATCTGTTCTTCTGTGAATTGGGGGCTTGATGGAAGAACGGTCTTAGAACGGGATCAACATCAGGCAGCAGACGGGTGGGTAACGTACATTTCTATTTTTTCGGGACCACCTCAGGTCTTGCAATCAAATGTTCTCCTTCTCCCCCTGCTTCGACGGATGGCTACCGGTCGCGGCGCGCATCCCGAAATGCATTACCATTCGTATCGCATCGCAAGACCTGGACTGCATTCCTCAATTTAGATCGTTCATATCAGCGTGCACCTCGAGCATTCTCGTTTCGTACTCTAAAGACTTCTTTCCAAATAGTAGAAAGCACTCCAGGGTGAGGAAGTGCCGTACAGGAAAATCCCCCGGCATCGGGGAATAAGAACCTACTCAGCCACCCGCCGTAGTAATGAAAATCCGTTGCCGTTCCCAGCACCTCTCGGGTGTGTTTGTCCTGAATGACGCGCATGCTCTTATTGATATGAAAAAGAGCGGAGGCTTCTTCCTGTGAAATAGTTCCACTATATCTATCGGTCAGTTTTTCGACATTCGGCCATCCGTCCTTCAGAAAGTATTCTTCTCCAATCTCAACCCTCTTAATGGCTGTCGCTTTTGCCTCAGTCACACAGAGGTAATCAAAGTAGAGCTGTCCTGGAATCACATCCCAGGTGAACAGCAGCGCAAACGCCACCAATGTTACGTACTTGGCGAGTCTACTGTCAGTGCTTTTTCCAACCTGCTTGGCCACAAACAGGGCAAGCCATACATACAAGCCGCCTGCCACGAGGAATGCTAGTCCAAACATCTACAGCGCTTTTCCCCACTCGGCATACAACGAGGTCAGGTTGATGTGGCCCAGAAAAAGTAGACACGGTGATTGGGCCTCACTCTCCTGCTGTTCAAACTCTTCCGGGCTCCGATAGCCGAGCCCCATATGCCGTATAGGCAATAGTCTAGGTGATTCTTACAGCCCTTGCTACCAGAGGCGAGACAATTTTAGATTGGCGGCATGACGACACCACACAATCCGACTTCAGGTTCGACACATACACGTCCGGCTAATCGACTAGCTCTCGAGACGAGCCCCTATCTGCTGCAGCATGCCTACAATCCCGTGGATTGGTATCCGTGGGGGCCCGAGGCGCTTGATCGTGCGAAGGCGGAGGACCGCCCGATTCTCCTCTCCATCGGCTATTCGTCCTGCCACTGGTGTCACGTGATGGAGCGCGAATCGTTCGAGGACGAGGCCATCGCCGCGCTCATGAATCGACATTTTGTCTGTATCAAGGTGGACCGCGAGGAACGCCCGGACCTGGACGAAATTTATATGCAGGCCACGGTGGCGATGAATCAGGGGCACGGCGGGTGGCCGATGACGGTCTTTCTCACGCCCGAGCAGCAGCCGATCTACGCGGGCACGTATTTCCCTCCAACGGACCGGTACGGCCGACCGGGCTTCCGAACCGTTCTGTTGAAGGTCGCCGAAATTTGGGAAAAGGACCGTGCGTCGTTGCGGGAGCAGGCCGGCAAGATGACGGAGCGGTTACAACGCGAGGTGCATATCTCCGCGCCCGTCGCTGTCGGCGATGCGGAGATCGATCGCGCGGTCGCGCAGTATCGCGAAGAGTTCGACAGCCGCTACGGCGGCTTCGGACAGGCGCCGAAATTTCCCCCGGCGACGGGTTTGTCCCTACTGCTGCGTGTGGCGCACCGACGGTCGGATGCCGCATTGATGCAGATGGTCACGAAGACGCTCGATGCGATGGCGGCCGGTGGGATCTACGATCATGTCGGCGGCGGGTTCGCTCGTTACTCGACTGACGCGAAATGGCTCGTCCCCCATTTCGAAAAAATGCTCTACGACAACGCGCTCCTCGCGAAGGTCTACACCGAGGCCTATCAGGCAACCGGTCAAGCCGACTATCGGCGCGTCGTACGCGAAACGCTGGACTACATTCTGCGCGAGATGACCGGGCCGGAAGGCGGGTTTTATTCCGCGACCGATGCCGACTCCGAAGGTGTCGAGGGGAAGTTTTTTGTGTGGCGCCCGGAGGAGATCTGCGCGGCGGTCGGCAACGAGGACGATGCGCGACGTTTTTGTGCCTACTACGACATCACGCCGGGCGGCAATTTCGAGCATGCCAACATTCCCAACACGCCGGAGCCGTTGGCCGCGGTCGCCGCACATCTCAAGATCAGCGAGCATGAATTGCAGGCCAGTCTCGATCGCGCCAAGGCCTTGCTCTACGCGGCGCGATTGAAGCGTGTGCCGCCTGGACTCGACGACAAGGTCATCGTCGCCTGGAACGGGTTGATGATCAGCGCCTTGGCGGAAGCCGGGCGTGTGTTGGACGAGCCGCGCTACGTTGCCGCTGCAGCGCGCGCGGCGGATTTTCTCTGGTCCACGATGCGACGCACGGACAGCGGCACATCGGCGGCCGACGATGCAGGCGGTGCTCGACTCTGGCGCACCTATCGTGTCGGGCGGCCGCAGCATACGGCGGTGTTGGAGGACTACGCCTGTTTGGCCGAAGGGTTGATCGACCTGTACGAAGCCAGTGCGGACGAGCGGTATCTGCATGCGGCATCGTCGCTTGCCGAACGAATCGTCACCGACTTTCGCGACGAGCAACGCGGCGGATTTTTTACGACCGGTCGCGGTCATGAAGCGTTGATTGTGCGCGCGCGCGAAGGACCGGACGGCGCGACACCCAGCGCGAATGCGGTGGCGGCGTCCGTGTTGGCACGACTGTCCTATCATTTCGATCGGACTGCCTGGCGCGATGCAGCGGCCACGGCCCTGCGGATCTATGGTCGTGCGATGAGTCGGTATCCGCGCGCCTTCGCGAAGAGTTTGTTGGTGGCGGATTTTCTGTTGGAAGGGCCGACGGAAGTCGCCATCGTCGGTCGTCGCGGGTCGGCGGATCGTTCGGCGTTGGAAGCCGCACTCCGTGCCGAGTTTCTCCCGAATCGTTTGCTCGCGTTCCACGAGCCGGATGCTGCGCCAACTCGCCTGCCGCTTCTTACGAATCGTACGATGGTGAATGGTCAGGCGGCGCTCTATGTCTGTCGCAACTATACCTGCCGTGCACCGATCACCACGCCGAGCGAGGTGGCGGCTGCGGTACGGGCGACGCCGAATGCAGCAGCCGGAACGACGGATACACAAGCCGCCTCGTCCGCCTCGCGTTCCCTCTCCGGGACCGCCATTGTCGGTGCCGCAACAGCCGGCGGGACGGCGGGGTACGCCGTGCGGCAATTGGCGAATGCCTCCCCCACCGCGCCGAATGGTCAGGCCTATACGCAGTTCGGCTCGACCGGATGGACGACGAGCCGCTTGGGTTTCGGCTGTTATCGCATCGACACAAACGAGGCCGATCACCATGCGGCGCTGACGCAGGCGCTGCGCGACGGCTGCAATCTCATCGACACGTCGACAAACTATGCCGACGGCGACAGCGAACGGCTGGTGGGGCTCGTGTTGTCGGAGATGATCCGCCGCCACGAGCTGACGCGCCAGGAAGTCATCCTCGTCTCGAAGATCGGCTACGTGCAGGGACAGAACCATACGCAGGCGCAGGCGCGCGAGCAGGCCGGTCGTCCCTACTCCGAGATGGTGAAATACGGCGAGGGGCTGTGGCACTGCATGCACCCGGACTTTCTTGCCGATCAATTAAAAGATTCGCTCGATCGGTTGGGTGTGGCGACACTCGACGTCTGCCTCCTCCACAATCCCGAATATGTTCTCCTCGACGCAAAACAGCGCGGCGGACGGACGGTGGACGAGACACGGGCCGAGTTTTACGACAAGCGGTTGTTTGCGGCCTTCACCTACTTGGAAACACAGGTCACGCAAGGACGGCTCGGCGCGTACGGCGTCTCGTCGAATACGTTGACCGCAGGTGCGGATGATCCGGCGGCAGTGTCGCTCTCGCGTGTGTGGGATGTGGCCGAGCGTGCGGCGCAGTCGCTGGGACGCGCGTCATCCGCGTTTCGTGTCGTGCAATGTCCGATGAATCTGTTCGAGTCCGGCGCCGTTCTGGTTCGGAATACGGGGCCGACCGGGCAGGACACGGTCTTGAGTTATGCTCAGACACGCGGCCTGGCGGTGCTCGTCAATCGGCCGTTAAATGCGATTCCTCCACGAGAAGGCCAGAAAGGCGGGATCATTCGCCTCGCCGATCCGGAGCCCGTCTCGGCGCCGGTCGCCTTCGACGCGCAACGGCAGGTGGTCGCACAACTCGAAGCCGAGTATCGCACCACCATCGCGCCGCAGGTGCCGCATGCCGGCCAAGGTTTGCCGCCCAATGAGTATTTCCCCTGGGCCGAGGAATTGGCGAAGGTGCGCGGGCAGATCGACGGCCTCGAACATTGGGATCATGTCGAAACGCAGATGATCTCGCCGCACCTCTCGCAAGTGATTCGCGCCCTCGGTAACGTGCTCCAAGGCGAGCAGGCCGAACGCTGGGAGGCGTGGCGCGAACGCTACGTGCCGGAGTTGTTGCGGCTTTTGCAGTGTGTCCGCAGCGAAGCCACGACGAAGAGTCGCGAGCGCATGGGCCTGGTTCGCAACGCCTTCGCCGATCGCTTGCCCGCGGAGCGACGTCATGAACCGCTCTCACGGCTGGCGCTCTGGGTCTTGGCGAGTACGCCGGGGGTGACGGCGGTGCTCAACGGTATGCGTACGCCGGCCTACGTGAACGACTCCATGTCGATTTTGCGATGGGATTTGCTTCCCCAGCCGCTTTGGGTGTATGACTCAATACAGATGTGTCGCCTGCCCTAGTCGTGCCGTCTCACTGCAAAGGAGACCTCCATGATCCCTCACCGATCCGCTGCCCTGACGATGTTGGTGGTTGTTGCGGCGCTCTCGCAAGCCGTCGGCTGCGCGAGCCGCTCCACACAAGTCGGCACGGAGCAGATGGGCGCGAGCGAGGCGAGGGGGCAACGGGCCGAACAGGTCGTCGAGCCGACGGTGAAGGAAGTGCCGTTGGACGTGGCGCGTGCCGTGCCCGCGTTGCCGCTGCCTCCTGCCGAACCGGAAACCGCCTACCTGCTGGATGTCTTTTTCGATTTCGACCAATCCGCATTACGCATCGATGGGGTCGCCGCCGTCGAGACGAATGCGCACAGCATCACGAAGGACCAGCGCGTCAATCAGATCGTGCTGGAAGGTCGTGGCGATGAAGTCGGGACCTCCGCCTACAATATGGTGCTGGCTGAACGGCGCGCCCGCGCCGTGAAACGCTACCTCGAAGACCTCGGGATCCCAGGCATGATCAACGTGGTCAGTTTCGGCAAGGATCGCCCGCTCTGCCTCGAACACAATCCCGATTGTTGGCAGAAGAATCGCAGCGTGCGCTTCACGGTGAAGTAGCCGACGTTCGACCCGTCCGTATTCCGTTTCCCTCCGTACATTCCCCTGTTGTGTGTCGTTTGCTCCTGCGCTGCCGCCGGCGTGCTCTGCGGTCCGCCCGTCTCAGGGTTACACCCGAGAAATGTAACAGCCGGTTGACGGATCCGTAACCACTCGGTCGGCATCCGTCGGGTATCCTCAGTCAATTTATCTACACAACCAGAATTGAGGAGGGTGTCCATGCTGCGAGTCGGTCAATTGATGAATCAAGAACTGGTGACGGTGGAAGCGGCCACGACGATCAGTCAGGCCGCCCGCTTGATGAATGCGCGGCGCATCGGCAGCCTCTTGGTGCGACGCCAGGGCGATATCGTGGGGATCGTGACGGAGCCGGACATCATCCGTAAAGGGTTGGCGCAGGGGTTGGATGTGCGGAGCACGCCCGTGGGCGACATCATGAGCGCGCCGATCGTGAGCATCGACGAACGGCGCCCGATCACCGAAGCCGCCAAGCTGATGCAAACGCACCACACCCGCCACCTCGGCGTCTGTAAGGGCGAACGCCTCGTCGGCGTCGTCTCTGTCCGCGATTTCCTCCAGCCGGTCTCGACCGACACCTTCTAATCGAGGTGCGCGGTCGTAGTGGTGCTCGAGGGCGACAGTTAACTGTTTCGTAACAATCGAGATATGTCGTTGCAATATGAACGGGGCAAACTACGCCATATATTCGTTCATCATAGGCACTGGAGCGCACACACCATAGTAGAGGTACAAGGAGGTTGATCTGATGGCATCGAATGCAGGACAGAGGCAGCAGGCAGTTGCGGCGGGCATGATGGTATTGGCACTGTCTGTGATGGGGATCCAGGCCGCCAACGCGGAACACTCCGGCCCGATCGCCAGTCTCCAGGTGGACGAGCGCTTGTTGGCTTATACGCCGACGCAACAGGTCTCGGGCACTTTGAAAGTACAGGGCTCGGATACGATGGCGTCGTTGATGCATCGGTTGTCCAGCGAGTTTCAACGCCGTCAATCCAAGGTGAGCGCCACGACCGTCGGCGGCGGGTCCAACAAGGCGATCACGCAATTTCTCGAAACGCCGCTGAAGTTCACCGGCAAGATCAATTTGAAGGAAGAGCGTCCGGCCCATCCGGCCGTCATCGCCTCCTCGCGGCCGTTGACGGAGAAGGAGCTCAAGGAATTTGTGACGACCCACGGGTATGAACCGCTGGCGGTGCCGGTGGCCATGGACGCCGTGGCCTTGTACGTGAACGCCGAGAATCCCCTGCAGGGACTGACGCTGGATCAGGTCGATGCGATATTTTCCGCCGGCCAGCAGCGCGGCCATCAAGCGGCCGTGACGCAATGGGGGCAATTGGGCCTCGGGCACAACTGGGAATCGTCGCCGGTCCATATGTATGGACGCGACAGCCGCTCCGGCACGCGTGCCTTCTTCCAAGAACATGCGTTGGCGGGCGGGGCGTTTTCGTCGAAGGTGGTGGAAGAGCCGGGCGCGGCATCCGTCATTTTGGATGTCATGCGCGATCCGGTCGGGATCGGGTACAGCGGGATTGGGTTGGAAACGGCTAACACACACATCATCGCAATCGCCGAAAACGCGAACTCGCCGTTTGTGATGCCGACGGCGGCCACAGTTGCGGACCAGACCTACCCGCTCCGCCGCTTGTTGTACCTGTATGTCGATAAGGCGCCGGGGGCGTCGTTGACCCCGGCCGTGCAGGAGTTTCTCTCGTTCGTGACCAGCCGCGACGGGCAAGAAGCGGTGGTCAAGGCCGGGTTCTTCCCTGTGCCGGTCGATCAGTTCAAGAAGGGTATGTTTGCCTTGGAGCCGATTGGAGTGGTGGCGCCGGTTTCCAATTAGTCGGGTATAGTCGACGCGAAGGTGTGAACAAGGCGGCTGCCAGAGCGAATCCGGCAGCCGCTTCTTTTTTACGGCAAGCGGCGCGATACGCGCCTGTGTGTCGTGTGTCGGTGGAGGCTCTGCGCGTGGCGCGCGTGAGCCGGAAGGCTACTTACGTGCCGGTGTGGGCGTCTTTGCCTTCGGCTTAGCGAGGTCTTGGCGCAGGGTGGCGAGCTCGTCCTGCAGCACCTGCATGGATTTCTGCTGCTCGTCCAGACGAGAGCGCAGCTCTTGATTCGTGGTGGTGAGCTGCTGCACCTGTTGCTGCAGGGTCGATTCCTGCGGCTCGGCGCCTGCCGCGAGCGGCGCTCTGGTCTCCGTCGGTCGCTCGGCTGTGCGAGGTGTGGATTCCGAGCCGGTGGGGGCAGGCTTGCGATCTACGATAGGCGTACCGCCTCCCCGCTTGAACGCCCAAAATTCTGGGATATTGATCGACAGGTGCACGCGATCGAACGTCGCCCAGCGCGGTTCCATGACGTCCGGCACCATCGTGTACATAGCCGGCCCGGACAGCCAGAGTTTCATGCCCTTCGTATCGCGCGGGTCGCGCTCTTCCATGCCCGCCGTATTGGTGCGCGTGAAGGCTGTGTGGTCGGTGAGGACGATATGTAGATAGCGATCGCGTAGGAACAGCGCTCCCATCGTCTGTTCGGTCGCGTGCGACTTCACATCTTGCGGCAATGTAAACGTGACGCGCTCCTCCGGCGTCGCCTGCGCAAACGCCGCCGTCACGGCGGGCAGCAATTGGTCGAGTTGCGTGTCGGTGAACACCGGAATCGGACGTGGTTGCTCGAGCATCCCGACGAGGGTACCGCTCCACCCGCTGACCATTAACGAACGCAAGATCGTCCGCAGTTCGTCGGTGTTGAGCCGACCGGGATGCGCATTGGCCACGGGGGTGTCGGCCCGTCGAATCGACGGGTCTCGTTCCAGCGAGACGACCAGTCCTTGGCGATCGACCACCGTGCGCTCGTGCGAGAGTAATCCGCATCCACCGAGCACGACCGGCGAGACAGCGAGAAGACTGACGAAGACAAGGTCAGTCGCGCGCGGTCGTCGTAATACGTGGCGCGAGCGTCGAGCCAGTATGGTTATTTGCATTGGAATTGAATCCCCCATCGCCGATCGAATCCTATCTGTCCGCGCCAATTTTTTTCTGTGGCGGGACTCACCTTCGCGACTTGTCCCTCTTTCACGATGCGATAGCCCTGGGGACAGCGCTCGGCGGCGATGTCCATCGCATCGCGGCGGGCCGGCGAACTCAACACATCCGCATCGGTCTGATAGGAGTAGGTGAGGAGTCCTCCATCGGCGGTCTCGTCTCTGAGTGTTGCGCCTGTCCCGCAACTCGTCAGAACGCACAGCAGGACGAACAACGACACGCGGCCAACGATGCGTGAGCTGTTGTGACCAGGCGAATTGACGGACGAACTGGGAAGACGAGTGTTAGAAGCCATCGGCGCAGTAAATATTCTCTTCAAGTGGTTCGTATCCTGCCCCAACCCACGGGAAGTCCGCAATCTCTTTTCCTCCCGTATTCCAAATATGGATGCACCGGACCTGCACCGTCGGTAGCGGCCGACGGATGCCGTCGACCATGGCGGGGATTGCCGATTGTGTCGTGCCGATGACGATGATGCGATTGCCTGGTCGTAGGTGGGTACGTGGAATCGGTGTCGTCAACACCGCCACAAATTCGCCGCTCGGCCGTCCGGTATCCCTGGGGCCGTAGGCCGGATGTTCGACGATCGGGAGGTGTTCGATGACCAGTGCGCTCGCTCCGTCCTTTTCTTCCGTTTGGAGAATCGCTCCACCGAGTTCGACGATGCGACCGATGCTCGCGTTCGGCTCCGACTGCCAGGCCGCAACATCGAAGGTGCGATCGATCCCATCCGTCGCGCTCGCGGGGAACAAGGCCTGTTGTTCGCATCTGGAGGCGGTCGTAACAAGGACAGCGATCAGCGTGGCGAGCGCAAAGGGCCAAGGTGGAACGTGGTTCACGAATGGATTCCGGCGCTGATGACGAAGCCGGCGCTGCAGCAGGAGGCTGCAAGCGCCGGCTCGATCCGCTGAGAACGTCTTACATGAAGCGAATCTGCCACTGCACGAGCAACGCGTTCTGGGCGAATGGATCTCCGACCCCGCGAGTCGGATTAACGACCAGGCCCGGACCGTTGCCGGTGTGGTGACGGAATTCGTAGTTCACCTGCAGCTTCGACTGCATCTTCGGCGGGAAGTTTTGGAAGTAGTAGGTCAATCCCAAAATCGTCCGCGTGTAGAGATCGTTTCCGATCCGCGTGTTCGGATCGAATTGCTCGTACATGATGGTCGGTTCGAAGTTCTCGAAGATACCGTCGGTGATGAGGTACTTCGCCAACACATACCAGGTACGCCGCTGTGCACCCGGAGCCCCTGAGCCGCCGCAGATGACTTGGTCCAAGCAGGCACCGTTGGCCGGACGGCCGACGGTCGTTTGGTTCGCGCCGTCATGCCCCTGCCAGATTTCGCCCTGGACCATAAAGCCGGGCAGCATTTTCGAGGTGTAGCGGAAGTCCAACCCATACCGATCGAATGAGCCCTTGCCGCGCCCGTTGATATTGGTGTTGGCGTTGTTGGATTCGCCCAAGATACCGGTGAAGCTCACGAACGACACGTCGTTCCCGAACAAGCGCCAACGGGTATAGACACTCTTCGGCGCATTCGAGCCGGTGGCGTTCGCGTGGTAGTTGTTGTTGTTCATCACACCGACGACGTACTCCAGGCGGTTAAACAACTTCCCGCGCATATCCACGAAGAAATCGCGCTCTTGCAGGAATTCGATCGATCCGCCGGACCCGGTCCGGTTGCCGGTTCCCGCCCCGACCGAGGTGAGATAGGGCGAGCTGATCACGTCGCGCAAACCGCCCGAGGTTTCCGTAAAGATACCGAACGGCATACGGAAGATACCGAAGCGGAAGAAGTTCACGTTCGGCGCCCACGATTGAAAGGGGCGCACGTCGAGATAGGTTTCGCGGAAATACGTGGCTGAGGTCGGCACACCGGTCGCGGCGCCGCTGCCGCCGGTCGGTGTATTGTTCAAGATGTTGATGCTTTGGAACTCGAACAGGGCGTGCCACCGGGGCAACGTGTCGCTGATCTTGCCCCAGAACAGAATTTCAGACCGGCGGATCGAAATATTGTCCTGACTGCGCCCTTCCGCCACGTGCGCGTCCTGGTGCGTGTACAACCATTGCAACGCGTTCAAGCCAAAGTTGACCTTGTCCCGCAGCACCGGCAGCAACTCGGTCTTCGACTTCCACTCGTCCAGCAGATCAACGCGCCGTTCGCGCTCGCCGCCGCGATACTCTTGCTCCGCACGAATCTGCACCCACTCGTCCTTCGTGATGACACCCTTGTTCATCAGGAGGTCTTCGACCGTGGTGCCGGCCGGCGGCAGGTCCGAGGTTCGCGGTGCCGCCGATTGTGCCGGACGCGGGCGCGTCGGCGCCGGCGGGACCGGTCCTCCGGTATCCGGTTCAGCGCCCTGAGCGGTCAGAATCGAGGGACGTACGGTGCCGTCGCTCAACGAGTCACCGGCCCAGGCAGGGCTGGCGATCAACGCGGCGGCGGCCAGCGCGATCACCATCGATCGACGCTGGGATGAACGTGCGATGCAGACAGACATAGGACTCCTTTCCATGGTGAGACGCTTCCTTTCCTACTGTGACTCCACTGCGCGAACTTTGTACCCATGCCCTCGAACGGTCACGATGGTGCGAGGATGCTCGGGGTCGGCCTCGACTTTGCGACGAAGCGCGGAAATGTGGACATCGACACCGTGCGGTTCCAATGCGTATCCCTCGCCCCAGACCTGATCCATCAATTCTTGCCGTGTGAACACATGGTGCGGGGCTGCGAGGAGCCGCTCCAGCAACTGAAACTCTTTCGGCGTCAGCTCGACGGCCTTGCCACGCACACGCACCTCGTGCCGACTCACGTCCATTTCGATATCGCCCGCGCGGTAGCGCGGCGGCGCCGCCGCGCGAAATTGTTCTCGTCGTAAAATCGCCCGGACACGCGCTAACAATTCGCGCGTGCTGCCGACGCAGATCACCGCGTCGCTGCCGGCTGCGTAGTCTGCGAGACACTCCTCTTCGGAACAGTGCGGCGGCGACACCTGCATGGTGATCAACGGAATGTGCGCATCCGAAGCCGCGGTCCGAAGCGGCGCGAGTCCCGAGAGCGTGCGTTCGACAAGCAGGCAAGCTGGGCGCTGTTCGCGTATGCGATGGAGCGCCTGGTCGATGGAGCGTACGATCGTGAGTTCGTAGCCGTTTCGGCGAAAATACGATTCGAGCGTCCCACCCCATTCGTCGTTGGCGGTGAGCAGCAGCAAATGTGTGCTGGTGACAACAGACTCCGGCGCTGTGGCGGATAACGGTGTCATACGGGCGGAAATATCCCATTGGCCCGTTGCACCGGTATCAAACGAATGTTACGAAGCGGTTAAGTATGCGAGGACGATCGCTGATGCGGCGAATGTCGATTGTTACGCGAACAGGACGGAAGGTTGAGGTGATGGGAGCGGCGCTGGTCCACAGTCGTCGTCCGATACGCGAGACGAAAGGATCGGCGCATGACGATGGAGATCTCGGCCCTGTTTATGTTCGTGCTGGCTGTGGGCTTGGGGCTGTGCAGTTTGTGGTTGAGCTGGTCGGCGATCGGCAAGAAATAGATCGTTGCGCGGCCGGCGCAGCAGATCTTCAGAATCGTCCGCGAACTGTTAGTTAGCTCAGCAAGCGCCCTTCCTGCGCACGAAGCAGGAGTCCGGCTTGTGAATTGTACGGAGTCGTGTCCGGCTGAACCGGGAGCGGAAGGTATCGCCCGTCTTCGTGGAGCTGGCGCGCGTGGACGGTGTCGTTCCAGTTGCCGTCGAACACCTGTTCCATGACGGCCATCCGCGTGGCCGCGGATTCGATCGGGAACAATATTTCCACACGACGGTCGAGATTGCGCGGCATCAAATCGGCGCTGCCCAAAAAGAGTTCGTCGGCGCCGCCGTTCCGGAAATAATACAGCCGCGAATGTTCCAAAAACCGGCCGACGATCGAGCGCACTGCAATCGTCTCACTGATACCGGGCACGCCCGGTCGTAAGCAACAGATGCCGCGAATCATCAATTCGACACGCACGCCGATTTGTGAGGCGCGATAGAGGGCTTGAATACAGGCAGGATCCACAAGCGCGTTCATCTTGAACGCGAGATACCCGTCGCCGTGCGTACGGTGCCGTTCGCATTCGCGTTCGATGCGCTCCAACACTTGCGTGCGCATGCCGTGCGGCGCGACCAGCAATTTACTATAGGTGGTTGTGCGCGCGTAGCCGGTCAAGGCGTTAAACAGCAACGTCGCGTCCTGCCCCATCGCCTCGTCGCAGGTGAACAGGCCGAAGTCCGTATAAATGCGGCTGGTGGCGACGTTGTAGTTCCCGGTGCCGAGGTGCAGATAGCGGCGAATGCGGTCGTCGTCGCGTCGCACGACCATACAAATCTTTGCGTGCGTCTTCAGGCCCATCACGCCGTAGACGACATGCACGCCTTCGTCTTCCAATCGACGCGCCCACTCGATGTTATTTTCCTCGTCGAACCGCGCCTTCAATTCCAAGAGCACCGCGACTTGTTTGCCGTTTTGTCGCGCCTCGACCAACGCATCGACGATCGGCGATTTCGAGCCGACGCGATACAACGTCTGTTTGATGGCAAGAACATTCGGATCTGCTGCAGCTTGGCGGATGAAATCCACCACCGGCAGAAAACTGTGGTATGGCTGGGCGAGCAGGATCGAGCGTTTGCGGATCTGCTCCATCGCCGGCCGTTGCGAAAAGATGTCGGCGAGCGTCTGTTGAAACGGCGGATCCTTGAGATCCGGCCGCTCGATTTTCATCAACTCCATCACCTGCGCCAAGCCCAGGCGAATGGCCGCGACGTGTACCTGCGACGGCATGAGTTGTAAATTGCGGCTCAGCAATTCTCGGATCGGCGCCGGTGTACCCTCCGCCACTTCCAAACGGACGACGGACCCGAATTCGCGCAAGTCGATCTGCGTTTCGATGGTTTCCAACAAATCGGACGCTTCGTCTTCTTCGATCGCCAAGTCGGCGTCGCGCGTCACGCGGAAGGGGTACCAGGCTTCGAGCTTCAACCCGGGGAACAACAGGTCGGCGTTATCGGCGATCAGATCTTCGAGCCAGACAAATTCCTGCACGGCCTCGCGTCCGTCCGTAGACCGTGAGAGGCCCGGCGTTTCTGAGATCGCCACGAGCCGCGGACAACTCCCGGGCACTTTCAAACGCGCAAAGCAGATGCCCTGCTCCGGGTCGTGCGCGACCACCGCCATGTTCAAACTCAAATTGGAAATGTGCGGGAACGGATGCGATGGGTCGAAGGCCAGCGGCGTCAGGATCGGGAAAATTTCTTCGAGGAACCGTACCCGCAAAGCTTGCCGCTGCGCAGATGCCACATGGGGCCAATCCAAAATACGCACGCCGGCCTGTGCCAGCGCGGGACGCAGTTCTTCTTCCCAGAGTCGGACGATCCGTTTGTTGTGTGCGTCGATCACACGGTCGATCGCCGCCAACAATTCGGGCGCCGCCATGCCGTCCGGCGAAACCTCGCCACTGCCGCGGGCCAATTGCGCGCGCAGGCCCGACACGCGGATCATAAAAAATTCGTCAAGGTTCGTGTGGTAGATCGAGAGGAATTTCACGCGCTCGAGCAGCGGATGTGTGGCGCGTTCGGCCTCTTCCAGCACACGGGCGTTAAAGGCGAGCCAGCTCAACTCGCGATTGAGGTACAGCGTGGGATTGTCGAGCCGTACGGGCGCCGCCGCGGACTCCCCGCTCGGTTCGGTCGTTCGGTTGTCTCTATTGGATGGAGAGGGCGCCACGTCGCCGTTCAGGGCGGTGGTACTCGATGTCTCGGATGAAAAAGTGGGCGATGTCCGGGGTTCGTCCATGGCTCGTCAGTTCGAGGCGGTCGGCGGCGGCAGCGAGATGGCCGCGACCGTGTGGCGGATGATTTTGCCTTCGACCATGTAGACGACGAGTTCGGCAATATTCGTCGCGTGGTCGGCCACCCGTTCGATTGATTTTGCCACAAACAGCAGGCGGAGCGCTCGCGTAATCGTTCTTGGATCCTCGATCATGTAGGAGAGTAATTCGCGAAAAATCTGCTCCATAAGGTCGTTCACGAAGGCTTCGTTCTGCATCACGGTCTGCGCCAAGGGCACGTCGCCGCGCAAAAAACTATCGAGGCTATCCTTCACCATCCCCGCGGCCCAGTTGCCCATACGCGGAATGTCGATGTACGGCTTGAGCTGCGGTTCTTCGTTCAGCTCGATCGTACGCGTGGCGATGCTTTCGGCGAGGTCGCCGATACGCTCCAACTCGCTGGCGATCTTCATGCCGGTCGTGATCAGACGCAGGTCGCGCGCAGCCGGTTGTTGGAGGGCCAGCAGGCGAATACATTCTTCGTCGATCTCCACGTCGAGTGTGTTGACGCGAAGGTCTTGCTCGATGACACGTTCCGCCAAGTCGGAATTCCGCGAGGTCATAGCGAGCAAGGCGTCGTGCAGCTGCGCCTCGGCCAGCCCCCCCATCCGCAAGAGCGTGCTTTTCAGTCGCGCGAGTTCTTCGTCGAAGTGGCGAAGCATGATCACTCCGTGTATCGGTAATTGGCCGTCGGGATTACCCGAATCGACCGGTGATGTAATCTTCCGTTTGTTTGTTAGCGGGCGTCGTGAACAGCGTTTTCGTCGCGCCGAATTCGATCAACTCGCCGAGGTACATAAAGGCCGTCCAGTCGGAAACGCGGGCGGCCTGTTGCATGTTGTGGGTGACGATCAGGATCGTGACGTGTTCTTTTAACTTGAGCAACAATTCTTCCACGCTGGCCGTGGCGATCGGATCCAAGGCGCTCGTCGGCTCGTCCAACAACAGCAACTCGGGGTCGGTGGCCAACGCGCGCGCGATGCAGAGGCGCTGTTGCTGCCCACCCGAGAGCGACGTGCCGGGTTGTTGGAGGCGATCCTTCACTTCGTCCCAGATCGCGGCCCCGCGTAACGCGCGCTCGACCGTTTCATCGAGTGTGCGTTTATCTCCCATGCCGCGCACGCGCAACCCATAGGCCACGTTTTCGTAGATGGACTTCGGGAACGGGTTGGGTTTCTGGAACACCATACCGATCCGCATGCGCACGGCAATGGGATCGATCTCCGGCGCGAGAATGTTGTGCCCGTCCGGATACAACACGATCTCGCCTTGGTAACTGGTCCCTGGATAGAGGTCGTGCATGCGGTTGAAACAGCGCAGCAGCGTCGACTTGCCGCAACCGGACGGCCCGATCAACGAGGTGATCTGGTTGTAGCCGACCAGCAAGGAATTGTTTCGGAGCGCCTTGTTGGTCCCGTAGAAAAACGACAGATTTTTCGTCTCGGCCTTCAGCTGCGTCGGGACGCTCGGCTGCGGGGGCGTCGACAGGGGTTGCCGGCTGCTCATGCGAGCCGCCTGCGGATTCGGTAAGACAGGACTGGGCATGGACGTGTCTCCTTTACCATGCGATGCGCTTACGCAGCCGGTAGCGCAGGACGATCGCGACGGCATTCATTGCAAGGGTGAGAGCCATGAGGACGACGCCGGCGGCCGCCGCGTTCGCCAGGAACGAGGTGCCGGGGCGCGAGACCCACGAAAACATTTGAATCGGCAGCGCCGTAAAGGCGGACGACAGCCACCCCATATTGACAAAGGGCGGTTCGGCGCTGATCGGCGCGGGCGGGAGGAACGCGATGAACGTGAGCGCGCCGATAGTGACGATCGGCGCCGTCTCCCCGATCGCGCGGCTCAAGCCGATGATGACGCCGGTGAGAATGCCCGCCATCGAATAGGGCAACACATGGTGCCGCATCGTTTGCCATTTGCTGGCGCCCATGCCGTAGGCCGCTTCACGGATTTGTACCGGCACGGCGCGGATCGCTTCGCGCGTCGAGACGATGACGACCGGCAAAATCAGCAGCGCCAACGTGAGGCCGGCGGTCATGATGCTTGGGCCCATGTTGAACCAGTAGATGAAGGCACCGAGCGCCAACAGCCCGTAGATGATCGACGGGACGCCGGCCAAATTGGTCACGGTCACTTCGATCAAATGGGTCGACCAATTCCGCGGCGCATATTCTTCCAAATAGATCCCGGCGGCGACGCCGATCGGCACCCCGGCCAACATCGTCACGAGCATGATCAAGCAGGTGCCGACCCAAGCCGACAGAATGCCCGCCTCGCCCGGACGCCGAGACGGAAACGACGTGAGGAAATTCCACGTGAGGCGCGGCAGACCGTCCCAGAGCAGTTGCGCCATGAGCGCGAGGAGCACGGTCACGGCGACCGTTAAGGTCGCCATGCCGAAGAGCACGAAAGCTCGTTCGGTGAGCTTGCGGCGGCGCAGGTGGCGCGCCGCCTCACCTGTCATCAAGGATGTCATCAGTAGACCTCCCGAAAGCGTGTGCGGAGCACGTGCCCGAGGATGTTGAAGGCCAAGGTCATGAGGCAGAGGACCAAGCCGGCCGCAAAAATACTTTGATACCCCAGGCTGCCGTGCGGAAGGTCGCCGAGTGCCACTTGCACGATGTACGCGGTAATCGTCGCGGCCGGTTCCATGGGATTCCACGTGAGGATCGGATTCTGGCCCGCCGCAATCGCGACGACCATCGTTTCGCCGACCGCGCGCGAGACGGCCAACACGTAGGCGGCGACGATGCCGGATGCGGCCGCCGGCGCCACCACACGTAACGACGTCTGCAAACGCGTCGCGCCCATTCCCGCCGACGATTCGCGCAGCGCCATCGGCACGGCGCGCATTGCATCTTCGCTCAAGGAAATCACGAAGGGCATGATCATGATGCCGATCACCAGCCCTGGGCCAAGCATGTTGAAGCCCGGCAGGTCCTGGATGAATCGCTGCAGCGTCGGCGTGACGACGAGCAGCGCGAAGTATCCGTACACGACGGTCGGCACCGCGCCTAGTAATTCGAGCACCGGCTTGATGGCTTCACGCAACCAGGGCGGCGCAAACTCTGACAAGTACAAGGCCGCCACGGTGCCGAACGGAATGGCCACCGCCAATCCGACCAAGCTGGTCACTAGCGTCCCGGCCACCAGTGGGAGAATCCCGAAGTGCGCGTCGGCGAACAGCGGTGTCCAGAGTGTGTCGGTGAAAAAGTCCCAGAGGGACACGTGTTGAAAAAACGAGAGGGATTCGTAGAGCAGGACGATGATAATGGCGGCCGTGATCAACACGGAGAGACTCGCGGCCGCCAATAGGCCCGCTTCGATCGACCATTCGGAGAGGCGTCGCAGCCATCGCCCGCGCAGCAGCAAGCTGACCTGCGGCATCGACGGCTGCGGTGCCTTCAAGAAACCCGACTCTGTCGTGGTCGCACTAGATTCCATACGATGAAAGAGATCGAGTCTCTGCTCCATATCTTTCGTCGGACTGCGTTAGTGTTTCGGCTCGCGTGCCAATACCTCGTCGATCGAAATGCCCACTTCCGGCACGCCGCCGAACCCCGTCCCCGTCTTGCCGGCATTCACCCGTTCCAGGTCATGCTTGTAGGCACGCGCTGGGAGGGCCATGTAGTGGACTTCCTGGACGAGTGCCGCCACTTCTTTCAGGTAAAACTCGACGAACTGCTTCACTTCCTGGCGTTTTAAGGACGATTCTTTCACGTAAATGAAGAGCGGTCGCGACAGCGGTTGGTACGTGCCGTTGAGCACGTGCTCCTCGGTCGGCTCGACCGGCCCCTTGCCGTTGTCGATGGCGACGGCACGGAAGCGCTTCGCGTGCGGGGCGAAGTAGGCGTAGGGAATGTACCCAAGGGCCGACTTGTTACTGGCGACACCCTGAACGAGCACGTTGTCGTCTTCGCTGCCCGTATAGTCCCCGCGGCTGGCCTTGGCCTTCCCGACGATGGCTTCGGTGAAGTAGTCGAAGGTGCCGGAGTCTGATCCAGCGCCGAACAGGGCCAAGGGGAGATCCGGCCACTCCGGACGAATCTGGTTCCACTTGGTGACCTTGCCTTGCGCAGCCGGCTCCCACATCTTCTTCAGGTCGGGAATCGTCGCAGACTGCAACCAGGTATTTTGGTTGTTCACGACGACCGTGAGGGCGTCGAACGCGATCGGTAATTCGATGTATTTGATGTCGCTTGCGCGACAGAGTTCAATTTCTTCTTTCAAAATGGGACGGGACGCATCCGAGATATCCGTTTCGCCGCGGCAGAACTTTTTGAATCCGCCGCCGGTTCCTGAAATCCCTACCGTCACCCGCACGGCGCCCTTCGTAAATTTCTGAAACTCTTCGGCCACCGCCTCGGTCACCGGGTAGACGGTGCTGGAGCCGTCGATCTTGATGAAGGTCGTATCTGCCGCCGGGGCTTGTGCCTCCAGCGCGAGTGAGCCGAACAACGCGAGGCCAATCGCGAGCGATGCCCGCTGCCACGAGGTGTGGGGACGGGACTGTACACGCCGAGCATCCTGAGGCATGGATCGATCGTCGAGACCTGTGTTGCAGCAATACATACAACTCCTTTGCTCGCCTGGTTGTGGAATGCCTGTCTTTCGATCGCCTCCAGTACACACAACCGGCATTGCTCCACCGTGTCTGGAACCTCAAGGTTCTGTTAACTCTGGATCGTGGTCTGATTTGTGGTCTGATCACATCGACGACGCGATGTAACAGGACACTGAGACACCGTTGACACACCTGGAATGGGTGCTGCGTAGCCTTCCTACGAGAGACACAGCGACAGATGCCGAACGATGTCGGTCGATGGAACAGCCGACGTGGAAGGGACTGGAACTCGATGACGAAGAGAGCGCAGTGGGTTGCTGGACGGCCCGCCTATTGGCCCGAGCGCGAACAGGGATCCATCTGGACCACCTGGGATGTGGTGCATGTCTGGACGAAGGGGATCCAGATCGTTCTCAGCCTGCTGATCTTTACGATCCTCGTCGCACTGGTCGGCGGCGTCGCAAAGACGTTGTACGACGTGGCGCTTCTACAGACTCTGTCGGTGGCGAATGCGTTGCGACACGTCATTATCGATGCTTTGACCCTGCTTGCCCTTGTTGAAGTCTTCAAGACGACGTTGACGTATCTCTCTGAAGGCCGCGTTAAAGTCACATTTATCGTCGATACAATTCTTGTGGTGATGTTGACCGAAGTGCTCTCCGAATGGTTCCAGGGTGCGGAGATACATCGCTGGTGGTTACTCGCGGGCATCTTGGGATTGTTGACGGTCATCCGCGTCATGGCGGTCACATTTTCTCCGGCGCCGAAGTACACGCCTGACGCCGTGGCCGAGCCGGATGAGCCGGTGCATCTCGGGGTGTAGGTCGTTGCGGATGATGGGAAGGGACGCGAGCCAGGCGCTTCCCCTCCACCTTCGGGCCCCGTCGGGCCTCGCAGTGCCTCCGATGGCGCCTGAAGGGTCTTTTTCCAGTGGGTGGTTCGCTCGACAACGGGCGAGCGTGTTGGTGAGGTGGGGTTGTTCGTAGTCTTCACACAAAGGAGGTGTGACATGACGGGAGAATGCACGACGACGGAAACGCGCATTCTGGATGTGTTGGAACGGAATCCTGGGCAGCGGTTTACACTCGAATCGCTGGTGGCCCAGGTTCCCGAGTCGAGCTGGGGCGCCGTGTTTTTGGCCGTCGATCGACTCAGTCGGCGAGGCGCGATTCGGCTTGGGCGTAACGGATTCGATTATGTGGTGAGCGCGGCGAACTCGCTCGCCGGTTGCGGCGTCGAGTAGCCGATCGGTTCACCTCGGTCCTCGCGCGCCGCGCGCTGACTGCTTTTGCATCGACGGTTGTTGTGTCGAATCGGCGACTGCGCTATTCTAGAAACAGTGCAGTCGTGTTCTTCCCGCCTGCCTCCAGATCCATGGCCAAACTCGGCGTCCTCGACATCGGAACGAACTCCATCCACCTCGTGCTCGCCGAGGTGCAGTCCGATTTTTCTTATAAGATCGTCGATCGGTACAAAGACATGACCCGCTTGGGCGACGGGACGTTTGCATCTAAACGTCTGTCTCCCGAAGCGATGACGCGCGGCGTCCATGTCATCCAGAACATGGTGCGGCTCGCGCGCAACAAAGGCTTCGACCAGATCCGTGCCGTGGCGACCAGCGCGGTGCGCGAAGCGCGGAACGGCGGCGAGTTCTTGCGGATGGTCTTGAAGCAGGCGAAACTGCGTGTACGTGTTATCACCGGTGAAGAAGAAGCACGGCTTATTTTCCTCGGTGTGCAACATGGCCTCGCCCTCCCCGACCGTCCGGTCGTCGTCGTGGATATCGGCGGCGGGTCCGTCGAACTCGTGGCGGGCACTCGGCAAGGTATTTTGAAGGGCGTCAGTCTCAAGTTAGGCGCCATTCGGTTGGCCGACCTCTGCGTGCCGAAAGCGCCGCCGTCGAAAAAAATGTATCGCGCGCTCACCGACCTTGTGCAGAAGGAATTACGCGGGGCCCTGAGCAGTTTCCCCACGAAGCGGTTCGACAAGATCGTGGCCACCTCCGGCATGGCGACGAACCTGGCCGAAGTGATCGCCTTGCGCGAATTCGGCAAGCCGATGCCGCAGGCAAATTTGACGACCGTGGCGCGGAAACACATGCACGCGGTCGAAAGGCAGTTGGCCAAGTCGAGCGTCAAAGAGCGGCTCCGTATTCCCGGATTGGACCCGCGCCGCGCCGATACCCTGTTCCCCGCGGCCACGGTTTTGCGTGTGTTGATGGAAGAGCTCGACCACGACGAACTGACGATTTGCGACAAGGCCCTGCGTGAAGGAATTCTGTTCGATTTCGTGGCGCGGCACCGCGAGCGCATCGAGGCCGAGCAGGCCATTCCGGATGTGCGCCGAAGGAACGTGATGTCGTTGGCGCAACGCTGCCGCAGTCAGGCCGCGCACAGCCAACACATCGCCAAGCTCGCGCTGCAACTATTCGATCAGACGCGCTCGATCCATGGCCTCGGCCGACGCGAACGCGAATGGCTGGAGTATTCAGCCCTGCTGCACGACATCGGGTACCTGATCAATCCGCGGCAGCATCACAAACATGCCTACTACTTAATTGCGCATAGCGATATGTCGGGATTTGCGGCGGAGGAAATCGAGGTGCTGGCGAATGTCGCCCGCTATCATCGTCGCGCCCCCCCGAGTAAAAAGCATAAGGAATTCTCCGGTCTTTCTAGGGAACTGCAAGCCGTCG
Organism: Nitrospiraceae bacterium; assembly: GCA_046351095.1. Classification (GTDB taxonomy): domain Bacteria; phylum Nitrospirota; class Nitrospiria; order Nitrospirales; family Nitrospiraceae; genus BQWY01. Next base: position 572,860 of record JAXLZC010000001.1, read on the forward strand.
TGCGGACGTTGAGTGCGTTTCTGCGCGTGGCCGACGCCTTGGACCGCAGTCAGTTCGGCGTCGTGCGGCAGGTCGATGTCTCAGGCCGCAGCACGCTGACGCTCCGTGCCCTGACCTCAGGCGATGCGGAATTGGAATTGTGGGCCGCGCGCGAACGGATGGAGTTGCTGGAGCAAGTGCTCGGGCGGAAAGTTATCTGCGAGGCTCAACGCCGCCGCGGGGCTGTCGCGTAACGAACGATGCCGCTTCGGTTGTGCCCTGCCGTTTGCCTACACATCCTTCAAGCTTCGCAGTATCGATGGGCGTAGCCACCAGTCGAGCTGTCCTTTGCCAGACATCGGTACATCGTCGAATGTGATGCAGCAGGCCCCGGCCTTGCGGAAGGCAAGGTTCGTCGTCGACTTGCCGAACAGGAAGAGACCCGCTAAGGCCCCAAGTAGCGGCTCGTGTCCCACACAGACTACGCAGGTTTTCTTCCCGAGCTTTTCGAGCAGCGCCAGGACGTCCTCCGGTTTACGGTCTGGCGTCAATTCGTCGCAAATCTGAATCGCCCGCTTGCAGCCGAGTGCCTGATGCACGATCTCAGCCGTTTCGTGCGCCCGCGTAAACGGACTGGACAGCAATGCCGTCGGCTTGATGCCGAGCGCCGCGAGGCCTTCTGCCGCCTCACGCGTCTTGGCGCGGCCTTTTTCCGTGAGCGGGCGCAACGCCTCCTCGCCTTGCCATTCCTCCGGCTCCACAGCAATCCCATGCCGCATCAAAATGAATTCCATCGTGCCGCTCCTCGGTAAGAGACGCAGCAGTCTACCACGCACCGCAAGGCGAGCAAATGGTCTGTGCCGTTGTCCCGAAATATCGACGGCACCAATGTCAAGTTCACCCTACTGCAATCTGCTAATCCAAAATCTCTAAGCAGCCTTGTATTTCAAACTTCGGCCATCAATAAATACAGGGGTTGCCATGAAGAGGTGCTACTTAGCAAAGGCAGGCAAGATTGTGCAGTACCTGCGAAGACAGCCGCGAGACATTACGGAGAGGGATTAGCTAACTGTCTTGGGCTCATCGTTTAGATCGACTTACCCTCTCTCTTAGGAGACGAACAATATGATGGGCGTGAAGGATAATCCCAATGACAGCAATACCCCAACCGACTACCATCATCCAATAGCTGGTAGTGGAGGCAGTAGGTGAGAAATAGAAGGCAATCGCCGTGCCTGATACAAATAGTGCAGCTCCAACGGCCATGAGGGTAAGACTGTAGGTCTTCATGTCCACGCTGAACAGAATTGGCTCCTATGAGCCTGCACCGTGCATGGTGCAGCGCCAGAGCAATGCGGCTGTATTCACATACGCATAAGTCGCAAGCAGTACTGGAAGTAGAATCGCGAAAGAAAATGTAATGAGGTGGCGAACTCTGGCTCGTTCAAACTCCTGAAGGTCTTCCTTCACAATTGCCTCACGCCATTTGTAGAAAAATGGCAACTGACTTCTATAAATGAGACTGCTCGGATACTTTCCTTTTGTTCCTCTGGAAAGTCCGCCTTGCAGCGCCCACACTGAAATTCCAACCATTAGGATAAAATAGGCTGCAAGTGAAAGGTCGGCCACCGTCATCAGCGTCGCTGTTCCGTCCAGTAGCATATGCGTTCCCCGCATGAGTAAGTATCTCGCCAGCAGCAAATGGCCTTGAGTTCTTGAATGTCGGGTGCCTACTCCGTTGCGGAGATGCGTGAGTAGTTTGAGAAGTTGCTAATGGCGAACTTCAGCCTATTCCAGCCCAGCTGGGTCGGGGAATCGTTTGCATCGTGACTGGCGCTGCTAGCTGCCAGCGGATAGTGGGTCATCCCATGCCCCCTGCTTCGCTAGATTCCGTCCAGGGATGTATCTTGGATCGTTGCTAGCAACGGCGGAAGATGCGGCGGAATGTTTGACGGAGGGTTTGGCCGATCCCGGAGCTCTCGGTGCCCGTCGGGCGGAGGCTGTGGTGTCCGGCGGTCAATGTCTGGAGGCGCTCCGCTACGTCTTTATATTGTGGGTCGAGTTGAACGACGCGTCGATAGGCGGTCACGGATTCGGCTGTACGTTGGAGTTCTTCCAGCGTACGGCCCAACATGAAGTACACGTCGATCTGACGCGGATCGTCTTTCGCACCCGGGGTATTCAGCGCCTTGCGGAAGGCGATCACGGCCTCGGCGGGACGTGCCAGCGCTCGGAGACAGAGTCCGATCTGGGTGTAGGCTTGCAATGCGTGCGATGCCGATGCGGTCAACCGTCGAAAGTGGTCGATGGCCTCTTGGTTATGTCCCTCTTTACGTAACTGCGTGGCGGTTTCGTAAATCGTGTTGTGATCGGCGTCTGCGCCGACCGTGCGTGCAGCTTGAGCGTCTTGCTGCGGCGCTGCAGTTGCATTCAGTGCCCCGGAATCGATGCGATCCGACCAGCGTGAGTCCTGCGTTAGTGCGAGGATGTCCGCCTCGCGACATTCCGGTAACAACCCTCCCCGCCCACGGTCGAGTCCGGCTTTGGCTGCCATCTGCGCGGTGATGACCGGAGCCTGTTCGGCAAACCCATAGGCCAGACTCGCATCGCAGATTTGATTAACCAAGCGCGGGACGCCGCCCGTGATTGCGTAGATCACACGGCACGCGCGCTCCGTAAACAATGGGCGCGCGGCACCGGCAACCTGTGTGCGATGGAGCACGTAGGTTGGGAGATCGTCAGCTGTCAGCGGGACGAGGTGGTAGTCGACGACGATCCTTTGCGCGAACTGCTTGAGATCAGACCGTTGCAACAGACGGCGAAGATCCGGCTGTCCTGACAGGATGATCTGCAGCATTTGCGTTTTGCTGTCGTTCAAATTGGAGAGCAGCCGCAGCTCTTCCAACAATTGGACGCCGAGATTCTGCGCCTCATCGACGATCAGCAGCACACGATGTTGTTTGGCGGCCTGTTCCTGCAAGAACGAGGAGAATGTTTGGTAGGCCTGGACCCGGTCGCCTTGCGCCGGCTTCAGGTTGAAGGCGGCTAAGATCCACGGCATCAGCTCTTGAATATCGTTTGGCGTATTGGAAATGGTCCCGACGACGAAACGGCGACGATGGTCGGCCAGCAACTTATGCAAGAGCGTCGTCTTGCCGGTGCCGGGCTCGCCGGTGATGACGACGAAGCCGGCTTGGTTGACCAGCCCGTATTCCAACATCGACAGCGCAGTACGGTGCTGTTCCCCCAACCACAAAAAGTCCGGGTTGGACAGCAACGAGAAGGGCTTCGACGCGAGTCGGTAAAAACGTTCGTACATGATTAGCGGCGGTGGTGTGCCGACGATGCAGCGCTGAGCGGACTGGCTGCGCGGTCCGACGCAAGCGGGAGGCCGGGACGGCCGCCTTTGTTCAGCACAGTGCCTAAAATCGGTGTGGACTTCTTCGTGAGCTCCATCGCGCGCGTCACATCGTCGACGGTCGTCTTCCCCTCTTCCACGACGAGCAGGATGGCGTCCGTATAGGGCGAAAACGCCAGAACGTCTGCGCTTTGAAGCAAGGGCGGCAGGTCGAAGATGATGATGCGCGATTGGTAGCGGTTCTTGAATTCGTCGACGAGGCTGACCATCTTCGGCGACGTCAAAAACTCGGCCGAGTTCGGAATGGCTCGTCCGCCCGGCATCAAGACAAAGCGGTCGATTCCAGGATTCACCAACAAATCGGCCACGGGAATATCGTCCAACAAGTAGTCGGCCAAACCTGCGCAATCGCCGAGGCCGAACACCTGGTGGATGGTCGGATTGCGGAGGTTCGCGTCCACGAGCAACACCGTCTGCGTCACTTCCATCGCCAGGCTCAGGGCCAGGTTGACGGCGGTAAGGGTTTTCCCCTCGCCTTCGCCGGGGCTGGTGATGCCGAGTGTGTTCCAATGGTTTTCGCGGAGGCGATGCACGACCTGCGTCCGCAAAATCTTGTAGGCGTCGACGAACGGTCCGCTCGTAAAACCAGATAGTACACGCCGTTCCTGCAATTCCATTTCGGGAATATCAATGGAGCGTGTGTGTGTGTAGGTAATCGACAGAGAAGAATTCTGTCCAGCACCTCCCGCCCCGTGGCGCGACGGCTGTTCCTTCTGTTGTTTCTTGAAGCGCTCGAGCGCCAAGTGCAGGTGACTCATTGGTTTGAATTCCTACTAGTTGAGTCCGAGGCGACGCAGGGCTGCAAACCACAAGACGTCCAACGGCGTCCAAAAGAAATGACAGAGCAACAGTAACGTCAGCAGCCCGGAGGCGACGCCGCTCTGCGCGAGGTGCCGACGGCGCGTCATGCGGCGCTGGTCTTCACGGTTGCGCACGTAGGGAATCACCGCTAAGGGGAACGCCTGCGTCAGTTGCGCCAGGTGATCGGCATTGCGAATGGAGCGATCGACGCCGTCGAGCACGATGCCGACGCCGAGTCCTGCGGCCGTGGCCACCATCAGGCCCAGCAGCGTGATCAACGGGCGATTCGGTTTATGCGGTTGCTCGGGCATCTCCGGCGGATTGACCAACGAAAAACGTTCGCCTTTGCGCTGCACTTCCAACCCTTCCGAGACCTGCGCTTCGAACAGGCGTGAACGAATGTCCTGATACTTCTGAGAGGTCGTGTCCCGTTGGCGCACAAGGTCCAAATACTCCGGCTCCATTTGCGGCGTGTTTTCCAACCGGCGCGCATATTCTTCGACACGTCCCTTAATCCCGGTTCTGGTGGTCTTCAAGGCGTTGAGGGATGACACCGCCGAAGCGAGTTGCGCTTGAAGGGCGATATAGACTGGGTTTTCCGGGCGCTGCGTTTTCCGAGCGGCGGACGCAGCGGGAGCTCGGCGGAGCGCGTTTTCGAGGGATGCGACCGATGCTGCACTCCTCACCACATCCGGATGATCGGCGCCGAACTGTTCTTGCAGCGACGCGAGGGTTGCCTGCTCGGCCAGTAGCCGCTTCTTGATTTCCTCCTGTGCGTCTGTGCCGCCGGTTTCTCGTTCCAGGGCCTCGATTTCTTGCGTCAGCTTCTGCACGTCTGGATGTTCCGGCGACAGATACGCGGCGGCGCTGAGGTATTGCGCACGCAAGGCCTTCAGGCGTTCGCCCGCATCCAGAATACGCTCTCCGCTTGCCGAAATGATCGGGGTATTCGGCTTGACCGTCGCAAGTTCGCCTTCGAGATAACTCTTCCGTTCTTCCAAGCTACGGATTTGTCCTTCGAGGTCCATCAACTCGCGATCCGCTTGGTTCATGAGCTGCATATTGAGCTGGGTGAGTTCCGGTAGCGCGCCGCCGGCCCGTTGTTTGACGGCCGCGATTTTGCTTTCCAACGATTCGAGATGCCCGGATAAATTGTCGGCCTCCTGTTTGAGGAACGCCGTCGTTTCCTGCGCATGCCGTTCCCGTGTCTTCAGATTTTCGTTCAGGAACAGCGTGGTGAGTTCGTTGGCGACGCGCTGGGCGATTTCCGGTGTAGCGCCGTCATAGGACAAGGTAAAGGCGATGGTGGCCTGCGTGGGATTCTGGGTGCGTTTATCGACGACTTTCGCGTTCATCACTTCGACGCGGATGTCCTTCACGAAGCGTTCGATCACGCTTTCGGTCGGCATGTTTTTCCGGATGTTCCGGTAGAGGTCGTCTTGCTCGACGATGTTCCAGAGGGTGGCGCGGCTGAGGACGTGTTGCTTGATGGTTTCAATACGTTGGTCGGCGTAGGTCGTGATGGTCGAGCGGACCAAATCCTGCGGGACTTCTTGTTCCTCGATCAGAATCGTGGCCGTGGATCGGTAGACTGCCGGCAACATCAGCGCGACGAGGATGGCCATGAGCGCGAGCACGCCGAAGGTGGCGAGCATCGGCTTCGCCCGACGTCGGGCGATGGCCACATATTCGTGAAAGGGTTTTGTCGTCGGGGCCGAAGCTGGGAAGTTCATGGCGTATCGATGGTCGAGTGTGAATCAGCGGGACAAGGCCCATTTCGAGAACGTATAGGTGACGCCGATCCATCCGGAATGGGAGACGCCGGCGCGTACGAACGATTCGGTGTCGAACTCTGCGAAGGTGTAGGCCGCTTCCAGCATCCAATGCTCGTCCAGCTTCCACGCAGCGCGCGGGATGACGGACATATGAAAAAAGTCCGGAAAACGATTGCCGGCCGCGGTGGTCGTGGCCCGAGACGAAAAATTCGCGCGGGCGTCGAGCGCCAACGTGAGGCGTTCCGTCGTCCGGTTCACGACGGCCAGACTGACTCGGTCGGTTTTGATGAGCAGCCCGAATCCGCTGGGGACCACATCTCGGTTGAATTCCAGCGAGACGCCGGTCGTTTCGAATTGTTTCCGGAGTGTCGCGCCGTAGACCCATACGGTGGCATGTTCGCTGACCGGCCCGCTTGTGGTGACCGTGGACGACGTCAGGAACTTCGCTCCGCCGAAAACCGTGCCCGTGAGGCTTTCCGAAAAATTATGCACGGCCGTGCCGAATAGGCCGGGATACTGTGCTTTCAACGGAAAGGTGCTCGTTCGGAAATCCACATACACGGCCGACAACTGGAGCTGATCTTGTTCGGTAGCCTGGTACTGCAGCGCAGTGGTGCCGGCATGCACGCGATAGTCGATGAGCCCTAACCGCAGTCCGTCCTGATAGGACGCGTCCGAGTACTGGTAACCCGCCTGCAGGGACCATTGTTCGGACAAGGCGTGGGACCACTTGGGCGCCACGTTCACAAGATTCCGTTGCGTGAAGTTGGCGACGATGCCGGTGGTGTGGAGTTCGCCCATCAACGTGTTGTCCCGTGTGTACCCGCCCTCGAACTCGAATGTGTCGCGTTCCGTGTGATACTTCGCGGACAGCGGAAGAAAGATATTCGTGAAGCTGGTGTTTTTGTCACCGCGATATTCCACAAAGTCCATGGCCAGACGGCTGCTGACGCTCAACGTTTCCGTGCTCCCCATGAGCGTCAGACTGGGAGTCGTCGAAAAGCCCATGACTTCGACTCGCTGCGGCGTGACCAATAAGTTGCTGTTGTAGATCCCCTTGGCGGTGAACGCCGGTTCAGCCGACCATTCGGCGGCATGGGCTGGATGCGGCGCCGTCAGGCTCCATATCCACAGGAACAACACCCACACTGATATGTGCCGAGCCGGTATCACACGTGTCAGGGAGAGTCGCGGAGGATGTCCTGCGCGGCGATCCGACCTTTAGGGGACGACCACCGTGTCGCCGCGTTGCAGCACGATGTTCTGTTGCAGATCTCGCCCCTTGCGGACATCGCCGTAGCGGAACAGGAGCGCCTGTTGCTGGCCGTTGATACGACGCACGACTTTGATGTCGTTCTCCGCGGCGTAGGGCGTCAGGCCACCAGCGAGACTGAGCGCTTGCAACACGTCGGTGTAATGGCCGACGAGATATTCGCCCGGCTTGTTGACGCGACCCAGGACGTAAATTTTGTAGCTCTGCACCTTCGCGAGATCGATCGAGACTTGCGGCGTCGGGATGTAGCGGGTCAGCCGTTTAGTCAAATCGAGGCGTAAGTCTTCCACCGTCTTGCCCGTGGCCGGCAGGTCGCCCACCAACGGAAACGACACCATGCCGTCCGGCCGCACGACGACTTCGCGTGTCAGGTGCTCGTCCTTCCAGACGGAAATATGTAAGACGTCTTCCGGTCCGAGGATGTACCAGGGATCGGTCGCAGTCTCCGTCGAGTCGGCCGACGCAACGCCGGTCCATCCGATCAGGACAGCGACACAACAGGCCATGACGGCCTTGCGCCACACCGAGGCACGTTTCCCCCCTGCCCATCTCCGATACGCTGTCTGTCCGAACCCTTGCATGACCTACGCTCCCAATTGCGCCAGTAACGCTTGCGCCTTCTCTCGTCCGTCGAACGCTTGTTTCGTATTGATAGCCGTCAGTAGGTGTTTTTTGGCCGAAGCCCGATCGCCAGTTCCATAGTATGCGAGGCCGAGGTGATAGTTAAGCAAAGGATGATTTGGTGCATGACCCACCGCCTGCGTCAGAAATTTGACGGCTTCCGGCGCATGCCCCATTTTCAGATGCACCGACGCGAGCGTATCGAGCAGGATCGGATTGTCGGCGGCCCGTTCGAACGGCTTGCTGACCGCCAAGGCCCGCTCCAGGCTGACCGGATCCCCCTTGTAGTCCGTCAACAGCGAGGCAAGATTATTCGCGGCCAGCAGCGCGTGCGGATAGACGCGGAGCATCTGTTCGTACGAACGGATGGCCTCGTCGATCTGCCCCGCTTGCGTTTGCAGCGACGCCTGCATCATGCGGAGGTCCAAGGAGCCGTGCGTCTTGGCGATGCCCTCTTCGATCGTGCGCATCGCGTCTGCGTGACGATTGCTTGCAAGGTACACGGTTGCGAGCGTCGCCCAGGGTTGGCTCCAGTCCGGTTTCAACTGCACGGCCTGCCGGAGATGGGTTTCCCCGTTCTGCATCTGCCGCTCGGCAACGAGGAGTTCGCCCAACAGCCCATGCGCGTAAGGATGGTTCGGCTCGCGCTGCAGCAGTGCGTCGAGTCGCATGCGGGTGTGGTCGGTCTTCCCCTGGGCGGTCTCGGTCTTCACCAAAGCCACCAAGGGATCGGGAGCGTCCGGATTGCGGGAACTCGCCCGTTCGTAAAAGGCGGTGGCGTCGTCGTAACGTCGCTGTGCTTCCGAGACCAACCCTTCCGTCATATCCGTGAGGTAATGGTCGGGACGACTCTGGCGGATGCGCGCGATCAAGGCGTCGGCCCCGCGCCAATCTTCACGGGCGATGGCGATCGACAACAGGAGATCGAGACTCTCTGCGTCGTTCGGCGTACGCGCCAGGAGTCCTTCGAGTCGACGTTCGGCATCGCTCGGGCGATGATCTTGAATGTCTAACGAGGCCAACGCCCGTTGCGCGCGTAGGAGCGCGGGATTCAGCGCCGCCGCCTTCTCGAACATCTCGCGGGCGAGCGAGGTGTCGTTTGTTGCGAGATACGCGTCGCCGAGAAATAAATGTCCTTCAGCGTTATCCGGTTGATCCTTCACGACGGTGCGAAACGCAGTGATTGCCGTGCGCCCGTCTTGTTTGAGTAACGCCAGCTTGCCTTGCAGCAGTAAGGCCTCGATGGCGCGAGGGTTTTCACGCAGCACGTCCTGCACGCGCGACTCAGCCTGTTCGGTATGGCCTTCCATCAGTTCAACGGTTGCCAGTCGCACCGCCGCATCCATGCCGGCGGGCTTGCCCTTCTGATCATCCGCGAGCGTCTGGTAGACGACACGCGCTTTGTCGAGCTGATTGGCTCGTTGATACAGCGCGCCGCGCGCCATGCGGACGGAGAGGTTCGAGGACAGTGTCGCGTCGGCGTCGTCGAATGCTCGTTCAGCCTGCTGGAGCGTCCGGCGTGTGCCCAAAAAGTCGGCCAAGGTCAAATGGCGGCGCTCGCTTTTCGGTTCGAGACGAACCGCCTCACGCAACACGGCCTCAGCCTCGTCGAGATGCCCCTGTCGATCGTGGAGAAGCGCCAGATTCAGCCGATGGTCGAAGACCCACGGTTCCAGCGAGATGATCTGTCCGTAGACCTGTTGCGCAGACGGATAGGATCCGGCGCCGACGAGCGTCGTGGCGAGAATCCCGAGGAGTTCAAGATCCGTCGGTCGCGTCGTGAGCAAGGCGCGTAGGACACGTTCCGCATCGGCATGGGCGCTGCGGCGCGAGTGCAACGTCGCCAAGAGGATCGACGGGTCGACGGCAGAAGGATGGGTCTGCACCAGCGCCGTGGCCTGCGCCAGCGCCTCGTCGTCCCTGCCTTGTACAGCCAGCACCGCGATACGCAGGGCCTGTGCGTCGGCATCGGCCGGGTCGACGCTGAGGACAGCCGCCGCTGCCGTCTCTACCTTGTCGACCGCGCCGACTTCCAAATAATACTTCGCGAGTTTGATGTGTGCGCCCTTGTGTTTCGGAGTCAGCTCAATGACGCGTTCGTAATTGGCGACGGCGTTCCGCCAATTTTTTTCCTTTTCTTCGATTTGGGCGAAGAGGAAATGGGCCTCCGCGTCGTTGGGGTCGATCTTCAGGAGATTGCGAAGTGCGACACGCGCTTTGGGATAATTCCGTTCGGCGATGTGCTGCTCGGCGCGTTCGCGATACTTGGCCTTCCGTTCGGCCGGGCCGCCACAGCCGCTTTCGACGACGAGGAGGCTCGCCACAAGTACGCTTCCGAGAACGATGGAGAGACGAGGAGTCATAGCATCACGTTCGTGTTGGCGCGGCATCGATACCGCGAAACCAGGTTTACCAGAGTAGACGAAGAACAAGACCGGCCAATATGCAGACCGCGAGGACGGCTAAACGTCGCACCTGTGTCTCAGCACTGTGCAACAAGAGTTCGAAAGAGAAAAACAGAATCGTCAATTTTGCGGCGAGGCTCCCGAGCGGAATGCCCTCCCACTGGAGTTCGGGGAGCAGCGCAGCCATGAACGCGAGGAACACCACGAGGTAGTCCAGCGGCGTCGTCCGGAAGCGGTGTGCGTCGTCGAAGCGAATGGCGCAGACGACGAAGGCGCCGATGGCAAGAAGGCCAAGATTGCCGAGCACTAACGACGTCCAATTTTCGGCGCGGGCGGTGGTTTCGATCGAATAGGCCAGGAAGATGCTACCGATGTACAACCCGCTGCGGACGAGCCAGGGACGGTACTGCGGCGCCGCAAGCCATCCGATGCTTAACAGTATGAGCAATCCCCCTGCGAGCCAGGACATGTCGGAGGGAACAGACAACGGGAGTCCTGTGCCGATCAACAATGCACCCGGCACGGCGAACCACAATAGCCGAATCGGCAACCGAGACCACCACCCGCCCGTCCGTTCTGCGGTGAGGAGGCTGGACGAGACGAGATGCGTCTTGGCCACCAGCGGCTGCCATCCCCCACCTGGCTTGGCGACCAAGAAGGTACTCAGGATCATGGAGGCAAAGAGCATATAGACACCGAGCGTGACGCTGTCGCTGTGGAGTCGAAGTGGACACGCGAGCCCGACCAGAATGCCCTGCACTAGGTAGATCAGTACGACGGTCTCGTAGTGCGTCCATCCGAGGCTCATCAACTTGTGGTGCATATGGTTACGGTCGGCTTTAAACGGCGACCGCCCTTCGAGCAGGCGCTGGCCCATCACGCCGACGGTGTCGAGCACCGGGAGGCCGAGCAACAAAGGAATGAGCGCCGTGCTGTACGGGCCATGCTCCACATCGGTCAAGACGATTGCGGCGACCGCGAGGTTGAAGCCAAGAAATTGGCTGCCGCCGTCGCCCATGAAGATTCTGGCCGGATAGGTATTAAACCTGAGAAATCCAAGCAAGCCGCCAGACATGGCGACGATCATGATCGTGAGCGTGTTTTCCTCCGCCAGGTGCGCGAGGTAGGCCATAGCCAAGAGGCTGAGCAGCGAGAGGCCGCCGGCTAACCCATCGAGTCCGTCCGAAAGATTGATGGCGTTGGTGACGGCGATGATGCAAAGCAACGTCAGCGGCAGGCCGATCCATGCTGGCAGGACGGCGTCTTCCATGAACGGAAGGCTGTGCAATTGTACGCCGCCGATCTCGATCGCCAGCAAAGCGGCCAGGATCTGCCCGCCGAATTTGATGCCGTAGTGAAGGTCCGCCCGGTCGTCCCACAGGCCGAAGACGAAGATCGTCACTCCACCCAACACCGTGCCGAGCACCAACGAGTCCTTGGGCATCCACAAGAGAATAGCGGCGATGGTGCCGAGCGCGATCCCGACGCCGCCGACACGCGCGATCGGTTGCGCATGTTGCTTCCGCGCATCCGGCATGTCGACGAACTGCAAACGATGTGCGTTGGCCATCAGCACGGGGATTAACGCCATGCAGATGGACAACGAACAGATAAAGCTGAAAAACAAGATCGACGACAGCGGCATGGAACCTTTCTACGAGTTAGTCGGGCACGTACGCGGTCAAGAGCGACGTCACGGATTCGCCCATTGCACGGAGGCGCGCATCGGCGGCCGCCTCCTGTTCGCCGGCGAGAATCGGCGTCACCAACCGGATGAGCGCGCCGTCCGTGCGGTGACGGATCAGACCGTCCCACAAGATGAACCACTTCACGAGATATTCACTCGCCAATGCACGCTCTCGTTGTTTGAACCAGTAGTAGACAAGTTGCCGTTCCGCCTGTTTTTGCACGACCGCGCGATTGACGGCGATGGTGTGCTGCGTCGTGCCGCCGACCGGTACCGCGGCGGTGGTCAGCGAGGAAATTTCCCAGCCGCCACCGGGGATACAACTTTGCGGCGAGTGGGCCGATTGTCCTTTGCGCTGCGACTGGTAGTAGGCCACGTACAGATTGACCCCAGCCCCACTCGGTTGCTGAAAGTCGCCGAGGTAGTAGTCGTCCAACTTCAGCGCCGCGAGAAACGTGTCCTCCAGCGGATAGGGCTGTCCGTGCCACGGGCCCACTTCCTGTGGAAAATCCAAGAACGATTGGCGAGACGGAATACGATCCTGGCGCTCGGTCAATTGCGTCGAGAGGGCGAAGAGACAGACTCCAAGCGCGAGGGCGACGAACGCGGGCACCATGCCGGACGAACGTGTATCGGCGTCGATGCGCACCGATTGTTCATGAGACTGCGCCTGTATCGGCGCCCCCACCCGCTTGAGGATAGTCATGACGACAAAAAGTGCTGCAACGCTGAGGAGGAACAGTACCCACCCTTCAACCAAATGCAGTGCGCCATCGGCGGCGGAGGGGCCCGTCCATTCGACCAACATGCCGACCATGCCGATACGCAGACCATTCAACAGAATGGCGACGGGGATGCTCGCCAGCACGAGGACGATCCGTTTCCACCAGCGATCGCGGAGGAGATAGGCGGCCAAGCACGACAGCGAGACCAGGGGGAACAAATACCGTAGCCCGCTGCAGGCCTCGACGACCTGGAGCTGCACGGTACCCAGGTCGATGACGTTACCTTCCTGGTAGGCCGTGACGCCGAGCAACTGCAGGACGCCGATCCCGAGCGAAGACGACCAGAGCTGCAAGGTGCCGGTGACGTTCTGATAGATGAACATCGGTAAGGGAATCGCCGTAAATAGATAGGCTAAGGGGAATGCCGCCTGCCACGCACGAACGAGACCTTGCATGCAGATAAAGAGGCCGACAAGTTGCAGCGCAAAGGAGACGTGCAGCAACGAATAGAGGGTTGCCAATTCGCCGACCAGGTACAGGACCGTCGCCACGCCCATGAGCGCCAGCCCCCACTCGGCGCCGACGACTGGGCGCGCGAGCATCCGGTCGCGTAACGACCAGATGAGGTAGGCGCTGATGAATGGCACCAACAACCCGTGGCTGTAGTTGTCGTCCTTCAACCAGATGGAGAGAAGGAACCGGAGGCTGTCGTGATAGGCCACCGTCAGCAGCCCAATCGTGGCCGCCATGCAGAGTATGAATACCAGAGGGCGGTTCATTGCCTGGTGCTCGCCCCGCACGGGTGCCAATGCGGCGGGCTCGCCTGCGTCAAACGTCACGCTGTGGGGTATGGGCCGATCCTGCGACATGTCTCTCCCCGAGAGTCCCACGTCCCCGGCGTTCTGCAAAGCGATTGTGGGATTGTGAACGCCGGCGTGCGAGTGTCAGGCACGTGGCATCCGACACTGTTGACCGATTCTTCGATGCTCGAGTCGTCAGCCTGGGCTACCCGATCTCGTTCGTCGCCCAAGCGGAGGAAGCGCACGTGCGGGATGAAGACTGCAAGAGCCCGAGGTCGTTGGAACTACTCTACGGGGAGCCTGGTACGCGGTGCGCTTATCAATAGATGCCCATCGACCTTGGGGGACGGCCGCTGTCGGCCAGACTCCCCCGTCGATACTGGTTGTTACGATGCCGTGTTGGTGCGCTCCTGCGTCTGGCGGAAGCGACCTGCGCCCAAGCCGATCAAGGCGATCAAGCCGGCGCCGAACAGGATTACGGACGCGGGCAACGGCACGGCGCGCAGCGACGTGATCGAGCCCTGCACGAAACCGTTGGAGCCGAAGCTCAAGCGCCAGCGGTTGGTGTTGAACGAATTCAAGCTCGGCGGCGTCGACGGCAATTGCGCATTGCTGCTGAATGCCGCCCCCGTCGGATCGCGGAAGAGGATCTCGAACATGGAGGGCGACAACCCCTTCACCGTATTGCCGCTGACCGACGACAGCAGGTGATACCGATCGACCTGCCCGTTCTGGATCTGGATCAGGTTCTGCCCGAAGGACTGCGTGGCCGAGTAGTTGCCGATCTGGACCGTCAACGAGGTCAGCGCATTGTGGAAGTTGCCGTTCCCGGCAGGCGCAGACAGCGTGTTGAAGGTATAGGTGCCGCGCAACTGCAAGCCCGTGTTCATGCCGTTGGAGCCCGTTCCGCTCGGCGTGAACAGATTGTCGGATACCTGGGTGATCGCGCCCTGAAACGCATAGGTCACCAACATGGCTTTCGCCGGTGTCGGCGCCAAGATCCCTACGACACAGAGGGCCAGGAAGGCTGTCCGTGCGACCTTCTTACGCAAAGTACTCTGCATAGTTTGCCCTCCTCTTTTATCGTGCATCGACGTACTCGTGTTGGGTCTGTCGAGCGTGGTGCGTGAGCGCGCACCACGCGCACCCAACGTTCGTGGAGGTCTAAGCAAGTCTGAGGCCTAAACCGACGCGGCTAAGTGATTGAAAAATAGAGGCGTCAAAATCATGGTGCACCGAATGTGTTCACAGGTGCCAAGGCGGCGGGCAACTTTGAACAGGGGGATGCGGTGGAATCGGGTCTCCGAGCGCGTGGATCGTGGGGCCGATCCCAAGCAGGGAAACACCTAGGCAATCTTTTTGAGCGGATGCCGGTCGTCTCGGATGTTGCCGACCGGCGATGAATCTGAGCCACCGAGGAGGTGACGCAGTTCCGTTTCCCAGGCGGCCCGTGCGCGAGACATCTCGAAGTGCGTATCGAAGGCGGTTCGTGCGCGGCGGCCCATGGCGGCGGTGGCCTCGGGGTGTTCAGCCATGTCTCGAATATGCGTGGCCAGGGCCTCTGCGTCGCCCACCGCCACCGACGCGCCGCAGGCATGCCGACGAATCAGGTGCGCCACTTCTCCCTGTGCATCGCCGATAAACAGCGTGGCGCGTCCGGCAGCCGCAATGCCATAAAATTTGCTGGGGACGATCAGCCCTTCCAACGTCGGCGCCAGCGAGACGAGGTGTACGTCGGCTGCGCTGAGGCTATACGCCAGCCGTTCGCGAGGTTGATAGGGCCGGAAACAGATGTTCGTCAGCCCACGACGCTGCGCATCCGCTTCGAGGTGTTGCCGTTGCGCACCGTCTCCGATGAACAGAAAGACAATGTTCGAGCGATCGCGTACGCGTTCCGCCGCGGCAAGCACCGTTTCGAATTCATGCGCCCGGCCCATATTTCCTGAGTAGCCCACGACGAAGCTGTCCGCCAGGTGCCACTCCTGTCGCAGCGGATTCTGCGCATGACTCACCGGGCGTACGGCTGAACCGTCCGCCCAGTTGTGTATGACCCGAATACGTGTCGGGGCGACGCCTTCGTCGCGCAGACGCGCTTCCATGCGGTGCCCCAGCACCACGTTGAGCACGGCCAAGTGCAGCGACCAATTGCGCATGCGTCGCAGCATGCGATAGCCGATCCCCTCGGGCATGACGCCGAGCGCGTGTGCGACTTCCGGAAACAGGTCCTGCACCCAGTTGATGAGATGCGCCTGCCTGCCGTGGCACACGAGTCCCGCGCAGACGGAAATCAGCGGCGGATCGGTTTCGGCCACGACGTAGTCGCCGGCCTTCACGAGCGAGAACAGGAGCCGAATAGCCTGCATGTAAAACGTCAGGTAGTCGAACGCACGTCCCCATAGGTGCGTTCGTCCTAGGCGCGATGTTTGGACGCGATGGACGGTGACGCCCTGATGCCGTTCTTCAGTGGGGAGATCCGCCGCGGGATTGTCGTATCGTTGGCGACTCGTGACGACATGGATGTCCATCCGGCGGGCCGCCAAATAGACGGTCAGATCGGTCAGCAACTGACTCGTGGCGGAGTGGTCGGGAAAATAATACCGATTGATGAAAATAACTTTAGCCATCGGAATTGTCGTGCGATCCGTCAATCGGCTTGGTTATGCGGCCGCAACGGTGCGAGCCTGCCGTGACAGTGCGCGTTCGTATGCCGTGAGAAACCCCTGCGCGATCTGAGACCATTGGTAGCGCGTGTGGCTGAGCGTACGCGCCGCCTGACCGCAGTGCATGCGTCGCCGCTTGTCTTGCAGCAGCCGAAGGAGCGCCTCCCCTACGGCAGTGCCGTCTACCGGGACGACCGATCCCGCACCTGCTTCCGCGACTTCCGGAAAATGGCAGGCATCCGTGATGACGGCCGGAAGTCCGAGGGCCAGGGCCTCGACGATGGCCATGCTGAACCCTTCCTGTCGACTCGGCAGACAAAAGCACTGCGCCTGCCGCAACAGCGCCGGTTTGTCGACGCCGTAGACGCCGCCAAGAATGGAGACCCGTTCTTCCACCCCGAGCCGCCGGATCTGCTCGCGAAACATGGGACCCGCGCCGAATTCCGGGCCCATGACGACCAAGCGCATCTCCGGCATCTGCCGCGCGACTAGCGCAAAGGCTTCGGCGAGGATGTCCAGCCCCTTGGAATAGTGCAGGCGTCCGACGAAGGCGATGTAGGGTGTATCGCGTAGTGCCGGATAACGATCCCAGACGCCGTCCCAGGAGGGGGACGGTGTGACCTCCGTGAGGTTCACGCCGTTGGGAAGTGTGACGATCTGCGAGGGATGACAGACCTGCTGTACCGCCTCCCCTTCGTCCCGATTCAGCACGTGCAGAAATGCGGCGCGCTCCAGCGCCGTATTCCAGCCCAGTCGCAGCGCAAGACGTTTCTTGAGGGACTTTTGCTGCATGCTCCATAGCGACAACATGCCGTGCGGGCTGATGACCCAGGGGCGGCGATGTGTCTGCGCCACGCGAGTGGCTTGAAGCAAGTGCGGGCGCCACAGACCGTGGACATGCACGATGTCGTGTGCCGGAACGAGCGAGCCGAGGAGCGCGCCCGCACCTGGGGCAAACACACGTTCGCGGAATCCGCCGGTCGGCAGGAATGTCAGCGACACGTGGTCGAAGTGCGGAATGCTCGCGTAGGCCTGTTGCATCGCCGAGCGGTCGGTATGCGGCTCGAGTGCGGCAATCGTTACGGCGGCTCCGGCGGCTGCTTGTGCCGCAGCCAAGCGGCTGAGCGCCATGGGCGGTCCGCCGTCCGAGGGATCCAACCGACTGATGACGTGAAGAATACGCATGAAGAATCCGTTAGGCCGCCTGTTGCCGGTCGGCAGGAAGGCCTTCACCGAGCAATTGGCGATACAGCGCGGCGTGGCGCGAAACCATGGCATCGACCGAATACTCCTGAGCGACCCGCTGCCCGGCGGCTCCCAAACGATTTGCCAGAGCTGGGTCGTCCAAGACGCGATCGAGTTCTCGCGCAAGACTCTGTGGCGAATGCGGATCGAACAGCAGTGCACAGTGAAACCGATCGACGATCTCCCGATTCTGTGGAATGTCGGAGGCAAGACACGGCAGTCCATTGGCATAGGCTTCGAACATCACGTTCGACATGCCCTCATTCCAAGAGGGCAGGACCAATACCTGCGATTGCGCCATGACCTCGGAGAGATTGTTCACATAGCCGCGTAACTCGACACGCGAGTCGATACCAAGGGCCTGCGCGCGCGCGATGAGTGCGTCTCGATCTTCCCCAGCACCGCAGACAACGAGTTGCCAATTCTTGCGGGTCCGCAGGAGCGCCAGGGCGTCGATGAGACAAGACCAATTTTTTTGTTGTGTCAGGCGTCCCGCAAACAGAATACGAGTCGTTGTCGTCGCGACTCCTTCACCTGTACCGCTGCTGCGGATGCCATGGAAAGGAACGCCGTTGGGGATGACCACGCCCTGTTTCTGCGCAAAGAGCCAATGATACGGGGAACTATCCGTAGACAGGGCATGGTTCGAGATAATACTGCGACTCGCCATGAGTGCGGTCGCGAACTCCAGCAGTGCCAGGGGGCGATGCCAATGCATCGCCCAACGATAAGAAAACACGCTCGGTATACGACGCAGCATGGCAAGGGTCAGACTGGGAACGGTCATGATTTCCGGGAGCCACACATGCACGAGGTCCGGGCGAAAGCGACCGATTGCACGAGCGATATCAAGAATAAATCGAGGGTCGTAGTGTGATTTCCGTCGAGCGACAAACACACTGACTTGTTGGGAAAATGCCTCGCGTCCGTCGGCATTGACACACACGATACCGGCCGTCATCCCATGTGCGGGAGATGCGTTCGCAAGCAGTTGGAGCTGTCGTTCCGCTCCCCCACCCTGCAGGTGGTGGATGCAATGGAGAATGCGCATGCGTGTGAGTCGTCCGAACGTGGGAAAGCCCGGTAGCGCGACGAGTGACGTCCTAACAGACGGTCACCTCATAGCACCATGCTTGTCCGAATCGGTCAAACGGATTGTGTTTCTCGGAAGCCTGATAATGGGGTGTTAGCGCCGCTCTTCACGACCCGCTGGTGCCGATTGTGTCGGGCGATACCGTTCAAGCAAAAACTGTCGTTTCTGATCAGGCGATAGATGTTCGATGAGGACGGCATGAGCCGAGACGGTTTTGGCGTACTCCTCCACCGTCTTGATCGGGCGGGCTGGAACTCCTGCTGCGACGACTCCACTTGGCAGATCTCGAGTGACCACCGCACCAGCCGCAATGAGGACATTGTCGCCAATGCGTATGTTGGGAAGGAGAATGGAGCCGTACCCGATGAAGACATTATTGCCGACGACAATGGGGCCGAAGATGCTGGCATGACCGAGGTGCTTGCGTATGACGGCAATGCCTCCATCGTGGGTAATAAACTGCACACCCGAGGTGACGGTCACGTCATTCCCTAGACGGATGAGATATGGTTCTGACCCGAACGTCCCTCCGTGAATGCCGAGAAGGCGAGCCCCTGTTCCGACCTCAACGCCGATGGATCGTGCGTAGCCCACCGGGTCTCGTTTGATCTGAATGGTGCGATATATCCAGCCCAACGTCTGGAAGATCAACGATGGCAATGCGGACAAATTCACAAGGCACCTTGAGTGTACGAGTGCGATGCGTGCGCAGCTTTCAGGTTCAACACCAGGGTCAACTGTCCGAGAAGTTTTATGCCGAATCCGACCGCGATCCCCATTGCCGCCCCATCCAACCCATAGGTCGGTACCAGCACATGGCAGGCAATGGCTGCGGAGATGGTCGAGAACAGCGTGACCCATGCTTGTTCCGAATAGACGCGCGCTGCGGTCAGTGCACATCCGGTAACGGAAATTGGATACAGGACAGCCGCAGCCACCATAATCCAGGTAAATGTCGTTCGGTAGCTTCCAATCGCAGGTGTATACAGCAGGGTGAGGACTTGTTGGCTTGCAAAGGCTGCAAAAGCGAGTCCCAAAGCTCCAGACACAAGCGCCACGACAAACAGTCGCCCGAGTAATGTCCGAAATGCCTGATGATCATTTTGATAAGAACGGGCCAATCGAGGAAGTGCCGCCTGGCATACCGCGCCGAGAATCATATTGCCCGCCGTCATGGTGTAGGAGAGTGCTGCATAGATTCCGACTGCTGCGTCCCCAAGCCAACCAGCTACCCAATATCGTGGAAGATTGATCGTGAGAATGTTCAAACCCACCACCACTCCCATAGACAACGCGATAGAAAAGAGTGTTCGTACTGCACTGAAATGCCACTGGCCGCCAAGGCACGCTTGTATTCGCGCGATGAGGGGCATGGAGGGAAGTCCCAACGCTCGGAAATCCACAAACACCGTGAGTAGCGCCTGCATGAGGAGTAGCGAGGACAACACCCAGACAAGGTTGTGGGAGATCGCGCTGGTACCCCATGTCACTGCGAGAGACGAGATTCCGCGAATAACTTGCAGGAGGCCAATCTGATCAAACCGCTCACGTCTTTGTAAAAACCCATAAGCTAAGTCCGATGCCGCCTCGCATAATTTGATCCCTGCGATGAGCGACAGAGGAAGTGACACATCGGCTGCGACCAGTCCGCCGAACACGATGAGCGCAACAACGGACAGTGCGAGGGCGCTGGTCATTGATCGGAGCACAACGTAGGTGTGTGCATCATGTTGTCGCGAATGATCGCTTGCCACAATGGCGCTGAGTTGCAGATTGAGAAAGGCGAAGAGCGGTCCCACAATCCCTAAGGACAAGGCAAAGTGCCCGACATTCTCAGGACTCAGGAACTTCACGACAACAATGAGTACACCCCATTGACTCAGGGCCGTGAGGGCTTGTCCGAGAATGGACCAGGACATGCCACGAATGAAGTTCGTGGAACGTTGCGGTGTGCGTTGTGCGAGGTCAGCCCGCATGTGAGACCTGTTTCTGAGCAGACTTGTCGCGGAAGAGGGAGAGGCCGCCAAACCAAACAGCCAGTATCAGATACATAAACAACATCGGTTTTGTGAAATTGTTGATGTCGTTTCGCACCGTTCGGACGAGCGGCCAGAACACCGCACCGCAGAATACAAGCCACTTCGGTTCCGCCCACAGTGGTTTCTGATCGAGGCGACCGAGGAGAAATCCTAGAAGCGCGAAGCACACCACAACTCCCGGATAGCCGAAATTCAAGTACGGTTCGGCGATGGCCGAAAACCCGACACCTTCGCCGTTGTAAAACTTCAGCGGCTCCAGCTTATAGGTCAGCCAATCGGACGGGGCGAGGTGAATCATTGCCGCTTGGCTCGCGCCGTCCTTGAGAAACCGATCGCGATCCGACTCGCGCGCCGTCAGCGACAGATTGGGAATGGTCTCGCGAAGGGCATGGACATACGTGAGGCCGTACCGATAGGGATCCGTCTCGGGCACAAAGCGTAACGTGGCGCCCAAAATGGCCGCCGTACTCCCCAGTTCCACGAAGGTGTTGGTTGAATCGGCCTGCTCAATCGATTCACTGACTTTGGCGCTCGACATGCTGTCGTAGCTTCCAGAAGCGCGCAAAATAGCGATCGTTGGAATGGCAATCATGATGATGCCGACCATCCCGACCGCAAGTACCACGGGTATATGCCGTCCGGTTTTTGTCCACAAAATCGTGCCCACCAACAATGGGAACATGGCAGCCGAGCGGTAGCCGGAGAGCAGCAACATACCGAGGCTGAAGAGGGCGACTGCGCCGCCTGCCGCGTATTGAAAGAGCGTACGCGCACCGATCACCAGCAATACGGCGGATGACGGGAGCGTCATGAGGAACAGCGCCAGTCCGCGCATGTCCCCCTGCGCATGGAAGAAGTCCATACGCGAATAGGCCAAGGGATTCCCCACCTGTGCGATCAACATGGCTAAAAAGCACAGGGCTGCAGCGAAGAGCCCGAGCCCGGCAGAGTACGCGGTGCTGAGGGCTTCCGTGCGATGGGCGATCGCATCCTCCAGTGCCATCTCCTGCGAGGGCGCGGTCTTGAGCGAGAGCGCCACGCCGATGCCGAATGCGCTAAGCGCCATCAACGTGCACCAGGCGCTTTGTTGCATCCAGAAGCCGTCGACCCCACGTGTCAGATCCGGCGCCGTCAACCAGCCGACGGCGGCCGGAAGGGGAAGGCCTAGATGAAACATACAAAGGGCGATCACGTAGCTGCTCGAGAGTAAGTAGGGAGTTCCCAGTGCGCGCCAGGTGGTGCCGACGTAGGTCGCCGTCCAGATCGCCCACACGAGCGCGACCGTCTCCGGCCAGTCGGGATCCAATCCCCGGTCGTTCACGCTGTTGACAATGGCCAGTGCGGCGACTAGCGCACTCACGACCAACAGGATGAGTTTCGGCGTGGTGACGTGAGATTGCGACATCAGCGTACGGTGCGGGATGGACCGGTCGTGTTGCGAGTGGTCGTGGCTGAAGGTTCGGCAATGCCGAGCTCGATCAGGCGGAAATCGCGTGCTGGGATACGTGCATCGAGTCGATCGCCGATGACCGGGGTCCACCCGCCCGCCCCATGGATCCGATAGCGAAGACCTGAGGGGCAGGATTCACCAAACGCGCGGCACGCGGAGGCGAGTGAGAAGTCAGCGGTCCGTGTACCGGTATTGGCCGCCACGATCAGCACTTTGTTGTCGGTGGCGCTTCGATACAGGCTGGCGACGAGATCCGCCGACGACAATTCGCCGAGGGGCCGCTCCCAATACCCAATGAACCGCGACTGCATGATGTCGAATGTATTCAGTGCGTCGGCGATCTCGTGTCGCTGTTTGATGGGCGCGAAGCTCCAGGGCGTGACGTCGTGCAACAGCACCAAGGCCATATAGTTGCGCCAGGCGCTCAGATGTTCGCTCGAATTCAACCATTGTTCTTGATTGGCATACCGCGCGGCCGGGTTGCCCGGAAGACGTGTCGACCACAATTGATCCAGCCAGATGCTGCCGATTCCATATTGGCCAGGCGCATACTGTGTGCGGACCACGTCCAGCGGAACGGAGCCCATATAATCGGTGTTTTTGAGGTCGAGTAAAAATTCCTCCCCTTGCACCAATCCGGTGACGAACGTATAGGCCGGGATGATCGGCACGCTCGACATATGCACGACCAAGTGTCCGGCTTTGCCCTTACGGTGAAACAGCTCGGCCAACGACTTGAAGTATCGTCGCATCGCCAGGATATCGAGGGTGCCGTGGACGCGCCGAGCCGATTCGCGCCAAGCTCCATGCGCCGGATTTTGGGAGGTCATCGGGGCGCCTTGGTCGAAGTACAGACCTTCGATGCCGAGTTGGTCGATCACCTGATCGAAGCGTCCCACGAGATGTTCGATGAGCCCCGGTCCACGCAAGGAGAGCCAAGGTCTCTCCAACGGTGAGGTAAAGGGCGCGTCGGCTCCGGGTTTGATGATGAATCCAGGGACCACTTCCCATTCGGCGCGATGGGCCTGGACGACCGGGTCATACAGGCTTGGCGCATGTCCGGAAAAATACGGCAGCCGCGTGAGGCCTGCATCCGTCGCCTGTTTCAGTAGTAGACGGGTGCCGGCGATGCCCGGATAGAGGCGACGATCCTCGGAGGGGACATCCTGCGTCACACCCGAGGGCCATTCGGCATAGGGTAAGGCTTGGTGCGGGAAGGCCTCCGGCCACCACATCTGGAGACCGGCTCCACGTCCCTCCTCCGCCGTCACACGGCGGGCGATCCGACGGTCCGGTGCGCGCCACGGCGCATCGTCGCGGATCGGCGTGGTGAGCAGATTAAACGTGATGTCTACCGGCTCCCCTGTTTCGACACGCCCGACGGCCAGACGTTGTCGAATGATCACATGCCCGTCTCGTGTTTCTACCGAGGTCGTATTCTGTCCGTTGGACAACCAGCGATTGGCGTCGTCCGTAAACCACCAGAACGAACGCGATCCGTCCGAGATCGCGACGACTTGCTGAAACGCGCCGGTGAAGGTCGCCGCACTCAGCGGAAACTGACGAATGTGTTTGCGATAGGTGGGAATGTCCCACCGCATGAGCCGTGTATTGGCATTGGCCGTGAGCGTGATTCTGAATTCCAGGCTTTCGATATCGAGTGGGCGATCGCTGGTAAGGGTCGCTCGCCCCATGGCAAGGCCGTCATATTCCACACGCGTGGTGACGGCGATGCGCGCCGTCGCATAGGTCCCCTGCGCCTGCAACGTCGCGCCTGCGGGAGACGTCTCGTGAATCGAAAGGTCCGCAGGAAGAAGCACCGACTCTCGTCCGTTACCGGAAACAATCAATTCCATGCGTTCGACGAACGGTTGCCCGGCCGCCGTCATGGTGACGGGGAGATATGAACGATCCCAGGTATAGGTGCGGTGACCGCCAAGGGTGAGTGATGTACCGGAAATGCCGAGCGACGAAAATCCAGGCAGGACAATCTCCGTCGCTACGGCCGGACTCGCAGCGAGAACGAGCGTGCACGCGAGTGCGCAGACGGCAGCCACTCGACTCCATGTATTGTCTTTCTCAAGACGTCGCAACATGAGGTACTCCCGGAAAATACTGGGTGCTTCCCACAGTACCCTATTTATGGCTGAGGTCGAAGGAAGCAGTGAAATTCTGCAGGACGGTGGCCGTGAGGCGGCGAGCGATAGAGTCGCGATGGAATTGGGAGTGGCGTCGCGAACGCGATGAGAGCGAGTTAACGAGACGGAGAAGCGAGCAGGGTTGTGAGGTGCTCGACGATGCGGGTCGCCGTACGACCGTCCCAGAGCGGAGGGATGCTCCCCTTCTTCCACTGCCCGGCCATGAGACGTGCGAGTGCGGGCGCGAGTTTGCGTGGATCCGTCCCGATGAGTTCGTTGGTACCCATCGTGATGGTTTCCGGACGCTCCGTATTATCCCGAAGCGTCAGGCAGGGCACACCCATCACCGTGGTCTCTTCCGTGATGCCGCCGGAGTCGGTGATGACGGCCTTGGCGTGTTTCACGAGGTAGTTGAATTCCAGGTATCCGAGCGGGTCGACGTAGTTGAGCTGCGGTGTCTGACTGTCGAGCTCGCGTAAGTTCTTCGCGGTCCGCGGGTGAACGGGAAATACGACTGGTAGGCCGCGAGTCCCTTCCGCAATCGCCTGCAACAGTTTTAGGAGCTGCTGCTCGCCGTCGACGTTGGCAGGGCGATGCAGGGTGACGACGAAGTATTGTCCCGGCTTCAAGCCAAGTGCGTCCCAGCAGGTCGGTGGACGCAGGCGCGGCATGTGCTTCAACAACGTATCGATCATCGTGTTGCCGACGAAGAAGATACGGTCGTCGGTGACGCCGCTACGCCGTAGATGGCCATTGGCCGTCTCGCTTGTCGTAAAAAACCAATTGGTGATCGAATCGGTCACGACGCGGTTGATTTCTTCAGGCATCGTCCAGTCGCCGGAGCGAATACCGCCTTCGACATGCGCGACCGGCACGCCGAGTTTTCGTGCAGCAATACTACAGGCCATGGTGGAGGTGACATCGCCGACGACGACGCAGAGGGCGCTGCGATCTTTGAGCAGCACTTTCTCGTAGGCAACCATGATCCCAGCCGCTTGTTCGGCCTGCGTGCCGGACCCGATTTCGAGATTGATGTCCGGATCGGGAATGCCGAGTTCTTCGAAGAAACTGCCCGACATGGCGCGGTCGTAATGTTGGCCGGTGTGAATCAACCGGTAACGCAGCGGCCCGCCGCGCGTTTCGGCGTCACGCAGCGCGTCGATGAGCGGCGCGATTTTCATGAAGTTGGGGCGCGCGCCGGCGATGAGGTCGATACGGATGGTCATGGGCTTGCTTAGAAATGCACTTCGCGGATCTGCTGCCGGTTCGTATTGAACCACTGCACGGTTTTGCGTATGCCGGATTCGAGCGAATGGGCGGCGGTGAAGCCGAAGAGGGCTTTTGCGCGCTGCACGTCCAAACACCGGCGTGGTTGGCCGTTCGGTTTTGACGTGTCCCAGACGAGTGTGCCGGTGAAGCCGACTTCCTGCGCGATGGTCGTCGCAAGCTCGCGAATCGTGATTTCGCGGCCGGTGCCGAGGTTGACCGGGAGGTCGCCTTCATAACGCTCGGCCGCGAGCAAAATCCCTTCCGCCGCATCTTCGACGTACAAAAACTCCCGCGTCGGGGTTCCGTCTCCCCAGAGCACAACTTCCTGCTTTCCCTGTTCCTTGGCTTCCGTACATTTGCGGATGAGCGCGGGGATGACGTGCGAGGTGTTCAGGTCGAAGTTGTCGCGCGGCCCGTACAGATTGACAGGGAACAGGACGATGCTGTTGAAGCCGTATTGCTGCCGATAGGCTTGAGACTGGGCCAACATCATCTTCTTAGCCAAGCCGTACGGCGCGTTGGTTTCTTCGGGGTAGCCGTTCCAGATGTCGTCCTCTTTGAAGGGAATCGGCGCGAACTTCGGATAGGCGCAAATCGTTCCCAAGGCGACAAACTTCTTCAGGCCACGCTGCCGCCCGACTTCGATGAGCTGCGCACCCATCATAAGATTGTCGTAGAGAAAACGCCCGGGGTTGGCTTGATTCGCGCCGATGCCGCCGACGCGCGCCGCCAAGTGGATCACCATGTCCGGCTTGACCTCGCGGTAGAGGCGCTCCACGGCGGCCATCTGCACTAAGTCGAAGTCCTGACTGCGCGGGACAACGATGTCGCGGCAGCCACGCGCGCGCAGCCCTTCGACGACGAACGACCCAAGAAATCCCGCCCCACCTGTGACGATTACCCGCTGCGTTCCCCACGAAATCATCGAGCGTGCCTCTCCCTATCTGGTTCCGACCGTCGTTATCGCTTGCGTGTACCGTCCAATTTGTCGCGTTCGTTCTTGAGGTCCGATTCGACCATCATCGAGACCAACTCGCGGAACGAGACTTTCAATTCCCAGCCGAGCGCTTTTTTCGCTTTCGACGGATCGCCGATCAACAGATCCACTTCCGTCGGCCGGAAATACCGCGGATCGATCTTTACGTATCTGTTCCAGTCTAAGCCGACGTGCCCGAAGGCGAGCTCAAGGAATTCCCGTACGGAATGGGTCTCGCCAGTGGCGATCACGTAGTCGTCCGGTTGCGGAGCCTGGAGCATCAGCCACATGGCGCGGACGTAGTCGCCGGCAAAGCCCCAATCGCGTTTCGCGTCCAGGTTGCCCAAGAACAGGTCCTGTTGCAGGCCGAGCTTGATCCGCGCCACGGCGCGCGTGATCTTCCGCGTGACGAAAGTTTCCCCGCGGCGCGGCGACTCGTGATTAAACAAGATCCCGTTGCAGGCGAACATATCGTAGGCTTCTCGGTAATTGACCGTAATCCAGTACGAATAGACCTTCGCGGCGCCGTACGGGCTGCGTGGATAAAACGGCGTCGTTTCCTTCTGCGGCACTTCCAACACCTTGCCGTACATTTCGCTGGAGGAGGCCTGGTAGAACTTCGGCTTGATCCCGACATCGCGGATCGCTTCGAGCAAACGGACGGTCCCGAGGCCGGTCACTTCGCCGGTGTACTCCGGCACATCGAAGCTGACGCGTACGTGACTTTGCGCACCGAGATTGTAGATTTCATCCGGCTGGACGTCGCGCAGAATTTTGTTCAACGAGCTGGCGTCGTTCAGGTCGCCGTACAAGAGGCGCAACTTCGGCGATGCGACGTGGGGATCCTCATAGATGGCGTCGATACGGCCGGTGTTGAAGGAACTCGAGCGGCGAATGATGCCGTAGACCTCGTAGCCCTTCTCGAGCAGAAACTCGGCCAGGTACGACCCGTCTTGTCCGGTGATGCCGGTGATGAGCGCTTTTTTCATGCGATGTATGCCTCGTGTAGGATGCGGTGCGGGGCGATGTTGAGAAATCCGGAATCAGGTATACCCTGTCTTGCCCTACGGGTAAAGTAATATGTCGACTTGGACACCGAGTCCTGAGATTCGATGGAGGTTGTCGTAACAGATGCTCAGAGAATACCCGTAGGAGGATGGCGACGGTCGTCTGCAGATTCCGGCAATTGCGTTGCTATTTGATTCTGAAGCAGGCTACGATGACCAGGCATTCACTCGCTGACGGTGCGGATGCACAGCCTCAGCCGATTCCCTGACCATGCCTCGTTGGACGACACACGGATTGATCTTGGCGTTCGTCGCGACCCTGGCCTTCGTGCTGGCGCACTGGGTGTCGGGGGTGTTGTCGCACGCATTGCTACCGCCCTTGGAATATTCGGCGTCGACGATCGGCGCCGCCACGACGGCGTCTCCCCCACGAGATTTGTCGCAACTACTTCGCGATGTACAAGGCAGTCGACTCTTTGCGTCGCCTCCGCCCGGCGCAACTCCGGTCGGCGGAGGTCCTACCGGGCCGGCTGGGACGGTACCGATTGCAAATCGGCCGCCGTTGAATGTCGCGGGGAAACTCCGGCTCCTCGGCACCGCCGTGGGCGATGAGACCACGTCGGTGGCGGTGGTCGAAGAAATCGCCGGCAAAAAGCAGGGCGCCTATCGACTGCGCGAGATGATCGTCGGTGTCGGCGAGGTGCATGCTATCAACAAGGAGTCCGTCGTCATTGGCCTCGACGGACAGGAAGAAGAACTCTTTCTCGATATTTTGCAGCGCCCTGTCGCCGTAGCTCCGACCGGCCCCCAGACGGCCGCGGTGGCGCCCGGGACTGTCGTTACGCCAGGCGGCGGGCGTCCGCTTCAGGTCAGTGTCGACCGAGCCGAGCTCGATCAAACCCTCTCGAATATTCCCGCACTCATGACGCAAGCGCGCGCCATGCCCTATATGAACAACGGGAAGATCGACGGGTTCCGACTCGACTATATTCAGAAAAACAGTTTCTTCGAAAAGCTCGGTCTCCAAGCGGGCGACGTGCTGCAGCGGATCAACGGCGTCGAGCTCCGCGATCCCGGAGCGGCGCTAGGACTCTTCCAGCAATTGCGAAACGAGCGGAACGTCGCCGTCGACGTGCTGCGCAACAATCAACGGACGACCATCGCCTATGACATTCGCGGCTAAGTACTCGCCTGCATCGGGCTCATTGTCCAGGACGCAACATCAGTCGCGCGTGGCGCGTATCGCTGCGGCCGGGCTGCTGTGCCTCGGTGTTACCGCCACGAGCTTCGGCCCATGGAGTGCAACGTCGGCCGCCGCCCAACCATCGGCGCCGGCGCCGAGCGGTGCTCGATCAGCGCAGCCCGCCCAGGTGACGCTCGATTTTAACGATGTGGATCTTCAGGTCGTCGTCCGGTTCATCAGCGAACTGACCGGCAAAAATTTTGTGATCGACGACACATCGAAAAAAAACGCCGGCAAGATGACGATCTTCTCCCCGTCCAAGGTCACGGTCGACCAGGCCTACCACATGTTCCTCGCCGCCTTGGAAGTGAATCGGCTGATGGCCATTCCTAAAGGCAATGTGGTGGAAATCGTGGCGGCCGCCGAGGCGCCGCCGGAGCGCGCCGTCTTCGTCTACAAACTGAAACACGCCAATGCGACGGATGTCGCCGCGTTGCTCACGAACTTGGTCGCGCGCGCGTCGGCCACACCCGTCAGCACCACGCCGGGTGGACGTCCGCCGGTTCGTCCCCTTACGGAATTCGAAGCGCCGGTCCAAGTGTTTGCCGACAAGGCGACGAATTCGATCGTCATCAGTTCGACAAAGCCGGCCTATACGATGCTCGAAGCCGTGATGCGCGGGCTCGATACGAAGCGCAATCAGGTGTTCGTCGAAGCCGTGATTTTGGAAGTCGGCGTCGATCGCCTGCGCCAAATCGGCAGCGAACCGGTGCAGCTCCTGGGCGCGGCCAAGTCCGGCAATGTGCAGGGCTTGGGCGGATTCAATCGCTCGCCGGAAGACATCGCCAGCATCGCACAGCTGTTGAGCGGTGCCGGGACCGGCGGGGCGATCACGATTCTCGACAATCTGAATGTCCGTGCCTTTTTGCAATTCATCATGACGATGTCGGACACGAACATTCTTTCCACGCCGCAGGTGTTGGCATCCGACAATCAAAAGGCCAAGATCGTCGTCGGCGAAAACCGCCCCTTCCCGACCGGGCAGGCGCAGGGCATCACCGGCGGAACGTTGGTGACGATCGAGCGCAAAGACGTCGGTGTGACGTTGGAGATGACGCCGCAAGTGTTGGACGACGGCCACATTCGTTTGGAGATGAAGCAAGAAATCACCGCTATCGCCGAAAACGTCGCGCAAACCATCGGCGCGGGCGCCGCCACGGTGCCGGTCGGCCCGACGACGACGAAACGTGCGATGGAAACCATCGCCGTGGCGAAGGACGGACAGACGTTGGTCGTCGGCGGTTTGGTGCGCGACAACATCACGATGAACGAACGGAAAATTCCGTTCTTAGGGGATATTCCCATCCTCGGCTGGTTGTTCCGCTTTCAAAGCAAGCAGGCGGAGAAGTTGAATCTGCTCGTCTTCCTGACCCCGCACTTGATCAAGAACGAGGCGGATATGCAGGAGCTGAACGAGCGGAAGGGACGCGAATCCGGGATGGTGCAGCGGAACAATCGGATCGACGAGCCGACCGGCCTTCAGCGCCAGGTCCTCGAACAACTCATGCAGCAAAAGGCTCCGCGAGAATCGCAGGGCTCCTCGCAACTCGATGGCAGTCAGATGCCTGCCGTGCCTTCACGCGAGTAACCGGCGAAGAGATCGGCGCGTTGGCACTTGCGCGCGCCGCTCGAGCCGGCTTTCCCCGTGTCACTCCTACGTCGTCGTTGTACGTCGAAACAATCTACTTGAGGGTTTTTTCGGTCAGCCAATCCGGCTCGACGTGGTGCACGTCTCCGGAGCGAGCCAGTCGTGTCGCGAGCTCGAGCGTGGCCAATCCCGGCGCGGATTCCACCAGCAGCATGTTCGGGGCATAGGGCAGGTGCTGTAGGATGCGCAAGGCGTGGCGATTCGCCCAGGCATTGACGGCGTCGGCATTCCACGTCGGATTGAGCGTGACGAGGATGTTCCCCGGCAAGAGGCGCACGCTCCCTGATGTCGACGGGGTGTCGCGCAGAACCGGTGACAAGGCAGTGGTCGATTTTCGTTGTGCGGCGGACGCGAGCAAGTCGCTGGCCTGGGTGCCCTGATCCGCTCGCCAGAACCTAATGCGCGTTCGATTAGCCGGACGTTCCGCGAGGATCGTCGCGTGGGACAACGTTGAGCTCGGCGTCGCGTCGGGTACAAATTCCGCGACAATCGACGGATCCATCCAGAGGCGATGTTCCCTCGTTCCATCATGCCAGGTGTACGGCGTGAGGGCCTGGTGAGTAGCCTCCGTTGTCGGCGTGCCGAGCCCCTGCCCCGCTTCGACATCGCTGGTTCCCGCACAGCCTGCGAGCATCCATAACGCCAGGCCGAACCCCAGCTGCGAAAACACACGTAGTGATGGTTTGAAGGAGGTGTCGGGTTGTGCCGACTGTGTGTCGAATCGACTTCCCGTTTCCGTCATGCTCGCCTCCCTCATGTCCCGTAGAAAATCAGCCGCCAACTGACGACCGTCCCGCTCTGTCCCGGTTGTGCGTCGCGGATGTCGAGCGACCACGTCCCGTCCGCCGCTTCATTCAGGTGCCGCGCGGATCCGAACACCCACCCGTTGTAATTGCCGCAGGCGTCCAGCGCTACGGGATCGCAGCTCCGTGCCTGTGCCAACTGGCTTCTGGTGCCGGTCGCGTTGTTCACGAGCGCGATATCCAATTCGCCGTCGTTCTGGTGTTCGACGGTCAGCTCGATCTCGACCCATTCGATCTTGGTGATCCCGCTGGCGGAAACGTTGGCGGACAGGGTGACGGCATCCACCGCCGCGAGCGGGCGTGGCGCTTCGCCGGACACCGTAAACTGCTTTTGCGGTCCAAGTGGCGTCCACGTCTTGGCTCGTGCGACGGCGGCTTGGGCGTTGGCGACACCGAACCCGTATTTGTGGTTCACAAAGACGCCTGCGCCGTTCTTGGTCCAGTCGCCGTCGGATGGATCGTTGCGGCGAGCTGTTTCGGCCAGCACCTGGCGTACGTCGCGCCAACCGAGGCGCGGATTCGCTTCGAGCACCAATGCTACGATACCGGATGCCAAGGCGGTGGCCGATGAGGTGCCGCCGAATCGACCGGTGTAGTTGGCGCTGTCGAGATCTCCGCCGGTACCGGCGTTGTAGCCTTCGGCGCCGGTGCGATCGGTGGTGACCACGCCGGGAAGCGGACGATTGCCCGCACTCGACGGCGTGCAGACCCAGAGGTTCGCACCGGGATCCGAATAGTCCGGCTGTCGCCCGTCGGCGTCGACGCCACAAATGGCCATGACACCGCGAAAATTTGCGTAGGCTTCGTAATTGGAGTTGTCGTTGCGTCGGCGCCCACCGTTCCCGCCCGCCCAGGTGTAGATGGTGCCCAATCCGCCGCGGCCGCTCTCCAGTCCGGTCACGACGGCGGCTTTCCATACGGCGCTGCTCGTGTGGAGGCGTCCGTCGTCGTCCTTCCCCCAACTGTTGTTCGAGACCCAGACCGCGGGGGCGTTCCGCTGCATCGCATCCGCCTCGGTACTGTCGACAGATAGTGCACCGTTCGCCAGCAGGTTGTAGCCGACGAGTGTCGCGTAGGGAGCTGCGCCGCGCCCGCCGACTTGGTTGGCAAATCCGGCGATGACTCCGGCGATGGAGGTCCCATGGCAGTCGGCATTGCCTCCGTCGCCGTCGCATGGGCCATTCGTTACGGGGGAGGGGTCATTTTTGTTGGTGGCGTAGTTGAAGCTTTGTGACACAAACACGTTTGGCCGTAAATCCTCGTGGTTGACCTCGAGCCCGTCGTCGACCACGGCCACACGGACGCCACGTCCGCTGAACCCCTCGTTCCACGCGCCGACGACGCGTGCGTCCTCGCCCGGTGTCCCGCCACCCTGCCCCGTATTGGAGAGGTGCCATTGGCGGCTAAATAGCGGATCGCGAATATCGCCGACAGGCGGCAAGGGGCCTTGGTTGGGCGGAGGGTTTTGTCCATTCGGGTCGTTTTGAGTCACCGACGGATCGGTCCCTCCCCCTGAGCATCCGGGGATCAAGAGGGCCAAGAGCAGAATACTTGAAAGAGAGAGCAGGCCGGAGGGCGAAAGCAGTGCATCAGCACGCAGCCAACAATTCTCCCCAGCGCCACCGTTACGATCCTGTCGTCGGTTCGGTAGGAAGGAGATGTGAGGCCTTGTCGTAGACATGGTGCCTACGCACTATGCCGGAAGCAGCCGGTCACTGTAAAGGCGACGGATCCACGTCCGAGTCGCCTAAAAGGGACGAATCGGTTCCGTTTGTCAGAGGGGCTTCGTGTTGCGTTTACGCGTTCGCTTGCTTCGACCGGGGGCATTGGATAAGCTGACGATATTCTTAGGTATATTCCGTTGTGTCGATCGTCTCGCGAATCCATCGATGTCGATCTCGCGTAGGTCGGTGGATGATTGTGTCGAAGAGTTCCCTGTTTCCCCGCAGGTGACCCCTGTGTGGCGCCGCGCCGGTTCCCCCCAATGGCCGTAACGATGAAAGACGACGACGATAACGCCATCCAGGCTTTAGCCCAGCAATTCGATTTGCCCTGGGCGCCGCAACTGGATTCGTCTCAGGTGAATACGGAGTTGATCGCGCGTGTGCCGATCAGCTTTGCGCGACGGTATAAAGTCTTGCCCCTACGGGAAGAAGAGGGCGCCATTTTGGTCGCGACCACGGATCCCCTGCAGTCCGAGGCGCTGGACGATTTGCGTCTGTTGTTGGGTAAGCCGATCAAGCCAGTGCTGACCACACAATTGATGTTGTTAGGCACGCTCAATCAAGCCTATGACCGTGCGACGGCCGGTGGCGCCGAGGCGGTCATGGAAGACCTTGTCGCGGAGGAAGGACTTGGCGGCCTCGCGCACGATCTGGACGAGCCGCAGGACCTCTTGGATGCGACGGACGAAGCGCCGATCATTCGACTGGTCAATTCGATTTTGTTCGAAGCGGTCAAGCGGCGCGCAAGCGACATTCACGTGGAATCGTTCGAGCGCGGCTTGGTCATTCGGTACCGCATCGACGGGGTGCTCTACCAGATTTTGAGTCCGCCGAAACAATTTCAATCGAGTATTACCGCGCGACTCAAGATCATGGCGGGGTTGAATATCGCGGAAAAACGTTTGCCGCAAGATGGACGATTCGGGATCCGCACCGCCGGTAAAGATGTCGACGTGCGCGTAAGCGTGTTGCCCACGTCGCACGGCGAACGCGTTGTGCTTCGGTTGCTGCAAAAGGAAAACAAGCTGCTGAATTTGTCCGAGATCGGGTTTTCTCCCGATCAGCTGACGATCATCCAGCAACTGATCCACCTGAGCCACGGCATTATCCTCGTCACGGGGCCCACCGGGAGCGGAAAAACCACGACGCTCTATGGCGCGCTCAGTCAGATTAACTCGCCGGACAAAAACATCATCACGATCGAAGACCCGGTCGAATATCAGCTGCAAGGCGTCGGTCAGATGCAGGTGAACGCGAAGATCAATCTGACGTTCGCCGCCGGATTGCGGTCGATCCTGCGTCAGGACCCGGACGTCATCATGATCGGCGAAATCCGCGACCTCGAGACGGCGGAGATCGCCATCCACGCGTCGCTCACCGGCCACCTTGTGTTCTCGACGTTGCACACCAACGACGCGGCAGGCGCCGCCACCCGCTTGATCGACATGGGGATCGAGCCGTTTTTGGTGGCCTCGTCGGTGGTGGCCGTGTTGGCGCAACGGTTAGCGCGTGTCATCTGCCCGCAATGTCGTAAGCCTTATCAGCCGGCTCAGGAAGAAATCGAACGGCTGGGGTTGCGTCCGCAGAAGACGCCGCCGACCTTTTATCGCGGTGCTGGCTGTCAGGCCTGCGGCAATACCGGGTATCGCGGCCGTACAGGGATTTACGAATTGTTGGTCATGGACGACCAAGTGCGCGGCCTGATCGGCGCGAAGGCAGACGCCTCGCGGATTCGCGAGCTGGCGATCTCGAAAGGCATGATCCCGCTCAAGCTGGACGGGGCAAACAAAGTCCTCACTGGCATTACGACGACGGAAGAGATCATGCGCATCGCCCAGCAGGATGTCGAGTTGTGAACGTCGACATCGCGGCGTCGCCTCGAGTGCCCTTCGTATTCAGTCGGTAGCCTGATCCCAATTCGATGCCTGTCTACCACTACAAAGGGTTGCGGAGCGACGGCGGAAATGCTGTCGGTATCGTCGATGCCGAGAATGTGCGTGGCGCGCGCCTCAAGCTGCGACAAACCGGCGTCTTCCCCACGGAGTTGCGCGAAGATCGCGGCAGCGGCCGCACCGCGACGGAAGCCGCCGCGCATCTGCGCCGCGGGGCCTATCGTCAGCGTGTCCTCTCCCCGTCCGACTTGGCGATGGTGACGCGACAGTTCGCCACGCTGCTGGTGGCAGGACTACCGCTGGTCGAGGCGCTGGGGATTTTGATCGAACAGGTGGAAAAGAAGCCTGTGCAGGGACTGTTTGCCGATATTCGCGAGCAGGTCCGCGGGGGCAAAGCGTTGAGCGTCGCCTTGGAGCAGTACCCGAAAGACTTCGGGGCGATTTATACGTACATGGTGCGGGCGGGCGAAGCCAGCGGCGCACTCGACCAAATTCTTTTCCGCCTCTCGGAGTTTTTAGAAAAGCAGTTGGCGCTGAAACAGAAGGTCACCAATGCGATGATGTATCCGGCCATCATGTTGGTGGTCGGCGGCGCCGTCCTGTTTGTGCTGATGACATTCGCCATTCCCAAAATCACCGTCGTCTTCGTCGATCAGAAGAAGGCCCTCCCCTGGCCGACATTGGTGTTGATGCAGACGAGCGCGATCCTGGCCGACTACTGGTGGGCGATCCTTGGGGCGATCGTCTTGGCGATCTTTGCGGTGATTCGGTACAAACGTACGCCCACGGGCGAAATGCAGATCCATCGGTTGATCTTGCGGTTGCCGTTGATCGGTGAGATTGCACGCAAGGTGGCCATCTCTCGTCTGAGCAGCACCTTGGCGACGATGCTGGCGAGCGGCGTCCAGTTGTTGGACGCATTGGACGTGTCTCGGCGAGTGATGAACAACCGTGTGCTGGAAGCTGCGGTCGACGAGGCCCGTACGAATATTCGCGAAGGCGAAAGTATCGCCGCGCCGCTGAAACGCAGCGGACACTTCCCCGCGCTTGTCACCCATATGGTGGCTGTGGGAGAAAAGAGCGGCGATATGGAAGAAATGCTCCGCCGCATCGCCGGCATCTACGACGGCGAGGTGGATCGCGTCGTTACGCGCGCGACCTCGTTGATCGAGCCGATTATGATTTTGTTCATGGGAGCGGTGGTCTTTTTTATCGTCGTGGCCATCCTCTTACCTATTTTCGAAATGGGCCAGCTGGTGAGGTGATCATCGTGAAGGACATGAAACAGCAGATCGTGAACGCGGTGCGTCGGATCTTCGAACGGTTCAATGGCCCTGTGCGAAGTGGTGCGCAGCGCCTGTCTAACTGGACCGTTGCCCTTGTACCGACTCGACTCGTACCGGTCCCCGCGCGAGTCCGGACACAACGTGGATTTACCTTCGTAGAAATCTTGGTCGTGGTGATGATCTTGGGATTGTTGGCCGCGCTGGTGGTGCCTCGCATCATGGGTCGAACGGACGAAGCGAAGCGGACCGCCGCCAAAGTGCAGATCCGCAATCTCGAAGCCGCGTTGCAGTTGTACAAGCTCGACAACGGGGTCTACCCCTCGACGGAGCAAGGCCTCCGCGCCTTGGTCGAAAAGCCGTCGACCGGAGTCGTGCCGAAAAAATGGAAACTCGGTGGATATCTGCAGAAGCTCCCGGAAGATCCTTGGGGGAATTCCTATAAGTACATCAGCCCCCTGCCCACGCTGAAGGCCGACTACGAAATTACCTCCTACGGCACCGACGGTGAACCGGGCGGCGAAGGCATCAACGCCGACATCGTGAGCTGGAACCTGGATAAGGATTGATCCCTCGGTATGGACGAGACGCCCACGCAGATGCCGCAGTTGATCAAGCCGACGGGGCGGCTGCGTGGTTCGCGGCTGCCCAATCAACGTGGGTTCACGCTGATCGAAATCGTGCTGACGTTGGGCCTGTTGGCGTTGGTCATCGGCATTGCGGTGCCGCGCTTCGGCTGGTTCGAAAATGCGGCGACCGCCAGCCGTAAATTGATCGGCGTCATCCATACGTTGCGGACGGTGGCGCCGCTGACGCAACAAACCTGGCGTTTGTATCTCGATCTGGATCAGGGCCAATACTGGGCGATGGTCATGACGCCGGAGGGCGAGCAGGTTCCGAAGGACGTGCGGTTTCAAGATCCGGAGATCGAGACGTTACCGCGCCGCATGCTGTTGCCGGCGGGCGTGCGGTTCGAGCGGACGACGACGGCGACCCAAGGCTTGCGGCAATCCGGCCAGGTGTTTCTGCAGGTGCCCCCGACCGGCTTGCCGGAACCGGCGCTCCTGGTCTTGAGCGATACGGATCGGACCCTGCTCGCGCTCCATGTGAGTCCGCTGACCGGCCTGGTGCGCGTGAGCGATCAAGAGTTAGAACCGATTCCGATGCCGCCGTTACCCGAACAGATTCGTCCCCTCTTGTTCCCCGATACGTATGGGGGAAGTATCTCGCTGTGAACGCGATGTTTCTTCAGCATCATGTGTCGGCGAACGTCGTATCGCGGAGCGCTTCCCCTCGCGAGCGAGGTTTCACGTTACTCGAGGTGATGCTGGCTGTCGCGCTTTTGGCGATCGTGCTGCCGGTCCTGCTCGGCTTACGCAATCGTGGGCTGGAGTTTCACGACCGTGCACGAGAGATCACGACCGCCACGTTGCTCGCCCAGGAAAAATTGCTCGAAACCGAGTTGTTGTTTGCGCTGCCGGTGGGCGAACAGACGGGCGATTTTAAGGATGCTCCCCCAGGACTGGCCACACAGGCGACGGGCGAGAATCGGGCGCCGGCCTATCGTTGGCGCCGCATCATCGCGCCGACACCGCTGGATCGTGTGAGGGAAATTAAGGTGCAAGTGCTTTGGATGCGCGGCGACACGGAAGATTCCGTCGAGGTGAGTAACTATGTGTTCGACACGGTCGGCGCTCCGCTCTAATCGCGGATTTATGCTGATTGAATTGTTGTTGGCGGTGGCGATCCTGGGGGTCGTGGCGGCCTTCATTTTCGTCTCGTTGTCGGCCACGACCGGTGCCTTAGAGACGGTGCGCGCCAGCGGCCGTGACGAGCAATTGTTGCGGAGCGCCATTACCGTGCTCACGAACGATTTGACCCTGAGCCAAAATCCGACCTCGTCGCCGTGGTTGGGGCAAAACCGTCTGTTGGAAGGCCAGCCTGCAGATAGCCTGGCGTTTGTCACAACGCATCGTCCGACGATTACGCCGCAGGCGCGTCAATCGGACCAATCCCGCGTGGTGTACACGCGCATCGGTCCGCGCCTGATTCGGTACGTGCGCCCAAACTTGTTGACGCTGACGGAAGAAGGCGTGGAGCGCACGGAGTTACTCGACAATTTGCTGGGATTCAACGTGCGTTATTACGACGGGCAAGCGAAAGTCTGGGTGGAACGCTGGGACGGACGGGTAACCAAGGTGTTGCCGCAGGCGTTTATGATCGAATTTCTGTTCGATCAAGGACCGCAACAACTGCCGAAAGTGATCACGACATGGCTGACGTTGCCCACATGACGCTGTCGGGAGATCCGACGTGGTCGCAGCGCCTCCGCGGGATCGGCCTGTGGGTTGCGCTGGGATGCGTCTTGTTCCTGGCGTTTACGTTCATGCAATTCCCCTACGAGGCGTTGCATACCCGCCTGGCCGCTGAATTGGCACGGCAGCTCGGAGCGGCGGTGGCGATCGACGTCAAACGTCCGCTGCGCCCGTTCGGGATCGAATGGGTCGGCGTGCGGGTAAGTCGCGGCGAGCAACCGCTGGCGACGATCGGGCGCGTGACCGGCACGATCTCTTGGGCCGAGGGGTTACGCGGACGGCCGGTCGTACACGTATCGCTTTGGATGGATCCGAAGGCGACGACGACGCCGCTCACCGCCACTGTACGATTTGCCGATTGGGGATTTCAGCAGGTAGCGGCGTTGGACGGCGGCGCTGAAAAAGTCGACCTCGCCCCGATCGTCGGCACGCCGGTGCGCTCGGGTCGCGCGAAGTTGTCCTTTACGTTCACGTCGCTGCAACCGTCGCAAGTCGATGGGCAGGTACAAGCCGATCTCACCGATCTTGCCGCCGATGCCTTGCAGCAACAAGGCCTGCGTACGCCCGAATGGAGTTTTGCGACCGTGCGCGCGAAAGTCGTCTGCGCGCAACTGGTCTGCAAGGTCGACGAGTTTTCTGGCAACGGCCAGGACGGGTCCATTTCCGCGACCGGACAGATTCTTCTCGGGCGGACGCCTGATGAGACGCGATGGGATGTCGCGGCGACGGTGACCGTGGGCCAGGCACTCTCGCAGCGTGTTGTAGCCAGCGGCGGATTTCCCCTCCCCGCCGGGGTGCCTGTACGTGTGAAACTCATCGGTCCGTTGTTGCGCCCGCAGGTGAGCCTGTGAACATGAACCGACACGGCGATCTGAACATCATGCGGCTGGAGGGACGACACTCGTGATCGAAAGCGTCGGCCTCGATATCGGCACGACCGCGTTCAAAGCGGTGCGTCTCCGACGGTCGCTGACCGGTCAGGAGGAAGTCGACTACTTCTACCGCGCCTTGCCGTTTTTACGCGAGGAACCGATCGACCACAGCACGCTCGCGCGCCATCTCCGGAGTTTTCTGGAGCAGCATCGGTTGCACCGCAGTTCCATCGTCACGGCCGTCCCCGCGCGCGAGTTGAGCCTCCGTCGTGTGGCGCTCCCGTTCCACGATCAAGCCAAGATGGCCCAGGTCCTTCCCTATGAAATCGAGAGCCTCATCCCGATGGATTTGGAGGACGTCGCGGTCGAAGGCGTCAACGTCAGCGCCCCGGATCGTGTGCGTACTGCCAATCAAGCGCACGATGTGTTGGTCGCCGCCGCTCCGAAAAAAATGGTCGGGTCGCATCTCGCGTTTCTTGCCGATGCGCGTGTGCATCCCGTTGCGGTGAACGTCGACGCGTTAGCCTTGTTTTCCATCGCCCAATATCTGCGCCATGAAGGGACCGGCGGTCCGGAGAACGTGGCGATTTTGGATATCGGAGCCACGAATACCACTCTGTGTCTGATCCATCAGGGGCGACCGTGGGTGCTGCGGACGCTGTCGTGGGGTGGGACGGCGCTGACGAGGGCGCTCGCGCATCGGTACTCCTGGTCCGTGGAGGAAGCGGAGCGCCGCAAACGTGTCGCCAGCGTGCAGTTGGGCGAAGAATGGATCGAACCTCTGCTGCGCGAAGTGCGCCTGGCCCTGCATTCCTATGAAGCCAGCACGGAGACACCCTTAGAGCATTGTTGGATCACG
Organism: Nitrospiraceae bacterium; assembly: GCA_046351095.1. Lineage (GTDB taxonomy): Bacteria > Nitrospirota > Nitrospiria > Nitrospirales > Nitrospiraceae > BQWY01. Next base: position 612,860 of record JAXLZC010000001.1, read on the forward strand.
GGCGGCGGATCGAAGTTGCGACAGTTTCCGGAATACCTCGCGCATCGGTTGGGATTGACGTTGGTCGGTCCACGCGAAGGGTTCGGGGCGAATAGCCCCCAGGCGTTTGCCGTCGCGTATGGGCTGGCGTTGCATCCGAAATTGACAGGGCGACGCTGGTTAGGCCCAGCACGCCCCGCTGCCTTGGGCTACGACCTGAAACATCAGTTGCAGGCCTCGCAGCAGGCCGGCACGCAGCCGAGCCGACGGCAATGGGCGATGGCCGCGGTGGCTGCTGGAGTGCTCCTGAGCGTGGGCGTCGCCGACGTGTGGACGCGGGCCACCCTCAAAGAGTCGCGTGTGAAACAGGACAAGGCCGCGCTCAACACCTTTGCGCAACGGATCGTGGGCGGGACGGTTCCTCCCGGCGAAGAAGTCGAATACGTACGCGCGCAGATTCAGTCGATCGGTAAGCGCCTTGACGTGCTGGAGGACCAACGCACCGCCGTGCTCCCTACGCTCTCGCTGTTGGTGAAACAGTTGCCGCCAAACGTCACCATCAAAGTGCGCAATCTGTTGATGGAAGGCACGGCGGTGCAGATCGAAGCGGAAACGGACTCGTTCGAATCCGTCGAACGGATCAAACGCGCGCTGGCCGGCGAACAGCGGTTTCAAGACATCGTAGTGGGCGATGCGCGTGTCGGCGTCAACGCGAACCAAGTCATCTTCCGCCTAACTTTCACGAGTATGGCCATATGATGGAATCGTTGCGACAGCGATGGGAAGGGTTCAGCGCGCGCGAGCGGCTGCTGGTCGGAAGCGGCGCGGTCGTCGTGGCCCTCGCGGTGCTGTTCCTCGTTCTGGTGGATCCGTTGCTGGAGCGCACGACGGTGCTCGATCGGCAACAGATCAAAAAGCGGCGCGACTACGAAGAACTCGTCCGTCTGGAATCGAACTATCGCGGTGTGCAAACCCGTATCGATAAGCTTGAGCAGCGCCTGGCCAAAAGCGCCGGCGCGTTCGCCCTGCTTCCCTACTTGGAAGAGACCGCCACCAGCTCCGGCATCCGGCAACTTATCGTCGGTATGCAACCGCAACCAACGGTGCCGTTGGCCGGCTACCAGGAAACCGCAGTGGAAGTGCGACTTGCCGGGATGCAGCTGCCGCAACTGCTCTCCCTGCTGTCGGCTCTGGAGCAAGCGCCCGGCTTGGTCCAGATCAAGCGGCTTCAAATCACCCCGCAGTTCGACATGCCCCATCTCCTGCAGGTGACCCTTCGTGTTGCATCCTACGAAAAAACCTGACGAGCGCGGCATTGCGCTCATTCTGGCCCTGCTGATCCTGACGATCCTGGTTGCGTTGATCCTGGACTTCGACGCCGAAGCGCGACGCGAACTGCGGGACGCCACGGCCTTTCGCGACGGTCTCAAAGCCTCGATCCTCGCCAGGGCCGGCATCCAGGCGGCGCGTGCGGTTCTCCGTCAGGACAGTCAGATGGAAGCGAAGCTGCAAGTGCACTTCGACGGGCCGACGGATATCTGGACGTTCCCGCTCAAGGACTTTCCGATAGGCGACGGCTTTGTGACCGCGACGGTTGAGGATGAGCGCGCCAAACTGAATCTGAATGTGCTGGCGAATATGCCGGATCCGCAATCGCGCCTTCCCACGATGCTGCGATACAAACGCCTGTTCGAAATGATTCAAGTCGACCCACGGCTGGTCGATGCCATCGTCGATTGGGTCGATCCCGACGACACTCCGCAAGCCGATGGCGCGGAGTCTGGGTACTACCAGACATTGCGTCCGGCCTATCGTGCGGCGAACGCGCCCCTGCAGTCGCTCGAGGAGTTGCTCTTGGTGAAGGGCATGACGCCGGAGGCGCTGGCCCGCATAAAGAAATATGTGACGGTCTTCCCGTCACAGGGCGACAGCAAAGTGAATCTCAACACGGCCGACCCGTTGGTCATGCGGGCGCTCGATCCTCGTATCAGCCAATCGATTGCCGGAGAAATCGTGCAAGGGCGGCCGTTCAAGCAGATGCAGGACCTGGACAAACTCACGAGCTTCGAGCCCATCGCCAAAGAGCTGCGGCTGACGCAAGCCTACGACGTCAAAAGCCAGTATTTCGGCATTCGCGGGACTATCCGTGTGAACGAGACCGTGCGGGCTGCCGAAGCCGTCGTTCGGCGCGATGAAGCGAAGGGCGATACGACGTTGGTCTACTTCAGGCTGCAGTAGCTGCTTCGGTAAAACACGTAGGTGTTTCCTTTCCAGCATTTCCACTCTCCCCACTCAGCCGCACACTGTTCGTATGCCCCTTCTGGTGGGCGCGTCCACCCTTGCCGACCTACGCAAGGGTTTGGTACCGTCAGCTCACATTGCCACACGAGGGAGGCTTATGAACGCCATCGACACACTGATGCTGGATGCAAAACAGGCGATCTTGGATGATGCACATCAGCGGTTTCTCGCCTTCCAGCAACAGGGGATGACGAAGGAAGCGATGCAGCAGTTCCAGGTAACGTTGAGCTGCGCGTCTGATCTACTGAACGAGTCGATTGCGGTCTTGGAAAAGGTCATGGCGAAGCAGGGCGGCTCAAGCGCCCCGCCCCAGTCGTAGTCGACACGATCGTCCGGCGCGGCACCCCGCCGCGCCGCCGTGCTCCCCGCTCCGCAGTCTCTCCAGTGTCCAGACCACAACGCATCTACGTGACTCGCCCGAGGCGAAGCCCGCGATTTCTTGACAGCTTTCGAGGGGGCTGTTATAGGTGGGACGATTCCTATCGAGCGGGACGCCCAGGGCCCTGCACGAGGCTGGCGTAGCTCAATGGCAGAGCAGCGGTTTTGTAAACCGCCGGTTGGAGGTTCAATTCCTCTCGCCAGCTCCACTTCCAGCAGAACACGAGTTGAGCACACCACGTTATGCATCTGATTCACGTCGGCACACGATCGATCAATCTCGACCAGATCTTGTACTGTGAACGGCAGGTCTACAAGGAGGATTGGACGGTCAAAGTGTATTTCAGCGGGCACGCGACCAACACACCGTTGGTCTTGTGTCAGGACGACGCAAAGGTCCTTTGGGCCTATCTCGAAGCGCACGGCAAACAGCTCATGGCCGGAGCTGAGGGCGACTCTGCCGGTTAAGGTCTGGTCAGTTCCTCGCCCGTTTCCACTTCTTCCGACATCTCCTCGAACTCGGCATCCGCTTTCCCCTTTGTGGTCGACGGATGAAGGCCGTATTTCCGGAGCATCTTGTAAAAATCGGCGCGATACCGGCCGGCAAATTGTGCGGCGCGGGAGATGTTCCCGTTCGTCAACTGCAGGACGCTCTTGAGGTATCCTCGCTCGAACTCTTCTTTAGCCTCGGTCAATGGGCGTAACGGCGCATCCGAGACGTTGTTGGACGACGGCAACAGATCTGGCGTAATCGTATCTTGGCGCGAGAGGATGACGGCCTTTTCGATCGCGTTCTCCAGCTCTCGCACATTCCCCGGCCAATGGTACAGCGTGAGTTTTTGCAGCGCTGCGGGGGTAAATCCTCGTACGTCCTTCTTCGTACGGGCGACGGACTGCTTGAGGAAGTGATGCGCCATCACGGGGATGTCGTCCTTCCGATCGCGCAAGGGCGGAATCACCAACGGCACCACTTGAATACGATAGTAGAGGTCGCTGCGGAAGCTACCGGCTTTTACGGCTTCGCCGAGATCGCGATTGGTCGCGACGATGATCCGGACGTCCACCTTCGTCGTATGATCGGCGCCGACTTCGCGCACTTCACGATCCTGCACAGCGCGCAACAGCTTTACCTGCATCGAGAGCGGCATTTCCCCGATTTCGTCGAGAAACAAGGTGCCGCCGTTGGCGCTCTGAAACAGCCCCTTCTTCGAGCCATGCGCGTTGGTGAACGCACCCTTTACGTGGCCGAATAATTCGCTCTCGAACAGGGTTTCAGGAATCGCGGCGCAGTTCAGGGCGATAAACGGCCCTTGCGCACGCTGGCTGTTCGCGTGCACCACGCGGGCTACGACTTCCTTGCCGACGCCCGTTTCGCCGAATAGGCAAATCGTTGCGTCCGTATCCGCCACCTGTGCGATCTGTTGGAACAGGCGCTGCATCTGTGGACTGCGCGCCACCACGTTCTCCATGCCGTAGAGCTCTTTCACGAGCAGCTTCAGGCGTTGGATTTCGCGGCTCATCCGCTGTTGCGACAAGGCGCGTTCGAGCGTCGCTTTGAGTTCCTTGTCGTCGAACGGTTTCGTCAGGTACCCCGTAGCGCCGCGTTGCATCGCCTCGACCGCATTCGGGATGCTCCCATGCGCGGTGAGGATGATGACGGGAAGACCAGGGTGAATCCGCAACAATTCTTCCGTGATAACCAGGCCGTCCTCGCCTTTCAATCGCAGGTCGGTGATGGCGACATCGAATGCGCCCTTACGCGCCTCGGCAAACGCCTCCTGGCCGTTGGTGGCGGTGGTGACGGCAAAGCCCATGGCGGTCAGCCGCATCTTCAGCAGATGCAACAACCCTTCGTCGTCGTCGATCACTAAGACCTTTTCACGTTCCATCCCCAACCTCAGTCGTTACGGTGTAGGTTTGGTCTCGCCGGTGTCGGCACCGAGCGGACGAGTCGGACGCGTTTTTTCCCGCGTTTCTTGGTCGATGCGTTTGAGGGCGTCGAGTTGGTTCGTCAACTCGGCGATGCGTTTGTCGCGCTGCTCAAGCTGCACTTGGAGCGCGCTGACCGCCGCATGTGCCGCCGGATCTTGGACGACACGCACCGACTCCTTTTCCTTGTCCTTCTTCTGCTGCAACTCGTCGAAGCGATGTTGTTGCTCTGCGAGTTCCTGCCGCAAATGTGTGCTCGTCGCTGCTTCCGCGTCCTTTGCGGTGGTGAGTCGCAACAGATCTGCTTCGTGATACAGCAAGTCTCGGACCACGTGCTCCAATGCCTGTTTGAGGAGTCCGTTGGCCATGACAAGGGGCTCAACTTGGGAGCGCGGCGTCATCCACGAGAGATCGGATTGTACGGATGGGAGTTCGAGCACATCGAGTATGGTGCGGCTCGCAGCCGCATACCGGCCGGATGCGTATTTGGTCGCAACCTGTTGAAAGTACGCCATCGCCCGTTGGCGGTCCTCGAAGAGCGTCGAAAGCCCACGGACGAATAACAGGTGGTCGCAGCCGGCCGAGGTCACGCAACTGTCGCCACGCATGTCGGTGGTTCGTACGGCTACCTGAGGCGGCGCGGCTGGAGCCTTGTCATTTTGGAAATAGGGCCCTTTGGCTGGTTGAGCTGTAGGCGTTGTCATACAGCCGAGGCTGAGCAGCAGCCCGAGCAGAGAGCATGTTGCCGTTAGTCGATGGACTACTCTCCCATTTGAATCGAGCAGCCGTGGCAAGATAACTTTTTTCGCGCTCATGCTTCTGCTCCGGCGTGAGCGAGTCTGAGTGAGAACCGCACGGTCGCTCCCTTCCCCACCTCGCTTTCAATCCAAATCCGTCCGTTATGGCCCTCCACCACTTTCTTGGCCAAGGCGAGTCCGAGGCCGCTGCCGGCGACCGCACGTGAATTCGGCGAGCGCCCCTGATAAAACCGCTCGAAGATAAGCGGCGCATCATCTTTGGCGATCCCCGGTCCTTGGTCGATGACGGAGATGACCACAATGCCGAGGCGCGCTTGCGGTTCCGCTTGGAGACGAATGACCGATCCTGGTGGAGAAAATTTCAGGGCATTGGATAGAAGATTGTCGATCACCTGCTCGATGCGACCAAAGTCGGCACGCACATAGAGTTTTTGTGGGGGCAATTCGGCGATCAACTGGACCTGCTTCGAATCCGCAAGTAACCGTATTTTATTAAGGCATACATCAACCATCCGTTGAAAGTCTGCCGAGATAAAATTGTAGTCCATCATGCCGGCGTCCATCTTGGAAAGGTCCAAGATGGTGGAAATCAGGCGGATCAACCGGCGGCTGCTGTCCGACATGATCTTGAGGGTCTGCTGCTGATCCGGCGTGATCGGACCGGGAATCTCGTCCAGCAGCAACTGTGTGCCTTCTTGAATCGAGGCCATCGGCGTCCGCAGCTCGTGGGAGACGTGGGCCAGGAACTCCGCCTTCATGTCGTCCAGTTGCTGGAGTTTTTCCCCCATCCAGTTGACCGTGTCGACCAGCTCGCGCAGGTCACGTGGTGCCGAGATATCCAGCGGCGTCCCGAACTGCCCCTGCCCCATGAGGGTGATGTGCGCCTGAAGCCGACGGAGCGGGCGAAGGATGCTGTAGCTCGCGATAGCCGCCACCGCCAGCCCAAGTAACAGCGAGATCAAAATAAGATGACGCGTCGCCGATTCGGCCCGTGCCGAACTCGCGTAGGACTCGTTCATACCCAGCGTCACACGCGCTTCGTGCAGATCGACAAACCCTCGCAGCGCCTCCGTCATCCGATCCATGATCGCGTTGCTTGCCGTTTCGTAGTCGCTTGGGACAAGTCCAGGCGGCCCTCCCTTTCGCGCACTCTCCTGACGGAACAGCGCCACCTGCTCGCTGTGGAGTCGTTCGACTGCAGAGAGGAGCGTACGTCCTTCCGGCGTCCGTTCTTCCACCTGCAGTGCCGACAACGTCCGCCCGAATTCCGCCTGCTCCTCCTCGGACGTGTGCTTAAACGCCGCATCGCGCACCGCGAGGAACTTTTTCTCGTTTTGTTGTCGAGTGACGATCGACGCCATCAACCGTTTCCCGGCTTCAATGGCCGGGTAATGGTGGGAGGCCATCTCGGTGGTGATGGCCGTGAGGTGGCGCATCTGGAACAGCGCGTAGACTGTGACGCCCGTCATCACCCCGACGATGATGACGGTCGTCAGAACCAGGCGCCAAAAGATCGGGAGTCCCATGAAAAATCGGAGCAATTTCGACTGTCTGAAATTGCATACACCATTTTGCCTGAACGCGCAGAGAGATACCACCCCTAGATGCAGACTCCGAGCCCTTAGGGTGACGTACGAGGCGTGAAGGCGGTCTGCCCCCATAACCAACGCTTCAAACGGGAAAACAATCGGCGGGATCTACGAGCCTACAGGCCGTGCGTCGAACGATACAGACGCTGTCGTCGTGAGGACGTATGTAGCAAGTGGAAGAGATGGCCTCGGAACAAAAACATAAAGATCGTCAGCGGTGGCGCCAAGAGTAACACGAAGCCAGATGTCACTTCCTCGCTCACACCGAGGCGGTTGAGCCAGGCCGAGAGTGTCGTCATCGGCAGTACCAACAACTGCAAAAAGTTCAAGCCCGCGCCGCGTCCGAGTCTTGTGGAGAGTTGTAGGAAGAACGTCGCCCCCAGTGGTGCCACGACCACAAACAGCGGCAGGAACCACTCGATCCAATTGTCGAGCACGAAGTCGTAACTGCTCTTGATCACCTCTAGCGGCGATCCCTGTCGCAGCTGGTACATCACTTCCGGCGCCGGGTTCAGCAGGACGAACAGCAGAAAAAACACCGCGCTGGCGAGAAATGCGCCTTGTGGGTTCGTCTTCATACTTTGGTCCAGCAACATCAGCGGGATCCAAAGCACGAACCCGACACCCATCACGTCCCAGAAGTACTTACCGAAACTTTCGCCGACATCGCCGATCTGGAGCGTCCGGTTCGACAAGACCGCTACCTCGAAGAGCCAGAGCATCGCGCCGATCAGCAGCGCGTTCAGCGCGCCCAATATAAATCCACCGACAAGGCCAAGTCCCGATACCAGGCTCGTCGCCGTCAGCATTCCGAGGAAAAAGACGACGACGATCGGAATCAACCACCAGGACCGCTTCAGCGACGCCATCGTGGCGTGAAACGATTGGACGTAGAGTTGCCAGGTTGCCGTGAGGAGGCTCATGTATCGGGATCGGTTGCTGGCTGTGGGCGGGAACGATCGAGCCGCATCATTGGGGGGACATACATAGACAGATTCCCGAAGCCGGTCAAGCGGGCGCTCGCCTTGACTTAAAGGGGCCCATGTTTACCTATAGAGCAACGACGAGCCGGAAGATCGAGGTCGGTCGGTCAAATCCTAAAACCTGGCTGCGCTCGTCCCGAAGGAGACTCTGCCAATGGATATGAATCGGATGACCGTGAAAGTGCAGGAGGCGCTCCAGGCCGCATCCGGCCAGGCGATGCGCCGCAATCATCAAGGTGTCGACGTCGAGCACCTGCTGCTCGCCATCTTGGAACAACAGGGGGGTATCGGCCCGTCCTTACTCGAACAGAGCGGCGTGTCGTTGTCGGCCGTCACGGCGGCGGCGGAGCAGGCGCTCACGCGCGTCGCGCAGGTGCAAGGCCCCGGTGCCGCACCAGGACAAATTCATCTGACTCCCCGCCTCACGAGCATCTTGAACAAGGCCGAACAGGAGATGAAGGGGCTCAAGGACGAGTACCTGAGCGTCGAACATCTCGTGCTGGCTATGGTCGATGAAGGCGGTGTGTTCCGCAAACTCGCCGTCACGCGGGACAAGGTGCTGGGAGCGCTGCAACAGGTGCGTGGGACGCAGCGCGTCACCTCGCAGGATCCCGAAGGCACGTATCAATCGTTGGAAAAATACGGACGTGACCTGACACGCCTTGCCTCGCAAGGGAAGGTCGATCCCGTAATCGGCCGTGACGACGAGATCCGTCGTGTCATCCAAATTCTGTCGCGCCGGACGAAAAACAATCCCGTACTCATCGGCGAACCAGGCGTCGGCAAGACGGCCATCGTCGAAGGTTTGGCGCAGCGCATCGTCAAAGGCGATGTGCCGGACGGTCTGAAAAACAAACGTGTGGTTGTGCTCGACATGGGCGCGCTGGTGGCCGGCGCCAAGTTCCGCGGCGAATTCGAAGAGCGCTTGAAAGCCGTGTTGAAGGAAGTGCAAGCGGCCGGTGGGCAGATCCTGCTGTTCATCGACGAGTTGCACACGGTCGTCGGCGCCGGCGCGGCGGAAGGGTCGATGGACGCCGCGAACCTCTTGAAGCCGATGTTGGCGCGCGGCGAGTTGCACCTGATCGGTGCGACGACACTCGACGAGTATCGCAAACATATCGAAAAAGACGCGGCGCTCGAGCGGCGGTTCCAAACCGTCGTGGTCGATCAGCCGACGGTTGAAGATACGATTTCCATCTTGCGCGGCTTAAAAGAACGGTACGAAGTGCACCATGGCGTGCGGATCAAGGACGGTGCCTTGGTGGCGGCGGCGCGCCTGTCGAATCGCTACATCACCGACCGATTTTTGCCGGACAAGGCGATCGACTTGGTCGACGAAGCGGCGGCGCGCCTGCGCACGGAGATCGATAGCCTACCCGTCGAGCTCGACGAGGTGTCGCGGAAGGTGATGCAGCTGGAGATCGAGCGCGAGGCGTTGAAAAAGGAATCCGACGCCGGCAGCAAGTCGCGGTTGGAGTCGCTCGAAAAGGAACTGCAGGAAAAGACGCGCGATGTCCAGGCGCTCAAAACGCGTTGGGAAGCGGAGAAGGTCTCCGTAGGACGGCTGCGGAAGATTCGTCAGCAGATGGAAGAGGTGAAGCTGCAGATCGAACGTGCTGAGCGCGACTACAATCTGAACCGAGTCGCCGAATTGCGGTACGGCGAATTGCCGCGTTTGGAGCGCGAGTTGGCGTCCGAGGAGCAACACCTCCAGAAAAAACAGGGTGAGTCGCGCTTGCTCAAGGAAGAGGTCGACGAGGACGACATCGCCTTGGTGGTCAGCCGTTGGACCGGGATTCCGGTCACGCGTTTGGTCGAAGGCGAAATGGAAAAGGTGCTCAATTTAGAAAACCTATTGCACGAGCGGGTAATCGGTCAGGACGAGGCCGTGAAAGCGGTGGCCGATGCGGTGTTGCGCGCACGGTCCGGCATCAAGGATCCCAAGCGCCCGATCGGGTCGTTTCTCTTCCTCGGCCCAACCGGTGTCGGCAAAACCGAGCTCGCTCGCGCATTGGCCGGGACCTTGTTCGACGACGAGAACAACCTCATTCGGATCGACATGTCCGAGTACATGGAGAAGCACACGGTGGCGCGGCTCATCGGCGCACCGCCCGGTTACATCGGCTACGACGAAGGCGGCCAACTCACGGAAGCCGTGCGTCGCCGTCCTTTCTCCGTGGTGCTGTTCGACGAAGTCGAGAAGGCGCACCACGATGTCTTCAACCTGTTGCTCCAAGTGTTGGACGACGGCCGCTTGACCGACTCGCAAGGGCGCACGGTGGACTTCAAAAACACCGTGCTCATCATGACGAGCAATATCGGCAGCCAGCACATTCTCGACGCGCAACATGCGGGCGCGGGTTACGAGAAGATGCGCGATCTCGTGATGGGCGACCTGCGGCAACATTTTCGGCCGGAGTTCCTGAATCGCGTCGACGAGATGGTGGTGTTCCACGCGCTCACCGCCGAGCAACTCGGCAAGATCGTGGATATTCAGCTCACGCGTTTGCGCGAGCGGCTGACCGAGCGACGCATGTCGCTCACGCTCACGCCGACGGCGCGGACGTACTTGGCCGAGCGTGGATACGATCCGGTGTATGGCGCGCGGCCGCTGAAGCGGTTGATCCAGCAAGAGGTGGAAACGCCGCTGGCGCGTCACATTGTCAAAGGCGATGTGCGTGACGGCGACACGGCGATCGTGGATCTGAAAGACGGACACCTGCTCATCGTGCCGACCGTGTCCGCGACGCCTACCTAATTTCCGAGCGCCGACCTGTCCGTCCGCGTCGCCGCGTGCGAGGCGGACGGATCTCCCCTTCGCTCTGCTCCACCTTCGTCCCGTTTCGATCTACCGTGCTGGCCAGTGCCGAAAGAATCTGCTACGGTCCGCCCGCTTCTTTCTGTCTCATCCGCAACTCGTGAGGTGACTTCTGACGCAACAGCCGGTCTCCACCGCTTCCTCGCCCACTCCAGATTCGAACCGATCCGTCGCCGCGCGCATTGCGACAGAATTGTCGGTCGCCGTTCCCCAAGTCGAGCGCGCCATAACGCTGTTGGACGAAGGCGCGACCGTGCCCTTTATTGCACGGTATCGCAAGGAAGTGACCGGCAATCTCGACGACACCCAACTGCGTACATTGGAAGAGCGCCTGGGGTATCTACGCGAACTCGACGCGCGTCGTGCGACGATCGTCGCCTCCGTTGAAGAACAGGGCAAACTGACGGACGCGCTGCGTGCGCAACTGGCCGCCGCCGACACGAAGCAGGTTCTGGAAGATCTCTACCTCCCCTTCAAACCGAAACGACGCACTAAAGCGATGATCGCGCGTGAGGCCGGCTTGGAGCCCTTGGCCGATCTGTTGCTCGCCGATCCGACACGCTCGCCGGATGTCGAAGCGCAGGCCTATGTGCGGACGATTCCAGCGGCGGAGGGTCGGGAGGCTATCACGATTGCGACGGTGAAAGCGGCGCTGGACGGCGCCCGCGATATTTTGACCGAACGATTCGCGGAACGCGCGGATGTGCTGACGGCGCTCAGGACGATGCTCTGGGATGAAGGGCTCGTCACCTCCACGGTCGTGCCCGGTAAGGAGTCGGCGGAAGAAGAAAAGTTCCGCGACTACTACGCCTACAGCGAGGCGATCCGCACGATGCCGTCGCATCGGACGCTGGCCGTGTTGCGCGGCTGGAAGGCGGAAGTCCTCCAAGTCGATCTGGCGCTGACACCGGAGCGAGAGACGCAGCAGCCGCATCCCTGTGTCGCAGTCATCGCGTCGCTCGTCGGCATCGCTGACCGTGGCCGTGCGGCCGACGCCTGGTTGCTCGAGGTCTGTCGTTGGACCTGGCGCGTGAAACTCCACGTGCATCTCAGTACGGAATTATTCCAAAAGCTGCGTGAGGCCGCAGAAGACCAGGCCATCCGCATCTTTGCGCGGAACCTCCGCGATCTCTTGCTGGCCGCGCCGGCCGGACCGAAGGCCGTGCTCGGCCTCGATCCAGGCTTACGCACCGGGTGCAAAATCGCCGTCGTCGATCCCACCGGAAAACTTTTGGAGACGACGACGATTTATCCCCATCAACCGCGGCAGGATTGGGCGGGTGCCCTCACGACGCTCGAACGGTTGGTCATCCAGCATCGAGTGCAGTTGGTCGCCATCGGCAACGGCACCGGCAGCCGCGAGTCCGACAAGCTGGCGGCAGAGTTGGTCTCGCGTGTAGCGCAGAATCGACCAGACCTTCCGTTGGCGAAAATTGTGGTGAGCGAAGCCGGCGCGTCCGTCTATTCGGCATCGGCGACGGCGGCGGCGGAGTTTCCCGATTTGGACGTGAGTCTGCGCGGTGCTGTGTCGATCGCGCGACGCCTGCAGGATCCGCTCGCCGAGTTGGTCAAGATCGAGCCGAAAGCGATCGGCGTCGGCCAGTATCAGCACGACGTGAATCAACAGCAGTTGGCCAAGTCGCTGGACGCGACCGTTGAAGATTGCGTGAATGCCGTGGGCGTGGATGTGAACACCGCGTCTGCGCCGTTGCTTGCGCGTGTGTCGGGGCTGACGCAGCCCTTGGCGAAAAACATCGTGGCCTATCGGTATCAACATGGGCCCTTCCCCACCCGCCTGGCGCTCCGCGCCGTGCCGCGGCTGGGCGATAAGACGTTCGAGCAAGCTGCCGGATTTTTGCGTATCACGCAGGGAGAGAATCCGCTCGATCGTTCGGCCGTGCACCCGGAAGCCTATCCAGTCGTCGAACGTATCCTGGCGCATGTCGGCGCCGGCATCGCCGAGGTTATGGGACAGGCGCAGATGCTGCGTGCGCTCGATCCGCGTACGTTCACCGATTCGCAATTCGGCGAACCGACCGTGCGCGACATTTTGAGTGAGCTCGAAAAACCCGGCCGCGATCCGCGTCCGGAGTTCCGCACGGCGACGTTTCGCGAAGGGATCGAATCCGTTGCCGACTTGTCGTCAGGGATGGTGCTTGAAGGCGTGGTGACGAACGTGGCCGCCTTCGGCGCATTCGTGGATATCGGCGTGCACCAAGACGGACTTGTGCACATCTCGGTGCTGGCGAATCGTTTCGTCAGCAATCCGCACGACGTGGTGAAACCCGGGCAGGTCGTGAAGGTGAAGGTGCTGGAGGTGGATATGAAGCGGCAGCGCATCGGCCTGTCGATGCGCCTCGACGAACCGGCCGCCGGATCGTCGCAGGCCGGACAACCACAGCAGCAGCGGACTACGACTCCACCGGCATCACGCGGCCCGGCGAATCGGCCACAGCCGACGAACCAACAAAAACAACCCCAGCCGATGACCGCACTCGCGATGGCCCTCGCCAAAGCCAAACGATCCACCTAGATGCACAGGGCTTCTGTGTGCAGTTTAGAGCAGCCCTGCCGCATGGGCGTCCTGCAGGAACAATTCTGCAGTCGCACGATAGGGACGAAGCCGGTTGGCATTGTCGGGCAGCCCAAGGGCCCAGTCCGACGGCACAAAGGGTGTGAGCAACGGAGCGCCTAGCCAATAAATCCCCTCACTCTGGATCTCGTATTTGAAGCGTTGGACCAACTGCTCATTGCGATACAATTCGTACGAGATGTAGATGCTCTCGTCGATGTATGCCGGGATCGCCGTCAGGCTTGCGAACGAGATGATCCACCAGGGTACTTTTAGGAAAAGAAAATCTTGAGGTTTTGGCACGATCTGAATGCGACAAAAATATTCGCCGGGGACCGCGGCAGCAGCGTAGGCCACGTTGGACAACAAGAGAGAGTCCTTCAGGCCTCCTTCGATCGCAAGCCGCTTGTCCCGGTCATGTGTGAATGTCGAAAACGAGTAGTAGAGCGCTCGTGGTGTGGCGCTTGGTGAGACCGATGAGCTAGGTGGCGCCAGGGGAAGGTGTTTCCCGATCCCCATCCATGCGCAGGAGGTCGAGCCAATCAAGACACACAATAAGATTCCTATCCGGGAGAACATTTTCCACCCAGTTCTCGCGAGTGGCAATCTAGAAGTGGCCATCGGCATGGGCCTGACTCCGGAATCCCTGTGCTGTGGAGGCCAATGCTTTTGCGCGGTCCTGGGTCCACGGAGGCGTATCCAAGTCGAGGAACGGGATGGCGAACAACATTAAGACCCAGGCAAACATTTTCTCTTGGACTCGTTCTCTGTAGACCGAGAGATCCTGCCCGCTGTTTGTTAGGCGATACGCTACCTGATACGTTATCCAGTCATCGAAATAGCAGGGAATCACAGAAAATGTCATTGCGCATCCTAGCGACTTGAAGGAAGTGCTGCCCGTGTCGTGCCTCATGCGCTGCACCTCAATCGACACATGGTAGCCGCTGATAGGTGGAGCGGATACGTGAATGGCTTTCGTGAAGGTCTGATTGTCTACTAGGCTGCGCTCAAGGTAGGTGACAAAGTTGCGAGCGATCTGTTCCTCCTCACGCCCACTTGTTTGTCCCCAAAGCCCCCTCTTGTTCCTCTCCAAGTCGGTTGATCTCTAAAAATGCCCTCTACGGTGTAATACAGGATCGAGTCTTGCTCTGAGGTTTTGGTCGTGGAAGTGTGCGCATCCGGAGATGGTGCGGCCATTTTCCATGATTTAAGCGCGCAGCCGGATTGCAGCAAGGCCAAGAGGATCAGCACCAGGACGTAGCTGCCGATGCGATGCCGCTTCGTCATAGGAGGGATCTTATTGTCACGCGCAGGCGCGTGATCACTCACAGTCTCAGCTGTTGCGGCTGTAGCTACGGCTGAGCTACCCGCCGATGGAGACGTTGCCGCCTTTGGCGTCGGTGGATTGTTTACTCAAGGTGTGTTTGTCGATCTTGCAGGCAGACTCGGAAATCGTGCAGAGGTGGCCTTTGATCGTCCAGAATTTGCCCTGGTCGATGACGATCCGATCCTCGGCCGGCTTCGCCACGCGGATGACGACGTGTCCGGCTTCCACATCTTTTAACTCGACGCTCGTCGGTGTCTTTACGATCTCGCAGGCGCGCCGTTCGTTGAAGGCCAAGTTGCTGTCGATCACTTTCGCCGTCATGCGACCGTTCTGATCGAAGAGCACGAAGTTCAGGAGAATGGCGCCGGTCGTCGGCTTCACGCTCACGTTGAACTGCTGCACGCCTTCCATCTCCACCACCCCATTCGTATTGCGATACACATTCGAGCCGATTTCGATATTCATGCCGTGGTCCTCGTACCTGATGAATCAGTAGATGACTGTCCTTAGGGTTGTTTGATGCGATTCAAAATGAGTGCGATGCACCCGCCCAGCAGTCCGCCGCCGGTGACTGCCGTGAGGATCTCGATGACTTTTCCTTCCCAGAGCGGGCCCTGCATCTGCAAAATATCGCGGATGCCACCTTGCAGCATGATCACGGCCAGCGCCATCGTCGCGCCGATCAGGAACCACCAGGAGAAGGTGCGGAACGATTGCACCATGTCGGCTCAGGCCTCCACCGCGCGGTCGAAGCTGCGATATTGCACGGCCTCCGCGACATGGATCGGCGCGATGGTCTCGCTCTCTGCTAAGTCCGCGATCGTGCGCGCCACCCGCAGAATACGCCCGTGCGCCCGGGCCGAGAGCTGCAACCGCGTCATGGCCTGATCGAGCAACTGGCGTCCGTCTCGATCCAGCGCACAATAGGTCGGCAGATGTTTCGCGCGGATCTGCGCATTGGCGTGGTATCCAACGCCGTCGAACCGACGCCGTTGCCGGTCCCGCGCCGCCACGACACGCGCGCGAATGTCCGCCGACGATTCCGCTGTGGCCGCCGATTGATGTAACGCCTGCACCGGCACGGGTGGCACGTCGACGTGAAGATCCAATCGATCCATCAAGGGGCCGGACAGCCGACTGCGATAGCGCCGCACCTGCTGCGGCGTGCAAAGGCACTCGCGGGTTCGATCTCCGTAGTAGCCACAGGGACAGGGATTCATCGCGGCGACCAGCATAACACGGGCCGGGAACCGAATCGACGCTTGCGCGCGTGTCACGAGCAGCGAACCTTCTTCCAACGGTTGTCGCAGTCCGTCGAGTACATGCCGTTTGAATTCCAAAATTTCATCCAAGAACAATACGCCGTGATGCGCCAACGATACTTCACCCGGTCGTGGGACCACGCCGCCCCCGATTAATCCCGCGTCCGACACACCGTGGTGCGGCGCGCGAAACGGCCGCGTCGTGACCAGCGGCGCCTGATGGTCGACGAGGCCCGCGCAACTGTACACGCGTGTCGTTTCCAGCGCCTCGTCCAACGTCATCGGCGGGAGAATACTTGGGAGGCGCCGCGCCAACATCGTTTTTCCCGAACCGGGCGGACCGACGAGCAGGAGATTGTGGCCACCGGCTGCGGCGATTTCGAGTGCGCGCTTCGCATGCTGCTGCCCGCGTACATCCGCAAAATCATCCTGGTCGCGACTCGCCGACTGCCAGGCCCTGCCGCTGTCCGCAGACGCACGCGTAATCGATTGTGTCCCGCAGAGAAACTCGATGGCCTCCGGCAACGTATGAACGGGAAACACTTGTGCGTCCGGCACCAGCGCCGCTTCCGCGGCATTGGCGGTTGGGACCATCAGACGGAGTTCGCGTCCGCACCGCACGGCCATGGAGAGTGCGCCAGGGACCGCCTTGATCGTTCCGTCCAACGACAACTCGCCGATAAGGACCGTGTCCGCCACCGCCTCCGCTGGAATACGACCTTGCGCGACCAGCAGACCGACTGCAATGGCCAGGTCGAGTCCCGCGCCTTCCTTCTTGAGACCCGCCGGCGCGAGATTGATCGTCACCCGTTTCGCCGGGAACCCGCAGCCCGTATTTTTCAACGCCGCGCGCACGCGGTCGCGACTCTCCTTCACGATGGAGTCCGGCAGCCCGACGATCCCGAATTGCGGCAAGCCGCCGCTGATGTCCACCTCGACGTCGATGAGGTGGGCATCCATACCAACGACCGTTGCGCTCAATACCTTTGCAAGCATGGCTGACACATCTACAACAGACGGCGTTGGTTCATGACGACAGCGGAACGGACGCGAGACCATTCGCGTTGCCGCGCACAGCTGACGCGTCGGACGCGCTGCGGGCGCGATTATAAAAGTCGGCTCCGCGCGTTTTCAAATGGCGGCGCTGCGGGCACGGCCTCCCCGGGCGTGCGGTCCCTCGGATGAAAAGCCGACGTGACACGATCTTTCCAGGGCGTTTCAGTATAATGATGGAGCCGTATGGGATGCTGTCTCCATTCGCACTCCATCGCATCGCACTCAACCGATTTTCATAAAGGACATGTATGGCATCCATGGTCGTGACGACGCCGCCACGGGATCGGTCTGCCTCGTTGTCTGCCGCTGTGCCCCCGAAACTGTTTGCTTGTGCGTTGTTCTCGCTCGAACTGGGCTTAAGCGCCGGCGCGCTGGTCATGGCCGCGGAGCCCGTCCCTACCACCACGCACCAGGGTTCGTGGCAGGAGGCGGCGCCCGCACCGACACCACGCTCTGAAGTCGGCGCCGCGACGTTGGACGGCATGCTCTACCTCGTCGGCGGGTTCGAGGCCGCGGGTTCGCAAGACCTCACGCCGATCGTGGTCAGTCGCGCAGTCGAAGCCTTTGACCCAGTATGGAACGGGTGGAGCGCCAAGGCGCCGCTTCCGCAACCGCTGCATCACGCGGGCGTCGTCGTCGTGGATCGCCAACTGTACGTCGTCGGCGGATTCACACGCGTCGGCGTGTCACAGTGGACGCCGGTGGCGACGCTCTATCGCTACAATCCAGTCAGCGACACGTGGACGGAACGACAGCCGATGCCGACGCCGCGCGGCGCGCTCGCGGTCGCCGTGGTGGATCAAAAACTCTATGCGATCGGCGGATGGGATGGGCAACATAATCTCACGTCGGTGGAAATCTACGATCCGGCGACGGACCGATGGACGGCGGGCGGTTCGCTGCCGAGCGGGCGCGATCACCTTTCGGCGGCGGTACTGGGGCATGACATTTACCTATTCGGCGGCCGACTCCACCGCGACCCCGCGCACAATCTCACGCTCGTCGAACGGTATGACGTCGCGACACATCGCTGGGAGTCGCGCGCATCCCTTCCGACGGCACGAAGCGGAGGCGCCGCTGCAACCGTGGGCGACCGGATCTACCTATTCGGCGGTGAGTCGCCGACGGAAACGATCCGCGAGGTCGACGTGTACGTCCCCGCGACGAATCGATGGTTCTCCGCCGGAACGATGCCGACGGCTCGGCATGGGCTCGGCGCGGCAGTCTATCAAGATCGTGTGTATCTGATGGCCGGCGGTCCGCAGCCAGGCGGAACGTTCAGCGCGGTCAACGACGTGTTTGTGCCGCCGGCGCCAGGCGACAGTGCGCCGCGCGCGCGTGCCAGCAATCAGCAGGTCGGCGCGGTGATGGCGGTGCTAGCCACCTGGGCTGAAGCCGGGATCTTGCCGCCGGAGTCCACGCCGGACGCAAGCCGTATCGTGAAGGCGTTGATTCAATTTCAGGGCGCGATGATGAAAAGCACAAACCGCCACGTGGTGGAATTTTTCGAGGCGGCCTTTGCGGAACGATTCGGTGCGACGGCGGAGTCGCAGCTCAAACAGGCGCGTCGCGAAGGTTGGACGTCGCGGAATTTGGAAGCGGTGCTCGAGTACGCCACCGGTCCGGCCCATTGGGACGAGCAGCGGCTGGAGCAAGGCTGGCGGGAATTCAACGTCGGCACGCAGGACTTGCGGCTGCTGGCGAGTCTCAACCATGCGGCGAAGGCCGAACTCGCCGCGGACGGCAAAGATCTCCACCATCTGTACGAGGAAAAACGGAAGTTGATGCCAGGCGCGCGGTAACGAGGCGCCGTCAGCTTCCGGTACGTGCGGTTACAGCGCGCGGCCCTTCGTGCCTGCTCCGTACCAGTCTTCGACGGTGCGGAGCGCTCGATAGCCGTCCCCCGCGGTGATCGGCATGGGGCCAGGTCCTGTGCGAAGTGCGGCGAGCCAAGCGATCAGGCCGTCACAAATCGTCGGGCGTTCTGGAACGACGTCTTCCTTTGGTGCAGCCCCACCCATCTCCGTGCGAATTCGGTGCGTCCGCCAATCGACCTCGATGGTGCCCCGCTCGCCTTCTATGGTCCCGCAGCCGACGCGTGTCTCCCCTTCCCACGCGACTGTCAGAAGACAACGACAACCTCCATCGGTCGTCAGCGTCACCGTACCGGCGTCGTCCGTTCCATCAGCGAGGAACGAGAGCGTCGCCTGTTCCACGCGAAGTGCTGTCGGTGCCAGCCACCAATGGACGAGGTCGGTCAGGTGGACACCAAGATCGAGGACGGCGCCTCGCCCGCCGGCACCAGGATTCCCCGGCGGACGTTGGCGCGGTGGTACCGTCAAGCGGAGCGAAAGGCGATGCAGTCGGCCCAAGAGCGGCAGGCGTTCGCGTACAACTTGCAACGCGCGATTAAAACGCAATGTCTGCGCGACCATTAACGGGAGCTGGGTCTGCCGAACCGTCTGTATGATGCGGTCGGCCTCGCTGATCGAGACAGCCAACGGTTTTTCCAACAAGAGCGGTTTCTTTGCCCGCGCGGCGGCGGCGGCGATCTGCGGGTGCAGCGCCGGGGGAACCACGGCGACAAGGGCCTGCACGGACGGATCGGCTGCAAGTGCCTCGAAGGTGCGATGGACCGTCGTCGAGGGCGCCAGGCCAGCCGGAAGCGGTCGCGACGGATCTTGTCGTGCGACGGCGACGAGGCGCGCATCCGACACATCCTCGGTGAGGTGTCGCGCGTACCGTTGGCCATGGCGCCCGAGGCCGATCAAGCCGACGGTAATAGGATTCATCAAATTGTGGGAAGGCATCATCAAGAAGGTGGTCTTCCGGCGCTGGACGGCCGCAGCATGTCACAAATCGCCGACGAAAGCGCGAGCCGCGCTGCGCCTTGTAGCGAAACGGCGACATGCTCCCTCTGAACGACAAGCGCATCGCCGCACCGCTCGCGTTGACAGCCTCAAGAAGGCAATTTTATAGTACGCGGGCGCTGCCGCCGACACCGGTTTCCGTCGGGTGCGGCGCCTCAGTACGTCTTGTCGACCTGTCGTTGTTGTGAAGGGAGTGTTCCATGCCTGTCCATACTGCGCCGTTCACGCCAGATCAAATCGGTACCGGTACCATTCGATTCCCGAGTGGCGCACCGATCCCGACCATCACGGATATGGCGGTGGATCCCTACGTGCGCACCAGGATCCCGAAGGAAACGCAGGTGGAGGGCATTCAGTTTTGGCCGCAGGTGAAGGGCACCTATCCAGGCATCGTGTTGCTCCACGAATATTGGGGCCTGAATAACCAGATCAAGGAACTCGGTATGCGCCTGGCCTGCGAAGGCTACGCGGTAATCATCCCGAACCTCTACAATCCGATCGGCGGGATGGTGACGGCGAATGCCGACGTGGGCGAAGCCTTGGCGGCCAAGTTGAACGAGACCATTGCGCTGCGCGATATCAATACCTGCTGCGAGTTTTTTAATACACGCGATTGGGTCGTGCGTAATTTGCACGGCGCGGTCGGGTTCGGACTCGGCGGGACCTTGGCGACACGCTTCGCCTGTCAGCGGAAACGGTTGCGCGGCGCCGTGTCGTTTTACGGGCAGATCGCGCCGACATTGGCCGGAATCAACGAACTCTACTGTCCCCTGTTGTATCAACGGCCGGAGCAAGACGCCTCTGTCCCTGCCTCGGCCGTGGCCGAGTTGCAGCAGGCGGGCGAGGCGGCGAAAAAACGGATCACCGTCAAAACCTACGCGGGCGCCGGATATGGCTTCTGTAATGAGACACGGCCCGATTCGTATCGCGCCGCACAGTCGCAAGAAGCGTGGGACGCCATGGTCGCCTTCTTAGGAGAACACCTGAAAGCATAACGCGAGGTTTTTGAGGCGGCGCGGCTCCGATCTGGTGCCAGCACCGCACTTGCCGAAGCCACGTCTGTTTCTGCAGTCTGACCCCTCCGACTCTGCGACTATTGCGAATACCATGTTGTCAATCGATGTTGTGAGCGCCATGTTTCTTTATCCCGGATCGTTCAGACGCATCGCCCTGTGTGTTGCCTTGTTGCTGGCGTCGTCAGTGCCTAGTGTTGCATCGGCAAAGGGTGCCGGCAGTTCGGCGCCTTCTCCACCCCCATCGCGTGGGGATGGGGCAAAAGAGACCTCCCCGCGTGAAGGGCTTCCAAGCGATTCGACGACGACGGTAAGTCCCGGAATTGGCGCGGCACCGGCCGCGAAAAATGCTGTGGCGAAAAACGAGTCGCCGAATTTGTCGAAGCTGATCGCCGCACACGAGGAGGTCTTGTCGCTCCTGTCGAACGACAACGACGCACTCAATGTGTTCGTGAATCGTGTGGGGCCGAATGCGGACCTGGCTGAAGTCATCGCGATTCTTCGCGCTCCGACGCGCCCGGACGATCCGGCTGCGGCGGGACTGCAGATCGTGCGCACCAAGGCCGTCGCTTTTATGCGCGCGCTGAGCCGGTGGAATCTTGCGCAGGCGCTTCGCACGAGGATGTTCGGTGCGGCTGAATCGCGGGATTCCGATCTGGCAACCGCCAGACAGAAACAAATCGACTGGACGATGACGGACGAGGCGGCACCGGCCTGGGCGCGACTGGCGCGACTGATGGAGGCCGTCACCTGGAGTCGTGGGTTACTCGGAGCGTCAGCGGAACATCCGACCTACGACGTCTATCGAGCGGCGCTCGATCGCGCCTATCCGGAATTGGCGGGCGGCGAGCAGGCCTGGTTGACGGTTATCGAACGAGGCGGCGCCGCCGCCATGCAGGAACGTTTGGTCAGCGAAGCCGTCGGCGCGCCGGTGCCGGAGTCGGTTCGGAGTCAGATGGCCGCGCGGTACGTGACGCAGCGGCTCGGCCCGCTGCTCGATGGGCAAGCGCAGATCATGCTCGGCGATATCGAGCGCGATGCCGTCGCGGCCGCCTATCGCGAGTGGGCGGATCTTCGTGCGGCAAAGGATCAGGTCCGATGGGCGACGGGACTTGCGCGGCTCTGCGGCGGATGGCAGTTAACCGTTCATAACCATCGTAATCACAGCGACAGTAAGACGGGTGTGTTGTTCACGCAGACCGGCGTGCAACATGCGGCGCAGGCGCGCCCGCTCGAACTCGTGATGTTGGGCGACGCGATCTATCTCCGCTGGGAACACCCGGGCGGCGTCATCCAAGAAGACAGTCTCTTGCTGGTCGGCGAAGGGCGACGGTTGGAAGGATCGTTTACCGCAACCGGCGGATCGTGGGGCAGCGTGACCGGTAAACGTGTGCAGGCCTGCAAACCGTAACGGCGGTTCTGTTGCGACGGTGTGCTGCGGTCAGCGGCCTGAGGGCGTGGCTCCCCGATCTTCTTTCGCCAGTCGATAGGCACCGTACGCGAAGCAGGTCCATCCCACGACAAAGGCGACACCTCCGAGCGGCGTGATGGCTCCCAACCAGCGCACGCCGCTCAGGGCTAAGACGTAGAGGCTGCCGCAGAACAACGCCATGCCCGTCGTGAAGCCACGCGCCGCCCATTCAAATGCGCGTGTCGGTGCGGAGCGGCCGAGGATACCGAGAGCCACCAGCGCTAGGGCATGGTAGAGTTGATACCGAACGGCGGTTTCGAAGGTTTGCAGCAGCTCAGGCGTGAGGACAGCTTTTAGGCCGTGGGCGCCGAATGCCCCACCCGCCACAGCGAGGCCGCCGGCAATCGCGCCGATGAGCAGGGCCTGCGTCAACATGGGCGGACAGCTCGCCGGAATATGCATCGACCGGCTGAGACGGTCGGGATGGTCGCAACGGATCGCGGTCGCATGGTCGTGATGTAGGGAGTCTCGAGCGGAGAAGTCAATGGCGTTGGAATGTCCCCGATGTTTGATGAGCAACTCGGATCAAGCCGTGTTGTGCTCCTGCGGGTACGACCTGACGCAACGGTTCGGGCGGCAACGCGGCGCGATGAAACCGCCGGTCGCGGCGGCGCCGACCGTCGTGTACGAAATGCCGGAGATGAGCCGCGGCTATTTTGTGATCGGCATTGCGGCGGTCTGGGCGTTATTGGTCGTGGGCGAATGGTGGCGCGTGCAGCGAATGGTCGGTTCCTCGCGGCTCGACCTCGGCGGCATTCAGGAAGGACTGGCTTGGGCGTCGGCCAGTTTGTTGGGCGCCATCGCGGTGGGCACGGTGGCCTGGGTGAGCGTCTGGATCATCAGATCCTACGAAGGCCTGACGCATCGCCTCTGCCCCAAGCGGACGACGTTGTTGGTCACGAGTGTCGCCGCCGCCGGACTGTATCTGATTCGTTTCCTCACTCCGACGACGGTTCTCGGCTATGCCGTCCCTATCGTGCTGCTGTTGATTGTCGCGATCTTTTCGTACGTCGCCGGTTCCCGTCAGTGGATCGGTCGTTGGTAGTCCCGCTCCGCGTAATCGCGGAATCACCCAAACATAGTAGGTGACACGCCGTATCGGAGTCGCGATGGCGACCAGATGTGTGCGAGATCTTGTGAGGTGACAGCCGGTGAGCGTGAGAGGAAAAAGGCCCGCCGCCTTCGACTCCCGACCCCATTAGTAGGAGGGGCTTAGGAGGAGCCTAAGCCGCCTTTAACACGTCGTCGATAGCGCCGAGCAGGTCGCCGATGGGGAACGGCTTCTGAAGAACCTTCTGCGCGCCGAACAATTTCGCCACGTCCAGGAAGTTCGTTTTGCCGCTAGCGCCGGTCATCGCAATGATACGGGCATCCGGGTATTCCCGAGCCAGGACCAAGGTCGCTTCCAGGCCGTCGGTGTCCGGCATCAGAATGTCCGTCACGACGACATCCGATGCGGCGGTGCGATAGATGTCCAGCGCTTCGCGTCCGCTCGCCGCCTCGGTCACCTTATGACCGTTGGCCTCGAGGTTCAGCCGCAAAGCCTTGCGCACGCCTGGATCGTCGTCAATCAGTAGAATCGAAGCCATAGTCAGTGTCTCCTCGCCCGGTGCGGTCCTGGTGGTGCCGGAGACCGGGATCGAACCGGTACATCCCTTTCGGGACGAGGGATTTTAAGTCCCTTGCGTCTGCCAATTCCGCCACTCCGGCGGTCGGTGTCTCGCCGTAGCCAAATCTAGCATTGCGCCTACATTGAATCAAGAAGACGCGAAAAAGCGAACGGGCCCACAGCGACGCTGTAGGCCCATTCGTATCGGCACGTTCCGCGTTTTTCCTTAGAAACGAATCGGATTTTTATCGGAGCATTTCGGCCAGCCTCGCCGTGGCGCGCCGACCGTCTGTGTGAGATTCCGACAAAAATGGCGCGTATGCCTACGCCGCCTTGTCCATCGGCTCCTCGGAACTGCGGTGTCCCTTGTATTGTTCCTTCGCGGCGGCGACGCCGCTCTTCATCCCTTGCTGCACGGCACGGCCCATACGAATCGCGCTCACCTGCGCACGTTTGGCCTGACGACTCACCGCCCGACGTGTCTCGACGCCGGCGCGCGGAGCGAACAAGAGCCCTAAGCCGACACCTACGATCGTGCCGCCCGCTACACAGGCTGCAACTTTGGCCGCTGTTCCAACCGTCTCGCGTGTCCGCCACATGGTACATCCTCCTGGTGTTGCCCGATGGTACGTCCCGGCACTGCGCACCTCGATGAGGGAGCAGGTCGATTGCCGAATGCTTCAGCATCAACCGTGCCACCGAGATGCGGTGAACACCTTGCGGAAAAATCTGCGATTCATGCGGCGATCCCGACGAATGTCCCTGTGTGCGCGGGACCACGGACGTGGCGATTTCGCAACAGGTGTGTTGCGTGGCAGTACGCGGAACGACAAGAGCCGTGCGCTGCCGATCCTTCCAGTTCGCGTCTCTTGAATTGGGTCTACCGCTCGCCTATGATCCGGACGGTTTCGACGACTGCCCCCGTGATACCCATCCTTCACATGTTGCCCTATCCGAACATCAGCCCAGTGATCGTACAACTGGGTCCGCTGGCGCTCCGCTGGTACGGCTTGATGTACCTGATCGGCCTGACCGGCGCGTACTTTCTGGTCAAACGGCGCGTCGAGGAACAGAAGCTGGGCTTGTCGGGCGATCAGGTCTACGACATGGTGGTGTACGCCGCCTTGGGTGTGTTTCTCGGCGGCCGCTTGGGCTACGTGCTCTTTTACAACTTAGGGTATTACCTGGAGCACCCCTTAAAGATCTTCGCCGTGTGGGAAGGCGGGATGTCCTTCCACGGCGGACTGCTCGGCGTCATCACGAGTTTGATCTGGTATGCGCGCAAGACCGGCATGGCGATCTATACCGTCGCGGATTTGGCGGCGGCGGTCACCCCGCTCGGACTCGGCTTCGGCCGAATCGGGAATTTTATCAATGGCGAACTTTTCGGCCGACCGACGGACGTGGCCTGGTGTATGGTCTTTCCGATGGGCGGGCCGGACTGTCGGCACCCATCCCAACTCTACGAGGCGATGCTGGAAGGCGTGCTGCTCTTCACGGTCCTGTGGCTGATCTATAAAACGAGCCCGCCCCCAGGAACCTTGTTGTGGAGTTTCTTGGCGGGGTACGGGACTTGCCGTGTGATCGTGGAATTTTTCCGTGAGCCGGACGCCCAAATGGGCACCTTCCTCGGTGGGATTTCGATGGGACAGGCGCTGAGCGCGCCGATGTTCCTGATCGGCGTGACGATGTTGATCGTCGGATACCTTAGGGCGAATCCGTCTCGGCAGGCCAACGCCCGCTAGGTGTGTCGTCGGCGCCGTTCGCCCCCCGCAATCAGTCTCGCCATCGGACCGCCTCCCCGCTTCGTACAAAGATCAGTTCCATACCGACTTCTTGCGTGGGCAATCGGAGGCTTTCTGCGACGGCTTGCCGATACTGTTCGAGTTGCGGTCGATACCGATCGGCTCGTGCAGCAGCCGTCTCCACGACATCGGGTCCAGGTGAATCGTTCGCTGCCTCAAGCGCATCGCTTTTGTAATCCGCGACCCATACCTCACCGCCGTCGCGATATACCAAGTCGATCGTCCCTTCGATCAATTGCGGCGGAGCGGTCGTATTCGATGCCGCAGTCGTCATAAAAAACGGCAGTTCCTGCGCCAGGATCTCGCTGCGTTGCAAGCGTGCGAAGAGCGCCGATTGGAGGAACCCCGTCAGGACCTCCCGAATCTGTCGTGTCAGCACGATCTGTTCGTCAGGTTGTAGGTCTTTTCCGTAGTTTATTGCCACAGGATCGATTCGGGCCAGGAGCAGCTCCCGCGTTTCATCAGTACGCCAGTGCTGCAATACCGCGTGGATACAGGTTCCGACCAATCGAGCAAGATTCGGCGTTGTCGATGTAATGGACGTTTGTCTCGGGGACGAGATGCTGCTGGTCAATTGATTGGGTGTGATCCGGCGTGCCGTTGTGCGTGCCGACTCCCAGGCTGCCGTTCGCCGTTGCCACAGCGCGATCACCTCAGAGGGTATCCACGTATCTGATTCATGGGCGTCGGCAGCATGTATCGCCGCATGATGCCGGACCGGCGCCGTGAGTTGTGCGACGGGCACCGTCACATCGCCGAGTGTCAATTGTGCAGGCGTCCCCTCGAATAACTGCGTGCCGGAGACCGTTTCCAAGAGCCGGAACACACTGTCGTGTTTGGGGCGTGCGACCCGACTGCCGGACAAGACCAATCGGTCGCGTGCGCGTGTCATGCCGACGTACAGCGCACGCTGTCGTTCGGCGGCCTCGCGGACGGCGAATGCCTGACGCAAAAACAGCGAGGGCAACGTGACATGCCCGGCGCATG
Source organism: Nitrospiraceae bacterium (assembly GCA_046351095.1). Taxonomy (GTDB): domain Bacteria; phylum Nitrospirota; class Nitrospiria; order Nitrospirales; family Nitrospiraceae; genus BQWY01. Next base: position 639,567 of record JAXLZC010000001.1, read on the forward strand.
ACAATCCATAGAGGCCGCTGGACCAATCGTGCATGGTAGATGTGCGGTGGCCCCAGCCCCCGCCGGTGCCTTGGTGCAAGCCAGGCAGCACCACCATGGGAAACTCCAGCCCCTTGGCCTTGTGAATGGTGAAAATTCTGAGCGCGTCGGCGTGATCCTCGGTGATCGGTTGTTCCGCTTCGTCCGGCGGATCGTCGATCAACGTCTGCAGATGGGCGACAAAGTGCGGCAACGTCCAGGCCGGATCGGCCGAACGATTTGCGGCCAGCCGACGGAGTTTCATCAGGTTGGCGACCGCCTGCTCGCCATGCTGCGAGGCGGCAGCCAGTTCGAGCAGCGGCAGCCGTGCGTAAAGTGCGTCGATCGCATCCGGCAGCGGCAGTGTCGGCATGACGGCGCGCAGCGTCTCCAGAGTGGACAATAGGTCCAGGAGATGATCGCGCGCCGGATCGGCCCAGTCGCGCAGAGCCTCTCGTGTGACACGGCGACCGCTTACACCGCGATCCCACAGCGCTTGGATGGCGCGATCGGGAAGCGCGCCGAGACTCGAACGGAGGACACCGAGCCATGCGAGCTCGTCCGTCGGCGAGGCGACGACACGGAGTAGATTGACGGCGTCGATAATTTCCTGTCGTCGATAAAAATGTTTCTCGCCTTCGACGATGTAGGGAATCCCATGGCGACGCAGCGCCTCTAAGTAGACCTCCGCGTGGGTCAACGCACGAAACAACAAGGCGATGTCACTCAGGCGAAGGCGTCCCTCGGGGAGAACCTCCTCCGCGATCCAACGCGCGAGCGACTCGGCCTCCGCCTTGGCGGCGTCCTCGGCTCGGAAGGTCTCATCCTGTGCAGGCTGAACCAGCCGCAACCGAACGCCGTCCGCATGCGGAGTGGAACGACGCGTCGTGGACGCGGCCAACGGGACGTTTTCCGGTTGCACATGCTGTCGGCGTACGAAGGCGCGGTTGAATATGGCATTGATCGGCGTCAGCACCGACGGATCGCTCCGGAAGTTGGTCGTGATGCGGCAGGCGATGCCCTGGTCCGCCAACACCTGGTCGACCACACGATCGAAGGCCTCGATGTCGGCGCGCCGGAAGGCGTAGATGGACTGTTTCGGATCGCCGACGATACACAACTTGCCGGGTTCGAGTGCCATCTCTTGCCAGCGGCGCGCAGACTGTCCAGGCCGTTCCGATAAGGCGAGTACGATTTCGTATTGCAGCGGGTCCGTGTCTTGGAATTCGTCGACGAGAATCGCGCGGTAGTCGGTTTTGAGCCGCTCGCGGACCTGTGGATGGTCGCGCATGAGATTACGCGCGCGGACGAGCAACCCGTCGAACGACACCCAGCCTTCTCGCCTGCGGCGCTCCCGCATACGGACGACGAAGGGTGTCAGCGCTTCGAAGAGTCGATGGAAGAAATCATGATTGATCTCCAGCGCTTCTTTTGCAAGGTCGATCAGGCTGGAGGCTTCTGCAAAGGACACGTCGTCCCACGCTTTGGTCTGATTTGCTTTCCCTGTCAGGTCGACACGGCAGTCGTCTGGGAACCGTGCGACACCGGCGGGGCCATGTTCCGCGAGTAGGTCGAAGAGACTCGCCGCGGCCTCCAACATCCGGTCGATTTTGGCCACTCGTTTTTGGCGATGGGTCTCGTAAAGTTGCCGCGTCCGCGAGGCGGCGGTGCGGAACCGCGCTGCGACGGTGCGCTCATCGAGGGCGGTGTCCGAGTTCGATGCGACAAACGGATACGCTTGCCACCGATCGCAGGCCTGGAGCTGCGCACGCGCCGCTTCGAGATCGAACGATTCTTCGCAGAGTGCGCGAGCGAACGTTTCGACCTGTTCCAGCCGACCGGTTGTAAGGATGGAGATCCAGAAGTCCTCACGTAGGCTGTTGTGTGCGAGCTCCTGTCCGATCCACTCGGCCCATTCTTCCGCGAACTGTTCGTCGAATTGGCTGCCGTCGTCTTCTCGAAAGGCCGGATCGAGACCGCTTTCGATCGGAAACAAGCGGAGCAGATGCGCGGCGAAGCTGTGCATCGTGCCGATCTGCGCCTTCTCCACGTCGTGCAACGCCGCTGTCGCCCGTTCGGCGACGGCTTCGACCGATAGGCTATATCTCGCGCACAAGTCATGGAGCGACACGGCGCCGCCCGTCCCTCTCGGTGCCTGACGATCGGAGGTTGTATCATCGGCAGCGACGATGGTTGCATCCAGCCCGCCTGTGAGCGCGGTCGCTGCCGACATGAGGCCCTGCAGGCGCTCGCGTAACCGTGCCTTCATTTCCAACGCGGCCTTGTTCGTAAAGGTGAGGGCGAGCAGCCACGTCACCGGAATCGGATCCGGTTCCTTGACGAGCAGGTGCACCATGCGGTTGACGAGCAACGTCGTTTTGCCGGTGCCGGCGCCGGCGACAACCACGACGTTCCGATCGAAGGTTGTCTCCGCGCGACGCCGTTCGTCCGTATCGTCGTGGAAGGACGGCTCAGGTGCGGTGCTTGAAAGGTCGGTCATACTACTCAGTCACGCTGTGCAACGGTCTCGTGTCAGTCGGCGGTTTCCGTGGTTGCGCCTCTGCGATCCGACGGGAGTTCGTGCTTCCGGAGTGTGTGGAGTGTCTGCGCCCATTGGCTGCGGGCTGATCGCCAGGCGCTTTGCACATGGGTGAGGCGACAGGCGCTGCGTATGTCGCAACGATTGCAGTCCTCGCCCGACACAATTGGAAACGTGCCTTGATGGATGCCGTTCAGCAACGTTTCGAGTGTCGCTGCCTGAAGCTCGTCGAGTACTGTGCCCATAGCTGGAACGCTGTAGGTCGAGATCGCAACGGCAGGTTCCAACGCCGGTCTCATGGAGATGAATTGTACCGAGTCGGCGCGACTCCCACCGGTCCATTCGAGCAGGCCGTAGAGCGGTGGCTGCAGGCGTGTTGCGCGAAGAGCGGCGCGTGCCAGATTGCCGTCCTCTGTATTGGGAGAGGTTCCTAGGCGCAGTTTGTAATCGACAATCCGGAGACTCTCGCGCCCTGAGGCTGCCGTATCGACGGGTGCTGTCATCCGATCCAGTCTGTCGACGGTGCCGCGGATTGGGATCGCCACCGCGTCGTCCGTACCGATCCGCAAGGGTGGCAGCCGACCTTCGCTCGATACTTCGAACCCGATGGGGACAAACGGCGTGTTCTGCGCGGATGCTTCATCAGCAGCGATTGTGTCGAGCACCAGTGTGGCGATAGTCCGCTGCGCTAATGTCCACAATAACGGATACCCGGTCGCCTCCTGCGACTCGCAGAGGAGCGCCGCTGCCCGCACTGCCTGCTGGACAATTGTGTCGAGCTCTAGGTTCGATGCCGATTGTCTTGGCCACCCCTGCCCGACCAGCGTTTCATAGGTGTGGCGCAACGTATGGTGGAGCAGTTTGCCGAGGACCGGCGGTGGAACCTCTCCGGTGCTCGGTGGAGCTGGACGCAGAATGTGGAGACGTCGCTGTGCGAAATACCGAAAGGGGCAGCGTGCGTAGGTTTCGAGCGCCGTCGGCGAGACGCCTTGTTGGATGAGATTCGTCCAGTGGTACGGCGACGGGCCGACGAGTCCGTCGTACTCGGTGAGTCCAGACTGCTCTCGCTCGATCTGCGCCAGGGCCATGCCGTTTGAGGTGCAGAGTCGCGGCGAGTAGCCAACACGCTGCAACAGCGGCATGATCGACCGGTTGGTTTCGGGCGAGGGATTGTCCGTCAGCGCGCGCCATCCACGCTGTCCAATCGTCCGTTGAATCAGGTCGCTCGGCGGATACAGCTCCCAACGGAACCGTGCCTGTTCGCGCGGTTCCATGACGCCTCTCGGGACCGCCGCCGTTGCCTGCTGTGTCGCCTTCGCATCGCTTCCATGGAAGGGCATCACCGTCGTGAGGTACGGCGAGGGCATACGCGCACGGCCCTCATCGTCCATTCGCTGATACGACAGCACAAGATGGCCGCGCCCGGCGGCGCAGAGGTGATGAAAGAGCAGCCGCTCTTCGTCGTAACCCGCAAGCTTTTCGTCGATCTTATAACCTAACGTCGCATCCAGGACGCGGCGATGTCGGTCGCGCAAAAACGCGTCTTCCCGGATCGTACGAGGAAAGGCCTGCTCGTTGAGTCCGATCAGAAAGAGTGCGTCGAAGGAGAGGCCGCGCGCGGCCATGCCATCGAGGATGCGTACGCCGCGATGTTCATCGGTTGCGCCGATGGGAATCGTTGCCCGCTCGAACGCCAGCCCAAGCAACTCGGCGAATACGTCCCAACGCAGGGTATCGAAGAGCGGGTCGAGTCGGCGAACGGACTGCAGGACTTGTTCGATACTGTCCCAGACGGCCGTGACCTGCTCATTCTGCGAATACGTATTGGCGTCGATATTCGATGGCCGCCGAACATATCGAGCCAGCAATGTCTCGCAGGCCGTGACACGCTCGGCAATCCGTCCTTCCCTCAGGAGGTCGTCGCAGGTTGCGTGCAGTCGATCGACGACTCGCCAGAGCTGTTCCTGCATTGCCAGGTCGAGTGTGCGCGACCGAACCGTGTGTCGCGTAGGGTACGCGGTTGTATCGTCCTGATTGTGATTCGGTTCGGTGTCGTCAGGATCGGCCGGCGACGACGTATGTGCCGTGCCTTCAGGAGATGCGGAATTTCGCAGGCGTTGCCAATCGGCACGCCCGCGGCGAATGCCGAGATCGGCCACCACTTGCCGCCAGGCGTCGCATAAAGCCGGCGACGGAGCGACCGGCATCTCGTCGAACGTAACGTACGGCGATGTGACGATATCCAACACGACGTCGGCATCGCCGTCTTTCGACGGCAGGGTCAGCAGCTGCAGAATGGTTTTCGCCAACGGATGGTCGAGTAGCGGTCTGGTGGCGGATGTGCGGAACGGAATGCGATACCGGTCGAGGATCGGCTGCAGGTGCGAACGGTATCCGTCGAGGGTGCGCGCGACAATGCCGATGCGTTCCCAGTCATAACCCCGTTGCTCAACCAGGTCCAAGATACGGCGGCAGACTTCGGCGAGCTCGCCGTCGGACCCGACGGCGCTGAAGAGCGAGACATCCGGACGGTTTAGCGGGTCGATTCTATCGACGATGACATTGCCCTGCGGCTCCGCGTGGCGACCCATCAGCGGTTGCAACGACCGTTCATAAAAACGTCGTGCGAAGGCGTCGTGCGGACGTGTTGTCGTGCGGTCGAGTGGAAAGAAGACGGTCGTCGCCGTGCGGTGCGCAATCGTGTCGAGCAGCGACACCTGGACCTGCGTCAAATCGTAGAACCCAAAATAGAAGACGGTGCCGAGTGTGTCGATCCACCGTGAATCGGCGAGATCCGGCAGGAGCGAGGCCGTCAGGTCATCGGCCGTGCCGACGTCGAGGGCACGCGAAACGCTCCCAACGGCGGCAGACAGCGTGAAGAGTGCGTGCAACCATTCGTGGTCATCGGGTCCGAAGTACTGCTCGATTACGGCTCGTCGTGCGGCTTCGGGATCGACCTGCGCTTCACGTATGTCTCGAATCGTTGCCCACAACGCCGCCCACGTTCCCGGCGCCTGCCCGATCGCGTGCAATGGGGTAAACTCTTCACTCTGGCGTCCAAGCAGTCGGCCTATCGTGTGTTCGTAGAAGAGTTGGTCGACGACGGTGAGGCTCGCAGGAGATGGCGACTGGTCATGTGTTGCGTCGACTCGTGTCTCGCCCCTCGGCAGCGTGGTCGTTATAAGTTCCTCTCGAAATCGAACGGCAAATTGATGGAAGGTCCAGATACGGACATTCACCAAGGTGCTCACTGCTTGTGCGCAGGCCTGTCGGAGGTGATCCACCAACCAATGCGAGGGAACGAGGATCGTGACGGGCGCAAAGGGCGCACCGAGTTTGGCTGCAGTGATGGCCTCGATCAGACGAGGTTGGAGATCGCTTGGAGAGGGGGCAGTGACCAGGCGAAGCATGGACGCGAGGCGTAGCGCAGTGCGTAACGAGCCCGCCGACCGGATCGGCGGGCCGGCCTATTGCCGTAGGAAATTGTCCTCGCGGATGACTACCCGGTTTCCGGGCCGAGGAGTTCCCCGTTGCAGTCGACGCAGGCCCAATCCCCGTCGATAAATCCCATGGGGTCGCCGCAGATGGGACAGTCCGGAGGCGGTCCTTTGTCGATGATCGGGAGGTCCGGCAATTCGAAATCGTCGTCGGTTTGCATCGTGGTCAGCCTTGCCGCGCCTGCATTTTTTGCTGAAGGGCCTTCTCCGCGCTCTGGCGACTGGGAACGCCGACGAAGGTCAGCCGCCCGTCGATGATCGTGGCCGGGACGGCGCGGACGGCATGTCGATCCGCCAGCTCTTGGCCGTCGGTGGTTGTGATGTCCACCTCGCGATAGCTGAAGCTGTATTTCGTCCGCAGTTCCTTCCAGAGGGTCTTGGCGGAGGGACAGGCCCCGCAAGACGGTGAGACCAGCAAGGTAATATTCGGCATCGCGCAGTTCCTTTGTGGCGTACGGTTCTTCGTATGGTAGCACCCGCTTTCAAACGGGCGCAACCGCGCGCATGGCGATGCCGAACATGTTCCGGTGCGATGGGCGGAAATCGTGTGGGTCGTCGACGCAAGCGGGTCTCGCCTGCGTCGATGCGAACCGACATGCACTCAGTCGAGCCAGTCTTTTTCTTTGAGTTTACGAGGCAGGTATTTTTTCGTGAGGTATTGGAAGTCTTTGTTCGCGAGCGCGTCCAATTCGTATTTGAGGCCGTTGGCCAGCATCCGTTTGATTTCCGCTTGCCAAGCCGGCTTTTGAAACCACTGATAGTTCATCAACTCCTTAGCCCGTGCGATGTCCTTCTCGTTCAATTTAATGCCGACGTTGCGCGGCAACTCGTATTGCTCGGGGTCGGCGCTGGACAGGCCGATAAACTTCGCCTTTGGGATCGCCATACGCTGACTTTCGAAGGCCAGGTTGATCGAACCTTGTTTGACCACGGAGTAGATGTAGTACCCCCAGGGGTCGTTATCGACGAGCACGTAGACCGGAAGTTTTTGCTCCTCGTGAAGCCGACGTGCGAGACGGCGCACGCCCCGTGGTGGCTGCCCGTTTCCCGTGAGGAGGACGCAGTTGTAGCGGCGCCAGAATTTATCTTCCGAGAGTCGATTCCACTGGGTGCCCTTTTCGACGAGCAACACGAAGTCGGCGGTGCACTTGCGTATTTCCAGATATTCAGGCTCGACAATCGACGGAACGGAATAGCCGCCCTTACCGAGTTTGGTACAGTCGACGCGGTCGCCATCGTCTCCGAACACCACCGGCCCGACGATACTGCCGTTGTTTTCGGCGCGTACGTGGAGCTCCTCCCGGAGCGCAGCCAGCGTGACTTCCAAGTCTTCGATGACCGGGTCGGACTCGTCCTGCGTGTCGAACGTATTCTCGTGAGAGTTTTCGATCGTGTGTTTCGTGCGGTAGTAAATTTCACGAAGCGAGGTGGTCAGCCCGGCCCGTTGCAACTCGGCGAGTGCGTCCGCGACCAGCATCGTCTGCATGAATTTTTTCGCCATGCCGACGTTAAAAAACGAGCGCGCCTGCTTCTTCGCCCCCATTTCGATGAGGCCGTGTTTGGGGTTGAAGTGCACATTCGACAAGGCGCGGATTGGAATGGCGAACGTCGGATCCTTCGCCCGCTCGGCGGCGGTGATCACCACATCGGCCAGACTGATGAGTTTTTTCTCGACGACAGTCGGAGCTTTGTCTTTCGTGGTCATCGCGTCCTCTTTGTGCGAGCAGGTGTCGTGGGTGCATCACCCGCAGCCTTCGTCGTTTTGCGCGCTCCCTTCGGCGCCACTTTCTCCGTGGACGGTGCCTGCTCGGCGAACAGTGGAATTTGCTCGCTCCTTTTTCCTGATTTAGCGGAAGCAGGTTTGTCTGTGGATTTTGTGTTTTGTTGCTTGGCCGCTTTCCCTCTGGCTGCTTGTGCAGGTGGCACGTCTGTTTTTGCGCTGGGCGTCACACCCTGCGCCGCTTGTCCGCTGTCCGCCTCGACCTGTGTCGCGAGTTCGACTTCCCCTTCGACGCCTTCGGCCGTGACGATGATCGAGTGCGGCAACCCTTCCGGTCCGCTGTTCGTCTTGCCCAGCGCTTCGTCCGTTTTCATCCCGCCTGTGCGCGAGTTGGCGATCTTCTGCAACTGCGCTTTCAGTTTCTCCGTCGCCAATTTGCCGCCCTTCAGACGATTGCAGGCTTCCGCAACTTCTTCGATGTAGAGCTCGAAAATGTTGCGGCGACGAAATTCGCTGGCCGCCCGTTCGCGTCGGCGCAGGAAAAGTCCGAGCCGTCGCCCGCATTCTCGCAGGGCCAGCGTGATGTCCTTTTGAATTTCGTCGTAGTCGGCGATGGCTTCTTTCGATTCACTGGTGAACGGCACCCACACGGAGGCCATGTGAACGAAGATCACCATCGGCCCGCCCGGCAAGGCCCCGCGCGATTGGCTGATGCCGTAGTTCTTCCACGTCGTGCTGAGCACCGCCTTAAATGTGGAACAAGCGGATTGCTGATAGAGCAACGGGACGCGGTTGGCATAACGAATCACACGTGCCAATTCCGAGTCACCCTCGTCGTCCTCCCCTTCGGCCTTGGGCAAACGTGGCGCGGTCGCAGCGGTCGTTTCGACCGGTCGGTCGCCGTACGCCAACCCCGCTTCGATGATGAACGGATTGCCGCGATACACGGCCGGCGGACGGGTGACGGCGGTGTAAAACTCGCCTTTTATCTGTTTGTACAGGCCCGCCAGGATGGCCTTCTCTCCGATCGGTGCGATGCAGTTGGTCGGCGGCGCCATCAGTTTCGTCGTCTGGATCGTTTTATAGAGGGCCTCGGCCGTATGGCTTTTGAGGTCGCGAGGTTTAGCGTCGGGCGAGATCTTGGCGGCTTTGCACATCTCGTCAGCGATCTGCGGCGACACACGGCAAAAATCGCTGGTGAGAAATCCCGAGACGGACGTGCTCTTCGTGTCCTGCAGCATTTTCAGGAACATGCCGAATTCGATGCCGTAGGGATGGGGCTTGATCTCCTTCGGCGACGGCGGCAGTTGGTGATAGGTGCGCGGATATTCCTTCGTCTCGCCTTCCGGCATCCGATAGGTCAGCCGCACGTGCGGATTGGCGATGGACGTTTGCTCCAACCACTCGTCGACCGACGCCCGCCCCTTCTGATACTTGCCTTCGACCTCGAGCATGACTTGGGTCCCATGGGGACGGTCCCAGTCGATGGTTTTCTGCTCGTGTACGAGCGGCTCGTTCTTTTTGGTGTCGATCTGTACTTCCACATATTGAGCTGGAGACTTGGCGCTGGTTCGGGAAATGACCTTAACGGATTTGCCCGTCGTCAATTGCCCGTACATACCGGCAGCCGAAATGCCGATGCCCTGTTGTCCCCGACTCATTCGTAGGCGATGAAACTTCGAGCCGTACAAGAGCTTCGCGAAAATGCGTGGAATGTGTTGGCGGACGATCCCGGGACCATTGTCCGTCACAGTCACGCGGAATCGTGTCGCCTGACTGGGGGCGACAGGGGCTCCGTTCGACATCACCTCAAGCGTGACATGTACGTCGGGCAGGATGCCTGCCTCTTCGCAGGCGTCGAGGGCGTTGTCCACGGCCTCTTTCACGCAGGTGAGCAGGGCCTTGCGCGGGTTGTCGAATCCCAGCAGATGCCGATTCTTCGTGAAAAATTCTGAAACGGAAATTTCCCGCTGACGCGAGCCCATCTCCGCTGCGGTCACACCGGACGACGGCGGTGCGGTTTCTGAAGAGGATTTTGCACTCGGTGCGGCGGTCGATTCAGCGGCGGCAGTCGTCTTCTTGGTCATAGCTCCTCGTCTGCATGGAACATCCAGCAGGATGGGCGCAACCGGCGATACGTCTGGTGGTGTGGGGTCTATGCACCGGGCGGCAAGCGTGAATGACACGAACGGAGGTCATTCTACACAAACCGAACAAATTGGCAACAGCCAGTTCTGTTGAACGGTGACACGTAGCAGCAGAGCTAGCTGATTAGCCTGGTCTCGCCGGCCTTACACCCATGGTACGAGGCAAGCGCCACGGCGCTGGAACATGCACGTACTTGTTATTATCTACGTAATCAAAATGGGCGTTCAGTGTGTTGATACGCAGAAATCTATGGCATCCTCGTAGGCTCAGGGCAGAGCCAGCGACTGAACGAACGGAGCCGCGGTGAAACCCTGAATCAGACTGGCTAGATTCGCGCTGGGTTGATGCTGAGCGTTTGACTGGGAAGGTTTAGGTGGGAGGAGCACGCACCTAACCGAGGTCGATCAGGTACGGCGGAGATCTTGGGAGGATTTCAGGCTTCCCAGTACAAGCTGGGCATGCACACCGTCCTCACTCTCGACCCCCTTAAGAGCCATATTCCCTCGGGGCGTTGACTCCCCCCACACCATCGACGATAGGCCTCGGCGTGACATCTGTCAAGCCGCGCGAGCTGGACTTTTCTGCGTCCGTGAGATTCTTGTGTGACGGCGAGTATTTGTGCAACGCTCACGTGATGGAACAGCGACGGCGTACATTCACTTCTCCTCAATCCAAGCCCGCCGGTCGACCTCAACCAGCATTAAAAGTCAGCAAGTTTTCGACGCAGTCCTCTCCCAGTAAGACCGCGCCTGACTCGACGACACGACGGGCAACCCTCGATCGGCTCCTGTCGAAATTGGGTATTGCCAGCCGCACGGAATCGCGACAATTGATAACCGCCGGACGAGTGTCGGTCAACGGACGCGTGGAGACTAAAGCCGACCGCTGGGTCCTGTGGCCTCGCGACGCCGTCACCCTCGATGGAACGCTCGTTGCGCCTGCGGCGGTTCGTCTCGTGCTGTTCCACAAACCGAAGGGAATCATAACAACGCGACATGATGAGCGAGGTCGTCGATCGTTGCTGGATGTCCTTCCGGTGGAACTCCATGGATTACAGGCCGTGGGCCGACTCGATCAAGCAACAAGCGGGGTTTTGGTGCTAACCAACGATTCAGACCTCGGTAATTTATTGACCGATCCGACACACCGAATCGAACGTGAATATATTGTGACGGTACGGGGCGCGATCACGACGGAAGCGGTTCAGGGCGCGTGCGACGGGCTCTCCGACGCCGGCGACTGGTTGCAGTGGCGGCGTGCGGAAATTCTCAAACAGTCCCAGCGGGAATCGCATCTTCGTGTCACGCTGACCGAGGGGAAAAATCGTGAGGTTCGTCGGATCTGCGCCGCGCTGGGGCACGAGGTCACGAGGTTACGCCGTATTCGGTTCGGCCCGTTTTCGCTTGACGGATTGGAACCTGGGAACTGGAGGGAGGTTCCTGTCAGCGAAGCGCGGCAGGCGGTGAACCGCCTACTCCAGAGCCCGAGAAAAGGCGTACCTGAAAAACGTTCCCGCTAGGACTGAGGGCTAAAAGGGAATTCGAATGCCGAGGCGCACTTCATTCGGCACCATGTTGGGCCCAAGTAAATTGCGCACGCTCATGTCGGTAACCGGGGGCTGCGGGCGATTTAGCGACCGATCTAGTTCTGAGATATAGCCGCTGCCGAAGCCAGCGCCAATATACGGTGTGACCGTATTACCGCCGAATGAGTAGGATCGACTCAGGGACGGTGGATCACGATCTAAGGAAGAAAACGATTGAGGGGCAGGTCGCTGACCGGACGATGGCGCAACCGTCGTGCTGCGTCTGTCAGTCGGGATTGAATCGATCGTGTCCGCGCGCTCGTTAGGCACGCTGCGCGGCTCAGGTCCTTCAGGCAGCAGTTCGTTGAGCTCGCTTTGGCTCAGAGAAAGGTGAGGTAGGTCATCGGCCGCAGCTCGGCTTAAACCCACCGCACCCGTCAAAAATACCAGTGCACCTGCCAGAATCATTGTTCGGGCAACGATCATCACACGTTCCGAATGGTCGGTCCCTCAGCGTATTAGTACCCTCGCCCACTGCTCCCCCCGCCTCGCCCCATCCGATCGAACGGCAGCGCTTCGTACCGCTTCTTGAGATCGGGGTGAGCTTCCAACCACTGCTTCACCGCGGCATCGTCTGCAAAGACGTCCTTGCTGTGCTCCCTGTATTCCTTCAACGTCAGTCCATGCTTCCCAAGCACGTCTTCCAACTTGGCATTGATGTTGTCGCGCATACTCTGCATTTGATCCGGCGACGGCCGCTCCCCGCCCCCGTAGCCGCCCGAAAAAAAGCTCCCCATCATCTCGCCGATGTCGATCCGGGCTGGAATGTATTTGTCGAGTTCGGCGGTTTCCGCCGCAAACGCCGGTGTGTTTAGGAGTGCCAGCCCTAGGACCAGGCCTGTCGTCAGCATTTGTACGCGAGTCATCATCGTATGGGGAGCGGAGCCGAACCGTACTGAAACCTGCATGGCGTCATCCTTTCGTCGAATAAGAAAATCGTTGAGCATGCGGCATCTTACCATCACTTCTCGCGGAGATGGGAGGTTTGCACAGGCATGCGTTTTAGCCTCTCGATATCAAGTGGAAACACGTACTACAGCGGCGATTGCATGATCGTGGTCAGTCATTCTTGTCGTTATTGCGCGCAAGGCGTCATGCCCCGCCACGGCAGCGGCTGGCCCATCAGGGAGACTCCCTGCGCAGCAGAACCCCCCAAAGCCGGGGGTCTCGCTACCATTGCCTGATAGAGGCAGTCTCCACCACACGAGTACTCTCCGGCAGCACCTATCACGCCATATCGAGGGGTCGCGGATGGAGCCGAGGGCGAAGGGAGACGACGCACTGTGGATCGGGGCGACTATTTGGTATTTGACGGTCCTAAGTCTCTGTGCAACGGCTGGGCCAGGTGAAGGGATCTTCGGCGCGTTGCTCCACGCCCTCCCCGCGACAGTCCATGCCTGGCTGTACGCTCCTGCTGCAGGTTTGCTCGCCTGGCTCCTCGCCTCAAGCTTTGCGCATCGAGAATGGTCGCAAGGGCGCTCGCTGGCAGCCGCAACGGTGTTGGCGCTGTTTTTCTCCGTCCTCCTGGAAGTAGCCCAGGCCATTCATCAGAGTCGGTCGTTTCTTGTCGGTCATATCGGCTGGGCCGCGATCGGTATCGTGGTCGGCACGATTGTGCTGCAACTCTCCACGAATCTTCGTCAACAGTCTGCCCCGATACACCCGACGGCGGTCGTCTTACCGTTTCGTCGAACCGGTGGGCGGACAAGGAAAGGACAACCATGATGACCCATTCCAGTGCGCGCAAAACCCGGCGGATCCCGCTCGATTGTGCCGTCTACTACACCAACGGTCGTTTCCATGCGAGCGGCACGGTGGACAATATGTCGAGCGTCGGCGGCTGCGTCCAAGGCACCGAACCCGTCTGTCCCGGCATGCAACTCAAGCTGGTCATGGTCCCGATGGGACATGATGGTGCAGTGATCGTCCGTCAGGCCTCCGTTCGCTGGTCGACCGGCACCGCGTTCGGACTCGAGTGGGCCGACCTGTCATTGGAAAGTCAGATGCGGCTCTCTCGCCTTGTGAATACCGAACGTCCCGAGATCGTCGCTAGCTAGGGCATAGCCCCTGCGATTTCCTTCCCCCGCTCTCCTTCCAGATCGTTTCGATTGTAGGACATATCGGACCGAGTGGACGCGACGCCGTCCACTCGGCAGTGGGCGCTCCAGCCTCCATAAGTCGACTCAAATTCCCAGTGGGACTTCCGTCACAGATAGCTTAAGTCTGCCTTCCGTTTGACCGACATTCTTAGAGACAGGACGATGCAAACAGCTGCCTTGTCTGAGAAGCAAAACGTGCTAGGCCCATATTGAGGGAATGGTAGACTACACCCATGGCTACATCGCGCTCAGGCAAACGCCCCGCCGCTCAGGACCGCACACGCCAGGGGTTGCAGGAACTCCGTCGTGGCCTGCTCGACCTGCACCGTGCCCTGATTGAAGCGGAACGACTGACCTATGAGCGGATTTTCGGGCGGGTAGCGTCGAACGGCCAATTATTGCAACTGGTGATGGACGACCCCTGGTTCACCTGGCTCCATCCCCTGTCGCAATTAGTCGTGCGGATCGATGAACTGTTAGATAGCGATACGGCTGGGCCGACCTTCGCTCGCGATATTCTGACGGAAACCCAAGATCTGCTGCGTCCGTCACAGGAAGGCGACGGCTGGGGCCGGAGCTATTATGAGGCGCTCCAGCGCGCCCCGGATGTCGTCATCGCCCATTCTCAGGTGAAACAACTGCTGCACAGCGCTACGTCGGTAGCGGCCGCCTGATAACGGACGTTAGCCTCGAATAGGCCTACTGTTCGATTCGTACCCCGTCCGACAATTCGTTTGGGTTGTCGTGGTCATCAGCCGGCAAGGCCTGTCGTAACAACTCCCCGCATCGAGCGATTCCTGCACAGATTCCGTCAGCAATTCTCCCATCATGTAGCGATGGGCGTGCCGCCTCGATAATCGACTGCCACCCCGCTTGTCCCACCCGATCGGCAAGTGGATTGTCGGCCAGGACAAACAGTTGGCGCTCGAACAGCGATACCATCAGCAAGACCCCGGTCCGCTCCCGTGTGTGTCCGACACCCAACGTTGAGAAGGCGCGCTCTGCGCGCAGTCGGACTTTGTCCGTTCGGCGAGTGTGCGACACAAACAGGCGTGCAACGCTGGGAACGCCACCGAGCCACCAGCCAAGGCCATAGCCCAAGACCACTGCGATAACCATCCAGGCTGCGTTGTGCGCATGCCATCCCCATGGCACGAGTACGGCTTCGAACACGAGCAGCAAGACGAGCACAAGCAACGCCACGACTGCACCGACAAGAGTTCGTGTCTCGCGGTAGTATCCTGAGCGCAGGACAACCATCGGCACGATCTCGGCCCGAGTGAGCTGTTCAGCCGCGCGTACAGACGCCTCGATACGGCGGCATTCCTCCTCGGTGAAGACCATCGGTTTACCAGTCGCCACTTGCGCCTCCCCCGCCGAAATCGCCTCCGCCGCCGGAGAAACCGCTGTCGCCGCCCCTCGACCCACCGAATCCGCTTCCAGACCAGCCACTGTCGTGTGTGCTGTACCACCAAGAATCGTCTCGTGCGCGGCGGGATACTCGCCGACCACTCTGCACAGCAGCACTCAGCACATTGACCACGGCGAGACTGACGGCACCGGCCCCCAACGCCGGCCAGATCCAGGGCGACATCGCGGATGCAATGGCTCCGCCCAATAGGCTCCCAATCGGGCGGTTGACCCGGGCAATGAGCAGACCGACCAAGATCCCCGCGAAGATGCCAAGGAGCATACCGAGTTGATCGGGAGTACTCCCTACGGAGCGAGGAGCGGCAGTAGGCGCTTCATAGGTGCCGGCAATGGTCTTGAGGATCGCGTCAACCCCTGCCGTGATGCCGCCAGCGAAATCCCCGCGCTTAAAATGCGGAACGATATCGTTTCGCACGATGTGTGCCGACTGGACGTCCGTCAACGTTCCTTCCAGCCCGTACCCAGCTTCAATACGGATCTTTCGCTCTTTGAGCACCACCAGCAGGAGTGCCCCATTGTCTGTGCCCTTACGGCCCAGGTGCCAGGTGGTGGCGACGCGGTGCGAGAACGAGGTGAGCTCTTCACCCTCCAACGATGGAATAGTCAGCACAGCGACTTGATTCGTCGTCGTCTGTTCATGTGCGGCGAGCAGGTTGGTGAGGTGTGTGACGTCGCTCGGAGCGAGAATACCCGCCGTGTCGACGACGCGACCGGACAATGGAGGAACGTCCAGCGCAAGGGCGACAGCAGTCGGCACGGTTACGCACAGAGCCATCAGGCATGCTGCCGTGATGACGACAGACCTCACCCCTGTGCGTGCCGTGAGCCACCAGCTGTTCATCGGACGTCCTCCGCGAGGCGCCCCCGATTAGAACTTCACTTCAGGCGGGCGCGCGACGGCTTTTTCGTCCGCCACCGTGAAGTTCGGCTTTTCCTGCAGCCCGAGAATAAATTTCGCCGTCAGGTTGGTCGGGAAAAACCGTACGGCTTTATTAAACTCGGCGACCTTGTCGATGTACCGTTTCCGCGCCACGGTGATACGATTTTCCGTGCCTTCCAGCTGCGATTGCAGATCGCGGAAATTCTGATCCGCCTTCAGCGTCGGATAATTTTCGGAGATCGCGATCAAACGTCCCAACGCGCTGGTCAGGCTCGACTGCGCATCCTGATATTTTTTAAACGCCTCGGGATCTTTTAACGTCTCGGGCGTCACCGTCACGCTGGTCGCTTTCGAGCGCGCCGCCACGACGCTTTCAAGCGTGTCCTTCTCGTGCGCCGCGTAGCCTTTCACCGTCGCCACGAGATTCGGAATAAGATCCGCCCGCCGCTGATATTGGTTGATAACCTCGCTCCATTCCTTCTTCGTATCTTCGTCGAGGCCTTGCAGGTCGTTGTACCCGCAGCCGCTGCTCAGCAGCGCGGCGCAGGCCAATGTCAACGGACCGGCAAGACGAAACAGCGACCATGTACGCGCGCGAGCCACAGAAGCAGTCGACATACGCACCTCCTTGGATCAACGGGATCGTTGACCTACGCATAAGATACGATGGATTTGGACAGAATCAAGCCAGGGCTAACCCTATCTCCAGCGCAAGGGTCTGGCGCACACAGTGTACAGCCTCCTCGGTGCGGTGTGTTGCGCACCCCTGCCGGTTGCATCACTTGGAGTCTTTCGTTATGCTCGCGGTCCAATGCGATCCGGGCTCGCGCTCCAACTCCTGGGGATCGGCGCGACCGGTCTGATCCTCCCCTTTTGTTTTCCCAGCGCCAATCTGTTTCCACTCGCGTGGATCGCGCTCGTTCCCCTGCATCTCGTCATCGAAACGGTGTCGCCGAAACGTGCCCTCTGGATGGGCTGGCTGTCCGGCACGATTACGTTTGCAGGCATCATGGCCTGGGTGGTCACGGCCATGCATGTATACGGGAAAGTCCCGATCCTGCCTAGCTACGGTGTCCTGATCCTGTTTGCCTGGTACCTCGCCAGTTACACCGGGGCCTATGCCTGGGGCGTCGCACGGCTCGCCCGCGACCGTCCGGAATGGCTCTGGATCGGCGCGCCTGCGCTCTGGACGGCGCTGGAACTGGGACGGACCTTCCTCCTGACCGGTATTCCCTGGGCCTTGCTCGGCTATTCGCAAGGCGAGTGGACGACGATCATTCAGATCGCCGACATGACAGGGACCTACGGCCTATCGTTTCTGATTGTGTTGGTGAACGTCGGATTCGTGGGTGTCGTCCGGCGCATGGTGCCTGCGTTGGCGTCGGAACATCACGTCTCGTTGGCACCGATCGGTGTGGCGCTTGTCGCGTTGCTCGGCGTGTGGACCTACGGAACATTTCAACTGCAGCAGGCGCCCAATTCCACGAGCGCCGCGCAGCCCGAACAAGATCGGGCCACGTCGCCGCAAATCACGGTGGGCGTCGTGCAGGCGAATATCGATCAAGCCTCCAAATGGGACGAACGGTTCCGCACCGAAACGATCACGCGCTACACCCGCCTCACAAAACAGGCGGCGCAGCATGTCGATTTGCTGCTGTGGCCGGAAGCGGCGACGCCGTTTGTGTTCGAGATGGAACCGGCGTACCAACAGCTCATCGGCGAGGTGCTGCGCGAGGTGGACAGTCCGCTGCTGTTCGGCAGTCCCGCCGTGCGGCGGTATCCCGATGGCCGTCCCTATCTGTTGAACAGCGCGTATCTGCTTTCGTCCCAGGGGAAAATGCTGGGGCGGTACGACAAACAACATCTCGTTCCGTTCGGGGAATACATCCCGCTGCACAATTCGCTGCTCTGGTTTTTAGACAAGTTGGTCGAAGGCATCGGCGATTTCGAAGCTGGCACCCAACCGACCGTGTTGCCGGTCCCGCAGCGCATTCAACGTCCGTCCGAGTCGCGCGGCAAGGCGACGCCGCAGGGACGCGGCGAGTTCGGCGTCGTCATCTGTTACGAAATTATTTTTCCCGACCTCGTCCGGCAGTTCGCGCTGAACGGCGCCGACTTTATGACCACGATTACGAACGACGCCTGGTTCGGCCTGTCTGCCGCGCCCTACCAACATTTCGGGATGGTGCAGTTTCGCGCCGTGGAAAATCGTCGCGCGTTCGCGCGCGCGGCGAATACGGGCATTTCTGGATTCATCGATCCGTACGGACGCGTGATGCAATCCGGCCCGTTGTTCGAAGAAGCGGCGCTCGTCGGCACGGTGCCGTTGCGCCGCGACCTCACGTTTTACACCCGCTACGGGGATGTCTTTGCAAGGGCCTGTGTTATAATCGCCGCCCTGTGCCTCATCCTCTCTCGCCACGGCGATCGCACGACGCGACCGACCGCTGAGCGCTAGCTCGACGAAAGGTGCCCGCATGTTGGAAGTGAGCCGAACCCGAATCAAGCGGATTGCGGAGCAGGTCGTGGAACTTCGGGGGCATCTTTGACCTCCCTCGGCTGACCGACGAACTACAATTTCTCACACGCCAGATCGAACAACCGGACTTCTGGAAAGATCCGCGCGGTGCCGCGCGCATCAGCCGGAAGAAAGCAACGGTGGAGCGCGAGCTCAACCGGTGGCACGAGATCGAACGCAAGCAGGGCGATCTCACCGCCATGTTGGACCTGGCCGAAGAAGCGCAGGATAGCGAGCTGGAAGCCGAGCTGGAGCGCGAGCTCGACGCCTTCGAGCGCTCCGTCGAGCATTTGCATGTCGAGCTCCTGCTCTCCGGCGAACTCGACGAAAACAACGCCCTCCTCGCCATCCATCCCGGCGCCGGCGGCACGGAGTCGCAGGACTGGGCACAGATGTTGTTACGTATGTACGTGCGGTGGGCGGAACGCGCGGGTTATAAAGTTGAGACGCTCGACCTACAGGGTGGCGACGAAGCCGGCATCAAGAGCGCTACGATTTCCGTGACCGGGCCCTATGCGTACGGCTACCTGAAGGCGGAAGCCGGTGTGCATCGGCTTGTGCGGATTTCGCCGTTCGATGCGAACAAACGGCGGCACACGTCGTTTTCGTCGGTCTTCGTCTATCCGGAGTTGAACGACGACATCGACCTGCAGATCGAGGACAAGGACCTGCGTATCGACACGTTTCGCGCCGGCGGCGCGGGCGGTCAAAACGTCAACAAGGTGGAAACGGCGATCCGTATCACCCACTTGCCCACGAATATCGTGGTGCAGTGCCAAAACGAACGCTCCCAATTGCAGAATCGTATGGGCGCGATGAAGATTTTGAAAGCGCGCCTCTACGAACTCGAACAGCAAAAGAAAGAAGCGGAGTTCAACGCAATCGTCGGCGAGAAAAAAGACATCGCCTGGGGCAGCCAAATCCGTTCGTATGTCTTTCAGCCGTACCAAATGGTGAAAGACCACCGCACGGCGCACGAAACCGGCGACGTGTACGCGGTGATGGACGGCGACGTGCAGGACTTTATCGAGGCCTACTTAAAGAAAAAACTGGACGGCGGCGCGCCGGCGGCACCCGTCGATATTCCCGTCTAACTCCGCGCCACGGACACCCAGACACACCACACCATCGGAATCGAAGCATGGAAGAACTGAACGACCAGCGACAACAACGGATCAAAAAACTCGATAGCCTACGGGCAATGCAGGTGGCGCCCTACGGCACACGCTTCGCGTGGAAAGATCGCGCCGGTGTATTGGTCCGCGAGCACGGAGACAAAACGAAAGAAACGTTGGAGCAGACGCCCGTCACCTGCACGTTGGCCGGACGGATCGTCGGCATGCGGCGGTTCGGTAAGGCGGCCTTCGCCGTGCTGCAGGACGGCGCGGATCGGCTGCAGGTCTATCTGAAGAAGGATGTTTTGGGCGACGCGGGCCATCGGCTGGCCGAAGAATTGGACCTGGGCGACTGGATCGGCGTCACCGGTCATCTGTTTCGCACCAAAACCAACGAATTGACGGTAGAAGCGTCCTCGCTGACGTTCCTGAGTAAGGCGCTGCGCCCGTTGCCTGAAAAATGGCATGGGCTCACCGACGTGGAGACGCGGTATCGGCAGCGGTATGTCGACCTGATCGCGAATCCGGACGTGCAGCAGATCTTCGTCACACGCAGCAAAATCATCGCCGGCATTCGCGCCTACCTCACTGCACGAGGCTACCTCGAAGTCGAGACGCCGATGATGCAGCCAATTCCCGGCGGTGCTACGGCACGCCCGTTTATCACACACCACAATGCGCTGGGCATCGATCTCTACATGCGGATCGCGCCGGAGTTGTATCTCAAGCGCCTGATCGTCGGCGGCTTCCCGCGTGTGTTCGAGATCAATCGGAATTTTCGGAACGAAGGGATTTCGACCATCCATAATCCCGAATTCACGATGCTCGAGTTTTACACGGCCTACGCCGACTACAATGACCTAATTGCGTTGACGGAAGATATGATCGGCTCGCTCGCGCAGTCGGTGCTCGGCACGACGCAGATCGAATACCAAGGCCATTCCATCAGCCTTGCGTCGCCGTGGCGTCGCTGGTCCTATCGCCAGTCGATTTTGGAAGTGAATCAGTTATCGGAGTCCGATCTCGCGACGCAGGCGGCGGCGCTCGCCACCGCGAAGAGGTTGGGCTTGTCCGTCGATCCGAAGGCGTCGCTGTCCGATCTCGTGAACGAAATTTTCGAAGAGACGGTCGAATCGAAATTGATTCAACCGACGTTCATCACCGATTACCCGACGGAACTGTCGCCGCTCGCAAGGCGCAACGACCATGATCCGTCGCTGACGGATCGGTTCGAGCTGTACATCGCCGGTCGCGAAATCGCCAACGCCTTCTCCGAGTTAAACGACCCGATCGACCAACGCCAACGCTTCGAAGCGCAGGACGCTAAGCGCGCCGCCGGCGATGTCGAAGCGCAGTATTTTGACGAGGACTACGTTCGAGCGTTGGAATACGGGATGCCGCCGACTGCCGGAGAAGGCATCGGGGTCGATCGGCTTGTCATGTTGCTGACCAATCAGGCGTCCATTCGTGACGTGATCCTCTTCCCCCAACTGAGGCCGGAGAAGTAGCGTGGCGCTTCCCTACGAAGTGTTTATTGGGCTCCGCTACCTACGGGCGAAACGCCGTCAGCGGACCATTTCGCTGAACACGTTTGTCTCGGTCGCGGGCATCACACTCGGTGTTGCCGCGCTCATTGGCACGCTCGGGATCATGACCGGGTTCAAGGAAGACGTACAGGCGAAGATCATCGGGACAACCTCGCACATCATCGTGCAAGACCGTACGAAGGACGTGCTCGGCGATTACAATACGCAGGTGCAACGCGTCGAACAGGTGCCCAACGTCGTGGCCGCGACGCCGTTTATCTATAAGCAGGTGTTGCTGAGCGGCCAGTCCGGCGTGCAGGGCATCATCCTGCGCGGGATCGACCCAAAACGCGAGGGGCAAGTCACCGAACTCGGACACAATCTCAAGATCGGCTCGTTGGACGACCTCTCGAAACAAACCATGGTCACGGTCGCGGGTGCCAACGAAGGCACGACCGAGCAGGCACTGCGACCCGGTATCGTCCTGGGCAAAGAGTTGGCGATGCGTATCGGTGCGTTCGTCGGCGATGCGATCAACGTCGTCTCGCCGGTCGGACCGGTCAGCGCGGCCAGCATCACGCCGAAAATCAGGAGTTACGCCGTCGTCGGCCTGTTCGAGTCCGGCATGTACGAATACGATTCGTCGTTGGCCTACATTTCCATCGACGAAGCCCAAAAGTTTTTTAACATGGGTCAGACCGTGACCGGCATCGAAGTGAAGGTGACGGATATTTTTCAGGCAGCCGACATCGCGCGCGCCATTGAGCAGTCCTTGGGATTTCCCTACGCGGCCCGTGACTGGATGCAGCTCAATCGCAACCTCTTTTCGGCGCTCAAACTCGAAAAGACCATGATGTATCTTCTGCTCGTGCTCATCACGATCGTGGCCTCGTTCAACATCGTGAGTACACTCACGATGATCGTGACGGAGAAACAAAAGGAGATCGCCATCCTGAAAGCGATGGGCGCCACGCGGAAGTCCATCATGCGGATCTTTATGTTGAACGGCCTCATCATCGGCCTGGCTGGGACCATGTTGGGTATTCCCCTCGGTTACGCATTTCTCTGGTTCATCCAGCACTATTGGACCTTCGATCCGACGGTCTATTACATCGCCAAAATTCCCGTGCACGTACAGGCGATGGACGTGTTCCTGGTGTCGGCGACCTCGATCCTGATCAGCTTCGCCGCGACGGTCTTCCCATCCTTGCAGGCCTCCAAACTCGACCCCGCGCCGGCGCTGCGTTATGAGTGACCTTCAGACAACACACACATCGATAACCGCGACCGGCGCCGCCGTCGGGTCGTTGCTGATCCGTGTCGAAAATCTCACGAAATCGTTCCCGATGAACGGGCGCGAGTTGACCGTCCTACGCAACGTGAGCCTCGATATCGCGCGCGGCGAATTCATCGCCATCGTCGGTGCCTCCGGCGCCGGCAAAAGTACACTCATGCATATCCTGGGGACGTTGGAGAAGCCGACAAGCGGTTCAGTGCATTTCGACGGTCAGGATATTTTCCGGATGAGCGAACAGGCGCAGGCCGACTTCCGAAATCGGCGCATTGGCTTTGTGTTTCAGTTCCACCATCTGCTGCCCGAGTTCACGGCGTTGGAAAACGCCTGCCTCCCCGCAATTATTCAAGGGCGGCCGCGCCCGGAGATCGAAGCGGAGGCGACGGAACTGTTGACGGAAGTCGGCCTGAAAGAACGACTGCATCACAAACCCGGCGAGTTGTCCGGCGGTGAACAACAACGGGTCGCTGTCGCGCGTGCGCTGATGCAAAAGCCGGATTTGGTGTTGGCTGACGAGCCGACCGGTAATCTCGACACACACACGGGCGACGATGTGTTCGGTCTCATGCGCCACCTCAACCGGAGTCGTAGGACGACCTTCATCATCGTCACGCACAATCCGAAGTTGTCCGAACAGGCCGGCCGCATTCTCGAAATGCAGGACGGCAGGATCGTGAATCACCCCTAGGTATCGCTCCTCCTATTCGTTCCCTCTGCCCTTCGCGACCGCTGCGTGTCTCCCGTTCCTGTTTCCGCTTCTTCGTTGACCCTCTAGGACGTTCTGACTAGACTGCAGTGAAGACGTTACGCCGGGAGGATTCTTATGCGCTCATTCGCTCGTCTTGCTCGTGTCATCGGTGCGTTGCTCACCGTCCCTCTGATCGTTTCGACCGCGTCCGCCGTCGAATTCGTGATCGTCGGCCCACGCGCGGCCGGGATGGGCGGCGCCGGCGTCGCGGTCACGCACGATGCGCTCGGCACCTATTGGAATCCCGCCGGGATGGCGCTTTCGAAATCGTGGGACATTCAAGTCGCGGGCAGCGCGCAGATCGTCGACCGGCTGGGGTTGGGGAAGGCGTTAAAAGACATCAACGACGCCGACCTCAACGATACGTCTCCGGCCAACATCGCCAAACTGCAAGCCATCGCGAATCGCATCAACCAATCCGGCGCGACCACGTCCGGGCTCGGCGCCGCCGGCCTCTATTTTAAGAGTACGTTCGGCAGCCATGTGTTTGGCTTCAACATTTCGGATGTCGCCACCGGCGGCGGCTTCATGGCCAGCCCCGTGACGGCTCTCCCCAGTGGCGGCAGCGTCACGGTCACGGGCCAAGTCGCCGTGCGTGCGCTCGAAGCGCGCCAAGCAGCCTTCTCCTATGCCTATGGGTTCGGCGACGGCAAGCTGGCCTTCGGGGCCACCGCGAAGATCATGCAGGGTGCGGCCTACGCCAACCTCGTCAACGTGCGCGGCGCGGAGAGCGGATTCGAAACACCGAACGATCTCGGCAAGGCGACCATCTCCACCGCTGTTGGGTTCGACCTTGGCTTGGCTGCCAAACCCGTCGACTGGCTGCGCCTCGGTATCGTCGCGAAGGACATCAATCAACCGACGTTCAACGCGCCAGGTGGCGAGGTGAAGTTGTTGCCGCAAATTCGCGCCGGCGCCGCACTCAATCCGTACGAGAGTTTGACCTTGACCGTCGACGCCGACCTGACCAGCAACAAGGCCTTGATCCCGAACGTAAAGAGCCGCCTGATCAGCGCGGGCGCCGAACAATTGTTGTTCGGCGATGTCCTCGCCCTCCGCGTCGGTGCGTTTAAGAACGTCGAGGATGCCAATTCGATCGTCACTCCGACCGCCGGAATCGGCGTGAAGATTTTTGCGCTCCGGATCGACGTCGGCGGCGGCTACGACTTCCGCGAAAAGGGCGCGTTGGCGTCCGGCGCCGTCTCATTCACCTGGTAAGGGACTGACCTCGAATCCGCCGCGACGGTTGTTGCATTTCCACACGATGTCCACCACACACATTGCGTCCCGTGCATCCGCTCGGCGGCCGCGCCGGGCGCCAGCGCGTCAGATGAGTCCCATCGCCCAGCGCTTGCAGATTCCCGTCGAGTACACGGTCCACTTCACCGAGGATCTGTTCTCGCCGTCGAACCCCTGTTTGCGGGACGTCGTCTGCGGTCGACGCACCTCGTCGACCCGTCGTGTCTGTATCGTCCTCGACGGCGGGCTCGCGGCCGCGCGGCCGGAGCTCGCAACGCGAATCGAACGGTATCTTGTCCATCACAAGCGTGAGCTCAGTCTTGCAGGCTCGATCATCACGGTGCCGGGCGGCGAGCGCGTAAAACATTCCCAGGTTTGGTATCAGCGTTTGCTCGGAGAATTCTACGACCGACACCTGGATCGACATTCGTTTGTGTTGGTCGTCGGCGGCGGTGCGGTCATTGATATGGCAGGATTCGCGGCGGCGATCACCCATCGTGGCGTGCGCTTGATTCGTGTGCCCACCACCGTCCTATCGCAAGGCGACGGCGGCCTCGGCGTCAAGACCGGCGTGAATATCTTCGGCGTCAAAAACGGCATCGGCACGTTTACGGCGCCCTATGCCGTCATCAACGATGCCGACTTGCTCACGTCCCTACCGCCGCGGCATCTCCGCTCCGGTATGTCCGAGGCGTTGAAGGTCGCGCTGATCCGCGACCCCGCGCTGTTCGAATGGTTGCATCGTCATATCGCCGACCTTGCGGCGTTCGAATCGGCCGCCATGGCGCACCTGATTCGCGCGTCGGCGGAAATTCACCTACGGCATATTGCAACGTCCGGCGACCCATTCGAAACCGGCAGCGCCCGCCCGCTGGACTTCGGCCATTGGTCTGCGCATAAACTCGAAACGCTGAGCCGGTATCGGCTGTTTCACGGCGAAGCGGTCGGGATCGGCATCGCCATCGACTCCCGCTACTCCGTCGAAGTCGGCCTGCTGGACGAAGGTTCGTTCATGCGGATCATGGAGGTGCTGGAAGGCGTCGGCCTACCTACCTGGCACCGCACGCTGGATCTCACGGCACCAGACGGCACGCTCAGAATTCTGCGCGGCCTGGACGAGTTCCAAGAACACATCGGCGGTACCTTGACGATCACCCTCCTCCGCAAGATCGGCGTCGGGACGGAAGTGCATACGATCGACCGACGCGCCTTAAAACGTGCGCTGGCCTGGCTCAAAAAGAGGCATGGACGCCGATGCGTCTCGGCATAAACGGCCGACCTCACCTCACCTACTGTACGAATATCCATTCCGGCGAAACCTGGCCGGAGATCCGCCGCAATCTCGACGAGTACGTGTTGAAAGTCCGTGCGCGTATTGCGCCCGACCGTCCCTACGGCATCGGCTTGCGGTTGTCCGGGCAAGCCGCTGCCTCCTTGAGTGATCCCACGACACTGGCGGAGTTTCTGGTTTTCCTGCGCGCGCACAGCCTCTACGTGTTCACCATCAATGGCTTTCCCCATGGCACGTTCCATGGGACACGCGTCAAAGAGAAGGTCTATCTCCCCGATTGGTTAGACGACGAGCGGTTGCGATATGCGGACCAGATGGCACATCTGCTCGCCGCGCTGCTGGTCGACCATCCGGAGATCGAGGGCAGTATCAGCACGGTGCCCGGCGCGTTTAAGGCGCGAGTGCGCACGCTCGATGATCGTGCACAGATCGCCGAGCGACTGTTGCGACATGCTGCGACATTGCATCGAATTGCGCAGAGCACAGGTCGGACGATTGTCTGTGCGCTCGAACCGGAACCCTGCTGTCTGTTGGAAACGACCGACGAGACCGTCGAGTTTTTTACGAGCTATCTGTTTTCGACTCGCGCTATCGAGACCTTCGCCGCGATGACGGGCCTATCGCCGTCCGCTGCAGAGGCAACACTGCGTCGGCATCTGGGCGTCTGCTTGGACGCCTGCCATGCGGCCGTGGAATTCGAAGAGCCGGCTGCCGCGCTCGCCGCTTTGGAGAAGGCCGGTATTCGTATCGCAAAAATCCAACTGAGCACTGGATTGCGCGTGGCGCGTCTCGACCGAACCAGACTTGACGCGCTTCGTCCCTTTGCGGAATCCACCTATCTCCATCAAGTCGTCCAGCGGCACGCCGACACCCTGACACGATACGACGATCTGCCAGCCGCCATGGACGCAGTCGAACGTACGTTGCGCGAGGGTGCCGACGATATCGAGTGGCGGATCCATTTCCATGTTCCACTCTTTCTTGCGCAGCTTGGTCTGTTCGAAAATACCCAAAGGTTTCTCGCGCAGTTGCTGGTTCTCCAGCGAGCGCGCGTGCTGACCGCCCATCTGGAAGTCGAAGCCTATACCTGGGACGTGCTGCCGGAGCAGTACCGCGGCATGCCGGTGGTGGACGCGATCGCGCGCGAAATGGACTGGGTGATCGGAGTGCTGACGCGATGACCTGGGCGACGGCGCTGCGTCTCGGTCGTGTGTCGAATCTGCCGACGGTCTGGAGCAACGTGTTGGCCGGTGTCGTGCTCGCTGGGGCGCCGCTTCACCCGTTGCCTATCGTACTGCTGGTGCTGGCGATCTCGCTGCTGTACGTCGCCGGCATGTATCTGAACGATCTCTTCGACCGCCGGTTCGATGCGGTCGCCTACCCCACTCGTCCGATTCCGTCCGGCGCCGTCGCCGCTTCTACTGTGCGATCGATCGGATTCGCCGGTCTCGCCATGGCACAGATGCTCCTCCTGATCGTCGGATATGCGGTGGACGGAGGAACCGGTTGGCCGCCGGTCCTCGCGGGCATTGGCCTCGCCGCCACGATCGTCTTCTACAACCTCCATCACAAGGGTAATCCATTCGGTCCGTTCCTGATGAGCCTCTGTCGCGCGCAGGTCTA
The DNA here is from genome assembly GCA_046351095.1 of Nitrospiraceae bacterium. Classification (GTDB taxonomy): domain Bacteria; phylum Nitrospirota; class Nitrospiria; order Nitrospirales; family Nitrospiraceae; genus BQWY01. The sequence goes on from JAXLZC010000001.1 coordinate 666,838, forward strand.
TCTGACGACGGCCTTGGCCGTTTCGCCGTTTGTGTCTGCAGCCGTCGCAGGCGGCATGCTCGTCCTCATCGCCTACATCATGGGACTGAGTTACGTGGCGAAGCAGGAGTCGTTGGGACGGATGACGAATCTTTGGCCGGCCGGATTGCTGGCGACGCCGTTTGTGTACGGCGCATCGAGTGCACTGGCGGACGGAAGCACCGCGGTGCTCTACGTCCTGTTTCTTCTCTGGGTCGTGATGGCAGTCGGATACATCGTCCGCCGAGGCGACGGAGATATCCGCAACGGAGTCATGCAATTGATTGCGGGGATTGCGTTGCTCGATGCGCTACTGATTGCAATGGCAGGACATAGTGGACTTGCGGTACTCGCCGCCTGCGCGGCATTTCTCACCAGACTGGCCCACCGCTTTGTGCCCGGCACTTAGTTGTCGAATACGTGGCGCAGGATCAACGATTTGATATCGGTGGCGGCCACGGGACCGGACGGCAGCACGTCGGCGCGTGACGAGATATACAGCGGCCCATCGTCGGGATTGTCAGTGACACGGCCATGTGAGCCTTTCGGCAAGGTCGCATCCAAACCGATCACGTCCATCAACATCCGGAAACCCATCTTCTTCTGTAGCAGCCGCTGCGCAATTCGAAGCTTCGGCCAACGGATCGACGGATCGATGAACAACTCGACCGGGTCGTAGCCGGGCTTCCGATGGATATCGACCGTTCGCGCGAAGTCCGGCGCGCGGGTGTCGTCCAACCAATAATAGTACGTAAACCAGCGGTCGGCCTTCGAGAGAACGACCAACTCGCCGGAGCGCGGATGGTCGAGGCCGTTGCGCCGTTTGCCCTCCTCATCCCACACCGCTTCGATCCCAGGCACGGCCTCCAGCAGCCGTTTCACCTCGAGAATACGCGCAGGCGATTTTACATAGACGTGGGCGATTTGATGATCGGCCAGCGCAAAGGCCTCGGAGCCGCCCGCGTTCAGCAGCTCGCGGCCCAGTTCTTCGCGTATGGCCAGCAGACCGGCCTCACGTAAGATGCGGTTGATATGGATCGGGCCACTGACCTGCGTGATGCCGTATTCCGAGAGGACGATCACTTGCGTGCCGTCCTTCTCAACGTGGTTGATCAGTTCACCGCAGAGCGCATCGATACGTCGCACGTCTTCGCGAATCGCGGGATGGTCCAGACCGAGGCGCTGCAGGTTGTAGTCGAGATGCGGCAAGTAGACGAGTGTCAGCGTCGGGTTCTTGCGATCGTAGACGGTACGGGCGCAATCGACGATCCATCGGCTCGACACGATGTCGGCAGCCGGTCCCCAGAATCGAAACAGCGGGAAGGGGCCAAGCTGGGCGTTCAACTCGTCACGCAGTTCGGCGGGCTGCGTGTAGATGTCCGGTAACTTGCCGCCGTCGGCGAGATAAATCGGCCGCGGCGTCACCGTGTAATCCGCCGATGCGTGCATGTTGTACCACCAGAACAGCTTCGCGCAGGTGAAGGCGGGATTCCGTTTCTTCGCCGCGTCCCAGATCTTTTCACCGGCGACCAACCGATTCGACTGTCGCCAGAGCAACACTTCGGCGAGGTCGCGGAAGTACCAGCCGTTGGCGACGATGCCATGCTCGCGCGGAAGCAATCCGGTCGTGAAGGTGGCTTGGACGGAACAGGTGACGGCAGGTGTGACGGTCGTCAGTGGGCGCATGGCGCCGCGTGCGGCGAGCGCTGCCAGCGACGGCGCATCCGTGCGGAGTAACGCCGGCGTCAACCCGACGACGTTGAGGACGAGGACACGATTCATGCGGTCTAGGACTGGCGGTCGATCACCGGATTCTGCCCGCGCAGGACGGAGTTGCCTTCCCACAGTTGGCGCTGATCGACGGCAGGTTTACCGTCTGCCAGATTGAGGTCTAACCGACCGGACTGGGCGAAATACGCAACGGGGTTGTCCCAGGCGATTTGCGTGATCGTCGGCTCGGGAATCCCTGCCTCGCGCATCGCCTGCACCGTCTTCGGCACTTTCAACGGATCGCTGACGCCCCAATCCGCCGCGCTGTTGATGACGATCCGTTCGCCGCCGTACTGCTTAACCAACTGCACCATGCGGTGTTCGTCCATCTTCGTCTTGGGATAGATCGAGTGACCGGCCCAGCATCCGCTCGGCAACACCAGCGGCAACGTTTCCTCGTTATTGTGGTCGATCAGCACGAGCGATGGGTCGATCCCCGACTCGCGCACGAGGGCGAGGGTCCGTTCGGTGCCGCGTTTTTTATCGCGATGCGGTGTGTGGATCAACGCCGGCAACCGAAACTGTTTCGCCAATTCGAGTTGCGCGGCGAAACATTTCGTTTCAGCCTCAGTTTGATCGTCGAAGCCGATTTCGCCGACCGCCACGACGCCCTCCTTTTCCAAGTAGCGCGGCAGGAGGTCGAGCACACCTTGCGCGAGTCGCGGATTGTTGGCTTCCTTCGGATTGAGTCCCATCGTGCAGAAATGGCGAATCCCGAATTGGCTCGCACGAAACCGTTCCCACCCCAACAGCGCCAGAAAATAATCCTCGAAGGTGCCGACATGTGTGCGAGGTTGCCCCAGCCAGAAAGCCGGCTCGACGATCGCCGTGATGCCGGCGGCCGCCATGGCGGCGTAGTCGTCGGTGGTGCGAGAGGTCATGTGGATGTGGGGGTCGAACAGGTTCATGCGTGTCACCCTTCGCAAGCGGTCAAAATCGTGGCGGTGTCGGATTGGACAGCGCGTCCGGCGGCCGTGCGTTCCGCGATATGGTCCCGCACCATCTGTTTCAACGACGGTGTGATGCGATCCGTCAGCCCGACGATGCGCGCCAACGGCAATCCGATGAAGAGTGTCTTCATCACCATTTGATTGAAGTGCAATTCGGGAAAGTGCCGAGCCGGATAGGGATTTTCGCAGGCAATCGCGGTGAAGACCGTTTCGACATTTGTGCGGCAGGCTTCGACGGCTGTCTGCAGATAACGGGCGCTCTCGGGCAGGAGCGGCAGCGTACGAAGCAGCGATTCTTTCTCCGCGTTATCCGAGCGAACGAAAATTTCGAAGACGAACTCGTCCCGTTCGGCGGCCGGCGTACCGGCGACCGCGTGCATCAATAGAATCCCGCGAGCCAGGCAGTGTAGCGGTCGCCCATCGAACAGGTGAATACCGTCTGACGACTCTGTCTTTCTGTGTGTGTCTGCAACGGAAACGATCGAATGCCCCAACACACGCGGTGCCCTGGCGAAGGCCAAATCGAAATCGGTGCGTCGATATGCGCGTGTCAGCGAGACGCAGGTCTCTTCCCACCACACCCGGGCTTCCGCTGGACACTGTTTGAGAAAGGACTCGTTCAATCGGCTTATGTGGCTCTGCATGGTTGAAGACCTGTTAGGGAAGTGATGCAGCATCCGTGAGCAGCTTCGCTAATTCGGCATCGGAAAATTCTCGCGGCGCCGTGTAGCCGATGCCGACCGTGGCGCGTACCTGTTTGGCCGCATCGAACACGGGGAAGGCCAACGCGGCCGTCACCTCAACGGCTTTGGCACCGGGACGAATATCACCCGACGTATCTTCTTGGAGGTTACAGGTTTTCACCGGTTCGGCCCGTGACCAGGCGAGACCGGCCATCCCCTTCCCTTTGGGAATCCGTTCAATCGCCGGCATGACTTTCGGCGGAATGTTCACCGCCGCCATAAGGACAAGCGCCTCGCCCGATACGGCATGTACGGTCCCCGAGACGCCGCCGTTTCGAGAGAGGTAGGCGGTAAGCCAGGAGTCATACTGCGCGTTGCTCGAATCGCTCGCCATCGGATGTCCTCGCGATGTGGATGGAATGGCCTATGGGACAGTGCCTACGTGGAATACACGGCCTGGAACCACCGTTCCGACGGCCCACCATACCACGAGCGCCTAGGTCATGACCATGAACTCACACAATCTGATCGAGTTGCTCGGAGACGGAAGACCTCTCAACTCGCCCGGCGCTGATTTTTTAGTCCAGCGCACCCGAGACATACCGGCAAACCAGCACGATGGACGACCTAGGATGGGAGGAGTACCATGCGTCGCTACAGTGCGTCGGAGCCACAACTCATGTCACGGATGGGAGGGTGTCGACCATGAACAACGTGCAACGCATGGTTTCTGAAATGGTGGTCACGCTGGGGATCGTGATGTCCGTGGGTGTTCTGTCGATGGTTTCTCCGGCGCAGGCTGAGTCGTTCAACGTCAAGCCGGGTGCCTGGGAAATCACGACCACCGTTGTAAGTTCCGGCTCGCCCATTCCGCCAGACGTGCTGGCGAAGCTTCCGCCTGAGCGGCGCGCAAGAGTCAAGGAAGCCATGCGGGCTCGAGCAGGAAACCCACATTCCCACGTTCACCGTTCCTGCCTGACGCAAGCAGACCTGGATCAGAACCGAATCATCAAAGAAGAAAAGGACAGAGCAGATACGAAGTGTACCGCCACAGTCATCTCCAAAACGTCGACCAAGCTCGTCATCGAGGAGGCGTGCGAGGGAGAAGACTCCATGGCACGACGTCTGAGCCTGGAAGCGAAAACGCCCGAGCAGATCGTGGCCGCGGTCGACATAACGCACGGCCCATCGGGGAAGGGAAACATGGAGATGCACGGCCGTTGGCTTGGGGCGAGCTGTGACGGCGTCAAGGAGTGATGCACGCGCGGCAGACGCGATCTGCTAGAGACAGCGCGAAAGCCAGTCGTGTATCATCGGCGGTATTAGCCTCACACAGGAGAGCCCCGGCTACCACATGCGGGATACACACCGAACAGCTCCGCGAGCGACGCCTCCACCGAGGTTTCCGTCGTTCGGAACACACTCCGTTCTTCGTTTCGTTGCGACGTTTCTATTCATCCTGCTTCCGGTATTACCGACAAGCGCCGCACGTTCCGAACTCTCCGAAGCGCACGAACTGCTTCGGAGTGCGTACATCTTACTTTTGGAACAGCGTGATCGCGGGGGGGCTTCGGGCGAGATCGAGTTTGTGCTCTCGGAACTCGCAGGCCTTCAGGTCTTAAGCAAAGACTTTTCCGGCGCACTTGCTACCGTACAATCGGCGTCGCCCATAACAGCGCAGAGTCGCCTTCCCGGCATCATCTACCAGCAAGCGGCTGCGGATCGCTCATCAGAGGCACGGCAGACGTTGTCCTTGTGTGTCGCTCCATACAGGAATAATTGTCTCGGATCTCTCGCCAGGGGTCTGCTCTCGATCGGCAACCTTCGCGATGCCGTCGGCGTGGCGTTTGCGATTGAAGATGACGGCATTCGAGGATTCGTGCTCGCACTCGCCGCCGAAGAGCAGGCGACGGACGATAACATCGCTGACGCGAGATTGATCGCCAACGCGATCTCCGAAGAGAGTCGTTACTACACAGGGATGGAAGAACTCCACAATCGGAGCGAGGCGCTCCTCCGAATAGCCGTGGCGCAAGCACGGCGTGAGCGATGGATCGCAAGCGTGCTGACGGCCGCAGGCATTCACGATGCGCAGTACCAGAGCCTTGCGTTGAGCCAGATTGCCTACATGATCGCGGAGGCCGGCGACCTGACGACTGCGGAAGAAATCGCCACAAGCCTTCCGGCACTCGAACAGCGCGCATGCGCTCTGAAAGACATCGCGCTCCTCCGGGCAGAACAAGGCGCATGGGATTTTGCTGTGGCGACAGCAGGTAGGATTACCGGCGAGGGGCGCTGCGGCTTCCATGTCGGGACGTCCGAATCCCCCGATGCCGTGACGGCTGAAATAGCCTTCCTCAAAGCGAAGCGCGGCGACATCGGAGGCGCACGCACATTGCTGGCGCAGGTTCAGCAGGAGCGCATTCGATACCTCACCACAACACGAATTGCCGTTCTGCAGGCACAATCGGGCGATGTGGAAGGAGCCCGATCCACGCTGGGCACCGTTCCGTCCACATTCAGGGACCCGGGATGGTCGGCCGTCGCGATCGCACAGGCACAGCGCCTCCAATTTGATGAAGCCCTGCAGAGCATTCAACAGATTGACAACGCGGACACTGCCTTCCAGATGAAAGAGAAGCTCGCCATGCGCGAGGCCGCTTCAGGCCGGGATGAACAAGCCATGGCTCTTGTCGTAGATCAGGCCGACGCATCCCGTGCCGCCGGTCTCCTCCTGTCCATTGCTTGCGGTCAACATACAGCTGGGCATACGCCACAGGCACTGCGTACGCTTACACGGATTCCGGACTGGCAACATCGGAAGTCCACCATTCACAGGGCGCTGTTCACGATGGCGTCCATGACCGCCACCACTCAATCGCCGTTTCAAAAGCCGGCATGGGTCGATGAGCAGTTGAGTACGGAAGACCAGCCCTATGCATACATGGGGCTGGCTCACGGCCTGCTCCAGAAGCAATCCGGTGACTCTGTCTATACTCGCTATGCTAGCCAGGATATGTGTCGGCAGGAATAAACGTGCTCTGCTACCGCACAGAGGGTAGATTCGGCAAAATCGGTACGCCCCGATCGTACAAATTATTGTGGGTGTGCAGGTGCGTTGGCGCAGGTTGGGGCCTTGAGGGAGCGTACGAAGTCGGCGATGGACGTGAGCGCTGTGGGGTTGTGCGGGAGTTCAGCGATACGTTTGACGAGGGCGCTGCCGACGATGACGCCGTCGGCGGTTTTGGCGAGGCGTTTCACGTCGTCCGGTGTGGCGACGCCGAATCCGACGGAGACGGGAACTTTGCTGACCTTGCGGATCTTGTTCAGGTTCTGTTCGACATCGCCCATGTCGGTCAGTTTGGCACCCGTGATACCGGTGAGCGAGACGTAATACACGAAGCCGTGCGAGGCGCGCGCGACCATCGTTCGACGAGATGCAGTACTGGTCGGCGCGAGCAAGAAAATCAGATCTAATCCTGCCGGTGTGGCAAGCGCGTTGAGCGGGCCGGACTCCTCGACCGGCATGTCGGGCACGATCAATCCATCGATGCCGGCGACGACCGCATCGCGACAGAACGCTGCTTCCCCATAAGCGTAAATCGTATTGTAGTAGGCCATGAGGACAAGCGGGATCTGCGTCTTCGTGCGCAGGCCGGTCGTCATGGCGAGAATCTTCTTGAGTGTCGTCCCGCTTTTCAGCGCACGGTCCGCTGCCTGCTGAATGACCGGCCCGTCGGCGATGGGATCGGAAAACGGCACACCGAGTTCGATCACATCGGCGCCCGCCTGCTCCAACGCCAGCACCAAGGCTTCCGTGTCGGACAACGACGGATCGCCTGCCATGATGTAGGTGATCAGCGCCTGTTCGCGCTTGGCGGCCAACGACCGGAACCGGACTTCCAACCGACTCATCAGAGCGTCACTCCCCGCAGGCGCGCGACGTGCTGCACATCTTTGTCGCCGCGTCCCGATACGTTCACGAGAATAATCTGGTTGCGTTTCATCTTGGGCGCGAGCTTCACCACTTCGGCGATCGCGTGCGAACTTTCCAACGCCGGCACGATCCCTTCTTCACGCGCGAGCAGGTCGAACGCGGCCAAGGCTTCGTCGTCCGTGACCGACGTATATTGAATGCGGTCGCGATCGTGGTAATACGCATGCTCCGGGCCGACGGCAGCGTAGTCGAGTCCGGCCGAGACAGAGTGGGTCAAATTGATCTGCCCGTGTTCGTCCTGCAGGAGATACGTCATCGTACCCTGCAACACGCCGGGTTTGCCGCCGGAGAAACGCGCCGCATGTTTCCCGCTCGGCACGCCTAAGCCGCCCGCTTCGACGCCGGTCATTTTTACTTTGGCGTCGTTCAAAAACGCGTAGAACAGGCCGATGGAATTGCTGCCGCCGCCGACGCAGGCCACAAGATGGTCGGGCAAGCGGCCTTCCATGGCGCGAATCTGTCGCCGCGCTTCCTGCCCGATCACAGCCTGGAAATCGCGGATCATCATCGGGTATGGGTGCGCGCCCAAGACGGAGCCGAGGATGTAATGTGTGGTCCGGACGTTCGTCGTCCAATCGCGCATCGCTTCGCTGATGGCATCTTTCAGCGTGCGGCTGCCGGCATCGACGCCGGTCACTTTCGACCCTAAGAGGCGCATGCGGAACACGTTCAGTGCCTGGCGCTGCATGTCCTCCGTGCCCATGTAAATTTCGCATTGCAGCCCGAACATGGCGGCGACGGTGGCGGTGGCGACGCCGTGTTGCCCTGCCCCGGTTTCCGCGATTACGCGCGGCTTTTTCATCCGCTTCGCGAGCAGCGCCTGGCCGATGGCGTTGTTGATCTTGTGGGCGCCGGTGTGACAGAGGTCTTCGCGCTTGAGGTAGATCTTGGCGCCGCCGAGTTTTTTCGTCAGGCGCGACGCAAAGTAGAGCGAGGTCGGGCGGCCGACATATTCGCGGAGGTAGCGCTGGTATTCGCGCTGGAACGCCTTGTCGTGTTTCGCGCGCGCATATTCCTGCTCCAATTCGAGCAACGCGGGCATCAGCGTTTCAGGGACAAACCGTCCACCGTAGGGTCCGAAGCGCCCCTGGGTATTGGGAAGTGTGGCAACCATGCGTCCGTCCTTACCTCACGACACGATCTGATAAACAACTTCGCACATAAGCACAGCCGGCAGTATAGAGATCGACCTATGACGACACAAGGCGAACGGCGTCGACAAAGGCGCGCACCTTGGCGTGATCTTTTTTCCCCGGCGCGATTTCGACGCCGCTGCTGACATCGACGCCATAGGGACGTACTGCGCGAATCGCGTCGCCGACGTTTTCCGGCGTGAGTCCGCCTGCGAGTAGCACCGTCATGGCCTTCGCCACTTCGGCGGCCAGCGACCAATCGATGGTCTGGCCCGTGCCGCCGTAGGCCGATTCGCTGTAGGCATCGACGAGAAATCCGCGAATGCCCGCGCGGCCTCGATATTCCGCCAACGCGAGAAAGCCGCTGCGATCTTTTAGGCGAAACGCCTTCAGCGCCGGTCGGCCGAGCTGTTCGCAGTAGGTGGCGGACTCGTCGCCATGTAACTGCGCCAGCATCAACCCGGTGTCGTCCAACAGCGAACGGACCGTCTGCGCTGTTTCGTTCACGAACACACCGACCGGCAACACAAACGGCGGCAGTCGCGAGACGATGGCTTTGATGACGTTCGGCTCGACGTAGCGCGGGCTCTTGCGATAACAGACAAAACCCAAGGCGTCGGCGCCCGCGTCGACGGCGACGGCGGCATCCGCCTCGTTCGTGATCCCACAAATTTTGACGGCGACCATCAGCGCCCTGCGCCCTTCTTGCCGTCTGTCGGCGCCGGTGTGCGCCCCAACAATTCGTCGAGCTTCTTGCTGCGGTCGTCGGCGCGAATCAGCGACTCCCCGATCAACATCGCATGGATGCCGGCCTCGACGAGTTTCTCGACGTCGGCGCGTTTGTGAATGCCGCTTTCGCTGACGATCAACTTGCCGGGCGGAATACGCGCGGCCAGTCGAAACGTGATGTTGAGGTCGGTCGTGAACGTTTTCAGGTCGCGATTGTTGATGCCGATCAGTCGCGCCTCCGGCACCCATTCGAAGACCGTGTCCAACTCGCGCTCATGGTGCGTCTCGATCAAGGCGTCGAGTTTTAATTCCTTCGCCAGCGCAAAAAAGTCGATGAGCTGTTGGCGTTCGAGTCCGGCAACGATCAGCAAAATAGCGTCGGCGCCATGCGCGCGCGCTTCGTAAAACTGAATGTCGCCGACCATAAATTCTTTGTTGAGCGCCGGCAGGCCGACCTTGGCCTTCACGTCCTTTAAGTAGGTCAGGCTGCCTTTGAAAAATTCTTCGTCGGTGAGGACCGAGAGCGCCGAGGCGCCGTGCGCCTGGTAACTTTCGGCGATGGCGACGGGATCGAATTGTTGTTCGAACTCGGGCCGTAAGAGACCGAGACTCGGCGAGGCTTTTTTGACTTCGGCGATCAGGGCCGGGGCCTGCTGCGTGCGTGTCGCTTCGAGCGTGTCGGCGAAACCCAGGGGCGGGCTTGCGTCGCGGATACGCGTCTTGAGCTCGGCCAGGTAGCTGCGGCTCTGTTTATGGCGCAGCTCAGCGCGTTTGTGTTCGAGAATCCGGTCGAGAATCACGCGGCCGCCTTCTTGGTGTACGCCACCAACTGATCCAACTTAGCGATGGCCCTGCCGCTGTCGATCGTGCGGCCGGCCACTTCGCAACCTTCGCGTAGCGTTTTGACGATGCCGCCCGCGACCAACGCCGGCGCGGCGTTCATACACACGATGTCTCGCTTGGGCCCCTTGCGACCCTGCAAAATCTCCCGCGTGATGGCGGCGTTGTCTTCCGCGCTGCCGCCGACCAATTCTTTCTTCGGTGCGCGCTCGATGCCGAAATCTTTCGGTTCGACGTAATAGGTCTTCACGACACCGGCCTTGCCTTCCGCGACCATTGTTTTCCCGGTGAGCGTAATTTCGTCGAGGCCGTCCATGCCATGCACGACAAAACAGTGTTGCGCACCGAGGTGCACCAACACACGTGCGAGCAATTCGGTCAGGCGCGCATCGTAAACGCCGACGACCTGGAGCGACGCCCCGGCGGGGTTCGACAACGGGCCCAAAATATTGAGCAGCGTACGAATGCCCATCTCCTGCCGCGTCGCGGCGCAGTGTTTCATGGCGCTGTGGTAGAGCGGCGCAAACAAAAAGCCGACACCGACGGCTTCGATACATTCGGCCACACGCTCCGCCGGCAAGTCGATCTTCACGCCGAGTGCGCTGAGGACATCGGCGCTGCCGCATTTCGACGACACCGAGCGGTTGCCGTGTTTCGCTACGGTCATTCCGGCGCCCGCCACCACAAACGCGGCAGTGGTCGAGATGTTGAACGTATGCGCCCCGTCGCCGCCCGTGCCGCAAGTATCCACGACGTTTGCGGCGCCGACTCGGATACGCGCCGCCTTCGCGCGCATAGTGCGGACCGCGCCGGCGATTTCTTCGACGGTTTCGCCCTTCACACGCAGGCCCATGAGGAACGCGGCCATCTGTGCGGGTGTGGCTTGCCCGTCCATGATGTGCGCCAACGCCTCTTCCGTTTCCTTCTCCGTGAGGTCGGCCTTGTCGGCGAGTTTGGCGATGGCGTGTTTCAGCATGGAGGCTGGAGCGCGTACGCGTCTGTACAGCGGACCGGTGGCGCGCCGCCGGAGCCGAATCCGCGCTGGTTACAGTTTCAGAAAATTGTCGAGCAGGTCCTTGCCCGCCTTCGTCAAAATCGACTCGGGGTGAAATTGCACACCTTCCACGCCGAGTTTTTTGTGTCGCATGCCCATAATCTCGCCCTCGGCCGTCTCGGCGGAAATCTCGAAACAGTCCGGCAGCGTCTCCCGCTTCACGATCAACGAATGGTAGCGCGTCGCCTCGAACGGATTCGGCAAGTTGCGGAACAGGGTTTTGCCGTCATGTGTGATCTGCGAGGTTTTGCCGTGCATCAGGCGCGCGGCGCGGACAACTTCGCCGCCGAAGGCGACGGCCAACGACTGGTGGCCCAAGCAGACGCCCAACAGCGGGAGCTTTCCGGCGAAGGCGGAGATCGCGGCGACGGACACACCGGCTTCGTTCGGTGTGCAGGGCCCTGGAGAGATCACAATCCGATCCGGACGAAGCGCGGCGATTTCTTCGACGCTGATCGCGTCGTTACGTACGACACGAACCTCTTCCCCCAACTCGCCGAAATATTGGACGAGGTTGTAGGTGAAGGAGTCGTAGTTGTCGATCATCAATAACATAACGTCAGCTCAACACAGATATCGTGAGACGTAAGAAGTAAGACGTGAGACGGTAGAGTGTCTCCTGTGGGGTTCCGTCTGCCGTCTCCCCTCTTACGTCTTTCGTTCTTCTATTCCAAACCTCGTTCGGCCATTTCGATGGCCTTCATCATCGCGCGGGCCTTGTTACACGTTTCGTAATATTCGTGTTCGGGATCGGAATCGGCCACGATTCCCGCCCCGGCTTGGATGTACGCACGCCGTCCCTTCAACACGACCGTACGGATGTTGATACAGACGTCCATATTGCCGGAGAAGCTGAAGTACCCGACGGCGCCGGCATAGGGCCCGCGACGGGTCGGTTCCAGTTCTTCGATGATCTGCATCGCACGGATCTTCGGCGCGCCCGACACCGTGCCCGCCGGAAAACAGGCACGAAACACATCGTAGGCGTCTTTCCCTCCGGCCAAATCGCCACGCACGTGCGAAACGATATGCATCACGTGCGAGTAGCGCTCGATCTGCATCAAGGCGTCGACGCGCACACTGCCCGTTCGTGCGATCCGGCCGAGGTCGTTGCGCCCGAGGTCGACCAACATGACATGCTCGGCGCGTTCTTTTTCGTCGGCGAGTAATTCTTGGCCGAGCGCGCGGTCATCGTCCGGCGTCTTCCCGCGCGGCCGCGTGCCCGCGATGGGACGCACGGCGACATGCCCATCTTCGCAGCGCACCAGAATCTCCGGCGACGAGCCGACCAATTCGACGCCACCGATACGGAGGTAATACAGATACGGCGACGGGTTGATGACGCGCAACGCGCGGTACAACTCGAAGGGCTTCGCCTGCATCGTGGTTTCCCACCGCTGCGAGACGACGGCCTGTACGATATCGCCGGCGCGAATATAATCTTTCGTCTTCACGACCATCTTTTCGAAGTCGGCCTTACTCATGTTCGAGGTGAACGTGAGCGCGGTCCGACGCGATTTCGGCCGTTGACGTTTCAGCGGGCGGCGGAGCCGCGCGATGATTGTTTCGATACGGTCCGTCGCATCCTTGTACGCTTTCCGGATGCGCGCTTCGCGCCGGTCCGTGACGTGGGCGTTCGCGACCACCTTGATGGTCTGCGACACGCGATCGAAGATGACCAGCGAATCCGTAATGAGAAATGCGAAGTCCGGCAGGCCGAGCGCAGCCTTTTTTCGCGACCCGATGGACTCGAACGAGCGCACGACGTCGTACCCGGCATACCCGACTGCGCCGCCCACAAACCGCGGCAATCCGGGCACGGTCACGGGCTGATAGGCGCGCATGACATCTTTCAGCACCGCCATCGGATCGCCCTGCCCGGCTAGGCGACGGACTTTTTTGCCTTCCGTAATTACGACCGCGCCGCGATCTTCGCGAATGGTCACCGGCGAGCCGCTGCCCAAAAACGAATACCGCGCCCAGTTCTCCCGCCCCTCGACGCTTTCGAGCAGGTAGGCGGTCGGGCCATGGTCGATCTTGGCGAACGCGGACACCGGCGTTTCATGGTCCGCCAGGATTTCGCGATACAACGGAATGAGCGTGCCCTGGCCGGCCCGGGCACGAAACTCAACCAACGACAGTGAGTACTGCGGGTGTGACATGGGCGAGACTGCGCCGGTCGCGACTATTCGAACCCGACGATGAGTTTTTCGCCGACTTCAAGCAGATCGTCCTTGCGGTTGTTCCACTCGCGGATTTTTTCGATCGAGACACCGTACCGTTTGCTGAGGCGGTAGACGGTTTCTCCGGGTTTCACCTGATGGCGAATGGCGCGGCGTCCGTCCGGCATCGGCGCAGCATCGGCCTTTGCCGTGGCGGCTCCAAGCGCGGCGGCGCTGGGCAACACGTCCGACGCCGACCCGCCCGATCCCATCTGCAGGTCGGACGACGGCACGGCATCCAAAGAGGCGTCGCCGGTTCCACCGCCGATCGGGGCGGATAGGCCGGACGATTGTCCGAGCAGTCGATCTGACTGACGGGACGACATGGCGGGCGGCGGCGCGGCGGATTTTTTCTTCGGCGGCGTGGGCGCGGTCGGCCGCGACTGGTCGATCGCCTTCTGCTGCAAGGTCATCGCTTCGCGCAAGGCGTCGGTCTCGTCTTGCAACCGTCCCATCTGCTCGCGCGCCGCTTGTACCTGCGCCGACAATTCACGATTGCGTGCTTCGTAGTCCGTCGAATCGCGTTTGATCCGCTTGAGTTCGTTGTCGAGTTCCGCCGTCCGTTTTTCTTCCTGCGCCAGCAAGCGTTGAAAGTTCAGGCTGCGGGCCTTCTCCGCTTCGAACGTTTCCTTAAACACACAACCGGTCGTCGCCAACAATGCGGCGACCAGCGAAACGGACAACAGTGCCATGCCCTGCGCGGATCGTGGACGCAACGACGCGTGAGCACTGGCACCGGTGGTCTGACGTGGATGGATGCGGTTCATGCGCACTCCCATTTCGTAATATTCACTGCAACGTTCGGAATCGAGTTTCGGCACAGACCTCGCCTGCTATGCGCGACGGGAACCGTGTCCACGTCAGGCGAGATAAGTTGTAGAGAATACTGGCCGATCAGGCGAAAGTCAAAAGCGTCCACGGCGCTCGTGCCGGACGATCGCAACCCATTCGACGACAGTTCCCAAACGGTCGTCCGCGGTTTGATTGGCACCAGGCGCTGTGCTACGTTCGGCCGCGTTCCGGCGTGCCGGGCGCCTGTACTCGGCGACGCTCGTGACGCCCCTGCTTGTGTGCCGAACTCCATGCCTGACGCCGTCTCTACACACAGCCGCCGCACCCGCCGCATCGACGATGTGCTGCTGCACCTCGCGCAGCCGGTGGAGCCACGCCAAGAATGGATCGGCGACCGCGAAATCCTGAAACAATTGTTGGCCTGTTGGTTGGTCGTGGACCCGCGCGACGTGCCGCTGTCGCCGCGTGTGACCGGTCCGCCGGGGATCGGTAAAACGACGCTCGCCATGAGCGCTGCGCGGGAGCGAAAGCAGGCGCTCTATGTGTTTCAATGTACGGCGGACACGCGGCCTGAAGATCTGCTCGTCACACCGGTGTTGGCCGAGTCCGGCACCATCGCCTACCATGCGTCGCCGCTGGTGACCGCCATGCTGGAAGGCGGCGTCTGTGTGCTCGACGAGGGCAACCGGATGAATGAAAAGAGTTGGGCGTCGCTCGCCGCGCTGCTCGACCATCGACGGTCCGTCGAATCGATCGTCGCCGGTATCCAGATCGACGCGCATCAGGATTTTCGCTGCTGCGTGACGATGAACGAAGACGCCTCGACCTACGAGATTCCCGACTACATCCTCTCGCGCCTCCAACCGACGTTGAGCGTCGGCTTCCCGCGACATCAGGACGAGATGGCGATTTTACGCTATCACCTGCCGTTCAGCGCCGAGGATTTGCTGGCGCTCACGGTGGACTTTCTGCAACAGGCCCACCAATTGAATCTTGAATACTCCGTCCGTGACGGGATCCATGTGCTGCAGTACACACTGAAGCGCCTCGAGCAGGATCCGAATCATCCGCTTGCGAAAGATGCTGTCTGGCGTGATGCCTTGGTAAAAGTGCTGGGGCCTGACGCGTTGGATCTCGAAGGCCAGGCACGGCGCCGCTCGCGCGCGCTTGGCGATCAGGCGCTGCCGCGTGGCCTCGGCGATTTTTTCTTCGACAGCGACGATCCACTTCATCCCGATCGCTCGCCGGATCGGCCTCCCGACCGGCCTACAGGCCCCCGGTAACCCGTGGCACCGTTCGCCCCGCGTGAGCAGGCTGCGCTGACCCTCTCGCCACGCATCACGGTTCTTCCCATCGTGCATGGCAGCGGCGATATGGCACAGGAAGTGCGCGAAGCGCTGATGGCCGACGCGTGGGATTGTTTAGCTATCCCGCTGCCGCCGTCGGTGGAGCAGGCGGTGGAAACCAGCATCGAGCAGTTGCCACGTGTGCAGGTCGTCATTCTCGACGAACCGCCGCAGGCGCAAGGCGGCCAGTCCCTCCGCCCGACCGTGAGTTTTGTTCCGATCGATCCCTGCCAGCCGATCGTGATGGGCATTCGCGGCGCGATGGCCGAAGGCATCGACCGCGCGTACATTGATCGTGACGTCGCCGTCTTCGAGCCGACCGCTGTCCCAACCCCAGACCCCTTTGCTTTGAAGCAGGTGTCGGTGGCCGCATTCGGTGCGGCGATGGTTGCGGTGGCACCGCCGCCGGTCGAGAGTTCGCAGCGGGCGTTGCGTCTCGCCTGGATGGCTTTTCGGCTCCACGAATTGGAATTGGAGTACGAGCAGATACTCTGCCTCTGCCCGGCTGTCGATTGGCCGTGGCTTCGCGATGCCTATCGGGATCGGCATGCCTATGAGGGGCCTGAGCTGCCGCTATCGTCGGCCAGTCGGGCAACCATCACCGCCGAGACGCTCTACTTTGTGTTGGGCGAATTGCCGTTCCTCACGGAACTGTACGAGCGACGCCGCGCCGAGCTACAGACGGACCGTCACCTCTCGATCGACGGCATCAAAGAATTGTTGCTGGCGACGCGTACCTCCTGGACCGACACGATGAAGGCCAGTGGCCAGGGCGACACACAATGGGTGACGCCCCAACTTCTTCAAGTGTTGCTGCAGTACCTGCGGAATCTGGCGTTGATGGACCGACGCCTCACACCGGATCTCTATTCGTTGGCGGTGGCAGCGAAACAAGTCGTCGGCGATCAATTTGCGATTGCGCTCTTGGAAACCGCGACGCGCTACACATTACAAGAGACAGAAACTCCCTCATGGGAAAGCGAGGTCGAAGCCGGGATCGATCAACTCACGCTGCCCGATGGCCGGACGGTGTTCGCCAAAAATCGACTCCAAGGCCAGCCGCTGATGTGGCGGTCGTTGTCGCTGCGTCCGCAACCGCGTCCCATGGCGCATCGACGTTGGGGGCTACAGTGGGATCCCTTCCGCCAATGTTCCTGGCCGCCGGAAGATCAGAAGATCGAAAGTTTCACGAGCCACGTGCGCGAGCAGGCACAGGCGATCCTCGGCGCCGATCTAGCGAAGGTCGATAAGTTCACGACAAGTTTGAAAGACGGCATCGACCTCCGCGAAACCCTCCGCAATTGGACCAGGAAACGCCGCGACGGTGTTGGCCCTGGTCATACCTCGCTTGCGCAGTCGGCAGGCCGTCCCACGATGGACATCTACGTACGGGAAATTCCGCCGTCGCGTGCGCACGTCGACACGGTCGTGATGTTGTTCGATACACCGGCCGACCCGGCGCGGTACACCTGGCGGGCGACTTGGTATGCGGAACATCAGGAGGAATCCACCCTCGCCTTTTATGCGACGGATTTTCTCGAACACCTCATCGGGCCCGGTATCGGCCAATCGCTCTATGGCGGCGCCATGTTTTTGTTTCCGCCGCGCCCGGTTCCCGACCTCTGGACGGACGAGTCGTTGGAGCCGGCGCAGACCTTGGAAGAGCGGCTGATCGCCGGAGCTGCGCGGCATTCGCGCGAATCGCATCTCGTGTTGGTTGCGCCAATTCCTCCACGCCAACGGTGGCGGCAGGTGGCGAAGCGCTTCGGTAAACGGCTTGTCCCGATTCCCCTCTCGCGGTTCAATGGCGCAACGATCGACAAACTACGCCGATTCCACGTACTCAACGGGCATGAGATCCGGAGTTACGCCGCACAATTTATTCGGTAACGTGCCTGCATCGGCAGGCGACGTGAGCTACGTAGACCACCATGAACGACAGCTCATCACCCAACGCTTCGACATCGTCAGTACGCTCATCCGAGACGGTCGAGGCGCGCATCGCCGCGCTGCGCGACGTCATCCGCGGACACGATTATCTCTACTACGTCAAAGACAATCCGCAGATTTCCGACGGCGAATACGACCGCATCTTTCGTCAACTTCAGGAATTGGAAGCCGCACACCCGGACCTCGTCACGCCGGACTCGCCGACGCAGCGTGTCGGCGCACCGCCGCTCGATTCGCTCGCCAAGGTCACACACGAACGGCCGATGCTCAGCCTCGATTCCATCGTCGACCGAGACGATGTGTCGGCCTTCGATACACGCGTGAAGCGCGAGCTGGAGCAGGAAGCGGTCGAATATACGGTCGAACCGAAGTTCGACGGGCTATCGATCGAGTTGGTGTACGACGACGGGCGATTCGTCCGTGGCGCCACACGCGGGGACGGGACGACGGGCGAAGACGTCACGGTGAATCTTCGGACGATGCGGTCGCTGCCGCTGCATCTGCGCGCCTCCGCTCGGCCGCCCGCGCATCTTGTGATCCGCGGCGAAGTCTATATGCGACTCCCCGATTTTCAGGCGTTGAATCGCCGGATCGTGGAGCAGGGTGACGAACCCTTTGCGAATCCGCGCAACGCCGCGTCCGGCGCCGTCCGTCAGCTCGACTCGCGGATCGCCGCATCGCGTCCGCTCGTCGTGACCTGTTACGAAATCATGGCGCAGTCCGGCCAGCCGACCGCCGACCACTCGACCGAACTCGATAACTTGGCCGACTGGGGGTTGCCGATTCCCGCGCATCGCTGGCGCTGCGCCTCGATCGACGAGGTCCTGGACGTCCATCGACGGATGGAAGTCGAACGCGATGCGTTGCCCTTCGAGATCGACGGTTTAGTGGTGAAGGTCAATCGGCGCGAGTGGCAGGATCGACTGGGGATGAAGTCGCGCAGCCCACGCTGGGCCATCGCCTTTAAGTTCGCGCCGCGGAAAGAACTCACGCAGGTGCAGGATATCGCCGTGTCGGTCGGACGCACCGGCACGTTGACGCCGCTCGCGTTGTTACGACCGGTGGAGGTCGGTGGCGTGACGATCAGCCGAGCGACGTTACACAACGCCGACGAGGTGGCGCGCAAAGACATTCGTGTCGGCGATACGGTCAAGGTCGAGCGGGCCGGCGATGTGATTCCCGCCGTGGCCGAACGTGTGCCGATTCCCGGCGAGGAGCGCGCAGCGGCGTTCGCCATGCCGTCGCACTGCCCCGTCTGCGGATCCGCCGTGGCGCGCGAGGGCGCCTATGTCTACTGCACGGGCCAGACCGTCTGCCCCGCGCAGATCAAAGGCGGCATCCAGCACTTTGCCTCGAAATCCGCCGTCGATATCGACGGACTCGGCGAAAAAACCGTTTCGCAATTGGTCGAACGGGGCTTGGTCAAAGACCTGGCCGATCTCTATCGACTGTCGCACGCCGACTTGCTGACGCTCGACGGATTTGCCGACCGCTCCGCCACGATCCTGACGGATGCGATCGCCGCGCGCCGTACGATTCCACTCGACCGCTTTTTGATGGGACTCGGCATCAGGCAAGTCGGCCAACATGTGGCGAAGATCCTGGCGAACCAGTTCGGCACGCTCGATGCCGTCATGACGGCGACCGAAGAGCAACTCTTGGCCGTACACGAAATCGGTCCGGAGATTTCCCGCAGTATCGTAGGGTTTTTCCAGGAGCCGGGGAATCAGCAGGTCATCCAGAAGCTGTTGGCGGCTGGCGTTGTCATCGAAGGGCGTCCGGTTGTCGGGACTGCGCAATCGGCAGGGCCGTTGGCCGACCAGTCGTTTGTCTTCACCGGCGGGTTGGCGCGATGGACACGTGAGGCGGCGCAGCAGCGGGTGGAGTCGCTCGGTGGCCGTGTGGCATCCAGCGTCAGCAAAAAAACGCACTATGTCGTCGCTGGGACGGACGCAGGATCGAAACTCGAAAAAGCTAAGAGCCTCGGCGTGAAGATTTTGACGGAAGACGCATTCGAAGGGATGGTCGGCGCGCCGGACTCGCCGGAAGCGTGAGGGAGAGGGAGCGACCTTGGACGTGTATCGCTGAGGCGCGGCCGTGAATCGACAGGTTAGTTGGCCGGAATGTTGGCCGGTTCGACGACGGGCGCAACCCGTTCTTCTTTGACGATCTGCACACGTTTGATCGACTTCTGGTCGGCTTCCAACACCACTAAACGGCACTCCGCCATCTGCACTTCCTCGCCCACGGTCGGAATACGACCGAGTTCGTCTTGGATGAGCCCGCTGATCGTATTGGTCTCTTCGTCGAGGTCGAGTTTGAGGAACTCGTTGATGCGGCGCACCTCGGTGCGACCGTGCACGATGAGCTGATCCTTCCCCACCCGCTTGATGAGTTCTTCGCTCTGGTCCGTCTCGTCGAGAATGTCTCCGACGACTTCTTCGAGAATATCCTCGAGCGTCACCACGCCGACCATCCCGCCGAACTCGTTCACGACGATGGCGATGTGCCGTTTTTCCTGCTGGAACTGCTTCATCAGTTCGTCGGCCGTCTTCATCATCGGGACGAACAGCGGCGGCTGCGCGATGTCGCGCAAGCGAAGATGGGTATTGCCCTTGGCCAAATCCGTCAGCGCGCGGCTCTTATAGAGAATGCCGACGACGTTATCGAGCGAACCTTCGACCACCGGGATCCGCGAGTGTTTGGAGCGGAACAGGTGTTCCCGCGCTTCGTCCAACCGTAAATTGGCGTCCAACGAGAAGACAAAATGCCGCGGCGTCATGGCATGGTCGATCGTCAGGTCGTTCAATTGGAAGACCCGATTGATCATCTGCGCTTCGTGGCTTTCGATCATGCCGGACTTGCTGCCCACGTCGAGCATGATGCGAAGTTCTTCTTCCGTGACGTAGGGAACGTTTAAGCCCTTGCCGCCCGTCGCCTTGTCGATGACCGGTTCCAGGATATACAGCAACGGCTTCAGCGCGATCTGGATCCAATAGACCGGATAGGCCATGGCCAGCGCAACCTGCTCCGCGTATTTTGCCGCCAGCGTCTTCGGGACCACGTCGCCGAAAATCATGAGGACGAACGTCAAGGCGCCAAGCGCCACCGCCAAGGCTTCCGCCAGGCCATGCACCCCGCCGCCGAAAGCATTGTTGCCGTTGTCGAAGAGGCGAATAATCAAGAGCGTGGTGTACGACGGGACCAAAGCATTAATCAGGTTATCCCCGATCATGATCGTCGACAGCAGGCGCTGCGGATTGTGCCGGAGGCGCTGGGCGAGGACCGCACGCTTGCTTCCCCCCTCAGCCAAGGCCCGCAGGCGCGTCTCGCCGACGGCAAAAAAGCCGATCTCGGCCGCCGAAATCACGGCGGAGAACAGGATCAAGGTTAAGAGGACAAGCAGATCCGTCATGAGCTCACTCCCTGATTCCAGGGATCAGCGCAACACACCAAGCGATCGTTTCCGCGAACGAACTGGAAGGTCCAGGCCGATCGAGGCGATGTCCATATGCGTCGAGCGGGATTGCGGGCTGGCCGGGTCTGGTTCTGATGCTGGTTGCATAATGTCGAGGCCCTTAATCATTAGCACAGGGCGCAGGACGCATCAAGACAATTGCCGTTTCCTGTTGTGGAGATTTACTACGTGAATTCAACAGGATAGAGTCACGACGTTTGGTCGAATGGCCGAAATGGCTGCGGAAACCACTACGGAGTTTCGTCCCGGACCACAATCGGGTCGACCGAGTACTTCGTTCCGAGACGTTGTGCCGCCGCCTGCGCCTCCCCTTCCGAATGAAAATAGCCGGCTTGCACGCGGTACAAACGCCGACCATGGTCCAGGCTGTGGACAAGTCGTGCTGGGTACCGATCCACTTCGAGTTGCATCAGCAGCGCATGAGCGTTCGAGACCTCGGAAAACGTCGCAAGTTGCACACGCAACGGCGCCAGTCGGTCCAGCCGCCCCTGGTAGTCGATCACGCGCAATTCGATGTCTGCCGTGCCGGTCCCAACCATCTGAAGGGCCTGCGCGCTGGCTAACGACAGGTCGAGAATACGGCCCCGCGCAAACGGCCCTCGATCATTGATACGGACGGTGACCTCACGACCGTTGGCCAACGAGCGGACCACCGCCACCGACCCCAGAGGCAAGGTCCTGTGCGCCGCCGTCAGCTGGTGCATGTCGTAGGTCTCGCCGTTCGCCGTTTTGTTGCCGTGGAATCCTGGGCCGTACCAGGAGGCCTCGCCGCGTTCGACATACCCGAGGGGATACCCAGGCGGATGCACCACCCGTTGCGAGCCAAACCCGGAGCAATCCACGAGCGCAAGGCAAAGGAGCAGAATTCCCAATACGCGGCCTGCTTGCCCAGCTATGTTATACTTTCGCGTCGTCACGATCGGAGGGAGCCGTATGAATGCCATCCGTTACACAAAGGCCGGTCTCGTGATCCCCGCAGCCAGGGTGAAATCCTGGGGTAAGCAGGCACGAGTGAACCGAAGCGCCGACATCGTCATTCTGGAATCCCCGGCACGTCACGCCCTGCGAACTCGCCTGTCGAAAGCGCTGCGTGCGCTCCGGAGCAAACAGGTGGACAGTCCACCCCCATCCCCTGCTGAAATTTCGCGTACGGTTGCTGCAGTGCGGCGGGCGCATGCGCGTCGTCGTTGATACCAATATTTTCGTGTCTGGGCTGATTGCATCGAGTGGCCCTCCCGCAACTATCGTCGATGCCGTACTTCGCGGGACGCTCACTGCTGTGTTCAGCGAAGAAACCCTCTCAGAACTGACGGAAGTGCTTCGCCGTCCGCGATTCAGCCGATATTTTACCGCCCGTGCCCTCGACCTAGAATCCGTCATCGCCGACATCTCGCAGTTAATCGAACTCGTGGAAACGCGCCCGAGTAACAAACGAATCCGGGATCGTGACGACCGTCCGTTTGTCGACCTCAGGTTGACGTCACCACGCCCGATATTTTTTGTTACCGGGGACCGAGTGCTTACGGAGGACTTGTCTCCCGACATCCCGATGATCTCGCCTGCTGCATTTGTGCGCCTCCTTCGTACGGTCTGAGTCACCCGCAACGAGGAAACGATGCGGCAAGCGCCACGCGGCCGCCCATTGATGAATGACAGGACGGATTTTGGCGCGTGGTAACGATGAGGTAGCGGCAGGACGTGATCGTAAGAGTGGTTCTGCGTTATAACTCGTCGAGGGAGCGGCCGCGGAGCAGCGTCAGCGCTTTGGTGATGTTCGACACTGTCAGGACGACGATGGCGCGATTACCTTCCCGGGAGGGCGTGCAGTAGCCGCACTTGATGTTGATCCGTCCCCGCCGCAGCACGTCCGCCACATCCGAAAACGCGCCGGGTTTATTTTCGAGGCTCAGGACGAGTGCCGATTCTTCGCGCGATTTGATCTTCGCCGTCTTCAGCGCCGCACGGGCCTGCTCCGGATCGGAGACGAGCAACCGCACGTTCCCCTTCCCGCTCACTTCCGGGGCGGAAAACGCCTTGATGTTCACCTTCGCGTCGGCCAACACGGACACGACCTGGGCGAGAAATCCCGGCTTACTCTGACCGGCGACGACCAACTGTGTGGCTGCAGGCATAGGCGCTACTCCGAGGCTGAGTGGTTGTACCCGTACAGCCACCGCGCAGTCTCCGAGCCGACGTTGCGGACGGAGTGGCGCATATGGGCCGGGATGAGGATTTCTTCGCCGATGGTTGGAAGAAACCGCCGTCCGTCGAATTCCAATTCGATCGTGCCGGCGAGCACCATGACGAGTTCGTCCGTCGAGTGGACGTAATCCTCCCATACTTGCCCAGGCGGATCAACCCAGAGCGCACAGGAGAACCCCCGCGCGAGCCAGTCTGCCCGCGTGGGACTGATGTCGGCCTCATGGCCCATACAGGCGCCGGTTCCGTGCACCGTGCGCCAGGCGTTTAGGAACAACCGCTGGTCGCGCCGCATGTCATGCACTTTAAGCAGGTCCCGTTCCGGACCATGGTGAATCGTTTACATTCCTGACAGGGGTCGCCTTCGTAGCCCTGCTGGCGCGCGAATTTTTCCTCCGTCAGCGTAAGTGTGGCGCGTGTGACTTCCATCCGTTGCGTCACGCTGCCGTTTCCGTTCCCGTTGCTGTGGCCGTTGCCGTTCGGCGTGGCGCGGGCCACCATCCCGTGCCGCTCCGGGAAATATTCCGGACGGACGGAGGTGGAGGCTGCGAGGACGGCGGGATCCGCCTCCTCCTCGTCGCACTCCGAGTCCTGCTCGTCCTTCTTCATCGAATCCATCCGCAGATCTTCGGTGACGACTTGCGCCAGGTCGTACCGCTCGAGGTACGTCACGGCCAGTTCGCGGAAGATGTAGTCGATGATCGAGGTCGACATCTTGATCCGGTCGTTCAAGCGCACCGGGCCGTTCGGTTCGAACCGCGTGAACACGAAGGCTTCGACGTATTCTTCGAGCGGCACGCCGTGTTGGAGACCGAGCGAGATCGCGATGGCGAAACAGTTCATCAAACTGCGGAAGGCGGCGCCTTCCTTGTGCATGTCGAGGAAAATTTCGCCGAGCGTCCCGTCGTCGTATTCGCCCGTACGGAGATACAACTTGTGGCCACCCACCACGGCTTTCTGCGTATACCCGTTCCGGCGGGCCGGTAACGCGCGTCGTTTGCCCAGGTATCGGTATCGGACCAGCACACGCTCCGCCGCCTTTTCGGCCGCCGCAAGCACGTCGGCCTTGACCTCGCTCGCTTCGCCGGTGTCGGTGGACGAATTCAGCGGCTGGCTGAGCTTCGAGCCGTCGCGGTAGAGCGCGACCGCCTTCACCATCAACTGCCACGACAACTGATAGGCCGCCTTCACGTCTTCGACGGAGGCGTCGGCCGGCATGTTGATCGTCTTGCTGATCGCGCCGCTGATGAACGGCTGCGCCGCCGCCATCATGCGAATGTGCGCGTCGACGGCGATGTAGCGCTGGCCCGTGCGACCGCAACGGTTGGCGCAATCGAACACCGGCAGGTGTTCGGAGCGCAGGTGCGGGGCGCCTTCGATCGTCATCGTGCCGCAGCAATAGTCGTTCGCGGCGACGATTTCTTCCTGCGTGAACCCGAACGCTTTCAGCATGTGGAACTTCGCGTCGCCCAGCTGCGCGTCGGTGAACTTCAACTGTTCGCGGCAGAAGGTTTCGCCCAAGGTCCACTTGTTGAATGCGAATTGAATGTCGAACGCCTGCGCAAGCCCGCTCTCCAAACGATCCAACGCCGCTTGGTCGAAGCCCTTCGCCTTCAACGCCTCGTGGTTGATGAACGGCGCGCCGGCCAGCGTCTTGTGCCCGGTGCAGTAGAGCGAGATCTCGTTGATCTGCGCCGGCGAGTACCCGAGCGTACGCAGCGCCAACGGCACGCTTTGGTTGATGATCTTGAAATACCCACCGCCGGCGAGTTTTTTGAACTTCACCAGCGCAAAATCCGGTTCGATCCCGGTCGTGTCGCAATCCATCACAAGCCCGATCGTGCCGGTCGGCGCGATCACGGAGACCTGCGCATTACGGTAGCCGTAGGCCATGCCTAATTCCAACGCGCGGTCCCAGGCCCGGCGCGCCGCGATCAACAACTCCGGCGGACAGTGCTCCGGATGGATGCCCATCGGCGGTACCGAGAGGCCTTCGTATTCTTCCACCGGCACGTTATAGGCTGCGCGGCGATGGTTGCGGATCACGCGCAACATGGACTCGCGATTCCGCGCATACCCCGGGAAGGGCCCGAGGCCCGCGGCCATTTCGGCCGAGGTGGCGTACGATTCGCCGGTCATGATGGCGGTGATCGCACCGCAGAGCGACAGGGCTTGAGGCGAGTCGTAGGGAATCCCCTGCCGCATCAAGACGCTGCCGAGATTAGCGTAGCCCAAGCCCAATGTGCGGAACTCGTAACTTTTTTCCGCAATCGCGCGGCTCGGGAACGACGCCATCAGCACGCTGATTTCGAGCACGACGGTCCAGAGGCGCACCGCATGGCGGAAGCTCTCCAGGTCGAACTCGCCCGACTCGTTGAAGAACGTGGCGAGGTTCAACGAAGCCAGGTTGCAGGCCGTGTCGTCCAAGAACATATATTCCGAGCAGGGATTGGACGCGTTGATGCGGCCGTCCGTCGGGCAGGTATGCCACTCGTTGATCGTCGTGTCGTACTGCGTCCCCGGATCGGCGCAGATCCAGGCGGCCCAGGCGATTTGATCCCAGAGTTGTCGCGCCTTGATCGTCTTGATCGTTTTGCCGTCTGTGCGACGCGTCAGGTGCCAGTCGCCGTCCACTTCCAAGGCTTCGAAGAAGCTGTTCGGGATGCGGATGCTGTTGTTCGAATTTTGCCCGGAGACGGTTTGATAGGCCTTGCCGTCCCAGTTTGTGTCGTATTCGTGAAACGCAAAATGCGTGTAGCCCTGCTTGGCGTACGAGAACATCCGCTGGATGTACGCCTCGGGCACATGCGCCTGGCGCGCGGCGGCCATGGCGGTCTTCAACTGCGGATTCGCGAGCGGATCGGTTTCCACACGGGTCTGCCCGCCCTGCGTCACCAGATGGCAGGCCTTCAGCACGGAGTTCAGGCGCTCGGCGCAGGTCTTCGACCCGGAGACCATCGCGGCGACCTTCTGCTCCTCCATCACCTTCCAGTCGATGAATTCTTCGATGTCCGGATGGTCGAGGTCCAAACAGACCATCTTCGCGGCGCGCCGCGTCGTGCCGCCCGACTTGATGGCGCCCGCCGCACGGTCGCCGATCTTGAGGAACGACATGAGGCCGGAGGACTTGCCGCCGCCCGAAAGCGGTTCCGCGTCGCCGCGCAGCCGCGAGAAGTTCGTGCCGGTGCCGGAGCCGTATTTAAACAGCCGTGCCTCGCGCACCCAGAGGTCCATGATGCCGTTTTCGTTCACCAAGTCGTCGTCGACGGATTGGATGAAGCAGGCATGGGGTTGCGGGTGCTCGAACGCGTTGGTGGCCTTGACGACTTCGCGCTTCTGCGGATCGACGTAATAGTGGCCCTGGGCCGGTCCGGACAGTTTGTAGGCGTAGTGTAAGCCCGTGTTGAACCACTGCGGGGAATTCGGCGCGGCCATTTGCGCGGCGAGCATGTAGCAGAGCTCGTCGTGGAACGCCGTCGCGTCTTCCTCGGTCTTAAAATATTGGTACTCATGGCCCCAATGGGTCCAACAGCCTGCCAGCCGTTCGAAGACCTGGCGGGCGTCGCGCTCCGGACCGAGTTTCTGCGTCCCGTCGGCGTTGAGGACGGGGGCACCGGCTTCGTCGACTTGGGGCACGCCGGCCTTGCGGAAATACTTCTGCGCCAGGATGTCGATCGCCAGCTGCGTCCAGGTTTCCGGAATCTGGATGTTGTCGACCTTAAAGACGACCGAGCCATCCGGGTTGCGGATCTCGGAGGAGCGGCTCACGAATGAGATGTGTGCGTACGGCCCTTCGCCACGTTTCGTGAAACGACGTTCGATTCTCACGTCTGTCCTCCTTCGAGGTGACCCGGTGGGTGCGGTCGGTTGAGAGATGAGTTGAGATGTGTTGCGACTCTGTTGCCGTTGACCCCGTTTCCGCCGACGTGACGCGATGCACAGGGATGGGATCTCCAAGCGGCGTGTCTATATATAGCGATGCCGCAGCCGTGTCAACACAAAGTCTTGTGGATCTGCTGTGTATTAGCGGGATAGCCTGTGGATAGTAGGAAGCCCGCTCCTGATGCGGCGGAGGGCGAGATTTCCCCTCGATTGTCCACAGTGTGAGTGCGCCAAAACCATGCGCAACGTCCGGAGACGGAGGTCCTATCGCTCGTACTTTTTGTGTGACTAGGGCACGAAAAGGACTGCAGCCTAGGGCCGAATGCAGGCGATCTCTCTGAATGCGCGGCGTAGGACGCCGAACACGAACCAGAGAAAGTGTCTTTGAGGCGAAAAATCTCACCCGTTTGACTTGCCGAAGCCCGCTCAGTAGCCTACCGGCCGACGTTCAACAGGAAAACACGTAGGAGCGAGGTCCTATCGGAGCCCTACCCGAGAATAAGTATGTAGCGAATGTGACGGCGCGAGGAGTCGAGGATGTACGTCTGGAGTAAAAAACTGGTCGGCGTGTTGTTGGTGCTCTTTGTGTTGCTCGACGTGGTGTTTTTTGTGCGTGGGGTCGGCGAAAACGCCAGCGGGCTCAAGAGCCACACGACGCAGTGGATTGCACTGAACTATATCGGGTTGATCGTGTGGGTCTTTGTGTGGATGATCGATCAGGCGCGGATGCGCGGTCACAACGTGTGGCTCTGGGTGGTGCCGTTCGTGCTCGCGCCGCTCCCCACCCTGATGGCTTACGTACTCTATCTGCAGCGAAGAATTCGCTAGGCGGGTCGCATGCGTGGCCGTTAGCCCAGGTCGCCGACATCGGACGAGACGATCTTCGGTCCACGGTCGGCCTCGGCGATCGGCGCCCGTAACCAACGGACCAACAGCAGCCCAGGGATCGCCGCCAGGAACGTCACAAAAAAGTACGTGCCCCAGCCGAGCCACTCGACCAATTCGGCGGACGGCCGTCCCAGCAATACACGCCCTAAGGCCTCCACCGAGGACAACAACGCAAACTGCGTCGCCGTATATTTGGTGTGGCAGAGCGCCATCACCAACGCCACAAACGCCGCGGTGCCCATTCCCCCAGTCAGGTTTTCTACCCCGATCGTCACCGTGAGCAGCGTGTAGTCTTTCCCGGCGGCGGCGAGCCACATGAATCCTAGATTGGAGAGGGCCTGACAGAGGCCGAAGACCAACAGCGCGCGATAAAGCCCCAGCTTGGCCATACCGATGCCGCCGAGCAGCGCGCCGAGTAACGTCAGCGCGATGCCGATGCCCTTCATGTACCCGACATCGGTGGCGGAAAAACCCAAACCGCGAATCAAGAACAGCGACTGGAGCGACCCGGCAAAAGCATCGCCGATTTTATACAGCGCCACCAACAACAGCAGCCACAGGCCGGCAGGTCGCGCAAAAAACTCTGCCAACGGGCCGATGACCGCTTCCTGCATCGAGGCTGGGCCGTGCGAGATCTGTTCAGGTTCCGGCGCAAGCCAAATACCGATCAAGCCGACCGTCATCAACAGGGCCATCGAGGCATAGGTGGCAGGCCAGCCGATGAGATCGGCCAACAGCAGCGCCACCACGGCCGATACGATCATGGCGAGGCGATAACCGTTTACCCAGAGCGCGGCGCCGAATCCCCGCTCTGCCGGCCGTAACGTATCCGTACGATAGGCGTCGAAGACGATGTCCTGCGACGCCGACAGAAACGCCACCGTCACCGCGACCGCGCCCAATAACCACGGCGCCTGCGCCGGATTGATCATGGCCATCCAGAGCACAGCTAGGATCAAACTCAGTTGTGTGGCGACCATCCAGCCGCGTCGCCGGCCGAGCCACGGCGGCACGAAGCGGTCCATGAGGGGCGCCCACAGAAATTTCAACGTGTACGGCAAGCCGATCAGCGTGAACGTGCCGATCGTTTTCGGATCGATCTGGGCGACGGTCAGCCAGGCCTGCAACGTGCCGCTGGTCAACGCCAGCGGGAGGCCGGACGCAAACCCCAGCGGAAGCATAACGGCGACGCGGCGATTGGCGAGGAAACCCAGCATGTGATGGCGGTCGAATTGTGTCGTGCAGGACGCGGAGATGTGCGATGCGCGGGAACGGGATTCAGCCGTACGGGATTCTTCGGGTCCCGTCGACGATCCCCTTCCCTTCTAACATAGTCGTCGACAGGCGGCACGCGAATGCGCGCTTCGAACAGGGCGGAGCCGCCGGTGGTTGCGAATGCGCGATGAAGAGAACCGGATTGCGAGACTTAACAGGGTTGGCCGTTAAAGAGGCAGGGTTTATACCGCGAGAGGTCGAACTCGACGTTCTCTTGGTACACACGTTCGTTGCCGTTGACGCCGTCCATCTCGGGGTCGTTCCACATGGTGTGGTTCCACCAGTAAAACAGCGGATGCTGGTCGGTGTAGTAGACAGGATTGCCGAAGTTCGAACGGCTATATTCGAGGACCGGCCGACCGGTGATGTAGTCCACCACGCCGTTGCCTTTCAGCGAATACAGCAGAATAAAGAGTCGCGCCTCGTGATCGTAGAGTTCGTCGATCCGCGCATCGTATTCCGGTTCGATCGGGAGGCGGTCCAGTCGTTCGGGCGCAGGTGTGCGGCTCGCATCATCCGCGACCGTCCGCGCTGCTGAACCACCGGCTTGCGCAGGCACGACATCGGAGACGACACAGGCCGCTAACAGCAGACCGACAACAAGTGCAAAGGACCTTGGCACAGCACCTCCAGACGTCCCGATGAGAACACATTCGCCTTTCGGCACTCTATCGGCTGGGCGGCACACTGTCAACGCACGGTCAACGTCGAATCCAGACGCAAGTCATAATAGATCACGAGCCTCCGCAATTGACCTGAATAGCGAAAAACTACTAGAATACGGTATGGGAAAAAACGAGATCGATCTTCGCGATGCCTCGGCGATTACGATCGAACTGGATCGGGATCTCACCGTCACGAACGTCGATCGCGCATGGGATCTCCGGGCCGACAGTTTCGGCGCGGACCATTGTTTCGGCCGCGAACTCTGCGGCACAAATCTGCTGGCGCACATCGCAGGCAAAGCGCCCCGCGCATTTTTCCGCCAACTCTACACCTGGGTCGCGACACACACCCAACGTCTGCATCTGCCCTATCGCTGCGACGCCCCTGATCGCATCCGGCACATGGACATGCAAATCGATCCGACGGAAACAGGATTTCGGTGCACGCACCGTACGCTCTTCACTGCGGCGCGGAATTCGGCAACCATCCGCTACGCGTTTTTC
Organism: Nitrospiraceae bacterium; assembly: GCA_046351095.1. GTDB lineage: Bacteria > Nitrospirota > Nitrospiria > Nitrospirales > Nitrospiraceae > BQWY01. Next base: position 697,213 of record JAXLZC010000001.1, read on the forward strand.
GACGAGCAAACGGGACACACGAAACCCTGGTGCAGCCAATGTATGTCGATTTATTCGGACGGCACCTGGAAGGGGATTCAGGACGCGGTGATGGATGGATTCGAAGTCGGCGTGGGGCCCTTCCCCGTGTTCTGCACGCTCTGCCCGACCTGCATGGATTCGATGAATCGTTTGCTCGGCACCGCTCGCTCCACAGCGCATGAGAGCGGCACGACCGCACCGCACAATCAAACGGAACCTCGGCTCAACGCCTAGGCTCGCCGGTCCTCCCGGGAAGCGTCTCCGCTACAACGTACCCATCGGTCACGTCGTGCGTTCAAACGCCAAGCCTTGAGGCGTATCCCTCCGGATGTGTTTCGCCACGAGATTGGAAAGATCCGTCAGGTCGAACGGTTTCTGCACGAAGGCGCAGAGCCCTTCCTGGAACAACTGTTCGTCGACCTGCCCGAACGTTTGTCCGGAGCTCAGGAGCACACGCGCATCCGGATCCATCTGCCGAATGACACGAAACACTTCCGCCCCATTCATACCGGGCATCGTCACATCGAGAATGACCAAGTCGAACCGCGACGACTTCGTATATTCCGCAAGCGCGCGATGCCCGTTGTCCGCGATCGTGACGCTGTATCCGAGCCCGCTCAAAAAATCCGCAACGAGTTCGCGAATGGCCGGCTGATCGTCCACGACCAGCACGGTCCCCGTGCCGCGGGTGGACGGCTCGCGACGGCCGAAAATATTCGAAGTCGTCGCGGTCGCATTCGCAAGCGGTAAGTAGACGGAAAACGTGGTGCCCTTGTCGCTCGTCGTCAGACGGATGCCTCCACCATGTTCGCTGACATTGCCGTATACCGCCGGCAGGCCGAGCCCATGTCCCATTTCGCCTTTGGTCGTAAAAAACGGCTCGAACAGATGGTCGAGGTATTCGGGCGCAATCCCCCCTCCCTGGTCGGCGACCGTGATCAGGAGATAGTCGCCCGCGGAGACCGAAGGCCGGAGGCCCCCGCCGGCCCGCTCGTCGAGCGTCACATTCGACGTGCCGACTGCGATCGTGCCGCCGTTCGGCATGGAGTCCTTTGCATTGATGACGAGGTTCAACACCATCGCCTGCAGTTGCGCGCCGTCGCCCACGACCACGGAACGCTGGGCATGGAGCGCCAGTTCCAAGCAAATCCGCGGATGGAGATTCGTCGACGCTAGATTGACGGCGGAACGAATCAACGGATGCACGTCCATCGGCTTGGATTCCACCTTTGCCTTCCGTCCGAATGCCAGCAGATTCGCCGTCAGCGCCGCCGCCTGCGACGCCGCTTCCTGAATGGCGTGTAACGGCTTGAGCTGATCGTCGTTCGTCGTGCGCTCCTCCAGCAACTGCGCATACCCTTGAATGCCGCAGAGGAGATTGTTGAAATCGTGGGCGACTCCACCCGCCAAGCGCCCGATGGCTTCCAACCGTTGGCCGTGCCGGACCTGGTCCTCTAACTGTCGCCGACGTGTGATATCGGTCGCCGTGATCAACGCCCCTTCCGGCGCACGGCTATCCATTCGATAGGGCGTCAGCCGCAACAAATGCGATGTCCCGTTGGGCAAATCGACCGTTCGTTCTTGCTGTTGCCCTCCCGCCAAGACCTGCGTGATAGCCTCGAAAAAATTGTTGATGTCGGGAATCTCCGAGGTGATGTCGCGGAGGCTGCGGCCGACGTCGCGCGGGATGAGTCGAAACAGGCGCGTCGCCGCCGAATTGAATCGACGGATACGAATTTCGTTGTCGATGAAGATGATGCCGACTTCCGTGTTCTGCAGGAGGTTGTCGTGATCGCGAATCAAGTCGGCAAGCAAGCGGTTTTTTTGATCGTACTCCGAATTGACCGTATGGAGTTCTTCGTTGACCGACTGCAACTCTTCGTTGGCCGACTGTAGCTCCTCATTCGCCGATTGGAGTTCCTCGTTGCTCGATTGCAGCTCCTCGTTCGTCGTTTGCAATTCGTCGACGGTCGCTTGCAGATTCTCACGGATCGAGACGACCTCGCGCTCCAACTCCGAAATGCGCGTCTTGTAACATTCCTCCAAGTCGACCGGCAGGACACTGAGCGGTGTCGCCTGTGGCGTCCGCTCGGTTTCCGCCTGAGCGGACAACAAAATGTACGTCCCAGACGCCTTCGTGATGTACGGTGTGGCCGTCAGCGTCCAGCGGGACTGCGTCGCTCCGTCGCCGACCTCGATGGGATCGGCGTGGCACGGTTGTTTCGCCAGCAACGCGCGCCGTAGCAGGGTCCGTGCCGGCGCATGGAACGCATCCGGCAGCAACCCGATGCCGTCTTCCGTTTGTCGACCGGCCCGGATCGTCAGCAGGCGCGACGCTTCGCCGAACACATGGACAAGCCGAGACTGTTCGTCCAGGAGGATGCCTGTCACGCCCAGTTGCGTGGCGATGACGTCGTAGACGGACAGAAGCCGCTGGTCCGGTTCGGCCGCCTCCGTCCGCGACGCGAACCGTCGCCCCGGCACCTGCGGAAAGCTGTCCTTCCGGACGTAGAGTTGTGCGCGTTTCACCGGTTTCATAGGACTTCGCAATTTACAGAAGAGTTTCAGGCGAGCGTCCACCACGGAAAACTCCTCGTGATAGGCGCCCAAGCCTTCGCTGGACCCCAGTAGTAAAATCCCGTCGGTATTCAACGCATGCAGGAACGTCCCTAAGGCGTCTTCCTGAGCCCTGGTGTCGAAATAGATCAGGAGATTTCGACAGCTGACGAAATCGACCCGGGTAAAGGCGGGATCGGCCAGAATATTGTGCGGCGCAAACACGACGATCTTTCGTAATTCGGCGGCCATCCGTCCGCTCGTCGCGGACGTGCGAGCGACATACCGATCGAACAGGTCCTGCGGAATGGCGGCCATTTCTTCCAACGAGTAGTGGCCGCTGCCGGCCGTGTCTAATGCCGCTCGGTGTACGTCCGTAGCGAAGACACGAAGCCGACCCGTATAGCGCTGCGCCGTTGCGGCCTCGTGCAGCAGCATGGCCAGGCTATAGGTTTCTTCCCCCGTGGCACAGCCGGGCACCCAGAGGCGAATTTCCGGATCGAGGATGCGTTTGGCGACGATCTCTGGAATCGTCTCGGCCCGCAGATGTTCAAAGACCCGTTGATCGCGGAAAAACGACGTGACGCCGATCAGCAGGTCGTCAAGCAACGTCTGCAGTTCTTCTTTATTGCTGGAGAGAATCGTCAGGTAATCCGGAAGATCCGTGACGCTGCAGCGCGCCATCCGTCGTTCGAGGCGGCGTAAAATCGTCCCCTGTTTATAGAGGCGAAAGTCGATCCCGGACACGACATTCAAGTGTTCGAGAATCGTTTGATACGAAGACAGTTTTTCCGTCTGGCCCTGCGTGCGTGTCCCCACCGCCTGCCGCGCCCACCAATAGACGCCGAGCGCCAAGGTGCCGGGATCGCCCACGAGATCGGCGCGCACCGCATCGAGGGTGCTGCTCGGCATGCCGGGGAATTCCGCTTCGCCGGGATCTTGGACGAACACCGCTCCACCCGCCTGGGCGACGGCTTGCACACCACGGCTGCCGTCGGAGCCGGTTCCCGTCAGCACAACGACCGCAGCGCGATGGCCGTAGGACGACACGCTTCTGAAAAAATGGTCGATCGGTTGATGCAGCGGCACATCAGACCGCGCTTCGACGACCAGCCGATTCGCTTCCTGCGTCAGTTGTTTGCCGGGCGGAATGAGATAACAGCGATCGGCCAGCAACAACTCCCCGTGCTGCGCAAGCCGGATCGGCATGTCCGTGTGGCGCGACAACAATTCCTGCATGTGGCTTGGATAGTCCGGGCTGAGATGTTGGATGACGACGAAGGCCGCGCCGGGCTGCGGCGGCAAGGCGGTAAAAAATCGCTCAAGCGCCGCAAGTCCGCCGGCGGAAGCGCCGATGGCGACGATCCTGGTTGCGGCTTGAGAGTCCGGGGGAGGGGCGGACGGCGATTGGGGAAGATCCGGAGGGGGAAATTGTTCGTCGAGTAGGTGACTGTGGCCGGCAATCCCGAACTGATTCTCAGGTAGCAATGTGGGATCAGCAGGGTTAGTCACGCAGTCTCCCTAGAAAAATTGTGAGTCACCTCGCGGAGCCGGGAAGGGTTTCAGCATGCAGAGTAGATCGTCTTCGCTCTGTAGAATGGAGTCCCGGCGCAGCGGAAGCAGCAACTGAGTCTGTGGTTGAGATGTTGGATTCTTAGCACTCACCTTGCGCACAAAACAAGAGCATTTCAGCCCCCATTGCTGATGCGCGTTTCACCCTAGAGCTAATCGGCCCTGGAGTAAAGAACCTATGGCTGCCTTTTGGGTCGATAGACGAAAAGCGGCGACCAGAGCCGGTTCTCCGCTGACGACTCCGATAGGTCTACGCACGTACATCAGTCTGGGTAGGCATGTAACGAGGCATGGGAGGAGGAGACTGAAGGGCCGTAGTCCGGGGCCATCAGTCATGCACACAGTGTTTTTTATCCGGTAAAAGAGCGTAGTAGTCGGAAACGTATTGGCGCATACGCAATCTGCTGATTGCGGAGCGGTGGAATCTCGCATGGACGACAGTTGCCGTTCTTGGACGCAATGCTCACTCCCCTTGCGGCTCACATCGCCAGCCTCGCCGAATAGGGACTATCGTCCTCGCTGAGCATCCTGCGGAAGGCCACCTGCAGCAATGGGACGGGATCAGACCATGAGTGGGGCGGCGACCTGTACCTCGACAGCTATCGCCGTTCGGGAGTATAGGCGATCAACTTGCCGGCAGGATCTTTCGGCAGTTCGAATTGCGATTCACTGGCGGTATTCGAATGCGAGGTGGAATATCCTGTTTGCACCTGGAGCGTGATGGCCACGCAGCGTCTGTACTTACCGTACCGTCGCGGTGGGTTGGATCGCACCAGGCACAGGCGCATGCAGATCGATTCGACGGACAGAATCGAACCGATGTTCCTTCGCATATTCCGCAAGTGCACGCGGCCCCTTGTCCGCGATCGTGACGCTGTAGCCGAGCCCGCTCAAGAAATCGGCGACAAGGTCGCGAATCGTCGGCTGATCGTCCGCGAGCAGGACGGTGCCAGTTCCACGAGTCGACGGCTCGCGACGTTCCACAGTACTCGGGCCTGCGGCTGATACCTTTGTGAGCGGCACATACACGTAAAACGTGGTGCCCTTGTCGCTCGTTACCAAACGGATGCCGCCGCGATGTTCACTGACGTTTCCATAGACCGCGGGCAGACCGACACCATGCCCCATGTCTCCCTTGGCGATATACACCGGTTCGAACAGGTGCTCCTGGCGCTCTCGAGGAATGCCCCTGCCCTGGTCCGCGATCGTGATCAGGAGGTAGTTGCCTGCGGAGACGGGAGGGCGCAAGAGACTCCCGGCCGGCTCGTCGAGCGTGACGTTTGATGTCCCGACCGTGATGAGCCCCCCATCGGGCATCGCGTCCTTGGCGTTGATCATAAGATTGAGCACCATCGCCTGTAGCTGCGCCCCGTCGCCCACCACGACCGACTGCTGGGCATGGAGGGCCACATCCAGCCGGATTCCTGGATGGAGATTCGTCGAGGTCAGATTGGCTGCGGCGCGAATCAACGCATGCACGTCTACCGGCTTGGATTCGCCCTTTGCCCTTCGCTTAAACGCCTGCAGGTTCGCCGTCAGCGCCGCCGCTTGCGACGTCGCCTCTTGAATCGCTTTCAAGAACTCGCGTTGCTGGTTGTCCTTCGTGCCCTCCTCCAACAGCTGTGCGTAGCCTTGAATGCTGCAGAGGAGGTTGTTGAAATCGTGCGCGACCCCTCCGGCCACTCGTCCGATGGCGTCCAACCGTTGGCCGTGTCGGATCTGTTCCTCCAATTGCCGTCGGCGCGTGATGTCCGTGGCCGTAATCAGCACACCGTCCGGCGAGCGATCGTCCATCCGATAGGGCGTCAAGCGTAAGAGGTGCGAGGTGCCGCTCGGCAGACCGACCGTCCGCTCCTGCTGCTGCCCGTCCGCCAATACCTGGGCGATGGCCTCGAAAAAATTATCGATGTCGGGAAGCTCGGAGGTGATGTCGCGGAGGCTGCGGCCGACGTCGCGCGGGATGAGGCGGAACAGCCGTGTCGCCGCTGAATTAAAGCGACGAATACGGCCGTCCTTGTCGATGAAGAGGATGCCGACTTCCGCATTTTGCAACAGGTTGTCGTGGTCGCGGATCACATCGGCCAACGCGCGGTTTTTGTGGTCGTACTCCGAATTGATCGTATGGAGTTTCTCGTTGGTCGACTGTAACGCGGTATTGGCCGTGTGAAGCTCCTCGTTCGCCGACTGCAGCTCCCTGTTACTCGACAGCAGTTCCTTATTGCTCGACCGTAGCTCCTTGTTAATCGACTCCAGTCCCTCTTTCGTCGCCTGCAACTCGCCGACGGTCGCCTGGAGCTTTTCGCGCAGCGAGACGACTTCGCGTTCCAGCTCCGTGATACGCGCTGTGTGACATTCCTCGGTCTCGACCGGTAAAGCGATGCTCGGTGCTGCCGCCACGATCGGTTGGGTTTCCGCCTGAGCGGATAGGAGCGTATACGTACCCGACGCCTGTGTGACGTACGGCGTGGCGGTCAACGTCCACCGGACGCTGTCCGTCCCGCTACGCACTTCGATCGGCTCCGAGTGACAGGGCTGTTTCGCCAGCAACGTACGACGCAACAGGGTACGCGCTGAGGCGTGCAAGGCATCGGGCAACAGCGCGATGCCGTCTTCCGTCTGTCGGTCGCTGGGAATCGTGCGTACCCACGAAGCGTCCCCGAACACGTGGACCAACCGCGCCTGCTCGTCGAGCAAGATCCCCGACACACCCAATTGCGCGGCAATCAGGTCACAGACCGATAAGAGCCGCTGATCCAGTTCGACCGCCTCGGGCGGTGCTGCAGATCCCCGACCGAAACCCGACGCACCCGTATCCTTCCGTATATAGGATTGATGACGTTTCGTGGGTGTGGCGTGATTCCGTAATTTTCGGAAGAGCGTCAGTTGCGCATCCACGACGGAAAACTCGTCGGAGTACGTGCTCACGCCTTCGCTGGAGCCCAACAGTAAAATCCCGTCGGCATTCAACGCATGGAGGAACGTCTCGACGGTGTCGTCCTGCACTTTGGTGTCGAGGTAGCTCAGCAGATTGCGGCAGCTGATGAAATCGACTCGCGTAAAGGCCGGATCGGTCAACAGATTGTGCGGCGCAAAGACGACGATCTTTCGCAACTCGGCCGCCATCCGCCCGTTCGTCGCAGCCATGCGGGTGACATACCGATCGAACAGGTCTTGGGGAATGGCGGCCATAGCTTCGAGTGGGTAGTGACCGCTCGCAGCCGTCTCCAAAGCCGCCAGTTGCGCGTCGGTGGCGAAGACCCGCAGCCGTCCCGCATAACCTTGTGTCGTCGCTGCCTCATGCAGCAGCATCGCGACACTGTAGGTTTCTTCTCCCCTCGCACAGCCGGGCACCCAGAAGCGAATCTCCGGTTCCTGTATCCGTTTGGCGACGATCTTCGGAATCGTCTCGGACCGCAGACGTTCAAAGACCTGCCGATCGCGAAAGAACGACGTGACGTCGATCCGAAGATCGTCAAGCAACGCCTGCAGTTCGCCGTTGTTGCTGGAAAGCCTCGTCAGGTACTCAGAAAAGTCCGTGAGGCCGCAGCGCGCCATGCGTCGTTCGAGGCGATCTACCATCGTCCCCTGTTTGTAGAGGCGACAGTCGATCCCCGACACAACGGTCAGTTGCTCCAGAATGAGTTCATAGGCGCAGCGCTTCCCCGACTGTCCCCGCTTCTGCAATTCGACATCCTGCCGCGCCCACCAATAGACGCCGAGTGCCAGGGTGCCGGGATCGCCCACGAGATCGGCGCGCACTGCCTCGAGCGCGCTGCTCGGCTTACCGGAGAATTCCGCTACGCCGAGATCGTGCACGAAGATCACTCCCCCCGCCTGCACCACAGCCTCTACGCCACGACTGCCGTCCGAACCGGTTCCCGTCAGCACCACGACGGCAGCACGATTCCCATACGACGACAGGCTGTAAAAAAAATGGTCGCTGGGTTGATGCGGCGTGGCATCCGAACGCGTATCCACGACCAGTCGAGTCGCGCCCTGCGTCAGGTGTGTGTCCGGGGAAATAAGATAGCAGCGGTCCGGGAGCAACAATTCGCCGTGCTTCGCAAAGCAGATCGGCATCTCCGTATGCCGCGACAGCAACTGCTGCACATGACTCGGATCGTCCGGACTGCACTGCTGGATGACGACGAACGCGGCGCCCGATTGCGCAGGCAGCGCCGCAAAAAACCGCTCCAGGGCGTCGAGTTCGTCCGCCGATGCGTCGATGGCCACGATACGTGTCGCTGCGGCCGTCTGCGTTTCCGCGCAGGGAGGAGGTGCGGGACAATCCGGAGGAGGAAACTGTTTGTCGAGCCGATGGCCGGGGTTGGACTGGCCGTACTGACTGCCGGATATCGATGTGGGATCAGCAGGGGTACTCATGCAGACTCCCGGAAAAAATCAGACGAATGCGCGTTTTCATCTAGAGGCAATCAACCCTAGATCAGGGTTCCCTCAGGCTGCTCTTGCACCGACGTCCTACCCGTTGGCGCTTACCGCTGGTAGTACGGTCCCTCGACGATGGTCCTACGCAATTCCTTCATTCAATTGGTGGGTTGCGCATTATATGCTACAAGGACAAAAGACTGCCAGATATCCGGCATCCCTCTGGCACAGATCTCCTATCTCGGTATCGTCCTGGGTGGAAGACGGCGGAAAGCGCACCTGCTGTAGCGCTCATCACGTCCAGAGGGCTCGCATGACGCGACAGTTGCCGTTCTTGAAAGCACTGCTCGACTCCCTCGTGGATCAGATCGCCGTCCTCGATCGAACCGGGACCATTGTCTACGTCAATCACGCCTGGAAACAGTTCGGCTGTAGCAATGGAATGGCGGCCAACCATGAATGGGTCGGCGACAATTACCTCGACACCTGTCGCCGCGCCGGCATAGCGGGCGATCAACTCGCCGAGGATATCGCCCATCGCTTTGAATTGCTCTTCAACGGCACGACGTCGGAATTCGAATTGGAATATCCCTGCCATGCGCCGCGGCATCGCCGGTGGTTCATCATGCGCGCGACGGCGGTCTGCCGCTTTGAGGGCTTGTTCGTCGTCTCGCACGTCAACGTGAGCGCACGAAAACTTGCGGAGGAGCGTGCGTCGCGCTTGGCTCTGGCCGACCCGCTCTGCGGCATCGCCAATCGTCGACGGTTCGAGCAGGTGCTGAAGGACGAGTGGCGACGGTGGCGCCGAGGAGTCCAGCCGATCAGCCTGCTGATGGTCGACATCGATCAGTTTAAATCTTACAACGATGCTTTTGGACATCCGGCCGGCGATCGCTGCTTGCGAGCCGTCGCGCGCACATTGGCACCGTTCGCCAGACGCGCCGGCGACATCGTCGCGCGACTCGGTGGAGAAGAGTTTGCGCTACTGTTGCCCGGCATGGGCCACAGCGGAGCGCGCACGTTCGCCGAAGACCTCCGGAGCACCCTGGCCGCCATCCCCAATGGCGGACTGCTGAAGCGGTCGATTTCGGTGAGCATCGGTGCAGTGACGGCTGAAAGCGGATGGCCAGGGAGTATGAACGACCTGCTCCATCGAGTGGACGAACAACTGTACGCGGCTAAAAAAGCCGGACGGAATCGTGTGCATTCGATGGCCTTGGCCGGATCGAAAGGCGATTTCGACTCGCCGCTCACGCACCGCATACACGAAATCCCGACTGTCGCCACGTCGTCCGGACGCAGAGCCAGAGCCGGCGGCAGTCACTCGGCGACACTCGAACAGTCGATAGAAGGAATTCCGGATCAGACGTAGCCAACAGCTCTCGCCCGCGATTGTTCCTCCCGACACTCGTGTCTTCCGTTCCCCTTCAGTCCTACGTGCATCGTCCGCCGCCTTGCCCCTACGAAACAGGCTCACCTATAATCCCTGTTCGCCATGCAGACCTCGCAGACAGAACAGACTCGCACCGCACGTCCTCGGGCGGCGCTCGCCACACTTGGCTGTCGGCTGAGCCAGGCCGAAACGTCGATGCTCGCCGACCAATTGCGACGCAAGGGTTATGAGATCGTGCCGGAGCACGAAGCGGCGGACCTGTTTGTGTTGAATACCTGCTCGGTGACCGAACAGGCGGAAAAAGATTGTCGGTATGCCGTGCGGCGCGCCTTACGTCGTTCGCCCGATACGTTTGTGGCGGTGACCGGCTGTTATGCGCAGACGGGTGTGGAGACGTTGCGGACGATTCCAGGGATCGACCTCCTGGTCGGCACCGATCAGAAAATGCGTCTCCCCGACCTGCTCCCGCTTGCGCACGATTTGCACAAGCGCGAAACGGCCGAGGTCCGATACTCCAGAGCAATCGACCGTACGGAATTTTCCCTTCCTGGCACGGCTTATACCGACGCCACACGCGCCCTGCTGAAAATTCAGGACGGGTGCAACGACCGCTGTAGCTTTTGTTTGATTCCATCGGCTCGCGGCGCCGAACGCAGTCGAGCGCTCGACGATGTCCTTCGTGAGGCGGAAGCCCTGCTAGCCGTCGGACATCGTGAATTGGTTCTGACCGGCGTGAACATCGGTCGCTACCAGTCGCAGGGGCACACCCTCGCCGGGTTGATCCGTCGTTTGGACCAGCTCCCCGGTGCGGCGCGCATTCGCATCTCGTCAATCGAACCGACGACGGTCACCGACGAACTGCTGGAGCTGCTGAACGGTTCGCGCCTCTGTCGCTACCTGCACGTCCCCCTACAAAGCGGTTCCGACCGGATCCTGACCGCCATGCGGCGCCACTACGGCGCGCAGGACTATCGACGTGTGATCGAGCGAGCCGTGGCGATCTGTCCCGAGGTCGGACTCGGCACCGATGTGATGGTGGGCTTTCCGGGTGAAACCGAGCAGGATTTTGCCGACACGCGGTTGCTCTTGAGTCACCTTCCGATGAGTTATTTTCACGTCTTCAGTTTCTCCGCGCGGCCCGGTACGGCAGCGGCCCGTATGGCAGGATCAATTACCGATTCGGTCATCGCCGCACGCCGCAAGGCACTTGTCGCGGACTCGGCGACACGCGCCGCCGCCTTTCACCACAACCTCGTCGGCACACAGCAGATGGTACTATTCGAAAAGCGTGTCGAGCGGGGTATGCGGATGGGTACGAGCGACCATTTCGCCCATGTCGCTGTCCCTGCCGAACAGGCTGAGGCCCATCAGCTCGCATGCGTTCGTATCACTGCCGCAGCGGGGCCATTGGCGTTCGGCGAGGTTGTCACAGACGCCGCCGTTCCTGTTTCTATTTCCCCTTCCGTTGCGGCTGCTCCACGCCCACTGGCGTTGTCGCGGGAATTGCCGGTGTTGGCGATATGACGACGAACCTCACCGCAGACGTTCCGCCCTCGTCGCGACCGAAACCGACGGTCCATCTGGAAACGTTCGGCTGTCAGATGAACGAGTACGACAGCGAGCTGGTGAAGCGCTTGCTCACGAACGACGGATTCGAATTTGTGACCGAGCGCGATCGGGCGGACGTTGTGCTGATGAATACCTGCGCGATCCGCGAACATGCACACGAACGGGTCTACGGCCAACTCGACGAACTTCGCGCGATCAAAAAGCGGCGAGGTCTTGTGGTGGGTGTGCTCGGTTGTATGGCGCAAAACCTCAAGGCGGAGCTGCTGAACGAGGCGCCGATCGTCGACGTGTTGGCTGGTCCGGACGGCTACCGGCATTTGCCGAGCCTGCTGTCGGCGGCGCTCGAACAAGGCGCAACGCTGCCGCGTGCTCAGGCGCAAGCCGTCGACCTGTCGGAAGAGGAAACCTACGACGACATCCTGCCGGTTCGCGAGCCGGGCGTAAACGCCTGGATCGCGATCATGCGTGGCTGCGACAACTTCTGCACGTTCTGCGTCGTCCCTTACACACGCGGACGCGAACGCTCGCGCGACCCCGAGGGAATCATTCGCGAAGCGCGCCTGTTGGCGCAGCAGGGCTACCGCCAGGTGTCGCTACTTGGGCAAAACGTCAATTCCTACCGGTACGGTGATTGGGACTTTGCGCGGCTGATCCGCGCGGTTGCCGACGTACCGGGTATCGAACGCGTACGGTTTACGTCGCCGCACCCGAAGGATTTTCCCCCGGCCTTGTTGGACGCGATTGCGACGCACCCGCATATCTGCAAACACATTCACTTGCCGCTGCAGTCCGGCAACGACGAGGTGCTGGATCGCATGGGCCGAAGTTACACGGCCGCGGAATTCGTCGCATTGGTCGAACGGATTCGCGCGATGCATCCGGACATTGCGCTTACGACGGACGTGATTTGCGGCTTCCCCGGCGAAACCGATGAGCAGTATCGCGACACGTACCGGTTGATCGAGCGGCTGCGGTTTCATGCCGCATACATCTTCAAATATTCGGAGCGGAAAAATACGATCGCCGCGCGCAAATTCCCCGACGATGTGCCCGAGGCGGTCAAGGGCGACCGCGTCGCGCGCCTGGTGGCGATGCAGAAGAACATTGCGCTGTCGCTGAACCAGACCAGGATCGGGCAGACCGTTCAGGTTATGGTGGAAGGCGAGAGTAAACGTTCGTCCGAGGACAATCGGCAATGGATGGGCAAGGCGGACGACAGCCTCACCGTTATTTGGCCTCGGTATGAAGGCGATGGGATTGAGGTCGGCCGTCTGGTCGACATCCGCATCGATGCGGCGACCGTCACAAGCCTATTCGGCGTACCGGCTCCATCGACCGGTGCGGAGGTATCTCTCTCGCGCAGTGCTAGGCATGACCACTCAGTCGAATCCGACGATGTCCTTCCCGTTTCGATGAGCGCGACACCGTCCGGATCGCTCCTGTCGATCCTTCCCGCTCGCCGCTGACAGGGACCTTCCCTACCCAACAATTCGTACAGAATTTTCCCTCCCCGAACAAAAACGGCCACCCGTTCGTTCCACAGTCGAACAGCCAACTCCCAGGTGACTCCGACGCGCCGTCATCGCAGTCGTCGGTTAAGGCCCTACAAATGCATCCATGACTGCATCGATTAATGTAGTAATTACATGGTTTTATAATGCATATCTCATGAATATAAAGAGATAAGTCTGGTGCGCCACTAAGATCAAAATCCCTCCCCAGTTTCCCCTGTCGATAGCCGCTTTCTCGCCTGTTCACCGCGAAACACAGAGGCACATGCCTTGCTTGGTGAATCTCTGCTGGATTGAGGTTGTCTCTATAGACAGGGGCTGGTTCCCCAGAAAAGACGCACCATGAGCTTCGAAACGATCATCTCCCTTGGGTTGGCAGGCTGGATGGCTATCGGTTTTGTGATGATGGGCCTCGGTATCTGGTAGTCCACGTCGACCCCGCCCCGGCGCCTCGCCAGGGTCCCCGCTCGATAACAGACTCCGTCCACCGACCGTGTTCGTTGAGCCGAGCTATAACGACGATGTTCAACGACCGGATTGTCCGCACGTTCATTCACCAACACCTCACGGTTCTGCTGCTGCTCTCGGCAGCCGGCTGCGCCACCGCGGCAATCGATCCCGCACAGCACACGAGCGCCCTGCCTGCTGACCATTCGGCACAGACACTTCAGACATCGGTTGAGTCGACGGACGCCCAACGTCCAGAGGCCAATGGTGAGGCTACCTCGTCCGACGCACCGGCACATAGCCTCCTTGGAACATTGACCGATCCGTCGACCGAACAGTCAACCGAGTCGTTCTCGCCGGCAAAAACACCGGCGGTGTTGACGCCACAAAAGCCGGCTCCGCTCCCGCTCTCGAACCATTCATCCGGGAAACCGTCTTCGAGCGGTGGCGCGCAGCACGCATCGACTTCGTCCGCCGGGAGTCGCCCCGCCGCGCATCCTCCGCAGGCGTCTCCCGCTGCATCAAAACACAACCAGAGCAAAGCGGAGCAGCCCAAACGCAGTACGAGGCCGTCAAAATCCTTCGCTCACAACACAGCAGCTCCAGCCGCCACCAGCGCAAAAACTTCTGGCACTGCCCGGCAAGAGCACCAATCGCTCCTTGAGATGCTGCGCAAATCACAGTCCGCCGCTCCCACTCCGGGCGCCGACATCCACTGATCGTTCGATTTCCGTCTACAACGCGAAACTCGGCAGGGCCATGCGAGTCATGGAACCCGATTACCTAAGGGTTTTCAGGCGAGGGCGACTACGGGCAGTCGATGGTTTCGTGGTGGAGGAGCACGACTTCACGCGAGAGCGGATTGCGGTACACCATGCGGCAGTAACAGGCGTAGGTCACGTAGGTATCGTGCAGGCAGTATTCGGCGATCGCCTGCCCCTCGCCACGCTCCCACATGGGCAACACTTGGCTGCCGCTGCCCGACTTGGTTTCGACGCCGAGCGCACGCGCCAACGTGTCGAGCTTCACCCAGCCGCGGTTGTCCCAATTGCTCCAGACCGCCATGGTGTCGTAGACAGGCTCTGTGCGGAAACGCGCGAGGTTGATGTCGAACGGCGGTTTCACCTGATGGATGATCGAGCGTTTTTTGATGAACGGCAGGTCGAAGCCCAGGCCGTTATGCGTGATCCACAGACTCGGTCGTTCCTTCGCCATTCGCTGCCAAAATTTCTGTAACAGATCCTTTTCGTTTGCACCGTACCAGGAGATGGCGCCGCGCGGCTCGAGATCGTCGCCCAACAACAGGACGCCGATACAGACGATACGCGAAAACGTCGCGTCGAACGCCGACTTGGCATACTGATCGTCCTGCGCCTGCCTGGCGCGGTCGTCGTCCGCTTGCGCGAATAAATCTTCGGCCGGCTCCTGCTGCGTCAGGAGCGTCACGCCCGCGAGCGTCGCCCAGTCCTGGCGCGGGACCGGAATCGTTTCGATATCCAGAACGACTTTCATCGTGTCTTGCCTTCGTCTTGCTGCAGCCGCGCGATCACCGGCCGGTCGGCCGGCGGAAATTCATACTCGGAAAACTCGAATGCCGTCACCCAGCGGATGTCGCTACCCGGCATAGCGCGCGGCGTCCCTTTTACCAGGCGGCATCGAAAAAAATTAAGCTCAACCGTTTTCTCCAGGTACGTATGGCACACCGTCATCAACAGCGACGGCTCGGAGACGGTCACGGACAACTCCTCGCGAAGTTCGCGGAGCAAGCAGGCTTCCAGCGTTTCGCCCGGTTCGCACTTTCCCCCAGGGAACTCCCACAAACCGGCAAGGTGCCCACCCGGCGGCCGTTTTGAAATCAAATAACGCCCGCGCTCGACGATGATTCCTGCAGCCACACGAATCACTGCCGGCGACGACGCAGATGCCGCGGCAGGCGAGGTCATCGCCCACGGCCATTCGACGCCGTCGCCTTCGGCTCGACGGAGGCATCGGTCGGCGTGCGGCGCGCTAGGGCACGCGCGTCGAAGGGATAGGTCTTGCAAAACGCCTTCATCGGACAGAGCAGGCAGTAGGGATTGCGCGCCGTGCAGACCGTCGCGCCGAAATCCATGATGGCTTGGTTAAAGTCGTACCCCTTGCCCTTCGGGATCAACGCTTCGGACAGTTCCCACAAACGCGCCTTCTGCGTTTTCGGATCGCCTTCGCCGATGAACACACGATGCAGCACGCGAATGACGTTGGTGTCGAGAATCGGCGCATCTTCGTTGAAGGCGAATGACCGGATCGCGCCGACCGTGTAGCGCCCAAGCCCTTTGAACGACAACAGTTCCGTTTCGTCCTTCGGCAATTGCCCTTGGTACCGCTCGATCGTTTCACACGCAATACTATGCAGCCGATTCGGGCGGATGTTGTACCCGAGCGGCCGCCAGGTCTCTCGCACCTCCTCCACCGGCGCCTGCGCCAAGGCGGAGAAGTCTGGGTACCGTTCCAAAAACTCATGGTACTTGGGAATGACGCGATCGACCTGCGTCTGCTGCAGCATGACCTCGGAGACGAGAATGCGATAGGGATCGGAGGTCTTTCGCCAGGGAAGATCGCGCCCGTTCTCGCCGTACCATTTCAAAAGCCGCGCACCGAAGCGGCGTTTTTCGCCGGGCGCGAGCTTCGACGAAGCAGCTGTCTCAGCCGTCTTTCGTGCACGTGCAGCAGGCTTGCGGGCAGGCGCAGCGGACTTCGAACGTTTGGCTGTGGTACGTGGGCGTGGCATAGGAGCGAAGGCGCATTCTAGAAACGCCAGGAGGCAAAATCAAACCGACGCGGAGCCGGATTCGGCGCGTGGCGCCCCATGCTCGCCGAGTCACGACCGATTCGATTACGACGTTCAGGATTCGTTCGTGAATTCAGGATACCGAGAGGACAGTTTGCGGTAGAATATTTCACCGATTCCGAACGGCGGGAGGTCGACCTACACGTCGTCGACGTACAGTGGGAATCGGCCGTCCGGCGCATCGCGATCGTAGCGACGTAAGATGGCCGCAATCACGGTGAATGCCAGGTCGTTCCAGGGGATGTCGGCACGGTCGAACAGCGCGACCTCCGTACTTTCCGAACCGGGGCCGAAGTCCGGCGAGACCAGATTGGCCCGAAACACCACGTAGACTTGGCCGATCCGCGGCATGCTGATCACGGAGTAGAGGCGGCACTCCGTCACACGGGCCAGGGCTTCTTCGTAGGTTTCCCGGCAAGCCGCCTGTTCCGTCGACTCGCCGAGCTCCATGAAACCGGCGGGAAACGTCCAGTAGCCGGAGCGCGGCTCGATGGCGCGGCGACAGAGCAACAGCTTGCCGTTCCATTCGGGAATGCAGCCTGCGACGATTTTGGGGTTATCGTAGTGAATCGCGGGACAGGCGTCGCAGACGAAACGAGGCAGGTTATCCCCTACGGGAATTTTCTTTTCGACCGGCGTAGCGCAGTTCGGGCAGAATCGCATGGTGGCGGAAAGTCGACGACGTGAAGCGCTCCCTGCATAACATACTTTCTCGGCCCAATGCATCCGCCGCTGCGATCCTACGCGCCTGCGTACTCGCAATGCTGTGCATCGTCGCTGTCGGCTCGACGTCCTGCCGTTCGAGCGCCCCGTCCATTCCGCTGGCCCCGCTCGAACCGGTCTTGCCGCCTGGGTTAAGCGTCGAGCCGGTGGTCAATCGCCTGTCGCGCCAAGTTATTCCCCTACTAGAAACAAATGTTGGTGCGCAGCAAAAGACCACGCAGGTCGCCCTCTCCGGCGCACGGACGTTTCCCGCCGTCGGCAAACGCCCGGATGTCGTCGATGCGCTCCTCGACCCCTGGGACGGGCTCAATCACCTCGAAGCATTTGGGTTGCTGATTGCCGCCCTGTCGAAACACGGCACGGAAGGTCTCGACGACCTCCTGCTGACGATGGAACGGTATCGGGTCAAATCCGGACATAGCGCCACGAGCCTGCCCCCCTGGCGCGATGCCGACGAAGCGACAAACGACACAAAACCGTCGAAGCCAAAAGAGGCAGCGGGAAAAGATGTCGCGAAGTCGACCAACGGCAAAGAAGCCGTCGAAAAAGACTCGCGCGCGGTGGAGACCCTGACGATCGTGATGGAGGAGATCGCGAAGCTCTGCGCAAAAAGCGTCGCGAAATTATCCACCGAAGATCGCCAATTCCTCTTCGAACATCCGCTCAAACTGATCGACGACTATCGGCCGCAGACGACCGACCCGCACAGCCAAACAAAGTTTTTGCTCTACAGCAATCGGCGTTACGTTCAGCTCATCGAGGAGTTCGTGCAATACGACGCGCTGCTGCGCGCTGCGCAGTTGGCGACGAAACTCGCCGACCTCGATTTCCTGCGCGCGGTGACGAACAGCTTGCGCGACACGCCGCGCCCGAAAAAGCCGATCGATGGGATCAAAGGCGACCTACTGTACGCAAAAGAAACGTCGGCCGGGTGGATCGTCATCGGCGGCGCGGGCAGCAACACCTATCAACTCGACGGACGCATCGCGCTCCTGATCGACGTCGGCGGCGACGACACCTATCGCGGCGCCATCGCGGCGACGACGCTCCCCGAAAAACGCGCGCAGATCGTCATCGACCTTGCCGGAAACGATACGTACCAGGCCACGGAATCGTTCGGGCTGGCGACCGGTCGCCTCGGCATCGGCGTCTTGATCGACAAACGCGGCAACGACAACTACGACCTGTCCGACGGATCGGGCGGAACCGGCTTTGCGGGCATCGGCCTGCTCTACGACGAAGGCGGCAACGACCTCTACAACGGCGCGCGCTTCACACAAGGCGCGGCGATCGGCGGACTGGGCCTGTTGCTCGACGCAGACGGGAACGACCAATATCACAGCAGCGCCTACGCGATCGGTTTCGGCGGACCGGCAGGTATCGGCGCGGTCGTGGATCTTGTCGGCGGCGACACCTATCAATGCGGCGGCAAACTGCCGAGCCTCTACAACGACATCGACGCGCCGGACAACGACCCCAACAATCCCCTCTATCAATACGATTGTTTCGGCCTCGGCGTCGGCGCGGGCGCGCGCGTCGTCTCGAAAAATCAGGACGACCTCGGCTATGCGTTGGCAGGCGGCATGGGCATGCTGCTCGATCTGCAGGGCAACGACCACTACCAGTCGGGAAACTTTTCGCAAGGCACCGGTTATTTCTTCGGCGCGGGCCTGAAGCTCGATTTACACGGGAACGACGACCACCTCGGCGCGCGCAACGGCATCGCGTCGGCGGCGCACTACGGTGTGGGACTGTTTCTCGACTACCACGGCGCGGACTATTACGACTCGACCGGCCCGCATTCCAACGGCGCGTCCGGATGGGACGCGAGCGTCATGTTGGGCGTCGACGCGGATCAGGCCGACGATACCTACGGATTCGAACGCTCCGACGGACTCGGGATCGCGGACGATCAAGCTTGGGCGGTCTTCATCGACGAAGGCGGCCGCGATCGGTATCAAATTCCAAAAGGCCTCGCAGTGGCGGAGAACGGAAGCATCGGCGCCTTCTTCGATCTCTCAGGACAGGATTTCTACGGCCGCACCTACCCCAACGGCAGCGGTCGCCGCGCCGACGGCCAAACCATCGTCGACTCGCCGGGCGCGCTCTTCGTCGACAAGTAGCAACTGCCTTCCTCCTCGCATTTGTTTTTCTTTTTTCATTCCGCATTAAAAATTTATCATTCAACATTCATCATTCTTCTCTCCGTTCTCCGCGTGTTCTCTCCTCACTAACAATTCACCATTCAACATTCACCATTCTTCTCCGCATTCTGCCGCTGGTTGACTTCCTCGCAGGTGGGATTACCTCTCTCTTGGACCTACCGCTCCATGGACGTGGAGCGCGCCTATACAAGGGAGGGTACATGCTCGACCAACAAGAATTTTCCACGCTGCCCATCTTGCCGATAAAACGCACCGTTTTGCTTCCCGGCGTCATGATGCCGCTCACGATCGGTCGCGACCGATCCGTGGCCGCGTTCGAGGCCGCCGGCACGTCCGAAGATAAAACCATTCTCGTCGTCGCGCAGCGGTCGCCGCACACCGAGCAACCGACGGCCGAAGACCTCTACACCATCGGCACCAAGGCCGTGATCAAACAGGTCCGGCGCGGTGCCGACGGCGAACTCCATGCGTTGGTGCAGGGCATCGACCGCATGGTGATCGTGAAGGTCGAACAGACCGATCCCTATCTCACAGCCAAAGTGCGGCCGCTGCCTATCGCCGTGGAAACGACGACGGAGGGCGACGCCCTCGTGCGCGCCATCGTGGATCTCTCCGGCGAATTGTTGAAACTCGTCCAACCGAACGGACTGAGCGAAGTGGTCCTGTCGTTCGGCGACGCGTCCGATCCCGTGGCGCTCGCCTACCGCGTCGCATCCACGCTCAACATGAGTCTGCCGGAGGAGCAGGCGCTGCTCGAAGCCGGCACCAAGCTCGACCTCTATCGTGCGCTGTACGCGGCGCTCGCGCGCGAGGTCCAGATCCTCACCGTGCGGAATAAAATCGCGAACGAGGCGCAAGAAACCATTGGCAAGTCGCAGCGCGAATACATCCTGCGCGAACAACTCAAAGCCATCCAACGCGAGCTCGGCGAAAGCGGCGACGAGCAAGACGAGGTGGGCGAATTACGCCGACGTATCGCCGAAGCCGACCTGCCCGACACAGTGCGCAAAGAAGCCGAGCGCGAACTGACGCGCCTGAGCAAATTGCCGCCGTCGTCCGGCGACCATCAGGTGCTGCGGAGTTACCTGGAGCTGGTGTTGGAATTGCCGTGGACAAAAACCTCCGAAGACAGCCTCGACCTCGCGCAGGTCCGGACCGTCCTCGACGAGGACCACTACGGCATCCAGGAAGTGAAGGAACGTATCCTCGAACACCTGGCCGTCTTAAAACTCAACCCGACGGCGAAGGCGCCGATCCTCTGCTTGGTCGGCCCTCCGGGCGTCGGCAAGACCAGCTTGGGGCAATCCATCGCACGCGCGATCGGCCGCAAGTTCGAGCGCTTCAGCTTGGGCGGCGTGCACGACGAGGCGGAACTGCGCGGACACCGGCGCACCTACGTCGGCGCCTTGCCCGGCGGCTTGATCCAAGCCGTGCGGAAAGCCGGGACCAAAAATCCCGTCTTGATGCTCGACGAGATCGACAAGATGGGGCGCGACTTCCGCGGCGATCCCGCAGCCGCCCTGTTGGAGATTTTGGACCCCGCGCAGAACCACACATTCCGGGACCACTATCTCGATCTGCCGTTCGACCTGTCCAAGATCTTTTTTGTGACGACGGCCAACACGCTGGATACGATTTCGCAGCCCCTGTTGGACCGTATGGAAATCATTCGCCTGCCCGGCTACACCGAGCGGGAGAAACAAGAGATCGCCGAGCGCTACCTCTGGCCGCGACGCATGAAGGAAGCGGGCTTGAGCGCCGAGCGCGTCGTGTTGCCCAAGGAAGCTATCGCCACCATCATCTCGCGCTACACACGCGAAGCGGGCGTGCGTCAGCTTGAACAGCAACTCGGCAAACTCACGCGGAAGGTCGCCTTTGCGATTGCGTCGAAACCGGCGGCGGTTGAAGAGGTACAACAAGAAGTAACGCACGACACAGACGCGGCGGCCACAGGCGCGACGGCCACAGACACAGGCATCGATACCGCGACCGCAACGACATCGGCAGTCGACGCGCCGCTCGTGCTGACGCCCGAGCAGATCCGCGAATGGCTCGGCACCGAACGCGTCACGCCGGAAGAAATGCGGAAGGAGCTGCCCGCCGGTGTCGCGACAGGCTTAGCCTGGACACCGACCGGCGGCGATGTCCTGTACATCGAGACCAGTTTGCTTCCCGGCAGCCACGACCTGCTGATCACCGGCCAACTCGGCGACGTCATGCAGGAGTCGGCGCGCGCGGCCCGGAGTTACCTCTGGAGTCACGCGGAAGGCATGGGATTGGATATCTCGCGCTTCAAACGGAACGGCCTGCACATCCATGTGCCGTCCGGCGCGATACCGAAAGACGGACCGTCGGCCGGGATTACGATGGCCACCGCCCTGGCTTCCGCCTATACCGGCGTGCCGGTTCGGAGAGACACGGCGATGACCGGCGAGATCAGCCTCAGCGGATTGGTGCTGCCCGTCGGCGGGATTAAGGAAAAGGTGTTGGCGGCGTATCGCGCAGGCATCCGCCGACTGATTCTGCCGAAGGCGAACGAGAAGGACCTGAAGGACGTGCCGGAAGACGTGCGGCAGGAACTCAGCGTGCACTTGGTGGAGCACGTCTCGGAAGTGTTGCGGGAAGCGTTCGAACAACCGACGAGCGGACCGGCGCCGAAAGGCGTCGGTCCCAGCGCCGCCTTCCCCATCGAACACGCCGCATCCGTGAACTGACAGCGGCGAGCACGGAGGCTTAGTCCCTAATCTAATTCACCCCCCTCGCCACCTCAGCCATATCAAAAAGTACGAGGCCCCGGCTAATCCGTGGCCTCACCTATGCGCAGGAGTTTGGCTCAGGCATTCCTGCCGACTCGCGACATTGCACAGGCGCAACCGCGGAGACTTTCTGATGCGAAGGGCCCTCGGATGAGTTGATAGTGCAGCGGGCGTATACAAAGAAGCATAGCAAACCGGCCCTTGCGGATGGCGTCGATGTAATTGCGGTCGGATCACTCGCCTTCAAGCGGTTTCTAGAGATAGCCGTTTTTCTGGAATTGGATGTTCGGGTGGTGACGGACAACGATGGGAGCATGGAGAAGTTAAAGGAGAAGTACGCAGATTACATAGAAGGGCAACACCCCAAAATCAAGCTGTGCTACGACGATGACGAAGACTATGGAACGCTTGAACCTCAGCTTCTGAAGGCCAACTCTTGCGATACGCTGAATGCGATTCTCGGCAAGCAGTATACAAATAAAGAGGAATTACTAAGGTATATGGGCAGCAATAAGACAGATTGTGCCCTCAAAATGTTTGGGACTGACAAATCTTGGAATACCCCCCAATACATCCTTAAAGCCATTGACTGGGAATCGACTCATCATCGCGTGCGCAGGATCAGGCAAGACAAGGAGACTTGTCTTAGACGCACTTGCCAGCCGTGATCGGCGCATAGCTATCGTTACCTACACCAACAACAACACTAGAGAGATCAAGAGACGCTTTGGCGAGTTGAATTCCGGAATTCCGAAGCACGTGGATGTAATGACGTGGTTCGAGTTCTTGTTGCGCGAATGCGCGAGGCCCTACCAGCGATCGAAGTATGCCGGCAAGCGTATTGAGTCGTTGCTGTTTGTGAACCATCAGTCGGCTCGCCATGTGAAGGAATCGGATACCAAGCGGTACTACTTTGCGAGTGACGATCTAATCTACTCAGACAAAATTGCGAGATTTGTAATCGAATGCGAGAGGAACTCTTCAAATTCCGTTACATCCCGACTAGAGGGCATTTATACAGATATATACATCGACGAATTTCAAGACTTGTCGGGGTGGGACCTTGATGTAATCACAATGCTATTGGAGACAAGTATTCGTGTGACCCTTGTTGGGGATCCACGACAACACATTTACAGCACCAATCCCTCACAAAAGAACAAGCAATACCTTGGGACTAACATTCTAGAATTGGCGGAGAAATGGAAAAAAAGCGAGTTATGCTCACTTGAACACATGAACGCCACGTACAGGTGTAGCTCTGCGATTTGCGAATTCTCGAACGCACTCTGGCCTGGAATGCCTGAGATGACGTCCTCACAGGCGCAAACAACTGACCATGATGGAGTATTCCTCGTAGCAAAAAGCGCGCTGGCAAAATACATGCATCGCTATAGCCCACAGGTATTGCGACACAGCAAGAAGACAAACACTCACGGATCTGAGGGCATAAACTTTGGACTGGCGAAGGGACTCCAGTTCGACAGGGTTTTGATCTTTCCCACTTCTCCCATAAGGAAGTATCTGCAAACAGGAGATCTCGATCACGTCGCTAAGAGCAAGGAGAAACTGCATGTTGCGGTAACTCGTGCACGGCATAGCGTAGCTTTTGTGTTTGACGGTGAGTCCAAACTTGTGCGGAATCGATGGAGCAATTGAAGCTAGTTTAACGGAGAGCAACAAAGAGAATTCCAGATATCGACAATTCGATGGAGACTGAAACCTGACTGCAACGTGGCACAGTCTATAGGCAATGTGCTCCACCCCTTCCCAACAACCCAGCTTCCAGCTACGCATCTCAAATATAATTGAGAGAGTCTCTAGCGCCCGGTCACGGCTTGCCAGAGGGCGGCGGTGGCCCAGACGAGTGCGGCGATCAGCGCCAGCGTGATGAGCAGCGTGGTCGTCGCCAAGCCGATTACAAACAACCAATCGCCGGTTGTCGCCGATCCGCCGGGCGCCGCGTGGCGACGCAGCAGTTCTGCATTCCGTTGGTTGCTGCGAAACCACAAAGAAAACAGATCGCCTAGCACGGGGATCGCCCCGACCGTGCCGTTCAGAAACATATTCAGCGACATCCGCACGAGCACGATCCGCGGCACACGCAGTCGGGCGGCGAAGAGCAGAATCGCCGACCCGACCGTGCTCGCGAGCGCATCGCCTAATCCCGGCACCAGGCCGATGATCGGATCGAGGCCGATCCGCCAGGTCGTCCCTGGAATCGGGACCGCCGCATCCAGCACCCGCGCCAACAAATCCGCAGCCTGACGCAGCGCTTCCCGCTCCACCTCGGCCTTCCGATCCGCGCGCGGATCGCTGCCGCGTTCCCATGTGCCAGACGTGTCCTGTCCATTCATGGCGTCAGTCTACACGAACGGCGGGACGAGCGTCGCCGCTCTCTTGATTGCGACCGACGCTCCGGTGACAATAGATACATCACGTCTGACGGAGGACTCACATGGATATCCCGAACCAGATCGTAAAAATCGTGAAGAGCGATGACGAATGGCGCAAAGCGTTGTCGCCGGAGCAATATCAGGTCTTGCGGAAGGAAGGCACGGAGCGGGCGTTTACGAACCCGCTGAACGACAACAAACAAAAGGGCGTCTACCTCTGCGCGGCCTGCGAGTTGCCGCTCTGGTCGTCCGACCACAAGTTCGACAGCGGCACCGGCTGGCCCAGCTTTTGGCAACCGATCGCCCCGCAGGTGGTCGAAACCAAAACGGATTACTACTTACTCTACGCGCGGACGGAAGTGCATTGCGCGCGCTGCGGCGGACATCAAGGCCATGTCTTCAACGACGGGCCGAAGCCGACCGGCCTTCGGTATTGCATCAACGGCGTGTCGCTGAAATTCACGGCGGCGTAATCGTGTAGCCGTTCAGCGGCCCGGCTGTTCCACGTCGGGCGCTGACGCAACCGCCTCGTACAGCGCCGCATAGTCCTGATCGCCGTAGCCGAGTGCGATTCCGCGCTCCAACAGCGGCGCGATCCCGTCGAGACTCCGCGCATCCACGCCCGCCTGCTCCGCCGCTTCGTGGACCAACCGCACGTCCTTCAATAACATCCGCACCGAAAAGTTTGGATTCGCGTAGTCGTGCGACGCGATACGCGGATACTTCTTTTCGAACATCGGCGGCGCGAGCGTACTTTTGGCCAACAGCTCGCGAAAGATCTCAACCGACACGCCGCTACGCTGCAACAACGCGAGGCTCAACGAGAACGCGGCGATGTGGCTGGCGATCAGTTGGTTCAGTGCGAGCTTCATCGCCGCGGCCTGCCCGACCGATCCGACCAGCACGGGCGCATCGCACAGATGATTGAGAACTGGTGTGAGGCGAGCGAATCGTTCGGCGCTGCCGCCGATCATCACCAACAACGTGCCCTTCTTCGCTTCGGCGATGCTTCCGAGCACCGGCGCCTCGATGTACTCGCCGCCTGCAGCGTGAATCTGCTGTTCGATCTCACGACTTTCGTTCGGCGAAATAGTTCCCATCTGCACGATCAGGCGACCGCGAAGGCCAGCCGCCACACCGTCCGCCGCGAGCACCGCACGAATCGCCGCTGCATCGGACAGCAATAAGAGTACGACCTGCGCGGACGTGACCGCTTCGGCTACCGTCCCGACGACGGCAATACCCTGCCGCGTCAACGGTTCGGCCTTCTCGCGCGTGCGGTTGTACGCGACGACCTCGTATCCGCAGCTCTTCAACCGCTCCGCGACGGCGCGCCCCATCAATCCCGTTCCCACAATCGCCACGCTCATGACCTGTCTCCCCACTCGGTTTCTACGGATCGCACGTTCGACCGCCGCAGCTATACCACGAGCAGGTCACGGCCGCCATGGCGATCCGATCTCGTCCGTGGTACCTTGCACGCGATGTCCGCCCCCACGCCGCTCTCGTCATCGACCGACCTCGGCCTCTCCGGTCAACGCCTTACGGTGACCTACCTCGTCCAAGCGAGCGGCGCCGACGCCGAACGGATGGCGCATCTCCTGTGTATCGACCAGACGGTGGAATCGACCGAGGAGGTGATTCCCGCCGGTCCGATTCGCGACGAACTCTTGGGCCATGTGCGGTCGATCATGCAGGTCACGCAGACCAGCAGTTTGATCGCCGTCGATTTTCCCGTCGAATTAATCGGCACGCGCGCCGACGGCTTGCTGCATCTGCTGTTCGGCACCAGCAGCCTCAAACCCGGCATTCGTGTCATCGACCTGGCCGTTCCGAAAGGCTGGTCGTTGCCTTGGCCTGGTCCACGCTTCGGACGTGCGGGATTCCGTCAGTGGACCGGCGTCTCCGACCGACCGATTCTCTGCGCGGTCCTCAAACCGCTCGGACGCTCGCCAAAAGAATTGGCGGCGCTGGCGATGGAGTTTGCGCTCGGCGGCATCGACTGCATCAAGGACGATCAAGGCTTGGCGGATCATCCGTTTTGTCGGTTCGCCGACCGTGTGGCCGCCTGCGCCGAGGCGGTGGCGGAAGCCAATCGACGCACGGGCGGCTCCTGCCGCTACATTCCGCACGTCGGCGGCAGCGCCGACGACATCCGCACACAAGCCGCCGCTGCGAAGGCGTTGGGCGCGGGCGGGTTGCTCGTCTGCCCAGGACTCTCCGGCTACGACAGCCTCCGCGACCTCTCATCGGACAGGCAGCAGACGTTGCCGATCGTCAGCCATCCGTCGTTCCTCGGGACCTATACGATGTCGCAGACGCAGGGCATCGCGCCGTCGGTCCTCTACGGGATTCTGCCGAGGCTGCTCGGCGCCGACGTGTCGATCTATCCGACCTACGGGCCGACATTCGGCGTGACGCGGTACGATTGTGCGCAGATCGCCGAGGCCACCGCGAATCCCGCGATTCCCCTTCCCGCCATCTTTCCCACAGCAGCGGGCCGTATGGGGCGCGAGCAGTTGGAGGAGATCGTGGGGCTCTACGGCAAAGACGTGGTCGTCATCCTCGGCAGCCGAATTCAATCCGACCCGGACGGGATTCAGACCGCCTGCCGTCGTGTGCGCGAACACCTCGCCGGGCTCGACTATCGGTAACCCACGAAGACTTCGCCGTATGGACTGTGTTATGTCCAGTCCATGTCCGGCCACCGTGTGTTGCTGCTCATTCCGCCGCTGACCCAACTCAACACGCCCTACCCTTCGGCGCCGTACCTGACAGGATTTTTGCGGCGCGCCGGGTACCAGGCCGTTCAAGCGGACCTCGGCATCGAGATGGTGCTGGCGCTGTTTTCTCGAAGCGGCCTGACGTCGCTCTTCGACGCCATCGCCGACATGACGGACGACTTGCCCGGCGAGGCGCGGCAGATGTTGTCCCTGCGCGATCGCTACGTTCACACGGTCGATGCCGTCGTCGCGTTTTTGCAAGGGCGAGACAACTCGCTGGCGACACGTCTCTGCCAGCGGACGTTGTTGCCGGAAGGCCCGCGTTTTGCGGCGGCGGGCGACCGCCTCTCGCGTTCGTCGCTCCATTCGCTGACCGATCAAGCGAAACACCTCGCGACGTTGTACCTCGAAGACCTGGCCGATCTCGCTGCGCACACGGTGGCGCCGCACTTTGCACTAAGCCGCTACGCGGAGCAGGTCGGGACCTCCGCGAGTTCCTTCGACCAAATCGCCGATGCCGTGGCCGCGCCGCCGAGTCTGACCGATCGGTGGATGTTGGAAGCACTCGCGCGCCAGTTCGAACACCATCAGCCGACCTGCGTCGGCCTGACCGTCCCGTTTCCCGGCAATCTCTACGGCGCGTTTCGCTGCGCGGCGGCGATCAAAGCGGCTGCGCCCTCGATGCCGATCATCCTCGGCGGCGGCTACGTGAATACGGAATTACGCCGCCTGACCGACCCGCGTGTCTTCGACTATGTGGACTACGTGAGCCTCGACGACGGCGAACGCCCGATCCTGACGATTCTGGAACACCTCGACGGGCGACGCGACGCATCGAAACTCTGCCGGACGTTTCATCGTATCAACGGCCAAGTGAAATTCGTGAACGGTGCGGCGGAAACGGACGTGCCGATGGCTGATGTCGGCACGCCGACCTACGACGGTTTGCCGCTGCATCGGTATCTCTCGATCCTCGACAGCACCAACCCGATGCATCGCCTCTGGTCGGACGGTCATTGGAACAAACTCACCGTCGCCCACGGTTGTTATTGGAAACAATGTACGTTCTGCGATGTCGGCCTCGACTACATCGGACGCTACGAGACCACGCCGACGACGCAGTTGCTCGACCGCATCGACACGCTGATCGCGGAAACCGGCCGGCGCGGATTTCACTTCGTCGACGAAGCGGCGCCGCCTGCCGCCCTCTCCGCATTAGCGCTTGGCCTGCTCGAACGGCGGCAGACGATTTCCTGGTGGGGCAACATTCGTTTCGAAAAGTCGTTCACGCCGGACCTCTGCCGCCTGCTCGCCGCATCCGGCTGTATCGCCGTAAGCGCCGGGTTAGAAGTCGCGTCGGATCGCCTATTGTCGGCGATGAAAAAAGGCATCACCGTGGATCAGACGGCGCAGGTGGCTGCGGCCTTTCGCCGAGCCGGTGTGCTCATCCACGCCTATTTGATGTACGGGTTTCCCAGCGAGACGATCGCGGAGACGGTCGAAAGTTTGGAGCGGGTGCGGCAACTCTTCGCCGCGGGTTTGATCCAATCTGCCTTTTGGCACCGGTTCGTCACGACGGCGCACAGTCCCGTGGGGTTGGACCCGAAGGGGCATGGCATCACGATTCTCGGACCGACGTTTAAAGGATTTGCGGAGAACGACCTTGTGCACGTCGATCGTCGCGGCGAGGTGCCGACGTGGTTGGGCGACGGGCTCCGCCGCGCGGTGCATGCGTACATGGAAGGCGATGGGCTCAAGGCGCCGCTGGCTGATTGGTTCGAGCGGCCGATTCCGGTGGCGCGAGTCGATCGACAGTGGGCGACGCGCGCCTGCCGTGAGGACGACCCGCGCCCGCAGGCGAAGACGCAGGACCGGCGCCGCCTTGTCTGGCTCGGCGAACCACCGCTCGTTGAGCATCGCACGCGCACGACGACGAAGCTGATTCTGCCGACGACCGTCGACGACTGCGTGCTGTCGCTTCCGCATGCGCAGGCCGAGTGGTTGACGGCGCTCTTGCTTGCGGCAAGCCCAACGACGAAGCCGACCGACGCGGATTATCCGACGTACGATGTCGTGCGGAAGGCTGCGCCGTTTGCGCAAGCCGGTGCGTTCGACCGTTGGTGTGCGGGACGCGCCTGGACGCAGGTGCGGGACGCGGGACTGTTGCTGATTTAGCGCGGCGCCAAAAACCAGCGCAAAAAACAAAGGCGGGAACGGCACCGTCGAACCGGCACCGCTCCCGCCTGTTCTACAGAGGAAGAACGCTTACTTATTCGGCTGCGGCGTCAACCGCAGGTACGGCTTCACCGACTTGAAGCCCTTCGGGAAGAGCTTCTTCGCTTCGTCGTCGTTCACCGCCGGCGTGATGATGCAATCCTGCCCATCCTTCCAATTGACCGGGGTCGCGACCTTGAAGTTCGAGGTCAATTGCAGCGAGTCGATCACGCGCAGCAACTCGTCGAAGTTGCGTCCGCACGACGCCGGATAAGTCAGCATCAGCTTGACCTTCTTGTCCGGGCCGATCACGAACACCGAGCGCACGGTCATGTTGTCGATCGCGTTCGGGTGGATCATGTCGTACAACGTCGCAACCTTCTTCTCCGGATCCGCGATCAATGGATAGGTCACGGTGCAGCCCTGCGTCTCGTTGATGTCCTTCACCCAGCCATGGTGCGAGTCCATTGGATCGACGCTCACCGCCAAGACCTTCACGTTGCGCTTTTTGAAGTCGTCCGAGATCTTCGCCATATAGCCCAACTCGGTCGTGCAGACCGGCGTGAAGTCTTTCGGATGCGAAAACAGAATGCCCCACGAGTTACCGAGCCACTCGTGAAAGTTGATCGTCCCCGCCGTCGTCTCCGCCGAAAAATTGGGAGCTTCGTCGCCTAACCGTAATGCCATGGTACGTCCTCCTTGGTCGTCCTTGCCGCAGAGACGCGCCGCGCTCCGCAGTCGGACGGTAATGTTCGTCGGTCCTTCGCGCGACTCGCGCGCCGGGTAAAGGTACAGGGATTTCACGCGGGAGTTCAAGAGCGCCAGACGGCCCGCGACGGAAAAAAAGACACTCGCCTTCGGGCTGAAGATTCTGTTACATGATGCCGGTAATGTTTCCAATGCGGTCGATCTCATATCTACGTATCCTCACGGTTGCTACCGTCTTGACGGCGATGGCGACCGGTTCATCCGTGACGTTCGCTCAACAGAGCGACACCCCCGCTGCTCCCGATGCAACCGAAAACCCCTCGTCGCCGCTGACTGCACCAGAAGGCGCGGTCCAAGAAGAAGCGTTACATCCGCCACAACCGGTAAAGCCAGCGCCTCCGCCGGAGCCGCCGACGGCACCATCCGAAGCGACATCCGACTCAGCCGACAAAACGAATGCTGTGGTCGACGAGACAAAGAGCGATGCAAAACCGGCCGCCGAGGCAACGCCGAAAGTTGCGCCCCCTACTGCGACGGCGCCGTCAGGACCATCTCAGGCTGCTCCGCCCACAGCTTCCGCTCAGCCTGCGCCTGAGCCGCCCATCGACGAAACAACCGCCGAGGCGTCCGACGAACCGCCGTCTGCACCGCCGACACGTTCGCCGCTGCTCTTCGAGGGCGACTACTTAACCAGCGTTGATCGCCTCCGAAAGGCGCTGCGCATCGATCCGTCCTCGACGGACACCAGGTTTGCGCTCGGACAAGCCTTGTTCGGACTAGGCGATGTCGATGCGGCTTTGGAAGAATTTAAACAGGTCGTGCAGGTCCGGCCGACGTCCATCCCCGCCCGCTTGCACTTGGCAACGGCGCTGATGGCGAAACGTCGGTGGAAGGACGCGCAAAAAGAACTGACGACGATTCTCGCGCAGGACAAGCAGGTCGCTGCGGCACATCACAACTTGGGTGCGGTGCGGTACAGCCAAGGCGACGTCAAAGGCGCCATCGAGGCCTATCGCGCGGCTTTGGCTGTGGCGCCGGATTCCGTGGAGACCCATTACAACCTCGGCGTGGTCTTGCGTTTGGCCGGTCGCTGGAAAGAGGCGACGCCTGAATTGCTGGCCGCCGCGGAGGCCGGCCATCCGAAGGCGCAATATTTCCTCGGCTCCGCCTACCATGCGGGCACGGGTGCGGATCGGGACCTGACTTTGGCGATCCGCTGGTGGATGGCGGCGGCGGAACACGGTGTGCCGGAGGCGCAAGACGCCTTGTCGCGCTTACGGAAAATTGCGCTCAAGCCCAATACCAATAAAGAGGCGCCGAAGACGCTCAAGGCCTTCACCACGTACCGTCAGGAATTGTGGTTCGGATTCCCCGAATTGACGCCGAGCCAGCCGGATGAAACCGTCGGCATCGCCTTGCTGCAGGCCTTCCGGATTAAGGAGGCCGTCCCGACGTTGATCCGCGAAGCCACCGCCATGGGCGAGCTGAGCGAACGGTATCTCGCGGCGCTCTACGAACAGGGCTTGCCGTCGTTGCTGGCGCCGTTCGATCCGCGCATCCTGCGCTATTTCGAATCGTCGGCGGGAGACGGTTCGCCACAGGCCAAGCTGGCGCTCGCCCGTTTCCATGCCTTGGGCCTCGGCGTCCAGGCCGACCGCACGAAAGCCTTGAGCATCATCAAGGGACTCCCGTCCGGCTATGCCGAACAGTTCCTCCAAGACCTCGCGGCGCGACCGGCAGGCAGCGGCACGACCGCCGCCCCTACATCCGGTGGCTCCCCCGCCTCGCTCCCGCAGTCCCGATAGGCTCGGCAGCCGCCTCGAAAAAATCCCTACGTCGAACTTCCGGCGACCGCCTCGGAACACAGGTCTGCGGCGATTCGCGTGAACCTCCCTTCCGACGGGAACTTAGGATAAGATGTGCGGCGGGACGCTCCCGTCCCGGCACCCAACGATCTCCGACATCGCGCACGCGCACGAGGTTCGACGTCCGTGAGTCCGCTCCTGGTTCCCATCGCACGCCTCCGCGCACAGATTCCTCGTATGTGGCGTCTTCCGCTACTGTCGCTTGGAATCGGACTCGTCGCCGTCGTCGGCGCGCTGGTGCTCTCCACGATAGGCGGAGCGGCGTGGACGAACCTCGACTGGTCGCTCTACGACCTCTGGGCGAAAACGCAGCGCGCGACGTTGTCCGAGAATATCGTCGTCGTCGAAGGGCCATCGACCTCGACCGAGAAACCGCCTGTTACGTCCGCATCGCGTCCATCTCAACACACAGCGCGCTCGCTCGCCGCAGACGACTCGCATTGGGATCGAACGAATCTGGCGCGCACGATCGCGGCGCTCGCGCAAGCGGATGCCACCGCCATCGGCCTGCTGGACGAGCTGACTGTCCCGGCGACACCTGAACAGGGCGGCGCCGTCAGCGACGCGTTGCTCGCAGAAGCGATGGTCGGTAGCAACCGCGTCGTTATTCCGACGCCGCTGGTACTGACCTCCTCTTGGTCGACCGGCGGCACGTCCACCGCCTCGCTCGAACCGCACACAAGTTGGTTGCGATCGGATGTCGCTGTCGGAAAATCCTGGTTGTCCGCCCTACCGACGGTTCCGCTCTTGGCCAGTGCGCAGCAGAGCGCCGCGTCCGTTGGGACGGTCCTCGCCCACCCGGACCGCGATGGTGACTGGCGCCGCTTGCCGCTCGGCGTGACGGTGTCGACAACAAAAGGACCCCATCTTATTCCCGCCTACGGCGTCGCGTTGTATCTGACACATCGCGAACAATCGCAAAGCGGCTCGACGGCAGGGACCACGAGTCGCCAGGATTCAAAATCGGATGCGGATCTGCTGACTTCGACGGATCGCCAAGGACGCCTGCTTGTGCCCACGCTCCGCGCGCCTCTGACTGGCAGCACGGTGTTGCCGCTGGCGGAATTACTCAACGCGGTCGCCGACAACAACCATGAACAACTGCGGAGTTGGGTGGCGGGCCGCATCGTCATCCTGCCGTCCACTCGTAGTCGCGAGCAGTCTGGCGAGTTCTCGACTTCGTCCATTCTCGACATGCCCGCTCACACAACGGACCTGACTCGGCAACTGGCGTTGTTGAATCACCTGCTGTCGCCTCGCACGCGTCTCTCGATCGCGCCGATGTCGCTTGCGATCTTGCTGGCGTGGATGGTCGCTGCGGCCACCGCCTGGAGCCTCGTGCGAACCGGGCGACTACCCGCAGTGGTGACGGTGGGCGCGCTTCTGATTGCACTCGGCCTCATCACGTCGCTCTGCCTCGCCTTCGCCCACGTCGTGATCCCCATCGCCCTGCCGTTGACCACGATGATTTTTGCGTCGGTCGGCGCCATCGGCTGGCGGCAGGTCATGGTCGAAGCGCGTAAGGCGGAACTCGAGGACCAGGTTCGACGGGTCCAAGACGATCTCGTTGCGCTCCGCGACGCCGTGCATTATCAGGAGTCGACGGTGGAGCGGTTGGAAGAAGACCTCGAAGCGGCGCGTGCGCGCGAGTCGACCGTGAGTCGCCGTGAGGAAGCGCTGCACGAGGCGTCGGCGGACGTGCGGCGGCAGTTGGAAGACGCGCGACAGGCCGAGGCCGATACACGCGCGCAACTGGCCGGACTCGAGCGCGACTTGGCCGCGTTACGTAGCGCCACGGTCGACCGCGCCGCCTTGCCGGAACGGGAATTGGAGTCGCTTCGCGAAGAGGCGGCGCGCCTCGGTATCATCACGCGCGACCGCGGGTTGTTGCAGTTGGTCCGCGACGTTCGTCGTGCCGCGCCGTCGTCCCTGGCGGTGCTGATCGTCGGCGAATCGGGCACGGGCAAGGAGCTGTTCGCCCGCGCCGTCCACCGCCTGAGTCCACGACAGGCGCAGCCGTTTATCGCCGTCAACATGGCGGCCGTGACGCATGAACTGTTCGAGAGCGAACTCTTCGGCCATGTGCGCGGCAGTTTTTCCGGCGCGACACAGGACCGCCGTGGATTTTTCGAACTGGCCGACCGCGGTACGTTGTTCCTCGATGAGATCGGCGACCTGCGGGCCGACCACCAGGCCAAGCTGTTGCGGGTGCTCCAAGACAAGACGTTTTACCGTGTCGGCGCCAGCAAACCCACGCAGGTGGATGTGCGGATCGTGGCGGCCACAAATCGGGATCTCGTGCGCGGCATCGCCGAGGGGTGGTTTCGCGAGGACCTCTACGCGCGTTTGAAGGGTGTGCTGATTTCGCTGCCGCCTTTGCGCGAGCGTCGGGACGACATTCCCGTGCTTGTCGATCAAATGGTGCGGCGTGCGGCGGCGCAACATCGTCGGGCCGTCCCGGAAGTCACCCGCGAAGCGATGGATGCGCTCTGTGCGGCACCCTGGCCGCACAACGTGCGCGAGCTGGAACAGTGTATCGAACAGGCGGTGGCGCTTAGCTCCTCCGACCGACTCGGCCTCCACGACTTCCGCCTGTCGGACGGAACCGCGACGGCATCAAACCATACGACGGCCGACGGACCGGCGGCACAGCGTCCGGGCGCCACGACGATCGCCGGTGGGGCCTCGCAACCTGACATCCACGGAGACCAGGCCGTCCTCGAATGCCTCCGCGCCCAAGCCTTCGACATGCAGAAGACGGCGCGTGCGCTCGGCTGGGAACGCAGCACGGTGACGCAGCGGCTAAAGGGGCTCTGCTTCCATGCCCTGGTCGAAACCCAGGGCGACCGGAGCCGGGCGGCGCAGATGCTCGCCGGTGACCTCGCCTTGGTTCGTGTGGTCGAACTCAAACTCGCGGAGTATGCCGACCACCTCTTTTCGGTCGTCGACGGTTTTGCGACGGCCCAGGAGGCGACACTTGCCTGCCGCAAGCGGTTTAAGAATTTGCCGGAGCGTCACTTCAAAGCCGTCGAACGGTTGATCCAGCAGCGCTTCACTCCCGACCGATCCACCAGCTCACTGTCTCAGCGTTAGTCCTCCTCTCCACTCGGTCTATACCCAGCGTCCGCCACCCATAGCACCCGTCGCCCGCCATCACGCGGCGACCGGTCTGACCGTGCCCGTTGTCCTCCGTCATCCCATGCGGGGCTGTCCCCGCATGCCCCGCATCGCCCCTCACGCTCCCCTCATCACTAGCATGAAGTGATCGCTTGAACACCTTGATTTTACAGACATCACGACGCGTCACCTGACGGCACTGCCGTTGCTCTACAGCCGTTCCGTTGGATCGGCGCACCTCGTCGGAAAGGAGGTGACGGACGCAGCGGATGAGGCCGCCGACCTGCACATCACACACACGAATGAAACCTGTTCGCGACTAAAGGAGTGGCGACCATGAGCAAATCGATCGCATCGAATTATGTGAGTGCCCCGTCTGCTGGAACCGTAGCCCCGACGATCATCAAGGCCGACCGGCCGTCCCATGAGGTCTATATGGTGGGCGCCGGGGTGCTGGCCCTGGCCATCGGGCTCGGCATCTTCTGGGTGGTGACCCAGAGCGAGGAGTTCCAACCGACACAGCCGGTAAAGCTGGATGGCGTCCGCGCCATCCCCTCGACCTCGAACCAATCGAGCATCCCCGTCGCGCCGGAACGGCTGACGCCGAAGCCCATCGCCGAGCCGCAGAACGGAGCCATCCAGATGGCGGCCGTGACGCCGGGCCTCCCGACGCAACTCTCGGATGTGCGGCATGCCGACATCACCTTCCCCTTCGGCCGCAAAGGACTGACGGACGAGGCGAAGACCTACCTCGCCGAACATGCCGCCTTTCTGAAACGCGAAACGGATTGGGGTGTCGTCATCCAAGGTTCGACCGACGGGCGCGGCTCCGCCAACTACAACAAGCGGCTTGGGCTGCAGCGGGCTGAAACGGTCCGCGACTACCTGGCCGGCTTGGGTGTGTCGACGGACACCATGGTGGTGGTGAGCCTCGGGAAGGAGAGCAGCCTTTGCCGCGACAACAGCGCCGAGTGCCAGCCGATGAATCGGCGCGTGCACTTGGAGTTCCTGAAAATCGGTGCGACGCATCTTGCAGTCGCGCAACCGGCTGCCGCCGCGACGGCGGTCCCCACCGCAATCCAACCGTTGGACCTGAGCGGCATGCTCACTGCGCCGACCTCTGCTGACTTGTCGTCGTCCGACATGGCCTCGCCGGACGCTGACGTGTCAGCGATCGAGGCGACGGCGTCCGACATCGCGCAGGATACGGATCTCACCCCATCCGCATCCGCCACGTCCTCTGGCGAATCCACGCAGGCGGACTGATTGAATGTCGCACGCCGTCGAGGGAGCGATCGGAGCGGCACGTACCGCCTCCGGTCGCCCCGTCGGGCGGCTCCCCATCACGCAGCACCGATGCCGTCTTCGACCAACCGGGTGAACGACCGCGTCAGATATCTGGAGGTTCCCATGTCTGTGCGTGCCCTGTCCGCCGTAGTCATTCGTAGCGCGCTCATCGCGACCCTTTTTACGTCCGTCATCCCAAGCGTCCCATCGGCCGTTGCCGACACCCACGTCGACGTGACCACCACCATCGCACTCAAAGATGTCACGAGGGGCACCTTGCTCTTCCGCAGCGGCGAGCCCGGACGCTACACGGCTGCCCCGACGTTGCACAGCGACGTATCCATTCAAGTCACCGGGCCGGTCGTGCGCGCGGTCGTCACACAATATTTTCGGAACCCCGGCGACACGTGGATGGAAGGCGTCTACGCATTTCCCCTTCCTGAACAAGCCGCCGTCGATCATCTGCGTATGCGCATCGGCGAACGTGTGATCGACGGTCAGGTCCAAGAACGGCAGCAGGCAGCCCGCACCTATCAACGCGCGGCGGAAGCCGGCGCGAAGGCGGCGCTGATCGAAGAACAACGCCCGAACCTCTTCACCACGCGCGTGGCGAACATCGGACCGGGCGAGTCGGTGGCGATCACGATCGAATACCAAGACCTCATCAAACCGGATGCGGGCATCTGGCGACTACGCCTGCCCTTGGCCATCGGCCCACGATACATCCCGGGACGTCCGTTGGTGGAGATCGGCGAAGGAGCGACGGCTGAGGCACGCCTGCCCGGCTTCGGCCTCGCGCCCGATACGGATCAGGTCCCGGATGCGTCGCACATCACGCCGCCGATGGTCCCGGCTCCTGGTGCGGAATCGTGCGTGCATGAGGCGCCGATGGTGACGGGCTGCCAACCGGAGGCCGAATCGCAACCGGTGCACCTGACCGTCGAGGTGTTGCCGGGATTTCCCATGGCCGCTCCGAATTCACCGTCACATGACATCGTCGCGCAGGCCGGGACGGACAACCGTTGGCAGGTGCGTTTTCGAAGCGGCGCGGTTATGCCCGATCGCGACTTCGAATTGCAGTGGCAACCGCTCGCAACGGACGCACCGGCGGTGCTGCTGGCGCAAGAACCGCACGAGGACGCGACCTACGGCCTCTTGATGATTACACCGCCTCACAATGGGAGTGCGGACGCGCACGACATCACCAATGGCGAGCCGACGCATCCGCATACACCCCGCGAGCTGATTTTTGTGATCGACACGTCAGGCTCGATGGCGGGTGCGAGCCTTGCGCAAGCGCAGGCCGCCTTGCGCCTCGCTTTGGCTCGATTGTCGCCTGAGGATCGATTCAACCTGATTCAGTTCAACAGCGTCACGCATCGACTGTTTCCCGCCTCGCGCGCGGCGACACCCGCCGCCGTCACGAAAGCACTCGACTACGTGGCGCACCTGCAAGCGAACGGCGGCACCGAGATGTTGCCCGCGTTAACGCTTGCCCTCGACGGCAAATCCTCGCACGAACGCCTTCGGCAAATCGTCTTCCTCACCGACGGGCAAGCCGGCAACGAGCCCGAATTGTTGCGCATGATCCAGGAGCGTATCGGCGACAGCCGCCTCTTCACCGTGGGCATCGGGTCGGCGCCGAACAGTTACTTCATGCGACATGCGGCCGAATTCGGTCGCGGCACGTTTACGTATATTCCGCGGTTGGATGCGGCGCAGATCGAGATGAGTGAGCTGTTCCGGAAGATCGAACGGCCGGCGCTGACGAATTTGGCGATCGATCGAACCGGGTGGGAAGACGCCGATCTGTTGCCTGGGAAGATTCCCGATGTCTACGACGGCGAATCGGTCGTGATGACCATACGCGCGCGTGTGTGGCCACGCACCATCACACTGACCGGGCAACGCGACGGTACACCGTGGCGGACGGAGATCGCCGAGGTGCCGACGACGCCGCGGGCCGGACTCTCCGTCTCCTGGGGGCGCCAGAAGATTCGCGACCTCTCGGACGAACTCGACGGGACCTACGACGCACCGGCGCATACGAAGCTGAAAGCGGAGTTGCTGACCGTCGCGCTTCGGCATCACCTCGTGAGCCGTGTCACGAGTCTCGTTGCCGTGGATGTGACACCGACCCGTCCGGCCGGAGAATCGCTGGACCGCAAGGCTGTGCCGTCGACACTCCCGCACGGCCAGACGTTGGTCGGCGGCATTCAACAAACCGCCACACCGGCGGCGATGCATCTGCTCATCGGGCTGCTGGTGATTGTCGCGGCACTCGGCCTATTTGGCTACGGACAGCTCCGGACTCGGCAGAGCGTCGGATGAACGCGCTTCGTCGCATTCGCCGATGGCAGATGCTCTGCGTTCTCCTGCTGGTGTCGGTCGGGTCCTGGCAGGTGGGACACGGTTTGTGGATCTACGCGAAGGCGCAGCTTGCGCAAGTCTTGCTACAACGGGCGTGGAGTCGGACCATGGCTGGGGAACAGGCAGTGCGTCCCTGGCCCTGGGCCGACACCTGGCCGGTCGCCCAGTTGGACGTGCCGCACCTCGGCATCACGCAGATCGTGCTGGCCAACGCCTCCGGCCGGACGTTGGCGTTTGGCCCTGCGCGCCAAGACGAGGGCTCGGCTGCGCTTCCGCGCGAGACCTGGCTAGTCTCGGGACATCGCGACACACACTTTGCATTTTTATCCGCGCTGCGTGCGGGAGATCGACTGCGTATCACCGATCGGCAAGGCAGCCCTAGAGAGTATCGCGTGGCGTCGCTTTCGGTGATCGACAGCCGTGATGGCCTTGCCGTCTCGGATGACGAGACGCCGCGCCTGATCCTCCTCACCTGTTATCCATTCGATACGATCGTTCCTGGAGGCCCGTTACGGTATGTGGTGACGGCTGAGCTGGACCAGCCTCCGGCGGCGACGGTGGCACAGGCGGTGTCGACCGCCTCAAGTCTCCCTGCCCAGATCCGATAAGAGAAGGGAAGGGGATTCCACTATGGCCGCGCCCAAACCAGCGCCTTCGAAGCTGCGTATTTCGCCCGACCCGATGTATCAATTGCTGCGGGACGGCGCGATCAAGGAATTCAACGCCAAGAAGGCGTCGGGGCAGACCTGCGACCTGCGGAGTTGCGATTTTCGCGGATTGGATCTACGCGGACTCGACGCGGCGGGGTTGGATTTCAGCGACAGCTACTTCCGACAGGCCGATCTACGCGGGATCGACTTTCGCGAGGCCAAACTCGAAGGCGCCAGCATCAACACCGCACAAGTCTCCGGCGTGTTGTTCCCCGCACAGCTTAGCGCGCAGGAAATCATGCTCTCGCTACAGTTCGGCACCCGGATGCGCTACAGCGCCTAACTTCCTGCTTCCTGCTCCCCGCTTCTCCTACACACGTCGCCCCAGTTAGCGCTGCGCACAGTGTCTGCGCGCCACCTGAGCGAACACGTCGTCTTTTCCTGCGAACGGCAAGGGCGGATTCTCATTCTTCGGCTCTGCATGCAGCAGCTTCCCCGTTGAAAATGTTCCCGTGTAGTACGCAACAGACGGCAAGAGATAGGTCTGAGACACGCAGTCGATATCCACCGTCGCGTGCATGGACTGATGCCCACCATCCATACGATGTTGAAAATTGAGCAGGCCCTCGAACCTCACCCGCTCGCCTACCCGTTTGACGCTCGATGGATCGACCAACAGTTGCTGCCCATTTCCCGCATAGGCCTCCTGCTTGCGTAATAGATAGAGCGAGGCCTCGCCCTGCGCCTTCCCGTCGTCGCCGAGGAATTCGGCGCGCCCGTTTCCGACGGCAAGCACACGCGCCTCGTCCTTAGCAATCAGCCGCGCCACGGTTCCATCCCCGCTCCACGTGACGCGCCCAGATGAACGAAACACACCGTTCTTTTCTTCGAGATACCGTTCAATCAGTTTGTAGCGCGTCACCCCTTTCGTTGCGTCAAAGCGTAACCACGTGTCGATGCCTGGACAACTCGCGCAGGGCACCACACCGTGGTAGTACCCCAGGCGTGACGCAGAGACTGACGGGGCACGACGCGTCGCCTTACCAACTGAAGGCGGTGCGCTTTCTTTGCCGTCGGCAGCAATGGCCGGAGTAGCTTGCGGGCCGATGACTCCTATCAGAAACAACGTCGCGACAATGAAGACAGGCAGTTGGAACCGCCGACGAGTATGGTGTTGCATATTCATGATCATAACCGGCCGTGAACCTCATCACATAGTTGGGGGCTGGGTGGGATTGACATCTCATGCCAATTGACTACGATTCCGCAGACACAGGACTGCCAGGGTCTATCTGAAACCTTCAGTGGATGTCACGAGACCACGTCGCGGCAAGACTCTTCATGATGCGATGACTCATCCACGAGCTTGTATTACGCGATGGTTTTCCAAGGGGCACCGATGGACGAGGTTGTACATACAGAGCGACTGATCATAGTTGCCGGCACACCACAGTCCTCCAGGGCCGCTGCACACAAAGATCATCAGACGCTCTCAGACCTCTTGCGCGCCACAGTGCCCGCAGCATTTCCGCCTCCGTTGATGGAGGACGCCATGGAATATCTTGCACATGCCGTCGAACAGAATCCGCAAGACCGTGCCTGGTGGAATTGGTTTGTGGTGCTGAAGTCTGTCGAGACTGGAAACACGCTGATCGGCTGCATGGGATTTAAAGGCAAGCCGACTCCTGATGGCTCCGTTGAGGTTGGGTACTCAATTCTTGATGAATTTCAAGGCCACGGATATGCGACGGAAGGAATCATGGCCCTGATCAAATGGGCGTTACAGAATGGAGCGACGTCCGTTGCGGCCGAAACCTACCCTGAGGACACCGCATCACTGAGGGTGATGGAAAAATGTGGGATGAAGTTCGTCGGCCCTGGGTCTGAACCCAATACCATTCGATTTCAGAAATCGTAAGTGCTCTTGTCGCCGACGAACGGTACGGCATCTTGCCACCCCCTGCAACAGGCTCGAACAGTTCGAGCCTGCGAGTCGGCCAGCAACTACGCGTTCGCCGTTCTAGGGTGTACGATTGGCGCGCCCGGCTGGAATCGAACCAGCGACCCTCAGCTTAGAAGGCTGATGCTCTATCCAACTGAGCTACGGGCGCGTTATGGCTAGAGCATACTTGTTAACCTTCTCCGTCGGAAGGATCAAGTGCTTTTCCGTGCGTAGTATGTCAACAGGGGCGTGACCTTGAGCCCCACAAGATTTCCCAGGTATGAACAGTGTCAGTACATTGCCTTGCTGAGGTGTCCTTGCCAAGATACCATGAAAGAGACACGAGGCAATCGTATGGCTTCCCGTACCCGTCGGACAGAAAAACTCGATCTTCGGGTGAGTGCCGTCAATAAATGCACGCTAGAGGCCGCCGCTGCCGCCGCCAACCGCACGGTCAGCGCCTTTGTCCTTCAAAGTGCGCTGGCTCGCGCCGATGAAGCGTTGGCAGATCGCCGATCCTTCGCACTCAGCAAAGCTCAATGGGCTGAGTTCTTGGCCGCCCTCGATGCACCTACTCGCCCGCTTGCTCGGATGCAACGCCTCCTCACGGACCCAGGATTTTTTGGCGCGGCACCGACCCTACGCTCGCAAGACAATCGGTGACGAAACGCATCGACAAGCTTCAGGCTCATCATGTCGCTGACGCATTCGACTGCGGACAACAACCCCTCAATCCTCTTCTCAAAAAGTATGCGCTCCTCGCTCAGAGCAACGGCTGGACACAGACCTACCTAGGCTTGGTCGATGACACAGTCATCGGCTACTATGCCCTCGCTGTCGGTTCCGTTACGCATGCGCAAGCTTACGAGCGGATGAAAAAGGGGCTCGCACACCATCCTATTCCCATGGTGCTGCTTGCCAGGTTGGCTGGCGATCTTTTGGGGCAGAAACACGGTGTGGGCGCGGCACTTTTGAAAAATGCCGCGCTACGAACGCTTCAAGCAGCCGACATTGCGGGAATTCGCGAATTT
This sequence comes from Nitrospiraceae bacterium, assembly GCA_046351095.1. Classification (GTDB taxonomy): domain Bacteria; phylum Nitrospirota; class Nitrospiria; order Nitrospirales; family Nitrospiraceae; genus BQWY01. The sequence goes on from JAXLZC010000001.1 coordinate 739,442, forward strand.
ATCGTCCACGCCACAGAGGAGCGCGTGAAACATTTCTACGAGCGCTTCGATTTTATGCCCTCACCAACCGACTCATTGCACCTGTTTATACTCCTCAAAGATTTGCGAAAGATTGTTCCGTAATTTCATCTCGCCATAAAACGCTGGGCTCCCAATCAACGGATGTGCCGCAAATTAATGCCAGTTGGCCGCCAATACCGCCTGAACGTCTTGAGGCCGTTGTGCAATCGCCTGATCCCAGGTAAGCCCTGATTGTTGACTGAAGGACGCCATAGCCTGAATCAATTGATCGACCTGCGTATTGAGAAGCAGCTGTCCGTTGCCGGCTTGAACCGTTTCGATCTGATTGCCGATTCCGCCGTACCAGTTCGAGATCGTCACCTGCTCTGTCGTCCCATACAATGCAATTCGCAAATCGTTGGCGCTTCGGCTGAGCATAAGGTCCAACGGATTGATCGGCGTGCCGAATTCGAGACGATCGCTCGTTCCACTAGCATCGACCAACGCATCCTGCCCATCGCCACGACCGAAGCGATAGAGATCGTTCCCGTTCCCTCCGTTGAGCGTATCGTTCCCTTGTAAACCCGACAAGGTATCGTTGCCGTCCCCCCCTGCCAGAATATTCGCGCCTGCGTTACCGATGAGAATATTGGCCAACGTATTCCCAGTGCCGTTGATGGCATTGCTTCCGAACAAGCTCAGATTCTCGATGTTGGCCCCAAGGCTCCACGTCACCGTACTCTCGACCGTGTCCACTCCGGCATTCGCCGCTTCCACGACACTGTCGCCGAGCCCGACGACATACGTGTCATTGCCGGCGCCGCCCGTCAGGACGTTCGCGGCGTTATTCCCCACCAGGCGATTGTTTAAACTGTTTCCCGTGCCATTAATCGCGGCAGTGCCAAGGAGCACGAGATTTTCGACGTTCGATCCCAAGGTGTAGGTTATCGAACTTTGTACGGTATCGATACCGGCATTGGCTACCTCCACCACCGTATCTCCAGCACCGATCACATACGTGTCGTTGCCGCTTCCGCCCGTCAGTGTGTTGGCGGCGCTGTTGCCGACCAAAAGATTGTCGAGACTGTTGCCGGTTCCATTGATCGCCGATGTTCCCGTCAGCGTCAGGTCTTCCACATTGGCAGAGAGCGTATAGGTCACTGAGCTCTGGACGACATCGCGTCCTTCACCGGCCAATTCCGTTACCTTGTCGGACACATTGTCGACGATGTAGGTATCGTCGCCGCCCCCGCCGATCATCGTGTCGGCACCGGTGCCTCCATTGAGGGTGTTTGCCGCCGCGTTTCCTGTAAGCGTATTGGCCAAACTATTTCCCGTGCCGTTTACGGCGGCGCTTCCGACAAGAATCAGTTTTTCTACGTTGGACTCTAGTGTCCAGGAGGCCTCAGTCTGGACTGTATCCGTCCCAGCTCCTGCGGCTTCGACGACTGTATCGCCAATGCCGACGACATAGGTGTCGTTGCCCGCGCCGCCGGTCAACACATTGGCTGCGCTGTTGCCGGCCAACACATTGTTCAGGGCATTGCCTGTGCCATTGATAGCTGCCGTTCCGATCAAAGTCAGGTTTTCGACGTTCGCGCCAAGTGTGTACGTCAGGCTTGCCTGGACCGTGTCGGTTCCTTGCCCCGAGAGTTCCGTCACCACATCGCCTACCTGGTCGACGACATAGATGTCGTTGCCGGCTCCTCCTTGCATCGTGTCGGCACCGATTCCACCGTCCAACAGATCGTTGCCGGCCCACCCGTACAACACGTCATCACCTCCGTTCCCGACAAGGCTGTCGTCGGTGACATTTCCAGACAGGTAGTCGGCCTCATCCGTACCGTTGAGCATCACGCCTTGTACACGAGCCGCCATTGCGGCATAGTCCCACGTGGTGCCATCGGCAAATTGAATGCGATCGACACGGTTGGCGTCGCCCATAAAAAACCCGCCCAGTTCCAATTTGTCGTTCGTTCCCTGAATGGTCAATTGAACCGATCCATTGTCCGCCAATGCATGAAGTGCGACATCGCTTTGTGTAATCCCCTCGCCGAGCAGCACCGTATCGAGATCAGAAAACCCACCCTCTTCCGCGATCATTTCGTAACCGCTCCCTCGTCCAAACAGGTAGGTGTCGCTACCGAGGCTTCCTAGGAGCAAATCCTGCCCCGCACCGCCGTCGAGGATGTCGTTTCCAGCACTCCCTTGAAGCTGATCGTTCCCGTCGAGTCCACGTAGTACATCATCTTGCTCAGACCCATAGAGCAGATCGTTCTGCGCAGTGCCGATGAACTCGTGCACTCGACTCATCGCCTCGTCGTAGGTCCATACCGTGCCGTCGGCAAACACGAATCGATCAACCCCGTTGTGCGGGCCTGCGGTGAACGATTCCACGATCAGTCTGTCTTCGGTGCCGGTAATGGACAGCACAAGATGCCCGGCTTCCAGCCGCAGTGCGAGGTCGCCAGGGGCGATTCCCTCCAAAAAAGACACTTGATCCAAGCCAGTTCTCGCATACCACTGCTCCCCAGTACGAATACGGTCCTCTCCATACCCACGTCCAAATACATAGGTATTGTCGCCCTGCCCGATTAAAATATCGTTGCCGGCCGCTCCATCCAAGCGGTGCGACCCCATAAGCTGATTGTCCAGCGCGTTGCCGAACAGATCGACCTGCACCGATTCTCCAAGCCCCCAATCCCCTAAGATCTCTACGTTTTCAATATTGTCCGGGGCGACGTAAGAGAGCGAGGCACTTGGCGCTAATTGCACCGTATCGATCCCCGCATTGGCATCTTCCTGTACCGTCGCGGGAATACCGAAGAGTTGATAGACATCATTCCCAGTTCCGCCGTAGAGCCGGTCTTCCCTGTTGATCGAGACCAGCAGATCGTCGCCGGACCCGCCGCGTAGAATATTCGCGCCCAAGCCCCCGGACAGGCGGTCGTTCCCAGCCCCACCATCTACACTGTCGTTGCCTGCGCCACCGTCTATAGTGTCCGCTCCATCACCGCCGTCGATGGTATCGTCTCCGGCTCGACCGTCGATAACGTCATTGACAGCACTTCCTTGGATGCGGTCATTCAGTTCCGTCCCCGCAAAGGAGACACCCGTCGCTGGGGCCCTGAGCGTAAATCCTCGGGCGGCAAGTTGGCTGTAGCTCAACACGCTCCCGTCGGCGAATTCGAACTGATCAATAGGATGAGCACCGGACGGCGTGTTCACGCCGAAGCTGGTGATACGCACCATGTCGTCGCTGTTACCGAGACGCACCAGCAATGCATCATCGGCTCCGCGGTCCAGGGTCAAGGACGTGGAGGTGATGCCGCTTCCGAAAAGCAGGCGGTTACCCTCTCCGGCAAGATCGGTGATGGTGTCGACACCATCGCCGATATTGAAGACGTAGGTGTCGGCCCCGCCCTCACCCCGCAACTCATCATTTCCGATGCCGCCTTCAAGGAAGTCGTCGCCGAGTCCGCCATTGAGTACGTCTTCCCCCTCCTCCCCATAAAGTCGATCATCACCGTTGTCGCCAAGCAATTGGTCACTCCCGCTCCCGCCGAAGAGCACATCGGCGTCAGCCTCGCCTCTCAGGAGGTCGTCTCCCTCATCGCCGAACAATCGATCTTCACCGGCACCGCCGAAAAGACGATCGTTGCCGGACTCGCCGACCAACAGATCGATCCCGTTTCCCCCCTGCAATTCGTCGATACCGGCGCCGCCGAACAGCTTGTCATCGCCCTCACCCGCGACGAGTATATCGTCGCCGTCACCGCCATCGAGCAAATCAAGCCCCGCTCCTCCGAAGAGCATATCGTTGCCCTCGTCGCCGAACACTAGATCGTCCCCATCCTCCCCATCCAACTGATCGTCGCCCGTATTGCCGGAGAGAACATCGTCGCCGACACCGCCCAACTCGATGTCGTTTCCACTCCCGCCGTAGAGGGTGTCGTTGCCGTTTTCCCCAAACAGCCGATCGACGCCGTCACCGCCATCCAGAACATCGTCCCCCCCACCGCCTTGCAACTCGTCGTCACCCACGCCACCAGCAAGCGTGTCGTCGAAGCCAAGCACCGCGTTATTCGCGTAATCGCCGACCAACAGGTCGTTACCGTCTCCCCCGAAGAGCGCGTCTTCGCCGCCGCCGCCGACCAATTGATCATTGCCCGCGCCGCCTTCCAGCCAGTCTTGCCCTTCTTCAACCGTATCCACCTGAGCATCGTCACCCCAGAGCTGATCTGCGCCATCGCCGCCCAGTAAGATATCGTCCCCGCCGTCACCCTGGAGATAGTCGTCTCCCTCGCCGCCGTTGAGATAGTCGGCTCCACCCTGTCGCGCGAAAAACGCCTGCCGCCCGCCCACCGCAGTACTTACGGTAAAACCATTGAATGTCCCCGGGTCGGCACCGCCTTGCCAAACAAGGGTGTCACCTGCCGGACTATTGTCACCGTAGAGAAAATCATTCCCGGCTCGTCCATAGACCGTGTCGTCGCCAAGACCCGCTGCCATCCAGTCGTCCCCATCTCCGCCGTCAAGATAATCCTTGCCGATACGGCGAGGCGTCGGATTGCTGAACACCTGACCGACCAGACTGTTCACTGAGTCGTCTCCGTAGAGTTGGTCATTCCCAGCCCCGCCGAGCAAGGTGTCTCCTGCTTCCTGTCCTTGCAGAACATCGTCGCCGCTCCCGCCGTCGAGATAATCCTCATCAGGCGTGCTTAAGGTGCCCGACACCCAATCACCGATCAGCAGATCACGCCCGTCGCCGCCGTAGAGCAGGTCTTTCCCGGCCCCACCGCCCAGCGCATCGTCGCCCAACTCGCCGAACAACCGATCGTGATCCATACCGCCGGACAAGGCATCCGATCCGGTGCCGCCGTACATTTCGTCCGTCGCGTAGGGACTGAGGTTCATCAGATAGTCATTCCCACCCAACCCGCGCATGACGGTGGCGTAGGCGACTCCGCCACCGGCCGTCTCCAGGATGTCGTTGCCCTCTGTCCCGGTATAGGTTTCGGTATGCGACGGTGTCCCATAGGTAATTGTGGGGAGTGCTCCAGAACCCAGATTGCCGGCGTCGGTGAGTTGGATCCCGAGCATTCCTTTCTCAAAATCGAAATTCTGAATGGTCACAGACCCGTCGCTGAGTGGACCGGTAATGAGGAGATCCGAGCCGGATTGCACATAGGTAAATTTCCCATCGAGACTACGATAGGTATTTTCGGGGTCGTTTTGCTGGCGAATGCCGCCGTGAAGCAGGGTCCCACCAAACTCAATCGTGCCTTTGCCGTCGGAGTCGATGATGGTATCCACACCGAACGAATGTAGGTAGCGATCGATGCCTTCTCCCCCGCGGAGAGTATTGGTATCGCGTCCGCCATCCAGCACATCGGCCCCAATCCCTCCCTCTAAGAGATCGTCCCCCTGGCCGCCCAGAATGGTGTCATTGCCCTCGCCGCCACTCAGCAGAGTGTCGTTCCCGTCGTTGCCTTCAATATAGTCATCTCCGCCATTACCTGAAATCGCATCCTCTCCGTCTCCACCATATAGATGGTCGGACAAGAAGCCGCCTTCAAGCGTGTCGTTGGATTCACCACCAAATATATATTCGTTTGTGGCCAGGCCCGGTAGAATCCTTGGAACAATTTCGTCATGTGTCGTCAGGTCTATCCAGTGAGCGCGCTTGAACTGATCGAGTCCTGCTTGTCCGTTGTGAAGATTCTGCTCGATCTTTCGCCCTAAAAACGACACCCGGTCCCTAATATATTCGAGCGTCATCGCCCCGTTCCCAGTTTCTGGATCGTACAAATCCAATTCACCGGGATTGTACCGGGCACCATAATCCACACCTACGACGGCAAATGGGTTCAATTCTTTCAGCGCATAACGATATGCAGTTCCTGCATCGCCAGGGAGCACTGCAAACCCCTTTAAGGTTTCCACAGGCATATCTACAAGCGACTTGATTTGAAACGATCCACCCGCCAACGAGCCTCGAACTTCTTGGATGCCTGCATAGAATTGATTTCGCAAGGCAAGATTCCCATAGGCCCCAGCATCGCGACTATACGGCGTCGGTTGAAACGGCGTGCTTGTGGAGTGAAAGACCTTCCGGATGACATCCAGGGCACTTTCCAATGTATTCCCTTCAGAGAGAGCAGATCCGAACGGAGAAGCGGAAACGGCACCTTGAGCAGAAGAGGCTTTAAAAATCGACTCGATCTGGAGTTGGGTCAGTGTGGGGTCAACATCCAAAAACAATTCTTGCAGCGCCATCGAGTCCACAAGCAATGTAATGCTGTGGGTATTCCCGTATTGAATTTCACCATTTTGGTCTAGGCCCTCAAAGAAAGGTTGATTCTCAATCAAGATGGGATGTGGCGAGGCATGAATACCCGAGTTTGAAACACCCTCCATGTCGAAACCAGCGGCGGCCACACCATAGAGCTGAACGATCTTTTGAAAGGGACCGTCGTTACGTGTGATGTTGCCTATGGAGCCGGTTCCAATCAACACAGTGCCGACACTGCCAAATGTCTGTTCGGTATCGGCTACGGCCGGGTAGTAACCGCTAGTTGTATAGATGCTTCCCGTGGCACCAGCCTGAAATAGTGTCCCCTGTGGGTCATAAGAGAGAATTCTCCCCTCCAACGTCTGTATGAGCTGTCGGATATTTTCAGTCTCCGATTGTTCAGGATTTCTAGCATTCGCAACCAACCCTCGTCCTGCGCTATTGAAGACATACGTGTTCAGAACGTTTTGGTCATGCAGTTCAGTAAATACCGTCGCCAGATGACCACCAAGCGAATACCCCGTTACATTGATTTGGGAATTGGCGGCGAGCTTACCTCCGGGCTGAGTCAACTCGCGCCAATATCGTTCCATGCTCACAAGCTGAGCAAGCGCAAACCCTTTTGTTGCTATCTCAGCATCAGCACCAAGGATGTCCCTTGCACGATCTCCACCGTTCACCTCAGTCGCATACTCAGAGCTTCGGAAGGAAAGGGTATAGCTGTTCGTCACTCGATCGAACATCAATGTGGCAGAGAACCCCGTGGCGTCGTTGGCATGATGGTCGACGATCTGGTAACGCTCAAGAAAGCGGCTAACTACCACCTCTGTGAAGCGAGTCTTGCCATACAAATTACCTTCAAGTGGATCAATGTCCACATTGTTGTTTCCCAGCAACAATCGACGCCTAAGTTGTGTAGTGTCCTGCCAAGCACCATCTGGCAAGTAGGATTCAGCAGCCATCTGCTGGAGTGCAAAATTAAGCCATGTTGTCATGTTATTTGACATCATTTAACTCCTTGACGCGTTGCTCATGTCGGGCCGGTTTCAACACTTGACTGACAAACCAATAGGCAAAATCTATATCTCTGCGCCGTCCTCCCATAGATGCATAGCGAGGACAGGCGTGCCCTGTCATCCACCAGATACCGGTGGCGTTATTCGGCACTGCGCCCGACCGAATGAATCCACGCCGCACCCCCAAAACCTCATTGTTCTCTAGGTCCAACACAATGAGTTCGCCGCCTGCGATGCCCAGCTCGCGGTCGTACGGGCGCGTGATCCCTCGCCAGGTGTAGCCATATCGCGCCTTTCTCTCCGAGTCGTATTGCTTCACCATGGACTTAGGATCACGTCCGTCTGCACCAAAGAATCGCTCATAGCGTGCAGCCTTATCCGGTGGGACAGAGTAAGATGGATGCATATAGTCTTGCCCCCAGGGTGGCTTCACGTCAGACCACAGTGGATGCTCAAGGAAGGCATACCGCTGCGGTCTAACAAATAGCATTTCAGGCTCCTCCGCTTCGGCGTCCATATGACCATAAGGATCCTCGAGTGCGTATAGGTGCTCCTGCACTTCGTCGCGCGCAGAGCTTCTCGACCGCAGCATAAAGAGGCCGTCGACGTTGTCGATGGTTTTGTAGATGAACTCGCCCGCTTCGGTTTTACACAAGTGGTCAAAGTACTCTTGGGACGTCATGCCGGGTTTGTACCCGCTGTCTGCGGGAAGGGGATTCGGGATCACGATTGAATGGGCAAACCGCCCTTCTTCCGTGGCGAGGGGATCGGCGGGCTTGAGCTCGGCTACGACGCCGCAAACCTCGCCTCGGTCGAGCGTGCGACTGGCGCAATCCTTTCGAATCTTGGCGATAGCCTTCCGGAAGCGCTCGCCCACCGTGTCCTCGCTGAACCACCCAGCAAATGTGACGCCGACTGAGAGTACTACGATGAGTACTGCCACCATCCATGTGATTTTTTTCATCCCATCCCCTCCTTGCCGCCCACTCATGATGCGAAGCCCGCTTGCTGCACATGCGTCCTGCATGTGCTCGACAATGTGACCTGCTACTCCCTTGCTAATACAGCGCCGCCATCGTACCTGTTGCCCGGGCCTGATTCACGCGCGCGCCGTTTAATTCGAACAGCGCCGTCACCATATTTTCCCTCGCACGAGCAACCGACGCGACGGCAGTAATCACGTCGAATTGATTCGCAGCGGTCAGGACTGCATACCGCTCGCGAGCGAGCGTTGCCTCGCGCGTAGCCGCCTGCAAACCGGCCTCCGCCAACGCCACCTTTTCCTGCGCCGCATCGAAAGCGATCTGTGCATCCGTGACTTCTGCCTCCACTTGATTAAGCACGATTCGGAGCCGGAGTTCCTCCTGCCGCACATGGCTGCGTGCCGTCGCGACTCGCCCCTCACGTTGCCCGCCGTCGAAGAGTGGGATCTGCAGGACGAGCGCCATATTGTAAGTCTCCGTCGTGCTGTTCCATCGATTCCCGACAAGGCCCGTGTCGCCCTGGGCGACCAGGGAGGGAAGACGTTCTCCGGTAATCGACGAATAGGTCAACGCCGCCGCCTTTATACGTTTGAATTGCGCCTGCACTTCGGGACGGTGGGCGATGGCCTCATCAAGTACCTGCCCGTACGACTGCGCGGTCTCATGATCTCGTCGCAACGTGTCGCTCAGTACGATACGGACATCTGATGGGAGACTGAGCAGGTTGCGCAGGGTATTTGTTGCTCGTTCGACATCGGCTTGTGCCGATATCACCTGCTGGCGCTCATGCGCTAGCTGCCCTTCCAGGCGTGCCACATCAAGTGCCGTGACGACACCTTCTTTGTGCCGCCGCTTGGTGGTGAGCAACAGATCCTGAATGAGTTGTTGCGTGGCCTGCCGCATCGTGACGGCAGACGTGGCCTTGAGCCCTTCGAGATAGGCCAATGCCGCGCTGGCCATCGTATCGAAGCGGCCGGCATCCGCATCGAATTCCGCGCCATGAAGGGTTTCCCGCGAAGCTCGCCAGCGCTGAATCAGGCTCAGGCTGAAGAGATTTTGCGAGGCGCTCACACGGGCGTCAAAAATATCGAAGGGATCGGTGCGGACGGGAGAGAGGCCATAGGTCCCCAGAAATTGAGTCTGTTTGGACTGCCGTGCATTTCCAGACAGATTTGGCAGCATCGCGCCCAACTGTGTGGTCACCTCACCTCGCGCTGCCTCGATACGTTCTTTCGAGAGCAAGACGGACGGATTCTGTTGTGCGGCCATCTCCATCGCCTCATGGAGTGTAAGTGAGACGGTGGGTCCCTCGGTACGCAATCCGCTGCTCGACTCGGCGGAGGCCTGCGTGCTCATCCCCACTACAAGACAGAGCATCAGGGAGAAGCCCCCAAGATGGCGCCGGATATTGAGGCTCTCGAGCGTCATGGCTATCAACGTTCCCGTAAACTCTCTTGCAATGACTTGAGTACCGGACTGAGCACATACTCAATGACACGGCGGCGACCCGTTTTGATTTCGACCGTGACGGCCATGCCCGGCGACAGGTGGACCTCTTTCCCGTCGACGTGGATCGTGTTGCGCGCCAGGTTGACACGGGTCGAAAAGACCAGCGCGTCGTCCGGTTTATTTCTGTCGAGTGGAACCGCATCGTCCGACACCGTCTGGACGGTCCCTGGGACCGTGCCATAGAGCGTGAATGGAAACGTATCGATCTTGATCTCAGCTGCTTGTCCTTCTTTGACGAATCCGACATCTTTATTTTCGAGCTGGGCCTCAACTTCCACGGGATGTTCGCTCGGTACGACGATCAGCAACGGCTGGGCCGGGGTCACCACACCGCCGACGGTGTGGACGGCGAGCTGCTGCACCACGCCGTCGATCGGACTAAGCAGACGCTGCAACTCGGCTTTTTGATTCGACTTGGTGATGTCTTGCCACAGTGAGGCCGCCTTCGTTTCTGCCGCTGCGAGCTCGGCTTGCTTGGATTGTTGAAATTGGGCGACCAATACGTGCCGATTCTGCTCTGCTTCTTCGAGCGCGGCACGGTCTTGGATGAGCTTTTGGCGCTGCGACGCTAGCTCTTGGGCCTTGTCGATGCGTTGTGTTTCCGCTTGGAGATAATCCAACTTTGTGACGGCCTCATGCTCCATGAGTCGTCGGAACGCCCCGGCACGTTCCGCTTCCATCGGCACCGTGGCTTCGAGACGTCGGATGTTTTCCATGGTGGCATCGACGGCGGATGTACGCTGATCAATCACCTGGCGTGCTGCATCCACACGGGATCGGTATTCGGCCACTTGGTCATGGAGTAGTTGCTCTTGCAGCACGACCGTTTCCGGATCGCTGCCGCTCGGCGCGACAAAATCTTGGACACCGGCAATCAAAGCCTCCAGGCGTGCCGCCTCAAGCTTGGCGGCGCGATATTCGTTAAGCGCGCGCTCACGGTCGGCTTGGTTTTGCGTCGGATCCAGTTCGATCAAGAGATCGCCTTGTTTCACCATTTGTCCGTCCTGCACCGCGATCTTGGCAATGACTCCCGCTTCGTACGGTTGAATCACTTTCGAATAGCCACTGGGGATGATTTTCCCCGGAGCCGTGGCGACAATATCGATCTGCCCGATCGTCGCCCAGAAGATCGACAGTGCGAGAAACGCCATGACCGACCACAAGATGGTCCGCCCCACCGGTGAAGGCGGCGTCTGCTGCACTTCAAGCACAGCCGGCATGAACGCTGTCATCCGCGCGTGAGGCACCACCGCTGAGGATTGAGCCTGTTCAGTGCGATACGCAGCACGTGCGATGCCGTACCAATTAGAGAGTGCGTGCAAGAAGGTCATTGTGCTTAGGCAGCTCGCCCCTCCTGGAGTTGATGCAGCCGTCGATATAATCCATTCTTCAACACCAGCTCGCTGTGCGTTCCGGTCTCAAGCACTTCACCCTTATCGATCACGTAGATGCGATGCGCAGGGCGCACGGTGCTGAGACGATGTGCGATGACGATGACGGTGCGCCCCTTACAGATCTGAGCCATGTTCTGCTGAATGATGGCTTCGGACTCATAGTCCAATGCGCTCGTCGCTTCATCGAAGATGAGCACTCGAGGATTTGTGACCAATGCTCGGGCAATCGCCAAACGCTGCCGTTGGCCACCGGAGAGCGAACAGCCGTGTTCTCCGACGATCGTGTCGTAGCCTTCTGGAAGTTCCACGATAAATTGGTGGGCACCGGCAAGCTGTGCGGCGTGCATCACCTGTTCGATGCCAAGCCCTGGGTCGGCAAGAGCGATGTTGTCGCGAACGGACCGGTTGAAGAGGAAGTTTTCTTGTAAGACCACTCCGACCTGTCGACGCAACCAGGCAGGTTCTATCTGCGCCAGGTCGATGTCGTCGACCAAGATACGTCCGCGTTCCGGCACGTAGAGTCGCTGGATCAACTTCGTGATCGTGCTCTTGCCGGAACCCGACCGGCCGACGATGCCGATCATCTGCCCCGGCTCGATGGTGCACGACACTTTTCGCAAAATCTCCTGGCCGTCAGGGCGATAGCGAAAGGTTACGTCGTCAAGTCGAATACGCCCTTTCATATTGGGGACGGTGGTGCGCGTAGCGACGTATGTGGCCTCAGGTTTGGTATTGAGGACATCCCCAAGCCGTTGGACCGAAATCCCCACCTGCTGGAATTCTTGCCAGAGGTTGACGACTCGAAGAAGCGGATTCGTGACTTGTCCAGACAACATATTGAATGCAATCAGTTGCCCAATCGAGAGATCGCCGTCGATCACGCGATAGGCTCCCACCCACAACACGGCAACCGTTGTCGTCTTTTGGACAAATCCTGCAATTTGCCCGGCCACGGTGATAAGGCTCGTCGCTTTGAAACTTGCGCCAACATAGGCCGCCAACTGCTCGTCCCAACGACGTTGCAACGGCGGCTCGACGGCAAGCGCCTTCACCGTTTGAATGCCGGAGATCACTTCAACCAGAAATGCCTGGTTCTCCGCCCCACGTGTGAATTTCTCCTGCAACCTCGCCCGCACCAACGGCGTTACAACCACGGACAAGACGACGTACGCAGGAAGAGAGCCGATGACGATGAGTGTCAGCAAGGGGCTATAGACCCACATGACGGCCAAAAAGACGACGATGAAGAGCAGATCGAGCACAAGCGTCACGGCATTGCTGGTCAGAAATTGGCGGATATGCTCAAGCTCCCGCACCCGGGCAACTGTGTCGCCGACACGCCGACTCTCAAAGTAGGACAAGGGCAAGGCGAGGAGATGACGAAAGAGCTGTGCGCCAAGCCCAACGTCGATGCGATTACTCGTGTGCGCAAAAACGTAGGCACGAAGCCCACCGAGTAACGCCTCGAACAATGCCAGCACGATCATGCCGACGGCGAGGACATGCAAGGTAGTCCATCCCTTATGGACCAAGACTTTGTCGATGATGACTTGGACAAACAGCGGTGAGATGAGCGCAAACAGCTGTACAAAAAACGACGCGAGGAGAACTTCACTCAAGAGACGCCGATACTTGACGACTGCGGGAATGAACCAACTGAAACCGAACGCCACATCCTCCGCTCGAAGCGCCGCACGCTTGGTGATGAGGATCAATTCGCCTGTCCAAGACGACTCGAATTGCTCACGGGAGAGCACTTGCGGTTGTGCCTGCTGTGGATCCTGAACAAGAACCTTTTCTCCTTCCACCTTCGCAATCACCACGTACCGCTGACCAAGACACGCTGCGATTGCCGGCATAGGAGAACCTGCCAGCCCTGGCCAACTTATTTTGACGCATCCTGCCTTGAGCCCCGCATGCTTGGCCGCTCGTAGGAGATCATGTTCCTCAAAGGAGCTACCAGGCTTTCCAAATTGATGCCGAAGCTGATCCCCGTCGACGGCAAGCCCGTAAAATCGTGCCAGCAACAGCAGGCAGTGCAACCCAGTATCGATGTTGTTCGTCTGCCCAGACTGAGTCGAAATTTCCATGGACCTGTTCCAGCTCCTGCTTACCCGAGGATTTGAAGATTACGCATCGATCCGTGCCGTACCTCGAACTGAAGCGCTGAACCAATTTTGATGGTTTGGGTCACTCAAGAACAGAGGCGAGTGTACAGTGGATCGATGAGACAACCATCCCCCTGAAGCACGCCCATACATTAGGGAACCTACGAAGGTCCCTTGACTTGAAATGTCCGTGATGATTCGACACAACCTATTGCGGCCTAAAAGAATACGGCGAACTCACAGCTTGCACGGGAAATAGAGCCACAGCTTTTTAGGGAGGGCACTGCTAGGTGGCCTTAGGCTGCCTGCTGGAGCTCTTGGAGGACGAGCTCATATTTCTGCCAGTACTGGCACGATGCGAAGAAGGGGAAAAAGAAGGCACAGCGCTATGACGCTACAACGCCCTATGAGAGACAACTGAACGGGCGCTACCTATTTCGGAACTAGGCAGAACAGCGCGGTGACTGAATCGAGGGAAGTGGTCGGGGCGAGAGGATTTGAACCTCCGACATCCTGCTCCCAAAGCAGAATCGCTACCACCACGTATAAAAATGTAATTACAACTACGATATACCCATGAATGTCCAACAAGCCGCCCATTGCGACGCTTCAAAGGATCCCATACTATCGTCTCCCATGACACTCCCTGAGATGATCGAGCATTATTTTACAGAACATTTACAATTTAAGTCGAGCTTCCCCTACTACCAACGCCTCTACCGTCAGCATTTTTCGAGCTGGCGGGACCATCCGACGCCGAACCAATTGCGGTTGTGGCACCTCAGCAAACGCTCGACACCCAGTCACGCGAATAAAGGGCTGGGGTTCCTTCGTGCGGCCTATTCGTGGGGCATCGTCAACGGCTATTGGTTCTCCCCAAACCCCGCAACCGGCATTCGTCGGTACCCGAGTCAGAGTCGGGAGCGCGTCATGACAGATCGAGAGGTGGCGGTACTGCGCGCGGCCCTGCCGTCAATCTCACTCAAGGTGCGGGCCTTCTTCACGCTCTTGTTGCTGACCGGATGCAGAATGTCGGAAGCGCGCGTCATGCGCCATACAGATGTGGACGAAGACGGTCGCTGGATCAAGCGTCGCACTAAAAATGGACGAGGGCAAGCACTCTACATTCCCACGCAGGCTCGATCGCTCATGGCGCAGATTCCTCAGGCTGGCGAATTTGTCTTTATGGGGTGTTATGGCCGGTGCTGGAGTAGCGCTGCCGTGGAAAAGTCGTGGGGACAATTTCGCCGAGCGCTTGGCCTCCACGACGTGTGGGTGCACGATTTTCGGCGGACCCTCGCGTCTCGTCTGTACAACATGACCGGCAATATCGAGCTGGTCAAAGCGTGTTTAAACCATTACGATGGGAGCCCTACGGCGACGTATGTGCGCTTGCAGTACGACAAGCTGGCGGCGACCCTACAGGCGCATGCGGATAGCCTCTTCGGTGTCCCGCGAGCCACGGATGGGCCGGACGCACATCCGCCCTTTCACTTCCCTACTCTGGAGACCTCGCATGAACACATCCTCTGCACCACGAGTGCTCTTGTGCGCCATGGCCATCGCGACGAGCGGCTGTATCAATCTCACGACGAGTATTACGCCGCCGGCTGGCCCACCGCTCCCCGAGGCTGAGCGCATCGAAAACAGCGACTGTGTACCGATCATTCTCGGAATCGGCATCGGCGAATCCAGTGTCGCCGGAGCGATGCGCGGAGAGCGCGAACGGATCGACGATGACGGCCGCGTACATCGCCCCGCAAGTATTCGGACGGTGCACGAGATACGGATCCACGACTACCAATTTATGATGTTCGGCGCGCGCTGTGTGGAAGTGGTCGGCACAAAGTAAGGATTGCTGCCCACTACTTAAACATCGCGTCAACGGCCTGGCGTGCGTGGTCCTGCTGAGCGTGCCACGCCGCATCGTGTGCCTGCTCGGCGCGGTGGCGAAGAATCATCCAGTCGACACGCTCCCCGCAGGTGAGGCACCGCCACCACCAGGCGCGCGGCGCTTTCTCCCGCTGCTTCGTCCACCACTCTCGCACGCAGAGCCCACGACACCGCTCACAGGTCATGTGTTGGCCTCATGGCCTCTCCGCTTGGGACAGGTGTAGCACGCATGCCTGTACGCCTCTCGATGGCTCATGCGTTGCCCGCAGCGCGCGCAGACATAGCGCGGGAGCTGCTCGGCTGACGGCGCCGGTGGCGGCGTTATTGCGGTGGGAGTGGTTGTGTGCGGCATTGCGTATCGGTGCCTTCCAGCGCGAGACAAGCGGCCTTGAGTTCTCGCACGATCGCCCGCAAATCGTGATGCAGGACGGTGGCGCACTCATCATGGCGGGTTGTTCCGTGCTGGTGCGTCACGGTGCATGGATGGATCGTCGGTGGGCTCTGCCACTCCGGCAACGTCACGCGGTAGGTCGATCCGTGTGGTGGACTCGCGCACCCCGAGATCGTCAGACACATCGCCATCATCGACAGCGCGTACTTTGTACAAAAGTGCTCTCGTTGTCGCTTCACTGTTTGCCAATGCTCCTTCCAACCGCACCCGCTGTTCGATCTCCATGGTGTGCCCGCGTTGCTGGAGCCAGGTCCTGAGCACCGCCGACAGCACCGCACTAATCAACGCAACAAGCGTCTGCATCAGGCCACAGGTTTGGCTTCAACCGGCTGCGACGACGGCAACGGATTCGGGGCGTTGGTCTTGTTAAAGTCTTTCGCGACGAGTCCCATCACGCCCACTGCGACATTGCCCAAAAACGCGGCCCACTCTTGCTTCGTCGACGGAATCGGATTTTGCGCTAAGAGTTGCTGGGCGACTGTAAAAATAATGACGACAAGACCAGCGGCCGTCGTCATCCAGTTTGAACCCAATAATCCGTTCATCACTCCCCTCCTTTTGTTATTCCCCAAGGCACCGTTGTTCCGCTTCGGCGGTTTTGGTCACGGAGATACAGAGCCCTCGCGTCAACCGCATTTGTGATTTTTGGTTTCTTTCCATCAGCTCCAGTTGCTGACGCAGGATCTCTTGGTTCTGTTTCAGAATCATGGTCTGTTCGACCGTGTCGGCCTTGAGCTGCTCGTTTTGACGTTCGATGAAGATATGGGCCTCGTGCTCAATGTCGGGAATGAATCCGGCGCGCTGGCCGAACAAAAACCCCACGATCAACAGGCAGAGCAACACCACCCCGCCCTCTTTCACCACCGCCACAATGGTCCGGCCTGGTGCTGACAGTTGCGTGAGATCGAGCATCGACATTACGCCTCCTTGGTCAGAGGATCGGACACGCTGTAGAAGATGAGTTTTCCACTACGCCCGCACTTTCGTGCCTGCTCCGCCCACGGCGGAGGAGGAATCGAGGTATCGTGGTAACTGTCCGCCCCCGGGAAGGGACATGGCAGCCACCCCCCAATCACCCCCGCAGCCACGTCGAGACACTCGAGAAAGACGGCGTCATCGCTCCGTGGCCAGACGCTAAGCTGTGGGTCTCGCGGATCCGTGAGGCTGGAAAACTGCCACTTGGTCCGCAACACCCCGCTATACGTATTCCCCCACCAACCGCCACGCTCGACACGGGTACGCACGCACCAGGCCACCCCGATGCGTGCCTCACGTGTTTCACCCCGCGCCTCGCGATATAACGCCAGGGCCAGAAAGCAGCGGTCCCATTGCGGACCCCATGCTGTCGGCACTGTGGTGTCGGTGGACGACGTCATGTGCCGATGGATCCCCGAATATTCAGCACGTATTTTTCGAGGCTGGTCTTTTGCGACGCAGTGCCGGGATCGATTTGCGTTTCGTACTCCATCTTCCCCGGCGTCAACTCGTCTGCTGCAGAAAAAATGTACTGGCAAACACCGGACGGCGGATCGGTGATGGTCATGGTCTGCTCCACCACCGTTCCTCCGTCGATGGCATAGCGGAGGCGCACCGCTTTCCCCGTCAGATCCACGGGTTTTCCATCTTCGTCGCGAATCTCCAACACAAGCGAGATACCGCGGTCTCCGGCGACCAGATCAAACGCCATACCAACCCCCCTTGTCCTTCGGCCGTTAGTCTTCCGTGATGGTGCTGGTGTTCTTGATGCGCGGAATCACCCCAACCGCCATGGTGATGGCCGGCGTCAGTGCGCCCTTATAGAGCACCTTGCCCGTGCCGGACGCGGCCGTGCCGATCGCGAAGTGGGTGATCGCTCCACCAGGGACTGCGGTGCACTCCCCGAAGTCCACGTTATTGACTGGAGACACCGAGTTGGCCGTGACCGTAAATCCACCAGACGTGCGCGCCACCGCGACGCGCGCGTACCCGGTGTAGGCGGCCTCGCTTGTCGTCTGGTCACCCGCCTCTCCAGGATCTGCCGTGTGGAGCGATAAGTAGAGGTTGGTCAATGGGGACGTGGCCGCGTTGTCGCACAGGTTTGCGATGGCGGTGGCATTAAAGATCATTTTCATCAGGTCGTTTTCGAACGTGTTGCCCTTACTCATGGACTGGCCTCCTCTTGGTTGCGGTTAAATAGTCGGGCTCTCCGTAGAGACGACAATGTGGCGGAACACGTGGTGGCGCACCGTGCTCCGTCCCACGACGGCACGGCGCACAACAGCCTGCGCGTGAACGGACCCTGCGATGCGCACCGTCCGTCGCACCACGCGCGGATCGGGCACAATGCTGGACCAGGCGGCGATGCAGGTTCCCGATGCGGTGCCGTAGGTGGTCGCAATCGCCCCGCCTACTGCGGACACCGATCCCGACGCGGCCACCACGCCCTCAGTGACAGCAGACGCAGACACCGAGGCAGCCGTTGAAGCGCCTGCCGCGCTGTTACTGGTACGCGCGAGTACCGCGACGCTTGGTGCAGTGGTCGACGCGGTGCCTGCGACGGTTGACGATGTCGTGGATGTGGCGGACGACGTGGCCTGTACCGCTGCGGATCCAGTCACGAGGGACGACACAGCTGTCAGCGATGTGGCGAACGCGGTGACCGTGGCGGATGCGGCAACAGATGTTGTCGCGGCAGACACAGCCGAATCCTGCCCACTGACAATCGCACCGGCTGAAATCGCCCCACTGGCCAGCACAGTGGACGACGCCACAAAGACCGTGGATCCGCTCGCGGAAGAAGCTGCCGCACTCAGTACCCGAGCCGCCCCAACGCCGGAGACGACACTGCCGCAGGCTACATCGCCGGTGGCTCCACCTCCGCCGGCAGCGAGGGCATCCCCTGAAACTGACGCGAGGCCAGCAATGGCGACAGCCGTCTTATGGATCTCGTTGGAAAGCGCCCCGACAGTAGCGCTGCCCGCAATGACGGATGATGTGAGCGCGATCGACGCCGCCACACCAGTTGGGCTAGCCACACCAGCAGATGCGCCTGTCGTGAGTGTTCGAGCTGCGGAGATTCCGCTGGCGGCTGCACTGGCGGCAATCGTTGTCGCGGTTTTGGCAAATGCTGCCGCCGTGGCCGCGACGGTGCTTGATCCCGCTGCCGTTGCGGTCGTCCCTCCGGCTGCTGCGTCCTCCCCAACACCCGTGACAGTCGCCGCCCCAGCGCTCGCACTGCTGCTGGTTACGATAGCGGCGACCACGACATTCGGTGAGGCCACCCCGGATGCGGTGGCACTGACGCCTGTCAGCACGGCGCTTTGTCCCGCAGCAGCGCCAACCCCAGCGGACGATTCCACAACAGGCCTGACGGTCGCGCTCGCACCGGAAACGGTGGCAGCAGCCGGAATCGCTCCAGTAGAGGACGTGGGTGCAGACGTTTGTGAACTGGTCGCCCCAACGCCTGCCGATGTCGCGGTTGTTTCGATCGGTCCAGTCGGCGTCACGCCGCGCAGGGCGTCGGTGTCGCGCAGGGCGGATTTGCCGACAGTGAACGGCGGGAGCGACGATTTTGGTAAAAATTCGATCCCTGCAAGACCATAATCGACCGCCACCGCGGCGGACCAACTCATCACGCCGCCGGATGCGCCCGATTGCGTGGAGCCCTGCTGAAACATGAACGGAGACCCATTAATGGCATACCGCTCCGTTTGATCTGCTCCAGCGGAGGCGAGGAGACCCCCGATCACAACCGCATCGACGACGAGACTATCCGCCGCTGGCGTCGCCACCGTAAGTGACGGGCTCGTGCCGTTTCCGGTCGTGGTCACCGCAGTCCCTACGGGATTCGCCTGATTGACTCCGGTCAGCGACATAATCCCCATGCCCTGCTCCAGTGGGGCGCTACTCGCGGCCGTGGCGGTCACGGTCTGTGCGCCTGTTGTCGGCGCAACCATCTGGTAGCCTGCGTTGAGATAGGCGGCGGCGGCAAAATCAATACTCCAGAGCTGTGTCAGTCCCACGCCGCCATACGTCACGCTACTCATGCCCAATGGTGACGCGGCAAACACACCAGCGCCGACAAACACCGCCCGATCAGCACCGCCAGCCGTATGCGTCGTCGTCAGTACGCCATCGCCGCCACTCTCCGAAACGGTTGTGGCCGCGTCAAAGGCGACCGAGTTGTGATGCCGCGCGAGTACTGGCGCCGGAGCCTCGTTCGTGGCCGCAACAGTGATCGTCGTTGAGATCGTGCCGCTCAGCCGTTCGAGAATCAGGCCCGCCCGTACGGTGGATCCGAGTTCGCCGAGGCGTGTCAGCGGCACGTTGTAGTAGAAGCCGTTCGGGTCCTTCGGGTTGTTGACCATGTAGTCGCGCGCGCGCTGGCCGAACAATACGGTCGGCTTATATCGAATCACGTATTCACTGAGTTCCCCCTGTGGGCCTGTACGAACTCCACCGGATGCGGTCCCTATCGTCAGATGCTCAACGCCGTCGACTACAAACCGTAGTGTCACGCGCAGCGTCGACGCGGCGTCCCAGGCCAACGGCACGAGCGTCGTCGGGCGTTGAATGCGCACAACGATCTCGGATGTGAGCGCCGGCACCGCGACAAGCGGCGTCTCAATGCGATGTGCGATCGCATTCAGAACGAGCGGCACTGATGCAGAGAGTTGCGCCACTTATCGCTCCGTCACCACCATGGTTCCCGCGAGGTTCGTCGCGGTTGTCGCGCTCGACATGTAGGTCGGCCAGATACACGCGCCGTTGTGAATCCGAATGCCTGGCGGGGCGAATGGGAAACCCGCGAGGGAGGTGCTGCCGACGTTGGCGATCGGATTCGGAATGCTCGCGATGGTGCGATAGAGCACCAACGAGATTGCGCCGCTGACGTAGGAGGTGCCAAGCGTCACGCTGGCCACGTCGCGCACGCCGCGGTCTCCGGCTGCCAACTCAAACGGCACGAGCGTCCCAGCCACAGCCGTCGCCGGAAACGACGCCATCGTGGCGGTGCGCCCCGATGTGCCGTCGCTGTTGGTATACGAGGCGGTGGTGTTGGTGACGGCGCTCGCGTTGGTCGTCGCGGTCGTCACATAGATGCCGAGGTTCCACCCTTCCCCGTTGGTGGAACCGTCACGATCGCGTGAGGGTTTGCCGGTTCCCGGCGTCGTGATGGCTTGTGCGGTCGTCGTCGTGACGACAGCGCCGGTGTTGACCCACACCACGTCGATCAATTGCACGAGATGCGCGGTCGAGGTGGTCATGCCGACCTGCGTGACGTAGTTCGCGCCGCTCACTGGGTTTGTGAGTTTCGGCGCGCCCATCTGCGACGCGCCGATGGGATTGGTGGCGGAGGATCCCACCGAGCAGTCGGTCCAATAGCCGTTCAAACCGGGTGTCCCTGGAGACCAGGCGGCCGGGAGCCCCGTATCTTTGGAGTATGCGTACCGCACGCCGATTGCCTCGGAAGCCGTGCCGATTTTGTAAAAATCGTAGGCGATGCCGGTTGAGCCTGTCGTATCGACCGCCACCTGTTTTTTGATGCCGTTGCGCGTGGCGAGACTTACAGTGCCGTTGGCGTCGAGGTCGAGCGACTCTTCTGGCCCGAGGGTAAATTCGAGCATGACGCGGTTGGTGGCGCTCACGTCGCGCTGCAGCACGATCGTGTTGCTGCTGGTGGTGCTGACGTTGAACAGCGTCAGCTCTTTGATCGTCCGCACACTGCCGGACGCCGGCGCGGCGACAATGGTCGTTGTCGTGGCGGTGGTGATTTGCCCAGACCCCGATCCCGGCGTCAGGTCTTTCGTCGTCTGCACCATATCGACATAACTCACGGTGTAGTCGATGGCCGCCGTGGAGCTGGTCACGATCTCGATACTATCGGTCGAGGTCAAAATCGTGGTGGCGTGCACCGGTAGCACGTCCACAACCAACGCAGCCAGCGCAGCAAGTAGGATCTTTTTCAGCATGGGCACGCTCCTCAAAATCCGAACAAGTGATACGCCAGCACCGACGCCCGGTGGACGCTCGGCTGCAGCACACGCTTATCAACAATCTGATTGCTCTGGATGGCCGTGTCGTTCGCGGGCACGTACACCGCCGCGAGCACGACGCTGGTTGATGGGATCGCCGGATAGGCGGGATTCGCCGCCGCCGTCCCCGCCGTCACGCTCTTCGTGCCCGCGTCGTTGACGACCACCAGATCGAAGCGCGGATTGGTGGCGTTGGCTGTGGTGATGGTGACGTTGCCCGCACTGACTGAGGCAAGCTTGTCGCCGATTTTGACGACGCCGGCCGCCACGGCGAGTGTCATGTCCGGAGACCCTTGCGCGGTGACGGCCGCACCTGAGAGGACGCCGTCTCCTCGAGCCCCAGCGGCCAGAATGTCGAGATCCACCTTGTCCGGAATGGCCTGTGCGGAGAACGCCGCATCCGCCAAATTGGGGATGGTGAAGTCGGCAAACGTCGGCGTGGGCAGACACAACCCAACGACAGCGAGTGCGAGTGCGTGACGCATCATTGCGGCAATCCCTCCACGAGTCGGCGTAATTCCTTCGCGAGGGTGGTGCCTGAGCAGCTGCGGCTACAGGCAGTGGTGATGGCCTGCAGAATGGCCGTGCGAAGCGCCGTGTCCCCGGTGCGATCCAGACGCGCGGCCAAATCGGTCAGAGAACCGAGTAATTCGGCCTGCTGGGCCACGATGGATGCCAGGCGGCTCTCCATGACCGTGATGGTCGATTCAGCGGCCGTTAGTCGCACCTCAATCGGGTCCATCGGTGGAGGCGGCGGGGGTGGTGGCGATGCCGGAGGAGGCGGGGGAGACGCCGGCGGCGGTGGGCTCGGCGGAGGTGGTGGTGCGACTGGCGCGATCCCGACGAGCGTATTGCACTGCTGCTCTGTCCACAGCCCATCTGTCCCGTGCGTGCGGTAACAGACGAACGTATGGCCCGTCGTCCAGGTGCGTGCGTGGCGAAACACCGTCGCCTGTGCCGGAAATAGAATCGGCACCCAGGCGTGCGCGGTGGTGTCGTCTTGGTATTGAAGTGCCGTCGCGCCTGGCTCGATGGTCACGGTGGCGCCGGTGGCGTCGGGCGTGACGGTCAACACACGCGCCGCTCCGCTGACTTCGGCGGCGGGTAAATCGGTTTTCGTCCCGCCACCGGAGTCTGCAGCGACCTGCGCACTAATCTCATTGCTGTAGTCGCTTGATCCGACCGCATTGTACGCAGTCGCAGCGATGTAGTGCGTTCCGCTTGGGACGCCCCGCAGGATGTAACTCAGTACGTTGCCGACGTCGATATTCGGCAGCGTTGTGTATTGCCCGGACGACGGTCCGAGATGCAGTCTGTACCCGGTCGGCGTCGACCCAGTGGTCGGAGCATTCCAGCCGAGTGAAAGGTCACCCGCCGTAGCCGGTGCCGCGAGCGCGAACAGCGCCGCGATGCTTCGAAGCGCGCCCCCCGCGCGGATCATTGCAGCCTCCGCAACAGCGTCGGTGCGTTGGGTGGGGACGGTGGCGATGGCGGTGGTGGAGGGGGAGGAGGTGGCGAGGGTGGTGTGACACCACCACCTCCGCTCCCTCCTGACGAGGTGCCTCCGGTGCTGACCCGCACGTGGTCGTACCAGAAAAATGTTTCTGTCGTTTTGGTGTCGCCGACGTTGCCCCAGGTCGGATCGAATTCAGCTTGAATGATTTGGTACTGCGGAAAGTTGGCGTTCGTGAAATTGCCGTTCAGCTGCCCGTCTACCCACCATCGAATGATTCCATCATTCGATGACGAACTCGAACTCATCTTTACGTAGTATTCGATCAGGTGCCATCCACCGAACCCGATGGTCGGATTCGAAACATTCGGATACACCTGCACCGTTCCAGGGCAATCGCCCCACGACCCTTGCAACTGACAGTTCTGTACTTGTTCGGTGTTGGGGAAATAGACACTGATCTTGCCATTGGGATTCAACAGCATGACCATGTTCCAGGCTCCAGCGCCTTGAATGAAGCTGATCTTCTGTCCGCCCCCCAGTGATCCGCCTTCCCAGTTTGAGGAGGCCTTCCAATAAAAGCCCATGTACAACTCGCGCCGCGTGGGAGACAGCGGGAAGTAACTCACGCCGACCGAGGTGCCTCCTGGCAACCCAGGCCCAAACCGATGTTGCATCACGCTGCTCGGTGAAAACGGAGCAGACCCATCCTGCACAACCGACACCCCGCTACCCTGAATGCTCCAGCCGTCACCGGCCAGCGAGCTGTAGTTGTGATCGCTGAGTAGGGTGGACCCGCTGGGCTCGTTCGGCCAAGACTGTGCGTGGGCAGAGAGCGCCGGGATACACAGCAGCGCGATGACGAGTAGTAGGCGTGCGAGATGTGTCATGCGTTCCTCCTCAAAAAAGATCCGGATCAATGGCAAAATTCCATCCGCCGACACCCGTGGAAACAGGCTCCGGTGGCGGTGGCGGGGCCGTCGTCACGCAGGCCTCGTTGGACCAGGCACTGACGCCGCCGCTGTTTTCTGCGCGCACGCGCTCACAGTCGCCTGTCTCGCCGACCGGAAGCGCGAAGGTGTAGCTCGTGACGTTGGCTCCGACGGTGGCGAGGTCCAGCCAGTTCGGCGACGACTGGTCGGTGCGCTTTTGGATTCGGAAGAGCGTTTCGTCCGACGAGTTATCGCGCCACGTCAGCGCGATCTGCCCCGCCACGGTCCCGCGCAGCGACAGGAGAATCGCGGCGAGCGCCGGCGTCTCGTTGTTGGTGCCGACCGTCCAGGTGTGGCTATATGTTCCTGGCGAGCTGACGCCCTTCGTGATGAAGTGTGCCCCTTCGCCGCCGCTTCCGGTGGTTTGCGTTTCCGTCGTCTGACTGGTCCAACCAGATTCGATGCTGTAGGTGAGCGTGCCGTTGTTGTCGGCACCGAGCAGCGCGACCAGCAGTTCGTCTGACTGCGCGGTCGATCCGCCAGTCGAGACCGTGATGCTCGTCCCAGTGGTCGACGCGGTGCCGATACGATCGACGATGGCGCCGGGCAACGCTCCAGTGATGGCCCAGGCGTCCGCCGTGAGATAGTCGCGATCGTCCACGCAGTTGACCGTCACGGTGAATTGTCCGGATGGCGTAGGGATCGCCTCCGCGAGATAGGCGTAGACGCGCGTGAGGTGTGTTGGTGCTCCGCCTGCAGAGGCGATGAGTTGATACGTATTCCCCTGGTTGTCGCTGACGCTGCCCTGGATGCAGTTGACCGACGAATCAGAATTCCACTGCGTGACGCCGACGAGGATGTGCGAGCCCGCCGCAGGGAGAAAGCCGAACGAGCCCGAGGCGCTGTCTGCAGGCGACGCCTGGAACTTGCCCGTTTTGTAGGAGACAACGGGCACACCCGCGTCTGCGCACACCGGCGCACTCAGGAGCGCAGCGGCCAACAGCAGCGATGGACGCAGCCGGTTCACGGTTTCCACACCTCACAGGTGAGTGTGCCGGAGGCACCGTCCCAGGTGCCTCCGCTGCCGTTGTAGACGAACACTTTGACTGTATCGCTGGAGCTGACGGTCGATTCCATTTCGAGGTTGTCGACCGTGATGGATGGATGCGCGCAGGTGACCACATCGCCGACGGCGGCGCCGGTCACGGTGACGGTCGTGACGGCGGTGCGTGTCGATGCGGCCGTGCTGGCCGGGTCCCACGTGGCGGTGCCGCGCAGGTGTTTCCCGATCGTCGCGCCGATCTGGTTGCCGCTGCTGACCGTCCCGCGGTTCTGCAAGAGCGCGAGGCTCGTGTGACTATTGGTACGATGCCAATCGGCGGTGAGGTTGTTCTCGCCGCTGTTGTCGCTCACGAGGCTGTTCGCAATTTTGTCGAGATCGAATCCATAGGACTGGCTGCGCGACGCGCCGCTGCGGGTGTCGCCGGCCTGATTGCCGACGAACGAAATGCGTGTGTTGTCGGGCGGCGTGCTGCCGTTGGTCGCGGCCAGCGTGAACAGAAACCCTGGCGCCGGCGTCGTCGTTGTGCCGTTGTCCCAGGCCTGGTTGCCGTGCATGGACACGTCGGCCATGCTGCCGAGTTGGAACCCCACGCCCGTGTTGTTTCGCGCGAGATTTCCGGTGACCGACGATTTCACGAGCCCGAGTTCGAATCCCGGTCCGCCGTTTCCCTCAGCGATATTGTTGGCCAGCGTGACGTCTTCGACGCCGCCGATCGACGACACCAGCGCGTAGTTTCCAGGAGCGACGAACACGCCCTTTGCGACATTGGCGCGCACGTAGTTGCTGGAGAGGATCAGGCGGCGGTCGTAGCCGAGTTGGTTGGCGCCTTCGCCGGTATTGACGTCGTAGGCAAAGTAGAGTCCGACGAGCGTGTTGGCGTCCGCGTGCACGCCGTTCACCACGAGGCGAGTGCCGCCGACGTGGCCGCGGATGCCCATGTTCGCGTTTCCGGAAAACCACCCGCCGAGAATTTCGCCGTCGCGCGCGTGACTCGCGAGGTGCAGGCCATCGCCGACCGTGGAGTTTTTGCAGTGACAATTGATGACGGTATACCTCGACACCTGTGGCGCGCCGCTGGTGGTCGGCCAATACCCGAGGATGATGCCGTAGCCGTTGCCGTCTAGATCGACGTGCTGGATCGTGAGGTCCTGCGCGTTGTTGCCCGCCCAGATGCCCGCGTAGAGCCCGTCGCTTTTCAGACCGCCGATTTTCGTGCCGCTCGCGCCGTGGACATGCACGCCGACGGTGCGCTTCGACGAGACGACATTGACGCCGGTTAGGCGGCCGCCGGTCACCTTCTGACGCAACCCAGTCAGCTTGATTGCAGCGATGACCGTATCGGACGAATGCACGCCGGTGGTGCCCGTGCCGATGATGTTGGTGACGTCCAGCGTCGTCCCCTGCGCGAGCTTGATGTGCAGGTCGTTGGTGCCGGAGATCAGTT
Source organism: Nitrospiraceae bacterium (assembly GCA_046351095.1). GTDB lineage: Bacteria > Nitrospirota > Nitrospiria > Nitrospirales > Nitrospiraceae > BQWY01. Next base: position 765,994 of record JAXLZC010000001.1, read on the forward strand.
CCGCGTCGACGCGATAGACGCCGGCAGCAAATTCGACGGTACTCCCCGAAGGCGCCATCGCCATACAGCGCGCGATCGCCGCAGCGTCGTCCACGCCATCCCCAACGATTGCGCCGCACCACCCGACGTGAATCGTGCCTGGCTTTGTAAACGCGATCGTCCCGGTGCCGCCGAAAATCTGGCGCCGCGGATCCGCACGAAGCTGCTCCGGCGAGTCGAAGGTGATTGTGATTGAGGTGTTCGGCGAGAGTTGTCCCTGGCCGTCCATCCAGATCGTGCAAATCGCCGGCGGCGCCGTATTCGACGCGACCGCGATCGCAGTCGACACACGCAGCGTTTGCGTACTGCCGCAGGCGTTGGTGACCGCCGTCGGAAAATCGGCATAGGCCGAGGTGTCCTGGACGTTGAGGATGCCGCCCGCCGTGTTGCTGATTTCGGTGGAGACTTGCGCCCACATCGCCTTAGTGAGGCCCTGCACCAAGCGATAGGTTTTTCCCGCCGTGTTGTGCGTGCTCGCACTCGTGCCTTCCTGCGCGCGCAAAATCGTCAGCGTGTCGCCGCTGCGGTTCGTCACGCGGATGATTTCGCGCTGTGGGTCGTCGGACGGATCCGGGTAGTCCGTCGCGTTCCACCACGTCACGGAAAACGGCGTCGTGGACGGCAGGCGGCCGCCTTGGCCGGTGGTCACGACGATGGTCGTGGTCGTCGAGTCGTAGCCCTGCGAGACGGTGACCTTGGCAAAATTTTCCACGGGATCGAGCGCGGCGACTCCGGTGCTCACCTGGAGCAGCAGCACCGCGACGACCAGCAGTGCGCGCAGCATTACCACAGCAGCACCACCCAGCCGGACGAACCAGCACTTCCGGCGTTGCCTGCACTGCCAGTAACGAATTGTCCGCTCCCCGGCGCCCCACCGGATCCGCCGACTCCGCCATCACCAGAGTTCGCCGTGGGACCTCCGTTCGCACCGTCAGCCGATCCCATGTTAGTGCCGGACACTTCGCCCCGTCCTCCAGCTCCGCCCACACCACCATTTCCCCCAAGTGCGGTTATCGTCGGAGTCCCTCCGACGACTGTCGTGTTGCCACCGTTTCCACCAGTGCCGCCGCTTCCTCCAGATTGGCCATTGTTTGGGCCTCCGCTTCCGCCCGAACCCCCCGTTCCGCCCGCCCCAATATTAATTTGCAGATTTTCTCCACCGCTCACAGCGATAGTCTGAATAATTAGTTGCCCCTCGGATCCGTTTCCACCCAGCGAGCCGTTACGCGCCGTGCCGTTGTCCGCTGAATCTGTTCCCCCGCCGCCTCCTCCACCGCCACCACCCCCACCGCCACCTTTGACGATCACCAGCACGCTGTCGGTGTTGTACGGCGCGACGATATTGTCGTTCGTGGTATATCGCGCGAAATTCGGCAGCTTGTAGTTGCGCGCCGTCGAGCGGCCCCCGTTCGACCAGGTCGTAATGCTGGAAGCCCCGGTGATGACGCGCCCTAGAAAGATGTACGCCGTCGACGGCGGCACCGATGAGGTGGTGTCGTACACTTCCATGGCGGTGGCAAGACCACTCGCCGTATAGAGTAGGATGTACATGTTGCTGGTCGAATTCGCCGGCAACGTGACGGACGTGTTCGGCCATTCGACGTAGCGGCCCTCGATCAGCCCGGATCCTGATCCAACCTGCACCGTCAACCCCGACACTGCCGAGAACGATCCGCCAGTGATCACATAGTTTTGGCCGACGAAAGCCTTGTTGATCTTGGCCCAAAAAACCTCAAGCATCGTCTTGCCGTTTCCGGCAGTGCCACCGTTCACGTCGTTTTGGGATGGCCAGACGAGTTCATTAGTGATGCTGGTGTTGCCCGCCTGCACAGGCAGCGGCGCGAGCAGTAGCGCGGCACAGGCAACGAGAAGTAATCCGGTGATGAGTCGTCGCATCGTTATGGCTCCTTAGGTCAAGGCCCGCGTCAGCTTCAATTTCCACTCAAACGTCAGAATGTTGTTCGCGTCTTTCAGCTTGTCCGCATAGGGCACGCGGCAGAGCATCGTGCCGCCGCTCGGCGAGGCATTGACGATCATGGCCTCGCGAAACGTGAACCCGTTCCCTGCCGTTTTTCCCATGATGTGGCGCATCACCAGTTCTTCCGTGGTGCTGTTCCAATTCACGCTGGTGATCGGTGCGCGATAGCGCTCGTCGCCGAGTCCCGTCATGGCTTCGGAGTTCGGGTTGCCGTTTTGCCCGGCGGCCAGCCACGCGAAGGCCGGAATATTGTTCTGTCCGAACGCGCGGAGCCACAGCACTTCCACGCCTGTTTTGTAGAGGCGATTGTGTGTGACGACGCGCTCGATGCAGTAGCCATTCGGATCCCACAGCGCGATCGTGACCACGCCGCACAGCTCGCCCGCAGGGATCACGCTCCCCATTGCGCGCCTCCGACAATGTCTTCGCCGAAGACGCCAATGTGCGCTGCGCTGAGCGTGACCGTCAGTTCGTCCGACGCGGCAGCCCCGGACGCCAGCGTGATCAGCTGCTGCACCGTGGCGTCTTCGTTGATGGTAATCGGCTTGCCGCTCTTGAACACGCGCGACCAGAACTGCTTCATCGTGTTGCGTAGTTCACCGGATGTGGCTGTTACGCGATACCGGCGCCGACCGATCGCAAACGGCCAGGTCTCCATGGCAGTGATCAACACATCCACGAGGCTCATGCCCATCTGCGGCACATCGATGCGGAGTTGTTGCCCAACGGCGAGGCCTGGCGTATCCGTCTCAAAATCCACATCCCACGCAATCTGTCCGTTGATCCGCAGGAGATCTTGGATGTACTGGTCCACCACGTCGTTGCCGTCGAGGCTGTCGTCACGAACGACGGCTTCGTAGCGGCCACTCCCACCTTCAATCTGTTTCCGGCGTTCAATTTCTTCCGGCTTTTCTCCCCCGGCAAAGAGGTCGTACCAGCCCGTATAGGTCACCGCGAGCGTTTGCTGTGGCGTCAACGGCGTCGCAGATGGCTGCTGCGACACAGTGTTGTTGCCCTGGTTCCAGGTCCACTGGGCATTGGAGTCGATGCCTCCAATCCCGACCGTCTGCGGAACACCGTCCAGCGACACCGTCGGCTGCGCGGCGATCTCGAATCCCACAACAAATGTGCGGCGCTTGTTGTCTCCAGAAAAGAATTCGGTCTGTGCGCTGGTGCGCCCCTTTCCCCCGTCGACAAACTGGACGTTCCGATACCCGCCCCGATCCTGACTCGCGCGCATGTTGCGCCAGATGGCATTCACCCCATCGACAATGGGAAACGGTGCCATCAACGCATCGCGATAGAACCAATTCATCGTGCGATAGCTATCGATTTCCCAGTTGTATCCAGTCTGCTGGTGGAGCTGGTCGAGTGCTTCCGTGACGGTGATGTTCGGGAACACCACCTTTGCGAGTGTCGGCCCATTGGGGATGCTGCCGACGGTGACGCCTTCTACCGCGAGAAACTCCTCAACGAGGTTCCGCACGATCGCCCCGGCCGCCATGTTGGTGTAGACCTTGGCGACAATGAACCGGTCTGGAATTTGGTTGTGATCAATGGCGGTGACACGGCAAAACCGCTGGTCATTCGACTCGGCGACAAACTCCCAATCCCACCGCTCGACGGTACCGCCAAACAGTCGCGTTTCTTCGTGCGTGAGAATGAATCGCGCCCCGACGGTCGGCGCCCATGCGTCCGGAATGTAGAGGGTGCATTCCGCGGTATCGCGCCCGTTCAACTGCTCAGACACACGGTAGCTATCCACGAGGAGGTACCCACCTGACGACACATCGTCCCCACCAATCTGAAGCGACAATCCTCCGGCGATTCCTCCTCCTGAGGTCGCGCCGCTGAACGGCGTGGAGGCAAACGGTGTGGCGCCGAACATCATGTCGCCAGCACCCCCGTCCGCAGGCGCACATAGCTGTGCATGTTGTCGAGCAGCCAGCGCTGCATCTCACGCCCGTCGACGTTCAATACGATGGTCTGCCCGCCGCCGCTGCCGCCGACTTCCGCGAGACGATCGAGCGGGATCACGGCCTCTGGCCCACGTTCTCCGATGAGGGCCGTGGTCGGTCCCGTGACAATGCCGCCATCCCCCAACTTCGGGAGGTTTCCCGTTGCGGCCAGCGCGGCCACAATCCCGACGATCCCCGCAATGATGGCGAGACCAATCGGAATGCCGAACACGGTGTCCATCATGGCTTCGGCAATCGCCGACAAGACCCCGATCACGAATTCCCCGACGGCGACAATAGCGGGCACCAACACTTCCAAGAACAGCGCCTGTAATGCCCCGCCGACGGCGGCGAACATCGCGAGGATGGTGGTTTGCGCCCCGGTCATGATGCCGACTTCGGTCGCCGCCTCCGCGGAGGTCACGGCTGTACGTGACGCGGCGCCGGCGGTCGCTGCAGCGGTCATTGCTGTCTCCTTGGCGGATTCGAGTGCGACCTGTTGCGTGGTGACGAGTGCCCATTGCGCAAGCTGCTGCACCCCGAAATTCAGAAACGCCTGCAGGAGCGATTGGAGTGTGGATTCCGTGACTTGCTTGAAATCACCGACGCCTCGAATCCATGCGGCGGTCGCGCCGGTCCATTGCGTCGTGATCGACGACAACGAAAACGAGTTGCTGTTCACGAGCGCCTGCATCTGCGATTCAAATGCGGTGGGAAACTGCTGCATGAGCTGGATCCGCTTGGCCGCGGTATCCATCTCCAACTGCATCATGCGACCAGTGGCCTCGGCGTGCGTGAGTTCGCCTTGCGCGATGGTCTCTTCGAGCTTCATGCGCTCCAGGTCGAACGTCTTCTCGATCAGGGCGTAGCCTTTTCTCCGTGCCTCATCGGCCTGCCCGATGAACCCCGGCGCTTGGCTGTACCAGGCCCGCTGGAGATTAAATTCCGACTCCATCCCCGCACGTTCGTCTTCCAGTGCGGCAATACGCAGCAACTGTTCGGAGTGAGCGTGTTTATTCACGGCTAAGACTTCTTCCGCGACGGCCTTGTTGTGCTCGACAATGGCGTTCGCTTCCGTCGCGAGGAGGTTCATCTCGGGATAGAGGTCGAGAATCGCCTTGATGGCCGTCCAGCGTTCTTCTTCCGCTTTGGTGTTGCGCTTGATCGCTTGAAACTGGACCTGGTTGGCTTGGTATTCCGTGTCGATCAATGTTCCCAACGCCTGATCCGCGTCTTTCATGGCGGCCACGCGCATTTCCGAGGCAATCGCCGCGCGCAGCTCTTCCACCGCAAGGTTGCGGGTCTCGACAACACCGGAACTGGTGGCCGTAATCTGTGCGCGTGTAGCGGCCGTCATCCGCTGGATGTTGGCCAAGGCCTGGTCGAACCAATTGGACGTTTTTTCTGACTCCGTCTTCACGTCGGTGAGGTGACCGATGAGCGATTGCCAATCGCTCTTCAGCATGAGCGTCGCCGCCTCACGCATGAATTCGACCTCTCGCGCGGCCGCCGAAAAGTTCTCGGACATTTTTCCGAACGTGACCGTTTGCCCGATTTTGAGAACCGTCTCAATGAAGGCCATCACGCCTTTGACCAGCACATTGCCGATGATGAAGGCGATGTCGGTCGCGACCTGGAAGACGCGCACGAGAAACTGCACAAAGGGTGTCTTGATGAGGGAGTTGAGCGCCTCGACCGCGGAGTACACGGAGGCGGCAAACGAGATGGTCGATGCGGCGGCCTTTTCAATGGCCGCGACAATCTGCGCAGCCAACCATTCGCGATTGGCCTTGATCCACTCCAGCATGGCCTCGACCAGCACGTTGAGCTTCGGAATCAACGCCTGCCCGATGGCGTTGGCGATTCCTTGCAGACCAGCCTGTAACTTATTGAGGTTGTCGTTGAACTGCTCGGCCGCAGCCGCTGCAGTACCTGACCACACCACCCCTAACGCGTTGGCCTCCAACATCTGCTCACGAATCGAGGCACTGCCCTGCTTCAACAGCGGCAAGAGATCGGCCCCGCTCTTCGTAAAGAGTTCTTGGGCCATCGCCGCGGCCTTCGTCCCATCCTTCATCTGCGCCAAGCGGTCTGAGGCATCCAACATCACGTCGATGGCCGGTCGCAGCGTACCGTCCGTGCGTGTGATCGCGATGTCCAAGAGACCAAACGCCTGCGCGGACTCATGATTGCCGTGCACCGTGTCATTCATGTGTTTCGCCAACTTCTGAAGGGCTTGCCCCAACTGCTCGTGAGAAATGCCGCTTAAGTCGGCGGCGTAACTCAACGCCGACATGCGCTCTACGCTCTCTCCGGCTTTCTCCGCCATCTTCTTGAAGGCGTCCCCCTGGTTCGCCGCAGAAATCGTGGCGGTGGCGAGTGCCGTCCCGACGGCCGCGATTCCCGCGGCCAGCGCGAAGGCAGCCTTCTCGGCAATCTGCGCGCCCCGTGCGATGGAGCTTTGGAACTGCTCCGCCGCCTTTCCCGAGCGGTCAAACTCGTCCAACAGCTTGGCGCTATCGGCCAGGATGCGAACGAGGATGTCGGTGGACCGTGCCATGGTGCGTCGTGCTTAGACTCCAGTGCGTTTTACGGCTTTCGCGACAGAGGCGATTTTCTGAATCGCCTGCAATTGCTCATCGATCGATTGCTGCGGCCGCCCCGTTTTGGGCAGCTCTGGGAAAAAGTCCCGCGGCGTAAACGGTCGACCTTTTTTTGGATTGCGATTGGCATTGGCAAGAATGGCCGCCACAATTCCTGCTCGACGGCTGTCCGCCAACGGCCCAAACGGCTCCAATTGTGCGTAGCTCATCCATTCGACGAACTCCTGCGAGGTCATCGACCTCTGCAGCTCTCCGACCGGGCGACCTAGAGCGAGGGCGAGTCTGAACCAGAACTGTCGCTCTGGCCGCCGACGGAGTTTTTTGCGATCTCCTGCACGGACGCATCGGTCAACCCCGCGAGTCGCGCGGCCACTTCATAGACGCGATTCAGCGCCGCAGCCGACTTCATTCCCAATACCTCGATGTCTTCATCGCTGAAGACACGGATTCCCGCTTCATTCACGATCGAGCGCGCACACAGCTTCGCGCGCATATGGTGCAGGCTGACTTCGTGCTTGCCGTTTTTCTTGATCAGGTTCGAGGCGTCCATTTCGTCGCGCTCGACACCCATTAGGCTGCGGACTCGCACAGACCCACCCCACTCCGGCACCTCTACATCCTCAAACCGCATATCGTTTGCGCCGAGGATGTCTTCCTTTCCCAACAGCTTCATACCGTGCTCCTTCTCGCGTTGTTCCAGCAGGCCTCTTAGCCTGGAATACGAACAATCGCGTATTTGATGTCGGTGCCTTCGCACTTCATGTAGAACTTCCCGCCGCTTTGCCTCCATCCGACGGAATTCCCTGCCCAGAACGCGGCGTATTCGCTCGCCCCGAGTGAATACTGGGTGATGTCTCCCGTGCGGCCGAGATTGACGACGGATTCGAAGGTGACCCACTTCGCGGTGGACACGTTGGCGTTTTTCACCAAGATCAACTCTCGACCGGTATGCGAAAACTGATCGAAGTTGGTGGGGTCGCAGGCCGTCCACACAAAATCCATGGCGTTGGCTGAGACCGGCAGCGTCGGATAGGGACCGACCGGCGTAACCGCGGTCACGTCGACGCGAGCCGCCTCCGCAACGCTCGCCAACGCCAATACGGCCACCGCCATGAGTGCTTTGTTGATCCAACGTGTGTTCATCGCGTCTTCCTTTCGTGCGCTGTGTTCCTCCTGGAACGGTCTATTAGCTCGGCAACGTGATGGCGCCGGTGATCCTGAAGTCCACATCGGCCTCCAACACCCCGTCGGTTTCGGAGCTGATGTTGAAACCCTTCGCGAACCCACGGAATCCCCACACGGTGGCGCCGGTGTCCGGGTAGATCATTTGGTAGTCGAGGGTGCGGCGCTGCACGATGTCGCTCAGGATGTCCTTGTGACCCTGGAGCGACGGCACGAAGTTGAGGCCGAACGAGAAATCGACCTCAATAAGGCTGGGAATGAACTCTTTGTAGGGACCGCCGGCCGCGCTGGAATGCGTGGTCACGTCGATTTCGGACACCTGGATGTTCGGTCCGTTGACCGACTTCACCTCGGCGACCGTCGCGAAGAGGTTGGTGTTCGGGTCCTTACGCTGCAGTAAGAGCCCGTACGCAGCAATTGCTTGTGACGCCATGGTGGTCTCCTCGTGTGATCCGAGGAGGCCATGGCCGGATGAGGCGAGAGCGAGATCCGGCGCGAGCTCGGGTAATCAGTGTCATGATGGTTTCTGTTCGTCTAACCACTGTGCGAACGCGGTCACGATCCCTTTCAGGTGGCGCGCGACCTGACTCAAGAACTTGTGTGTCGAGACGGTCATGCCGGTCTCCGCATACGAGACGCCAAACAGGCAAAGCGCATGACGGCTTGCGCAAACGGGCGCGCGATTTTGGTCCCGTCGTCGCATTCTATGGATTCGATAGACGTTTCTCGCACCACGCCACCTAACGTCGGATCCGACATGACGGCGCGCCACACATCCTCAATCGCCTTATCCAGCACAATGCGCGGGTCATCGGCGTCTCGCACCTGAACCACGACAATCCCATCGACCGTGCAGCTCTTGTGCGTATGGCTAAGGTCTCCGATGGATTCATCCGTCACCACGACGGAGTACGTCGGCGATTGCTTCAGCTCCTCGACGAGATCCCACGTGCGCTGTAACTTGAACGCGCGAAAATACGCCTCACTGTTCGTCTCCAGCGATTGGAGCGCGGTTTCCATGCCGGTGCGAATGGCGGTGCGGAGCGGTTCGCTCATCGCGTCAACTCTCGCGTCAAAATATCGTCGACTGTTTGCACAAGATCGGTGCCTACAGACCGCTCGACGAGCGCGCGCGTCGGCTCAATCACCGGTCGAGCAGCCAACCGCCGAGCGGGAATCGTTACCTTTCCCCGCACAAATACATCGACCGCCCGCTTTTTCCCCTCGCGGCGTCCCTTGAAACGCAACGCGACGCCTTTTGTCGGCTCGATAGGCTGTGACGGAATCGTTGCGCCGTGCTCGTAGATGTTCAGCAGCTTCGGCTTCGGCGTCACGGTGCCGTTGATACGCGCACGCGACACGGTGGCCGAGACTTTCATCCCCGACGCCGCACGAAACAGCGTCCCCGTGCGTCGGCGAAACTGCGAGCGAATACGGTCCTTGGCAAAGTTGCGCCCCTCCCGAAGGATGCCCCGGATGGACTTCGCCATCTCTTTCCGAGACTCCTCGACCGCCTGCAATAAGCGTTCTAGCGAGAGGTTTCCGAGGCTGACGGTCATGCCTGGCATTTAGTGGGCCACATCCAATCGATACCGAGACAACATGCGTTCCTGATCTTGGCTCAACTCAAGGTTCACATACTGCACAGACCCGTCGGCAACAGACCGCGAGCGCACGCCGATGAGGTTATTGACGCCTTTTTCGCGCAGCGCCCACACCTGTTCGATGATGATCTGCTTGACCGGGCCAACCTCAGGATCGTTTACGAGAAATCCCCCGTCGTACTCGACACGAAGGGTTTGAATGCCTTCAGACGGAGGCGATCCCGTAAACACAACAATCCCCGCCTCGGCATCGACCAGCACATAACTGGATGACGCGACGAGGCTGCCTGCAGCAAACACGCGAGTGGCATCCATATGCACGCTGGCGATAGCTCGCACCGGAGGACGCGACAACAACACATCGGCACGTAGCCCGTTCGGCGAGAACAGGTCTACCTGATTCGGCTTCCGGTCGAACTTGCGCCCCACCATCACTTCGAGCGACGACTGAACCACCTGCGAAAGGCGAGTCAATTCTTCGTCGTGCTCCGTTCCGGTGATGCCCCGATAGCCCTTGATTTCTGCCAGCGTGACGAGACTCATGACGTCCTAGACTCAGCGATTAGAGCAACTCCACCAGACCTGCTTCCGCACGCGCATGCGCGATCTCAGCCGGAAGGTCGATGATCTGCTGCGGAGCATAGGAGAACGTATCGCCAGACCAGCTCTCCAAGTTCTTACACCGCACCAGGCCATCGGGCTGCGATTCGTCTGCGGACTTTGGCTGCACATCCTCATTCGAAGCGTCCCGTTTTGTCTTTTTTGCCATCGTATATCCTCCTCGCAGGTGGAGCGCGGCCCGGCCGATTGCTCAGCCGAGCCGTCTTGACAGAGCCGCGGCCGGCGGCTTATGTCGCAGAGTTTGCGTAGTGCTTCACCGGATTGGTACCGGCGTCTAAGAGGTCTCCGTCGAATCGCTGGTAGGCAATAAACCCGACCTGCAACTGTTCGGCATAGCGTTCCTGCAAGCGCAGCAATCCGATTCCGTGGACCCTGCGCACGAGATACTTGGAGATGGCACCGAACAACACGGACTTGGCGTTGGCCGCCATGGTCGCCATATCCTGGTTGATGATGTACTGATACCCCAAAATCGTGTCCGGCGCCCCGACAGCGATTCCGGGCATCCAGAGCGGACGGTTCTGGGAGTCGAGCAATTTCTTAATGACCTTGAGGCTCGAATCGTGGAACATCCACTTCGCCCCGCGCCGGTACGATGGATCGACGCTGTGCTCGAGGTCCACGAGATCGTTGTAGATGATCGAGGTCGTCTGTCCGTTGGCCCCGACCTTGCCTTGCACTGACGCGGTGACAATGCCGTTCGGCTGGCCGGAGCCAGTCCCAGTGGTCAACCGCTGATTCACGATACGCCCGATGCGTTCGCCTAACTTCCCGGCCAAGTAGTTTTCGAGATTGAAGGCGCTGTCCTCCAATAACTGGAACGACACCCTGACCAGCTTGCTCGAGAACATGTAGGCATCGATCGGCACAGACCCGAACGCCACGTCCTGTTCTGCCGTGGCAGTATTTTCCCCGAGTTGCTCGCCAACATTGCTCGTATCGTTGCTGGTTGGGAACGGAATGGACTGGCCGTTTTCCGTGACCATCATTTCCGCAACGCCGCTTTGGAGCATCGCACCAAATTCTTTTTGGGCGTCCTCGATCTTTGAGGCCATCCCAGTGGGAACCGTATATCCACCGGAACCAGCCGTCCCCGCACTTTGGGCGGCACGAATTTCAGTCGGCAAACTCTGCTGTCGGCGCATCATGATCGATCGCTGTTCAGCACTGAGCCCGCCAACGCCTTGGCGCAAATAGATGCCGAACACCGCGTCTTCCGCTTTCATCGCGTCATGCGCTTCATCAGGAGACGTACCGTCCTTGGCAGCGCGCAACTCGATACGCTCGGACAACGACGCCTCGACAGCAACCAAACGCTCTTCACGGTCGATCTGGTCTTTGAGCTTATCGACCTCGTCCATCATCTTGTCGAATTTTGACTCGTCGTCTGCGGTCTGAGCATCCTTTGCGATTAGTTTGCGCGCCTGATCGGCAATCGCGGCGCGCTTCTCGCGGAGTTCTTCAATCTTCGTCTTCGACATGGGCATAGCTGCCTCCTAGTGGTTAGTACGCCTCCGCCAGGCGAAGCCGGCGGTGACGGTGGGTTCTGTGCTCGTGTGACTCGTGGGCACGAGGACGAGTCGGATCGGACGCTGCTGCGGCTGACGCGGCGGCGTTTTTTCTTTCGGATTCTTGTTTGGGCTCTTGCGGCTCTTCGGCGTCGGTGGCGAATCCTTCGTCGACGGCTTCATCTGCGCTGAGCCAGGTATCGGCTTCCAAGATGGCCTTTACCTCGTCGGCCGTCTTCCCTGAGCGTGCGACATAAATCCCGACGAGCGAGTTTTCGACCTTATCCAGTGTGTCGGCCAAGGCGCGCATATCCACGGCGTTACCGATCGCGATCGCCCACGGCTTGTGCAGCATCATGAGGCTGCCAGGCTTCATCACAATGCGCTCCCCAGCCATGGCGATGAGGCTTCCGATACTGGCGGCAAGTCCGTCCACGCGCGTCTCAACGGTCCCCGGGAACGCTTTCAGCGCGTTGTAGATCGCAAGCCCGTCGAACACGTCGCCACCAGGCGTATTGAGCGCCACGGTGATCCGCTTTGCCGTGATGCGCTGCAGGTCCTGCACAAACTGCTTCGCGGTCACGCCGAAGTAGCCGATTTCTTCGTAGATACGGATTTCTGCCGTGTCGTCCCGTTGCGCCATCGCATACCAGCTCTTCACATCGCTCCCTTGAGCGGTGAGAACGCGCATCTTCGACCAAATGGCCGACACCTTGGCGTTACAGGCAGAGAGTTTCGGATTCGTGCGTGTCATGCGGTGGCCTCGTTCTCGGCGATCGGGATTAAGTTTGCTGGGCGGAACAGCACATTCCCGTCTGGATGCTGCGGCAGGTTCTCAAGCTGGCGTGCTTCGTTGGGCATCATGAAGCCGTTTTGAATGCCGGAGGCGTAGAAGTCTGCGCGTGATTTATTGTCGCCGCGCATCAACCCTTGAACGCGGTGCTCTACGGAATACACGCCGTCCGAAAACAGCTTGCGGTTGAACTCTTGCTCGAACCGAACGAGGTAGGGCTGGAGCGTCCAGACCACAAACCCGATGTTCATCTGTTCAATCCCGCTTCCCCAGCTTGTGCTTTTGCTGTGCTCCCCGATCATGTGCAACGGCACGCGGAACATGCGCGCCACTTCCTCTACCTGGAAGCGACGGCTTTCGATGTACTGCGCGTCTTCGCTGGTCATGCTGATCTGGTTCCACTCCATGCCCTCTTCCAACACCATAGTTTTCCCGGCGTTGGCGACGCCCATGAAGCTATCCAGCGTTTTCCGCAGCCGTTCGATAGCTTTGTCGCTGATGGATTTCGGATGGCGTAGGAGCCCTAAGTGGTGCGCCCCGTTGGCCCACAATTTCGATCCGTGCTCTTCCATCGCCATCGCCAACCCGACAGATTCCCGCGCGAAGGCACTGATGACGGTTTTCCCTGAAACGCCGTCGAAGCTTGGCCCAGGCACGTGCAGCATGTTGGCTTGGTCGAGCGTTTCGAAGTCTCCTCCGGAAAGCGCGATCTTGTATTTCAGGCGGCGCTGGTCTTTGAACGGCGTAACGCGCGATGGGTGTACCCACGAAAACTCAACAGGCCGGTTCGCCTGATCGCGCACGATGATGGAGTAGGCATTCCCACGGAGCAGTAGGCTCTGCATCATGAGTTCGCGCCAAAACGTCGAGGTCATCGACGGCGTCGGCTCGTCGTGCAGCAGCGTGTAGAGGCGGTGGTCTTGCGCAACCTCTCGATCTTTTCCGGTATTGCGATAGACGAACAGTGGCAGCGAACTGATCGCCTCAGCAATCAACCGCACGCAGGCGTAAACGGACGACACGCGCATGGCTGATTCGGGCGTGACGGACATGCCGCTCTTCGAGCGCTCGGCGCCGAACGACGTGTACAGCCACGAATCGGGATTGGACAGAGAGGTGGTGGGGTTTTCCGGAGAGGCGTTGAGGATGCGTGTGAGAAACGATCGAAACCCCATGCCCCTCACCACAAAAAAAAGAGGGCTGAGGGGGATTGCTCCCCCCCAGCCCCCGGTATTCGGTGAACTGGTGTGCGCCTATGTTCTGATTGCAACTACCACTGGTCTGGAAGACGACGCAAGAGAATTTCGTGCGTCTCGGAAAAAATATTTACAGCATGTGCACTGGAGACCGTTCTGGCGACACGCTGCCGTCTCCGCCTTCCTGCTCCTTGCGGCTGACCTCGATGGTGATTTTTGAGCCTCCGTGGCGTTCGATCACGACGCTGCCGTAGAGGCGCGGTTCGTCGAGCCACTTGGTCAACTTACGGAACAGCATCGGGTAGCGTTGCATGACGCGCTGTATTTGCTCCTGGACCTGCTTCGCATCGGTCGTCGACCTATTCGGCACCTGCATGCTAGAGCATCACCATCTCGCGCTTATCGTACACGGACCCCTCTTCACCCCCACGCATGGCGCGATCGAGCGCCAACAACAACGCCACGATGCCGTCGATCTTGCCTTGCGAGGTCGACTTATCGGGTTTTTTATTCCCCGCCGGATCCATCTTGGCGGACACGTTGTTCGCCATCCATCGCAGCACGGGATTGCCCCCATGATGCACCTTGCGATCGAGCAGCCGGCGTTCGAGTTCGCTGGTCGGCCCAGCCATCGACATAAACCCCATACCCATTCCGGTCACGGTGAGGCCTTCGTCCGCCAACTCCATGGCGAGCTGGTAGCCCTGAAATAACCGGTCGATATTGAGGCTCTGAATACAAAACGTCTCGGCGTCGCGCAGAATCTGGGCCTTGATCATCGCGTATTCGATGGCATTCCCGGGCGTGGCGATGAGATAGCCTGCGCGGTGCCACGCCTGATAGTGATCCTTGTAGCGGTTTTCTGGGTCGATCAATTTCGCCTCTGGGACCCAGAATCGCGGGAGCACCGTGATCCGCTGCGGATCGTCCTCATCGGGGAATATCATCACCCACGCGGTGATGTCGGCCACCGACGACAGGTCGAGGCCTCCGAATGCAACACGTCCGTGTAGTTGTTCTTCTTGTATCGGGTGGCCGGCGTTGGAGTTCCATAAGTCCATGTCAATCCATCGCTCGACTTGCTGAGTCCATCGGTTCAGATCGAGACGCAGAAAGGCGTTCAGTGATGCCGGAAGGTGCTTGGCCTTGCGTGCCAACTCTCGCATATAGGTGAGCTTTTTGCTGATCCCAAGATTTGGGTTGGCCTTTCTCCACACCCGCTCATCCTCCCAGTTATCGTGCTCATCGAGCGAGGCGATGACCGCAAACCAGGAATCGTCCTGCACCGCGCCTGTAAGCACCGAGTGCGAGTAGTGGTGCATCTCCCAACAAATACTTGTGAGATCGACACCCGCGGTGGTGATGGCGAACAACAGTGGATGTCGTCTCGCGCCCAACGCCGTTTCCAATACGTCCCAGACGCCGCGCGTCTTGTGCGCATGCAACTCGTCGACGATTGCACCATGCGGGTTCAACCCGTCGAGTGTGTCTTCATCGGATCCAAGCGGCTCGAACTTTTGATTCGTGCTCTCGCGAGACAGATTGTCCTTCCACACGCGGATGTACTGTTCGAGGTCTGAGGACGCCTTTACCATGCGTTTCGCTTCACTCCAAACGATTCTCGCCTGATCTTTTTTTGTGGCAGCCGCGTAGACCTCGGCACCGGCCTCATTGTCGGCGAATGCCAGCTTTAGGCCGATTCCAGCCGCAAGGGTGCTTTTCCCATTTTTTCGTGCGAACTCGTTGTACGCCTTTCGAAAACGGCGCGTCCCATCGTCCCGATACCACCCGAACAGGTTCCAGACGATGAACTGTTGCCAGTCAGCCAGCTCCATCTTCTGGCCTGCCCATTCTCCCTTGCTATGTTTGAGGTACCCGAAAAAGGCGATGGCATCTTCCGCCTGTTGCGAATCGAAGCGGAGGCCGCGCGATTTGCCCTTCCGCATATCTGCAATGTATCGAGCAACGGCGGCACGCTCACCGGGACCAGCCGTGATCTTCCCGCACTCCACTCTCTCCACATAGCGATGGACGATGGACTCTGCCGTCTTAGCTCGCGCCAAGGAATTTTCCTACCCCTTGAGGGCTCGCGTCTGGAATGCTTTTTACTTTGCTGCGCGATGATGGAGTCAACCCGAGCTCGGACAAGGCTGATATGTACTGCCGACGCGCTTGGTTACGTTGCGCCACCTCAGGGTAGGGACGATAAATCTCGTCTCCGTTTTGTGTGGTCCCAACGTAGGACAAGGATTTTTTCTCTTCGAGGAATTTGGTGCACTGGCGAAGTTGTGCGTAGGCATCGCACGCCACCAGCACAATTCCGAAATCGCCGACCGTCAAAACTCGAACAGGTTCCAGAACACCGATGATGCGCGCCCATTCTTCCTTCGCATCGTCCGTCAGATAATCGGGAGGATCGGGACAGCCTGCCTGCATGATCGGCTCGTCCGCATTGAGCCCGCGCTTTCCAGGATTTCCACGTAGCACCTTCAGCTTTGTGGGTACCCGTTTCCGGCCTCGTGACACCTCTCCTCCTACCTCTCCACCGACCACCCACCCCAGCGATTTAATTTCGCGGAGAAATCGCGAACGCGACACGCCGGTCTATAACGCTGAGGCTGTGAACTTTCGACCCCCTACCCCGTGCGTCTTGCGGTTGTGACATGAACGACACAACGTCTGTAGATTCGACTCATGGTGCGTCCCGCCGAGCCGCAGCGGAACGATATGATCTACGTCCATCGCTTTTCTTCCGCATCGACAAATCGGCGCCCTAGCTAAGACGCGTGCGCGCACCTGCTGCCATCCATACCCGTATCCTCTGGCCGTGCTCGATAGCTGCTGCTTCCGAACATACGGCACGTGATGCAGTGGGCACGGACGCACACTGCCACACCCAGCGACACCACACACCATGCGAATAAGCTGCGCCACCTAGCCCACCTCTTGCTCTGCGTGCTGTTCCTTCTCAGCAACGATCTGCTCCCACTGCCGAATCGCATCGAACATCGTCATCCCTTGCTTTGTCGCATACGCCATGATCTCGTTCAGCGACAGCGGAATGTACGGCATATCGCTCAATGACCGCTCTGGCGTGTTCCTCCGCACTTCAGCCTCCATACGTCGCTGCTCATCACGCACCAGAGCCAGGATGTCAGGCAGCAGCGGGAATCGCGTCTCTTTCTCGATCCACCGCACCACCACGCGCTCGAACGCTCGGAACGAAAACCCCTGCAGCTTCCCGAACCACGAGCGCAGAGCGGCCTTTAAGCGCGCTTCGTCGAGCGCATACTCACGCCCGTATGGCTGAGCCACCAACAGCGCCCACCCCTGCTTGAACTCTAACTCCGTCATGGATTTCCTCCAGCAACGTAGACATAGCCGTGCGACGCCCAGCCACAGGAACCGCTCGCGCAGGCGGAGCCCTGTAGTTGCCTTCGAGAATCTTGGCCATGTTTTCCGGCAGCAGGCTCCACGAGAACGACGCTTGGAAGACGTCTCCACTCCCGCACGCCTTACGCCCTCGGAGCCAGTCTGAGGCCTCGATCTCGGAAAAGAAGGCCGTCCACCAGGACTCATCGGGATGTTCGCGCAGACGCGACGCCAGACGCTTCAGCAGGCCGACTCCTGGCTGTAGCCGCTCCTCGTGTACCGGCAACACCCCAGGGATGATATTCCACCTGGCAATCAGCTCAGATGGCGTGAGTGGGTCCGGCTCACCAGCATCGGTATTTGCGTTCCGGCCTTCAGCAGCACCACCCGCAGCGGCAGTCGGTCGGTCAGCGCGTGCGCGCGTCTCCGATTCTCCTGACGGTTCGTGACGGTTAACTGACGGTTTGGGTGACACGGTTGTCACCCCCCCGGTGACACGGTTGTCACCCCCCTGCGCCGTATTTGTCACCCCCCCGGTGACACGGTTGTCACCCCCACCATCTCCATGGGGTGACAATTTGTCACCCCTCCCGCAGAGCACATGATAGGTGTTGACCGTCCATGGACCGGTCTGGAGTTCAACGCGCAACTCCCCCAGCGATTCTAACGAACGAATACACCGCTGCGCTGTCCGCACCGACACATGGGCCTTCTCAGCGATCAACTCAAGCCCTGGCCAGGCGACACCATGATGATCCGCATTGTCGGCAATAGCCAAGAGCACCAGTCGGTCGGCCAACGTCGCGCGCGAGTGCTCGAACACCATCGACATAATACGCACACTCATGCGGCCGCCCTCCCGATAGCCTGCTTTGCCCGAGCCAACGCACGGAGCAACGTCGGCCCACCGCGCGTTTTTGGGTTCCGTAGCAAACGAGAAATCTCCTGGCGTTGCGCCGCCGGCAATTGAAACCAATGTCCCTGGCAGAACACACGCCCAGGGACCACACTGGTCACACAGCCTTCAACACGACAATAAGACATAGCGAGAGATCCTAAGATTCTTGGGAGTGTAATTCGTCGTCGTTAAAATCAGCCTCGTCGGAATCGTCACATTCACGAGCGAAAGGAACGATCCGAAAACTCATCGTCTTCGGATTGTCGATGATAAATGCCGTCCCAATACCAGAAATAAGCGCGTGCTTATACCCTGGATAGCCATAGACCAAGACCCGTCCACTTTTGCCCTTGAGGTACGTCATGAACTTATCCAAGGGCTCCACAGGAACAGGTGCAGGCTCTTCGTACTCCACCAAGGCGCGACGCAAGTAGGTTTCACAGCGATCGTCCGGAAGCGTCACGCGAATGGCCCAATCTGCACCACCAAGCCACGCGGTGGAGTAGATATGCGGGTCTATGGTTCCCAGTAGCACCTTTGGAGTGGCTTTTAAGGCCACTCGAACACAATGGTTCAAATCCTTCACCTTACGCCTCCGGCTCGGGTATGGGTCCCGCAAAGAGAAACCCGTCGACCCCATGCGCCGACAGGCGCGACGCCTCATCGGTGCCACCTAGGTAGACGCCTCCGTCCTTCGCCACATGGAACCACATGGTATAGGGTCCCGCGATCTTGCTCTTGGTCCAGTAGAATCCGGTCTGCGTCGGAAACCCCGCAAACCACTTCAACTTCTGCTGCTTGGCCTGCTCCTGCCAAATGCGGGCGATGAGCCTGAGAATCATGGCGGCATCGCGACTCTTTGCGCTGCTACTGAAGTAATCCTGCAACGTTCGCGCTTCGCGTTCTATTGTTTCTATCTCCTCATCACTGGCCGGTTGCACGTCGCTCACGACGCACTCCGCTTTTGCAAAAGCGCATATTTGACCCTCGCGAGTGCCAACACCGCAGGTTTCACGTCGGAAGGTGCGCGGTCGTAGTCCGCACCATACCGACCATTCAGCAACGGAAGCATCGCGCGCGGCACCAGCACCCAATTTGACGGGTCGGTATTGAGGCGATTCCCATCGAGACACTTCAGGACGTGCCCATCGGGAATAGGACCGTTCCGCTGCTCCCAGAGATAGCGATGCTTGAGGACGTAGTCGCGATCAAACCCAGTATGTGGGTTCGTCTTTGCCACGCTGATTTCGATGTAACCCTCTTTCGATAAGCGCTCATGACCTAAGTACTTCATGTTGTGCGGAAGATTGCCAGGCTTGAATTGTGTGCGGGCGGTGTTGGCGTTGAACGGCCGCGCCATTCCAAGGTTGTACGGAATATTCCCTTTGGGGAAACATCCCGTGCGCCCCGTCCTCCATCCCTTTCGCGTACACAGAGCGTTGAAGCTATGGAGTGTCACGTCAGACCTTCCAAACACTCGGCAAAACCGCGCGTGCGCCTCTTTCCTCGCCAGCGTGCAATGCCGCTTGATCCACGCCAGTTCGAGCGGTGCGTATGGAATCCAGTGCCCCCTCATTTTTTCGGCCCATCCAGTTGTTTCGCGTCCCCGATGGCCGGCATCAGATGCTCAAACGTCCCCCTGCCCCCGTGCTCCGCAACCAATTCGGCAGCACGCAACATGATCGTGGCGTTGCCGATGATCTGTTCGCCCACCTTCACCATGGCCTCCGTGCGCGAGACTTCCAGCGCCAATCGTTCCGGAGACAGATCCACCAGATTTAAGCGATCCAACTGCTCAAAAAGACGGTCGTTGAGATTCGCGAGCTTGTTTTTCACCGTTCACTCCTATAGGCCACGTCCAGCAACATCGCCCCGACAGCCTGCCGACGTTGTCGACGTGTGCAGGTGCGGCACGTCAAACATCCCGGCAATGTCATCGCCATGCGGCCACACCCCTGCACGCACAGCCTCCGAGGACGGCGTGGCGCCCCAGGAACACCACACAACAGACCAGCCGAGCACACCAGAGCATTCCACCCGAACTTTCGCTCCAACGCCCGCACCGAAAATGACCCATGCGCGTCATACATGCGCCTAGATAAGCGCGAGGAGCCACCCAATCGCTCAGCAACACGACGCACGTTCGCCACCGCCATCTCGAACGTCACCTCAAACTTCGGCCCCGGTCTCATCGAAAAAACACCGCCTGCCGCATCCAGAGATAGGCCTGTTGCTCGGTAAATCCCGTCCACGATGATTTCGCCACACGATCGGCGAGCCACAGCATGGCACGGAACGAAAAGGTGTCCGGCATCTGCGACAACCAGGCCGCCACGCCGATACGCCAGTGCGCCACCGCATCCGCATCGTTCGGCGAGATGGTCTCCCACGCCGCCGCGTAGTCCGCCATGATGTCCTCGCGACAATCCTGCACCCGCGCCGCCTCTGCGCGCGTCTCGTGATAACAACAGGTCATGCCGCCCACCCCAACAACACCACTTCCACCCCAGGCCGATCCGGAGACACGAGAAAATGATGCGCCAGACCCACCACCTCGTCCCACCCATCGTCCGGCAGCACCTTCGCCGCCACCAACGCATCCAGCACCACCTTCGCCCCTCCCGCCGCAATATTGTCGAGATCGCGGCGCCGGTTCGCCTCGTGCCACGAAAAGCTCACGTGCGCCCGGCCGATACGCTGTAGGCCAGCCGCCTGTACCGCCCGCGTCACGCGCAACAGCACCGCCTTGCGCTCGCGAGCCGACTGCATCCGCCCCGCACGCGCCGAGCGCATGAGCTCGTTCAGTCCCGGCAACCGACCAGGGATAAAAAGCGACTGCGTCACCATGCCCGCGCCTATCCCAGCCACGCCATTCCCGCCCAGGCCAACCCCACCACCACGACAACACCGAAGAGCGCGCGATCCGGCCCACTCCAGTTCGACCACACCCGCAACTCGGCAGGGACCGCCCGCGCCATCGAGCAGCCGACCGACCGAACCAGCCCCGCGAGACGAATCGCGGGAGGCAAGGCCGACAACCGCCGATCGCGGAACCCCGGATTCAGGCGTTCCAATTGCGACGCCAACACCAACCGATGATATTCCTGCCCCGTCAACTTTGTGGCTTGCGTCATGGCGTGCCCTCCATGCGTGGTCATCACACCACCGAAAGTGAACTCGGCACCGCCCCCCCGCAAATGGTTCCGAGGTTTACCTTGTCCACCATAACGATCCTCCTTAGTCCGCCACCTGTTTTACCGGCCAGTCATCCATCTGTGCCGCCAGATCCATCGCCTGCGTCGCCTTCAGCGGTTCCCCGCCGCGCGGAGGCGGCAACGCCTGCCCCAAGCGCTGTTCCGCGTCGCGCAACACCGACTGCAGCACTATATCCGTCGATTTCCAGGGCTCGCGCTCGTCCAGGGACTGCACCAACAGTGTCTGCGCCTGTGCCCACAAGCGCACAAACATCGCCGCCAAAGGGTCGCGTGCGCGCAGCACAAAGATCGGCTCCGACTCGTGCACCCGCGTGAGCACCCTCGCCGTCGACCGCGTCGACCGTTCCCGATCCGGCACCTGCTCACTCATGGGTAGACTCCATCACCCCCAACCGCCGCACAAACGCCTGCGCCCGCTTTGTATCCGACGACCGCCTCCGGGCAATCGGCATCCCCTTCTCTCGCCCAACACGCACCGCATACTTCCGATGGCACCGCCGACAGCGCCCCAAGCTGCGCGCCGAGATCGACCGCCCGCAATCCACACACCCCCGCTTCATGGCCTACACCGTCCGTGCCGAGCGCGCGGCCTCATGCCGTCGACGACACACCGCCGACCCCCGAACCGCCTGCGCCACGCGCCGTTCGTCCGTCCAATTGCCTCCCGGCAACTGATCGTCCTCAGTGGGAATACGTGGCCACCCCCGCCACCCACAATTCACACAGCGCGTCTCTCCGTACTCCGAGACCAGACACCCCGCGCACTTGCCGCAAGTCGTCATGAGCGTGCTCCTTTCACCCCGACAGCCTCATGAGCCACCGCCACACACTGGCGGACCGAACGCCCCATCGTTTTCCACAGATTCGCCCGAACCTCATACGTCGTGAACCGCGGGCAGCGAGACGACACCACACAGCGCCGCCGCCGACGCACCACCCCATCCGTTCCCCCCGCGATGCGCGAGTCGATCACGGCCGTCTCGCCATGGCAGGTCGGGCACGGCATCATGCGCGCGAGCCTCCAGCACTCCCCGCGCTAGCGGTGACAGATGGCGTAATCACGCCACGACGCAACACATTCTCAAGCACCGCCCGGTGATAGCCGGACACCGACGCCAAGTCGTCCAACGCCGCCCCAGCCCGGAAACAGCGAAGAATGGCGTTGTGCTTCACGGTGAGGTCGTCGAGCGACGTGTGGAATGAGGTGCGCGCCTCGATCACGCGAGCCTTCGCGGCACGAAGATCGCGCTGCTTCGCGCGCGCCTCGCGTTTACGGATAGCCCCTGGCGTCATCGAACGCCCCGACGCCCGTCGAGGAGGAGACGCCCCAACCACCACCACACGATCAAGCTTCCGCTTCGTCGTCATGCCTGCCTCCGTTCCGACGCCCCAAGGTTTTCCACCGCCTTCAGCGTCAATCCTTCTTCGAGCCCCCGCACAAACGCCTCTTGAATGCGCGGATCGTGGCTGTACGACGGCCGCACATGCGGATGAATCGTCCGCGCCATCGACAGCCCGTGATACTCCGCCAACTGCCGCTGGTAGAGCTGGTGCGCCGCTTCAATCCGCGCCTCCAGATCATTCCCCAGCCCCATCGCCCCGACCGATGTGTGCGCATCCACCAGACTCATCCCCGCCCCCTTTCGTGTGCCGGCGCATAGACCTTCGCCGCACACCCCGCCCGCGTTCGACGCCGCGCCCCCGTAGGCACCAACACCCCATCGTGTACCAGCTCACTGATCCGCCCGCTGATCCGGTTCGGCGCCACTTGCAAACTGGCCGACACCTCGTCGAGCGTCACCCCTTGTCCCGATCGCGCGTGTAAGACACAACAGGCCACAAACACCGCCTCCCGCTGCCGCGCCCGGTCGCCCCGCTGGAACGCCGCCCCACTCTCCCGATCGCCCCCATGCCGCCCCGCACAAGGATCCACCGGCACATCGAACAAAGTCGGCTGCCGCTCCGCCTCCGGGCTCGCCGCCCCGCGTGGGTTGCGCCAATGTGCCGAGACAAAAGGCATAGACGTCACAGCCATCCCACAAAAATGCCGACCAGCAGCAGAATCACCCACGCATACATCGCTGGAATGAGCGTCGAGAGAGGAAACACGTGGCGCACCCCCATCCATCGAGCCAGCAAGTCAAAGAGGCCGGTGACCACCACGATCCTGACTGCCACAATGACCCCATGACTCATCGCGTCACCCGTATCAGCACCCACACCAGAAAGAGCGTGACCAACACGATCTGCACCAGATCCACGAGCGCAAAGAGCAAGGAATACTCCGTCATGCCTCGGCGGCCTCCAAAGCTCGCACTAAATTGCCTCTCCGACAGAAGCACGAATAAGCCCGTAGTGACGAAGCAAAATCTGACGCATCACATCGGATGCGCTTAAGTGTTGAGCCGTTGCGTCCTTCTCGATCATCCGAGCAAGAGACATCGGAACTCTGCTTACGGCCATGTCTTTGTGTGTTTTTGGATTAGCTTTCGACATTGCATCCCCCGTGGGATGCACAATTATCCCATTTGCATTGCACTGTCAATACGTTTATCACCGATTCCTAGCTTTTTTTTGACAACGTGGGACCACTAGAGATACGATTGCATCTCAAGCGCACTACAGTTGGCGCCAAATGGCGTCGGAATTAGTGCAGGCTACGAAGGGAGGTGATGCATGATGGCAAAAGGGAGCAGTGAGCGGACACAAGTGCCCGTTCGCATGTCTACAGAATTGAGAAACGCTGTTGAGCGAGATGCCGCAAAGTCAGGATGGAGCGTATCTGAACAGATCCGCTACGAACTGATGATGGCAAGAGGAATGTGGAAACAGCCGCATTTGCCGACTCAGGTTGCCCCAGGTAAGGCCTGAAGTCGGGAGACAAGACGGGGCGTAGACGGTTTGTGTGGTGTGCTGTGCGGGATTAAGGGAAGTGGTCGGGGCGAGAGGATTTGAACCTCCGACATCCTGCTCCCAAAGCAGGCGCGCTACCAGGCTGCGCTACGCCCCGACGTGAGGATGCGATGCACTTCGTATTTGTAACAGGTTTTTGGCTTGTTGGAAAGCAAGGCCGCGATGGCTGATGCGATTCTTTTCGGCCGGTGCGATTTCCGCCAAGGTCCGGCCGAGGGTCGGCACGTAAAACACCGGATCGTACCCGAAGCCGCCTTGTCCCTGGGCCTGCTCGGCAATGCGCCCCTCCAGGACACCGTGGGCGACTTCGGTCGCGCCGTCTGGGTAGGCGATCGCCGCATAGGTCACGAAACGCGCCCCGCGCCCCTCGGTCGGGACACCGTCCAATTCCTGCAGCAACTTCCGGCAATTGTCGGCATAGGTCGCGTGCTCTCCGGCATACCGCGCCGCAAAGACGCCGGGACGGCCGCCGAGCGCATCGACCTCCAACCCGGTATCGTCCGCAATCGCCGGCAAGCCGGTATGCCGCTGTGCGGATAGGGCCTTCTTCAGGGCATTGTCGCGGCAGGTGGCGCCGTCCTCGACGACCTCCGGCGCATCCGGGTACTCCGCCATGGTGCGAATACGGATACCGAGATCGCTCAAAATCGCCTGCAGCTCGCGCCCCTTGTCGGCATTCCGCGTCGCAAGGACCAGCTCACGGATCGGCGTCTTAGTCGAGTCCACCGATGAGATCCTTTTGCTTCTGGACCAGCTGCTGGATGCCCTGCCAGCCGAGCGCCAGGAATTCGTCGAAATCCTTTTTGTCGAACGAATAGCGCTCCGCCGTCCCCTGGACCTCGACGAACCGCCCTTGCCCGGTCATGACGACGTTCATATCGACTTCTGCGGCGGAATCCTCGACATAGGCCAGATCGACCATATTGCGCCCGTTGATCTTTCCCACGCTGATTGCGGCCAAGTAATCCAGTAGGGGTCGCTGCTTAATAGCGCCCTTTTTTTTCAACGTCTGAAACGCGTCCGCCATGGCGATGAACGCCCCGGTAATGGAGGCCGTGCGCGTCCCGCCGTCCGCTTGGATCACATCGCAGTCGATCCAGATCGTCCGTTCGCCCATACGCGACATGTCCACGACGGAGCGCAACGCGCGTCCGACTAGGCGTTGAATTTCCAACGTACGCCCGCCCTGCTTCCCCTTCACCGCCTCACGCGGGGTCCGGTCGTGTGTGGCGCGCGGCAACATGGCGTACTCGGCCGTGATCCACCCCTGCCCTTTGTCTCGGAGAAACGGGGGGACCTTTTCTTCCACCGACGCCATACAAATCACTTTGGTTTCGCCCATTTCGATGAGAACGGAGCCTTCCGCATATCGATTGAAATTCCGTGTAATGGTCACGGGGCGAATCTGTTCGCACCCACGGCCGTCGGAACGCGGGGGCGATTGAGGACCGGGCACGGATGGCATAGGAACTCCTTTATCGAGGGACGAGGGTCAGGGCGCACGCCGAGGTGCAGAGAGCGGGGCATCGTCGGCCCAGCGGCGCGGCGCGGGCGATGCATCCAATTGGGGGCGGATTATAGAAAACGCATCGCCAAAAGATCAAACGCGCACCGGCTGCGCGCCCCCT
The DNA here is from genome assembly GCA_046351095.1 of Nitrospiraceae bacterium. Classification (GTDB taxonomy): domain Bacteria; phylum Nitrospirota; class Nitrospiria; order Nitrospirales; family Nitrospiraceae; genus BQWY01. Next base: position 791,502 of record JAXLZC010000001.1, read on the forward strand.
GGCCGCGCGGCCCCCGTGGACCCCGCCCCTGCACAGAATCAATTTTTCGTGTTCAAGAAAGTGGGACCTACGATAGCCTAACGAAGCAGAGAGCATGATTTCGTCGCCGATCATTGGAAACGGGGTAGGAATGACACCACAGCCGTCACACGTCACACCTTGGACGCTGGCCGACCTGGCCCTCCTATCCGACGTAGTGCGCAACGCCAATCGCGTGGCCAACGTGGCACGGGCGCTCGCACAGGCCGCCAACGCCGCACAGACATCACCCAATCGCGCATCCGACGGGGAGCGCCGCTCGCGTCCATAAGTCGTCGTTCACAGGGAGTCTCGTTACGACCATGGCATCCGCACTGAATCCCACGCAAAGCGATCTCGATAATAAATTGATCCTCGTCATTGACGACGAGGAAGCGGTGCGCCGCCTCTTGGCGTCCCTGCTCGAACGTCACGGCTACAAATGTGCGATGGCGGGCGATGCGCGCGAGGCGCGGCAGCGGATGGCGGAGCAGGACTTTGCACTCGCGCTGTGCGACGTGAACATGCCCGGCGAATCGGGCATGGACTTGGCGCGCCATATTTTGACGGGCGATTCAACGACGGCCTGCATCATGATCACGGGGCTGGACTCGCCGCTCTTGGCGAATGCCGCGCTGGACATGGGCGCCTTCGGGTACATCATCAAGCCCTTCGAAATGCACGAAGTCATGATCAGCGTCGCGAATGCGTTGCGGCGGCGGCGGTTGGAACTCGAAAACCGCAACCACATGAACACGCTCGAACAGATGGTGCGCACCAGAACCATCGCCTTGCAGCAAGCGTTGGAATGGCTGGAGCGGAGCGAAAAGGAATTGCGCCTGTCGCGCGAGGAAACGATTCAGCGGCTGGCGATCGCGGCGGAATTCCGCGACCAGGCGACGGCGAAACACATTCAACGCATGAGCCGCTACTGCGAATTGTTGGCGCGGAAGCTCGGCCTCTCCGAAGAGCAGTGCGACTTGATCCGCACGGCGAGCCCGATGCACGACATCGGCAAGATCGGCACGCCCGACCATGTGTTGTTGAAGCCCGGCAAGTTCACGCCGGAAGAATTCACCGTGATTTCCCAGCATGCGGAGATCGGCTACCGGATTTTGAGCGGGTCGGACGCCGAGCTCTTGAAGGTGGCGGCCATCATCGCCTGGACCCACCACGAGCGCTACGACGGCACGGGATATCCGCGCGGGCTGAAGGGCGACGCGATTCCGCTGGAAGGCCGTATCACCGCCATCGCCGATTCGTTCGACGCCCTCACGACACAGCGTGTCTACAAACCGGCCTTCACCAACGACCATGCCGTCGAGTTGATGCGCAAACATCGCGGGACCCATTTTGATCCTGCGTTGCTCGACTTGTTCCTCGAATCAATGGACGACGTCCTGCGCATTCAACGCGACTACGCCGATCCGCCGCCGGATCCAGCGATCAACATCCCCTTCAACGAAGCCTCGATCGAATAGTCGAGCAGACCCGCGTCTGGCCGCCGAATCTCCAAAGCGGCCACAGCGTTTTCGTCGACTTCCTTCTGCACCGCAATTTCGTATTCCAGTACAACTCCGTCCCTCACTCGCAGGCTCTGGCCTGTTGAGCCCACTACTCTCTCCGCATCGTTACGGAAGTAGATGGGGAAAGTTACCAAACATATTCACCCTACGGTGATGTGCTGCGGAACAATGACGAATGTGGATTCAGGCGGTCAGGGACCTAGGGATCTGCACAGTGCGACTGCGATTGGGTGAGGCGCAGGATGCGGACGACAGGCTCACACAGGTGGCCGCTAATGAGGGACCTGATAGGTCACTATCCTGGGTAGGTCCTCCCCCAGCAAACATCTAGGGGCTACAGGCGGCTTTGAGGCTGTGTTGCCGATCGTGGCTGACTCTGGCAAAATACTAATTAGAATATATCATTTCGGCGCAAGAAGGAATGCAGGGAAGTGGAACAGAGGGACAGGGTGAATATCGAACGTCGACACCGCATTTTACTCGTCGACGACCATGCGCTTGTACGCAAAGGATTACGTACGCTGCTGCAGCAACATGCCGACATCGAGGTGATCGGAGATGCGGCCAACGGTCAGGAGGCTCTCGAAAAAGTCGAGATGCTCGATCCGGATCTTGTGGTGATGGATCTGAGTATGCCGGTGATGGACGGCATTGCCGCTACAAAAGTGATGACGGCACAGTACCCGAGAGTCGCCGTCATAGGCCTCTCGTCTCAGTCCGCGGATGAGGCTGCAGCTTCAATGAAATCGGCCGGTGCGCGCGACTACATCCTGAAGGATAAAGCCGGGGACGATCTCTACGACGCCATCGTCTCGACGCTCGCCACACCTCGATCCGCAGCATCCGCATCGTAGGTCCTTCCTCGCGGGCCATCATTTCGCACCTCATCTTGTCGCGACTTGGTTTTTTTCACCAAGGCTCCACTACGACTGAGCGCACAATATCCGCATTCCCTCATCGCGTCGGTCTGCTTCACACAAGAACAAAGCCCCGATCCTTTGTGAGAGGATCGGGGCTTCGTTACGATACGTTGTATGGTTAGGCTATCGATTTTTTCCCAGTCAAAAAGCCAATTGCCGCCAAGATGAGGAACAAGACAAACAGGACATAGGCAATACTGGTCGCTGTCCCCGCCACACCCGACAAGCCCAACACACCCGCAATGATCGCCACCACCAAAAATGTTACGGCCCAGTTCAACATGTTACTACCCTCCTTGCTTTTATGTGAGTGGGACACCTCCGGTCGTTCACCGGAGGTGTCCCCGGTTGTTATTAGAAGTGATAGTTCAAGCCGACGGTGAACATGTGTCCATTGTCGTTGAACTTCTTATTCCCCAAGCTGGCGCTCTTGGACTCCAAGCTCTCCAACCAGAGGTAGCGGTACGAGGTATCCATGGACCAGTGTTCATTCATGAAGAACTGGAGACCGCCGCCCACGTGCGCCCCGAACCGGTTCTGCGTATCGTGTTGCCCACCCTGCTCGACGCGGGTGTAGTACCAGCCACCGCCGCCCAAGATGAAGGGCGAGATACGGCGCAAGCCAAACGGATAGATCATTGCCGAGACCTGTACCGGGAACATCCGGACACGGTTGGCGCCGACATCGTAGTGCCGATAGTCCACCGAACCTTCCACGGCGAAGTAGCTGCCGAGGTGGAGGCGGGCCTGCGCACCACCGAACCACCGCGCATCGCCTTCCTTCGGATCGTAGTAGGCCGCGCGACCGCCGAGAGAAAATCCGCCGACTTTCACTTCGTCAAACGGCCCGCTCCCCTCCGCCATGGCCGAGTCCACAGCAGGAAGTCCTGCGCCCATCCACATCGTGGCGGCCATCGCCATCGCAGTAATACCCTTGACCATCGTCGTAGTGATGCTCCGTTCTTGTTCCATGGTTGCTGCCCTCCTCAATGATATGAACGTTAAGTTCCCGGTGATCGTGTGGCCGCTCATCCCCACCGGTTTGGGCTCGAGCGGCAATCAATCGTGATAGTGTCGTTATACGGCAACGTCTCTCGTATGCATGCTGGGATTTGCCCTAGTCTTTCGGCATCCGCCACCCAAGCTTCCTCAGGGGCGATCCGTGCGGCGTTCCGCGCAGGGCACACTTGCACAGCCCGTCACTCGCCGTTACCCTAGGCCGCATGCCGCTCAAGAGCCGGCACTGCTCCTCACATCACGTCCTACATCCTATGCGATGATTCGTCCGGAATCTGAACGCTCCTTTACGTTGCTCGCGCTGGGTATCGGCTGCGCCATCTTGGCCGGGCTCAGCCTCTATGCGATGGAGCAACGAAGCGTGCAGCACAAAGAGCGGGACGCGGTCCGCGCCACTCGCATTACCATCGAGCAAGTCGACCACGTCTTCTCTCTGTTGAGCGCGGCGGAAAGCGGGCAGCGCGGATATCTTCTCACCGGCGATGTCCGCGCGCTCGCGCCCTACCACCAGGCGGAAAAGGACTTACCCACGGCCGTCGCCAGACTGGAAGAGTTGTGTGCGCCGCTGCCCGGCGCCGCCGCAAAACTCAAAGACATCCACTCGCTGGCCGAAACCAAACTGCGGGAACTGCAGGACACATTACGGATCGCCGCCACGGACCACCTGAAGGGGATGGACCTGGTACGCGAACATGTCGCTCAGCAAACCATCACTCGCCTGCAGGAGGCGTTGGCGACACTCCGCGAAGAACAATTTCGCGCGCTGCAAGACACCGAACAACGCGAACGCGCAGCGATGGACCGGGCCTCGTTGTTTTTTCTCCTCGGCGGCATCGTGGGATTGATCCTTCTCGGCAGCGCGTTGGTGTTCGTCTGGCGCGATACACGGGTGATCGTCCAGGCGCAGCGCCTGCGCACACAGGCGCGGCTCGTCGACCTGGCGCCCGTCATGACCCGCACACTCGACGGTCAGATCCTGAGTTGGAGCGAAGGATATAGTCGCCTCACTGGGTATCGCGGCGACGTCATGGTGGGGAAAGATTTTCGCGCGTACCTTCCAGCGCAGGCGAATGCCGAGTGGGAGACGGTGCGGGCCGGGCTTATTCGCGACGGACAATGGTCCGGCGAGGTGCGACAACAGCGCCAAGACGGCAGCGAAATTTTGACCACCAGCACGCTGACTCTCGTCCAGGATTCAGAGCGCGCCGCGCCGATCGTCGTGGATGTCGCGACGGACATCACGGCGCTTCGACAGGCGCAGGCCGCACTCGCCGAACGCGAAACACGCCTCCGCCTATTGACCGACAACATGTCGCAATTTGCCTGGACGGCCGATGCCGCCGGCAGCATCACCTGGTTCAACCGCCGATGGTACGAGTACACCGGCGCGACGCCGGAGGAATGTGAGGGATGGAGCTGGCGCACCCTGGTCCATCCCGATCAACGAGAGACCGTATTGGATCGTCTCAGCCGAAGTATCGTCGCTGGTGTCGTCTGGGAAGACACGTTTCAATTACGCGGACGCGACGGACACTATCGGTGGTTCTTGTCTCGCGCCATGCCGATCGTCAACGCAAACGGTATCGTCGAGCAGTGGTTCGGGACGAACACCGATGTCACCGACTTGCGCACGGCGGAAATGGCGCAACGGTTTCTTGCCGCCATCGTGCGGAGCAGCGGGGACGCGATCTTCAGTAAATCGGTCGATGGGCGAGTGCTCAGCTGGAATGCGGGCGCCGAGCGCCTGTTCGGGTATACGGCCGAAGAGATCGTCGGCCGCGCGATCGAGCTCCTCATTCCCGAACACCTCCTTGACGAAGAACGCGACCTGCGCGCGCGTGTGCTGGCCGGAGGCTCCGAGAGCGGCTATTCCACACAACGCCGACACAAAACCGGCGATCTCCTCGACGTGTCCCTGACGATGTCGCCGATTCGTTCCGCGCAGGGCGAGATCGTCGGCACCTCACAAGTCGTCCGCGATATCGGCGAACGTGTCCGCGCGGAGCGGGCGCTCGCGGCGCGGGAAGCGGAATTCCGCACGCTCGTCAGCGCCATTCCGCAGTTGGTGTGGGCTTGCGATTCCGACGGGCGTTGTCTGTACATGAGCCAGCAGTGGCTGGACTATACCGGCACCACGTTGGAAGACAATCTAGGTATCGGCTGGCTGTCCAAGCTGCACCCCGACGATACGGAGCAGACCGGGCGTCTCTGGGCTGAGGCCGTCGCCAAAGGCAGCCCCTACCACGCGGAGTATCGCCTCCGTGGCGCAGATGGGACGTACCGCTGGTTTCTGGCGCGCGGCGTCCCGCTGAAAGATGCCCAGGGAACAATCGTGAAATGGTTCGGGACGACGACCGACATTTCGCAGCAACGCGAATCCGCGGAAGCCTTACGACAGATCAATATGCTGTTGGAATCGCGCAGCGAGGCGCTGGCGCAGGCCAATCAGGAATTGGAGGCCTTTTCCTACTCCGTGTCGCACGACCTTCGTGCCCCCCTCCGCACGATGAACGGGTTTGCACAGGCGTTGCTGGAAGATTACGAATCGACACTCGATACCACGGCGGCGCGATACTTGCGCACGATCAACAAGGGCGCGCAGCAGATGGGGCAGCTGATCGATGATCTCTTGGCCTTTTCGCGCCTGTCTCGCACGAAGCTCGACAAACGCCCGGTGCCGATTCGTGAGTTGGTCGAGAACGTGCGTGAACAGACGTTGGCGGATCAGGCGGGACGCACCATCGAGTGGGTCATCGGCGACCTCCCCGTCTGCCTCGTCGATCGCGCGACGGCCCAGCAGGTTCTTGCGAACCTGATCGGCAATGCGATTAAATACACGCGTCCCCGCGCGGTCGCTCGCATCGAAATCGGCTGGCAGCCGGACGACGACCCGGCCTTCGCGCGACTCTACGTGAAAGACAACGGCATCGGGTTCGACATGCAGTATGCGGGCAAACTCTTCGGTGTGTTTCAACGGCTGCATCGCGCCGAAGACTTCGAAGGGACCGGCGTCGGGCTCGCGATCGTGCAGCGCGTGCTGCATCGGCACGGCGGCCGCATCTGGGCGGACAGTCGACCGAACGAAGGGTCGACGTTTTGGTTTACTCTGGAGTTAGCCACATGACGACAGCTCAGGCCGACATTCTATTGGTTGAAGACAGTCCTGAAGATCTCGAATTGACGCTGCGCGCCCTCTCCAAACATCCGCGCCAGCCGCATGTCGCCGTGGCGCGTGACGGAGCCGAAGCCTTGGAATTTTTGCAGGCCACCGGACGATATGCCGATCGCGCCCACCACGCCCTGCCGCGCGTCGTCCTCTTGGATCTGAAGTTGCCGCTGGTGAGCGGAATCGAAGTGCTCCGCCGGATCAAGGCCGATCCTCGCACGGCGCGTGTCCCGGTGGTCATGCTCTCCTCCTCCCGCGAGGAACCGGACATCGCCACGTGTTACGCTTTAGGCGTCAACAGCTATATCGTCAAACCGGTGGAATTCCAGGCATTCACCGACGCCGTACGGCAGACCGGGACCTATTGGCTTCAACTCAACGAAGCGCCCGTGTCGTCCAATTGACGACCTCCTACAACACCCCACGAGAGGCGGCACCAATGGGCGAACGCGACGGCAGGGTCACGCAGGACGATTCAGTCGCACCGCCGGACTCGACCCGCACCTCCAGCAGCGGACCTTCATCGATCGCCCCCATTCCCTTGTCCGTCCTGATCGTCGAAGATCGCGAAGAGGATGCGCTGCTGGAAGAGCGTTTGCTCCGGAAGCAGGGCTACCGTCCCACCGTCGTCTGCGCGCAGACGGAAGCGGAATTCCTGGCCGGTATTGCGGACAGACCGGACATCCTACTCCTCGACGCCTCGTTGCCGCGGTTCAGCGCGCATCGGGCGCTCGAAATTCTGCGTGAGCGCGACCTCGACATCCCCAGCATCATTGTGTCCGGCTCCGTCGGCGAAGAAGAAGCCGTCTCGTTGATGCGGGCTGGTGCAGGCGACTACCTCATGAAAGATCGCCTGACGCGTCTCGGGCAGGCCGTCGAAGGGGTCTTGGAAAACAAACGCCTGCGCGATGCGCATCGCCAGGCGCACAACGCGCTGGTGCAACTGAACGGCGAACTCGAACAACGGATCGCCGAACGGACGCTCGAATTGGAGCAGGCCAATGAGGCACTTGCACGAGAACTCATCGAACGTCGTCAGATCGAACTGTCGCTGCGACAGCACGAGTCGATCTTAGAAAAACACGTCGAGCAACGCACCCAACAACTTCGGCGATCACAAGAACGGCTTCGGCGATTGGCACTCGAGTTGACGCTGGCGGAGCACAGCGAGCGAAAACGGATTGCGGCCGACCTGCACGACTACCTGGCGCAGTTGCTCGTCGTCACCAAGCTGAACCTCTCGCAACTCCATCGACGGCCCGAGCTGAGTGCAGTCGCCGGCGTGCTGAAAGAGACGGACGGCCATGTGGACGACGCGCTCACCTACACACGCACCCTCGTGTCGCAGTTGAGCCCCGCGGTGCTGTCACGCCAAGGGCTGATTCCAGCGCTGCGCTGGCTGGCCGAAGACCTCGGCAAGCGCGGCCTCCAGGTGACGGTCCGTGGCCCGACGGAAGCGGTCCCTCTGTCTGACGACCACGCGGTGCTGCTGTTTCAGTCCGTACGTGAATTGCTGTTCAACACGATCAAACATGCGAAGACGACGCAGGCCTCCGTCACGGCGACGGTCGCCGCGTCTCGCCTGACCTTGATCGTCCAGGATAAAGGGGTAGGATTCGATTCCAGCGCCCTGCGCGATGGCAGTAACCGCTTCGGACTGTTCAGCATCCACGAACGGATGGAATCGCTCGGCGGCGAATGTCGGTTCGACTCGGCACCCGGCAAGGGCACAACCGTGACCCTGACCATTCCATTAAACGCCGCCCAGGCCGACACGCCTACTAGAGAAAATACAGTCTAAGCTGTAACCACCCAGCTGTTGTCCGCAGGCAATAAAAAAGGCGGCTACTCCGACGGGAGCAGCCGCCTTTTCTCTGCACGGTGCATGACTCCCCTATCGCAAAAATCCGAACATCCAGAGCAACAACACGAGGATTCCCGGCACGCCCAAGAACCACAAGAGCCCCGCTTTCGCAATTCCTTCCGTCATGACCGCCTCCTTGTTTTATGCCGCCGCGGCGGCGTGATGTTTGGAATAGCCCTATCGATGATCGGATCGTCTTCATCGCCGTCGACGATCCAGCGCATATGTGATGATGGCAGAATACGACGTACGGCTCTTATGGACACCTAGGTAATTCCACTGTTTTTCTGGACAATTCCCTAGTGTCTCCCTAGAGATGCACGTCAACTGGGCCTCCGTGCTCAAGACACAACCGGCTCCCCAGGAATCCCAGGGGAGCCGGCAGGGGCGCGAGTGGCGTGTCGTTATTCGACGATCACATTGCCCCGAAGATCTTTGATCGGGCGAGGGTCGTCTTTATCGTCAGTGGTCACACGATATTTCACGGTTCCCAAACGATTGAAACACAGGCTGGCCGTCTCGTTCGCCTTCAGGGTGACGTCGCTTTCCATGCCGGAGGACAACCACTTGGTGAACCCGCCTTGACAGGAGACCTTACCGTCGAGCGGCTCGCTGAACGTCACACGTACGGCATGCTGACGTTGGTTCAGCCAGCGTACTTCATCGCCGGCACGGACGGATAGCGAATCCGGGTTCACCGAATCCATTATGCCGATATTTTGAACCTTCCCGGTTCTCACTCCAGCCGTCGTATCGGATTTTACGGCCCGCGTCTGAGGATGATCGGAGCACCCAACCGTCGCAATCGCCATGAGCATGATTGCTCCAATACCCATCATCGTTTTCCCTTTTCTCTGCATCATATTGCTCTCCTTCTCCTGCCAGTGTGATGTGAATAATATTGAGCACGCGATCTCATCTACGCCCATTGTGTCTCAGCCCTCACCGGCTGAGGCCTGGAAGAATCCCCAGCCGCGTGAGGATGGTTACGCCGTTGCACGGAGGATCAAGGTTTCTGAGGCCTCGTGCTCCATGGCTTTTTCCGCAATCAGTTCCGCATCCGGCATCATCGCCGCAGGCACAACCAGATCGCTGCCCGGCTCCTGCTGGTATTCCTCCTGGTAAATGCGGAACGTTTCCATCACAACCGCCAAAAGAATCGGCCCGAGAAACAACCCCAAAAACCCGTAGGCCGCCATGCCTCCCAATGACGCGAAGAACAACGGCAGCACGGGAAGGCCGGCCTCTGACCCCACAAGCACCGGTTGCAACAGGTTGTCCATGAACCCGACCAAACCCGCGCCGATCCCAACGAGGATGAGGGCTTTCACCACCTCCCCGCTGATCAGGAGAAACAACGCGACCGGCCCCCAGACCAGCGCGGTTCCGCCGATGGGAAGAAAGGACAGCACTCCAGACAGCACACCGAGGAACAGCGCGAACGGGACATCCAAAACCCAAAAGCCGAGTCCCGCCACGATGCCCTGCGCAATCGCGGTAAACAGCGTGCCGCGCACGACCGCCTTGATCGTGGTATTCAACCGCGTGAACAGTTTCTCTTTATGATCGGCCTCCATCGGAATCGCTTTGTACAGCTTGCCGTACCAGTCCTTGCCGTCCCGGAACATAAAAAACAGCGTGAATAGCATCACGACAAAATCCGTCACGACGAAGAAGGCGTTGGCCGCAAGATCGGCCCCTTGCGCCATGACGAAGGAGCTCACCATCTTCCCGCCGGTCATCAAGGAGGACTCCAACTTCCCGCCATGCTCGACGATCAGGTGGCCCGCCATTTCCTGAGACAGTGTGCCGATGCCGGGTAAGCCTGAAAGGAACTCACCCAGCTTGTGTAGGTTCCCGTTTTTCAGCCAGGTGCTTTCTTGCTCGTACAACTCCATGGCCTGCTGGCCTGCGACGAGTACGAAGTACATCGCCGGGAGGACGACCGCGCATAACACGATGACGGTCATCAATACGGCCGCGAGGGTCGTCTGCCCCCCGCAGCAGCGCCGCAGCCGGCGGTATGCGGGGTACGTGGCGGTGGCCAAAATGATCGCCCACACCAATGGGCCGACAAACGGGCTCACCACACGAAGCAACTCGTAGAGCAGCACCGCAAAGATAAGAAAAAATGTCGTCGCAAAAAGTTGACGTCGAGACATCGGCAACAAGGACGTTGATCCCGTTGCGTGCGTGCGAAGCGCTTCGTCGAGGGATGGCATGAGTGACATGGTGGTCGTCCTTTTTTCTGTAGGGCCTGGATGAGAGACTTGTGAAACCTCCCTCGCGTCAGGCGCGAGATGACGCTAGTCTACGGATCCCATCCGAAGACGGTGCTGGTGAAAACCCCTGGACGATTCGGTGAGACCCTGGGGGAGAGCGCGACGGTCAGAACGCGGCTACGCACCAGACCCGATACACAAAGGGCGCGGTGTAGCGTATGCTATCTCCCCGCTCCGGTAGAACGATCTGCTACGCACAAGTGGCAGAGTACTTTTCTGGAGTGCACCTGCAGTCGATGCGGATCGCCGACGACGTTCGTACGATCGGCTGATGTGCATCGATACGCGAGAGGTCCCACGTACGAGGAGACGAGAGATGGCGATCCTCAAACCTTCAGTCGTCATTGCCGACGACCATCCGTTGGTGACGGAAGCCCTACGCGAAATCTTGCGCGAGGACTTCGAGGTCGTCGCCGTGGTCCATTCCGGCGCCGAGCTCCTGGCCTGCGCGCCGAAACTAAAACCGGACGTGATCCTGCTCGATGGGTCGATGCCCCCGACCGACGGCGTAACCGTGGCCAAGGAGATCAAGGCGATCCTGCCGAATGCCCGCCTCCTCTTCGTCACGATGTTGTCCGACCCATCGTTTATCAGCGACGCCTTCCGAGCTGGAGCCAAGGGCTACGTGTTGAAGCAGTCGGCGGCTGCCGATTTGGTCAAAGCGATTCGCACGGTGCTGAAGGGGGAACGGTACCTCTCGCCTGGGATTCCCCCGGATGTGCGCGAGGCGGTGGAATATCCCTGGACGAAGCCTGGCGGCTTCACGATGGACTTAACGGATCGGCAAAAGGATATTCTTCGGCTGTTGGCGAAAGGCCTGACGACCAAAACGATCGCCAGTCAGCTAGCTATCTCGCCGAAGACCGTGGAGTTCCATAAGGCGGGGATCTACAAAAAGGCCGGTGTGCGCTCGCCGAGCGAGTTGACGAAGTTTGCGATTGCGCAGGGCCTCACGACACTCTGATGGGAGACTGTGGGGAACGTGGAGTAGCGCTGGTGAATTAGGTCGTTGGGTTCGACGCCCCATGCAGCGGGATCATACCGTTTGCAATGGCGTATTTGGTCAGTTCCGGGCGGCTCTTCACGCCCAGCCCCTTCATAATACGTGTGCGATGAAATTCGATCGTCTTGATCGAGACGTTAAGGATCGACGCGATCTCTTTTGTCGAACGTCCCTCAGCCACCAACTGCAACACCTCGCGCTGCCGCGGGCTGAGCGTCCGGTCGAACCCCTGGCGCGTATCGGATGGCGCACCCTCGCTTGTCTTCGCCTCCCCACCCTGCTTCAGATGATCGACCAACTCCTGGGCGACCGCCGGCGAGATATACGTCTGTCCCTTTAAGACCGTCTCCACCGCCTGCTGCACTTCGTTCGCGACCGACTGCTTCAGCACATACCCTGAGACGCCGACCTGGAACGCTTCCACGACGAACGTGCGCTCGTCGTGCATCGTGAGCACCAGCAGTTTTGTCTTGGGGTGGCTTTTTTTGATCTGCCGCGCGGCATCGAGCCCATTCAACAGCGGCAAGGAGATGTCGACGACCACGATGTCTGGATTCAGCTCTTGCACCGCCTGCAGCAGCGCACGGCCGTCGGCTACGATCTTCACCACCTGGGCGGACGCCTCAAGGATGCGCTGGATCCCCTGCGCAACCAGCACATGATCGTCAGCAATGATGACACGTGGTTTCATGGGGTTCTCCATCCTCTGGGAGTCGAGAGGCGATCGAGACGACGAGCGGAACGGCGAAAGTGTGCTAGTCCGTGGGAAACAATGTCAAGCGACGGGAGGCCCTCCCGGTCACACCCGAGTCCTGCCGCCTCATAAACTAGGAGTCTGACTAGGCCTGTCTCGATGAAGCGCCTGATACCATGACGCCATCAACGCATCGCACATCCACAACAAGAAGGAGTCCATCATGAACGAGTCGTCGAATAACTGGTCTTCGTTTGTAGCAGGCCTGTGTATCGGTGCGGGCATTGCCTTTCTCCTGGCGCCGCAAAGTGGGGCACAGCTCAGACGATCCATCCGTGATTATGCGGAGGACGCCCGCGATCAGCTCGACGACGCCGTCGAGCGAGGACGCGCAGCGTGGGATTCGGCCGTGGAACACGGACAGGACTATGTCGAGCGCGGCGCGGATGTGCTTCACGAGACCGTCACCTCGGCCTCGGACCAGGCACAACGCGCCGCGGGACGTGCGGCACGTGCCGCCAGAGCGCGCGTGTAACGTCCACCATCATAAACACGGCGACGAGGGGCGAGCGGGAACCATCATCTCCAGGTGCAGCCGTCACGCTGCGGCCGCACTCCGGAGTAGACAGAGGGTCTGGACATTTCAGGGGGCAAGATGGAAGATCATCTTGCCCCCTGTGTTGTGTCCGCGGTCTGAACCATACCGTTGCCTTCTTTCAGCTGTGTATAGTGCGAGATTCCTGAGCGTCAGAAAACTAGGGGTATTCCTGGCTACCGAACGAGCCAGCATCGGATACACTGCACCTATGCAGGCGAGACACTGAGACGAGCGAATGTATTTGTTCCCGTTATCACACAAGGAGGACACCATGAACCGGACATTTGAACAGGAGTTAAAGAAGGTTGGAGACGATGTGGCGGATCGTGCCGAGGACGTGAAAGATCGCGTGCAGGATGTGGCGGAGAGCGTGATCGCGAAAACCCGTGAAGCCTCCCGTACGCTCGGTCGCAAGGCCGACGACATTGCTGAGGGTCTGCAGGATGACGCCGACGATCTCGTGCACCGCGCAAAAGAAGGTGCGACTTCCTTGGCGCGTCGCGTCAGATCATCGGCCGAATCGCTCAAGTCGTCGGCCGAGTCGCTGTACGATCAGGGCATGCCGCGTATGATCGACGACGTGGCGGCCATCATCAAACGTCACCCGATTCCCGCAGTGCTCTTGGGGACAGCTCTTGGGTATTTGTTGGCGCGCAACCGGAGACGGGATTAACACGACCATGAATGCCACAAACCAGACAGAGCAGGCGCAGGCGGACGGCGCTGCGCCCCGCCCATCGATTGTTGCCTTGCTCGGCGGCGTCCTGAACGATCTTCGGACATTGGCCGAGCAGCAGGTGCAGATGGCTGTGCATGAAGTGCAGATGGAGATCGGCCGTCTCAAGACCATTCTTAGGACGGCCCTCGGGCTCCTCGTCGTCGCGCAGGCGCTGATCGGGCTATTGATCCTCGCCCTCGTGGCCGCGCTGCACGAATTTGCCGGCCTGTCATGGATGCTCAGCGCCGCACTCGTCGGAGCGATATTGCTTGTCGGGGGCGCCGTGCTGGCCTGGTACGTGAAGCAACAACTGGGGCGGCTGCGACTGTATCCTGCGCGCAGCCTCCATACGATAAAGGAAGACGTCCGATGGATTACGCAGCTCGTGTCGCAGAAGATGTAAAGGACATCGTGGCCACGCGGAATGCGATCGCGGATAAGCTGGGCCAAATCGAACAGCGGCTGACGGAAACGATCGTCGACGCCAAAGAGACGGCCAACCACTTCGTCGAACGGACGCAGGACACGTTGTCGGGTGCGGTGGATTCGGTCAAGGCGTTGAGTGCACCCGCACAGGCTGCGGCGAAGAATCCGTGGATGATGTTGGCGGGCAGCATCGCGCTTGGGTATGCCGTAGGCGTGGCTCTCCGCCCGGCGCGGCGTCCTGAACGCTCGACGATGCGTGCGATGCGGGGCGTCATGTCTGAAGCCGTTGCGCCGATGGCGGAGGCAACACGGAAGCCTGCGCCGGTCATCCAGAGCGCGGCACCGTTCCCTCCGCGAAGCACCGCATCGGCGGCACAGACGTCCGGTGGCTTCACAGGTGCCGTGCGCCAATTGGCGGCTGAGCAGCTTCACGAACTGCGTGACGAGCTCCTCGACGTCGCGAAGGCGGTGGCGTTGGAATGGATCAAGCAGAGTCTCCGGTCGGCCACCCGCACGGTCGTCGATTCGGCCCACGGACGCGCGGATACCGCCCGCGCAGAACGCGCCTAAGCGGCAGAAAGGCGGCTGTTTCGGAAAGGACGGATTACTGGACGGGAATGGACTGTCCTGCACGGATGTCGGCGAGTAGTTCCGCCGCATCCTGATACGCGCCGAGCGTTTGCAGCAACGCCTGGGCACGATCGAACCGTTCGGCTTGGAGGTAGATCAGCGCCAGTTCGTACTGCAGGCCTCGCGCCTTCTCGTCGACACAAGCCGGGTGGCGGCTGGCTTCTTCCAACTGGGCGATCGCCTGATCGAGACGACCCAGGTCTTTCAAACACAACGATAACGTGACGCAGACATCGAATAACAGCTCCGGCGTCTTCGCTGCGATTTTGAGTTCTTCGATAGCTTCCTCGGGCAATCCCATCTGACGCAGCGCAACGGCCAACGCATACCGCGTGACCGGTTCCGGTTCGATCGGAGCCGCCGGGATAATGGGAACAATCGGCGTCGGAGCAGGAGCCGCGGCTGCGGGCACTGCCGCAGGCTGAGTCAGCGTCACTGCGGCTGGCTGTTGGGTCGGCACAGCAGCCGGAGCACTCTCCCCGTCCGCCTTCGCAAACGACAAGGGCTTCGCAGTGGGGATGACGGTCGCAGGCTTCTCGGCGGGAGAGGCCGGAGGAGTCGCCGGTGCAGCGGGTGTCACACTGGACGACGAGGACTCGCTGGACGCTTGCGCAAAACTGAATCGGAATTCCGTGACCGGACCGCTTGATGACGGTGCAGCAGGAGCCGCCGCCGCGACAGGGACCGACGTACTCGCTGTCGGCGCCGTAGCTGTCGGCGTTGGTTCCAGCGGCACCACAAGGGGCGCAGACATGGTAGGAGCCGGCGCGGCAGCAGGCGCGGGAGGAGGCGTCGCTGGTGCGCCAGTGGTCGCCTTCGAGGCGCCCCCCAAGACCGTTGCGGGATCCTCGCCCCCTTCAAAAATGCGCGCGTATTGAGCGCGCACCGCACCCTGCGGATCCAACAACGTCATGCGCTCGAACAGTTCACTCGGCAACGACGGCAAATGCGGATCCGGGTGTTCGAGCAAAATCGCGATGGCTTTGCCGAGCTGCGCCGCCGCCGTCGCCCCATCGCCCTTCTCTTCGTAGAGGTCCGCCAAGAGTTCGAGCAACGGGACGGCCTTGGATTCGACCGCGAGGTACTCGTTGATCAACGACTCGGCCAAATCGTAATCCTGCGAGCGCAACGCGGAGCCCGCCAAAAACCGATACTCGTTTTGCGCGACGCTCAGCAGCCCCTGCTTTAAGTGCAATTGCGCCAAGAGGCGGCAAATTTCCGGATTGCCGGGCTCGCGCGACAAGAGTTGTGACAACATCGCCTCGGCGCCCTCGAACTGACCGGAGGCCATACGACGCCGTGCTTCGCTGAACATGTCCGTCGGCTGACCGGCACCGCCTGGTGCCGCGACGGCGGATGGGCCGCCGGCTGTCGCCATCTTCTCGGCATTGAGAAACTGTTCGGCTTCGCGATTCGTCGGGTCGAGCTTCAGCACCGCCGCATAGGCATCGCGTGCATCGTTGGCGCGTCCTTGCGCCGACCGCTCGCGTCCGATCTGCAGGTAGACGCGCACGGCTTCTTCCGGAAGATTTTCTTGCAGGCAGAGTTCGGCGACGCGCTGATGCGCATCAAGATTCGACGGATCCTGCTGCACGATGAGGCGATAGATCTCCAGCGCCTGCTTCGTCTGTTTGTCTTTGAGGTAGTGTTTCGCGAGCGTTTGATAATCGGCGACGGCGCTCGTGAGCAAGCCGCGTTCGGCGTTGAGGTCGCCCAGGAAGCGATACACTTCCATCCGCGCCGGATCGATCTTCAGTACTTTTTTGTAGGCGGCCATCGCCTTGAGCGGCGCGCCGTCGTCGCGGAACGCTTTCGCCGCTTGGAGAAACGCGGTGATGGCGTCGTTCTTCGCGTTGCGCTTGAGTTGCAGGTCGCCGATGGAATTATGGATCGTGCCGTCGTGCGGCGATTCTTGCGCGAGTTTTTTCCACTCGGCGATCGCGGCGTCGAGATTGCCTTTTGCGGCGTACGTCTGGGCTTGCTGTAGAACGGCGGTTTTGTCGATGGCCACAGCGGGAATTCTCCGATTGCCTGTTCACCGTATGCCGCGATCCATTCTTTGTCAACGAAACGCACAGTTCCTGCGCGTAAAGTTTGAAGGGCTGAAAAGCCGCGATGGATGAGGGCCGCCGATGTTCACGCGTCGGATGCATGTCGATGACCACAGGCTGGTCGGAGCGGCGATGTCTTCGACGTGTTTCGGATGCGACGAGGTAAAAAAGCGAACGCAGATAGGGCGATTTGATCGAAAATGGAACGGGCCGTTCGGCCCTAGCCGAACGGCCCGTCTCAAAGATTATGCCAGGAACCCGCTTATGCGTTGAGCATCCCCTTGGCGACGTTGGCGGCCTGCGGACCCTTCGCGCCTTGGACGATTTCGAATTCGACGTTTTCGCCTTCTTTCAGCGTCTTGAACCCATCGCCTAACAACGCCGAATAGTGGACGAACACGTCCTCGCCGTTATCCAGGCGAATAAAACCGAAGCCCTTGCGGTCATTGAACCACTTCACGGTGCCTTTGCTTTTCACACAGGCCTCCTTTCCTCAAATAGCCACGAGGCAGGCCTTGCCCGGGCCGGTGACAAGAGCGCACAGGTTGACGCAGATGATAGAGCCGACGATTCGGGAGTGGATCGGAGTCGCGAGGAGGCGGTAACAAGCGTTCATGAGCCACAGGGGAAAAAAAACGCGCACCGTGTACCATGCACTTTGGGATCCTGTCAAGCGACGCCCCCTGTTGGGAGTCCCTACAGAGTTTCGCGCAAGTGTCTGCGCCGGAACCGGATCGGAGCATGTCCGTCGCTCGACACGCTACGTAGCGATGCGGCCCGCGAGATTGCCATCGCTCCGGAACTCCACTATCATGCGGCACGCCGCCGCCAAAGAGGCTTCACGTAGTGTTCCTGCGCACCCTACTCGATCGCTACATTTTTGCGGAACTTCTCTCCCCTTTTTCCGTGAGTCTCGGCGCCCTGTGCTTCGTCTTCGTCACGAGGGAATTGCTCCGATTAGTGGAGTTGCTCGTCTCGAAAGGCATCGGGATCGGCGCCGTGCTGAATGTGTTTCTCCATCTCCTGCCCTCGTTTTTAGTGCTCACCTTGCCGATCGCCGCCATTATCGCGTCGATCACGGCCTTCGGGCGCCTCTCCTACGATCAGGAACTCGTCGCCATGCGCGCCTCCGGCCTGAGCCTGCTTCGTCTGGCACAGCCGGTTGTGCTGTTCGCCGTGATGATTTTTTCGCTGACCACCGCCCTCGTCCACTGGGGCGAACCGTGGAGCAACTTCAATCTGAAAAAAGTCGCGTTGAACCTCCTGCGAGATCAGCTCGTCTTTGCGCTCGACCGCGGCGTCTTTAACGAACCGCTGCCGAAGATGATGGTGTACGTTCCGGCGGGAAAATCCGACCAGCCTCCGGAGGGCATCTTTGTCTCGGACGAACGGAGCGGCGACGAACCCCGCATCGTCGTGGCGCGCTCGTATAGCATCCTCACCGATCCGGTTACGCACAATCTGTCGTTGCGCCTGTTCGACGGCGTCGTGCATAGCCGCCCGCACGACCCGACCCAATATCAGCAGGTCAGCTTTGCGCAATACGACATCAAACTGAATATCGCCCAAGCCGTCTATGGGGCCGACGAACGCCCGTCGCATGCAGACATCATCCGGGACCTCGATGCGTCGCAATGGAAAGACCCGCTCGCGCTGCGCCGCCTGGTCGAATACCACAAGGACTTGGCTTTTCCGACGGCGACACTCGTACTCTGCCTACTCGGCGTGCCGGCGGGCATCGTCTCCAAACGGTCTGGCCGTATGGGCGGCTTCGTCGTGGGGGTCTTCGTCATCGTCGCCTACTACATGCTCAACATGTTGTGCGAATTTCTGGTGACGACGTTGGTGGTCACTCCGGTCGTCGGGGCCTGGCTGCCGAACGCGCTGTTTGCCGTCATCACCCTCGTGGCCTTCTATCGTGTGAGCCGCCGATGATGGAACCGACCTGGACAGGCTTGTCCTCTTCGGCGTCGCGGCATCCGACCGGGAGGCGAGGCACATGATTCTCTTCCGATATCTCTGGCAGGAATTCGCCAAAGTCTTTCTCATGTGCTTCAGCGGCTTGATGACGATTTACCTCGTCATCGACTTCTTCGAGAAGCTTCGACGCTTCATGAAGTTCGACGCGCATATCATCGATGTGCTGCACTATTTTATTCTGCGTATGCCGAGCATCACGTTCCAGATCGCGCCGCTCGCCGTGCTCATGGCGACGCTGCTGGCTATGGGGGTCCTGACGCGGAACCGTGAGATCACCGCGATGCGGGCTTGCGGTGTCAGTCTGCCTCGTATCGCAGCGCCCTTCGTCGTGTTCGGCGTGATGATCTCAGGCGTGTTATTGGCCATGAGCTGGTTCGTGATTCCAGCAGCGGCCACGTCGGCAGAATACGTGCGGACGGTGACGATCGAAAAAAAATCGCCGCTCACGATGAAGGTCACCAAACCGTGGGTGCAAGTCCGAGGGCCGGCGCTGTTAAACGTCGAAGGGGTCGAAGAGAACGGGCGCCGCCTGCGCGGCGTGCGGCTGTATCGGCTCAACAACGACTTCCGACTCACCAGTATCGTCGACGCAGGATGGGCCGACTATCAGGGGACTGAGGCGAGCGACGTGACGAGGTTGGGAGAACCGCCGACGCTGGACGGCTGGACGCTGCATGACGGCGTCGAGCGACGGTTTCTTCCGAACGGCAATATCGACCACCGCCCGTTCGGCACGATGCCGCTGCCGCTCTCCCAAGTCCCACGCGATTTCGAATCGGCGCAGGCGGTGGAATCCGAAAGCCTGACTCTGACCGAACTGGCGGCCTACATCGACCGGCTCCAACAGGACGGCTACCCCTTCGCTAAACTGCTGACCGACTATCATGCCCGCATCGCCTTCCCATTGGTCAGCGTCATCATGGTCTGTGTCGGGATCGCCCTCAGCCTGCGCCGGATGGGCACACGCGGGGCCGGGATCGCCGTCGGGATCGGCCAGGCCATGCTGGTGGGATTTTTTTATTGGGTGAGCCACTCGGTAGCCGTGGCGCTGGGACATAGCGGCGTGTTGGCTCCCCTGTTCGCGGGTTGGATGGCCAACCTCGTATTTTTGTCGCTTGGACTGTACCTGTTGCTGCGGATCCGATATTGAGCGTGGGGCTTAGGGGATGTCGCTCCCCTCGCCGTTCTGGCACAGCTTCGCCGTGTCGGTACAAATTCTACGCAGCGACACATTGACTGCCCTCACGCCTTCAGGTACAACCGTCGGACCTCACCGCAATGCCCGCATCATCCAGACACCAACGCGTGGTCGTGACCGGTTTGGGCATCGTGTCGCCTATCGGCATCGGCGTGCCGACCTTTTGGGAATCCGCCCTTGCGGGTCGATCCGGTGTGACGGCGATTCCGGGATTTCCCGAACTCCCGCTCGAACAGTACCGCTGCCGCATTGCCGGCCAGGTCGCCGATTTCAACCCGACTGCCTACGTAGACCACCCCATCGCGGAACGAGTCGACCGATACGCCCAATTTGCCTTGGTGGCCAGTAAAGAAGCGCTGGCCGACGCCGCCCTGACGATCACCCCGACCGTCGCCCCGCGTGTGGGGGTCATCATGGGCGCTGGTATGGGCGGCATGGTAATGGGCGAACGCGAAATTACCCAGCTCTACCAATCGCAGCGCCCGAACCGGGTGCATCCGAATTTTATTCCGACGATCACGTTGAACTCCGCCGCAGGCGCCGTCGCCATGGCGACCGGAGCCAAGGGGCCAAACTACACGATCTCGACCGCCTGCTCCTCCAGCGCGCACGCACTCGGGCAGGCGATGCTGGCCATCCGTCATGGACAGGCCGATGCGGTCTTGGCGGTCGGCGCCGACTCCAGCATCACGCCGCTCGTGTTTGCCGGTTTTTGTTCGCTGCGCGCGCTCTCCACGGCCTTCAATGATGACCCGACGCAAGCCTCTCGTCCGTTCGACAGCAAACGCGACGGCTTCGTCATGGGCGAAGGGGCCGCCGTGCTCGTGTTGGAATCGTTGGCGCACGCACGCAAACGTCGCGCGCGGATCTACGCAGAAGTCACCGGCTACGCCTCGACTAGCGAGGCCTACCATATGGTCATCCCGAAAGAGGACGGCCTGGAGGTGGCGCGCACGATGACGCTCGCGTTAAAAGACGCCGGGCTGCCGCCGTCGCGTGTGGACTACATCAACGCGCATGCGACGTCGACCGTCGTCGGCGACGCCGTCGAGGTGAAGGCATTACGGCAAGTCTTCAAATCGCGTGCAGACCGATTGGCCGTCAGCGCCACGAAGTCGCTGCTCGGGCATACGCTCGGCGCCGCCGGCGCCATCGGCGCCGTCGCTACGGTGTTGTCGATCCGCGACGGGATCGTCCATCCGACCGTCAACCTGACGGACCCGGATCCAGCCTGCCGGTTGGCGGGACTCTCGGCGCAGGCGCAACGGCGGCCGATCCGCGCCGCCATGCTGAACGCGTTCGGATTCGGCAGCAACAATGCCGCGGTCGTGTTGCAACAGTATGTTCCGTAGAAACGGGCGGCAGTTTTTCACATTCGATCCGCGTCGTCCCGCCTCGTCTGGAGTGCGGCACGATCTGCGTTGTACGAGGATGGCATCATGACGACAGGCACTTCCGGCACGCGATCCGGACGGAGCGAACAGCGGGTGTTGCAGGCGTTGGGCGAGTACCTCAAACGCGAGCCGTCGACGATCGCGCGGGACGCCTCGCTGCGCGACGACTTGGGCTTGGATTCGATGGCCACGATCGAACTGCTCTATCGCGTGGAAGAAGCCTTCGATCTCCAAATTCCCGATCAAGACCTACCCGGCATGCGCACGGTCAGCGATGTCATCGCCTACGTCGACAACCGACTCGCCCCTGCATCTCCAGGTGCATCGAAGGCAGCAAGTCCCGCACAAAAGCCATCACCGAAAAAAGCGGCACAAACGGCGGCGCAACCGGTCGCACAAAAACCGACACAGGGCAGCGGCGCCGACGCGAAAAAAACTGTTGCAGGTGCAGCGCCCTCAAAAAAAACGAAGGCCGTCCCCATTCCAGCAGCACGGCAAAAACCCTCGGCAAAAAAACCGACCCCGACACGGAGGTCCCGTGGCTGACCCAATCGCACTCCGAACATTGGCCGACTTTGTCCAAGCCACCGTCACCGCTTCGCCGGACCGTACGATTACCGGCGTATCGAATTTGGAACTCGCGGGTCCCGACGATTTGAGTTTTGTGGCGGATGCCCGATTCGCCGGCGCAGCCGAACGGTCGCAGGCCGCCGCGTTCGTCGTGGCCAAGACCATCCCCTCTTTGACCAAGCCGCAACTGGTTGTCGCCGAACCGGCCTACGCGTTCGCGCGCCTGGTCTCACATTTTTTTGTGCCGCCCTACCGCGCACTCGGGATCGCCGAACCGATCGACCGTGGACACAATGCCCACACCGGCGCGGATGTATCGATCGGTCCCTTCGTTTCGCTCGGCGATGAAACCTCGATCGGCGATCGGGTCACCCTGGCACCGGGCGTGCAGATCGGCCACAACTGCGAGATCGGGGACGACTCGGTGCTTCATGCGAATGTGGTGGTTCGAGACGGCTGCCGGATCGGGCAACGTGTGGTGATCCATAGTGGCACCGTGATCGGCAGCGACGGCTTCGGCTACGTGCAACATCAGGGCACGCACGTCAAGATGCCCCAACTCGGTGGCGTCACCATCGAAGACGACGTCGAAATCGGCGCGAATGTCACCATCGATCGCGCGACGTTCGGGCAAACGATCATTCGGAAGGGCACCAAGATCGACAACCTCGTGCAGATCGCGCACAACGTGCAGATCGGCCCGCATGCCATCGTCGTCGCGCAAGTGGGTATCGCCGGCAGCACGACCGTCGGGTCCCATGTGATGATCGGTGGACAGGCAGGCCTGGCAGATCACATCCAGGTGGCCGACCGCGTGATGATCGGCGCGCGTTCCGGTGTGACGCGCTCGCTGGCATCGGATCAAATCGTATCTGGTGCGCCAGCAATGCCGCACGAAACGGCACTCCGCGCGCAGAGTTTGATCCCGTTGTTGCCTGAATTGCGCCAGCAGATCCGCGACCTGCAGAAACGTGTCGAGGCCCTCAGTGCCTTACGCTCGGCGACGACCCGCACGCGCCGCAAGGCCGAGTCGAAGGCTCCCGTTTCGAAGAAGTTGGCGGCCCGAAAACAATCCCGCAAAACCCGCTGAGTCCTTCGACAGGCCACGCGCAGTCCTCCATCCGCTTCCTTTGAACAGATGAACGACCGCGCGTTATTTTTTTGGTGAGATACGATTACAGGCGAGAGCTGACGCTGCTGGCCGGCCCCCAGAGATCTTTCCACGCATAGACACGCGCGCAGAAAAATCCCGCAGCCGGCAGCAGGTACGCGGCGACCGGATAGACCGTTCCCCAGGCCCCCGCGCTGAAAGCCAATCCCAACAGCAGCAGGATCACCAACACATAGACCAGCGGCATCCAGGAACGCCCCGGATGGTCCAAGGGCTTCGGCCCATGTTTCTTCGCGCGCGTGACATCCTTTTTCAGAAACGCATCGAGTTTCGCCGCCAGGGCATCCGGAAAGTTGGCTAGAAGATACCGCTGATATCGACTATGCCCCCACCCGGCCAACGCGCCGACCACCGCCAAGCCCGTGCTCTGCAGAAACGTACTCGGCTGATACGTCTCCGCGAGGTACTGATAGGCCAGCCCCATGGTAGCAGCCACCAGCAGAATGATGCCGAGCAGCGCCGAGGGGAAAATGACATGCGTGCGAATGTAGTCCTGCGCCTTCGACAGGACGGAGGCTTCTCGATGGGACGAACGTAACTTGGCCATAGATGCAGTCGTCGATCCTTCCTTGCGGCCTTAATGCCTGAGCGCCCGGCCGTTGAACGGGCGGCATTATACTCCACTCTCATACTGGTCCTACTGGACAAAGCGGAGTAGGCCATACGGAGCAGGACTCGTGACAGCCATGTCAAGAGTCGGTTACTACGCACAGACTCGAATTCCCTTCGCCATATCCGAATGTCGTCGAGCGGCATTACACGAGCCTTAGGGCCGCAACGGATTGGTATACACGGGTTGTCCACAGACACAGGTTTTCTCCACGTTGCGTGAAGGTTTCGTTATAAGTCGATTGAGAATGCAAGACTTTTTTCTCCAATCTGGATTTTTCTTCAGGAGTCCGGCGGACACGCATCCACTGCGCCCTTGACCGCTCATCGTCGATACACAGTTTCTGTGTATGGGCTGTGGGTAACCATGTTGATAACTGCCGAGTCGACGTATAGACGGCAGTCATAAGCAGAGTGCTCAAGAATTAGGCGAGGTTTACACGAAAGACCCACTTGGGAAGCCGGGATAGATACACTTGTTGTCGAATATGTGGAGAGGTGGCCCGAACGGACCTATCGACGTGTGAACGTGAACAGTGCTTGAGGAAAAGAACGGCGAGGGAATAACAGTTAGGCCGGGTTCCGGCGGGAAGGCTGATCCAATTCGTGCTGGTGCGATCCCATCACATCGGAAATCGCAATCGCAAAGTCGTCCAGGCTCTCGAAGAGCGCAGCCACGTCGTCTGCATAGACTTGCCGTTCCGGCTCTACCGCCGACGGCGCAGCGACCAATTGAGTCGCTTCGCTCTTGTCTATGCCTACTCCTTCGCCGGGAGCATGCAGCACCGCCGTGACGTAGAGATGCGGCGTCTTGGAGAGGTCGTAGTCCAGGCTTCCCGCCTCGTGCGCATGGGCAACTCCATGCGAGTCCACGACACGGACAAGGGGACGCAGCGGAAACTGCGGGTTCGTCCGCATGACGATGGCCGCATCTCCGGAATTTACACGCACCTCGGTTCCCAATGGATATACGCCGAATTGTTCAACTAACGCTTTGAGAATTTCCCGCGGAAACGCGACTCGCTCCTTCAAGAAAATCTCGTGCATCGCTTCATGCGGCAACAGCCGACGGCGGTACGGACGCGGTGAGATCAACGCCTCGAACAGATCGCACATCCCAATGATATGCGCTGCCTCGCAAATGGCCGTGCCGTGAAGGCGGTCCGGGTACCCCTGCCCGCCCCACCGTTCATGTGCCTGCCGGACGACCCCAGCCAACCAGTCATACTGCGATCCGAGTGCAGAGATCAACCGCTGCCCTTCGATTGGATGTCGTTCTAGGACAGAACGGTCTGTCCGAGACAGGGGCCCGCTTTTCGCTAACAGCGATGTCGGTACGGTGAACATCCCAATATCGTGTAAGAGCGCCGCCAACGATAGCCGCGTCAGCTCCTCGCCGTTGAAATTGAGGCCCACGCCGACCTTCGTAGCAAACACTCCCACGCGAACCATGTTCGCAACGAGTGCGTTGCCTTCGGGCGCACCGAGTGCCTGTCTGACTAAATCGTCGTCATGCACGACACTCGCAGCCAACGCGCAGGCGGATTCTTCGATCGGACGGAGGGACAGGGGCGCACCGACCTGGATCGCTTCACGCAAGGCAACGACCTGCTCGGTCGCCTGCCGATACCAGCGATGGGACGAATCGGACTGCTGTATGGAATTGATGGACGTCATGAGACGGTGTATCGAAGATTCAATCCTTGTGCGTTACATCGGAAGCAGAGCCGCGATGTCCTGTCGCTCCGCCGCCCCTTCCGAAGCCCACTGTTCGACGAGTGTGCCCATCGCAACGATCCGGCCCTCGACCAGCTCCAACCGTTTGGCGGTCAGCGTCACACGTTTATCCGACACGAGGCGCATACAGGTCGCCAAACCCACAAAGAACTGGATGAGCCGTGGCGCCTGATGTCGACGAGAGAGTTCGGCCAGATGATCGGCCCCTTCGAGTAGTTTTACCCATTGATCGTCACGCACGAGCGACGGCTGGGCCAACGCGGCCTTGATGACGCTGAGCGACGCGGCAAGCGCCGGTAAGGCGCCCTGCATTTGCTCGCTGTACTCCGCATCCGAGCGCTGCACCTCGTCCAACAATCGACGAAGCGCCGGCACGTCCGGCTGCGCCGACCGACGGTTCACATCCTCTTGCACCTGTCGGATGGCGAGCGCCACGATCCGGCGATCCGCCCCCGTCTGACGGCGCGCGGCACAGGACCGACGAAGCGCGTCCAGCTTTTCCAGCAACTGCGTGGCCTGATGGACATTTGCGACCGGCGGCTCGAACGAGAGGGTCGTTACGGTTCCTGTCGCCGACGCAATGGCCGATAGGATCTGATCGAGCGAGGTCCGCAGGGACAACAACGCAGCGGCGGCATCTGACGCGCTCGTAGTGCGGAGAGCTTCGGCCGACGGCAGCAAGGCAAAGACGGATTCTTGGATGGCCGGAAGATCGATCGTCGCGGCGGACCCACCCAAGCTGGTCAACGCGCGAGTGAGGGCATCGACGGCATCAGGCGCCTGCGAGGGCTGCGAGACCGATTCCAATCGCACCAAGGCGGCCAGAATCTGACTCAACCATTCGTAGGCTTCTTCCGCAAAAAGCCCGAGCAGTTCTTTCTGAAAATCGTCGTCGGCCGTGGTATCGGACATGGGACTCTACGTACGCTCCAGGATCGCTCTGTCAGCCAAGGCGAACGTTACCGTTCCGTCGACCCAAGCTTGGACGCCAGCCCGGCGATCTGACTCAGCTTGCGGGCCATCTCTTCCAGACGTCGGTTCGCGGCATCGGCCGACGATTCGGCGTCGGTCACTCGTTGACTGAGACGCTCGGCTCGTTCCTTCGCATCGGCCAAGGCCGATTCCAATGTCGGCACACGACCCGCTTCGTTCTGCGCACGTTGCGCTTCCGCGGCCAAGGCGCTGTTACGCTCACGCTCGCTGCTCAAGCTGGCCTGCACACCGGCGAGTTCGGCGCGCAATTGTGCGATCTCCGGTAGGCGCGCTTCCAATTCCTCGACCTTTTGTTTCTCTGCGCGTAACTGCGAATCCGTCGTGCGCAGCGTCGACTCCAATGCCTGCATACGGGTCACGCGCTGCTCCAAATCCGTCACTTGCTGCACGAGTACAGCTTCCGCCGCTCGTTCCGCCGTCAACGCAGCTTCGAGGTCGCGTGCCTTCTTCGCCATTTCCTGACTGGCGGACAAGCTCGCCGTGAGCTTCTGCACCTTGTCGCGCTCGCCTGACAGCGCGAATTCGAAACCCCGCTCGCGCTCGGCATCATCGTCTCGACGACGGCTGACTTCGGCTTGCAGCGATTCTAACGTCGTCCTGGTGCTCTCTAACTCCTGACGTTGCTGATCGATCGTCGATTCCACTTCCAGCAGGCGGCGTGCCGCGGCAGTGGCGCCGGCACGCATCTCTTCGAGCTCCGCAACCTTCTGTCGTTCGTCTTGAAGTTCCTTGGCCAGTTCTTCGATGCGATGCATGGCGGCGGCGGCGCGTGTCCGCACCACTTCGAGCTCCGCGGCCTGCTCACGCGCGATGGTCAATTCCTGCGCCATCGTTTCGGACGCACGCTGCTGGTGCTGCACATCTGCGAGTGCTTGCTCCATGCCGCCCATACGGGCGAGCTGAGCCTTCGCCTCGCTCAAGGCCTGTTCCAATTCTTTGCGTCGGTCGCTCTCAGCCGCCAACTCGTGCTGAAGTTCGTCCGCACGGGCGGCACGAACCCGAGTGGCCTCCATCTCCTCATCCGAGACCGAAGGCGACACGGCCATTGGTGTCGACGCCGGAATGGACGGCGACTCCTTCTGCGGCATGGCAAACGGCGACGGTTGAGAGACGGCTGGTTCTGCACAGGCAAATGGGCTGGGCATCGGCTGGACGGAGGGCGTCGCTACTTCCAGCTTCACCGCAGGTGCGGCTTCCACATCAGGCGTGGGTGCGGAAACAACGGCCGCCGCTTCTTGCGCCTTCGGCGATTTTGGACCTAACAATGCGGACACACGATCCTGGAGCGAACTCCCCTGAAATGGCTTTTTCAGAACGCCGTCCGCCTTACAGGATTCGGCTTGCTTGGTGACATCGTCGTTGACAATGCCGGAGATCAACAACACAGGAATGGCTGCCAACTTGGCGTGGCTGCGAATATACCCGCAAACTTCGTAGCCGCTTTTGTCCGGCATAATGACGTCGGACACAACGACATCGGGCGCATCTTTTTCCAGCTGCGCAATGGCCTCTTCGGCATTCGCCGCCAGCGTGACCACCAAACCCGCCTCCTTCAGGAGACGCTCGGCCACCTTACGCACGGCAATACTGTCGTCGGCGATCAACACACGAGCCATATCGTCACTCCCCTCAGCAAATCGCGGGATCGGTATTTCTCTAGGCGGCCTGCGGCACGCGCTGCACAAGATGCATGAACGAGATGACCGGAATCGCCGTGCCCTGGTAGGACCATTCCCCGAGCACACCCGGGCGCGCGTCGTCGGTCGTGTGAATCATAGCAAGGTCGGCATTCTCAAGCGACGGGATTTGCGAATCCACACGCAACGCCACTTCCTCGCGGCCCCATTTCACCATGACACACAGCGGCGTCTCCGACGACGGCGTCAATTCCCACTGTTCGGCCAAATTGTAGACGGCATACAACCGCGCGCCGCGACGTACGAGGGCATGCACGAAGGGCGTCGAACTCGGCACCGGCATCCAGATCGGCCAGGGCTCCACGCTCGCAACTTCCGACGCCTTCATGGCGAACGTCTGCCCACCGATCGCGAAGACGATCATCGAGGTCGTGCGTTTGGCCTGCGCCGTCGTCTGTGTCTGTCGTGCGCCGCGTAACATCCGCCGGTCTCGCCGCTCCTCGTTAAGCCGCGCGCGCCGGTTGCAACACCGGCGTCGTCGCTTCAAGATCGTGCACCAACCAATCGGGATTGATCACGACCGCCATCCGCTCGTCGTATACGAACACGCCGCGCAACCACACACGCTCGGCACCCGCGAACAACGGCGACATCTGTTGAATACGGTCGCGCCGAATGTCCATGAGCCCGATGACACGGTCGACCGACACGACGCATCGGCCCTGCCCGCGCTGACACAACACGAACCGCGTCTCCACACTCGTCGGCAACCGCAGTAGTCCGAGGCGCCGCGCCATGTCCGTCGCGCGGTACGTATCGCCGAGCAACGTGACTTCTTGCGCCGCCCCCATTTCGTTTGGCGTCAACACACCACGGACCGTATCGGCCCACAACGCCAGGCTCGTGTCGTTGATTTGCGTCACGAGAAACCGCGCGGTCACTGAGCCGCCGACCGGTCCCGTCACTCGTTGGCGAAAGGCCATCGTGTCCGCCTATTTCTTTCGTGCCGTCGCGGCGCCGACCCAGCGCTCGACTTCCGCCACAAGCGCACGTTCTTCGACCGGCTTCGCGATGTAGCCGCTGGCGCCCACGTTCATCGCCAACTGCTTGTGTTTGTCGCCCGCGCGTGTGGTCATGACGACGATCGGCGTCGTCTGTGTCTGCGGCCTGGCACGCAACGCTTGAATCACTTCGTAGCCGTTTAACTTCGGCATCTCCAAGTCGGTGATGATCATCCGATAGGGATTGGCCGAGGCTTTGCGCACGCCTTCTTCGCCGTCCACCGCCGTTTCCACGACATAGCCGGCGGATTCCAACATACGCGCCACGAACTTCCGGATACTCAACGAGTCGTCGATCAAGAGAATCGTCGAGCCACCAGGCGCCGTCGCCACGCCGCCCGACGGCGTCTCCGCTCTCGGGCCAGCAGCATCGGCTTCGACGGTAAGACCGCCGATCCCTCCGCTGTGCGATTGTTCCTGCCCGTTGATACGCCCCACGTCCACCACGAGGACCACGCGACCTTCCGGATCGATCGTGGCCCCGCTGAAGAAACTTCGCT
Source organism: Nitrospiraceae bacterium (assembly GCA_046351095.1). GTDB lineage: Bacteria > Nitrospirota > Nitrospiria > Nitrospirales > Nitrospiraceae > BQWY01. The sequence continues at coordinate 821,265 of JAXLZC010000001.1, forward strand.
CGAGGATCTTCAAGGCCCCCAACGGTTTCACAACGATTTCTTGGCGACCGAACAACTCGTCCACCGCCAACCCGAGCAACCCCTGTCCAGTCCGGACAATGACGACCGGAGCCCCTTCCGCGATTTCGCTGCTCACACCAGTCAAGGCATGGCTGAGGGTGTCCACCGGGACGGCGGTATCGCCCAACTGGAGAACCAATTGGCCTGCAATCTGCTGCACCACCCCCGGCGCCGGAATCAAGACTTCGCGGACGCTCGACAGCGGAATGGCGTACCGCCAGTTGCCCGCGCGCACCAGAAGCGCCGTGGCGATCAACAACGTCAGCGGCAGGTTCAACGTGAACTTCGTGCCGATGCCCTTGGCTGTCTCGACGTCGATGAACCCGTTCATCCCTTCGATGGTTTTTTTCACGACATCGAGGCCGACACCACGCCCCGCCTGATCTCCAATCACTTCGGCGGTCGAGAATCCCGGCAAGAAGATGAGCTTCATCGCCTCGGCGTCGGTCATCGTTTTCGCCGTCCCCTGCGTGATCAATCCTTTGGAGAGCGCCTTATTTTTCAGCTTCTCCGGCTCGATCCCGGCGCCATCGTCTTCGATCTCGATGATGACCGCGTTGCCGCGGTGCGCCGCGTGGAGGTACACGGTGCCGACGGCCGGCTTACATTGCGCAATACGCACGGCGGTCGGTTCGATGCCGTGATAGACCGCATTCCGGACGAGGTGCACCAACGGGTCGACCAACCGTTCGACGATGCTGGTATCAACTTCCGTTTGTTCACCCGTCGTCACCAACGTGACTTCCTTGCCGGTGGCACGGGCCATTTCGCGCACCGCGCGGCGGAAGCGCGTGAACGGCGTACCGATCGACACCATGCGGGCGCGCGCGATTTCGTCGCGCATACCGAGGGTCAAATGGTGCAGTTGGCTCATGTCTTCACGCGCGCTGCGGATCGAGCCGGACAGTTGCACCATCGATTCGGTGATGTCCGCCGTCACTTCCGAGATCCGTCGCGCGAGAATGTTGAAGTCGTCGTATTTGTCGAATTCCAGTGCGCCGAAATCCCCAAGCCCCGGGATCGCCTGCGCCGGCATGCCGTCCGACGGCACGGGTGCTTGGTGGCTGTGCGAGGGCTGCGACGGCAAGGTGAACGAGTGTTTTTCCTCGAAGCCGCGCACCGTCTCCAGCATCTTGCCCTTGAACGATTGCACCTGATTCGCAAGATATTCGAGGGCAACCAACCGTTGTTCCAAACGACCACGACCGATCACCAACTCGCCGACGAGGTTCAGCAACTTCTCCAAACGCTCGCGGTTGACGCGGATGACGTCGCCCGCTTGCGCGGCGGCCGCATCGTCCTGTGCGGCGCTCACCTTTGCCGGTTCTTCAGTGCCCGCGTGCGCCTGCTGCTGGTGCGGCGTCATCGCCGGGTCTGGAATCGCCGCCGAGGCCAACACACCGACCGCCGATCCATCCGCCAGCCGCTTCAGGTCGGCCACCACCGTACGGAACCGTCCGCGCACCTGTGCGATCATCGAAGGATCGCGCCGCATCAGCAACCGCACCAAGTCGACCGACTTCAAGATGACGTCGGCCATACCGGCGACATACACCGCGCGTTTTTCGCGGATGGCGCCCATCAAGTCTTCCACGTAGTGAATGAGGTCGCCGATCGGCGTGAAGCCGACGGTGAACGCCGACCCCTTCAACGTGTGGGCGGTCCGGAACAGATGGTTGATGAGCTCGGTGCTCTGCGGATCCTTTTCCAGTTTCAGCAGGTAGGCTTCCAGTAACTCTAAGTACTCCTGCGCCTCCGGTACGAAGTACGACAGCACTTCGGCATCGAGATCCGGAAGCAAATAGGCATCCGTCAGCTCGGTCCCGTCCGGTGCAATCGTTCCGGAGGAGGCGGGCACCACCGCTGCCGGCTGAGTCGATGCGACCGGTGTCGGCGCGTGTGGTGCTGCGACAGGAGTTTCGAGGCGGACCGGCTCTGGAGCAGACACAGGTTCCATTTGTGCCTGCATATCCGAAGCTATGGCAGGAGCATCAACAGAAACGGGCTCCACAGTCGATGACGTGTGTGCTTCCGTCTCGGTCTGTTGGACATTCGGACTCGCTTCGACCGCTTCGACGACGGCCGGTGTCTCCGACCACGAAGCGATCGTTCCTAAGAGCGTCGGAATGTCGCGTTGCAACGCGGGCACATCGTCCGACTTACGAGCGATCACACGGGTCACGATGGCGAGAGTCTGCCGAGTGAGATCGAGGATGCCCGAGGGCATCGCAGCACGCCGATCGCGTAGATCGCGAAGCCGATCTTCGAGCGGCAACGCAATATCACCGATGATCTGATACCCCACCGTGTAGGCGGAGCCTTTCATCGTGTGGATATCGCGAAACAGACGGTGGATACGATCGTGATCGTCGAGGGCGTTCGTCAGCGCTTCTATATGACCGGACGACGTCGTAAGAAGTTCTTCAATTTCTGGCACGAAGTATTCGAGCACCTCGGCGTCGATGGGAGGCAGCACGACATCGGAGGTGACGAAGGCATGGTCCGGGATCAGCTCCGTATGCTCGTGCGCACCGCTCGGCGCCGCGGGGACCTGGGCGGCGTCGCTTGTTGCGGCGACAGGCGCCGTATCCGACGAATTCGATAAATCAATGGGCTTGGACAGGATGGCTTGGTACCGATTGCGCCAGTGATCGGCGTCGAACGGCAACTCCGTTTTCGCGGAGGCGAGCGCCTGCAGTTGGGTGCGAAGCGTTTCGGTCAGCTCGCGTAACCATCGCACGACATCCGGCCAGATCACGGCCGGTGTGGCCTTGGCATGCTCGAGCACCTCTTCGAAGAGGCTGCCGATCGCGGAAATGCCCATGAACTGATAGAGCGCGGCGGCGCCCTTCAGTTTGTGACCGACCCGATAGTGTTCGTAGAGGTCGTCCTGGGACGGCAGGCCCAACTCCGGCGCCAAGGCCGCGGAGAGGATCTGGAGACCCTCTTGCCCCTCTTCCACGAAGACGTCGATAAGATTGTCGCGGATAGACTCGTCGCTCATGCTCGCGTTCGCCCTCCTGGCGCCAGTCGGACGCCCCGCCGATCGCTCGGCGGGGCGACGCGCTTAGGCGAGCTTGAATTGACCGACTTGGCTGGTCAAACTCTCGGCGAGCTTGGCCATCTCTTCGATGGTCTGACGTGTGGTATCCGTCGCTTTCTGTGTGGCGACGGCGCCGCCGGTGAACTCCTTCAGGGAGCGACCGACTTTTTCCGTCGAGGACGACTGTTCGCTCGCGCTGTTCGCGATGGCGACGGCCAACTCGGCGGAGCGTTTGGCGATCGTGGAAATTTCGCCGAACACCTCACCGGTCTTCATAGCTGAGGCCGATCCGGCTTCCACCGCCTGTGTTTCTTGCTCCATCGCGATGACCGCGTCTTGCGTTTCCGTCTGAATGGTCTTCACGAGATCGGCGATCTCGCGGGTGGCCTGCGTGGAGCTTTCGGCCAACTTTCTGACCTGGTCGGCGACGACCGCGAACCGCGCGCCCGCCTCGCCGGCGCCCGCCGCCTCGATGGCGGCGTTCAGCGCGAGCAAGTTGGTTTGGCTCGCGATGTCGCGAATGGTCGACACGATCTGCGAAATTTCCAACGACCGATCGCCCAGCGACTTGATCTGCTTGGACATGCGTTGCACCGCGCCGCGGATTTCTTGCATGTCGTGCACGGTGTCTTGCACGGCCTTACGACCGCGTTCCGTCGCGACGAGCACTTGCTTCGCGGAGTCGGACGACGTGTTGGCCGTGTCGGCCACCTGCTTCATGCCCTGGGTAAGCTGTTCGACCGCGCTCAGCGTCCGGACGGATTCTTCCGCCTGGTGACGCGCGGTGCCGGACATCTGCGTGGCCGTGTCACGAAGCGTTCCCGCCGACTTGTTGACGGCGCCGGCCGCGTCGCGCACCTGCCCGAGCAACTTACCGAACCGACCCAACATGAGGTTCAACCCGTCGGCGAGGTTTCCGAACATGTCCGCGGTGACTTCGCCGCGCTTCGTCAAGTCGCCTTTACCGACCTCGGAGACCATGACGAGGAAGGCCATCAACCGCTTTTGCATGGTGTCGCGTTCTTCCTCGGTGGACACCAACGTGGTCAACCGGTCCAACATGGCGTTGAACGATTTGGCCATCTGTCCGAACTCGTCGTTCGTCTCGATCTTGGCGCGGGCTTGGAAATTCCCTTGCGCCGCTTGGTTCGCGACGTCGGCGATGTGAATGACGTTTCGCGCGAAGAAGTGCGCCAAGCGATACCCGAACCACAACCCGAAGGCCACGGCGAGGATACCGCCGATCAGCATGAGGTTCGTGCCGTTCTCGGAAATCGCCTTCGCGTCTTCGTTCAGGTCGTGCGCGATTTCGGTCATGGTCTTGACCTGTTCGCTGTGCTTATCGACGGACTTGTCGAACGCGGGCGTCAGGTTGACCGTCAAGGCCAAGATACCCAATTCACGCATCTGCTCGGCTTGGTCGGCCGACAACTTCCGATCGAAGCTGTCCATGTAGGCTTCCAGCGCGCCTTTCGCTTCATGGAAGTACGCGTCGATGGCCGGGCGCAACTGATCGACGCCCTGGCGCTCGTCGCGTCCGCTGCGGGACACGCGCATGGTGCCGTTGCCGTATGACGACAGCTTGTCCTTAATGTTGGCTTCGTGCGTCGCGAGCTTCGCGATTTCCGGCTCGGCGTCCGACTTACGCGTGACGCTGGCGATCTGGAGCAGCGTTTGGTGGTGGTCGGTGAGCGCCGTACCGATCTCGTTGAAGTTCGAGAGCGGGGTGACGTAGTCCACGTACACGATCTGGGACTGGTTAGCCAACTGGCGCAACTTGAAGTAGCCCAGTCCTGCGATGAACATGATGACCAAGCTGATGAGACCGAATCCGACGATCAGCTTGACCTCGGTACGCTGGTCGCGAAACCACGGCATGGTCTCCAGGGCCAGCCGGGATGTTGTCTGCTGCTTCTTCATAACACGCTCCTCCTTGTGGCGATTCTCATCGCGCGGTCACGTGGGCTCGGCACTTCGCTCACACCCGACACATCCGGGACGACTCTCCCGACATCACGTCGCTTAACTGGCCTCCACCTTGGCAAGTAACGTCGGCACATCGACCATGCCGGCCATCCGTCCGTCGAGCGGCACCATGGCCGAGAGAAACGGTCGAGCCGCACTCTCCTGCGAGGAGGGCGGCGCGAGGAGGTCGCTCTTGACGAGGGAACGGATCTCCGGCACCTGATCGAGCAGCAAGCCGACCTGCTGGGTGCCGTGGCTCACCACGATGGCGAACGGCTGCGCCCCGTTGACGTCGTTGTGGTTCAGCACCGCACGCAGATCCACCAGCGGCATGATGGTGCCGCGTAAATTCGCGACGCCCACGATGACTGCCGGCATCTTCGGCACAGGCGTGAGGTGGTCCACAGGAAACACCTCGCGCACGTACTTCAGATCGATCGCGAACAACTCGCCGCCGATGAGCGCCACGCAGGCGCGCAGCGTCCCGATCGTCGATCCGGTGGTCAGGACCGCGACGGTGGTGGGAGCGGAGACAGGAACGGTGTCAGTAGGCGTCATAGGACGGCTTTCTCTCGGCGCAGACGTACGCGAGGTCTAGTGCAACGCGCGCTTGACGGCCGCCAACAAATCTTCCGACTTAAACGGCTTCACCACGTACCCGTTGGCGCCCTGTTGTTCGCCCCAGAACTTATCGCTGTCGTTGCCCTTCGAGGTGCACAAGATCACCGGAATCCCCTTCAAGCGATCGTCGCCCTTGATGTCGCGACAGGCCTGGAAGCCGTTGCGGCCCGGCATCACCACGTCCATGATGATCAGATCGGGCTTCTCCAACACGAGCTTGTCTTCCAGCTTGTCCGTATTGGAAAAGGTCACGACGGAATGGCTCGCCGACTTCAAAAAGCCTTCGATCATCTGCGCTTCCGCGAACGAATCATCCACCACCACGATCTTGCTCATCTCTCGCTCCTTTAGGGGTCGGCGGCCCTATGCCGCCTGACGGTTCGTGAACCTTCCTGTCGACGAGGCGTTCGTCGCGTCGAGACTACCGCATCGGATAGACGACGCTCAGCGCACCCGCCAAGTCGCCTTCCTTCCAGCCTTCCTTCCGCATCCCGGTCACATCGCGCTCGCCCTTCGGATTGCCGTGGCAGGACAAGCAGGAGGTGGTCGCATATTCCGGATCCATCAGGCGATACACCGGCTTGCCGTTCAGCATCGTGGCCTTGGCATACTGCTGGCCCTTCGGATGGCGCGCATCGGAGAAAAGACGCAACACGTCGCTCTCGAATTCGTCCGGACGATTGTTCGGATTGCGGTAGTCATTGCCCGTCAACTTGATGCGGATGCCCGTCTTCTTATAGAAGCGTTCGCCGGTCTTTCTGGCGAAGATAGCGGGTAGGAATCCCTTGAAGCCCACGCCCTGCTTGTTGATGACGACCTGCGCGTCGTCGACGACTTCCTTCTCGGCTTCCAACAAGCTCAGCAACACATTTTGCTGCGGGAGATTGGCCCCACGCGACAAATCGATCTTCGTTTGATTGCGGAACCGCTCGGCCACCTGCGCGGCCAAGAAGTCGCCGGTGAAGCCCTTTCCGGACTTGCTGGCATCGTTGATGAGGTCTTGGTGTTCGGAGACGACACCACGGCCCAGCTTGACCAACTTGATCAAGAGCTCGCTGGTCTCCCCTTCCTCTGACGCCCAGACAGCAGCTGGAATCAGGGCAAGGCTACCGGCAAACAACAGACTGCCGACGAGTGCCGCAATACGAACCTTCATAACGTCCTCCCTCGGAGACAAAGGATCAGCGGTGAGAAATCACTCACAAGTATAGCGCCCATCGCAAAAGGCGCCAGTCGCACCTGCGTGTCGTCACACAGACTCGTGCGTGGCGACCACGCACCTACCCCTGGATATCGTTACTTATGCACTGAGGTCGACAAATCTCAAAACGAATTGCAGAATATCGACAGCACAGTGACGGGGCAGTACGAGCACGAGGGAAAAGAATGAGACGGGAGAGAGCAAACGGTTGCGGTGAGGACTACATCGGCGCGGCAAACGGATCGCAGCGCAGGTGGTGCGCCACGTGATCGGTCCAACGGTCGATGGCCTGACGACGTTGTGCCTCGACGTCGGACAAGGAGTCGGCGCGCAGCGCCAGGCCCTTTGTACGACGCTGTCGGTTCAGCCAATAGGTACGAAAGGCCCCGGACTCAAAAATTCCATGCAAGCTCGTCCCCCACACCACGCCATCGTCGGACCTGGCGCCTTCGGGCTCCAGCGATGGCAATGCGGAATCGGAAGGAGCGAAATCCGCTGTCTTCGGGCGAATCAAGAAACAGGGCTGTGCCGTACCACGAAGGATACGCCCCATATGAATTTCATAGCCGCTGATCGCGAACGCCCCATCTCCGCCGTGGGCAAGCATGTCTCCGACAACCTGCCGGCAGACCTTCGGGGCGACAAACCGCGTGGAGACATCCAAGAAACCGAATCCGTCGGTCTGCCCTCCACCTTCGCATTCGTCCGGATCATCGATACGGTGCCCCAACATCTGGTACCCGCCGCAAATGCCCACGATATCGCGTTGCGACGCGCGATGCCGCTCGAGCGCCGTTGCCCACCCGCGACGTCGCAGACTCGCCAGATCCACCAGCGTACTCTTGGTGCCTGGAAGGATCAGCACATCTGCACCTTCGGCCTCGGACGGCTGGGCAACGTACCGCAATGAAACATCCGACTCGCGCATCAATGGATCGAAATCGGTGAAGTTACTCATACGCTCCAACAGCACGACCGCAATGTTGATCCGGTCCGGAGAAAACGCTTTGGCCGTTGCACGTGTGCGGTCGAGGCTGTCCTCCTGCTCGATGCCGTGTTCGCGCAAATAGGGAATCACACCCCAGACAGGCACCTCCCCACGAGTTTCCAACATCCTGATGCCGTCGTCGAACAACGAGGCGTCGCCACGAAACTTATTCACGAGCACACCGACGACACGCCGCCGCGCTTCCCGCGGCAGCAGGTCCAGCGTCCCAAGTACTTGCGCAAACACACCGCCACGGTCGATATCCGCGACAAGCACCACCGCCGCATCGGCATGCTCAACCATCCGCCAGTTAACCAGATCGCGAGACATCAGGTTCAACTCCGCTGCACTCCCCGCCCCTTCGAGCACGACCGCATCGGCCTCCGCGGTCAACCTTGCGTAGCTCTCCGTAATGGCTGTCCAGAGGTGCGTCTGATCGCGATAATAGGCGGCCGCCGATACTGTCTCCAGTGCGCGCCCCTGCACAATGACTTGGCAGGCTGCATCCGCCTCCGGTTTGAGCAACACCGGGTTCATATCGATGGTCGGCTCCAGCCCACAGGCCCAGGCTTGTACCGCCTGGGCGCGACTGATCTCACCGCCGTCTCTCGTGACGAACGAGTTGAGCGACATGTTTTGCGCCTTAAACGGCACCACTCGAAGCCCCTGGCGAAACCACAAGCGACAGAGGGCCGTCGCGATCAGGCTTTTCCCCACATCGGATCCTGTGCCGAGCACAGCGAGCGGTCTACGGATCATACACGCCGCCTTCTCTGCGAGGCCGGTCGATGCGTCGCATCCCAGCGACGCGCCTTTGCAAGACCACGTTCAACTGAGGTCCGCACGACCCGCGCGATCAAGGCACCGATCAGCGTATGGGTCCCGCTGTATTCGAGGCACGGCGCGCGTTCGTCGAGTCCCACCGCGATTGCCACTGCATCCGTACCGGTTCCAGTGGCGGGCTTGCTACGTGCCGTCTGTACACACTGCTCGCGCAACACAGCAGTCTTCGTCTCCGTGGCGACTTGCACGGCTCCAACCATGGCGGATGGAGTAAGTGTGGAGCCGATGAGGACGATGAGATTGATCGTTCCAAAGCCCTGCCCGCCGAGAGCTCTTGTACGTCTCTTCTTACCGATGGCAGCAGGCCATTCGCCCGCCGCCACGGCATTGGTCACTCCTACAGTCGTGAGGCAACGGACCCACTGTCCGTCACGGCGCGCAACGGTCGAGACGTATTTTGTCATGGGGACTGCCGTCATCAAGCCGACCGGGACCTCGCGCAGACCGAGCGATCGCGCCAATCCTCGTAAGGTCGACGCAGGTGTCGGCCATGTCACAGCCAGTGAGTGGGAAGGAACTGTCTCACGTCTCGATGGATGAACTGCGTTGGCCGCAACCTGATGATTGAGCAGATACCGTGCACGCACGAATCCGCCCCGGCAGGGTGCCGACGAAAGGACGGCACAAGGACGCTGCAGATCGACGATCAACGTTTGCCGGTCCTCCGACAGACGCACGTCGAACAGTGCATGAGACAGTCGGCAGTTTTGTGCACGTCCAGCAGCCATCGTGTCGTCAGCCTGTCGCCTGCGTCTTTAGTGCTCTGCGCAGGTGCGTCAGCAGCCGATCTTGATCGGCTGGCTTTTTCACGGCCACTCGGATGCAGCGCTCGCAATCAGGACCGAATCCCGTCCCATCACGCACGAGCAAACCCTTCGTTCGCAATTCAGCAATCACGCGTCGCACATCGACTGTTTCAGGCAATTCCATCCAGAGAAAATTTGCAGTGGACGGAAAGACCGTACAGCCAGGGATGGCGTTCAGCGCAGCCGCCATCCGCTTCCGCCATCGAGACATGACGTCGAGACTGCGGCGAGCATGCGCACGATCTCCGAGCGCAGCAAGCGCCGCCTGTTGCGCGACGGCATTCACCGACCACGTCACCTGTTGCGCGCGAATGCGGGCACAGACCGTCGGCGACGCAATCACGTACCCAACCCGCAATCCGGGTAAGGCGTGGAACTTCGTCAGGCTGCGCAAGACGACCGTCGTGACCGGCCACGCAGTCCGCCTCTCTATCGGCGAACGCACGTTTAATAGCGAGATCGCCTCGCAGTAGTCTGCGAAGGCCTCATCGACAATACACCAGATCCCGGCGCGCGCCGCGAGCCGCGCGACTTGCAAAAGTGCCTCGCGAGAAACAGACTGCCCCGTCGGACTATTCGGATTGCAGATGACGATGGCGTCCGGGCGGCGCGAGCGGGAGGTCTCGCGAAGTTCCCGGCGCAGCAGTGCAAGCGGCGGCTGAAACCGCTGCGCGCTCGTGGCATTTATACACGTCGTTCGCGCGCCGGCTGCGGTCAGCGCGGCGGCATACTCCCCGAACGTTGGCCCGATAATCCAGGCATGCCGAATACGCAAAGCCAGAGGCAGCAGGTGAATCAGTTCGTTGGAACCGTTGCCCACGACAAGCTGGTCGATCGAACAGTGCCACCGTGCGGCAAGGAGACACCGCAGATCCACACAGTCCGCGTCGGGATAGTGCACAAGGGCGGTCCGTAGTTGCCCCAATGCCTTCAATACTCGCGGCGAGGGTCCAAGCGGATTAATGCTCGCGCTGAAATCGATGAGGCGCGAGACAGGTCGCCGCAATTCGCGCGCGGCGGTATACACATCGCCACCGTGCGTCACCGACTGTGCCGCAGCTGACTGGCACAGGAAAGAGTCTGCGGTGCTGGTCGATTTCCGGCGAGACGGTCGGCGCGTCTTCATACAACGGTACGAACCCCTCACCACCAACTGCCGGTCCAGACACGCATGACCAGCACAGCCAGCGCCAGCACGATCAAACTGGTGGCCGCCATGACCCGCATCGCCTCGTCCAAGGTCTGCAGATCGAGCGGACGCACGGCATCGCCAAGCGACGGTCGCTCGTGCGGCACACCGTCGTACCAATTGACGCCGCCGAGTTGCACGGCCAGCGCACCAGCCATCGCCGCTTCAGGCCGTCCGCTGTTTGGACTCGGATGGTTGCCGCCATCGCGTAGGGTCGTACGCCAGGATCCGAGCACCGGCTCCGATCCGCCCCGCACCCATCCGGCAGCCAGGCCGATGGCAAAGGCCGTCAGCCGCGACGGCACCCAATTGAGCGCATCGTCCAGCCGGGCACTGGCCCACCCGAGATCGCGATAGGGTTCCTCGCGATGCCCCACCATGCTGTCGAGAGTGTTGACCGTCTTGTAGGCCAACGCCAGGGCAGGTCCGCCGATCGCGAGATGCAACAGCGGCGCGACGATCCCGTCGGCAGTACTTTCCGCTAAGGTCTCGATCGTCGCGCGTACGATCTGGGGTTCGTCCAATGACTGCGTATCTCGCCCGACGATCAAACTCAACGCCTGGCGCGCGAGGTCCAGCTCTCCCGCTGCAAGCGCATCCGACACCGCCCGCACATGGTCCCACAGATCGCGCGCGGCAACCGTCGTCCAGGCAAGCAAGACGGACAACACCAGTGCCAGAAACGGCCAGAGCACAGCCGCGACGGTCAACGTCCACATCGCGACGATGTAGACCAACATCGGCAGAAACAACGCCAGCACCACGCCCGCCAGCCGCAGCGCCATCGGGCTCCGACACGTTCGACGGATCGTCTGCTCACAGGCGGCGATCGTCGCACCGATGGCGCGCACCGGATGCGGCAACCACCGAGGGTCTCCCGCCAACGCGTCCAACCAGGCGACCAGTACAAGCAGACCGGCACTCATCCCACGGTCCCCCCAAGCGGCGCGACTAACAAGACGGAAATTTCGACGACTTCATTGGTTGCGCCCAACAGGTCGCCGCTCACGCCGCCGAACAATTGTCGATACGACCGTCGCAACAGGGCGACAATCACGAGGGCACAGAGTCCGGCGCTAGTTATAACGGAGAGACCGCGCGGCAGGAGCAAGGCCATCACAACCAACGGCAACGCGGCAACCAGCAGCGTGCGCCACAGATGCCCGCGTGTGAGCCCGGCGACAAACGGTGCCGCCAGTCCACCATCGGATCGAGCGGCGGGCAATGAGACGGCCATCGCGACCATCGCGCAGCGCGACACAATCGGCGCAGACAATAATGCAGCTATACGTAGTCCAGCGGGTAATGCCAGCAGCGCGGCATAACGCAGCAGCAGCGACAGGGCAAGGCCCGTCGCCCCGAGCGCGCCGATATGCGGGTCGCGCATGATGGCCAGCCGCGCGGCCGGCGTGCGGCCACCGGCCAGGCCGTCGACGGTGTCGGCCAATCCGTCTTGGTGTAGACCACGAGTCAGCACCACCAGCAACACCACCACAAGGCCCGCAGCCACGGACGGATGAAACAGTTCCCGCAACACGATATCCGCAACAACGAGGATCACTCCGATGAGCAGGCCGACGACAGGGTACCAGACCATGGAGGCAGCCAGGTCCGCCTCATCGACCTGATGGGCACGGTCCTGCACCGCGCGGGGCAATGGGAGCGGAACGGCGGTCAGGAAATGCCAGGCGACGATCCACGGGGACGGGCGGTCGGGACGGATCGACATGTCAGGCGCGCGTCGAGACGCCGGCGGTTTCGAACGTCGCCATTTCGAGGAGGATTTTCATCGCGGCCTGTGCGAGCCCGATCCCCAGACAGGCACCGGTCCCTTCGCCGAGGCGCAGGTCGAGTTCGAGCAGCGGTCGTAATCCCATGTGTTCGAGAATGGCCCGATGACCAGGCTCGACCGAACGATGCGATGCCAGCAGATAATATCGACAGCGCGGCTGTATCCCCACGGCAATCAGCGCCGCCGCGCCGGAAATAAATCCGTCCAGCATCACCGGCACCTTGGCTTCAGCTGCGCCGAGAATCAGCCCTGCCATACCGGCGATATCGAGCCCCCCGACGGCAGCCAACACACCAAGGGCATCATGCGGATCGGGTCGATGGAGCGCCAACGCCTCTTCGATCACCGTCACCTTATGCGCACGGGCGGCGTCGTCGATCCCGGTTCCCAATCCCGTGACGGCCGCGACGGAGCGGCCGGTCATCACCGCAGCAATGGCTGCACTCGGCGTCGTATTGCCGATCCCCATCTCGCCGGTTCCGAGCAGACCGATGCCGTCGGCGACGGCGGCCTTCGCAAGGTCGATTCCGACCGTCAGCGCCTGTTCGGCCTCAGCACGGGGCAACGCCGGTTCGCGACGCAGATTGCCTGATCCCGATTTCACCTTACGGTGCAACAAGGCAGGAATCTTCCCGAAGTCGTGCGCCACGCCGATATCCACCACACGGACATCGACACCCGTATGGCGAGCCAACACATTGACCCCCGCGCCGCCGCGCAAAAAATTCAGCACCATCTGCGCCGTCACTTCGGAGGGATAGGCGCTGACCCCTTCCCGCGCGACACCGTGGTCCGCGGCAAAGGTCACGATGGCCCCACGCGGGACGGTCCATCGGTTGGCATCGATACCGCCGGACATCGCGACCAGTTCCGCCGCCAGGTCCTCCAGTCGCCCGAGGCTGCCGAGGGGTTTCGTCAAACAATCCAAGCGCGCGCGCGCCGCCGCGCGTGCGACGCCGTCGGGATCGGGTTTGGCGATACGCGCGATGGTGTCTTCGAGTGTGGTCATACACGTACCATTGAGATCGAGAACGAGTCACTGTCAGAGGCGCGTACGCCTGCTTCGACCGAGAGCACGCGGCGCCGTTGTCTTGACCCGCAGCGGCACACCGGCAACCACAAGCACGACCTCATCAACCGCAGCCGCCACCAGTTGGTTCACGCGTCCGGCGAGATCCCGGAATCGGCGCGACTCGGGCTCCATCGGCACCAGGCCCATGCCAAGCTCGTTACTGACCAACACAACACGAGCCCCGCTTGCACGTAGGGCTGCCAACAAGTCGACAACGTGTTTCGGCACGTCGTTCGGCTGCACACCGCCTTCAAGCAAATTGCTGAGCCAGAGCGTGAGACAATCCAGCAAGATCGTCTTATATCGACGACCGTTGGTCGCAATCCATGCAGCGACCTCGAGCGGCACCTCGGCCGTATCCCAGTCGCTGTCTCTCGTCTCACGGTGTCGCGCGATACGTTCGGCCATTTCAGGATCGCGCGCTTCGCCGGTTGCGAGGAACAGGCGCGGACCGGATTCGCCGGCCAGATTCAGCGCCACGTCGCTTTTACCGGAAGCGCTTCCGCCTAATACCAAGGTCAGGCGTGCCGCGGTCTCTCTCCCCCGCGCGCTCCGTCGAGCCGCGCGAGCAGACACACCCATAGAGGCGGAACGCTTACGACGACGTGTCGGCATGGCGTTCCCACAAAAATTCCGGTTCGCCTTGTGTCTTCGCGACCCAACGCGCCCAGACAAACAGCGCATCGCTCAACCGATTCAAAAACATCACAAGCGCGGGATCGAGCGTCTCCTCGCGCGACAGCGTTACGACGATCCGTTCGGCACGGCGACAGATCGTGCGCGCCTGATGGAGCACCGCCGAGACCGGCCCGCCGCCGGGAAGAATAAATTCCTTCAGAGGCGGCAAGACCTCTTGGCACTGGTCGATGCTTCGCTCCAGCTTGGTCGAATCGGCGGTCGTCACCTGCGGCATGTTCGGGAACGTTTGGCCTGGCGCCGTCGCCAGCAGACTGCCCACATCGAACAGTTTGTTCTGCACCCAGCGCAGGTCGGCTTCCAACTGCGCCGCCGCGTCGGCCACCGCACCGGTACGACTCTGCGCGTTCATCGCGCGCGCCAGCCCGATCGTGGCGTTCAGCTCGTCGACTGTGCCATAGGCCTCGACGCGAGGGCTGTCCTTCCAAATTTCTTGTCCACCGGCGAGCCGCGTTTTTCCGGCGTCGCCCGTCCTCGTATAGACTTTGGTGATACGCATCGTGTTCGTCCTTTAGGATGGCATGGAGCGAGGCGTGTCCGCGGCGGACTGTCCTATTGGAATCGCGCCGTCCGCGTAGTCGCACTGCGCCCGCCGACGTAAGCCTGCATCATCCGCGGCCGCGACAAGCCGTAGGCAGGTTTCGCACAAACAGTCCGTAAACCGCGCGGCGATCCAATCCATTTGCCGTTCTGTGATGCCGACGGATCCGCACCAACAGCGGTACTGTCCACACGTGAAGGTCTCGCGACAGACGTCGCAGGTTTTAGTTATCGGTCCGCGCATGGGCCCTCGTTGCCGTCGCAGTACAGGCGAATCAAAACTCCACACCCGCTTGCGCCTTGATGCCGTGACGGAACGGATGTTTCACCTGCGCCATCTCCGTCACCAGATCGGCCGCCTCGATCAATGCCGGCGGCGCGCCACGCCCAGTGCTGACGACGTGCTGCATCGGCGGTCGCGCAGCCAACACAGGCAGGACTCGATGTAGATCGACCATCTGCTGTTTCAGGACGATGTTAAATTCGTCGAGCACGACCAGTCCGTACGTCGGATCGGCCAGAAAGGTCGCCGCTTGCTGCCAGGCCGCATCCGCATGTTGCACATCGCGCGCACGATCCTGGGTGTCCCACGTATACCCTTCGCCCATCCGAAGAAACACCAATTGTTCGCCGAACGTCCGCAGCACACGTTCCTCTGCCGAATCGATCGCGCCTTTGATGAATTGAATGACCGCCACTTTCATCCCGTGGCCGAGCGCGCGCAGCACCATGCCGAGCGCCGCCGTCGTTTTCCCCTTGCCGGGCCCCGTGTAAACGAGCAGTAGGCCTTTTTCAGTTTGCGCCGCGGCGATGCGGGCATCAACCGCCGCTTTGACGCGTTGCATTTTCTCGCGATGGGCGGATTCGTCGATCGTCATCGGTGCTCGCTGCCTCTCATCGCGTCCCTGCGCCGGTTTCCGCCACACGATCCCTCCCAGCGGCAGCGCGCGCTGCCGCGACGATCGTATCGGCCAGTCCGGGATGACTCCCGAAGTGCAGATGCGTATAGAGTCCTACCACACGTTTCCATACGAGGCCGTCCGCGCCGACTGACTCTCCGCGTGCATCGCGCAGATCACAGGCATACCCGAGCCGTGTCGTCGAACGCAACCACGAATAGTGGAACTCATGTCCGCGCATCGTCGTGCCTGATGTTCCTAGCAGACAGTCACGTGTAAGCGTGACCTTGCGATACCCAAGACGCATCCCAGATGGGCCTCCCATGACGGCCTCGACAGGAAAAATACCGAGCATCGGATATCGTTGGCCGTCGCGTGTCACAATCGCTTCCGTCAGATACATCAGCCCGCCACATTCGGCGTAGATCGGACCGTCCGCTGCGGCGAACGCACGGATCGACGCGCGCATCGAGTCGTTGGCGGACAGGCGCGCCGCCTGCACCTCCGGATACCCGCCACCGAGATAGATTGCGTCCATCGGCGGAAGTTCCGTATCGTTCAGCGGCGAAAACCGGACAAGCTCCGCGCCCGCCGCCTCAAGGAGATCCAAGTTGTCTCGATAGTAAAAACAAAAGGCCTCATCCTCGGCGATCCCGATGCGGACTCGCGGACGCGTATCGCCGACTGCCGAAGCCCTGCTGAGTTGCGAATCATTGAGGCGATCCTCCGGCAACGGCCCCGCCTCACGAGCCAATGCCAACAAGCGTGTCACATCGACCGTCTGCTCGGCGGCGCGTCCCAATGCTTTGTACAATTCGGACGCACCGCACTCTCCCGCCGTCACCAATCCGAGATGTCGCTCCGGCAGCGACAACGCCGCATCCGGCGGAAGATACCCCACGGCGGTCAGCGGCGTGGCCGACTCCATGGCCAACTTCAACAGTTCGTAGTGTCGATCGCTCCGGATGCGATTGAACAACACACCCGCAACACGCACCGTCGGGTCGAAGGTGGCATACCCCTGTGCCATGGCCGCGGCCGAACGCGCCATCGCCGATCCATCGATCACCAGCAACACCGGCGCATTCAACAAAGACGCAATTTCCGCCGTGCTGCCGCGATTGCTCGTCGGCAGGCTGCCGTCGAAGAGGCCCATCATGCCTTCGACGACGCTTAGATCGGCGTCGGCGGCCGCCGCACGAAAACAGGACCGATTCCATTCCGGCGTCAACAGCCAGGTATCCAGATTCCGCGAGACACGCCACGACGCAATCGTATGGTGGCCCGGATCCAGAAAATCCGGGCCGCCCTTAAACGGTTGCACGACCAGCCCGCGCGCACGGAATGCCGCCAGCAACGCCAAGGTGACGGTCGTCTTGCCGACGCCGCTGTGTGTCCCGCCGACGATCAATCGCGGATAGGTCATGAGCCCTCACCACACCAACGCCGCATCATGATCCGCCGAACGTGACACGTAGGCCGCCGAAGATGGAGCGGGTCGGAATGCCGGCGCTCGCGATCTCCTCGTACTTCGCGTTGAACAGGTTGTCCGCACGGACATAGACCTGCATGGTTTTGTTGATGCCGTAACTGGCGGCCAGCGACCACACAGTAAAATTGTCGAGGTCCTGCCGCTCACCGGTTGTGTTGTAGCGCGAGCCGACATAACGCCAGGTCAGGCTCAGCCACAGGGGTTGGATGGGTTGGTAGCCCACTACCGCCGTGAGTTGATCGGTCGGCCACCGCGGCAGCCGCTTGGCCGTATCGAGGTCGCGCGCCATCGTATTCGTGTAGGTGACCTGGACCATCACGCCGCGCAAGCCCTGCCGTTCGCTGCTGTAGTTGTACGTGAGGCCGGCCTCCCAACCTTTTGTTGCAGCGTTACCGATTTGCAACGGACAAAAGCCGAATGTGCTGAACGGCGCGCAGAAGACCGGATCGAAGGTGGTCGTGATCAGGTTGTCGTACCGATTCCAGAAATACCCAGCCGATAGCTTCAACGCTTTCCAGAAGAGGTATTGGTCGACGCCGACATCCATACTCCGACTCTTTTCGGCGCCGAGTTTCGGATTGCCGAAATTCGGGAAGTAGAGTTCGTTCATACTCGGCGCACGAAAGCCGGTAGCATAACTCGTGCGGAATTTTGTGTCGGTCTCCGGCGCGTAGTAGCCGCCGGTCACTCGATAGGTCGTCGCGCTACCGAACACATTGTACGCGTCGTGCCGCACACCGGCGGTCGCAAACACCCGCTCCCACAGATTCAGTTGGCCTTGCACAAAACCCGCATGCGAACTGAGCACATGCGGCGTCAGGCCTGTGTCGTTCTCGCCCTGCTGTTCGCGAAATTGATACCCTGCGCTGAGCAACAACGGCTTGGCGACTTGAAAGTCATGTTGCCATTCGACGCGGTTGGATAGGACGCGCGTTTCATTCGGCGTCCCGAACGGCGTGCTAAAGAGCCCCGTGAGGAGGCTCCGTTGCGAGATCCCCGGGAGGAACAACGAGGACTCCTGTCCGCGGGACAACGTCAACGTCTGCGCCCACCAGGTCGTCAACGGCTGGTGATACCGTCCGCTGAACACAAATTCCTGACTCCGAGTCTTGGACCCGAACACGTCCTGCGGATTCGTCGCCGAGATGTTGTCCAAATTCACGTCGGAATTCATCCAACGCATGGTGAAATCGAAACGCCCGTCTTTGGGCAGATCGACGCCGACACGGCCGGAACCCTGCCAGTTGTGGAACGCGTCGCGCTCTGTCGCGCCGCGCCGATAGTTCACTGCGGAGAAACTCGACGTATCCCAGCGCGAGAGCGCCAGGCTGTAGTCGACCATGCCCGATTTGCCGGACAGATTGCCGCCTTCGCGCAGCGTGGCGAACGAGCCGTATTCGACGAACGCACCGACGGTCGGTGCGCCCTGCCCGCGTTTCGTGACGATGTTGATGACGCCGCCCATGGCGTCCGAGCCGTACAACATACTCTGCGCGCCGCGGAGAATTTCGATGCGCTCGATGTTGTCGGTGGTGAGATTCGCGAAGTTGTAGCTGCCGAGGGTCGCACTGTTGACGATGGCGCCGTCGATCAACACCAACGTCTGCGTGTCGTTGGCGCCGCGCATACGCACGTTCACGCTGGTGCCGGGTCCGCCGTTGGAAAAAACCGCCAAGCCTTGCGCCTGGCGCAACACATCGGAGAGGTACCGAAGTTTCTGTCGCTGGATGTCGTGCTCGGTGATCACCTCGACCGCACTCGTCACCTGCGTGACGGGAATCGGCGTCTTCGTGGCACTGACCACGACTTCGTCCGCCAGCAGCGGCGCTTGCTCGCCGGCTGCGTCGGAATCGGCCATTGCGACCAGCGCCGATTCGTCCGTACGCCCCTCCGCCGCCCAGGCGCCGGTGCCTCCAAGCCTATCGACCGCACTCGCTGCACAGATCGCCGCGCCGAACACCACCGCGCGCAGACACACCCGCTGCACACACCACTCCGCAAGAGACTGCATGCTCCACTCCCTTACTGCACGAAGGGGCGAGATGAACGCAATGGCCGGATGGGTCTCCTGACTTGCGGATCGTCACCGCGCTGCGCCTTCCCAGTCGTGTATGCCCGTGAACTGCCGACAGACGATAGGCCGATTTGCCCATCGCACATCGTCCCTTCACGCACACGCACCGATCCAGTGGCATCGTGCAGCGCGACTCCCCGCTTACAGTGGCGGCACCGTGATGGATTTACACCATCTTCCCCGTCACCGGCCTCGTCGCTTCACTACTCCCGATCTTCCTCCAGGTTAAGAGCTATCCCCCCATCGAACCGCATCGGAGCCGGGGACGGACTCTCGACGCTTTGTGAGCGATACGCACATGCCCTTAGCGAAAACTCGCCGACACATCCGGAAGCGTGATCCGTGGACGTCCCGTTTGCGGATGGACGTCGATCAACACCTCGCAGCCGTAGATGTCGCGCATGATGTCGGCGCAAATCAGCTCGTTCGGCGCGCCCTGATAGGCCAATCGACCGTCGCGCATCATAAGCAAACGATCGCAATAGTGGGCCGCAGCATTCACATCGTGCGAGACCATCAGCACCGTCAATCGATAGTCGCGCCGTAACTGCGCCACCAATGCGTAGATCTCCTGCTGATGCCGCAGGTCGAGAAAGGCGGTCGGCTCATCCAACAACAGCAGCCGCGCATCCTGCGCCAAGGCCCGCGCAATCGTCACCCGTTGCCGCTCGCCGCCGGACAGGGTCGAGACGAAGCGGTCGGCCAGATCCTCCACACCCGTGTCGCGCATGGCCTGCATGGCCCGCGCGATGTCGTCGGCAGAATCCTGCGCCATACCAAACGACCAAGGCGACACCGTTTGATGCGGATACCGTCCCATCAACACCATCTCGGCGACGGTGAAGGGAAAGACGGGCGGTGCATCCTGCGGCACGACAGCCACGGCACGCGCCAACTCACGCGTCGGCCAGTCGCGTAGCTCACGTCCTTCGATCGCGATACGTCCCCGATCCAGTGGCAGCAACTGCGCAAGCAGTTTCAGGAGCGACGACTTCCCCGATCCGTTTGGGCCGACGATGCCGACCATCTCGCCGGGCGCCACTCGGAAGGACACGTTTTGCAGCGTCCATCGGCCGGCCTCGACAGGATCGCCTGGGTACGTAAAACCAAGGTCCTCAACGACGATCATCGAGTTGATCGTCTGAGCGCCGTCCGCCCCGGAGCCTGACTGAGATGGATAATTCGACAGAAACATCGCCATCAGGCCATCTGCGCTTTCCGGCCTAACAAGATGTAGAGAAAAAACGGGCCGCCGGCTAACGCCGTGACGACGCCGACAGGCAATTCAGCCGGTGCCAACAGTGTGCGCGCAACCGTATCGGCCAGCACCAAAAACATACCGCCGACCAATGCCGAGGCCGGTACCAGTAACCGATGGTCCGAGCCCAACACCAATCGCACGGCATGCGGGACGATCATCCCGACGAACCCGATCATGCCGCTGACGGACACGACGGCGCCGGTCAATAGAGCCGCGATGAGAAACACCCGTGCTTTCGCGCGCTCCGTCTGCACCCCCAGCGACCGCGCCGTCTCCTCTCCAAGTGTGAGGAGGTTGAGGATCGACGCCTGCCGCATCAACAGCAACACACCGGCGACGACGGCCACGGCGATGGTCGTCAACATCCCGGCGCCGGGACCGCCCAACGACCCCATCAACCAGGCCATCAGCCCCGCCGCACGATTCGGCTCCATGATCGACGTGATGAACATGATCAGTGCGGTCAAAATCGCATTCAGGATCACACCGGCCAGCAACAGGCTCTGCACCGGCAGACGCACGTGGGTTCGCGCGAGGCGATAGAGGAGCCCTAGCGTCAACACACTCCCGATAAATCCGAATGCGGGCAGCGTCGGCGCAAGGCCGATCGTGATACCCCAACCAAACAACATCGCCAACGCCACACCGAGCGCCGCGCCGCTGGAAACGCCCAACACGTACGGATCGGCCAAGGCGTTTCGCAGCAAGGCTTGTAACGCCACACCGACGGCCGCCAATCCGCCGCCGGCGAGAAACGCCAGCAGGATCCGCGGCAACCGCACCTGCCACAAAATGGTGTCGGCCGTATCGGTGGACTCCCCACCGGTCATCCACGTACGGATTGCCGCAAGCACCGTCCCGATATCGATTCTCGTGGCGCCGAACTGCAACGCGCCGATCAAGACGACGACGCTCGCGGCACACAATGTCGCCATCACACGCACCCACCGCGCCGATGTCAGCAATCGCGGCATCGTACCGATGGCCTCGTGTGACGCACCTGTGTGTATGGTCGAAGGAGCGACCGACGCTTGAGGAAGTGTGCGCATGGTTACGGCGCCTCTGGACGGCGCGGTGGCGCCCCGAACCGCTCCGGGTGGAGCAACGCCGCCAACTGCTCGATGCCGTCCGCCACACGAGGCCCTGGTCGATTCAGCAGATCGGCCGGAATCTGGCGTAGGCGGTCGTGCTTCACGGCGCTCATCCGGTCCCACCGACGCCAGGTCTGCTGCTCGCGCTCGGCGACACCTTCCGCCTTCCCAGTCGGAAAGAGCAGCACTTCGGGATCTCGCTGCAGCACCGCTTCCAGACTCAATCGCGGATAGGCCTCGGCGCTATCGCCGGCGATGTTGCTGCCGCCCGCGCTGGTGATGAGCTGATCGATGAAACTTTTCGGGCCGACCGTAATGAGCGGCTGGCTGTTCAACACGTAGAGCACACGCACCGGCGTGGCACCCTGCACCGCGGCTTTGACATCCGCGACGCGTTGCCGAATCGACATCGCTACGGCATCGGCGGTCGGCCCCTGGTTCAACATGCGGCCCAGCGTCGTGACATGGTCGACGATCTCGTCGATGGTCTCGGAGGCCAACACCATCAGCGGGATCTTGAGGCGTTCGAGTTGCGTGACGAGGTCGGCCTTCAAAAATTCAGTCGGCGTCACGACGAGATCCGGCTTCAGCGCCACCAGCGCTTCCAGACTCGGCTGCGCGTAGCCGACTTTCGGTTTGGTTTTCGCGTCCGGAGGAAAGTCGCAAAATTCCGTGACGCCGACGACGCGGTCGCCTGCACCGATGGCGTAGAGAATTTCGGTGAGGCTGGGTGCGAGCGAGACGATCCGCCGTGGCGTCCCGGCCAGAAACACCTTGTGCCCGCGACTGTCGACGAAGGTCCGCGGCGCCACATGCGCCATAAACGGCATGCCGGTGAGGATGCCGGGATTGCGGCGGGTGGTCATAACGAGATCATCAACCTCAAACGCCAACCCCGTCTGCGTGACAGTCGGCGCCTCGGCCGCATACAACGGCAGCGCGCCAATGCCGACCGAGAGCAGCAGGCTTGAGAAGCAGAGTGCAAGACACTGTCGTGTCGTAAGACGACAGACCGCGTTGCCACCTGTCTGAACCCGATTGTTCCGCGTCAAAATAAAAAATCCCCAAGGCCCACGTGGACCTTGAGGATGCGGCCTTCATCGGCGTCCTCAATCATTCCCCAGTCCACGAGGGAATAACGACATCAGACTTGGGGAGGTCTTCTGGCTTCCAGGTGAGCGCTTCGGCTCGACATCCGCGCCTTCCCACTTCCTTCGGAAGCAGTGGCTGATGCGGACGCACATCCTGGTTACAGCGGCGGGACCACGAGGGATTTGCACCCTCTTCCCTTGACCCAAGTCGCGCACATGGCGACGGTACGAACACAATACAGGCGAACGATCGGCACTCTAGGTGAGGGATCGAAACCTTGTCAAGGGTCGGTGCGACGCGGCGGCTGTGCCGAGCGGCTGTAACGGAGTTTCAAGACCAGGATCGCGAACGCCAACAGCAACGTGACCGTATTGGCCACGATGATCGGCCAGGCATCGATGAGGATGCCGTAGCCCAACCAGAGCGCAACGCCGCTCGTAAAGATCACGAACATCGCGAGCGACACATCCTCGGCGGACTTGCTGCGCCAGATTTTGAGGAGCTGCGGAAAAAACGCGATCGTCGTCAGCGTCCCTGCGAGATAACCCAGATACGTCGTAAGATCGGTCATGGTCTGAGTGTGCGTATACGGGATGCGGCCTAGGTGGCGCAGGCGACCGTCCACCATATGAGCGTCCGCTAGCCACCTACCTTACGGTGCGGGAGGAATCTCCGCAACATAGACATGGAGGGCTTCATGTGGCAGCCAGTTGTTGTAATTTACGAGCGCTCAGGTCCCATTGTCCCTTTGCATAGAAGTCGCACGAGTACGGTGTTGGGAAGAGTTGTGCACGCAATGTTCGCTACAGCCGTCCATGGCCGTGCTACAGAGCGGCAGATCCCGCGGCATCGCAACCACCCGACGTCGCGAGAAATGGCGAATGCGTGGTGCGCACAGTCATGGTCTGATTTCACGCTTGTTGCGTCGTGAGCCCTGTGGTAGGATGCACGGTCTTTTTCTGTATCGCTCCGACGGAGCGATCTCAACAAGGAGTGTGTGCTGTGGCGTATCGTTGCGAAATCTGCTGCAAGGGCCCGATCTCCGGGCACAATGTCAGTCACGCGAACAATAAGACGAAGCGCGTCTTTAATCCGAACCTGCAGCGTGTCCACGCGTTGGTGAACGGATCCCGCATGCACATCCGGGTCTGCACCCGCTGCCTGCGTTCCGGCGTGGTTCAAAAGGTCGTCTAGTCCGACCCGCGCTCCTCACCGCGAGGAGCGCGGTCGTCGACCGCCCGTCTCCCCGTCCGCGTTACCGTCCCCGCGCTTTCACCAGAACGTTCACCCTTTTTGATGTTGCCCAAAGGATTCAGTGCGGCAACGCTTGTGGTGATGCCGGCGCCGTCCACAGCATCGACCACGTCCGAAATGTTTTTGTAGGCGGCTCCCGCTTCCTCCGCTAAACCGGACATCGACACCGCCTTCACCACAATCCCCTTCGCCGCCATCGAGCGACGCAGGTCGTCGCCGCGTATCGTCCGCTTCGCCTGCGTGCGCGACATCGTCCGACCGGATCCATGCAGCGTCGATCCGAACGTTTCCTGCTCCGCTTGCGTCGTCCCGGCCAGTAAGTAGGATCCCGTTTCCATCGACCCGCCGCAAATCACCGGCTGCCCGACGGTGCGATACCGTTCCGGCAGGCCGCGACTCCCCGGCCCATAACTTCGCGTCGAGCCTTTGCGATGCACAAGCAGGTCGCCCTCGGCGAACCGCTCGACTTTGGCGATATTGTGCGCGACGTCATAGACCAACGAGAGGCCCAACGATTCCGCCGACTCGCCGAAGACGGCCTCGAAGGCCTTCCGGACTTGATGGGTGATGACTTGCCGATTGGCGAAGGCAGTATTCGCCGCGCAGTTCATCGCTGCAAAATACCGTTGTGCCTCCGGCGCACGGAACGGCACACAGGCCAGCTGCGCGTCTTTGACCGTGAGCTTGTGCGTGCGCATGACCTTCTCGAACACTTTGAGGTAGTCCGTCGCCACTTGGTGCCCGAAGCCCCGCGAGCCGCAATGGATCATGACGGTCACTTGTTCCGGCCCGGTGATGCCGAACGCCGCGGCGCGCGCCGCATCGTGGATACCGTCCGGCGGCACCACCTGCACTTCTATGTAATGATTTCCCGATCCCAACGTTCCCAATTGGCCGATGCCACGTTGCACCGCATGGTCGCTGACAGAGTCCGGGTCGGCGTCGGCAAGCGCGCCACCCTCTTCGATCGTTTCGAGATCGCTCGTCCACCCGTAACCGTTCTCCACACACCAACGCGCGCCGCGACACATGACCGTCTCGAATTCCGGGCGATTCACACGGACAAACCCGCGCCCGCCCACACCGGCGGGAATACGGCGGAACAGTTCCGTCATCAACTGGTCGATACGCGGTTCGACATCCTGCCTGGTCAAATTGCTCCGCAAGAGGCGCATGCCGCAATTGATGTCGTAGCCGACGCCGCCAGGCGAGATGACGCCCTCGTCGAGATCGAATGCGGCGACACCGCCGATGGGAAAACCGTAGCCCCAATGGCCGTCCGGCATACAGATGGCGTAGCGTTGGATACCCGGCAGACAGGCGACGTTCGTCACCTGCTCGAACACACCTGCATCCATACTGTCGAGAATGGCCCGGCTGGCGTAGATCCGCGCCGGCACCACCATACCCGGCTTCGCCGACTTGGGAATTTCCCAGACGAAATCCGAGATGCGCCGTACGGGATACCCACCATACGCAGTCATACGTCCACCACCACAAGCGCACGCCAACCGGTATCGCAGCGCTCGACACGATAGAGATGTTTCGTCACGGCTTTGACATCGGAGCGCAGCACCTGCGTGGCCGGATCGATCGGCGCGCCGACGAGCGACGCGTGGAGTCGCCATGGACCATCCGCCGTATCGGGCGAGCCCTCGTGGCGACACTCGATATCGATCCGATGGAACAGCACTAACTCCGCGTCCTTCAGATACACCAGTTCGTTCAGCCAGTCGAACACGAGGTCGGCCAACGTGTCGGCGTCACGTTCGATGGTCGTCGTCCACGACGTCCCAACCGTAGTCGGCTCCGCGAGCAATTCGATGAGGGCGCGGGTCGCAGCATGACAGAGCTCACTCGGCGAGTCGCCGGACGCCTCGAAGGCGACATCCGCCAGCGCGATATCTTCGCGCATGCGGAAGGTGCCGCTCATGGACGAGCAGATGGCTGCGGATTCGACGAAGGAGAAGAGGGAGAGGACGGAGCTTTGGCGCTCACATAGTCAGGATCGGCCAGCTGTTCTGCGCGAAATGCGCGTTGGGCCAAGGCCTCCAGCCGCACTCGTCGACGCTCCTGCCGCGTCGTACGGAAAATAGCGCGCACGGCCTCAATGCCGCTGATCGTATGGCCGAACGGATTCGGGACCTTGCCACGCACCAACATCCGCAGGCCCAACGGCACGACCGAGACAAGGCGCCGCGGTTCGAATCCGACGACCTTCAAGGGCATCAGCGCTTCATTGAGTCGACCGTATCGTTCAACGAGATCGACGAAGCCGGTAATATGCCGCGCGCCGCCGGTTGCCGGAATGCCCTGCTCGATCGACGCCCGACGCAATCGCACGATCGCTTCCATCGGCTTCACGTCTTTCGGACAGACCTGCACACAGTAGTTGCAGCGCACACAATCCCAGATGCCGTTCAGCGTCTGCAACGCATCCAACCGCGTGCGCTTGCCGGCATCGCCCTCGCGCGGATCTTCAAAAATTCTGTCGGCCTTCGCCAAGGCAGCAGGTCCCAGAAATCCACGCGAGACCTCATGCGACGTGCAGGCCGCGACACAGGCCCCGCACATGATACAGGCATCCACATTGTGGTAGGTCGCTTGCGCAGGCGTGATACTCAGCTGCTGCGTGGCCGGATCGACAGGAACGGGTGAGGTCTCAGCGGTAGATGAATCCGCGATCCAGGGATCGACCTGCCGGACTTTCTGCCAGAACGTGCGCATGTCCACCGCGAGATCTTTGATGACGGGAAGATTTCGCAGTGGGCCGATCCGCACCTCTCCATGTCGTTCGAACTCTTGACGAATCGACGTGCGGCAGGCGAGTTTTTCGGTGCCGTTGATCGTCATCGCGCAGGACCCGCAAATGGCCGAGCGGCAGGAGTAACGCAGGCCCAGCGAGCCGTCCATTTCGTTTTTGATGCGAATCAACGCATCCAGCACCGTCAACCCGCGCGACAGATCGAGCCGAAAGGCCTGATTGGTCGATGCGGATGGAGAGGGCGTAGACGGCGGCAGAGCGGCGTCGGACGGCGCGGCTGAACCGACGGCAGGATGCGAGCGTTGAACGGTGACGGTGAGACGCATGGGAGGCGACGATCTACGATAACGACGGAACGCGTGACGCCTAGTCGAGCACAAACACCTTCGGATACCGGGTGAGGTTTCGGCAGCCGTCTTTCGTAACCAACACCATGTCTTCGATACGGACGGCGCCCAGGCCTGGGTAATAGAGCCCCGGCTCTACCGTGACGACGTGGCCCTCTTGGAGAATCGACCCGGTTTTGCTGATACGCGGCGCTTCGTGAATATCGAGCCCGACACCATGGCCGGTGCCGTGGAAGTAGCCCTGCATCCGCCCATCGACCACGCCCGTCTTGTAGCCCGCCGCTTCGAACCGTTCGCAAATGCGTTGGTGAATCTTGGCACCGTCGGCGCCGTCACGAATCGACCCGACCGCCTCTTCCTGCGCATCCTTCACCGTTTGGTAGAGGCGCGTCAGTTCGGGGGACGCCGTTCCGCGAAGGACCGTGCGCGACATGTCGGCGAAATAACGTGTGTGCGCGTGTCGCGGGAACACATCGAAGATGATGCTGCGATCGGCCGGCAAGGGGCCGCAGCCTTCATGGTGCGGATCGCAAGCCTGCTCGCCGCCCGCCACGATCGTATGCTGGGCGATACAGTCCAATTCCATCAACTTCACGTTGATGAATTGCTTGATGCCTTCCGAGGTCAGCGGCGCGCCGTCGAGCCATAAGCCGCCGTTGCGCGGTTCGGCTCGACGCAACAGATCGTGCGCCGCCGCCACCGCCTGCTCCGTCGCCCGCTGCGCCGCCTCGATATGCGCGACTTCCTCGGCCGACTTCACCACACGCTGTTCGTAAAATGGGTCGGACTTACTGACGAGATCGAACCCCATCGCTTGCAACCGTTGCGCTTGACCGAACGGGAACGTCATCGGCACCTGCAGCGCGCGGATATCCAACGGCGCCAACACCTGTCGCACGATGTCCATCGCACCGGGCCGCTCCACACCGGCGGCCTTCGCCTGTCGCTCCAATTCGGAATAGGACAACACGCGATCGACCGTCGCCTGCGACCGCGCGCGATCCATTTCCAAGTCGCTCATGACCAGCAGCCGCTCGCCCTTCACTTCCAAATACAAAAAGGGATCGGGCGCCATAAACTGCGTGGCGTAGTAGAGATTCGAATCCTGCTCACTGGCGGCGTAAAACAACACGGCGCGGTCTGGCGTGGACACGGGTCTGGCTCCTGACGTGGGCGAGGTGCAGCGAACGAACGATCTACGTGATTACCCAAAGTAGCATGCAGGGTCGGTCAATACAAGCGACCGCCGGGATCGCTCTCGGACGCATCGGGCGCGCGCGGCGTGCCGTCGCTTTTACCGCTGTCGCCCGACAACAGATCGCTCGGCATACGGAACGTATTCCGCAAGACATCGAAGGCCAACGTCGCCAAACTGCTGAGGCCCTGCGCAAACGACTTCATCGGCATGTACGTCACTTCCGGATCTTCGACGGAGCCCTTCACTTGGAAAAACGCCGTGATGATGCCGGTGCGTTCGCCGGCAAAAAAGCGGCCGAACAGCGGCACATTCTGAATGAACTTCGAATAACTGCCGAACGGGCTCACCGCATACACCATGTCCAACTGATCGGTCGGCAGATCGTAGTTGCCGGCGCCGCTCAACTTGATGACGGGACTGTCGATCGCGATTTTTTGCGCTTCGAGCAAGCCGTTCCGCATGACGAACGAGCCTGTGATTTTCTCGAACGGCAGACCATTTTTTTCGAGATCGATCTGGCCTTGCAGCACCGCCGGCAAATTTAAGATGCCGAGAATCTTCCAGATCGTGCGCTTCTGCGAGCGAAATAAGCGCCCGTCGGTCACGACCATTTCCGCGTCGCCGGACAGCGAGGGATAGAGGCCGTGCGGATTGCGGCCATGGCCGCGGATCGTCGCCGTCAGGCGCACATCACCGGACAACAACGGATCGGTCGTCCCGGCAAGCGTGGCAAGTTCTTCGAACGGCACACCCGACAGGCGCACGGTGGCTTCGGCCTCCGCAGGCTGCTCCTTCGGCAACTGGACGACCAGCCGCCCCGCCACATGGCCTGGGCCCAGACGTCCGGCGAGCCGGTCGATATCGATCGCACCGTCTTCGATGGCGATACGGGCGGACAATCCGGCGAACCGCAACTTTTTGTAGCGCCCGTCTTCGATGGTGGCCGTCGCCGAGACCTGCGTCTTGTCCGCCGCCCATTCGAGAAAATCGCGGACCGGCGAGCGCCCTTCCTTCGGGATGAGCAACGCGATATCGAATTTGTTCGATTCCAGTTTCAGCGTGGCCGAGGGTTTTCCCTCCCCGGTGCGTAACGTCCCCGAAGCCGTCACGTCGCTGTCGAGGAGTTTCACCGACAACTGTTTCAGCTCTGCGCCGTTCCGGACTAATTTCATCCGGAGGTAAATATCGTGCACCGGCCCGTCCAGCCCCTTTGCGGTCAGCATGCCGTTCGTCAGCGCCACCCACCCGGTCGTCGACCAGGTCGACCAATGCGGATCGACGCCCTTCACATCGAGCGACACCTCCAAGTTGCCCGCTTCCAACCCACCGCGATTGATCCACTCGGGCAGACTCGACAGCGAGACCGTCCCAGTCCCGAGTGAGGCGTCGATGGCAAACCGTTCGCCCAACGTCATCTTGCCCTTCAGCGCCAGGCGCAGCGGAGTCAGCACCGTATCGACCTGCGTGATCACCACGCCGTTGGCGGTCAGCTCGCCGCGCGCCTCCAACTGCGCGGGAGCGCTGGCGGGTTTTTCGCCGACGCCAGGGACGAGTACCGTGGCATCCGTCAACGTCGCCTGCGCGCGCAACTGCGGGCGATCGGCGGCGCCGCTCAACACCAGCGAGAGCGCGACGGGCCCATGCACAAAACTCGTGACGGTCGCGGCGGCCGTCGCCGGTAAAAATTTCACCAGCTCCGTCGTCTCACCGTCTGCGTAGGCGGTGAAGTCCTCGAAGGCGCCGGGTCGCCCGGAGAGTACCGTGCCGTTGAGTCGGAACCGGCTGGGGCCGATGTGGCCGATGATGTCCTCGCAGGTCGTGCCGGCTTGCGAAAACTTCAGCCGCCCCTGTACGCCGGTCACGCGCCCAGGTAATGCCGTCGTATCGAAGCTGACGTTTTCCGCTTCCACTTCGCCGCCGACAAAGGTGACACCACCCGGCTGGTTCAATCCGCCGACCAATCGAAACGTCGGCACCGCGACACCCTGGATATTACGAATGGAGCCCAAGAAGTTGGACACGCTCGGCGATTGGATGGACGTGGCGAGATACTTCAACAGATTTGCGACCGTCATGTCGCCCGTGAGGTCCAATTCCAACCAAGGCCCCGCGTCCAAAAACGACACCAACAACTTACCGTGCCCGATGTGCATCGTGCCGTAGTCGCCGATGAAGGTGGGAATACGCAGTCGGCCCGGCTCGACGAACACGGTGCCCGCCAAATTTTTCGTGACCACCAGGTCGGTGCCGAGCAGCGCGCGCCCATTCGCGACGCGGAACTCGCCGGTGATCCCGTACTGCGGACGCGGCTCAGTCGACGCCGAGATGGTGGCAGTCACGACTTCCACCGTGCCGGAAATTTGTCGTTCGGCGATCACGCCGGGCAACGCAGGATGGATCCATTTTGCGGGAAGATACGTCAGCAGTTCGTCCACACTGACCGGCGACGAGGAAAAGGTCACCGCCAGGGCCGGTTGCGCGGATAGCAGCCCCGACAAATTTGCCCGCGCGGTCACGGCCAATTTTTCGAGTTGCCCCGTCACACTCTGAAAAACCAGGTCGTACCCTACAGCGCCAGGCACCACATGGACGTCGCCTTTTAATGTCAGCGCCCCCAACAGCTCGGCGGGGATGGGTCGCGGCCCCAGCATGTCGGCAACTCGCCGCACAGACACTTGCGAGGCGTCGAATGTCCCGTCGAACTGCAACACTGTGTCCAACTTCGATGGATCGTCCGTCGAAAACCGCGCGGGATGCGCCACGGGGACCACCGCACCGGCCAGACTCAACGACGCCGACTTCCCCTCGCCCGGCACCAACGCATTGATGGACACCTCGCCGCGTTCGCGAATTGCATCGACCGTCACCTTCGTGTTGACCTGCGTGAAGGTCATCGTGCGGGTGCCGTCGGGACGCGCGTCGTCCGTCACGCGGATCGTGCCGTCCTCCAGCGTCGTTTCTTTCATGAACATCAACCAATCGCTGGGGCGATGCGACGGCCCCGTCGATCCGCTCCCGCTGGTCGCCATGGTTGTGACGTTCCAGGCGCCGTTTCGGTCGCGGCGCAACTCGATCGTCGGTTTCTCGACCAGCAGCCGCTTCCCGACGACTTTGCGTTGGAACAGCGGCCAGAGGCGCAATACCGTGTCGATCCGGTCCGCCTTCACAAACACGGTCGTGCCGTCCGGCTCGTAGACGACGGCGTCTTTCAGTTCGAGGCGGATACTCGGAAACACGACGAGCCGCGCCACGCGCACGTCGACTTTCCGCCCGATATTTTGTTCGATTTGATAGAGGAAAAAATCTTGGATGTAGTCGTGGCCGGTCAGCGGGCGGGCGAGCAACAGGCCGCCGACCGCCAGCACCAGGAGGATTACCAGCCCGATGAACCCATTGCGAATGACTCGACGCACCATCCCTCGTCTAGTTACGCAAACACCCTCAGCCCATGGTACTCAATGGCCCGAGGGAAATCTATGGAGACGCGCGATGCCGCCATCTCGTACGCGCACCGGCAGACCCAGGACGCTACGGCACGCGAAGCGCAGGTAGATGCCGCGGAAGTGCCTCGGTATAATCGCCCGCTCCATGCCGCCCACATCCACAACTTTGCCAGAACCGACGGCTTCAGATCCCGCTCCAGTCAGCCGCGTGCGCTGGCGTATTTTGGCGCTGCTGTTCGCCATCAGCGTCGTCACCTACATGGACCGGGTGAATATTTCGGTCACGGCGCGGCACATGATGCCGGCCTACGGCCTCACCGAGCAGGAATTCGGTTACGTGTTTTCGGCGTTTGTCGTCGGCTACGCACTGTGCCAGATTCCCGGCGGCTGGCTCGGCGACCGATTCGGCGCGCGCCGTGTGTTGATCTGGGCGCTCATCTGGTGGTCCATTTGGACGGCACTCACGGCGGTGGCCGCCACGAGTGTGTTGGCGTCGGTGTTCGGTATCCTAGGGTCGTTGATGGTCGCACGGGCTATGCTTGGCGTCGGCGAATCGACGGCCTTGCCGAATTTTAACCGGGCCGTGGCCGACTGGCTCCCCCAACGCGAACAATCGCTCGGCATCGGTCTCGCCATCGGCGGCATCGGATTGGGCGCCGCAATCACGCCGCCGCTCACCGCCTGGTTGATGGTGAACTACGGTTGGCAAACCGCGTTTTATGCCGCCGCACTCGTCGGCCTCGTCGTCGCCGCCGCCTGGGCCTGGTACGCCACCGACCATCCGCGCACACATCCACACATTTCGCCTGCGGAGTTGGCCTGCATCGAAGAGGGCAAATCTCCACAGGCCACCGCGCCCATTCCCTGGCGCGCGATCATCGGCTCCTCCACCGTCCGCTGGTTGGTCCTGAGTTATTCCTGCTTAGGGTACGTCGCCTACATCTATATGTCGTGGTTCTACCTCTATATCGTAAACGTCCGTGGTTTTTCGGAACTACGCGGCGCCGGATTCACCGCCGCGCCCTTCCTCGCCATGTTGATCGGGTGTCCGCTCGGTGGCTGGCTCACGGACCGCCTCACACAGTCGCGCGGGATCACCCCAGCGCGACGTCTCATCGGGACAAGCGGCATGCTCGCATCGGGATTGGCTATCGCGGGCGGCGCCTGGGCACCCCACCCCCTCGTGGCCGTGCTGCTGATGTCCGTCGGCGCGGGGCTGCTGTACTTCACCGTCGGCGCTTACTGGTCGTCGACCGTGCATCTGTCGAAAGCGCATGCCGGGACACTTTCCGGCTTGATGAACACCGGCGCCAACGTGGGCGGCGCGATCTCGCCGTCCCTCACACCCTGGTTAGCCGATCACGTCGGATGGACTGGGGCACTGTTGGTCGCGGCAGGCATCGCGGCCCTCGGCGGTCTGCTCTGGTGGTGGATCGATCCCGCGCAGGGATTGCCCTACGAACACACACACACGTCAAACGGCTTGCGCAAACAGGAGGCCCTTGGGTAGAGTCGCGCCATGGAAATTCTCGGCTTCAAAAAAATCGACCCTCGTGTGACCATCACCACCAAGTTCGGCGAGATCAAGATCCGCTTTTATCCGGACGATGCGCCGCGGCATGTGGAAAACTTTCTGAACCTCGTGAAACTCGGCTTCTACAACGGCCTGCGGTTCCACCGCGTCGTACCGGGATTCATCATCCAAGGCGGCGACCCGTTAAGCCGTAACCCGGACCGCACACTCCACGGCACCGGCGGCCCAGGGTATTTTCTCACGCCCGAACCGAACGACCGGCCGCACAAACGCGGCGCCGTCGCGATGGCCAAGGTACCGCGCGAGAGCAACAGCACACGCGACTTCAACGACAGCGGCTCGCAGTTTTATATTTCGGTCGCGCCGAACAGCGGGCTCGACCGTACCTATACGGTGTTCGGCGAGGTGTTTCGCGGGATGGAGGTGGTGGATCAGATCGTGAAGGCCGCCCGCGACGCCGGCGACAATCCGCTTGAGCCCATCGAAATGACCAGCGTCACGGTGAAGGAATAGATCGCCCACCCGTCGCGAGCCGACGAGTGGGCGTTTCAGCTGTCCGTTAGAAAAAGACGATGCTGGCGTACGTCACGGTCGAATTAAACTGATCGGTGATGCCGCGGTCGTAGCGTCGCACTTCGCCCTTCTCTCCACCGACGAGCCGCAACAACGTATAGATCGGCGCAAAGCCGGTGATGCGGCGCTTATCGGTTTCCTTCAGGATGAACTGCGCAAATTGGTCGGGCTGTTTGTCCTCGACATGTTTCAACATGGCGAGGTCTTCCTGCATGCAGCGGTGGAAGGAAAAGTCGGTCGGCGGCGCGCTGTCGCCGTAGCGCATCCCGATATGGGCGAGGTCGCCGCTGGCGATGATACAGGGCGTCACACCGGCCGCCGCGCAGGCGCCCTTGAGCGCCGCCACAAACCGTTCGACCTGCTGGCGGCAGGCCGGTTCGTTCAACTCCGCCGGAGAAAAGGCGCAGAGCACGGGCACGATGGTGAAGGGCTTCCGCGCGCCGACCGCATCCTGCAGAAACGGCAACTGACATTCGATGGCATGTTCCTGCGCATGGGCAAGATCGTCGGCGAACAACTCGGGCGCCTGCGCGCGCAGCGCATCCACGATCGGCCGATTCACCGGCACCGTGCCAAGCGGCGTCTGAAAATCGCGGTCGGTCACGGCGATGTACGACTCCATGCCCGCATGGCAGGTGGTCAGCACGACAAACACATCGGCACTTTCCGCTTCGTTGAGTTCCTTGTACGCCCAGGCATAGATCGGCCCGGCCTGCTTCATGTCGTACGCGGGAGCGACCAATCCGTGTATCGTCTTGCCTTTGTTCTCCGACGGCTTTTGTTCCGGCCCTTCCTTCGATGTGTAAAACAATTCGATCTGACGCCGCAGCTTAAACGCCTCCGCTTCGTACGCCTTCCCGGCGTACGCCGCCGGCCGCACCGGCGCCTGGCGATAGGCGGTTTGCCGTTCGGCGCGCACCGCATCGACCTTCGGTCCTTCGAGGAACAGCTTGCCGTCCAAGTCGGCGATCAACTTCTGAACCTTGTCGGGCATCAAAAATTCGCCGAAGCGTTTCAGATAGAGCGCGCCGATCTGCTCCAGCGAATGTTGGCCGTCCAAATGCTGAATGATGAAAAAATAATTCAACGGCAGGATGAGCTTCTCCGCGCTCAACCCGCTCGGGTCCCAGAGGACCATGTATTGTTCGTCCTGCTCTTTGATCGGCGAATACTGCAGGTTGCGGAGGATCGGATTCGGCGAAGTGGGCGTCGCAGTCGTCATACAGTGGTTCCTTGTGAATGAAGCGGAGCCATTGTAACGAAGCGCCGGAGAGACCCGCAACGTGGGCAAAGGAGAATCTGCGGCACGACCGTGGGGGCCGATCAGTGCGTCGGTGGCTGGCCCTTCTTGCCGAACCGCCAATAGGCCAGGGTGCCGATGGTGGCGGCGGAGAGCCAGAGTGTCGCGTAATGGTAGGTCGGCTGCGAATATTCGATGAGGTCGGTCAGGCGCCCGATCAGCAGCGACATGCGGGCCATGACGGTGTAGCCGAAGGCGGCGCCGAACGAGATCATCAAAAACAGGATGCCCATCCGCGCAACGACTTTGCCCGGGCCCGTGTGCTGCACGGTGAAGAGGAAATAAAAGAGGACGGAGGCGACGCCGACCAAAATGACGACGGCGTTGATGGTACTCGCCGGATTCAGCAGATCGTAGGTGAACGACAGGCTGCCGTCGCCTGCGCGCGAGAGGAGCGGTCGAATCGTATCTTCGATCTGTTTCAAGATAAACGACGAGATCGTGCGCGGAATCGCCAGTCCCGCGCCGGTGCCGACGAGAAACGCAAAGGCGTAGCGCGACAACCAGGCGACCTTCGGCACGTAGCGCGTGAGCATTAACAGGCCCATAAAAACCGGCACCAGCAGCAGCCATTCCCCGTGCGTGGCTATCGGCTCGACGATCAGGCGGACGACGACCGTATCGAACACCTTCACGATCTCGTAGCCGACGGACACGCCGACGTAGAGATGTTCGGCCGCCTTAAACAGCGGATTGTCCTGATACAAAAACGTCAGGATACAAAGCGTGAGCCCTGTGGCGATCCAAGCGCCGAAGACGACTTCAGCCGGCATGGGCTCTCCCCTCGCGACGGCCCGTCATACGTCCTCCGCCAAGCGGCGTTGGCGCCGCGCCCAGAAGTAAAAGCCATTACAGAGCGCCACGAGGACGACGATGGCGATGTGCGTCGCGGACTGCGCATCCATGCCGGCTACGGCCGTGCCCTTCTGCCCGATCAACGTTTCGTATTCGGCAGCGCCGCGCAGCCCACCGATCAAGCCGTTCAACTGTCCGCTGCGGAGGAGCGGGTACAACCCCGGCGCCATGACCCCCGTCGATCCACCGCCTAACTCGAACTTATGTTTGTCTTTCCCGAAGACGTACCAGGCCTCGACGCCGGGATTACCCGCCCCGAGACAGACCACATAGTCAAAATCGCGAAGCCCCTGCACGCCTTTTAGGATCGGCAGGTCGCGTGTGGCGCGTCCGCTGTAGTCGGATGGAAAGGTCGTGTAGAGGTCCTGCCCGAGGTTGATGATGACCGCCGTATTGCCCGGACTCCAACCCAGGAACGTGTAGTCCTCGCCCGCGACCTTCCCCTCTTCCTTCGCAATTTTGGTGATGACCTGGTCGGCCATGCCGGTGCCGGTCACCCAGAGGGTCATGGCGACGACACGCAGGTTTTTTCGGAAGGCGTGGCGCAGGATCGCCACGGCCTGCGGATAGAGTTCCGGCTTGGATGCAGGATCGAAGTCGAGCGACAGGAGAATCGGCGCGCGCGGCGGCAGCTGTTCGATGAAGTCGTAGACGCCGCGCACTTCGCGAGAAATATTGATCGGCAGACCCACCGGATAGAGCAGCGGCAAGAGCGTGCACAAGCCGATCACCACAAAGATGATCCGGCGATCCAGCTTCAACATGCGGTCGGCCAGCATCACGCCTGTGCACCTCGTAAGACTTCGGACGGCAGACGTAAGACGTCAGACGGAAGACGCGGGGCATCGGACAACCCCTGACGTTCTCTGAATAGTTGCATCGGCCCACTCATTCCTTCCCGCCTCCGAGATACGACCGCTCAATGCCGAAGATGACCTTAAACGACAGGGCCACCGCGCCGAGGCTCACGCCGATCAGAATGGCGCGACGCACCGACGCGTTCAGGACGTTCAGGATCCACTGCGACAGGTCACCGGTGATCGGGAGGAGATACTCGCCCAGCGGCACACGCCCCATCATCACGATCACCGCCGCCGTCAACAATACCGCGGCTTCGCGGCTGCGCGCGCGGAACGAGCGGTAGGCCGCAGAGGCGATGAAAAACGCCAGCAACGCGAACATCGTCCCTTGCAGGGGCACCATCACGAAGCTGTACGTCCAACCGAACGACGTCATCGCACCGTCGACGGATTCCTTCCCGCTCGCAATGAGGCCGGCCAGCAATGTCCCCACCACGCCCGCGTACAAAATCACGCTGTAGCCCCAGCCCGCTTCCTTCCGACGAATCTTCACGGCATGGACGTGAAACAAACTCGTGATGCCGAGGACCAACGCGAAGCCGCCGATGATCTGCATCCATTTGGTGACTGAGGTCAGCATCGCTTCCGACGCAGGATGCGGCACGTAATATTGTGCGGCAAAAAGCAGCCCCGTGATCATGGTCACGAGCAACGGGAGTTGTCGGCGGAACAGCATCATTTCACGTCTCGCAACAGATCAAGAATGGCCTGAGGCCAGGTGGCGCCGGTCGCGACGGCGACCGTCGCGAGCACGAC
The DNA here is from genome assembly GCA_046351095.1 of Nitrospiraceae bacterium. Classification (GTDB taxonomy): domain Bacteria; phylum Nitrospirota; class Nitrospiria; order Nitrospirales; family Nitrospiraceae; genus BQWY01. The sequence goes on from JAXLZC010000001.1 coordinate 858,874, forward strand.
ACCCAGGGCGATACAGGACAGCACGGTGAGTTTGCCGAGGTCCTGCCCCAGCAACGTGCCCACCTGCACGGGCTCGCGGGACAGATAGGCGCTGGCGGCGTACAGCTCTTCGCCGATCAACGTGTAGTCGCAGGTCGTCACAAAAAACGGCAATTGGTGGTCGGAGTCGGTGCCGGCGATTTGAATCGCGCCGGTGCTGGAACCGGTTTCCGTCAGCAGCAGCGCTTCGGCGAAGTAGGCGCCCATAAAAAAGTTCGCGGCCGGTTTAGTGCGTAGCATGATGCCGTCCACCGAGGCCGTGTAGCTGAATTGGTCGGAGGTGATAAAAAAGTTGGAGTCGTCGCGAAAGAGATCCGGCTTGCCCGCTTCGTAGTAGGCCTGGCGCGTGATCTCCTGACAGACGGCCATGGTGATCGGATTGCGGTGCGGCACCATCAAATCGGTTTCGTAGCCCGCCGTGCGTGTGGCGACGCGCCCGAGGATCACCGCGGCGGCCACCGTCGAGGGATCGCTCATGTCGTGCGCGCCGGTTAGGTACATGACCGGCTTGCCCAACTCCGTCGCGCGACCGATGGCTTCGTCGACCGCATCCAACCCGGGAATATAGCGGAGGAACACGGAACCCTTGTGCGCCTTACGGATCGACAGGAACAAGACCGCGCCGAACAACAGCGCCGCGACCAAATTGTTCAGCGCGTTCCAATTGAACCAATTCGGCTCGGGTGTCACCTGAAACAGCGGCGAGACGGTCATGGCTTCGCCGCGCACCGACGCCACGGCAACCGTGTAGGTGGTGCCGGGTTTCAGTTCGATCGCTTTGCCGTGCTTGAGTTGATAGAGGTGTTCGTCCGCAGTCGCGGGTGCCGCCCACCAAGGACGTTTGGCGTCTTTGACACGATGCGACGCAGCGGGAAATTCTTCAATGGTCTTGAGCGCATCGACCGACGCGGCTGTGCCCCCCGCCGCAAGAATACGATACCGGAGCGGTGGCGTTTCGTCGGCCGCAGCCTCCCACACAATCGTGATCGCCCCGCCGGCGTCGCTCGGCGCGTCGAAGGCGCGAACGTGAGCCGGTGCGTCCCCGCCTGCGGCCCGCGCGACGGCGACCGTCGCGAGGAGCATCGCGAGAGCCCACATACATATCGTTGGGACGCGTCGGATCATCCTTCGATGACCTCCACGTTTGTGCGGGGCACCACAGCCTTGGTGCCATCTGCAAATGCGACGACCAACACACGCGCCAAACTTTCCGTCGCGATCGACCGCGCCTCGGACGGCAGTTCCGCCACCTGGCCGATCTTCCCGAACCAGGGATCGCGAATGATCCGAATGGGGTCGCCGACACGGATCCCCAGCCGCTCCGCCGCCTGCGTCGGCCGTTGCGCCCGATCGCCATGCGGCACGATCAACTCCGGACGAATCACACCGGCTCGAATTTGCGTCGCGCCCGACACACTCGCCATACGGCCCTGTTGGCTGCGCAGCAACGCAAACGTCCGATCCGCCATCGGGATCGTCCCGAAGCCTTCGGTCAGCACCAGGGTCAGGCCGATCCGTTCGGTCCCGGTGATTGCCACGCCGAGGTCGTAGCCCAATAGCTGCCGGACATCTTGATCGTGGACACCACCGACGACGAGCGCCAGGATGCCTAACTCCTTCGCGCGCATCATCGCGTCGTACGACACAAACGATCCGCCGACGACGATGGCGCCCTTCATCTCGGCGGTCAATCGCGCCGCATCAAGCGGTTCGTCCGGCGCGGACACCGCCATCACCAACGGGCCCCAAGTTTCGCCGCCGACGCCGAAGATGCCTTGGACCAACGCGCAGGTCGTCTCGACCGTGACTCCTTCCTGCCCATGTTGCTCGGTGATACGCCCATCGACGTAGGCGACGAGGTCGAGCACCAACGGCGGTTCGCGCACAAGCACCTGCCCGGTCAACGACGAGACGGCTTCTAACGTCCCGCGGATCGGCGAGGTGACTTCCGTCTTGAGCCAGCGAAACATCGGCTTGTTTTCGGCGATGACCTCGTCGCGCTCGACCGACGCGCCGACCGGCTTCACCACAAATTGCGGCACTTCATCCGGCGCAATACCCAACTGATTGGCCACGTTCACCGGATAGACCTTCCCCGGAAGACTCGTCTGCGCGACAACCTGACGCGCCGTCACGGTATCGCCAACCTGCACCAAGACCTTCCCGGACAGAGGCAAGATACGACGACGCGAAATCGTCGTCTCCGCCGTGACCGTCAACCCTGGTGTGTACGAATGCGCCATAGGTCAGTGCGAAATCGACGAGAGCGACGAACTCAACTGATACGTTGCGTCTGCGACGACTGTCGCCATCACGGGCGATCTTTCTCTGATGGATAGAGATCCATCGCGGCAAACCATCGGCGCAATTGCGCGTGCCGCGCCTCGGGACTCTCGGCCATCTGCAGCGGTCGTCCGCGCCCGTCGAGCACAAGGCCGACAGCGCCGCCGCGCACATCGCGCGTCACCGCCTGCCCTTTTCCCGATCCGACATCTACGGTCGCGGCCGGCCGCACCGTGAGGGACGCGGACTCGTCATGCGTCAGCGGAATCAGCCGCAGGTCGCCGAACTCCAATGTGCCCGAGAGAGGCGGACGCCCGTCGGCAAAGGTCAGCTCAAACTCGATACAGCGAGACCCGGCAGTGCCTTGCCCGACCGGCGCGACGCAGGTGCCGAGATAAATCAAACAATCGCGGAGAAACACATCTGTCGCCGCTCGCTCGCTCACCGTAGAGAGCACACCCAAATGCGGCATCATAAAAATACTGTCGACCGACAAGACGGTGAACCCAAGCGGCTCGTAGGCATCCACCATCATCAGCATCGACTGTGCGCGACGCGGCGCATGCGACAAAATCCCACCGCTGCCGACGATGAGGTCCAACCGACGCAAGTCGATCAACGAGCGGCCGGTTTGCCGCTGCTCGAAAATATCCGAGATCGTCCGCTGCTGCCGCACACCCTTCAGTCCCGTCGCCAGCGACTTATGGTGTACGAACGCCAAGCGCAGCGCCTCGCGCGCAATGGCCTGCTCCAACACCAGCTCGTCCAGCGTCTGCGGAATCGTCGTCGGGCGGATCATCTTGTTTTTGATGCGATTACGCACCGTCTGTTCGTCCAGCGCCCAGGGCACCCACCGCAAAATATTCGGCAGTCCGGCTTCCACCAGCACGTTCGAAATGCTGTACGACATGCCGAGGTTCGCACTGACTGTGCGATTGAATGTGCCGTCGAACACGGAAAAGACGTCGGTCGTGGCGCCTCCGATGTCCACGCCCAAGACATTGATCTGCTGTCGCTTGGCGATCGTCTCCATGATGAGGCCGACCGCACCCGGCGTCGGCATGATCGGCGCGCCCGCCATGTCGATGAGCTTGCGGTAGCCCGGCGCCTGCGCCATGACATGTTCCAAAAACAGTTCGTGGATTTTGTCGCGCGCGGGTGCGAGGTGCTCCTGCTCGAGCGCGGGACGTAGGTTCGGCGCGAGCACCAGCGCCGTCTTGTGACCAAGAATCTCGTTGACCTGCGCTTGCGCGTCGACGTTGCCCGCATACACGACCGGCAAGGTATAGCCGCTCCCGAAGCGCGGACGCGGCTCCGCCGCCGACACGTACTGCGCCATCTCGACGACATGTTTCACGGTCCCGCCGTCGGTGCCGCCCGCCATCAAAATCATGTCCGGCCGCAGAGATCGAATACGTTCGATCTTTTCGTGCGGCAGACGCCCGTCGTTGGACGCCAACACATCGATGACGATCGCGCCGGCGCCGAGCGCGCAGCGTTGCGCACTTTCGCCCGTCATGTTGCGCACCACGCCGCTCACGACCATTTGTAAACCGCCGCCGGCACTGCTGGTCGAGACGTAGAGATCGACGCCGACCTTGCGACCGTCCGCCTCGATGCGGCTGGGCGTGAGGATACGATCGCCGTCCAGAATTTTGCGTCCGGACAATTCTTCGATTTCGGCGAAGGCGTTCAGCACACCGCGTGTGACATCTTCGAAAGGCGCTTCGACCGTTGTCGGCGCTTCGCCGCGAAATGTCTGGCGATACTCGGCGCCGACTCGTTCAATCAGGATGGCTTTGGTGGTCGTGCTGCCACAGTCGGTGGCGATGATCACACGGAGGGTTGCGGGATCGATACGAGGCGGAACTGCGAGAGGCGTTGCGGTCGCGTCGGTCATGTCGTCGCGGCCTTGGAGGCATCGCCCTGCGCCGCGCGGGTTTCGATCATGGCGACGAGTCGCTCCAGTGTCTCGCGCCGTTCCAACAAACGCGCGGCACGGTCGAACTCCAGGCTGTCGCAGGCGCAATTCAGGAGCGGCGCCAACCCGTACATCACCTGACTGCCGAGGAAATTGAGCGGACCGACGGATTCGAGAAACACTGTAGCCGGCGCCGTGAGGCCTCGGCGGACAACGGACTCGGCGAGTCGCTCCAACAGGGCGAGGTCTTCGGCGGACAGCGGCGCATCTGACGGCGCGACGGCGAACGCATGCGCGAACGGCGTACGCCAGCGGGCTATGGTCTGCGTGAGAAGTGCGCTCAGTCGTGAGGGCATCGCGTCGGCATGCGAACGCTAGGAGATGTGCGCGGGATTATAGGGGCGAGGGCAGAACGAGTCAATTTACGGATGCGTGAAGTGCGTGCGAGTGACCCGGGGGCGGCGTGAACATCCCTTGCGTTGAACTACCTACGAATTGATTGACACAGCCATCGCGAGCGGCGCGACAGGTGAGAAACACGCAGGTTTCTCTTGCGCAAACGCGATTGTTTCAGTATGTTGCGACACACGCGAGGCCGATGGTGGTCTCGCCCCATCGTTTATACAGAAGGAGTCGACATGGCAAAGAAGGCAGCAGCAAAGAAGGCAGTGAAGAAGACGACCGCGAAGAAGGCGGCCCCGAAGAAGGCCGCCGCCAAGAAGCCGGCGAAGAAGAAGTAAGCGGGCGAGACGCGCCCGGCCGCGTTAGTTGGTTTTGAGTCCCGTTGGAGGCGCGGGAGCTCCCGAGTCTCCAACGAGACATCCCACTCGAGTCTGAGACACCACCACCTGATCGATCCACAGATATTGCGTCGTATAGACGGGACCTGAGAAGGATAGCTGAAAGGCGTTAATACGGAGATCCGTCGTATCACGCCACCGCATCCCCTGCACCTCGCCCTTCGGCGTTCCGTCGATCCACATTCGTTGATAGCCGTCGTGTTGGCCAGGTGTATTGGCCTGTAATTCCAATTCGAGGCAATACCAACGCCCCGACTGCATCGCTTCACGCGGATCGGCTTGATAGAAGTGATTCCCCCAATAATTGCCGTCCCCCGACTGCGTCATTTCAGGGAAATACGAGTAGAAGATCAGCTCACCTGGGTCGGGTTTTCTGAACGTATTGGTCGTGACGAGTGCGGAGTAAAAGAAGTCTTTTCCATTCGGACGAATCCCCGCCTTGCCGAATGCAGACCATTGATTGTCGATACGATTCCCATACAACGCAAAAATCTTGGTGCAGTTTGCCCCGCAGGTCCACCCGTTTTCGAACTTTACATACAGACGCCCGTAGACATGGTCGTACCCGGGCATAAACCAGCGCGTCAGCCACCCGCCGTCGGCGCCAGGCGGATAGGTCGCGCGTAACGCTTGATTCCCGGGTAACGGACTCGCGGGATCGGTCCGCAGTGAATGGAGCGACGGGTTGTAGCCATCTTCCCAGCGCTCCAACGTTGCCCGCTCGAAATCGTCGCAGAAGATCGTGCTCGGCAGACTACAGATCGATTCTTCTGCCTGCGTTACCGCAACATTCGTCAGCACGGCACAGCCAAGCAGGATGGCACCCCAGATCGATGATCGATTCATGTCGGCCTCACTCCTCAACAATCGCAGTCAATGTCGGAGTCGTTGATACCATGGACGTGGATAGCGCACGATGCGGCACGAGCTCCCCGGGTGGGAGAGTGCTCACTTTGATGTACCACGGACGGGACCGAGCACGAAGCAAATGCGAATTGCGGACCGCTTGCCGGCGGTATGTATGGAGAGACACCGCAGGATGTCGACGCGCAATTGCGCAGTCGCTCGCTCTAGACCTGCTGCTCGGCGTGGTAGGAACTGCGCACGAGGGGACCGGATTCGACGTGGGCAAACCCGAGCGCCTGGGCCTCGGCCTTAAAGGCCGCGAACTCCTCAGGACGGTAGAAGTGAGTCACCGGAAGATGGTCTTTGGTCGGTTGAAGATATTGGCCGATGGTGAGGATGTCGCAGCCGACTCCACGCAGGTCCTCCATGACCTGGCGGATTTCTTCATCCGCTTCTCCCATCCCGACGATGAGGCCGGATTTCGTCCGCGCACCGCGAGCTTTTGCGCGTGCCAATAATCGGATTGACCGTTCGTATTTTCCCTGTGCACGGATCGACGGAAACAGCCGCGCAACAGTTTCAATATTGTGGTTGAGAATGTCAGGCGCAGCATCCAACACGGTCCCGAGCGCAGCCTCGTCGCCCTCAAAATCGGGAATCAGGACTTCGATGGTGCAGGCCGGAGAAAGCCGCCGCGTCGCGCGAATCGTCTCGGCAAAGACCGAGGCGCCGCCATCCGGCAATTCGTCTCGATTCACCGACGTGATCACCACATGCCGCAGTCCCATCGCCAACGCCGCATCGGCCACTCGCTGCGGTTCCGTTAGATCAACCGGCAACGGCCGCCCGGTCGCAACCGAACAGTAGTGACAGCGCCGCGTACAGATGTCGCCCAAGATCAGAAACGTCGCCGTCCGCGCATTCCAACATTCCCATCGATTTGGGCAGCGCGCTTCCTCGCAGATCGTATGCAGGCCGAAACGATCGACGGCCTCCTGGACCTGCCGATAGTCCGGCCCCTGCTTCAACCGCACACGAAACCAATCCGGCAATCGTCGAGACGGCCGTTCGGGCATGATGAGGTTATGAGTCATGACGATCAGGATGCGGACGAGGGATGCGAGGGCCCACCGGACCAGGCCTGCAGGCGTCGGAGAAGCCACGCCCAGAGTCCAATTTCAGCGGGCGCCTCAACGGGATCGGGATACTCGACCCACAGTTCGCGACTGCCGAGATATTCACCGTCGCGAAACGTGAGTTGTGTTTTCAGTTGGCGATACCCTTGCGCATGAAGATCGGCGACGAGTCGGAGCAACGCCTCGTCCGCCGTCGCGGCAGGCGCCGAACAGGCTCGCGTCGATTCGTATTGGAGCAAGGCGCACAGCCCTTCGGGCTGCTCGCGAATCTGCACAGGCCGGCTAAAGCCGCGCTCACGGGCATCGACTCCAGCCAGCTGATAACGCGGCTCCGAGGGCACAGCCATTTAGAGTGCGCGGAACACGGCGAGTAAGTCGCTCAAGGCCATCGTCTTGTTCTTGAGGATTGCACGCTCTGCATTCAGCGCATCCATCGACGGACACTTGTCCCCGCTTTTAAAACATTCCGCGCCTAACGCGAGGACACGATCGGACTCAGCCGTCATCTTGGCCTTCACCACCGGATTCACAGAGACGATCCCCAGCAACTCCTTCCGCGTGGCGTCGAGGTGCTTCTGCAACTCCTCCGCCGCCAAGCCCGCGCACGCGGACTCGCTCACGCAGCGATCCAAATACTGCGACAAAAACACATACAGCCGCACCATGGTCGCAGTGATCTCAATATGGTCGTTGGCTGCCGTCGTCATCGTCTCTCCTCCTCGCGTCCTTACAACAATGCCTGGATTTCTTCGCCCACGACCCGCGATTCGTACACGGCCACCTTGGCCGCCGGATTCGCCACACACCCACCCGTCTTCACGTTGAACTGCCAGCCGTGCCACGGACACGACACGATATCACCTTCCAATTCGCCCTCTCCCAGCGGCCCGCCGCGATGGACACAGGTGTTGTCGATGACGTGGAACGCGCCGTCAACGTTGAACACCGCCAACGTCTTTCCACCCGCTTCCGTTACGATCCCGAGCCCCGGCTTGATCTCCGTCGTTTTGGCGACGGTCACGAACTCCGCCATGATGCCACTCCTCGTGTTATGACTGCCCCGTGAAGGGCGCCTTGATCTTCTTCAACATCTGACTTAACGACGACGCGCCCGATTCGCCCGAGCCCTCGCAGGCGCGACGCAGCTTCGTGGCGATATCGCGGAAGGCTTGTGCCTGGGGCGACTCCGGATTCGCGACCACGATCGGTGTGCCGCTGTCGCCGCCGCTCCGGATCGCGGGATCGATCGGCACGCGTCCCAAAAACGGAATGCCCATTTTTTCCGCCGCGCGCTCGCCGCCCCCGTACGAAAAAATCTCCGTCTTCTCGCCGCAGTGGCCGCAGACGAAGTGGCTCATGTTCTCCACCAGGCCAAGCATCGGCACATTGACCTTCTGGAACATCATGACGCCCTTGCGGACGTCGTAGAGCGCCACATCCTGCGGCGTCGTCACCGTCACCGCCCCGCGCAGCGGAACGAGTTGCGACAACGTCAACTGCGCATCGCCCGTCCCCGGCGGCAAATCGATCAACAAATAATCGAGCTCGCCCCAGAGCACGTCGCGAAAAAACTGTTGGATGGCCGTATGCACCATCGGCCCGCGCCACACCACCGCCGTGTCGTCCGGCACAAAAAACGCCATGGAGATGAGCTTCACCCCGTGGTTTTCCGGCGGAATAATTTTCCCATCGCGTTGCTCCGGCTGTTTCGAGACCCCCATCATCATCGGGATGTTGGGGCCGTAGATGTCCGCGTCGAGCAAACCGACGCGCGCGCCCATCTGCGCCAGCGCCACGGCGAGGTTGACCGACACCGTGGACTTTCCCACACCGCCCTTGGCGCTGCTGACGGCTACCGCGTGCTTCACACCCGGAATCAGATCGACCTGCGGCGCCGCGCCTGCCGGCCCTCGTGCCTGTTCATCCGCCATACCTACCGCTCCTTCAGGCACCTCGCCTGTATCGACCGTCCCCGTTTATTCGTATACGCCGATCCGCTCGCACGGACGGCACCGTCCTACACTGCCTCGCATCATATGCGATCCGTCTCTTTAAATGGAATGGGAAAGCAGGTGTCCGCGAGACGATCGTCCGCACAGTCGCGGGCCTGTCGTCTCGATCGTTCCCGCACATGCCGCCTCCTGGTCTTCACACATCGCGCATCGCGGCGTAGGGATTTTTTACGGCAACGTGTATACTACCGCTACCGCTGGTCTAGGAGTTACGGCGATGCCGATTCCACTCCACCATCCTGACCAACTCGAGCCGGCTATTCAACACATCGGGCGCCGCCTGGCTGCCGCCTCTGCCGGCGAGTCGCCGACGCTCTTCGACCATCGTCGCTGGTCGCGCAGTCTGCTCGACTGGGCGATGAAGGATCCGCACTTCAAGGTCCAACTCTTTCGCTTCGTCGATGTTCTGCCGTCGCTCACGAGCGACGAGCAGGTGGCACGGTTGCTGGAAGAATATTTCGGTCAGGACGTGCCGCTCGGCGCCACGCTGAAGTGGGGCATGCGCGTCCTCACGCGCACGACGGTCGGCGCCAAACTCGGTGCGCGAACGATTCGCCATCAAGTCGAGCAGATGGCAAAGACCTTCATCGCCGGCGCCACGGTCGCGGACAGCGGCCCGACGTTGACGGAATGCTGGACCCGACAGCGCGCCTGCTCCGTCGATCTTCTGGGCGAAGCGAGTGTCTCCGAAGTAGAAGCCGGACGCTACCTGACGCGCTGCCTCCTCGCCTTGGACGAACTCGTCGCCCTGGCACAGCAATGGCCCGCGCAAATGCTCCTCGAACGAGACCATCTCGGGCCGCTCCCCCGCGTCCAACTGTCGATCAAACTCACGGCGCTGTACTCGCAGCTTGATCCGATCGATCCGGACGGCTGCTACGACGCGATCGCACCGCGGCTACGCCTGCTCGTTCGACGCGCGCAGTCGCTGCCCGCCGCCATCGTGTTCGACATGGAGCAGGCCGAGCTGAAATCCCTCACGCTCGACATCTTCATGCGGCTGTTCAGCGAACCGGAATTCCAGTCGTTTCCCTATGCGGGGCTGGCGCTGCAGGCCTACCTCCGCGACACGCCGGCGGATGTGGATCGTCTCATTCGCTGGGTACAGCGGCGCGATGCGCCCATCCTGCTGCGGCTCGTCAAAGGCGCCTATTGGGATGCGGAAATCGTACGCGCGCGGCTGCAAGGCTGGCCGATCCCCCTGTTCGAACAGAAATGGGAGACCGACGCGCAGTACGAATCGCTCGCGCGGACACTACTCGATCATACGCAGTGGATCAGGCCCGCCTTCGGCACGCACAACTTACGCACGCTTGCCGCCGTGGAGGCCTATGCGCAGGCACGCGGCCTTCCGCAGGAGGCCATCGAATATCAGATGATCTTCGGCATGGCGGAGCCCTTGCAGACGGCCGTCGTCCACTTACCGAGGCGCCTGCGATTGTATGCGCCGGTCGGCGCGCTCCTGCCCGGCATGGCCTATTTGGTGCGGCGCCTGCTCGAAAACACGTCCAACGAATCGTTCTTACGGAAGGAATATGTCGAGTCGCTCCCGTTGGACTGGTTGTTGGCTCCGCCTGCGCCGCCTTCGAGTCTGAACTGGATCGGTCAAGCGCCGACTATCCACCGAGGCAACGACAGCGATTCAACGACCGAGCGCGAACCCACGTCGTCGCACAGCCCGTTTCGGAACGAACCGCTCGCCGATTTTTCGCAGGAGCACGCGCGGAGCGCAATGGCGGATGCCCTTGCCGCCGTACGCGCAAATTTCGGCCAGCAGATTTTTTACAGCGTCGCCGAGGGAATTCGTGCGTCGGGTCCGCCGCTGTTCTCTCACAACCCCGCTCAACCGGACGAACGACTCGGGGTGCTGACCTCCTGCTCGCCGGCGGATGTGCCGGCCGCCGTCCACGCGGCGGTGCGTCATGCCGTCTCCTGGCGGCAAACGCCGATAGCGACACGTACGGCCATCCTGCACCGTGCCGCGGCGATCATGCGCGAGCGCCGCTACGATCTCGCGGCCTGGGAAATTCTCGAAGTCGGCAAGCCCTGGCGAGAAGCCGACGCCGACGTCTGCGAGGCCATCGACTTTTTGGAGTTTTATGCGCGCGAGATGATTCGGCTGGCGGATACGCCGAGATTGGGAGCAGCCGTCGGCGAAGACAACCGCGTGCGCTACAACGCGCGCGGTGTCGCGGCCGTCATCGCCCCATGGAATTTTCCCTTAGCGATTCCCACCGGTATGGTCGCCGCCGCGCTGGTGACCGGCAATACCGTGCTCTTCAAACCATCGGAGCGCGCGCTGATCGTCGGGTGTCTCTTGGGTGACATCCTTGCGGAAGCCGGTGTCCCGAGCGGTGTGCTTCAGCTGCTCCCCGGCGGTCCGGATGTGGGTCGCACACTGGCCGCACAGCCGGAGCTCGACATCATCGCCTTCACCGGCTCGAAACAGGTCGGCCTCAGCCTCATCGAGCGGGCGGCGCGGTACATACCTGGCTGGCGACACGTGACACGAGTCGTGGCCGAGATGGGCGGGAAAAACGCGATCATCGTGGACGACACGGCCGATCTGGACGAGGCCATCAGCGGCGTCGTGGCCTCGTTCACCGGTTATCAAGGGCAGAAGTGCTCGGCCTGCTCGCGCGCCATCGTGCATCAGGCGGTCTACGATACGTTTCTCGAACGGCTGAGCGAGGCCGTCCGCTCGCTCTCGATCGGCAGCCCCGAGTTGCCCGGCACCCGCATGGGCCCGATGATCGACGAACGTGCGCAGCACAAAGTTCGTGCGTATGTCGAGATCGCCCGACGCGAGGGCCGCATCGTGGTCGAGCGTCAGGTGGATGGCCCGGGATGGTTTCACGGGCCCGTGATTGTGGCCGACATCAAACCCGAACACCGACTCGCGCAGGAAGAAATCTTCGGACCGGTGCTCGCGGTCATGCGGGCGGCCACGTTCGCCGAGGCGCTGGATATCGCCAACGGCACCGAGTACGCGCTGACCGGCGGCGTTTACTCGCGCAGTCCGGCGAATCTCGCTGAGGCGGCGGAGCGGTTCGACGTGGGCAACCTCTACCTAAATCGGCCGATCACCGGCGCGCTCGTCGGGCGACAGCCGTTCGGAGGCCATCGCCTCTCCGGCGTCGGCGCAAAAACCGGCGGGCACGACTACCTCGCGCAGTTTTCGACCGTTCGTGTGCTCACGGAAAATACGATGCGGCGCGGGTTCGCGCCGATGGAACAGGGGGAACGACCCAGCGGGACTCGGGAGAAATCGAGCTACGACGCGCGACGATCGTGACGCGCCGACGGCTCCACGCCGGAAGACTGATGCTTCGGGTGCTTGAGGCGCACGTCCACCAACTCTTCGCTGATTTCGGTCGAGATACCGCGATCGGAGCGGAACGGCGGCAGCTCCTGCCGTTCGAAATATTTCACAAGCCCGACACCCTTGGCGAACCACGCCGTCATGACGTCCGTGCCGACCGCGACCTTGCGCGAGTCCGACAACAGAATCCGCATCGTCATCCGTGCTTCGATGCGCACCGCATGGTCGTAAGTCCCCGCCGGAACCGTGACCGGCTCCTCGCCTAACACGCTCACGCTCCCCGTCACATCGACCTTTTCGTTCACACCGTCCTGGTCCATATCGGAGCCGAAATCGAGCTCCGTGCGATTGAATTGTTCGAACGACGACCCAATGCGCAGCGGAAACTGCACGATCTGGTACGGGGTCAATTGTTTTTCGAGCGGCGTCCCTGGATCCGAGCCGTAATACACGACGCCCGCGGCATCGCGCCGGTAATAACTCGTCGACGGTCCGTGGTTGCCGCCGTTCGAATCGTGAAACACCTTCACCTTCACATGGTCCTTGGTTTCCGCGCGCAACACCGACGACTCGTTCACGAACAACTTCCGGTCGATGGTTTGCAACGGCCCTTCGGTGACTTCACCGCGATACGACCAGCGGTTGCCGACCTCGTCCGGGAAATAGCTGGCGGAATCTTCGATCGGTACGGCCACCGCATCGGCCGCCTCGGCGAGACGCCCAGCCGACTCCATCGCTATGCCGCATACCCAGACCGTCGCCGCCGCTGCCGCCACCATCGTCATGCGTCGCATCATAAATCGTCACGCCTCCTGGTCGTCGCGCACCGTACCATACCGCTATCGGAGCGGCAATATAACGCCGGGACCAACCGGCACAGCCGACACGCATCGCGGACCAATTGCCTTTCGTACGCCCGCTTTTCATAATGCAGCGCCCGCGGTTGCACATCTATTGAATGGCTCCGCGCAGCTTCACTCCCAATGTCGACACACACACCGCATCCCGTCGTCTGGATCGCCGGCAGTAGCCGCGGCATCGGCCGCGCGCTCGCTGTCGCGTTTGGACAACAGGGCTGGCGCATCGCCATACACGGACGAACGGACAGCGACGCCTTACACCAGACGAAGTCACTTGTGGAACACACGGGCGCCGACACGATGACGGTCACAGGCGACGTACGCGACGGCGACGCAATGCGAAACGGGGTCGCGGCGATCACGCAAACATGGGGACGCCTCAACGCCGCCGTCGTCAATGCGGGCATCGCCGCCTCCGCATTAACGATTAAGACGACGATGGACCAGTGGCAGGAGACCCTGGCAACAAATCTCACTGGCTGCTTTCACACGCTCCGCGCAGCGGGCGAAGCCATGACGACACAAGGCGGTGGGCACGTCGTCGTCGTCGGATCGTTCGCCGGCGCGCAGGGACAGCAAGGACAGGCCGCCTATGCGGCATCGAAAGCCGGTTTGATCGGACTCGTGCGATCTGCCGCGCGCGAATGGGGTGCAGCCAACGTGCGCGTGAATCTCGTATTGCCCGGATGGCACGCAACGGACTTAGCCGGTGAAGACTTTCCTGGGCATGGCCTCGGCGACCATCTACTGGGACGAACCGCGGATCTGCAGGAAGTCGCTCGCAGCATCGTTCACCTGGCAAGCTGCCGCGATGTCTCCGGACAAGTCTGGAATCTCGACAGCCGCCCGCTTCCATAACCGAGCACCTATCGACGCTGATGACATCGCACCATTCACCAACACAGGGCAGAGGCATCAGTATTGTCGGCACCGACACGGGTGTGGGAAAAACGCTCGTCGCGGCGGCACTCGTGACCAGACTACGTCACGACGGCATGAACGTTGGTGTCATGAAACCGGTTGAAACAGGTGTTGAGCCCCACGCAACCGATTCCGACGCACATCGACTGCGCGAAGCCGCACAAACGACAGACGATCTGACACTCGTCAGCCCGTATCGCTATGCCCGGGCAGTTGCACCGCATGCGGCGGCGGAAGGCTGCTCGCAAAAGATCGACATCGGCCATATTGTCGACTGCTACAAGAACCTCGCGACTCGCCATGCCGTGACTGTTGTCGAAGGAGTCGGCGGATTGTTGGTTCCCCTTACGGAAAAACAGACGTTACGAGATTTAATGGAAGCACTCGCCATCCCGACCATCGTCGTCGGGCGGTCAGGATTGGGCGGGATCAACCATGCGCTGCTGACGCTCGAAGCGCTGCGCACACGGCATCTGCCGGTGGCGGCACTTGTGCTGAATCGAACAATAGCAATTACAACCGATCGTGAACGAGACCAAGAACAGACCACAGTCGACGCGCTGCGCCGGAGGATCGGCATCCCACTCTACGGCCCGCTCCCCTACCAACCATCATCCGCATCGAACTGGCACCACGCGGTCGCTGATCTCGCCAACGACTCCGCTATTGCCGCGCTCACGCGACAGCTTGTATCGGCATAACTACTCAGCTCCGTACCGTCCTTCGCGCTTTGATCGACAACTCCGATTGTGTATGCTGCGTGACGCACCCAATCATGGAGCCATCCTCAATGCCATTTTCCAGACGTATCGGCCTGCGCGTGCCTTGTCAGTAATTAATCCGACGGCGTTGTTTGTAGCTGCCCTCACCGCCTTCATGTGGCTCGCCTCGCCGGCACAGGCCGCGATGCAAGACGATGCCTACATTGCCGGTTACGCGACTTCCGCCATCGAACATGAGTTCGGGTTGCGCGATGCCATCATCGTCGTGAAGGACGGCGTCGTCACGGTCACGACCGGCTCGTTCAGCCCTGCGGAGCAGGAGAAGGCAAAAGCGGCGATCGCGCGTATCCACGGTGTGCAGCGCGTCGACTTCGTCGAGGAGCCGATCCTTCGCACCGCGCCCGATCCAACGTCACCTCAGACGACACCCATCGAACGCTTGTCGATGAACGACAAGGGCGTGACCGTCGACATCTACGATGCAGAATCCAAATGGCTTCCCCATGGCCTACTGTTCGAACCACTCCATGCCGATCCGCGCTGGCCGCGATTTTCCGCCACCTATCGTCGCATCAGCGGCGGCGTGCACGTGCCCAGCGGGTTCTCCGGCAACTTCGGCGAAACCTTTGCGCTCTACCGCAACAAGGCGATCGCCGACGGCGAATGGGAGTTCGGCATCCAAGCGGGCGTGTTCAGCGTCCTCGACCTCGGGAAAAAATCCGTCGACCTCGTCAACGCCGACTACCGCATCGGACTCATTTCCAGTTATCGCTCCGGACGGTTTTCGACCTTCGTACGCCTCATGCATCAAAGCTCGCACCTCGGGGACGAGTTTCTGCTGAACAACAATCCCGTCCGTATCAACCTGAGTTATGAAGAAGTCGACATCAAGCTGTCGTACGAACTGTCGAGTTGGTTGCGAGTCTACGGCGGCGGCGGGGCGCTGGTGCGGCGCGAGCCACGGATCGGCGTGGGCTCTGCACAGTGGGGCGTAGAACTCACCTGGCCGACCGCCTTTTTCGGCGGCAAGATCCGGCCCGTCGCCTATAGCGACTTTCAAGCGCACGAGCGGAGCAACTGGAATATTTCGCACTCCATCATGGCCGGCGTACAAATCGAAAATGCGCGGCTCGGCGACCGCCGCCTGCAGGTGCTGCTGGAGCAGTTCTCGGGCCCATCACCGGATGGACAATTTTACGACCGCCGCGTCGCCTGGTACGGCATCGGCGTGCACTTCTTTTATTGAGGAGAAGCAGCCGGCAAGGAAAACCGACGGCGCTCGAAAAGCTTGGTCCGGCAATGCGGCCGAGAGTCACAGCATGCCTTAGCTACCGCGCAACTCCCGCCCCCATTATTGACACTCCACGCACCAACAGGCCCATCCTCAAAAACGCCAGATCAATGCAGGAAAAACCACTCGCTTATCTTGATGCCTCAGCTACTCGAAACTTCATTTTTGGTTTGCTGTAGTAGTCTTCGCGATGGCCACAACTAGGGTTGGTACATTGAAGGACCAAAGGAGACGCGGGAGAATAAACACTTCTTCCCCCATTTTTATCCTCATGGAAGAAAAGAGGGAATCGACACGTTGAACACAAGACACCGTCAAACCACCGCTCCGTATTCATTGCGTTCCTTTCTTCCAACCGTGGAATCAGGCTTCTACCTGACGGTTCAATTCCTCAAATAGTCTCTACAGCGATCCCCGATTGAGCAAGAATTTAAGATATCGGAAATCACGGCGGCGCCGGAGGCGCCGGCGGCGAGGACGTCGCGGTAGCGTTCGGGCGTGATACCGCCGATCGCGAAGATGGGTTTGTCGGTCAGTGCTCGAATGGCTCGCAGTCCCTCAAGGCCCACGACAGGATCGGGATTGGCTTTGCTGCTCGTTGCATAAATCGGTCCGAAGCCGAGATAGTCGGCGCTCGTGAGAGCGGCAGCCTTCACTTGCTCGGCACTATGCGTCGAGAGACCAATCAGCTTCGTCGGCCCCAGCAATCGCCGCGCATCGGCAACCGGCAGATCGTCCTGCCCAAGATGTACGCCGTCGGCATCCACCGCCAACGCAAGATCGCATCGGTCGTTCACGAGAAACGTCACGCGCAGTTCTCGCGCGGCCGCGCGCAACGGCATCGCCCGCTCGTAGGCCTGCTTCATGGACGCTTGTTTGTCGCGATACTGAAAGAGGCGCACACCGGCGGCGGATGCCTCGCGCATCACCTGGACAAGATTTTTATCGTGAGCAACCGACGGATCGAGGAGAAGGTAGAGACCGGAGAGTGTAGAAGGTGAGGTCATCACTCGCTACTGCATGGTGGATGCACGACGTAACTCTCGCCTCAGCACTGTCGCGCCATCTCGGCGCGACTACTTCGGCTGCTGCGCGAGGAGCCGTTCGAGATAGGTGGTGGACACATACCCCTTTTCGAAATCCGGATCGCGCATGATCTTCTTATGGAGCGGGATCGTGGTCTTGATGCCTTCGACCACAAATTCGTCCAACGCGCGCCGCATACGGGCCAAGGCCTCGGCGCGGTCGCGACCGTGCACGATCAGCTTCGCGATCATCGAATCGTAAAACGGCACGACCATCGAGCCGGACTCCATCGCGGAATCCACACGCACGCCGAATCCCCCGGCTGGACGATAGCGTGTGATGAGCCCAGGCGACGGCGTAAACTTTTCCGGGTCCTCGGCGTTGATGCGGCACTCGATGCTGTGCCCGTTGATGTGGATGTCTTGCTGCTTAAACGCCAGCGGCAACCCGGCGGCGATCCGAATCTGTTCCTTGATGAGGTCGATGCCGGTCACCATCTCGGTGATCGGGTGTTCGACCTGGATACGTGTATTCACTTCCATGAAGAAGAAGTTGTCGTCCTTGTCGAGCAAAAACTCGACGGTCCCGGCGCTGCGGTAGTGAATCGCCTTCATCGCCTCGATGGCGGTTTGGCCGATTTCGCGCCGCAACTTGTCGCTGACCGCGGGCGACGGCGTTTCTTCTACCAGCTTTTGATGCCGACGCTGGATGGAACAGTCGCGTTCGCCGAGGTAGACGATCCGGCCTTTGTTGTCGGCCAGGATCTGCACTTCGATATGACGCGGTTCGATGAAGTAGCGTTCGAGGTACACACCCTCGTTGCCGAACGTGGCCTTCGCTTCAGTCTGCGCGGCTTGGAAGGCGCGCTCGACTTCGTCGACCTTGTTGACGACGCGCATGCCGCGCCCGCCGCCGCCCGCCGCTGCTTTGATGATGACGGGGAAGCCGATCTTTTTCGCCGCCTCGATCGCGTCCTGCTCGGTGTTCAGAATACCAGGGCTACCCGGCGTGACCGGCAGACCTTTTTTCGCGACGATCTCGCGGGCCTTGGCCTTGTCGCCCATCAACGCGATGTTTTCGGAACTCGGCCCAATGAATTTGACGCCGACGGATTCGCACACTTCGGCGAAGTGCGCGTTCTCGGACAGGAAGCCGTAGCCGGGATGGATGGCGTCGACGCCGGTGACTTCGGCGGCGCTAAGCACATTGGGAATATTGCGGTAGCTGAGCGAATCTTCCGGCGGACCGACGCAGACGCGCTCGTCGGCGAGACGCGTGTGCAACGCGCCGGTGTCGGCCTCCGAGTGAATGGCGACGGTCTTGATGCCGAGCTCTTTGCAGGCTCGGATCACCCGGACGGCGATTTCTCCGCGATTGGCGATCAGGACTTTTTTAAACACGCGCGAGGTTCCAGTGGGCGGGCACCGCTAGGCGGCCGACGTCGGTTCGATCAAAAACAACGGCTGCCCATATTCGACGGGCTTGGCCCCTTCGACCAAAATTTTCACGATCCGGCCGTCGACTTCCGATTCGATTTCGTTCATCAACTTCATGGCCTCGACGATACAGAGCACCTGGCCCTTCTTGACCGTATCGCCTTCCTCTACGTAGGGGTCGGCGTCCGGTGAAGGCGAGCGGTAGAACGTGCCGACGATCGGCGAGGTAATCGTCACCAATCCGCTGGTATCTTGCGCGGGTGTGACGGACACACTCGCCTGCGAGGACGGGCTGACCGTCGTCGCCGACTGTTGGTCGTGCACCACCGCCACCGGCGCAGGCTTCGCGGCAAATTCCTGTCGGAGCCGCACACGCGTATCGCCGCGCTCGAATTCGAGCTCGGCCAGATTATTTTTCCGCAGCAGATCGGCCAGCTCTTGGATGAGCTTGGCGCGATTCTCCGGTTCCGCCTGGGGACCGGACGACGCGGGCATCAGGATGGCGTCTTTACGGCCGGCGCCGCTGGCGCGTCCAGGCTTCTTCACCGGACCCGTTCCACGTAGGCGCGTGTGCGCGTGTCGATCTTGATCACTTCCCCTACCTCCAAATAGAGCGGGACCTTGATGATCGCGCCGGTTTCCACCGTCGCAGGCTTGCTGCCGCCCGACGCCGTGTCGCCGCGGATACCCGGATCGGCGTCGACGACCTTGAGTTCGATAAAGATCGGCAACTCCACCGCGATCGGCTGGTGTTGATACACCAGGATCTTGGCGTTCATTTCCTCTTTCAGCAGGTCCGCATTCTCGCCGAGTTGCTTTTTCGCATATGTAAACTGCTCGAAGGTTTCCGTATCCATGAACGTGTAGTCGTCGCCGGTCGCATAGAGAAACTGCATGTCGCGCTCTTCGAGATCCGGCTCCTCGAACCGTTCGCCCGAGCGGAAGGTGCGGTCCAGCACGTTGCCGGTGATGTAGCTTTTCAATTTGGTGCGCACGAACGCGCCGCCTTTACCGGGCTTCACATGTTGAAACTCGACGATATAAAACGGCTGCCCGTCCACTTGTAAACGCACCCCGTTCCGAAAATCAGCGGTCGAAATCACGTGACGTACTCCCCTTCATTCACTCCCGCACAAAAAATCTGCGTACTTCCTTCGCACACTCAGCCCGCACGGCGACGACGTGGACGAGCGGATTTGGCACGCGACGCGCCGGTGCGTCGCCCTGCAGCGGCAGTTGCCCGGAGACCGACTTTCCCCGATTGCCCACCAAGATGCGCGAGCAACCCCTTCAATCCTAATACGTAACTTTCCGCGCCGAACCCCGCCACCTGCCCCAGCGCCACACCCGCAACATACGAATGGTGTCGGAAGGCCTCGCGCTGATGGATGTTCGACAGGTGCACTTCCACCGTCGGCACCGCGACCGCGGCAATCGCATCGCGGATTGCCACACTCGTGTGCGTATAGGCCGCGGGATTGATCACGATCCCATCGAATGACGACCGCGCTTCCTGGATCCAGGTGACCAACTCGCCTTCCACATTCGACTGACGGCACTCGACCGTCGCCCGATGCTCAGCGGCGACCTGCGTCAACCTCGCGTTGATGGCGCGCAGGTCCGTCACCCCGTAGACCGAGGGCTCGCGCGAACCCAGCAAGTTTAAATTCGGGCCATGCAGGACCAGCACCCGATGCATGAAGACGTCGCGCTCCGTGGTAACCGACAGCGTGGTAGGTCGCCCCTCGATCCCGCAAAACCGGCGGCATTGTAACAATCCGCCCCCAGGGGGTCAAACGGCTGTGCAGCGATACCGCATTGAAAGACACCGCAAACAAAATTGAGTGCGGAAGCGGGAATGTTACGAGAGTTCGTCTTTGCCGGTGGTGCCGCCGAAGCCGCCGAAGGAGCCGCCCATGCCGCCTTGGCCGCTCGACCAAAACATTCCGCGGCGAATTTTTGCGAACGGATGTCTGAGGTCGGGGCGACTGATGCCCCAAAAGGCGATAATCGCCGCGATGATGGTGAGAATGGTGATGATGGTGCCTACACCGCGCATGTGGGTGCGTTGCGGCGGACCGACACGAATATCCTGCGAAATGGCCGCGATGCGGACGACCGTTTGGTAGAGCCCTTCCGAGAAGTGTCCGGTGCGTAACGAACTTTCCAACGCATCCGACCAAATTTGTTTCACGACCTCGTCGGTCACGATCGGCACCATCCGTTTGCCGACCATCAACGCGCCCTGCCGCTCCTGCACGGACAGCAACACCATCACACCGTATTCGTACGAGGCGCTGCCGATCTTCCAATTGCCGTAGAGGGTTTCCGCATACCGCTGCGCGTTGGCGAACGGCGCGAGCGACGGCACGGTGACTACGACCATCTCCACACCCGTCTTGCGCTCGAGGTCTTGGCAGACGGACCGAATACGCGCGCGCCAATCGGTATCGACGACATTGCCGTGGTCGCTCACATACCCAAGCGGCTCCGGCAACTTCGGGCGCTGTCCTCGCTCCGGCCGTTCATCGGCATGGGCGACATCGGCAACGATCCCGACAAAGGGTGCAGATAGAAGCAGGCTGAACAGGCACAGTGCGAACGCACAGAACGACAGAGGGCGATGGCACACATGCACAGTGCCGCCGACAGACTTTGTTATCGCCTTACGCATAGTCTTGGATCGAGTGCCTGACGCGGTTATCGCGTCACCTGCACAGCAGCACCCTTGGCCATCGCATCGGCAAAGGCCACGAGCCCGCCGAGGTACCGATCGAACAGGCGTGGAATTTCCAATTGTCCCGGGCCAAGACGGCCGCAGCGCACCGCCCAGCCTTCTGTATATGGTATTGGGTCGAGGCCCAAACGCGCGGCGACACGCGTCAACGCCGCTTCCGTCGTCGGCTGCGACGGTTCGTCCCACAAACGAAGCGCCGTCCGCGCCACCGCGCCAAGCGACGCGACGGAGAGCGCGATCAAAATCATGGCCGTTTCCGTACTCGCGCCGCCTTCGATATACCGCTGGCGAAGCCGCACGACGATCGCGCGGCTTTCGCGCACGAGCGCCTGCGCTAGGTGATCGGTGTCGGGGCGAAGCGTCGCAAGCGAATCGCGGCCCGCAAGCAACACACGGTCTTCGGCGACTTCGCTGGTTTCGATAGGAAACGTCGTGGGCCACTGGGCCAGTTCATCGAGTCCGACGATCAAGGCGGCAACCTGATCCTTCCGCCAGGCCGCAGCCAGCGGCGCCAGCGTGCGCATCCGCTCGCCGGTGACCTCGGTAAGGACCAGCAACAGATTCACATTCGACCGGCCCTCGAGATATTCGCCCCGCACCGCGCTGCCGTAGAGGTAGATCCCTTCCAACGCCGGGCCGAGTATCGTGCCCGCTTTCTTCGTGGCCGTCTGCACGAGATGTTGTACGGAGGCCGAAAGCTCGTCCACGATGCGGGATCGGTTCATGTCGCCCACTCCTTCTCGATATGCTCGGCCCGCACGTCGGGCACCAACCCCGCGGCCATCAAACGATCAAGGTACCCGAACGGCCGCGTCGCGCGCCAGCCGGCCGTGGTCATCAACATGCGATACCGCAGCCGAGCGTTGCGGTCGAGCGTGCGGAACACGCGGTCGCGGAGATATGCAACGAGCGGATTGCCCGTGTTCCAAAAGAGCACCTGCTCGTCCGCCAACCGCTGCAACATATCGACCTGCGGACGCCGCAGCCGCTCAAACGCGCTCAGCGCCTCTGTGTCCCACCGGTCCTGCGCGCGGCAGGTTTCGATGATCTCCGCCAAGGCCATCGCATCGGCCATGGCCTGCATTCGACCCTGCGACGCATGGGGGTTCATCGCGTGCGCCGCATCGCCGATCAGCACTGCACCATCCGTCGCCCAACGCGGCGTGCGCACGCGCCCCGTAGGCATATACCCCGTCTGGGTCCAACTCTCCAACCGGTCGGCGATGGGTCCGATCTGCGGGTCGATGGCACGCCACTGCGCCTTGAGCGCATCGATCCCCGCCGCCTTCACCTGATCGTACGTACCCGCCTTGATCATATAAAATACGTAGGCCTGTCCCTCGGCAGCCGGAAACAGTCCCAAGATTTGCCGATGTCCGACAAAGTACCGCGCGTCCGTCATGTCGCTGACGTTCGGCACGATGGCGATCAGATAGCCTTGCGGATACAAATGGAGATCGGCAGGAATACCGAGCGCCTCGCGCACCTTCGAAAAGGCGCCGTCCGCACCGACGACGAGTTTGGCGCGCAGACGATACCGGCGCCCTTCCGTCTCTGCGACCACTCCTTCCACGCCGTGCGGCGCCGCCTCGCTTCGTAATAATTCCGTGACGGTCGTGCCGTACCGCAGTCCCTGCGGATTCGCCTGCTGCAGCGCGCGAACGATGCCGTGATGCGCGACGTTGGGTAGCGTTACCAGTGCGCGATTGTATGGAGGCGGTAATTCCCCGTAGTTGATCGTACAGAGGCGCTCGCCGCCCGCGCGATGGAAATGAAACCGATGCACTTCGCGCACACTGTTCGTCGCTAAGGCGCCGAGCACACCGAGTTGATCCAAGATTCGCTGACCGTTGGGTTGGAGAATTTCTCCGCGCAGGCCGCTTGGCGGACCGTCCGCCCGCTCCAGCACGATGGAGGGAATGCCGCGTTGTGCCAGCGTGAGGCCCAAGACCGCACCGCCGCCACCCGCGCCGACGATGATCACGTCGGTCGTTTCGTCTGCGCCGGTCATCTGCCGCTGTGTTCGTTGCCCGTCGCTCATGAACAATTACCGGCTCGCGCCGACCTCGCGCAGATCGACCGTCCGCTCCTGATCGTTCCAAAGCCGCAAAAACTGCTGCGCCGCCCGTTCGCTGCTGGCGACGTCACGAAACACATCCAACCGCTCGTCATTATAATGGTCACCGCTCGCCGTAAAATTCATCGACCCGCTGGCATTCAGACGCCCGTCGATCACGACCATTTTTAGGTGCATCAAGTGTTCGTGTCGATTGATCCGCACGGGAATGCCGAGGCCACGCAAAATTTCGACGGCGCGCGCCTGCTTCGGATCGTTCAGTCGCTCGCGGTCGGTCAACACCCGCACGTCGATTCCACGCTTCCGTGCCGCCGACAAGGCCTGCACGGCGGGCGGAAACGTCAGTCCGTACATGGCGACAAAAATCGAACGATGCGCCTCCGCCAACAAGGCCACGAGCGCCTCGCCCGGCCGATCGTCCGGCGCAAAATACATGTCGTGTTGCGCCCAACTCCGATCCGGAACACACCCGGGACCGACCAATACCGCGACCGTCAGCACGATCCAGATAAATCTGTAGCAACACGTGCGTATGACAACAGGGCAGGAATCGGACACGCGCGCCACGCAGGTCAGTCGAACAGTTCCTTAAAATGGTCCTCGGCCTCGGCCCAGGCTTGCGGCGACGCCTTCGTCAACCAGTCGCGGACGTAGGCACGCTGACCGACTGTCATCATCTGGCGGATCTGGTGCGTCCGTCCCTGGATCGGCTGCAAAAATCCCACGCGCGTCCGCGCATCGAGCGTCGCCGTCCGCGCGTAGACATTCGTGTAGCTCGTCGGCTGGTCGTCGCCGTCGCCCTGTACCCACACCGACAGGTACCGTTCCATCTGCATGCCGGCGCTGTCCAAAGCCGGATCGGCATCGTGAAACACTTCCGCCTCGGTTTCCTTCAGCGGACGATCTTCTTGTGCACGAAAAAGAAAATTCTGCTTCCACATAGACTCGCCCCCGCAAAGTTCGGCATACTGGTGCGTCGGTGCCGCGCTTGTCAAGGCAAGCGCGCTGGACGCTGTGTCTCGGCACGTTGCCTTGACAGCGGCAAATGCCGTTTGGTAACGTCCCAGGATTCTTCTTTCTTTCTGCGAAGTTCGGAGACTTCATGCAAATTAAGATCAACGGGAAGGCGGAGGCGGTTGAGGGCGCAACGGTCCTCGATGTGCTGAAAGCCAAGAACATCGAGCCCCGCATGGTCGCGGTCGAATTAAACGAGACGATGATCGACCGGGAACAGCTCGGGGCAACGCCGATCAAAGAGGGCGATCACCTCGAATTTTTGTTTTATATGGGCGGCGGGTCGGCAACGGCCAAACCCACGGCCCATGCGCAGATCACCGAGTTGATTACGAATACGCCGCTGGTGCGGTTGAATCGCCTCTGCGATTCGACGACGGCCACGATCTACGCCAAGGTCGAGTCGTTTAATCCAGGCGGCAGCATCAAGGACCGCGTCTGCTTGAACATGATCGACGAGGCGGAGCGCACCGGACGGCTCAAGCCGGGCGCCACGATCGTGGAACCGACCAGCGGCAATACCGGCATCGGGCTCGCGTTGGTCGCGGCCGTGCGTGGCTACAAACTGATCCTCGTCATGCCGGAAAGTATGAGTATGGAGCGCGCGAGCCTCCTGTCGTCCTACGGCGCGCAACTCGTGTTGACCGCAGCCTGGGAAGGTATGCGTGGGTCGATCAAAGAAGCCGAGTCGATCCTGGCGCAGAATCCGTCGTACTTTATGCCGGACCAATTTTCGAACCCGGCCAACCCGGCGATGCACCGCCGCACCACCGCACCGGAAATTTGGGATGCGCTGGACGGGAAGATCGACGCGTTTGTAGCGGCGGTCGGCACCGGCGGAACGATCACCGGCGTGGGCGAAGTGTTCAAGGAACGGAATCCGAAGATCGCGGTCGTCGCCGTCGAACCGGCGGGCTCCCCCGTGTTGTCGGGCGGAGATCCCGGCCCGCACAAGATTCAAGGGATCGGCGCGGGTTTTGTGCCGAAAGTCTTGAATCGGACGATCCTCGACCGCGTCATCACCGTCACGGACGAAGAGGCCTATCAAACGTCGAAGCTGCTGGCGAAAAAAGAAGGGCTGCTCGTCGGCATTTCGTCCGGCGCGAACGTCTGCGCCGCGCAAAAGGTGGCGCGCGAACTCGGACCGGGCCACAACGTCGTCACAATCCTCTGCGATACGGGCGAGCGGTACATCAGCATCGAAAAGTACTTCAACATTTAGCAGGCGGCGCACGCGAGTCGGCGCCCTTCGCGGCAAGCGAACGGCGGGCGCACTCGACGACGCACCGGTATTTGCAGAGACACAACTCAGACCGTCTTACGTTATGTCATTTACCGACGAACAGATCACACGCTACAGCCGCCACATCTTGCTGCCGGAAGTCGGCGGCAAGGGCCAGAAAAAAATCGGGCAAGCCCGCATCCTGATCGTGGGCGCCGGCGGCCTCGGCTCCCCGGCCGCCCTCTATTTGGCCGCGGCGGGTGTCGGCACCATCGGTTTGATCGATGCAGATGTGGTCGACCTGTCCAACTTGCAGCGGCAGGTCATTCACCACACGACCGACGTCGGCCGCCCGAAAGTGCAATCGGCCGAAGAGAAGATCCACTCGCTGAATCCGGACGTAAAGGTCGTCACGTTTCGGGAGCGGTTGATGGCGCACAACGCGCTGGGCATTCTGAAAGACTTCGACGTGGTAATCGACGGCGTCGACAATTTCGCCGGCAAGTTTTTGATCAACGATGCTTGCGTGTTGGCGAACAAGCCGCTCATCCACGGCGGTATTTTGCGGTTCGAAGGCCGCATCACGACGATCGTCCCGAAGAAGTCGGCCTGTTATCGGTGCGTCTTCAAAAATCCGCCGCCGAGCGGCCTCGTCCCGAGCTGCCAGGAAGCGGGCGTCATCGGCGTGTTGGCCGGCGTCATCGGGACGTTGCAAGCCACCGAAGCGTTAAAGTTGGTGTTGGGCATCGGCCGCCCCCTGACCGACCGGATGCTGGACTACGATGCCAAGAAGGGGCTGTTCCGCGAGATTCGCTGCAAGCGGCGCGCGAACTGCGATATCTGCGGCGATCAGCCGACGATCACGGAATTATTCGATCACGATCCGGAGACCTGTGAGCTGCGGACGCCCGGCACCGTTGCCGTACCGTCCGTATAGCATCACGCAAGAGGGAGAACGAGGCGTACCATGGCGAAGATTCGCGCGTTAGTCTGTCGAGAATGCGGAAGTGAATATCCGGCGAAGGCCATCCATGTCTGCGAGATGTGCTTCGGCCCGCTGGAAGTGAAATACAACTACGAGGAAATCCGCCGCGAGATCTCCCGCAAAAAGATCGAAGCGGGCCCAATGAGCATGTGGCGCTACATCGACCTGCTGCCGGTCGAAGGCACCAACTTGGTGGGCCCCCATGCAGGCATGACGCCGATGGTGCGCGCAAAAAATCTCGGCGACTATCTCGGTATCGACGAGCTCTACATCAAGAACGACACGGTGAATCACCCCACCCTCTCGTTCAAGGATCGTGTGGTGGCCGTGGCGCTCACGCGCGCGCGCGAGCTCGGCTTCGAAACCGTCGCCTGCGCCTCCACCGGCAACCTAGCCAACTCGGTCGCGGCCCATGCGGCGGCGGCACACTTGCAGTGTTACGTGTTTATTCCCGGCGACCTCGAAGCGGCGAAGGTGCTCGGGAATTTGATCTATCGCCCGAACGTGGTCGAGGTCGAGGGCAACTACGACGACGTGAACCGGCTCTGCAGCGAAATCGCCGGCGAACATGGCTGGGCCTTCGTCAACATCAACATCCGCCCGTATTACGCCGAAGGCTCGAAGACGTTGGCGTACGAAACGGTGGAGCAGTTGGGCTGGCGCACGCCGGATCAAGCCGTCATTCCCATGGCCTCCGGCTCGTTGCTGACGAAAATCTGGAAGGGTATGAACGAGATGAAGGCCGTCGGCCTCATCGACGAAGTCAAGACGAAGATCAACGGCGCGCAAGCCGAAGGCTGCTCGCCGATCTCGACCGCGTTTAAAGCGGGCCGCGACTTCTTCAAACCCGTGAAGCCGAAGACCATCGCGAAGTCGCTCGCCATCGGCAATCCGGCGGACGGCTACTACGCGCTCAAGACCACAGCCGAAAGCGGCGGCGCCATGGACATGGTGTCCGACGAGGAAGTGGTGGACGGCATTAAGCTCTTGGCGCAGACCGAAGGCATCTTCGCCGAAACCGCGGGCGGCGTGACCATCGGCGTGCTGAAAAAGATGGTGAAGCAGGGCCAGATCAAGAAGCAGGATGTGACCGTCGCCTACATCACAGGCAACGGCCTCAAGACGCAGGAAGCCGTGTTGGATGCGGTGGGACGCCCCGTGCGTATCGCGCCGAGCCTCACGAGTTTCCACAAAACGTTTAACGTCGGCAAACAAGGTGACCAGGCATGATTACCGTTCGGATTCCCACGCCGCTCCGTCCGCTGACGAAAGGTCAGGGCGAAGTGCAGGCCAGCGCCGCCACCGTGGCGGACATGATCGAGACGTTGAATGTGGCGCACCCCGGCATCAAGGACCGGCTGTGCGACGATAAGGGCGAGTTACGCCGCTTCGTAAACATCTACGTGAATGAAGAGGACATCCGCTTTTTGAGCGGGAAAGAGACCAGCCTGAAGGACGGCGACGAGATGTCCATCGTGCCGGCCATCGCGGGAGGGTAACCATGGCGAGCCTGCGCTTTCACATTCGTGTGCCCGAAGACAAGGTGAAGGATCCCGTGCTCTACCAGTTGGGGCGCGACTACCGCATCGTCACGAACGTGCGACGGGCGGACGTGCGCGAAACCATCGGCTGGATCGACGTGGAACTCAGTGGGGAAGTCGACGAGATCGAACGCGCCATCGCGGGCCTGCGTCAAAAAGGCGTGCTCGTCGATCCGATTGAATTAAACGTCGTCGAGTAAACAAGACGTGAGACGGTAGACGAAAGACGGAAACGGAAGCCGAAAAGCGGAAGACGTAAGAAGTTAGACGGAAGACGGCATCCTAAGCAAGACGACGGAAGAAGAGACCGAGGAATAAGACGACCCGACCCATGCAATTCACCGACGAGCAGCAACAACGATATAGCCGCCACATCATCCTGAAGGAAGTGGGCGGCAAGGGACAGATGAAGCTGGCCCAGGCGAAGGTCCTGCTCATCGGCGCCGGCGGCCTGGGCTCTCCTGCCGCGCTCTACCTGGCGGCGGCGGGTATCGGCACCATCGGCCTCGTGGACGGCGACGTCGTCGACCTCTCGAATCTCCAGCGCCAAGTCCTGCACTCGACCGCCACGCTCGGAAAACCGAAGGTCGAATCCGGCAAGCAGACGCTGACTGCGATCAATCCCGACATCACGGTGAAAACGTTCCATCAGCTCGTGGACGCCGACAATATTTTAGGGATCGTCTCGCAATTCGACGTCGTGCTGGACGGGTCGGACAATTTTTCAACGCGTTTTCTCGTGAACGACGCCTGCTACTTCGCGAAGAAGACCTTGGTCTCCGCGAGTATGTTCCGTTTCGAAGGCCAGCTCACGACGATCAAACCGCATGAGGGGTATCCCTGCTACCGCTGCTTGTATCCCGAACCGCCGCCGCCCGGCTTGGTCCCGAGTTGCCAAGAGGCCGGTGTGCTCGGCGTGTTGGCCGGAACGATGGGGATTCTCCAGGCGACTGAAGCGATCAAAGAAATTCTCGGCCTCGGCGACACGATGGCCGACAAGCTGCTGATCTACGATGCGCTGGACATGAAGTTCCGCCGCGTGAGCCGCCCGAAGGATCCTGCCTGCCCGCTCTGCAGTCCACAGGCGCGCATCAAGGACCTGAGCGGCGACTATGTCGTGGCCTGTGGGCTCTGACGTGTCCGCTCTCCGTATGCCCCATCCCATCGTCGAGCAACTGATCGCGCATGCGCGCGAGTTGGCCCCGCACGAGTGCTGCGGGTTCCTCGCGGGCACCAACGGCGTCGTGTCGCACGTCTACCGCATCACCAATGTCGTGGCGCTCGAAGGCGCCATCCAGGCCGCCTCGTTCGACGACGCGAAGCTCTCGCACTTGGGCGCCCTCTCGCCGGAAGAACGCGCGGAAATTGCCTTCGTGATGGACTCGCAGGACATGTTCAAAGCGGTGAAGGACATGCGCAAGCAGGGCCTGGAACTGCAGGTCGTCTACCACTCGCACCCGCACGATCCCGCGCGCCCGTCGGTCACCGACATCAAGATCGCCAGCGAATGGGAAGAGAACTGGCCGAAGTTCAACCTACCGCTCCCCGCCTATCTCCTGATCTCGCTCCAGCAGCCGGATCGCCCGGATGTGAAGCTCTACTCCATCCGCGACCACGCCGTGCAGCCCTTGCCGCTCACCGTCGAGTAATTGTCGCGTCCTACGTATCGACCGCAGTCTCTCGCGTCGCTCCGCTGAGTGATTCCCGTCCATGCCTCGTCGGGCTTGGTTTCGTTCGATACTCGTGGCAGAATGCGCCACGACTCATCACCACGGAGGCACTATGGCGGCATCGTACGGCACTCGATTGGGACTCTGCGCTGGAATCGGTCTGCTCGCCATAGCCGTCGCATCGCCCGCATCCGCCGAGACACGTAGCTACTACAGCCCACTCCTGAAGGTGGACGTTGAGCAAGGGTTTATCGTGATCGCCAACAGCGGCGCGGTCATCGGCATCGAAGTGCCGCCGGAAGCCAAGCCGCACTTGGAGAAGTTGCCGATCTCCGGATTGATCGACTTGGTGGTGGAAACACGCGGCGATAAGCCGCCCCTATTGAAGCGCTGGAAACTCGCCTCCGGCGACTCGACCTGCCGGATCTTTGACGGGAAGGAATGTAAGTAAGGGGAAGATGTGCTGAGTGCTGAGTGCTGAGTGCTGAGTGCTGAGTGCTGAGTGCTGAGTGCTGAGTGCTGAGTGCGAAGTTATTCGGAACTGCCTAACATGTCGTCGATCAGGGGACGATTGATATCCATACAGCCGAGGCAGATCGTATCGAACATCTCTTCGTACTTATCCACAAAGTTTTTCTCGTTCACGAGATGTTCCGCCACCACCAGGTCGTAGCAGGTTCCGCAGAGCATCATCAGCCCGCGTTGCACCCCGACCATCTTTCGCCCCACGCTCGACGGCACGCCTACACCGATCCCTTCATCTGGGCGTACCAGAAGTCGTCGACCTCCAGCTCCACACCGCAGCGCGGACATTCGTAGGGTTTATCCTGCGGCGGCACCCCCAACGCCGTCGTTTCCACACGTCCGAGACAGACGTGATACCAGTGCCCACCGGCTTTTTCGTGATCGAGCGGTTCGTTTTCGTAGATCAACACCATGGAACGGCCTCCGTCCGGCCATCATACAAGGCTCGCTCCGCGATCCGCAATCGGGTGCGGGTGCGCACGGTCGACGACCGAGTTCGTCACACACGAAATTGGGAATGGTAGAGCGTCGCGTAGACGCCGGAGCGCGCGAGGAGTTCCTGATGCGTGCCGGACTCGATCAATCGTCCCTGATCCACCACGACGATTCGATCCATGTCCTGCAGCGTGGAGAGGCGATGCGCGATCACCAAGGTCGTACGGCCGACCATCAGCGCGCGCAATGATTCGTGCACTTGGCGTTCGGTCTCGGGATCGAGATTGCTGGTCGCCTCGTCGAAAATAATCACCGGCGGATTTTTGAGCAGCACCCGCGCCATGGCCAACCGTTGTTTTTGTCCGACGGAGAGGCGCACGCCGCGCTCGCCGATGGCCGTGTCGTACCCTTCCGGCAATCGCGCGATAAAATCCTCCGCTTGCGCCGCGCGCGCCGCCGCTTGGAGCGCCGCGAGATCGGCCGACGGGTCGCCGTACGCCAAATTTTCGCGGATGGTCCCGTTGAAGAGAAACGGCTCTTGCTGCACGAGTCCAATTTGTCGCCGTAAAAATTCCAATGGCAGTTGCTTCGTACTGGTTCCGTCCAAGCGAATCGTGCCGGACTCTACGTCGTAGTAACGCAGCAGCACCTTTACCACCGTCGTTTTTCCGGCACCGCTGGGCCCAACCAACGCGACATGTTCACCCGGCGCAATGTCGAGCGAGAAGTCCGTTAAGGCGGGCACATCCTGGCGATATCGAAAGGCGACGCGTTCGAACGTGACGCGCCCGTCGATACGTGTGGACGGCGCCGTCACGCCAGGCGCATCGGCCACGTCCGGCTGCGCATCCAACACTTCCACCAGACGCACGCTCGCCGCCAACGATTGCTGCAACATGTTGTTCACGGAATTGAGCTGGTTGATCGGCGCATAAAACAGCGCGAGGTAGTTCAAAAACATGACCAACTCGCCCAACGACAGCGAGCCCCGCATGACTTCCTGCGCGCCGTACCAGAGAATGAGCATCGTGCCGGCCGTGCCCAACAGGCCCATGCCGGGACCAAAGCGCGACCAGAGCAGATTGGCGCGAAGCGCCGAGGCCCGATATTCCTCGCTGACACGCTCGAAGCGCGCCCGCTCGTAGCCCTGACGATTGAAGCCGATCACGTCGCGAATACCGCCCAACACGTCCTGCACATGCGACGTCATGTCGGCGGAATGTTGACGGATGATGCGGTACAGGCCACGCACACGATGCGTAAACGCAAGGTTGGCCGCGATCAGAAATGGAATCGGGATCAACGCCAGCGCCAGTAACGTGCCGTTGATCGACCAGAGGACGACCGAAATGCCGATCAGCGTGAGCGACGCCGTGATCAACGACTCCAAGCCGTCGATAAAAAATTCTTCGACTTGATTCGTGTCGCTCGTGAGGCGCGAAAGAATATCGCCGGTCGACCGCTGCTCGAAATACTTCAACGACTGCCGTTGCACGGCGCTGTAGACGGCCACACGAAGATCGTGAATGACCCGTTTCTCGACCTTATTCGCCACACGCAACACGAGCGAACTGAGCGCCGCGCGCAGCACATGCGCGCCGAGGTACGTCGCCATTAACCCCGGCAACAGCGTCGGAATGCCCGGCGTGATCGCATCGTCGATGATCTGCTTCAAGACCCAAGGCGGGACTAATTCCAGCGCGGTCGCCAACGCGGAACTGAACAAACTGCCGAGGAACAACCAGCGATAGGGGGCGAGAAACGTGAGGATACGAAGGAGCGGATGTCTCGATGCGGCAGCAGGCTTAGACAAGGCGGCTCGTCAGGAGGATGGCTATACGCCCCGCACCGGCCGATACGGTCGTGACACGACATGAGAGGAAACAACCCTGAAGGCTGGGCAGGATGATCAGACTACTTCCTCCCCGTCCTTCTGCCAATACTTGGCGAATTCGTCCAAATGAGCGAGCGTCGTCAAGTCGGTCATCCGGTCGATGAAGACCTTGCCGATCAGATGATCCATTTCGTGCTGAATGCAGGTGGCATACAGGCCTTGCGCTTCGATGTCCACCGGTGCTCCGAGACGGTCGAGTCCCTGCACGCGCACCGACGAGGGGCGTGTCACCTTGCCGCGCAGGTTGTCCACGCTTAGGCAGCCCTCCCAGAAGTCGCTCATTTCGGAACCGTAGAAGACGATCTTCGGGTTGATCAGCACCGTCGTCGGAAAGCCGCCCTCGCCCTCGCAGGCCATCACCAACAGTTGGATCGAGCGACCGACCTGCGGCGCGGCCAACCCGATGCCGTTGGCGTCGTCCATCGTCTCGAACATGTCGTCGATGAGTTGCTGGAACGCCGGGGTGCGGATCTCGGCGACCGGCACCGGCTCGGATCGTTTGCGCAGCAGCGGATTTCCCAATTTTGTGATCGGCAACAGGGCCATCGTCGTACTCCGTCGCACCGGCACAGGCCGGCCGGTCTTCTCTCTACGTCAGATGATCTAAGAAAATTTCGCACGCGGCGACCGTGGTGGCGGCATTTCGAAGGAGTCCTTCACCGACTCCCACCATTCCTGCCACTCCTGCGTCCACTCGTCGCGATCCTGCTTCGAGGAATTGTCCCAATTGTGCATCTCCGTCTCGTGCCGCGTCAGCAACCACAAGGACTGTAGTGCCGAAATGGCCACGTAGCGTTCGGGATCGGTCAGCAGCCCGATCAGCGACGGCACGACATCACGATGCCGCACATACCGCGCCTCGAAGGCGGCCACCTTGCGGATGCTGTCGTGTTGATCCGTGACCATGGCTTGAATCGCCGGCACGGTCCGCAACGGATCGAGGCGCACCGCCACGCGCAGGGCATGCTCGCGAATACGCGGCATCTCGTTCGCCTGCTGCGCCGTCTCCAACAGCGCCGGCACGGCCGCCGACGCCTTCAAGATGGACACGGTTTCGATCGCGTTGTACCGAATACGCGGGCCCGGCATGCTCAAGGCCTTCACCAGCACCGGCACAACCCCTGGGCCCAGATGCACGAACTCGCCCATCGCCCAATACTCCTGCTTGCCGTCGAGCAAGGGCACGAGCGCTTCGGCGCGCTTGAGCTCCTCGTCCGTCAGGGGCTGATCGTTCGGCAGGACCGTCGTTCCCATGGAGCCGTCGGCGCTCGGTGGACGCTCAAATCCGTACGGTTGATCGGATTGATTGGGCGTCACATCCGACGTCTGTGCCCACACCCCGGACGCTGCGAGCAGCCCAAGACCGAGCGCGAGCGCCAGTCCGAGGATCCCGTTCATCGTCCCTCTATCGGCCAGCAAACGCTTCATTCCACAACTCCTCATACTCCCACTCCATACGTCAACGACCTAGGCTGCCCCTGGATGCCCCCCGACCTGGATCACGTGGGCATCGGCAGGTGCGTTGCCCGCCGGCTGTCCCTCTGCGCGTGGAAACCGACGATGCACACTTTGATACAGCACGGGCAACACAATCAAGATCAACGCGGCGGCGGACACCATGCCGCCCACGACCACCCGCGCCAGCGGCTGCTGCGCCTGCGAGCCGATCCCGGTCGCGATGGCGGCGGGAAACAACCCGATGGCCGCGCCCAACGTTGCCATCAAAATGGGGCGTAGTTGATTTTCCGCTCCCATCACGACGGCGGCTTCCAAACTCTGTCCGGCATCCCGCAACTGTTCGATCCGCGAGATCAGCAGTACCCCACCGAGGATCGCGACGCCGAGCGTGGAAATGACGCCGACGGCCGCCGAGATGCTGAAGTGCGTCCCTGTAAACACCAGGGTCAGAACGCCGCCGATCAGGGCGAACGGCACAGCGACCAACACCAGCGTCGCGTTCACCGCCGACCCGAAGGCGGTGTAGAGCAGGAACCAGATCAGCGCCAGACTCACCGGCACGATGACGGCCAATCGACGCTGCTCCTCCCGCAATTGATCATACTGGCCCGCCCACTCCAAATGGTAGCGCTCGGGCAGCTGCACCTGCGCCGCAATCTTCGCTTGGGCTTCCTGCACCGTACTGGCCAGATCGCGGTCGCGCACGCTGAACTTGATCGGGATGTACCGACCGTTGTTCTCGCGATAGATGATGAACGCCCCCGTCTCCGTCTTCAACGTGGCGATCTGTTTGAGCGGAATCCGCGCGCCGTCCGGAGTGCTCACCTGGATATTGCCGATGCTCTCCATGTCGCGACGATACTCGGGGAGGAACCGGACGACGAGATCAAAGAGCCGCTCCCCTTCGAACACCTGCGTCACCGCCTGCCCGCCGATGGCGGCCTGCACGACCGCATTGACGTCCGCCACCTGCAAGCCGTACCGCGCGCTGGCCTCGCGGTCGATCTGAATGATGAGGTTCGGCTGGCCCAACAGGCGGAAGATGCCCAGATCTTTGACGCCGGGCACCGTCTGCATGACCCGCTCGATCTCCACGGCCTTTTCTTCCATGACTTTGAGATCCGGCCCGAAGACCTTGATGGAGTTTTCGCCCTTCACGCCCGACATCGCCTCTTCGACGTTGTCCTGGATCACCTGCGAGAAATTGAAGATCACGCCGGGGATGCTGTGGAGCCGCCCTTCGATTTCGGCGATCAGGTCGTCCTTGCTCAATCCCGGGCGCCAGTCCTTTTGCGGCTTCAGGTTCGCAAGAAACTCCGCGTTGAAAAAGCTGGTCGGATCCGTGCCGTCGTCGGGACGGCCGAGTTGCGAGACCACCGTCGTCACTTCGGGCGATTGTCGAAACATCCGCCGAATGTCGCCGGAAATCTTCGCCGCTTGATCGAAGGCGATGTCGACCGGCATCGTCGCGCGCACCCACAGATTGCCCTCCTCCAGCGCCGGCATAAATTCGCCGCCGAGGAACTGCAACGCCCCGACGGACGAGATCAGCAAAACCACGACAAAGGCGATCGTGCGTGTCGGACGTCGCAATACACCTTCGAGCAGACTCGTGTAGACCCGGCGGATGGTCCGCACCAGCCAGGTTTCATCCTCGCGCACCGGCGCACGCAGCAACAACGTGCACAAGACGGGGGCCAGGGTGAACGCCATCAGCAACGCGCCGCAGAGAGCGAACGCGTAGGTGATCGACATGGGCGCGAAGATCTTTCCCGGCACCCCCTGCATCGTGAACAACGGAATGAATGCCACGACGATGATCGCTGTGGAATAAAAAATCGGGCGCCCGACCTGTTGCGCCGCGCGCACCACATGCTGCGGCACCGTGACGCCCGGACGCTGTTCATGCGCCAGGTGAAAGAAGATGCTCTCGACCATGATCAACGTGGCGTCCACGATAATGCCGAAGTCGATGGAGCCCAGCGAAATCAGGTTGGCCGACTGGCCCATCAGCACCATCATGCTGAAGGTGAACAGCAGCGACAGCGGAATCGTCAGGGCCACGATGAGGGCCGCGCGTAAATTCCCGAGGAATACGTACAGCAGCACGAACACCAACGCCATGCCGCTCAACAAAATGTCGGTGACGGTGTGGATGGTCGTATTGATGAGCAGGGTGCGGTCGTAGAACGTTTCGATCTTGATGCCCGCCGGCAACTTCCAGGTGTTCAGCTCGGCGACCTTCTCCTTCACGGCTTCGAGCACGGACAGCGCCTTATACCCGCGCTGCAGCAGCACGACGCCCTCGACCACGTCGTCCTGCTCGTCCATGCCGACCTTGCCCAAACGCACCTGGTGTCCGACGCTGACGTTGCCCAGACTCCGGACAAAAATCGGGGTGCCGTTTTTTTCGGTCACGACGATGTTTTGAATGTCGTCGAGACTGTCGATCAATCCGACGCCGCGGACGTTGAAATTCTGTCCGCCGACGGTCAGGTAGTTCCCGCCTACGTTCGCATTGCTGTTCGTGATGGCGGTCAGCACCTGCGAGAGATTGATGCCGTAACTGAGCAGTTTTCCGGGATCGACATCGACATGGTATTGCTTCGTGGTGCCGCCGAACGCGGTGACGTCCACCACACCCGGCACGCGTCGAAATTCGCGGCGCAAGACCCAGTCCTGAATCGTCTTCAGCTCCGTCAGCGAAACCCCGTCGCCGCCCTTCAACTGGTACCGATAGATCTCGGCGATGGCCCACCAGGGCGACAGCGCCGGCTGGGCGCCCGTCGGGAGGGTGACGGTGGAGAGACGATTGATGACTTCCTGGCGGTCGAAAAAATACTGCGTCGAAAAGTCGAAATACACCTTGATGTCGCTCAACCCGAAGATCGAGAGCGAACGAATATCCGTCAGCCCCGGCATTCCGTTGAGCGCGACCTCCAGCGGAACGGTGATTTGCCGCTCGATCTCCTGCGCAGACCACCCTGGGTACTGCGTAATGATTTCCACCATCGGCGGAGAGGGATCCGGATAGGCGACCACGTCGAGCACATGAAACGCGTAGAGGCCGCCGAACAGCAGCGCGAGGCCGAGGATGCAGAGCAGAACACGTTGCGAGAGGGAGGCTCCGACGATGCGTGCGATCATAGAGACGACACGGACCGGGTGAGGCGCAGCGATAGGGCACTCGGCCGGACAGGCGAGGCAAGCGGAAGGGGCGGGCCACCCAGATCGCTCATGGAGCGCGCGCCGCGCATGATCACCCCTGCCCGCTCTCGTGCGCTTTGATCAAGACGGCGCCCTTCGTCACGACGCGTTGACCCGGCACGAGCCCGTCCAATATACGCACGTGATCGGCCGACACGTTGGCGACTTTGACCTCGCGCCGTTCGAACCGATCCGGGGCGGACTGGAGATACACAAAATGCTTGCCGTCCGTTTCGACGACGGCTTCCTTCGGCAGCGTCAGAAATGCCCCCATATCGCCGACATCGATTTTCAACCGCGCGAACATTTCCGGTTTCAACCGATGTTGCTCGTTGGTCACCCAGGCGCGCACTTTGATCGTGCGTGTCACCGGATCGACCAGATCGCCGACCGACGCGATCACCGCCGTGAAGTCTTCGCCTGGATAGGCCTCCACGTTGACGGAGCCCATTTGGCTGACCTTCACCAGCGACAGGTCGCGCTCGAACAGATCGGCGATGACTTGGAGCTTGCCGAGGTCCGCCACCGTGAAGAGCACTTGGTCTTGATCGCCCCCGACCGACTGGCCGGGCGTCACCGACCGTTCCACCACGGTCCCGTCCAACGGGCTCTTGAGTTCGAACCGCGAGGTGATCCGCTGCTGGGCCAACGGCTTCTCCAACTCGGCCGCCGGAACGCGCAGCGACAACAGCCGCTCCTTCGCGCGCCGAAATTCCGCGCGCGCCTTGATCAAATCGTTTTCCGCCTGCTTCAGATCTTTCTGCGGCAACGCCTTCGTTTCATAGAGATCCTTCGCAAGCTCATAGGCGCGCGTCGAAAACTCCAGGTCGCTCGATTCCTTGACGTAGTCCGAATAGACCGACGTAATTTCCGGACTGTCGATGACGAGCAACACGTCGCCCGCGTGGATTTGGTCGCCCAAATGGACACGTACCTCGACGGCCCGGCCCACCAACGGCGAGGAAATCTTGGAGTACCGATCGTCTCCATAGGCGATTTTTCCGGACAGCGTGAGGGCGGGATGTTCCGTCGTGTAGGAGACTTCGGACACTTCGATGCGCTTCGTCAGTTCCGCGGTCGGTGAAGCCGGCACCTCGCCGGCGGCGCCGGTGGCCGACAACCCCGCGCTGTCGTTTCGATTGCAGGCCACAAGGCTCAGGGCCCCCAGGCACAGACACAGGAGAGCGCCGCCGCGCGCGCGCGCACTTGCCCATTCGGTTCGATGCATCACGTCGCCAACTCCCGCCCAATGGCTTGTTCCAGTTGCAGCACGTTCCGTTGATACGAAAACAGCGACTCCAAATAGTTCAACTGAATGGCGCGCGCTGTGCGCGCCGCGTCGAGCAGGTCGAGAATCGTGGCCCCGCCGCGTTCATAGGCGCGCTCGACAATGGTGAAGGTCTGACGCGCATCGTCGAGGATGCCCTTTTGATAGGCCTCCACCAGCGTCCGACTCTGGAGCAACGTGCGATAGGCCACATCCACCTGATTTTCCACTTCCATCAGCGCCTTCTGGACGTCGGCCTCGGCCGCCGAGACGTTCACCTCTCCCTGCACAATACCGCCCTGATTGCGGTTGAACAATGGCAGCGGAATGCCGAGACTCAGTCCGAATTGCTGCTGGTTGTCGGGCCCCTGCGGTCCTTGGATGGCATAGCCGGCGCCGATCGTGATGTCCGGATACCGGTAGGCCTGCGCGAGCTTCAGCTCCGCGGCCCGTTGCGAACGGGCCAATCGTTTCTGCCGCAGATCGGGTCGTAGATCGATCGCCACTCGTTGCAGCGTCGGCAAATCCGGCTCCACACGTCGATATTCGAGCTCCGTCGTCAATTCCATCCTGGTTGCGGCGGGTAGATGCAGGAGCAGGCGCAAATCGGCGCGCGCCGCCTCCGTTTCCTGTAACGCCGAAATCACCTGGGACTGAAAATCCACTACCTGCAGCCGAATACGGATCAGGTCGACTTCCGCGATGAAGCCCTTTTTGAAGCGGACCGTATTGACTTCGAGAATACGCGCGAATCGATCTCGGTTTTCCTCCGACAGCGCCAGCCGCAGTTGGCCCACCTGCACACGGTAGTAGGCTTCCTTCAGGGCAAAGCTGAGCTGCCTGACCGCGTCTTCGAACGCCGCTTCGGCGCCCTTTGTCCCATACTCGGCGCTTTCGATGCGGAACCCGCGTTTGCCGGCGAGTTCGAACAGTTGCTGCAACTGCGGATAAATCTGCCCGGAGCGCGCCAGCGTCCGACCCTGTGTCATCGACCCGACCGTGCCGACCGACAAGGTGGGATTCGGAAACAGGCGCGCCGTAATTTCCTGGCCCTTGGCGAACTCGATCCCGTACTTCGCCGTGAGCAGGTCAAGGTTTTGTTTCAGAAAGAGGGCCTGCGCCTCCTCGAGCGACAGACGGTAGACCGGTTGCGGTCCGGGAACGGTCGGCGTCGTCGTAATGGCGGATGACGGCGGCCGCACCATAGCCGGCGCTTGGATGGACGGGGTATCCGGAGCACCGGCCCCTGATCGCATCGTACCAGTTGTCTCGCGGGACAAGGCAGGCGCCGGAGTATCGACGCGCCCGCTGGAAGCCGCCGGTGCCGCGATCGCCGACGTCACACTGAGTGAGGATAGGACAGAGCACAGAAGAAGCGGGAGGACAGCCGACGCCACACCGGCTCGGCCTACCGAGCGGTAAGAATCGACTCGCCCACTCGCACGCACAGGACTCCCATTCGACCGCGCCGCAATTCGATGCATCCAGCCAGGCCTCTGTGTCACCGAACCCCGAAGCACGTACGTATCTGTCCCAGAGACAGAAACCCGCGCAAAATCAATCCAGTATACACGGAACCATGATCGAGTCAAAGCGATGCATCGGCTCCCGCACGAACTCATGGCTACGTGAAAGCCGATAGCGCAAGACGGCCTGGGACAGTCGTCACACCGTGCCGCGCACAGGGCCCGATTCAGTTGATTTTGATCTCCGTCCAGGCGCGATCGTAGAGGCGTACGGCTACGCCCAGATCGCGCATCCACTCAAGTCCGTGTAACAAGGTGAGCGGCGGCACCACGGCGGGATCGCGTTGGATGGCTGTGGGGAGCAATGCACGAGCCAGTCGATTAGCCGGCGCAAAAAGCAGGCGTCGACTGGTGTCGGCGGCGATCTGCTCGTCGATCAAAAAATTGATGAACCGCGCTGCCAACTGCGGATGCCGACTGCCCTTCAAGACCACCAAACAGTCGGCCCAGATCGCCGCGCCTTCCTTCGGAATTGCATACCGAATGGACGGGCGCTCACGCGCCGCTCGTGCCACCGCCCCGCCCCATCCATGGGCCAACACCACGTCGCCCGCCGCCAACAGGTGATCATACGTATCGCTCGTGTAGGCCTTCACCAGCGGCTTCTGCTCGACCAGTTTGCGTGTTGCGCGCGCCAGCAACGCGGGATCCATCGCGTTCAGCGAAGCACCGATGGACCGCAACGCCGCCCCCAACACCTCGCGTTGGTCGTTCAGCATGCTGATACGCCCCGCATACCGCTTGTCCCATAAGATGTCCCAACTGTCCGGCGCGACGGGAATGACCGCGGAGTCATACCCGATCCCCACAGTCCCCCAGAGATAGGGCACGGAAAACCGATGCGCCGGATCGAACGGGAGACCGACCAGATGCGGCTCCAAATCACGCACGTTCGAAATTTCGGCCTGGTCGATGTCGGCGAGCAAATCCAGATGCCGCATGATCGACACCATAAAGTCCGACGGCACCGCCACGTCGTACCCGGACGCTCCGCTCTGCAACTTCGCCAGCAATTCCTCGTTGCTACTGAACGTATCGACCGACACACGCACATGCTCACGGCGCTCGAACGCCTCGATCGCCTCCTGACTGACGTAATCCGACCAGGTGAAATAGTGCAGAACCGGCGTGCCCGAGCCATCGACCGCATCGCCCTGCCCACCGGGACATCCCGTCGCAAGGACCGCGACGACGATCAGCGCCGTCAGTGTTGGGAGTCGGGATAGAAGACTCTTCATACACGCTCCCGCTGCATCCGCAGCGCCACCACCACCACCAGGACCGTGGCCAGCACCATCACCGTCGAGAGGGCATCGAGTTCCGGAGTGATGCCGCTGCGGATATTCGAATAGATCCGTAATGGCAGCGTTGTGGCGCCGGGACCGGTCGTAAAAAACGTGACGAGAAAATCGTCCAACGACACAGCAACCGCCAACAGCGCCGCGCCTAGGAGCACCGGGGTCATCAACGGAAGGAGTACGTAGCGCACCGCTTGTGTCGTTGTCGCACCGAGGTCGGCGGCCGCTTCGAGCAAGGTTGGATCCACCTTCCGCAACCGCGCGCGCACAAGCACCATCACCAGCGGCGCATTAAACACGGCATGCGCGACCGTGACGGTGGACAGGCCCAACGGGACTTTCAGTAGTGCGAAACACAACATAAAGGCCACGCCGAGAATCAACTCCGGCATCACCAGGGGCAACAACATCAACGTGTCGCCGATGTGATGCATCCATCCTTCGTCGCGCCCTGCACCGCGTCCCCAGAGATGACGTTGCTCCAAGCCCAGTGCTGCCGCCGCACCGACGACCGTCGCGACCGCCGTGGACCATACACCGACCTTGAGCGACACCCACAGGGCGGTCCAGAGCGGCTGGTCGTGCCACAGCTGCGTATACCACCGTAGACTCCAGCCGTCCCACCGCACCGACACTCGCGCATCGTTGAACGACAAGATACAGAGCGCAATCAGCGGCGCGTAGAGCAGCAACAACGCCAGCGCGCTGAGCCCCCACACGACAGAGGAACGTGACTGCGTCATGACCGCACCGCCGATCCGATAGCGGCAGGCGACGCGGGCGACGCCTCGACCAGTCCATTCCAGCGCCGCTCGACCGTACGCCCGATGGCCACGACGGCGAGCGCAACGACCACGACCATCACGGCCAGCGCCGCGCCGAGCGGCCAATCGCGTACGGCTAAAAATTCATGTTGAATGAGGTTGCCGACCATCATCGTTTTTGCGCCGCCGAGTAAATCCGGCGTGAGGTAAGCACCGAAGGACGCAAGAAAGACCAGCAGCGACCCCGACGCGATGCCCGGCAAGGCCAGCGGCGCGACGATCCGCAGCAACACCGTCCACGTCGACGCATAGAGGTCGCGCGCGGCTTCCTCCACCGCCATCGGAATCCGTTCCATCGCGCCATAGATCGGCAAGACCATAAACGGCAGGTACCCATAGACCAAGCCGACGATCACCGCGCCCGGCGTAAACAACAGCGGCAGCGGCTCGGTCATTGCCCCGATGGCGGCCAACGTGCCGTTCACCACACCTTCCTGCTGCAACAGCACAATCCACGCATAGGTGCGCACGAGGAAGTTGGTCCAGAGCGGGATGATCGTCAGGACCAACCCAATTCGTTGCCAGGTCGGCCGACTCCGGGCCAAAAGATACGCAAGAGGAAACCCCAAGACGAAACAGAGGACCGTCGTCAACACGGCCATGCCGATGGATTGGAACAGGATACGCCCGTACAGCGGATGCAGGAGATCAAGGTAGTTGTCGAGGGTGACGGTCCAGGCAATCGTGCCGTACGTTTCGCGTGTCGCCACACTCACGGCGAGAATCATGGCCAGCGGCAACGCGACCGCCAGCAGCCCCCAGACGACGGTCAGGCGGAGCGCCCACCGCATTGGGCCTGGCCCGTTGTCGGGTTGGGCACCATGAGAAAGCTGCGGCATCCCACTCATGCGTCGGCCCCGGTCAACAACGTCGCCTGCGACTCCGACCAGGCGACGCGAACCGTTTCGCCCACATTTCCATTCGGTCGATCCTGCCCGTCGTTCGGAACCGCGAGCGACCAACGGATCTGGTCGCCGAGTCGGACGCGATAATGCCGCACCGCGCCGGCATACCGAATATCTTCGATGACACCCGCAACAGATTGCGCCGCTGAGTCGCCGCCTGCCTTGTGTTGATGCGCGTCAGTGGCGACGAGATACGGCGTACGCACCACCAAGGTGGCAACGGTGCCGTCGAACAGCTCGCGGTTCGACGGCCGCACCGTAATCGGCTCCGTGATGCCGTCCACGAGCAAACCCCATTGGTCGCCGCTCGCCGCGTGAATACGCCCCGACAGCATCGTGGTCTGCCCAAGAAACTCCGCCACAAACCGCGAGGCCGGCTGCTCGTAGACCTCTTGCGGCGCACCGACCTGCACCAGTCGCCCGGCTTGCATGATACCGACGCGGTCCGACACGGCCAGCGCCTCGGCCTGATGGTGCGTCACACAGACAAACGTCGTCCCCAACCGCCGCTGAATCGTCTGCAACTCCTGCAACATCGCCTGCCGCAGCGGCTCATCCAAGGCCG
Organism: Nitrospiraceae bacterium; assembly: GCA_046351095.1. Taxonomy (GTDB): domain Bacteria; phylum Nitrospirota; class Nitrospiria; order Nitrospirales; family Nitrospiraceae; genus BQWY01. The sequence goes on from JAXLZC010000001.1 coordinate 902,639, forward strand.
CCATCGGTTCGTCCAACAAGACGACCGCGGGACGATTGACGATTGCACGCGCGATCGCCACACGCTGTTGCTCGCCGCCGGACAATCGGCCCGGCAGTCGCGTCCGAAGCGGCGTCAGCTTGAGCAGCGCCAGGGCCTCGTCGATCCGTGCCTGTCGGTCGACCTTCGGCACACCCTGCATCTGCAACCCAAATCCGATGTTGTCGTCGACCGTGAGGTGCGGGAACAGCGCATACGATTGGAAGACCGTATTCACCAGCCGCTGGTTCGGCGGGACACCGATCATCAAACGCCCATCGATCTCTATGGTGCCGGCATCCGGTTGCTCGAACCCGGCGATGAGGCGCAACACGGTGGTTTTTCCGGTGCCGCTCGGGCCGAGCAACGAAAAAAATTCGCCGCGGCCGATGTGCAGCGTCAGGTCGCGTACGATGTGTGTGGGACCGAAGGATTTACTGACCTGTCGCAAGGACAGGGCTTCGGACGTCGGATGAGCGGAAGACAACAGCCGCGACTGATTCGTCGGATCGACAGTGGGCATGCGGGCGCATGATACGCCCTGCGCTCAGGGGAAGGAAGCGGAGTGGACGAAAAATTTGGCTGATGAAAATGGCTGTGTGAAAAACAGAACACACAATGTGGCGACACAACACACACGCGCGGTCGTGACCGCGCTGAATCCTGGAGCTTCGGCTGCTCTCCCCTAGGAAGGAATACGGCGCAGCAGGTCGCGGGCGCGGAGTTGCGCCTGGTGGCGGCGCACAAGTTCCTTGCGGATCAGCTCGCGGTCCTCGGCCACGATACGCACCAGGCGGTCGTTATCCTCCGCATGTTCGCGGATCAACTCCGTGAGACGATGCATTTGCTGCTCCAGGCGATCGAGCCGCCACATGAGCGCTTCCCGCTCCTCGGCCGGCGTCAACGACCCGATCTTCGCCGCGACGGCCTTCGCCGTACGCATGCTCGACCGCACCGTCCCTGTCGCCTTTTTGGTGGAGCTGGTCTGCTTCGTCCCTCGTCGTGCCATCGTCGCAATCCCTTCAGCCGTGCACCGGCACGGCATCGTCAGAACGGTCTCTCGGTAGTATTCCTATGTACGCCGAACATGTCAATCACAGGCGCAACGGCGCGTCTGCCGCTTCGACGACGCCCGACAGGTTCCTTCACGGCGGCGCGCATTCGCTATCAATTTTTTTCGCAGCCTGCTACATTTGCCGCATGAAAAATGTGTTTACCATGATCCTGGCCGGCGGCAAAGGAGAACGCCTCTTTCCGCTGACCGAACATCGGGCGAAACCCGCGGTTCCCTTCGGCGGCAAGTACCGCATCATCGACGTCACGCTCAGCAACTGCATCAATTCGGGCCTCCGCCAAATCGCCGTCTTGATCCAGTACAAGTCGCACTCGCTCGACCGCCACATCCGCATCGGATGGAACATCTTGGCGAGCGAGTTGGGCGAATACATCACCTCGGTGCCGCCGCAGCAGCGCATCAGCGCCGATTGGTATCGCGGCACGGCCGACGCGGTGTATCAAAACCTCTTCCTGCTCGACCAAGAACGCACGACCCACCTGCTCGTGCTCGCCGGCGACCACATCTATAAGATGAACTACGCCGAGATGTACGACTTCATGCAGGAAAAGCAGGCTGACGTCGTGGTCGGCGCCATCGAATGTCCCGTGGCGGAAGCGACACGATTCGGCGTCGTCGGCGTCGACGCGGACAACCGTATCGTGCGGTTCGACGAAAAACCGAAGCATCCCATGCCAATTCCCGGACAGCGGGAGCATGCGTTCGTCTCGATGGGGATCTATCTGTTCAAGACCGATATTCTGAAGGCGTACCTGACGGAGGACGCGAAAGGCCGCACCGCACACGATTTCGGTCGCGACATCATCCCGCGGATGATCGGTCCGCAGCGCGTCTACGCCTTCCGCTTCCAAGATCGCAACAATAAGAATCTGCAATACTGGCGCGACATCGGCACATTGGACGCCTACTGGGAAGCCAACATGGACCTGGTGTCCGTCGACCCGCAGTTCAATCTGTACGACCAGCATTGGCCGATCCGCACGTATCAGGGACAAAATCCGCCGGCGAAATTCGTCTTCGCGCAGGAGGGCAAGGGCGGCCGGATGGGCATTGCGCTCGACTCCGTGATCAGCGGCGGCTGCATCATTTCCGGAGCCCGTGTTCAGAACAGCGTGCTCTCCGCCCATGTCCGCGTGGACGACTACGCGGAAGTGCGCGAGTCCGTCGTCATGGAACACGTCAACATCCAGCCCCATTGCCGGATTCGTCGCGCCATCATCGACAAGGACGTCGTGTTGCCGCCGCACACGGTGATCGGGTACGACGCCGAGGCCGACCGCAAACGCTTTACCGTCACCGAATCCGGCCTGGTGGTGATCTCCAAAGGAATGAAGGTGCATGGCCCCGTCGATCCATCCGGTTGATCTCCTGGCGGCCCTGCGCCTGAAGCATCTCACACCCGCCATCGTCTTTCTCACGTCGCGTCGCGCCTGCGACGAAGCGATGCACGAACTGTCGTACAGCCAGGACAGCCTTCCGGAGGCACAACGCACACGGATCCTGGAGGTGCTCGACCGCGTCACCACGGAATTTCCCAGCATCGCCGACCATCCCCTACGGCAAGTCGTCCTCCAGACCGGCGTGGCCGCGCACCATGCGGGCCATCTCCCGTCCTGGAAAATCGCGATCGAAGAACTCATGCGGCACGGCTGCCTGGACGCCGTCTTCGCCACGACGACGTTGGCCGCAGGTGTGGACTTTCCGGCACGTACGGTCGTGATTACGCAATCGAGCGTACGGAAAACGCGCGATTTCACCGACTTGACCGTCAGCGAAATTCAGCAGCTCTCCGGCCGCGCCGGACGTCGAGGGAAGGACCTGGTCGGCTTCGCGGTAATCACCCCGTCGCCGTACATCGACCTGGACCACCTGGCCAAGGGCCTCACGGGAAAGCCGGAGGCGATCGACAGCCAGTTCGTCATTTCCTACCCGATGGTGCTGAATCTGTTGAAAGCGCATCCGTTCGACCACATCCAGCCGATCTTGGCGAAGAGTTTCGCCCAGTTTCAGCTCAATCAACGCGCCGAAAAATTGCAGCAGAAATTGGACGCGGCGGAAGCGCAGATGGAGCCCTACGGCCCCCGTGTCTGCACCGATTGGATTTCGCAGTGGCAACAGTTCGACATCGCCAGACGGCGCCGTCCGCACCATACCCATGCGCCGACGGTCGACGACCCCGAATTGTCCGCGCGTCTGCAATTTCTCACGCCGGGTCGTGTGGTGGGCCTCGGCAAAACACGCGCGACCGTCTTGCGACAGTATCGCAGCCGCGGGCAGCGCAACCCGATGGTGACGATCTTGCGGGCGGACGGCGCCATCACGGAAGCGCAGGCCGAGTCGGTCACGCAAGTCTACGAACAGACCTACGACATCGTCGAAGCGCGCGGCTATCCCTGGGCGACGAACATGAGCCTGCAAGCCGCGATGGAGGGCATGCAGGAGTTGCCCGTCCATCCCCGGATCTTGCCGATTCTCGTGCGCGAAGACGCCGCGATGCCGGAGACGTTGGTGGCGCAGGCGCTGGATGAGTTCCCCTGCCCCAGCTGTCCCTCTCGCTCGGCCTGCCAAAAGGACCACCCGAACGCCGTCAAATTGCGCGACGAAATCGGCCGTCACACCAAGGCGATTCAGGCGCTACGCACCAGCCTCTGGCACCGGTTTCAGGACAAAGTCGACGTGCTCCAAAAACTCGGGTATCTGACACCGACCTCGCAACTCACCGCCGACGGCGAATGGGCGCGCTTAATCCGTATCGACCATTCGCTTTTGATCACCGAATTGATTCGTGCGGAAGCCTTCACCGGCATCGAGCCTGCCCTGTTGGCCGGCGTGTTAGCCAGCATCGCGATCGACGACGACCGTCCTGGATCGTTCCCGCGCGCCAGCTCCGGCCTGTCGTCGGTGCTCAGCCAAGTGCGGCGCGTCGCGCACGACCTCGCGCCCCATGAAGATCCGCCCTTGTTGCGCTCGGATATTGCTGCACTCACCGAACGTTGGGTCGGCGATCCCACGTTAACCTGGATCGGCCTCTGCCGCACGACCACCATGGCCGAAGGCGACATCTATCGGCTGCTCGCGCGCACGATGGAGTACCTCTCGCAGGTAGACAGCTTACGGGCGACCCATCCGAGTTTGGGCGAGACCGCCTCGAAGGCGATGGACAACCTCCGCCGCGGCGTCCTCGAGGAACTTCCGTAATGGCGACATGGGCGGGGGAACGAAAGACGGGAGAAAGACGACAGGCTCACGTCTTCTCTTGTATGTTTTCCGTCTCACGTCTACCGTCTCACGTCTGACGCATTGATATGACCACTGACGAACTCGAAAAACTGCTCGTGCAACAGCCGCTCGGACTACTCCATCGGCTTGCGCGCGGGCGCGTGCATCGCCACTTCCGGTTCGGTAAACGGCGGATCATCGAAGCGCTGTTACGTGCATCGGCCGAGCAACGTCCGGCTTTCGAGTCCGACTTGATGACGCTGATCGAAGAACGGAGTCGCCGCCAACAGGACTCGCCTGCGGCAGACGAGCGGCTGCCGCTCTCAGGCACCGCCTCATCGTCGCCCCAGCCTGGGCGCCATCAGACATCACGACAGGAGCGCCAGCACCACACAGCGGGACGGGCGGCGCACAGCCAACCAACCCACACAGCCGACGCCGACTCGAAAGATCCCGGCGTCAGCCTCGCTGCGTTTTTAGACGGCATCGGCATTCCGAAACCGGCACCGTTTGTGCCCGACCCCTGGCAGGAAGAAGCGCTGGCGCACCTGGTCGATACCGACGTGATCGTGAGTGTGCCCACCGGCAGCGGCAAAACCTACGTCGCCGTCGAAGCGACGCGACGCGCCATCGCCGCCAATCGCACGGTGATCTACACCTCGCCGTTGAAAGCCCTCTCGAACACAAAATTTACGGAATTTTCTCGGATCTTCGGCGCAGAACAGGTGGGAATTTTGACCGGCGACCGCCGTGACAACACGCAGGCGCCGCTGCTGATCATGACCACGGAGATTTTACGCAATCTGCTCTACGATGCAGCGGGCGGCGAGATCGACTTACGACTCGACACGTTGGGATTAGTCATTTTGGACGAGTCGCAGTACCTGGCGGACCGCGAACGCGGCGTCGTCTGGGAAGAGACGATCATTTTCTGCCCGTCGCAGGCGAAGCTGCTGCTGCTCTCCGCCTCGATCGGCAATCCGCAAGACATCGCCGATTGGCTCACGCAGATTCGCCCGGCGCCCTGCCGCCTCGTGCAACATTCCAAACGCACGGTCCCACTGCGCGCCGGTTACCTGCATCCTAACGGCAAACTCACGCCGCTGTTCCGTACCATCGGCATTCCGGTGGGGCAACGCGGCAGTCTCCATCCGGAGACCGTACGACTGTTCCATCAATACGAGCAGGAAACGACGGGGCGAGGACGCTAAGCAGATCGCAATGATTCGTGAGGTGGCGCGCAATACAGGGTTAAAACGTGTAGCGTAGCCCGACCGTGAGGCCTTGCCGGATAGAGCTGAATTCCTGAAGCGGCACCGACACCCCGCCGCCGCTCGTCGGGAAATTTTTCCAGGTGCCGTCCACCATCTGATTCCACCAGAGTCGGTAACCGACTTCCATGCACAACTTCGGCACCACTTCCGCGCGAAGACTCGCCTCGAGATTGCCGCCGATCCCCCACCCGTTCATGCGGAAGCTGGGATTTTGCTGTAGGTCCGAGCGCAGCACATGTACGTCATCGTTCGTAAATAGGTTCACAGGCAGAAACGCACCTTTGGTGTGCAGGCTCAACCAGCGAAAGAGCCGATAATCCGATTCGAGCCCGAGTTCGAGCGCATGCCAGGTTTGTGCATTCCGGATCACGTCTTGCCGTTTGTGCGAGACGGTCCCGATCGGATCGCAGAAGGTCGGCGACGTACAGTCCACCTGGCCGACGCCGGTCGCGATGTGGCGTTGGTACCAATACCGATACCCGACGAACCCGTCTAGTCCACCGCGATGGCCGGGATAATTCAGCAGGCGTCCGCCGCCTTCCAACTCCAGATACCAACTCGCATCGCCCTTGATATCGCTGATCGTACGCGAGACTCGTTGCGCGCCGGGTGTGGCTGTATTAAACGTGGTCGCCCCTTGATTGCTGACAAAGTCGTCGTCGGTCAGACGGCCACCGCCGACATCGGCAAACCCAAACGTGGCGCGTAGCAGATACCGATCGAGCGGACGAATCGACCCCGACAATTCTACGTAGTTGACCGCCACATCTTTATACCGCAACCGCGATGTGGGATTACCGACGGTCGGTTCGACGGCCGAGGCATTGTGCGCCCACGTCGTTGTGCCGCTCGATATCCATCCGCGAAGCGCCAACTCCGGTCGCAAGGGGGCGAAGGTCTGCCGCTCGGGGGGCGGCGGCGCCGCGGCGCGGCCGGCTGCGTCCTGCGCCACCGCGTGATGGCCGGACATCACGCACACCAGCCCGACCGCACCGATGAAGAGGGGCCGCGGACGCCAGATCGATGCAATCGAGCGAACGTCCTCGAAAACCCGGCGACACGCTCGTAGCCGTGGCATGCTCATAGATTCGACGATACCATTAATTACATAGGGATAAATTGCGTAGCACGCGACGCGTCGACGAATGCGTCCGCCCGTGTCTCCGCCGAGAACCATCCTACCGCGATCTGCGCTACATTCTCAGTCTCTTCTTATTTTGTGCAACACCCCGTGCGTGAGCATACCCATTGGTCCCGTATCATCGTGCCGTCGGCAGGCGGCCATTCTGAAGGCTGATCCGTACAGTCCTACAGTCATCAACCCGGCGGCCGATTCACACACCACTTCCGAATCCGCTGTTCATCAAGATTTCAGCTCCAGCGTTGACGATTCCGCGACGGCATAACCCTTGCTTTACCACCCCAAGAATCGTGCGCCGGTCGAAGTTCGCTTCGCTTCTACCGCGTTCCAACACCATCACGACCGCACCGCATTCGAACGCTCTTCTCGTGTGGTTCGGTCTCATGTGGGCCCTTTCGTATCGCGTGGGTACGCCGCGCGATACACCGGAAGCCCGAGAGGAGTTGCACGTGCATCATTTTCACTCCATGCACACCTCGCCCGCCGCCTCGCAGACAACAGGCTCCGGCGCACACCGCCTGACGGTTGCCGCCGCAGCCATCTTTCTCGGGCTGGCGATGTCTCCGGTTGTCGGGCTTGCACAAACCGCCGTAGGGCCGCTGGAAGTCGGATCGCAAAATGGGCGCTACTTCGCCGACGCGACCGGGAAACCGGTGTATCTCACCGGCTCGCATACGTGGAACGATTTTCAAGACGGCGACGGCACCGCGTTCGACTTTCCCGGGTATCTCGCGCTGCTGAAAGCCAATAACCACAACTTCATTCGCCTCTGGGTGCAGGAATCGCCGCGCGCCGATGTGGGACTCGTGCCCGCTCCAGGATGGAACGGCACGACACCGTGGTATCGCTCGGTCTCGCCGCTGCCCTATGCGCGCACCGGCACCGGCACCGCCGCCGACGGCGCGCCGAAATTTTCGCTGACCCAGTGGAACCAAGCCTATTTCGATCGGCTGCGTGCACGTGTCCTCGCGGCGCGCGATCAGGGCATCTATGTCAGCGTCATGTTGTTCAATTTTTGGTCGGCCTCGAACCTGACGGATCAGATCCCCGGACGGAATGTGTGGGCCTATCACCCGCTGAACCGCACGAACAACAGCAACGGCATCTCCGGCGACGCCAACAACGACGGCAACGGCGCCGACACGCACACACTTCGCGTGGCGGCGGTGACGCAGATCCAAGAGTCGTACCTGAAAAAGATCGTCGATACGGTCAACGATCTCGACAATGTGCTGTACGAAATTTCCAACGAAGACCGCGCGGGCGATTCGGCGTGGCAAGCCCACATGGTCTCGGTGCTGAGACGGTATGAGGCGGGCAAACCTAAACAGCATCCGATCGGTGTCACGGGATGGCCCGGCTCCTCCGCCGCCACGTTGCAGACCACCGGCGCGGACTGGACCTCCCCCGGCGCCACCGCCCTCGACAGCGCAACCGACAGGTACGTAGCCAGCCCCCCGCAGGCCGACGGCATGATGGTGAGCTTACTCGACAGCGATCACATCGCCTATCGCCTATTCCGCGACGATGCGAGCGCCGCCCGCGACTGGGTATGGAAGAGTTTTACGCGCGGACACAATCCCCTGCTGAAGGAAGATCTCGGTTCGAACGCCGGATGGGTGGCAGCGCGCAAAGCCCTCGGTGCCGCGCGCTCGTACGCGACGCGGATGGACCTGGCGGCAACACGCCCCCAGGGCAGCATCTCGAGCACCGGGTACGGATTGGCCAATGCCGGTCGCGAATATCTCGTGTATCAACCGACCACCGGCTCGTTCACGGTCACATTGCCCGCCGGCGCCTATTCGTACGAATGGTTTAATCCGGCCAGCGGCACGGTCGCCTCGACCGGGATCGTCGGCGCATTCGGCGGTACCCCGTCGTTCACGCCGCCGTTCAGCGGACCAGCCGTGCTGTATCTCACCTCGAACGACACAAGCGCATCGGCTGCCGCCGCCACCTCGACACTCTATCGCGCCTCGACGGATTTCTCCGCCGTGCAAGGGCAACGCGGTTGGTACTACCTCGACTCCCTGGGCAATCAGCTCACCTACAACAAGACGGGCAATCGTTGGCAGGGCACCGAGGCCTTGTTGGCGCTGACCAGCACCGGTGGGTATCCTGGTATGAGCAGCGATGCGGTGCGGCGTTGGGTGGCGCCCGTCGCCGGCACCGTGCAGATCACCGGCACTACCGCGGACGCGTCGGTCACGGGAAGCGGTGGCGTCAGCGTCTCCATTCGACGCGGCACGACGGTCCTCTGGGCGCAATCGCTCGCCGACGGGAACACCGCGGGCTTGTCGTTTTCCGTGACGACCGCCGTGGCGGCCGGCGAAGCGATCAACTTCGTCATCAACAAGGGCGGCGACGGTGCGATCGACGGCGATTCGACCGATTTCGATCCGACGATCACCTATACAAGCGCGACCCCGACGACCAACACGACGTCGACCTCGTTGAGCGCCCCGCAGATCAGCTCGACGAACTATTTGGGCGGCACAACGTCCACCTCTGGCTCAGCGACGGCAAGCACCGGAACGGCCACGACGGCGGCTCGCACGCTCGTGCCGGCCGGTTCCAGTGCCACGACCGCACAACTGACCCCATCGACGTCAACAACCATCTCTGGTTCCTCGACAACCAAAGCAACATCCACCGCACTCGGTGGTGTCTCCCTTCTGGCAGCAGCCGAGGTGGCGACCACGTACCAAGCCTCGGTGGACTTCTCCGGCGTGCAAGGCACCAAGGGCTGGTACTACATGGACGGGGCCGGCAACAGCATGACCTACAATTCCACCGCGGCGCGCTGGCAAGGGAACGAGACCTATCTCTTGCTCACACGCACGGGTGGACATCCGGGCGAAGCCGGCGATGCCATACGGCGTTGGGTCGCCCCGTCTGCCGGAACCGTCACGATCACCGGTGTGGCTGCCGACGGGAACACCGGCTGCGGCGGCGGTGTCACGACGTCCATTCGTCGTGGCAGTACGGTGTTGTGGACCAACAACATCGCCAACGGCAATACCACCGGTGTGAGCTTCAGTGTGACGACTACCGTCGCGGCAAACGAGCAACTCAACTTCGTCATCAACCGGGGCCCGGACGGCAATAACTGGTGCGATTCGACGGACTTCGATCCGACGATCAGCTTTACCGGCGGAGTGACACCACCGCCTGCGCCGCCACCACCGCCGCCGCCGAGCGGCACATCGTATCAAGCCTCGGTGGACTACTCCGGCGTGCAAGGCACCAAGGGCTGGTACTACATGGACGGGGCCGGCAACAGCATGACCTACAATTCCACCACGGCGCGGTGGCAAGGGAACGAGACCTACCTCTTGCTCACTCGCACGGGCGGCCACCCAGGCAATGCCGGCGATGCGATGCGACGATGGGTCGCGCCATCAACCGGTACCGTCACGATTACCGGCGTGGCAGCCGACGGCAATACCAGCTGCGGCGCGGGCGTCACGACGTCCATTCGTAAGGGCACCACAGTCCTGTGGACCAGCAACATCGCAAACGGCAATACGACCGGCGTGAGCTTCAATGTGACGACCGCCGTGACGGCGGGCGATCAGTTGAACTTTGTGATCAACCGTGGACCGGACGGCGACAATTCCTGCGACTCGACGGATTTCGACCCGACCATCACCTACACGTCCGGGACTACTCCGCCGCCGCCACCACCGCCGCCGGCGTCACCACCTCCTCCGCCCCCGGCGTCACCACCGCCTCCGCCGCCCCCGGCGTCACCGCCGCCTCCGCCGCCACCCCCGGCGTCACCACCGCCTCCGCCGCCGAGCGGGACGTCCTATCGCGCCTCGACGGACTTCTCCAGCGTGCAGGGAACAAACGGCTGGTATTACATGGACGGGGCCGGCAATAGGATGACCTACGATTCCGCTAACGGACGCTGGCAAGGCAACGAGACGTATCTCTTGTTGACTCGCCCAGGCGGCCACCCAGGGAATGCCGGCGATGCCGTACGGCGTTGGGTTGCCCCCACTACTGGGACCGTCAGCATCACCGGCGTCGCAGCCGACGGCAATACCGCCTGCGGCGGTGGCGTCACGACGTCCATCCGTAAGGGCACCACGGTCTTGTGGACCAACAATATCGCCAACGGCAATATCACCGGCGTGAGTTTCAACGTGACGACCGCCGTGACGGCGGGCGACCAGGTAAACTTTGTCATCAACCGTGGACCGGACGGCGACAACTCCTGCGACTCGACGGATTTCGATCCGTCGATCACGTACGGAGGAACCACCAGTCCACCACCGCCCCCGCCGCCTCCGCCAGGGACGGTCAGCGCGCTGTTGCAATGGACGGCCAACACGGAAACGGACTTGGCTGGCTATAAGGTCTATCAGCGCACCGACACGACCAGCTACGGCACGCCGGTCACGCTTGGCAAGGTCACGTCGTACACGGCGGCGAATCTCACATCGGGGGTTCGGTATTACTTCTCATTGAGCGCCTACGATACGTCGAGCAACGAAAGCGCAAAGAGCACCGAGGTGTCGATTCTGAAGTAACACTCGAACAGGCGACGCAGTGTGATCGCGCCGATACGGCCGCACGGCGGTATCGGCGCGGTTCATTTCAACCGGACGCACGAACGATCGGAATGTCGACGGCTCTCACTCTGCGGAAGATCCTGGACTCAATCACTTGACCCTGTCCGCTTCCACACTGTATAAGCGTTCCGCTATCCGCACGCTGATTCCCGCATTACCCCGGTCATCACGCAGGCTGCGCCCGTAGCTCAATGGATAGAGCATCTGACTACGGATCAGAAGGCTACAGGTTCAAGTCCTGTCGGGCGCGCCACGTGTTTCCCATCCGTTGAATCGCCCTCTCAGGTTGGAACACACCCGGTCGAGACGTAGCGCCGCGAGCAGGACCAGCCCTGCCCGCTTCAGACGCTCCGTGAAGGCAATCGAGTGATGTCTCTGTTGGAAAAACCGGCAGGGAAAAGAAGTGCGAGGACCTACGCAGCCTTACGAAGACCGGCGTGCGCCGCATGCACACCGCTCTTGAGGACGATCTCGCAGATATGCTCCAACCGTTCGATATGTTCGTAGGCCGACCAGGGATCGCGCGCCACGGCGCAGACACCGTGATTCGCCTGTCCGACGATATCGTAGGCTAACGAGCCGTCGCGCCGGAGTCCGAGGCACTCGGCCGTCTGATCCGCCAACTCGCGCGAGAGCGCGGGCAAGGCCGCCACACTCGGCCCGACACGGGTGTACCGAGAAATCTCCGGGAACTCGGCCGCGATCTTCTGCAGGTCGATCCCCGCATACATGGCCGCCACGACATTGGTCGCATGCACGTGCACCACCGTCCGCAACGACGATCCGTCACGTTGCAAGTTCCAATGCATCCACAGTTCGCCCGACGGCTGCTGCCCAGGCCCCACTTGCGGCATGGCGGCAGGGTCGCCGGGATCGCCGACGATCAGCAACTTCACCACATGTTCCGGATGTACGATGGTCTTCCGCCAGCCGGACGGCGTGATGTAGAGATAGCGCCCCTGCTTTTTCCGTAAGCTGATATTGCCGTCGCGCGTGGTGATCCACCCACGTTCGTACACTCGCCGCATCACATCGCCGATAGCTGTCAGCATGCGCAGTCCCTTCTCACGACACCACTGCCCGGCACAGGTCGTTCAGTACTCCGCTATCGGCGTATCGAGGCGGCGGCTTGAGCACCAGCGGCTCATTGCTTGACAAGGCTGGGGGAGCTACCTAAGCTCGCCTCATGGCTCGACCGTATGACAGGAAAGGATCCGGCGTGAGTACCGGCACCACCAGCACGCTGATATCGCTGCTGTTCTTGGCGAGTCTGCTTGGCGGCTGTACACTATCCAAGAGCGGCTATTTGGAACGATCGGTCGGGACGGCGACCGAGCAAGAGGTCCAGGACACACTCGGGCAGCCCGATCAGCGTGTCATGACCGACGCCGGTCAATCGCGCTGGATCTACCGAAGCTGTTGGATACCGATCGGCTGCAACGGCTGGTACCTGACCTTCGACCGATCGCATACGCTAAGCGAGTGGGAGCGCGCTCCGGAGCATTTATGAATACGGTTCAGCTGTCTACTCACTCTCTCGTCCGCACCGTTCCCGGTGTCTTCTCCGGGTGTCTGCTGACGATCGCGTTGTTGCTCACGACAGGGTGCGGCCCCTCGTCCGTCATGATGAACAGCAAAACCGACGGCCCGATCGTCATCCAGCAGAGCGCCTACACTGCAAGCGGCTGCCGCGCCAACCTCGCAAGCGAAGCCGACCGGCTGGGAATTACCCTCCGCGCTACCGACGTCAAAGGCTCCCTCTTCGGCGACGCTCTCCTGTGGCCATTCGTAAAAGGTTATGTGTGCCTCGGCAGCGACCAGAATATTCCGCTCGGCATCACCGGCCACCCGTACCTCTACCAAGGCTGACCTGCGCACCGTGAGCGCAAGCCCCAGCCAATCGACGACTGCAGATCGATCCGCATCGACCACGCCCTACAGCCAGACGTCCGAGATTCAGAACCGCCTTGGGGCCTTGTCGCCGTCTACCTGGCGACTGCTGTGGGTCCTGTGGTTAGGCGTGATCGTATGTGCAACGACAATCTACAGCAACATCTTCGTCGGCCATTCGCACTGGAATCTCGTGCAGTGGATTCCGTCGCCTGGAGTCGGCACCTGGTGGGAATACGCAAGCGACGTGGTCACCAACATGGCGCTGTTTGCGCCGCTGGGGTTCATCCAGCGCCCGGCCGGATTCGTCGGCGCTTCACGCACGTTGCTGTGGATCGCGGTGACGGGGTTATTGGTGTCGATGTCCGTCGAACTGGTGCAGGTCTACTCGCACAACCGCCTCGGCTCGACCAGCGACCTGGCGTCCAACACCCTCGGCGCCCTCTGCGGCGGACTCACCTGGATCAGAGCCGGCGTTCGGTATTCGACCAACTCCTAAGTCGCGCTCTTACCGCAGTTCCTTGAACCAACCCGCACAGCCCTCGCTCACGACGCCTGCAATTCCTTGCGGCGCAACGCCCGCATCATCTGCGGATCACTCAATCCAATCTGACTCAACGCATCCATAATGTGCAGCTGCTTGTCGGCCGCTAAGGTCTTCGCCTTCGCATACTGCGCGCGGTTGAATCGCGCGACGGCCGGCTGATTGTTGACGATCTGGCAGGCCAACACCTCGCCGTCCACTTCCAGCACCCCGCCCTGCTCCAACAACGTCTTCGCCTGTTGCTGCCCGATGCCGTGTAGGTCGGCGAACTCGGCCAAGCCGCCGGTCTCGAGCAACTGTCCGTCCGGCATGATGCAAAGACGTTTAAAATGCGGCGACCAGTCTTTGCGAAAATCGATGTACTTGATATCGCCGCCCCGCGCGACCGAACGGTCCAGCGTGCTGTAGTCCAACCCCAGATTTTTCTGCTGCAGTCGATCCTGGAGTTCTTTCGGCAAGGTGCGATAAAACACTCGCGCGGCCGCTTCCTCCAATGACAACTGCTGCGACCGTACCAATTGCTCGGCCTCCGCAAACTGCATGACGTCCAGCACCCACGTCTGCTTCGGCTGCTGCCCCTCGGCATCGACACGACACAGAAACAGGCCGCGCGTGATCAACTGGCCGTCGTTCGGATACAGATAGACCCCGCCGGCTTCGAGCAGCGTCGTCATCGTCTCCAGCGGAACCTCATAACTCTCGGCCAGCACCTTCGAATGACCCGCAAGATCTTCCGGCTCCGTCATCGCGCAGACCGTGACGTTACCCGGCGCATCGAACTCCGTGTAGTCCTCCACGATGTTGTAGAGCACCGGCATCTTCGGCTGCGGCGTTTTCTTTTTGATCTTAAACATAACCTGTCTCGTTTCGTTGGTATGACTTCCGTCTAGTTTCTTACTTCCTTCTTCTCACGTCTTCCGTCTCACGTCTCACGTCTTCCGCTTTCGTCGTTCTTGTTTATAGGGCGGCAAAGTCGTCAGTCGATGGTCGTCCACCAGCCCACCGACGGTGAAGTGATACAGCGATTGAAACTGCGTGTCGCGCAGTCCCAACAACTCATGCACGCCGTCGTCGAAAAAACAGCCGATGCCCGTGCCACGAATACCACAGGCCTCCGCTTCGAGATAGAGCATCTGGCCGATCAGTCCACATTCCCAAAACAGGCGCGGATAGGCCCAGGCCCCGTCTCGCGTAAGCGCCCGGTCGAACTCCGCCAACATCCCGAGCGAAAAGACACTGGCGCCGGCGATGTCCTGATGGCAGCTCAACTGGGCGGCCACTTGACGCGCATCGCCTTCGCCGAGGCACCAGAGCGGCAGATCGTCCGGACATCCAGCTGGTTTCGTCCACGAAAACTCCGACCGGATCGCCGCCTGCAGCCGCGGCAACGCGTCGGTCGTGCGTGCCACACAATAGAGTCCAGGCGGCAGCCCATCAATACGATGCACAAACAAGAGAAGATGTACGGCTGGCGTAGATACCTCAAGATCCCACGGCGGCAGCAACGGCTCGGTAGATGCGCCCTGCTTCGACGAGAGGCGCTGCGGAACCAACCGACTCACGATCCGATAAAAGGCCTCGCGCGCCAATCCCGTCTGCCCGTCGAACGATACGGCACTACGCCGTTGATGAATGACTCGATGCGCCGACAACGTCGACGCACATTCGGGCACGGATATTCGTCCAGTCGACAGCGCACCGTCGTCCGTCGCGACCGACGTTGTTGGAGGCTTCACCGTCGCCTCGGCCACTTCATCGATGATGTCCCACAACACCGGCTCCGACGTCCCCAAGCGATTCGCGCGACCGAACCACTGGCAGCCCGCCATCGCCACAACGGCGGCTTCCGGCAACGCGCGAGGGATCGCGCGCTGCGGCTGCGACGGATCTGAGTCAGCCGGATACACGACAACCAGGCAATCGGCATGTTCGCGCGGAGCATCCTGGTAGTCGTCATCGCGATCGACACCGAGTACCGTGGCCACCTGCTCCGTCGACAGATCCGTCAGTACGGTCATACGCCAGCCCAATGCGGCTGCGGCGATACGCGCGCTACCCAGCGCATGTCCCACATCGTGCTGGCAATATCGAAACGCGCGTTCGCCGTACTTCCACGCCTCGCGCCAATGAATCGACGTAAGTCCGAACACAAAACTCTGATCGGGACATCCGTCCAACAACGCGGTAAGCACCGTCGCCGGCAGCGCCGCGCGCCGCTCCAATCCGTGTTCCTTCGGCGCATAGTGAAACACGCCGCCATGCTGCGCAGGACCATGGCCGGCGTCTGCGATGGTCAGATCCTGCATCACGACGTACCCTTCGGTCGGATGGAGATTGCCGCTAGAGGGATTCGCCCGTAGCGCCCAGCGAGTATCGCCCGCCTGCTTCCAGGCTGTGATCGACAGGGCATATTCTAAAAAACGCGACAGTGTATCGAGCGTCAGCGGCTGCGGCGCCACACGGCCCTGAACAAACAGATCGTCGTATCGTGGGCAGGCGACCGGCTCCGGCAGCAGCGGCAGTTCAATCAGCGCGGCGCCGTCATAACGCCGGAAGGGATCCGGTTGGTTGGCCCAATCCAAATACCCGAGCGACCGCGCATAACGGCGAAAGTGGTGTTTCGTTTCCTCATGGTATCGACGAGTTTGTTCCACAGGGGACAAACCCGTCGAGCGACGCGAGTCTGCCGCACGACGCAAGTCACCGGCCTGAGGATCGAGTGTCGGAATCGGTTTCATTGGTGAAAATGACGATCTACGGTCGGCAGTCTAGCGGGGCCCTTTCCCCAAAGTAAACGGCGCCTGAGGATCGCCATCGGTAAAAAATATTTTTCTCCTGCCCGTTTTTTCCACGCCGCATTCGCCAACAAATTGACGCCTTCGCGCCCGCCCCCCTACACTGCCGTCTCACCATGATCGATTGGAGTTGCAGATGTATTTCGATCCAGCATTGGAAGCGCAGCATGCCCTGGAGCGTTCGCATATAACCGGAGAATTCGGCGACGAGTGGGATCGAGTCGAGGAGTTGGAAACCCAGTTTTCGTCCAGCGCGGGCCCAGACGCCAGTGCCGCGTACCGCGAACTGGTGGCGCTTGGCGACAGTTATCCGAAGGCCAGACATTTTCTGGAATTTCTCGTCTATATCTCCTGGCAGCAGGTGACCGAGCAGACGATCCCCGCCTATTTCCGACAAGGCGCGCGCCTCGCCGACCGATGGCTGGCCCAGCGACGCGAAACCGACGACCCCGCCAGCACACAACGTGTCGAGTTATTAAAAAGCTCGTTTTACGAAGGACTGGGTGAAAAGGACTCGCACGAGTTGGAGGACGAATTCAGGCGAGATCGTGTGAAGGGCGGCGACTAATCGTACGACCGTTTGTGCGATTCTGGTGAGACGGCTGTCCGTCGGAATAGTCGCGCCACCGCGACGAGCAGCAGCGACGGCACGCCAACCCACAGGGCTTCCGAAGCAAGAATCTGCAATCCCCGGAGGGTAAAAAAACGGTCAGGCTCAAGCGGCGACACTTCGATGGGCCGAATGGGGAAAAAGTATCGCCCATTCGAGAACGGCGCAAAAAACGCCACGCCGAGGCCACCGTTCGTCAGCGCATCGAGCAGACCATGCGACAGTGTGGCGAGAAACAGAAACAGCCCTATACGAGCGCGTTCGCCGGTAGACACCCTGCGATACCACAGGACAACAATCGCCGCGCTCAACAATGCCGCGAATACGATCGAATGGGTCAGCCCGCGATGCCCCAGCACATGGTCGTAGGGAATGCCCGCCCAGTAGCCGAGGGAGTCGATGTCCGGCAGGATCGCGCAGACGGCGCCCAACGCCAACAGCCGCCACTGTGCGCGCGTCAGCCCAAGCGTGATGCCTAGGGCACTGGAGGCAACGGCATGGGCAAACGCAGAGGCCATCTTCGCAATCTCCACTCGCGAATAGAATGACTGACGATACCAATCGGTCGGTACGCGGAACAACTGCGCCGCCCAAAAACCCAATTGCCCCGAGAGACAGGCCTAGGGTTTCTCCCAAGACACAGCTCAACGACCATGGCATCTGACGCCGACGCGAGAGCACGTATTTTTCTGCATCGTGGGCAACTGCCGCAGGCGTTGGAGTGGTTTCGCGAGGCCGAGCGAGAGGCGCGAACAGCTATAGACGATGCCGCCCTCGCCGCCGCATTGGGCAATATCGGGATGGTGCTCGCCCTGTCCTCAGACATTCCCGAAGCCGAGCGGTACTTTCGCGAGTTGTTAGCGCTGCAGCAGCAGCGGCAGGACGATGTGGCCATCGCCCAGACACTTGTGAATCTCGGCAACCTGCATCAGGATTCGGACCGTCGCGCCACCGCGCGGGCATTCTACCTCGAGGCACTGGCGCTGTTGGATCGCACGCCGGATGACCGCATCCGCGGCCTCTTGCGCGCCAATCTTGGTTTGCTCGCCTCAACGGAGGGCGCACATGCTCAGGCCATTGAGGAATTCCTCCGCGCGCTGGACTGCCATCGGCGCGTGGGCGACGAGCAGGCGCTCGCGACGACCTATAGCCGAATGGGTCGAGTTTTCCTGACCATGGGGCAGTCGGTGGAGGCCGAACGCTGTTTAAATAACGCGACGGAGCACTTCACCAAGCTTGGTCAAGCCGACCAAGAAGCCGCCGTGTTGCGCCTGCTCGCCGATCTGTACGAAGGGCGCGGCGACGGCACCTCCGCACTCCGCTGCCTCGAGCGTGTGGTGAGCCTCTCGCTCCATACGCGACAGAGGGGCAGCACCGACGCCTCTTCCGAAACCGACCTGGCGAGAATGGCAAGACTACGCGCGTCGGCGCGGGCCATGTCCAATCCTCCGCACACGACCTAGCCGCTCGCGTCCAACGCATCGCCGAGCCCGATCTGCGCACCAGAACAGCACCGGAAATCCTTCCATTTCAGCGTCAATTCGTTGACGACATTCGTTGGTGAACGTTCTCGACAGATCGAGATCGTTTGCTAAGGTTGTACAAGTTTCATGTCGTCTGCGCCCCGCACAAAGGACGTGCGCGGGCTTCTCACACAAGGATGTGTATGCCCTGGTTGCTGGCTCTGCTGTTCGCTCCCGTTCTGATGCTCGCGTCCACGTCGACCGTCGCCCACGCGGTGGATAAGGCGCCGGACGGTCCAGGTTTCCGAATCGGCACCCAGGAAATCGGCCTGACGGGCGGCTACCTCATTCCGCATCGCCTGACCTGGCGCCATGTCACGAAACAATCCGGGCCGGCCGCCATGCCCTACTGGAGCATGACGCTCACCGACCCGGTCGGCGAAGGCTGGTTGCGCGGGCAACTGTCG
The DNA here is from genome assembly GCA_046351095.1 of Nitrospiraceae bacterium. GTDB lineage: Bacteria > Nitrospirota > Nitrospiria > Nitrospirales > Nitrospiraceae > BQWY01. Next base: position 921,715 of record JAXLZC010000001.1, read on the forward strand.
ATCGGAGCGGAAGTCGTCTACCAACAATTCCGTAGTCCGGTCCTGTCGCACGGCATCGGGTTTACCCCGAAGCTGAAATGGACCTTCCTGGTCTCCGACCGCGTCCGTCCCTATTTCGAGTTTGCAGGCGGGCCCTTTTGGATGGATCTGGCTAACCGGATCAAGATTCGGGAAGAAGATTCCGAATTTAATTTTATCCTGACCGCAGGCTTCGGCGTTTCGTGGTTTGTCTCGGATCAGGCGGCCCTGAACGTAGGCTACCGCTTTCACCACATCAGCAACGCCGGCTCGAACATTCCGAATCTTGGACTTAACGGCAGCCTGCCGTTCATTGGGTTTTCTTACTACTACTGAGTGCGACACCGAGGAGATCCTGACGTGATGTTCCGCAACACCCTACACAATCGATACGCACTGCTTAGCCTCCTCGGACTGTCGCTCCTCATGCCGGGCTGCAGTCGCTGGATCGAAATGAACGGCGTCACCCCGCTCGATTCCGCGCCGACGGCGGCCGCGTCCGGCGACCCGGCGTTGCGCGTCCCGGCGGTCCTCTCGTCGATGAGCGTGTCGCAGAACGGCAGCCCCGTGATGCCGTCGAGCGAGTTGGAACATCGTGTGCTCGATACGCTGTCCAACGCACAATTGTTCTCGCGCATCGTCTATCCGGCCTACAGCGACCTGCAACCGGCCGACGACCATGTACGCGCGAAGTTGTCCGTCGCCCTCTTCCCCGAACCGCATGCCGGCGCGGCCGCCTGGAAAGGTATCGTCATCGGCGCCTCCATGTTTACCCTGACGCCCTTGTTGCCGCTCGAATACGGCTTCGGCGCCCGCATGACGCTGGAGCTCGAACATGCCGATGGACGCACGCGGCAATACAGCGCCGCCGCAGACGGCACCGCGCATTATCACCTCTTCGGTGCCACACACCTCGCGACCGACGAGCTGAAAGCCCGCGTCCTCGCCGCCTGTTTGAATCAGGTGCGCCAAGAGATCATGAAGGATCGCCAATTTGTCCAGGCCGGGTACCTTGCGAAACACCAAGCCGACGGGTACGGCGACGGCGCCGTGATCCCGACAAGCGCTCCGGTCCATCGTAAATCAGGCAGCGTCACACTCTACCGTTCGACCGCACCGACCCCGTAAGCGCCGACGCCGTAGCCCTCGCCCGAGGCCTCGTGATAGGATCCGCTCGTTCGACCGCCGCGCACGCGACATCCTGTCGCGGCGCAGACTGGACGAGGAGATCCATGACCGAAGCCGACGCGCGCACACGTATCGAACAAGCCATCGCTCAATACGGCGCCCGCGCCGCCGTCGCCATCGACCTCGTCATGAACGAAGTGCGTTCCGACCTCGGGGTGGCCGCGTTCAACGACCTCGTCGAGGAATTCGACCTCGAGCTCATGTACAACATTCCCCCGTTGGAAAATAACATCTCCAATTTCTAGGTCGCTCGCACACACCGTGTCTTCCGCTCCCCAGCTCTGGTGCAGTATCTCCGGCCACGGATTCGGCCATGCCGCCCAAGTCGCGCCGGTTTTGAACGCCCTCGGTCGCCTCATTCCCGACCTGCGTGTTGTCCTGCGCACCACCGTGCCCGCACGATTTTTTCACGAACGGCTGACGATTCCCTGGGACCATCGCCCCGAGCAACAAGATATCGGCTGCGTCCAAGACGGCCCGCTTAAAATCGATGTACCCGGCACCTGGGCGGCGCTGGAAACCTTTCACGCAAACTGGGAGCGTCGACTGTCTGAAGAAGTCACCCTGCTCCGCTCGTTTCGCCCAAATCTTGTCCTCTCCGATATTTCCTACTTCGCGCTCGACGCCGCCGCACGAGCCGGCATTCCGACGGTTGCGCTCGCATCGCTCGCCTGGGATGAAATCATGGACAAGTTCCACGAACCTGGCCATACGCGACAGGCCGCGATCATCGCGGAGATGCGGCGCTGTTACGGATCGGTCGACAGCTTCCTCCGTATCGCACCGTCCATGCCCCTCCGTAGCTTTCCGCCGTCGGTCGATGTCGGCCCGATCGTCGAGCCGCTTGTGCCAGATCGCGAGACCTTGCGCGCGCGTATCGGCGCCACACCGAATGAGTGTGTGGTCTTGGTCGGATTCGGCGGCATCTCGCTGACGAATCTCCCTTACGACCAGATGGAATCAATGGACGGATATCGTTTCCTGATCGACGGCGCACTCCCCCACCCCTGTCGCCGCATCCATTCCGTCCAAGACACAGGGATGCGTTTTATGACCGTCCTCGCGTCCACGGACATCGTGATGACCAAGCCAGGCTACAGCACCATCGTCGAATGCGTCGACAAACGACGACCGGTGATCTACGTACGCCGTTACATTTTCGGAGACGAACAATCGCTCGTCGATTATCTGCATGCCCATGGGCATGGCATCGAATTGTCGCTGGCCGACTTCGACGCCGGTCGCTGGCAGGCCAGTCTCGATACCCTCCGACCCATCGCCATGCACACTGGCGCAGTCCCCTCCACGAGTCGTCAGCCCCTGCCAGCAGGCACCGACGCCGCGGCCGCACACCTCGCTGCATTACTCCAAGCTGGACGCATCTCAGCCTAGCTGTCGGGCCTTTTCCCGTCGTTTCTCGCACCTCGATCACAAATTCTGAATTGCGTATGTGCCGTCGGCACTGGGTGTTATCCTGACCAACGTCGGTTCGGGAAGGTGCGTCGACACGTGCCGTCCGTAACAGACACCGCTCACACGACGTTCGACACAAGTCATTCATCGCACGGAATCCGGATATGCCCACGGTGCTCGACGACAACCTGATCGCGCGTGTGACTCAAGGCGATGATGCCGCCTTCGAGGTGCTCTACGACCTTGCCGCACCCGTCCTCTTTCCGCTCGCTATGCGTATGCTCGGTTCGCGTGAAGAAGCCGCCGATACGCTGCAAGACGTGTTGCTCGAAATTTGGCGGAAGGCCTCGCGCTACGACGTGACCCGCGGCACGCCGATGGCGTGGCTGGTCGGGCTGACGCGCCAGCGCGCGCTCGAACGGCTGCGCACGCGCCGCGATCGGAACACATCCACACACACCTCATCCTCAACGTTAGCCCCTGTGGTCGAGCTCTCCGGTGGACCCTCCGCAGATCCGACGGACGCGGCGCTCCGTCAGACCATGTCGGCTGCGATGGCGACGTTGACGGCCGAGGAACGCCAACTGATCGAGTGGGGCTACTTCGACGGCGTGCCCGTTTCCGACATGGCGACGCGCCTCCGCCAGTCCAGCGATACGACCCAGGCCACGTTGCGCCAGGGTATGGAACGGCTCTTACGATCTCTTCGCGCCTCGGGAGAAGCGCCACCGCGATATGGAACATAGTCTCGTCATCCAGAACCTGCCGCTCCACGCGGTGGGATGTCTCGACCGCCCAGACCGGCGGGAGATCGACCAGCACCTGCTGGCCGGCTGTGCCACGTGCCATGCGGAGCTGAAGGAATTTCAATCGGTGGCGGCGCTGCTCCCCTACACGCTCACGCCGACCGGCGTTCCGCGAACGCTCAAGGCACGTATCCTCGCCGCGCGGCAGACGCCGGTCGTTGCGCCGGAGGTCTTGAAGCGCCCGAATCAGCCGAGTCTTGAACCCGGCGAGTGGATGAAGCACCTGTTTCCGCCCACGCCGCGTTTTTCGACGATGGCGATACCGGCTATCGGGATCCTCGCCGTCGTCTTCGGCGCCGCATTCCTCTACATGGGGTATGCTGCCTACGTAAAAACTGTCGCCGAAGCGCCGGTCGCCGCGTCGCTCCGTGAGGAATCGCACCAGGCTCGCGAGCAGGTGGCACAATTGGAAGCGCAAGTGCGGAAACAAGAGTCGGCCATCGTCGAGGCGACTATCGCGGTCGATGCCCGCGAATCGGTTGCGCAGGAATTGCGCGAACGGCTGATCTTGCGCGAAGCCGAACTGGACGATGTGCGCAATCAGTTGGCGGAACGAGAAAAGGATTCGACCTGGCTCCGGCACGCCCGCGCCCAAGCGGACGAGGTGGCCGGACTCTTTCGCTCGCCGACGGCCCGTACCGTGCCCGTCACCGGCCTGGAATCGGCGCAGGCGGCAACCGGACTGGCGCTCTACGACCGGACGAGCGGCAAAGCGTTTCTCTTCGTCTACAATCTGGCCGCCGCTCCCGCAGGACAGGCCTACTCCGTGTGGGCAGTCGATCAACAACCGAAGTCGGTGGGTGCCTTACGGCCTGATGCGTCGCAGAAAGCGTCGCTCTCGGTGAAAGGTCTAGCATCCAGCGCATCGATCACCAAGTTCATCGTCACGTTGGAACCGGAACGCGGGTCGCAACAGCCGACCGGCCCTGTACTTCTGAGCGCCAGTCTGTAAACGACCTTGCCCTCCACTCAACATCCCCCCGTCATTCGCCGCTGAAACATTCGCTGGTCATTCGGCCTGCCGCCCCGACAGCTTTTGGTCTGCAACCGGCGTATAGTGGCCCCCGTGGATCCTCAGCCTCCGTCGACCGATCTCGATCAGCAGTACATGGCCTTGGCCCTCGAACAGGCGCAACGCGCGGCGGCCCTCGACGAGGTGCCCATCGGCGCCGTGATCGTCGCACATGGGATTGTCGTCGCCTCGGCGCACAATCTTCGCGAAACCAATCAAGACCCCACGGCCCACGCCGAGCTGCTGGCCATTCGCGAGGCCGCCGCACGACTCGGCTCTTGGCGTTTGATCGATTGCACCCTGTACGTGACGCTCGAACCTTGCGCGATGTGCGCCGGCGCCATCGTCTTGGCGAGAATTCCGCGGCTGGTATTCGGCGCGCTCGATCCGAAAGCGGGCGCCTGTCGCTCGTTGTTTACGCTGACACAGGATTGCCGCCTGAACCATCGCGTGGAGACGGTGGGAGGTGTGTCGGCGGAGGAGAGTCAGACACTCTTGCAGACGTTTTTCCGACGCCTGCGAAGTTGACGCTGCAAGGAGCACGTCTCAGGCGAGAGTATCCGTAGCCGCCAACCACCCTCTGGCAACATCCAGCGTCAGGTCCCAGCAGGATACGTCCAGCGAACCGCCTTCGACCGTCGCCGCCGACAGAAATCCAGGCCAGGGTTCGCAGTAGGCGATCGACCATTCGCGATGAGGGTCCTCCCCGCGGTCGAGCACGAGCGCGCGAGTCTCTCCCGGTTGGCATCGAACCTCGCAGGTCGAGAGGCTGCCTGAGAGACCACGGCCTGTCGCTTTCGACACCGCTTCCTTTGCCGTCCAGATCTTCAAAAATACCTCATGCTTCAAGTGAGCTTGAGCTCTATAAACATCGCTATATTCGATTTCAGTGAAATATCGCTTCGCAAGATTTTCAACCTCGATTGGTCGCGAGAATGACTCGAGATCGATCCCAACTTTTCGGTCCTGTCCGACGATAACCAGGAGCTGTTGCCCCGTATGGGAAACACTCCAGCACAACGCTGCATGCGGATGATCGAGCGGCAACTGCGGCTTTCCCAATGGCGACGTGACGATGGGAAGTGTACGCGGCGACGCTCCCAGATACTGCGCAAGCAACAGACGAACTAGCCCACGGCTCAACGCACGCGGTGGTTTCGGCAAGGAAGCGGCCTGAGCAACGCCCGCACGTCGCTCCCCCTCTGGAACGAGTCCGCACACTGGGTCGCTGCTGGACACAAAGGCCGCGAGGTCCGCCCGCCAGATATCGACTCGCCCCTGCTCACGAGGCCAGGGCGAGCCGCCTCGGGCTGCACCGTCGCGCCACAGAGGAACAGGGGGCAAGGTTATCGTCGGCAAAGAAATCGGCATCGACATCTTTTGCTTTGAAAATCTGCGGCGCTCAGGGTAATCTCCACCTCTTCCACGGCCAACGGAGAGGTGACAGAGTGGCCGAATGTGCCGGTCTCGAAAACCGGTGTCCGGGTAACTGGACCGTGGGTTCGACTCCCACCCTCTCCGCCATACTTCCCTGATCGCTGCCCATACAGTCAGCCTAGCCGATCAACTGCCCACAGAATCATTCGACATACTCGCGTACATGCTAGGTCGCCCACAACGTGGGCTCACACATCCTCCACCTCAGCACTCCGCGCCTGCGAGACTCGCTCCAGCAATGCGCGGCGGAGCGCGACCATCGCGAAGGTGTCGCGAGCACAGTAGGCCAGCAGGTCTGCGGCAATCCGCTGACGCTCGATCCAATCCTGCTCCTCGAACGCCATCTTCAGATACGAACGGGCGGCCACCGCGCCGCCTTGAATCGCCAAGTCTGTATACGACAGATTCGGCACGATCGCGGGCAAGACCGACTTGATCGAGTAGGAGCCTTCAAACCCAGGATGGTAGTAGTGCTCCTGCAACACCTCGAACAAATCCCAGAGCCGCTTCTTCACGGCCGCCACCCTGGCCTTGTGCTCGGGAAAGACCGCCGCAAGGCTGTCCAGCACAGCGCGTTCGTATTGCGAATAGACGCAGATGCTGCCTTGCGTTCCGAGGGACGCCAGCAACTGTTCGAGTAACACGCGCCGCGGATCCTCGGACGATTCCGCCAGAAACTCGTGATGGACAAGCTCCCCATCGCCCTGCTCGATGTGATTCGACCATTGAATCGGAATCACTTCGTACGGCCTGGTTCCGGGATACCGAGGCAATGCCGGCATGATCGTCTCGAAATCGAGATGATGCACCGGGTAATCCACACGACGGAGCGCGTCGCCCAATAACGGGCTGCACCATTCCCGATTGGCGCGCACCCGCGCTTGGATCGCCGTGAGCCGCGCCGACTCCGGCAGGTCGTCGATCGTCACGATGCCCTGGGCCACCCAGGACGGCAGATGGCGGCGACTGCCCGGCAACCGATAGATCCACCGCGCCGGCTTGTCCTTTGTGCAGAAATCCCAGAAGCCGCACTCGTGCGGGGTGTGGCAATGTCCGTCCGGCTCAACCATCGGCGGCGCCGGCCGCTGCAGCACGCCGTGCATCGTTTCCAAGCGCGCCGCCAACAGCGACCGCCGCGGCTGCAACTCCTCGGTCAAATCCTGCAGGGTGAACAACTGCCCGACATCGACCACATCCGCGGTCGCATGCCCGTTGCCGTCGTAGACATAGCGCGTATTTACGTACATCAGATGGCAGGAGACCACCTGCAGCCCCGCCTGCGTCAGCACATGCGCCTGTAGCGCGAGGTCGTCCAGGTGCACGTCCTTTTTCTTTGTGGACGATTTCACTTCGATCAAACGCCAGCCGTCGACGGCGCCGTCCGCACTAGATACTCGTTCAAGAATATCGACGCGGATCAAGACGCCGTCGGCAAGAAACGCGGCTTCGAACAGCGCCGGGATCGACGGGTCGGCCAGCGCCGCCGCCGTCTGATCCAGCGCCAACTGCGTCTGCCGAAAACTGGCGTCGATCAATCGCCCACCCGGATAGCGTCGCCGTGCGATGGCGCCGATCTCCGTGCCCATGTCGAGCACGGCCTGCATCGCCTCGTCCGGCGGTGTGGCGAGTTCTGGATTATGCGTCTCCAGATACACCCGTTTGTCACACTGGAGTCCTGCGATGTATCGAGATTTGGAGAGGCGAAGTGTCCGCGGTCCCATCGATATCCTGCCTGCACACCGGGAGATGCGGATACGCACCGTTCACGCGCCGCATCAAGGAAACGCACATGCCGCTTTACCCGGCTCGGCGTTCACGCTACAAAAGGACCATGCCTCCTGTCTACGTCGCCGCTGCCAAGGCGACATGATTGCACGCCTCAGCCGTATCCGCCGATCCGTCCTGACGCTGGCCCTCCCCGTCACGCTCAGCAGTCTTCTGCAACGCGCCGAAGGGATGCTGACCTTAATCTTGGTCGGTGGATTGGGAACCAACGCGCTCGCGTCCGTCGGCCTCAGCCAACTGCTGATATTTATCGCGACGACGCTGTTGGCCGGCCTCTCGGTGAGCGGCACGGTCGTGGTCGCGCAACTGTGGGGCGCACGCCGCCGGGCCGATGCCCGAGAGGCAGCCGTCCATCTGCTTGGTATCGGCATCGGCGCCGCGGCGCTGTTGGCCCTAGTCGGCGCTGTCGTCGCGCCGCTATTGATGCAGGCGTTGGGCGCGGATCCGGACGTCATCGCACTCGCCACGCCCTACGTGCGACTGATGTTCGCCATCCTGCCCGTCACCATCGGCCTGCAAGTGCTCGCGGCGATTCTGCAAGGCACGGGCGACACACGCACACCCGCCGTCGCGTTGATCCTCGTGAACCTGCTCTACTTGGCGCTCGCCTATCCATTGATTTACGGCCTCGGCGGCCTGCCGACATTCGGCATCAGCGGCGCAGCATTCGCCGTCGCCACCGCCGAATCGCTCGGCCTCGCACTGCTCCTCTGGCGCGCCCGCTCCCTGCTCTGCTGCCCTACACACCTCCGCTGGGATCTAATCGGCAGCGCCTGGACGGTCGGCGCACCGGCGTCCGGCGAACGTATGCTGCAACAGGCCGGCATCCTACTCTACACGAAGCTCGTGATTAGTTACGGCACGGTCGCCTACGCCGCCCACCAGGTGGGTCTGTCGATCGAGGCACTCTCGTTTCTTCCAGGACACGGCTTTGCCATCGCCGCCGCGTCGATGGTGGGGCAGAGTATCGGTGCGGGTAAATACCAGCGCGCGACAATGGAAAATTGGGAAGCCAACAGACAAGCGCTCTGGATGATGACGGCGATGGGCTTGGTGTTTTATTTCGCGCCCACGCCCCTACTGCGGCTCTATACCCAAGATCCCGGTGTGATCGAATTGGGCGCGTCGTTTTTACGGATCGTCGCCCTGATTCAAATTCCACTGGCGCTGACGATGGTGCTGGCCGGCTCGTTACGCGGCGCAGGCGACACACGCTTTATCATGGGCGTGACATTCGTCGGCATGTGGGGCATCCGGCTGCCGGCCGCCTACCTCGCCGCCTGGTTCGTCCCAGGCACCGTGCTCGCCGTCTGGTGGGGAATGGTGATCGACTGGACCTTGCGGATGTTCCTAATGCTCTGGCGCTACCGATCAGGCCGCTGGCGAAACATTCGTGTCCTACAGGACGCCTCGTCCAAACATTGACCCTCAGGGGAGAGCCGAACGGTACAAGCTGGCGGCGTTCTTCGATCCGAACACGCTACACCTGAAATTGTGCGTCGTAGAGGGCGGCGTAGATGCCGCCGCATTCCATCAAGCGCGTGTGGGTGCCTTCTTCCACGACACGCCCATGATCGACGACGACGATCCGGTCGACGTCCTGCAGCGTCGACAGGCGGTGCGCGATAATAAACGTCGTACGACCTTTGGTGAGATCGTTGAGGGCTTCGCGAATTTTGACTTCCGTCTCGGTGTCGATGTTCGACGTGGCCTCGTCAAAGACGACGATTGGCGGGTCCTTCAGCAACACACGCGCGATCGAGACACGCTGCTTTTGCCCGACCGACAATTTAACGCCGCGTTCGCCGATCCACGTGTCGTAGCCTTCCGGCAGCGCCGCGATGAATTCATGCGCGCGGGCCACCTGCGACATCGCTTCGATCCTGGCGGCATCGGCCGTGAGTTGACCGTATGCCAAGTTCTCCCGCACCGTACCGTTGAACAAGAACGGTTCTTGCTGCACATGGCCGATGTGGTCGCGTAAAAACGCCAGCGGCATGTCGCGCACGTCGATCCCGTCGATCAAGACCGCTCCGCCCGTCACGTCGTAAAACCGCGTGAGGAGTTTCAGCAGAGTACTTTTCCCCGCCCCGCTCGGCCCGACCAACGCAATCCGCTCGCCCGCACGCACAGTCAGCTGCACGTCCCGCAGCACCGGTACGTCCGGACGATAATGAAACTGCACGTTCGCGAAGGTCACCGCGCCCTGCAGTCGCCGCGCAGGCGTCGCGACACCAGGTCGATCCGTCACATCCGGCACCGTATCGAGCACATCGAAGACCCGCTCGCTCGCGGCCAGCGCATGTTGCAGCATGTGATTCACCGAATGGATCTGATTGATCGGCACGTAAAATAACGCGAGGTACGACAGGAACAGCACGAGTTCACCGACAGTCAGCCGCCCGGCCAGCACCTCGCCCGATCCGTACCAGAGAATCAGCACGGTCCCCACGCTCCCCGCGAAAATCATGCTCGGCGAATACACCGACCAGAGGTACATCGCTTTCAAATTGCTCTCGCTGTACGTCTGACTCAGGCGCGTGAAGCGCGCTTCCTCGTACGATTGCCGATTGAACCCCATGGACTCGCGGATGCCGGACAACGCGTCCTGCAGATACGCGTTCATCTCCGCCAGCCCCTTCCGCACATGCTGATAGTGCCCATGGACGGTTCGGGTGAAGTACGTGGCCGAATACATCAACACCGGAATCGGCACCAGCGCGAGCAGGGCCAACTTCCAATTCAGCGTGACCAACATCGTGCTGATACCCAGCAATGTGAGCGACGCGGTCAGCACGCCTTCGACACCGTCGATAAAAATCCGTTCGACATGTTCCGTGTCGTTCGTCACACGCGACATGATTTCGCCGGTGGACCGATTTTCGAAATAACTGATCGAGAGGCGTTGCAAGGCACCGAACAGTTGCGCGCGCAAGTCATGCACCACACGCTGCTCCAACGTGTTGTTGAGGCGAATGCGCAGCGAGGCGAAGACGTTTTTCAGGGCAAACGCGCCGAGCAATCCGGCCAAGACCCAAGGCAGCAGGTCGGGACGACGGCCTTGAATGACGTCGTCGATGGCCATCTTGACGAACCAGGGCGGCGCCAACTCCATGGCGGTGGCCGCCGCCGCGCAGAGGAGCGTCAGCAGGGCCAAGGCGCGGTAGGGCCGGAGGTACCCGAGCACACGTATGAGGGTCTTCACCGAGATCCGCCTTGCGCCGTCAGCACTGCGTCCGCGCCTCTTGCGGCGGACGTGTGTCCTTGCCGTCGCCGACCCGGACTTCGATACGGCCGACGCCCTTCACGTTTGCGCACAAGTCGCCGAGTCCAGGCGTGATCAAACGGAACGGGCCACCACGCGCATCTGGGAACGGTTGGCCGTCGAGTTCGTACAACAGCATGCCGTAGTCGCGCGCCTGGGCCAGCGTCAGCGTCGCCGCGTATTTCCCATCGAGCGAATGAAACGTGACATGGTCGGCGCCGGCCGCCAGCGCCGGCACGTCGAGTAGACCGCGCACGCGGATCGCCGCGCCCTTCATGGTCGGCATCGCCTGGCTGACATCGGCCACACGATGTTCAGCCGGCAACTGCGCCATCGCCGCACGATCGAGCGACACCGGCTGTACCACCGCGCCGTCGATCCGGACGATCCCGGGCCCGACACGATCCTTGGCCGTGATCGTATGGATCAACGCCGTCATCGTCTCGTTCACGGGCGTCGGCACACCATGCTCGCGGCCCAACCGCACGATCATGCCGTTGAGGTAGTCGATCTCCGTCGGCCGCCCCGCCTTCCAGTCGTCGTACATCGACGTGTGGATATCACGAATCTCCTGCGTCCACTTCACCACACGATCGGCCATGTCCGGCGCAAGCGGGATCTTACACGCGGCCGAGACCGCCGCCACCTCGTCGACGATTTGATGCACGACCCGCAGCAATTCCGGCTGGTCGATGGCCTTCGCCACCTTGTCGTCGATCAAGACCGTCAGCGGATTAAAGACGCAGTTCCAACACATCTTCTCCCACTTCGTGCGCCGCACATCCTTGCTGATCTGGCAGGGCAAACTCGCCGCCTTAAACACCGCCTGAATCGCCGCCAGGCGCGGCGTCTCCTGCCCATTCATTTCGCCGATAGCGACCGCACCCTTTTTGTAATGATCGATCACACCCGGCGCGGCAATCTTGGAATAGATGTACGCAACACCACCGACCACACAATCGCGCTTGAGAAGGCGAGCAAGCCGGTCCTCGGCATCGACCCCGTTCTGCAACGTCAGGATCACCGTCCGTTCCGTGAGCACCGGCGCCAGTTGTGCCATCACCTCGTCGAGATCGTAGGCCTTCACCGACAAGATCACGAGGTCCGGCGTCGGCAACTCACGCGGATCGGAGGCCGCTTTCGGATGCACCGTAAACGTGCCGGTGGCGCTGCGGATCGTGAGTCCGTTCGCCTGCACGGCGGCCAAGGTCTTCGGTCGCAACAGAAACGACACACTCGGATTCTGTTTGGCCAAATGCGCGCCGAAAAATCCGCCGACCGATCCAGCCCCCACCACCAAAATCTGTTGCATCGTCTCCATTCCCGAATCCTCTTGTGTCATTGCCTAGGGAGTCTCACGCAGGCGACGTGTGCTCGGCACGAACCGCGCGCCGCCACACTCGCGCGCTACTATACACGACGCCTTCGACCGGATTCACGTATACTCCGGCGCATGTCGACCCTCTCCGAGGCCCGCGCACGAGTAGCGGCCGCGCGGTCCATTGCCGTGTTGACCGGCGCCGGCATCTCCGCCGACAGCGGCGTGCCGACCTTTCGCGGCGCCGACGGACTCTGGCGTAATTTTCGTGCGGAAGACCTCGCCACACCGGAGGCCTTCGCGCGCGATCCGCGACTCGTGTGGGAATGGTACAACTGGCGGCGCGAATTGATCGCGACGAAAGCGCCGAACGACGCGCATCGTGCGGTGGTCGAGTTGGAACGGCGCACGCCAGACTCGTGGCTGATCACACAAAATGTGGATGGGCTGCATCGACTTGCCGGTTCGACCAAGGTTTCGGAAATTCACGGCAACATCTGGATGACACGCTGCACCGACTGCGGTGTCGTCGCCGAAAATCGTGTCGTGCCGATTCCGATCCTGCCCTATTGCACCGCCTGTGGTGGTCTACTCCGACCGCATATCGTCTGGTTCGGCGAATCGCTGGCGGCGGAGGACATCCGCCGCAGTCAGACGGCCGTCACCACCTGCGACGTATTGCTGATCGTCGGGACGTCCGGTTTGGTGTATCCGGCGGCGTCGTTTGCGGGGATCGCGAAGGAGTCAGGCGCGTTCGTCATCGAGGTGAATCTCGACACGACACCCAACAGTCGGCATGTGGATGTCGCCTTGCAAGGTCGCGCGAAGGATCTGGTGCCGCTGCTGCTCGCGCCGGAGGCGTCGACCTCGTAGCCGCGGAACAGCCTGCTACTCGAGTCCGTCGAGAATCGCAGGAAGCTCACTCAGCGTGGTTATCCTATGGGCGGGTGTAACGGGCATGTCGACGCTCGCACGCGCTCCGGCCGGCCCACTGGAACGATCGACCCAGACGCCGAGCACACCCGCATTCTTCGCGCCCAGCATATCTTCCTTCAAACTATCGCCGATGTGCACGACGTCCTCCGGCTCGACCGCGTGTTTCTCCATCGCCGCACGAAAGATACCCGGCGCCGGTTTGGCCGCACGCGCCAGGCTCGAAATCGTCACCGTATCGAACAAGCCATCGAGACCGAGCCCGCGCAACACGCTGAACAGCCGCGAATCGAAATTCGACACGATGCCCAATTCCATCCCGCGCGCCCGCAGAGTCTGCAGCGTCGCGATCGTGTCTGGGTAGAGCACCCACAGCGACGGTCCGTCGAACTGCTGGAACACGTCGTCGAAAAAATCGTCGAACCGCTCGAACATACCGACGCGATAAAAGACGTTGTGCACCACGTCGAACCACCAGAGCCGCTCGCAGCGTTTGATCTCCTTCGGATCGTCAACCAAAAACACCGGCGGCGGCGCATCCGCCATCGCCCGGCGAAACGCCGCCTTGAGCGTCTCCTCGGCATCCGGCTTCGGCCGAAACCCATGCCGCACCGCCGTCTCCAGATAAATCTCGCTCACCGGACGTTTCAAGGTAAACAACGTCTCGGCGGCATCGAATAACACCGTATGGATCGACATGCAGCCTATCCTTTTCACTCTCTGTCGTTGTGACGACCATCGAACCTATCCGAACGTCCCACTCTCAGAACGTCCCCCTAGGCGGTTCCCCTCAAGCCCGGCGGCGCCTCGCCGACGGCCCCGTCACCCCATAACGCAAATCGACGTTTCTTTGGACAAACCCGGGACCCTTTGATAGCGTCGAATCGACAAGCCAGACGCGGCGATCACGTTATAAGGGAGACATAACCATGGGTGCACGCCTCTTTGTCGTCGATGGAAGTCCCGCCGTCCGCCGTCTGGTGGAACAGGTCTCCGTCAAAGCCGGCTACGAAGTGCATGCCTTCCCCGACGGGCCCAGCGCCGTCCAGGCCGCCAAGGACCTGGCCCCGCAGGCCGTGATCGCGGATTTTCACCTAGACAACATGACGTTTTCCAGCTTTTGCAAAGCGCTGGGCAACCTCGACCAACCGGAAGAACCGCGCATCGTGTCGTTGATCGGCGCCTCCGATAAGGTGGACGAAAAAATGTATCGCTCGCTCGGCGTGGCCGTGTTCATCAGCAAACCCGTGGAAGCCGGCAGCCTGCTCGATACGTTGCGCACCTTGATGGACAGCAAAGACAAAGCGACGCCGAACAAACCTAAACGTAGCTGGCCGCCGAACTCCAGCGACGACGACGCGCCCGCGCAGACCAGCGGCTCGGCACATGCCGCCTCCGCTCCAGCGGGCGAATTGGTCTTCGAAATTCCGCCAGCCACTCCAGCCCCAGCGCCGGCAGCCTCCTCGACCGTTGCCGAAAATCCGGTCGCCACTTCGTCGCCGACAGCGGCGGCCCAAGAAGCGGCCTCGACACAAGCACCTGCTCCCGTCGCCAAGGAATCCGCACCGGCCTCGCGGCGCTGGACGGAATCGCCGTCGCCGAAGATCCCGGACATTCCACAGCGCGCAGCCGCAGCACCGGCAGCAGCTACCGTCGAAACACCAAAGGCCACCGCATCGACCGCCGCGCCAGCCCGTTCGAACGAGGCGCCGAACGTCGTCATCCCATCATCACCCATGGCGCACACATCGACGTCCATCGACGCCGTGACCAAAGCGTTTTCCGAGGCCGTCGGCAGCAGCCTGATCCCCTACATCACCCAGTCGATTCAGTCGGCCTTGCCCGCGATGGTTGCGGAAGCCGTGCAGCGCGAACTCGCGGCACAGCTCGACGCCTCCGTTCAGAAACAGGTGGCCGCCTCCTGTTCGCCCCAGGCGCTCGCCGCGCTCTGCACACCGGTCGTCGACTCGGCCCTTGCCGCGCAACTGCCTGCCGCCATGGCGGAACAGGCGTCCTCGCAGGCCGCATCCATCGAGGCGACGCTGCTTCCACGAGTGGAAGACAAGGTCGGCACGATGATTGCGCAGGCCATCGACAAGGCCGTCTCGGCGGAAGTGGCGAAGGCGGTGGAACAGTCCCTGCCGATCGCGTTGCGCACCCAAGTCGGTACGCTCGGACAACTCGTGCAGGAGACGATTCAGGGAATGGCGACCCCGATGGTGCAGGAGTCGGCGGACCGTGTCATGCGGCAAGCCGTGGAGGAACAACTGCCGACACTGCTGAAGGCGCACATCGGCGGGATGGACTCGATGGTGAAGGAAACGATCCAGTCCGTCTGCAAAGACCAGGTTGGCGACCGTCTCGATTCGATCGTCGCACAGCAGGCGAAAGAACAGTGTCGGGAAGCGGCGGCCCGCCTCGTGCCTTCGTTGACCGAAACGTTGGTGGCAGCGGAGATCAAACGGCTTGAAGCACTCCCCGACTGATCGCCCCACGCCCCGCAACGTCCTGCGTAGCTATTAAGTCGACATCGAACTGGCCCCGGGACGACGACCAAACACGTCGTCCCGTCGGCACAGACCTGACGAACAGACGCGCTTACTTCTTGCTCGTCGTTTTCTTCGCAGCGGCGCGCCGCGTCTTCACCTTCCGCTTCAACCGTTGCACATTTTTCCGATGCTTCCGACGAACCTTCCGATCTTTCTCGCGTCCACGTGGCATGCTCGATCCTTTCCTGTCCTGTACGACCGTCTTGTCGGTGTGTGATGCGTTGGGCGGCGAAACGCCGAGCGCAGCGCGTGCGATCTATAACATAGGGCGCATAGCGGCACAAGCGAAGCCGCAACCACAAGAATCCTCCTGCACTTTATCGAAGGCGAAGGCGCGGGAGGATGAACCAAACCTCTCGCGCCATACACCCTGAACCACAGCCTGCCATTCACTACTCAACTACTTACAGATTTAGACACTGACTAAACAGCTCCAGCGAGGGAAGTTATCTCCCTTGCCACGATTATTTCTCCACTGAAGTGGTTGAAGATTGCTGTAGTCATCAGTACCACCTTGAGATACGGGGAAGACGTGATCTACCTCCCACCCGTAGTCATCAATTACACCGTGGAGTCCCCGTTGCATCCACGCACCACATCTATCCTTTCGCCAAACGCTCGGATCATAACCGGGCACCACCTGCCCTTTCCTCCAAACAACCTCGATCGTTCTGGAATCAAACGCACCTCCATCTTTTGTTGTACCGGACCTACGCATACTCTCTCCTTTCAGTTCTGGATTTTTGAAATAACTACCCTCCGCATTTGCACAGCGTCATTCGCGCATAGCCACCTCCTTTCAAAAAAAAGCCGTACCAAGGGTGTCCCCCCTTGATACGGCTCCACGTCCTTCCGCCCGAACCCTAATACTGCTCCAGCACGGACTTCATGCCGCTGATAGCGCCCATCAAATTACTATCTACGCAATGCTTCTAGGCCTCCATGGCAACCAAACCGGATATGGCAAATGCTGTTTACACGAGTTGCACTCAATCCAATCAGCTCCCCACACCCGACACTTCGTAATCACCACCTGCTGCTTCACCTCGATCAGCTTGTTGCCACAGGGGCATGCGTAGACCTTGTGACCCATGCGTAGAAACTCCTCCGTAGTTCATGGTGAGCCGGTAACAGCACGTATCCGGCATCTCAGAACTTTTACGTTCCCCTAAACGGCGTTACCACGTCCAAGTCAACACGACTCAACCCGTCACGACAAAGATATACCTGACGACTTGTGACACATCGAGGTGCCTGCTAAGATGTGCGGGCATTTTTGACGCACCGCACGATCACTCGCCATGGCATCCCGCGAACTCGCGAAAGTTTACGATCCGCATCAGGTTGAAGCCCGCTGGTACGACCACTGGGACCGCCACGGCTATTTCGGGGCGGATGCCGGCTCGTCCGCGCATCCCTACACCATCGTCATTCCGCCGCCGAACGTCACGGGTTCGCTGCACGTCGGCCACGCGCTGAACAATTCGCTCCAAGACATTTTGATCCGCTGGCGGCGTATGCAGGGCCGCGCCACGCTCTGGGTGCCCGGCACCGACCATGCGGGCATCGCCACGCAAAACGTGGTCGAACGCCAACTCGCCGCCGAAAGCAGCTCGCGTGAAGCGTTAGGACGCGACGCGTTCATCCAACGCGTCTGGAAATGGAAAGAGGAATCCGGTGGGACGATCCTCCGCCAGCTCCGCTCGCTCGGCGCCTCCTGCGACTGGAGTCGCACACGCTTCACGATGGACGAGGGTCTCTCGAAGGCCGTGCGCGAAGTGTTCGTGCGCCTACATGAAGACGGCCTCCTCTACCGCGGCGAACGGCTCATCAATTGGTGCCCGCGTTGCCTGACGGCGCTCTCCGATATCGAAGTCGAACACGAGGACAGCCAGGGGAAGCTCTACACGATCCGCTATCCGCTCGCCGACGATCCGTCGACGGTCCTACTCGTCGCCACGACGCGGCCGGAGACGATGCTGGGCGATACGGCGGTGGCGGTGCACCCGGAAGACGACCGGTATCGCCACCTCATCGGCAAACGGGTGACGCTGCCGCTCACCTCGCGCACGATTCCGATCATCGGCGACGGCCTCTTGGTGGACCGCGAATTCGGAACCGGCGCGGTGAAGATCACCCCGGCGCACGACTTCAACGACTTTGCTGCGGGCGAACGCCACGGCCTGCCGCGCCTCCGCATGATGGACGCGCGCGCCACATTGGCGCCTGCGCTCCTGACGCTGGCCGGCGTCGAGCCGCGTATCGTCGACGCGGTGAGCGGACTCACCGCCGCCAAAGCACGCACGAAGATCGAGCAGTTGCTCACCGACGGCGGCGCGATGGACAAGGTCGAGCCGCACAAACTCGCGCTCGGCAAATGTTACCGCTGCAAGACGATCGTCGAGCCGTCGCTCTCCGACCAATGGTTCGTGAAAATCCAACCGTTGGCCGACCCTGCGATCCGCGCGGTGGAAGACGGCCGTATCCGTATCATCCCCGATGCGTGGAAAAACAATTATCTCGGCTGGATGCGCGATATCAAAGACTGGTGTATCTCGCGCCAAATTTGGTGGGGCCATCAAATCCCCGCCTGGTATTGCGAGACCTGTTACGGCCGACGCTTCGAGCGCCGCGCGGACGGCGCGCCGTTCATTCCGACGGATGCGACGCCCATCATCGCGAAGACCGCGCCGACTGCCTGCCCGCATGGGCACCGTGACGCGCTGGTGCAGGATCCCGACGTACTCGATACCTGGTTTTCGTCGGCGCTCTGGCCCTTCTCGACGCTCGGCTGGCCCGAACAGACTGCTGATCTGGCGAAGTTTTATCCGACCTCGACACTCGTCACCGGCCTGGACATTTTGTTTTTCTGGGTCGCGCGTATGATCATGATGGGCCTGAAGTTCATGGGCAACGTGCCCTTCCGCGACGTGTATATCCACGCCCTCGTGCGCGACGCCGAAGGGCAGAAGATGAGCAAGTCGAAGGGCAACGTGATCGACCCACTCCACGTGATGGAGAAGTTCGGCACGGACTCGCTGCGGTTTACGCTGGCGTCGATGTCGACACCAGGCCGCGACATCAAACTGGCAGAAGAGCGTATCGAGGGCTACCGAAACTTCGCGAATAAAATTTGGAACGCGGCGCGCTTTTTATTGATGCACGTCGAAGGTCCGCGCGAAGCCGTCCCCGTCGGCGAACGGTCGCTGCCCGACCGCTGGATCCTCTCGCGCCTCGCCGCAACCGCGAAGCAGGTCAACCAATCGCTCGATCTCTATCGGTTCGATCAAGCGAGTAGCGCGCTCTACCATTTTATTTGGCACGAGTTCTGCGACTGGTATTTGGAGCTCGCGAAGGTGGCGCTGCAAAGCGACGGACCGGAGGCGCGGCGTACGCGCCACACGTTGCTCGAAGCATTCGAGACCTTGATGCGGCTGTTGCATCCGTTCATGCCGTTTCTGTCGGAAGAAATTTGGCAGACGCTGCCGAAGCCGGACGGCGGCGAACCGCACGCGACCGCAAGCATCATGGTGCAGCCCTACCCCGATACCCTGTCGGCCTGGGCGGACAAAGACGCGGACGACGCGATGGCGCTCTTCCAACAAGCGCTCGCCTTGGTGCGTACGGGTCGTGCGCTGCTGAATTACACGCCGAGCACACAGGTGCCCTTCACGGCGGACAGTATCGCGGCGGACGGACGGACCACGCTGCAACGGATGCAACCGTCGCTCCGTGTCATGGGACGCGGCGACGCCGACATTCGCCCGCATACCGAATGGACGGGCGCGCGACTCCTTCGCCTGTCGTCCGGCGGCGTCAGCATCGGCCTGTCCGTCTTGGGCGACGTCGATCTCCAAAAGGCGATGGACCGTGTCGTGAAACAACGCGACGACGAGGCGCTCGAAGCGAAACGGTTGCAGGGTAAATTGGGCAACGCGGAATTCGTCGCCAAGGCGCCGCCGGAAGTCGTGACCGACCACCAGGAACGCCTGGCCGCCATCACACAAAATCAGTCCCTGCTCGACAGCAGTCTCCAACAGCTCGGCGCGATGCGCACATGAACGCGCGCGCCGCTGCAGCGCCTCTCGACCCCGAGGTCATCTCGCGCACCGTAGCAGCCGCGCTGGCCGAGGATCTGCCCCAGGGCGACATCACCACCGACACGCTGTTCCCATCCGCCGTCGCCGCCTCCGGCGCTATCGTCGCCAAACAATCAGTGGTCGTCGCCGGTGTGGCCGTCGCACGCGAAACCTTTCGCCAGGTCGACACGACGCTGAAGATCGTCGTCGCAAAACAGGACGGCGACCGTGCGCGCGCGGGCGAGACCGTCCTGACCGTCGAAGGCGACGGCCGCGCAATTCTCAAAGGCGAACGGGTCACGCTGAACTTCATGCAGCGGCTCTCCGGCATCGCCACACTCACCGCGCAGTTTTGCGACGCCGTGCACGGCACCGGCGTGACGATCCTCGACACACGCAAAACCACACCGGGCCTCCGCGCATTCGAAAAGTGGGCGGTGCGGCTCGGCGGTGGACGAAACCATCGTCTCTCGCTCAGTGATGCGGCGATGGTGAAGGACAATCACCTCGTCCTCGGCCAACGTGACGGCCGCTCGCTGGCCGACTGTGCGCGACGTATACGCGAACAGGGCCCGCGCGGACTGCGGATCACGATCGAAGTCGACCGCCTCGATCAAATCGAACCGGTGCTCGCCGGGCATCCCGACGTCATCCTGCTCGACAACATGACGCCGGCGCAGGTCCGCCAAGCCGTCGGCATGATCGGCGCACGCGCGGAGACGGAAGTGTCGGGCGGTATCCGCCTCGAGACGATTCGCGACTATGCGGCGGCACGCCCGACGTACATTTCCATCGGCGCCCTCACCCATTCCGCGCCGGCCGTCGATCTCAGCCTCGACTTCACGGTACGCGACGCAATAGGCGCCAAGAGCTGATCGCAACTCTCGCACTCAATGACCGGATCAGAGCTCAGGCAATTTGAGCGACGCCTCAAAGCGGGGCTGACCACGAGCTGGCTGGGACGTCCTTTTTCCGCGCTCGCCTCCGTCGACTCGACCAATTCCGAAGTGCTTCGTTACGCGGGACAATCCGACCAAACACAGCATCCCGTGCATGGGACAACGATCTTTGCAGACGAACAGACGGCCGGACGCGGGCGCCGTGGGCGTTCGTGGATGGCAGTGCCAGGCGGCAGTCTCTGTTTTTCGTTTGTGCTCCAGCCCGGCGCAGCGACTCTCGAAGCGACCGAGACACACGCGTCCGACCGTTCGCATCTGGCGTGGATTCCCCTCGCGACCGCGCTCGGCCTCGCCGAGGGCATTCGCGCGGCAACCGGGATCGCACCGCAGGTCAAATGGCCGAACGACCTGTTGTCGAACGGACGAAAACTCGGCGGCATTTTGTGCGAAGCGCAGGGCCACGGCGCCTCGCAACAGATCGTCGTCGGCATCGGGATCAACCTGGACAGCACGGGCGCAGACATCCCACCGGACCTGCAGCCGATCATGACCTGCCTACGCCAACAAACCCGCCGAACAATTGCACGCGCCGAGTTACTCGCTGCGCTGTTGAATGCGCTCGAACCCTGCCTCGATCCCTTTTGCCGAACGGATACAGCCGATCCGACGACGACCACGTCGCGGGCGGATATCCGACGCCGCTATCGCGCGACTTGTATAACGATTGGAAAAACCGTGCGGGTAGAACTCAGCGACAAGTCGCCGTTGACCGGCGTTGCGGAATCCATTGCGGACAGCGGCGCCCTCCTCATCCGCCCGACCGCCGATCCGGGACAACCGTCCCCCGCCCCAGTTGCAGTCTTCGCAGGGGATGTGGTCCACTTACGGTAAGCGATCCGACCGTATTCCAACGGCGATCGTGGACGTAAACGTAGACAAAAACCACGATGCTGCTCGCAATCGACATCGGCAATACGAACGTCGTCTGGGGCCTGTACGAAGGCGCGACGCTCAAGGGCCATTGGCGCCTGGCGACCGACGGCACCCAAACCGCCGACGAATACGGGTTGGAGTTTCGCGGCCTGCTGCACTTGGCCGGGTATGGGCCGAACGACGTGCACGGCGTCATCATCTCCAGCGTCGTCCCCTCGCTGAACCACACATTCGACACCCTGAGCGAAACCTATTTTCACCATACGCCGTTGACGGTCGGCGCCGACACCGACACGGGCCTGACCCTGCGCTACGCGAACCCTCGCGAAATCGGCAGCGACCGGATCGTGAACGCGGCGGCCGCCTTCCACGAATTCCGCACCGACCTCATCATCATCGACTTCGGGACGGCCACGACGTTTTGCGCCGTCACCAAACAAGGTGACTATCTGGGCGGCGTGATCGCGCCGGGGTTGGGCATCAGCGCAGACGTGCTCTGGTCGCGCACCGCGAAGTTGCCGAAGGTCGCCCTCGTCAAACCGAAGACCGTGATCGGACGCGATACCGCCAGCAGCATGCAGAGCGGATTGATCTTCGGATACGCCGGGTTGGTCGACAGCCTCGTGGACCGAATGAGCCGCGAACTCTGCACCGAACCGAAGGTGATCGCTACCGGCGGTCTGGCCGGGATCATCGCCCCCGAAACAATGCGTATTCACGAGATTCGCCCCCTGCTCACGCTCGACGGCTTGGCTCTCCTGTATCGTCGCTCCTGCGGCGAACACGCCTAAGAATTTCTCGCGAAAAAATCAGAAAAAGTCCAAGCGGCGGTTGACTTTACGCATGCTGTGGCTATCTGACGACAACTAGAGGTGCCTATCGTGATGGACAACGAAGACAATTCACGCAGAATCAACGAGTTATCGGACGAGGACGAGTCGGTCGCCGGAGTCGGCGAGGTCACGGCCGAATCGTTGGCCGAGCTGACCAAACAAGTCGCAGCCAAGACCGAGGAGGCCAAAGCCTTCCAGGACAAGTACCTGCGACTCGTGGCGGAGATGGAAAACTACAAGCGCGTCTCGCAGCGCGAGCAGAAAAACAGCATCCGCTTCGGCAACGAATCGATCTTGAAGGACATCCTGCCGACGATCGACAACTTAGAACGTGCGATCAAGGCGGCCAAGGCGTCCGCCTCGACAACCGCCGGCGGCGACGCGCTCATCCAGGGCGTGGAGCTGACGCTCAAAAATCTGACGGAAAGTTTGGGCCGCCACGGCGTGACCCCCATCGCGAGCGTCGGCCAGACCTTCGACCCGAATCACCATCAGGCGGTGGCGCAGGTCGAATCCGACACCGTGGCCGCCGGCCATGTGGTGGAGGAATTTCAGAAGGGCTATCTGCTGCACGACCGTGTGCTGCGGGCGGCCATGGTCAGCGTCGCGGGGTCCTAAGACGCGGACCGACGAACACCGACCGACGAGCGCGGCTCGCGGTCGAGTGAGACGACGAGCATCTCAACGACGACGACACGACGGAAGGAGTACACAATGGGAAAAGTGATCGGCATCGACTTGGGCACCACGAACTCGTGCGTGGCCATCATGAGCGGCGGTGACCCGGACGTCATCACGAACGCGGAAGGCAGCCGGACAACCCCTTCGGTGGTCGCCATCACGGATAAGGGCGAGCGGTTGGTCGGCCAGATCGCGAAGCGCCAGGCCATCACCAATCCGGAGAACACGATTTACTCCGTGAAGCGCCTGATGGGCCGCAAGTTCAAGTCGAAAGAAGTGCAGGAAGCCATGAAGCGGCTCCCCTACAAGGTGCTCGAAGCGCCGAACGGGGACGCGCATGTGGAGATCCGCGGCAAGAGCTACAGTCCGCCGGAAGTCTCCGCGATGATCCTGCAGAAGATGAAGCAGACGGCGGAAGATTATCTCGGCGAAAAGGTCACGGAAGCCGTCATCACCGTGCCGGCCTACTTCGACGACAGCCAGCGCCAGGCGACGAAAGACGCGGGCCAGGTGGCGGGCTTAAACGTGCTCCGTATCATCAACGAGCCGACGGCGGCCTCGCTCGCCTACGGCTTGGACAAAAAGAAGGACGAACGTATCGCGGTCTACGACCTCGGCGGCGGCACCTTCGACGTGTCCGTGCTGGAGATCGGCGAAGGTGTGTTCGAAGTGAAGTCGACCAACGGCGATACGTATCTCGGCGGCGACGACTTCGACCTGCGCATCATGGATTGGCTCGTCGACGAGTTTAAGAAAGACCAGGGCATCGACCTACGCAAGGACCGCATGGCCTTGCAGCGCCTGAAGGAAGCGGCCGAGCGCGCGAAGATCGAGTTGTCCTCCTCGCAGGAGAGCGAGATCAACCTGCCGTTCATCACGGCGGATGCGAGCGGCCCGAAGCACTTGGTCACCAAGTTGACCCGCGCCAAGCTGGAGCAGTTGGTGGACGACCTCGTGCAGCGGACGATCGAACCCTGCCGCAAGGCCTTGGCCGACGCCGGCGTCTCCGCGAAGGACATCAACGAAGTGGTCCTCGTCGGCGGCATGACGCGTATGCCGAAGGTCATCCAAGTCGTGAAAGAGTTCTTCGGCAAGGAGCCGCACCGCGGCGTGAACCCGGATGAAGTCGTCGCAATCGGCGCCGGCATCCAGGGCGGCGTGCTGAAGGGCGAAGTGAAGGACGTGTTGTTGCTCGACGTGACGCCGTTGACCTTGGGTATCGAAACTCTCGGCGGCATCTTCACGCACTTGATCGAGCGGAACACGACCATCCCGACGAAGAAGAGCCAGGTCTTCTCGACCGCGGGCGACAATCAAACCGCCGTGACGATTCGGGTGTTCCAGGGCGAGCGCGAAATGGCGAACGACAACAAGTTGCTCGGCCAGTTCGATCTCGTCGGGATTCCGCCCGCCCCGCGCGGCATGCCGCAGGTCGAAGTCACCTTCGACATCGACGCCAACGGCATCGTCCATGTGTCGGCGAAGGATCTCGGCACGGGTAAGGAGCAGTCGATCAAGATCACTGCGTCGAGCGGCTTGAACAAGGACGAGATCGAAAAGTTGGTGCGCGACGCGCAAAGCCACTCGGACGACGACAAGAAACGTCGCGCCGTGGCGGAAGCGAAGAATCAGGCGGACAGCTTGATCTACAGCACCGAGAAGAATCTCGCGGAGCACGGCGACAAGATCGGCGAGGCCGAAAAGACCTCGATCACCGACGCCATCGCCGCACTCAAGAAAGCGATGGAAGGCACGGATCCGGCCGCCATCCAGACCGCGACGCAGACCTTGACCACGGCCTCGCACAAGTTGGCCGAGGAGATGTATAAAAAGGCTGCGGCCTCCGCGAAGCCGGAGCCGGACATCAACCCCGAGGCCTCCGCCCAGAAGTCGGACGACAAGGTGGTGGACGCGGAGTTCGAAGAAGTCGATAAAGACAAGAAGTAACGTTCCGTGTAGGATGGCGTCCCTGTATTCGATCTCGTCGAGTGCAGGGACGCCCGTGTGTTCGCCTCATCCGAATGAACCCCTGACAAGGTATGGCCAGTCGTGAGTAAACGCGATTATTACGAAACGCTCGGCGTCGAACGGACGGCCTCCGAGGACGAAATCAAAAAAGCGTTTCGACGCCTGGCTCGCCAGCACCATCCCGACGTCCAGCACGGGCAGCAAGACAAAAAACAAGCGGAAGAAAAGTTCAAAGAAATCGCGGAAGCCTACGAAGTCCTCAGCGACGCGCAACGCCGCCAACGTTACGACGCCTACGGGCACGCGGGCGCGCAGGGCGGCGGCGGCTTCGAAGGGTTCGACTTCGGCGGCCAAGGCGGATTCGGCGACGTCTTCGGCGATATCTTCGAAGATTTTTTCGGCGGTGGGCGTGGCGGAGGACGGCAACGCGGTGAACGCGGCTCGGACCTGCAGTACAATTTAGAAATTACCTTCGAAGAGTCGGTCTTCGGCAAGGACGCGAAGCTCAAGATTCCGCGTTGGGAAACCTGCGAGGCCTGTCACGGCACCGGCGCAAAATCGCAGAGCGCGATGAAGACCTGCCCGAGTTGCAAAGGCGCCGGGCAAATCCGGTTGCAGCAGGGTTTTTTCAGCATCAACCGCACCTGCCACCAATGTAACGGCGCAGGCCAAATCATCAGCGAGCCCTGCAAAGACTGTCAGGGGCGGCAGCGTGTCTATCGCGAGCAGATGCTGTCGGTGCACATCCCGGCCGGCATCGAAGGCGGCATGCGCCTCCGGCTCTCGAACGAGGGCGAGCATGGTTTGAACGGCGGGCCTCCGGGTGACCTGTTCGTCGCACTGTCGGTCAAACCGCACCCGCACTTCACCCGCAAGGGTACGGACATCCTCTGCGATGTGCCGATCCATTTTGTGACCGCCGCACTCGGCGGCACCGTCGAAGTGCCGACGCTCAAGGGCCCGGCGACCATTAAGGTGTCGGCTGGTTCGCAGCACGACCATACGGTTCGGATCAAAGGCAGCGGCATTCCCAGCCTCAAGGGCGGCAATCCCGGCGATCAGGTCTGCGCGATCAAGGTGCAGGTGCCGACCAAGTTGTCGGCACGGCAACGCGAATTACTCGCCGAATTTGCCAAGGAATCCGGTCTCGCTGCCGATCAAAACGGTGAAGGTTTTTTCGACAAGGTCAAAACACTCTTCGAGTAGTCGCGCGTTTGTAGATCCGATTCCTATCCAGCTGTCACGCCTCGCGGCGTGGCACCGGTCCGAAACTCCTCCGGACCCAGCACTGCAACTCCTACCGACCTCGCCATTCCATGCCGAGCTTTTTTATCGATCCAACGGAACGTGTCGGCAACGAGATCACGCTCACCGGCGACCTCCACCGTCACCTGACGCAGAGTCTTCGCACCAAAGTCGGCGATTCGCTTTTGCTGACCGAAGCCGCGGTGCAGCGACACACCGCTCGTGTGACGCAGATCGACCGTCGACAGATCCGCGTGCAGATTGAATCGACAATCCCCTGCCCACCGCAGTCGTCCGTTCAGGTGTGTTTGGCATCGGCTATTCTCAAGCACGATCCGATGGATTGGGCCGTCCAGAAAGCCACGGAGCTTGGTGTGTCGGCGATTCAACCGCTGATTACCCATCGAAGCGCCGTACGGCCGGACGCCGAACGCGGCGCCGCGCAGCGTGCCCGCTGGGAACGTATCGCCCAGGAAGCGGCGCAGCAGTCCGAGCGCTGGACCATTCCGGCGATTGCCGATCCAATGACATTGACGCAGTGGCTTGCACGGATGGGGACCAGAGAAGACCCGACAAACCTATCGATCGTTTTAGAAGAGCGACGCTCGGCACAGAGTCTGTTGTCGCTTCCGTTCCCGCCCAAACTACAAACCGTGACGATCTTGATCGGGCCGGAGGGTGGATGGGAGCCGTCGGAATCGGACGGTTTACTGGCACGCGGCGTACAGCCCGCAAGTTTAGGCGAGACGATTTTACGCGCGGACACCGCCGCCGTAACGGCGCTCGCGATCGTGCAGGCTCGTGTGAATTGGGGAAACGGGCGCGCAGGCTAGGAGACCCACGCAGAACAGGTCGACGGTCGATGCGTTACGGATGTAACGGCTGAAGCGTGCCGTTTTCGCCGACCGCCCAGAGATGCGTCGCATCCGCGACACTCAACCCGAACAACGTCGCGCGTCCCAACGACGGCTGCACGTCCCACGAAGATCCGCCGTCTGTCGTGCGATACAACGCCCCGCGCTCGCCGACCATCCAGCCCTGCTTCGGTGCGCTGAACCGCACCTTCAGCAAGTCGGTCACATGAGTACAACTGCCGGTGCAGGAGACCGACCGATCCAACCAAGTCGTGCCGCCGTCGTTACTCTGCATGACAAGGCCCGCATTGCCGACGATCCAGGCGGTCGTGGCGTCCGAAAAGACCACATCGAAAAACGTGCCGGAATTGTTGGTCGTCCGCGCGATCCAATGTTCGCCGCCGTCCTCGGTCGTCAACACGGTCCCCAGCGCGCCGACCGCCAGACCGCGCCGTTCGTCGACAAACTGCGCCGCGTACAAGTTGGCGTTCGAGTCGCTGGGTTGCTCCTGCCAGCGCGCGCCGCCATCGGTCGTGTGCAAGATGACGCCGCGCTCCCCAACGATCCAGCCGGTTTGCGCATCGCGCATCGTCACGCCGTACATTGTCTGCGGCACCGGACTCACTTGCCGTTGCCAATGTTCGCCGCCGTCGGTCGTCACGAAGATCGTCCCGTTGGCGCCGACCACCCAACCACGCTTCGCATCCAACAAGTGCACCGCCGTCAGCAACGCATTCGTGTTGCTCTTGAGTAACGACCAATGTTTGCCGCCGTCTGTCGTACGGATGATCGTCCCGCCCATGCCGACGGCAAGCCCATGCTGCGGATCGGCGAACGAGACGGACAACAGGGTCCCTGCGGTGGGACTCTTCACTGTCGTCGCAGCATCCGGTTTATCAGCAGCAATGGCGACGACAGGCGACACAGCCCCGACGAGCGCTGCACAGAGCGCGGCAATGCCGACTGCTGTCGCGCAGGTCGACCGAAACCGAGGCTGAACCGAGGTCGCTCGTATGGTCATTGATTCGTATTCGCGTCCGGTCTGGTATCGCCGAAGTTGCTTGGATCCGGCAGTCCCTTCGACTCGATGGTGAAATCGCCGACCGGGATCGAGAGATATTTCGGCGGCTGGCAGCAGGTTCCGTCCGGCAACGTGTCCCATCCGCCGCGGCGCACGACGATCTGGCCCTTCGACAGGTCGGGATTAAAATCGGCGCCCTTCCCGATCCCCCAGAGGTGTCGGCGCGGGACGCGGACTTTGATCTCGGTGTCTTTCCACGAGATCACCTGCACGGCGATGCCGTTGATCAACACTTCGGTACGGGAAATGTTCTCGTCCCACTCCATCATCTTCCGTTTGTACGCGGCCTCGGACAGACCGATCTTGACCGTATCGCGCATCTTCACGTATTCGCCAAAGCCGGTCCCGGTGATCGTCACGACGTCGTCCAATCCCGCCGAGTGCGGGCTGTAGGAGGTCACCGTCGGCGTCACGACCGTAAATTTCCCGGCATCGAAGGTCAGGATTTTTTTCTCGGCGCAGCAGGTCCCGTCGGGATTGGGCCGCGAGGCGCCGCGTTTCACGATGACGGATCCGTCCTTCGCGCTGAACGGCACCCACACGTCGATACGGTCGTTGTGCCACCGATAAATCGGCGCAGGCACGCCGCCGATCTCCACGCCGTTGTCGCCCTTGTCGAAGTCCGTAAAGGCGAAGGCGGAGGCGCCGCTTTCGCTATAGATGCCGAAATTTTCTCCGGAGATTTTTAACATCGTCCCGATCGGCGCCGCCGCCGGCGTCACGCCGACCGCCTTCGGCACCGTGAGCGTGTAGGTCGCGACGGTCCGTGACATGTCGCCGCGTTTCAGCACCACCGGACCCGACTCGGCGTCGAGCGGCACGTGCGCAACGATCACATCGGGTTTCCACTGCGCGATCGCGGCGGGATGCCCCGCAAACGTCAAGCCATCGCCTTTGCCCGGCGCATCGCCGAACCCGGCGCCGAACAACACCACCTTGGTGCCGGCCGGTCCCGTTTGCGGATCCAAGCGCACACTCGGCATCAACAACACGGACATCGTATTACTTGTGACGCGCGTCAGATCGGCGCAGCAGGATCCGTCCGGCAACGGATCGGACGAACCGAGCCGCACTTGCACGGATCCGTCGCGGGCGTTACCCGGCACCTCGACTTCGATACTGTCGTCGCGCCAGCGGCGCGCGCGCGTCACGACCCCGCCGACCACCACATCGTTCACACCGAACATCGAATTGGGATCGCGCGGGCCCGCGGTTTGACCGAAGTGTTTGCCGCGCAGCGTAATCATCGCGCCCGGTTCCGTCTGCGGCGGTTCGATCCGTTCGATCACCGGCGTCTGCACGGTGAAGCTGCCGGCCGTCGACTTCTTCGTGCCGCGGACGATCACGACCTCGCCGTCGCGCGCACCGGAGGGCACCTTCACTTCGATCAGGGTCGGCTCCCAGCGCTGCACGAGTGCAGGCACGCCGTTGAACAACACGCGGTTGGCTTGCGCGGAGGTAAACGTGCCCATCCCCTCGCCCGTGATCAACACGACGGATCCCGGCGCACCTTCCGTCGGCATCAGACTCAGCGACATCTTGGGCGCCGCCTTCGCCGCCGGTTTGGCCGCATGGGCGAGCGAGCCGTTCATACCCATCGGAAGCGAGAGGGCACAGAGTCCGGACAGACCAGCCGCGGCGAACCATCCTGCAGTACGCATGGTCGATCTCATTTCGTCTCGTATGAGGTCTGAAGAAATCCCCTCCGCGTGTGCCTAAGTCCCCACACACGGGAGGCGGTACAAACGGGAGGGCGAACGTCGCACCAATATGGGCGGACTATACCAACCGATTTTTTTGAGTGTCAAGGCGAGCGGCGCGCGCAGGCGCCGCCGAGGCAGCATGGGAAGGAGTTGTTACGAACCGCTGTGGACCTGCACGATCATTTCCAATTCGACGGAGGCATTCAGCGGTAGTTCCGCCGCGCCGACGGCGACACGCGCATGGCGGCCCGTCTCGCCGAAGATCTGCACCAACAAATCCGACGCGCCGTTCATGACGGCCGGTTGCTCGGTGAACCCATCATGGGACGCGACATGTCCGGTGAGGCGCACGATCTTCCGCACCTGTTCGAGGTCGCCCATCTCCTGCCGCACGATCGCGAGCGCGTTCAAGAGCGCTTGTTTAGCCGCCGCCTGCCCTTGCGCCACCGTCACCTCGCGCCCGAGTTTCCCGGTAGATTGCAGGTGGCCGTCTTTCATCGGCAGGACACCGCTCAAAAAGATGAGGTCGCCGACGCGCACGGCGGGAATGTAATTGGCCACCGGCTTCGGCGCGGTGGGCAGGGTCAACCCAAGATCGATCACACGTTGTTCGAACGACATCGACGACGATCCTCTCTTCGGAGTGCGGTGCGCAGCGACACGAAACGATCAGCCTGGGCGCAACGCCGGCAGAAAACTTTCGCCGACCGACAGCTCAGGCGCAGCCAAGGCATCCGCGATGGTCTGCCCGATGTCGGCGTACGAGCGGCGATCGCCGAGATTCACGCCGCGCGCGAGTTTCGGCCCGAACACGATCAACGGCGCATACTGCGCCTCCCACTGCTCCGGCGCATCCAAGTCGCGACTGCCGTCGGACGTGACGATCACCATGTCGCCCGGCTTCAAGAGCGCCTGCAGCTCCGGCAGGTGGACATCGAACTCCTGCAGTTGGTCGGCCAGCAGATGCCCGTACCGTTCGCGCGGGGCACGCTGCAGGTCGTCGAATAAATTGGCGACGATTAATCCACGCGGCGTCGTCTTCAACGTCTTGAGCAGGTCCATCCACACGGCCGCCGTGTCTTCGACGGGCAGGCTGCGGGTAAACCCTGAACCGTTAAAAAAGTCGCCGCACTTCCCGAACGACGTGATCAACTGCACGGCGCCCGACAAATAATCGAACAGCGTCTTGGCCGGCGGCGGCATCACGTTGTCCCGCCAGCCCGGCGCCCATTCCAAAGCTCCGGAAGTTCCGGTGTAGGGCCGCGCGCCGAGTCGTCGTAGACTCGTTTCCTTCGCGGCGGTGCGCACCTCACGCACGACACGGAACAGATCTTTCGGCGGCAACACCGACTCGTGCGCGGCGAGACAACAGGACGCGCCGACTTCGCCCCACAACAGCAAGCCCTTCTCGCGCAGCGCATGCGTCGCGTGGCGGCCCAACAATTCTTCGAGGATATCCGTCGGCGGCTGCAACACCGGACGTTGCGCGACTTGTTCGATCACACGCACGACATCCGGCGGGACGGCGCCTCGAAACGACGGCAGCTCCTCCGCCCTCGGCAGTCCACCCAATTCCCAATAGGTCGTCAACGGATCGAGGCCCGGCGATTCGCGGCGCACGCGGCCGAAGCAGCCGTCCGGCTGATCAAGGCGAAGCAAGCGCGGGTGACGCGTGATGTGCCCGAGGCCCAGTGTTTCGAGGTGCGGGAGCCGGAGGCTCTCGACGTGGGTGACCAGTTGCGCGAGGACTCCCCTCGCCTCGTCCACGGCGCCGGAGGCGGGAGGACGGCCGGTGGAAACGTCGCGGTCAGGAAGGGGACCGACACCGAGCCCGTTGAGCACGACCAACACGATCCGCTGAATCACGGGCGCACTATAGCAGAATGTTTCGTAAGCGAAAAGACGTGGAGCGCAATCGCGAAGAAGAAATCGACCGGCGGCGTTTCGCCGCTCGCGTCACCTGAGTTCCTGCAGAATCGCCGCCGTGGCGCTGGTGCCGATACGGTGGGCGCCGGCGTCGAGCATGGCGCGCAGTGTCGCGAGGTTTCGAATGCCGCCGGAGGCCTTCACCTTGACACGGCCGCGCACCGCATTCACCATCAAGCGCACGTCCTCGACGACAGCGCCTTTCGTGGAAAAACCCGTCGAGGTTTTCACGTAATCCATGCCCGCTTCGACCGCCAGCCGGCAAGCGGTGCGTTTTTCTTCGTCCGTCAGGAGGCAGGTTTCGAGAATGACCTTGTGCTCGGCTTGCGGCGTCGCCTCGACAACCGCGGCCATATCCTGCCGCACGCGATCGTACGCCCCGGACTTGAGCCAGCTCACGTTGATGACCATGTCCAACACCTGCGCCCCGGCCGCGACGCCGTCGCAGGCTTCCGCGACCTTCACGACGGTCCGATGACCGCCGAGCGGAAAACCCACGGGAATCCCAACACGGATCGCCGTTCCGTGTACCGCCTCCACCGCTTCCGCCACATAACAGGGCGGGATAAAAATCACCTCGATCCCCCACTCGCGCGCGTCGGCACAGAGCCGCAACACATCCTCGCGTGTGGCGTCGGGGCGCAACACCGTATGGTCGATAACGCGGGCGATCTCTTGTGCACGAGCGGATGGACTCATGGATCTGGATACTCCTACAAAGACATGTGGGTGATCTGCAGACGTCCTAGGCTTGCGGACGTGCAGCGCGACGAAAGGGTTTCTTCTGGTACTTCTCGACGGCTTCGTTGTGCTGCACGAGCGTGGATGAAAACTGATGTGTCCCGTCGTTCCGCGAGACAAAATACAAAAAAGGTTCGTCTGCCGGTTTCAGCGCCGCCTCGATCGACTGCGCGCCGGGGCTGGCGATAGGTCCCGGCGGCAACCCACGCACACGGTACGTGTTGTACGGACTAGGATTGGAGAGGTCCTTCTTATGGATGTTGCCGTCGAAACTCTCCAAGCCGTAAATTACGGTCGGGTCGCTCTGCAGCGGAATATTTTTCTTCAGCCGATTGTGGAACACGGCGGAGATCAAACGACGCTCCTGCCCGGCGCCGGTTTCCTTTTCGATGACGGACGCCATTGTTAGCACCTGATGCGGCGTCATGTGGTTCGTCTGCGCCAAGGTTTTCCACTCGGGCGTAAAGACCTGCCACAGCTTGGCGACCATCGTCTGAATAAAATCCTTGGCCTTCGTCCCTCGCGCCACACGGTAGGTGTCGGGAAACAGGTACCCTTCGAGCGTCGGCGCCTCGATACCCAAACTATGGACGAACGACGTGTCGCGCGCGAGCCGGAGAAATTCTTTGGCATCGACGTAGTCGTCGATGTCCAGCACCTCGGCCATTTGCGCGATCGAATACCCTTCGGGAATCGTGATGGTGTGCAGGATCACTTGCCCGGCGCGGATCTTCGCGAGGATGTCTTTCGGCGCCATGGCCGGGCTGAGCTCGTATTCGCCGGAGATGATCCGTCGGTCCGCGCCGGTACTTTTACCGAGCATGAGGAGACGTGACTTGCTGCGGATCAACTTCGCCTGTTCGAGCAACGAGGCGACCTGCTGAAACGTGGCGCCGTCGGGAATCACGACGACTTGTGACGGGGGGTGAGAATCGGACGGGACGACCGGCCCGTCGGCCCACTGCATGGCGCGATAACCGACGATGGCGGCCACCGCCGCCGCAACCAAGGCTATCAGCAACAAGATGCGTCCGGACATCGGAGCCTATGCTGAAACGCAGCGCGACGTAGGCGCTACGGCGTGTGGTTCGGTGCATCCGCCCATTCCATCGGGTCCTCGTCCTGGTCGTGCGACGGGATCGCCGCGGGGCCGGTCGGATTGCGGCTTGCGAGATAATTTTGCAAGAGGATCGCCGCGGCGATCCGGTCGATGACCAGTTTGCGTTTGGCGCGACTCACATCGGCTTCGAGCAAGACGGCTTCGGCCGTTTGTGTCGTATGCCGCTCGTCCCAGGCTTCCACCGGGACCGGCAGGATGGCCGCCAACTGCTGACGAAACTGCTCGACCGCCTGCGCTTCCGGCCCAAGTTCGCCGTTCGTCCGGATCGGCAGGCCGATCACGACACGCGCGACTTCATGCTCCGTCACCAACTGCTTGATATGGGCCAAGTCCGCATCATGCGTGCGGCGGTGGTACGTTTCGAGCGGTTGCGCCGTCCAGCCCAGCTCGTCGCTCAACGCGACCCCGATCCGCTTGCTGCCGTGGTCGAGCGCGAGGATTCTGGTATGCGGCATCCGATCAAGTCCCTACAGTCGAGTCTACCAGACGAAACACCGACTCGAGGGCTTTGGGCAACCCCTCGGGATTTTTTCCGCCGGCCTGCGCCAGCTCGGGACGTCCCCCGCCGGTCCCGCCGACTTCGGCCGCCATGGCTTTAATGAGGTCGCCCGCCTTGATCTTGCTCGTGAGATCCTTGGTGACGGCCACAAGCAGCGCGACCTTGTCGTCCGTCACGCCGCCGAGCGCAATCACGCCGGAGGGGAGTTTTTCGCGGATCCGGTCGGCCAAGGCGCGCATCCCGTTCATGTCCATACCGTCGGTACGTTGCACGTGCACCGTCACGCCTTTGATCGTCTGCACCTGGCTGTCGGCGGTTGCGCCGCTCGCCAGTTTCAGCTTGGCCGCTTCGAGGTCGCGTTCCTTCTCTTTGAGCTGCGCCAATAACTTTTGTGTGCGCCCGACGAGGTCGCTCGCGCCGACCTTCAACAGCGTGGACAGTTCGTGTAAGTCGGCTTCCATCCGCTTGACACTCGCCATCGCGCCGACACCGGTTTGCGCTTCCATCCGCCGGACACCCGCCGCGACGCCGGTTTCGGAGAGGATCCGGAACAAGCCGATATCGCCTGTCCGCCTCACGTGGGTGCCGCCACACAATTCCTTACTGAATCCCTCGACGTTCACGACGCGGACCTGCTCGCCGTATTTGTCGCCGAAAAACGCGAGCGCGCCGCCTGCTACCGCATCCTGAATACCCATCTGCTGCGTCGTCACCGATTCGTTGCGGCGAATCTGGTCGTTCACCATCGTCTCGATCGTGTCCAAGTCGCGCGGCGAGAGCGGCTTAAAATGCGCGAAGTCGAACCGCAACCGATTCGGCGCGACGAGCGACCCATATTGTTTCACGTGCGGACCCAGCACATCGCGCAAAGCCGCATGCACCAGGTGCGTGGCCGTGTGGTTCCGAGCCGCGTCCATCCGCGACTGACCTTTCACTTGCGCCTGCACACGGTCGCCTTCACGAATGCGCCCCGATTGCACGGTGCCCTTGTGCACGATCATCGTCGGCACGGGCCGCGAGGTTTCCTCCACCGTCACGCGCCCGTCAGGACCGACCAACAATCCTTGGTCGCCGACCTGTCCGCCGCCTTCCGGATAAAACGGCGTGACATCGAGCACGATTTCGACCTGGTCGCCTTCGGTCGCTTCTTTAATCAACTTGTCGCCGTTCAGAATCGCCTGGACGACGCCCTCCGCATCCATCGTGTCATAGCCGATGAACCGCGAAGCCTTCGCCGACTTCGCCAGTTCCGCCAACAAGGGATTGGCCGTCTCGGCTTCGAACGTGGCCGACTTACGCGCACGCGTCCGTTGATCCTCGATCGCGGCGTCGAACCCGGCCGTGTCGATGACCATGCCGTGCTCGCGGCCCGCTTCGGCGATGAGGTCGGTGGGAAATCCGTAGGTATCGTAGAGCTTGAAGACATCCGCGCCCGCCAAAACCGTATCGCCGGAAGCCTTCGCTTTCTGCAGCAAATCGTTCAGCAGCGGCAGCCCCTGGTCCAACGTGGCAATGAACCGTTCTTCTTCGCCTTGCGTCACCTCTTGGATGGTGCCGGAGGCGCTGCGCAGCTCGGGATAAAACTGGCCCATCGTATTGACGACGGCGCCGGTCAATTCGAAGAGAAACGGATCGGACATGCCGAGCAGACGCCCGTGACGCGCGGCGCGGCGCAAGATCCGTCGCAACACGTAGCCGCGCCCTTCGTTCGACGGCAGGATGCCGTCGCCGATCAAAAACGAAATCGCGCGCAGGTGGTCGGCGATGACGCGCATGGACCGGTCGGTGGCTAGATCGCGCCCATAGGTTTTTTTCGTATAGTCGCCGATGGCGGTCAAAATCGGCGTGAAGGCGTCGCTGTCGTAGTTGCTCGTTTTCCCCTGCGCCACCATCGCCAACCGTTCGAGCCCCATGCCGGTATCAATACTCGGCTTCGGCAAAGGCTGCCGCTCGCCGCGGTCGTTCTGATTAAACTGCATGAAGACGAGGTTCCAGATTTCGATGAGGCGGTCGCCCTCGCCGTTCGGCCGATCGTCCCCGGGAATGTGCGCGCCCTGGTCGAAATGGATTTCCGAGCAGGGGCCGCAGGGGCCCGTGTCGCCCATCTGCCAAAAATTATCCTTGTCGCCGAACCGCAAAATCCGCGAAGCCGGCACGCCGATGGCTTTCCATAGGTCTTCGGCTTCGCCGTCGTCCTTGTAGACCGTGACCCAGAGGCGATCCTTCGCGAGGCCGACTTCCTTCGTGAGGTATTCCCAGCCGAAATGGATCGCGTCTTTTTTGAAATAGTCGCCGAAGGAAAAATTGCCCAACATCTCGAAAAACGTATGGTGGCGCGCGGTGTAGCCGACGTTTTCGAGATCGTTGTGTTTGCCGCCGGCGCGCACACACTTCTGTACCGAGACAGCGCGCGCATACCCGCGGGTTTCTTCACCGAGGAAGATTCGCTTGAACTGATTCATGCCGGCGTTGGTGAAGAGCAGCGTCGGGTCGGCCTGGGGAATCAACGAGGCGCTCGGCACCGCGCGGTGCCCGTTACGCTCGAAGTAGCGAATAAAGCTGGTGCGTAAATCCTGTGTCGTCGATCCCATGTGCCCCCTCGTACCCCCTTCTCGCTCGCCTACGTCTGCGGACTATTCGAGGCCGTCTCCTGTGCTACGTCCCGCCGTGGCCGCAGCGTCTGCTTGCCGCGCGAGGACGCTTTCGATCACGTCGGCATCGAATCCGCGACTCCCGAGCAACGCCGCGCATTTCCGTACGGACAGGGCTCCGCGCAGCGCCTGTTGCGCCACCAACCGCTCCGCCAACACTCGTTCGTGATTCGGTGGATAGAGCGCGGTCACCACGTCGGCGATCTCGAAGGCGGGAATCCCTTTCCGCTGCAATTCGTCTTTCAAACGCGCGGCGCCCATCGGATACTTGGCCAGTCGCGCTTCCGCCCACCGTCGCGCAATCGCCGCATCGTCGAGATACCCGAGCTGCCGGAAGCGCGCGAGGATCTCTTGAATCCGTTCGTCCGGTGCGCCCTTGCGCTGCAGATACTCCGTAACCTGGTGCGCAGTCCGCGCCTGCCGCGCGACATACCCCAACGCCTGTGTGACGAATCGGTCGTTCGGCTCCACGCCACCCTTCTGTCGCTCGATACGAACGGCGCAAGGGCATTGCCCACAACGACGCGCGTCCGTCGCGGCCTCGACCGATTATTTGCGCCCGCCGACTTTTTCTTCCGTGCGCTTCG
The DNA here is from genome assembly GCA_046351095.1 of Nitrospiraceae bacterium. Lineage (GTDB taxonomy): Bacteria > Nitrospirota > Nitrospiria > Nitrospirales > Nitrospiraceae > BQWY01. The sequence goes on from JAXLZC010000001.1 coordinate 959,239, forward strand.
CTTCGGGCTTGCCGTCGGCCTTCTCGTCTTTGCCTTCCGGCGCAGCAGTCCCTTTGCCCTTACCGAGTCCGGCGGTCTCGCGCACCTTCGCTTCGATTTCCTTCGCGACGGGTGGATTGTTCTTGAGCATGTCGCGCACCTGCTCGCGCCCCTGCCCGAGCCGCTCACCTTTATAGGAATACCAGGCGCCGGACTTTTCCACGACACGCTTTTCCACACCCAAGTCGACCAGTTCGCCCATCTTGGAAATCCCCTCGGCGAACATGATGTCGAATTCGGCTTGTTTAAACGGCGGCGCCATTTTGTTTTTCACGACCTTCACGCGCACGCGGCTGCCGATGACGTCCGTGCCCTCTTTAATCGACTCGATACGGCGGATGTCGAGGCGCACGGAGGAATAAAACTTGAGCGCGTTGCCGCCGGTCGTCGTCTCCGGATTGCCGAACATGACGCCAAGCTTCATGCGGATTTGGTTGATGAAGATGACCATCGTGTGCGACTTCGAAATCGCGGCGGTGAGTTTCCGCAAGGCTTGCGACATGAGCCGCGCCTGCAACCCCATGTGGGCGTCGCCCATTTCGCCTTCGATTTCGGCGCGTGGCACGAGCGCCGCGACCGAGTCCACGACCAAGAGATCGACCGCGCCGCTCCGCACGAGTGTCTCGGCAATTTCCAGCGCTTGTTCGCCGGTATCCGGCTGGGAGACGAGGAGGTCGTCCGTCTGGACACCCAGTTTGCGCGCATACCCCAAATCCAGCGCATGTTCCGCGTCGACAAACGCGGCGATACCGCCAGCCTTTTGCGCCTCGGCGATGACGTGCAACGAGAGGGTCGTCTTGCCCGACGATTCCGGGCCAAAGATTTCGATGACGCGACCGCGCGGCAGCCCACCGATGCCGAGCGCCAAATCGAGGGTCAAGGAGCCGGTCGAGACCACCGGCGTATCGGCGACAATGTCCGCAGTGCCGAGCTTCATGACGGCGCCCTTGCCGTACTGCTTTTCGATCTGGGATAGGGCCAGGTCGAGCGCCCGCTTCTTTTCGTCTTTTTCAGCCGTCCGTTCCGCCATACTCTGGTCTCCTCCCGGTAGAAAATCGCACGATTATACCTGAGCGGCGCGACAAAAACCTAGGCGTGAGGCCGCAACACGGGCACATCAGCAAGAGCAGGACAAAGGTCATGAAACGCAGACAGGCAGCCGCACATATGCGTTGGACTAGGCAGAATCCCGCAGCCGTGAGTCGGCTCGCACTTCGTGGTACAGTGCGCGATGATGCGAACGATTGCCTTCCTGTCGATCTGCGCAGCCACGACACTGTTGTTCGATGCGTCGGTGTTTGCGGCAGGCTCGACCGCCGGATCGCCGGTGTCAAAAGCACCTGGACAGACACCGACGACGACGCCGGCTCCTACGCAGCAACAACCGACACCTGCCTCTGCCCTATCGGTCCATCTCACCACCGCGCCGACGATGCTCTCCGACGCCTACGTGCAAGCGGAAGATCAGGTTCGCCAAGACAGCGAGGGCACGTGGCTCCCGCTCGTCAATACAACCGGCTCGCTGCAGCCATCCTGGTGGCGCCATCGCCTCACCTGGAACATGCAAGGTGCGCGACTCGATGTGAATGAGGAACTCAACTATCGCCTTGCCTATCGTGCAGGCGCAGGCGGCACCGGCACGGCGGACACCACGATTCACCGATGCGGCGTCGCACCACCGAAAGATGCGCCGGGCGTCGCACAGCTCCAGCACCACGCCACATTGTTCCTGACGCAGCAGTACCAGCCGACGGTCGGCACGCAGCAGGTCGAATGGGCCTGGCCGACGCGTTGTGCGTTGACCGCTGTGACCGGCGACGTGACGCCGACGCTTGTCGCGGCCTTCGCCCAAGAACGACAACGGCTGACCACGCTGGTGGTTGGAACACTCACCGAACGGTGGCCGATTCGCACTCGATTGGAGTCGGTCTGGCGCACATTACACGAACCGATTCTTGTCGATGAACCGTCGCAGACCTGGGTGCTGCTGTCGCCGCAGGCCACACAAGCCGGTGGACTCGGCCTGCGCGCAAGCGGCCTGATGGCGACGGTCGCGATCGAGGTGCGCCCAACCATCGTGCGTGGACAGGCGCCGACGGTGACAGCGGCGGCGCTGCCGCTGTCACGCGAGCCGGGCCGGGCCGACCTCCCGACCCCGCACATCCGCACGACCTTCGATCTACTGGTGCCGTTTCAAGAAGCGGACGATCGCATTCGCGAGGCGTTGGTCGGGCAATCGTTCAGCGGCGTACGGATTTTGTCGACGACCTTTACGCCGGTCGGCGACCGTGGACAAGTCGACTTGGATCTGGATATGGCGGGACTTGCGACGCTGCGGATGCAGGTGACCGGCATACCGGTCTTCGACGAGCGAAGCCAAACCGTGTCGTTCACCCGCGTGGACTATGCGATCAAAAATCGCTCGGCGATGTCGGACCTTGCCGAGTCGCTCTTACACGACGAATTTCGGCACCAACTGGAACGGCGCTTGACGTTTCTGCTGACGCCGCGCCTCAACGACGCGCGGCGCGCGGCCAACGAAGCCCTGATCCGTGAATGGAAAGGTGGGCGCGTGGACGGACAGGTGCACGACCTGCGGATGCGACGCTTTTCGATGGAGCGGAATGGCTTCCAGACCAGCCTGTTCGTGGACGCCGAGATCCATTATACGATCCCGACGATTCCGACAGCCCCACCGACTCCTGCCGTGCCGACCGCCCCCAAGTAGCCGCTCAGCTTTTTACGCCGCCGAGCAATTCCAGCAACATCGCCGTGATGTACATCAACGCAATGCCGCCGAACACACCGGCGGACATTTGTAGCCGCCGCGTCACGGTGTACGACATGGCGGTCAACGAGAGGGCGACATAGAGCAACGATCCCGCCGCAAACGTATAAAACAAGATCGTCCAGTACGACGACAGCCCCTGCCCGCTCAACAAGGCCCCCAGACAGGTCGGTGCGCCCGCAATCAGTCCGAGCCAGACAATTTCCGTCAAAGTGACGCTGTTTTTTCCTGAAGCGGCCACGATCCCGAAGCCTTCCGTGCCGTTGTGCAGTGCGAACCCAAGGACCAACAACAGACTCAACGAGGCATCCCCTGTCGCATAGCTGGCGCCGATCGCGAGTCCTTCGCCCAAGTTATGGAGCCCCATCCCGATCGCAATCATGTACGGCAACGACAGCGTCCGCGGCGTGGCGTGCCCGCCGAAGACGGTACCGGTCTCCAACGCCACCATACCAACGAGGCTGACCCCGAGCCCGCCCAACAGCACCAGCCACGAAAGCGGATCGCGCGCGCTGCTGAACTCGACCGACTCATGCATCAGGTCAAAAAACAAATAGAGCAACACGCCGACGGCCACACCGACAAAGGCGCTTTCCCACGTGCGTGGCAGGATGCGTCCCAACCATACCGCCACACCAAGCCCGAGAAACACCGGCACCACACCGGCAATAAACCCCAACCACAACAACGTTCCCATGCAGTCTCCACAGGCGCCTCACCCGACGGCGGCTCATCGCGACAATACGACTTTGATAATTCATATCAATACAGGCCCGTCACTGTCCCTGTCAACGCAGGGTGGGCGGCGCGCCGAGATCGGCCGTCCAGACAGTGCGATAGACGGGACCATTGTGCACGGGATTGTAGTCGCTCCGCATGCCATAGACTGCAGCAACGCGCCACGGAATCGGCCGCCGAATCTCCGCGGAGAGCGCAGCCGTCCCGCCGGCCAGTGCAACGGCGCGACCGACGACACGCGATCCCTCTTTGATACGCGCAAGCGTGAGATGGGGATGAAACCGCTCCGACGCTTGATTGGGCCCGCCGTTCGTCGAATCGACGGCTGTCACCTGCTGCATGACAGCGGCAAGGTTCACGAGGGCATCCGTCTCTGGCGACGGCGCGGCTCCGAGCCATACGACACGCGGCGCTTGTGCGTGGGGAAACAGTCCGACGTGAGACAGGCGGAGATCGACCTGAGGAAAGCTTCGACAGACGGCCTGGACTGCCGCCTGTCGCTCGGCAAACCAGGCTTCATCGACCGAACCGAGAAAAGCGACGGTGATGTGGAAGAGGCTCGGCCGCACCCATTGGATGCGCACGCCGGACGCGTCGTCCAGGTGCAGCAACTGCCGGACATGCTGCAGCCTGTCCGCACAGGCGCCGCTCGTCGCCTCATCGGGAACCAGCGCGAGGAAGGCGCGAATAGTCGGCATGGATTTGTCGGAAGGACTGAGTTGTTAAGGCGTCAGCGTGAGACGCAGCCAATTTAACGCGGTTTGCGCGGCGCGTGTTTTGATCGTGTCGCGTGGACCGTGAAACTGATAGCGCTCGGTCTGTGTCGGCTGCCCCTCGACAGCCAGTCCGATGTACACGGTGCCGACCGGTTTCTCTGACGACCCGCCGCCTGGCCCTGCAATACCAGTGACCGACACAGCGATCTGACTCCCCGTTCGCACACGCACGCCGTCGGCCATGGCCGACGCGACCTCGGCGCTGACAGCGCCATGTCGTGCGAAGAGCGCCTCAGGGACGCCGAGCAACGACGTCTTAAGCGCGTTGCTGTAACAAACGGCGCCACCATTATAGTAGGCCGATGCACCGGGCACCTGCGTCAGTCGATGGCCGATCAACCCGCCGGTACAGGACTCCGCCGTCGCCAACGTGAGCCGCCGCTCGCGTAACAGGTGTCCGACGACGTCTTCCATCGATACCGTCCCCTCGCCGTACACGAGCGATCCCAACCGTGTCCGCATCGCGAGCAACGTACGATCGATAACCTGGCTCGGCGACACCTGCGTGGCTGTCGCACTCGTTTTGATTCGTCGTAACACACGGCGCGGCTGTCCGTCGCGCGGCGGCGTGTACGTCAGTGTGATGCTGACTCCAAGCGCCGATGCCAACGTGCCGAAGGCCACACCGGGAACGTCAGGAATGAGGTCGAGCACCTGCGCTTCGAGGTCGGCCTCGGGCAAACCATAGGTCAGCAGTTGGCGACGAATGACGGTGGAGTCGGTCTTCGCACGCCGCCGCCGTAACAATGGGCGCAGGCCCTGCTCGAACATGGCGGCCATTTCCGTCGGCACACCCGGCATCGCGCCGATGAGACTGCCCCTCCATTCGAGACAACACCCTGGCGCCGAGCCTACCGTATTTTTCAGTACGGATGCTCCCCTCGGGAGCATCGCTTGGATCTGCTGTGCCTCGGTCGCTGGACGGCCACGAGCCCGGAGCCAGGCCGCCAACTGCCTGGCCGCCTGCAGATGGCGCCGCAACGGCCGCCGCGTGACGGCCGCCAACGCCTGTCGCGTACGATCGTCCAACGTAGGTCCCAACCCTCCCGTGATAAGGATGACTCCGGCGCGAGCAGCGGCCACACGAATCGCAGCAACGATGTCCTCTTCGCGATCGCCCACGATGGTTTTGTAGCGGACTTCGTAGCCGTCGTGCGCCAACCAATCCGTCAGCGAAAGAGAATTCGTGTCGGTCCGGCCGCCGAGCAACAACTCGGTGCCGACGGCGATGATCTCGGCGGTCGTGTGATCGGGGCGCATGACGGGATACTCAGCCTATCGAAGCAGATGCTACAGGACGCGCACGCGACGAACACGCGCGCCGAGGGTTAATCGATCTGCGAAAAGTCGAGTTCGAACCGCACTTCACCGCCGCTGGGCGGATAAATCAACAACGTCGTCTTCGCCGTCGGATCGAAATCCGCATAGTTGAAGATCGACACGACCTTCGCTTTGTACGCCGGCGGCGCGGGCCAGACGGCGGTCCGCGCGGCGGCCGCATCGAAGCGGACATTGATGGGCTTGATCGATTTTCCGGCCTGCTCCATCACCACATACGTATTCACCGCGAAGTTTGGCCGCTCGCCATAGATGAACGCCGTGACGATCATCGTAGGACTGTCCAACACTTGTTTGAGGTCCGCCTCCGTCAACGGTTGGCCGCGAAGGCCGAAGTGCGCAGCCATCACGCGCACGCCGACGAGTTTACTGAGGACGAATCCCTTCGGAATCAACTCGTCGTCCACGCCGGCGCCGAACCAGGCGAACAGATGGTCCGGCGGAATGTGCTTCGGCACAAACGCTTCGCCCTGACGCACCTGGGCCTGCACCTGTTCCTGCGTTGGATTCGGTTCAATCGCCCAGGCGGACGACTGTAGCAGAAGGATCGACAGAACGAGCAGACGATAGACGTCGACTCGGAGCCACACGCCGACGCTCCGAAAACGGATTTCGGTGCAGGCGGTAGCAGCGAACGGCACGCGGGAAGATCGTGCGTCCATGCGCTCGCAGTACCATGTCGCCCACACGGAGTCAACGGAACGGATCACCATGCGCCGCTGGTTGACAAGCCGTCGAAGCCGATGCTACATGTCCCTACTTTCCAGTCGATTGTGTCGTTATACGGCCGTATCTGAAGAGGCCACTGTTTGGGCGAGAATGTTTGACGGAGGGTGTTGATGTCAGGACATGGACAACCACAAGGACAAGCCCCGGCTCAGGGCGCACCGCAAGCGCCGCAGCGTCGGCAATTTTGTAATTTTGTGTTCTATCGCGTCGATCCGGCGTGGCGTCGTTTGCCGGAAGCGGAGCGTACGCGCGGCAAGGAAGAGTTCATCCGCGCGGTCGAGGAATACCAAGGCCGCGTGCTGGTGATTCCGTACACCACGGTCGGCATCCGCCCCGAAACGGACATCATGTTGTGGCGCATCAGCTACGACCTGGAATTGTTCCAAGAGATGTCGTCGAAGATCATGGCGAGCGGCTTGGGCAAGTATATTTCCACGCCCTATTCGTACTTATCGATGACGAAGCGGTCGATCTACGTCGACAACCATTCGCACGAAGGGCAGGAAAGCAAACGCCTCACCATCGTGCCGGGACGCAGCAAGTATATCTTCGTGTACCCGTTCTTGAAGACGCGCGAGTGGTTCTTGCTCACCAAGGCGGCGCGGCAGGGCATGATGGACGAGCATATCGAAGTCGGCCACCGTTTCCCCTCGGTGAAGCTCAACACGACCTACAGCTTCGGCTTGGACGATCAGGAATGGGTCGTCGCATTCGAGTCCGACAAGCCGGAAGACTTCTTGGACTTGGTCATGGCGCTGCGCGAAACGGAAGGCAGCCGCTACACCTTGCGCGATACGCCGATCTTCACCTGCATTAAAAAGAACCTGAAGGACACGCTCGAAACACTCGGCGGGTAACCAGACGGCTGAACACAGCTTTCTCGCATCGCATTCGCACAGCGAGGGTACACGGCCTTCGGAGTCCACTCCGAAGGCCGTTTTCTTTTTCCGCACAACCGTAAGTCGATCGGCGGGTCGATGCCCCACTCACTCGGCGCACAACAGTTCGGCTGGTCGACGTCGGCCGTCGCCTCATTGGTCGTCCCAGGACTTGGGCGCTGTCTTGCCGGACAACTCCACGACGGACTGAGTATCGGCGCGATGACTGCCGGATTGATCGGCCTCGGCATGGCCGTGGGTCGATTCGTCGGGCTCAGCGCCGAATTGTTTTGGTTCGTAACCGTGCTGCTCCCGTTCTGGGTGTTGCAAACCTACGACGCGGGACTGGCAATTCCACCGCGTGGCTTGCCGCTCTCGGATGCCGCCCGACTCGCCTGGTCCCGCGCCCATGACATTCGGTACCTGGGCGCGCTCTTTATCCTGGTCGCCGCGGTGGACGCCTATATCATCCTTGCGACGCCGAACTATGCCTTGTCGCTCTTCTGCACCAAGCCGGACGGACTGCTTGGCATCTTGGTGAAAATCCAATCCCCGACACTCCACGTGCTGATCGGCTACGGGTTCCTCCGCCTGCGTCGCTGGGCGTTGCTGCTGTACCTCGCGTACGCCGGATTCGGACTGCTCAACGCCACGGTGAATCTCGCTTGCGTGGGATACGGCCGTGTCCGTATGGTCTTTCTCCTGTCGCTCGTCGCCTTCACGGCCTATGTGTGGCTGCGTCGCAGGCGGTTTGATGCGCAGCCGGAGGCGACGGCGGCCTGAATCGCCCGGCTTTGACACCCTTTCTGACCATGTGGTAAGTCAAACGGCGAGGGGTGCGACGATGGACGATACACAGCCGCTGTACGCAGTACGGTTTCCGGATGGGTCGGTGAGTCTCTACGTAGACGAAGAGTACGCCGTCGAACGTGGCGTCAACCCGGCCAATTTGGTGCGTGTCGACATTCCTCGCACGCTCTACATTTCGGGGACCGTGCAGGAAGTGCGCGAATACGTCGCGAATTACATCGAAGCCATGCCGCGCGGATCGGCCTAGCGTTATAGAAGGAGTTTCGCCCATGCCGACGACCGCCGACATTAGCCCATCGCCCGTTGCACGGAATCTGAGCCCCTCGCCCAGCTTGATCCAATCCTCCGTCGACGCGCTGCCGATTCAAGGCCGCGTGATGTTGCGCCTGCTGTTGCTCCAGTACTTCGACCTGACGCAGGAAGACATCGATTATATGGCCGCGGATCGCCCGGACCCCCGCATGCAGTCGGGGCAAAAGCCGGCGCTGGCCTCGTTCGCCTCCAAGGATAAAATCCAAGCCATCGTTGATCGCACGGCGCAATATCGCCGCTTCGTCCGGATGCGGCGCGAGCGGGCCTGGATCGAAATGGATATTCTCAAGAAACTCGTGGCGCTCAACCAGACGCAGATCCAGTTGCTGGAGAAGCTGCTGACTGAGACCTACGAACTGCCGGTCGATAAACTACGCGCGATCAAGGCCGACGCTCGGACATCCTTGACCCGTCCGCTGATCCGCTCGATCGAACAGGCCTGGGACGAGGACACGATTTCCGAAGAAGACTATACGAAGGAACGCTGCGCCATTGAGCTGCAACTCCTCGTGCGCCGCGTCGAGCGCGAGAAGCGCCAACTCGACGTCGCCACACGCGAATACCAGACCGTGTCGCAAGCGCCGATGCAAGACCATGAAATCGGCCACATTTGGGGCATCCCCGCCGGGACGTTGAGCGCGCGTAAAGCAAAGTTCCTCTCGGCCTTTTTGACGGCCATCGCCAAGGGTGTCGGCGCGGACGATGCCACGATGCGCGTGACGGACCTCTGGAAGGAATCACTTATCTCGCTCGCGAAAACGCCAGTCGAGCGCTCACCCGCACAATACGATGGGCTGGAGCGTACGGAAGAAGCGTTTATGGAAAAGCTCCAGGCCTTCCTCTGGAATCGTCTGCCGGAAGAATCGCAAACGAAGTTCTGGATCTCGATGGTCAAGGGCGGCAGCACCAACGCCGTCCACTCGGAAGAGGGCTGGTCCGTGTTCGGCTTGCAGCGCCTCAATGCCCTGCTCTCCGACATCGAAATGACCGAAGACGGCGTCCGGGCTGAGCTTATGGCGCGTGTTGCACCAAAGGTGAAGCTCCCTGAAGGCGAGGTCGTGGACGCGGGCGAAGCCAAACCGGTCATTAACGAACTGGCGCAACACGTCCTGAACAGCTTCTTCGGCGACGCCCGCAGCTCCAACGAAGTCGCCCGCCAGTAGCGTTCAGTCCGACAGACCGGACTGGGTCGTGTATACTTGGAGGGAACGAGGCTGTCGGCTGGTCTTGGCGATCGAGACCGCGTCGTTTCAGCAGGGCTCACCACTCTGGGCCCCCTCTCACACACTCGATCACACACGGAATCTACACGATGTCGATTCTGCACTCTCTGCGATCTATCCTGTGCCTGACCTTGACGGCGTGCCTACTCCTCGGGCTTAGCCTCCAGAACCAGACCATCGCCGGAGCTGCAGACATCCTGGAGATCGTCGATCTCGTCGCACACCCCGAGCAATACGACCGTCAAAGCATCACCGTCACCGGGCAAGTCAGCAACATCCAACTCGCGACGACGCGTGACGGCAAACCAGCGTACGGATTTCTCCTGAAGGATTCCGGCGGAACGTTGAAAGTCGTGGCGCTCGGCCAAGCCGACGTACACGAGGGCGACCTCATCATCGTCGAAGGTCTGTTCAGCCGCATGCGCCAAGCCGGCCGCACCATCATCTATAACGAAATCAAAGCCACCTCGATCCGCTCCATGACCCGCCTCAACCCCGACCTCGTCGGGTAACAGCAAACCGCGCATCTACACGCAAACCTCTTCCGCTACCGTCAGTCTCGTAGCTCTCACGAAAGATCCTGCGCACCGTTCGCACACTCTTCATGCTCGGCCTCGCACTGAGAGCTATCCGCTCCTAGCGCGTATTGAATCCGTGAATGAGAGAACTGGAATGCTGAATCGAAAATAGAGGATGGAATTGCCTCGCCAATTGCCACGGAACGGCAATGGAAGCAGGGATCAGCCGAGGCCAACTTGAAGGGTGTGGATTGAGAAGGGGTTTTTGGTGGCGGTGACCCGGATTGAACGGGTGACCCGCGGCTTATGAGTCCGCTGCTCTACCAACTGAGCTACACCGCCACACGAAACGGCGCACAGGGCGTACGCCGACGAGCACTTGCAGAGCCGCGGACTATACCATGGGACTTCGGAGAACTACAATTCTTCGACCATCAATTTCCACGTCCGACTTCTGCACGCCATACGACATCACAGCATTCATATCGACTCGTCGCGACGCCGACGTTGGACTAGCTGCACTGCGCGCCTTACGCGCAGTGCAGACGACTGAGGTCGCACGAGGGCTGCTGTTCGCGACGTCGATTTTGGCGGACGGGCAATGTCCCTGTCCCTCGACGCCCTGATCCTCCGCCCCGACGAAAGAGCAACGTCCACCAATTCAGCTTATCGCGTCCAGACTCGGATGCGCCGGCAAGCCGCGCTTCCAACGACCGCACATGGCTGCGGAGGTCCTGAACGGTTCGCTGCAAATCTCGCATCTGCTCGGTGATGTACTCGCGTTCACGTGCCATGTGCTCTCCTTTCATCGCGCTACTGTTTCTCTTATATTTTTGTCTCGACATTACGGGCAGTGTCGAATGACGCCGACCACGATGCCCTCGACGGCGAACTCATCACGCGGCGACACGACCAACGGCTGCATCGATGGATTGGCCGGATGGAGTTCGATCCGTTGCCCATTTGCCACATAGGTCTTGATGGTGACTTCACGATTCACCGACGCCACGACGACTTGCCCGGTCCGCGCCGACGATTGTTTTTTCACCACCACAAGATCGCCCGGCAGGATCCCTTCATCCTGCATGGAATAACCCTTCACCTTGAGCACATAGGTTCCGCCAGCCTGAATCATGCCGGTCGGCACGTCGACGGACTCGCCTTGAGCGATCGGTTCGATCGGAACACCGGCCGCCACCACCCCCATCATCGGCAACGACTGCCGCCGCGCCAGGGCCCGGAGCAACACCCCGACCACCCCAGGAATACGACGGGTTCCACATTCATAACGCGTCACCGTCATCCGCGTCGTCCGGAGTTCTTTCGCCAATTGGTCCTGGGTCAACCCCAGGGCCAGCCGCTCTCTGCGTAGCTCATCGGGCGTCATGTATCCAATGGTTACACATCGGAACGGGCTTGTCAACTTCACAGTCCGCACGCGCATGCTAGACTTCTTCCTGAGTAGCAACACCTAGCCTGTAATCGGGAGAGCGTCATGGACTCCGAAGCACGCGTCGCACATCCGCACCTGCCCCGCCGTATCCTGGCGCTGGTGGCCGGACTGGCTTGCACCAGCGTGTGGATGACGCTGTACGCAGCGCTGTGGCATGCCGATGTCCCGCAACATTGGATGCACCATGCGATTTTACTCGCGATGGGCATCGCGGCTTTCAGCATCCCCTGCGCCACGGTCTGGGTGATGGCCCACAGCCTCGATCGCGCACGCACCTTCCGCGGCTTCTAGCTAGCTGTATCCCTCGCAAACAGCCACTTCTCTCCTCAGTTTTCCCCGCGCTTCTGCGGAGATTGCCTCACGTGGTCTCACAGAGCGCACAAGATTGCTCCCGCTGCTCCGACAACAGGCAGAACATATTCAGCACGAGCACACATATTTTTTTGTTTACAATTTAAATCAACTTTGTTAACTAGTGGGCACATGAGCTGTTGCGCGAGGCGTGTCGCCCACGAAGAACGCCACTTTCTACAGTACGCGCGCGCAAGCAGCTCCCGATGGAGAAAGCCGCATCGATTGACGGGCAGATAGTTCTGGAGAAGCACGTAGCCTACAGAGGACAGGACCAGATGCACGCAAGCATGTTGCTATCCACACCATTCCGATCGATGAACACACGAGGCAAAAATAGGCCGCACGCGACACACGGCATTCGCCATGGCAACCCAACATGGCCAGGACACGTCGCCTCCGTGACTGCACCGCACAATCCCCACAACGACAGACGACACGCCTGTTGTTGTCGCTGATTCAATAGAGTAGACCGATACGCGCCCGTCTCGGTCCCGTCCGCTCCACACTCCCAGTGCGCGACCTCTCATTGCTCCACCGATGTCGCGCACGCCACCTCAAGGAATGGACAGCACGCGGGATGGCGCGTCAACGCAAATACCGTTTCTGGAACAGAAGGGATCTACCCGTGAACTCACTCCGCACATTCGTACGACTGACGATTCTCTTGGTCATCGCATTCCCTCTCTTCACGCCGGTATACGGTGCGGAGGAAGGCACCTTAGTGAAAAAGGATGGCCGCTGGGAATATGTGTCCTCCGAAGATCCAGGGCTGAAGTACCTGCTGCTGAAAGGGATCATCACGTCTGAAGAATACGAAAAAGGCGCAAAACTGCTCGATGCGCGCGAGCGCGTCTCCAAGCCCAATTTCACCATCGATGTGAACAACGGGCTCAACTTCCGTGTCGGCGACAAGTTCTTCTTGAAACTTCGCCTCTTGCTCCAAACGCGCTATACGCACAGCGCCTACAACCGTGGGTGGTCGACCGTCGGAGATTCACGGAACCCGGAAATCCTGGGTGGACAGGTAGAATTCCGAGCGATTCGCAAAGAGAGCGATTCCAATCTGTTTTCCGTCCCGCGCGCACGACTCCAATTTCTCGGATACGCGTTTGATCCCGATTTTCGCTACAACATGTCGTGGGCGTTCGACCAAACCACATGGGACCAAGAGGGCGGGAGCGGACGTGCGAGCCTTCTTGATGCCTACGTATCCTCCTGGCACATCCCCTGGGCCACCCTCCAAGTGGGGCAACAACGCGTCTGGTTCAATCGCGCCACCATCAGCTCAATGACGACCTCCACCTTTTCCGATAACTTAATCGTTCAAAACGCGTTCGCCGCAAACCAGCAAAGCAGCCGCGACATCGGGATCGCCGTGCTCAGCGACGAGGACCACTATCGCTTCAACTATGCCCTCGGCATTTGGGGCGGTGTCGGCGCCAACCTCTCGCGCGAGGGAACCTCTGTGAGCCAAAACGTGCTCCCTCAGACCGGCACACCGGGAGCGCCGTCCGCCACGACGACGAGAACGTACAACTACGACACACGCTTCCTCTCCGGAGAAATGATGTACACCGCCCGCTTCCTTTTTAAACTGGCCGGCAACCCAGGATACGGACAAGGCGATATTTTAAATTCTCGCACCCTGCAGTCGGCCCTCGCATTCGGATATGCCTACAATCCGGCGCAGAACTATCTCAGCTCCATTCGCTCGGACATCGTCGACCGCGCCTACCGACAACGTGTCACCAAAGCGTACAACGGCCGTCTCTTGGCCGGCGGCATTTGGGATTTTCAAACCTACGAAGTGGACTACATCGCGAAATATCACGGCTGGTCGTTTCAAGCCGAAGGATATTACCGGCATCAACGACTCCGCAGCCGCGACAGCGGCACGCGCCCGTTCGATCTGAATACCGTTCCTCAATCGCAATTCCTCGGCCCGGCGGTCGAGCTGGGACAAGCGTGGGGCTGGTATGCACAAATCGGCAAATACGTGATCCCTCGCAAATTGGAAGTGGCCGTCCGCTACGGTTTCATGGATCCGTCCACGCTGCAGACTCACGATTTGGTCAAGGAGTTCGGCGTCGCCGTCAACTACAGTTTCGACGGCACCTACAACAATCGACTCGTCATCGACTACTCCAATATCACGATGGGTAGCGGCGGCCGCGCGCCGGACCGTTTTCCATTCGAAAGCCAGCCGGGATTCGGCCGCGATTTGATCGAAAATCGGATGAACGTACAGTATCAATTTTATTTCTAGTCCCCAGCCACAGCGCGCGGACGCAAAGGAACTCGAACCATGACATATAGATGGAGACTTGCAGCAATAGTACTGAGCACCAGTTTGATCACGTCGCTCGTCGACCGTACGACGAGTGTGGTGTATGCAGATACCCTGACCGTAGCGGCCGCCAACAGTCTCCGAGAGACATTGCGGGGCATCATGCCTGAATTCGAACGCGCGCACCCCGAGATCAGCGTACGTGTCGTCTACGGCCCATCACAGACGCTGCGTACACAAATCGAACAGGGCGCCCCGATCGACGCATTCATGCCGTCATCGACGGAAGAACTCGATCACCTGGAAGGCAAGGGCCTGACCGTACGAGGGTCCACCCGTATTTACGCCGGCACCTCATTGGTCTTGATCACAAGTGCCGACGTCCCAGCCGCCGTCACAACCCTCGCCGATCTTGAGCAGGTGCCCTTCCGCCGCTTGGCGTTGGGCGATCCCCAGACATCGGCAGTGGGCAAAGTGGCGGCGCAGTACATCGCGTCCCGCAACCTTGCGCCCACATTGCGGTCCCGCATCCTCTTCGGCGAACACTCGCGGGCCGTCCTCGACCTCGTCGCCAAAGGCGAGGCTGAACTTGGGCTGGTCTATCGGACCGACGCCGTCGCCTCGACAAAAATTCGTGTGCTCGACACCGCACCTCCGTCGACCCATCAGCCAGTCCGCTACGGCATCGCATCGGTTTGGACAGCGAAAAACCTCACCGGCTCCCTGGCGCTCGCAGACTTTCTGCTGACGCCGGGCATCCAGGCCCTGCTCCAAAATTATGGTTTCGACCGCTTCCATTCAGAGAGCACTGCCTCACAACAAGGAAAGGACGCGCGATGAACGCCCTCCGCCAAACCATACGACCATTCCGACGGCTGACACACACCCTGCTTGCCGCTACGCTCGGGGCGACAATCCTCACCGGATGCACGACGAACAGTGCACCCATGTTGCGTCAGAGCGTGTATGAGTCCGGGCTGACTTCCGTTCGACTGGAGTCGGATCCGGATTCGGTGGCCAACACACATCCCGCCACGCTGACGCCGACCGAGGTCGGCACACTCTTGAGAGGCGTGCGCACATGGGAACGTCGCAATGTGCTGCATCGCCTCTGGGCGGGCGCAGCCGACAAACGACGCGCATTTCGTGACGACGAAATCGCCATCCTCGCGCCGGCGATCGCAAAAGCGTTCGCCCTGGCCGGCCAATCCGATCGCATCTATTTTCATATCAGCCGCGCCACCGAGCATGGCCAGGAAGAGACGACGACCGGATGGCTTGCAATCCGCGAGCAACTCCTCGCTATCGGACTCAACGAAGTCCATGACCAACATGGGCCTGGTCCGGATATCAGCAAGTACGATCGGCAGATGCCGAACGTGCCGGAAGCGTCCACACTCTTCGATGCGACATTCGAGCCAGAGGACTTCCTTGTGGCCACACGGTCGAGCGGAGGGATCTTTTCGCCGACCCAACAGGAAGAATTGACGATTCGTTACAAAGAGGCGCTGAAAGTGCTGCCGATTCAGCCGGGCCTGTCCTCACTCGACAGCGAGCACAGCGGACAGGGCGAGGGCGACCGGTCGAAGCTCCTGACCGCATGGTCCACCACGCATGCGTCAGTTGTCTGTTTCCCGACCGTTTGTGCTGACTCATCCGTCCTTCTCCATGGTTCGACAACGACACCATTGACGTTCGATGTAACGAGGACTCGACGGCTATGACACGGATATTCATCTCGACGCGAGCGCTGCTACTCGCCTTCAGCCTAATCCTCGGTGGCATGCACTCGCCGATGTCGGCACAGGGAGCCGAGAAGGTCCGCGTCGGACACTTCCCGAACATCACGCATGTTCAGGGTTTAGTCGCGCACTATTTGAGTCGCACCGGCACGGGCTGGTTCGAGTCGCGACTCGGCCCGGACGTGCACATCGAATGGTACGTCTACAATGCAGGTCCCAGTGCGATCGAAGCCATCCTGGCTCGGTCGATCGATCTCACCTATGTCGGTCCCAGTCCAGCGTTGAATGCCTATACCAAATCCGGCGGCGAAGACATTCGTATGCTCGCAGGCGCGGCGTCGGGTGGCGCGGCGCTCGTCGTCCAACCGGGATCGTCCCTGAAGCGCCCGGCCGATTTTCGCGGCAAAACCATCGCCACGCCGCAGCTCGGCAACACGCAAGACATCGCCTGCCGCTCGTGGCTCATCGACGGGGGACTGCGTATCACACAAACCGGCGGCGACGTGTCGATTCTGCCGACACCGAATCCCGATCAGTTCGATTTGTTTCAGAGCAAAAAGTTGGATGCCGTGTGGACCGTGGAACCCTGGGTCTCGCGATTAGAGCGAGAAGCGGGCGGCACCGTCCTTGTGGAACAGTCGCAGGACAGCATCACGGTACTGGTCACCAGTCCACAGTTTTTAGCCAAGAAGCGGGACCTCGCCACACGATTTGCGGAGGCACATCGTGAACTGACGGCATGGATTATTGCGCATCCCGACGAAGCGAAGCGGATGGTCCACGAAGAACTGCGGCTCGAAACCCGGTCCGATGTCGGGCGAGACTTAATCGAGCGCGCGTGGACACGCATCACGCTCACGCCGGACATTTCCGTACCCGAACTCCAGCGCTTCGTGGCGAACGCGCAGCGTGCGGGATTTTTACGTACTGCGCCGGATTTGTCGCGTCTGATCGAACGAGGGCCATAACATGACCGCCACACTGACTCCCGGCTCTCAGACGGAGCCCTCCAAACTGGCGATCGAGCACGTGGGGAAGTGGTACCAATCCGGTGCCCTGCACGTCCACGCGCTCGACGATGTGTCCATTCGTATCGCCGAGGGGGAATTCCTCTGCCTGGTCGGACCGAGCGGATGTGGGAAGTCGACCCTGCTGAATATGATCGCCGGGCTCGAACGCCCGGACTGCGGCGTCGTACGTGCCGACGGCAAGCCGGTCGATGGACCAAGCTCGCACCGCCTGATGCTCTTTCAAGAGTCGGCGCTGTTCCCCTGGCTGACCGTGTTGGACAACGTCCTCTTCGGACTCAACCTCTGCCCCGACATGACACCGAAAGAACGGATGGAAAAGGCCGAGTATTTTTTACAATTGGTGGGCCTGACACGATTCCTCCACGCCAATATTCACGAGTTGTCCGGAGGTATGAAACAACGTGTGGCATTGGCGCGCGCCCTCGCTCCCAATCCGGACGTGTTGCTGATGGACGAACCGTTCGGGGCGCTGGATGCACTCACACGCGAGCAACTGTACGGCGATCTCCAACGTATTTGGAGTCAGTACCGTAAGACCATCGTCTTCGTGACGCACAACGTGCGTGAGGCCGTCTGCTTGGGAGACCGCGTAATGCTGTTTTCGCCCAACCCCGGCCGTGTGCGGGAGACCTTTCAGATCGCCCTCCCCCGCCCGCGCGACATCAATAGCGTCGAACTCGCACGGTACGCCACGGACATCACCCGCGCACTGAAGGGGCACGTCGCGACAGAGGTGGCGGAATGATAGGGCGATGGCTGATATCCGGCGGCTTCTTTGTGTTTCTGCTGCTGCTCTGGCAAGACGCCGTGGAGGCGCGTCTCTGGTCTCCGCTGCTCCTCCCGGGGCCGGTGGATGTCGGACGGTATCTCCTCGCCGCCATACAGGACGGCAGCCTCGTCGACGCCACACTGGTGACCCTCCGTCGATTGGTGGTGGGGTACGGCATCGGACTGGTGTTCGGCATCCCGCTCGGGCTCGTAACGGCGGCGTCGCTGTGGTCGCAATCCACAATCGGCCTCCTGGCCCTCGGCCTGCAAACCCTGCCGAGCGTCTGCTGGGTGCCGTTATCGCTCTTGTGGTTCGGACAAAACGAGTCGGCCATGTTGTTTGTGGTCGTCATGGGAACGCTGTGGTCGCTGATCCTCGCGACCGATACCGGCGTGCGCACCATTCCACCACTCTATCTCCACGCAGCGCGCAGCCTCGGCTCCAGAGGCCTGCATCTGTGGACCCACGTCGTCCTGCCGGCGTCGCTGCCATTTTTGTTGAGCGGGATGAAACAAGGATGGGCCTTCGCGTGGCGCTCGTTGATGGCCGCAGAAATTTTTGTGACCATCCTGACCGGATTCGGTTTGGGACACCTTCTGCACTACGGGCGAGAACTCCACGCCATGGATCAGGTGATCGGCATCATGCTGATGATCGTGGTGATCGGCCTCGCCGTGGACAAGATTGTCTTCGCGCCGTTGGAACGTTTTTTACAACGCCGCTGGGGCACGCAACGTCGCGAATCGTTCTAAGGGGAAGGTGGACCCAGCGTTCTACGTTCGTCGATGTCGACAATTTGTGAGAAGGGAGCCGCCGACGCGGCGCATGCGCGGCGTCGGCTTGACTCGACGCGAGTACAGACATACCAAGCTGGAACGGCCATTCGATCAGCGCCGAACGCGTCCTCATCCCTACGTGAGGAAACTCGCACTCGGTGAAGACCCGCGCGACAGCGCCCGCCGACGGCACGTGCGCACCAATGCCGCGACGTCGTTGCGGGCGCGGCCCGCGCCGTGATACAGCAGACACCGCATGTCGACCTCCGCTCCCGCCGATGAGGCCCGCGCCTCCTCCACACACACCGCGCTTCCGGCACCGACGCCGATCTCGCTGATCGACGCCTTCTGGTTTTGGCTCAAACTCGGCTTCATCAGTTTCGGCGGGCCGACCGGCCAGATCGCGATTATGCACGAGGAATTGGTCATCCGCCGCCGCTGGATTTCCGAACAGCGGTTTCTGCACGCCTTGAACTACTGCACGGTGCTGCCGGGCCCGGAGGCGCAACAACTCGCAACCTACATCGGCTGGCTTCTACATCGCACGCTTGGCGGGCTCGTCGCCGGCGGACTCTTCGTCTTGCCGTCGCTCGTCATCCTGATCGCCCTCTCGTGGATCTATATGGCGTACGGGTCTGTGCCCGTCTTCGCCGGCATCTTCAACGGGATCAAACCGGCGGTGACGGCCATCGTCCTGTTCGCCGCCTTCCGTATCGGCAGCAAAGCACTAAAAAACGCCTGGCTCTGGAGCATAGCCGCAGCCGCGTTTCTCGGCATCGCCGTCGCCGACCTCCCCTTCCCACTGATCGTGGCGGCGGCCGCAGCCATCGGCGCACTCGGAGGGAGAATCCGTCCCGATGTGTTCCGCGTCGGAGGCGGCCATGGCGGCAAACACCAGCGCGTTGGCACGGCCATCATCGACGACGATACGCCGATTCCTGCGCATGCGCGATGGTCGTGGCCGGTCTTTCTTCGTCAAGCCGCAGCCAGCGGCGCACTGTGGACCGCCTCGCTCAGCGGCATCTGGGCGGCATTCGGATGGACACATCCACTGACGCAAATGGGATGGTTCTTTACGAAGGCCGCGCTACTCACCTTCGGCGGCGCCTACGCCGTGTTGCCCTACGTCTATCAAGGCGCAGTCGAACACTATCAATGGCTGACGCCGTTGCAAATGATCGACGGGCTGGCGCTCGGCGAGACCACACCCGGTCCGCTCATTATGGTCGTCACGTTCGTCGGATTCGTCGGCGGCTGGACCGTGGCGCCGTTCGGATCCGAATCCGTCGGCCTTGCCGGGATCGTCGCCGCAACACGCGTCACGTTTTTTACGTTTTTGCCGTCGTTCGTGTTTATTCTCGTCGGCGGCCCCTGGGTGGAATCGACGCGCGACAATACCACCTTCACCGCTCCGTTGACGGCGATCACCGCAGCCGTCGTCGGCGTGATCCTCAACCTTGCGCTGTTTTTTGCGTACCACGTCTTCTGGCCGAACGGCTTCGACGGCGGGTTCGCCTGGCAGGCGACGCTCATCGGCCTCGGCGCGTTCGCCGCGCTCCAGTACGGCCAAATCTCGATCATCCGTGTCGTGCTGGCCTGCGCAGCGATTGGAGCTATGCGCAGTCTGCTGTCGTAGGCTAGCGAAGAGTAAACAACCGCTAACGGCGGACGAGATGCACGGCGCCGGCCTTGATCGACGCGCGTACGGGCGTCCCAGGTTGGAGTTGCAATTCGATCAAGGCGGAGCGCGTAACCATCGCCACGAGCGGAAACCCGCAATCGACGACAACACGCGCCATCGCACCCGCCGACTGCACCTGCGTCACCAACCCCGCGACGTGATTGCGTGCACTCGTGACGCCGGGGCCGTGCGGCTGAATCGTCACATCTTCAGCACGAACACAGACAAAGACATCCGTCCCAACCGGCTCGGTCGACACCGCCGTGAGTCGTTGCACGACGCGTGCTGTGTCCGGCGCGACGGCATCATCCGCTGTTTTCATCACCTCAACCGTCGCCAACCCCTCGGACGCATCGACGACCCGCCCAGGCACGACGGTCTCGACACCAACCACATGCGCCACTTCCTGATTCACCGGCTTGACGAAGACGGATTGTGGACTGCCCTGTTGCACGACACGCCCATGGTTCATCACCACCAACACATCGCCCAGCGCCAAGGCCTCCGCCCAGTCGTGCGTGACAACCACCGCCGGAATCGCCAACTGCCGCAACAGCCGCCGCAACTCGCCTTGTAACGACGCGCGTACCGGCGCATCCAACGCAGACAACGGTTCATCCAACAGAAGCAACTTGGGACGCCGCGCGACGGCACGCGCAAGCCCGACGCGCTGCTGTTGCCCACCTGAGAGCGCTGCCGGCTTTCGCTCACCCAAACCTTGCAACTGAAACAGGTCGAGGAGTTCGGCAACACGTCGGGCGCGCTCAGCGGATGGTCCAGTCAATCCATAGGCAATATTCTCGTGCACGGAGAGATGCGGGAACAGCGCATAGTCCTGCGCGAGGTAGCCGATACCGCGGCGCTGCGGAGGCAAAAAGTGGCCCTGCGCCGCATCGGACCAGACCTCATCGCCGAATCGGATTGTGCCGCGATCCGGTGTGGTTAATCCGGCAAGACTCCGGAGGATCGTGGTTTTCCCCGATCCGGACGGGCCGAAGAGAATTAAGGTCTGCGGCGGATCGAGCGGGAGCGCGAAGTCAGCAGCCACCTGCATCCCACCAGGATACTGTGTCTCGCAGGCGACGATCAGCGAGGTTGCCATGTCACCTGTCGTCGCCGATTCAGCGCATAGACGATCAGCAGCACGGCATAACACAAGACGAGCAACACGGCGGCCGTCTCGCCGGCGGCTGTGTAATTGAGCGCCTGCACTTGATCGTAGATGTCGATCGAGACCGTGCGTGTGACGCCCTCGATATTGCCGCCGACCATCAGCACCACACCGAACTCCCCGAGCGTATGCGCGAAGCTCAGCACAAACCCTGAGACGACCCCGGCCGTCGAGAGTGGAAGGATCACTCGCCAAAACGTGCTGAGCCGCGAGCGCCCCAACGTCCACGACGCTTCGATCAGTTTTCGGTCGATTTGATCGAATGCGGCGGTAAACGGCTGCACCGCAAACGGCAGGCTATACAGCACGGACGCGATGAGCAGACCCGGAAACGTAAACGGCAAGGGATGGCCGACGAGTGTCGTGTACAGCCGGCCGACCGAACTATGCGGGCCGATCGCCACAAGGATATAAAACCCTAACACCGTCGGCGGCAACACAATCGGCAGCGCCACGATGGACTCGACGAGAAACGTCCAGCGTCGCCGCGCGAAGCTGATCCAATAGGCGATCGGCAATCCAACCGCGAGCAGCAGGACCGCCGTCAGCAGCGCCAACTGCATCGTAAGCCACAGCGCCGACCAATTCATCCGTCCGATTGCCTCTTCATCACACTCGCAGCAAACGAGTTCACGTCCCTTATGCCCCTGGACTTCACAACTCGCACATGGGGAGAGGCCTGCCGATTCGAAGCGCGCCTTCACTACCGACACTCGAACCCAATACCCCAACGGGGACTCACCCCATCGCTTTCCATCCCCTCGGTCGACGATCCCGCGCCGTACGAGCGAACCGGCCCTTCGCGCACCACACGATGTCCAGCCGGACATTTGCGTTCGATCAATTGCAGCGCGTCACGACGATACGGCGACCCCATCGGACCGCCTCGCTCCTCTTTATAGAGATACGTCGCGACGCCGTCCCGCGCATGTTCCTGTTCGAGCAACGCAGCTTGTGAGCAGCCGAAACTCACCAGGCCGCAAATCACCGCGACCTTAGCGAGGCTGCGTAAAACCATATCGCGCCATCACCTCCTGCCCTGCCGCACTTTGGAGAAACATCAGAAATTTTTTGGCCGCGTCCTGCTTCTTCGATTGCGCCACAATCGCCGCGCCCTGTTCGAGGGGCGCATGCAATTCGGCGGGGATCGTCCAACTCGTCCCCTGCGCCTGCATGGCGGGAGCCAACGACAACGCGATGATCCCGATGTCCGCCGCGCCCGACTCGACGAACTGCGCCGCTTGCGAAATATTTTCGCCGAGCACCAATTTCTCTCGGACGGTCTCCGCCACACCTGCCGTCTCCATGGCCGCCACCGCGGCGCGCCCATACGGCGCATGTTTGGGATTGGCGATGGCAATTTTTTTAATGCGCGGATCGCGCAACACGTCCAACCCCATCGACACATCCCAGGGCGCCTGCTTCGACGTCCACAATACGATCCGCCCGACCGCATAGCGATAGAGCGAACCAGGCACGGTCAACCCCGCCTCCTCCAACCTTTTCGGATAACCGATATCCGCCGAAAAATAGAGATCGAACGGCGCGCCGTTCCCGATTTGCGCATAAAAATTTCCGGAAGAGCCGAGCGTCAAGGCAACGTGCTCGCCCGACTGCCGTTCGTACAGCGCAATGATTTCCTTAAATGCAAAGTTCAGATCCGAGGCCGCGGCAATGGTCAGTGGCGCATCCGCCGCATGGGCGGCATCGCCAGACACCCAGCTACACATCAAGGCGACCGTCAGAACGGCCGACACAAACCCTGTCGATATCTGTCGCATCGTCGATCGGAGTCGCAGGCGCATCGGCGTCACCTTTAGAAGAAAATTTGGTAATTCACACGGATCGCATTTTCGATCAACGTCCCGGAGCGCCCGTCCAACGGAACGGATCCGGAGGGAAACACCGACCCCACCGCCGGTAACGGCGCACTGCGTCCGATAGCGAAGCCGCCTTGCCCCATGGCGATGTTACTGTAGGTCACCATGATTTGATGGTCGTAGATACCGCCGAGGAACCAATTGAGCGACACATCGACTTCTTTAATGAGGTCGGCCGCAGAACGTGTATCCGGATCCCACCAGGCATACCGCGCCGCCAGTTCCAGTTTACGGGGAATCAAGTAATACCCTGACTGCACGTACCAGCCGGTCGTGTTGCCGAACTGCCCGGGCGCCGACGCCGTGCAGGCGCCGCCGACGCTCGCCGTCTGTAGGCAGGGTAAGCCCTGCGTATGACGCGTGACGGTGCGGAACCAATATTCCGCCTGCAACGAGAAGCCTCGATACTTAAACGCCGCATCCACCGTCCAGGTCGAGAAATCGACGATGCCCTGCCCCAACAAACGCCCGTTGCCCAATGCGGCCAAGGCACGCCGGACGTTTAGATTGCCCAAATCGATACCGACGAAGGCGTTATTGCTGCTCGTGTCGATGCTGGGGTTGTACGCATACCCTCCGCCGACGACCAATTGCGGCGTTTCAGAATAGGCCAAGTCGCCCTCGCCGTACCCCGCTCGCCCTAAGATATTCGCCTGCAGGCGCGCCACGTACATCAATTCATTCACATTGCCACGCAAATTGGCGTTCAGGTTGCGTGTGTTGACGGGACATCCGGCAGGAGAGGGAAAAGGATTGCCCCCGGTGGCGCCACCGGGACATCCGACGGTCGCCTCTTCGCTGGTGAACTGTGCAAAACGATTCACCAACGGCCCGACACCGTTGAAGACCCCGAAATAATAATTGACCGGATAGATCTCCTCGTCGTTCATGACCGTGATACCGATATCGCGACGATTGATCCCGCTGGCGGTGAAGGCGTCCATCGCCAACGCACGATTGGCAAATTGCATCGCGGCGGTCGAGTTGATCTGCGAACGATTGAAGTAGACTTTGTATTGCCCGACTTGCACGTTGGCCCAGGGAATATGCGTACTGGTAACGTTCATGTCCAGCATGGACAGGGCGCCGGGCGCCTGCGCGTTCTCGGACGTCTCTCCGGCTAGCTGGATGTAATACTTAAAATCCGGATTAAAGAGGTGCCCCATCAGGTACACGCGGGCCGTGCGAAGGTTAAACGTCGAAGCCTGGTCGATCGAACGCGCCGCGCGATAGTCGCCGAATACGCCCAACAGCTCGGGAAAATTTTTGGAGTCGCCCGACTCGCGCCAAGCATCGTTGCGATACCGCTGCGTGAACCGCGCCGCAAACCGCGCCCGAATCTTCAGAAAAAACGCATTGTCGTTCATCGAGAAGTTGAAGCCACGGTCGTACCAGGCCTTAAAACTGGGCTGCAGCAGGTTGGCCCGCTCCTGCGACTCACGCACGACACGGTCGTATTCCTCCTGCGTGATGCTGCCCTGCCGCACCGCGCGTTGCAGCAGCAGCTTCGTCGCAGGGTCCATACTTTCCACAAACACATACCGCCCGTCTTTTTCGACGAGCCGCCCGGTGTCCGCAGCAGACGCCGACGCACTCGAGCCTACCAATGCCGTACCGACCAGCGCGATCAAGGTCGCGCACCGAAGGAACCATGCACCTGCACTCATCGTACGATCCCCGCTTTCATCGCATCGCGATACAACACCGCCCGCTGGTTCGTCTCGGGCTCGGTGACAAACACTTGGCCCGGCTCGAAGTAGAGGAGATAGGTTTTCGGCGGCAACGGCGGCGTCGGATAGTTGTAGTCGTAGGGATCGGTGGAGCGCAGCGGCTGTTGGGTATGAAAATGTTCGATGCGCAAGAGGAAAAACTCACCGCGCACCGCCGCCCACCCGGACGTCACGTCGCGTGCAGCATGCGGGTTGTAGCCTGGCGCATGCAGCGCAAAGGCGACACGCTCTTCCGGTTTCGCCCTCGCCAAGGCAGCCGCAAGTCGCGGCGCCAACAGCTCGATCTCGTCGTCTCGGAACAGAACATTAGGCGGCGTTTCCTCCGCATACCAGCGCAACGGAAGACGCTGCTCCTCTCGCAACGAATAACCTTTCAGCACGGAGGCGAGGTCCTGGTCAGCCAAGGCCGCCGGATGGGTGTATCGCTGCGCACCGACCTCGCGCTGGAGTGTAACGACGACACGCGCATCCTCATGAACGACGGCGGTGGGCGACGGCAACCGTGCACATCCGCTCGTCGACACGAGACCGACGAGACAGCACCACGCACCGAGTGCATAGAGCTGTTCCCGCAACTGTCCGTGTCTCACAGCGTCTCTTTCGCGTTGTGTATCCACTCTGTTATTTCCCCACTCCCACATACCCCAACCGCTCCACGATGCGGCGCGCATCCGGCGTCTGCGTAAAGGTCAAAAACCGCTCGGCAAGCGCTCGATCCGGACAAGCATGGAGCATCGCAATCGAATGGACGATCGGCCGATCGGTCGCCGGTGGGGCCACCGCCGCGACTCGCACCCGTTCGCGATGACGGTACGCATCCGGGCCGACGACGATTCCCACATCGGCCTGTCCGCTCAAGAGGTGGTCCAAGACACCGCCCACGTCGGGCGACACGTCGAGTCGAGCGGCCTGCGCATCGACCGCTCCTGCAGCACCCAACAGACGTCTGGTCCGCTGTCCGACTGTCGTTAATTCGGGATCGGCCACGGCAATACGCCATGCGCCGTTACGCACGAGCGCGTCGAACGACGCTGGCGCATCGACCAACGATTCCGGCACGATCATCACGAGCGGCACCGCCGCATAGGGACGTCGTGTACCGGGCAGCACGTACGCCTTCTGCTCCAAACGCGTGATCAGCTCATCCCCGCCCGGCGCAACAAGATGGATCGGACCCGTCGGCATCGCCCATCCATCGATGGGACGGTTTTCGATCCCGGCGATGGTGCGCCGAAGTTCCAACCCCGAGTTCAGCACGACCTGTACGGCCACACCAGGATGCGCGGCTTCGAAGGCAGCGCCTAATGCGGCGATCGGTTCCGCAACACTCGGCGAGGCCGCGATCACCAGCGATTCGACGGCCTGCGCTGCCATCGACTTGAACGACGCAATACACAGACACACGGCAACCGCCATCGACCACATACAAACCCGCAGCGCGCGTAGACGCCTGTTCCAATTGGTGAGCACTTCCATCGCAGATCCGTTCACGCACGCCCCGCAGCGGCTTTTCCAAGAGACAAGGGTTGCACGGTGCCGGTCACACGTGTGTCGTAGCCGCCCAAGGCCTCGACCTCGCTCCGAAAGGCACGGCTGACCATGGCGTCCAACAATTGCTGCAACGACGGATGGCCCGTGAGCGTCGCGGTCGCCATCACCAAGTCGTACCGCTCTTCTTGCAACGGCACGAATCCCAAGCCGAACGCCTGCGCGGCCGCGCGCACGCCGATCCCCGCCTGCGCCTGCCCATCCGCAACCGCCCGCGCCACCGCGACATGCGACGACACCGTCCGCGTATAGCTTTTCACCTGCGCCGGCTTGATCCCCGCTTCGTGTAGCCGCTGATCCAAGAGGAGCCGCGCCCCGGATCCGCCTTCGCGGTTGACGATCGACACATCTCGACGCGCGAGGTCGCCGACCTCGCGTAGTCCCTTCGGGTTGCCGGCGCCGACAATCAACCCCGCCTCCCAACTGGCGAAACTCACGACCGTAAATTTTGACGAGGGCAACGCACGGCGCAGGAACGGCAGATTCGACTCGCCGGTTTTCCGATCCACGACGTGCACGCCCGCGACATGCACGGTCCCAGCTTTGAGTTGGTCGATCGCCGACGCGCTGCCC
The DNA here is from genome assembly GCA_046351095.1 of Nitrospiraceae bacterium. GTDB lineage: Bacteria > Nitrospirota > Nitrospiria > Nitrospirales > Nitrospiraceae > BQWY01. The sequence goes on from JAXLZC010000001.1 coordinate 986,383, forward strand.
GCCGTCCAGGCGACCACCGAGGCCGTCGGCTGCCGCCTTCGTACGTATTCGCCCGCCAGCATGATGGCGGGATCGCAGCCGGCCACGCAAATATTGTCCCGAATCGACGACCACTCGCGCAGCAACTCGACCCGCACCGAGGCGCGGCGACCGTCGCGTCTTGCAGGCTGACCGTTGTCCAGCGTCACGCCGTCCGCCGCCACCATATAGGTCAGCACCTCGCCCAACTCGCGGACCGGACGCACCATGATACGATCGCCGACCTGCGTCAGCTTCACACGTCGACGTCCCGACTCGCCGGCAGTATCCTGACAGCCGTCGGCCCATTCACCGTCAACCGTCGGCCCGCTCGACATCAACGCGAACAGGTCTTCCACACGACATTGCAGCGCGCCCGCCAACCGCAACGCCACGGCCGTCGTCGGCAGATACTGATTGGCTTCGATCGCATAGACGGCCTGGCGTGTAATGCCGGAGGCGGCGGCCAACTGCGCCGACGACCACCCACGCGCAAGCCGCACGGCGCGCAACCGATTATCGACGTTCTCCGGACGTTCCGCCTTGTGCTGCTCACTCATGGGACGCTCTTCTACAGTTATACTTCACATACTGTCAAGTATACTGACACTGGCACAATGCCCACGGAAGACACACCGCATCGACCAGTGACCTCTCATCGTCGCTGTGGTACCCTTCCGTATTGTGATCGCCGCTCACCTCCATCGGTCGCACTCGCCGTGTTATATCGCCTGACGATCGGTCAAAAATTATTATTGGGGTTCGGCCTGCTGCTGAGCCTGCTCGCCCTGAGCCTTGCGGGATTGCTGATGTACTTGGCGCGCGTCAACAGCTACGTGGATCGCCACCAACGCATAACCATTCCCGGTGTCGTCACTGCGGCGGAGATGCAGCAGACAGTGGCCGAGATGCAGACGCACATGCATCACGTGCTGGAACACCAATCGACGACGGAGCGCCACGCCACACTCGCACGCGTGACGGAACTGGAAATGCGCCTCACTGCACTCTTGGAGACCTACCGCGAAAACCATGCCGCCCGCCGCCATCCGGTGCTCCACGGCATGTTGACGGCGCACGGCCGCACGGATTTAGTCGAGGAGGAAGAGCGGACGCTGGCCGACCTGTCCTCGCACATCGACCGGCTCGCCAAAATGCGCCGTCAGACCGCGGAGGTCGCGCCTTCCACAGCAGGGACGAATGGCCAGGCACCCGCGACCGAGTCCGACTACGAGCAAGCGGTCGCCGCCATGAGCGCCGGTATTCATACCGTGATCGACGTCCATCGGAAGATCGACATGGAGATGAAGTTGGAAGGCGACCGGCTGGTCACCGAAGCTCGCGCTATCGCTTCGGCGCTCGGCATCCTGTTTGCGCTGGTCATTCTCGGCGTGTACCTCGCGATGACGCGGCTCGTCGCACGCCCCTTGGCTCGCCTAGCGGACACGGCGGATCGTGTGGCGCACCAAGACCTGACGGTGCAATTCGAACAATGGCCGAGTGCGGATGAAGTGGGACGACTGGCGGCGTCGTTAAGCGCCATGCTGTCGACACTCCGCGAACGTGGCACGGCGCTGATGCACAAAACGAAAGAGCTGGAAGCCTTCACCTATTCGGTCGCCCATGACCTGAAGGGACCGCTGCGCGAAATCGAAGGGTTTTCGTCGTTGCTCGAAAAGCGGTTTGCCGACGCGCCCGAGCCCGAGGTCCGACACCATCTGGACGTGATTCGCCGATCGACCCTTCGCCTCACGTCTATGATCGACGCCCTCCTGAAATATTCGCGCCTCGAACAACAGACGCTCCCGCGCGCACGCTTCAACCTCGGTGAAATGGTTGCGCACCTGGTCGCCGAACGTCAGCCGGACGGCCAACCGCGCCGCGTGAAGATCGACGTCGAACTTCCCTTTTCCGATCTCTACGGCGAACCGGTGAGCGTTCGTCAGGCGCTCCACAATCTCCTGGACAATGCGATCAAGTTTTCGCGTCGCGCCTCACAACCCGAAATCGTGATCGGCGGATTCCGCACGGCACAGGAAAGCGTGGTCTGGGTCGCCGACAATGGTGTCGGCATCGGCGAGCAGGACCGCGAACGGATGTTCAATCTGTTCGAACGTGTGCACCCAAGCGACGAATTCGAAGGCACGGGCGTCGGCCTGGCGATCGTGAAACTCGTGATGGACAAACACGGCGGGCGCGTCTGGGTCGAGTCTACTCCAGGCACAGGCACTCGCTTCTACTTAGCCTTTCCGGAGCGACCTGCCCCATGAACATTCTCGCGGTGGACGACGAAGAATTCGTACGGCTGGTCCTGACGCAGACCCTTCAGGCGGAGGGTTGTGCCGTCGCCACGGCGTCCGGCGGTCAGGCGGCGATCGAGCGACTCGGCACCGACTCGTTCGACGCGGTCATCACCGATCTGCGTATGCCCGGCATCGACGGACGCGGCGTGCTGCGATGGATCAAAGACCATCAACCCGACGTGGATGTGATCGTGCTGACGGGACACGGCGCTGTGCAGGATGCGGTCGAGGCAATGCGCGAGGGCGCCTGGGACTTCCTTGTCAAGGACACCCCATTCGATGGCACGGCGGTCAAAGCAGCGCTTGCGAAGCTGCGTACACTGCGCGCACTACGACGCGAAAATCTGGCCGCCCGTCGTGGTGGTTATTCCCTCGACGACTATGCGGAGGGATCGAGTCAGGCCTGGCACACGCTGAAGACACAGATCCTGCGTATCGCACCAGCCCAGGCACCCGTGTTGATCTCCGGCGAAACCGGTTCTGGCAAAGAAGTTGTCGCGCGGCTCTTGCACGCCCACAGTGCACGCGCAGCCGGCCCCTTCATCGCCATCAACTGCGGCGCCGTCAGTCGCGAATTATTGGAGAGCGAATTGTTCGGGCATGAAAAAGGCGCGTTTACCGGCGCCGCAACAGCACGCCAAGGACTCATCGCCGCCGCCGAATGTGGCACGTTGTTTCTGGACGAAGTCGGCGAAATGCCGGGACCGATGCAGGTGGGATTGCTTCGTGTTTTGGATCGCGGCGAATATCGACCGGTCGGCAGTACACGCACCAGACACGCGGATGTTCGGGTGATCGGCGCGACGAATCAAGACCTCCAGGAGCTCGCGCATCAAGGACGATTCCGCGACGACCTCCTGTACCGTATCAATACGATCGGCCTGCAGGTGCCGCCGCTGCGCGAACGGACAGACGACCTGCCTGCACTCGTAGGTCACCTGTTGCGCGGAGTGCGTGTACCAGGCTCCGGACCATCGGCACTTGCGCCGGATGCGCTGGCCGCACTCGCCGCCTATCGCTGGCCTGGGAATATTCGCGAGCTGCGGAATGTGCTCGAACGTATCATGCTCATGCGTACCGGTAGCGGACCGATCACGGAAGCCGATGTGCGTCAGATACTCGGGCCGGTCAGCGGGACACCTTCTGGGATACCGCCTCCTGGATCAACACAAGCGTATCCCGCCGCCGAGCTTCTCTCGCTGGAGGACATCGAACGACGACATATTCTTCAGGTACTGGAGTCGCAGCGGGGGAACAAAACGCAGACGGCGAAGATTCTGCAGATCGATTACAAGACGCTGTTGAGCAAACTCAAAAAATACGGTGTGGCGGACAATCAGGAAGGCTAAGCGGAAAGTGCACGACGGCACCCGTCACATCACATGCGGAGAGGAACCATTTAGGGACAGGGGTTGGTCGCCAACAGTTCGGTCAGGCTGGCACGGATATCGTTAAAAATATCTGTGCGACTCGGGTTGAACGACAAATAGCCGATGAAGCTATGGCCGCCGGAATATTGCGGCGTCAGGATATTGAGAAGCGTCGGCCCCCAATCCGTGTTGGCGACGGAGGTCGTGGGCAGAGTCAACCGAATCGTATTGATCAAGAGGTCGCCTGAGCTCGACCGATACCGTCCGTTGCCGCTGACCAACGATGCCGGCGTCGCAACACCGACGACCTTAAGGGTGCCCGCCGGAGGAACCGGCGCGGTGGCGAAGGTCTGGTCGAAAGCCGCGTTCGTGTACAAGTTGCCCTGCGAATGGGGCACGATGAGGACCGAGCGGCAGGACGGCGGCAAAATCGTCTCGCGGTAACGGGCGGCGTGGCGCTGGATCGTCGCCGCATCGATCTGATTGGCATCGGTCATCGGTCCCTTGAGGAACGGCAGCAGGTTGTTCACGACCGTGAACGACTCCAACGTTTCCCAGAACTTGGTGGGATCGAGTCCGAATCGCTGCTGACTGGCTTCGGCAAAGTCTTTGAGCTCGCCGTGCGTCGGATTGTAGTTGAACCGAAAATCGTAACAGACCGCCTGTAACGCAGCCGGCATACTGCCGATCTGATTGACGAACTCCTGCTCCAACTTCCCCGCGTTGATCCGGGCCTCATCCAACGAGGTCGTCACCCCGTTCACGTAAAAGATTTCGATATGGCGCGCTTGCGGATTCTGACAGGCCGGCTGAAACGGCGCCTGCGCCGACGCATACCCCGACAATCCGGCAAGAGATCCGACGATGGCGGCGACAAGAACGAGCGCTCGTGACGATATACGCATAGGCCTCTAGACGGTCCTGCAGGAAGACAACCACTGATCGGCCGGCGACAGACGCGGCGCAACAGCCGTCACCTGCTCATCGGCTTGTAAGTAGGCCCCGGTGCGGGCAGTGGTGTTCAGAATACGCGCACGTAATTTCGTAAAGACTTCGGGATAGTCGGTCGGACGGCGCGCCATCACACATTCGATCGCGCGGAATCGGTTGTCGGCATGCGTCTTCGAGAGCTGCGCGTTGCCCGCGTCGACCATCGAGAGCTGAGCCGCCGCCGCAAACTGACGTAAGGCGCTCCGCGTCGCCGGATCGGAATAGGTTTGATCGATGTAGGTTTCGACGTCGTCGCGTACGCCGTCGGCATCCGCATCGACACCCGCCACAGTCGCGATGTTCGGATCGGTTGGATTTGTGCTGCTGCCGTCACCGCCGCCGCACCCAGCCAGCACCAGTGCCACGACCAAGGCTGACATCAGCGTCGGCCAGGGCGCTCCGTCGTTCGTTCGTTTTGCAGACATCATCATGCGGGCACTCTACTCTACGTATTTTCGAAATTTCAACTTAGCCGATTGAGCCGCCTCTTTTGAACAGGACGATGGTCCGCAGCGACAACTCGCAGACAGATCCATGCACAGTCTGCCGCTACCCCATATCCCTAAGCGTATGGTCGGGATTTACCTTACGGGCGATATTTTTCATCACCTGATCGGCAAACAGCACCACTGGCCGACCACGTTCGTCCTTCACAATCATGGAGGTGCTAGGGGGCTTGAACGTGGCCGGATCGCCGTCGATCCAGGCGCTGCAGGTAAACGAAAGCGGTTCCAGAATCGTCTCGACTCGGTACTCGTCGCGCAACCGATATTGCAGCACATCGAACTGCAAGCGGCCGACCGCCGCGACGAACGATTCGAGTTCGTTCAGGCTCCGCATGATCTGCACGGTGCCCTCTTGGGCCATCTGCGTCATGCCCTTGTCGAAGGCCTTGCGTTTGCCGACATCGCTGGGACGAATACGCGCAAACACTTCCGGCTGAAATTGCGGCAACGCCTTAAAATTGAACCCGCCGCTGACGGACACGGTATCGCCGATCGCGAACAGGCCGGGATTGATGATGCCGATAATGTCGCCCGCGTAGGCTTCCTCAACCGTCATCCGATCCTTCGCCACCAAACTGTGTGGACGCGACAGGCGAATCTCGCGCCCCAAGCGATGGTGCATCACCGTCATATCGCGCTCGAAGCGCCCGGAGCAGATCCGGAGAAACGCCGTGCTGTCGCGATGCTTCGGGTTCATGTTCGCTTGGAGCTTAAACACATAGGCGCTGAAGGGCGTGGCCACTGGATCGATCGTGACCTCCGTGCCGTCCATACGGTCGGCCGGTCGCGCGCCGGGACTGGGCGCCAGGTCGACGAACGCATCCAAAAAACTCTCGATACCGAAATTCGTCAGGGCGGATGCAAAAAAGACGGGTGTGATTTCGCCGGCCAAAAATGCCTCGCGCGTGAACGGATTGCCGGCCACTTCCAGCAATTCCAGATCGTGATGCACCTGCTCCAAGACCTCAGGAGACACACGCGTATTCGACCCGAGTCGATCGAGCGGCAGCGTTTCGACCGCGACCTTCGTCGCGCCGCCGTGCGCCGTGCGGCTGAAGAGCTGCACCTCTTGATCGGCCCGCGTCACGATGCCGACAAAATCGCTGCCGGACCCGATCGGCCAATTCACCGCGCTCGCATGGATGTTCAGCGCCTCCTCGACCTCCGTCATAAGGTCGAGCGGCGGCCGCCCGGGCATATCCATCTTATTGATGAGCGTCAGGACGGGAATACGCCGCATACGACAGACGGCGAAGAGTTTGCGCGTCTGAGTCTCGACACCTTTCGCCGCATCGATCACCATGATCGCGCTGTCGGCAGCCGTCAGCGTCCGATAGGTGTCTTCGGAAAAGTCCTGGTGGCCGGGCGTATCGAGCAGATTGACGATTGCATCTTTATAGGGGAACTGCATGGCCGAGGCGGTGATGGAAATGCCGCGCTCCTGCTCCATGCCCATCCAGTCGGAAGAGGTCGCCTTCGAGCCTTTGCGGCCGCGCACCATCCCCGCTGTCCGAATCAAGCCGGAGTACAGCAACAGCTTTTCCGTCAGCGTCGTTTTTCCGGCGTCGGGATGGCTGATGATCGCAAACGTGCGCCGCTTTGCGGTCGCCGCCGCGAGTTCGCCGAGTTCTGTCGCATTCGTCGTCATAAAAAGCTCGGCAGCTTACCACAGCCCGCCGGATGGGGCCTAGCGGTTTGGCGAGTGCCCATGTGTCGTACGGTCGTCGCGTCAAGCGCTTGAACAGCACCTGAGGTCTCGCCATGATGGACCATGCCCACACTCTGGACTATCGGCCATTCGACGCGGTCGGCGGAAGAATTTTGCGCGCTGCTGAAGACGCATTCGATCGAAATGCTGGTCGACGTGCGCCGATTCCCCGGCTCGCGTCGGTATCCGCACTTCGGCTCGCCGCAACTCGTGAAGAATTTGCACAAGGTGGGCATCGCCTACCGACACATGCCGGACCTCGGCGGACGGCGTACACCGAGACTCGATTCGCAGAATGTCGGGTGGAGGAACGAAGGATTCCGCGGCTACGCGGACTACATGAAGACGAAGGCATTTCGAGGGGCCTTCGACACGTTACTCACGCTGGCTCGCACCGCACGAACCGCTGTCATGTGCGCCGAAGCCGTGCCCTGGCGCTGCCACCGCACACTCATCGCCGATGCCGCCGTCCCTCAGGGCTGGGACGTCCGCCACATCGTCGACCGCACCACAGCCAAACCGCACGTCCTCACGCCGTTCGCTCTGTTGGATGGAGAGCGACTCACCTATCCTCTGACAGCAACTGCACCATCGGAACCGACGCTGTTTTAAACACTCCGAGGAGCTACGCCTCCTGGGCGGCTTTCACCAAACGCGCGATGACGCGTTCGATCTCCTGCAACATGGTCGGCTTATAGATGATTTCTTTGATGTTCGATACAAGCGCCGCTTCGTGTCCCTCCGGCGTCAAATACCCCGAGACTAAAACAACGGGCAAATCAGGGCGAATACGCATCAAGGCATTCGCGAGGTCCACGCCGGACATGGCCGGCATATTAAAGTCCGTCACGACGATATCGTAGGCCTGCGGATCAGCCTCAACAACCCGTACGGCCGCCTTGGCGCAGGTATAACCCGACACGCGATAGCCGCGCGGACCCAGTAGATTTTTCACGAGTTCGACCAGCATCTCTTCGTCATCCACGTACAAGAGGCGACAACCCTCGTGTTTCAGACCGCGCTCGTCCCGCGCCTCCGGCGCAACCGGCACAGGCGCGGCCACGGCGGGGAAATACAGATGGAATGTGGTGCCGAGCCCCAACTGACTCTCCACCACGATCGCGCCGTCGTGCCCCTGCATGATGCCGTGCACGACGCTCAAGCCAAGCCCTGTCCCCTGCCCCACCGGCTTTGTCGTGAAGAATGGGTCGAAGATACGCTCGATGGTCTCGTCCGTCATCCCGCAACCGGTATCGCGTACGGACACACGCGCATACCGCCCCGGCGGCAACACTGCATGCAAACCGGTCACGGGCTGCGTCGGCTCGACGGCCGAGAGCTCGATCGCGATGGAGCCCGGCTGTCCGCAGAGGGCATGCCAGGCATTGGTGCAGAGATTCATGAGGACCTGGTGGAGTTGCGTCGCATCGGCCAGGATCGTCGGCGGCGCGGCGCCGACGGTGACGGTCAACTCGACGGCAGCCGGCAACGTCGCGCGTAACAAGCCGCGCACCTCGTTGACGAGCGGCGTCAGGTCCAACACCGTCCGCGTAAATTCCTTTTGGCGCGTGAAGGTCAGGATCTGCTGCACGACGCCCGTCGCCCGTTCGCCTGCCTCCATGATGCGCCGTAAGTGCACCTGCGCGTCATCAGGGTCCGGACCGGCCAATTTGTCTAACGCCAATGCGGCGTTCCCGACGATGGCGGTCAAAATGTTGTTGAAGTCGTGTGCGATCCCGCCGGCCAACTGCCCGATGGCTTCCATTTTTTGCATCTGCCGAATCGTCGACTGCGAGGCCTGCAACGCCGCCTCGGCGTGTTTCCGCTCGACGTTTTCTTGCTGTAACTGCTCGACGGTCTGTTGCAACTCCGCCGTCCGCGCCGCCACCAACTGCTCCAACTCGCCATGGGCCCGCTGCAGCGCGGCCTCCACCGCTTTCCGCTCCGTAATGTCGCGCCCGATGGCTTGGTAGCCGACGACACGCTCGCCGTCCATCAGCAACTGGACGTTCTGGCTGATCCACAACATCGTCCCGTCGCCGGCCATGAGGGGAAATTCCGAGGTCGTCGACGTCAGTCGATACATCGTTTGTCGTCGAAACACCCGGCGCGCGGCGCGACGATACGTCGGATGCACGAGGTCGACATACCGTCGCCGCATCAATTCGTCCGCCGTGTATTTCATGAGCCGCACCGCGGTCGGATTAAAATAGAGGAACCGCCCGCGTAGGTCCGTGCGGCAAATGATGTCGTGCGCATGGTCGACGAGGTGTCGATACCGCGCCTCCCGTTCGCTCAGCATGTCGTTGACCCGCGAGAGCGCCTCGGTGCGCTCGGCCACCTTTCGCTCCAAGGTCTCGCTGTACTGCTGCAGTCGGAGGTCGCGTTCGTGGATTTGTGTCAGCATGGCGTTCAAGCCGTCCGCAAGACGACCGACTTCATCGTTCCCATGTTTTGTCGCCTGCGCCGCATAGTCTTCCCGGAGGGTGACGCGTTGCGCCACGTCCGTCAGCTCCGCAATCGGTTTCGAAATCGTCCGCTGCAAACGCGACGCGATTGCAAACGCCAGCGCGCACGATGCGATGAGCACCGCCATCCCGATCAGCGCGATCGACCGCAACCGCTCGTTGCGCTCCACCAAATCAGCGCGCAAAGCGATCCGCCCGATAACCTCGCCGTCCAACCGCACCGGCATGGAGAGGTCGAGAAAATTCTGTACGTAGTCGATGGAGGGCACGACGGCATCGGCCGACGCCGCATCCATGGCGTTCTTCGAACCGACCGCGCCGCTCGCGGCGCCGGTGATCGGCAAGACCACCTCCGACGATCGACGATACTGGGCGAATACGAGGCCGTCCTTGTCGTACAACACAGAGGCGACGACACGGGGATCGGCGCGGAGCGGGGCAAGGTTTTCGCGCGCGGTCTCGCGATCGTGAAAGGCCAGCGGCGCAGCGTTGTTGATCTCGAGCACATGGAGGCGGATGGCCAGGTCGTTCGCAAGCGCCTGGCGATACGTCGTCATGTCGTAGACGATAAACGCGACCACTGCGAGCACCAGCGCGCAGGAGCTGGCCCACATGGTGATCCAGATCAGCTTCTGTTTGATCGGCCGATCGCGCCAGGTCATGGCTACAGATGCGCCTCCTCTGCGCACCTACGGGGTCTCGACGATCCGTCCCAATTTGAGCAGCTTCGAACTGATCTTCAGCTGTGCGCGGGCCGCCGCCTGCGGGCTGATTTCGAAGCGCAGCCGCCCCTCTTCGAGCACCAAGTGGATGATGCCGCCGTCGCCGAGAAAACCCTGCGCCTCTCCGACGGTCAAAATCGGAAACGCAGTCATAAGCCGCCAGGTGCGATTGGAGAGGTGCCCCGCACCGGCTTCGACGAAGAGCACTCGGCAGGGTTTGGCATCGTCGACCGTCGTGACGACACGGGCGACGACGGGATGTCCTTGCACCTGCTTGTCGCGGAGCAACCGCTCGGCGGCGGCCGCATGCTCGACCTCCCCGCTCACGCAGATCAGGAACGTGGAGGTGTCGCTCGCCAACGCGTAGTCAGGCCACTCGGTGAACTTGGCGAAGTTGTACAGAAAGGCGGCCTTCAGCTCGAAGGGGCTGTCCTGCAGTTCGGCGGCAGGTACGTCGGACAGGACGAAATGGAGCACCAGTGCCGTCAGCAGTCCGAGCGACACCCCACCCCGCACGCATCGCCACACCCAGGACCGTCGGGTGCTCGACGCGATCACCATCGCCAGGTGACCTTTCCGTACACGCCGCGCTGCAACTCCGTGGGGACGAACGAAATGATGTTCTCGCGATATTCCGGTCGATGGCTGTCCAACAGATTTTGCCCAACGAGGGACAATTCGAGCTGCCGGGTGGGACGCCAGCCCAGTCGAAGGTCGAGTGTCGTATAGGACGGAATCCGGATCGCCGGCAGGTGGTCGACGTACCGCAGCCACGCGTCGAACTCGAACCCGTGCGGCAACGACACCATCGACCGCAAGGACGCCTGATGTTGCGGACTTTCTCCTTTGGGATTCGCGGCCCCAGGATCGAGACTTCGATCCGTGTACATCCGCATGAGCAAATACGTATAGGTCGGCTGCAGGCGCCACCACTCGGTCGGTCGCCACTCCACACTGGCTTCGACCCCGTAGGTTTCCGCACGCACCTTGTTGGCCCAGGTAAACGGCAAGACCGTATGCGTCGGCGACGGCGTCGATTCACTGAAAGTCGGGCCCGGCTCGAAGCTGCGCAAATCGCCATACTTATTATAAAACGTCGCCAGATCGACGCTCAGCGTGTTCAACAGTTGGTTGCGATACCCGGCTTCAAACGCCACCAGCTTTTCGTTGCCGTAACTTCGGGTGCCGGACAGGGTCGCGAGAGGCTGCGTCCCTGTTGGGAGATTAATGCGGATGTCGTCCTCCGAATGCGCGGGCGCTCGAATAGCACGGGACACGGCGCCCCACACCGTTTGGCGATCCGTCGGCGTCCAGCGTAGCCTTGCGCTCGGCTGCACCACGAATCCCGTGAAGTCGTTGTGTTCGAGCTTCGTCCCAAGCGTCAGACTCAAGGATCTAGACGTCGGCAGCAGCATGATCTCGTCTTGGAAAAATCCGCTCCACACGCTGAAGAAGCGCGAATCGGTCCGGTAGGAAATACTGAGAATGTCCTGACGATTGATGAGCTGATTGTTGACGAACCGATAGCCGAGGCCCCAGATCAAATTCTGTCGTTCACCCCAATCCGTATGTTGCTGGTAGTTCAGATCGACCGTGTCGCTGATGACACCGCCGCGCCCGTTCTTGATCACCACGCGATCGAAAAATGCCTGGACGCTCGCCCCAGCCGTCGCCGACTGCGTGTGCGTCCATCGCGCCAGCGCGTTACCGCCTGTGGTTTGCGCCTTAAACAGATTCGTCTGAATGAACGGAGCGGAGAGCGTCGGCAGATTGACGTTTTCCCTATACTCGCCGGCGTAGTAGTCGCCTTGTAGCGTCCATTCGTCGCCGTTGGCCGACTTGTGGTCCATACGCGCGCCGGTCCGCGCCTGGTGCCACCGGTCCACCGCGGGATCGCCGAGCGCATTGACCTGGTCGTCGCGCGCAAAAAACTTCCCATAGATACGCATATGCGTATTGTCGCCGAGGGAGGTCCCGTATCGCAGTCCCGTAAAACCGCGTTCTTCGGTACCCGCCCCGCCGACAAACAAGCCGCCCTGCGTGTCCTTCGCCTTTTTGGTGATGATGTTGATCACACCGTTCACCGCGTTGACGCCCCAGAGCGTGGCACCCGGCCCGCGGATGACCTCGATACGCTCGATGTCCTCAAGGATCGTGTCCTGCTGATCCCAGTTCACGCCGGCGAAAGTCGGAGAATAGACCGTGCGGCCGTCGACCAACACCAGGAGCTTGTTTGCGAAACGACCGTTGAAGCCGCGCGCCGAAATCGCCCACTTGTTCGAGTCTATTTTGGCGACTTGTACGCCCGGCACCATCCGCAGCGCTTCCGGAATCGACGTCGCACCGGACCGACGAATGTCTTCTTGCGTCAGCACAAACAGGGCCGCCGCCGTCTGCGCATAGGGCTCCGTCTGCTTGCTGACGGAGGTGACCGGCAAACTCATGAGCTCTTCCAAACTCATGTCGACCAAATCGAGATGGTCAGGAGACGGCGGCACACGATTGGCGCCGAAAGCGGGCGTGCCCCAGAACCAGCAAGCCAGCGCGAGCACCCCGACAAGACGACCAGGATTACCTCGAACAGCCGCCGGACCGGACAAGGGCGAAGGAAGAGCGCCGATTCGAGTCAGGACGTCGAATATTGCGTCTGGGATGGATCGAATCAAGGCGAGCACTCGCAGCCCCATCTCCGTCGTGATGCCCGTCGTCTGCCATACAGGTCGACCGCGGCATTGTTGGAACGACGGATCAAAACAGGGCCATGGGACCACCCCTCCGCGTTCGTGCCTGTCCATCGGCTGATACCGAGGGAACCGAATGGCCCGCGGCACTCTGCCTTATAAACCCCTACTGGTCAATATCCAGTTTCTCTGTAATACGCGCTTCTACGCGGAGGTAGAGCCGTTCGCTAAGGGACCGTACACCGGAGAACACACTGACTGTCCGCTTTCTCATACAGTCCTGTTGCTGTTATGGACACCTTGGTCGGTTTCTTCATGGGATTGGAAATGGATGCGAGCGATCATTGCCTCTCCACCAAGGCCTCCGTTAGACTCCGACCCCATGCAAGTCGAACGAGAAATGGACGTATTCCATGACCGCCTCCGGAAAAACTCCGATGAATTTGTACGCCGTATTGGAAATCGTGCAGACCTCCACCGAGGCACAGATCAAACATGCCTGGCATGAGCAACTCCAAGTCTGGCACCCGGATCGTTTTGCCCATGCACCCGAGTTGCATGAAAAGGCGACAGCCAGGACGCAGTTGATCAACCAGGCCTACCACACACTCAGCGATCGGCAGGCCCGTGCGCGGTATGATGCAACACTCGTCGCGGCACCTCGTCCGACCGCACCCCCCTCCCGATCCGCCGCGCCGCAGACGGCGCCGGCCTATGCCACACCGCCTGGCTCGCGCCCAGCCGGCGCCGCACGTCCTGCCGCAGCGACATCCGGTCCGCGTGGGCCGCAAACACCGCTGATGTTGTCCCGCGTCGGCGCGCCGAAACGGATGGTGCCAGCCATCACGATTCTGGTCGATCCCACGGAGCCACAGCCCTACGAGTTCGACGACTTCGTCCGGATCGCGGGAACGTTGCAGCAACCATTGGTAGGCGGGCACTACGCTATTGCCGAAGCGCCCGACATTTTTCGTGTCGAACGGCGGCGGATCGAAGACTTCAATACGATCTTTTCCAATCCGTCCGACAACCGACCGAGATTCCTCGCACAGTTGGAACCATTGCTCGCCGTGCCCGCCCGGTTCTTATTGGTCGAAGGCACGATGCCGGCACAGGCCGGTCCCGCGCGGCTCGCGCAATATCACAAAAGGGGATTACAGGATTTTCAGGACGCGTTGACCGCGCGCTTCGGCCTGCAGTTGATCTTTGCGGACACGCGGGAAGAAGCGGAGGAACGGCTGGCGAATTTGGCGGCGACCTACTACGCCTACTGGTGGGCCGAGCAGCAGGGTCTCGGGCGTTGTTTGATCGAAGACGATCTGTGACGGGAGAAGGCGACGAAGTCGCTACCGACAGTCCCCGAAGCCTTGCTGACGCAGCGCCTCGTACAACACCACGGCTGCTGCATTCGACAGGTTTAAACTACGACTCTCCGGCTTCATTGGAATGCGGATGCGCTGCGCATCCGGCAAACCGTCGAGGATGGACGCAGGCAACCCACGGGTTTCCGGTCCGAAGACCAACACATCCTGCAGCCCAAACGTACAACGGTCGTACCGTGTCCCACCCTTCGTCGTAACGGCCAGCAATCGACGCCCCACAAACGCCGCAGCGCAGGCCTCCCAATTCGGATGGACGGCGATCGATGCAAACTCGTGGTAGTCGAGTCCCGCGCGGCGCAACCGTGTATCGTCCAACTCGAATCCCAACGGCTGCACCACATGCAGGCGTGCGCCGGTATTCGCGCAGAGGCGAATAATGTTGCCGGTATTCGAGGGAATTTCCGGTTGGTAGAGGATGAGATCGAACATGGTCGTCGCCGTGCCCACAGACGGGGCCTACGCTACCACGCGGCGCATCGCCCTGCCAGCGCGCGATGGCTCGGTTTCTTCTACGACCCGGCTATTGGTAGAGTAGATTGATGGACAACCGTAGGGAGGATCGGTTGGTGTCTCAGCATTCGCGGTGGTCGCATGTCGCTCCGCTCACAGTCGTCGCTGTATCGTTCGCCGCGATGCTGATGGGATTGGCACTCGGCGCTGTTCAATCTGGACTGGCGGCGGAACAAACGACCGCGACGGTCCACGACACCATACGACGGACGAATCAGCTCTGGGATCGCGGAACGCCCGGAAGCGCACTCGAACTATTAGACCAGGCGCTGCGCAGCGACCCACGATCCACGCCCGCCCTCAAACTCCGCGGCGATATTCAAAGCGCCATCAGACGACAGGCAGATGCGGTCGAGAGTTATCGGCGGGCCCTCGACAGCGACATCACACCGACAGGTATTCGCGAAACTCGATGGGCGCTCTGGAGCCTCTTGTTGCGCACGGGCAAAGCGGACGAAGCCGCCTCGCTGCTGAAAACGATCGCGACGGCCGATCCGCACAATCCGATCACCCACCTTCGCCTCGCTCAAGATCTACGAAAAATCGATCGCCTGGAAGACTCGTTGGACGCCTATGCGCGTGCGACGGAGGCAGCGCCCTCGCTCTTGAGTTGGCGGCTCGGCTTGGCACGGGCACGCTTCGACTTGCTCGACTATCAAGGCGCAGAACGCGACATCCAATACGTCTTGGATCAGGCCGCACCGGATTCGTTGCTGCTCGTGCCGGCACACAATCTCATGACCGCGCTCTACAGCTCGCAGGAACGCGGCCGCCGCTTCGAACGGTCACCCGCCACCGACGCAACGCCCGAGCGACTGCGCGAATGGGCGGAAGTGCGCGGCGACGCCTGGCAGCATTACTCTACCGGCCGTTTTGCCGAAGCCGAGCCGTTGCTGCGAAAAACGCTCGCGCTGAATCCCAAGGACCCTACGGCCACCTACCAACTTGGCGTCACGTTGATGCAATTGGATCGGTGCGACGATGCCCTTCCCTTGCTGCGCCGCGTCACTGCGCACGACGGACAGGAAGAAGCGGCCGCCGACGCGCTCTTCCGCCAAGGGCAATGTTTGATGCGTTTGGAGCGCTTTGAGGAATCCTACGTACAATTCCACCAATTGTACGTCGCGGCGGTCGAATTCGAAGTCGCCACACGCGGTACGACTTTGCCGCCGGACGCTCGTGTACTGGACAAGGCGAAGATCCAACGCTGGTTGGATCAGGTGCGTCCGCACGTGGAAGCATTCGCGGCCGGTATCGACACGGAGATGCAGGAGACGACGCCGACTCGCGCAGCCGCCGCCGCTCCGACGCTGACCGAAGAAGAGGCGCTGCGCCGCGCGATGGACCGACTTAAGCCGCAGGAGGTCGTGGACGCGAGGGCCCCGCTGCTGGGTCGTGACACGGACTTCAGTTGGTTTCGTTTTGTGATTCCCTCGGCCAAGGTCGTGCGCGATGACTCGCCCACCGGCGCACACGAGTACATCCCCATCAATCCCGAGGATACGTTCCCCTCGACGCAAGGCCCCATCTATCTCGTCTTTGCGTTGGTGACGACGCCGATGGAGGAAATCCCGCTCACCGCGCGATGTTTTGTGGAATTGCCCGAGGCGGGCGATGTGCTCGTTCAGGATCGTGTCGCCGTATCGATGAACGATCAGACAGGATATTTTCACCTGACGCCGACGAAGGATGGCAGCGCAGCACAGTGGCGACCGGGCCTATATCGCTGCGGCCTCTACGCCGGCGAACGCATCTCGGCCTACAACCACGTCGATGAAGTGCGCTTTCGTATTGCAGCAATGCCGTAAGACGGTGCCTGCAGGAAGGAAGCCCGTTCGACCGTTAGTCACGCACGAGACGATAGTCGCTCACATGGCCGGCGGAATCGTACCGCAACACCAACCACTCCGAATCGATCCGCAACCAGCCGCGCTCCGGCCCCAACCAATAGACCTGATCCCAGTCCTGGAAATAGTCGGTCAGGTCGCCGGGCCCCAGCAGCGCCAACACGTTTTCCTTCGTGCGCCCCTGTAACGGCACGTTGGCAATGAGGTCGTCCACCATGCGCAAACGATCCGGCCATATCGCGGTGGCCTGCCCCTTTGCCTTCCACACATTAGTGTCGAAGGCGATGCGGTGCCTGTAATCGTCTGCAGTGACGTCGATCAATGTCGCGCTGACCATCAAGAGAAGCGGCGTCAACAGACCGACCCCGAATGCGAGCGGTCGATAGTGCGTGCCACGTATCCATCGCATCACGACCATCACCGCCAACGCACTCAAGGGCAACCACTCCACGACCTCCATCGCGGCGATCAGCCAGAGCGGGCGGTCCGCATACACCACATTCAATCCGAGCCATTGATTCGCGATGTGGTGCCATGACGCCATCAGCGCATAACAGAGACTCGACAGCAAGGCGCCGCCGATCACTGCCACCGCACTCGCATGTCTTTTGAGTACTAGGCCCACGTCCTCACCCGCGCGTCTTGGAAGACCGATGGGACAGCCCCACCGGCACACCACGTAGGTGTTCTCTTCTAATCCTAGCAGGCGCCTGAGTCTGTCCCCAGGCCCAAGGTCCCGTTGAGAGCACCACCGCCCGAGACCGAGATGGGCCCGGCCGGCAACTAACCTCCATTCGGTACCGACTCAGGAATTTCTCCAGAGCCCTCTGGAAAAATTCCCTATTCGTTCGGACTGCGGTCCAAATGGCTGCTTGCCCGCTCCTCTCCCCTCCTGCCACTAAGTGCTCGATACCCAATGACTTTTCAGCATACCTCGCTAGAGTCGCGAACCGTGCGGCGATGGTACGGCTCCTGCTCTACGTACTATCTTGATGATGACGTGTCCTACAATCTTGCTGGTCGATGACAGCCCGGGCGAGCGCGAGCTCTTCGGGGTCGCTCTGCGGGAAACCCAATTTTCCGGGACCCTCCTGACGGCCGACGGCGGGCGCACCGCCCTGGCCCAATTGGTTGCGCTACCGGATGGGACCACACCTGCCGTGTTGCTCCTCGACCTGAAACTCCGCGGGGAAACCGGCCTCGATCTGCTGCGAACCCTCCGGAACGACGCCCGCTGGGCGCCCCTCCCTGTCGTGATCCTGACGACGTCGGACGACCCCGGCGATATCCAAGCGAGTTACCGAGCCGGTGCCAACGGCTACGTCGTGAAACCCAGCCGCCTGGAAGACCTCACCACGGTCGTGCGAGCACTCTGCACCTATTGGGTCGGCTGCAACTGTCACGCCTCCACGAGGCACGCATGCTGACCAGAGCCGCACTTCGCAATCCCTACGGGGTCTTTGCGCTCTGCATGATCGCGCTCGTGCTGGGCGGCGTGTCCTACCAAAAAATGCGCGTCGATATTTTCCCGGAGATCCGGCTGCCGTCGATTCTCGTCACGACCTTTTATCGCGGCTTGAGTCCCAGCGAAATGGAAGGCGCGATCACGTTGCGGATGGAGCAGCGCTTCGTGGAGGCCAGCTACCTCGAGCATATCGAGTCGCAGTCGCTCGCGGGCATGAGCTACATCAAGGTTTTTTTCCAACCTGAATACAGCATCGACAGCGCGCAGTCGGAACTGACGAGTTTGGCGTACAGCATCATTCGGCTCCTGCCGCCGGGCGTGTATCCGCCGTCCGTGTATAAGTTCGGCGTGTCCAGCCTTCCCATCGGGTTGCTGTCGGTCAGCAGCGACTCGCTCGGCGCCAAAGAAATTCGCGACCTGGCCTACTTCAACGTCCGCACGCAGATCGCCACGATTCCCGGCATTTCCTTCGGTCCGCCGCTCGGCGGGAAAGTCCGGCAAGTCACCGTGTTCATGGATCCCGCGCGGATGCTGTCGCGCGGCGTGTCGCCGTCCGAAGTGGTGAAAGCGATCAACGCCCAAAGCGCAATCATTCCCGCCGGCGACATCAAGATCGGCGACCTCGACTACTACGTCTATTCGAACAGCCTTGTAGACGTGGTCGAGAAGATCAACGACATCCCGATCAAAGTGGTGAACGGCACACCGATTTTCGTGCGCGACATCGGGACGGCGGCGGACAGCGCGGCGATTCAAACGTCCGTCGTGCGGGTGAACGGTCGGGAAGCCACTTATCTCCCGATCACGCGCCAGGAAGGCGCCAATACGCTGGAAGTCACCGACGGCATCCGCGCCAAACTCGAACACCTGACGGAAATCCCGCCAGGCACGACCGTCAAGTTTCTCTACGACCAATCGTTGTACATCCGGCAAGCCATCGCGAATTTGCAAAAGGAAGGGCTGTTGGGCGCGGGGCTCGCCGGGCTGATGATTTTTCTTTTCCTGCGCAGCCTCAAAGCCGCCCTCGTCGTCGGCCTGGCGATTCCACTTTCGCTGACCGCCGCATTGGTCGCGCTCTTTTTGACCGGACAGACGGTCAACATCATGACCCTCGGCGGCTTGGCGTTGGTCATCGGCACGCTGCTGGACAACAACATCGTCGTTCAAGAAAACCTGCATCGGCACATGGAGATGGGCAAGGACGGGCGCAGCGCCGCCGAAGACAGCGCCATCGAGCTGACCCTGCCGATCTTCGTCGCCACCGTCTGCATTTTGATCGTCTACCTGCCGATCATGTTTTTTACGGGCATCGTCAAATATCTGTTTGTGCCCTTGGCCATGACGGTTGCCTTCGCCATGCTGGCGGACTATGCGGTCTCGATGTCCGTCACGCCGGTCATGCTCGCATGGCTCTACGGCAGACCGCACAGGCAGGCACAAGGCCACGAGTCCGACAGTACGGATTGGTTCCGCATCGTCCTCGGCATCTACGAACCGATCTTACGTGCAGGCGTCCGATTCAAGGCGCTTGTCATCCTGCTGGCCGGCTGTGCACTCGTCGCGGCGGCCCTGTTGATCGCCCCGTTCCTCCATACGGAATTTTTCCCGAGGGTCGACGCGGGGAATTTCACGATTTCGGTCAGCGCGCCGGAAGGCTCGCGTATCGAAAAGACCACGGCGATCGTGGCCGAAGTGGAACGAATCGTCCAGGATACGATCCCGAAATCCGACCTCGAAGAAGTCATCTCCAACACCGGCCTCTACTTCGGCGATGCGGCGCGGTTCGCGCCGAACACCGGCAACCACACGGCCTTTGTGCTGGTGAACCTCGTGACCGGGCACAAAGGCGGCACCGACGAGTACGTCGCCGAGGTACGCACGCGGGTGAACAAAGAATTGCCCGGCGTCGACATCAGCTTTCAAAGCGGCGGCATCATCAGCGACGTGTTGAACTTCGGCCTACGCGCCCCTATCGACATCCAAGTGAAGGGGCCTCGGCTCGACCTGATCCGCCCAGTGGCGGAAACGATTCGCGAAAAAATCGCCCAGGTGCCGAATACCATCGACGTGCGCATCAAACAAGGCAAGAGCTATCCGGAGCTGCACGTCAACGTCGACCGCACCAAAGCGGCCTACTACGGACTCACGCAGGATCGTGTCATCGTCGACGTCATCACCGGCATTAGTTCCAATATTGCGCTGAGCCCGAACTACTGGCTCGACCCGAAAACGTCCAACGGCTATTACCTGCTCGCGCAATATCCGGAACAGTCGCTGACGAAGACGGAGGACTTGCTGAACATTCCGGTGATCGGCGCGCGCACCCCTCTGAATCCCACCGCCTCGCTCGGCACAGCCGGCACCACGGGTACAGCGCTCGCGCTGCAGAACACACCGTTCGCCGGGCGTAATCTGGAATTATCGAACGGCTTCTATGCAAACGACGATCGTCGCGGCCCCCCCGTCTTGTTGCGCGACGTAGCCACACTCGACATGAAAACGGGCCCGGACAGCGTCGACCACTACGACTTATCGCGCCTCGTCAACGTGCTCGTCACGCCGGTCGGTAACGACCTCGGGCGCGTGGCCGCCGACATCGAACGCACCTTGGCCACCATCCCGCTTCCCAAGGACGTCACCGTGCAGATCAAGGGCGAAGTCGCGAACATGCGTTCGGCCTTCTCGAACTTTGCGCTGGCGCTTCCCCTCGCCGTGCTGTTGATCTACCTCGTGATGGTTGCGCTCTTCCGTTCCTTCGTCGACCCGCTGATCATCTTGGTCGCCGTCCCACTGGGCTGGATCGGCACCGTACTGATGTTGTTCCTCACGAACACCTCGGTGAATGTCGAGTCGATGATCGGCACGTTGATGATGATGGGAATCGTCGTGTCGAACAGTATCTTGCTGGTCGACTTCGCGAACCGAATGGTGCAGGCCGGCGCGACCGCAGAACAAGCGGTGTTGGAGGCGGGACGCCGACGTATTCGGCCGATTCTGATGACGGCGCTGGCCACGATCCTCGGGTTGCTGCCGTTGGCCCTTGGATTCGGTGAAGGCAACGAAACGATGGTGCCCTTGGCCCGTGCGGTCGTCGGCGGCCTCGCCGTCTCGACGATGATGACGTTGTTCGTCGTGCCCGTCATGCACGCGCTCGTGCTGGGCCGACGCAGCCCACAACCGACCGTGCAGACGTAGAAGAGTCGAAACGCAGGAGTCGAGACGATGGACAGTCAGCACGAAGAGTCATACGACGAACCGTCACAGCCGAAGCATCTCCGCAAGACGGGCCCTCGATTCCTGTGGCCGATCGGACTCACGGTCGTACTGGCGATCATGGTGTCCTACGCCTTGCTCCATCGCGAGGCTCCGACGCAGCAGGCACAGAGCGGCGACGTAGCTCGACCTGCGGTCTCCACCGACACGGCTCCTTCCGGAACGAACACCGCGGCGCCTGCATCGGACACAGCCGCGATCGATCCGACACCGGTCGATGTTCAGGTGACACAACCGATTCGTCAGCCCTTGGCGTACACGATCACGCTTCCGGCGAACATCGCGCCCCTCTATCAGACGACGCTCTACGCCAAGGTCTCCGGGTATCTGAAATGGATCGGGCCCGACAAGGGCGACCGCGTGAAAAAGAATCAAGTCCTGGCGATTATCGATGCGCCTGAAGTGGAGGAGCAATATCAGCAGGCGCATTCCGATTATACGATCAAAAAACTCACCTTCGAACGGTTGAGCAAGGTTTGGCGGGAATCGCCCGACGTCATCGCCAAGCAGGATGTCGACCTCGCGGAAGCCGCCTACCAAGGTGCACGCCATTCGAGGGAACAACGCAGCGCGTTCCGCGAATACACCAAGGTGCGGGCGCCGTACGACGGCGTCATCACGGCGCGGTTCGCGGACCCCGGTGCATTGATCCAGGTCGCGACGTCGTCCGCCACCAACGCCATTCCGCTGTTTACCGTCATGGATCTCGACACCGTACGCGCCTACGCCAACGTGCCGCAAGACGACGCGGCCTGGATTCAACCCGGCACAACCGCAACCACTCTCACGGTCAAGGACATGGGAGGACGAAGTTATACCGCGCCGATCACGCGCTCCACGCTGGCCTTGGACCCCTCCACTCGCAGTCTGCTCGTGGAGGTGGACCTCCCCAATCGCGATTACGCCTTACGGCCAGGCACCTACGCGGAAATGACCATCGCGCTGCGCGAAATTCCCGAAGCGCTCACGCTACCGTCGCAAGCCGTTACCGGCGCCGCAAAAGGTAAATCCGTCTTCATCGTGGAGAACGGCAAGGCAAAATCCATCTCGGTGCAAACCGGGATCACCGACGGCAAGATGGTCGAAATCACTCAAGGACTGCAGGGGACGGAAGATGTGGTCGTGGTGGGGAAACGGCGGTTGCTGGAAGGCTCGCTTGTGTCGCCGTCGCCGTTCAAATTGCCGCCCGCCAAACCGGCGCAACAAAAATTCGAGCGTCGGTCGGCGGGCGCCTCACCGCCCCCACCCGCCGCTGCACCATCGGCATCGCCTGACAAGCCGGCAAAGTAGGAGGACATCCTGTGACGTCTCGACATGCTAGGAACGAATCGCTTCGGAGTCGGACCTGCGCCGGACTACTCAGTACGACACTCTTCCTTGGGATCGCCGTTGCGGACGTGTTCGCAGAAGCGACGCAACCGCCCACACCGAACGGCACGTCGGTATTGCCGCAAGGCGGGTTCCTGTCGCTGCAGCAATCCATCGACTTGGCTGTGACCAACCATCCGGTGGCGCAGGAAGGCGCCGCGAATCTTCGGGCGTCCGAAGCGCGGACGGAACAAATTCGCTCGCTGTACTACCCGCAGGTCTACGCCAACGCCGACGCCGCCGCGGGCGCCGCGCGCATCAACCCGCGCTTCGTGACACCTGCAGGCGGATTGCTGCAAGGCAACCTCGGCAGTTACGCGATCGGCGTGATGGCCAGCCAACGGATCTATGACTTCGGCTACACGCAGAACCTGGTCGAGTCGTTCGAGTTGGCTCGACGCGCCAGCGCCGAGGATGTGACCGCGCGCCGCGCCGTCATTTCCCTGCACGTGCAGCGGGCGTATCTCACCAGCCTCAAACGCAAACGCCTCGTGCAGATTGCGGAAGACACGGTGCGGGAGCGCGGCGTGATCGCGGGCCAAATCGAAACGCTCTACAAACAACAACTTAAATCCAAATTGGACTTCAGCCTGGCGCGGGTCGAACTGGTGAACGCCCAGTCGTTGCTCGTGAAAAGCCGCAATGCGTTGAAGGCCAGCTACGCCGACCTCAATCGCGCCATGGGTGTGGTCGGCACGGACGACTACGTGCTCGAAGACATCGCCGTCGACGTCCGTCCGCAGGGCGACCTGCCCGAATTGATCGCCGACACACTCGCCCACCCTGAGGTCAAACGCGCAAAGGAGCAGGCCGCGGCGGCCGAAGCACGCGTCCGCGCGATGAAACGCCAACATCTGCCGACCGTCTCGGGCATCGCCAGCGCCGGCTCGTTCGACACCTTCGACCCCGGGCGAAACGTCAACACGGGCGGCTGGTGGGCGGCTGGCGCGGTGATCTCCATGCCGCTCTTCACCGGGTTCGCTATCGACAACCAGGTCCGCGAAGCTGCGGCGCAATACGATGCGGCGCAGGCGGCCGGCGCGAACATCGAGCAGGCGCTCACGCAACAGGTCACGAACGCCTACCTCGATACCGCGACGTTCGCGCAACAAATCACGCTCGCGCAGGATCAAGTCCAGACGGCGCAGGAAGCACTCACCCTGGCTAAACAACGCTACAAGCTGGGATTGGGCACGGTCGTGGAAGTCACCCAGGCGGAAGTGGCGGTGACCACGGCACAGACACGGTTGGCGGAAGCGCAGTACGATTACAAAATTGCGGAAGTGACGCTGGCCTACACGACGGGGCTGAGCACGGTGGAGCGCGGAGACAAAACCCTACGCTGAACGACGTCACTTACCGTGCCTGTGCGACAGCAACGGTGGAGGGCGCGACATGCCGGACGATATACGGCGCCTCCTGCATCCGCGCCAGGTCGATCACCAGTTCGTCCTTTTCCAATCCCAACAACACGTCGAGCCAGTTGCTGTGCGTCTCGACTACGGCCGCAGTGTCGTCGAAATACAGGTCGAACCCCTTCGGCCCGGTCGGTCGCATCGGATTCCGTTTGTCGTAAATCAATCCGTAGGCGGGAATACCGTACATGATACGACGGTTCGCAAGGATGATATGTGCCTTCGTGCCGTCGATGTAGATGCCGCCGGACGTAATTTCTCGTTTGATCGACGTCTGCGGCTGGCTGAGATAAAACGCCACGCGCTCGTTCCACTGCACCTGCGCCAGCGCCTCTCGGATCTTCGGCACCAACAGCTCGATTTCTTGCGGACGAAACGCTGGTTCGCGCGGCGCCAATCCAATCAGCTTACGCTGGATGACGATACGATGTTCTTGCACTTGCAAGCCCGTCAGCAACTGCCGCACCGTCGCTTCGTCCAGATCGACCGGGTGACTGTGCGCGGACGGCGCCCACTCGGGTAGGACATAGGCGTCCGGCTCGATCCGCACGAAGTTGACCGGATCCTCGTACGTCGTCCGATAGGGCACCTGCGGAATCGCGCAGGCGGTCAGCAACAGCACTGCAAGCACAGTGCTGAGCACGGAAACAGTGCTGCGTGCTGAGTGCCGAGGAGCCTGCTCAGCACCCAGCAGGCGTGACTCAGCACTACTCTTTCCCCGCTCAGCACTCATGACTCAGCTCTCAGCACGCTTCTTTCCCATCTCAGCACTCAGCACGGCCCTATCCGACCGTGACGGTCATTTCGATCCGCTCGAGCGGATTGTCGCGCCCATCGCGTTTGGCATTCACAATCTTATCGACGACGTCCATACCCGACGTTACTTCACCGAACACGGTGTATTGCCAATCGAGGAAATTCGCGTCCGCGACGCAGATAAAAAACTGCGAGCCCGCGCTGTCCGGATCGTTCGCGCGCGCCATCGACACCACGCCACGCTTGTGCGGCTTGCTGTTAAACTCGGCCTTTACCTTGTAGCCTGGCCCGCCCATTCCGTGCGACGCACGATCCGCACTCTTGCTGTTCGGATCGCCGCCCTGAATCATGAAGCCCGGGATGACGCGATGGAACGTCGTGCCGTCGTAGAATCTCTTCGCCGCAAGGTCGGTGAAATTCTTTACGTGGTTCGGCGCCACATCGGGGAAAAACTTGAGCGCGATCTTCCCAATGTCTTCGCCCTTCATCGTCACGGAGATCGTCGCGGTGGCGGCGCTGGCTGTGCTCATGTCGAACCGTCCCTTCTCTACGCGGTGCGTATGGATGAATCAATAAATGTGTGACTGCGTTACTGGAAACTAAACGGCGACTCGGAACGAACCTGTAATCCCTGGTTGATTTCGACCCAGGTGCCGCCTTCGTCGTCGCTGCGAAAGGCGCCCCCGCTGGTCCCGGCGTACAACGTCCGCTCGCCTGCAGACACCAATGCCTGAATCGACAATTCGGTAAGCCCCTTGTTGAGCGGCACCCACTTTTGCCCGTTGTTGTCCGTCCGGAAGATTCCGCGCCCGGTGGCGACGATCAGACGGCCGTCCGCCGACAGGATGCCGCGAATGGAATCGTTGGGCAAGGCGCGGCTGATCGGTCTCCAGGTCTCGCCCAGGTCTTCGCTGAGAAACACCCCGCCGTCGAACGTGCCGATGTAGAGCGCTTGCGAACGGCTCAGGGTAATCACGCGGATGTAATTTTCAACGAGCCCTTCGTGATCCTTGAGGCCCTGTCGCAGCCGCACCCAGCCGGCCGATTCTTTGTCCGCCCCGGACTTCGGCTTGGCGGCTTTCTGTTCACGGTGGCGCAGCACGCCTTTACCGGACGTGCCCGCAAAAAGGGTTCCGTCGTTAGCGCGTCCCAGCGCATGGACGAGGATGTCGTCGAGCCCGGATGAGACCACGGTCCAGGTCTGCGCACCAGGCGCATCTTTTCGTCGATACACGCCGTCGGCTGTCCCGGCGTATATGTATCCTTGGCTCGCGAGCAGCGCCTTCACTTCGAGACGCTTGAGCCCCTCGTTGATCGGCTCCCACACCGTTCCACTTGTGGTGCGCCGAAAGACCCCGCCGCGAAACGTGCCGGCGTAAACCGTTCCGTTTTGCCCGACGGTCATGGACAACACAAATGTATCCGTCAGCCCGGCCGCATCGGCCACCCACGAGGTCCCACGATTGTCGCTCCGAAACATGCCCGCGCCGAATGACCCGGCGTACACGACCGACTCGTTCACCGCCGCAAGCGCTTGGATGCTGACGCCGGGCTCGACCATGGGGATCGGCGCAGGCGCAGCACCGGGACGCCCCGGCCGCTGATGCGGATCCGTCGCCTGCTCGGCAGACACCGGCACAACAGACGACAACAGGAACACCATCGTTAGACCAAGCAGGCTCTGCACAAGTCGCCGCATAGGAGTGCTCGCGGATCCGTACTGGTCTATTGCCGATACGATTGGTCGCACGCCCTCAGATCCTCCATCGCCGACACACAGTCGGCACACTCCTTGGCTACCGCAGGCGATGGCCGGCGGTTTCGATCGGCAAATCGCCGTCGATCTCCGCGGCATCAGGTTTCGGCACCGGAATCCCGCGTCCGAACCACCAAGCGCCCCACACACCGATTTCGTACAAGACCATCAATGGGACGGCCATTAACAGCATCGTGAACATCGTGGCGTCCGGCGTCACGATGGCCGACACGATCAAGGCACCGAGAATCGCATGACGGCGGAAGCGCGAGAACAGCGTCCAATGGATGAACCCCGCTCGCGCGAGCAGCGCCATAACCAGCGGCAACTCGAACGCGCAGCCCATCACGACAAGAAACTTCGTATTAAAGTCGATGTACGTCCCGACGCCCAACTCCGGCCGGATCGATCGTTCCATGCCGAAGTCGACGAAAAAGGCGATCACCAGCGGAAGAATGACGAGGTTGCAGAAGACGAGTCCCAAGACGAATAGTCCGGCGGCAAGCAAAAAGAGCGGCACGGCCCAGCGGCGCTCTTTCGTCAGTAAGGCCGGCTCGACGAATTTCCAAAATTGATGAAAGATGACCGGCAGGCTCAAGACGATCGCGGCAAAAAACGCGACCTTGACCGTCGCGAAGAACGCTTCGGTCGGACTGTAAAAGATCAAGTCGTCGGACAAGGGCCGCCGCAGAAACGCCACAAGCTCTGGCGCGTAGGCGAACGTCAACACAAAGGCGGCCATGATCGTCCCGCCGATGATCATGACCCGCTGTTTAACGGTGCGAATGTGCGCCTGAAGCGGCGCGATGACGGCTGCCATGGTTCCTATCCGTTACCGATCCGACGCCCTGCTCCTGCATGACCCGCACAACCATCGCCGTCCGGGTCGGCTGCTGTTCCTCAACGGTACGACGGCGGCGCCTTCCGGCCACCGCCGTCGTCCGATGTTCCTCGATTGCGTTTCACTTCGGCAAAGAGCCGTGCCCTACGCCGTGACCGACAGAGACTGATCTCGATACCGACGGATCAAGTCGGCCATGTGATCCTTCTTGGCCAACTTTTCCTTCTGCAGGTCTCGCTTGTGCATTTCCTCCGCCGGCGTCAACACGTGGCGCCGCTGAAGTTGATGCAGTTCGCGATCCAACTGGTGATGCGCCTCTTCCAACCGCCGAAATTCGATGCTGTCGGCCCGGAGTCGATCTGCAATCGCGCCGTCAGGGACCATAAGGCACCTCCTTCTGCTGCTGTTGAATGGATGGCACAACCGCGCGTTGCGTCCGCAACATGCCCGTCGCTCGTCTAGGTCGGCTCCTCCTTGTGCGTAGGGTTGAACTCGATCGCCATCAACACCGCATCTTCATCCGGTCGACGATAGTACTGCTTCCGCAATCCGATTTCACGAAAGCCCAATCCGGCATAGAGAGCGCGGGCGGCGACGTTCGACGCGCGCACTTCCAAATGCCCTCGTAGCGGCCCACCCACGGCCTGTGCCGTCGCCTCATCCATCGCACGGCGCACCAGCACGTTGGCCAGTCCGCGCCGACGCCAATCCGGATGCACCGCGATATTCATCAGACGCAATTCGTCGAACACGATCCAATAACAGAGATAGCCGCACAGCATCCGGATCGGCCCGCCCGTCGTGCGCACGACCACAAACCGCGCGAAGCGGTTGCCGGACAATTCGCCGAGAAACATCGCCCGCGACCAGGGCTCGGAAAACGACTGCTGCTCGATCGCCAGCATCTCGTCCAGGTCGGCGACGGTGCCCGGCTCCAGCGTCAGTCCATCCGGCAACTGCAGCGCGGGACAGGACGTGGACTCCGGACGCTGCACACTAGACCTCATCGAGGGCTCACGAAATGCGGGACGCGGTCGTTCGACTGACACGCCGCCGCGGAGCGCTCGCTTTACCGGCGCCGCGCAAAATTTTGGCTGTCTTTCCTTCGACCAAGCCGTGTTTTAGTTCGGCCTCGGACCGCTGAACGTACAACGGCGCAATCGTCTCACTCGCAATCCGCCCTTCGCGCAACCGCAGCAGCCCAAGTCGCCCGACGGTTGCCGCTGACGGATGAAAATGCGCCTGATCGACGGACCTCCATCGGTTCGCTCGCCCTTCCGCCGACGGATCGCCTGCGACGATCTGCTCCGAAGAGGCCAGCCACCCAGCACCGAGCACAGCCGTCGGCAACGTCAGCGTCGCGGCCACGGCACTCGGCGGTCCGACTCGCGGTTCGCAGAGCCTACCGAATCGTCCCTCCGCCGTCCATTCGTATTGCGCCCAAAATACCTCGCCGGCCCGGCACGGCACAATCGGGCAGATCGGCCCGAGGACCTCGCGCAGTCCCCAGGCCATCGCCTCCAACGTCCCAACCGTCACAATCGGTATTCTCGTCACCGCGCGGAAACCCAAGGCAGTAGCCAACCCTACGCGTAATCCAGTGAACGAACCGGGTCCCTGCGACACGACATAGGCATCGAGCGCCGATAGGTCCATCTTGCAGCGCGCCAGCAACCGATCGATGGCAGGCACGAGCCAACGCGCATGGCTGCCCGCCTCCTCGTGGCGTTCTTCTCCCAACACCGCTTCGTCGCGCACCAGTGCGACGCTCTGGTGCACCGTCGCGGATTCTATGGCGAGCACTGTGGGCATGGGGGATGTCCGTGGTTCTCCCGCACAACGTCGATTACAAACGACCCAATTCAGCCGGATCGATCGGCATGTTGGACGACAACTCCTGCATCGTCAACTGCACGGTTCCGCGACCGCGCCCGTCTTCCATCACGATCCGGAACGGACGATAAACCCCCAGCACCGGCGCATCGGTGCGGGCAGTTGCAGCAGTCGCCGTCTGTGCCGTCGCGGCCGTTCCAGTCTGAGATGCTTGAGGCATCGAAGCAGACACGGCATTGGCAATCGGATGGACGGCACCTTCTGCCGAGCCTTCTCCGGCACCCGCGACATCTATCGTATCGGCGTCGACGTCCGGATCGGAATCCTTTTCCAACGATGCGGCCTCAGGAGGCGGCGCCACCGGACGAAAATCTTCGTACCGCATCGTCGCTTCAACCTGCCCGTTCGCCCCGAGCCACTCTTCCTGCACCAATAACAGATTCGAGCGGTCGAACCAGAGCCGCCGCGCCACTCCATCGAGCGACGACCCCGGCGCACCGACCGCATCGAGCCGATAGCGGTCGCCGTCCTGCGTCAGCGTCACACGATCCTGCGGCGCGACGGTCGTGAGTCCCAACGCGCCGTACACCGCCCACAGGCTCAACTGCACGGGACGCCCAAACTTCTCGACCTGTCCAAGCTCAGAAACCGACCCGCGCATTTCGCGCCGTTCGGTCGGAAGCGCCAGGCGGTACCGGTCGCCGTTTAACACCAGTTCGAAGAGTTCGCCGCCGAAAAAACTGAACCCGCGCACACGCATCGCGTCCGGGCGCTGGTAAAACACCGTCCCGTCGATGCGGGCCGGCAACAACAGTCCCGGACCTTTAATCTTCGCTTGGAACAGGCCCTTCGCGCTGCGGGTCGCGTCCGCGCGCGTCTGCATGAGCGAGACCAGTTCTTTCGCCGATACGGTCTGCAGTGGCCCGCCGACCTGCGGCGTCGTAGTCGGCGGCGGCACCGTTCCGCATCCGGCGACCGTCAACAAGGGCACGAGCAGTCCGAGGGCGGCCCAGCCGGTCCTCCGCACAAACACACTACGCGAGCACCGCATCGAGCGCCTCCCCAACTTCTTCCACTCCGATCAATTCGACACCGGGAATCCGCGCGGCGCTATCCAGCTTCTTCAAATTCCGTTCGGGCAAAAGGCAGCGCGTGAATCCCAACTTCGCGGCTTCGCGAATCCGCACCTCCGCCTGCGAGACGCCGCGCACCTCACCGCCCAGTCCGACTTCGCCCATCATCATGGTCCGGTGATGGATCGGCAATTCGCGGAAACTCGAGGTGACCGCCGCAACGACCCCAAGATCGATCGCCGGTTCGTCGACGTGAATGCCGCCGACGACGTTCACGTATACATCCTGCCCGGCCAGTTGGAGCCCCAAACGTTTTTCCATCACGGCGAGCAACAGCGACAGGCGATTCGTTTCGATGCCGTTCGTCATACGTTTGGGCATGCTGTAACCGCTCGTGGAGACTAAGGCTTGTAGCTCGACGAGAATCGGCCGACTGCCTTCCATACTCGACACAACGACCGACCCGGTACCGCGCTCGGGCCGCTCCGCCAAAAACAACTCCGATGGGTTGGCGACTTCTTCCAAGCCCACGTCCTTCATCTCGAACACGCCGATCTCATTGGTGGAGCCGAACCGATTTTTCACGGCGCGCAAAATCCGGTAGGCGTGACTACGGTCGCCTTCGAAATACAAGACCGTATCGACGATGTGCTCCAACAGCCGAGGGCCGGCGATGGCGCCTTCCTTCGTGACATGGCCGATGATGAACACAGGCATGCCGCTACGTTTGGCCAGCCACATGAGCTGCGCCGCCACTTCCTGCACCTGACTGACCGTCCCCGGCGCACTCGTCAATTGATCCGAATAGACGGTTTGGATGGAGTCGACGACCATCGCACGCGGCTTCAACTCGCCGACGGTTTTCAAAATCGTTTGGAGCGACGTTTCGGAATAGATCAAGAGGCGCGGCGATTCGACGCCGAGACGACTGGCCCGCATCTTCACTTGTCGCGGCGATTCTTCGGCGGAGACGTACAACACCGGCTCGCGCGCGGTCGCAAGCGACGGCAACGCCTGCAGCAACAACGTGGTTTTTCCGATGCCCGGGTCGCCGCCGATCAGCAGCACGGAACCAGGCACCACACCGCCGCCGAGCGCGCGGTCGAATTCGCCGAGGCCGGTCATCCACCGGGTTTCGGCGTCTAAGACAATGTCGGTGATAGGAGTCGGTTGAGAGGAGGGGCCTTGAAGCGGCGCCGACGGGCGGCCCTTGGCGGGCGCGGCTTCCTGCGGCGCTTCTTGGAAACTATTCCACTGGCCGCAGTCCGGACAGCGCCCGAGCCATCGCGGCGATTGGTGCCCGCAGGCCTGACAGTGGAAAGTCGTTTTCGCCCGCATGCCGACGCCATTTTAATGGAACGCGAAAGGGAAAAGGAAGGTCACTGACGGTGTAGCCAGGCGTGAAGCGAATGCCGACGCATCGGCCGAGGATCCGTTCGAATCTGCGGCGACGCACGATCAATCTTGGAGTTCTTTACGGACCGCCGTCCAATCCGTCACAAGGCGCGCCTTCCTCGGATACTCCGCACCCGGCACTGGCGTATGGATGACGGTGCGAAGCCGTTGGCCGACCAACGCTTGGGCAAAAGCCTGACTACGCCCGACACCAGCACGAAGATTTTCCCACCCGTCGTCTTTGAGGCGCGATATGGCGTCGGCGATACCGACGTCCGTCGGCGGCACCGACAGGACGATCCCCGGGGGAAAACGATGTTCGCTCAACAACCGGCGCATCCATTCGACGGCAGCACCGCGCGACAGCGGCGACCCGGCCTGCGTTTCCGTGACGAGGTAGACCAGATTGTAGAAAAAGTGCGAGAGGCGCGAGAGGTCTTCAACCGCCCCGGCGTTCGGCTCGGACGGTTGGCGCCCGTCCATTGTGTTGCTCAACACGGCGTCTTCCACAAGCAAGAGCGGCTTGCGTTTTTCCCACACGGCGAGCGTCGCGCGTCCGTCGGAAATTGTGTGTGTCGAAGCTGGCCCTCCGGTCGCGGTCAACTGATGCAAACCCAACCGCCGCGGCTCGTACCGAAAAGTCGCATGTCCCTGCTCGTCGGTGACAGTGGTAGCGACCTCCGTGCCGTCAACAAGCAGTCGAACCTGTTCGCCACCTATACCTTTCGCGACCGCGCCGACGCGCACAAGGTCCGCATGGATTGTGACTGAACGATTCGGCCGGGCCATAGCATCGCCGAGGAACAACACCACTTCGCCGCTTGGCTGCGGCGGTTGTGGTTGCGATGCAGCCGAGGCGAGGCCCGTCTCAATACAGAGGAACAAGCACAACAGCAGGAATGGGGCGCACCGTCGTAGGTATGCACCTGCACGCACACGAGCAACGGAACAAGCCATTGCGGCAAAAACACCGATTCGTTCGAGAGAGTGCGACTGCCGCACGGACGGTGCAGCAGTCATCGGAAGGCGTGGTCCAGACATGGGGAAACGAGTGAAACGAGCGCGTGCCTCGCGGCAACCTCCGGCCCTTACTTGAGCGTCGCCAGCACCTCTTCGATGTGGCCGTCGACCTTCACTTTTCGGAAGATCGCCTTCAACAGGCCCTGCGGGTCGATGACGAACGTCGTCCGCTCGATGCCCCAATACTTCTTACCGTACATGTTTTTTTCTTTGTAGACGCCGTACTGCTTGGACACCGCCGCATCCGTATCGGAGAGCAGCGTGAAGGGCAGATCATACTTGTCGATGAATCGTTGATGCGACTCTGCGCCGTCGAGCGACACGCCGATCACTGCCGCCTTCGCCTTCGTCACTCGCGTGCGGGCATCGCGAAAACCGCAGGCCTGCATCGTACAGCCGGGTGTATCGTCCTTCGGATAAAAATAGAGGATGACCGACTGGCCCTTAAGGTCTTTTAACTGAATGGGATCGCCGGCTTCATCGGGAAGCGTAAACTCCGGGGCACGATCGCCGACCTTTAACTGTGTCTCGGAGCCGGCCGCCGCCGCAGCTTTTTTTGTCGACGTCCGCTTCGCCGTCGGCTTTACGCGCGTCGCCGCGCGACCCGCCGAGGCGGTCGCCTTTTTCCCTGACACTCGCCCCTTCGCGGCTGTCGTCTTCTTTTTTGCTGTGGCCATGGTCTCCGTATTCTCCCGACGCGCGCCCGTTGCGGCGCCGATCTTCATCCTAGCTCGCCATACGTATTGCTTCTCAATCGTCCGATTGACGTTTACCGCATCCCGCCCATTCCACCGCCGCCGTATCCGCCCATCCCCGCTGCAGAGCGGCGATTGGGATTCGACGGGACGCTACTGGCCGACTTCGTCGCCTCCGGGTTGCCGTATGGCCGCAGGGCCGGCGAATCCCAGATGACCTTGTTTCCCGGCTCCAACGTCGCCGCTTCGAGGAATTGATCGTGCGCCGCTTGGGTCTCGCCCAGCGCGTTCAACGCCAAGGCCAGGTTGTAGCGCGCCGCGCCGACCTCAGGCGCCGCCGCCACCGCCTGTTCGAACAGCGCCTTGGCCTCGGGGAATTGTTTGGCTTCATAGGCGGCCGCGCCGCCTTCGTTTAAGGAGACCGCCTGTTGCGACGCCCGCGCATCGAGCGGCAACGGCACCAACGGAACGACCTTCTTACTGCTGGAGCACCCGACGACCAGACACAGACTCGCCGCGAGACAGAAGGTCAGTACAGATCGGAGCGGCGGGCGTCGTTCGATCGTCGTCGAATCGACAGTCTGTCCGAGAGTCGTGAGGGGCGTACGCATCGTCGACCTCCACATAGGTGTTACGGGCGGCGGATCTGCTTTCGAATTTCTTCCTCGGCCGCCTTGCGATACATGACGTCCCACTCTTGCGTCCCCTCCAGAATGGGGCGCGAGTAGGACGACAAGCGCTTGCGCACGGCCTGGTCGATGGCGGCTTCCTGTTCCAACTCGGCGGCCAGAACCTTCTTGATGCTGCGCAAGACGACGACGTCGTCGGTCTTGAGACGGACGGTTTTGGCGCCCTTCAAATAGGTCAAAACCTGATGCGCGAGATGGTTGGCTTTGTCGGCACTCAGTGCACCCATGGCATCCTTTGTCGACGGAACGGACGGCGCTAGAGCACGATGCCGCGGTCGCGCACGAGTTTGGTCTTAATCATCGTGAACATCTTCTGGTAGTCGACCTGACCGCGCTCGATCTGCTCCGTGTAGGCTTTCAGCATCTCGCGGACTTCGTTGTTCAGCCGATCCTCGACGCTCAATTCCTGTTGAATCGCCTGCTCCAGCCCATCGACCGCTTCCGTCCCGGCACTCAGTATTTCCACCAGCCCTTCCTGTTGCAAGGTCTGGCACACCGTCGCCGCAATATGATGGACACGCTCTTTGGACAATCGCATAGGTCTCTGTCGTCGCTGTTACTCAGCGGCAGCGTCTAGCTGGCTACATCCACCGGTTCGACACGAATGGTCGTCGCCTGATACCCCTGACGCAACAACGTCGGGTCGCCCACGATCCGTCCGATGACGTTCACACGGTCGGCCGGCACGGGATCCGGACCGCTGCTCATCGGCGTCGGACCGAAAAACAGCGCCAACACCTGCCCCGGTCCCCACCAGGCCACATCGCCCACCTTCAACGTGGTCGTGGCGGTCTCCCGAAAATCCTTTACGCCGTCGACCTTACAGAAAAACTCTTCGCCCCAGACGTTCAACGGCGCGGTCACCGGCAGCGCCGCATAGACGCTGGCGGCCGTCTTATTGGACTTCAATTCGGCTTCGATCTGCACCCCGCCGACACGGATACGTATTTTCTTGGGCGGCTGCGCCGCGCCTTGTGTTGGACTCGACATGACAATACTCGTATTTCCACATTTCCTATCGTGACGATGACAACCGACTGACGCGGAAGGCCGCATCGACAGCGCCACAGCGGCCGCGTACACGGCGACTCTACCGGTCCCCCCGCGCGAAATCAAGCCGACAGGGCGCACCTTCACAGGGATTCGCGCTGGACTCACCCGCCCCCCTCTGGCAGACTGCCGCCTTGTGATCGACTCGACATTCATCCTGCTCCAAGGCGTAGGCCAGGTCACGGAGCGACGCTGGTGGGACGCCGGTATCGCCACCTGGCGCGAGTTTCACATCAGCCCCGCGATTCCCGGGCTCTCCGCCGCACGAAAACGCTGGTATGACGAGGCGCTGCGGGCCGCAAGCGACGCACTCGCGCGACAGGACGCCGCGTTTTTTGCCGGGTGCCTCCGGCCGAAAGATCACTGGCGGCTGTATCCACTCTTTCGCGATCGCGCCCTGTTCCTCGACATCGAAACCACCGGAGGCGATCCCGGTCCCGGAGCCGTCACCTTGGTGGGCGCTGCGCGGACCGACGGCTCCGTCGTGCAGCTTATCGAAGGACGGGACCTGACGGGTACGCGGCTGGCGGATCTCCTAGCCGCCACGCCCATGCTCGTCACCTTTTTCGGCAGCGTCTTCGACGTCCCGTTTCTCGCGCGCACGTTCGACGCAGTGCCGACGCCGCCGCTTCATATGGATCTCTGTTTCGCCGCGCGCCGACTCGGGCTCACCGGCGGACTCAAACAGATCGAGCAACGATTCGACCTTGACCGCGAATCGGACCTGATCGGGCTCGACGGCTGGGACGCCGTGCTCCTCTGGCAACGGTGGCAACAGGGCGACAACGCGGCACTCGATCGACTACTGCGGTACAACCGCGCCGACACCGTAAACCTGATCGAGCTGGCGGATCGACTCTATGCGTCGTTGGTCGCGCAATGCGGTCTGCCGCAGCGCCATCCGGCGGAGTGCGATCACGCTCGAGGTCAACTTGCCCTGATTCGACGATCGCACGCCGCTATTCCTCTTGGGGACTCCGTATGACGACATCCGCCGCCCGCACACAGACCGGCCGCTGGCTGATGGTCGGTGCGACCGACATCGGGAAAGTCCGTAAGAGCAACCAGGATGCATTCTTCATCGAACCGTCCGGCGAGGTTTTCCTTGTCGCCGACGGGATGGGCGGCCATGCAGGCGGCGATGTGGCCAGTCGGCTGACGGTGGAAAACTTTACCGCGCAGACAACAACCGGCGCGAGACCGACACTGACCCATGACACGGCCGACTGGTGGCTGCGCGAGAGTATTCAGGCGGCCAACACACGTATTCGCCAGGTCGCACACGAGCAACCGGAGCTCCATAATATGGGGACGACCATCGTCGCCGTGGCGCTGATCGAAACGGCCGCCGGGACCTTCGCCCATATCGCGCATGTCGGCGACAGCCGCGCCTACTTGCTGCACAACGGTCGCTTGACCCAACTGACCGTGGACCATTCCTTCGTCGAGGAACTGCTGCGCCGTGGACAGATCACGCGGGAACAAGCCGCCGTCCATCCGGATCGACACATGTTGCTCCGCGCGCTCGGCATCGACGACGTTCCTCAGGTAGACTGCCAGACACAGCCCCTCACGCCAGGCGACTGCCTGCTCCTCTGCACCGATGGCCTCACGAAGATGCTCACCGATCCGGATATCGAGCAACAGCTGCTCACCGATGCACCAACACTGCAGGCGTCGGCGCAACGTTTGATCGATACCGCGCTGGACCGAGGCGCACACGATAACGTGACCGTGGTCCTCTGCGCCGAAAACCGCGCCGCATGAGCCGTTGCACGTTGACAATCACCCATCAAGTCAGTAGCCTGCAAAACACCTTATGACACAGCCACACACAGCCCCTATACACCGACGGATTCGCCTTCACACTCGTCTCTCCAGCCTGGCCGCAAGTCTCCTATTCGGCACGCTGAGTGTCATGGCCTCAAACGTCTGGGCCGTCGACCTCAGCAATCCCGAAGCCGTCGTCCGCGAATTGGTACGAGCCAATGCGGAAAAAGATTGGCCGGTGTTGTCGCAGCTCATGGCGCACGACGCCGACATCACGAGCTACACGATCGGTGGCAGAAAATACGTAGGCTGGCCCGATCTGGATCGGGACTTCCAAGAGGAACTCGCCACCGTGCAGCGGCTGGAGATGCCGATTCAAGAATTGAAGGTCTGGCAACGCGGCGAGGTCGCTTGGTTCAGCATGGAACTGGATTACATCCGGCACCTCGGCGAGGGCGCCGGGGCGCGCCGCGAAGTGTGGCCGCTCCGCGAAACCGGTATCCTCGAAAAACGCGACGGTATGTGGCAGTTGCTGTCCTGGCACGAATCGCTGCGCACCATGCAAATGGGTGTACGCGTCGACAGCGCCGCTGCGAATGTGCGCCTCGTCGGGACGAACGAATCGTCGGCCGTCGTCGACCTCAGCGGAAAGTGGGACATTCTCGAAGTCGAAGACGACAAACGGTACCAAGCCACCCTCGACAAGGGTGGCAACGGTCCCTACACGCAGCACGAGGGACGATTCACCACGACCAAGTTTGCCGACCGCCTCTGGCAAGGGACGTGGAATCAACCGGGGAACGACCGCGAAGGCGGGTTCGAACTCCTTCTCTCTGAAGACGGCAAAGAAGCGAAGGGTGTCTGGTGGTATTCGCGCGTCGGGAAACACAAAAACATTCCCCCACGCGAACATGGAGGCAGTTACCTCTGGAAGCGCCTTACACCCGTTCCTGGTGGATCATAATCGTCAGGGTCGATATGATGCGCCGCTCACTGTGGCGCCATGATCTGTTGCAGTGCCCTGCTCCGCGATGAAATTCCTGAACGCGCCTATCAACTCACACACACGTCTCACCCCTGTCATGTGCGGCGTCATCTGGAGGACGTTATGCTCCGTCTGTGCCTAACCTTGATCATGTTGTGTTTTGCGACTCCGGTCCTGGCCGACGGCGGCCATACCCACCATGCGGTGCCCACGCTGTCCGGCCAAACGACGACGAAGGTCACGATCGAAGGCAACACCGTCACGCTGACGTTCGGCCCGATCGATTTACCCTCCGGCCACGACGGCGACCTCGCCGCCTCGATGCCGAAACACAATTTCCAACTTCCCAAAGACATGTACATGACGGGGTACAAGGCCGCAGTCTTCACCAAGGACGGCAAGAGCCTTCCCAAAAACTACCTGCATCATGTGCTGATGTTGAACAACACGAAGCCCAGCGTCTCCTGCCCCGGCGAACCGCTCTTTTTTGCCGGCGCCGGTTTGGAAATGACGGAAACGCGTTTCCCGGATGGTTACGGGGTGAAACTGGCGAAGGGCGACCATTTGATGTCGGTCGTTGCCTTTTATCACGGCGTCCCGCCGACCAAGGATGTGATGGCGTCCTTCACCATGTATATGGCGCCGGAATCGCAGCCGGTGAAGGAAATGGATGTGTATCAGGTCGGCGTGAACGTCGTGTGCTACAGCAAGTTCGACCAGCGCGGCCCGGACCAGACGGACGAAGGCATCGAGATCAAGTCCGGCGTCCAGGTGCATACGGCGCCGCTGAAGTTCCTCATGGACGGCTGCGTGAAGTTCGCCTACCCGCACGGGCACGACGAACTCTTGATGATCAGCCTGGAGAACAAGACCAAGAAGCGGACGCTGTTGCGGACCGTACCGGACGTCGAATTGGACGGAACCTTCCGCGAATTCCACGACCACCAGGTGTATAAAAACGCAACCGGGTTCCCCGTGACGACCGAGGAAGACTACGAAATGGTGATGGTCCATCATCACCCGCTCCAGCAGGAGTCGTTGCAGCATGGGATGGGCAACTACCTCTTGTACATGACGCCGGGCGCCTGCCCGTCGCCCTCGCTCAGGGCCGCCAGCCACTGATATTGGCTTCTTCCTGTGAGCCCGGCGGCGGCCCCTTCGGTCCGTCGCCGGGCCTTTTTTCTCTTCGTCCCCTTCACCAGTCCCTCAGCTACGTAATCCGTTCCAATCGTCTCGCGAGCCACTAGCTCTGTGCGTCCCCCACGCATTCAACAGGAGCATAGTCCTGATAAATCGCTGCGTTGCTCGTTGCGTAAACAGTCCATCGACTAGCTCAAAATCGACATGGGGTGTATACTTTCGATGTTGAGCACGGCCGATGTAGAAGGGCATGCGGATCAGGCGTGCCCAGTCCCCATCCTTAGGCACTACGTCCCCTATGAAAAAACGAATTCTCTGCGTCGACGACGAACCAGGCGTTCGTAGGTCGCTGAAATTAGTTCTGGAACCGACGTACGAAGTCCTCCAGGCTGCTGACGCTCACGAAGGATTGGACCTCTTTAAAAAGGAGGCTCCGCACCTCGTGCTGCTCGACGTCATGCTTCCGGGTATGGACGGCTTGGCCGTACTCGAACGGATGCAACAGGAAGATAAGTCGGTGCCCGTCATCATGGTCACCGGCACGAAGGCGGTGAAGACGGCCGTCGACGCCATGAAACTCGGCGCAGTGGATTACGTCTCCAAACCCTTCGAAATCGACGAACTCCGGATCATCGTCGGCAAGGCGCTCGAAACGCAGGAACTCGAACGCGAGGTCCGCTCGCTCCGCGCCCAAGTCTCCAATCGCTACGCCTTCCACAATCTCATCGGGAAGAGCCAGGCGATGCAGGAGATCTACGGCAAGATCGAGCAGGTAGCGGACAGTCGGACGACCATCCTCGTCACCGGCGAAAGCGGCACCGGCAAAGAACTCGTTGCCCGCGCCCTGCACTACAACAGCGGCCGCCGCGAGCGCCCGTTTGTCGCCCTCAACTGCGCCGCCTTGCCCGAGACCCTCATCGAAAGCGAATTGTTCGGACACGAAAAGGGCAGCTTCACCGACGCGACTGCGCGCCGCGTGGGCCAATTCGAACTGGCGCATACAGGCACCCTCTTCCTGGACGAAATCGGCGACCTCAGCGCCACGACCCAGGCGAAACTTCTGCGCGTGCTGCAAGAGCGTGAGTTCACGCGTATCGGCGGCGTGCAACCGATTAAAGTCGACGTGCGTATCGTCGCGGCGACAAACAAAAGCCTCGACGAAATGGTTCGGCGCGGGACGTTCCGAGAAGACCTCTACTACCGTATCAACGTCGTCTCGCTCTACCTACCGCCCTTGCGGGAGCGCGGCGAAGACGTGCTGCTGCTCGCGAAACATTTCCTGCAGAAACGTATCGATGAAGAAAAGTTGCCCGTGCAGGATTTTACGAAGGACGCCCTCGAAGTGTTGGCCCGCCACAGCTGGCCGGGCAACGTGCGGGAACTGCAGAACGTCGTCGAGCAGGCGATGCTGTGGTCCCAAGGCGGCCCCATCGGCCCGACGCACTTGCCGCCGAGCGTGAAAGGCGATGTCCGCGCGGGGTCAATTCGCGAAGAAATCCTCTCCGGTCGCGTGTCGCTGGAAAAGGCCGTCATGGACTTCGAGCGCGACATTATTCTCGACGCGCTCAAACGCACGAACTACGTACAGACCCATGCGGCGACGATGCTCGGCATCAGTCGACGTATGCTGAAGTACCGCATGGACACGCTCGGCATCAATCGCCCGGACAGCACCGCCGGCGCCCCCGATCAGCCGCCGCCCGCCGACGAATAACGGCTGCCTCGCTCGCTCGATTCATTTGACTTGTTCGCCTGCACCCGCCGCATCGCGTGCGCGATGCATTACGTATTGTCATTGAGCGCGCAAATCGGAATCCTCCGGAGACTCACAGGAACCACACAGGCTATCCACGATCTTGTACCCAGCCAATGCACCTGTTACCAACAGGTTTTTCAGACCTAGACCACAACATCTAGTTCGATGACATCAGAGCCCACAACATATCGAGCTGTCGCAGTGGACCTACAGTAAATTCGCGGCCGTCATACTGTCGCGAGATTTGATTTGCTTGACAATTTTCCGTACGAATCATACATCACTTACACAATGACACCTACATCATCGCACGCACACCAATCCGCCCCCACATCCAAACCCACGATTCTCGTCGTCGATGACGAACCGGGCCCCCGCGACGCGCTGAAAGTCATCCTCCGACCGTTTTTTCATGTCGAGACGGTCGATTGTGCACAAGGCGCGCTCGACGTCCTCGCCAAACGCCCCATCGACCTTATAACGCTCGATCAAAAGCTGCCCGACCGGCAAGGTCTGGACCTCCTCCAAGACATCAAACGCCAACATAACGATATTGAAGTGGTCATCATCACCGGGTTCGGCAGCCTGAAAT
This sequence comes from Nitrospiraceae bacterium, assembly GCA_046351095.1. Taxonomy (GTDB): domain Bacteria; phylum Nitrospirota; class Nitrospiria; order Nitrospirales; family Nitrospiraceae; genus BQWY01. Next base: position 1,027,760 of record JAXLZC010000001.1, read on the forward strand.
CGGCGATGGACGGCATCCGCCACGGCGCAGCCGGCTATTTGCTGAAGCCCTTCAACGTCACCGAGCTGATCACCCTGATCAACCAAACGCTCGAGAAGAAAAAGCGCCTCGACAGCATCCGCGAATGTGTCGCCCTCCGTCAGGGCTGCTGGTCGACCGACGCCGAGATCTCCGCCAACTGGGCCGCCCTCCGCGAGCAATACCGGCAGACCGGCCACGCGACCACAACCTCGGAACGACCGCCCGCCGCCGCCGAGGATCACGTGACCTTCCTGTCGACCCTGTTCGAGGCGAAGGACCGCAACCTCTTGAATCACTCCAGCCGCGTGAGCTTTTACGCCACCCTCTTGGGAAATCGCGCCGACCTATCGGACAGCGAGCAACGCTCGTTGGCGACGGGCGCGTTCCTGCATGACATCGGCATGCTTGCGCTCGGCACTGCCGCGAACAATAGCCAGCGAACGGAGCCGTCGTGCGCCGACCAACCGCGCCTCCATGCGGAAATCGGCGGACGTATGGCGCTGGCCCTCGGCCTCCCTGCGGACGTCGTGCAGATGATCTCCTATCACCATGAACGCTGGGATGGAAAAGGCTACCCGAACGGATTGAAGGGGGACGGCATCCCCCTGTTGGCGCGCATCGTCGCCATTGCGGAAGCATTCGATCAACTGATGACGGATAACGAAGGCCGACCGACCTGGTCTGTAGAGGATGCCCTGCAGGCGATGCAGAAGCTGTCTGCAGTCGCCTACGATGCGCGCTTGTTGGACATCTTCACACGCGTCGTCATGGAATGCCGACACTCGTTACCGGCGCTGGCGATGTCCGGTTCGCCGATCGGATCAACCGAGCTCAACTGATCGCGTAGGCATCTCCGCCCATAGGCACAGCTACTTCCCACTTCGAGCCGGTTTCGGGCGCGTTTTTTTCGAGTCTCGCTCCGCCTTCCCCGTTCGAGCATCCTCACCAGACGGCGAAACAACCTTCGAAGACGGTTTCTCTCGTTCCCCCAACAATTCCTCGGCTGCGCGACGCATCGTGAGGCTGTCGCCCTGCCCGCCCAGCATGGCCGCAACCGCAGCCGTTCGATCCTCACCCGACAGTTCACGGACGTTCGTCACGGTCCGTGCACCCTGGACCGACTTCTCCACAAGAAACTGCCGATCCGCCTGTGCGGCGACTTGCGGCAAATGGGTCACGCACAAGACTTGATGGTGGCGAGAGAGGGCGCGCAGTCGGATCCCGATCGCCGTGGCGACGGCACCGCCGACGCCCGCATCGATTTCGTCGAACACCAGGACCGGGACACCTTCGTCGTCCGCGCAGATCGTCTTCAGCGCCAACATCGCGCGCGACAACTCGCCTCCGGACGCCACACGCGCCAACGGCTGGAGGGCTTCACCGCTGTTTGCGGAAAAGAGCAACTCGGCTCGGTCCTGCCCATAGGGGCCATACCGCTCGGGGCCGGCCAACGTCCCCAACGACAAACGCACCGTCGCGCGCTGAAGCGAGAGCGCAGCCAGTTCCTGCTTCAATGCCTGTTCCAAACGTGCGGCAGCAGCTTTGCGCGCAGCCGTCAGTCGATCGGCAACCCGAGCCAGCTCGGCCTCCGCCTGGGTCACGGCGCGGACTAATTCGGCCATCTCGCCGTCGTTCCCGTCGAGCTGCGCTAACCACCGGTCCAACTCGGCACCCTTGGCGCGCACCGCTTCTAGGCTGCCGCCGTATTTTTTCTTGAGCGATTCCAGCCGCGCTGCCCGCGACTCCAGTTGCTCTAACAAGGCCGGATCGTCCTCAATCTGTTCGCGATAATGCCGAACCTCTTCCGCCACGTCCTGCAGCAGCACCCGCGCCTGCGAGAGTTGCGCCGCCCAGGGCTGTACGGCGGCATCGATCCCGGCCAAGTCTTCCAATCCGCGACAGGCTTGTGTTACTCGCTCGACGGCGGCGCCCTCGCCGGCATACAGCAGGTCATAGGCCGACTCCGACAGCTGCCGCACGCGCTCGGATTGCCCCAAACGTGTACAGCGTTCGGCCAACGTCTCATCTTCGTGCGGCTGAATCACGGCATCACGAATTTCCTGCGCCTGATACCGCAGCAACTCTTCCCGTTCGCGATGGGCTTCGGCTTCCGCGCGCAATGTCGTTAAGCGGTGGCTCTGTGCTTGCCAGACTTCGTATTGTGCGATGTAGTCGGCGCGCAGGGAATCAAGATGGCCGAAGCGGTCGAGGGCCTCAAGCTGCGTGGTCGGATGGAGCAACGATTGCTGCTCGTGTTGCCCGTGGATATCGACAAGTGTGCCGGCAAAATGTTGCAGCTCGCTCGCCGCCGCCAAACGTCCGTTGACGTAACAGCGCCCACGCCCGCTGCGGGAAAGCACACGCCGTACGATCACGTCGGTGTCGTCCGCAGCCACGATGTCGGTCTCAGCCAGACGTTTGAGGACGGGATGTCCGGCAGAAAGGGAGAAATGGGCTTCGACCGTCGCCTCGTCGCACCCGGCGCGAATGTGATCGGCGCCGGCTCGGTCGCCGAGTAACAGGCCGATGGCGTCGATCAAGAGCGATTTGCCTGCGCCCGTTTCGCCGGTTAAGGCGACGAACCCCGAAGGAACGGTCAGGGCCAGACGGTCGATCAATACAAAGTTGGAGACACGCAGCTCGATCAGCATGCGTGCCTCCTTCGGCGAGTCATCGTTAGGCGGTGGGAGACTTGGCGAGCAATGCGTCGATCGTTTCCTTGAACTGCCGCTTCGGGCGAGCGCCGATGATGGTCTCGACCAATTGGCCGCCCTTAAAAAACAAAATCGTCGGAATGCTGCGGATCTGATACCGACCGGCGATCTCCGGATTTTCGTCCGTATTCAACTTCCGCACACGCAGTTTGCCTTGATATTCCTGCGCGAGTTCATCGACGATCGGTGCGATCATTTGGCAGGGTCCGCACCACACGGCCCAAAAATCGACCATGACCAACTCCGAGGCCTTGGCGACTTCGGTATCCCAACTCTGATCATCGACTTTTAATGCGAGATTTCCCACACCCATCCTCCTTCGGCTTGAGTCTACGCCCCGACGAAATTCATCCTAGTCTCCCGATTTGACCAGTGTCAACACGGGCCACGGACGTGCACAGGCGCAGAGACGCACCTCACCGATTCGCAGGCGAGGTCACACCGGCCGGCGTCGACAGCCCATCCATCGGCGTCGGCTGACGCCCATACGGCCCGCCGACGGACGCCCACGGCACACCGCGCTCGCCGACCATGATCGGCGTCAGAATTTGTTTGAGCACCGCGGTCCCGAAGCTCTCCGTCCAACCGATCCCGGTCAGACTGAGCACGACCATGGCGTTGAATCGGTCCGGGAACTGCAAATAATAAAACCCGAGGGACCAACACTTACAGGGATTTTGGTAGATGCCGACCAGATCGTATTCCGGACTCGTGCCGTGCTTCACGTCGTAGTAGGCGCGTCCGCCGACGGTGATGCCGAACGGCAGCCGCACCGCCGCCGTCGCCGTGACGAACTGCACTTCCGGCGTCGGCGCGTACACCTCGTTGAACGAGATCGGATTCCAAATATCGCCGCGCCGCGCCCGCATTCCGTCGCGCGCATACCGTTGCCCGACCTCTAGGTACCACCGATTGTTGTCCTGCACACGCAAGTCCGTATTAAACTGGCTGAGCGTCCCCGTGTACGGGTCGATGAAGGCGTCAAACGTCACGAACTGCGTGAGCGAGCTGTATTGGCGGCTGAGCGTATCGACCGTGAGCGGCGAATACCCAGGAATGTACTCGGGCGTGGTGTTGCCGATGATACCGCGGATCCACACGTCGGACAGTTTGTTACCCACGATCGAGGTCATCGCGGGTGAAAGCGGCTGCGTCAACGTCCCGAACAGGGGCAACTGTCCCGGCTCGAAACTCCTCGCCAGCGTTTGCACCCCACCCATGCGATAACTTTGTGCAACCGTCAGATCCAACCAATTCAGGGCGTTCCCGCTCGACCGTGTTTCCAAAATCCGCGAGTGCACCGAGTAGGTCAGCAAATTCTTTTTCGGTAGGTCGTCGATGGCGTCGATCTGCGCCACGCGGGACTGGTCGGACGGCGGCACGTATTCGTAGACCAGCTTCGGCTCGATCGTGTGCAGAAGACTCTGGCCGCTTTCGAGCGCATACCGCCGACTCAACCGCGAACTGGCGTCGATGGATCCCCAAAAGGTTTGCCGGTGGAAGGGCTGCTCGTCCTGGATGCCGCGTGTGTAATAAATCTCGCGGAATTTGAGCTGCGGGGTAATACCAAGGACGTGCCCGATGTCCATGATCGGCATCGACAGGCCGGGCATGACATCCACACGATTCAGCTGAAACCCCGTGTTTCGATAAAAGTGCACCATGCTGCTGTCCAGCCCGACCAACACCGGCGCGCCGAAGACGGAGCTGTCCGCCATGCTGTAACCCAACTCAGGCAAACGCTGGAACGTATCGCGGCCGCCAGACTGCAACGGCTGCAGATACTGTCCGAAAAAGTAAGCATTACCCATCCCCAAGCGATGCGTCGCCAACAGGCTGGAGTCGCCGCTCGGCAAGGCGCGCTGCACACCGGAGTTGCTGAGTTGTTGGAGATAACTTGGATCGGACACGACGAAGGCTTGTCCGAGGATACGAAAATCCGGATTGATCTGCTGCAGGTGACTGCCGCTCAAGAGCCCGCGCAATCGATTCGGATCGCCCGACTGCGTCGCCGAGCTGACTCCGCTCGGCAATTGCTCCTGCTTCAAACCGCTGAGCAGCCATTGCCCGTAGGATTGCCGATCCAACCAATACCGATACTGCACGTCGCCGCCGTACCCAAGCTTGCTGTAATACTGCGGGCTGATCAACAGATCCTGACTGTGGTTGATCGCCCAAAAATAACTTTGGCGATAGCCGAATCCAAATCGATTGTCGTAGGTCGGTTGCGGAATCAGAAAGCCGCTTTTCCGATAACTCACCGGATAGGTCAACGTCGGCACGGGAAAGAGTTTCTGGTCGAGCACACACAACCAGCCTCCGCGCATCGCCACGCTGTCGCCCGCATCGAGATCGACGTCTTCGAATTGGAACCGCCAGGCCGGCGTCTCCCCGTCCTTGGCATCGCAATTCGTAAACGTCCCGTCCTTGATCCGGTAATGGTCTTCGGAAAAACGCTGCATCACCCTGCCGGTCGCATACGTATTCGTCTGGGGGAAAAACAACCGCCCATTGGTGACGATGCCGGCCTCCGTATTCATGTCGAGTTCCAGCTGATCGCCCCACAATTCGGAAGTCGGGTTCGTCAGATGGGCCGATCCGGTCGCCTGCACTTTCCCCGTCAGCGGATAGACCGTCATATGGTCGGCCGTCAATCGTTGCTGCCCGTTGATCACCACCACATGGCCGTCGGCCTCGTAGATCTCCCGATCTTGGAGGTACTGCATACGATCCGCGGTGATATTGATGGGCTGCGTGCCGCTGAGCGTCGCCGATGGAGCGGCAGACAATGGCGACGACGACGGCGAAGATGAATTGGGAGCCGTGGCTGAATTGGCAAGATTCGTGTCCGCGTTGCGGACGGACGGCTCGGCCGCCGTCGCACGCGCAGCGACACACAGATCGGCACCGACTGTCGAACAGATGATTGAGACGATAATCAGACAGGCCCGGAGACTCGACGCAACACCCAACATCCGCAACGTCCCCATGTCATCCATGCAAGGGCGACACGGATAGTCCGGACAAGGCAGCCTTCGCCTCTCCAATCAACATGAGAGAGCCGGTGACACAGACCAGATCGGTCGGAGCGGCCAGCGTGCGGATCTCGCGCAACGCGTGGGCGACGGATGGGACGAGACGCGGGGTCGGCGCCGTCGGCGGCAATGCAGCGCGCAGGTATTCGAGTGAAGCGGCGCGAGGCAGATTCGGCACCGTCAACATCAGTTCGTCCACCAGGGGAAGGAGCTGCTCAAAAAACCCTCGCTGATCTTTGTCATGCATCATGCCGACCAGCGCCCAGACCCGCGCCGTCGGATACGTCCCGCGCAGTTCGCGCAGCGTATCGGTCAACGCCGCCGCCGCCGCCGGATTGTGCGCGCCATCCAAAATCGTCAGCGGCTCGGTGGCGACTATATCGACACGACCCGGCCAATCGACCGTCGCCGCGCCGCGCTGCATGGCCTCGTCGGAGCAAACCAGACCGCGATCCGCGACTGTGTCGATGAGGGCTGCGGCGCAGGCGAGATTATCCAATTGATGCCGCCCGCGCAAGGGACAGCGCAGGGTGAGCCGACGCCCCGACGGGCCGCGATACGTACAATCCGCCGCGGACGTTCCCGCGACGTCGAAATCCCTCCCGAGTCGAACGAGCGGTGCTGATCGTGCCGTCGCAATGTGCGCGATGACTTCGTACGCCTCATCCGCCACACGGCCCACCACCAGCGGCACGTCGGCTTTGACGATGCCGGCCTTTTCGTAGGCAATGCTGCGGAGGTTATGGCCGAGATAGGCTTCGTGATCCATCCCGATCGTGGTGATGCAGGTCGCAAGCGGCGTCACCACGTTCGTCGCATCGAATCGTCCACCCAACCCCACTTCGATCACCGCACAGTCCACGGAAGCGGCGGCGAAATGGGCGAACGCAATCGCGGTGGTGAATTCAAAAAATGTGGGACGGAGCGACGGAGGACAAGCGGCCCGCACTCTGGTCGTCCAACGCGCCAGCTCGTCGTCAGGAATCGGCTCGCAGTCGATTCGAATCCGCTCGTGAAAGTCGATCAAATGCGGCGAGGTGTAGAGACCGACGCGATAGCCGGCGGCCTGCAGCATGGAGGCGGTCAGCGCGGCCGTTGAGCCTTTGCCGTTTGTCCCGGCGATATGAATGCTGCGAACGGAACGGTGCGGATCGCCCATTGCGGCGAGCAGACTTCGCATCGACTCAAGCCCAAGCTTGATGCCGTGCCGCTGAAGACTGAGGAGAAACTCGATGGAGGGTGATGCCGCGGCAGCCATGCGCCCTGCTCTCCGACGCCGTGGGCCGGTGCGAGTCGATGGATCCCTGTAGACGACGGCGCGCGCTCGCGCGCCGCGACCTACATGTGCGTCATGAGGGTGGCGAGCGTATCCTTCAGCTGCTTCCGTTCGACGATCTTGTCGATCATGCCGTGTTCGAGCAAAAACTCCGCGCGCTGAAACCCGTCCGGTAACTGCTGCTTGATCGTCTGCTCGATGACACGCGGCCCGGCGAATCCGATCAACGCCTTCGGCTCAGCTAAAATCACGTCACCCAACATCGCCACACTCGCCGTCACGCCGCCGAATGTGGGGTCGGCCAACACGGTGATAAACGGCAAACCCGCCGCGGACAACTTGGCCACCGCCGCGGAGGTCTTCGCCATCTGCATGAGCGAGAGCGTGCCTTCCTGCATTCGCGCGCCGCCCGACGACGTGATCAAGATGACGCCGAGTTTTTGTTCAATGGCGCGATCCACGGCGCGACAAAACTTTTCGCCGACGACCGAGCCCATACTGCCGCCCATAAATCCGAAATCGAACAGACAGACCACGACACGCCGTCCATGGATGTGCCCTTCGCCCGTCACGAGCGCGTCTTTCCGCCCGGTCTTTTCCTGCTGCGACTTGAGGCGCTCCGAATAGGCGCGTTGGTCCTGAAACTTCAGCGGATCCTGCGCCTCAATGTCCTTGTCCCATTCTTTGAACGTGCCCACGTCCACCATCAGCGAGAGCCGTTCGAGCACCGTGATCGGGAAATGGTAGTCGCACTTGGGGCAGACACGAAAATTCCGCTCGACTTCTTTGCGGTAGATGATCTCGCGGCAGTGGTTACACTTGAGCCACATGCCTTCCGGCGTCTTGGCCTTGCGCGCCGGTTCTTCCGCCGTACTTTTTTGTTTTTTAAACCAGGCCATCGCCTCTCCTTGGTAGAGCGGCGTCCCGCGCGGTTGCAGAACGCCGGATGCGCACGACGCGCCAGCACTATACCTCAGTTGCGGACGAATTCGGCGGAAGAAATTTTGCGGATCCGACGGAACACGCCGGACGCGCGAGCGCCTAAAACAACGTCCCGATGACGCCGGTCTCGTGAATCGTCCAGAGGCCGATGACCACCGTCGCCAGCGACACCGCACCGCGCACGGACAGCCGCGCCAACGGCCCCCAGTCCGCCGCATAGTGCAGCGGGAGGCTGACGAGCAATCCGACGGCGACCATGCCGACGATCGATCCGATGCCGAAGATCGCGATGTAGAGCAAACCCACTGCGACAGACTCCACGGTCGCGAGCACGACCAGCAACAGCCCGGCCGATCCCGCCAACCCGTGCAGCATGCCGACAAGAAACGGCTTCAGGCCACCTTGCAGCCAATGACCATGCCCATGCTGATGATGCGTCTCGGGTTTGTCGCGATGCGCGTGTAAGTGCGTGTGGCTCCGACCATCGTGTTCGTGTCGATGCCAATGCCAACCCTCTTGCGACAGCGACCAAGCCAGCGACAATCCCAACACCACGAGCATGACACCGACCGCACATTCGAACCACTGTTCGAGATGCGGCGGAATCGTCAGATGAAAGCCGATGACGACGGCGCCCGCCAACAACAACACGGTCGTATGACCCAAGCCCCAGCAGGCGCCGATGACCGTCGATTTCCAGATGGACGGCGTACGCGCGACGATCGTACTCACCGCCGCCACATGGTCCGGGTCGAGCGCATGCCGGACGCCGAGCAGCAGCCCCAATCCCAACAGGCTCCACAGATGCCAATCCATTAGCAACCGGTCCTCATCGTCGTTCGCACGGGCGCAGACGCGTCGTGGAGAAACGGACAGATCCACACCAAGGAGTGGGACATGCAGGCAGAAACCCGGTGAGGTGCAGACGAATCAGGTCCGTCGGATCGATATCGAATTTAGCGAGCACGGCGCAGCGCCGACGTTCATCCACCCCGCGCGTGCATTTCCAGGTGCGGGTCGTTCCGGAGCCGTGCCACGTCGATCAATTGCGTTTCGCGCAGCCCCTCTTGTTCGAGCGCCTTCCGCGACTCCGCGCCCCGATCCCGCCGCGCTTGCCAGACCGACGTAATAAGCGTCGCCATCTCGTCGGCAGTCGCCCCGCGACGTAGCGGCACACGCAGATCGAAGCCAAGCTTCGCATACAAACAGAGGTACCACATACCGTCGGCGGTTAATCGACTGCGGTCGCAGGTGGCGCAGAAGGGCTCGGTGGTCGAAGCGATGATCCCGACCGTCGTGCCGTCCGGCAACAGAAACCGCTGCGCCGGCGCCGACGACTCCTCGACGATCGGCTCGACGGAACCGTAGTGCCGCGCCAACATCTCAAGGATTTCCTGTTTGGAGATGACTTTGCTGAACGACCAATTCGTCGCCCCGCCGACATCCATATATTCGATGAAGCGCACTTCGGCCTGCACGGTTTTCCCGTATTCCACCAACCGCACGATCTCGTCGTCATTGAAGCCCTTCATCGCGACGGTATCGATCTTCAGATTGGCGAACCCGGTGCGCTGCACGACCTCGATGCCTTCGAGCACTTGATGCAGATTGTCGCGGCGGGTGAGTTGGCGGAAGCGTTCCGGGCGCAGCGTGTCGAGGCTCACAGTAACACGATCGAGCCCCGCCTCGTAGAGCAGCGGGGCTTGTTCGGCCATCAAAATGCCGTTGGTGGTGAGCGCGAGGTCTTTGATGCGGTTGTCCTGGCGCAACATCCGCACGAACAGCGGCAGGTCGCGGCGCAGCAGCGGCTCGCCGCCGGTCAGGCGCACCTTATCGACACCGAGATTGACGAAGGCGCGGGTGAGGACCGCCATCTCCTCGAACGTGAGCACCGTCTCGCGCGGGAGCCAGGTGTATTCCTCCTCCGGCATGCAGTAGGCGCAGCGGAGGTTGCAGCGATCCGTGACGGAGAGCCGTAGACTGCGCAAGGGGCGCCCGTGCGCGTCGTTGACTGTTGGGAGCAAAACCTCTGTGGAGTCGGTGTTCATGGGTGTATCGCGTTCACGTACTTACCGCACATGGGACGAGACCGTCTCGCGCATGCCGCGCAACCGTCGCACACAACCCTAGGGATGCTCTTCGACCCACACCTCCCCGTCCGACGTCTGCTCCAACTTCCAAATTGGGGTGATCTGCTTCAATTCGTCGATGGCCCATTTGCAGGCGCGAAACGCTTCGGCGCGATGCTCGGAGCCGGCGATGATCAACACGATGTTCTCGCCCACGGCGATCGGGCCGTAGCGGTGCAGGATCAACAACTCGATGATTCCGAACTCCGCAATGGCGCGCTCGCGGATCTCCCGCAGTTTTTTCTGCGCCATGCCTTCGTAATGTTCGAAGGTGATGCCGCTGACGTCGCGCCCCTTGGACCGATCGCGCGCCGTGCCGAGGAACATGGCGATGCCGCCGATACGCGTCGAGCGGTTGCGCACGCGCCGCATCTCCTCGTCGAGCGAGAAGTCTTCCTGCTGCACCCGCACCAGCATGGCCTCTTCGTCGGCCACGACACCACTGCCGCCGGCGAACGGCGGGAGCAGCGCCAACTCGTCGCCCGCCTGCAGAGCCTGATCGGGTTGCGCAATATCTTGATTGACCGAGACCAACACTTTTTTGGCGTGGATCAAGTCGGCGATGGCGGGATAGTCTTGCGTCAACTGCGCGACCAAGTCGGCGACCGTCGACCCGCCGCCGAGCGTGACATCGATCGCGCTGCGATTCTGCGCCAACATCTTCGTCATACCGAATAACCGTACCGACACCGTCACCGCCGTCGTCGTCATGTGGTCATCCTCGCTCGCGTGTAAAGAGCCCGGACTTGCCGCCCGACTTCGACACCAGCCACACGTCGCCGAAGCTCATACGTTTATCGATCGCTTTGCACATGTCGTAAATCGTGAGCGCCGCGACGGACGCCGCCGTCATCGCTTCCATCTCCACGCCGGTTTGTCCTGTCGTCTTAGCCGTCGCGGTAATGGTGAGCGAGCAGTCGCCTTCCGCCGAGAGTGTGGCGTCTTCTGTGAACCCGATGTCGACGCTGGTGATCAGCAACGGATGGCACATAGGAATGAGGTCCGGCGTGCGCTTGGCGCCCATCACCCCGGCGACCTGCGCCACGGCGAGCACGTCGCCCTTGGCGATTTTTCCCTGTTGGATGGCGTGGAGCGTGGCCGGTCGCATGAAGACACGCGCCTGGGCGGTCGCGACCCGTTCGGTCGAGGCCTTGGAGCCGACATCCACCATACGCGCCCGGCCCGACTCGTTGAAATGGGTAAACTCAGACACGTGTCACCGCAAGTCGCCGATCGTGAAACGCTGCGACAAACGGGTAATTATAAGGATGCGCGAAAATACGAGTCAAGCGGAGGGAAAGCGGATAGACGTAGGGAAGGACTCAGTCGAATCCTCCTCCCGTCGTTGAGGAGCACAGGAAGAACACGTCCGCAGAGCGAAGCGCACGATCAACCATCGAGCCGGGCGCCTACACCATCTTCAGAAACAACCAATAGAGTCCGCCCGACAACATGATGGACATGGGAAAGGTCAACACCCAGGCCATCAGCAGATTCCGCACCGTGCTCCATTGCAGACCGGCTTTGCCCGCGGCCATGGTACCCGCCACACCGGACGACAACACGTGCGTGGTACTGACCGGCAACCCGAACACATCGGCCGCCCCGATGGTACACATCGCCGTCAATTCGGCGCATGCGCCCTGTCCGTACGAGAGATGCGCCTTCCCAATTTTTTCGCCGACCGTCACGACGATACGTTTCCACCCGATCATCGTGCCGAGGCCGAGCGCAATGGCGACGGCCGCCTTCACCCACGTGGGAATAAACTTCGTCGCACGATCCAACACCCCACGATACTCCACCAACACGGTGCGGTCGGCGCCGGCGAAGGCCGGTTCGCGCCGCTTGTCCATATGGCGTAACGCTTCCGTCAGCATGTACATATCGTTCCGTACGTTCGACGTCCGCTCGGCGGGAATCTGCTGCACCGTCCCCGATTCCCCGATCGCGAGGCGAATCTCTTCGCTCAACGTATGGACGGCAGCCACCGTGTTTGTCTCCACCCGCTTGGTCTTCAGATAGGTCGCAACCTGCTGCCGCGCATCGCCTGCCGTCGGAACGGCGGGACGCGCCTCATATTTCGCTAGCACCGTCTCGGCCCGTTGCGCAGCTTCCAGAAACGTCGGCGTAAACGACGGCTCGACCGCTCGATTCAACGCGTAGACCGTCGGCACCGTGCCGATCAAAATCAACATGATCAGCCCCATACCCTTCTGCCCGTCGTTCGACCCGTGCGCAAAACTCACGCCGGTGCAGGTGCCGATCAAAATCGTGCGAATCCACCAAGGCGGCGGGTGTTTGCCGCGCGGCGGCTTGTAGAGCTTGTCGACCGGAATCGCCTTCATGCAGAGCAGCAGCAGAAACGCCGCCACGGAAAACCCAACCATCGGGGACAACAGCAACGACTTGCCCACGTTTATCGCTTGGTTCCAATCGACGCCGCTCGTGCCGCTGTCGCTGGTCGCGATGAGCTGATTCATGATCCCCACACCGATCACCGAGCCGATCAATGTATGCGAACTGGAGGACGGGAGCCCGACGTACCACGTCGCCACATTCCAGATGACCGCCGCAATCAGCAGCGCAAAGACCATCGCAAAGCCCGCCCCGGCGCTGACCTGGAGAATCAGCTCGACCGGCAACAGCGCCACGATGCCGAACGCCACGGCGCCGGACGCAGCCATAACGCCGAGAAAGTTCCACACGCCCGCCCAGGCGACCGCCACACTCGGCGGCATCGTATGCGTATAAATAACGGTCGCTACCGCGTTGGCTGTATCGTGAAACCCGTTCACAAACTCGAACCCCAGCGCAATGAACAGGGCGATGCCGAGCAGAACAAACGGCCAGGCATTCGAGCTGCGCATCGGCGCCAGATCGGCCCGCACTTCCCCGGCGATATACATCACGCCGATAGCCGTCAATATCGCAAGAAGCACCATCCCTATCGGACGTGCCGCACTCGGCTCCTGCTGTTCCAGCGGATGGTCGATGGCGGAGCACTCAACAGCGGCGGATACCGTCGGTGGAGTCATGGAGCGTCGTTCCTTTTCAAACACAGCGACCGATGGAAAGTTCCAACAAAATGGAGAGGCAGGATGGACCAGGCAGGTAACTCTATTGTGCAGGCCGTATCAAGATGGTGTTAACAGCGGCAGATCATCGCTCGCACCATCCAGTCACACATCTCGCGCTGCCCTACTGATTCTGGGATGATTCCACATTCGGTGGCGTCCAATACGTATTCTTGCTCATGACCTGAAGAGCAGGTACATGGTCTGCCTGGCTAAAGGAGAACCGCATGACGGCAACGAGCGCACTTTTTTTCGGCATACGGCAAAGCCGGGCAGACGTGACGAGGTGAAGCGTATCTGGGAACACTATGTTCAGCTCTACGTGGCCACCAGCCCCCAACAGCCGGCCAACTTTTATTATTATGACGATCGCGATCCCGATACGATCTTGGTGTTTCAGCTCCATGGGGACTCGGTCAGCGGAAACGCATTCGTCCAACAGCCTTGGTACGGCGACTACCCGCGAGAGACTGCCGAGTTACTCGCGTGTGCATCCGAGTTTCGCACCGCCACCCCCCAATGGATAAAAACACTCGGATCTTAAATCCTCCCACAGCCTTCTCCCTGTCAGATATCGGTTCTGCTGGTTGACTCTGCCGGATCGATCCGCAAGAATACCGCATGCCGAGCCGGATCGTGATCGAGCGCTTGGAATTTCACGCGCACGTGGGCGTGACCGACGCCGAACGGCGCGTTGCGCAGCCCATCGCCGTCGATGTCGAATTCGACTGGCCCACCGAACGCGCCGGCCAGACGGACAATCTCCAGGACACGATCGACTACGCCGCCGTTGCGGATCGGCTGACGGCGACGGCGACCCGTCAGCAAGATCGGCTGCTCGAAACGATGGCGGAGCGGCTCCTGACTACGCTCTTCGCCGAATTTCCCATTCAGGCCGCCTACGTGTGGGTCCGTAAGGTCCATCCGCCGGTGAAATCCGTTCAGGGCTCGGTCGGCGTACAGGTCAAACGAACGAGGCAGACGCATATGACGCAGCAACAGGATCCGCTTCCCGCACGCTTTTTGGTCGAGCAGCTCTATCGCCTGCCGCGTGGCCGCGCGCTGGACGTGGCGAGCGGCGCGGGCCGCAACGCCATGTATCTGGCTACGAACGGATTTCAGGTCGAATGTATCGACCGCGACGAGCAGGCGTTGATCGCGCTGAACAGCATGGCGCAGGCGCGCAGCCTCGCCGCGACGCTCTCCACTCGCACGGTCGATCTGGAGACGGACCCGGCGCATATTCCCGACCTCGGCACGGAACAGTACGAGGTCATCATGGTGTTCTTTTATCTGTACCGCCCGCTCTTCCCACGCCTGATCCAGGCGCTGAAGCCTGGCGGTATCCTCGTGTACGAGACGTTCACAATCGACAACCATCTGGCGCATCAGCACCCGCGCCGTCGTGAGTTTTGTTTGGAGCACAACGAACTGTTGAAACTCGTCCAGCCGCTGCACGTCTTGTTTTACGACGAGGGTGAACATCAAGGCAGCGACGGCGCCGCCCCGCTCCACACGGCACAACTGTTGGCGCGGAAGCCGACCGCCTAACACCGGCACATATATCGACGTGCTGCGGCATACTGAATGACACACGCAAACCGCATCGACCTCCACATCCACACGACACACTCCGACGGGAGCGTGCCGCCGCGCGCGGTGATGGAGATGGCGAAGCAGGCAGGTGTCGCGGCGATGGCGATCACGGACCACGACATCACCACCGCACTGCCGGAAGCGATGGTCGTCGGGCAAACACTCGGCATTCGTGTGATTCCCGGCGTGGAAATCAGCTCGCGCTGCGGCGACGGCGAACTGCATATCCTTGGCTACTTTTTCGATTGGCAGGATCCGCTGCTACTGGCGCGGCTCACGCAGCTCCGTGAAAGTCGGCACGCGCGGAATCCCCAGATCGTGAACAAACTGCGCGAACTGGGCTACGACGTGAGTTACGACGAGGTACTTCGGTTAGCCGGCGCTGCTTCCGTCGGGCGCCCGCACATCGCCCGTCTCTTGGTTCAGAAGGGCTTTGTGACCTCCGCCAAAGAAGCCTTCGACCGCTTTCTCGGCCACGGCAAGCCCGCCTACATGCCGCGCGAGCTGCCGGACCCGGCCACGGCCATCCGCTGGATTCGCGACGCCAAGGGTGTGCCTGTGCTAGCGCATCCCACCTGGGCGCCGGTCAGCGGCGCCGCGCTGACCGAACTGGTCCGTACGCTCAAAGACAATGGGCTCGGCGGGATCGAAGCCGTCTATAGCACCCACAAACCCAAGCAGACTGGGGAATTCCTCGCGCTCGCCAAGACCTTGGAGTTGGTCCCGACCGGCGGGAGCGATTTCCACGGCACGACCAAGCCCGATATCGACATCGGCGTCGGCCGTGGCGACCTGCACGTGCCCCTGTCGTTCCTCGACCCGCTTCAAGCCGCCGCCGCCTAACCAACCTATTGGAATTCCTCGATTCGGCCACTTCGCCGACCGAGCAATCTTCCCATTCGTTGACAGTCCGACCTGAGCGACTACACTACAAGTGGCACGGCCGACGGTCTTGCTGCGCGCACTCGAGCAATCCGAGCCGCACATCCCCGTCTTCTATTATGGATATCGCCTTCACATTAAAGACCTTGCCGCCGCCGGTGCTGGTCAGCCTCGGCGTCCTGACGCTGCTGGCCATGGCCGGACTCGCCTGGTGGGTCATGCGGCAGAGCTCAGAGTCCGGGGAGACGAGCGCGCTCTGCGAGCGTACGGATACACCGCGCAACACCACAGCGTCGCCTGTCGAACAGGAGGACGCCGATCTCGACGACCTGCCCGACGTCACGCGTATCCCGCCGACGTCATTTCGCGAGCAGGCTCCAGTCGACACAACCACCGCGCACAAGTCCGATTCAGAGGCAGACGAGTCGTTCGATACCGACCTGGAATCGGCGGCGGACGCAGCGACGATCACCACACAAACAACCAAGCCGGTCGACACGCTGCCCGATCGAACTGAACGTATCGGCCACTATGCGATCGTGGAGGAATTGCCTCCGTCCATCGTCGGCGCCGTCTACCTCGCCCAGGATCGCGAGAAGCAACGGCAGGTGCAGCTCCAAACCATCGAGATCGTCAGTGAGGCAGGCGGCGAGCGTCGTCAGCAGTGGGTGCAACTTCAGAAGGAGTTCGCTCGATACGCGCGTCTCCATCATCCCAATATCGCCGCGGTTTATGAAGGACTCCAGCAGGACGGACTCGTCGCACTTGCAAACGAGCGGATCGAGGGGAATGCGCTCGGCCAGGGCGCGGACCAGGCGCAGCTGCCGCTCACGCAGGCAGTGAACCTCGTCGCCATTGCCGCGGACGCCGTCGACTACGCGCATCGACTTGGGCTAGTGCATGGCGGGCTGGCGCCGTCCGCCATCGTCCGAACGCCGGACCATCGGATCGTCGTCGCGGATTTCGGACTGGCGCTCTTAGTGGATTTTTCGGGTATCCGCCCGTACCTGCCGGACCATCAGCTGCGGTATCGTGCGCCGGAACTGCGTATGGCCGAGGTGGACGCCCAGGGCTCGTCGCAGCGGCCGCAAATCACAGGCGCTCGGGCCGATGTGTATGCCTTAGGGATGATCCTGTCCGACTTGATCGCCGAATCCGCGTCGACCTCGGCGCCGGTACCGTCCGGGATTCGCCAGGCGCTCGAACGCGCGACACGCCCCGACCCTGCCCATCGCCACACCAAAGCCGCCGATTTCGCCCATGCGTTGCGCATGGGGATGCTCAGCGAAGCCGCGTAATTCAACAGATACGGTACCTAGGAGCAGATCTCGCAGGTGAGTTGCGAGAAGACGGCGAGGCATGAACCGTCGTCACGCGCCGCTCACCGGACATGGGCGCAGTAGACACGGCTGGCGCCGCGCCTTAATTGTCAGGCGTTTCGACGATGTGGTTTTCGAACTTCGTGCAGCCTTCCGCCAGCAGCCGGTTCGTCAACATTTCGCCCGGCCATTCGATCGGTAGATCCGCGGTAAACACCCAGACATCCGGCGACGTCCATACAGGCCCGTGGTCGTCCGGCAATTCCGGATCGAACAGGTCGGTCCAGACCGGCATGTACACGCCGTTGCCGCACTGCGTGTGCAAGTGCACAATCGTGCGACCGCGCACCACGGGATCGAGATCACGCCACACTGCTGCAGTTTCATCCGCAAGGCGATGCAGCCGCACGGCATTCTGCGCATCATACAAGGCATAGGCCGCGTACACGGGCGGCGCCAACATGTGCGGCGCCAAAGCCAGTTCGCTGCATTGTTCCGTCAGCCCCTTCAACAAATCATGCCGGTCGGTGTCGGACAATTCTTCCGGCAGACTGGACTCAGACGACCCGATCAATTCGAACAACAAGAACGCCGTGTTTTCCACCGGCGGGTGCAGCCGCGCGGCGATCGGCATCGGCCGCTGCGAATCGGCGAGCAACGTCAGGTGATCGTGCAAGGCCTGCAGCGACAACATGTCCAACGTGGCGTCGGTGAGCAGGCGCGGCTCCACGACCACCACCGTGCCCGGCGACACGTGCAGATGGCGATGCAACAACGCGGCGGTCGCGACAGGATCGATCTTCAATCGTAGCGGCTGCGTCAAATTCGCCTGCAGCGGCAGCGCGATGGCGCCCATCACGGCATACTGCGGCTTCTCGTCGTCTTCCGGCCCTTCAACAAACACGGAGCAGGCGGCTTCGGCCACCAGGTCGAACAGCCACTCGGCCATGTCCTCATCCAAGGCCGCCATGACCATCAAGACTTCCTGCTCGCGCCCTTGTTCGAGAAACGCTTGGAGCGTTTCGACGGCGGCGCCGTTGTCGCCATGGTCGTGACGGCGGGCGTTGATGAGGTGGATCAGATCGCGTGTGAGCGGATCCGGTCGCGTGACGTTAAACATGGACAACACTCTCTCTACAATTTTATTCGCCGATGATCTTGATCAACACACGCTTCGGGCGGCGCCCGTCGAATTCGCCGTAGAAGATTTGTTCCCAGGGTCCGAAGTCCAACTTGCCGTCGGTAATCGCGACAACCACCTCGCGCCCCATCAATTGCCGCTTGATATGCGCGTCGCCGTTGTCCTCGCCCGTCAGATTGTGGCGATAGGTTCCTGCTTGCGGCGCCTGGCGTTCGAGAAAGTCGTCGTAGTCCTTCAACAACCCCGACTCGTCGTCGTTGATATAGACGCTGGCCGTAA
This sequence comes from Nitrospiraceae bacterium, assembly GCA_046351095.1. Taxonomy (GTDB): domain Bacteria; phylum Nitrospirota; class Nitrospiria; order Nitrospirales; family Nitrospiraceae; genus BQWY01. The sequence goes on from JAXLZC010000001.1 coordinate 1,046,171, forward strand.
TGTGCATGGCGTTCACCAGCACCAGCCCCTCGCGCACGCCGCTCTGTCGCACCGCCTGCGCTACCTGATCGGTAATGTTCACGTACGCGCGGCGCGTGGGCGTCTGAAACGTCAACTCGTGGCGAAAATGTTTCACGGTACGGTCGTCGGCCCTGACTGCGGCCGATCCCCTGCGGCGGGCGACGGCTCAGACGCATCACAGCAATAGCGGATCATGCCTTACGGTTCAGATCGGTTGCAAGTTTTTCTCACGATACGGCAACGCGCCGGAAGACTCCGTCGCTTAGGCGCCTGACCGTTCGACGAGCGATGAGATCTTGATGACACATGACGGTATTTTCACCAAGGCTGGCGAAGCGGAGGATCGCTTTTTATAATGACGACACGCTTCGATCCGCTGCAAGCGCCGACGATGAAGGCGCGTTCCGCAGCAGAGCATCGAAGGCCGTCGCACACCATGCCACGCACTCGCACGACATCGACCAACAGAACCGCAGGCAAAACACCTGCGTCGCGTCCGACGTCGGCATCCGCTCGCGCGGACCGATTTCCCGATCTCTCCGAACATGCTCGGACAGTCTTGCAGGCCCGCTACTTAGTAAAAAACTCCGAAGGCACGGTGATCGAAACGCCGGATGGGATGTTTCGCCGCGTCGCCGAGAACATCGCCCAGGCCGAACGACATTATGGCTCGGGACGACGCACCACAGCGGAACGCACCCTCGCCGAGCGGTTTTACGGCATAATGCGCCGTCTGGAATTTCTCCCCAACAGCCCGACGCTCATGAATGCCGGCGGCCCGCTCCAGCAACTGGCCGCCTGTTTTGTGCTCCCCGTGGAAGATTCGCTGCCGTCGATCTACGACTCGTTGAAACACCAGGCGCTGATCCACCAATCGGGCGGCGGCACAGGGTTTACCTTCACGCACCTACGCCCGAAAGACGACCTCGTCGCCTCGACACACGGAATCGCCTCCGGCCCGCTCTCGTTCATGCGGATCTTCAACGCCTCGACCGACGCCATTAAACAAGGCGGCACGCGCCGCGGCGCCAACATGGGGATCCTGCGCATCGATCACCCGGACATCCTGGATTTTATCCAAGCGAAGCGACGCCCCACCGAACTGACGAACTTCAATCTGTCCGTCGGCCTCACGGACGACTTCATGCGTCGTTTGGCGCGCGGCGCCCGACAACCGCTGGTGAACCCTCACACCGGCAAAACCATGCGCCAGGTCCCCGCGCAAGAGCTCTTCGATGCGTTGGTCGACGCCGCCTGGTCGAGCGGCGAGCCGGGCGTGCTGTTTCTCGACACCATCGAACGCGCACAGCCGACACCCGCGCTCGGCCCGATCGAAGCTACGAATCCATGCGTCACCGGCGACACTTGGGTGCACACGACAGACGGCCCGAGGCAGGTCAACGACCTCGTCGGACGACAATTCGGGGCCATGGTGAACGGCGCCGAATATCTCAGCGGGTATGACGGGTTTTTCCCTACCGGCCATTCCCCCGTCGTCACGCTTCGTACGCGCGAGGGATACACGATGACCCTCACGCCGAATCATCGTCTTCAACGAGTGATTCGAAAAACGCGCACGACGCTGACGAGCGAATGGACACCGGTGTCGTCCTTGTCACCAGACGACGAGGTGGTGTTACACAACCATGGCGAAACCCTCGACTGGCCCGGGCCTCACACGTTTGAAGAGGGATATCTGCTAGGCCTCCTGGTCGGCGACGGAACCTTGAAGAAGGACAAAGCTGTCCTCTCGGTTTGGAACCGAGCGGGTGCCGGCGTCCATGGCGTGATGCAGGCGGCCGTGACATGCGCCCACACGCTTCGGCACCGCGCGGACTTCAGCGGATGGATTCCCGTTACGTCTCGCCACGAGCATCGGCTGGCGCTGGGGACCTTGCGCACGCTCGCCGCACAATGCGGCATGCGTCCCGGCCATAAGACCATCACACCGGAGATTGAACAGTCGTCGAGCCACTGCCACCGAGGATTTTTACGCGGGCTGTTCGACGTCGATGGTTCGGTACAAGGCTCGCAGCAGAAGGGTGTCTCCGTCCGCCTGGCCCAATCGGACCGTACTTTTCTGGAAGCTGCACAGCGGATGCTGCTGCGCCTCGGCATTGCGTCGAAGCTATACGCGCATCGCCGCCCTGCCGGTTATCGCCGCATGCCGGACGGTGCGGGAGGACGCCGGTCCTATTGGACACGAGAGAATCACGAGCTGACAATCAGCGGATCGAATCTGCAGCGATTTCAGCAGCAGATCGGCTTTGCGGACACGGCAAAGCACGACAAACTGTCGCAGGCGCTGTCGTCATACCGTCGCGTGCTCAATCGCGAACGCTTCACCGCACGCGTCGAGACCATCGTCGATGCCGGCACCACCGACACCTTTGACGTGCAAGTCGCCGGCATCCACACCTTCGATGCCAACGGCTTCTTCGCCCACAACTGCGGGGAGCAGCCGTTGCTGCCCTACGAATCCTGCGTGTTGGGGTCGATCAATCTGGCGAAATTCGTGACGGTTCGGGACGGCGTCGCCGCGGTGGATTTCGAACGGCTCGACCGACTCATTCCCGACGCCGTGCGTTTTCTCGACAACCTCATCGACATGAGTCGGTATCCCCTGCCCGCCATCGAGACGCTGACTCGCGGCAACCGAAAGATCGGGCTGGGCGTGATGGGGTTTGCCGATCTCTTGATCGCGCTCGGCCTGCCGTACGATTCGGAAGACGCTGTCGCACTTGGCCGTACGTTGATGCAGCACATCCGCACGCGGGCGCATGCCGTATCGACGGCGCTTGCGACTGAACGTGGGCTGTTCCCGAATTTTTCGCGCTCGCGTCTACGCGCGGAGGGGCAGCGGCGACGGAATGCCTGCGTGACGACGGTCGCGCCGACCGGGACCATCAGTTTAATCGCCGACTGCTCGGCAGGGATCGAACCGTTATACGGCGTCAGCTACACACGCACAGGCCTCGAAGGGACGCGCTTCACCAGCGTGCATCCGGAATTTCTCCGCCGTGTACGATCGCTTGGCCTCTGGTCGGACAGCCTTGCGCGCGAAATCGCCTCGCACGAGTCGATCCAACATCTCGAACGGCTGCCGTCTGACCTACGTCGACTCTTTGTGACGGCGCACGATATTGCGCCGGCATATCACGTGCGAATGCAGGCGGCGTTTCAAGCGGGCAGCGACAGCGGCGTGTCGAAAACCATCAACCTGCCGCCGCACGCGACGCGCGCGGACGTGGCGGCGGCCTATCTCCTGGCCTATCGACTGGGCTGCAAAGGCGTGACGGTCTATCGCAGCGGAAGCCGCGAAGCGCAGGTCCTCTCCTGCGCAATCACCCAGACCTGTTAGCGCGACGCGCCAGCGCCGGGGAAATACATCCAATTCCTCCGTGCTCGCCCATAGGGTCTCCTGCGTACGCATTTCGGCCTGTGTCGCCCCCTGCGCATATCGTGCGTTTGTTTGACAGGGTGGGGCCGTGGTGTTATCCATGATGCGAAGTCGCACCACGTCCGCTTTTTGTCCGCCTACCCGCACATGAGGTGATCTATGTTCGCCCTTGCCGGATCCGCCGCGCTTTCGCCGTCCGCGTCGCCTTGGAGCCTGTTGTTCGCACGCCAGCCTGAGCCGGATTTAGAATTCGAGGAAGAGTTGGCCGAGGATAATCAGTCGACCGGCAGCCAACCCGGCAAGCCGCCGAAGAAGAAGGGCACGAGCCCGCTGCTGTGGGTGCTGTTGCTCGTGTTGCTCGGCATCGGCGGCTACTTCGTCATGGATCCCGACGGCGCCATGCAGACCGTCGATAGTTTGCTCGGTGGAGGGAGCGAGGCCCCGGTCGTCGCCACGGCGCCGGCTCCACGTCCTGTCCCGCCGCAACCAGCCCCGGATGCTCCGCCCGCTGCCGCCGCCCCTGCACCGGGAGCGTCACCCGCGCCCGCAGCTCCGGCCGCGTCCGCTCCTGCGGCGCCGATGGCACAGGCTCCTGCACCGGTTCCCAGCGCACCGGCCCCGATGAAAACCGCCCCGAGCGCGCCGACACCGACGGCTGCAGTCGCGACACCCGCACCGAAGCCTGCGGTCCCCGCGATGCCGAGCCCCGCACCGGCGTCGCCGGTCGCCGCCAAGTCGGCCGATCCGATGTACGGCGAAGGGCAACGCGTGGCGATCAACAGCGCCGCGGGCGTGACGCTCTCGCAGGATGCGGCCGGTCGTATCCCCGGCCCCGCCGCGAAGCCCGGCTCGCCGATGACCATCGTCGACGGCGACCTGCAAGCCGCCGGCTGGGTCTACCACGTCCGCACGGAAAACGGCGGACTCGGTTGGGTGCCCGAACGCCTCGTGAAGTTGGTGCCGTAACTCCGTCTCTCGCGCGGCTGCGACGCCCTGAGTCGTGGCCGCGCACGGTCGCCCTCCCCTCCCTCGACTCTCTGCATCGCCGCATCGATCAGCTGCACATCATCGACAACTCGACTCGCGATCTCGTGTGGACGCTGTGATATACTGCCGCGCGTTTCACACGCACGACCATCCACACCCAATACCCATGTCATCCTTACGCGCGATTATTTTTGACTTCGACGGAGTCATTGCGGACACGGAACCGCTGCACTATCACGGATTCCGGCAAGTGCTCGAAACGATCGGCATTCCGCTCTCCGAACAGGACTACTACGCGAACTATTTGGGCTTCGACGACCGCGGCGCGTTCCAAGCTGCACTGACGGCCGACGGCCGACCGGTCACGGACGAGGCGGTGGCGGCGCTGATGCGACAGAAGGCCACCGCCTACCTCGCGGCCGTCAAAAACCATGTACGGATTTTCCCCGGCGTCGTCGAACTCGTCCGCAGCGCGGCCGCTCGTATGCCGCTGGCCATCGCGTCGGGCGCCTTACGGGGCGAGATTGAATTGATCCTAGAAGTCGCCGGTCTTCGTGCCTGTTTCCGCCACATCACCAGCGCCGAAGACGTGTCGCGCGGCAAACCGAACCCCGAGTGTTTTCAGTTGGCGCTCGCTGCGCTAAATCGCGAACGAACGGCGCAGGGCACCGAGGCCATCGTGCCGGCCGACTGTTTGGTCATCGAGGATTCGATGCCCGGCATCCGCGGCGGGAAAGCGGCGGGGATGAAAGTGCTCGGCGTCGCCACGACCCATTCGTTGCCCGAACTCACCATCGCCGATGCGGCCGTGCAGTCGCTGACCGACACCTCCGTGGACGACTTGAACCGTCGCCTCTGGGGCGCCTCGGCGCCGCAGCACACCAGACCGTAGTCAGAACACGTTTTGTATGACGACCATGACCGCCCCCTCGCCTGCGCCATCACCCGCATCCGCTTCCACCGGCGCGCCGATCGGACTCGACGAAGCGCAGCGCTATTGCACGGATTTGACGAAACGGAGCGGCAGTAACTTCTACTACTCGTTTTTCTTTCTCTCGCCGGACCGCCGCAGCGCGATGTACACGGTCTACGCCTTCTGCAAGGAGGTGGACAACGCCGTCGATGAACCGCCGCCAGGCAGCAATCCGCAAGCGGAGCTCGCGCGCTGGCGGGCCGAATTAACCGCGGCCTACCACGGCACCCCGACGCATCCCGTCACCATCAGCCTGGCGGACCATGCGCGGCGCTTCGGCATTCCGCAGACGCTGTGTGAAGAATTGATCGCCGGCGTCGAGATGGATCTGACGATCACACGTTACCAAACCTTCGACGACCTCTATCGGTATTGTTACCGTGTTGCCTCGGTGGTGGGTCTCATCTGCCTGCGTATCTTCGGAACTCACTCGCCGACGGCCGAGCACTACGCTATCGACCTCGGCCTTGCCTTTCAGCTGACGAACATCCTGCGCGACCTTGCCGTCGACGGCGACAACGGACGCATTTATCTGCCGCTGGAAGACCTGGCGCGGTTTCACTACACGGAAGCCGACTTGCTGGCGCGTCGCAAAACACCGGCCTTCGATGCGATGATGGCGTTCCAGTGCCAACGCGCGCGGCGCTACTACGCACAGGCCCGAAGCGCACTGCAGAGTCTGCCGCCCGCCGACCGCCGCGCCCTCACGGTGGCGGAAATCATGCGCGGCGTGTACAGCCGCATCTTGGACCGTATCGAAGGGTCGCAGTATCAGGTCTTCGGCCCACGCATTCGGTTGTCCTCCGCCCATCGGTTGGGATTGGCCGCGGCCATTTGGCTGCGGGCGCGCCGAGCGACGTAATCTCCGCTGCCGCATGAGCACATCGACGAAGACTGTCGCCGTCATGGGTGCCGGACCAGCCGGTATGGCGGCCGCGTTGTTCATCGCGCGACAGGGTTACAAAGTCACGCTCCTCGACGAACGGCCGCGACTCGGTGGCGGACTCGTCGAACCGGACGCAGACGGCACCTTGCTGGATGCACTCCCGCCGGTTGTCTTCGGCCACCACCGCGCGACCCTCTCGCTTCTCAAGGACCTCGGCACGACGCGCCTTGCGCAACTGGCCCCGCCGAATGCGATTGAATTTCGTCGCCACGGACGCGAAGCACATCGCTTACGCTCACTCTGGCTGCCAGCCCCATTACACAGCGTCTTGGGATTGGCGGCATCGCGCGGCTTAACCGTCCGCGACCTCTGGCGCGCGTTGGTCTTTCTCCAACAAACCTGGGAAGAAAACCCGGCGCTCCCTGTCGACCTCGAAAGCCGACGGGCCGACCAATGGCTGACGGAAATTCGGCAGTCGGAAGACGCGCAGGTCAACGTCTGGGCGCCGCTCTCACGGTTTTTACTGAGCAGCGAATTGTCGGGCGTGTCCGCCTCGTTGCTCGTGGAAGTCCTGCGGAGAAGTTTTCTGACGTCGCGCGCCGATTCGCGTATCGGCATCGCCGACCGATCCTGGCAGGCCTTGCTGATCGATCCAATCGCGGCGCAGCTCGCGCAACACGATGTTACAATTCGCACCGGCGTCAGCTTCGACCACCTGACCGTGACACACCAACGCGCCTCGTCGTTACGACTCGGCGACCGGCAGAGCGTCAGCGCCGATTGGTTCGTCTCGGCGGTGCCGCCGCGGCGGCTGTCCGCCCTGTTACCGGACCATCTGGTGATGCGCTTCGCGACGTTTCATCAACTTAGCCGCCTCTCCGACGCGACCGGCGTCACCGTGCACCTCTGGTTCACGGCGCGCGTCGCGGCGCCTCGCCTGTTGCTGTTGGTCGGCCACACGTTCCACTGGTGTGTCGTGCGCCGCGGCGAGAAAGACCGCGTCGTCGTGACGCTCGTCGCGACGGGACGCGCGGACCTGATGCACCATCAGGAGCGAGCCTTAATGGACTTTGCGCTCACCGACGTCCGCACCGCGCTCCCCGAACTGGCGGACGCACCCGTCCTACGCCATCATGTCATCAAACGGGAGCGGGCCTGCCTCGTCACACGCCCCGGTACGGCCGCGCACCGGCCGTTGACGCAATCGCCGATTCCCAATTTACTCGTCGCCGGCGGATGGACCGATACCGGCTTGCCCGACTCCATCGAAAGCGCCTTCGTCAGCGCGGAACGCTGCGCCGTCGCGATCACGCGACAGAAAGGATAGGCCATGGCTCGTTCGGAAAGTCTGCGACTCGCCGGCTTAGGCCACTCCGAAATTCGCGCGATGACGCAAGCCTGTGCGCGTGTACAGGGCATCAACCTTGCGCAAGGCGTCTGCGACACCGGCGTGCCCGAGCTCGTCGCCAAGGCGGTGCAGCCCGCCGTCGATCAAGGGTTCAACATCTACACACGGTTCGACGGCTTGCCGCAGATTCGCCAGGCCATCGCCCGAAAAACCGCCGCCTATAACGGCATGCAGGTGGATCCGGAATCGCAGATCGTCGTGTCGGCCGGCGCCACCGGCGCGTTCCACGCCGCCTGTTTGGCACTGTTGAATCCCGGCGACGAAATCATTTTGTTCGAGCCCTACTACGGGTACCACGTCCATGCCATCGCATCCGTCGATGCGCGTGTCGTCACGGTGCCGCTGTCCGTACCCGATTGGGGCCTGGACCTCACGGCGCTGGAACGCGCCATCACGCCTCGCACAAAAGCGATTCTGGTCAACACACCCGGCAATCCATCGGGAAAAGTGTTTACGACACAGGAGCTGGACGCCATCGGTGCACTGGCGACGGCGCACGACCTGTGGGTCATCACCGACGAAATCTACGAATATTTTCTGTACGACGTCCGCCCGCACGTCAGCCTCGCCGCGCGGCCCGGCATGGCGGAACGCACCATTACCATCGGTGGGTACTCGAAAACCTTCGCCATTACCGGCTGGCGGATCGGGCACGCAGTCGCTTCGCCGCGATGGGCGCAAGCGATCGGCGCCATGAACGACCTGCTGTACGTCTGCGCGCCGGCACCGCTGCAGCACGCCGTCAGTGTCGGGATCGACCGATTGCCGACCTCGTTTTACGAAGGCCTGCGTGTGCAATATCAAACGAAGCGGGATCGGTTCTGTCGTGTGCTGCAGGAGATCGGCCTAACACCGATCGTGCCGCAAGGGGCCTACTACGTACTGGCCGACGTCCGCAGCGTGCCCGGCCGAACGGGGAAGGAACGGGCGCTACATCTACTCGAAAAAACCGGCGTGGCAGGTGTCCCGGGCGAGGCGTTTTTCTCCGGCACCAGCGGCGCCGACTACCTGCGATTTTGTTATGCAAAGACGGACAAGGATCTCGACGCGGCTTGCGAACGGCTGGCACGGCTCCGTTGACAGGAATGTGGGCTGGACGAAGTACGAAGAAGCAACTCGTCTACGAAGAAAGAAACGTTCCTACGGAATGCGACGTAGATAACACTGGTCTTGGAGTGTGCCCTGCCCGTGCGGTTTCCCGATGACGATCCAGGCGTAGGGCGGCGCGGTCAACGCCGTCGACGCCCGCCCCTGTACCACCACCACATCCGTGAGAAACCGTTCGCGTAAGTCGACCGGCCCATCGTCTGGCGGCAAGTGCGTCAGGCGGTAGGTGCCACCGGTCCGCTCGAACTTTTCCAACGTCGCATGCAGCGGCGAAAGATCCTGCCAGGTTGCGCGACTGAGCACGTCGCTGCGCCCCGCAAAAAAATACAGACTCTCGCTCGGCGTGCCCTTCATACAGAACCGCGAGCGCACCACCAACATCGGCATGCCGCCGGGCTGCCAGGCTGCCTCTGCCTGCTCAAATTTTGCGCAAGGCCCCGGTGGTGGCCCCTCGCCCGCAATGGTCGCACCCTTCCAGGCAACGGACGCGACGCCGGCCCCCTTAAAGCGCAGCGTCCCTTCGCGCAAGGCCGCCTCGTCTACGGATTCCGCAATCGGCTCGCACAACTCGTCGTTCGCCGAATAGACCACTTGCCAGGTATTGGACGACCGCGCATCTTCTGCCACCCAGAGCGGAGCGGAGACGATCGCGCAGATCGTCAGCATCCGTCTTGTGATGGTGAGAAGCGTCGCCATAGGAAACTGAACTGAATCGATTCGACGATTATTCGAAGTAAAGCGGGCGCGGACCTGTACGGACGCCCGCCGCAGCCGCAGCACGAACCGGACGATCGACCGGCGGCCGAAATTCGTCGGCGCGATTCACTAAGGCCATGATGATATGGTCTTCGATGCGCTCGTTGCACAAATCGACTTGCCGATGCAGGCTGAACATATCGACGACCATACCAAAGAGAAACAGGAGCCCAGCGACAAATCCCACCGCGCGTGTCGCCGTGATGTAGGGTTCTTCCAGCGCAAACGGCGCCCACAGATGTTGCACCGCCGCGGCCGCCGCCACGAGCACACAGAACAAATACAGCGCGCCCTTCCACCGGCGCCCCAAATACTGTTGATGCACACCCGCCCAGCCAAGTAGCCCCCAGAGCGTGTAGGCGGTCAGCGTGTGCCGCCCAAGCCGATACATCTCACTGTGGAGCACATCGAACTGCGTCGGGCCCAACTGCATTTTGATCACGGCTAGATGCGAGTGGTACTGCATGGCATCTCCTTGAGGCTGTCGCACACGACAGGGCTGCGGGTGGTGACGGCAGCCGCTTCACATCTATCACAGCTGCAGGTTGAAAACCCAGCACGACGACCGATCGCCGTCGTCAGTCGTCGTCATCGTTTTCGAGCGACGGTTGAAACAGATAGACGCCGTACACACAGGCGAACAGCAGATATGCGCCGCCCCAGCAGAGTCCTGCCAGCGTGAGCGCTATCAGGCGATTGCCGAGCAGCGTTGCATCGACCGTCGGTGCGACCAGACGCAACGCCGCACCGACATTCACCAGCAGATACATGACGACCGTCGTCGCCCCCACCACCTTCGGACGCCCCGTGTGACCGAGCGTCGCGCGTGTCATGATTGCAAACGTCATCGCGCCGATGGCTCCGGCTGTCACCGCATGGACGGCCGTCGCCGGAGCGATTCCCCATCCGGCGGCGGCGCAGCCGATCAACGCTAACCCGATAACGACCCACGCGTACCCGACATGAAGGATGAACACGAGCGGCTCGCGATAGGTCGGCCATCCGCGCCAACCGACGAGCCGCGCAGCATGAATTCCTGCAGCGGCGACACACAACAGCCCCGTGATGAGCGACTCGGGGATAGCGATCCACGCAGCGCCCGCAAGCCCAAGACTGCCGAATGCCGACTGTTCGACAAACCCTCGCACGACCGGCGGCGCACCGGCGCGCGTACGCCCGATAAATTCGCGTGTGAATAACGGCGCTAGGCGTCCGCCGATCAACGCCAGCAATCCCAACACGAGCACGACCGCCGCCCGCTCCGCCATATCGGTCGGCAGGCTTCGTACAGCCTGCACGTGAAACCACATATTCGTCAGTGCGTAGGCCGTCACGAGCCAGCCGACCGGCACTTGCCCCCAGGCCACACCGAGCGCCAATTCGCGCCACAGCACCGCGGCAAAGCAGATCAAGAATCCGGCATCGACGATGGCACCGAACCACGGCACAGCTCCCGCACCGAACAGCGCCACACGCCCAGCACACCACAGGGCCGCCAGTGCCCCCAACAGCGGGCCGTGCACTGCTGGGCGACCGGTCCAATTGGGAACGGCCGTCAGCAAAAACCCTGCCATGGCTGCAGGGAAAAACCCGAATAACATTTCATGGACGTGCCACTCGCGCCCCGGATACAGAAAGGCCGTTGGGAGCCACCCGGCAAGCGTCGCAAGCCAGAGGGGAATCGCGAGCCCCGCGGTCAGTGCCGCACCAAAAAAAAAGGGTCGAAATCCGTAGGACCAAAATGGATGGGAGAAGACAGGCATGGAGAGTCGAGGCGCGACGCGAGCACGCGTCACCACACATACCCTGTCGCGGGCGGACGAATCAACGTGTGGGGGAAGTCGGTGTGTTGAAGCGGATGCTGTGGGGGCAAACGAAACGTGAGGAGTTACTGCAGCAACCGCAGTGGCTGACCGGTGACAATCGTATAGGCGTCGGCCAAGAATTCGACTTCCGAAATATGGACGCCGTAGCGCCAGGCCATTTCCTGCATCACCGGCGTCTGCTGGTTCATCGGGATGATCATCTCGCCGTTGCGGATCGCATGGATGCAGGCGTCCATCTTGGCCTCGGCGCCGCCGATTCGCCCCACCCGCAAGCCCGGCTCGATGGTTCCCGTCATACACACATTCTCGCGCAGCGAATCTTCGAGCAAGATCGACGCGACGGCGATCGTCCAGATGGCGCCGGCGCTCGGCCCTCCGGCGCGGACATCGCTGTGCAACGTCAGCCCATTCGGCATCGTCAGCCGCCCACGGATATACCGCGGGTCGTAGCCCACGGCGCCGGCAGCCATCACCACGGCCTGCCGAAACGCGCTGCGTGCGCTGTCTTGAAGATGTCGGTCCGATTCGATCAACGGTCCATTGCCGGCGGGAAGATAACTGAGCGTAATGGCAATTTCATGAACGGCACCACCCTCAGGCTGGCTCCAGCGACTCGTCGCCGGTCCCGTGTAATCGGGGTGCACGGCCAGCGAAAGAACCTGCCGCGTCGCTGCAGGAAACGGCCGATGTTGTACGGTTCGCGTTCCGATGGAGGCCTGAAGCGATTGCGCAGTCGGCGGATCAGCCCTCCGCTGTGCACTGCGGCTGGGACTACGATTGTCTTGCGTCGGGACGATCGGCGTGCACCCGGAATGGGGCGTGTCGGTCAGCGTGATCTCGCCGGAAGGCTGCCGACAGAACCATTGCTCCGGGGTGGTTGTGTCGGATGTCGGCTCGGCACTCGCAAGAGCACTATGGATGCAGATGACCGCGGATACCGCCACAACATACCCTGCGGCGACAACAGCAGCTCGCCGCCGTGGCCGACGCGCAACAGGCCTGGTGCCGGAGGACTGGATCATGACCGCAGAGGTCAGTGCGAACGGTCGAAGCTGATATGCGGCGTGCTGTTGGGATCGCGAATGATACGCGTCACCAACGCACTGATGCCGAGCCCACGGCCGGTGATGGTTCGCATGTTGGAGGGTGCGGCATCCATCGTCGCTTCAAGCGTGACCGACTCGCCGGGCGCCAACCGCCACTCGCTATCGTCCCCGCTTTTGCACGCTACGACGGTGCGAACAGGAATCTGACCGGTCTCGTCGTTCAACGTAAATTGCTGCCCACAGAGCGGCTGCCCCCAAGCATTCATCCCGCGCATTTCGCCCGGATGTTCCACCACGCCATGCAACACCACCGCTTGCCGATGGTAGGCGCTGGGATTGAGCAAGATGTCCTTGATCGGCATGGTCTGCTGCGCCACAGCGGCGCCGCCGACGGCGCTCATCGCCACGAGCGCGAAGGCCGCGATACAAACGTTCCCGCTGATGTCGGACATCTTGGCCATGGCCGCCTCCCCGCTGCCGGTGAATGTGGATCCATTCAACTATAGCGCGACAGGCCAAATTGTCAGGGGCGGCTCAAGAGGGCGTTACCTCAACGAGTTACAGCCCTGTCGGCGGCCCTTGACGTTTGGCAAAACGTGGCTCACGCGAGCCCAGCGATGCGTTGACATCCCCCTACTGGGTTTCTATGATCCCGCCACTATGACGACGCGTTCGCTCGAACAACTCCGCGATTCGTTACACGACTGCCGTCGCTGCAAACTGGCGACATTAGGACGCTCGCAAGTGGTCTTCGGCGTGGGGAATCCGCAGGCCTCCATCATGTTCGTCGGCGAAGCGCCGGGATTTCACGAAGATCAGAAAGGCGAGCCCTTCGTCGGCGCGGCGGGCAAACTACTGAACGATCTCTTGGCATCGGCGGGCTTGTCGCGTTCGGATATTTACATCGCCAACGTCATCAAATGCCGACCACCGAATAACCGCGATCCGGAGCCGGATGAAGTCGACACCTGTAAGCCGTTTTTGCTGGAGCAGATCGCGCTGATCAAACCGACTCTGGTCTGCACGTTAGGCAATTGGGCGACGCAGACGCTTTTAGAACGGAAGGTCGGCATTTCCAAGGTCCGCGCACAACCATTTCCGTTGAAACACTTTGTGCTATTTCCGCTGTTTCATCCGGCGGCGGCGCTGCATCAAGGCAACCTATTGCCGACGCTGCGTGAGGACTTCGGCAAGTTGAAGGCGTATCTCGAACAGTCTCGAGCGGAGGCCGCAAAACAAGCAGCCGCTGCAGCCGTTGCGCAGGCAAAAGCCGGCGCTCAGCCGGAGGCGCAGACCCCGGCCACACAGATGAGTTTGTTTTGAGTGCCGAGAAAAAATACTCGCGGAGAATCGAACAGCGGAGACGCGGGCAGAAATCGAAACCTGTGCTGTCGCGGTCAGGATCCGTCCCGCGCCACGACAGCATCGAAGAACCAGAGACGTTCGTTACAGCGTCTAATTTTTCCCTGCCGCCTTGGACGCAGCGCCGTCGGTCGTAGCAGCCGCGGCCACGGCTTCGTCGCCGCCGTCCGCCGCACCGCCCGCTTCGTCCGTGCCCTCAACCACCTCATCCTCCGGACGGTCGAACCAGGCCACAAGCATATCGTCCCACCACGCTTCCGTAACGTCTTCGCCGGGGTCCGTTCCTAAATACGCGACATCATCCGCGGTAAGCGCCGGAGCCACATCCGTCGGCGTTTGTTTGATCCGGTCAAAGACTTGCTTGGTGGCAAAACCGCCGACGATCCAGGTATCGGGATCCGCACGACGCGACTTGTATGCCTTGAGGTGCTGTTTCAGAAAAAGAAAAATCGCCTGCTGCTTCTCGTCCTCCACGCCGCTTTGCGGCAAACTCAGCGTCTTCTCCAGCTTCTTGCGCCAGCGCCAATCGTTGTACCGCGCGCTCAAGAGCTGCAACATCTTCCGCCCGTCGTCCGCATTCAACGCCATGTCATCACCTTTAGGTTCCGGCGACCATCATCTCGGCGATCTTTACGGTTGGGCTGGCAATCCGGCCTCGAAACTGTAAATCGCTGCCGATCATTTCTATCGACGCAAACATGTCCTTCAGATTTCCTGCGATCGTGATCTCTTCCACGGGGTAGGTTAATTCGCCGCGTTCGATCCAATACCCTGCCGCCCCGCGCGAGTAGTCGCCCGTCACCATATTGATGCCGAATCCCATCAACTGCGTGACGTACAAGCCATCCGGCACGGATGCGATGATTTGCTCGGGCGTCTTCGTGCCCGGGACAAGATAAAAATTAGTCGGGCTCACGCCTGGGCTGTCGCCCACGCTGCGCGCGGCGTTACCGGTCGAAGCCATCCCAAGCTTACGTCCCGAATAGGTATCGAGCAGATAACTGACCAAGCGACCGCGATCGACGATAAGATTTTTCCTCGTCGGCACACCGTCGCCGTCGAACGGCTTCGAGCCGAGCCCACCGACCATACGTCCGTCGTCGTAAATCGTGACGGTCTCAGGAGCCAGCTGTGTTCCCAAGCGACCGGCGAGAAACGACGCGCCTTTGTAGAGCGCATACCCGGAGGCGGCGCTGCAGAGATTCGACAAGAGACTCCCCGCACATTCGCGATCGAACACAATCGGCACGGCCCGTGTCGGCCCCTTCCGCGCGCCCAATCGTCCCACGGCTCGTCGCGCCGCTTCCATCCCCACGGCTTCGGGAGTATCGAGTTTTGTATACCGGCGCTGCACGGCGTACCAGGAATCCCGTTGCATCGTGCCCGACTGCGGATCGCGCGCGACCGGCGCCACCGACAGGGAATAGCTGGACGCCTGGTATTCGCCGCAAAAGCCGCGGCTGTTGGCCAACACGACACGACCGGTGGACCAGTCCGCATCGGCACCTTCGGAATTCGTGACGCGTGGATCCGCCGACATGGCGGCCTGCTCGCAGGTCCGCGCCATCGCGATCTGTTGTTCGGTCGTCAACCGTGTGTCGTCGTACAGGTCGAGGTCCGGCAGCGCCGTCGCAAAGGCGTCTGCTTCCGGCAAGCCCGACACGGCGTCTTCCACAACGGCGCCGGCCAGCGCGCAGGTATCGGCCGCGAGTTGCGCCAACGACGCCGACGTAAAATCGGACGTCGCCGACACAGCCGACCGTTTCCCCATAAACACACGCAACCCCAGCCGCTTTTCGCGTGCCTTCGTCAGACGGTCCACGGCGGACAACCGGACTTGCACCGACATGGTTTCGCCGTCGGCAACCATCACTTCGGCATCCGTCGCCCCATGTTTCTTCGCCTGCTCCAGCAGCGACAGCGCAACCGATTGGTAGGGAGACTGTGTGGTGAGCTGATTCGCCATATCGTGCGTGTCGTCCGATGTCTTTGGTTTTTGTCTTCGGCTTTCGCCTGACTTCTTCCCTCTACCGTCTCACGAGCAAGCGCACCTTACCCTGCCTGCGTACCACCTACCGTCATTTCGTCGATGAGGATCGTCGGCAAGCCGACGCCGACCGGCACCGACTGCCCGTCTTTCCCGCAGGTCCCGATACCTTCATCGAGTTTCAGGTCGTGCCCGACGCGCGACACCTTGGTCAACACATCCGGTCCGCTGCCGATCAACGTTGCGCCCTTCACGGGCTTGGTAATTTTCCCGTCTTCGATCAAATAGGCTTCGCTGGCGGAAAACACAAACTTGCCGCTCGTGATGTCCACCTGCCCGCCGCCGAACGACACGGCATAGAGCCCGCGTTTCACAGAACGGATGATGTCCTGCGGCTCGTCTTGCCCCGCGAGCATAAACGTATTCGTCATACGCGGCAGCACGACGCTTTGATAACTCTCGCGCCGCCCATTCCCGGTCAACGGAATGCCCATGAGTCGCGCATTCAACCGGTCGGTGATATAGCCACGCAGGATGCCGCGCTCGATCAACATCGTACGAGTCGTCGGCGTGCCCTCGTCGTCCATGTTAAGCGACCCGCGCCGATAGGGCAGCGTGCCGTCATCGACGATCGTGCAGAGGTCGGACGCGACGCGTGTGCCGATACGGTCGGAAAAGGCGGAGGTCTTCCGGCGGTTAAAGTCGGCTTCGAGCCCGTGCCCGATGGCCTCGTGCAACAAGATCCCCGGCCAGCCGCCGCCGAGCACCACAGGCATTACGCCGGCCGGCGCGTCCACTGCACTGAGATTTAAAATAGCCTGCCGCGCCGCTTCTTGTGCGTACCGCTGATACCGCCCCTCTTGGCGAAACCACTCGAACCCGATACGGCCGCCGCCGCCGAAACTCCCGACTTGGCGATTGCCGTTTTCTTCAGCGATACAGGTGACTTGAAGGCGCGCGAGCGGTTGAATATCGCCGACCAGTTTCCCTTCGTGATTAGCCACCATCACGACCTTGTGCTCCATATTGATGGAGGCCATCACATTTTTGATACGCGAGTCGTACCGGCGCGCTTCCGCATCGATCAAATTGAGCAGTTCCACACGCTGCGCCGTCGTCGGCGCACGTTCGGCCTCGGCGGGTGGGTACAAATTCCGCGTCAACTGCCCGCGCTGCGGCACCGGCACCGGGCCCGTACTCTGCGGGGCCGTGGCGATGTAGCGTGCGGCATCGGCGGCAATTTCCAAATCGCGCGTCGTCAATTCATCCGAGTACGCAAAGCCGGTCTTTTCCCCCGCGATGGCGCGCACCCCCACACCCTGGGAGACGCTGTTCGTGGCGCGTTTGACGAGCCCCTCTTCCATGGAGACGGATTCGTTGCGCGACGACTCGAAATAGAGGTCGGCATAATCCACATCGCGCACCTTGACCCGTGCCAGGGCCTGCCCGACCTGTTGGTCGGTGAGCCCGAACTGCGCGAGCGCTGGAGTCGTCTCAATCGCCATGAGCCATCCTTGGTAACGGTCGATCTCGGCGCGCCGCATGACGGACGGGTTGCGATTCCGATCCACACGCGGCGCGAATTTGGCAGTATAGCCGACGGTTCTTTCGCATCGCAACGGAGCCGAGAGCGCAAGACGGCGCCGCACAACAAGCGCGTCATCGACGCGTCACAGCGACTGGCTCAGGTACCACGTACGTTTGACATTTTTCGGAGGCGTCATTAGACTGCGCTCGACCTTCCCGCAGTTGGCACGAGCATCCCTGCCCGACGCACGTACTGATGGCCACACCGGCGCCCGCATCTACGCATTCGCCCGACGCGCTGCTCGCCGAGCTGAACCCCGAACTATTGCCGCAACACGTCGCCGTCATCATGGACGGAAACGGTCGTTGGGCGCGGGCCCGCAGCTTGCCCCGTATCGCCGGACACCGTGAAGGCATCCAGTCGCTGAAAGACGTCCTGCAGGTATTTTTAGATCTGAAGATCCCTGCGCTGACCATCTACGCCTTCTCGCAAGAAAACTGGAATCGCCCCGCAACCGAAGTCAGCGCATTGATGGGCTTATTGGAGCAGTATCTCTCCACCGAGCAACAGCAACTCGTCGAACGCGGCGTCCGCCTACGTACAATCGGGCGCCTCGAATTGCTGCCGGCTTCGGCCTTGGCACGTATCCGCGCCACGGAGAAAGCCACCGAACTCTGCACGAACTTGAATCTCACCGTCGCGCTGAGCTACGGCGGACGCGCGGAGATCGCGGACGCCGCCAAGCGCTTGGCGCAAGACTGCCAAGCCGGACGCCTCACGCCGGACCAGATCGACGAAACGGCCTTCGGTCGGCGCCTGTTTACCGCAGACCTGCCGGACCCCGACCTCCTGATTCGTACCAGCGGAGAAACCCGTATCAGTAATTTCCTGCTCTGGCAGCTCGCCTATACCGAGCTGTATTTCACGCCGACGCTCTGGCCGGATTTTCGCCGGACGGAAACCCTGGCCGCTCTCGTCGAATTTCAGCGCCGAGAACGGCGCTTCGGCCGCGTCACCACTCCCGTGTCGACGACGCACGGCCGGTGAGTGTCGTCACTGTGACTCGCGCCACCGCCCCCGTTCCGCCGAGCGCCGCTCCGCGCAGCCGCTTCGATCCGAAACGCGTCTACGTCGGGCTCGCCGCCTTTCCCCTGCTCTACGCCATCATTGCCGTCGCCCCGGCGGAAGTGTTGTTGGGGTTAGTCGCCGCCTGCGCCTGTCTCTCGGCCGTGGAACTCTTTCGACTGCACCTCGATACACGCCCGATGCCTCCGGCAATGCTAGCCGGACTCGTCGGTATCGTCCTGGTCTGCGTGTCGGCGCAATGGCCGACTCAACTTCCACTCACGGGCGCGCTGCTTCTCGCAACACTCGGCGTGCTGACGACGACGTTATTGCCGCAGAGCCCGCGGGACAGTCGCTTGGCCGACGTCAGTCTGGCGTGCCTCGCAATCGGATACATCGGCCTCACGCTGTCGACGACACTGCAGACTCGTGCGCTGCCGTCCGGCGTTGCATTGATCGGCATCCTGTTGATCGTGACGTTTGCGGCCGATACCGGCGCCTACTACGCGGGCATTCTGTTCGGCCGTCATGCGCTGGCGCCCACGATCAGTCCGAAAAAAACGATTGAGGGATTGATCGGCGGGTGGCTACTGGCCTGCGTGGCTGCTGTGATCCTATGCACCTGGTGGCTGCCGAATTGGTCGACGGTCGATGCCGTCGTTTTGAGTCTCGTGCTCACGGCCAGCGGATTGGTCGGAGATCTTGTCGAGTCCGCTTTAAAACGTAGCGTAGGCGTCAAAGATTCCGGCGCGATTTTACCGGGGCACGGCGGCATGCTCGATCGACTCGACAGTCTGTTGTTTACGGCGCCGACGTTCCATTACTATGTCACGCTGCTTCACGGATGAGATGCGCCACGCGCAAGAGGATACTCGCGCCATGAAACCAATCGTCGTGCTCGGATCCACCGGGTCGATCGGAACGAATACGCTCGATATCGTTGCACGCTTTCCCAAGGCGTTTCAGGTCGTCGGGCTGACGGCCGGCGGCAACGACGAAAAGCTTGAACAACAAATTCGCCAGTTTCGGCCGCGTGCCGTGGCGCTCTCCGACAAGGCCGCCGCAACACGATTACGCGAGCGCTGTCGCGACCTGCAGATTTCGATTTTAGATGGCTCGGCCGGCGTCGCCGAAGTGGCGGAAATGCCGGGCGCAGCGTTGGCGATTTCCGCCATCGTCGGCGCCGCAGGACTCGTTCCGACGCTCGCGGCGATCCGGTCCGGCAAACACATCGCGCTCGCCAACAAAGAGCCGATGGTGATGGCCGGGCAACTGATGCAGCAAGAAGCCCGCGCGCATGGCGTGCGTATTTTCCCGGTGGACAGCGAACATAGCGCGATTTTCCAATCGCTCGAAGGCCATCGCATCGAAGACGTACGCCGCCTCATCCTCACCGCCTCGGGCGGCCCGCTCTGGACCTTGCCCGCCGCGGAGATTCGTGACGTCAAACCGGAACGTGCGCTGAAACACCCAAATTGGAAAATGGGCTCCAAGATCACGATCGACTCGGCCACGATCATGAATAAGGGCCTGGAAGTCATGGAAGCGCGCTGGCTCTTCGACATTCCGGCGGATCGTATCGACGTCTTGGTACATCGCGAAAGCATCATCCACTCGCTCGTGGAATATCGCGACCGCTCGGTGATCGCGCAATTGGGCCTGCCGGATATGCGGACGCCGATCTCCTACGCGATGAACTATCCCGAGCGCCTGGACCTGGACTTACCCAGCTTAGACTTGGCCCAGATGGCGACCCTCACGTTCCAGCCGCCCGACCATACGCGCTTCCCCTGCCTGCGCCTGGGCTATGAGGCGCTCGAGACCGCGGGGACGATGCCGGCCACGCTGAACGCCGCCAACGAAATCGCGGTCGAGGCCTATCTCAACGGCGGCATTCGCTTCGGAGAAATCCCGGAGATCATCGCCGCCACCATGGCCGCGCACCGCCGCTGCGAACTCCAGACGCTGGAAGACGCGCTGGAGGCGGATCGTTGGGCGCGCGAAAAAGCCGGATCCCTCGTACATGCCTTGGCCCGTTAGCGATTCCTATTCCGGTTTCCGGGATTGGATGGTAAGGTGATATCCAAGGCGCCGACCCGCCGTTTTATTCACCCGAAAAAGACACCATGACCAACTTGACGTCCCTGGCCTTTTCTCCCGACGCAATCTGGGTGCTCCTCCAAAAAGCCTGGTGGTTCCTCGTGGTGCTCGGTGTCCTCGTGGCCTTCCACGAGCTGGGGCACTTCCTCGCCGCGCGATGGGTGGGCGTAAAAGTCCTGAAATTTTCGCTCGGCTTCGGACCGCGGCTCTTTTCGCGCCAAGCGGGCGAAACGGAATATCTGCTCTCGGCGATCCCGCTCGGCGGGTACGTCAAATTGTTCGGCGAAGAAGAGGCGGAAGCCCTCACGCCGGACGACCGACGACGCTCCTTCGTCCATCAAGACCTGTGGAAAAAGATGTTGATCGTGGCGGCGGGCCCCGGGTTCAACTTCATCCTGGCCTACCTCGTGTACACGGGTGTGTTGGCCTTCGGGTACGCGGTGCCGGTTCCCTCGTTTAAGGACATCGTGTCGGAAATCGAAGCGGTGATGCCGGGGTCCCCGGCCGATGCGGCCGGGCTCAAGGCGGGCGACCGTATCATTCGCGTCAACGACCGCGATGTCTCGACCAGCACCGAGCTGCACGAGTTGGTGGTGAAGAGCAACGGGAAGCCGCTGACCATCGACGTGCGCCGCCAGGATCAGGTGAAGACCTATGTGGTCACGCCGGCCTCCGGCGACCCGATGCCGGATGGAGCCCCGTCCTACCGCCTGGGGATCGAAGAACGGGCGCCGGTCGTAACCGGTATCGTACCCGGATCGCCGGCCGCACTCGGCGGTTTCCAAGAAGGCGACCGGGTCACACGGATCGGCACTAACGACATTCACACCTGGTCGCAGATGACGAATATCGTGCGGGAACACGCGAACAAGCCGCTCGAGTTTGCCGTCCTTCGTCGCGGGGCACCGGTTACATTGACCGTAACGCCGAGCGGCGAAAAGGCGACCGTCGATGGCAAAACCATCGAGTACGGACGCATCGGCATTTCTGCCCAAAGCCAGTCGGTGATCCAAGCCGCCACGCCCTGGTCCGTGCCGGTGCTCGGCGCCGTTGCGACCTGGCGCTGGACCGAATTGACCACGGTGGGCATTTACAAAATGTTTACCGGGGAAATTTCGAGTAAAAATATCGGCGGGCCGCTGACCATCGCCAACATTTCCGGTGAAGCGGCCTCGCAAGGCACGTCCAGCCTGGTGTTCCTGATCGCCATGCTCAGCATCAACCTTGGCGTCTTGAACCTGCTCCCGATTCCGATTTTGGACGGCGGCCACTTGTTTTTCTTCGCGCTGGAAGGCATCCTGCGCAAGCCGCTCGGCGAACGGCAGCGGGAAATCGCCCAACAAGTCGGGTTGGTCCTGCTCGTGGGTATCATGGTCTTCGCTTTCTGGAACGATCTCGAGCGTATTTTTCTGCGATAAGTCCGCATGCGGTTTTCCCAACTCCTGATTCCCACATTACGCGACGTACCGGGCGAGGCTGAAACGGTCAGCCATCGCCTGCTGCTGCGCGCCGGCTTGATTCGGAAGGTCGCCGCCGGCATCTATACGTATTTGCCCCTCGGGCTGCGAGCGCTCCGCCGTGTGGAGCAGATCGTCCGGGAGGAAATGAACCGCGCGGGCGCGCAAGAAGTGCTTATGCCGGTCGCCTCGCCCGCCGAACTGTGGCGCGAAACCGGCCGCTGGGACTTCTACGGTAAGGAGTTGCTGCGGTTCAAAGATCGCCACGAGCGGGACTTCTGCCTGGGCCCCACGCACGAAGAAGTCATCACGGATCTCTTCCGGCGCGAAGTACGGTCCTATCGCCAGCTCCCGGTCAATTTTTATCAAATCCAGACGAAGTTCCGCGATGAGATCCGCCCCCGCTTCGGCCTGATGCGCGGACGCGAATTCATCATGAAGGACGCCTACAGTTTCGACCGCGACGAAGCCGGCGCGCGCCTGAGTTACCAGAAGATGTACGACGCCTACACGCGGATCTTTACCCGCTGCGGCCTGACGTTTCGTGCCGTGGAAGCCGACACAGGATTGATCGGCGGCACGTCATCGCACGAATTTATGGTGCTGGCCGAGACCGGCGAGGAAACCATCGTCTACACGGACGCCGGGACGTACGCCGCAAACGTCGAACGCGCCGAGCTGCTGCCGGAACCTCCACCCGAGACACAGTTCGACTATGCGGCGCTGCAATCCGTCTCCACACCAGGCGTCACGTCGATCGAACAAGTCGCCCGATTTTTGAAAGTCGCACAGAAGCGCGTGGTCAAGACACTGCTCTACACCGCAGGCGACCAGACCGTCGCCGTCATGGTGCGCGGCGACCACGAGGTTAACCCCATTAAAGTGGCGCGCCTCCTTGGCGCCGTCGAAGCGACACTCGCGACGCCGGAAGCCGTGCAGGCTGCGACCGGCGCCCCGGTTGGATTCGCCGGCCCCATCGGCTTGAAGAACGTGACGGTCCTCGCGGACCACGGCATCGCCCACATGCGGAATATGGTCGTCGGTGCGAATCAGGCCGACACCCACTACACCAACGCCAACTTCGAGCGCGACTTCCCGCTGCCGCGCTTTGCAGACCTTCGGAACGCCAAAGCCGGCGACCCGTCGCCGCGCGGCGACGGACCGATGAAGGTCGCGAAAGGCATCGAAGTCGGCCATGTGTTTATGCTGGGCACCAAATACAGCCAGGCTATGCAGGCCAAGTTCCTGGATGCCCAGGGCCAGGACCAATTAGCCATCATGGGCTGTTACGGCATCGGCGTAAGCCGCGTGGTTGCCGCCGCGATCGAACAGAACCACGATGCCAAAGGGATCATCTGGCCGCTTCCGTTGGCGCCATTCCAGGTCCATTTGATCCCGCTCAGCCCGTGGGACCAGGTCCAGCGCTTAGCCGAGCAACTGCACGATCAGCTCAGCGCCGTCGGTATCGATGTGCTCTGGGACGACCGCGACGAACGAGCCGGCGTCAAGCTGAACGACGCCGATCTCCTCGGGACACCGTTCCACCTCGTGCTGGGCGACAAGAGCCTGGCCCAAGGCCATGTCGAATGGAAGCACCGACGCACCGGCGAAGTCGTCAAGATCGCCCCAGATCAGGTTGTCGCCCACGCTCAGGCCGCACTCCGCACATAACTCCGTCCACCTCCAACACCCGTTGCACATATCTCTCCTGGGCCCTGCCCCTACACGTTGTACTCGTCTATTCGCGTCACGCCACTCGTCTCACCGGAAACGACAATCTCCTTGCCTCCCCACAGAGGTGAGCTAGACTGACACGGACGGTAGACGCCAACCGGACGTCTACTCAGAGGCCGCGGCAGGTACGCGTCCGTTCGATTTTCACCTCCACACGATTGGGTGTCCCCCATGACTGCTCCCCTCAAGCCGACTCTCGATCCCGCAGCGCTCGCACAGCAAAAAGCGGAGCAGGCCGAGGTCGTCAAACGAGTGTCCGCCAAAATTACGGCCGCCGCGGATATCGACGAAATCTTGCTCGACCTCCACAAGGAGATCCTCGGCATCTTCGACGCCGAAGACATGACCTTGTATACGGTCGATCAAGACAAAAAGGAGCTCTACGCAAAACTCCCTGGGTCTGACGCCACGGACGTCGCCCGCTGGCCCATTACGGAACAGTCCTTACCTGGGTTTACGGCAAAGTATCTGCGGCCAGTGAACATCATCGACGCATACAATCCCGGCGAACTGGCCGGCGTCCATCCGGCCTTAACCTTCGACACGTCCTCCGACAAGAAAACCGGCTTTCATACAAAGCAAGTCCTGACCTTCCCGATCGTCGCGGAAAACAAATACCTGATGGGTGTCGTTCAGCTATCGAATAAAAAGACCGGCTCGCGGTTTACCCGGAAGGACGAGGAATTCGTCGCCGAAATCGCCAAGGCGCTTGGCGTGGCGTTCCAGAACCAAAAGAAGCGCGGGAAGAAAGCCCCCAGCAAATACGACTACATCCTGAGCAACGGACGCATCTCGCAAGCCGATCTGGACGGCGTCCTCGCCGAATCCCGCAAGGGAAGCCAGGACATGGAAACGCTGCTGATCGACAAGTTGAAAGTCTCTAAACTTGACCTGGGGAAATCTCTCAGTCAGTTCTACAAGTGCCCGTACATCGAATACAGCGAACGCACGATCGTCGACATCGAGCTGCTCAAAAATCTCAACGTCGACTATTTGAAGAATCACCACTGGATGCCCCTCAAGCGTGATCGTCTCTCGGTGGAAGTCTTGACCGACGACCCGAGCGATCTCGACCGTGTGCAGGACATCAAACGTACCTTCCCCGGTCTGAACATCCGCTTCGCCGTCAGCCTGCGTCGCGACATCACCAACTTCCTCAACAACGCCATGGGTGGAGGCGGCGACAGCGGAAAATCCAGCGTTGGCGACGGCAACATCTCGGACATTCTCGGCGACCTCGTCAACGAAGGGCAGGAAGAAGCGGCGGCCGATGCGGCCGGAGGCACCGGCCTTGACGAAAACGACAGCGCCATCGTCCGCCTCGCGAACCAGATCATCTTCGACGCCTATAAGATGAATTGTTCGGACATCCACATTGAACCATACGGGGAAAAGCGCGACACCATGGTGCGCTTCCGGGTGGACGGCAGCTGCTTCGAATACATGAAGATTCCGCCCAGCTATCGCCGTGCCATCGTTTCGCGTCTGAAAATCATGGCCAGTCTGGATATTGCCGAACGCCGCAAACCGCAGGACGGCAAGATCAAATTTCGGCTCGGCGAAAACAAAGAAATTGAACTCCGTGTCGCGACCATTCCCACAGCGGGCCATAACGAGGACGTGGTCATGCGTATCTTGGCCGCCAGCGAACCGCTGCCCTTGGAAAAAATGGGCTTTTCGGAGCGCAATCTCCGCGAGCTGAAAGACATCGCGGAAAAACCCTACGGCATCATTCTCTGCGTGGGTCCGACCGGGTCGGGTAAAACAACCACGCTCCACTCCGTACTGGGATTCATCAATACCCCGGACATCAAGATCTGGACCGCCGAAGACCCGGTCGAAATCACGCAAGTCGGCTTACGACAGGTGCAGGTCCAGCCGAAAATCGACTTCACGTTCGCCAAGGCCATGCGCGCGTTTCTCCGCGCCGACCCCGACGTCATCATGGTCGGCGAAATGCGCGACAAAGAGACGGCGGAAATCGGCATCGAAGCGTCGTTGACCGGTCACTTGGTGCTCAGCACCTTGCACACGAACAGCTCGGTCGAAACCGTCACACGTCTCTTGGATATGGGTTGCGACTCCTTCAGCTTCGCCGACGCCATGCTGGGCGTGCTTGCCCAGCGACTGACACGGCGCATCTGCAAGGAGTGCAAAGAGGACTACCATCCGGACGAACGCGAATTCGAGGAATTGCGGAAGGCCTACGGCCCCGAACAGTGGGACCGCGACATCAAGATCGCCTATGACGCCAAGTTCAAGCTGTATCGAGGCAAAGGCTGCGAAACGTGCTCGCGCTCGGGCTTCAAAGGCCGAATCGCGCTCCACGAGCTGCTGTTAGGAAGCGACAATATAAAGCGCCTGATTCAGCAAAAGGCTAAGACAGAAGAGATGCTGAAGGCCGCCATGGAAGACGGGATGACGACCCTCGTGCAAGACGGTATTGCGAAGGTCCTGCAAGGCGGGACGACCTATCTCGAAGTGAAGGCCGTCGCCATCAAGTAACCTCCCGTCGGATCGCACGCCCGCTCGACAGCCGTCGAGCGGGCAGCGCCTCTTCTCTACAGAACCCCATAGCCATCACGCAGCTAGAAGCCGCAGGAGGTCATGCAGCGGGGTACGCCCGTGCATGCTGACGGCGCCACAGAGGGACTATTCAGGTGTGTGAGTGAAACTCGAGACGAACGCGAGGGGAAGAGTACGAAAACTACTTAGCAGGCAGGGACGGAAGCTTCTCGAGCAAGGAGCTACTTGCCTTTCCAGTCACCTGCGAGAGGAATTTTCGCAGTCTGAATTCGGCTTCCGACGAAAAATCTAAGAACTCCAACCCCACGGTCGGGCCCATAACCCAACGTACCGTGGCCGTCGTCACCAACATCGGCGCAGCTTGCTTCGGCAGGTTGAGGCTCAACGTCATCCGATCGCCAGGCTTGATCTGCGCCTCGGTGACGACTTTGGCGCCCCGCATCGACACATCGAACACAACGCCCAATTCCGGCTCGTCCTGCGACCACCAGGACCGGAAGCCCTTACGGCCCAGCGCACAAGCAAAGGGCGCCTCGATCCTGATGCGCGGATGTCGCCGCAAATCGAGAAATGAGCCTTCGAGGTTCAGGCCAACCGAGTCTTTCATGGGACGCTCCTTTTGCCCCACTCTACAATGAAGCGTCCCCGCCCGCAGCAAATACGCAGATTTGTTACAGCAACGTACCGGCAGTCTAGCTTCGAACCTGCCCTAACAGTCGCTGCATTTCCGGCACCAGGTCACCCCCTCCGTGCGAACGCCCCGATTGCGCCGCGGCAATACCCGCTTGCAACACGGTCGCCGCTTCCTGTCGCCGCCCTACTCCGATGAGCGCGCGCCCCAAGGCCAAATGGGACGCGACATGTACGGGGTCCAGTTTTACCGCGACCTGCAAGTGCTCGATCGCCTCCTCCAATGAACCACCCTCTTCGAGTAGTCGATTCCCAAGGCCATATCGCCCAAGAAACCCATTGGGATATTTGGTGACCATTGCACGAAATGACTCCAGATCCATGACTGTCTTCCTTTCGAATATAGATGCGTCGCACCGATATCGCAGAACATCTCTGCGCCGAGGGCAACACCGCCGGTTGCATTTCGCGCGCAACTTTAGCATCCTGCGCGCCTATTCGTCCGCGCCTGCTACACAAAACCGGCTGGAGGCCCGATGACTGCTGAAGATCAAACGAGACGCATCGACGTATTAGCCATCGGACTGTTTGGACTTGCGGTAGGGGCGCTCACACTGGGATTTGCCCAAATCGGCTGGATACCCGATCGCAATCGCGTCGGGGCGCTCATCATCGCCCTGATTTTCGGCGGCGTCGTCCAAATCCTGGCCGGCATCACTGATATCCGCTACCACGAGCAGTTGGGCGGCACCGCCTTGACCATGTACGGCTTCCTCTGGCTGACGCTTTGCACCGCCAAATTACTCGGCTCTAGCACCAACTTCCATTTTGATATGGTGCTCTACGCGCCGATCAATATGGTGTATACCGTCTTCTCGCTGGTCATGGTGTATTTGACCGCGTACCGCAATGCGACGTTGGCGTTTCTGCACGTGATCATCACCCTGACGTTTTTGGTCACCTCGCTCGCGCGCCTCGATTTTATCAGCGAGACCCTTCCCGGCATCGGCCATATCGTGGTCGGCTTAATCGCCTTTTATCATGCCATCGGGACGTTGACGCAGGCCTTTACCGGCCACGCGTTGCTTCCGCTCGGTCCCGCCCTCTTACATCACCAGAAACCAATGTCGGCCCACGGGAATCGCGAACAGGCCACCGCCTGACGGCACCACTGCTGGCACAGCCCCCCAAAAGATGGCACCCATCCTGTAGGGTGTCGTGACGGCAACGACCTTGGTACTGTGTGGGCCTATCGGCTCACTGTCACCCGGGGGTTGTTATGAACAAAGTTTTCACGATCCGCCGAACTCCTCGATCCGGCTATCAAAGTGCCATCCGATACTTCGGCCCGGACTACCTTGCTACCGGTGTCCTGCGCGACCTGTCCGTTCGCGGCGGCCGCGCGACTGGTTCCCATCCGGTTGTGCCGGGAACACAGATTATTCTGCACATTCAGTTGTCGGAAGAATTAGGCAGCGAATGGTTTTGGGTCGACAAGGCCCAAGTGCGTTGGGCGGAAGGCCACACCTTCGGCATCGAATTTTTGTCGACGGACAAACAGGCGCAGGATTTCCTACGCTACGCGCTTGGAGAATTCGAGGAAATGTAGGGTACGGTTTGAACCGCTCCATCCCTGCCAGTAGGCGCGGGATGGAGCGGGAGATGTCGGGGAACTACGCCTGCACGACAAACCGATCGGCCGTAAAGGCATTCCGAAGCTGCGTACTGATCAACGACCGATAGGGCGGCTTCTGCTTCAGCATCAATACCATCCCTTGGTCGTCCGTCAGAATCAACAAATCGTCCTGCACCGCGAGAAAGCGCTCCGCCTCTCCGATATTTACACGATATTGCGTCCGACCATCCGGATTACGCAGCGGCCCGATGACCAACTCGGTGAGTCCATCGATGTAGCCCTGGCGCCCACCTTCACGATGGCGCACCAGCGTGCCATTGGGAATACGCGTCCACGGTTTTTGCGCTGTGTCCTGCCCGTTCTCGCTCATGATGGTACAAACTCCTTCCTACGACTCGCACCGCGCCCAATAAAAAAGCTACCAGCCAGAGAAACAACAACCCCGCGTCAAGACAGTGTTGTTATGGTAGCGCACTTCTTTCACCACTCAATTTTTCCATCCTAGCCGGATCGACACGAAATGGTCAACGCAGAACAGTCACCCTCTCGGTCTTGCCCGAGTGGTTACGCACTCTCAGTCGGCGCTTGTGCACCAGCCTCGGGAGCGGTGGTAGGTTTCTGCTCGACTCCATGCCCGCCTTCGCCCCCAAGCTTGCGCTGCAAATATTTACGGCTCATCGAGGAAATAAAAAACGCCAAGGCAATAGCAATCGGCACAAACACCGCCGAGGCAACCCCAGGATTCTTGATCACGCCCATCTCGTAGAGGCCCTTGAATATGTAGTTTGCGAGGCCACTGAGGTAATAGGCGATGACGATGACCGAGAGCCCTTCCACCGTGTGCTGGAGGATGACCTGACTTTTTGTCGTCCGATCCACACTCCGCAGCAACTCCAGGTTCTGCGCCTCCAACATCAGGTCCACACGAGCACGGATGATGGAGATGATTCCCTCAAATCCACTTCGGAGCGTATCGATCCGCTTCAGCAACTGCTGATACCCTTCTGCCACACCGGTCACGCCGCTTAACACGTAGTCCGAAATCGGGCGATAGGTTTCCATTGGACGCTCGTCCAGGGCGGCAAGTGTGGTGTGCACGATCCGATCGTACGGCAGCGAGGCCGACAGTTCGAAATGCAGGGTGCCCGCCAACCGATTCGTTTTCAGCAAATCCTGGGTAAGCCCGTTGAGCCACCGTTCCAGCACAGCGGAGCCTGCCCGACCGATGTGTGAGGTAATGATTTCCCGCTGCTTCATGTGCACCTGCTCGAACTGATACACCCGATCGATCGCGGCAGAGAACAGCGGCTTTTGCATTAACAACAAATGGTAGTAGGTTTCGATACGCAACAGGCCGTCCACGATGTCTTTTAAGTGCGAGGCACGAGTGCGGTTTCCACCGAGGCTCACTCGATACCGCTCGCGACCATACTGATCGTGCGTAAACGTGGTCACCACCGACGTCTCCGCATCGAGCAGACGACTGCCGTAGATCATCGTTCCCGGCAACTCCTCGCGTAAGGCATCGTGCTCGGGCATGGGATCCGTCGACAGCACGATATCCAACCGGCAGACTTCTGTACCGAGTGTGACCTGTGGAAGACGATACTCAGGAAACGTGATCGGCCCGAACGCCACCTGCGCGTGATGCCTAGGAGGCACATGCCACATTTGGTAGCTGTAATACTCAGTGTGCCCTTGCCACACGATGATCAGGCGGTCGCCGCTCAGCGCCACCTTTACCCCATATCCGAACCCATCACGCACGACTCGCGCCTCACTCGGCACCTGATACGCATCGAGCATCGCCACGAACTCTTGGCGACTCGCCGGACGCTGCGCCGGAGGGTCGCTCATGCGATAGGCCTTGTAGTGAACATGAGCAGGCGCACGCAGCCATTCGGCGAGCGGCATCTGCGGCCGCTCATGCAGCGTACGAATCAACTCAGTGGGATCTGGCTTCGGAGGCGGTTTCGTCATGGGTATCACGTAGGAGAGGTGCTAGGGCCGTATCTTAGCCCATCTCTTGCGGCATTGGCCAGCAATGCCAGGGCCGTGCGGCAGCCTCCTGCTATAGTTGAATCATGAGGAGGCTACCCATGACACCTGTGCGGACAATGCAAATAGCTCTTGTTGCGTGGGTGTTACTGACGGGCAGTATGGCATCCGCCACTGAACAGCAATCTCAGCGGGGAGAAAAAAGCGGTACGACCGTCGAAGATGTGACTCGCGGCCTGAAACAAGCGGCCAACAATGTGGAGAAGGAAATCCCGAAAATCGGAGCGGCGATCGGAGCCGGCCTTCAAAAACTTACCGGCTCCGACAAGAGTGCCTCGTCGTCAACTTCGTCGAAGAAATCTGAAAAGAAATAATTTCACCCGCTATTGTTCACCGCCCATCTGTTCCCTGCATCGACACCGAAGAGCTGCTTCGCATTTTAAGAGTCTAGAGCAGTTCCTTCGGAATATTCCCGCCATTGGCTGCCAATTTTTGCAGAACGGTCTTGTGCAACCACATATTCATCTGTGCGGAGTCCGCCATTTTCTCCACCGGACACCCGAGCTCCGTGGCGAGCTCTTTCCTGGCCGTCAGACTGCTGTCCAACCCCAGGAGTTTCATCAAATCGACAATCGACGTTTTCCAATTGAGTTTTTGCGTACTCTTCGCCGCGAGCCCCTCGAGCTTCCCGACCACATCGACCACCGTCATTGCTTTTGGAGCAGCCGGCGCCGCCGAAGCGGGACTAGCGGGAGCGGTAGCCATGGGGGCTGGCGCAGGCGAGGGAGTAGGAGCGGCTGCGGCAGGTTTTGCGCCGAGGCCGAGTTTTTCCATGATTGTACTGAATAGTCCCATACCGTTTTTCCTCCCAGTTAGTACGTGAGAGAACGGACACCATCTGTCGATCGGATATCGTGTTCGTGCAGATCGACGGTGTGACCTTAACGGAGCAATGGGCGTGAAACAAGGGGCGCTTGATCCCTAGTGGGCCATGATTCTTCCAGCACAGATGTCTGACTGAAGATACTTTCTGCAGAAAACCGGCAGCCGGGTATGGAATGAATCGCCCCGGCTGCCGAAGCAGCATTAGAACTTGTCCGGGAATTGTACCGCAAGCCCTGTCGTCAGCGTATCCGCCACGACATAGATGTGCGACTTCATGCCGGCCCAGGTATCGCCCTCATGCACGTAGTCACCAGCCTTCAATTGCTGAAACTGTTGGATATGATGCGCCGCATGCGCGCCCAACAATCCCATCACCGCGTCCTTCGGCCAATTCTTAGGGTTGGCACCGCTGAGGAAGGACGAGATCTCCCCCGCATTCTCGGTGATGTGCTTGACGGCCGCCTCCTGGCCGCTTGCATTGCCGGCCACCGTGGCATCTAGATGCTCACGAACCCCTGCATAGTGCCCAGCGAGAAGCGTGAAGAGCTTTTCGGACGCCGGCTTCCCGTAAAATGGCTCGATCGACCCTGCAATTTGCTTCGCATTGGCAACCACAGCACCCTCAGCCGCCTCGCGAGCCGCAGTATTGTTGTCCACCGTGGCCACGGCAACATTGCGGATAGACTGAATGTGACCAAGCCACAAGTCACGGAGGGCCATCTTGGTGGCGGCTACCTTCGCCGGACTCGCTTGGGTCGCCATCTGCGAGGCGGTCGTCGCCTTTTCGGCCTCATGGGCGCATCCAACCATCATCGATCCCAACACGACTGCAGCGCACAGGCTCAGACTGTTTCGCATCGTTGTACTCCTTGCATCAGACATGGTGACCATACCTTCGACACCCGCACCGCCAAACCTGCCCGTGGGAAATCGTCCGTCCCATCCCCCCTTCCCGCAAGATGCCGATCCCAGACCACGAGCGGTCGGTGCACCTGTCGGCAAGGATAGGGACGTAGAGCGTGACTGTCAGTTAGCGGGATAACAGTGCGAAGAAAATTAGACTGGAAACGGCGTTAGACGCGGGAAGGCGTGTCGCCGCATTCGGCCAGGCACCGCTCCAAGGAGTGGCGGCAGAGAAGGAGCCCGTCCTTGCGGGCATAGGTGATGGCCCCCTGCTCGCGCAGGCGATTCAACAATGTAGAGACCACTTCACGACGTGCCCCGATCATTTGTGCCAATTCGTCTTGGCGAAAATGATGGCTGACCTTCACACACTCCCCCTCCGGTTCACCAAATTCTTCCGCCAATCGAATGAGGGTGCGGACCAGGCGCTCCATAGTGGAATCGAACGAGAGCGTTTGAATCAGTTCGTAGGCAGAGGACAACTGCTGCGCGACGTTCGACAAGAAGAGCAGTAAAGCGGGACGGTTCGCCTGTAGATGGGCAATAAATTCGTCAAACTGCAACTCAACGATTTCGACTTCCTCCATTGCGATGGCCGATTCACGACGTTCGCCGGTGCAATGGCAGAGATCTCCAAACACATCGCCAGACTGATGGAGGCGCAAAATGAGTTCACGCCCATCTTCGTTCACCGCAGTCAGCTTGATCAGTCCACGACGCAGGAAAAACACGCTCTGGGCCGACTCGCCCACGGAATACACTGGTTCTCCTTTAGCAACGGACCTCCCCGGGCGGCCAAGCAACTGGTCGCAGATTTTTCCGCGGAAGCAGCGAGAGAGCGCCGTGCATTGTCTATGATCCAGGAGATTCATATGCACCTCAGCATCGGCAAGGGTACAGACGCGCAGCTAGAATTTTACTCACCCAGCAGCGGCATTGTGTATCTATCACCAGGGCGAAGCCTATCCTACAACAGACCAGGGTCAGCAAAACAAAAAGCCCGCTGACCTTTCGATCAGCGGGCCTTTTTTAATCCCGGCAGCGTCCTACTCTCCCACTGCCTCACAGCGGCAGTACCATCGGCCCTGGAGGGCTTAACTTCCGTGTTCGAGATGGGAACGGGTGTGACCCCTCCGGCATGGCCACCGGGAAAATTGAATAGATCTTCGTGTGTGTCAGAAGCCCATGTCTGTCAGGAGCACCGTATATGTTAAACCGCACGGCCGATTAGTACTGGTCAGCTACAGCTCTTACGAGCCTTCCACACCCAGCCTATCAAACTCGTGGTCTACGAGTGGCCTTTAGGGGGCTTACGCCCCGGGAGAGCTTATCTTGTGGCAGGCTTCCCGCTTAGATGCTTTCAGCGGTTATCCCAACTGGACATAGCTACCCGGCACTGCCGTTGGCACGACAACCGGCACACTAGCGGTCCGTCCTTCACAGTCCTCTCGTACTAGTGAAAGCCCCTCTCAACTCTCCTGCGCCCACAACAGATAGGGACCGAACTGTCTCACGACGTTCTGAACCCAACTCTCGTACCGCTTTAATAGGCGAACAGCCTAACCCTTGGGACCAGCTTCAGCCCCAGGATGCGATGAGTCGACATCGA
>JAXLZC010000001.1:1085000-3159633 GCA_046351095.1 Nitrospiraceae bacterium
CGCAGATGCCCTTCGGTCGACGCGCGCTATTGAAGCTGGCTGGACTCACCTCCCTCGCAGGACTGACGGGAGGTTGCGATTCCGTCGGCACCGTATTCGGACGTATGTTCGCAATGCCGGCACGAGAAACCACGTACATCACGCCGAACAACAAGTTCTACGTCGTGAATTACATGGACTCCCCGTTCAACATTTCCCGAGACCTCAACCAGGACCAATGGCGCCTGCATGTCAAAGGCGACGTCAAAACGCCGCTGACATTGGGCTGGCGGGACATCCTCAACCGCGACGCCTTCGATCAAGTCTCGACCTTGATGTGCATCGATACGCTCTCCGGCGGAGACAGCCTCGGCAACGCCGTCTGGCGCGGCATTTCGCTACGGCAGCTCCTGCTCGACGCACACTTCGACGAGGAGCTCGCCCGCGACGTCATCTTTCGCGGCGCCGATGGGTACGACGACAGCATCCCCATCGCGAAAGCCCTGCAAGACAACGCCATGCTGGCCTACCTGATGAACGGCGAGAAACTCCCCAAGGAGCACGGCTTCCCGCTTCGGCTGATCATCCCCGGCCTCTACGGCATTAAGAACGTGAAGTGGATCACGGAAATCGAGATCTACGGCGGAGACTACAAAGGCTACTGGCAGCGCAAGGGCTGGACGGACGACGGCACCATTAAGGTGTTTTCCCGTATCGACAGTCCGGGCCACTACCAGCCGATTCGCGGTCCCGAGCGCGTATTTCGCGGGATCGCGTTCGGCGGTCCGCATACCATCACGAAAGTCGAAGTCAGCTTCGACGGTGGTCGCACGTGGGATCAGGCGACGATCGAACAACCGATGTCGAATTATTCGTGGGTGATTTGGAACTACCGCTGGCAACCGCCGAAGCGCGGTAAGTTTCAGGTCGTGGTGCGCGCCACCGATGCGTCGGGCCGCCGCCAAATTGCCGACATCGCCCGCCCGATGCCGGATGGTTCGTCCGGCTACCATACGATCGTGGCCGACGTGGAAACGATCGAGGCGCCGAAAGGTTAACCCCCTCAACGGTCCGACGCCTCTGCCATGTTTCGGGACGACGACAGACCCACCACGATCAAGTACCCGTTTCTTGCCGCTGTCCTCGCCTTTCTTGCCGTCGCCTCGTTGCCGTTACTCCTCTACCCACTCGCCCCCTCCGACCCGCTTGCCGTCGGCCACGCCGTGTACGCGGCCGGCAAGGAACGCGTCACCCTTTTGAACGCACCGCGCTACGACAAGTTCGGCTATCAGGCCACCTGTATTCTGGAAGCGAAGGACGAAATCATCATCATGGAGGGACCGCACACACG
Source organism: Nitrospiraceae bacterium (assembly GCA_046351095.1). Classification (GTDB taxonomy): domain Bacteria; phylum Nitrospirota; class Nitrospiria; order Nitrospirales; family Nitrospiraceae; genus BQWY01. Next base: position 1,086,331 of record JAXLZC010000001.1, read on the forward strand.
GCCCGACCGCACAATCATCGCGCGCATGCACGAATCGAGGGAACCGATCCAGTTTCCCTACTGCCCACCGCGCGCCGAATTGATCGTGCAGGTGCACCAGGTCAAGACCAAGGAAGGACTATTCACTGCCATAAAAGACGCGACAACTAGCCTGCTAAGACGATGAGAGGATTCAGGCTACCCATGCCTGTGGGAGGTACCCGAGAAATAAATGCCTCAATTTCTCGAAACCTATCTAGAGATGTCTCGTCGACAAAGAATTGGAGCTGTCCCGCTGGTGAAAACCATGCCGCAACAGCAGGAGAACCCCGGCGGTGATGAAGATGTCAGCAAGATTGAAGATGCCTGTACGGATGGGACCGATACCGAGATTCATGAAATCGATCACACGACCATGATTCAACAACCGATCTAACAGGTTTCCTATTCCTCCGCTCAATATAAGAGTCCAACCTACAAGGACAATTGGCGATAGACTTCTCGACCAGACAAGAAGCGCGAGTGCACTCACAAGCCAGACAACGGGTAGCACTTGAAAAAGCACCACGCGAAACCCATCCGATAACTCAGCCCCGAGGCTCAAGAACGCGCCAGGATTTTCCGCAAATTCCAATCGCACCATATCGTGAAACCACGATATGGGCGGCGCGGAGGCCAGCTGCTGGCGCGCCAAATCTTTGGTGATCTGGTCACATCCCACACAGAACACCAGAAGAGCGCAGATCAGGATGGAGCGCAGAAGTCGTGGATACATGATCATATTTTACGTGACTCAGCGGATCGTGTGCAAAAAAATGCTCGCAGATCACTCTATCACCCTCATCATTTCCACCATTTGAATGGCTATCCAGCGGGAAGAAGTCTATGGGCGACAAGAACACCACGATGGGCACCAGTCAACAGAGAAGCAGTCTATTAATGAGCTACTGCAAGGCGCGCACTTCGTCGCTGGTCAACGAACGCCATTCGCCGGGGGCGAGCGTGCCTAGTCGTATCGGACCGATCGCGACACGTACGAGGCGAAGTGTCGGATAGCCGACCGCCGCGGTCATACGTCGCACCTGGCGGTTCATCCCTTCATGTATCGTGAGTTCGATCCAGGCCGTCGGTACCGACTTGCGAAATCGAATCGGCACAGCTCGTGGCGGCAAATCCGGCTCATCGACCAAGAGTCGCACCTCCGCCGGTCGCGTCCGCCGATCGCCGAGCACAACACCGTGACGAAGCTGCTGCAGTACCTCCTCCGTCGGCACACGTTCGACCTGTGCCCAATAGACTTTCGGCAGCTTGTGCCGAGGATCGGTAATGCGATGCGCCAAAGCCCCATCCGACGTCAGCAGGAGCAGCCCCTCGCTATCCGCATCCAGTCGACCCGCCGCATACACACCTGGGACACGCACATATTCCGCCAACGTCGGACGCCCCTCCGGATCGGTGAAGCACGACTGCACGCCATAGGGCTTATAGAGGACGATGGTCATCTCGCCGCGGTCCCGTATCGACTTAGCCATATTGAGCCATCCTAAACACTCTGGTATGACCTGTGTGGCCATCAGCAATGACATCCGCGCGCTGACCTACTACCACTCCGTTCCCGCCGCGTGCAATGCGGACGATACTCCCGCCGATACCACGCTATTCGGCGCACCAGCCGCTTGGGCCGCCTGGGCCTGAAGACCGTCGCAGCCATGCATGCCGGACGCACCGCGTCCGCCATCCCATCCGACCCGACGCTTGAAGACCCACCGTGAATGTGGTTTGATCCGGTGCGCATCCACATTCTCCGACTCCCTCAGAAAGGCGTACCATGCGTTGGGACGGGCAGCGGGAAAGCGGTAACATCGAAGATCGTCGGGGGATGCCCGGCGGTCCTGGCGTCGCCATTGGCGGCGGCACGCTGTTATTAGTCCTCGTCGCGAGCCTGCTGCTCGGACAGAATCCCCTTCAGCTGTTGGACATGCTCCAAGGCGGCGGAGGGTCGTTGATCGAAGCACCCGCACCGTCCGAACCGACCAGGCCTGGCAAACCACCAGACGATAGCCTCGGACGGTTCGCCTCCGTCGTGCTCGCAAATACGGAAGACACCTGGCGCGCGATTTTTCAGCGCATGGGGAAGGCCTACGAAGAGCCGCGCCTGGTCCTGTTCACGCAGATGGTCCAATCCGGCTGCGGAACGGCCCCGTCGGCCGTCGGGCCCTTTTATTGTCCGGTCGACGGCAAGCTCTATCTCGACCTGACATTCTTCGACGATCTCTCGCGGCGATTCGGTGCGGGTGGCGACTTCGGCGCCGCGTACGTCATCGCTCATGAAGTCGGCCACCACATTCAGAACCTGTTGGGCATTGCACGCCAAGTTACCGAACGCCAACAACAGTTACCGCAGGCGCAAGCCAACGCACTCTCGGTGAGGATGGAACTCCAAGCCGACTGTTTAGCCGGTGTCTGGGGGCACCACGCCAATGCCTCGCACCGCATCATCGAGCCAGGCGATTTTGAAGAAGGGCTAAAAACCGCTGCGGCCATCGGCGACGACCGCTTGCAAAGGCAGTCATCCGGCACCGTCCGCCCGGAAAGCTGGACACATGGCTCCTCGCAACAACGTGTGCAATGGTTGCGACGCGGCCTGGAGACCGGCGATCCGAACGCATGCGATACCTTTGAAGCACGCTCGCTGTAACTACACGACCACACCCAGATATTCACTGATGAGGTTTTGACGATGTCTGTTTCTGCTGCGCTCCGATGGGGTCTCGCTCTGACGCTCGCCTTTCCGCTCGTCACCGGCCTGTCCGGTTGCGACAAGATGTACATGGGCGCGATGGAAAAAATGGGCTACGCCAAGCGCGACATCCTCAGTAGCCGCGTAAAGGCTGCACGAGACGCGCAGGAAGAAGCCAAGCAGGAAATTCAAAGCGCACTCGAACAATTCGGCAAGGTCGTCAATTTTTCAGGCGGCGACCTGGAAGCGACCTATAAAAAACTCAACAGCGAGTTGGAAAGCAGCGAGGACCAGGCGGCCGCCGTTCACAAGCGCATCGCGGACGTCGAGTCGGTCGGCGATGCACTCTTCAGCGAATGGAAGACAGAGCTGGATCAGTATTCGAGCAAGGAGCTGCGTCGCAAAAGCGAGGAAAAGTATACCCAGACTAAGGCGCGTTACGGCGTCATGGTCGGCGCAATGAAGAAGGCCGAGCAGCGCATCGACCCGGTGCTGCGTCCGCTACGCGACCAAGTCCTGTACCTGAAGCACAATTTAAATGCGCGGGCCCTGAGCGCGTTGAAGGGCGAACTCGTCAAGGTCGACGCGCAGGTCGATCAGTTGGTGAAGGACATGAACCGCTCGATCGCCGAAGCCGATACGTTTATTCAAGGACTGGAAAAAGATCCGGGGTGAGCGAAAAAGAAGTGCTGGAGGCTCAGTGCTCAGTATTGCGAACGTCGATCAATTCGACGTTTGTCCCTTCGGTACGGCGTAGACGTAGCCACCTGCCTGAATCATTTCCAGCGGCGTCTCGTAGAGTTCGCTGAGCCGCTGACTGGTCAGCATGTCCGCTCGGCGGCCATCCGCCCAGATCCGTCCCTCCTTCATCAGAATCACCCGGTGCGTCTCCGGCGGAATTTCGTGCACGTGATGAGTGACGATCACCACCGTCGTGCCCTTCGCCATCAGGTCACGTACGTGTTCCAGGTAGATCGACGCAGCACGCGGATCAAGGCCGCTCGTCGGCTCATCCAGAATCAGAACGCTGGGCCGATGGACCAACGCGCGCCCAAGCAGACACCGCCGCTGCTCGCCGGTCGAAAGCGTCACGTACAGCCGATTCAGTAGATGGACGACACCCACCGCCTGCGCCACCTGATGCGCGCGCGTCCGCTGCACGGCTGAAAACGATTGATGCGGATAGACGCCGCTGCTGGCGTAGAAGCCGGAGAGCAGCACCTCCGACACCGTGGCGCTGCCGTCGTAGTCGCGCTGCAGATCGTGGGAAACAATCCCGAGGTGCGCCCGCAGATCCCAGACGTTCCACCGGTCCTGGCCGAAGAGACGAAAGACCGCCTGATCGTCCGGCCACGGATGCAGGTCGTTCGACAGCAACTTGAGGAGCGTCGACTTCCCCGAGCCGTTCGGGCCGAGGATCGCCGTGTGCTCACCCTGCGTCAAGGTCAACGTCAGGCGGTCGAAGACGATCTGCTCGCCACGCGACACAGTGACATCGCGCAATTCGAGAATGGGTGCGGTATTCGTCTGCACAGGGTATCGGATCTGTTGCTAAGATAATGGCCAGAGGCGATACCGGTTAGAAGCCGGTGCCGATGCTGATGCCGCCCCCGCCGCGCATCCCACCCATCCCCGTGCCCATGCCCATTCCAAATCCGACCGACGGGCGGACACGCGGCGTCGGCTCCATGGCTCTGGGATCCCACGCATGCAGCGATCGCATCGTGATCGTGAGAAATCGGTAGGTGCTTTCGTCTAACCGCCCCTCGCGCATCCCCGTCACTTCGCCGACGAGCGTCACCGGCATACCGACGACCAACGTGGCGGGATCGCGACCTCCCGGATCCAGCGCGAGAAACCGGCCCTGCGAGGCGACACGCGGCGCCGCCGGCGCAAGATTGTCGTTCAACGGGAGTTGGAGGATTTCGAGCTCGGTACCGTGGGAGAATCGAGTGGCACGCAGTAATTCGCCGCCGAGCACCACAAGCTTCTGCTGAGCGCCGTCGGGATTCGCGACGAGGTGCTCGAAGGTCAGCGACGCATCGACGCGAGCGGCCAATTCAGATGGAACAGCTGGGGAACGTTGGGCACAGGCGGAAAGGGCCATCGCACAGAGGAGCGTCGCCGCCAACGACCAGCCGCGCGACACTCGATGTGAAGACTCGGTCCTGTCCATAGGAGGCTGTCGGCTCGACCGCTTACAGCGGCAGGTCCAACTTGATCGCCAATTCCTTCAACTGCGCGGCCGTGACGGACGACGGCGCCTGTGTCATCAGACACTGCGCCTTTTGCGTTTTCGGGAACGGAATGACGTCGCGGATGGACTCTCCTCCGCCCAACAGCATGATCAGGCGGTCGAGCCCGAACGCGATGCCGCCGTGCGGCGGCGCGCCGTACTCCAAGGCATCCAGCAGGAAGCCGAACTGTTGCTGCGCCTGCTCTTTGCCGATGCCGAGCAGGTCGAGGATCTTCAACTGCACATCGCGCCGGTGGTTACGGATGCTGCCGCCGCCGATTTCGCTGCCGTTCAGGACCATGTCGTAGGCCTTCGCCCGCACCTTCAACGGCTCGGACTCGAGCAACGGGAGGTCTTCATCCATCGGCCCGGCAAACGGATTGTGCATGAAGATGTACCGCTTGTCTTCTTCCGAATAGTCGAGCAGCGGGAATTCCGTCACCCACAGGGGTTTCCACGCGGTCTTGTCGATGAGGTTCAGTTCTTCACCTAGCAGCAGGCGAATGCGCCCGAGGACATCGTGCACGACTGCCGAAGTATCCGCGCCGAACAGGATGAGGTCGCCGGGCTTCGCCTGCGGCAGCGCGGTAAAAAACGCCGTGGCGTCGAGGAACTTCGCGATCACGGAATCGAGTTGCCCCTCCGGCGTGATCTTGAGCCACGCCAGCCCCTTGGCGCCGAAGCTCCGCGCGGTCTCGCCGAGTTGGTCGATCCGGTTACGCGTCATCGTGGCGCCGCCCTTGACGATCAGCGCCTTCACCATCTTGCCTTTGGTGGCCGCCTCGCGGAACACCTTAAACTCGGTCGTCGTCGCAAACGCCGTCATGTCGTAGAGCGGCATGTCGAAGCGCAGATCGGGCTTGTCCGATCCGTAGCGCCCCATCGCCTCGGCATAGGTCATCCGCGGGAACGGCGTCGGCAATTCCACCCCGCCGACGGCCTTGAACGCGCCGGCGATCATCCGCTCCATCGTGGACATGACCTGCTCGCGATCGACGAACGACATCTCGATGTCGATCTGCGTAAATTCCGGCTGCCGGTCGTTCCGCAGGTCTTCGTCGCGGAAGCAGCGGGCGACCTGATAATAACGATCACACCCGGACACCATGAGGATCTGCTTGAAGAGCTGCGGCGACTGCGGCAGCGCAAAAAACTCCCCGGCGTTCACGCGGCTCGGCACTAAGTAGTCGCGCGCGCCTTCCGGCGTGCTTTTCGTCAGGATCGGCGTTTCGATTTCGAGGAAATTCTCGTCGTTCAGGAAGCGCCGCACATGCTGCGCCATCTCGTGGCGCATCCGGATGAGCCGCTGCATCATCGGCCGACGGAGGTCGAGGAAGCGATATTTCAAACGCAGCGACTCGGTGATGACCGCGTCGTCTTCGATCAAAAACGGCGGCGTCTTGGCTTCGTTCAAAATCTCCAGCGCGTCGACCAACACCTCGATCTCGCCGGTGGAGAGTGCGGGATTCGCGGAGCCTTCCGGGCGCGCGGACACGATGCCGCTCACTGCCACGACGAATTCGTTCCGCAGTACACCGGCCTGCTCGTGCGACGCGGGATGGATCTCGGGATTAAACACGATCTGCGCGAGCCCGTACCGATCGCGCAAGTCGAGAAACATCACGTTGCCGTGGTCGCGGCGGCGATGGACCCAGCCGTTCAGCACCACACGCTGCCCGACATGCGACCGATTGAGTGCCCCACAGTGGTGCGTCCGTATCTTCATCGCGCGAGCGCCTTTCGCACTGACATCACTTTTCGTCCTCGACCCGGCGGTCGTGCCGCGCCGCCCGGCGACCGTTTGGCCCGCGTGCCTGCGGTGCGCGGCTGCTCCCGTTCGTCGGTCGTCGCCTCGCGCAACACATCGCGCAGCGCATTGGCTTCCCGATCCGTCAAATATCGATATTGTCCCAGCGGCACGTTGCTGAGCGTCAGCGGGCCCATACGCACGCGGACGAGTTTCAGCACAAAATGCCGCACCGCCTCGAACATACGTTTAACTTGGTGTTTGCGGCCCTCGTGGATCGTAATTTCGATCCAGGAATTGGCCTCCGCCTTTCGAACTTTTTTCACGACGGCCGGGCTGGTCACCCCGTCGTCCAGGCGCACACCGCGTTCTAGTTGGCGAATCTCCTCGTCCGTCAGCACGCCCTTCACCTTCACCAAATAGGTTTTCGGCACGTGGAAACGCGGATGCAGGAGCGCCTGCGCCAACTCGCCGTGGTTGGTCAACAACACCAACCCTTCGCTGTCGAAGTCGAGGCGCCCGACAGGGAACACACGGACTTTGACGCCGTCCAAGAGGTCGGCGATCGTCACGCGCCCTTCGGGATCGTGCATCGTGGAGACGAAGCCCTTCGGCTTGTTCAACATCACGTAGACATGCGGCGGCGCCGGTTTAATGTGGCGCCCGTCTACTTTCACATGGTCTTTCGCCGGATCGATCTTTGTCCCGAGCTCGGAGACGACCGCGCCGTTGACCGTCACACGATGCTGCGCAATAAGCTGCTCGGCCTTCCGGCGCGAGGCCAGCCCACTGTCGGCGATCACTTTTTGCAGTCGTACTTCCATCGAGTCGTTATCGCTCGCGCTGCCGCCCTACTGCGGACCAGACGCGACTTACTCCCATTCGATCGTGGCCGGCGGTTTCGAGCTGATGTCGTAGACCACGCGGTTCACGCCCTTCACTTCGTTGATGATGCGATTCGACATCCGGCCGAGCACCTCGTTGGGAATCTTCGCCCAGTCGGCGGTCATGCCGTCCACGCTCGTGACGGCGCGCACGGCAACGACATGCTCGTACGTCCGCTGATCGCCCATCACACCGACCGTCCGGATCGGCAACAACACGGCGAAGACCTGCCAGATTTCTCGGTAGAGTCCGGCGGCGCGGATTTCCTCCGCGACGATGGCTTCGGCCCCGCGCAAAATGGCCAAGCGCTCCGGCGTGACCGAACCCAACACACGAATCGCCAGGCCAGGGCCGGGGAACGGTTGCCGCCAGACGATCTCGTCCGGCAATCCCAACTCCTTACCGAGTGCGCGCACTTCGTCTTTGAACAATTCGCGCAGGGGTTCGATGAGCTTCAACTTCATCCGCGCCGGAAGGCCGCCCACATTGTGGTGAGACTTGATGGTGGCCGACGGTCCCTTGAAGCTCACACTCTCGATCACGTCGGGATAGAGCGTCCCTTGCACAAGGTGCGTGATGCCCTTGAGTTTCTTCGCTTCGATATCGAAATGTTTGATAAACGTCCGGCCGATGATCTTACGTTTGCGCTCCGGGTCCGTCACGTTCTTCAAGGCGCCAAGGAACGACTTGGTCCCGTCGACGATCCGTAAGTTCAGCTTTTCGTGCTCGGCGAAGGTTTCCTTGACCTGTTGCCGCTCGCCCGCGCGCAACACGCCGTTGTCGACGAACACACAGGTCAGCTGATCGCCGACCGCGCGATGCGTCAACACCGCCGCCACTGACGAGTCCACCCCGCCGCTCAGCGCGCAGAGCACGCGGCTTTTGCCCACCTGCTCGCGAATCTGCTGCACGGCCGTTTCGACGTACGACTGCATCGTCCAGGTCGGCCGACAGCCACAGATCTCGTGCACGAAGTTCGTGAGGATCGTGGGGCCTTCCGGCGTATGCGCAACTTCCGGGTGAAACTGGAGGCAATAGATACGGTGCGCGTCGTCTTCCCACTTCATCGCCGCAATCGGCGAATTACTCGTGTGCGCGATCGCGCGGAAACCGGGCGGCATTTTTTCGATGCGGTCGCCGTGCGACATCCACACCACCGTGGAGCCGGCGGAGCCGGACGTGCCCACCTTATGGAAAATGCCGGAGTGGTCGTCGATGGTGAGTTCGGCGCGGCCGAATTCCCGATGTGTCGACTTGGCGACCCGGCCGCCGAGTCGATGCGTGACCAACTGCATGCCGTAGCAAATACCGAGGACGGGTACCCCCTGCTCGAAGATCGCCTTCGGCACCATCGGCGCTTTCTTTTCGTACACACTCGACGGGCCGCCGGACAGGACGATGCCGCGCGGCTTATGGCTGAGGATCGTCGCGAGCGGCGTCGTGCAGGGCAAAATCTGCGAATAGACCTGGGCCTCTCGGATGCGGCGGGCGATGAGTTGGGTGTACTGCGACCCGAAGTCGAGGACGATGATGCGGTCGTGCCAAAGTTCCATGGTTTCGTGACTCGTGAGTCGAAATTCGTGAACCGAGCGGGAGAGAGAGGAGGCGGTGGAACGGCTACCGACGCACTAGGCCCCGATCGCGACAGATCACTCCCAATCCATCCGGTAGTTCGGCGCTTCTTTCGTGATGATGACGTCGTGCACGTGGCTTTCGCGCAACCCTGCAACCGTCTGCCGAATGAAGCGCGCGTTCTGCTGCAGCTCCGGGATTGTCCGGCAGCCGCAATAGCCCATGCCGGAACGCAGGCCGCCGACGAGCTGGTAGATCACCTGCGCCAAGGCGCCCTTGTACGGCACGCGACCTTCGATGCCTTCCGGCACCAACTTCGATTCGGGTCGACCGGCTTGCCCGTACCGATCCTTGCCTCCGCGCTCCATCGCACCGATGCTGCCCATGCCGCGATAGACCTTGTAGGTCCGTGCTTGGTACAGGACGGTTTCGCCCGGCGACTCTTCCGTTCCGGCCAAGAGGCTGCCGATCATGACGGCAGATGCGCCGGCCCCCAACGCCTTGGTGACGTCGCCGGAGAATTTGATCCCGCCGTCGGCGATGATGCACACGCCGGTTCCCGCCACGACCTTCGCGCAATCGGCGATGGCCGTCAGTTGCGGCATCCCCGCGCCGGACACGATACGCGTCGTACAAATCGACCCTGGGCCCACACCGACCTTCAACGCATCCGCACCCGCATCGACCAGGTCCTTGGCACCGTGCGCCGTGGCGATATTGCCGGCGATGACCTGCAGGTCGGAATACTTCCGCTTGATCATCTTCACGGTATCGATGACGGCTTGCGAATGGCCGTGTGCCGTATCGACTACCACCACGTCCACACCCGACTTGCGCAACAGCGTAACGCGCTGCTCCGTATCGGGCCCGACACCGACGGCCGCGCCGACACGCAGACGCCCATGTTCGTCCTTGCAGGCGTTCGGATACTTGATACGTTTTTCGATGTCCTTAATGGTGATCAAGCCGCGCAACTCGCCCTGCTTGTCCACCACGGGCAGCTTCTCGATACGGTGCTCGTGCAGAATCTCGCGGGCCTTCTCCAAGGTGGTGCCGACGGGAGCGGTCACCAACTTCTCGCGCTTCATGACCTGCGAGACCTTCAGATCCAACCGCGACTCGAACCGCAGGTCGCGGTTCGTCAGGATGCCGACGAGTTTTTTGTTTTTTGTGACGGGAATGCCGGAGATCCGATACTTCGCCATCAACTGATGCGCATCGCGGATCGTCTTATCGGGCGCAATCGTCACGGGATCGAGGATCATCCCGCTCTCGGACTTTTTCACCCGATCGACTTCCGCCGCTTGATCCGCCGGAGAGAGCACCCGGTGGATGATGCCCATGCCGCCTTCCCGGGCCATGGCGATCGCCAACCGCGACTCGGTCACGGTATCCATCGCGGCGCTGAGGACGGGGATATTGAGCGAGACGCGCGCGGTGATCGCCGTCTTGGTCTCGACCTCGTTCGGCAACACGCTCGACTTCGCCGGCACCAGCACTACGTCGTCGAACGTCAACCCCATCCTGGTTTCTTCTTCCAACATGCCGCCGCTGTCCCCTCTCGTCGATCTCGAAACTAGATGATCGTCACGATCCCCTCGGATCGCCCGTCCTGCTTACTTCACGGCCCCGGCGTCGGTAAGCGCCGCGGTATTCTCCGCTTCGTCACGCAACCGCTCTTCGCCCTCTTCCGCCGGCATGAACTGCTGCACGCGCGTATTCGCGCTGTCCACGACGAACACGCTGCCGCGTGCATCGACGGCCACGCCGTAGGGGAAGTTGAACTGGCCGCTGCCGTTTCCGAAACCGCCCCACTGCGTGATGAAGTTGCCTTCGCGGTCGAACTTTTCGATCCGGTGGTTACCCGTGTCGCTCACGTACACATCGCCGCTGACGTCCACCGTGATGCCCCACGGATTGCGTAACTGTCCGGCTTCCTGCGCCAACGCGCTGCTCGCGTGGCCGGCTTCCGGACTGCCGCCCCACTTGGTAATGAGCTGCGGTAACACGTTCGTGCTCGTATCGAACTTCTGAATGCGGTGGTTGCCCATGTCGACGACGTAGACCAACCCATCCGTCTCGTCGACGGCGATGCCGCGCGGGAAGTAGAACTGCCCGTCGTGGTTGCCGAAGCTGCCCCACGACATGATGAACTCGCCCGCCATATCGAACTTCTGCACGCGGAAGTTGGCGCTGTCCACGACGTAGATGTAGCCGCGGACGCGATCCACGGCGATGCCCCACGGAGCGTTGAATTGGCCTTCGCCGTTGCCGCGCGAGCCGAACTTCATAATGTAGCCACCCAACTTGCCGTCGAACTTCTGCACGCGATGGTTGTTCGTATCGACCACCCACACATCGCCCTTCGCATCGCAGGCGATGCCGGTCGGATTGTGGAAGTTGCCGTTGGCCGAGCCGAACGCGCCCCAGAGGATGATGAAGTTGCCGGCGTTGTCGAACTTCTGCACGCGGTTGTTGCCGTTGTCCACGACGAACAACGCGCCCTGCTGATCGATCGCCACACCGTACAACGGCGCCAGGAACTCGCCACCGTGCAACAGCGATGCGCCGCGCCCCGGCTTGCCCCACTTCGACACGCAGAGGTACCCGGACGTATTGACCAGGATGCCGGCGCTGGCCGGCACCGAGACGTTCTGCCCGACGTCCTTGAACCAGACATAAATCGTCTTCGGCCCGTCGCCCGGCGACAACACAAACGGGATCGTCGCGCCGAACTTGATGATCGGATCGACCTCGACCCAGCCCGGCGTGCCCGCCGTCGGCGCCATCGGATTTTCGGAGATGTAGTAGGCCGCGACACCCGAGTCCACGTCGTTCGCGGAAATCGTCACGACAACATCCGGCGTGTTCGACATAAACGCGCCGTGATTGAGGACGGCGTACGGATTCTGCGGCGCCGTCATGTCGATGAGGATCGGCGTCACCGTGACTTCTTCGGAGAGTCCGCTCTCCGCATCGCCTTCGTAGACCGCCGCCAACGCGTAGTAATAACTCACGTCGTTCGTCAGGCCGGTGTGCACGTAGGGATTTCCCACGCCTTCGATCTTCGTGCCGGCTTGCTTGTCCACGCCCTCGCTGGTCGAGAAGTAGAGGTTGTACGAGATCGCGCCCGGCACTTCGAGCCACCCGATCGTGGCTTCCGTGTCGCCCGCTTTCGCCGCGACTCCACGCGGAATGCTCGCGTCGCGCTGCTCGGTGGACGCCGCCTTGAGCGACCGATTCAACTCTTCTTCCGTCGGCACGTACTTCACGATGCGGTTGTTGCCGCTGTCGACGACGTAGACGTGCCCTTCCTTGTCGATCGCAATGCCGGAGGGGAAATTCAACTGCCCGTCCGTCAACCCGCGGTTGCCCCAGGCGCAGAGGAACGTGCCGTTGCCGTCGAACTTCTGAATGCGGTGATTGCTCTGATCGACGACATACACATGGCCGAGCGCATCGCAGGCCACGCCCCAAGGCGACTTAAATTGCCCGGGCGCCGTGCCTTCGCGCCCCCACTTCGTGAGGAAGCTGCCGCGCGCGTCGAACTTTTGGATGCGGTGATTGCCCTCGTCCGCGACATAGATGTTGCCGACAAAGTCCACGGCGATCCCGCGCGGATAGAAAAACGCGCCGTCGAAGCTGCCGTCGCGGCCCCACTTCAACAGCGGCGTGCCGTCGTGCGTAAACTTCTGGACACGCGCGTTGCTCGTGTCGCTGATGTAGACGTTCCCTTCGCGATCCGTCGCCAAACCCCAGGGCACATCGAAGCGGCCGATGTCCGCGCCCTTCCACGCGAAGCCGAATTTGCCCCACGTGTGGAGGTAGTTGCCCTCGCCGTCGAGCTTCTGGATACGGTTGTTGCCGCTATCGGCCACGAACAACTCGCCGTCGATCCCGCAGGCCAACCCGCGTGGATAGTAGAAGCTGCCCTCTGCGGATCCTGGGTCGTCGCCCCAGCGCGCGAGGAACTTGCCCGTCTTGTCGAATTTTTGGATGGAGTGATTGTCCGTGTCGGCCACATAGATATGGCCGTCTTTATCGAGGGAGAGTCCCGTCGGCGACTTAAATTCGCCGTCATCTACCCCTTCGCAGCCGAAGATCTGGGCCACGAGGTACGGCGACGGAATCGCCATGACTTCCTGCGACTCCGGGCTTTCGCCCTGCTCCGTCACGACGGTCACCACATAGTGGTAACAGGTGCCGTTCGCGAGGTCTTCATGGAGATACGGCGAAGACGGCCCTTCGATACAGGTGGATTTTTCTTTTTTGATGCCGATGGTCGTTTTGAAATCGCTCGGCCCGGCAATCGGACGCGTCAACTCGGAGTGCTTGACCTGCACGCCCTTCGTGGTGCCGTAGTAGACGTTGTAGTACATGGCCCCGTCGACCGGGTCCCAGGTGAGGAGAATGCGGCCATTTCCCGGCTGCACCTTCACATTGGCCGGCGCCGGCGGGAGTTCTTCCGCAGGCGACGCTTCGCCCGCGCCCCATTCGTCGGATCCCTGCACGGTCAATCTCCGCCACGCTCCGTCATCCACGCCATCGCCGAAAAAATGGGTGAGCCGCATAGGTGTTGCCTCGTCCTTTTAGTACAGAAATTCAGACATTTAGAGTGACAGTCCGACCGTGCTTGGCCGTAAGGGGCGGAGTCTAACAGAGCCAAAAGAAATGCGTCAAGGCGAGCGCCGCGCGCGTGGCGCGGCGATACAGAGAGAAATGCACCTGCCCAATTCAGTTGGGTCTCAATATGAACCTTATCAGCCCAGAATGAATTCCTCGGAGATTTCCATGGCGCACCCATCGCTACACTCAATCAAATACAGTGCGCGCGCATTCTCCTTTCGCATGCCACAGACAGAGCCACGTTGGCCAGGACACATTCCCTCCGGGGCAGAATCTACGATTCGCACTTCCTGCCCGTACCCATATAAGTAATCGTCTTGCATTGCTTCCTCCGTAACTCACCTACAAGTGACCATAACAACCCCCAAGATGAACAGCCCTGCCACGCTCCTGAGCCCTCGTGACTTACCCCCAGGGCAGTCGAGCAGAAATTCCTTCATTCAAAATAACCGATGCAGTCCCCACGACTCACGGATGTGTTTGTATCCAATTACAATTGCGCTGTATCCGATTCGATACCGAGCAGGCCGTCGCGGTATCGTGCTGTAAGAACTTCGCGCCAGGCCGATATGCGCCGATATTGGTTGCAGCGACACCGAGGACTCTCCCTTGCGATTGGCACTGCTCTTGCCGTACTCCTCATGCATGATATGACCACGCCTGGCCCGGTCGAAGCGCTTAGAAAGCACGGCAGGTTCATACGGCCCAGAGGTTCGACAGAACTCTCTACTCGAGGCCTTGCTACTCACGTTCAACGCAGGAAGCAGATTCACGATGCGCTCACTCCACCTCGTTCGCGAAACCATTGCCCCACTCGCCGTAACAACGGCGCGCACACTGACTCGTAAGCCCGTCGGCCTTTGTCACGTGCTGGTCGGGCTCGCGCTCACCGGGTGCTTAGGCCTTCCCGTACAGACGGTCACGCCCAATCCGTCGAATCCGCTCCGCCAGATCGCCGTACTCCAGCTCGTCAACAACACCAACGACGTCGACGCGCCAGGCTACGTGAGAAAATACATTTCCGACGCCATGGTGCAGCACGCCTATGTCGTGAAGCCGCTCCCTGACACCGACCTCATGCTGAAAGATCAGATGGGCATCAGCTTGGGGAAGCAGTTCGATATGGTGACGGCGCAGCAATTGGGCGAAACGCTCGGGGTGGACGGCGTGCTGTACGGCTCGCTGGAAGATTTCAGTCACAGCCTGACGGAGAAACGTATCCGTCTCCGCGCAAAACTCGTGAACTGCAAAACCGGCGAGACCGTCTGGTCCAACGGACTGGGGATCATCAAGTCCTCGGGCGGCGTTGGAGGGCGAGCCTTGGGCGCCATGTTCGACGACAGCTCGCAAGAACTGCCTCCGTTGTTCGGCACTCCCATTCAAGCGGGCTGGATCGAGCGCCACGATCGGAGCACCTCGAACGACCTTATCGGAGGCATGGCCGTCGGATTGACTGAGAAACTTGTCATGGGCGCGTTTAGCGTGCCGCTATACGTCGAAACCAACGAAGCCATCGGCGGGCTGCTCCGAAGCATTCCCGCAGGGCCTGGACAAGCTCCCGTCGTGGTCGACCCAAACGACACCAGCAACCTGAGCGTCCCCGCGCCAGGCATCACGGTGGTCACACCGAAGTAACACCTCATATCATCATCAACGTTGCAACGAGGAGGCGGGCCCGCCGCTTCCCCGTCAGTCGCCCAGTGCGTGCTAGACTTTCACAAGGATGCCCGCCTTTCCTGCCAGACTCCATGTCCTGCTCGCTCGGGACGCCCCCTTTGGCGTCGTGATCCGACGAGGCCCATCGCGACACGTCTGTACGCTCTTGTGGGACCGGCGAACCGACCGTTTCACTCTCGGACAGTGGTTCAAAGGGCGGATCTACGAACGGCGCTGCGACCTCTCACCAGACGGCACGCATCTGCTCTATTTCGCGCTGGACGGCAAATGGCAGGAACTGTCACAGGGGTCCTGGTCGGCCATCTCGCGCGCACCGTACTTAAAAGCCTTAGCCTTTTTCCCTAAAGGCGACTGCTGGCAAGGCGGCGGTCTGTTTCTCGACAACTCACACTATTGGCTGAACGGATACGGCTGCCACTGGGAAGGACGCAACTCGACACACCTCCAACACGACGACGCCTATCAACCCATCGGCGGTCGAGGTGGAGAATGTCTCGGTGTGTATTACCCTCGCCTGCTGCGAGACGGTTGGACGTTACGTGAACAGCTCTCGGCCGGCGTCACGGATCAATGCGAGGTGTTCGAAAAGCCGTTTGCAAACGGGTGGGTGTTACGAAAATACGCCCATGCGCAAGTTGGCAGTCCGGCTGGGAAGGGCTGCTACTGGGACGAACATGAGTTAGTGCATTCGCAACGCAACCGCAGCCTCCCACAGCCGCAATGGGAATGGGCCGACGTGGACGGCACCAGGCTCGTATGGGCGGAAGCTGGAAGCCTGTGGACCGGCACGCTAACTGATGACGGCATTACCGCACTACAGCAACTGCATGACTTCAATCCGCTGACCTTCGAACGCCGCACCGCCCCCTATTGATCGGCAATTTTCGACGACCCGCAGCCACTAATCTCAGTGCCTCTTTACGACTGCTCCGAGCTGCACGCCCCTGCGATCGAGATGAGCCGTAATAGAAGTGAGGGTCGTTAGGAGGAATGGCGCCGCTGCCATGCCTGCTCCTTTGCATGCCGGATCTCGCGCATGACGACGACCATCGGATCCTCAGCCGGATGCGTCTGCGCGACAACCGCCTCGCGCAAAAGGAGCGCTGCCGTCGTCAGCTCAATGGCTCGCTGAAGATTCATTGCGATCCGCTGCTGCTCCGCCTGTTCCCTCTCCTGCATGGACATAGTGTACAAAATCCTCGTCGCACTCGCACGAAGTTCAGCGTTGATTGGAATCACGAGGAGCACAGAGAATATTGCCGGCTGTGGAGCTGACTAGTTTGAATAGCAATTGCCGCGAACTTGCGGTGTCTTCCGGCCTCATGTATACGATGACCTGAAGAAGGTGCTGCGCCGACGAACGCTAGCTGGCGAGAGATGCGGCGGATGTTTCGGATTGAGCGTCGGGATCGGCGGCTTCGGGCTGTTCCTCTGCGAGTGATGACGAGAGCTGCGCATGGACGTGGCCGTTGCTGTGCTCGTTTCCGTTGGTGTGTGTGGTCTGGTCGACTTCGGTCTGCACATCTACCGCGTCTACCTGATCGGCGACATCAGCATCTGCGGTGAGAGACGACACAGCCTGTTCAGGATCAGCAATGAGTGTGACCGTACTGTCCTCGGTGGGGAGGTCTAACTCTGGAGACGTTTCGGCGACAGGCGACTCCGACTGCTCGACAGCTTCGGCAAGCCCGGCGCCTTCAGCGTCGGTGTTGCCGACAGTCATTTCTTCCAACAGCGACGACTGATCGCCTTCGCCCAGCTCCTTAAATTCGCGGAGCGGCGGCAGCTCGGACAAATCCCGCAAGCCGAAGTGTTCGAGGAATTGTTTCGTCGTCCCGTACATGATGGGCCGACCGGGCTCGTCTTTGCGTCCGACCATGCGCACGAGCTTGCGCTCGAGCAACGTCCGGATCACACCGGAAGTTTCGACACCGCGGATCTTTTCCAATTCGCCGCGGACGACCGGCTGCCGATACGCAATAATGGCGAGGGCTTCGATCGCGGAACGCGAAAGTTTCGCGGCGCTCTTCTGCTTATCCAAGCGGCGCAGCCACCCGGCGTATTGCGGCCTTGTCACAAGTCGATACCCACCGGCGACCTGCACGATCTGCAACCCACTGGAGCGGCGATCGAGCTCGTGCGCCATGATGGCTAGAGCCTCGCGCACCTGCGCTTTTGTGACACTGCCGATCACCGACACGCAGCGCTCGACGGTCAGAGGCTCGGGGCAGACATAGAGGAGCGCTTCTAAAATCGGCGTGATCTCGACGGCATCGTCCGGCGCGGCCTCACCGGCATCCGACTCGGCAACTTCTGGGTCGGCGTCGGCTTCGGCGTGGCTCTCGGCCAGAGCCACCGCATCGCCTGCTGGTTCCGCATCGGCATCGGCAGAGATCGTCTCAGACTCAACCGCCGCTTCAGTTTGATCGACGTCCTCGACCGTCAGCGACTCTTCCACGACCGCCGCACGGGCTGCCGCATCAGCCTTCGCTTCCGTCGACTCGTCGAGCACGGCCATGGCTTCATCGGCCAACGCCTCGACCGCTGCATCGACGCCCTCGTCCCCTACGGTCGGCTTCTGCATCAACTTTCCTCCGCAATCAACTCGTCGTCGCCCACCGCCGTAAATGTGCGGGACACCAAAATCGTCCCGAACGTTTCGGCTTGATACACCCGCACGGTCCGCAACCGGATCAATTCCAACAAGGCAAGGAACGTGACGATCACAGTGAGCCGCGTGACCGCGCCCGTGAAGAGTTCGGTGAACGTCGCCGACTCGGTACTCTCCAGATGATTCAGGATCGAGGTCATCTGATTACGCACGGTCAGATGGTCGGGAATAATTTCCATCAACGGGCTGGACGGCGTGCGCGCGATGATGGACTGCAACGCCTCGACGAGATCGAACAGCGTGAGATCGTCCGCCCCGAGCGACTCCGGCTCCACGGTCGGCAGCGGCTCAGGCTCGCGTCGATACACATCGCGCCAGACACGACTGCGATCGTCCAGCTCACGGGCCGCTTCTTTGAATTGTTTATATTCGAGCAGGCGACGGACCAATTCTTCGCGCGGGTCCGGCCCATCTTCTTCATCGGGCGGACGCTGTTCGGCGGGCAACAACAGGCGCGACTTGATGTGCAACAAGGTCGCCGCCATGACGAGGAATTCGCCCGCCACGAGCAAATTCAACGAGCGCATCTGTTCGAGATAGTCGATGTACTGCTGCGTGATCAGCGCGATGGGAATGTCGTAAATATTGATCCGGTTTTCTTTGATCAGGTGGAGCAGCAGGTCGAGCGGCCCTTCGAACGTGTCGAGCCGGACGTGATATGGGAGTTCGACCTGTTCCACAGTCTGCGCGGGAGCTCCTTCGACCGGTCGCCTGGTGGATCGCGCGGGTGCGTGGCGCGCCAACGTTGACGGCCCTTATACCAGCTTATTGGGGGTCCAGCAAGGGCGGAGACTACATATAGTGTGGCAAAGGTCCCGATCCGAATAGATCCATGCGGGTCTGTTTACCGGCGGAGGACCAGCCAGAAGAGTGCAAGCGCGAGACCCAGCGTACCAAGCAGGATTACGTACTGCAGCAGGTCCGGGCCGTCGCCTGCTGCGGTGGGCAATCGACGCTCTCCCTGGAATGTCACCGTGGTCCATTGCGGCAACACCTGAAACCAGGCCTGGTCGAATGCGGCGAGCGCGGCGAAATGTGCCTTCCCAAATTCTGCTGGACCGTCAAACCGCGCCTCGTCGAAACGCGCCGCACCGGTAAATTGCGCAAACGGGAAAAAGACCTCGTGCAGAAAATGCGCGCCGGAAAACGTCACGGTCGAGCCGAATCGACTGCCGGAAAATCCGGTTCCTTGCGCAAAGACGGTCTTGGCGAAAGACACAGGCTGATCGAACGCTACTTCCAGGAACTCGGCCAGGCCGTTGAATTGCGCACCGTCGAATGTCACCGGACCGAAGAAACGCGACTGGTGAAAACGCGTATGCGGCCCGAAGTGGGTCTTGCGCGCGACGGCCTCGCCGACGACTTGCGCACGTACGGCCAAAGCTTCACGATGAAACCGGGCGCCGCTCCAATCGAATCCTGCGGCAAACACTGTCCGCGACCAATCTTGCAGATCGCCGAACTCAGTATCGACAAGGCGATGCGGCCCCAGCACGACGAGGCTGCCCTGCGCCAGCCTGCTTGCGATGCGCCCTGAGACACGCGACCGTTGAATGGAAAATGGCCCGCGAATAACGCGCGTCTCGTTGCCGCCAAGATCCTTGATCGCATGCGTGACCGACTCGCTCACTCCCGAGAGTCGATCGACCGGGACCGTCGGCAACTCGTCCAGCAACAGGTCGCCGGTAACAACCACGCCGGAGAGATCAATCCCCTTCCCAGATTTTAATGCCGCAAGAATCTCCGCGGCGGGAACGGCCTGCGTCTCGCGCTCGGCGTTTGTACAGCTATCAGGCAGATGGCGGAACAAGAGGTCGGCCGTCTTTCCTGCGGTGGGGGTCGACGTGTTGGGCGGTTGCTCAAGCGGTACACAGGCGGCCTGCACACTGAGCGGCAACAGACTCACGAGCAAGGAGAGACAGAGCGCGACACACAGTTGCGGTGGCACAGGCCAGCCGCGATTCCATTGCGCGATGGAATCGAACGTCGGATAGCGATGACTGGTTCTAGAAGCGGGAGGCTCGCATCTCACGGGATGACGCGCAAGAGGAGCAGAATGAGTGGAAGGCAAAATCGGCAGAGACTATGTCACTCTCGTCTAAAGCTGTCGTCAAACGGATCGCCTGCGGCATGTCCGAAGGCGTTACTCTGCGTTGTATTGAATTGAGGTCCCGCGCGCCGCACTACGCCGAGACTCAACCGACGCGCTCGCCCTACCGCTCGTCGTAGTCGTCGCGCGAGTTATCGAGCAAGTCGTCGTCTTTATCGAGATACCCGACGTCGCCGTCTTCCTCATCGAGCGGAAGCTCTTCGTCGCCCATCTCCTCGTCCATCTCGTCGTCGAGATCGACGTCGTCGCCCATCTCGTCATCCAATTCGTCGACGTCCGGCTCGCCGCCGATCGGAGCCTTCTCCGCAGATTTCCCCTTGCCCTTGCTCTCGGTGGCACCTTTCGGCGCAGCCTTGGCGGACGATTTGGCAGCGCTCGCGGGACGCGACTCGGGGGCGTCGTCCAGATCATCCACAAACTTCGCCGCAGGTTTCGCAGCAGCCGGTTTCGGCGTCGATTGCGCACGCGTCGCAGGCTTCGCGCTCGATTTGGCCGGAGCCTTGGGAGCGGGTTTCGCGGGGCGCGCCGCCTTCCCGGCTTTGCTTGCCGCGACTTTGGACTTGGCGGCACCGGCAGATTTGGCCGACGTGTTCTTTTTGGAGGATGATGCTTTGGACGGACTGGCTTTGGTGCTGCCTGATTTAGCCGACGTCTTTGCCGACTTGCCGGCCTTCTTCACGGGCTTCACCTGCTTCTTCGTCTTCGCCATCGCCTCATCTCCTCCTTCCAGATCTGCGGGGTGCGATGCGGCACCACTTAGCATAGACCCGCGGAGCGATGCAACCCATGTGCGCGACTATTTGGGTAATTACCGATACGGCGAGATGGCGCGGGGCGCGAGCCTGCCGGAAGAGGAGATCAAGACGAAGAGACCGACGAAGGCGGGCGCCTCACGATACGCGTCCACGGCGACCATCCTGCAGGACGGTCGCCGTCCACACACAGACCACGCTTACGGCAACACCGCGGCGAGGAACCGTTCGACGGCGTAGAGCGACGCTTGCCCGCACGGGCCGCTGATGTTGCTGTCACAGGCGTGGGTCGCCCACGGCAATTGCAGATTGAGGACCGCCCGTTGATACGACCGCAGCCCCTGCGCCAGCCGCTCACTGTGATAGGCCGGGACGATGGGATCACGCGCGCCATGAATCAACAAGGTCGGCGTAGCACCACCGGCATAGGACATCGGCGACGCCGCCTTGTACAAGGCGGCACCAGGGCCGGCCGCGCTGGTGCCGAGGAACGTCTGCATCCAGCCTGTGCTATCCGCCACCGCATTGGGGCTTGGCGCCTGCGCCCAGGCGTTGAGGTCCGTCGGGGGATACAGCGCGACAACTCCACGCACGGCCGCATCGCCGGACGCATAAGCCGTCATCAGCGCGAGGTGCGCGCCACCGGCTCGGCCCATGACCACCACCTGCGCGCCATCTTCGGGCCCACCGACACGTTTGGCTTCGGCCAAGGCTGCTAAGGCATCATCCAACGCAGCCGGGTACGGCGCGTCCGTGGCCAAACGGTAGTCGGCGGAGACGACGGCGTAACCGCGTGCCGCGAGATACTGGTTAAACCGGACGGCTTCGTACCGCGATCCGGCCTGCCACGTCGAGCCGGTGATACCGCCATGGAACACGAGCACAACCGGCGGGCGGGTCTGTCCGGCAGGTGCAGCCGCCTGCGCCGCCGGCATGTAGATGTCCATCTCGATCTCACGCTCGCCACGCTTCACATACATACGCGAACTCGAATCGACATTCGGAATCGGCACGCCTTTAAACAGTTGCTCCAAGACCAATGGCGACGGCCGCGCAATCCGTGCCGCCACACTGCCCGCGCTCGACGTGGGTGCGAGTCCCTCCCCGGCGACAAGGCTCCCGGCCGGACGTCCGGCGTGCCCCATAGCGGCAACGAAGGTTTCGACCTCACGTTGGACTTGTGGGGCAAAGCTGCGCGCTTTCAGCGCGGGCATCAACACCAACCCGGCGGCGACGACCGCGAGGGCCGCGGCCGTTTTGCCCGCGCCCGTCTTCTGCCAGCCTGGCCACCAGATGAGGAGGATCGGGATCAGCAGCCAATGTCCCCACTCCGTGACGCCAAGCGACACGTACCAGAGCGCGTGATTGGGCGGCGTCATCTGACCCAAGACACCGAGCGCAATCAGTATGAGGCTCCACAGGAGTCGTCCCATCGGTGTACCCCTTCAATTGAGGTGCAGCGTCTGATCTATGCGATCCGCGTGCACCGTATGCCTACGGTGCATTCCAGCTCACGGCCCAGCGCGCGACACAACGAGACCGGGTGAATCCTTTTGACCAGATCCTGCTCTAAACATGGTAGGATACCATTGGGGTTCGGGAAGCCAAGGAATTTCGATGAAATCTACGTGGTTCTTCAGAGGACTGACGTTTGGAGCACTGCTCCTCGGCGGGGTCTGGCCGTCGGTGGCCGGTGGGCCGACGATGCATATCACGATCGAGAGCGGATCGCCCTATTATTTGCCCGTCACGGCAACCGTCGTGGCCGGGACGCCGGTGCGCTGGGAAAACCCGACGCCCTCGCCCCACACCGTGACGCATGTCGGCTGCGTGGAAGGCAACGGCCCCTGTTGGTTCGACAGCGGACCGATCGGGTCCGATGGCTCATTCACCGTCCCGACCTTGCCGCCCGGACGTTATCCGTACTACTGCCAACTCCACCCCATCATGAGCGGCACGCTTATCGTGACCGACCCAATGGGCGGCACCTCCGCACTGTAACGCGACAGGCTGCCCACACTCCCTTGGCCAGATCGTCCTGAGATAGATCGTCGCGTCATCCGCACACGGCGCGCTGTGCCTTGCGCCTCGAAAAGGCGTTCGTGTAGGCTGCGGCCCTCTGACGAACGATCTGCCGAAGGACGCCCGTGAAACCCGCCGTTGTACAGCATGCCCCGCTGGCCCTCAGCCCCGAGACGTTGGCGCTGCGCGCCTGGCGCATCCCCGACCTGATCGCGTATCAGCATGGGCCGGACGAATGGTGGTTCACGCCGCTCGACGATCAACTCCCGCTCGTGCGTCTCAACCGGTTCGGCTTCGAACTCCTCAGCGCCATGACCGGGCACGTCACCGTCGGCGCCCTCGTCGAGAAATACGGCAAGTGGGTGTGCGGACCGGATGGTCACGACGGACACTGGTGTTTGGAGCGCTGGGCGCTGCCGAATTATTCGCTCTGTTATTACGGCACCGAACCGCCGGGCGGCCATCGCCACAAGGCGAAGTGGGATGTATTGCTCCAACAGATTCGCGAAGGCTGGTCCGGGCAGGAGGGATTCGAAGGCGAAGACCATCTCGAAGCCTTCCACGTCGAAGACCTGAAGGATGCGCATCAGGACGACGGCCACTTCGACGTAAT
Organism: Nitrospiraceae bacterium; assembly: GCA_046351095.1. Taxonomy (GTDB): domain Bacteria; phylum Nitrospirota; class Nitrospiria; order Nitrospirales; family Nitrospiraceae; genus BQWY01. The sequence continues at coordinate 1,109,961 of JAXLZC010000001.1, forward strand.
CGAAACGACGGTGTCGCATCTATTTCGCGAACCGAGTCCGGCCATGGATGGCACCACCTACGGGCGGCAGTTGCTGAAACAACTGCGGCGGCTCGGCTGGTGGAGTCCGAAGCCGAAAGTGTTGGTCGAAGTCGGCGGCGGCCTGGGTTACGTCGCGCGCGAACTCGGCAAGGAACTGCTGCCGTTCGAGAAGCAGGGCATTACGTATGTGTCTCTGGATGTGACGCGGCTGTTCGTGTCGAAGCAACTGGCGCGCGCCACAGAAAGCGGCTGGCACTGCTCCGGCACACAGGCGAACGCGGAATATCTTCCGCTCAAAGATGCGTCGGTCGACCTGGTGATCGACAACGAAAACATGGCGGACATGACGCCGGTGCAACTCACGAAGCAGGAGCTGCAGTCCGGCGTCGGCACGACGCCGCAACACCAAGAAGCGCTCGACTGGATCCTGCGGCTACGGCTACCGTTACCCGAGTCCCTCCCCGACGACGTCATTTTCAACTTGGGGCCGATGCGGTTTGTGGCGGAACTCTGGCGAGTGCTGAAGCCTGGGGGACGCGCGTTCCTCACGGAGTTCGGCATCGACGAGGGGTGGCCGGCCCCGGTGAAACTCCCGGGCCATACGGAATATGAAGTGCAGTACAGCCACCTACGCCACGCGGTGCGCTGGCTGGGCTTTCAGGAACGGTACATCACCCTCCCGCAGTTTCTCGGCATGAAACCGGACACGAAGGTGTTGTGCACCGGCGCAACCTACGCGATTCAACGGATTTGCCAAGACCTCGGCAAGTCCTTCCCGATCCGCGCCTATACGGAACCGGAGCTGAAGCAGACCCTCGGTGATGTGCTGCCGCGATTAAAAGGCTGTCACTACCACGACGTGGCGGACCCAGCCTGGTTCGGCCTGTTGGATTTCAAAGTCCTGCTGCTGGAAAAACCAGGCGGCGCCCCCAAACCACAACAGGTCCAGAACGCGTCCGGCTACCGCTGGTATTCGCAGACCTAGCGCTGCCGCACGACGTCGGTATGCACGCTTAACGTGTCAGCGCCAGATTCAGGACAACGCCCTCTCGTAGGCCCAGATCACTGACCAGCACACTGTCCATTCGGAGTGTCTCCATGATCGTGCGCAGGATGATCGTCCCTGCCGCGATCACTTCTTCGCGACTCTTCTCCAAACCGGGAATACCGACTCGCTCGGCTTTGGACCTCGGCAGCAGCAGCATTTCTATCTCGCGGATCGTCTCCAACGTCAGTCGATAATTGTGAATGCGCGCCGCCTCGTACATCGGCAGCTTCTGCGCCATCGCGGCCAAACTCGTGACAGTGCCTGCCGTCCCGACAAACAACGCCCGCTCATAACCGGACATCGTGGAGACGGCCGCCATCGTTTCGCGCTGCACCCAGGCACACGCCTCCTCGATTTCCACACGCGTCGGGGGATCGTGCCGCAACGTGCGCTCGCAGAGGCGCACGACCCCGAGGTCGATCGACTGCATCAGTGGCGTGTGGCCAGGTCTATCGAAGATAAATTCCGTGCTGCCGCCGCCGATATCCAACGCTAACAAATCCGTCGAGCCGGGCGGCAGGCCCGAACGCATGCCGAGTAACGTGCGGAGAGCTTCCTCCTCGCCGCTGATGATCTCGATCTGAAAGCCAGCCTCTTGCTTCACGCGCGCAAGAAACTCGTTACGATTAGCCGCATCCCGCACGGCACTCGTGGCGACAACCGCACAGACCTCGACGCGTTCAGCCTCCACCGCCTTGCGCCACTCAATCAGGCACGCGATCACACGATCCATGGCCGCAGGGGCAAGTCGCTTGTCGCGATCCACCCCTTCGCCCAACCGCAAGATACGGCGATCCGCACGCACTTCGCGTAAGGGCTGCCCCCCATGCCAGTCGGCAATCAACAACCGACACGTCAACGTCCCGATATCGATACCCGCCAGGCGCCGACTCGTCATGAGGCGCTCCGGATATCCTGAATTTCCGCCAGCAACTGTTCCCGTTCTTGGCGCACATCGTGGGCTTGTACGACGAGCGTCATCACATCCGGCTCGCGCAACAGTTGATCGACCGTCTCGCCCTTGTCCCTTCGCAACACAGCTCGCTCACCCAGCTCTTCGTAGATCTGCTCCAGTTGCTGATCGAGTTGTCGGATTTTCAGACGGACACGCACGAGCGCCGTTTCTTCGATCGCGCGGTCAGTCACCTCGGCCGTGCCTTGCCGCAGCGCACGAAGACCGGCCCGCAAATCGTCGACGATTTTTCGCGCGGATGACATGTCAGCTCACCTCTCCGAGGTCCACTCGTGCCGCCCACCGCCGCTGCATGACCTGCTTCAATGACCGATGCTCGGGGTGGTCCAAGGTCGGATCGCGGTCGAGCAGGCTGCGGGCTTCTTTGCGCGCCAGCTCAAGCAGAGCCACATCGCGCACAAGATTGGCGACACGAAATTCCGGCAGGCCCGATTGCCGCGTGCCGAACATCTCACCCGGGCCACGAATGCGCAGGTCCTCTTCCGCGATAACGAACCCGTCGGTCGAACAGACAAGCGCCTCCAAGCGCTGTTGCGAAGGCGTCGCAGGCGCACCGGAGGTTTTCGCCCGAGTCGGCGCGGCGCCCGCAGGCACGAGCACACAGAACGACTGCTGCGCACCACGGCCGACACGTCCGCGCAATTGGTGCAACTGCGCCAATCCGAATCGCTCGGCATGCTCCACCACCATGACCGTCGCATTCGGCACGTCGACTCCGACCTCGATCACGGTCGTGGCGACCAGCACATGGATGTCCCCGGCCTTAAATGCCGCCATTGTGGCTGCACGGTCGTCGGCCTTTTGGCGCCCGTGAATGAGGCCGACACGAAAGTCGGCGCATTCCTCGCGCTGGATCCGTTCCCATCCGTCTTGCGCCGCCTCCAGGTCTACCTTCTCAGACTCTTCCACGAGTGGGAACACGACATACGCCTGACGACCGGCGCGTAATTCCTGGCGGACCAACTCGTAGGCTTTGCGGCGCTGGCTCTGCGGCCACACCATCGTTCGGATCGGGCGGCGTCCCGGCGGCAAGGCATCAATCACCGACACGTCGAGGTCGCCGTAGACGGTCATCGCAAGCGTGCGCGGAATCGGCGTGGCGGTCAGAATCAGCACATCCGGCTGATAGCCCTTCTCCACGAGCGTCTTGCGTTGGACGACACCGAACTTATGTTGCTCATCGACGACTACCAGCGCAAGCTTCGCGAAGTTGACCGTAGGCTGCAGCAACGCATGGGTGCCGATCACCAATTGCGCCGTGCCCTGCGCAATCTGCTCCAGTCGCTCGCGGCGAGACACGCCACGTTCCTTGCCGGACAACAGCACGGTCGACATGCCGAGTTGCGCGGCAAGCGGCGCGAGATTGGCGGCATGCTGCTCCGCCAACAATTCGGTCGGCACCATCAGAGCCGCTTGATAACCCGCGGTACAGGCGGCCATCAACGCGTGGAAGGCCACGACCGTCTTGCCGCACCCGACATCGCCCTGCAGCAGACGATTCATCGGATGCGGCGAGGAGAGATCTCCCAGAATGTCGGCGATCACTCGCTCCTGCGCCTGCGTCAGGCTGTACGGCAACAGTGCGCGGAGTGCCTGCAAACAGCGCGGCGACGCGTGCACGACATAGGGCTTCGTCGCGCGGCGTACGTCGGAGCGCCGCTGCGCCAACGCCAACTCCAACAGAAACAGTTCTTCGAAGGCCAACCGGCGGTGTGCGCACGACGTCTGCCCATTCCATTCATCGAACGGAATATCCCCTACGGGTTGATGCAGTTCCCGCAAGGCATCCACAAGCGGCGGGAAGTGGTGTCGGCGGCGAATGGCGTCCGGCAGCGGGTCTTCAACTTGCTTCAGCGCTTCCGGTAACGTCGCGCCCACCAAACTGCGCATCGCCCGCGAGGACCAGCCACGCGTCTCATGATAGACCGGCACGATCTTGCCCAAGTGCATGGGCGCGACCGTCGCATCCGTGACGATCTCGTGCTCCGCCACTTCAAGCTGTGGCTCCGCCCACAGGCGCCCCGTTCGCGAGTGCGTCGGGACACGCCCGCTCAGCAAAACGGTGACGCCCGGCGTCAATTGGTCTTCGAGATACGGTTGGTTAAATAATGTGGCGAGCGCCCCGCCCGTTGCATCTTCCACGCCCACACGGAGGATGCTGAGTCGACGTCCGGGGAGACGCTGATTCGTGACCTGTCGAACAACACCACACACCATGGCCTGTGTACCAGGCGCCAATTCCGCAATCTGTGTAAGCTGCCGCTTGTCGTCGTACCGCCACGGCAGTGTCCAGAGCAGATCTTCGATTGTCGCGATGCCCAATGTCTGCAACAACTGCGCGCGCCGCGGTCCGACACCCTTTAGAAACTGAACGGACTGGGACAGGAATGCGCGCCCGTCGTTATTCGATGAAATAGCTGTCGTCGCCTGCGGAGAACGGAGTGAGGCTGACACCTGCACTGCACCAGCGGTGGGCTGCGAACCACCTCGCAATTGGCGAAGCAGTGCTCGGCCCTGCTCTACACAAGACCGACGCACGACATTGTCGGTCTGCGTATCGAAGGATTCGAAGAGGGTACGTAACGCCAGCAGCCGCACTTCGACAAATACCGGATGCGGCCCTAGCGCCAGGACCTCGCAAGCCTGCCGTTGGATAACACCGCCAAGATGTTTGGTCGTAGGCAGATGGGAAAAGTTCTCGCGCGCCGCAAACTCCAGCGGCTGGCCGAGTCTGCTCAGAAGATCGAGGAACGAGACCCTGGAACGGACATCTGTAGCTTGAGGTCCTGGCATGTCGATCGGGAAGCTACGAGGGACGGCTTACTCACGAACGGCGCATGGTAGCACAGCACTCCAATGCCCACAATTCGCCGGCGCCTAGTCATGCTCGAGTCACAGCACCTGTCCAGGCGGCACACCTCCGCACATATTCGCAATTTGAGGATTTGTTAGACATGCGCACGCACACTGATAGACTGAGACTGCCTCCTTCTGTGCGCACGCTTCGCTCTATAAAAGGACAGGCTCTATGTACAGACGCAACATTTCGCATATCTTGGCATCGATCGGGCTCGGGCTCGTCCTGTTTGTCCTCTATCACTCGTGGCTGAAGCCACAGTATTTCCCCCCATCTCATACGGCAATCCCAACAACACTTCCGCTTGAGCCTTCGACCGCACCACAAGCGCCTCCCCCTCCCTCACAAGAACCCATCATTGAGGCAGACCGGACGGAACAACGTCCGCAGCAGCGTATGGTCCCAACGGGCGATCCGCCTGCCACGCGCTACAACAATGACCTCAAAGCGATCCATGAACAGATCGAGCGACATGAACTCAGCAGGACCAAAGCATTGCTCACGGCCCTTCCGCCTCAGGCGCTGGACGACAAGACTGTGCGCCGATACGTGGCGAGTCTATGGAACAACCTCGGCATCCAGCAGGAAGCCACCTCCGGAACGGTCGCCGCAATCGGCTCCTATCAGGAAGCCTTTAAGCTAGACAACACGAACAACATCGCGATGCTGAATCTGGCGCACGCCTACTGGGAACAGCGCGACCCGCGCTTGACCCAACAATTTCTCAACGACCTGATCGGCCGTCTGCCGAAAGAACCATTTCCGCATCTGGCCCTCGCAGACGTCCTCCTCGAAACGGATCGGCTGGACGAAGCCTCAAAGCATATGGAGATGGCGACGGCACGAGCCAAGCAAGACCCGAACGTGCGCTCGTACTTGGCCGCCGTGTCCGAACGCCTCAAACATGCCTCGGAGACGGAAAAGAAGTTTTCTTCTCAGGCGACCACTCACTTCGTCGTGAAATACGATGGAGAAGAAGACCAGTCGACCTGGATGGCGGTGCTGGATATTTTGGAAGACGCCTATCGTGAGATCGGGCAAAAGCTTAGCTACCAACCGACCAAACCGATTTTTGTGATTCTGCACACGCGCGACAAATTCCAAGGTGCGACAGGCAGCCCGGCCTGGGCCGACGGCTTGTACGATGGGAGCCTCGGTCGCATCCAGATCCCCACACAAGGGGCGCTGACCGACAAAACCTGGCTCACACGTGTGTTACGTCATGAGTTTGTCCATGCCCTGCTCCACGAGCAACTCGGTTCCGAAGCGCACAAATTGCCGACGTGGCTCAATGAGGGACTCGCCATGCAGTTAGCCGGCGATGCGTGGCCGGACCTCGATCAGGTCCTCAGCACGGTGCATGTGGGCGAAGTGACGCTTGCTCCGCTGGATCGACTCGAAGGCGCGTGGGGTGGACTTCCCAGCGAGGCCGCCTCGCTGGCGTACTTGGAAGGCAATTCAGCGACGGGGTATCTGATCGACCGCTTCGGGATGGAAACCGTTCGAGAGATTCTGGCCGGCATCAAAAACAAACAACCGATCAAAGTGGCGATTCAAGAGAAGCTGTTCATGCCGTACGAGCAGTTTCAGCAACAATGGATCGATACGCTGAACGATAAACTCTCCGCCGCGAAACAGGAGAGCCACTGAGATACGACTTCCGACACTCTTACATCCAGACCTTGTCTTCTCCCTGCATAAGGGGAAACAACGGAAGCGTTTGCGCATGCTCCGGCGATTGTATCGCGCTCAAGTCACTCACCTGATCGCGAGTCGAGAGGCGATCCGACCACATCAAGCGCCCGCTGTCCTTGTCATAGGATCGCACGACCACTTCAAAATCGGCCACCAACCCTTGCGCATCAACATCCGAGGGCGACTCCTCGCTTCCGATCGCTTCAGCCATCGCTTGTAGCGAAACGAACGACTGCTGCCACAAGGCCACCCCCGTCACCGGATCGACGGCTCGCACCCATACCTGTGATTGCACGTGCACAGGCTCGACATCGGCAACCAGGCGTGCCACCGGTCGATCACGATTCACGTCCCCAGACCAGTCGACGCGCTGATGCGGATCCGCTCCAGCCGCATCGATGAAATTGAGGTGGCCGTGCCACAGAAACCGCCCCGTCTTGGCGTCGTACACACGCATGGGGAAATTCCCTAACCCACCGTCGGTGATATCAACCGCACCGGCAAAAATGCGTTCGCCGCTCGCGTCGCCGGCAGATGCATCGTCACCCACGACATTCAGATCGAATACATCTTCCGAAAGCATTTCCCCCTGCACCATGCCGTAGGTCCGAATACGAATGGTTGAGGTACTCCCCTCCTGATGCCCGAAACCCACGGCAATCACACGCTCCTGCGGAGACACGAATTCGGCCGCGTGCACCGCGTCATACGAGGCAAGGACTCCGGAAAGGACTGTCGTGAGCATCGCCGTAAGAATAATCATGTGCCCCCTCGCCGCTCTCCTGAGCCACAACGGTCTCAGGCGCGATAGAGGGCAGTGTGGCGGACAACGGCTGTGTGTGAAATTCCCCCCTGGAGGCGCGTATACCTAAATAGGGGGAATAAACCGAGAGGTTCGAAAGTAGGCCCAGGCCTGGCCCCACTACGAAAGACGGGGGCACGCTCAGACCCGGGACACCTCGGCGCAATCAGGGGCTTTCCGGGACCGCTATGTAGACGCGCCGAATCATATGCCGTGCATTGTATTGGCCTGGCCAGATCGCTACCATGCGTCGTGCATACGCGCCTACTTGCCGGCCTGCTGCTGTTTCAGGCCATCCTCAGTTGGGTCATTCACGCCCTAGCCCCAACCGGATCCGCAACAGACGGACTCTCCGCCCATTATCTCTGGCCGATGCTCATGTACGGAGTACCGCTGGCTTTGGCCTGCGTCCTGTGGCTGCAACATCGCTGGGCCATTTATGGGGCCGCGATGATTGCCACAATTGGGCTGGCGCTCGACCTCGCAACGTTTGTGCAAGGCATCACACACGACGAACCCATAGCGCAGTTGCTGCTACAAACAGCCCTCAGCGCCGGGATCAACAGCACAATGATTTTTCTGGCAGGTTATGCGTTATTTGCCCAGTTCGGCCAGAAGCAGTGACGCTTGGCGGGAGACAACACGCACTGCGGAGGGAAGCACACGGGCACTACGCGGAAAACACCGATCGACACCATGCAACACGATCCAAAATCGCCGTCACATCGTCGAGAGGGACGGTACGCGCAAATACAATTGCGACATATTGATCGTTCATCTCGGTACGCTCCTCGAAGCCGGCCTCTCGCAGAGTAGGACGAAACTTGGCGGCAGTTTGATTCATAAGCCCCTTGGCTTGCTTACCGATTTCATCGCTTCCCAAATCTTCACACGTTCCTTCAGAGAGCAGGGCTTTCAGGTCATCGATGTCCATACCCGTCTGACACAACAATTCTCCGGCAGGCGTCAATTCCAACATCCACCCGTCTGCGTCAAGCAGCGGCATGCCTAATGCCCCACCAGGTTCAAGTTCGTATATGGCTGGAACCTTGGCCAACAAGGCATCACGAATCTGGCCCCAAGCCGTTGCGCGAGCCGGAACACTCATGACGAAGCTCCTTTTTCCAACGCTGCTACCTTACGTACGCGCACTCGATCCTGGACATCGGCCAACCATCGCTCATTGGCTTCCAGTTTAGGAAGACTGTACTTCCGGTCCATCGCGACAACACGCTCTAGATAGATAAGCACCTGTTCGAGTTCGCCCAACGCTTCATAACATTGCGCCAAAACATACCTCGTACCTCCGGCCCGCAACTCATCCTGCGCACGTTCGGCAAGAGCCAAACTCGTCTGACAACAGGCTACGGCTTCGGCAAGACGCGACCAGGCCAGATAGATACGGGCCTTTCCGCGCCACAGATCGGACAATCCCGCCACATCCTGAAACCGTGTCAGAATAGTCACTGCTCGTTCGTAGTGGAGAATGGCCTCCTCATAGCGCCCTTGTTCCCGAGCGAGCATCCCCAAGTCCGAATACAAGACGGCTTTTCCAGACTCTTCTCCGGTCTGCTGCATCAGATCGAGCGCTTCTAAATAGTAGGCCTGGGCACGCTCCCATTCACCAGCATCCGCCCGGAGGCTGCCGAGATTGGACAGCGTCGTCCCCACACCACGAAGATCGCCGAGTCGTTTCTGCAGAGCAAGCACCTCTTCGTAGTAACTCTGCGCTTCTGCACGTCGCCCACTGACTGCACACATATTTCCGAGATTTCCCAACGTTGCCGTCATCGCTCGCAGATCTCCCGAACGGCGGTCGAGTTCCAGCGCCTTCACATAACAAGCATGGGCTTCCGAATATTGCCCTTTGGAAAAATAGGCATTCCCTTGCCGATTAAGCTGGGACGATTGCGTCCAAATCATATGGGAAGTGGAGCAGAGGCAGTGTGGGCACGCTCCTATGCAAGACAGCGAGCGACTACGTCTTTCGCTCCCTCGAATAGGGACGTCCCATCTCCGACCAACAGCGTACGGAAGTCATACTTCAGGATGCGTTGGAGCGAGGATTTGGCGAGGGCAACATCCGCATACTTCTCAGCAGGCAGCATGGACAGCTCACCAGGGGGCTTGCCGATCAAGGCATCACCGAGAATAAGGATGCCCTTCGACTGTTGCAGATAGAGCCCGGATTCTCCTGGAGACTTTTGCCCGGTGAATTGGATGGCCCAAATACCGCCAGGCAGTAATTCGCCATCCTTGTAGGTGCGTGTAGGAGTGAGCGGAAGCTCAGGTGCATCCTTTTCCGGCGCATAAAGATGGCAGCCCCATTCGCGCTGGTACGTGGCCGCTTCCCGCAGATGGTCTCGATTCGTGATGACGATGTAGTCGACTGTTCCGATTCGGCGCAGATGGGCCTTCGTCTCAAGACTCATCGGCGGCGGATCCACCACCACACGATGCTCACCGACAGTCAGCAGGTGCCCGTTAAAATCGAGGCCCTTTTCTTCAGAAAACCACGCCCAGTGCCAGACATTCGGGAGGATGGGTTTCAGCATGTCGTTCCGTTCAGGTCGGTGGCTACAACGCAGCAATCGCTTCTCTGACAACGGTTGCCACTTTCCTACGGACGTCAGCCTGTTCGGACAGATCCAAAAGATCGTCCTCAGGGATCGAGACGAATTTCCGACTCTGCCCTTTTGTGAGCGAAATGAGATAGAGGCTATTCGACGGCGCGGTAGGAATCACCACTTGTACATGCGGATCGACCTGTTGCACCAATCGTAGAAACTCAGCGCGCCCTTCGTCCGATTCGTTGTCAGTCATGTCACAGCTCCGTGCTCTACGGCCTCACAATGCACCCGGTTTCCCGCCTAGCAATTTCTCGACTTCGCGAATGATCACTTGCTCATCGGCTAGATTCATATTTCCGACCCGCTGCCACCGGATCGTTCCCTGCTGGTCGACGACATAGACATTCGGAATGAACTTGCCACCTCCATAGAGCGTATCCGTCACCTTCTTTGGATCCAGCAAATAGGGATAGGTCACCTTCACCGGAAACTGCGCGAGGAATTCCTGAACAGCCTCCGCACCATTTCCCGACGAGTTCACACCAACAACCGCCACCGGCTTCCCGGTGAATGCCTCGTGCACTTTCTGTAAGGCCGTCCCTTGAATAAGGCAGGGTTCGCAAATGTGAAAGAGGCCGAGCACGACGACCTTGCCCTTATGGGCCTCTAGAGAAACCGCCTCACCAGCAATCGTATTGAGGGAAAACGAGGGCGCTTTTTCTCCAACCTGAAACAAGCCGGCGGCCAACGCGCCCGAGGCGCATAGCAAGAACGCACAGAAAAGAGTCAGCAGTATCGTCCGCTTCATAACATCCTCCCCTGTCAGCGACAGTCGTGCACCGTGGTTCCAACACAAACGACGGCATCCTATCACGCGGTTTTTTTTGCGAGCAACCGGAGAGACCTAGCGTGGGGCACTGCAGCTTGGGGAAAGCGGTCTTCAGAAACCCACCAGCAGCCCTCAGGCTGCTGGTGTGAGCCAACGAAATACACGCTGGCGTGAAGCGTCCGAGGGCAAAAGGCACCGCAGAAGGCGCCGAGGAACCGCAAGGCTCGCGTAACAACGTTGAAGGGCATTCCACCCCACGATGTACGAATGGTTGCGCGACAACACCTCATGCCGATTGGCAATAAGGGTGAGCCCCTGAGTGCACTTTCCGAGGAGATCGTCTTTCGTCGCGAACAGGAAGGCTTCAGCATCCGCATCCGAAAGACCGTAGCTCGGGTTGAGCAACAGGCTTTGCGGAATTCTCCGGATCAGGTCTCCGATAGCACGATCTGCATCAATGGCCTCTTGAATACCTTTCGGCAGCGGCGCTTGCAGCAGAGCCTGAGCTAAACCCAGCCCCGCCAACGCCAATCGCCAGCAGCCCATACTCCTCGCCGTATCCTCAAAGTAGGTCCAATCGATGGCTGGGTGACTCCGCACCTGCTCGGCAATGTCACAGACCCACTTCAATTGTTCAAACACATGTTTGCCGCCATGCACACAGAGGATCAGCAAGCTATCTTCAGGCGATAAAACCTTGATGGGAACTCCTTGCATTTGGATCGTCGTGAGACGAATCCAGAATCGAGAGTCATTCAACGAAAAAGAAAAGGTCCCGTCTGCCATGACCCATTGCAGATCGACGGTTGCCGCTCGGCTCCGCTTTGTGAAGAGGTTGTAGGCTTCACAGGCATCCGTTTCCTTTGCTGAAGGAGACACCGCATCGACATAGCCAAGCTTTTTCAAGACAACGGCTGCACGACTCAAATCATGACGCAACACCATAAAATCGAGGTCACCGCTTTCCCGCGCATCGATCTGCCCATATGCAGTCTGCGCTAGGGGTAACCCCTTGAATGGAACAAGGGTGACACCGGCCTGTTCGCAGGCATGTACAATCTCCACGAGGTCGCGCGTGAGCGAACAGCTCAGCAAACGACTGGCCTGGCTATGTTGTCGCAGCCCTTGCAAGACATCACTGGGAACGAGATCTACACAATGCCGACTCAGGTGCCGATACACCAGCGGCACAATACCGTGCCATTTTGCCAGTTCAACGACACGCTCCCAGTCCATACTTGTAGCAGCCAGTGTACGAATGGCAGCCTGCTGCTGGTCTGACACGCTCATTCGAGCGCAGAGCGTCAGCAGTTCTGCCTCCCTGGTCAACGCATGCACGGCCTTTGGTGTCATGATTGGCTCCGATGCAACAACGGATCGATCAGCTCCGGCAACCGCTCCCGATCACGCCCAAAGTGCAACCGGTAACACTCCACCTGTGATGCAAGTGCCGCTAAGACCTGAAATTGTTTCCGCGCGACAACCTTGTCGTACACAACCAGTCCCTGCGGTAACAATTCTTCGAGCACGCGCGTCTTCGAGAGTGGTTCCAGCCAACTCCGATCTGCATCGACCACATTCGGGAACAAGACGACGGCCGGACGGCAGCGCTCCCCGATTGCCACACCGCTATAAATGTCCTCAACCCAAAAATAACGCTTCTGCGGCCCCTGATGCAGGACCGTGCTCGAAGCGTTTCGTAATTCCGGGAAAAAGTTGATCGTATTCTCAGTCACGTCGACCTTAAGCGGAAACGAACAGAGCTCCACTCGCCCATTGTTCATACGGAGCAAGGGATGATCATCCGATAGGTACTTATATCCAGACCTGAGCAGCGACAGGAAGCTGGTTGTCTTTCCTCGTCCGCTGTAACCAGGAATCAGGACACCCCAGCCGTTTTTTTCAAGGGCTGTGGCATGCATCGAATACAGCCCGCGGCAACGCAGCAACTCCATCAGCATGAAATGTACATAACTTTCTAAAATCCCAACATGCATGGCTTCAGGTCGCACGATATATCCCACGGCCTGATCCTGATCAGCGTGAACCACTATGCGCCCCTGCGCACCGAAGTCGACATACAGATCGGCTTCCTTTTGCACAATGCAGCACTGCCAACGTTGTCTTAATTGGTCGCCGACGGCATCCCCTGCATGCTGGTACAAGACCTGCCCATCTGCTGGAACATAAAAAGGAATCGCCTCGACCGTGGCAACGGATTCAATCCGCATGACAAGGGGAAACTCATCCGACCTATCGTCACCTGGCTCCGCAACAAAATACCGCATCAACATGGCGGCGGGCTCAACAAACAACTCTGAATGCGTCTCAAAGCGTACGGGAACGCCGTGGATGCGGAAGGTGAGAACGGTGAGGTCGGCAGCTACGGAGGACAACATGGGCTTACTCCCTTCTCCACAGATCACCAGCCGAGATGAGAGACGTGGCCGACCTACCGTCGGCCACGTGAGACTGACCTGCTACGTACCTACAACCTAGCCCGCAATATCGGTAAACTTGTCACGGCTTTTCTCTTTGTACTTCGCACCCACACCGGCCGTGACATCGCGCAATTGCTCACGCTTCACCAACATCGGCTCCGTGTAGTTCTTCTTCGACGACTGCTTCATGTGCATACCTCCAAACTATCGTCAGGTTGAGACACTGAAAACTAGAGCGCCTGATCGCTGGTCTTGTCGCGGCCCTTCTCTTTATACTTCGCACCCACACCGGCCGTAACATCGCGCAATTGCTCACGCTTCACCAACATCGGTTCCGCATAGTTCTTCTTCGACGACTGCTTCATGTGTGCACCTCCAAACTGTGGTCAGGTTGAGACACAAAAACCTAGCTCAACTGATCGCTAAACTTGTCGCGGCTCTTTTCCTTGTACTTCGCCCCGTTGCCCGCTGTGACGTCGCGCAATTGCTCGCGCTTCACCAACATCGGCTCTGCATACTGCTGCTTGTGCGTCTGTTGCATCCTTCATCACCCCCTTTCTTCGTGAAGTAGTCCTTCCCGTTCCATTCTCATGACAAGCGCAACAAGATCGTCATGAGCCTGATCACGCCCGACCTCGAACCGTTCACAAATCACATCCAGCACGGCATGAAGCGTACGTGTGCCGTCCAACAGGTCCCAAATGACGGTCCCCATCCCATTGAGTGTGTAGTAGTGGCCGTTGTTCAGGTTCAATAAAACAGCCTCATCATCGAGCACCGTAAACTGCGTATCTTCGGTGGCATGCATCACTCGCCCCAAAAACTCCTGTGGATGCCAACGCCGCGACATGGACATATACCCGGCATCGTTCAGCACCTGCCGGGCTACTTGCGACACTTCTTTCGCGGAGGCTCCGCTCCCGATCGACTGGTGGGCGCCATCGGCGTGTGTCCCCACATGAGGTCTCAGATCCGGCTCAATGAACGGTCGACGCGAGACAAGAGTGGGCTCGGCCATGATGCGATCCTCCTTCTTCATGTTGATGACGTTCCTGCACTTCTCCACGTGCGAGCAGCGAGGCGACAGCAGCTCCGATGCGTTGGCCCGTAATATCCTCGAACCAGAGATAGGCGGGACTTGGATTTACTTCGAAACAATAGTAGCTACCCTCGCTGGTCCTCCGCAGATCCACACCGGACAGCACGAGCCCAAGGGCGCGCGTGAGGGAGCGGCACTGCGCAGCAATCTCTAAGGGCAATTCGATCGGACGCATCTGCCGGTCTGCGCCGTCACGCTCTGCATAGCGATAGTCGGGTACCGTCGAACGAATCTCCGTCGCAAACACCCGCTCGCCGACCACATGTACGCGAATATCCACGCCATCGACTCGCTGCTGCAGCTGCACCGGACAATGACGAATCACTTCAAGCCGTCCAAGATCGCTGTGCTGAAGTGGCTTGACGATCGATCGTTCCGAACTCAGCGACTTATAGATCACGTCATGCCGCTGTTCCTCCCAAAAACTCAGCGCCGCATTCGCATCCGTAGTCACAAGCGTTTGCGGGACATGGAATCCATGTCGATGAATCAATTCCAGCTGATAGGGCTTCGACGCATTTGTGCAGACGGCAAGGCGTCGATTCATCACCAGTCCGTGGAAGGCGTCCGTCATCGCCCATAAACTCTCAGCTCGTGCTCGGGAGTAGTTGGACGCCGGCAACGTGGCCTGCTCACTCGACCATCCAATTTCCCGAATAAACATCGACTGAATGTCCTGCGCCGCCACGACACGTTCACCGATTTGGACCGTCCCGGACAGCACGCCGTTCTGTGTCTTCCATTCAAGGTCCAATAGACCTTCACGCC
The DNA here is from genome assembly GCA_046351095.1 of Nitrospiraceae bacterium. GTDB lineage: Bacteria > Nitrospirota > Nitrospiria > Nitrospirales > Nitrospiraceae > BQWY01. The sequence goes on from JAXLZC010000001.1 coordinate 1,125,064, forward strand.
CCGGATCGACAATGGCAAATGGCGCCTCCAAGTCGATGAGGTGCAAGCTCAAGCTGGCGATGATGGGATCCACCACGCGGCCGAAGAGCAGAATCATGCGTACCTCACCTGTTGCGTTACCTGTCCAACGGGCACTCCACACAACGATGCGAGCGATCGGACGATGGACTCGCGGAGGACGTCGCTACACTGGTCATAGAGTGGCGAATCCGACACGCCCATGCAGTAGATCTGCTCGTCGCGCCCCTGGACGAGTTCAAACTCGGCAAACAGCACCCCGAGTGCTCTGGTCACCTGGCGACATTGTTGCGCGACATGCGGGAAGACGGTGACCGCATCTAGGACTCGTTCACGCAGCACAGCGTTTTGCACAGCCGTACGCCAACGCCCTCCGATGACAGTCTGCCCGACGACGAACACATGTAGACGCTGCCCCTCCGGCACCGGCTGCATCACAACTGGCTCGCCCGGTCCTAACGCCTGCAAGACATTCACCCCTTCCACTCCGTGCACGTAGAGCGGTCGTCCGGACGGGGACAGCGCGTGAAGCCGGACATGTCGATTCCAGCGGTCATATTGTTCAAGTACACGTTCTTTCTGGGTCAGCACCACTTGGTCACAATGCGCAAAACCGGCTTGGGTTAGCGCCGAGCGCAGGATGGGATGGGAGACCCGCATCGTGGCGGATCGACCAGGAGCAGGAGGATTCACGATCGGACAGGACTGCGCGTTGAGCCATCCATAGAGCGCCGCGCTCCACTCGTACTCCGCGTAGTGGCGGTCTTCGGGAGCAAACGAGTCGGCAGCCAACGTCACATTGCCGATAGGGGTCCGAACAAAGACTCCGGCCAATTCATCCCAGACCGTTCCCTGCTTGATCATCGATACGAGAGAGTCCGTATGCGTCGGAAGAGATCCCACGCGATAGGTCATTTCGAGGGCATCAGGAAAGGCCTGGGGTTCGATCCGAAGCACCCTGCGCTGGCGGCGGAGTAGCTCTCGCTCCACATGCAGGGCCCATTTGTCCTGGGAGTCAGAGAGAATGAGGGTAACGCCCACAACAGCCCTCCTTACTGAAATCCACTAGGGTCGAGAAGTGCCCCCGACGACAAGGCCAGTAGTACTGGAGTCCCAGAGAGACGCCAACCACACCCCGGAGGGGACTGAGGCGCTCATTGGAGGGGGAATGGGTGTTTTAGAAGCGATTTTTAGGGGAAATCCTATGGATTCCCCAGAAAACGGAGGCAGGAATAGCCGGCTATACCAGGAGGAGTTCAACGAAAAAGGAGCGTACAGGCGTGAAATAACCTAGGAACTGGCAACTAGGCGTGGAAGGCCCGCTTAGCCTGGGTAACACAATGCTCGGCAGCTCGCAGCGCAAGGGCTTGGATCGTGAGGGAAGGACTGTCGCCACCACCCTGGGTAACGAAACAACTGCTATCCGCAACATACAGATTGGGCACATCGTGCGTTTGACCGTAGGCATTCGCCACGGAACTCTTCTGATCGACACCAATTCGGCAGGTACCACCCATGTGCGTAATCGAACTGATGTCGTAGGCGCTCTCGTCGCCGACGATACGCTCCGCACCGGCCGCCTCCGCAACAGCTCGACAACGCGCTCGCATGAACGTCAGCATTTCCAAATCGTTCGTCCGCAATCGTGTCGTGATCCTGGCGACCGGCAGACCATAAAAATCCTTTGTCTCGGGATCCAGGTCTATCCGATTGTCGATGTGCGGAAGCTGCTCCCCGTTTGCGAAGATCGTGACGGCATGCCCAAAGTAGTTGCGCATGAATTGTTTGTGCGTGTCTCCCCAGCCCTTTGCCATCGATACCGCATAGGTTGCCGGCCCAAGCAACGAAGACGCCGACACACCGAGCACCACCCCGCCGGCAAAAGGTCGTCCGGATTTCGACGCGTTGTCGTCCCACGCCCGACTATCGATTTGGAGCCCCTGATACGAATGGAGCGGCTCTCGAAACAGTGCAGTGGTTGTGTGATACAGCGTCTCCATGAAGTAACGACCGACAAGACCGCTTCGATTGGCAAGCCCTTCGGGAAAGGCCTGGGAGGCGGAATTCAAGAGGAGTCGCGGCGACTCCAAGGCGCCCGCCGCAACCACAACAGCGCCAGCATCGACACGATGCTCCCGCTTCTCCGCATCAAAGTACAGCAGCCCATCGGCGAAACCTCGACTGTCCGTCGTCACTCGCGACACGACACAATTTGCGCGAACGGTCACACGGCCGGTCGCTTCGGCTTTCGGAATGATTGCCACATCGGCGCTGCTTTTCGCACGTGTCATACAACCGCGAGAGCACCCATTGCAGTAGACACATCCCATCCGGTCATCGTACGGACGCGAGAGAATGGCGAGCGAGTTCGGGTGTAGATGGAGCCCAAGCCGATCGAATCCGCGCTTCACGACCTGACTGGCGCAGCTCAACGCATGGGGTGGATTTGGAAAGGGACCACGAGGAGCCTTGAACGGATTCCGATGATCGCCAGCGACGCCAAGGAGATGCTCCATCTCCTCGTAGTATGGCGCCAATTCATCGTAGGTCAGTGGCCAATCTTCGGCATATCCCAAAAGACGGCGAGATTGAAATCCATGCGGCGAAAACCGATGGGCCTCCCCCTGATAGTGCAGCGTCGTCCCGCCGACCCCCTTCACGCGATGAATGCGTGGAGCCACACGCTTGCCGGAGGTGATCAACACACCGTCGACTTCCGACCAAGACCGTAGGTGTTCATATTGAGGATCCAGCGGCTCCGCGGGACCAGTGCTGTAACGCGCTTTTGCGCGATTGCTCCCCGTCGGCTCGAATACGACCGGACGCAGTTCCCAATCCGGCCGATGCATGTCGTACTGCGAGGGATCGAAGCGAGGGCCTGCTTCGAGGACGAGCACCTTTAGGCCCGCACGCCCCAAGGCATAGGCCATCACGGAACCGGCGGCGCCGGACCCGACCACACACACATCCACCCGCTCATCCGCCATGGGTCATTCGCACCGCGCGTAATTCGGATATCCGGTGAATTGCGGAGGCCCTTGGTAGCCGGCCACGCGCCACCCTTCGCGTCGACTGTAAAAGGCGGCCAACGTATCGAGCCGCACTGCATCGAAGAATCGCACGCTGCTGCCGCGCTCGCCGAACCGCCACCATTCTTTGAGTTGTTCGATCCGACTCAAGGTGCCTCGTTCGGCTGCTGTTAGGATTTCGATACGGCTGTCACGAGGTAGCAACAGAAAGCTCTCTTGCCCACTGCGCGTAGACGCAAGCCAATCCAACCACGCCAGCCCCTGTCGATAGAGCGCGAGTTGTGCCGCGTCCGCGGCAATCTGCGCATCGAGTGAGGTGACGATCCCGGCTTCACGCGCACCGGCTTCCTGATCGGTGGGGATCAGCAGCGCAGTCACTTCTTCGAGGACGGTCGCTTCATAGGGCGACAGCGCACGAAAAGGTCCCGCCAGGATTCGGTCGGGAGGAAGCGCCGCCGGAATGTCAGCGGCTGAGCGAGCCAGTAGATCGGTCGGTGGAGAGACACCAAGGCACAGCGCGCCGAAGACCGTCCAGACTCCGAATCGTCGTCGAGTAATGTCGGGCACAGAGAAGTCTCGCCTCTGTTAGGAATGCACGGCGCGGCGCTGTGGTTGCTCGGCGCGCGCCTCGATGTTTGTGCTATCGACGCGTTTTTGCGGTGGATACGAATAGGTAACGGCAAACCCTTCCCAGTGGCGGGTCGCTTCGAGAAACGCCTTCCCATTGAGCGCCAACCAGGCATGGCCGTCGAGTGCCTGCCCGTTTTTTTGAATTCCACAATACAAGGTGACAGGAAACCCCAAGCGTCGGGCAAGTCGATACAAGGTCAACGAGCGGGGGAAACAATTGCCCTTCGCAGGCGCAGGGAAATAGGACAACCACCGATCCGTGTAATAGGCTAGGTCGTCGAGCGTCTCGCGCTCGGGGTGGGCCAATGCCTGCGCAGACGGCTCGATATGGAGCCACCCCATTACACGCGGCAACGGCGCCATGCGCGAAAGGAGTCGCACCAGGCAGAGGGCGATCCCGGCCTCTCCAACCAGCCGAACTTTGCGGAAGGTCACGAACCTTGCCTCCTGACAGCACTCGCAGCCTGTCAGGCTCCACTTTGGAGTGGGTTTGCGTTTCGGTCAAGCGAACGGCAAGTCTCTGCACGAAGTGCGACAGGGCACGATCTTGCACAAAGCAGCTGAACGAGAGGAAGGAGGAACCGCAGCAACCGGCGCGACTACGGCTTAGTGGAATCCATCAACTTGCCGGACGTTTCAAACGGCAACCGGGCACGCATGCCGTCGCCGACATGCACATTACCCTTCACGGCGTAGTTAAAATCCTGCGTCTTGGTTAAAGCACCAAGCTGTCGGATGACATCCATGATGCCGGTGCTTGCGGTCACAGACATGGTGGCTTCCCCTAAGCGCGGGACCGTCACCGTCTGGTTACTCAAACCGCGAGCGAGACGCGTCCCGTTGACGTCGAGAAAAAAGTCCATCCCGTTGATGACAAGATCCTGATCGTTGGGATTTCGAACCCGAAGGTCGATCTGGAGGCGCTGTTCGAGCATGCCGCCTGCTTCCTTGGCCTGCGAGACCTCAATGAGATACACCTCGGGAGCTTCACGCGGCACACCGACACCGGCACAGCCGGCAAGCGCACCGACCAGGACGAGGACACACAGGCGTCCCGCAAAACGGCGTATCGATATCGGCATACTCACATCACTCACCTTCACAGGTTTGCTCTCAGTGATGGGCCTCGAACAGCCCCAACTGCAGTTCTTCCGCCTTCGTAAACGGAATGGGATACCGTTCCGTAAAACAGGCGTTACAGTAGGAGCGGGGCTCACCTGGCGCCGCGTTCAGCATCCCCTCGATACTCAGATAGGCCAACGTATCGGCGGTGATGTACTTACGTATTTCTTCCACGGTATGGCTGGCGCCGATCAGTTCTTTCTTCGTCGGCGTATCGATCCCATAAAAACACGGCGCCAAAATCGGCGGTGAGCTCAGCCGGAGATGCACTTCACGCGCGCCGGCCGCCCGGATCATCTTCACGATTTTTCGGCTCGTGGTCCCGCGCACAATCGAGTCGTCGACCACCACCACCCGCTTGCCTTCGACGACACCGGCGATCGCATTCAGCTTCACCTTCACGCCGAAGTGCCGAATCGATTGTTCGGGCTCGATAAACGTTCGGCCGACGTAGTGATTGCGCATCAAGCCGCCTTCGAACGGGATGCCGGCGCCTTCCGAATATCCCAGCGCGGCAGGCACACCGGAGTCCGGAACCGGAATCACAATATCGGCGGGCACCCCGGACTCGCGCGCAAGTTGTCGCCCCAGCGCCTTCCGCACCTGATACACAGATTGACCGCCGCCGAAGATATTGCTGTCTGGCCTCGCGAAATACACGTACTCAAAGACGCACTTGGCAGACGCGGCAGGCGCGAAGGGTCGATAGCTCGTGATCTTGGTTTCGTTGATCACGACCAATTCACCCGGCTCGATCTCTCGGACGTATTCGGCGTCGAGCAAATCGAAGGCGCAGCTCTCCGACGCCACAACCCAGCTGTCCCGCAATTGCCCAAGGCAGAGGGGGCGGAACCCATGGGGATCACGCGCTGCGATGAGCCCCTCGTCGGTCATAAGAATCACCGAGAAGGCCCCGCGCACTTGGCTCAAGGCATCCACCACACGCGCCAACAGCGAATCCGCTCGCGAATGGGCGATGAGGTGAATGATGACTTCCGTGTCGGATGTCGATTGAAAGATGGCGCCCCAGGCTTCCAACTCGTTGCGCAACATAGACGCATTGATGAGGTTGCCGTTGTGCGCCAACGCCAAGTTGCCCAACGCAAAATTCACGGTGAGCGGCTGAATATTTTTCAGGTCGCTGCCGCCCGCGGTGGAGTACCGATTGTGGCCGATGGCCATCGTCCCCGGCAGGCCCGCTAAGACGGATTTCGAATAGATGTCGGCGACGAGCCCCTTGGCTTTCTGCGAATAAAAATGCGAGCCGTCCGACGACACAATCCCCGAGGCCTCTTGCCCACGATGCTGCAGGGCATACAAACCAAGATACGTGAGGTTGGCCGCCTCAGGGTGATTCACGACGCCGAACACCGCACATTCGTCATGAAACTTATCCGACGTAACCATGGGTAGGGATCGTGTCATGATACGGACATCACCTGTTGTTCCAGTGTCTCCGCCCACGCCGCATACATCGTGTCCAGCGGCACATCGATCGTTGCGACTGATTGACCCTGCGTGTCCTGAACCGTCACGAGCAATTGCGTGCCGCCGACGCGCCCAACGTGCGCCACAGGCACCTGGCACTCGTGGATCGCAGCCATGACCTGCGCGCGTTTGTCCGGCGCAACGGATATAACCACACGCGACGGCGTCTCGCCGAAGAGCGCCGCATCTTTGCGAATCTGCCCCAAGAGAATCGTCGCGGTTGCACCGAGGCGGCCTGCAGGTCCGGAGATACAACACTCGGCCAGCGCGACGGCCAACCCACCGTCCGAACAATCGTGCGCCGACTGCAACAACCCATCTTGCGCCAATCGCCGCACACAGTTTTGCAATGCAAGTTCAGCGTTCATACTCAGCAGCGGCGGCGAACCCTGCTCGCGCGCATGGACGACTTTCAAATATTCCGTCCCGCCCAGGTCTTCGCGCGTCTGCCCGAGCAACAAAATGTCGTCGCCCTCCTGCCGGAACCACTGCGTCACGACACGCGAGGCATCGTCGATCAAGCCGACCATACCGATCATCGGCGTCGGGTAAATCGACAGACCGTTCGTCTCATTGTACAAACTCACGTTGCCGCTCACCACCGGCACGGACAACGCCTCACACGCGTCCTTGATCCCCTCGATGCCGAGCACGAGCTGCCACATGATGTCCGGCCGCTCCGGATTACCGAAATTCAAACAGTCCGTCAGCCCGATCGGCTCGGCACCGGAGCAGACCAAATTGCGCGCACATTCGGCCACCGCGAGCTTCGCACCTTCGTACGGGTTCAGCAGGCAGTAGCGGCTATTGCAATCGACGGCCAACGCCAGCGCCTTCGTCGTCCCCTTCACACGAATCACGGCCGCATCGGATCCCGGACGGACCTGCGTATTCGTCCGGACCATGTGATCGTATTGCTCGTACACCCAGCGTTTACTTGCGATGGTGGGACTGGCCAACAATTGGAGCAACACGGCGTTCGCATCGGTAACATCGCGCAACGCATCCCAGTTCACATGCTGCAGCTGATCCAAATAATTCGGCGGCGCATGCGGGCGATCGTAGCGAGGGCCGTCATCCGCCAGGGCTTTCGCGGGAACGTCGGCTGCCACTTGCCCCTGCTCCGTCACGACGACTCGTCCGGTATCGGTCACACGGCCGATCACGGCCACGTCCAAATCCCACTTCCGACAGATACGCGTGACCTCGTCCTCGCGCCCCGCCTTCGCCACCATCAACATGCGCTCTTGCGACTCGCTCAGCATGATTTCGTAGGGCGTCATACCAGGCTCACGGCGGGGCACTCGGTCGAGGTTGAGTTCGACGCCCGTCCCTTCGCGAGACGCCATTTCGCAGGCCGAACTGGTCAACCCGGCGGCGCCCATGTCCTGAATGCCGACAAGCAGATCCGCAGCCATAATTTCTAGGCAGGCTTCGAGCAACAACTTCTCGGTAAAGGGATCGCCGACTTGGACGGTGGGCCGCTTTTGCTGCGCCTTATCGTCGAAGGAATCCGACGCCATGGTTGCGCCGTGAATGCCGTCGCGGCCCGTCTTCGAGCCCACGTAGATCACCGGATTCCCGACGCCGGCCGCCTTACCGAGGAAGATCCGATCTTTCTTGGCGATGCCGAGGCAAAAGACGTTCACGAGCGGATTGAGCGTGTAGATGTCGTTGAAGACCACTTCTCCGCCCACCGTCGGCACACCCATGCAGTTGCCGTAGGCGCTGATGCCGGACACCACGCCTTTGACGAGGCGACGATTGTTCGCGTTGGACAAGCCGCCGAAGCGCAGCGAATTCAACAGCGCCACCGGCCGCGCGCCCATCGTAAAAATATCGCGCAGAATGCCGCCCACACCGGTCGCCGCGCCTTGGAACGGCTCGATGAACGATGGGTGGTTGTGCGATTCCATCTTAAACACGGCGCACAAACCGTCGCCGATATCCACGGCACCCGCGTTTTCACCAGGTCCTTGCACAACACGGGGCCCGGTCGTCGGCAACTTCTTCAGATGGAGACGCGAAGACTTATACGAGCAATGCTCGCTCCACATCGCCGAAAACATCCCCAACTCCGTCCAGTTGGGTTCGCGGCCGAGAATCGCGACGATCTTGTCGTACTCGTCCGCCGTCAGCTTGTGCTGCGCGAGCAGTTCTTTCGTCATTTTCACGGGAGGCGCAGTCATAGTCGGTTATGTCGTGACCATTCGAAGCGTGCGGCTACTGCTCTTCAGGGTATCCAGCATCGACTGGAACAGGACCATACCGTCCTGGCCGCCCAGCACAGCTTCGGCACAGCGTTCCGGATGCGGCATCATACCGAGCACGTTGCCCTCCGCGTTCCGAATACCGGCAATGTTGTCCACCGACCCGTTGGGATTCGACGCGGCATTCACCGTTCCATCGGCATCGCAGTAGCGCAGAACGACTTGTCCGTTCGCTTGTAAGGCGGCCAATGTCACAGGGTCCGTATAATAATTGCCGTCGGCATGCGCGATGGGGATCTGCAACACCTGTCCGGGGCGGCAGCGTCCGGTAAACGGCGTGGCCGCATTTTCGATCCGCACGTACACGTCCTTACAGATAAAACTGAGGTCGCGATTCCGCAGCATGGCGCCGGGTAGCAAGCCCGCTTCCAACAAAATCTGGAACCCGTTGCAGATGCCGAGCACTAAACCGCCCCCCTCCGCAAACGTTTTCACGGCCTCCATGACCGGAGAAAAGCGCGCGATCGCGCCCGTCCGTAAGTAGTCGCCGTAGGAGAATCCGCCCGGCAACACGACACCGTCGACGTCGTGCAGCGACGTCTCCTTGTGCCAGATCAGACGCACGTTCGTACCCAGCACGGTGCCGAGCACATGCTCGCAATCGTGATCACAATTGGACCCTGGGAAAACCACTACGCCGATCTTCATGCGTCCTCAGACGGCCGAATCCGCCGACGGCGTCTCAGCCTTGCAACTCGTAGCGATATTCTTCGATCACCGTGTTCGCCAACAACTGCTCGCAGATCATCTTGACGGTCGCATCGGCCCGCGTACGGTCGGTGTCCTTGATGTCGAACTCCATATACTTCCCAAGCCGCACGTTGCTCGCGGTCCGAAAGCCCAACGATTCGAGCGCATGCTCGATCGCCTTCCCCTGCGGGTCGAGAATGCCCTGCTTCAACGTCACATGTACGATCGCTTTCACTCCGATCCCCTTCCGCCCGGCAACGCCTCGGCTTGGGATTTACGATCCGCCGCCTCGGACATGGCATCGATATATTTGCGCAGCTTCAGAATCCCGAACACGGTGCCGACTCCACCCACCGCCAGCGCCACAAAGGCCCAGCGCCAGGGCGACTCGTCGAGCCGATACGCCATCATCGCCACAGTCATCGCCCAGACGACGATAGCCGCCATCAGTCCGTACTGCATCAACCAGTGGAACAGGCGTTTCATGGCGCGCTCAGCAATAGCCCCTAGGGTCTCTCAACCGAGAACACGGCTCAAGACATCCTGATAGGCTTCTTCGACCTTGCCTAAATCCTTCCGGAACCGGTCTTTATCGAGCGATTCCTTGGAAGCCTGGTCCCAGAGGCGACAGGTATCCGGCGAAATTTCATCGGCCAGGACGATGCCCCCATGGTGCAGCCCAAATTCCAACTTAAAGTCCACGAGGATCAACCGCCGCTCGCGGAAAAACGGGACCAGTCGGCTGTTCACACGCAACGCCAGCCGCTTGATCTCGACCAATTGATCGGGCGTCGCGAGCTTCAACAGCCGAATGTGTTCGTCCGCAATCAGCGGATCGCCGAGCGCATCGTTTTTGTAATACCACTCCACGATCGGCGGGTCGATCGGGTCGCCCTCGGTCAGGCCCAGCCGTTTCGCCAAACTCCCGGCCACCACGTTCCGCACGACGACCTCGACCGGCACGATGGTGACTTTTTTCGTCAGCATCTCGCGGTCGCTCAGCCGCTCCACAAAATGTGTCGGGATCCCGTCGGCCTCGAGCAAGCGGAACAACCGCTCGGACACCTTATTATTGACCACGCCCTTATCCACGATGGTGCCGCGCTTCTGCGCGTTGAAGGCCGTCGCATCGTCCTTAAAATACTGAACGACACGATCCGGCTGCTCCGTCGTGAAGATCTTCTTGGCTTTCCCCTCGTACAGCAGGGTTCCGGTTCCGCTCATCGTCACGTTCCCATGCGCCGCGCGCCTACTGCGCCAACGCTTCCGTCAATTCGTCGATCGTCACGACGCGGCCGAGCCAGATCGGATGGCCCATACGCCGCGTGTACTGAAATTCTTTCGTCTGCTGATGGGCACGGATCAACGCATGAAAATCGTCGAGCCGCGCCGTTTCGAAATAGGTAATAAAATCCTGATCGTCCAACCCGGTCGAATGATAAAGCTTCCGCGCCACGGTTTTCGTGTACGGCAAGGTCGACGCCGTGTGCGCCTGCATGAGGCCCGCGCGCGTCGCCTCGTCCAACGCCCACCACTCCGCCGTTTTTTGAATCGGGATCACGATTGCATAGGGGCGCGGTCCGCCTTCCGTCGGCACGGCCAGATCCGCCTTCATCTGCTCCGAGAATCCCGGCACATACTGCGCGCGCTTCGTCATCCCCTGCAAGAGGCCACGCTCGCTCAGATGCCGCCCGAACACGCCGGCACGAAGATCGTTCAAAAACGACTGCGAGTCGCGAAGGTCAGTAGCATGGATACGAAACAACAGATCCGTGCGCTCCGTCAGCCCTTGCAACAGATAGACGTCGATCGCCACACGCTCGCGATGTTGGTCGATGACGCTCTTCAGCATTTTTAAGTAGGAGATACGCGCCTGCACATCCTCCGCCGCCCAGCCGTCTTTAAGGCTGAACGCCGCAAAGGTCGCGAACACGCCCGGATCGCTCAGCAGCTTCGCGCGATCCACAGCCGCCTGCGCCACCATCGGCCAGAGCAACAGCCCGACGAACAACGAAACAAGCGCCGCGCGACAACGTCTCATCGTGCCCCCTTGGACGACCGTTTGGCCGTACCGGTTGCGCCCGTCGCGCCTCGGAGCGATTTCGCTCCGAATACACGCGCGTAAATGTGATCGAGGTGCCGCAGGTAATAGGCCGGATCGAAACAGGCGCGAATTTCCGCCTTGCTCAACTGTTTCGAGATAAAAGGATCTTTGCTGACGCCTTCTTCGAGACTCGGCCCGCCCTTCCACGCGACCATCGCGTTCCGCTGGACCGCTTCGTAGGATTCCTTCCGCTGCGCGCCTTTATCGAGAAGCGCCAGCAACAGACGCTGCGAGTAGACGAGCCCGCCCGTCAGATCCAAATTGCGCTGCATCCGTTCCGGATACACCAACAAATTTTTCAGCAGGTCGGTCGTGCGCGCGAGCATGTAGTCGATCAGGATCGTGCTGTCCGGCATGATCACACGCTCGACGGACGAATGGCTGATGTCGCGTTCGTGCCAGAGCGCCACGTTTTCCAACGCCGCCACACTGTTCGCCCGCACGAGGCGCGCGAGGCCGCACAGGTTTTCGGAAATAATCGGGTTCCGCTTGTGCGGCATGGCGGACGAACCCTTTTGGCCCTCCGAAAAATACTCCTCCGCCTCCAACACTTCCGTACGCTGCAGGTGACGAATCTCCGTCGCAATCTTTTCGATGGTGGCGGCCAAGAGCGCCAACGCACTTTGATAGGCGGCGTGGCGATCGCGCTGCACGACTTGGTTGGAGACCGGATCAGGCTTCAGGCCAAGCTTCTTACACACGTAGGCTTCGATGGCCGGCGACTGGTGTGCAAATGTACCCATCGCGCCGGACAATTTGCCGACGGCGATATCCTCGCGCACGGCGCTCAAGCGAGTCAGGTGGCGACGCACTTCCTCGTACCAAATGGTCAGCTTAAATCCGAACGAGATCGGCTCGCCGTGGATGCCGTGCGACCGCCCGACCATCGGGACCGTGCGACATTCCAGCGCGCGCCGCTTCAACACGTCCAACAAGCCGCGCACGCCGACCAGGATCAGGTCCAACGCCTCGGTCATCTGCACGGCCAGCGACGTATCGACGATGTCGGACGACGTGAGGCCCACGTGGAGAAAGCGCGCATCCGGCCCGACCGACGCCGTGAGCGATTCCAAAAACGCGATCACGTCGTGTTTCGTGACCAGCTCGATTTCGGCGATCCGCGCCACATCGACCCGCGCGCGTTTACGAATACGCGCCGCCGTGCCGCGCGGCACCTGCCCCGCGCGCTCGCAGGCTTCGCAAGCGGCCAACTCGACTTCGAGCCAAATTTCGTACTTCCGCTGCAAATCCCAGATGGCTTTCATCTGGGACCGTGTATACCGTTCGATCATGCGTGCCGTCTCTCGCCTGCCGTCGCGCGCCCGCCGCGTCGCGACTCGATCAATTTTCCAGCGTCGCTTCCGTTCGTTTATTCGCCAAGCGTGGATCGACCATCAGCGCCCGATCCAAAATACCGTTCACAAAACTCCGCGTGTCCTCGTCGGCAAACGCGCGCGCCAGTTCGAGCGCCTCGTTGATCGTCACCTTGGCCGGAATGTCCGGCAGCCACAAGAGCTCGAACAACCCCGCGCGCAAAATGTTCCGATCGACGATCGGCATGCGGCTGACGGTCCAGTTTTTTGCGTACTGCCCGATCAACGCGTCCAGCTCGTGCCGATGCGTCCGCACACCCGAGACCAACGACTCCGCAAACGTCCGCCCCGTATCGTCCAACGGATACTGCTCCCAAAAATCCTGCTCCCAGGGACCGGATTGCTCGTGGATGTCCCATTGAAAGAGGAGCTGCAGCGCCCGCTCGCGCGCCTCGTGACGTGTCGACGTTTTACTCATGACGCCGCCTTGGGGCGAAAGCCCGCACTACCCGGCATCGTGCGCAACGCCCGCATCACCGTGGCCATCTGAATTGCCGACCGCGCCGCATCGCCGCCCCGATTACGTTCGCCGGCGCCCGCACGCTCGAGCGCCTGCTCCACCGTCTCCGTCGTCAACACACCGAAGATCACCGGAATACCCGAATCCCATCCCGCCTGCGCGATGCCGCGAGCGGCTTCCGCGGCGATAAAATCGAAATGCGGCGTCTCGCCGCGAATCACCGCCCCTAAGCAAATCACCGCATCGAACTGTTGAGACAGCGCCATCTGCCGCGCCACAAGCGGAATTTCAAACGCGCCCGGCACACGCACGACGGTGAGCTGCTTCGTAACCGCGCCCGCCTGCGTCAGCACCTCGACCGCCGCCGCCTGCAACCGCGACGTGACGAACTCGTTGAACTGGCTGACCACGAGGCCGAACCGTAAGCCGGAGGCGTCGAGTGTGCCGTCGAGCGTGTTCATCGTACCGCCGTTACACCTTCTTCAACATGTGCCCAAGCTTCTGCTTCTTGGTGCGCAGGTAGTTCACGTTGGCTGCGCGCGGCGCCGCTTCGATCGGCACCCGCTCGACCACTTGCAGGCCGTAGCCCTCGATGCCCACGATCTTGCGCGGATTGTTCGTCAGCAACCGCAGTTGTCGAATACCCAGCTTCACCAAAATCTGCGCGCCCACCCCGTAGTCGCGGAGATCCGGCTTGAAGCCCAGCTTCAGATTCGCTTCGACCGTGTCGCTGCCGCCGTCCTGCAGCGCATAGGCCCGCATCTTGTTCAGCAAACCGATGCCGCGCCCCTCTTGATTCAGATAGAGCAAGACGCCGCGCCCCTCTTTTTGAATCGCCTCCAGCGCGCGGTGGAGTTGATCGCGACAATCGCAGCGCAACGAACCCAAGGCATCTGCCGTCAAACAGCCGGAGTGCACACGCGTCAGCGTCGGCCGCCCATCGTCGACACGCCCACAGACCAAGGCGATGTGCGTCGCGCCGTCGACCACGTTTTCGAACACGACCGCCTCGAACTCGCCGAACATCGTCGGCATCCGCGCGCGGACCACCTCACGGACAAACGTTTCGCGGTGCATGCGGTACTGAATCAGGTCCTTGATCGTGACCATCTTCAGCCGGTGCCGCTTCGCAAACTTGATCAGCTCCGGCACCCGCGCCATCGTGCCGTCGTCGTTCATGATCTCGCAGATCACCCCCGCCGGCTTGAGGCCCGCGAGCCGCGCCATGTCGACGGAGCCTTCCGTCTGCCCCGCGCGCTTCAGCACCCCGCCCTTGTCGGCTTTGAGCGGAAAGATATGGCCGGGCCGCGCCAAGTCGCTGGGCTTCGTCTTCGGATCGAGCGCCACATGAATGGTCCTCGCCCGGTCGGCTGCCGAAATCCCCGTCGTGATCCCATGCCGCGCATCGACGGACACGGTAAAGGCCGTGCCGAACTGCGCCGTGTTTTCCGCCGCCTGCGGAGGCAACTGCAACTGCTCGACACGATCAGGCGTCAGCGCCAAACAGATCAACCCGCGCGCATGCGTCGCCATGAAGTTGATCGCGGCGGACGTCACCTTTTCGGCCGCGATCACCAAGTCCCCTTCGTTCTCGCGATCTTCATCGTCGACGAGCACGACCAACCGGCCGCGTTTGATGTCGCGGATGGCCTCTTCGATATCGTCGAATCCCGGCTGCGCCCGCGAAAACCGGGGCTGGACCCGCCCCGAAGACCGGGATGTTTTTGCGCCCTTTGCCACCCTGGATGCCATGAAAGCTGGACCGTGATCGGCGTGTAATGCGGGAGGAAGTGTCGACACCGACAGTGCGCGTCGCCGCCCTAAAAAAGAGCCGATCTTGTAACACGCCGCCGCCGCCCCTGTCACGCGCCCACTCCCACTGCCGGGAAGGGGTCCGAGGGGCCCAAAGGCGATGGGTAAAGACACACAGGAGGGTATTGGATGAGCCGCCGGACCGGCAGCTCAGGGAAGCTCATAGCCAGCTAATTGTGAAACAGCATTCTCGCGAGGAGTTAGCCGACCTGGATTATCGCCTCGGGATAGGACAGGAAGTATATGGCTTTGAAGCCAGGATTTTTCACCGAAAGTCCCTCACCCACCTGTAAACGCCCGGAGTTGAATATTCTGTCTGCCACAAGAAGAAGAACGACATCCTGGAATTTTTTCCGGTAGGACTCCATCTTCCCAGCCTTTCTATCTACCGCGGGCTGAAGATCCCTCTGTGTGGCCTCGCGCACCCAACCGACACGGTCGCTCACGCAAAGCCAATGTCGATCGTCACCCACAGCTTCCGGCAATGCAGTCAGATACACTTTCACAGCCCCAACACTGAAACTAACCTGTTCGTTTTCGCATGACGGTTGCCGATTGAGCATCGCTGCAATGAGGTCATCCGCCACAATTCTTTGAAGTGGTCCACCAAATCGAGCCAACACACGCCTTCCACCTTTTCCGTAGTAGCCATCAGCTAATTTCTTAATAGCCTTAGCATTTAGCGATTCCTCTCGTTTGACAGATGAGCTAGGGTTACGCGCTCCGTCCACGAAGACCTGCGTAACTTCCAAACCAAACGAAGCCCCCGACGTGTGTACCTCGAAGTCAACAGGCTCCTCAATCTCAGCTAGGCGCCAATCCTTCCCTAATAATTTTACGGCGCACTCGGCATGCATACGTTCAACAGACTTGCTTGCCATCAGGCACCTTGCATTGTACTAGCATCAATCGCAGTGCTACCCACCCGATATGCGGACTCGAAGTCTTCCCCCCCATTCATTCGCTCGATGAGCGCCATTAGCCCCGCAGGGCCAACAGTCGCCAGCCAGCCCCGCAGTTCATGCCCTGCAGCCGAATAGACAGGACGATATTCAGGTTCGCGTTCGGCGTTGCGCTCGGCACTCTTACTTCCGCTGTAGCGGTGAAGCGCATCGAACCACTGCTGTAATGACACGAGCGTATGCAACTCTTCCGTTGTGGGGCGCGGGATATTGGACGCGACGAGCCATTGCCAGTGCGCTTCGGAGTGCTCGGGCGCCTCGCTGATCGCAACGGCCACACCTTCATCGAACCATTGCGGCAGGCGCCACCGGGCACGCAGGCTCAGACGAGTGTGTATCTCGTCGTGCGACCACTCATGCGCAATGAAGTGCCAATTCAACCCACGCGGAGAAAGCAGCATGCGATGTCCGTAGATCTTCGCGATCGACCCTCGTTCGCCGCCGAAGGCTTCGTAACAGGCTTCGCTGATGCAGGCATTGATACGCGGATGCGAGTGCACGTCGCCATAGGCGCGCCGGATCGCGGCTTCTGCGCGCTCCATCGCGTCGCGAAGCGTGGCACGCATGGCCTCGTCCGCACCGGCTTCGACATAGATGTTCGGGGCAACTTCCGTCAGACCAAAACTCTCCGGCGTAAGGAGCTTCCCTCCTCGCAGCACACTGCAGCCCGTGAGGAGCGCTACGCAGAGCAGTACGCTGACGAGTTTCATACAAGGCATGGCTGAGTGGGCCGCGCGGCTGACGGCGACAGACATTATCGAAGGGAACAGAGCGAGTCGGGCGTTGGGGCGGTTGCGCGTAAAGGAAAGCGGCCGACGACGAGTGCCGTCGCCCCGACGAGGACGGCGCAGATCCAGAGGCCCATCGCGTAGCCGCCGGTGACATCGCGGAGTCCGCCGATACAGAGCGGCAGGAACATCCCGCCGGCGGCGCCCGCCGCGCCGACGATGCCGGAGGCCAATCCGATCCGCGTGGGAAAGCGGTCGGCGACCAATCGAAAGACGACCCCATTCCCAAATCCCATCGCCCCAATTGCACCCCACGCAAGCACAGAGGCCAACAGGAGCGGCGGCGCAGCCGCAAGACCACTCAACAATCCCGCGACCGTCGCCAACACCACGGGTAATACGCGCAGGCTCCCGAGACGATCCGCCACGGCGCCGCCGACCGGCCGCAACAAGGTGCCCGTCAGTCCGCACAGGGCCGTGGTCGATCCTGCTTCGATGATGGAGAGTCCATATTGATGATGCAGCAACAGCGGCAACACACTCGACAGGCCGACGAAGCCGCCGAACGTCAGCGCATACAGTCCGCACAACCAGCGCCAGGCGGGATCGCGTACTAGGTCGCGCCGGACCGTCGCCCACGACCAGGAGTCCGCACCGGCAGACGACCGTGTAGGATCCGCTTGCACGGCCACAAGAAACAGCGCCCAGGTGCAGAGCACCGGCAACGCCATCCACCCAAACGTCGCCTGCCATCCGACCGTCGCGGCCACGCGTGGCCCGACAAACATCGCCAGTACCACGCCGCTGTTGGCGGACGCGGCGATCCCCAGCGCCATGCCTTGGTACTCGGCAGGATAGGCTCGCCCGGCAATCGGAAGCGCGACCGCAAAACTCGCCCCGGCCGCGCCCAACAACAGACTCACGCACAACAGGCTGACAAACGACGTCGCGCCGGTCGCTCCCCACACGAGTCCCGCAAGTTCGGCCAGCAGGATCACCGAGCCCATACGTTTTGCGCCGATGCGGTCGCTCGCCAATCCGACCGGCACCCGCCAGATCGCGCCGCTCAGCAGCGGCATCGCCAACAGCAGGCCCATCTGGGTCGACGTAAGCGCAAGGTTGTCCGCAATCGACACACCCAGGGCCCCCATCAGCATCCACACCATGAAGCTGACTTCAAAATGGAGCCAGGCACCCAGCAAACTGGGCCAATGGCCGCTGCGAATCAAAGTCGTGAGCGAGGGCATGCGGGCGGTGAGTCCGTCGACTATCACACTCGATGTTAGGCGAAGCCGCGTACTGCCGCGCACTATAGAGAACGCGGATCGGCCCCAGCAAGGGGCGCCCGAGCGGAACGACTTGCTCAGCTCGCTTTCTTCACCCACACCAATCCGTCTATAATCCATCGCCTGACCGCGCCGACGATCGGCGGCACCGTCGCCGAGCTTTACCTCACGCATGCGGAAAACCTCCAAAACCTCTCGGATGTCGACCAAGCGTGACGAGGCGCGCACCCTCCGACCCGACGAGGATGACGCCGTTCGCGACGACCAGCTCTCGCGCGGCAAACCCGACGGCGACGACCTCGACGATCTCGACAGCCTCGACGCCGACGCGTTGGCCGACACGGACGACGCCCCATCCGCCGCGACCAAGATTCCCGAGATCATTCCAGCGGAAAGCGACGCGTCTCCATCCGGAACGTCCGCAGACGACACGATCACGGGAACCGCGACGAGCCTGACGGCGCTCGTTCCCGCGTCGTCGCTCAGCCAGTACCTCACGGAGATTCGGCGGTATCCTTATCTCTCGAAAGAAGAAGAGCTGCGGCTATTCCACGAATACCAAACGCTCGGCAATCGCGACGCCGCCGTGCGGCTGATCCTGGCGAACCTGCGTGTGTCGGTGGCGGTCGCCTCGGAATATTTCCATACGGGATTCGACCAACTCGACCTGATCCAAGAAGGCAACGTCGGCCTCCTGCAGGCGATCAAAAAATTCGACGTCACGAAAAACGTCCGCTTCTACGCCTACGCCGCCTGGTGGGCCCGCGCCTACATCTTGCGGTTCCTGCTGAACAACTTTCGCCTCGTCAAAATCGGCACGACGCAAGATCAGCGCAAACTTTTCTACAACCTGCGCAAGGAGAAGGCGAAGCTCGAACGGGAAGGCTACGCGCCGGACACGAAGTTGCTCGCCGACCGCTTGAACGTCCGCGAAAAGGACGTGATCGAGATGGACCAGCGCCTCGGCAGTTGGGAAGTGTCGCTCGATCAGCCGCTGTCCGACGAGTCCGACGGCACGTTGATGGACGTGCTGCCCTCGCACGAGGTCGGCATCGACGACCGTCTGGCCGCCGACCAACTCAAGACGTTGTTCCGCAAAAAACTTGCCGAATTCGTGAAGACGATCGACGAACGCGAGGAGGACATCCTCCGCAACCGGATTTTGTCCGAGACGCCGCTCACGCTGGAGGACCTCGGCGAGAAGTACGGCATCACCAAAGAACGCACCCGCCAGCTCGAAGCGCGGATCATCAAGCGCCTCCGTGATTACGTTAAGAAGGACATTCGAGACTTCGACAGCCTGCGCACCTGACGTGGCGCGCAGCGGCCGTTCGGCCTGGCTGACAGTCGGCGCGCTGATCGTGACGCTGACGCTCGTCGCCTGCGCAGGCATCACGAAGCCGCACGGCGCAGCGCCATCGGCTGCCCTTTCGCCCGTCGCCCTCGAAAATCGTCTCCCCGGCGACGCAGATTGGCCGCTCACCAATCCCATCGACCACGGACACGAAATCGAAGGCTACGCATCCGACACCAGTATCGAACGCGGGCAGTCGATCGGCCTGTTCGTCAACAGCAGCGACCCGCGCTACACACTCACCGTCTATCGGATGGGCTGGTACGGCGGCGCCGGCGCGCGACGGATGCACGGGCCGGTCACGTTGGACGGCCGAGTGCAGCCCGCACCATTTGAAGATGCGCGAACCGGCCTCATCGAATGCGACTGGCAGGAATCGTATCGGCTGACGACCGACACGTCGGCGGACAATTGGCTGAGCGGCGTGTATCTTGTGAAGCTGACGGCCGAGCCGAGCGGCAAACAGAGCTACATCATCTTCGTCATACGTGAAGACGCGCGCCCGTCCGAGTTGCTCTTTCAGTCGAGCGTCACGACCTATCAGGCCTACAACAGTTGGGGCGGGCGCTCGACCTACCCGACCAACAGCACAGATTTTTTATGGGCGCGCAAAGTCTCGTTCAACCGCCCCTACGCGCGGGCCATGCATCCGCAGGCGGGCGCAGGCGTCGGCGCAGGCGATTTCCTCACCGCGACGTCGATCCACCCTGGCTCGCCTGTTTCGCCTGCCGGCTGGGAATACAACATGGTGCGGTGGCTGGAGCGCGAAGGTTACGACGTGACCTACAGCACCGACCTCGACACACACGACAATCCGGAGTTCTGGCGCGGACACCGCGCCTGGCTATCGGTCGGGCACGACGAATATTGGTCGCACGCGATGCGGACGCATGTAGAAGCGGCGCGCGACGCAGGCGTGGGGCTGGGATTTTTTTCGAGTAATACGGCCTATTGGCAGATGCGTTTGGAGCCGAGCGTGACGACCGGACGACCGAATCGCACGATGGTCGCGTACAAAGAATATGCGCTGACGGAAGATCCCTACGCGCTCGACGACGATCCCACCAACGACGGCCTGGTCACCGGCCAGTGGCGCGACGCGCCGGTGCGTCGCCCGGAGCATCGGCTGCTCGGCGTGATGTACGAGACCGTGCCGGTGGACGGCGACATCGTCATCACCAATCCGGAGCATCCGCTGTTTGCTGGAGTCACCCTGCCGCCGGATCGCCGCCTCCCCGGCCTGTTGGGATACGAGATCGACCGGACCTTTCCCGACGGACCAGCGAACCTCACTGTCCTGGCCCGGTCGCCCGCCTCGGCAGATCGCCCGACCGCCATCGGCGAGATGACGCTGTATCGAGCCGCGAGCGGCGCCTGGGTCTTTGCAACGGGCAGCATGCAGTGGAGCTGGGGGCTGGATGATTATCACACGCCGATGCTCCGTACCTCCCGCCTCAATCCGGTCGCACAGCAGATCACGCGGAATGTGCTCAGGCTCTTGACCGGGGACAGACCAGCGTCACAATAAGCCCATCACAAGACCAGCACCCCCATCGCCTCCGGCGTTTGCACCCATCCGTGCGGCTCAGGCGGTCAAATTCTCGGCTTGCCAGAGAAATCCCGAACTTGTTAGAGTCTCCCGTTTGCGAGTCCGGCTGCGGAAAGAATATTTTTCGTCGGCGGTTGACTTGTCGGCCGGGCGGACTATCTCTCACCCGTGCGCCCCGCAGGGTTGTCCCAGCACGGGCGAACCATGACCCATATCCCCGGTCGCGACGACGGGGCATCCAATCTGAACCCTTTTACACGCAGAGGAGGAGTCGAGATGGCTACAGAGACGAAGAAGGAGGAGAAGGTGGCAACTGGAAGCGCGTACAAAAATTTTCAACCGTTGGGCGATCGGGTGTTCGTGACGTTCACCGAGGAGATGGAGAAGACCACCGGCGGCATCTACGTCCCCGACACGGCCAAGGAAAAGCCGCAACGCGGCACCATCCGCGCCGCGGGCGACAAGGTGGAGAAGTTGAAGGTCGGCGACCAGGTGCTCTTCGACAAGTACTCCGGCACGAAGCTCAAGCTCGACGACGAAGATTGCCTCATCCTCAAGGAAGAAGACGTCCTCGGTAAGTTCACCAAGTAATCGACTCACTCAATTCGACCGGGTAAAGGAGACTCACGATGGCGAAACAACTGTTGTATAGCGAGCAAGCGCGCGCGTCGATCCTCAAGGGCGTCAACCAGCTGGCGGATGCCGTGAAGGCGACGCTGGGCCCGAAGGGTCGTAATGCGATTTTGGACAAGAAGTTCGGCGCCCCGACCATCACCAAGGACGGCGTGACGGTCGCGAAGGAAGTCGAGCTCAAGAATCCGTACGAGAACATGGGCGCCCAGTTGGTCCGCGAAGTCGCCAGCAAGACGAGCGACGTGGCGGGCGACGGGACGACCACGGCCACCGTGTTGGCGCAGGCCATCTATCGCGAAGGCGCGAAGAACCTGACCGCCGGCGCGAACCCGATGGACCTGAAGCGCGGCATCGATAAGGCCGTCGAAGTGGTCGTCGGCGAGCTCAAGAAGCTGAGCAAGCCCTGTCAGAGCAAGAAGGAAATCGCCCAGATCGGCACGATCTCCGCCAACAGCGACGCGACGATCGGCGAGCTGATCGCCGAGGCGATGGAAAAGGTCGGCAAGGACGGCGTCATCACCGTCGAAGAAGCAAAGTCGATGTCGACCTCGTTGGACGTGGTCGAGGGTATGCAGTTCGACCGCGGCTACATCTCCCCCTACTTCGTGACCAACGCCGAGCGTATGGAAGCCGTGCTCGACGAGCCGTTGATCCTCATCAACGAGAAGAAGGTCAGCAGCATGAAGGACTTGCTCCCGTTGCTCGAGCAAGTCGCGAAGATGGGCAAGCCGCTCGTCATCATCGCGGAAGAAGTCGAAGGCGAAGCGTTGGCCACCCTCGTGGTGAACAAGCTCCGCGGCACCTTGAATGTGTCGGCCGTGAAGGCGCCAGGCTTCGGCGATCGTCGCAAGGCGATGCTCGAAGACATCGCGATCCTCACCGGCGGCCAAGTCATCTCCGAAGACATCGGCCTCAAGCTCGAGAACGTGAAGCTCACGGACCTCGGCCGCGCCAAGCGCGTCACGATCGATAAGGACAACACCACGATCGTCGAAGGCTACGGCGATGCGAAGAAGATCGAAGGCCGCGTGAAGCAGATCAAGGCCCAGGTCCAGGAGACCACCTCCGATTACGATCGCGAGAAGCTCCAGGAGCGCTTGGCCAAGATCGTCGGCGGTGTGGCCGTCATCAACGTCGGCGCCGCGACCGAGACCGAAATGAAGGAAAAGAAGGCCCGTGTCGAGGACGCGCTCCACGCGACCAAGGCAGCCGTCGAAGAAGGCATCGTGCCGGGCGGAGGCGTGGCCTACCTGCGCTGCCTGAAGGCGCTCGATAGCCTCAAGCTCGAAGGCGACCAGCAGATCGGCGTGAACATCGTCCGCCGCTCGCTCGAAGAGCCGATCCGTCAGATCGCCGCCAACGCCGGCCTCGAAGGCTCGGTGGTGGTGAACGCGGTGAAGGCGGAGACCAAGACCAGCCGTGGGTTCAACGCGGCCAACGAGCAGTACGTGGACATGCTCGAAGCCGGCATCATCGACCCGACCAAGGTGTCGCGCTGCGCGTTGCAGAACGCCGCCAGCGTCGCGGGCTTGATGCTCACGACCGAAGTCATGATCACCGACATCCCCGAAGAGAAGAAGGAAGCCGCAGCCGGTGGCCACGGCCACAGCCACGGCATGGAAGGGATGTACTAAGCCCGAGTGCTGAGTACCGAGATATGAGGGCTGAGGCGGCGGCCTTAGCCCTCAGTCGAATCAAGGGCCTGGCGGGAACCTCCCGCCAGGCCCTTGGTGTTTATGCTGAGTGGTGAGTGCTGAGTATTGAGCTTTGTTAGGCGATACCGTGGAATCGAAAGCCGAGGTGACGGATCACCCCTGAAGACCAAATACGACTTTTCGACCGGCATTCGCGGGAGGTTTTTCCGCAAGAACGCGGAGCTGAACCTGCCGATTTACGTGAGCAGTGCGATGCACGCACGATTGGAACGCATTGCTAAGCGCAAGCGTAAGCCGGTTGCAGAACTCGTCAATCAGCTACTGAAGAAAGACGTAGAGCTACTGGAAGGTCTCGTGTAGCAAGCAGACCTCTGCATACTTTTTCCCTCCCATCAACCTCCTGCTGGCACACGCGCAACAAAAACCTACGAGGCGATGGGAAGCTTGAGGCGTTTCATGAGCTGAATAAAAAGCGGCGACTGATCGGGCGAGAGGAGCAACGTGCGGAAGAAGGCGTTCACAAATTCGGTGTGCGCCCTCAAATCGGCCATCATCCGTTCGCGCGCAGTACCTTTGCCGGCACGCGGATACCCGAGTCGGATAGCGCAGCGCAAAAGCTCAACGGCATCGTCGGGCAAGGCATGCGTTTGAAGGTCGTGCACCATTTGGAGTTTGTGTTCGGCATCACGCAAAAAGATGTACGCCTTTTCGAAAGCGGCCAGTTCGCGATCCGTCAACAAATCAAGTTCGTGAAATTCGCGTAAGGACGCCAGCGTCCCTCGCCGCCACACTGACGGCAATCGGCTGGCACTCAGCAACTGCACACTCTGCACAATAAACTCGATTTCGCGAATGCCGCCGGTACCAAGCTTCACGTTGCGTTGTTCCTGACCGCGCGCCGCCATTTTGCGATCGATCATGTCTTTGACGCCGCGCACGTCGAGCAACACCCGTCGACAGGCCTGCACATCTTTCACCGATTCGCCAAGCACGAAGCTGCGCATACGCCGTAAAAACGCCTGCCCCGTCGCCTGGATACCCGCAATCGGTCCGGCCTTCAGCAGCGCCATCCGCTCCCAGGTTTGCCCGCGCGTCGAATAGTACCGCTCGTAACTGTCGAGCGACCGCGCCAACTGCCCGACCGTGCCTTCCGCACGCAAGCGCAGGTCCACACGAAAGACCGCGCCTTCTTTTGTCGTTTCCGTCAGGACATGCGTCAGCTCGCGCGACAGCCGCTCGAAATATTCTTCGTTCGGAATACGCCGCCCACCGCCGCGTTTTCCGGCGGAAGCTCCGCCGCTCGTTTCGCCTTCTTCGGAGTCGTAGACATAAATCACGTCCACGTCGGAGCTATAGTTCAACTCCGAACCGCCGAGCTTGCCCATGCCGATCACGGCAAAGCCGGTCTCGACCAATTTGCCCTGCGCATTGCGATGCTGCGGCGCCCCGTACGTCGCTTTGAGCTCCGCATCAACCAATTGATACGCGGCGTGGATCAGCACCGAGGCGAGGTCGGACAAGGCTTCGGTCGTTTCTGGCACGGTGGCCAAGCGGAACAGATCGCGGACACCGATACGCAACATTTCACGCCGCTTGAAGCGCCGCAGCGCGTCCAACCGCAATTCTTTCGCCGACACGTTCTCCAACGCCGCGGTCACCCGCGTCGCCATCTCGTCGGCATGCGGTTGTTCGTCGAGGACCGACGGTTCGCTCAACCAATAGATCAACAGGGGATCGCGGATGATCGCGAAGGCCAGCGCATCGCTGTTGCCGAAAATGGTCGAGAGGATATCGAGCATCCGCGGCGAACTGCCGAGGTACTTCAGCAACGACGAGCGCGGCACCGTGCTCAGGAGCCGCTCCCAATGGTTGAGCGCCTGATCGGGGTCGGCCGTTCGTGCGACACCTTCCAGCAACGGCGCCAGAATCTCCGCCAGCTCTCGGCGTTGGTGTGGATCGCCCGCCATCGACTGCAAATTGGTATCGGCCTGTTTTGGATACTGCAGGCCATAGGAACGCAGGATGTGTTCGACTTCGCCAGGAAGCAGCCCTGATGCGAGCAGCAGCGGCTGGGGATCGACATGCGCAGGAGTCGGCTCGGCTGCCTTCTTGGACACACGCGGTGCGGCGGTGGCCGCAGGGCGCGCACGGGATGCGGTCGGAACGGAGCCTGATGGCGCTCGTTTCGGCGATCGTGGCGACGGCTGTGACTGGGGGCGCGAACGGGAGGACGAGGAACTGGGAGATGTTCGCTTACGGGATCTCCCTGAACTGCTTCGACGACGCGTCATCGCAGCGCATTATACTGGTCTCCCCCTACGCGCACAATCGAATCACTTCAGGTATACTCCCGCCCCATGACGACTCGGGCCGAGGCTCCGCGCGACACCCAAACCTGCTTGGCCGCACTGACGACTTGTTGCCCTTCCGTGGACGCCGACGTGCTCCGCGACTTCGTGTCGCGGATGGATGCTGCCTATTTCGAACACTTCCCTCTCGACACCGTCGCCGACCATGTCCGCCTCGTCGACCGCCTGACACCGGACCATCCGGTCGAGTTGGCTGTCGCGCAAGTATCCCCGATGCATTTTTCCCTCAGCATCGTCGCCTACGATTATTTTTCGGAGTTTGCGGCGATCTGCGGATTACTCGCCGCCTTCGGACTCTCGATCGAAGAGGGGCGCATTTTCACCTCGCAGGAGACGGCCCCCTCTGCGCCGTCCCGATCGGCCTCGACCCAATGGCCCGCGCGGCGCCCAAAGACACGCCCGGGATTGAGTCGAAAAAAAATCGTAGACGTCTTTCTGGTGCGCCCCCGTCCAACCGAACCGTTGACTTTGGAACGCCAGACCGCACTCAGGCAAGCCTTCGAACAAACGTTTGTGCTCCTGGAAAACGGCGACTTCGTGCAGGTGCGGCAGCAGCTCAATCGCCGGATCGTCGAACGCCTCGGCAAACAGACACACGAATTCACCGGCCTGCTCCATACGGTGCAAATCTCCTTCGACAACAGCTGCTCGGCCACCGACACCATCATGGACTTGCGCTCCGACGACACACCCGCGTTTTTGTATTCGTTCGCCAATGCGCTCGCCATGCGCAACATCTATGTCACGAAGGCGGAGGTCTCCAACGACGGGCCGAAAATCCACGACCGGTTTTATATCCGCAATCGCCACGGTGGAAAATTACTCGACCAGGCCGAGCAGGAACAGCTTCGCACCACGGCCACGCTGATTAAGCAATTCACTCAGGCCCTCACCTGGGCGCCCGATCCCGCGAAGGCGCTGGAATCGTTCGACCAGTTTCTCGACCTGATCGTGCAAGACGACGGCAAGGGATCGAAGCAGGCGTTGACGTTTCTCCAAGACGAAAAGAGCCTGCCGCTCCTTGCGCGCCTGCTCGGCGCCAGCGACTTCCTCTGGGAAGACTTCCTGCGTCGCCAGCACGACAACCTGTTGCCGATGCTCGCGAAGTACCGCAGCTCCCAACTGATCAAACCACGATCGCAACTGCGTAAAGACCTGGACCGTGTCCTCGCGAAGGCAAAAACGGACGAGGCGCGTAAACAGGCGCTGAATGCCTTCAAGGACCAAGAACTCTTCCGAATCGACATGATCCACATTGTCGACACGACCATCGCGCTGCCGGATTTTTCGCTCGCGATTTCGCAACTGGCCGAAGTCATCGTGGAGCGAAGCCTCGAAGACTGCCAGGCCAAGTTGCGTGCGTTGTACGGAGAACCGAAACTTGCCAACAAAAAACCTTGTCCCTTCGCGATCCTCGGCGCCGGCAAATTCGGCGGGCGCGAGCTTGGCTACGCCTCGGACATCGAAGTGTTGTTCGTCTACGGCGGCGGGGGCAAAACCAGCGGCAAGCAATCGATCGCCAACAGCGAATATTTCGAACGGCTCGCACAAGAACTACTCGGCTGGATCGAAGCGAAACAGGAAGGCATTTTCCACATCGACGTACGGCTGCGCCCGCATGGCGGCAAGGGCTCGCTCGCCAACGCCTTCGATGAAGTCTGCAAGTACTACAGCGCCGACGGGCTCGCTGCGCCGTTCGAACGGCAGGCGCTCATCAAACTGCGCCACATCGCTGGGAACGCGGCATTGGGCGCACGCGTCGAAGCGCACCGCGACGCCTTCGTCTATAGCGGCGCGCCGTGGGATCTGAAGATTGCACTCGACCTCCGGCGACAGCAGCTCGCGCAGTTGGTCGAACGGGGCCGGACGAATCTGAAGCATAGCCACGGCGGGATCGTCACGATCGAATACGCGATTCAATATCTCCAAGTCATGCACGGGCACACCCATGCGCGCCTTCGCACACCGAATACATTGCAGGCACTTGATGCGCTGATCGACGTCGGGATCATTCCACGCGCCACCGGCAATACCTTGCGGAAGTCGTACTTGTTCATCCGCATGCTGATCGACGGCCTCCGGATGGTACGCGGCAATACCAAAGACCTCGTGCTCCCACCCGCCGACTCCGACGAATTTATCTTCCTCGCGCGCCGCGTCGGCTACACCACCGACGACTGGCAAGCCGGCGCCCGACATCTCCAGGCCGACATCGACCAGCACATGAAAACCAACCGCGAGTTTTTCGAAAAGACCTTCGGAAAACTCTGAGCAGCGTCGGCTTCGCCGACCTGCAATACTGGAGTCTTCTTATTGCGTGAGACTCTGTTTGCACAAATTGCGAGCGTAGTCGATGATGCTTCCGAACAGGAGGATGACCATGCCAAAAGCATCGTGGTGGGGCGCATGCAGTGTCGCAACGATTGTGCTGGGGTACACAGCCGGTCTGGCCTGGGCCGATTGCCCAAGCGGAGTTCGAGAGGCAACGCCGGGAGAATTGACCTTTGCGGCTAAAGCGGAGGCCGCATTAGCGGCGGCGCTGCCAGCACCCATTCCCAACAGCGAGCGACGAGGAGCCCCCTACGCCTTTACCCCGAAGCCGTCCCTCTCGTTCTGCAAAGGCGAGGCGGAAGGCGCCTTCACACCCGGTTTCAGCGGAAGCTATCTGTACAAATTCCCGAAAGCGGATGCGGACCGTCTCTACGCGGAACAGAAAGCCATCCTCAAGCAGATCGACGAGCTCGAAGCGCTTCCGCCCGAGAAGCAAGCCGAACAGAAGCAATTGTGGGCGGACATGCGCACCGCCTACGATGCCGCGCCTCGCCGATCGCGCAAAGACCCGCCATTCACAGCCGAGCAACAAGCCGAGGTGAATCGCGCCAATGCGGAAGGGAAAAAGTTCGAGGATGCCGCAAAGAAGCTGGTGACCGACCATCAGGCGAGCGTCAAATCGAAAACCGATCCGCTCCGCGAGCAAGCCAAACGCTTGGAAACCGGCCCGCAAGAGCTGGCTGTACGGTTCGGAATGAATGTGGCACGTTTTCCCGACGCCGGGCCGAACCTCGCGACGTTCGGCACGCCCGCGAGCGGAAAGAGCGCGGGACTGCGCATTCACAACATCGTCGTCGAAGTCGCAGGACCGGACGGCGCGGCGCGACAGGCGTTATTCGACGCCGTCGACAAAGGCTATCTCCAAGGGTTGATCGGTCAGGCCCCACCAGACATCGACGCATCCAAATCGCGCGCGACTCAGTCCCGCTGAGCGGCGTACCGTCATAACCTGGAGGAAGCGCAGCCGTTTGCGCTTTCTCCGTCCGACGCCTATAGCAAACCGCGACCGCCACATCCCCGTGAGCCGATTTCGGATCCTATTCGGCTCAGAATTCGAATTATTTTGAGCCGAATACGTGTATGATTCGGCTCATGCCGTACAACTGGCAACAACCAGGCTGGCCCATATTTCGATATGACCTTTCCTCCATCGAAGAAACGCTGTTGAAGCTCGCCGAGAAATCAGGGCGGGCCAGCGGCCTCTTCACAGGGCTTTCGGCAGAAGCCCAACTGGAGGCCACCGTCGAAATGATGGTGGTCGAGGCGCTCAAGACCTCCGAGATCGAAGGAGAGCTCTTGAGTCGCAAGGACGTCAGATCGTCCATCCGTAAGAACCTAGGGCTTGAGAAGGGCGCCCCTATCGGCGACAAACGCGCCCAAGGCACCGCAGCGCTGATGCTTGCGGTTCGCAAAACGTACGAAGCCCCTCTTTCCCAAGCGATGCTTTTTGAATGGCACCGCCTCATCATGAGCGGACACCGGCGCACGGCAACAGAACAGTGGCGCACGCATACCGAACCGATGCAGGTCGTCTCCGGTGCCATAGGACACGAACGTGTCCATTTCGAGGCTCCACCGTCAGCGCGTATTCCCGACGAAATGGCCCGATTCATCCGATGGTTCAACGAGACGGCTCCGAACGGATCGCTCGCCATCCGCAAGGCCGCCGTACGCTCAGCGATCGCACACCTTTACTTCGAATCGATTCATCCGTTTGAAGACGGCAACGGACGGATTGGACGGGCGCTCTCCGAGAAAGCCTTATCCCAGGGACTTGGGCGACCCGTGGTACTCAGCCTCTCGCGAGCCATCGAAGCAAATCGGCGCAGCTATTACGACGCCTTGAAGGAAGGCCAGCAGTCGAACGACATTACAAGATGGGTCGCATGGTTCGTCACCATGACCTTGGAGGCTCAAACTCAAGCTGAAGCGCTGATCGACTTCACACTCAAGAAGACGCAGCTCTTCGACCGCTCCAGCACGCTCCTCAACAGCCGACAGGCACGCATCCTTCGCCGCATGCTGGACGAAGGACCCGATGGTTTTGAAGGCGGCATGAGCACAAAAAAATACATGACTATCGCCAATACATCGAAGGCCACGGCCACTCGCGATCTACAAGACCTCGCGGAGAAGAAGATACTCGTTCCCATCGGCGGCGGCCGCAGCACCCACTACAAAATCAATCTGTAAAATGACTTCTCTGCCCTTGCCATATAGACTTTGCACGCCACGAGCGAGAATTGAACAGCCAGCCAACACGCACAATCGCTTTCAGCAGTGCCTACGCATGATTAAAAGAAATGATAATTTCAGACCAGGGCACGATCAATGCGAGCAGCTAAACTAAGAATCTCTCATTTGCCGCTCGCGCGGTGGTTTCCAGCTAACGACTCCGTAGCCACATCCATTGCCCGGCTTTGCGTCCTCCGAGAGGATCTGTATCTTGAGCTGGAAGGAATAGATGAAGACCCCATTGCAACTCTGGATGCCTGCTCCAGGGCTTGGCGAACTACTTACTTCTTCCGCAACATAACAAGAACATTACTTGAGATTCGCAGCGCAGTTGAAAGACTCAAAATGGAGCAGTCTTTCCTCCTAGATTTATCGCGCCAACCTCGACCGCTGAGCGAGGCACTGACAGATCTCACTTCTTCCCTAATAAGGGCACATGGCCATATCAAGAGGTTACGAAACGACCTAGCCGGACATTTGCAACACTCGGCCATAGAGGGAGCCCTACACCAGCTAACCCCGGATACAAAAGGTCTGTTCCAGATAGGCAATACTTGGCAGGATATGCACTACAAGTTTGCCTTGGAATTTATAAGTGCTGCCATGCTACGTCATGTCGAATTCCAGGAAGCAGAGCAGGAGTGGCGCAAGATTCTTCAAGCCACACTGGAAGCAGGATATAGTGCCATACCAGCAATAGACAGCCTGTTTTTTGCTTATGTCCAGATCAGAAATCTCTCGATTTGAGCAGACCACCTCATGATCTATATTTCCCATCCCCATTGGAGAGTCTGTGGGGAACAGTTCTTGCGCTTAAACCCTCACCAAGCAAAACGATACAAACCGGGCACCACACTGACCTAGCGGATGACGTAAGGCCACCCGCTGGACGCTCGCTACAGACCTACACATGGAACCGAAGTTTTGGCATGAGCGATGGGAGCGGAATGAAATCCGCTTTCATAATGAGACCGTCAATCCGCTGTTGGTGAAGCATAGCGACGCACTCGGCTTGTCTCCCGGACAACGCATCTTTGTCCCATTGTGCGGGAAGACACTCGATATCGGCTGGCTGTTGCAACAGGGCTATCGTGTGGCGGGCGTGGAGTTGAGCGATCTAGCTGTGCAGCAACTCTTCACACAGTTGGCTACGGTTCCGACGGTCACGACGCGTGGGACGCTCAAGCATTTCCACATCCCCAATCTCGACATTTTTTGCGGCGACCTCTTCACGCTCTCACCCGAGCTACTTGGACCGGTGAACGCCGTCTACGATCGCGCCGCACTTGTGGCGCTCCCACGCCCGATACGGGATCGGTATACGGCGCACATCACAACGCTCACCGCCTGCGCACGGCAACTGCTTATCTCGTTCGACTACGACCAGTCCCTTGTAGACGGGCCGCCGTTCTCAGTACCCGCCGAAGAAATCCGCGCACACTATGGCGATCGTTATCGCATCACGCTGCTAGAACGTGAAGACGTGCCCGGTGGACTCAAAGGTCGCTGCCCGGCCGTAGAATCCGTCTGGTCGCTTCTCCCAGCACGGTAACTTCGCCCCCAGCCGAACGTCCGCGCGACGCCGTCACCGCCGACCAGCCCCCGCCGCAACATAGCCACCAGTGCAGGCTCACCGCGTTTTTAACGAACGCATGTCAGGCTGCGGCGTCAGGGGTATACTGACGCCATATTATTGTGAGGAACCACCATGAGCACTGTCCTCGTTATCGATAGCCAAGAGTCCGTTCGGTGTTTGATCCGCCACATGCTGGAACCGGTCGGCTACGAAGTCGTCGAAGCGGCCCATGCGCAGGAGGCGTTGGATATCGGCGGCAGCCGCCTGTTCGACATCGTCATGATGGACCTGGTGCAGCCGGCCAAGCAGGGGCTCGATGCACTCATGTCGATCCGGCGGTCGTTTCCACAGTCGAAGATCGTTGCCATGGCCGGACGCGCGCTCCCGACCGCCGACATGCTCGAAACGTCGCGGCTCTTCGGCGCACAGGCCACGCTCCTGACGCCGTTTGCGCCGGACACACTCTTCAAAGTGTTGGCGACGCTGTGGCGGTGGCGCGCCGCTGCCTAGGCGTGCCCGCTCCCTCAGCGCGTGGATCCTGCTCCACGCGCGCACGTCGTTCATAGTCCGTTCTCGCTTCGTTCGCCCGACTCCCCGCTTGACTCCATTCGCACAGCCGACTACGGTGACGCACGCCGCCCGCGCGGCATGGCTTCCTACCCTCACGAGGACGCATCCCTATGATGGAGATCTATACAGACGGCGCCTGCAGCGGCAACCCGGGACCGGGCGGCTGGGGCGTGTTGATTCGAGAGGACAGCCGCGAGACCGAATTCTGCGGCGGCGAACCGGCGACCACCAACAACCGCATGGAACTCTTGGCCGTCATCGAGGCCTTGCAATCGCTGCCCGGCACGGCGACTGCGCGCGTCTACACCGATTCTCAGTACGTCCAAAAAGGCATCAGCGAATGGATCCACTCCTGGAAGCGCCGCGGCTGGAAAACCGCCGACAAGAAACCCGTGAAGAACGAAGACCTCTGGCGACGGTTGGACGACCTCGCGAACGGCCATAAGATCGATTGGCGCTGGGTTCGTGGCCATAACGGCCACCCAGACAACGAACGCGTCGATGCGCTCGCCCGCGAAGGACTCGAACGCGCCCGCAGCGCCGGCCGCGCGACCAGACATCCACAGTAGCCTACATTCTTTACGACTTAAGTTGC
Organism: Nitrospiraceae bacterium; assembly: GCA_046351095.1. Taxonomy (GTDB): domain Bacteria; phylum Nitrospirota; class Nitrospiria; order Nitrospirales; family Nitrospiraceae; genus BQWY01. Next base: position 1,157,903 of record JAXLZC010000001.1, read on the forward strand.
CTGATGACGGCGGTGACGCTCGATGAGAGTGTCACCGCCGTCGTCATTTATGCAGAGAATACATGCTGTGAGGGAAGACCCTACCGGGCGGCGCACCACTACGACACACCGATCGCACGATGGGTTTCGTACGTCATCACACCAAGAAACCCAGCCAACAGTAGGTAATAGGTCGCATAGCTCCAGCGCGTCGCCGGTGCGACAGCGTAATATCGTGCAGCAGCCGGATCGTCGCCGCGGCGAAAGGTGGCTAGCACATGCGGGAGCGCCATGACAGCGATCAACAACAACATGGGGCTGTGGTTCCAGAGGAACAGCATCACGATGAGCGGCGCGCCGACCAGCCATGTCTTCGGCGAAATGATCGACGTGATGCGCCCACCGTCCAACGGCGAGAGCGGAATCAGGTTGAACAGATTCAGCATGAGCCCTGCGTATGCCAACGCCAGCAGCAGCCGACTGTCGAACGCCTCCGCCAGGTAGTAACATCCCATCGCCGCCACCGTGCCGACGACCGGACCGGCCATAGCGACGTAGGCCTCGGTTTCGACATCCATCGGCTGTTCCTTCAGTTGAATCCACGCACCGACGAACGGAATAAACGTCGGCGCGCCGACGTCCAAGCCCCGTTGCCGCGCAGCCAGGAAGTGCCCCATCTCGTGAAAGAAGATCAATCCGACGAATCCCGCGGCATACCACCAGCCATAGATAAAGCTGTAGGTAATCACCGAGAGCAGCATCGTCCCGGACGTCAGCAGGATTTTTCCGTATTTGGCGCCGGCCAACAGCGCGATCAGCGTTTTCATGCCGCTCCGTTATGCCGAATGGGTCGGCGTCTCACGCCCCTTCACCAGCTTGTAGATCCAGCCGATCAACCCGGCGCCGGCGACCAAGATGACTTTCTTGAACGCGACGAGCAACAGGAGGAGTTTCGCCAGCAAGCCTGACTTAAATGCCGCACCGGCGATCAGCGCGGCCAACCCGACGGCGGCCACCTTGTCCGTCGCACTGTTGAAATCGACATACCGTTTACCGTCGACGAAATTGAGGTTCGCCAGTAGCGTCGCCGCATGGGGCTTTAACGCCGCCAACTGATCCAACCCGCCCACGAGATTCATACTCATGTAGCCATGCCGCCCGAGCGCGAGCGTGTTGTAGTTTACGACCGCGCCGTTCCGATCCTCCGCAGCAATGGCCCACACGACTTTATTGCTGGCCTTGTCGTAATGCGGCGGCTCCTGCCATCCGCGAATCGTCAACACATCGATACCGCGCTCGCGTCGCTTTTCGTTGGCCACGTCCGTGCCTTCTTTGATGGCCGCCAACATCTCATCCGCATTCCAATTGGTGGCGTCGTCGTCTTTCACGTAACCGGCATCTTCGAAGCGAATGACCACGAACCAGTCGTCCTTTTCCCCCGCGCCGGCCACCAGCCCAAGCTCATCGCCGGATGGGAAGTTGCCCATGTCGGACAACAGTCGCGCGGCTTCCTTTCCATCGAGAAACATGTATTCGGCGGGCAGGCGAAGCGTCGCCTGATCGCCCAGCTTGGCGTCGAGCGGTCCCGGTTGCCAGGCGTAGGACGGCTGCGCGGGAGGCGTCGGCTCCGCCTCTTGCGCGAAGAGCGGCGCACCGACGGCCAGCGACAAGATCAGGCACACAACGGCCGTCGGCCTGTTGGCGATACTGGACATGGGATGCTCCTTTTGCCCGCTGCGTGTGCGTCTCAGACGCATGCACAGCCAGGCGGATCGGAAGGCCTTGTGGTTTTCACCAGAGTATCATCCCCTACTCCAGGGTAAAGCAAACATCGGGAACCGACCGATCCCTAAAATGGGAGCATTCGCCCTGAGACTCACGCGACAGTCTGGGTAGATTCCTCCGTATGTTTCTGGATGCGATTCTGCGGGAGAACACCGCGCACGCGATGCATCTTCTCCCGCGTGTGATACGGCAGGAGTCCTTCGAGCACGCTCGGCAATTTCTCGCAGGGCACATCCTCCATCAGCTTGATCGCGAGCTTCGGGTCTGGCCCCGATCGCCCGCCGACATAGATATCCACTGCGTCGACGACCTTCCCATCCACCTTGGCTTTTTTCCCCAACAGCCCGACATCGGCCACGAGATGGTTGCCGCAACTTGCCGGACAGCCGGACCAATGCATCGTGATTGCTTTCAGTTTACTCCCGAGTCGCGCCTCCAACGCCTTCGCCGTGTCCACCGCCCGTCGCTTCGTTTCGATGACGGCCAAATTGCAGTAGTCGCTGCCGACACAACTGACCAACCCCTTGTAGAGCGGCGACGGATTGTAGGTAAAGCGCGCGAGCACCGGCTCTTCGGCCAACGCGCCCACCACACGGTCGCTCACATGCGGGATGATGACGGTTTGATTGGCGCCCAATCGCAGCTCGCCGTTTCCATATCGATCCGCGAGATCCGCGATCCGCCGCACATCGTCCGCCGTCACACGCCCGACCAATATTTTCAGCCCGACATAATTCAGTCCGCGTTGCCGTTGCCGGAAAATGCCGACGTGGTCCTGCTCGGCCGACTTGCGCGCATCCGTGCCCGCCGGAGCCAATCGCTTGCGCAACTTTCCTTCGAGCACCTCACGAAATCGCGCGATCCCCCACGCCTGGATCAAAAACGCCAACCTCGCCTGTGTCCGGTGCTCCCGCGGTCCATGGTCGCGATAGAGTTCGATCACGGCCCGACACAGAGACACCGCCTCCATCGGATGCACGAACGCATCCAGTGGCGTAGCGATTCGATACCCGCCGGAGCCAAGCTTGCCGCCGACCAGGACGTTAAAACCTGGGCACCGGTCATGCCCCAAATCGTAATAAGCCGGGACCAACGCAAGGTCCTGCGTTTCCATATGCACGCAATTGTGCGGACAGCCGCTGATGGCAACGTTCATCTTCCGCGGAAGATTCGAGTACGCAGGGTTCCCTAGTATCTCGTCGTTCAACGCGCGCACGATCGCAGTCGTGTCCACGATCTCGTCCGGGCCGAGCCCGGCCACCGGACAGGTCATGACATTTCTGACGTTGTCCATACCGGTTTGAAGTGTCGTCAGTCCGACGGCCTCTAGACACGCGAACACGTCGGGGACCTGTTCGATCCGAAGCTGCCGGAGTTGCACCTGTTGCCGCGTCGTGATGTCGATCACGCCGTTGCCGTGCGTGGCGGCGATCTCCGCCACTGCGCGCAGCTGCGCCGTCGTCGTGTTCCCCCCTGGCATCCGCACCCGCACCATAAAATATCCCGGCGTCGGATTACGCAGGAAGAGCCCGTACCACTTGAGGCGTTGGATGTCCTCGTCGGGAATCGACTCCCATCCGCTCGACGCATACCGGTCGAGCATGTCTCGCACGGCCAGTCCGTCCCGCTCCCGCTTGATCGCCTCGATCGCGTTCATCGTCCCTCCTGCGCATCGCCAGGGGTCGTCGCAGTTCCTGCGACGGCCCCTGTGCGTTCGCCCGTCAGAATGTTTTGTATTCGAGCCACTTCCCGTTCAAGGTGATCTTGCAGCGGGCTTCGCCCTGACTGCCCGTCACTTTCTCCATGTCCAACGTGAAGTCGATGGCGCTCATGATGCCGTCGCCGAACATCTCGTTCGCCTGGTCGCGCAACGAATCGCCGTAGACGCCGATGATCTCCAGCAACCGATATTTGAACGGATCGGTGGTGATAGGAAAATCCGTCCGCACGGGAAAGGCGGCAAGCGACGCCGTCAGATCCGGCCCCAAGTCCAACAACGCCCCGACCTGCTGCGCCTGTTCCCGCGTCAGCTTGTGATTGCCGTTCAGCGCGGCCCCGACGTACGTCGGGTTTTTCCCGATAGCCTTGGCCACGTCGGCGATGGTCACCCCTTTCGCCGCACGTTTCTCCTTGATGGCCTTCCGCATCGCATGCTTTTCCATGTGCCCCTCCTTATTTATGTTGTACGCGCACGTCCGCTGCCTCGTGATGCATCGCCCGATCTCCTGCCTTATGGCCGCACCGCCAGCGATGAGACGGACACCGCCGCCGGCATCGCATCCGGTCTGTCCAGCCGCACCGGGTGCACCAGCCAATACAATCCGCCGACGAACACGCCGCCTCCGATGATGTTTCCCAGCACGACCCAGATTTGGTTGTACCAATAGCCGCTCCAGCTCACCGCCGCGTCATGGGGCAGCAACACCGCCATGCCGAGCAGCGACTGATTGGCGATACTGTGCTCGAAGCCGATGCCGATGAAGGCGAACAGACACCAAAAAATTAAGATGAGCTTGGCGGTCTCGCTCGTCGCCCGCCCCGCCATCCACACGGCGAGACAAATAAGCCAATTGCAGAGGATCGCGCGTACGACCAATTCCCAGGGCGACAACCCCATTTTTACCGCCGCTACTTTTTCGATGAGTTCCGGTGCCGGCCCCGTCGCGAACACTCCGGATTGCACGACCAGCCACGCCAATCCCAAGGACCCCAGCAGATTGCCGACCCACGACCACAGATTGATGGTCAGTACTTGGGTCCAGGACAGACTTCTCGACAAACCGCCGATCATCCCGACCATGTTGTTCCCTGTGAACAGCTCCGCCCCGGCAAAGATGACCAGCGTCAGCGCAATCCCGAACGAGGTCCCCATCACCACCTTGACCGCAGGCGACCCGGCGGCAGCCAACGGCGCGCCGACGCTGAAGATCAGCGCCATGCCGAACCCGAGGTACACTCCGGCCAACATGGACAAGAGGACATATCCGCCCCACGCACGCTCGACCATAACGGCCTTGCTGCTCGCAAGCGCTGCGATCCGTTCCACATCCGCTCGATTCATGGCGCCTCCTTCCGGTGTGTGATCGCCGACTGCGTCGGCGCAAAAAAAAAGCGTCCTTGCCCCCACTGCGGGAGCAAGGACGCCATTGTCCTCATGAGACCAGTCCGGACGCCCACGTCCGGCGCGTGTAAAACACAACGGCGTCCGCCACTCTCGAAAGAATGACGGACGCCGTTGTCCGTTACCGTATGTGTCGAATACGACTACGGCGCCATTGCCGCAGTCGCGACTCCCTTAGGACTATACCACAGGCCTGCGCAACCCGCTAGGCCGCACCCACCACCTACAGGTCGTAGTACAAGAAATACTCGTAGGGGTTCGGGCGGAGACGCATCGGATCGACTTCCTTCGTCCGCTTGTAGCTGATGAAGGCTTCGATCACGTCTTCCGTAAACACACCACCCTTGAGCAAGAACTGGTGATCCTTCTCCAGGTTGTTCAAGGCTTCGTCCAAGCTGCCCGGCATCGTCCGGATCTTGGACAATTCGCTCGGCTCCAAATCGTATAGGTCCTTTTCCGCCGGCTCACCCGGATTGATCTTGTTCTCGATGCCGTCCAAACCCGCCATCAACATGGCGGCGAAGGCGAGATAGGGATTGGCGCCCGGATCGGGGAAGCGCACTTCGATACGTTTGGCCTTCGGGCTCGGCGAATACATCGGAATACGGATACCAGCGGAGCGGTTGCGGCTGGAGTAGGCCAACAACACGGGCGCTTCGAAGCCCGGAGTCAACCGCTTGTAGGAGTTCGTCGTCGGATTCGTCAGCGCGGCGAGCGCCGGCGCGTGTTTGAGAATGCCGCCGATGTAGTGCAGACACATTTGGGAGACGCCGGCATATTCCTTCCCCGCGAAGAGCGGCTTGCCGTCCTTCCAAATGCTCTGGTGCGTATGCATGCCAGACCCGTTGTCGCCGAAGAGCGGCTTCGGCATAAACGTGACGGTCTTGCCGTGGCGACGGGCGACGTTCTTGACGATGTACTTGTACATCATCATCTTGTCGGCCGTGCGCAGCAGGCTGTCGAAGCGGATGTCGATTTCCGCCTGGCCCGCAGTGGCGACCTCATGGTGATGCTTTTCGATGGCGATGCCAGCCTTCTCCATCTCCAGCACCATTTCCGAACGGATGTCTTGCTGCGTGTCCGTCGGGGCGACCGGGAAATAGCCTTCCTTGTAGCGGATCTTGCCGCCGAGGTTCGGGCCTTCCTGTCCGCTGTTCCAGATGCCTTCTTCGGAGTCGACGAAGTAATAACCGCTGTGGCTCGTCTGGTCGTAGCGCACCTGATCGAAAATAAAAAATTCCGCTTCCGGGCCCCAGTACGACACGTCGCCGATCTTCGTGGACTGGAGGTATTTTTCCGCCTTCTGCGCGATGTAGCGCGGGTCGCGCTCGTACACTTCGCGCGTGATCGGATCCACGACGTTACCCACCAAACTCAAGGTCGGCACGGCGCAGAAGGGATCCATGCAGGCGGTCTCGGGATCCGGGATCACCAACATGTCGCTGTTGTTGATGGCGCGCCAGCCGCGAATCGAGGATCCGTCCAAGCCGGAGCCGTCCTTAAACAGCCCTTCGGTCAACTCTCCGACCGGGATCGTAAAGTGTTGCCACGTTCCGATCAGGTCGATGAACTTCAAGTCCACCATCTGTACCTTATTCTTCTTCGCCAATTCCAACACTTCCTTGACCGTCATCAGCCCCTCCTTCATTCATTCGCCCAGGTGAATCGTCTCGTTACCCATGCGCATGGAGCGGATGCCCGGCGCCTGCGCGGCCCGCATCCACACGCGCGATCAACGTCGTCCGAATCTGCTCTCGCCGCGCCGCATCGTGAATGGTGCCGCCCGTCTGGACATCGGTGACATAAAACACGTCGGCCACTTGATCCAACCGCGTCGAGATGCGTGCGGCATGAATCGATAACCCCAATTCGAACAGACTCCGTGCAATGACGTACAGCAGCCCTTGCCGATCGTCGGCGAACACATCCACGATCAGGAAGCGGTCAGACGACTCGTGGTCGAGCTTGACCTCCGTTGCCTGCCCGAAGGCCGCTACCGCCCGATCGTCGCCGAGCCGTCCGCCACGCGACAGCAGCGTTTCGACCGTCAATGCGCCTCGCAAGACCTGCTGAATCGTCTGCGCCACCTCTTCGCGTCGAGCAGGCGGCGGTGCGCCGACATAGTCGGGATCCTGCACGTGAAAGGTGTCGAGCACGACATCGTCGCTACGCGTCAAAATCTGTGCGTCCAAGGTGCGCAAGCCTAAGGCGGCGAAGACGCCGGCCACTTTACTGAACAGGCCCGGCGTGATCGTATTCCACGTCATCACGGTATAGGCGCAGGTGGCGCGTTCCGCGTCGTACTCGCTCTCGACCAAGACCTCATCCGGCTGCAGCCGTTCCACCATCGCCACATGCGCCGCCATTCGATGAACCGGCGTGGTCTGCAAGTAGCGTTCGGGAAACCGCGAGAGCTCCTGCGTGATTCGCGCCTCGTCCCACATGGGCGCGCGCTCGGAGGCCAAGGCAGACATGACTTCGCGGACGATCGCCAGTAACCGCTGCGGGTCGCCGTCCGGCGTACGCTCGCCGGCCACTTCCGCCATGGCGCGTTGATAGAGTTCGATCAACAACGACTCTTTCCACTTGGTCAACATGCCCGGCCCGACCGCCGCAATGTCCGCCACCGTCAACACGAACAGTTTGCGAAGCGTATCCGGCGTGCCCACCGCACGCACGAACGGCAGCAAAACCTGTTCGTCGTACGGGTCGCGTCGAAACGCCGTATGCGCCATCAACAAATGTTGGTGCACCAAAAACACGAGGGTGCGCCGCGACTCCTCGTTCATGCCGAGGCGACGAGCCAACTCGTCGGCGATACGTTGACCGACTTCGCTGTGATCTTCCTCATGGCCCTTGCCGACATCGTGCAGCAGGATCGCCAGATGCAGCAGGTCCTTCCGCTGGATCCCGCGATACACTTCGCCGATGAGACCAGGCTCGTCGGCCAAGGCTTCGGCCTTCGCCACCGCAAGGAAGCTATGCTCGTCCACCGTGTACTTGTGATACTGGTTGAACTGCATGAGCCCGCGCACCGTGGCGAAGACGGGAATCACCTGCTCCAACACACGCACTTTGTGCATGGACACGAGCGTTGCCGCAATGGAGCCAGTCGCACCGGATCCATTTAAAATACGGAGAAAGCGTTCATGCACCTCCGGTGTATCGAATTGCCCCGGCGCCATCTCTTCCATACGCTGATTGATCAAGTCGAGGATGTACGGATCGATCGGCAGATTCCGTCGCTGCGACAATTCAAACAACTGCAGGATGCGATTGGGATCGGCCAACAACCGCGCACGGCCGCCTTCGACGACGGCTAGATGCCCCTGCTCGACGACGATATCGCCTTCAACGCGGGTCGGCGGCAACCAGGCGGTCAGCCGCGACCAGGCGGACACGCTACGACAGCGCTCGACGAAGCGCTGACTCAAGTCGTGCATGCGGCTGGTGTGTCGGTAATATTGCTGCATAAATTGTTCGACGGCGCGCAAATGCGGGCGGTCTTCGCAGCCGAAGTGCGTCTCCGCCATCCACACCTGCTCGTCGAACGACAAAATATCCTGCGCGCGCCCCGCGTGGAGATGCAGAAAGCAGCGCACTCGCGACACCCATTCGCGAGCCTCCGCCAGTGCGGCGCCGTCATGTCGCGACAAGAGACCGCGGTCCACCAACTCCGCCAGCGTGCCGACGCCGTAGCGCGCCCGCGCGACCCACTGCAGCAAATGCAGATCGCGCAGCCCGCCCGGACTACGCTTGACGTTCGGTTCGAGTAAGTAGACGGTTTCGCCGAACTTCTCGGTGTCGCGCTGCCGCTCGGCCAACTTCGCTTGAATGAACCAGTCCGTCCGATAGCGGCCAAGCTTTGTGTCGAACCGGCGCTGAAATTCTTGGAAGAGGTCGGTGCTGCCGGCGAGATACCGGGCATCCATCATGGAGGTACGGACGGTTTGGTCGGCGGCTCCGAGTTCCACACAGTCGGCAATCGTGCGCGTACTGTGACCGACTTGGAGACCGGCGTCCCAGAGATGATGCAGGACGGCGCTGGACAACGCAGCAGCGGCATCACCCGCGTTGGCCCGTGTGACGAACATCACATCGACGTCGGAATGCGGGAACAATTCACGGCGTCCATACCCACCAAGGCCCACTACACAGCATTGGTGCAGAGCCGCATCGGAGCGCGCATGGTCACCATGGCCGGCATCGCGATAGCGGCCGATGATCAGCCCATCCATCGCATCGGTATAGGACGCGATCGCGTCGACGGCCGTGCCCCCGGCCGCAAGCCGCCCACCCACTTCTGACCGGCGATCCGCCAACCACTGTTGGGTCTGTTCGCGATCGGCGGCCCCATCCGATGTCGACATGACTCCTCTGGGAAAATACTCAACCCGCACGACATCTTCGCTTCGCGGCAACCACGTGTCCGCTACAGCGCGGTTTCGCCCGTTTCGCCAGTGCGGATACGGACCACGTTGGCGAGGTCGCGCACAAAAATTTTCCCGTCGCCGATGCTCCCCGTCTTGGCGCTACGGGTGATCGTCTCGACCACGCGCAGCACCTGCGCATCGCTCACGGCCACCTCGAGCTTCACCTTCGGCACGAACTCGATGGTGTATTCCTGCCCTCGGTAGGTTTCTTTATGGCCCTTTTGCCGACCAAATCCCTTCACCTCAGTGACCGTCATCCCTTGGACGCCGATCTCGAGCAACGCATCTTTGACCTCATCGAGCTTGAAGGGCTTGATGATGGCTTCCACCAACTTCATCGTCTCTGCCTCCCGAGCCTGGTGCGATCGGCGCACCGGCGACGCGCACGCCCCATGCTCAACCGATTACGAATAGGCCCGTTCATTGTGCGCGGAAAGATCCAACCCGCTGGTCTCGTCGTCGGGGGCGACCCGCAATGTCACCGCCGCATCGACGGCTTTGAGTAAGGCATAACAGACCAGACCGGAAAACACGGCGATGGCGACGACCATCAACCCTTGGACGGCAAAAAAGCGTGCGCCGCCGTAGAGCAATCCATCCGCGCCGGCTGCGTTGACGGCGGTCGACGCGAAGACACCCGTCGCGAGGATTCCAAGGACGCCGCCGACACCATGGATTCCAACCACGTCGAGCGCGTCATCATAGCCGAAGTGTCCCTTCCACACAATTGCGAGGTAACACACGACACCCGCTGCTGCGCCGATGACGATGGCCGATCCCGCGCCGAAATAGCCGGCTCCAGGCGTCACCGTGGCGAGCCCTGCCACCGCGCCGCTCGCGACACCAAGCACGGTGGGTTTCCCACGATGCCACCACTCGACCACCATCCAGACCGCCGCGCCCGCGCAGGCCCCGAGGTGCGTCGAGAGAAGCGCCGTCACAGCCACGCCGTTGGCTCCGAGTGCGCTCCCGGCGTTAAACCCAAACCACCCGAACCAGAGCAGTCCTGTGCCCAACATCGTCAGCGGAAGATTGTGCGGCGCCATGTAGTCGACGCCGTACCCACGGCGCGGGCCCAACACAAGTGCACACACCAATGCGCTCACGCCCGAACTGATGTGCACCACCGCTCCGCCCGCAAAATCCAACGCACCCATGCCGGCCAACCATCCGCCGCCCCACACCCAATGGGCGACCGGCGCATAGACGAACAACGACCAGAGCAGGCTGAACAGCAGCACCGCGCTGAAGCGAATACGCTCCGCGAAGGCACCGGTGATCAAGGCCGGCGTAATCGCTGCGAACATCAACTGAAACACCATAAAGGCTTGGTGCGGAATGGTCGGGCCGTACGTCGCATGGGGCGCCAGGCCGACACCGCTGAGAAACAACCAATCGAGCCCGCCGATCACGCCCCCGTGGTCGGGACCGAACGCCAGGCTATAGCCGACCGCAACCCATAGGAGCGAGACGATCGATAAAATCGCGAGACTGTGCATGATCGTCGCCAACACATTTTTCTTCCGCACGAGTCCGCCATAAAACAACGCCAATCCCGGCACCGTCATCGCCAGCACAAACGCCGTCGACGTCAACACCCAAGCCGTATCGCCGGTGTCGATCTTCGTCGGCACGCTGGACGCCGCACTCGGCCCGTCGGCCGCCGACACATTCATCGCAAAGCCCCCGACGCACACCAACACAACTAGCACGCAGAAAAGCCGCAGTATCGGCTCCCACCCCCCTCGCTTTCCCGCCCATCTCATTGGCCAAACGATCTGCACCCTCGCCTCCTCTCCCTGCATCAATGGTGTCCCGGTTGGGGGACAGTGCCCCCATCCCCCAGCCGAGACCGCAGCACCTAGAACGTCTTCGTAAACTTCAACTTGTAGAAGTCATCGTTGTTGGTGAGGTCCTTCCCCACCGTGAAACGAAATGCCATGTCGCCCGGCAGTTTCATTTCCACATACGGACCGATCCAGCGATAGTAATCCTGCGCCGCGCCCGGCGCGCTGTTGTCGCGCGTCGTGAGCAACTGCTCGTAGTGACCACCAATCGACCAGAGGCTGTTCAGCCGCACGCCGGCATTCGCCCAGAAGTGCAGGAAGTCCCAGGTGCCACGCCCAGTACCCCGGCTGGCGCCCAAACAATTGGAATCGACCACCCCGGAACAGCCGCTGGTGCCTCCCCCACCGGGACCACCTTCGCTGCGGAGCGCTTTGTAATACCCCAAGTAGAATTCACCTTCGAGCCGATCGTCCATGTAGTTCATGGTGATGTTCGGTACCGCACCGTCGAAAGCCGTCGTGCGTTCGTTTACGCTGCCGCCGCCGTTCGGGAAGAATCCGCCACGCGACGACAGCAGGGTGCCGTGCACGAAGCCGATCATCGGCGTGATGGATAACCGCTTGTCCAGAAACTTGAAATTCAACCCGAAGTCGGTTTCCAACCAGGGGGCGTTGTTGTGCACGCCGATCCCGTTGATTTGCGTCCAATAGGTGAATCCGAAGGCCAGCGAAATGTTGTCCGTCAGTCCATAGGTTCCATACACGGCAGGGTTGAAGCCAAAGAAGCTGTCGGCCTGCATGGCCATGGTCACGGACGTAGGATGCTTCTTCGTGTCCATGAGGTCGTCTTCGGCTATCGCCGAGGACTGCGCCGACAGTCCTACCCCAGCGACCACCGCGAGACCGAACACCCACGCACGAACAGATTGCGGAACCCCTCTCATACTACCTCCTTGGGCGAAAAGACCTTTGCACTGGAGCCCGCGAAACGCGAGCCCCCTTTTCACAGACTGATTTCTCATCAGCCGACCGGACCGACGTCGTGTCGGTCACGCTCTATCGCCACGCCTGCCGAATCGACGGCAGCGCGACGCCGTCACTGCGACGAACGATACCGATTGGTGATCGGCATCCGCCGATCTTTGCCAAGCCCACGATGCGTAATCTTTACACCGACGGGCGATTGGCGCCGTTTGTATTCGCTGCGATCCACTAGACCGATCACTCGCGCCACCGTGGCACGGTCGAACCCCTGCTTCACGATCTCGCCGAGCGCACAGTCGTCTTCCACATAGGCTTTCAAAATCGGATCGAGGACCGGATAGGGCGGCAACGAATCGTCGTCTCTTTGATTCGCCCGCAGCTCGGCCGTCGGCGCACGCTCCAGAATCCGGATGGGAATCACCGGCGCAGCATCTCGCCCGTTCCGCCAGTTCGCCAACTCGTAGACTAGGGTTTTTGGCACATCCTTGATTGCGGCAAACCCGCCGGCCATATCACCGTACAAGGTCGCGTAGCCGACACTCATTTCGCTTTTGTTGCCGGTCGTCAACACGAGGTGGCCGAACTTGTTCGAGATGGCCATCAGCAAATTGCCGCGTACACGCGCCTGGAGATTTTCTTCCGTCGTATCCGACGTGCGCCCGGCGAAGGCATCGGCCAACGCGTGGCAATACCCTTCGAACAACGGCGTAATGGGCATCACGCGACATTCCATTCCCAACCGTCGCGCGAGGTCTGCAACATCCTCATGACTTTCTTGGGAGGTAAACGGCGACGGCATAAAGAGCCCAAGCACACGTTGGGCGCCGAGTGCATCGACGGCCAAGGCCGCAGTGATGGCTGAATCCACCCCGCCGCTCAGGCCGATCACTACCGGACCGAATCCGTTTTTCCGAACATAGTCGCGAATCGCCAGTGTTAACGCGCGATAGACTTCTTCGAGGCGATGGAGGGAAGGCGCGCAGGTCGGCGCGACGGAGGGCTGAGCTGTGCGCCGCGATGCACCCAGGCGAACGGTGCAGAGTGCGACCCGCTCCGCAGCACGTCGTCCGGACACTCGCCGTCGCGCAGTCGCGCGACGGCCGCGGGGCGGCGTCGGCTTACATACATCGGCAATCAGCAGCGTCTCTTCAAAAGCGGCGGCGCGAGCGAGGATGGCTCCCTGTGCATCGACGATCATGCTGCCGCCGTCGAAGACCAATTCGTCTTGACCGCCCACCATGTTCGTATAGGCTACCAGCACCCCATGCTCTCGCGCCCGCGCGCTGAGCAGCGTTTCGCGTGCGTGGCTTTTTGCCATTTCGTACGGCGACGCATTGATCGTCACGATCAGGTCTGCGCCGGCAGCCGCCAGCCTCGCCGTCGGCCCATCGGGCGCCCACATGTCCTCACAGATGTTCAGGCCGATACGGATACCATTGAGCGCAAACACCTGCGCGTCCCGGCCGGGCGTAAAATATCGATTTTCGTCGAACACGCCGTAGTTCGGGAGGTGGTGCTTAGCATACACACGCAGCAGTTTCCCGTTCGCGATGAATGCGGCGGCGTTGTACAGCGGATCCCTGCGGGAGGTGGACGACGTCTTTTTGCCAGACGGCCGTACGCGAGGATCGAGTGTCCTCGCCACATAGCCCACGACAACTGCCAACCCACGCGTGTGCGGCAAGAGCGCCCTTAGCGCCCGCTCAGTATCGGCGACAAAACGAGGCTTCAAGAGCAAATCCTCTGGCGGATACCCGGTCACCGCAAGTTCGGGAAACACAACGAGGTCGGCACCAGCCTTCCGTGCCTCAGTTATCCAGCCGACCATTGCGGTCACGTTCCCGTCCAGGTCGCCGACCGTCGGATTCATTTGCACCATTGCGAGCCGTACCATCTGCGCTGTGCGTACCCCTTCGACAAGCCTCAAGGACAAAAAAAAAACGCCCTCGTTTCCCTCACCACCTAGTGGAGGAACCCGAGGACGTCATTGTCCTTGGACCGTACGTATGTTCACCCGTCTGAGACGGCGCTGTCTCAAACCGTGCGCGCCTTATAGCAGTACACTCCGCCTACTGTCAATATGTCCACATTACACTACGCCTCTCTACGCCCACTTGACACTCGAGTCGATACGCTCCACCTTTGTCGATCGAACAGCTCGTGCATCTCTCTCACGCACCGCGTCCCCCGGCGCCCGCGGTGATCCGCTGCGTTTCCTCTGCCATGCCGGAGATCACAGGCGAGATGGCTTCTATATTCGCGCCGATCTGTTCGCCGGCGACGGGCTGCTCTTCAGTGGCTGCAGCGATCTGCGCAATCATCTCCGCCACACGCTGCGACTGTTCGACGATGCCTTGCAGTGCCTGTCCCGTCTGATCGGCACACTCGGCACTTGATGGCATACCCTGTGTATTGATGTCTCTCATCACGCCCGCACCGTACGCAGCACTCTGCATCTGCTTGATCGCACGCGCGATGTCTTGGCTGGCGTTGGCCGCTCGTTCGACAAGTTGCCGCATATCGTTGGAATCGGCAAGACCCTTGGCACCATCTCGCTCTTGCTCGCCAACTCGTGCCGTTTGAAGAGCGGCGTGCACCGCCACCACCCTGGCCTGCCCCTCAAGAGTGTTAACGGCACCGATGGTTTCTCCAATCTGCTCGCTCGAATGATCAAACGCCTGGACCGCCCCAATACGCTCCCTGGTGTTGCTGGCGAAAGTGGTCACAATTCCCGGAGCCCTATCCTGCACTGGAGCATGATCCGTCCCTTCGCCAGCATGGCTGGCGGGCACAGGTCGTCTCCCGACGATCGTTGCCTCCGAAGCCGTGCTCCCCTCTTTCGCGACAGGCTGGGACGCTACAGTGCCCGACGCCGCAGCACACTTACCGCCCATACGTCGCATCGTCACGACCAACGCGCAGTGCACAACGGCCAACATACCGAGCATACAAATAACAGCCCACAGTACGCGATAACTCTGCGCCGAAGCCTCCTCTACGTTCCGCTTGGTACGCGCATCGAGCATCGCGACAAACTCTTCCACCGGCGCCATGATCGCAGCCTTGTCCTTACGATACTTGTCGTCGAACATCATGCGCTGTGCCAACGCAAAATCCGGCGCGGCCTTCCGTGTATACCCACCACGGCCATCGCTGAATTGGCCCGTCACCGCATTCATCGCGATCGTTTCGGTCGTCACCAAATCATTGGAATTATCCTCGGCCTCGTTCAGCTTGCGAAATTCTGCTTCGGTGAAGCCGGCCTGTTGCATCAAGGTTCGCAGGGGGACGCGTCGCCCATCATCGCGTGGCAGGATGCCATTCCGCACGTCCAGCACCCGGAAATACGCCTCACGATACTGCGCCTCGCCCGTCATGACATACGCACGAGCCGATTGCGTCAGGTCTTCGGCCCCTTGCCGAAGCTCGTCCGCTAGCAGATACGACTCGTATCGACTCGCCTGAGTCCGTTCAACCGCCTGCCAACTCTGATACAAGGACACCAGGCCAACGCCCAATCCAACCAGGAGGAGCAGCATCGCGACGGAGCTTGCCGCGACAGATCGTTGTACCGACATCGTATTGCCGTTCTTTCCAATGGGCTAGACAGCGCACACGCTTGCCTGTGCGCCGAACGGAACCTCTTGCAATGCTAACGATACGCGGGACGACAACGAAGTCCTGTCTGGCCTTCAAGGCCTGTGGTACACTGCCCCGCAGCCTTCGTTGCTTAGACACCGCTCGAGCTCTATGGATAGGTCACAATCGACGATCTGTCGAGGAATTCCACAAATGGCACATCGTCCCTCCTCACACATACTGACCGTACTCCCCCTCTGCTTGTTACTACTTAGTGGTTGCGGCGCGTTCGACCCGACCCGAACGGCTCTATACGAAGGGACGCGGGGCAGAGTCCTGCTGGAGACCGTACCGACTCGCGGCACTACGGCGAACTTCCGCGAATCAATGGGGCTGGATGCCGCCCACCCGATCATATTCGAGCAGGGAAGGTTGGCCGCCGCACTCCGCGGCCTGCGCATCGGCAAGACGTCAGGTCTCGCCTCAGTCTTTGCCGCCGGCTCACCGACCACGCCGGTCCTGACCGAAGAGGACGTCACCTTTCTCACCCCGTTGATCGGCCAGGCGCTGAGCACGGCCACGGCCGCGCAGTTCGTTCGCTTTGAGCTTCGCCAAGCGCCGCAGGAATTTCGGGCGGCACGCACGGTCGGCGCCACAACCGGATCGGACACGGACGGCACCTGGGCAGGCTCCCAGGAAATTACGGAAGGGGCGCTCTACGCATACGGTCGCTCGCTACACATCGCCATCCTCAAATGGCGACATATCCCGGATCGCCCCGACGCAATCCAGATGGCCAACCGCCGCACAGTCGATCTATCCGGCACGACAGGAATGAGCTTGAGCTTCGTCCCACGGGAAGCGCAGCGCCCCGACGCCTTTCGACGGACCGGGCTTTCCCTGGATGAGCAAGCGCCGACCATTGTCGTCGACTACAATCGCTTGACGAACGCTGCGCTGTCGGTCGGCACCACGGACGATACGCGGCTGCCTGGTGAAGGCAAGCTCGATGGCACGATGGGACAAGGTGGCACAGCGACACCGGCCGTCGCCGCTCCGTCTGCCGCCCCTGTTCGTGAACAGACTCCCGTAGCTCCCTTGGCCGCCCCGTCGCCGACACAGCAGGGCATCGCACAACCCTCTGCTGCTACCGCAACTCCGGACAGTAGTGCGGCACGGGAGGTCCGCGATCTGAAGGAATTGGTGATTAAGAAGGAGTTGGAACTAGAGCGGATGCGGAAGGAACTGGAGGAGGCGAAGAAGGTGGCGCCGCAGCAGACGCCCGCGACAAAACCGAAATCGACGAAACCGGCGGCGGCGAAGCCACCCGCTACAAAACCAAACACGTCTACCGAGAGCCCATCGCGCGCCAGCGACGGACCTCCGGCTCGTTAGCGAGTGTCGCGCGACGCAGCGCTTGCGTCGATTTCGCCGGCCAAAAGAATGGCGTCGGCCACCTCTCGCATCGACTTGCGTGTGCTCATGCTCTGACGCTGGATCAACCGAAACGCCTCCTCTTCGGACAGCCTCCGCGTACGCATCAAATACCCCTTCGCCCGCTCGACGACCTTCCGCACGGCCAGTGCCTCCTGCATTTCGAACGATCGGTCGAGCAATGTCGTATGCTCGATCGCAATGGCCGCCTGATTGGCGATGGCCTGCAAGATGCGGGTCTCTTCCCGCGTAAACTGGTGCGCAACGGACGTGTACGTATTGATGACGCCCACCGCCTTATCGCGAATGAGCATGGGCACGGACAGCAGCGACCGAAGACCTTCCGTTCGGGCCAAATCGGGATACCGGTAGTCGCGCTCGTCGGTTACATCGGGCACGATAATCGGTCGCCGTTCCTGCACCGCTCGACCGCTTACACTCTCGCCGAGCCGTAGATTCGGTTTCCGCCGATAGGCTTCGCTCAAACTCTGCGTCGCGGCGATGCGAAGTTCTCCGCGTTCGTGATCCACCAACATGACGGAACAAATCTTCGAGTTCATCAACTGCGCGACCATCGTCACGATGAGCTGCAGTACGTCGTCGATCAGACGCGCGGAGCTGACGGTCTCCGACACTTGCGACAGGGTTTCGACCTGCAACGCCTTTTGCCGCATCTGCTCGTATAACTGGGCGTTGTCGATTGCGCCACCGACCTGGTTGGCGATCGTGCTGAGCAACGTCAGCTCGTCCGGCTCATACCGCCGCGCGCGTTTATGCTGCACGTTAATGACGCCGACGACTTCATGCTTTGCCAGGATCGGCACGGACACGAACGATTGATACCGATCCTCTGGTAGATTGTGAAAAAATTTGAAGCGCGGATCGTCGCTGGCGCTGTTCGGAATCACGACGCGCGTACGCTCCTGCGCGACCCAGCCGGTGATCCCCTCGCCCATGCCGATGGTGATGCGTCCGATCAACTTCGGATGCGGATTTTTGGACGCGCGCAAGACCAACTCGTCCTTCCGCTCCGACAGCAGATACAGCAGCACCGCGTCGCCCGCGGTGACCTCGACGACGACTTCGACGATGTGGCGAAGCACCGCTTCCAGGTCGAGCGTATTGCTGATGGAGTCGCTGATGCGATGCAGGATTTCGACTTCTCGGGTTTTTTGCTGGAGGGCCGCCCGAAGCGCCTGTGTGGACGTCGTTCGTGTCGCCATATCAGCGCCGCCTGGTGTGGCGACGAAACCACTCGGCGAAGGCGGCACGTGTCAACGCCGCAATCTTGACGGCGCCGATCCGTTCCGGCCACACACCGAAGACCGTTCCGCCGGCGACTTTTTTGTCGTGCTGCATCGCTGCCCAGAGTTGTCGTTCAGTCACACGTGGGAGCGCGGTCGGCAACCCGGCGGCGACAAGCAGCCGCTCGATACGAGCCGCCACGGCAGGATCGCAATATCCCATGGATGCGGCCAACGACGCCTCTTGGACCATTCCGATCGCCACCGCTTCGCCGTGTACCCACGTGCGATAGTTGCCGAGGGTTTCCAGGGCGTGGCCGATGGTATGGCCGTAATTCAAAATACGCCGGAGATCGCCCTCGCGTTCGTCGGCCGCCACAACCTCGGCTTTGATCTCGCAGGAACGCTGAATCATGCGGGCGATGGCCGTCGGCTCCAATTGTACGATTGCATCCATCCGTTGCTCGAGTTCCTCGAACAGTGCCGCATCGGCGATTACGCCATATTTCACCACCTCGGAAAGCCCTGCGAGCAGCTCTCGTTTCGGCAGCGTCTTGAGCGTGGCCGGATCGATCCACACAGCGCGCGGCTGATAGAACGCACCGATCAGGTTTTTTCCTGAGGCGTGATTGAGGCCCGTCTTCCCGCCCACACTCGAATCGACCTGTGCGATAACGGTCGTAGGCACTTGTACGAAGGGCATTCCCCGTAGGTAACTTGCCGCAACGTACCCGGTAAGATCGCCGACGACTCCGCCACCGAGCGCAAGGAGATAGGTACTGCGCTCGCAGCGCGTCGCCACGAGTCGGTCGAGCAACGCGCTCCACCACCGGACGGACTTGGCGCGTTCGCCGGCCGGCACCGTCATCGTAAACGGCGTGAGCCCCGCGGCCTTGAGGGAACGGCTAACGGCGCGCGCGTAAAGCGGGCCCACATGAGAATCCGTGACGATCCCGACACGGCCTTTTGCGCCGAGACGCGTAAGGCGTTCGCCGAGCGTCGTCAACAATCCCGTTTCGATGTCGATCTGATAGCTGCGATCCCCGAGGGAGACGGGAACGGCCGTGGATGGAGTAGACGTCATGATGGTCAGTACATCTCTCGATCGGCTGAGATGGCAAAGACCGTGAGGACTCGACCGCTGCGCAGTCCGACGCAGTCGCGCACGAGCAAACAGCGCGGCTCAAAAGTCGCGGACATAGGCCTGGTAGGCGTCGTAGTTCCGCTTTAATTCGGCGATCGTATCGCCGCCGAACTTTTCGACGACGGCGTTCGCCAACTCGAACGCGATGACCGCCTCGCCGACCACGCCGGCGGCGGGCACCGTACAGATGTCGGAACGTTCGACCGTCGCCTCGAACGGTTGCTTGGTCTTGATGTCGACGCTTTGCTTCGGGCTATACAGCGTTGCAATCGGCTTCATCGCGACACGAATGACGATCGGTTGGCCGTTGGTGATCCCGCCTTCCAAGCCGCCCGCATTGTTGGTCTTCCGCACAAAGGTCTTCCCGGCGGCATCGTAAAAAATGTCGTCGTGGACTTCGGACCCGAACCGGCGCGCCGACTCGAACCCCATGCCGATCTCGACGCCCTTCATCGCCTGAATACTCATCGCGGCCATCGCCAGCCGCGCACTCAATCGGCGATCCCACTGGGCATACGTCCCGAGTCCAATCGGCACGTTCAGCGCCACGACTTCAAAGACCCCGCCGAGCGAATCTCCACGATGTTTGGCCGTGCGGATCTGCTCGATCATTTTTTCGCCGGCCTCGGCATCCGCGCAGCGCACATCGGACTGCTCGGCCCGTTCGTAGGCGGCCAACGGATCGTCTTCCCGCTTGGCGACCACCCCGCCGATTTCCGTAGTGTAACTCACGATAGTAATGCCGACTTGCGCAAGCAGCGCCTTGGCAATGCCGCCGATGGCCACACGCACGGCTGTCTCGCGCGCGCTCGCCTTCTCCAACACGTTACGCACATCGTCGTGTCCGTACTTGATGGCCCCGACCAAGTCGGCATGCCCAGGACGCGGACGCGTCACGACCTTTTCCGTCGGCGTCGGGCCCGGTTCGGACGCCATCACCTCGCGCCAGTTTTCCCAATCTTTATTGGCGACCATCAATCCGATGGGATTGCCGATCGAGAAGCCCTTCCGCACGCCGCAGTAAAACTCGACGCGGTCCTGCTCCACCCGCATGCGCCCGCCTCGCCCGTAGCCCTTCTGGCGGCGCGCCAGGTCATGATTGATCGCCTCGGCTGTCAGCGGCAGACCCGAGGGGACGCCTTCAATCACTGCCAGCAGCGCTTTTCCGTGAGATTCGCCCGCATTCAGATACCGCAACATGGCCGCAGACACCTTCCCGGATGACGTGAACGACAGGGTTGCCGGCCTCTCCAGAGGCCGAAAACGACGGTCGCCACTGTACCGTACATACGGGCACAAATGCCAGCTAACGCAGGCACGGCGAAGAGGATCGAGAGGGATTTGTCTAGTGAATAGACGCGACGGGAGAACGATGCACGGAGAAGGCGAAGGAGGAAAACACGGGGCCGACAGCCGTGGCGGCTGCCGGCCCGGAGACACGATTAGCTCTTGACGATATTCGGCGTCAGGAAGATCAGCAATTCCTGCCGCGAGATGTCTTCCAACTTGTTCTTGAACAACCAGCCCAAGACCGGGATCCGCGAGAGATACGGGATACCGTTGACGTTGTTCTGCTGGGCATCCACGTAGACACCGCCAATGACCATCGTCTCGCCGTCGCGGACCAACACCTGCGTGTTGGCTTCGCGCTTGTCGATGCTCGGACCGGCTGGGTTGCTGCGGGCGCCGACGGCGTTCCGCGTCGCACGCACCTTCATCATGATCTGCTTCGCGACTTCGTTCGGATCGCGCGAGGTGATCTGCGGCGTCACCTGCAATTCGAGGTTCGCGTCCACGAAGGTGGTCTGCGTACCCTGCAACGACACCGTCTGGAACGGGATCGATTCACCCTGCGAAATCTTCGCATCGCGCTTGTCGAGGGTGGTGATCTTCGGCGAGGCGATCACCTTAGTCAGACCCAAGGCTTCACCCGCGGACAACCGCAGGTCCAGCAAAGCCCCACCGCCATCGGTCCGGCCGAACTGGAATCCCAACGCAGGCGCCGGGCTCAAACCCGCCACCGTCGCCGGCAAATTCACCAGCCAGTTGCTCTCCGGCTTCCCAAAGGCACCGATCGTCCCGGCCTGGAAGTTAGCGACGCCGTTGGATGAGCTCAGATTGTTGACATTGCTCAATCCCCACTGGATACCGAGTGACCGCGTGTAGTTGGTGTTGGCTTGCACCACACGTGCTTCGATTTCCACCTGCGGCACCTGGATATCCAATCCGTCGATCATCTGCTTAATCACGCCGATCTTGGATTCCACATCGCGCACGATCAGGGCATTGCTGCCGGCATTCGACTGCATCTGCCCACGCGACGTGATGTACTGACGCAAGGAGGTCATCACTTCCTGCGCCTGCACGTTGCGGAGATAAAAAATCCGAGTCACGAGTTCTTCCGCCGCGGCCTTGGAGTTCTTCGCGTTCGCTTCTTCCTGCTGCTGCTTGGCGATGTTCGACAGGGTATCGACCCACACGATGTTCCCCTGCTTGATCATGCCCAAGCCGTTCATCTTCAGCAGCATGTCCAGCGCTTGATCCCACGGCACGTTGACGATTTTCATCGTCACCTTCGCCTTGACGCCTTCACCGACCACGATGTTGAATCCGCTCACATCGGCGATCAGGCGCAGCACGTTCGTGATTTCCGCCGCCTGGAAGTCCAGTGACAACCGACGTCCGACATAGTGACGCTGGTCGACCACGACCTCATCGGGATTCGAAGAATTTTCCGGAATGCTAGTCATCTGGGCCAGTTGCGGCTTCACCGCCAACCCGAACGGCTGCGCGGAGGTCAGGCGCGAGACTTTCGCAACCGGAGCGGTCCCAGTCGACGCAACGGTCATCGCACGCGCCTCGCTCGAGGCGACCGACACGGGCTCTGCCGCAGCATCAGCCGGTGCAGCGGCCACATCGCCCGCCTGCTTCGACACACGCACCGTCAACCCCGTCGCGTTCGGTTCGACCACATAGTGGGCAGGCGCATTCAGGTCCAACACAAACCGCACCTTGTCGGCATGACGACCGACGCGCACCCGCTCGACGAGCGACGCGGCCGCGCCAGCCACCGGCGCCTTGAGCGTGGTGGTGACACCGCTCAGATCCAAGACCAACCGATTGCCGCTCGCCATGTGGGCGTCAACATTCATGCGGCCGTTTCCGGAGAGGACCACATTGGTCTCGTCGCCCATCGGATGGATCTGGATGGCGGAGATCGTGGACGCGGCGGGCATCGCCTCGGCCGCGATGGGGAAATCGAGATGCAGACCTGTCGCCGTTCTCGTGACTTCCGGCTTCACATGGTCGCGTAATTGGAAGACGAGGCGCTGGCCGTGATGCGGTTGCGCCAAACGGTCCCGAAGGATGCGGGTGATCGGCGCACGCTCGACCGTCATATCGCCGCTCGCCGCCGCGTTGGCGGTGTTCAGCTCGACCATGACCATCGGGGGCACTTGCGACGACTCCACCCGATAGGTATCGGCGGCGTCCAGCCCGTCGACGGTCACACGCACCCGATCCGGCAATCGTTCGATTCCGACACCGGAAAGCGCCGCGCGCTCATGGGCCTGCGCGCGTCCCAGAAACTCGGCCGCCGACACGCCGACGGCGCCGGACGCGAGCGTAAATGCGATCGCTGCGGTGAGGAGTGTGTGCCGTTTCATTCTGAACCCTCTTTTTGATGGAGTAGTCTGACGAATTCCCGTTCCTGCTTCTTCCCGTAAATATCCGTAAAGCGCTCCACAACGATCAGGCCGCGCTCGGTGACCGAGGTCACCACCCCGTTGTTCGGACCCATCGGCGTCCCGTTCCGCACGGAGTAGCCCTTGCCGTCCGGTGTCTGCACCATCGCGGTGTAGCCGTAGCCGCCCCAGACGACACCGACCAAGTTGATCTCCGTCAACGCCACCCGTTGCAACGGCGGCAAATTGGCTTCGTCCTTTTTGGCCTCGAGCATCTGAATGAACGCCGTAAAGGGATCGCGGCGCCCGGACGGATCGTAGGCCTCGGCTTCCGGCGGCGGAGCCGGAACCGGCGGCTGCACGGCGGCAATCGGATCGCTCGGAGCAGGCAACGCACGTTCAAGTTGCAAGTCGCCGAGCGGTTTCGTCGGAATCGACGCGGGCTGCGCCGGCGTCATCGCGCCGACGGGCTTGGCTTCCGACACGGGCTGCGCAGAGGCATCGACCGCCGCCGCACCAAGTGCGACGACCAACGACGCAAGCGCCCAACCCATGCGTCCGCCGGACATGGCCGACCTGGACATCTGTCGCATTACTTCGCTCCCGCTGCTGTGGGTGAAGGCGCCGCAGGCGCGGCGACCGCTGGGACACCTGGCTTACCCGGCGCGGCCGGAACCGCCGCCACGGGCTTTTCTTCCGGCGCCGCATAGGCGATCAAATCGAACACCGTCTTGGTCACGACATGCCCCTGCGCCATTGTCGGATCGCCCATCTTCAAATCCGAGACGTTGATGATACGCGGCATGTGGTTCACACGATCGAAGAACGTCGCCGCTGTGTGATACCCGCCCGTCACTTCCACGTTGACCGGCATTTTCACGAAGAGCTTGGACGGATCCTCGGACGGTGAACCCGGCTTCCACAACTTGATGTCGAGTCCTAAGCGCGTGCCGAGGTCGGACAACTGCTTGAGCAACATGACGGCTTCTTCGGCCGGCGGCAGCTTTTCCTTCTTGCGGGCCAACTCGATTTCGAGTTGCTTGCTGGCGGCCATCAACTCGTCCAGATGCTTCACCTTGATGGTCAACGAGTTAATGTCGTTGTCCAACTGCGTGATCTGCGAGGAGAGTGCTGCGATCTGCGCTTCTTCCGGCTCGACGAAGTAGTAGTACGTCACACCGCAGATCGCCGCTACCACCAGCACCACGAGGGCGACCTTTTGGATCAGCGGAATTCCCTGCAGCGCACTCACACTGAGCTTCGGCATTTCCATGGTCAGGCCTTCAGGGCGAATTTAAGTTTGAAGGAATAGAGATTGATCTTGTTCTCGGTCGACGCCCGCGACTCAATCAACTGGATGCTGTTGAAGGCATCCGTCCGGCGCAGATTGTTGACAAACTCGACGATGTCGTCGTTGGTCAACGCGCGCCCTTCGACTTCCACCGTGGTGTTGTTGAGATTGAGCTTCAACAGCCAGAGCTTGAGCGGGTCCAAGCTGCGGCTGACCTGGTCCAACACCTTGACCGGACCGCCGCGCGCCCGCTCGAGTTGGTCGATGATGCGGTTCTTATCTTCGAGCACCTTTTTCTTTTGCTCGAAATCCTGAACCTGCTTCACCTTCTCCTTCAGCGCCGCGACCTGCATGTCCTTATCGGTCTTCTCGCGCTGCTTGGCTTCGCGCTCGTCCTGCAGGGAGCTGACGTACATCCAGCAGCCGAACAACGTCAGCAGCAACACGGCCAGGCCGATGAGGCCTTCCACCCGCAAGTCGAGCTGCCGACTCGCCTGGGCTTTTTTCGGTCGCGGGCCCGCGATCAGGTTTATCCGAATCATTAGTCCCCCTGTGCGCGGAGCGCCAATCCGACGCCAACCGCCGCCATCGGTCCGTACTCGTCCAACGACACGTCGCTTGAGCATCCCTCGCAAGCAATAGTCGCGAAGGGATTCGCCATGCTCACGCTGATTTGCATCCGCTCCTGGAGTTGGTCACGGAGGCCCTGCACCTTCGACCCGCCGCCACACAACAACAGGCGCTCGACATCGCCTTCTCCACTCGTGCTCTTGTAGTAGTCCACCGTGCGGGCGATTTCCGAGGCCACTTCTGCATTCACCGTATCCAGCACCATCCGCACGACGTCTTCGGCATCGCGGCGGGCACCCGGATTTTTTTTGACCTCTTCCGCCTCTTCGAAGGAGAGCCCAAGCTCACGCTGCACAGCTTCCGTGTACTTATTGCCGCCCAAGGGAATATCGCGAGTAAAGAGCGAGGCGCCGTCGCGAATGATGTTCACGTTCATCACGCTCGCCCCGATGTTCACCACCGTCACGACTTCGTGCTTGTGCCCGGGGTAATTGATGTCGTGCATGTTCTGGATGGCGAACGCGTCCACATCCAACACTGCCGGCGTAAGACCCGCCGTCTTAACCAACTCCGTGAGCTCGTTGATTTTGTCCTTCTTCGCCGCGACGAGCAGGACGAACATCTGGCCGTCGCCGTCCTCACCGCCTTCGCCCGGCTGCAGGACATGAAAATCGAGATTCACTTCATTGATATCGAAGGGAATATATTGTTCAGCCGCCAGCTTGACCTGCCCTTCGAGCTCTTCGTCCGGCATCGGCGGGAGACTGATCTTTTTGACGATGACGGCATGGCCCGAGATCGAAATGGCGACGGCCTTCTGCTTGATGCCCTGCTCTTCAAGTAATTCCTTAATGGCGGCGACGACACGCCCTTCGTCCATGACCGTGCCATCCACGATCACTTCCGGCTCCAGGGCCTTCACTCCATATTTCTGGAGGACGTAGCGCCCTTTGCTTTCCTTGAGCTGAACGACCTTAATGGAGCTGGACCCGATATCCAGGCCGACCAGGAGACGCTTGGAGGCGAGGAGCGAGGAAAAGTCGGTGGAGATCACGTTTCGCAATTGCGCCAACATGCGTGCTTACTCCTTGATGGACCGATTCGCGGGATAGGCCCCGCTCACTGCCTGGGCATCGCGCATGGGGCGGATACCGCATAAACAATGGGTCTGCTCGACTCGCTTATGCAGCGAAGTACGTAGCTTGTGCAGACATTGCCAAGTATAGTTCATGCCTCCCACCTGTCAAGAAAAGCACGGATCTCGACACAATGAGCAGCGTGCTTGGTCGAGGCGCCACCTCCGACGGACATGGTTTCTGGATGCACAAGAACGACGATAGGCGCTCTAGCACAGGGGATCGTGCTGCTGGACCGACCACCAGGAATATAGGCGTCAGGTCATGACCGGCATGATCGACGAAGGGGAAACCTGAATACAAAATCTGCGCGCGCTAAAAAGAGGATCGGAAGAGCGGGAGAGAAGATGGACCGAATCAGCTCTTATGAATGTCGCGATGGAACACGATGGGTTCAATTCCCTTCGCAGCCAAGGCCTCGCGCACACGCGAGGCGACGGTCACCGAGCGGTGCCGGCCTCCGGTACAGCCGATGCCGATATTCAGGTAGCTGCGCCGCTCGCGCTCAAACTGCGGCAGGAGGAACAGGAGCATCTCGATCAACATCTGTACAAATTTTTCCGAGGCGTCGTCTTGGAGCACATAGGCCTGGACGTCGGCCGATTCGCCGGTCTTGGGCTTCAGCTCCTCCTGGAAATAGGGATTACGCATGAAGCGTACGTCGAACAGGAGATCGACGTCGTAGGGCACGCCGTATTTGTAGCCGAAGGTGACGAGGGAAATCGTCATCCGGCGCCCGGCAGCTTCTTTGTGCACAAACCGCCCCACTACGGCTTTCAATTCATGGACGGTGAGGTCCGACGTGTCGATGATACGATCGGCGACTGCGCGCAACTCCTGCATACGCTCGCGTTCGAACCGGACGGCTTCTACCAACGGTGCATGCGGCAGGACAGGGTGCGGGCGGCGCGACTCGGAAAAGCGCCGCACCAGCACATCTTCCCGCGCCTCGAAAAAGATCAGACGAAATTTGAAGCCACGCTCACGCACACGCTCGAGGTTATCCCGCAGGTCGCCTAGGAACGCCCGCTCGCGGATATCAATACCTAATGCGACGTTCCGTAATTCGCCACCCTGCTGCCGGCACAGCTCGACAAACGTGGGCAACAGCGCCGGCGGCAGGTTGTCCACGCAAAAATAGCCCTCATCTTCGAAACATTTCAGGGCGTGGGTCTTGCCCGATCCGGACAATCCGCTGACGACCGTGAGTTGGAACTCGTTCATCCGCCCTAACGTCCCTTCCGCCTGGTCGCCACGGTCAACTCCAGCTTCCCATCGGCGAGGGGCCGCAACACACAGACCTCTTGCGACTCTTCATCGACATAAATCACGGGACGGTCAGGTTGGCGATGCACTTTGGCGATGGCTTCGTCGCGCAACAACATCGGCGCCGACGCTCGGACGACCGTCAGTTCCGGCTCCAGTGGCGTGTCCTCCGTCTCCGGCTCGGGTTTCCGTCGGCCACGCCCCTTGTGGTTTTTCAGGCGCGCCTTTTTCTCCCGCAACTGCCGGTCAATCTTGTCCATCATCAGGTCGATTGAGGCGTATAACTCGCTCGAGGAGGCCTTTGCGCGGTACCGACGGCGGTTCAGCACGCACACCATTTCCGCACTCTGACGAAACTTTTCGACCGACACGATCACTTGCACCTGGTGGAGGTCCAAACCCAAGCGGTTCAAATGGGCGACCTTCGATTCCACATAGCGGCGGATGGCCGGTGTCACGGCCACATGGCGCCCGGTCAAGGACACACTCATGGACACCTCCTGTCGTTAGGCACAGACAACAGCTCTCCTCGCGCAGCGTCGTCGTGTATAGCGTTGGGCATCGGAGCGGACGGCACGCTGCATGGGAGACTCGGCACGGGACGATGGAGAGAGAGGCGAACGGGGCACGCAACCTCCGCACTTAGAAATGGCGTTTCCGTTGGCTGGCGGACGGAATATTGTCCTCCGCGCGATACTTCGCGACGGTCCGGCGCGCAATCAGAATTTGCTGACGATGCAACCGCTCGGCGATTTCTTCGTCCTTCAGTGGATGGAGGGGGTCTTCTTCCGCCACCATTTTCTTGATCATCTCGCGGACGGTGACCGAGCTGGTCATCTCGCCGTGATGGTCCGCTCGCTGCAGCCCCGCATTAAAGAAATATTTCAGCTCGAACATGCCTTGCGGACAGTGGAGATACTTATTCGCCGTCACACGACTGATGGTCGACTCGTGCATACCGACGTCGTCGGCGACCTGCTTCAACACCAGCGGACGGAGACTTTCGACGCCGTGGTCGAAAAACGCCTGTTGGAACTTCACCAAGCTGGTCACCACCTTGACGATGGTCTTATTCCGCTGTTCGATGCTGCGCATGACCCACTGCGCCGCCCGCAGCTTTTCGTCCAGGAACGCTTTGGTCTCTCCGGATGAGTCCTGCCCGCCCAACAACTGCTTGTAGTAGGGGCTGATCCGCATCCGCGGGAACCCTTCGTCGTTCAGGAACACCCCCCACTCGCCTTCATACTTCGCCACATACACATCGGGAACGATCGCGTGGTTATCGGACGTCGCAAACGGGCGACCGGGTTTCGGCTCCAACGACTCGATCACCTTCGTAGCTTGAAATACCTCTTCGCAGGTGACGTCGAGCGCCTTGGCGATTTTGGCGTACTGTTTTTTCTCGAGGTCTTTGAGGTGATGTTTGATGACCGCTTCGACGACGCTGCCGCGGAGGGCACCGGGACGCGCGCCGAGCGAGCCCATCGGGCCGCGCCCGAGATAGCCCAACTGCAATAACAGGCATTCCGGAAGATCGCGCGCGCCGACACCGGCCGGATCCAGCTTCTGCACTTCTGCCAATGCCTGCTCCGCCTCGGCCATCGTGTAGTCGGTTCCGGTGATGACCTCTTCCAGCGGAGTGCGTAGATACCCGTCGTCTTCCAGATTCCCGATAATCAGGCGGGCCAATGTTTTGATACGTTCATCGAGCGTCGCGAGCGAGAGCTGCCACACAAGATGTTCTTCCAACGACTTCGACACCGTGAGCGTCTGGTCGTAGGAGGGCAGGTCATCGCCGCCGGCACCGGGATATTCGATATCGCCGGCTCGACGGTCGCTATCGAAATAGTCTTCCCAATCATTCGGCGACTGCTCTTCCAGCTTCGTCCGTTCTTCGGCCGCCGGCTGGGCCTCGACCGTCTCCACAGTAGCCGTCGTCGGCTCGGGGGCGTCGGTGCTCGGCTCGATGTCGCCGTCCCCGCCCGCTTCCGCCACGTCCTCGCCTTGCAACTCTTCCAGCAGCGGGTTGTCGAGTAGATGTTGCTGCAGGGTCTGCTGCAGTTCCAGACGCGACAATTGCAGCAGCTTGATCGCCTGCTGCAGCTGCGGCGTCATGATGAGTTTTTGGCTGAGGCGTAGATCGAGTCTGAGTTTCATCGCTGGCCTACCATCCTCGTCGGCGCAGGTGTACGGACAGACGCACGACCCGACTCACGAGGACAGATGAAATCGCTCGCCCAGGTATACGGCACGGGCCACGGGACTCTGTACGATATGCTCCGGACTGCCGGCCTCGAGAATCGTGCCTTCGTTAATGATATAGGCGCGGTCGGTAATCGACAATGTTTCTTGCACATTATGGTCGGTAATTAAGATGCCGATCTGTTTGTCCTTCATGCGTGTGACGATCTGCTGAATTTCCGATACGGCGATCGGGTCGATACCGGCAAACGGCTCGTCAAGCAACAAAAAGCGCGGACGTGTGGCCAACGCCCTGGTGATTTCCAACCGCCGACGTTCTCCGCCGGACAAGGCAAAGGCCTTACTCTTACGCAACGGCGTCAGATCCAATTCTTGGAGTAGTTCCTCTAAGCGTGCCTTTCGCTCTGGACCCGACGGCGTGAACATTTCCAGGATCGCGAGGATATTATCCTCCACCGACAAGCGACGAAACACCGAAGACTCTTGCGGCAGATAGCCGACACCCAGTCGCGCCCGTTGGTACATGGGCAAGGCCGTAATGTCGCGATCGCCGAGACGAATCGTCCCGACATCCGGCTGCGACAAGCCCACCATCATGTCGAAAATCGTGGTCTTCCCGGCGCCGTTGGGCCCAAGCAAGCCGACGACTTCGCCCGCGCTGACGTCCAGCGCCACACCCTTTACCACTTTGCGGCTACGAAAACTTTTCTGCAAACCATCGCCCGCCAGCCGCACACTTGGATCGCCGCCGATAGACCGATCAGGGTGGACGCTGGTCATCGCAGTCGATCGCTCCGCAACGGACGAACCGGTCATGGCAGACACCGGCTGCCTTCGGGATTGATCATGACCTGTGAACTTCCGTCCACATCGCTGCGGTCGTCGTCCAGGTACATCGTAATCGTGTCGCCGCTGACCCGCGTCCCACGCTGACAGGCGACGGGATCGCCCGTCAGGACGATCTTTCGGTCGAGCACATGATAGACAGCTTTTTTGCTGGTCGCACGTCCTTCGTCTTTTTCGATCACGACATGCCCGGTGGCTTCCATCAAACAGATGGCGCGATTCGACACCGACGGCATGGCACCGGCCCCTGCCGCACCGGTATTCGCAGGCTTGGGCGCACGTGTAGGCGGCGTCGAGGACGTGGCGGACGGACGACAGGGAGCGGGGACTACTGGAGGACGCGCGGCGGTCGAGCCGGTTGATCCGCCGGCCTGCGACTCCTGCGACGATTGGAAATAAATTTCCATCGTGTCGGCGTGGACGATCAAAGGCCCGTGCGTGAGCACCACGGCTCCTTCGAAAATCGCGCGACTCTCTTGATTCTTCACCGTCATACGCTTGGAGGTGATCGTGGTTTTCTCTTCCTGGGCGCCGTCCGCTCCGCGAGCGGCTTGCGGGCCCTGCGCGCCGATCGAGACGATTGCTCCGAACAACAGACTACTGACGGCTAGGCAACACGTCCACTTGCACATCATGCAAAACCTGGAATTCCTCTCGATCGAGTTGCCCGCGTAATCCCTGCCCTGTGATCCGAAGCCCATTGCCCTCGATCCGCACAGCGTCGGCCGTACTGAGTTCCTGCGCCGTATCGGTCCAGTGGAGATGATTACTGTAGACCACGTAGCCGCTCTCTAAACGGATCGGAATCTCGGTCGACCGATTGGACAGCGTAAAATCTTTTGTGGCGGTATTTAGTTGCGCTTCTTCGCCCTCGACCGTCAACTCTTTTCCCTTTGCGCCGAGCAGCGCCACTTGTACACCGGATAAGTGAGCCTCGTTTCGCTCCTCAAAGAGGCTCGCATGCTGCGCCTTCACTTCCCACTGCACAGCGCCGTCTTTGGTCTGACGAAACACAAACTGCTGCATGCCGGCATCCGCAGCATCCAGCGGCGTCGGTGTGGCCACCACCGGCGGGGCCCCGGAATCCGTGCGTGTGACAAGGCTGTAGAGTAAGAAGGCGATGGCCGCGAAGGCCACAGCCAACAACACACGACGCGCCCACTGTTGCCAAATCGTCACGGAGTATGTGGAACCCGAATGGATCAGGGCTTCTACGATGGCGCGGAATCGTAGCACGCTGCCTAGGGCATGTAAACCCACGGCCTATAATGCAAAACCACCAGCGCCGTCCCGCGAGGGACGAGGCTGGTGGTTTCAGAGACGACGATCTACTGTCTCGACCGGCTTTTCACAAGCCGGTCGCACCAGAACTATCGTGAACTACTTAGCCCTTCTTGGAACCAGACGACTTGGCCTTCGCCGCCTTCGCTGAAGGAGTCGGCTTAGCCTTCGCCTTGTTCGGAGCGTTTTTCGGCTTACTGTCGGCCTTCGGCTTCCCACCGCCCTCTTTCGGCTTCTTGGGTGCTTTCGGCTCCTTGGCCTTGGCTTCCTCACCGCCCGCTTCGTCTGCGGACTTGTTCGAGGCATCCGGCTCGGTCGGCTTCGGAGTGCTCTTCGCACCGTCGCCTTTGGTCTGGGCAGCAGCAGTCGGTTGCACCACGAGTTCGATGGCGACCATTTCGGCGCCGTCACCGACACGACGACGCGTTTTGATGATACGCGTATACCCGCCGGAGCGATCCGCAAAACGACCGGCTGTTTCGTCGAACAACTTCTCGACGACCGCCTTCTGGCGAATGAAGCTGAGCGCCGCGCGGCGCGCCGCCAACGTACCCTGCTTGCCGAGCGTAATCATGCGTTCGGCGAACACACGGAGTTCCTTGGCTTTGGCTTCCGTCGTTTCGATCCTGTCGTGCTCCAAGAGCGACGTCACCAAACTGCGGAACAGCGCCCATCGGTGCTTGGTTTGCCGGCCTAGTTGTCGCCCACGTTTGCGATGTCGCACGGTCAGTATCCTTCGGTTACGGAGAAGTGATAGCCCTAGGCGCCTTCGGGACGGCCGGCCCCTTCGCCGGTCGTCTGCAGCGCGTCGGACTCAAGTTTCATTCCGAGACCCAGACCCATATCGGTCAAGATCTCCTTAATTTCGTTGAGCGACTTTTTGCCGAAATTTTTTGTCTTCAGCATTTCCAACTCGGACTTCTGCACGAGGTCGGCGATGGTCCGGATGTTGGCGTTCTTCAAACAATTCGCCGCGCGCACCGACAATTCGAGCTCACTGACGTTACGGAAGAGGTTCCGATTGACGGATTGCGACTGTTCGTCGCTGCGGATCCCCTCGCCCGTCTTGGCTTCGACGCGGTCCTCAGGATTGATGAAGATATCGAGGTGGTCGCGCAAGATGCTGGCAGCCGTGGAGAGCGCGTCGCGCGGCGACGTCGTCCCGTCCGTCGTAATTTCGAGCGTGAGCTTGTCGTAATCGGTCATCCGACCGACACGGGCATTCTCCACCTGGAAATTCACACGCTTCACCGGCGAGAAAATCGAGTCGACCGCGATCACGCCGATCGGCAAACCTTCTTCTTTGTTGCGCTCCGCTGGCACATACCCACGGCCGGACTTCACGGCCATTTCCATGTCCAGCACGGCATCCTTATCGAGCGTCGCGATATGCAAGTCCGGCGTCAGGATCGTCACATCGCCGTCGTGCACGATATCGGAGGCCTTCACCTCGCCCGGCCCCTTCTTACGCAAGCGAATCGTCTTCGGCTTGTCGCCGTGCATCGACAGGCGCAACGCCTTGATGTTCAAGATGATGGTCGTCACGTCCTCGGTCACGCCGGGGATCGTGGAAAATTCGTGCAACACACCGTCGATCCGCACGCTCGTAATAGCCGCGCCGGTGAGGGTTGAGAGCAGCACGCGGCGCACGGCATTACCCACCGTGGTGCCGAATCCGCGCTCGAACGCCTCGGCCGAAAACTTACCGTATGTCGGGGTGAGCGTGTCCTTCTCGACTTCGACCCGCAACGGGATCTGAAAGTCTTTCATGAGCTTGATCATGGGCCCCCCTTCGTCTCACCAAATGTCCCAGACTCTCGATCGATGCCCCCGCGCGTGAGCGCGCTGCCGGAGCGATCAGCGAGAGTACAATTCGACGACCAATTGCTCGTTGACCGGCACCGCCGCATCTTGCTTGGTCGGCAGCGCCTTGACCGTGCCCTTGAAGGCACCACGGTCGAGTTCCAACCAGGCCGGTACACCACGTGTATCGACCGCTTCCAGGGCTCCGACGACACCTGGAATTTCACGACTGCCGGACCGCACCTCGACCACATCGCCCGCCTTCAGCGTCTGCGAGGCAATGTCGGCGCGGCGCCCGTTCACATTGACATGGCCGTGGTTCACCAACTGACGCGCCTGCTTGCGCGACACGGCGAATCCCAACCGATACACCACATTGTCGAGGCGGCATTCGAGCAGCGACAACAGGACTTCGCCCGTCACGCCGGTCTTGCGCTCGGCTCGTTGGAACACGCCGCGGAACTGGCCTTCCTGCAAGCCATAGATACGCCGCAGCTTTTGTTTCTCACGCAACTGGACGCTGTATTCCGTCGTGCGCTGGCGCCCCTGGCCATGCTGCCCCGGCGGATAGCTCCGTCGCTCAATCGCGCATTTTTCCGTCATACACCGGGCGCCCTTGAGGAATAACTTCTCCCCTTCGCGCCGGCAGAGCCGACAGACTGGACCGCGATACCGTGCCACAACTACCTCCTTCGTGAGCGGGCGCCTTT
The DNA here is from genome assembly GCA_046351095.1 of Nitrospiraceae bacterium. Taxonomy (GTDB): domain Bacteria; phylum Nitrospirota; class Nitrospiria; order Nitrospirales; family Nitrospiraceae; genus BQWY01. The sequence goes on from JAXLZC010000001.1 coordinate 1,192,181, forward strand.
TCGAGCCCGCTACCCATATCGATCTACAAGCGAAACACGTACGTTTTAACTGACGCACCACACCGCTGCACTGGCCGACCATGAGCCGCAAACCGGCTCTACGTCTGCCGCGATGCCTTAGACGCGACGACGCTTCGGCGGACGGCAGCCGTTGTGCGGAATCGGGGTCACGTCGCGGATCAAATTGATACGCAACCCGGCGCCTTGCAGCGCGCGGATGGCGGATTCGCGACCGGCTCCCGGGCCGTTCACATACACGTCGATCTGCCGCATGCCGTTTTCCATCGCCTTGCGGGCGGCCGTTTCGCCGGCGCGCTGGGCAGCGAACGGGGTGCTCTTGCGGGAGCCCTTAAACCCCTGGTTCCCGGCGCTCGACCACACCACGGTGTTGCCGCTGACATCGGTGATGGTCACGATCGTGTTGTTGAAGGAGGCCTGGATATGGGCCACCCCCGCCTGCACGACCTTGCGTTCTTTCTTTTTACCTTTTTTGACGCTCATCGCTGATCCCTTCTCAGGTACAGATCATCTACTTGGGAACCGGACTACGCCTTGGCGGCGGGTTTTGGCTTCGGCGCCATCGACGACCGGCGGCCCTTGCGGGTCCGCGCGTTGGTCTTCGTCCGCTGCCCACGCACCGGCAGCCCCTTGCGATGCCGCAAGCCACGATACGTGCCGGTATCCACCAAACGCTTGATGCTCAAGGAGACCTCTTTGCGGAGATCGCCTTCCACCTTGTGTTCACGCTCGATGACCTCGCGGAGCTTGACGATCTTATCTTCCGTCAAGTCCTTGATTCGGATAGAGCCGTCCACCCCGGCCTTCTTCAGAATCACACGAGCGGTGGCCCGTCCGATGCCGTAGATGTACGTCAACCCGATGTCGCTCCGCTTTTCCCGCGGTAGGTCGATGCCTGCAATACGCGCCATACGTCCTCCAGTGCTGAATGCTGCGGTCTGAGTTCTGAGGCCGGTGCCTGTGTCCCGAAGGACGTCAGCACTCAGCTCGCATCGCTCAGCACGTGCTTGCCGTTATCCCTGCCGTTGTTTATGCCGTGGGTTTTCGCAGAGCACACGCACGACTCCGCGTCGACGCACGACCTTACACTTCGAACAAATCGGTTTTACGGATGACTTCACTTTCATCGTGCAATCCTTTGTCTTCGCACCTACCCGGTCCTGGCCGGTCGCTCGGGCGTCGGCTACTTGAATCGATACGTAATACGCCCACGCGTCAGGTCGTACGGCGACAACTCCACCGTGACCTTATCGCCGGGGAGAATACGGATGAAGTGCATACGCATCTTCCCAGAGATGTGCGCCAAGAGCTTGTGCCCGTTTTCCAATTCCACCCGGAACATGGCGTTGGGGAGCGTTTCGTAAACGGTCCCCTGCACTTCGATGACATCTTCCTTCGCCACTCCGTGCATGCCTCCGCTGGGTGTTACGCCGCCATGTGCGACAGGATCCGTGCGGGACCCTGCGGCATGATCGCAATCGTATGCTCGAAATGCGCCGACAGGCTGCCGTCCGCCGTCACCGCCGTCCACTGATCGTCGAGAATCTTCACCGCCGGCTTGCCCATGTTCACCATCGGCTCGATCGCCAAGACCATGCCGACTTGTAGGCGCGGCCCTTGCCCCGGCTTGCCATAGTTCGGGACCTGCGGCTCTTCATGCAGATTCCGACCGATCCCGTGCCCGACGAATTCAGTGACGACCGAATACCCGCCGGCTTCCGCACATCGCTGCACCGCATGCGAAATATCCGACAGCCGATTCCCGACCACCGCCTGCGCGATCCCGGCGTAGAGCGCCCGCTTCGTCGTTTCGACCAGATCGGCGACCTTCTTCGGCACTTCGCCCACGGCGACCGTCACTGCCGCGTCACCGTAAAACCCATCGACGATGGCGCCGAGATCCAGTCCGACGATATCGCCCTCTTTCAGCGTGCGCCGCGAGGGAATCCCGTGCACCACTTCCTGATTGATCGAGACACAGAGCGTCTTGGGATAATTCCGATATCCTTTAAACGCCGGCAGTCCACCCTTCGCGCGGATCTGCTCTTCCGCGATACGATCAAGCTGATTGGTGGTGACGCCCGCCTTCGCTTCCTTCTTCAGCACCTCCAGCGTCTCCGCCACGATGGCCGCTGCCCGCGCAATCGTCTCGGTCTCCGCCGGAGTCTTTAATATAATCATGACCGCCCAGCAAGGCCGAGCGCCTGCTGTACGCGTGCCTGCACCGCTTCCATCGCCCCTTCGCCGTCGACATCCACCAGGAGGCCGCGCTCGCGATAATACTGAATGAGCGGGGCCGTCTGCTGCTCGTAGACGGTGAGGCGCTTTTCGATGGTTTCGGCCTTGTCGTCGCTCCGTTGAATCAACGCACCGCCGCACCGGTCGCACACGTCGGGCACTTTCGTCGGCGAGAACTCCACGTGCGACACCGCTTGGCAGGAGCCGCAGCTACGACGCCCGCTCATCCGCCGGACTAACGTCGCTTTCGGAACGGAAAAATTCACGACGCGATCCAGCTTCTGCTGACGCGACGCTAGCAACTTTCCCAATTCTTCCGCTTGGGGAACCGTCCGGGGAAAACCATCCAAGATAAAATTGGCGGCTGTCGCCGGGTGCTCTAACTTTTCCCGCACCATGCCGATCACAACGGCATCGGGGACGAGCTGGCCCTGATCCATAAACGACTTGGCTTCGAGGCCTAACGTCGTCTTATTACGCACCGCCTCGCGGAGCAAATCGCCGGTCGACAACTTCACGTGGCCGTGAGCGGCCGCGATCCGGTCTGCTTGCGTGCCCTTGCCGACTCCAGGCGCCCCTAAAAACACGATACGCATCGTGGGTTATCCGTTGCGCCCGCGGAGCGGACGTCCCTTCGGGCCCAAGAAGCCTTCGTAATTGCGCATCAACATGTGCGATTCGATCTGTTGCGCCGTATCCAATCCGACGCCGATCACGATCAAGAGCGACGTTCCGCCGAAATAAAACGGCACGTTCAATCGGTAAATCAACACTTCTGGGATGACGCAGACGATTGCGAGGTAAATCGCCCCGGCAAAGGTAATCCGCGTCAGCACCTTATAGATGAAATCCGACGTATGCTGCCCAGGGCGGATCCCCGGGATAAAACCACCGTACTTCTTCATGTTGTCGGCCATGTCCACTGGATTGAGGACGACGGCCGTGTAGAAAAAGCAGAAAAAGATAATCAATCCGACGTACAGCAAGGTATACAAGAGCGAGCCCGGGGCCAATTGTGCACCGATGGACTGCACCCACGGCTCTTGGATGAACCCGGCAATCGTTGCCGGGAACGCAATCAACGACGACGCAAAAATCGGCGGAATCACGCCGGCCGTGTTGATCTTCAACGGAATATGCTGACTTTGTCCGCCATACACCCGTCGACCGACCACACGCTTGGCGTACTGCACCGGAATTTTTCGGCGCCCGCTCTCCAAAAACACGATGGCCGCAACGACGGCCACCATCAAAATCGCCAACACGATCAAGACCGCAAAATTGATCTGTCCGACCGTATACAAATCGTAGGTCTGCACCACGGCGTTCGGGAGGCGCGCCACGATGCCGGCGAAAATGATCAGCGAAATGCCGTTGCCGATGCCGCGTTCGGTGATCTGTTCGCCCAACCACATCAAGAAGCCGGTTCCCGCGGTCAAGGTAATGACCGTCATGAACCGGAATCCCCATCCTGGCGTCAATACGAACTGCCCTTGGTTCATCCCCTCCAAGCCGACGGCGATGCCGAAGCCTTGGACGAGCGCAATGGCGATCGTACCGAACCGGGTGTACTGAATGATCTTCTTCCGGCCGCGCTCCCCTTCCTTCGCCAACTTGGCGAGGTGCGGAATGACGACCGTCAACAACTGCAAAATGATCGACGCGCTGATGTACGGCATGATGCCGAGCGCGAAGATCGTCAATCGAGAAAGCGCGCCGCCAGAAAAAATATCCAAGAATCCCAGGAGTGCGCCGCCCTGCTTTTGCAGAAAGTCGGCCAGCGCGTCCCCGTTGATCCCCGGGGTCGGAATATGCGCACCAATCCGGTACACCACCAGCATCCCCAAGGTAAAGAGGATACGGGTACGGAGTTCCGGAATCTTAAAGATGTTCTGAAAACTGGTTAGGAGACGTTCAAACACCGCGGATGACCTCAGCCCTCCCACCAGCCGTCTTGATTTTCTCTTCGGCGGACTTGCTGAACTTGTGCGCCTGGATGACAAGGGGCTTGGTCAACGCACCATTTCCTAAAATCTTGATCGGCCAGCTCTTATGCTTCACCAGACCGATCTCGACCATCATCTGCGGCGTGAGCGTGTCCTTGGTGTCGACCTTGGCTAAGGAATCCAAATTCACGATCGCATATTCAACCCGATTGCCGTTCTTAAAACCGAACTTCGGCAACCGGCGGACGAGCGGCATCTGACCGCCCTCGAATCCAGGGCGCTTCCCACCGCCGGACCGCGCCTTGATACCCTTATGGCCCTTGGTGGCCGTCTTTCCATGGCCCGACCCGGGACCACGACCGATACGCTTCGGCGCTTTCTTCGCCCCTTTGGCGGGCGCGAGCTGATGCAGCTTCATTGATTCCGTACCTCAAGCAGATAACTGACCTTATGAATCATCCCACGCGTTTGCGGCGTATCCGGGAGCACCACCGTTTGCCGGATGCGTCGGAGCCGAAGCCCGCGCAACACCAAGCGATGGGTTTCCGGCGTGCCGATCATGCTCTTTTTCAGCGTGATGGACACCTTCCCCGTGGCTCCAGCTTTTGCGTGACGTGTCTGTTGTTGCGCCATGTTCGTGTAGAACTCCTAAGCATTCGACGCGGCCGCGGCGGGAGCGATCCCGCTACGCCGAATGCGCAAAATGTCTTCCGGATTTTTCAACTGGCCGAGGCCGTTCAATGTCGCACGCACGGCATTAAACGGATTGCCGCGACCGAGTGTCTTCGCGATGATATTGTGAATGCCGGACAATTCGACGATGACGCGTACTGCGCCACCCGCGATGATCCCGGTTCCAGGGGCAGCCGGCTTCAGAATGATGGACTCGCTGCCGAACTTACCGATGACTTCATGCGGAATCGTGCCGTCCAAGACAGGGATACGTACCAGATTCTTCTTGGCTTGCTCAACCGCCTTCGAGATGGCGGCGGGGACTTCGGCGGCCTTGCCCTTGCCGACGCCGACCCAACCGTGGCCGTCGCCGACCGCGACGAGTGCACAGAAGTTGAATCGCTTGCCGCCCTTCACGACCTTGGCGACGCGATTGATGAATACCACCTTGTCTTTCAGACTGAGTTCTTCTGCATTGACGCGTGCCAAGCGGTAATCCCCCCTCTTCGACCAACGGCACCGATGGTGCCGGCGTAACGGGCTTGTGCCCTACTCGATCAAAATTGTAAGCCGCCCTCGCGAGACGCATCGGCCAGGGCTTTGACGCGGCCATGATACACACGCCCGCCACGGTCGAATACGACCGCGCTGACGTTGGCAGTCTTCGCGCGCTGAGCCAGCAACGTTCCCACGGCCTTTGCGGCGGCGATCGTTCCCGTCGACTTGAGCGATTTGCGCAAACCGGCATCCATCGTCGACGCAGCCGCCAGGGTGTGGCCCTTCAGGTCGTCGATGATCTGCGCGTAAATATGTCCCTTGCTCCGATAAACGCTCAAACGCGGCCGCTCCGTAGTACCGGAAATATATTTCCGAACCCGCTGACGACGACGCTCGAGGGTAGCGCTTTTCTTGCTGGTCTTCATCCTACTTACCCGTCTTGCCTTCCTTCTTGCGGAGCTTTTCGCCCGCGAACTTCACACCCTTTTGCTTGTAGACGTCCGGCGGCTTCACGGCGCGCAAATCGGCGGCGACCTGGCCGATGAGACGCTTATCCGTCCCCTTCAAGGCGATCAACGTTTGTTTGTCGATCTTGGCTTCGATACCGGCCGGGATGTTGTATTCAACGGCGTTGATGTAGCCGACGTTGAAACTCATCTTCTTGCCCTGCATCTGAGCTTTATAGCCGACGCCGTTGATTTCCAACGCGCGATCATAGCCCTTGGTCACACCCTGCACCATATTACTCAACTCGGCGCGTGTGAGACCGTGCATGGCGCGCAGCTTCCGATCGTCATTCGCACGCGTGACGTGGGCCTGGCCATCCTTCACCGCAACGGTCAATCCGGGAACGAGCGACCAATTCAACGATCCGAGCGGACCCTTCACCGTTACTTTATTCGAGGACACATTAAGATCGACGCCTTTGGGAAGCGCGATGGGCTTTTTACCGATTCTCGACATAACGCCCCTTCACAGCTACAAAAGAATAAACGGGAACTACCAGACGGAACAGAGCACTTCACCCCCGAGGCCTTCACGTCGGCACTCACGCTCGGTCATGACACCCTTCGAAGTCGTCACGATCGTCACACCCAAACCACCGCGCGTACGAGGCACATCAGCCTTGCCGACGTACACACGTCGCCCCGGCTTGCTCACACGTTGTGTCCCGGCGATCATCGGTTGTCCGGCTTCGACATACCGCAGGGCCACACGGAAACAAGGATGGCCGTCTTTTTCTTCCTTCGTGACGCTGCCGATGAATCCCTCTTCGCGCATGACGCGGAGGATCTCCCCCTTCAAGCGAGAGGCGGGCATCAAGACACTATCGTGCCCACGGCCGGCGGCGTTACGAAGACGAACCAACAAATCTGCGATCGGATCAGTCACCATGAGTACGGTACTCCACAGAAGGTCAACTACGTACGCTCTCGACTACCAGCTCGACTTGCGCACGCCGGGAATTTCCCCACGCAAGCTCAAGAAGCGGAAGCAGATACGGCACATTTCAAAGCGTCGCAAATACCCACGGACACGACCGCAGAGGCCGCAGCGATTGTATTCACGGACGCCGAATTTCGGCTTCCGGTCAGCTTTCAGTTTCAGCGCGAGTCTCGCCACAACACGTCTCCTTCGTCCAACACCACTATGTCCGGAACGGCATCCCCATCAACCGCAACAGGGCCTTGCCCTCTTCGTTGTTGCGCGCCGTCGTGACAAACGTAATATCCATCCCGTGAATGGCCGCTACGTTATCGTAGGGGATCTCCGGGAAAATCAATTGTTCCTTCAACCCGAGGGTATAATTCCCGCGGCCGTCGAATGCCTTCGGCGAGACCCCACGAAAATCGCGAATACGGGGTAGAGCCACACTCACCAGACGGTCGAGAAATTCGTACATGCGGCGATTGCGCAGCGTAACCTTGGCACCGATCGGCATCCCCTGGCGCAGCTTGAATCCCGCGATGGCCTTCTTCGCGCGTGTGATGACCGGCCGTTGCCCGGTGATCGTGCCAAGCTCGCTCGCGGCGCTTTCCAGAATCTTCATATTCTGGATCGCTTCGCCCATGCCGACGTTCAAGACGATCTGACGCAACCGCGGCACCTGCATAGGGTTCTTATAGGAGAACTCCTTCATCAGGGCCGGGACAACTTGATCCCGATACCGATCGATAGTGCGAGGAATCGCCGCCTGGCTGTCCGGCGTGGATTCACCCGCTTCAACCTGCACGGAGGGCCCACGCTTTTTTGCGCCGGCCGGCTTGCCGCCCTGAGGGCGATCGGACTTTGGCTTTCCTGGCTCTTTAGTGCTCATTACTCAATCGCCTGCTTGCTTTGTTTGCTGAAACGAACGCGACGGCCGTCTTCCCGGACCTTGATGCCCACGCGAGTCGGCTTCTGGGTGGTCGGACAGAGCAACATGACGTTCGACGCATGGATCGGAGATTCACGCTCGATGATCCCGCCCTGCCGAACCTTCGCGTTCGGCTTGGTGTGCCGCTTGATCATGTTGAGCTTTTCGACCAACACCTTCCGGCGCGCAACGTCGACGGAGAGCACCTTCCCGCTTTTCCCCCGCTCGCGGCCGGCAATGACCACGACGGTGTCGCCCTTTCGGATACGTGATTTCGCAAGTACGGCCACGACCGCAGACTCCTTCCTAGAACAAACGGAGGTCCTACAGGACTTCCGGCGCCAACGAGATGATCTTCATGAACTTCTTCCAGCGGAGCTCACGCGCCACCGGACCGAAAATACGCGTCCCGACCGGCTCACCCTGCGCATTGATAAGCACGCAGGCATTACGGTCAAACTTGATATAAGACCCGTCGTCCCGACGGACACCTTTTGTGGTGCGGACGATCACGGCGCGGCTGACATCGCCCTTCTTTACGGAGGCCTGCGGAATGGCTTCCTTCACGGCCACCACCACGACGTCTCCCAACGAGCCATAGCGACGGCGCGTTCCGCCCAGCACGTGAAAACACATGACCTGACGCGCGCCGGAGTTATCGGCCACATCCATGTAGGTATAATTTTGAATCATCGTCGCTACGCTATCCTTCGCTCACCCGGTTCGTCGATGCGCCGCAGAGCCGCGCCAGCTTCCTACTTCTCCGCTTGCCCCTTTTCCATGACCTGCACGACACGCCAGTGCTTCTGCTTGCTGATCGGGCGCGTCTGGATCAACTTCACGCGGTCGCCCACCTTGCAGACACCGTTTTCGTCGTGGGCCTTCAGCTTCGTGACCCGACGCAAAACTTTCTTATACATCGGATGCACGACCGACCGCTCGATCTCGACCACGACCGTCTTCTGCATCTTGGTGCTGACGACGTTTCCAAACCAATTGTGCTGAACGGCTGCTTCCGCCATCGTCTATTATCCTTTAGCCTGAGCTTGGCCGCGCGCGGCACGTAATTGGGCTTCCCGTCGAATCGTCTTGATGCGCGCGACATCGCGGCGGGTATTCTTCACTTGCATCGGATTTTCGAGTCGTCCGGTCGAGAGCTGAAACCGCAGGTTAAATTGCTCCTGCAGCAACTGTTGCTCCTTGTCCCGAAGCTCGTCGTCTGTGAGTGCACGCAGATCCTTGACATCCATGTTCGCTATCCTTCCAACGATCCACGCACCACGATCTTGGTGGCTACCGGCAACTTATGCGCAGCCAGGCGAAGCGCTTCCTGCGCCACGGCCGCCGTGACGCCGTCCATTTCGTACATGATCCGACCCGGCTTCACAACCGCCACCCAATACTCCGGGTTGCCCTTGCCTTTACCCATACGAGTTTCGGCCGGCTTTTTGGTGATCGGCTTATCCGGGAAAATTCTTGTCCAGACCTGTCCGCCGCGCTTCACGAAACGCGTGATGGCGATACGGGCCGCTTCGATCTGCCGGCTGGTGACCCAACCGGGCTCCAGTGCCTTCAACCCATATTCACCAAGCGTGAGCGACGAGCCACGATAGGCCTTGCCGTTCATCCGGCCCTTCTGCATCTTTCTGAACTTAACCTTCTTCGGTGCTAACACGATATCCTCTCAACAAAGCTAGAGCGATAGACCGCGAGCGTCCTGGCGCGCCAATCCCAATTCAGGGCGGCCGGTCTGCCGAGGATTCACTTCGCCTTTATAGATCCACGTCTTGACGCCGATTTGGCCCATCGTCGTCTTGGCTTCGGCAAATCCGTAATCGATGTCCGCGCGCAAGGTGTGTAGCGGCACACGCCCTTCGCGATACCATTCCGTCCGGGCGATTTCCGCACCGGCAAGACGCCCGGCGCAGTTGATCTTGATGCCCTGCGCGCCGAGGCGAAGAGCCGCGGCGACGCTGCGCTTCATGGCCCGACGAAACGCGACACGCTTTTCCAATTGGGTTGCGATGTTTTCGCTCACCAACTGCGCATCGAGTTCCGGCTTCTTGATTTCCTTCACGTTGATGTAGACCTGACCGCCGTACTGCTTCTCCACGGCCGCCTTCAACTTATCGACCTCGGCACCCTTGCGACCGATGATGATGCCTGGACGCGCCGTGTGAATGATGATCCTGGTCTGATCGCCGGAGCGTTCGATTTCCACCTTCGCCACGCCGGCGTGATACAGGCGATCTTTCACCATTCGCTTGATGCGAATGTCTTGATGGAGTAGCTTGGCGTAATCCTTCGAGGCATACCACCGTGACGTCCACGTGGTGGTGTATCCGAGACGAAAGCCGTATGGATGTGATTTTTGACCCATAGATCCTAAGCCCTGCGGCTTGACTCCTTCGTGAGACTACGCCTTGACCGCTTGCGTAGCTTTAGTGGTAGCACCCACAACAATCGTAATGTGACTCGTGCGCTTCTGAATGGAATTGGCCCGACCCATGGAACGAGCCCGGAACCGCTTCAGAATCGGCCCGCCGTCGACGAAGGCCTTCGAAACGACCAAGGCCTCCGGATCGTCTACATTCTTTTGCTCGGCATTGGCGACGGCGGAGCGAAGAATCTTCTCGACGACCTTCGCGGCAGAGCGCGGCATCGCCGTCAACAGCGCCAAGGCCATCGGAACCTGCTTGCCCCTGATCAAATCCACCACCGGGCGCACCTTGCGCGGCGACACTCGGGCATATCGTAAGGTTGCTTGTGCGTGAGCCATTGACGTTCTCGTTCTTTCCTTCAATCCAACGTAATCGGTCGCGTGCGCAGCCGGCGACTACTTGAGCGCGACGGCCTTTTCGGTCTTGGCCTGGCCATGGCCTTTAAAGAAGCGCGTGGCCGCGAACTCGCCCAATTTGTGCCCGACCATATTCTCAGTGACATACACCGGGATGAACTTCTTCCCGTTGTGCACGGCAAACGTGTGACCGATCATATCCGGGATCACCGTCGAGCGACGAGACCAGGTCTTGATGAGTTTCTTGTCGCGCCCCTGATTCATCTGCTCCACCTTCTTGAGCAGATGTTCGTCGACAAATGCGCCCTTGCTAATAGACCGAGGCATGCGTCTCTCCTCTTACTTCTTCCGTCGGGCGATGATGAACTTCTGCGTCTTCTTGTTGTGCCGCGTCTTATAGCCCTTGGTCGGCTGGCCCCAAGGGGACACCGGATGGGGATTACCCTGACCGGACTTACCTTCACCACCACCGTGCGGGTGATCGACCGGGTTCATGACGACACCGCGAACGTGCGGGCGACGGCCAAGCCAACGGGTGCGACCGGCCTTGCCGACGGAAATATTTTCGTGGTCGAGATTTCCGACCTGACCCACGGTGGCCATACAGGTGCCAAGCACCTTGCGCATTTCACCGGACTTCAGACGGAGCTGCACATAGGCGCCATCGCGTCCCATCACCTGCGCAGATCCCCCGGCGCTCCGGATCAATTGGCCGCCCTTGCCGGGCTTCAATTCAATATTGTGAATGGTCGTACCGAGCGGCATATTCGCCAGGGGCAACGCATTCCCCGTTCGAATTTCGGAATTCGGACCGGACTCGACCGACTGACCGATCGTGATGCCGTCCGGAGCGAGAATGTAGCGCTTCTCGCCGTCCTTGTAGTGCAAGAGCGCGATACGAGCCGAGCGATTCGGATCGTACTCGATCGCGGCAACCTTCGCGGGAATACCGTACTTGTCACGGCGAAAATCGATCTTGCGATACAGCCGCTTGTGGCCGGCCCCACGGAAACGAACCGTCTGACGCCCTTCGGAGTTGCGACCGCCCGTCCGCAACTCGAACGAGGTCAGGGACTTTTCCGGACGCTTTTTGGCCAGGCCTTCATTCGTCACGGCGCTCATACCGCGGCGACCTGCTGATGTCGGCTGATAATTTTTTAATCCCATGATGCCTTGACCTTCTCTCCGGCGCAGAGCCTGGCGTACTCGCCAGAGCGCGCGCATCGCTCCACTACACGGTTTCGTACAACTCGAGCTTCTCGCCTTCCTTCAAGGTGACGAGTGCTTTCTTCCAATCGGATTGTTTCCCGGAGAAACGGCCGAGGCGCTTAGTCTTCCCCATGATGTTCAAGACATTCACGCGGGCGACCCTCACCTTCAACAGCTCTTCCACCGCACGCTTGACCTGAATACGATTGGCCTTACTGTCGACGACAAATGCCACCGTATTCTGCGTTTCGCGAAGGGCCGTGACTTTTTCCGTCAACAAGGGTCGAATCAACACACGACCATACCGAGCGCTCATGCCCACACCTCCTTCAATCGCCCGAGTGCGGACTGCGCGATCACGATCGTGCCGTACTTCAACACATCGTAGACGTTCAAATGTTCAGGAGTCGCCACCTTAACCGAACACATATTCCGTCCCGCGCGCATCACCGAATCGGCGCCGGCAACGGAGACGACCACAAGGGCGGTCGACTTTACGCCCAACTGGCTGAGCATGGTGCGAAGCTGTTTGGTCTTGGCATCCGCCACAGCCACCTCACCGACAACCACCACGTCGCCGGAAGCTAACTTAGAGGATAACGCGACCTGCATGGCACGATGATATTTTTGCTTCGGAATCGAATACTGATAATTACGCGGCTTGGGACCGAAGACCGTACCGCCGTGCCGCCACACCGGAGAGCGCAAAGATCCCGCGCGCGCACGCCCGGTATGCTTCTGCTTCCAGGGCTTCTTGCCCGAACCGGACACTTCACCGCGTCGCAAGGTCGAGGACGTGCCCTGCCGCTCACCGGCACGCTGCATGATGATCGCTTCGTGAAGGAGCGGGCCGTTTGCTTCGCGAGCGAAGAGCGCCTCGGGAAGCTCAGCGGTCGCAATCTTCCGCTTATTGCTGTCTAGGACGTCGATGCTTGGCACGACTTACCCCTTTTTAGACTTCCGCACGAGCACGATGCCGTTTTCCGCCCCTGGCACCGAACCACGCACAAACAAGAGATTTTCATCAGCGCGCGCCTCAATCACTTTCAACCGATGAGTCGTCACGCGGTCGCTACCCATGTGCCCAGGAAGCGCCTTGTTCTTCCAGACGCGAGACGGGAACGAACTGCTGCCGATCGAACCAGGATGGCGATGGAACATGGACCCGTGAGTCTCAGGACCGCCGGCATAGTTGTGGCGCTTCATGACGCCTTGAAAACCCTTGCCTTTGGACACACCGATCACATCGACAAAATCGCCAGGCTTAAACAGATCAGCCTTCACGACTTGCCCAACAGCGACATCCCCATCCTTCTTGAACTCGCGAAGGTGACGCTGCGGAGCCCCCTCCGACGCCTTGAAGTGCCCACGCTCGGCCTTCGACAAGCGGGAGGCCTTCACATCGCCGAACGACAACTGCACCGCTTCATAGCCGTCGCGCTCAGACGACTTCACCTGCACGACGCGACAAGGACCCGCCTCAATGACGGTCACGGGGATCAGGGAATTCCCTTCTCCGTATATCTGCGTCATGCCCAATTTGCGCCCGATCAATCCATTCGTCACGACAGCCCCACCTTGACCACAATTAACACGAAATAAATTACAGCTTGATTTCGACGTCGACCCCAGCTGCGAGATTGAGCTTCATCAGCGAGTCCATCGTCTCCGGTGTCGGCTCCATGATGTCCAACAGCCGCTTGTGCGTCCGCACCTCGAATTGCTCCCGCGACTTTTTGTCGCAGTGCGTGGCGCGCTGGACGGTCACCTTTTCCACTCGCGTGGGCAAGGGAATCGGGCCGACGACCCGGGCTCCCGTGCGGCGAACCGTATCCACAATTTCCGTGACCGACTGATCGAGCACACGATAGTCGAAGCCACGAAGCCTAATTCTGATTCGCTGATCTACTCTGACCACGCGCCTACCCCTCTATCCAACGACGGATCGTTAAGCCAAGATTTCCGTGACGACGCCGGAGCCGACGGTCTTGCCGCCTTCACGCACGGCAAACCGCAACCCCACGTCCATCGCGATGGGCGAGATCAACTCCCCCGTCAAACTCACATTGTCCCCCGGCATCACCATCTCCACCCCCGGATTCAACGTCACCACCCCCGTCACGTCCGTCGTCCGGAAATAGAACTGCGGCCGATACCCGTTGAAAAACGGGGTATGCCGTCCGCCTTCTTCCTTGGTGAGCACGTAGACTTCCGCCTTGAACTTCGTGTGCGGCGTGATGCTCCCGCCCTTCGCCAGCACCATCCCGCGTTCCACGTCTTCCTTCTTCGTCCCGCGCAACAACACGCCGATGTTGTCCCCCGCCTGGCCTTCATCCAAGACCTTGCGGAACATCTCGACGCCCGTCACGACGGTCTTCTGCGTCGGCTTCAAGCCCACGATTTCAATTTCGTCGCCCACCTTCACGATCCCGCGCTCGCAGCGGCCCGTCACCACGGTCCCGCGCCCGCTGATCGTAAACACGTCTTCGATCGGCATCAAGAACGGCTTGTCGATCGCGCGCGTCGGTGTCGGAATGTAGCTGTCGATCGAATCGAGCAACTTCAAGATCGACGGCACGCCCAACGGCCCTTGATCGCCCTCCATCGCCTTCAACGCCGAGCCCTGTACGATCGGCAACTTGTCGCCCGGGAAGTCATACTTCGACAACAGTTCCCGCACTTCGACTTCCACCAACTCCAACAACTCGGGATCGTCGACCTTGTCGGCCTTGTTCAAGAACACGACGATGTAGGGCACCCCGACCTGGCGAGCCAAGAGAATGTGTTCGCGGGTCTGCGGCATGGGGCCGTCGGCCGCACTCACCACCAAGATCGCGCCGTCCATCTGCGCGGCGCCGGTGATCATGTTCTTCACATAGTCGGCGTGGCCCGGGCAGTCGACGTGCGCATAGTGGCGCTTGTCGGTTTCGTATTCGACGTGGCTGATCGCGATGGTCATGATCTTCGAGGCGTCGCGGCGACCTTGGCTCTCCGAGGCCTTCGCCACTTCGTCGTAGCTGATGAACTTCGCCATCCCCTTATCCGAGCAGACCTTCGTCAACGCCGCCGTCAACGTCGTCTTGCCGTGGTCCACGTGCCCAATCGTCCCAATGTTCACATGCGGCTTCTTCCGCTCAAATTTCGCCTTCGCCATAAGTCCCCCAATCCCTCCCAGGGTTGAATCGAGCCTAGCTCCTACTCGCCCCGATTCTTCGCTGTGATCGCTTCCGCAATTTGTTTCGGCACTTGATCGTACCGATCGAACTCCATGCTGTAGGTGGCGCGGCCCTGCGTACGAGACCGGAGGTCCGTGGCATAGCCGAACATCTCCATCAACGGCACCATCGCTTCGATGGCCTGCGAACCGGCGCGCGCCTTCATCCCCTGCACCTTGCCGCGACGACCGTTCAGGTTGCCGATGACGTCGCCCATAAATTCCTGCGGGACGAGCACCTCAACCTTCATGATCGGCTCGAGCAGGACCGGATCAGCCTTCTTGCAGGCATCCGAGAAGCCCATTGAGCCGGCAATTTTGAACGCCATTTCATTGGAGTCGACGTCATGGTAGGAACCGTCGATAACACTCACCTTGACGTCGCGAAGCGGATAGCCGGCGATGACACCGGACTCCATGCGCTCCTTCACACCCTTTTCGATGGCAGGAATAAATTCCTTCGGAATGGCACCGCCGACGATCTTATTGACGAACTCCAAGCCCTTCCCGGATTCGGCCGGCTCAACCGTGAGCACCACGTGGCCGTACTGACCGCGACCGCCAGTCTGCTTGATGTACTTGGATTCGGCTTCCGCTTTACGGCGGATCGTTTCACGGAATGCAACTTCAGGCTTTCCAACGTTGGCCTCGACCTTGAACTCGCGCAACAAACGATCAACGATGATCTCGAGGTGCAACTCGCCCATGCCGGCGATGATGGTCTGCGCTGTCTCCTCATCCGTCCGCACACGGAAGGACGGATCTTCTTGCGCCAACTTCTGGAGCGCGAAGCCCATCTTCTCTTGATCTTGCTTGGTCTTCGGCTCGATCGCCATCGCGATGACCGGCTCGGGGAACTTCATGACCTCGAGCAAGATCGGGTTTTTATCTTCACAAAGCGTGTCGCCGGTCGTCGCACTCTTCAAACCGACCGCAGCCGCAATATCACCCGCGTAGACAATTTCAATATCTTCACGCTTGTTCGCATGCATCTTCAAGAGACGGCCGACGCGCTCGCGAATGCCCTTCGTTTGGTTGAGCACCGCGGTCCCGGTCTTCAACGTGCCTGAATAGACACGGAAGAACGTGAGCTGACCGGCAAAGGGATCGGTCATGATCTTGAAAGCCAGCGCGGCAAAGGGCTCACCGTCGCTGGTCTTGCGGACCAACTCATCACCAGAATCCGGATGGACGCCAGTGACGGACGGCACATCGAGCGGAGACGGCAAGTAGTCCACCACCGCATCGAGCAACTGCTGAACGCCCTTATTCTTAAAGGCCGATCCGCAGATGACCGGCACAAGCTTCAAGGACACCACACCCGCGCGAATCGCTCGCTTGATTTCTTCCTCGGTCAGGCTTTCGCCTGCGAGATACTTCTCCATGACTTGATCGTCATGCTCGGCGATCGAATCGAGCATCTTCTCGCGATAGGA
Source organism: Nitrospiraceae bacterium (assembly GCA_046351095.1). Taxonomy (GTDB): domain Bacteria; phylum Nitrospirota; class Nitrospiria; order Nitrospirales; family Nitrospiraceae; genus BQWY01. The sequence goes on from JAXLZC010000001.1 coordinate 1,208,565, forward strand.
TTGGGCCTGCTCTTTCAGATTGTCGGGAATATCCCGAACCTCGTACTTGGCGCCCAACGTCTCGTCGTCATAGAAGAACGCCCTCATCTTGACGAGATCAATGGTGCCACGAAACTCGGATTCTTTTCCGATGGGAATCTGAATGGGGATGGGATTGGCCGCAAGGCGATCGACAATCGACTGGACGCTCGTATAAAAATCGGCGCCGGTTCGGTCCATCTTGTTCATAAACGCCACGCGCGGAACGTGATACTTGTCCGCCTGGCGCCAGACCGTCTCGGACTGTGGCTCCACACCCTGTACGGAGTCGAACACGGCGACCGCACCATCCAACACACGCAGCGAACGCTCGACCTCGATCGTGAAGTCGACGTGGCCGGGCGTGTCGATGATGTTGATGCGATAGTCTTTCCAGAAACAGGTCGTCGCAGCAGCGGTAATGGTAATACCGCGCTCGCGCTCCTGCTCCATCCAGTCCATCGTCGCCGCACCTTCGTGCACTTCGCCGATTTTGTGGGACACACCCGTGTAATAGAGAATGCGCTCGGTCGTCGTAGTTTTTCCGGCATCGATGTGCGCCATGATGCCGATATTTCTGGTGCGCTCAAGCGGCGTTTGTCTGGACACGGGCAACACTCCTACACACAAGGTACGCAAACACGAGCTGGATAATACGAGACGCCTTCAGGGAAGGGCCACGCAGACGCAAGCTGCCGACTGGGGATGATTACCAGCGGTAGTGCGCGAAGGCCTTATTGGCTTCCGCCATACGGTGGACGTCCTCCCGCTTCTTCACCGCCGCCCCCGTGTTATTGGAAGCGTCGAGCAATTCAGCGGCCAACTTCTCCACCATACTCTTACCAGAGCGAGACCGGGCAAACTCTGCAATCCACCGGAGCGCAAGGGACAACCGACGGGTTGGACGAATTTCAACCGGAACCTGATAGGAGGCGCCACCGACCCGGCGCGACTTGACCTCAACGACCGGCTTTACATTGTCCACGGCAGCACGAAAGACCTTCAGCGCATCGCCGCTCGTCTTCTTTTCGATGATATCGAACGCGCCATACGCGATCCGCTCGGCCGTGCTCTTCTTCCCCTTGGACATCAAGGCGCTGATGAACTTCCCGACAAGCCGGTCTCCGAACCGGGTATCGGGCAACGTTTCCCGCTGAGTTATCCCACCACCACGAGGCATGATCGACCTTTCTTCTCACGGCCGCAACGGCCGCCGACTCTCGATATCGAACGATACTTACTTGGGACGCTTGGCTCCGTACTTCGAACGACCCTGCTTCCGGTTGGCCACACCGACGGCATCCAACGTACCGCGGACGATGTGATACCGCACACCAGGAAGGTCCTTCACACGGCCGCCGCGCACGAGCACGATCGAGTGCTCCTGCAGATTGTGCCCCACACCAGGGATATACGACGTCACTTCGATACCGTTCGTCAGACGCACACGAGCGACCTTACGCAAGGCCGAGTTCGGCTTTTTCGGCGTGGTCGTATAGACACGCAGACAGACACCGCGCTTCTGCGGGCATCGCTTAAGGGCCGGACTCTTGGTCTTGCTCTTGACGAGCATCCGACCGTGACGAACAAGCTGATTGATTGTAGGCATGGCTTTCCGATCTACGTATTAAAACTCAGCGAGCGCGGCCCAACCCTTCACCAGCCGCAAAGCCCGCGGATTATAATGAGGTCACCGGCGACTGTCAAGCCGTTGACTGGCATGACAGTCGCATTCATTACGCTCCCGTCGATGCATCACCCGCAACCGCCACAGGCGCGGCAGCGGCGGCCACTTCGTCCTTTTTTGGACCGGCCACAAACGTATCGCGGTACTCCAAGAAGCCGGTTCCCGCCGGAATGAGTCGTCCGACGATGACGTTTTCCTTGAGACCCCAGAGCCGATCGTCCTTGCCGTTGATCGCCGCTTCCGTGAGCACGCGGGTCGTCTCTTGGAACGAGGCGGCCGACACAAAGCTCTCGGTCGTCAACGCAGCCTTGGTGATACCCAACAAGACCGGCTTGCCCAACGCGGGACGCCCGTCTTTTTGCATGACCTTCTCGTTTTCCGCTTCGAAGGCCACCTTGCTCACCTGGCTGCCCGGCAAAAATTCCGTATCGCCGGGATCTTCAATACGTACTTTTCGCAACATCTGTCGCACGATGATCTCGATGTGTTTGTCGTTGATCGACACGCCCTGGAGCCGATACACGTCCTGCACTTCGTCGACTAAGTATTTTTGCAATTCCTTCGGACCGAGCACGTCGAGGATGTCGTGCGGGTTCGCGGATCCGTCCATCAACGGCTCGCCCGCGCGCACCCAGTCGCCCTCGTGCACGTTCACGTGTTTACCCTTAGGAATAAAATACTCCTTCACGTCGCCCATTTTGTTGTCGACGACGACCTTGCGCATGCCCTTGACGAATCCGCCGAACGACACTTCGCCGTCGATTTCGCTGATGACGGCGTGCTCCTTCGGCTTGCGCGCCTCGAACAATTCGGCCACACGCGGCAGACCGCCGGTGATGTCCTTGGTCTTCGTCGTTTCGCGCGGGATCTTCGCCAACACGTCGCCCGGCGACACGGTCGCGCCCTTTTCGACCAAGATGTGCGCACCGACCGGCAAGAGATACCTCGCCGCGCCCGTCGCGGTGCTGACCTTCGAGGTCTTGCCCGACTCGTCTTTGATCGACAAGCGCGGACGGAGATTGCCACCCGTGTGCTCGACGACGACCTTACGCGACAACCCGGTGACCTCGTCGACGTCTTCCTTCATGGAGACGCCTTCGATGATGTCGCCGTAAGCCACACGTCCGCCGACTTCCGTCAGAATCGAGAGTGAGTACGGATCCCACTCGACCAACCGCTGGCCGACCGTGACCGGGCCACCGTCCTTGATCTTGATACGTGCGCCGTACACCACCGGATACTTTTCGCGCTCGCGTCCGGTATCGTCCGTAATGGCGATCTTGGCGTTGCGGCTCATAACCACCCATTCGCCGTCTTTGTTCTTCACGGCGATGTTGTGGCTATGCACGTCGGCGCCCTTCTTGGCGTCGAAACTTAAGTACTTCATCTGACCGGCGTGTTTGGCTTCGAGCACGGTTTGCTCGACGACTTTGCTCGCCGTACCGCCGATGTGGAAGGTCCGCATCGTGAGCTGGGTGCCCGGCTCGCCGATGGACTGGGCGGCAATGACGCCGACCGGCTCGCCACGCTCGACCAAGCGCCCGCGCGCCAGGTCGCGACCGTAGCAGCGCTTGCAGACGCCGCGCGGCGTTTGGCACGTGAGCACCGAACGAATACGTACGCGGTCCAAACCGGCCTCGACGACGGCCTTCGCGTTTTCTTCGTTGATATCTTCGTTGTGCCCGATGATGATCTCGCCCGTCACCGGGTCGCGAATATCTTCGCCGGCCAAGCGGCCGAGAATACGCTCTTCCAACGGTTCAATGACTTCGCCGCCTTCGACCAGCGCGGTGACCAGAATACCGTCGGTCGTACCGCAATCGTCCTCGCACACGATCACGTCCTGGGCCACGTCGACCAAGCGACGCGTTAGGTACCCGGAGTTTGCGGTCTTCAACGCGGTATCGGCCAAACCTTTACGGGCGCCGTGCGTCGAGATGAAGTACTGCAACACGGTCAGGCCTTCGCGGAAGTTCGCGGTGATCGGCGTCTCGATGATTTCGCCGGACGGCTTGGCCATCAGTCCGCGCATCCCGCCCAACTGACGAATCTGCTGGGCGCTCCCGCGCGCGCCGGAGTCGGCCATCATAAAGATCGGGTTGAACGCTTCGGCCTTTTTCGGATCGCCGCCCGCGCCCAACTCCTTCATCATCTCGCCGGCCACCTGCTCGGTGACGTGGGCCCAGATGTCGATGACCTTGTTGTAGCGTTCGCCGTTGGTGATCAGACCGTCGCTGTACTGCTTTTCGATCTCGTTGACTTCATGCTGGGCCTTCCCGATCAATTCGCCCTTTCGCGTCGGGATGTGCATGTTGTCGATGCAGATCGAAATACCCGCCTTGGTGGCGTATTGGAACCCAGTCGCCTTGATGCGATCCAAAAACACGACGGTGTCGCGATGCCCGGTCTGCCGATAGACCGAGTCGATCAGACGCGTCATTTCCTTTTTGGTCATCAACTGATTGGCGTAGCTGAAGGGCAACGACTTCGGCAGAATCTCGCTCAAGATGACGCGGCCGACCGTCGTTTGCTGCAACACGCCGTTGATGCGCACCTTCACGCGGGCATGTTCTTCGACTTGCCCCGCATCGTAGGCGATACGCATTTCTTCGCGGCTGCCGAACATCTTGCCTTCGCCCTTGGCCCCCGCGCGTTCCTTCGTCAACCAGTAGCAACCCAACACCATGTCCTGCGAGGGCACGGCGATCGGCTTGCCGCTGGCGGGCGACAAGATGTTGTTGATCGACATCATCAGCACGCGCGCTTCGATCTGCGCTTCGATGGACAACGGCACGTGCACGGCCATCTGGTCGCCGTCGAAGTCCGCGTTGAATGCGGCGCAGACGAGCGGATGCAACCGAATGGCTTTACCTTCGACCAAGACCGGGTCGAACGCCTGAATACCGAGTCGGTGCAGCGTCGGGGCGCGGTTGAGGAGAACCGGATGCTCGCGAATAACTTCGTCGAGCACGTCCCACACTTCCGGACGCTCTTTTTCGACCAGGCGCTTGGCGCTCTTGATGGTCGTGGCGGCGCCGCGTTCTTCCAGTTTGTGGAAGATAAACGGCTTAAACAACTCCAACGCCATCTTCTTCGGCAGGCCGCATTGGTTGAGCCGGAGTTCCGGCCCGACGACGATGACGGTACGGCCGGAGTAGTCGACGCGTTTACCGAGGAGGTTCTGACGGAACCGGCCTTGTTTCCCCTTGAGCATGTCGCTCAGCGACTTCAACGGACGCTTGTTCGGCCCACGGATGGCGCGTCCGCGCCGACCGTTGTCGAACAACGCATCGACCGCTTCCTGCAACATACGCATTTCGTTGCGGATGATGACGCCCGGCGCTTTCAACTCGATCAAGCGCTTCAGGCGGTTGTTGCGGTTGATGACGCGGCGATACAGGTCGTTTAAGTCGGAAGTCGCGAAGCGGCCGCCGTCCAACGGCACAAGTGGACGCAATTCCGGCGGCAACACGGGGATGACGTCCATGATCATCCACTCGGGCTTGTTGCCGGAACGACGGAAGGCTTCGAGGACTTTCAAGCGCTTGGCATATTTTTTCTTCACCGCCGCGGAGGCCGTCGTGCGGGCCTTCGCCTGCATGTCGTCCCACAAGGCGTTGATGTCTACGCGGCGCAACAGGTCGCGGATGGCGTCGGCGCCGATCCCGACCTTAAACGCACCTGCGCCGTATTCATCGTGTAACGCGCGCAACTTGTCTTCGCTGACCAATTCTTTTTCGCTGAGCGAGGTCGTGCCCGGATCGATGACGACATAGCTCTCGAAATAGAGAATCTTTTCGAGCGACTTCAGGCTCATGTCGAGCAAGGTGCCGATGCGGCTAGGCACACCCTTCAAAAACCAGATGTGCGCAACCGGGGCGGCCAACTCGATGTGGCCCATCCGCTCGCGGCGGACTTTCGACTGGATGACTTCGACGCCGCACTTATCGCAGACGATGCCGCGATGTTTCATGCGCTTGTACTTGCCACAGTTACACTCCCAATCCTTCGTCGGGCCGAAAATTTTGGCGCAGAACAGCCCGTCTTTTTCCGGCTTAAACGAACGATAGTTGATCGTCTCCGGCTTCTTCACTTCGCCGTAGGACCAGGAGCGAATTTTCTCCGGAGAAGACACACGGATGCGGATCGAATCAAACGAAACGCCGTCCCGCGGTTTTTCGAACAGGGTGTATACACCTTCCAAGGTCGTTCCTCCTTGTGAGCTGTGCGCCGGCTCGGTGGTCGATAACGGACTACGCGTTACTCCTGCGACTTCACGAGTTCAACGTCCAGACCCAAACTCTGCAACTCTTTCACCAACACGTTGAAAGATTCCGGCAAGCCAGGCTCCAAATACGGCTCGCCCTTAACGATCGCCTCGTACATCCGCGAGCGACCCGGGACGTCGTCGGACTTGACCGTCAGGAACTCCTGCAACGTCGACGCGGCGCCGTAGGCCTGCAATGCCCAGACTTCCATTTCGCCCAAACGCTGGCCGCCGAATTGGGCCTTACCGCCCAACGGCTGCTGCGTGACCAACGAGTACGGGCCGATCGACCGCGCGTGGATCTTGTCGTCCACGAGGTGGTGCAACTTCAACATATACATGTAGCCGACGGTGACCGGGCTATCGAACTTGTCCCCGGTGCGTCCGTCGAAGAGCGCCGTTTGCCCGCTGGGGGGCAACCCGCCCTTCTTCAACAGGTCCTTGATTTCCTTTTCCGAGGCGCCGTCGAACACCGGGCTCGACACGTGCAACCCGAGCGCCTTCGCCGCCCACCCCAAGTGGGTTTCCAAAATCTGACCGACGTTCATACGCGACGGCACGCCGAGCGGATTCAGCACGATATCGACCGGCGTTCCATCCGGCAAATACGGCATATCCTCTTCCGGCAAGACGCGCGACACGACACCCTTGTTACCGTGACGACCGGCCATCTTGTCGCCGACCTGGATCTTGCGCTTCATTGCGATGTGCACTTTGACGAGCTTCAAGACGCCCGGCGGCAATTCGTCGCCTCGTTTCAGACGGCCTACCTTTTCATCGTACATCGTCTGGAGGATTTCGATCTGCTCCTTGGCGCGACGCTCGATCTCGTCCAACTCGCCCTGCTCGTCCGGATCCGCAAGGATCGTGTGGCGCAGTTCGTCGTCGGACAATTGACGCAACACTTCCGCCGTCAGCTTGCCCTTCTTCTTCAAGACGACTTCGCCCGACTCCGGATCCATGATGTCGCGGCCGACCACACGGCCGAGCATAAACTTCCGGATCTTCTTCACCTTCTCTTCTTCGATGATCCGGATTTCGTCCTGGTGGTCGCGCTGCAACTTCAACGCATCTTCGTTTTCGATGATGCGCGAGCGCTCGTCCTTATCCATACCCTTGCGCGAGAAGATCTTCACGTCGACGACGATGCCTTCGACGCCCGGCGGTACGGTCAACGACGTATCCTTCACGTCGCCGGCCTTTTCGCCGAAGATCGCGCGCAAGAGTTTTTCTTCCGGCGTCAGCTGCGTCTCGCCCTTCGGCGTGACCTTGCCGACCAAAATATCGCCCGGCTTCACTTCCGCGCCGATGCGGATGATGCCGCTCTCGTCGAGATTCCGGAGCGCTTCTTCGCCGACATTCGGAATGTCGCGCGTGATTTCTTCCTTGCCCAACTTCGTATCGCGCGCTTCGACGTCGAACTCTTCGATGTGAATCGACGTAAACACGTCTTCCCGGACGACGCGCTCGCTCAGGAGGATGGCGTCTTCGAAGTTGTAGCCGCCCCAGGGCATAAACGCGACGAGCACGTTTTTCCCTAAGGCCAATTCGCCACGATCGATGGCCGGCCCGTCCGCCAAGACTTGCTGCTTCTTGACGGGTTGGCCCAAACGTACGATCGGCGTCTGCGTGATACAGGTGTTTTGATTCGAGCGCTGGAACTTCACGAGGTCGTATACATCCAACCCTGTGTCGCCGCGCTTGCGTCCGTCCTTGCCCAATTCGGCGCGGACCACGATGCGGGTCGCATCCACACTCTCGACGACGCCCGGACGCTTCGCCAAGACGACGTAGCCCGAGTCGCGCGCGACGACCGCTTCCATGCCGGTGCCGACCAGCGGCGACTCGCTCTTGAGGAGCGGCACGGCCTGACGTTGCATGTTCGATCCCATCAAGGCGCGGTTCGCGTCGTCGTGTTCCAAAAACGGCACCATGGCGGTCGCGACGCTGACGACTTGCTTCGGCGACACGTCCATGTACTCCACACGCTCCGGCGGCGTCGTCACGAAGTCGCCGGCGGCACGCGCCGTCACGGTTTCTGACGTCAAACGCGCTTGCGCGTCGACGGCAGAGTTCGCCTGCGCCACGATGTACTTGTCCCCTTCGATGGCGGAGAGATATTCGATCTCGTCCGTCACGCGGCTCTTCGTCACCTTGCGATACGGCGCTTCGATAAAGCCGAATTCGTTGATCCGCGCGTAGGTCGCGAGCGACGTGATCAAACCGATGTTCGGACCTTCCGGCGTTTCGATCGGACAGATACGGCTGTAGTGCGAGGGGTGCACGTCGCGCACTTCGAAACCGGCGCGCTCGCGCGTCAAACCACCTGGTCCAAGGGCCGACAGACGACGCTTGTGCGTAATTTCCGCCAAGGGATTCGTCTGGTCCATAAACTGCGACAGCTGGCTGCTGCTGAAAAATTCCTTGATGGCGGCCACGACCGGCTTGGCATTGATGAGGTCGTGCGGGAGCACGGTCTCCATGTCGAGCAGGTTCATGCGCTCTTTGATGCTGCGCTCCATCCGCACGAGGCCGAGGCGCACTTGGTTTTCCAAGAGTTCGCCGACGGACCGCACGCGCCGATTGCCCAAGTGGTCGATGTCGTCGACCTCGCCTTTGCCGACCTTCAGATTGATGAGGTACCGAATGACTTCGACAATGTCTTCCTTCGTCAACGTCCGCTGTTCGAGCGGTAGATCGAGTCCGAGCTTCTTGTTCAGCTTGAGCCGACCGACAGGCGACAGGTCGTAACGTTTGGCGCTCTGGAACAAATTGTCGAACAGGGCCTTGGCGGTTTCAATCGACGGCGTCTCACCCGGACGGAGGCGCTTGTAGATCTCGACCATCGCCTCTTCCTTCGAGGCGGTTTTTTCCATCTCCAACGTATCGAGAATGACGGGCGTCTGCGTCGCCTGGTCCAGGTAGATGACCTTAAAGGAGTCCAGGTGACTCTCGGCCATCTTCTCGACGATCTCCGCTGTGAGGCGCTGGTTCTTTTCGGCCAGCTTTTCCTTCGACTTCGGATCGACGATTTCGCTTAGCACGGCGCGACCGACCAACTCGGCGGGGCTGACCGGCACTTCCTTGATCCCGGCCGCCTTCAACTTGGCGATCACGGCCTTGGTCAAGCGGCTGCCTTCGCGAGCCAGGATGTCTTTGCTGCCTTTTTCGGTGATGTCGATCGAGGCGCGCAAGCCGTGGTGGATCTCAGGATCCAAACGGCGATAGAACCGGCCTTCCGACACGTGAATGTCTTCGACCGGGTAATACATCTTGAGCAGGTCATCGCTCGAATAGCCGAAGGCCTTGAGCAAGATGGTGGTCGGCATCTTGCGGCGACGGTCGATGCGGACATACAAGATGTCGCGCGCGTCGAACTCGAAGTCGAGCCATGATCCGCGATAGGGAATGATACGTGCCGAGTACAAGACCTTGCCGCTGGCGTGCGTACGGCCCTTGTCGTGCGTGAACGAGGCGCCCGGCGACCGGTGCAACTGGCTGACGACGACGCGCTCGGTCCCGTTGATGATGAAGGTGCCGCGATCGGTCATCAGCGGCAATTCGCCGACGTAGACTTCCTGCTCGCGCACGTCCAAGACGCGCTTTTTCGGCGCCTTGTCTTCCTTATCGAACACGACGAGGCGCACGCGGAGCTTCAACGGCACCGCGAACGTCATGCCCTGCTCGAGACACTCGCGCACGTCGTACTTCGGCGTGCCCAACGAATAGCTGATGAACTCCAGCACCGCGGTGTTGTTGTAATCCGCGATCGGAAACACGCTGGCCAACGCCGCCTGCAGCCCGCGATCTTCGCGCTGCTCAGGCTCCTTTTCGATCTGCAGAAACTGCTCGTACGAGCGTCGCTGAATTTCGATCAGGTCGGGAATGTCGATGCTCGCGCTGATGCGCGAAAAATCTTTCCGTTGGACCAATTCCACGTTGTTGCCCTCGGCCATGCGTGTCGCTCCTTTTGTCCGTGTGCGCTCGCGTCACGGGGCCGCGCTCTCGACCGAGAGCGGGCCCCAGTTGCACGACTCCGTATAGCGACTTACTTGATCTCGACCTTGGCGCCGACTTCTTCGAGCTTCTTCTTCATCGAATCGGCTTCTTCCTTCGGCACACCGGTCTTCACGGGCTTCGGCGCGCCCTCAACGAGATCCTTGGCTTCCTTCAAGCCCAACGCGGTGAGCTCGCGGACGACCTTGATGATCTGGATCTTCTTATCCGCCGCCGCTGCCGCCAAGATGACGTCGAACGCGGTCTTCTCTTCGGCCGGAGCCGCTGCCGCCCCGCCCCCACCGCCCGCGACCACCGCCACCGGCGCCGCCGCCGTCACGCCGAAACGCGTCTCCAAGCCCTTAACCAAATCGGCCAACTCGAGCACGCTCATGCTCTCGATCGCCTTGATGAATTCTTCCTGCGACAACTTTGCGGTACCGGTCGACATGGCTGCATCCCCTTTCTTCGTGTCTTGAATCGCACTGATGACATAGACCAATTTACGTACAATACCGCTGAGTGCGAAGACGAGGCCGCGCGCAGGACCCTGCAACGCGGACAACAACATCGCGACCAGCACTTCTTTCTTGGGTAACTTGGCGACCTCGTTCAACTGCGCGGCCTGCAGGAGCTTGCCCTCCAGCACGCCCACCGTCATCTTGAGCTTCTCGTCGCGCTTTTCCGCGCCGAGGAAGTCTTTCAGGATCTTCGTCGGCGTGACCGGATCGTCATAACCCAGGATGACGGCGGCCGGCCCTTTGAAGTGTTCCTTCAAGGGCGCCAAACTCGTCCCCTGCGACGCCCGCGCCGCCAAGGTATTCTTGATGACGCGATACTCCGCGCCCACCCCGCGCAACTGCTTCCGCAGTTCGGTGACCTGGTTCACCGGCAGGCCGGCGCACTCGGTCAAAATCGCCAGGCGTGCCCGACCGAATTTTTCGGTCAATTCTGCAATCGCTGGTGCTTTGGCTTCCTTTTTCATCCCACGTCCCTCGTCGCCCGTTAATCGTTACGCACTCGGTCGGTGCCTTAGGCCCACTGCTTGGCGATCCCGACGGCGTCGAGATGGACGCCGGGTCCCATCGTGCTCGAGATCGTCGCGGTCTTCAGATACCGTCCCTTGGTGGACACGGGCTTCGCCTTGACGACCGACTCCAACACCGCCTGCGCGTTGTCGAAGAGTTGGTCGGCGCCGAACGACACCTTCCCCACCGGCACATGGACGATGCCCGCCTTGTCCAATTTATATTCCACGCGGCCGCGGCGAAGCTCGCCGATGGCCTTGCCGACTTCAAACGTCACCGTGCCGGTCTTCGGGTTCGGCATAAGTCCGCGCGGACCCAGCACCTTGCCGAGCTTACCGACGGCGCCCATGAGGTCCGGCGTAGCGATGGCGGAATCGAAATCCATCCAGCCGCCCTTCACCTTCTCCATCAGCTCGTCGCCGCCGACGTAATCTGCGCCGGCTTGCCGCGCTTCCTGTTCCTTCTCGCCGCGCGCAAAGACCAAAATGCGGATCTTTTTGCCCGTGCCGTGCGGCAACACGGTGGTGCCGCGCACCATCTGGTCGGACCGCTTCGGGTCCACCCCGAGGCGCAACGCCAAATCGACGGTCTCGTCGAACTTGACGTGGGCGGTCTTCTTCACCAACTCCACGGCTTCCTTCAATCCGTACGCGCGGTCTTCCACCAGCTTGCGTGCGGCCTGCATCTTCTTTCCCATGGGTACGACTCCTTGACCGAGGGACGCAACGGCGCCGGCACTCGATCGACGTGACAGCTCCGACTACTGAACGACGATGCCCATACTCCTCGCGGTGCCGGCGATGATGGCCATCGCGCCTTCCACATCGGCCGCGTTGAGATCGGACATTTTCTTCTTAGCGATTTCCTGCAACTGCGCCTGCGTAATTTTGCCGACCTTATCCTTTTGCGGCACCCCGGATCCCTTGATCACGCCGGCGGCCTTCTTCAACAAGTCCGACGCGGGCGGCGTCTTCAGGATGAAGGTGAAGCTGCGATCTTTATAAACCGTGATGATGACCGGGATGATGCTGTCGCCCTCTTTTTGGGTGCGGGCGTTGAACTGCTTGCAGAACTCCATGATGTTCACGCCGTGCTGACCCAACGAGGGGCCGACGGGCGGCGCCGGATTCGCCTTGCCGGCCGGAATCTGCAATTTAATCTGCGCCGATACTTCCTTCGCCATGTGTCACTCCTCAGCATTCCGGCCGTCGCGGACGGTCGACTGCTTCACATCAAATACGTTCAACCTGTAAGAACCCCAGTTCGACCGGCGTCGACCGACCGAAGATGCTGACCATCAACTTCACGCGGTTATGGACCTGGTCCACGTCTTCCACGACGCCGTTGAAGCCCATAAACGGCCCGTCGACAACGCGCACATTGTCGCCCTTGATGAACCGGATCTGCTCCCGCGGCTTCGCGGTGCCGGTGTCGATCTGCTTCAACAACGATTCGACTTCTTCGGCCGACAGGGGGACCGGATGCGTCCCGCCTCCGACGAACCCGGTGACCTTCGGCGTCTCCTTGATCAACTGGAGCGTTTCGTCGGCCAGCGGCGTATCCAATTCCACGAGCACATACCCGGGGAAAAATTTCCGCTTGGAGGTCCGGCGCTTGCCGTCCTTGATCTCGATGACGTCTTCCGTCGGCACCAGCACCTGCCCCAAGCGTTCCGTCAACTGCATTTGCGCGGCTCGCTCCGCCAAGCTCGCCCGGACGCGCCCCTCAAAACCGGCGTAGGTATGGATGACATACCAGCGCTTTTCCACCGTTGCGTTTTGATTCGTCATGGCTCGGCGTCCCCACTGTCAGGCCACGTGCCGACGCTCAAGGCCTCGCCCGCTCCAGGCCTCGCCCGCACGACACAGTGCCCAACTCCTAGATGATCTTGCTCACCACCCACACGAGAATGGAGTCAATCACGGAGAGATAGAGGGACATGAAGATGCAAAACACAATCACCACGGTCGTCGACCCGATGGTTTCGAGTCGCGTGGGAAAGGAGATCTTCTTGATCTCGCCCCGCACATCCGCCAAAAATTCAGCGATCGGCGCCCAAATCCGCGTCAGCATGCAACCCTTTCAACACTGAACCGTCCCCATCGACCGAATCGACAAGGCCGTAGTTCCCCAGTCAACACGGTGGCAGGGGCACCAGGTTTCGAACCTGGACCTTCGGTTTTGGAGACCGACATGCTAGCCGTTGACACCATGCCCCTCTACATCCGACTCCGAGGCTCACATCCGAAAGCAGCACCCTGCGCTCGCCTCGGCCGTGAGCACTCGATACCAGCCTACTTCACTTCCTTATGCGCAATGTGCTTGCGGCAAAACTTGCAGTACTTATTCCGCTCCAAGCGATCTGGGTCGTTCTTCTTGTTCTTCATCGTCGAATAGTTTCGACGCTTGCACTCGGTACAGGCCAAATCGATAATTTCACGCATCGCAATGCTCCCACGCCGTCCGAAACGGCCGCTCGCTTATCCTCAACTACGCCAAGATTTCCGTGACGACGCCGGAGCCGACGGTCTTGCCGCCTTCACGCACGGCAAACCGCAACCCCACGTCCATCGCGATGGGCGAGATCAACTCCCCCGTCAAACTCACATTGTCCCCCGGCATCACCATCTCCACCCCCGGATTCAACGTCACCACCCCCGTCACGTCCGTCGTCCGGAAATAGAACTGCGGCCGATACCCGTTGAAAAACGGGGTATGCCGTCCGCCTTCTTCCTTGGTGAGCACGTAGACTTCCGCCTTGAACTTCGTGTGCGGCGTGATGCTCCCGCCCTTCGCCAGCACCATCCCGCGTTCCACGTCTTCCTTCTTCGTCCCGCGCAACAACACGCCGATGTTGTCCCCCGCCTGGCCTTCATCCAAGACCTTGCGGAACATCTCGACGCCCGTCACGACGGTCTTCTGCGTCGGCTTCAAGCCCACGATTTCAATTTCGTCGCCCACCTTCACGATCCCGCGCTCGCAGCGGCCCGTCACCACGGTCCCGCGCCCGCTGATCGTAAACACGTCTTCGATCGGCATCAAGAACGGCTTGTCGATCGCGCGCGTCGGTGTCGGAATGTAGCTGTCGATCGAATCGAGCAACTTCAAGATCGACGGCACGCCCAACGGCCCTTGATCGCCCTCCATCGCCTTCAACGCCGAGCCCTGTACGATCGGCAACTTGTCGCCCGGGAAGTCATACTTCGACAACAGTTCCCGCACTTCGACTTCCACCAACTCCAACAACTCGGGATCGTCGACCTTGTCGGCCTTGTTCAAGAACACGACGATGTAGGGCACCCCGACCTGGCGAGCCAAGAGAATGTGTTCGCGGGTCTGCGGCATGGGGCCGTCGGCCGCACTCACCACCAAGATCGCGCCGTCCATCTGCGCGGCGCCGGTGATCATGTTCTTCACATAGTCGGCGTGGCCCGGGCAGTCGACGTGCGCATAGTGGCGCTTGTCGGTTTCGTATTCGACGTGGCTGATCGCGATGGTCATGATCTTCGAGGCGTCGCGGCGACCTTGGCTCTCCGAGGCCTTCGCCACTTCGTCGTAGCTGATGAACTTCGCCATCCCCTTATCCGAGCAGACCTTCGTCAACGCCGCCGTCAACGTCGTCTTGCCGTGGTCCACGTGCCCAATCGTCCCAATGTTCACATGCGGCTTCTTCCGCTCAAATTTCGCCTTCGCCATGACTCACTCCCTCGGTTAGATCGACTGCACGACTTCCACAGACATCGACCGGCGGCGCACCGCCCACACATTAACATTTCAACCATCCCGCACATGGAGCCCACGACGCGGATCGAACGCGTGACCTCGTCCTTACCAAGGACGTGCTCTACCAACTGAGCTACGTGGGCGTTCCCTGCTGATCGCGCTCCGCTCACTCGGTTCGGCGATGGAATGTATCCACCCTCATCGACCGATCCAGCCCCGGTACGCACACCGACGTGCGTCGCACCCTGTCATGTTGGAGCGGGCGATGGGATTTGAACCCACGACAGCCAGCTTGGAAGGCTGGAACTCTACCACTGAGCTACGCCCGCCCGAGCCTGTACTCCCGCACCGCTCACCGCCGAGGTGGCCCCATTTCAGGAGACCCGCTCGGCCTGCTGCAAACCCCTCACACCCAAAACGGTCGTCGCGCCTAACGCGCCCACAACCGGATTCCCAGCCCGTTCGTCACACACAAATGGTGGTCAGGCAAGGATTCGAACCTTGGAAGCCCGTAAGCAGCAGATTTACAGTCTGCCCCCTTTGGCCACTTGGGTACCTGACCGCGAAATTCGTTACCTCAGTAGTGCCCACTAGAGCGCAGGCCGCACACAAATAGAACAGACCCCACTCTGCAACATCACCTGCGCTACACCGCGTAGCGGGATGAAGACACAGACAAGGGGGCTGTTGAGAAGCGCCCGATTGTATTGATGAAATATTTCAGTGTCAAGAGCCTACTTGCACGCACTATTCCAGACCGCAGCACACGTGGCACCAGAGTCGCACAACGGACGCGTCACACATCCGAGACAACCCCTGTCCCGGTCAGAACGACGCGGGATGGCACCCAGTCCCGGCAGTCAACGGCTCCGCATGGCGTTGCAACAACTGTTGCAGTCGACCCGCCGCCTTGTCCGGCACTTCCATCACGACTTTCATCAGCGCGCGGGCTTCATCCGGCGCAATCCGATGCGTGAGCGCCAAATAGCGCTTCTTCGTCAACGCGCGCTCGGAAGCCTCTTCCGGTTCGTAGTACCCGCGTAATTCTCCCCGCTCATTGGCCTTGGCCAAGCGCGACAGCCAACCATCAACCGATCCGTTAGGCGCCTTACCGGAGGGCGGCCCGGCGAGCCCCGCTTCCAACTTCGTCCAGACGGCCCAGCCGACAAACACTGCCCAGGTTTCGTTTAAGGCCTCCCAGGCTTCCTGTTCGGTTAACTCGCGCGTCTCCTGCGCCGCCTTCCGCTGCACCACCGGCATGATGTCGACGGTCGTGTACCGACAACTCTGGCGATCGCGCGCGAACGTCAGCACCGCCTCCCGCGCTACGCGTGTCTCGCTCGATGCGTGTCCCGCCCCACGACCCGCAACGAGATAATCCATGTAGGCGTGAAACAATTCGTGAAACAGCGTCCCGATATCGCGATGCGGCAGCGTCCGCAGCGGACGCAAGATCGAGCCCGCCGCATTAAACGACAGGGTACGATTGAGCACCATCCGATGGTCTTCCGGATGGTATTCGGCGGCGTACGTATGCAGATCTTCGAATTCGATCACGACGAAATCTTCTGGAATCGCCTCCAAAAATTCCGCCGGCAAATTGAGCGCCTTGGCTTCTTGAATCAGTTGGCGCCACTTACTCTGCGGCGCGGCTGGCGCGGACGATGACTCCGCGGCGACGGCATACGATTGGCCGAGGCAGACACCGATAACAAAGCCCAGCAGCAGATACAGAAGACGGCGCATCATTGTTACATCCACGAACCGCTGGACCGCTCCGACCAACTCGGCTGCTCATCTTCCGTGACGCGCCAGGTGTCCCACAACTGCGACGACAAGTTGTCTAAAAATCGCGAGGGGCGCGAGAACACAAACCCGCTGTTCCGCTCGTAGACATTCGTCGGATAGGTCAAAAACAAATGCCGCTTCGCGCGCGTGACGGCGACGTAAAACAGTCGCCGCTCTTCTTCGAGATCTTCGTCGTTCGTCGACGAATAGAGCGACGGGAAGCGCCCGTCTGCGACCCAAATGACGAACACGGCTTTCCACTCCAGCCCCTTCGCCGAGTGGATGGTCGAGAGCGTGAGCAATTCGTCGTCTTCGTCGATCCGCGCGCCCGCGCCGGCCCCGGCGCCTTCCGGCGGCTCCAGCGCGAGGTCCGCTAAGAACTCGTCCAACGTCGCGTAGCGACTCGCCATGCTGTGCAGCTGATCGAGGTCGCGCATCCGCTTGGGATAGTCGTCGTACTGCTCTTTCAGTAAGGGCAGGTAATATTCGTAGGCGCGCCCCACGATGTCGCCGGTCGATTCGGCCTGCTGCTCCATCAGACCTTGCAGCCCGTCGGCCAAATGTTTGAGGCCGATCCCCGCCCGGCCGCTCACACGCCGCAGCGGCTCCCACGGCCGCTCGGCGGCGACCAACCCCGCGATCATGTCCTGCGCTTTTTTGGGCCCGACGCCGTCCACCAACAGCAGCACACGATTCCAACTCACCACGTCCGACGGATTGTGCACGACGCGCAAATGCGCGAGCAGATCCTTTACATGCGCCGCTTCGATGAACCGGATGCCGCCGCGCTTCACAAACGGCACACTGCGGCGCGACAACTCCAATTCCAAGTCGAACGAATGGAAGCCGGAGCGGAACAAGACGGCGATCTCGGTCAGCGGGACACCTTCTTCGCGGAGCTCCAAAATTTTCTGCGCGACGAAACGCGACTGCGAATGTTCGCTCCCCGCCTCGACGAGCACCGGCATCGGCCCGTCCAATTGGCGCGTGAACAACCGCTTGGAATATTTTTCCGTCGCTTCCTGAATGATCGCGTTCGCCAAGTTCAAGATCGGCTGCGAGCTACGGTAATTTTCTTCCAGCTTGTAGATCTGCGCACCGGGGAACAGCGACGGGAAATCCATGATGTTGCGGAACGTCGCGCCGCGGAAGGCGTAGATGGACTGCGAATCGTCGCCGACGACCATAACATTGTGATGGCCGCAGGCCAGGCGACGAATCAGATCCGCCTGCAAGCGATTCGTATCTTGGTACTCGTCCACCAGGAGATACCGAAACTGTTGCGCAACCGTCCGGCCCACACCCTCGGATTCGGTGTCGGCCAACAACTCGCGCAGGCGCAGCAACAGGTCGTCGTAGTCGAAGAGCTGCCGCTCGCGCTTCTGTGTGTCGTAGCCGCGCTTGAGTTTGTGCAGGTCTTCGAGAAATTCGGCCAGGTGCGAAAATTCGTTCAGCACGATGTCGTCCAGCGGCTGGAGCGTATTCTCCGCCTTGCTGAACATCTCAGCGATCGTACCCTTGCGCGGGAAACGTTTTTCTTTCTCCGCCACACCCAGTTGACCGCGCACAAGCGAGATCAAATCCTCGGCGTCCCCGCGATCCATGATGGAAAACTGCGGACTCACGCCGATGGCGCGCCCGTATCGACGCAGCAATCCGTTGGCGATCGAATGGAAGGTCCCGCCCCATACACGATCGACGCCGGCACCGATGAGGCCGCTCGCGCGCTCGACCATTTCCTGCGCCGCCTTGCGCGTGAACGTCATCAAGAGGATCGACGCCGGATCCACGCCGGAGTCGACGAGATAGGCCAATCGATAGATCAGCGTGCGAGTTTTGCCGCTGCCTGCGCCGGCGATGACCAACGAGGGGCCGTCGCCCGCCGTGACCGCGGCCAATTGTTGCGGATTGAGCGCCGCCGCATAGTCGAGCGTCAGACGTCGCTCGGCCCGGTCATCGGGCGAGCGGCGCAACACGTACGGCTTGATCTCGGCGCTCACGGTGATGGTCGTCGGAAAATTCGGAAGGTGATTGGAGATGCGGCAATCGTGCCGCTGTATAACACAGCGCCTGCTCACCTTCAACGCGCGATGCGTCGAACGTTTTTTCCATCACCGTCATCGCCGCCGTTCGGTTGGACACACCCGGCAACTTGGTTATAATGCCGCCCGTTCCTCCACCACGTCTGTCACACACGAAGAGAACCACCATGCCATCCGCGCAATCGCACGATCAGGTGTTAGCCCCGTTAGCCGAATTGATGTTGGCCGTCGCAGGCGAGTCCGTCACGATGGTCAAAAAAAGCGCGCCCGAACGGGCGATGAAGATGAAACGGTCCGAAGAATGGGACGTGTACCTCGAATTTCTGAAACTCCTGTTCAACATGGCCGACCGCATTTCGGTACTGCATATTCCATTGGTCGATCAACCGGAGTTTATGAACGCGCTGGAAGATCGCGTGACCGGCAAGATGAAAACGTTGCTGGGCCAGGCACTCACCGCGAATGCGGACCCGATGGAATTAACGTTGACCGTCGGCAACGCCGTGGCGCAGAGCCGACAACTCTACGAACGCTATCGCTTTATGGCGACCGAAGAGAGCAGCCAAAAAAGCGAGATGCTGACGCAATTCGGCCAACGCGTCGCGCAGGTAATGGGCGATCCCAAGAACGGCCAACTGTCGTCGGCCGCCGTGCTCTGCGCCGGTGCCGTCCTGCCCGCCATGCAGGCCTTGTTCACCGGCGCTTCTCCAGCAGCACAAACAGCATCGACCGATAACGGGGCGACCGCGGCTGCAGAGGGTCGTCCGCGTGCCGGTGCGTCCGGCACGGAAATCAAACTGGTCAGCGTCATGGCCTCGATCGCGGGCGAAGAAGTGGAAACGCGTTGGGGACTCCATCCCCGTTTTCGACGTGACCTCACGTCGCAGGAAGCGCAAGAGCTGACGAAGCTCATGAACCGGCTGACCAAAATCGTCGGCGAGCGCTACGCCTCCGTCGCGTTTTCGGAACAATGGGCCAGCTGGCATACTGCAGGGCACGCCTGACACACACGGCTTGTCATGCGCTGCCGTCAATCGATCCCCTGGACCGTTCGTGGTGACCGCCCCCACGCTGTCGCGTCTTCGACTACGGCTTCATGGTCTGAAGCCGGCACCCGCACCGCACCCAATGATCACTACGGAGATGGAATAGACCTATGTCGACGACATTGCCCCAGCCGATCGCGCGCCTGACGGAACTCTCGCAGAACCTCTGGTGGAGTTGGCGACTCGACGCGCGGAAACTCTTCCACACGATCGACCCGGTCTTATGGGCCCATGCGCAACATAATCCGGTCCGCCTGCTGCACCACGTCGGCCTGGATCGCCTCACGGCCTTGGCGGGCGACCCGGCCTTCATCCGGCAATACAACGCCGTCATGAAGGCCTATGACGACTATCTCTCGAAACCGAACACCTGGTACGCCAGCCAATACGGTCCCGGCGCGCCGCATGCGTTCCCTCCACCATCGCCTTCCCCACAGGCATCGAAGACGGGCGGCTCGTCGCCCATGTCGTTTATGGTCGGATATTTTTCCGCCGAATTCGGGTTCCATAACTCGGTGCCGATTTATAGCGGCGGCCTCGGCATTTTGGCAGGTGACCACAGCAAGGAAGCGAGCGACCTCGGCCTGCCGTTCGTCGCCATCGGGTTCATGTACCCACAGGGGTATTTCCGCCAACGTATTTCCCAGGATGGGTGGCAGGAGCCGGACTACGCCACATTTAATCGCGACGAATCCCCCCTGCACCGCGTCCTTACGAAGGACGGACAGAATCTGACGATCTCGATCGAGCTGGCGGGGCGGCGTGTGGCGGCGGCGATTTGGCATATCCGCGTCGGACGTATTTCGCTCTATTTGCTCGACACCGACGTGCCCGAAAACGCGGAAGGCGATCGCGGTCTTTCGGCGCGCCTCTACGGCGGCGGACATGAAACGCGTTTGTGTCAGGAAATGCTGCTCGGTATCGGCGGCGTCCGTGCGCTCCGCGCACTCGGCCTCAATCCGACGGTCTGGCACGCGAACGAAGGCCACTCGTCGTTCCTCACGTTGGAACGCCTACGGGAATATCGCCAGGCTGGACTCACGACGGCGGAGGCCACCGAATTGGTGCGGCAAAGTACGGTGTTCACGACGCATACACCGGTACCTGCCGGACACGACGTGTTTTCCGTCGAGATGATGGATCGGTATTTCGCCGGCTACTGGGATCAACTGGGCCTCACACGCGCGGCCTTCCTCCGACTCGGCGAACATCCCGAACGGCCGGAAGCGGGATTCAACATGACCGCGCTCGCCATGCGCCTGGCAGCACACGTAAATGGCGTGAGCAAAGAGCATGGCGTCGTGTCGCGCCAGATGTGGCAATGTCTCTGGCCGGGCGTGCCCGAAGTGCAGGTGCCGATTCGACATATCACCAACGGCGTCCATGTCCCAACATGGATCGCGCCGGATCTCTTCCATCTATACAGCCGCCACCTCGGTCCCGATTGGATCAGCCGCGCGGACGATGCCGGAAACTGGGAGCGCATCACCGACGTACCGGACCACGAACTCTGGAGAGTGCGCCAGCAATTGAAGCGCCGGCTGATGTCGTTTATCCGTGAACGCGCGCGCACCGGCTGGGCGCAGGGGCAAGCGTCGCCGATGCAGGCGGTGACCCGCGGCGTCATGTTGGATCCCGAAGCCCTGACGATCGGCTTCGCCAGACGGTTTGCGACCTACAAACGTGCGACGCTCATCTTCCGCGATCTGGATCGGCTGCTGAAACTGATGCACGACCAGCATCGTCCGGTGCAGTTGGTTTTTGCGGGCAAAGCCCATCCTGCCGACGAACCTGGACGACAATTTATCCACCGCGTGGTCGAATATTGCCAAGATCATCGTTTAGCCGGACGTATTGCCTTTATCGAAGACTACGACATGCATATGGCGAAGTTTTTGGTCACCGGCGTGGATGTCTGGTTGAACACACCGCGCCCGCCACTCGAAGCCAGCGGCACCAGCGGCGAAAAGGCCGTACTCAACGGCGTGCTGCACTTCAGCGTGCTGGACGGCTGGTGGAAAGAAGGCTACGACGGCGGCAACGGCTGGGGCATTCCCGCGGCGGAAGGCCCGCTTGATCCAGAAGTGCAAGACCAGAACGACGCGTTGGAACTGTATCGACTCTTGGAAACCGAGGTGGTGCCGCTCTACTACCAGCGCGACACGGATGACATTCCCCGCGGCTGGCTCCAGGTTGTCAAACAGTCTATCCGTACCAATGCGCCGCGCTTCAGCGCCCGCCGGATGGTGAAGGAATACATGGACCTGATTTACCGGGCTGCGATGACGAAGGCGCCGTCTACATGGTAAATCGGGCGACGAACAGACGGCCGTTCATTCGCGGCCGCAGCATACACATGCAGCGCGCAGGCGCCGCATTCGTACTAGCCGCACTACTGCTCTGCACACCGGACACAAGTGGCGCGGGAGCGCCGTTAACCACCGATCAAAATATTGCTGAGCGTGCGGCCACGGCACTCCAACGCGGCGACTTCGACCAAGTCGTACGGCTCTATCAAGAAGCCCTCACAAAAGGCGGCGCCGCAACCGTCAGCCCGAGTCTGCTGCGTATGGCGACTACCGCCCAGATTCGCCTCGGGCGAGCGGAGGAAGCACTTCCGCTTTACCAAAAGCTTGCGCCTCCAACCGGCCCTGAAGATCGCCCGCTGCTCCGCGAACTCGCCTGGTCCATGGTCAGCGGTCACGTGCGCGATTCGATGGAACATGTCCGCGCGGCGGCCTACGGCGTCCTCGCCGGACTCCGAACACCGACCGTCATCCCGTTGCTCGAAGACGGCCTACTCGACAGTTCCACGATGGTTCGCGCAAAGGCCGCGGAAGCCCTCGGCCGACACGGCAAGGCGGTGAAGACTGCGCACTTGCTACGTCTGCTGGACGACAACTCGGCCTCCGTGCGGATGGCAGCGATCGGCGCATTGGGTGACTTGGGTGTGACGTCCGTCTCCGAACGCCTCATCCCGTTGACGCGAGGGGAAGACGGCGCCGAACCGATTTTTGCAGCGGCAGCCTTGGTCAAGCTCGGGCACGAGAACATGCTGACGGACATCATGACCGCCGCGACGTTGCCGGAAACGGAATTACGAATGGCTGCGCTCGGTGCGCTGGGGCGACTTAAGCGTCCGAAGACCTTGGCGACGCTGTCGCAAGCCGTCTACGACCCGGATCCCGGCGTACGCGCCTTCGCCTCCGGCGCCTTGGGAGAATTCGGCGACGCCGCGATTACCGCGCCCCTGACCCACGCCATCGGCGACGAAGATCCTCGTGTACGTAGTATTGCCGCAGCGAGCCTCGGGCGCTTGGGCGGTGCGCACGTGCGGCAACTGCTACAACCGTTGCGGAAGGATACCGACGATCTCGTGCGCGCCACGGCAATCGAGGGTCTACTGCGCGCGGGGGAAGCGGACATCTTGTTGATGGCGGCCGACCTCGCCAAACACCCGGCTCCGATCATTCGCGCGACGGTTGCGCAATCGATCGGCTTACCCGGCCATCGGCCCTCGCTCAGCCTGTTGGAACAACTGCTCCGCGACCAACATCCGCAACCGCGTGTGGCGGCCGCACGTGCGCTCGGCCGTATCGGCGCGATCGCCATTCCGCTATTGATCAAAGGACTCGAGGATTCGGAACCTGCCGTTCGTGTGACCGCCGCCGGAGGCCTATTGCAAGTGATTGACGGACCCAAGCCCGGCAAGGCATCCTAATCGGATGCTGCGCTTCATCGGCCTCCTCGTTGTCGTCGCGGGCGCCTTCGGGCTGGGGTATGTCACCGGGCAAATGCCGGTGAATCCCCTCTCGGATCGAGTCAAAGAACTCTCCAAACAATTGGTCGAAAAAACGCTGGGCGCCGAGCGCGACTTTCGGAACCGGCAAGGCTTGCTGGATGCCAAAGCGCATCTGCTCCAGGCTAAGCTGCACGTGATCGATCGGAACTTCGGAACAGCCACAAAAGAACTCGACGAATCGATCGAAGCACTGGACCACGCCGCGCAAGGCGCGCACGACGGCGCTGCGAGTGGACGGATCCGATCGCTGGCTCTTCAGATACGCGAAGTGAAGGCAGAGCTGGCCGGGGGCAAAAAAATAGCCCCTGGAAGGCTCGACGAGCTTCACAGGGGCTTAGACAGTCTTCTGTAACGTTCGTCAGTGCGACGCAATCGGGCGTCGACTCACCCTAGACGGCAACCTCGCGCTGTTTCTTTTTCCAGGCGGCCAGAATCCGCTCCACCCGCATTCTCACCACCAAGTCCGGATCCTTCATCAACGGCTTGATCGCTTCCTTCCCGCGATCGTCATGAATCGACTCCAGGGCCGCTGCGGCGGTGAGCCGTACGTACCAATCCGCATCGTGCAACAACTCGATCAGCGGATCGATGGCCGACGGATCGGCGATACGCCCGAGAATGATGACGGCTTGCTTACGAACGAATTCGTCCTTGTCCTTCAGCGCATCCACCAGGCGAGACACGGCAGGCGGACCGACTTCGGTCAACGCCGTCGTCGCGTCTTCGCGAAACTCGTCGATCCGGAGTTGCGAAATCAGCGGATCGAGGACACGCTCGTCCTTGATTTTGCCGAGTGCTTGGATGGCGGTCTTCCGGACTTCCCAGTCGCGCAACAATCTGATCAAGATATCGACGGCCGGCGATCCAACATTGGCCAACGCTTCGACGGCCGCTTCGCGGACTTGCCAATCGCCGTCGCGTAACGCCCGTCCGAGCGGAGCGACGCAGCGTTCATCCGCCATTTCGCCGAGCGTAACGACGGCTTCGCGGCGAACCACCCAATCGGCATCTTTCAGCAGATCGATTTGAATATCGATCTCGTCCTTGACCTCTTCTTCTTCAAGCGCCTGGACCTGCTCTTCAGCCAACAATTCGCTGTCGACTTGGCCCTTGGCCTCCGCCGCCATCTGCTCGGAAAGCTGATCCGTCGCGTGCTCGTCCGCACGCTCGTCCAGCTCTGCGTCGACCTGTGGGTCCGCTTGATTGGAAGACATATCGTACTCCTCTGCCGACACGGCAATCTGCTGACTCTCATGCAGACCGCGGTGCGCTTCAGCCCGGTGAAACCTTTCGCTGCAATGACCTTGCAGAAACTACGACTTCTTTTCGCCCGTATTCCCCTTGGCGCGCAGATTCCGCGCTGCCAATGCCCGACGCTTGCGCTGCGTACGCTTCAACCGTTTCCGCAGGCTCCGCACGGCAGGGTTGCCCTTCGCCTTGTCTTGATCTTTGAGGGACGATTGAACCTTTTTCTGCAAGCGTGCTTCGTCTTGTTCGGGCGTCGTGTGTGCTTTAGCCATAAAATGAACTCGCTGTCCTTTCGGATTCAGAGGTGTACTGCGTAGTGATGTGTGGTGCGATGCAGGGCCCCGCACGACAAGCGGGGCCCAGTGTAAAAGGTCTATGAAAAGACTGTCAACGGGGAGCAGTGGGAAGGCTACGCGATCCAGGCCAAAAACAATCCGGCGGAGCGTTGATCGACATGGTGATCCGCGGCAAGGACGTCGACGACGCGTCGCAGTCGCGGTTGCCGCCACAGATCTTCCGGCTGCCGGCCGAAATGCGATTCGACGCCAGGCCAATGCACCGTCGAGACGGCGCCCATCGGCGCCAACGGCGAAAACCCGAACAACTGCTCCATCGGCACCTGCCGACCGGCGTGATCCTGGGCGTGCAACGTACGCTCACTGACGACCGTTACGATCACCGGAGCCACACCTTGTCGCGCCATACCCAAGTGCGTGGCCGCGCCTTCGGACAAGTCCAACATACGACCTGGGATATAGGGGCCACGATCCGTAATGCGCACATGGACCGAACGGCCATTTTGGGCGTTCAAAACACGCACAACCGTCCCGAGCGGCAAACTCCGATGGGCCGCCGTCATCGCAAAGCGGTCGAACGGTCGTCCATCGGCAGCCAACTTGCCATGGAAGTCCTCGCCATACCACGAGGACATGCCCATATCGCGAGCACTGACATCCAGGCCGACCTGCCCCTTCGATACAATGCCGCATCCACCGAGCAGACCCGCAACCAAGGTCAGGCCACCGAGCACCAGAGAGCGTTGGAGTCGACCGTACTGTGTCGTCATAGGACCTCCGGCTCAGAGTCGTCACCGTCGATGCGCTCAGGCTATCAACGGCCCGCCCCCCACGCCTATCCCCCTGGAGCACCCGCCCCCCTCCCTTCGGAGGTGGAAGACAAAAAACGGCGCTGCCGCAGGGAGAAAAACACGCCCCGCGATTCGCAGCGCTTTGCACTCCGTACGAGCGCCTCTATATGAAAGAAAGTGTTCGCCTTAGTTGAGCTTCAGTCCACCGTCGGCAAACTTCGTGGAGGATGGAAACTTCGAGAAGCTCTCAGCCAGCACATCGTTGATCAAGGTTTGTGCATCGTTTTCATTGAACCAAAACACCTTGTCGGCTCCGGTGCCTGTCAACGTCATACGCACTTTGCTCCCGTCGGCACGATTCAGGCCTTGCACCAACACCTTACTCTTCGAGGTCAATTCCGTCAAAAACCAGCCGGCCTTCGCATCGACGTCCATCTCTAAGATCTCGCCGGACAGCGTCACGTCGGAGTTGGCCTTGCTGGCATCCGACACCGCCGTCGCGCGCCACCCCTTAGACTTGAGATAGTCGGTGAGCGCATTGGCCACTGCCTGCCCCGCATCGTTCCCGCGAATATTAAACCGTTCCTCGCCGCCCATCCGTCCTGTGTGAGTGCCGAGCCATGCCTTATTCGCACGCTTGTCCTCGAAACGAAGCACGCTCACCGAAGGGCCCTCGGCCTTTGCCGCAGACGCGTTGGCCGCCGGGGCGCTTGGAATCGTCAAATTGACGACTTCGCCCTGCGAGGCGCAACCCGTCGCGAAGATCATGCTCAAGAGTCCAATACGCACACCCATTCCAGCGGATACGTTCTTCACAAGCGCCTCCTACATAGAAAAAGACAACAGAGAGAGCATCACTTTGTATCGATCGAGAGCGCGACAAGCCCCTTCGCAGTTTTTCGATAGGCCACGCGCACTCGCTCGCCCACCCGAATCTGTTCCAACGCTGCACGCTTCGCCCCGCGACAGACGATCGTCGTCCGTTCGAGCGACGCAGCGATCACCACGGGATCAACGGACGAACCGGTTTGCACGACGATAGTTGAAGGACTCTGATCGGTCGCCACGGCATGAACGGTGCCGGTCACACGGTAGGCACCCGTCGTCGCGCCCTGCCCATCCGCAGGTGTCGGACAGCCCGCCGCGAATCCCAGCGTCGGGACGGCGGCCACGAACAGGACCGTGAAGATTCCGCGCAGTGCGGTCACAGCGTGAGTCCCTGATCGACCATGGCGAGAGCCTTTCGGGAAGACGCGTTGCCAGAGTGGAGCAGACTATAGCCATTCCGTCGAACCGTGTAAAGCCGAACGGCGCGACCACAATACATCCAAATCGGCCTCGAAAAAATTCTCACCGCCGTTCGTCTTGACCCATTTCGGACGACTCAGTATGATCTGCCTCCACGCTGCGGGGGCGGGCGCATCGCGCCCACTACGTAGGTTTCCCCTGAGGAACGCGCCGCAAGCGCAGCCAGTGCCGTCCGCATGATCCACGTTCAACACGTCACCAAACGCTACGGAACGCATACGGCGATTCAGGATGTCTCCTTCTCCGTGGAGAAGGGGGAGG
Organism: Nitrospiraceae bacterium; assembly: GCA_046351095.1. Taxonomy (GTDB): domain Bacteria; phylum Nitrospirota; class Nitrospiria; order Nitrospirales; family Nitrospiraceae; genus BQWY01. Next base: position 1,235,866 of record JAXLZC010000001.1, read on the forward strand.
TCCTCGCTTTTCTCGGCCCCAACGGCGCCGGAAAAACGACGACCATGCGCATCCTCACCTGTTTTATGCCGGCGACCGAAGGCCGCGCGACCGTGGCGGGATTCGATTGTCTCGAACAACCCACCGACGTCAAACGACAAATCGGGTACCTCCCTGAAACGCCGCCGGTGTATCAGGAGTTGACCGTACAGGAATATCTGACGTTCGTCGGACGCCTGCGCGGCTTGTCCGGCGGTGCCCTCACGCAACGCAGCAACCATGTTGTGGACCGTCTGTCGCTCGGCCCCGTCCGCAGCCGATTGATCGCCAACCTTTCGCGCGGCTATCGGCAACGCGTCGGACTGGCGCAAGCGTTGATCCACGATCCGCCGGTGTTGATTCTGGACGAGCCGACGGTTGGGCTCGACCCCAAACAGATCATCGAAATTCGGCAGCTCATTAAAGACTTGGCCCAGTCGCACACGATCATCCTGAGCACACATATTCTCCCGGAAGCCACCGCTATCTGCCAACGTGTGGTCATCATCAACGGGGGGCGGATCGTCGCGGAGGATACGCCGGAGCAGCTCTCCACCAGATTGCGTCGCTCCGAAAAGATCAGTGTCACCGTACGCACAGCGTCGGCCGACTGGCTCACGCAACTGCAACGCCTTCCTGGTACCTTGGCCGTCACCGGCACCGACACCGAACGACAGGCACTCGTCGAAGCCGAACTCGGTCACGACATTCGCGAAGAATTAGCCCGATTCGTCGTCACCCAAGGCTGGGGATTGCTCGAAATGAAGTCGCTGTCGATGACGTTGGAAGATGTCTTTTTGCGTCTGACCCAACATGAAGAAGGCGTGCCGCACGAATCGCCCGTGGGCGCAGCAGCCGCTCCCACCACACCCTCGCATCCATGACGCCGATTCAAGCCATCATCGCAAAAGAACTCCGCTCGGCGTTTGTGTCGCCGGTCGTCTATGTCGTCGGAGCCGTCTTTTTGCTGATCTTCGGGGTCCTGGCGCACCTGGCAGTCCAAAGCGCCAGCATGCAGGCCGTGCGAATGATGCAGATGCAGGGCGGGATGGCGCAGGTCAATTTGAACGATCTCGTCTTCCGCCCGACCTTTTATAGCTTGGCCATCGTCTTGCTGCTCAGTTTGCCGCTGCTGACGATGCGGCTCGTCGCCGAAGAGCGCAAACTGCGCACGTTCGAATTCCTCATGACGGCACCAATCCGCGTCAATGATATCGTGCTCGGCAAGTTCCTGAGCGTCTACGTGATTTACCTCGGCCTGGTTCTTCTGACCGGCTTTGTGCCCCTCATCATGGCGGGCTTCAGCAGTTTCGATTGGAACCCGGTATTGACCGGCTACCTCGGGCTGACGCTGCTGGGTGGGTTATTCCTTTCGGTCGGCGTGTTTGCGTCGAGTTTGAGCGAAAATCAGATCGTCGCCGCATTTCTCAGCTTCGGCCTATTGATCCTCGTCTGGCTGCTCGGCGCCGTCGGCTCGCTTATGGGCGACACACCGCTGGGCCATGTCATCACCTACCTCTCGTTCATCGACCATTACGATCGCTTGGTTCGCGGGTTAGTAGACACCAAGGACCTGATTTATTTTGTGTCCGGCATGACGTTGATGCTGTTCCTCGCGCATCGCGTCGTGGAGTCGCAGCGATGGAAATGAGCCGCTTCGCTCCGGTCGTCGGCGCGTTGGGCCTACTGGCTGCCATCGCAGGCCTCGTCCTCTATACCGTCGTCCCGCACCAGACCGTCGTCATCGGACTCTGCGAACTCATCGCGCTCGGCTGCGCCGTCGCCTATCTCGCGCTACGCTGGAAACAGATCAGCGCCTACGCCACGCGCCGCAGCACCAAACTCGGCGCCAACAGCCTCGTTCTGACAGTGTTGTTTGTGACCGTGCTCGGCATCGTCAATTTCCTGGGCGCACGCCATTCGCAGCGCTGGGACCTGTCCGAAACGCAAACCTTCTCCCTCGCGCCGCAGACACACAAAGTCTTGCGCGGCCTCTCACAGGACGTGAGCGTCACGGTGTTTGCGCAGGAGCGCAGCCAAGGCTTCAATATCTACCGCGACTTACTGGAAAGTTACCGGGGCGCCAGCGATCGACTGAAAGTCACGTTCATCGACCCCGAGCGCCAGCCGGACGAAGCGCGAAAACGCGGCATCTCTCGTTTAAATACCGCGGTCGTGGAATCCGGGACCGAAACGGTTCGAGTGACGACGCCGTCCGAAGCCGAGCTGACCAGCGCCATCATTCGCATCACCCGCGGGACGAAAAAGAAAATTTTGTTCCTCGAAGGCCACGGCGAGCACAGCCTGAACGATCGCGAACGGAACGGATACGACGGCGCGAAAGAAGCGTTGACCAAACAAGGGTACGATGTGGCGCCGCTCTCGCTGCTTCAGGAATCGCGTGTACCGGAACAGGCCAGCGTCGTCGTCGTGGCCGGTCCGCAGCGACGTGTGACGGCGGAAGAAAAAACGCGACTCAAGGACTACGTCGCAAAGGGCGGGCGTCTCCTTGTCATGCTCGACCCGGATACGACCACCGACATGGGCGACCTCTTGGCCGCCTGGGGCGTCAGCGTCGGCCCTGGTGTCCTCGTCGACCTCCAAGATCGTCTTGCCCAAGGCGATCTGACGACCTTACTGGTGCGCACCTTTACGGAACACGAAATCACGCAAGACCTATCGGCCGCCGCCTTGATGCCGACGACACAACACCTCACGTTTAAGGACGAAGCGGCAAAGGACTGGGAATTTGTCCCGCTGGCGCGCACCTCGCCGCGTAGTTGGGCCGAGACCGACCTGCAGGGCCAGGTGGTCGCCTATTCGGCTGAAAAAGATATCCAAGGCCCGTTGCCGATCGCGGCCGCGCTGACGCCGAAACAAAAGCCGGCGGAGGGACAGCCGAATCCCGCAGTCTTGATCGTCGGCAATTCCACCTTCGCGTCGAATACGTATCTGAACTTTGCGGGCAACACCGACCTGTTCCTCCATATGATCGGCTGGCTGGCCCAAGAGCGCGATCTCGTGTCGATCACGCCCAAGGAACCGGCCTTCCGTCCGTTTACTCCCAACCCGATGCAAGCCTCTGCGCTCTTCTGGCTCCAGGTGATCCTGCTCCCGGCCAGCGTCTTTTTTTATGGCCTGACGGTATGGCGCCGCCGCCGCCGCTTGTAGGCGACTCGCCATGACACGCTACGCCTCCACCATCCTGATGGCCCTCGTGCTGCTCGCATTGGCCGGCTACCTCTACTTCGTCGAATTCCCGAACGAAGCCAAGGTCGAACAACAGGCGAAGACTACCGCCACGTTGCTTGCGCTACCGGAGATGGACATCGCGAAGCTGACCGTGAGCTCGGCCGTCGGCACCGTGGTGCTCGCTCGCGACGAGCGCCGCGACTGGAAACTGACCTCGCCCGTGCAAGCCGACGCCGACCCTCGCGAGGTAGACACCATCGTGCGTGGCCTCGTGCTCGGGAAAGTATCGCGAACGGTCGCGGAGTCGACCGCGGCACTCAGCCCATTCGGATTGGAGAAACCTGCTGCCGTCATTACCGTGGAAACGAAGGACAGGCGGGAAACCTTCTCCATCGGCGACACGGGCCCGATCTCGTCGACGTTATACGTCCTGCGCGACAGCGACAAACAGGTGTTGCTGACCGACCTTGCGGCCAAAGACTTTCTGAACAAGTCGGTCATGACGTTTCGGCGCAAGGAAATCTTGCGCGTCGACCAAACGCAGATCGACCGTGTACGGCTCAACTATCCGCCGACCGAAATCGTGCTCTACCTCGTCCCAGAAAAGCCGACCAAACGCTGGACGATCCGCGCACCGATCGAAAGTAACGCCGACCAAAGCGAAGTGCGCGCCTTTTTGTATCGCCTGAGCGACGTGAAGGCGTTGGGCATCATCGACCCAGGCCCCGAGCGCGACGCGCTGACGCCCTCGTTGACCAAACCGCTCGCGACGATCACGATCCACGGCGGCGGCACCGATCAAGTTCTGAAGTTGCACCAGCCGAATCCGTCCACCGGCGAAGCCTTCGCCGAAATCGTGGGGCAACCGGCATTGTTTCGGATCAGTCCCAGCGACATCCGGGATCTGACCAAAGATCTCTTCACCCTGCGCGACAAACGGTTACTCGGGATGGACTTGCCCGACATCGTCATGCTGCATGTGAAAACCCGCGAGGAGCAGTACGCGTTGATCCGCCAACACAACGAATGGATGCTGGAAGACCAGCCCGAAACCAAATTGACCCAAGAAGCAGCTGAACTCTTCGTTAGCCGCGTCGTCAATCTCCCGGCCGAAATGCGCGAGATCAAGCAACCCGGCGCACTGGCCCCCTACGGACTGGCCTCGCCGACGGCGGAGTTCACCGCGACCGGTCGCGACGGGAAAACCGCTCGCCTGATTTTGGGCAGCAAAGCCAACGGGCTCGTCTATGCGAAGGGCCAGGGGCTCACCGGTATCTACCAGGCACGTGCCGACATCGTGGATCAAATTCCGGCCAAGACGTCGCTGGTCAAAGCCGCCACCTCGCCTGCCACGACTTCCGGCCCGGCGGCCAAATAACTTGCGCCCATGCGACAGATCGTATATAGAGGCGCACGATTTATCCGTTCACATTCCACTCGCGTTGGAGGACACATGGCACGCACGCACAGCAGAGTGATGGTCTCGGGGTTCTTAGGACTCCTGGGCCTGGTAAGTTTAAGCGCTTGCGCATCCGAGCAAGGCGCGATGCAGAGCGGTGGCGGGTCGAGCAGCACACCGGCCGCCGTAAGCGCCGGGAAGGGTGGCGCGACCGCAGCGATGGCGGACTCGCTCGCAGCCTGTTTGGCGCGTATTCCGAAGGATTCGACCGATGGCGCGCGTATGGTGGCCGAGCAAACCTGCCGCAGCAACGACGCCTACACCCAGACGATTTCCGGTATGGCCACGAGCAAGAGCGGCGATCGCGCGTCTGCCGGTACGCAGGGCGATTCGATGGAAGCCTGCATGGCCCGCATCCCGAGCAATGCCACGGCCGGCCAACGGCTCCTGGCGGAATCCAGCTGCCAACGCGACACGACCACCCACCGGTAAGCGTGGGCCGATTCTTCGAGAGGTCGGCGCTGGCAAACCCGCCGGCCTCTCGCCTGACCGCGCCGATCCCCGTTCACTCGCTTCACAGCCGTTTCAGCAACATCTCCTGAGTGTGGCCTCGCCAGTGCTGGACTTGCCATGGGCGTTTCAGTATCGTACGCGCACGCCCCCGTAGCTCAGTTGGATAGAGCAGCGGTTTCCTAAACCGCGGGTCGCACGTTCAATTCGTGTCGGGGGCACCAACCCTTTCCCCTTGCCTATCAAGGGGTTCGCCGTCAGACACGCTCCTCGTGCACCCACAGCCCTCAAAGCACTTCCTGAGCAGCCCCGACATTTCTATAGCAGCTCTCACACATCCGACCACGCCGACCTAGCCAGTTCTTGGTCATTTGCTACACTTTCCAGAGTCGAGTGTTTCCGGCACGGCGACATCGACCTGGGTAGATCGCATAAGGACCGCCACCATGCGCAAGCGCTCAAAAACTCGGATGGACGCCAGCTTTCCCGTACAGTTCTTGGGAGACGCCACCGTTGGGCGCGGTACGCTGGTGAACCTCTCGGGCCCAGGCTGCGCCATCGCCAGCCAGACGGTCCTCGCGCCAGGCTCCTACGTGTCGCTCCAAATCAAGATGCCGACGTCGCCCACGCCCATCGTGGTGGCAGTCGCGATGGTTCGCTGGGCTAAGGACGATCAATTTGGGCTGGAGTTTATTCGGTATGGAAACGGCGGCAAAGCGCAGCTAGCCCAATTGATGAAAGACCACCGCCACACCCTCTTCGCCGCTCGCGCGGAGTACGACGGTAGCTCCGAGTAAGCACCGCCATACCACGCGCAGCCATTGTTCACGTACCCCTACCTATCTCAACACAGTTTCCCCCTCAGTCATCGAACGGCACGCCGAACAGGCGCTGCACAAAACGATGAGTTTCTTGCCGGTTCTCCGACCCTCGGCTAGACTTTTTCAAGACGCGTACTCTTCGGCGTCCTACGGAACACACGACCGATACCGATCCCGTCCCATGGCACGACCCGTCGCTAAAGACGCCCGTACTCGCACCAAACAGTCGTCGCCAGTCGACGCGCTGACGACCAGCCTGGGCAAACTCGAGGAATTATTGCCGCAGGTGGAAGACCTCAAGCAGGAAGGGTTCCCCTATCGCGATGCCGTCCGCGCCCGTGTGGAGTTGCACGTCCGCGAATGCGCGAAGTTGGCCTTCAGCGACAAGTCGCCCGAGATGCAGCTCTGGCAGCAGTACCGCCTGGCCGCGTCGTCGCCGGAGGAAGTGGCCGCAACCATCGCCCAGCTCAAACAGTTGGCCGGCGAATTGGGGAAGAAGCGACGTGAACTCATGGGCGGTCCTCCAGCAGCACCTGCTGCAGCGTCGCCGTCACCAGAAGCTGTGACTTCGGCGGCAACGGCCTCACGGCCGTCGCCGGAACCAACCGTCGCATCCGCTCCAGCTACGGTCCCCTCGCCGACTCCGACGATCACTACAACTCCCGTCCTCGAGAAGAACCCGACACCTCCGGCAGCAAAAATTGCACCGGCGAAACTCGAGACATCGAATCGCACACCAGAACCGACACCAGTCGCACAACCGAAACATCCAGCGCCATCAGCAGCCGCGCCGACTACGGGCGACCAGGCGGTCGCCCCGATCCAGGCCTCGGCTTCGCAACCCAGCCCTTCGCCAGCGTCGCACCCGACGACTCTTCGTCCGACGACGCCCATCGCACCCGACTCCCGTGAGCAGGATCGGGCCGCCATCCTCCCGGCGGAAGCGCAGGTTTCGACCCCGAGGCCCCTTATGCAACCATCGCCCATCGTATCTGTCACACCGCAACCAGAGCCGCCACACGCGGACGTGCCCTCCGCCACGCAGCCGACAACGGAGCGGGACGAACATCACGACACAGACACCATCATTCGAAAAGTTTGCGCACGCTTCCATACGATCGCGCGACAACTCAGGCTCCGCGGCGAGTATCGTGCCACACTCGACGTCGAGGACGACCGCGACGTCCAGGATCTCCTCTACGCACTGTTGCGCTACGAGTTGGACGAAGTGGCCCCGCAGGAATGGACGCCGTCGTACCCGGTGTCGTCGCCAAGTGTGGCTCTCGTGCTCCCAAGCCTCCGATTGGGAATCGTCGCAAAAAAAACCAAGTCCGGCGTCGGCCCGCGAGAACTCGGCCAGCAACTGCTGCTCGATTGTCAGGAATTGGCTAAACCGAACGGCTACGCGCGGCTCGTGTGTTTCATCTACGATCCGGAAGGTCGCATCGGCAACCCGCGCAGCCTCGAGGCCGAACTGCGCGGTATTGACCTCACGATCCGCATCGACACAATCATTTATCCTCGATAATCGAGCCATACCGGCGCGTGCGTTGGTGCATCGAGTGCGCGCTGCCCGAGAGAATTGACATCATGCCGACCCTCCGTTACTGTCTATCACCGTTCGTCGCCATGCGGGCTGCCGTCGGCGGCGCCGCGAAGGAGTGACCATGGCCGATCGTGCGTACGTGTTGATCACCGTGTCGGCCAGCCAAACGAAAGATGTCGTCCGGGCGCTGGCGCAGTTTCGCGAGGTCAAGGTCATCGACCCCTGCTGGGGGAAGCCGGATATTTTTACCGTCGTCGAGGTTGCAGACCAGGATGCATTAACCTCGCTGGTCCGCACAAAACTCAGCACGCTCCCTGGCGTCTCGGAGACGGAAACGCACCTGATTTATAAACTCGGACTTGAAGGCACGGGGTCCGCGGACAAACCTCAGGACCCGCAGCCGACGAAACCTCGACCACGATGACGCCCCCGTTCGCACGCCTGACGTTCGCTCGGCACTCGTCCCAATCGTTCCTCACAGCTTCGCTCCTGCTCCTGCTTGTGACCGGATGCGCCCATCGCGCACCGGACGACTCGCCCGTCGCTCGTGAAGCCACCTTTAATGTGTCGGCGGCGCAGGTGCGCGATGCGACGATTGCGGTCCTGACGGAGGCGGGCTACAGCGTGGATGCGACCGGCGACCCGGATGTCACGCTGACGACCGGATATCGTCGCGAAACGCCCTCGCCCTGGGATTGGTTATTGCGATTTCGTCTCGGCGTGGGACGCACAAAGGCGGATGCGCGCGTCACGGCGCTCTCGCCGGATTCGAGCAAACTGTCTCTGGATGTGCAGCAGGAAGAAAAGGCGACCTTCTGGCACGGTTGGCAGGAGGGCGAGCCGCCCATGGCGCAGCGCCCGGAAACCTATCTCCGGCAGATCAAACAGCACCTCCAGGTTTTGTAGCGTTCTCGCCCGCCTCAGGATCTTCCCCGAGGTCGATCCCAAATCGCTCCGCCATTCGATACAACGTCCGTCGGTCAATGCCAAGGATCTTGGCAGTCTTCACCTTGTTCCCTTTCATTTCTTTGAGCACCCGCAACAGATGGCGGCGCTCGACCTCTTCAAGCGTTACCAACGTATCGGCAGCCTCGTCCGGACGCGATGCGGGCGCACCAGAAGCGACAGTCGTCGAAGCGGGGGATACCGGCGCTGTCTGGCCCGGCGCCATACGACGTTCCGCAGCAGCGGCAGCGGGGTTCCGGACCGGCTCGGGAAAGTCCTCCGGTAAAATCACCGGTCCCTGCGTCAACGACACCGCGCGCTCGACTGCATTTTCCAATTCACGGACGTTGCCCGGCCAGGGATACTGATCGAGGCACACCAACGCCTCCTTGGAAAACGCCCGTACCGCCGCCTCGCCGTTCCCGGCATATTTACGCAGAAAGTGCTCTGCCAGCATACGCACATCTTCGCGGCGCTCGCGTAGCGGCGGCAACTTTAAGCGTACGACGTTGAGTCGATAGTAGAGGTCCTCGCGGAATTTCCCTTCCTTCACCATCGCCGCAAGGTCGCGATTCGTGGCAGCGATCAACCGCACATCGACCTTGGTGGACGTATTGCTGCCGACACGACGAATTTCCTGGTCCTGCATGACACGCAAGAGCTTCACTTGCAGCGGCATCCCAAGCTCACCGATCTCATCGAGAAACAGCGTACCGCCGTCCGCCGTCTCGAAAAGTCCGTGTTTGGTCCCCATCGCGCCGGTAAACGCGCCCTTCTCATGACCGAACATTTCGGATTCCAGCAGCGCATCCGGCAGGGCGCCGCAATTCACGGGAATAAACGGCCGCTCGCGCCGCGAACCGTGCGAATGGATCGCCCGCGCCACCAATTCCTTTCCCGTGCCGCTCTCCCCTTCGATCAACACCGTACTTTTCCCCTGTGCCACTCGCGCGACCAACTTGTAGACCTCCAACATCGCGGGGCTGCTGCCGACCAAACCAGTCAACACGGCGCCGTCCTGCAACGCCTCGCGGTACCGCGCGTTTTCACGCATCAACTTCGCATGTTCAAGGCTGCGCTGCACGACCAGGTTCACATCCTCGCGCTTGAATGGCTTAGCCAAATAATCGTACGCGCCTTGGTTGATGGCCTCGACCGCACCTTCCAAGGACCCAAACGCCGTCAACAAGACGATCGGTGTATCCGGCGCCATCCGTTTGAATTCGCGCAAGACATGAAACCCGTCCACCGACCCCATACGAATGTCGGTCAAGACGAGATCGACCGGTCCTCGTTTACCGCGCGCAATGGCGTCCGCCCCGTTGGTAAAACTCTCGACGGAATGGCCGGCCTTTTCCAACGCCTCGACCAACAACTCTAACGCCACCTCGTCGTCATCGACGACCAGAATCTTTGCCCGTAACGGCATAAACCCCTCACCTCACTCCATACATCCGATGCATCATCACTGTCTGTCCGCTTTCGACAAGACGCTCGACCACACTCAATACTTATACCGACGTGTATGTGTCGGTACTCGCATCGGTCGCTCCATCCGGCGCCGTCGGCGCGCCAGCCGGCAGCTCGATCATCACCGTCGTCCCTTTGCCCACCTCGCTGGCAATACGCAATCGCCCGCCGTGCGCCTTCACGATCTCGCGACTGAGAAACAAGCCGAGTCCACTGCCCTTGCCGACTTCCTTCGTCGTAAAAAACGGCTCAGCCGTCCGCTGCAAATTCTCCGGTGTAATGCCCACACCTGTATCGGTCACGGTCAGCACGGCGATGCGATCGGGAGGCGCCCCATGTTCCGGCGGCCAGCCTTCGCGCGTCGTCGCATCGACGGCACACTCTTCGGCAGCCATCGTCACGGTGCCGCCGGTGGCCGTCGCCGCCAACGCATTCGACAGCAAATTCACCAGCACCTGCTGCATATGCGCCTGATCGGCCCACAAACGCAGGCCTTCGTCGACACAACGTACCTGTAAGGTCACGCCCTTGGCGAGATACGTCGGCTCCATCAGCGTGGACACGGTCTGCAGCAACTGCATGGCCAGCGCCCAGATCGGCGTCGGCTTTCGGCGACGCGTCGCACTGAGCAGATCTTGAATGATATTCACGACGCGCGTGATCTGCGACTCGATCGTATTAAGTCGCTTCGTCGTTTCCGGCGTTTCCGGCACGACATCGCGCAGGGCCTGCACATGCCACGCGATCGAATGGAGCGGCGTCCCGACCTCGTGCGCCACGGACGCGACGAGTTGCCCAACGGCGGCCAGACGCTCCGAGCGCGCCAGGGCGTCCTTCACCTCGACCAACTGCGTATTCGCGTGGAGCAACTTTTCCGACTGCAACGCCAAGGCCGCCTGCGCCGCCTCCTCGCGCGCCTTGCGCTCTTCCCACAAGACGCCCATCGTCGCGACGCCACCGAGCACCGCCACCACGACAGTGCGATTGATCACGGCGGACATAAATCGCCCGGGCTTCGTCGGTTGCGCCAGCGCGATGTAGGTTGCTGCGATACAGACGAGCAGGGTGACATAGACGAGTCGACGATTGCGCGTGGTGGCGACCAAGAGGATGGGCAGGACATACCCGTATGCGGCGACAACGTTGGCCGGCACCAGCGACTCGACCACGACAATGGCGACAAACAAGAGCGCCGCGACGATCAGGACTGCGCGACGTCTGGGAGTCATAAGAGAGGCGGTCGCTCCGAGATCGTGTGTGATGGGGATGGCGCCGGCGTGTGAGCTTGACGCGACGATTCCGATTGCGCAGGCGAGGCGGCGCTCCCGCGTCCACGTTCATCCACCATAACCGCCGCGAGGCGACGGCACGCATCGTCGTTCACGAGTGCTTCGACGGAGAGCTGCTGCTTCCGCATCCAATTCGGATATTCATCGACCGTTCCCGGCACGTTCGCTTGCGCCTGCTCTCCCGTCCAGTCGTCCAGGCTCGCCAAGACCAGCCGCGACTCCGTCCGCGCAAGAAATCGATGGACCGCCTCCACGAGCCCGTCCGGAGGCTGTCCCGACGCGGCAACCGGTGTTGAGGCGGCCGTCCAGCCGCCATGTTCGCGCAACCCGTCCGACATCCGACGGCGATCCGCGTCCCGCGCCGCTTGTTGCTGCTTCTGCACGGCCTCGTCCGAGAACAATCCGAGACGCACACGCATAGCCAGGTCGTCCCCAGTCCAAAACCCAAGCAGCGTCGGCAAGTCATGCGTCGTCGCCACGGCCAGCGAATCCTGCGGATAGTCCTGCGGGCCTTTCCATCGACCGTCCGCGTGGCGCTCAAAGTACCACACACGATAGGAAAAGGCGCGGAGACGGCCCAGCACCTCGCGCACCCATTTGGGCACCGTGCCGAGGTCCTCGCCGATAACAAGCGTGCGCGCGCGTTGGCTTTCGAGCGCCAGAACGGCCAACATCTCGTCCTGCGGATACTGTACGTAGACACCCGCATCGGCTTTTTTACCTTTGGGAATCCAGAACAGGCGGAACAACCACATGACGTGATCCAACCGCAAGGCGCCGCCGCGCCGCATCGCCTGGCGAAACAGCGCGATCAACGGACCGTAGGCCGCGCGACGGAGCGCCACGGGGTGAAACGGCGGGAAACCCCAATTTTGACCGTCCAACGAAAAGGCGTCGGGCGGACACCCGCAGTCGACCTCACGCACCAACACATCCTGCAGCACCCAGCCCTCGGCGCCGTAGGCGTCGCTCCCGAGCGCCAAGTCGTGGTACAGCCCCACACCCATGCCGGTGGCTTCGGTCGTGCGCACGACTGCGGCCAGTTGTTCTTCCGCCTGCCATTGTACGTACTGAAAAAACCCGATACGTTCCCGATGCTGCACACGAAATGCCTCGACCTGCGGGCTGCGCGGATGTCGATACTCTATCGGCCAATCGCGCCAGATGATCGGCGCCGCCGGATCGGGGCTGCAGACTTCTTTCAACGCCCGATAGGTTGCATAGTCGTCGAGCCAGGCACGCTGTGCGTCACAATAGTCGCGAAACACTCGGCGTCGGTCGTCCGAGGCATCGCTCAGGAATTGGCGATACAACAGCTCCATAACGGCGCGCTTCATCGAACCGACCTCGTCATAGTCGACAACGTCGCGCGCGCGCGCAGCGGCCCTACGCGATTGAAAGGCCTCGCTCCGCACACACTGCTGTGCCGCCTCACACGAGGCGTAGTCCGCCACCGCTTCCACATCGAGATAAATCTCGTTGAGGGCGCTGCGACTATCCGGCGCATAGGGACTGATATGGTACGGCCGCTGATTTTGTAACGCGTGTAAGGGATTCACGCCGACGGCCCCGCCGCCGAGTTCACGCGCAACCCATTCGGTGACGGCATGCAAATCGGTAAAATCCCCGATGCCCCAATTCCGCGTCGACCGCAAGGCATACAACTGCAGCCAGATCCCCCAGGCGCGACGTTCGCCCGTGACGGCACGCGGGACATAACAGGTCTCGGGTGCGACGATCAGCGTGCAGACGCCGGTTCGCGTCGCATGCCCGTATCGGTCCCGCACCTCGATGGTCCAGCGGTAGTATCCGTCGGGAAGGTCGTCGGGCGGCGTCAATCCGATCGCGATGTAGCGAACGCCGTCGACATACGTCGTTTCAAGGATGCTGCAGGAAGGACCGATCGTGCCCGTACGCTGAAGGCTCCCCACCTCACTGCCGTCGACCGGGGTACCTGGTTCACTCTGCAGTGACCAGCGAATTGTCCATGCGGCATCGTGGAAGGGTTCGCTCCGCAGCCGAAGTCGAAGCGGCTGCCGATGGCGCCCATGTTGCACCACGAGAACGGGATCGCACAGCGTCGTCCAATAGTCCTCGTGCAACCAGGCCAGCGACCGACGGAGGTCATCGACCGTGTCGACCACCACCCCCATCGCCCGCAAACAGGCCTGCTGCGTCTCCGCCGAAACAACATGCTGCGCACCCCAAATATCGAAATACGCGTCGCCCATTCCGTAGGCGCGCGCAAGATGCCCCAGCAATGTTCTATGTTCTTCGGAAAGCATTGTGCTAGAAGTCTGAGAGAAGCCCCCTACGGTGTCAAGCGATGAACGATACAGATTGGATGCCTGAGACGACTGTCGATGCGGCCACGGCGACCGATCAATTGGCGCTCGAATTTGGCGACTTCGGCGATAGCGGCAGATCCGCCGCGTCGCAGCCAATTGCGCGGACACAAGCAATTCGGCGCTCGAATAGACGCTCCACCAACGACCCAACGCCTGCTCCAGCGGCATCCACCTCGACCGATGTCCCCACGAACGATCTCGTATATGCGGGTCCAGATGGGCCGCGCGTCCGCTTCGGGACCAGTTCGTGGGCCTACGAAGGCTGGAAGGGGCAAATTTACCAACGCGATTATTCGGAGGCACGCTTCAGCCGCGAGAGTTTAGCCGAGTACGCAACCTATGCCGTCGGAGGCACACGCCTCTTCGGCACCGTCGGGGTGGATCACAGTTTTTACCGCCCACCGACCAGGGCCCAATGGCAACGATACGCCGACCTCGTGCCCGACGATTTTCAGTTTTGCCTCAAGGTCTGGGAAGAATTAACGATCCCGACCTTCGCAGCTATTCCACGATACGGCGACAAACAAGGGACGGTGAACCCACGGTTTCTCGACGCCACCCTCTTCACCGACATGGTCGCCGGTCCCACCGCCGCAGGGCTCGGCAACAAGCTGGGTGTCTTCCTGTTCGAATTTCAGCGGACCGGCATTGCCCCGGAACTATTCCTCGATCGCCTCGAAGGATTCTTGAGCGCCTTGCCGCACACCTACCGCTACGCCGTCGAAATCCGCGAGCAGACCCTGCTCAATGCCCCCAATGCCTCGCGGTATCGCGCGATACTCGAACGCACAGAGGTCGCGCACGTCTATAACCACTGGACGGCGATGCCATCGTTGGCCGACCAACATCGCCAACTCGGCGGGACGTTCACCGCACCCACCGTCGTGACACGGCTCCTGACGCCGCGCGGGGTGCGATTTCAAACCGCGGTAGATCGATACAAACCCTACAATCGGCTTGTGGCGCCGATCCCGACGATGCGGGACGACGCGGCCGCCTTAATCGAACAGGCGGTGGCCGGCGGTCGGCGCCCCTACGTGCTCGTGAACAACCGCTCAGAGGGGAACTCGCCGCTGACGATCAAGGCCCTGGTCACCCTCTTGAAGTCACGGCACGCGCTCCACGAGTTGGCCTAAGCGCAAGACGCTTGGTATCATATCGACTCACCTCGTGTTCCAGTGATGGAGGGTCCCATGTCCAACACGACGCGCGTGGTACAGCCCCAACTCCACAGGTCCGATTCCTTCGGACATCTCGATACCAACACAGTCCGCACCCGGTCGATGCCTTCGACCTGGCCGCTATCCTTAAGCGGCGCGCTCTTGCTGATTCCTCTCGTGAGTACCGCCTGGGCGGCGGGCACGGAGGTCCACGGCGACTACCGGTATGCCTTTCGCAAACCGCAAACGGACGCGTCGGCCCAGACCTATGCCTGCGAACAGGCGGCGCGTGCGGCCGTCAGCCGCTCCGAGGTCTTTCGCGAAGCCACGGCGCATCTTGTCGACAGTCCACTGCTCCGTACGTTGGTTGACACCGTCAGAAAGGACGCGCTGACGGACGTCCAGATTGTGGAACAACATATCGAGGGCTCGGTGGCCAGTTGCCAGGTGACCGGCCGACTCGATCCCTCTGCCGTTGTGTCGCTCACAAAAGCGCAGGTCGTCGGCCCGGTCGATACGGCGAAACCGTCGATGGACCAGAACCGGGCGCTCCGCCTGCTCTCCGTCACGGACGACACAGCCGGGTTTCTGTTGATCGCGTATGAGGCGTTGCGTCGGCTGGATTGGTTGAGCACCGCCTATCAGGGCTCGTTGCGGGACGAATCGGATATCCGCGTGGAATTTTTCGACGCGCGCGGGCAAAGCCTCGGAGCGAAACGGCTCCCCGCCAGGCTGACCAGCGGCGGCGACGATGTGATGAATCCGGGCGAGATCGGAACACGGCAAGTCCTAAAACCGGCGGGTACGCAGAGCTGGCGTGTGTGGTTGTCGAAATAGACCGGCGCTTCGCAGTTCACCCCACAAAAAAAAAGGGCGCAAAGGCCGACAGCCTTTGCGCCCTTTTTCATATCGAATCAGAATCCTGTCAGCGATTACTGCGCCGGCGTCGCCGGCGGTAGATTCAGTCCCACCCGCTCCAATCCCATGATGACGGTCAAGGCCGTCGGCGAGTGCTGAACGACCTCCTTCTGCACTTCGATCCGGCGCAAGTCGACAAACTCCGGCGCCGTCAATCCCAACGCTTCGCGATAGGCCCGGTCGGCGATACCGCGCTGCTTCTCGGCCTTTTCGCGGGCCTCTTCCGCCTTCTGGAATTCCACCATCGTAATACGGCGTTGTTCCTGAATGATCGTCTGCGCCGTCTGCTCCAAGACCCCCTTCGGCGGCAAGATGCTGCCGACGACGATCCGATTCAACCGCACAGGAATCTGCTGCTTCTCCAAAATATTCACCCGCACCTGATTCGCGATCGCTTCCTGCAACTTGGTGCGCGTGGTCGGATCCGTCGTCAATTGGAAGAGCGGATACCGCTGCACTTCCTCGCGCACCGCCGTCCTGAAGGCTTCCTTCACGTTTTGGCTGTACCATGTCGGGCCGAAGCGGCTGATCAATTCGGGGGAGCGCCCTTCGATGACGTTGGCGATCATGAACGCGTCGAACGAGACCGGCGCGTTTTCCGACGAGATGATGTCAAAGTGCTCGGAGTACTGCACCGGCCGCACATCGATATCGATAACTTGGGTGGTCGCCGCGACCAATTGCCGTCCCGTTTTGACCGGCACGGGATCGACCCCGCCGTGCCCTAAAAAGACAGGTTTTTCGACCAACACACCTTCATGGCCCGCGTCGATAGATGTCAACGCGCACCCCGACGTCCCGGCGGCCAACGCCAGTACCAGGGCGACGACTGCCGGATGGACTGTGTGCATAACAACCTCCCTGTGGCAGATGATGCGTCGAGATTGTGTGGGCGACGCGTTCGGCGTCGGCTCCATACGCTAGAGCTAGAAGCTTACCGACCGGAAATTCCCAAAGTCAACGCGGGGCGACCATGGCCGCAGGCAGTGGGAGGGAGAGACGATCGCGTGCGCCGATCAGTTGATCCCGGCTTCGCGCTGCAGCCACCGCACGTATCGAATGATCTCGTCGACATCGGCCGTGCTCACGCCATTGATTTTCGGCATGTCGCCGAACTGCCAATGGTGCGCGCGCACACCGTTTGCCGCGGCTCGCTGAAACGCCATGTCCCCATGGTGATTCGGCTCGTAGATCTTGTGCACCAGCGGCGGCCCGTTGCCGGTGCCGACAGCCTTCACACCATGGCAGGCCGAACAATTGGTCTGGAACAGCGCTTCGCCCTTCCGCATGTCTTCCGGTGCTGTCGACGCAGTTGAGGCAGCGGAGGACGTCGCGCCCGTCGTAGGGGCGGGCGCCTTTTCGGCATCCGATCGCCCGCACCCGCCAATAAAAAGGAGCGGGAGCAGTAGCGCGATGAGCAGGCGCTGACGGCGGCCTGCTCCAGTACATGCGTGACCGGCTGAACTGCATGGAAACATCGATCGATTCATCAATCTTCTGGTAGTCATAACGATTCGAGCAGACGTGAGTAGGGCAAACGCAGCGGCACGGACCTAGTGATCGTCCAGTTTGGGATCGGGGGTCGGCGGGCTGTCTGCACTGGACGGGTGCGCAAACTGCTCGCGCAGCATCTCGGTCGTGCGCTTCATCGTCATCTTCCGATAGATGCGAGCCGTCAAGGGCGCCAAGACGATGATGGCGATCGTGAGATACATAAAAAATTCTTCATTCGATACGCGCATACCACACCTCGGCGATCACACACTCATCATCGAGCCCAATTACACAGACGCTCGCCCGACGGCATAGGGGACAGGATCCTTCAACCCCGCGGCCCAGAAGCCTTCCAGACGAATCACACAACTATCACACCGTCCGCATGCGATACCATCCCCGTCGGGATCGTAGCAACTATGCGTGAGATGCAAGGGCGCCTGCAGGCTGACGCCCAAGGCGATGATTTCTTTTTTGGACAGGGTCAGCAGCGGGGCGGAAATGTCCAGCGGCGCCGTCTGCCCTTGTTTGGTGCCGAGACGCGCCACGCCTTCGAAGGCGCGGAGAAATTCCGGACGGCAATCGGGGTAGCCCGAGTAGTCCACCACGTTGGCCCCGATACAAATACGACTGGCCGCGACGGTCTCCGCGTAGGCGGTGGCCAACGCCAAAAAAATCGTATTACGCCCCGGGACGTAGGTCGAGGGAATCTCCCCCTCGCGCTGCTTCGCCGAACGATCCTTCGGCACCGGTTGGTCCGACGTAAGCGACGACCCGCCGATGGCCCGCAAGTCCACCTCGACGATCCGATGGTCACAGACACCGAGCGCCTGCCCCACCGCCCGCGCACAGTCGAGCTCGCGCCGATGCCGCTGCCCGTACGATACGGTGAGGAAATAGAGGGCGTAGCCCTCCTGCTTCGTCACGGTTGCCGCAACGGTCGAATCGAGTCCACCACTGGCGAGGATGACTGCGCGCTTAATGGAGGTCTGCGCCATAGACGAGGATCCGGCTCGTTACCACGGAGCTGACGGACGTATAGGCCGTCGCACCAATCGAGACACCGAGTCGATGGGAACCTGCGTGGGAATGACACACACGAGACACCGGCACTGAGACACATGGGTACCGACGGACGTCGGCATCGGATGAGGACACTTAGTCGCGATCTTCTTCCTTCTCGATTTTTTCCAGCAACTCCGTGCGCGCCTGGCATTCCACGCACAGCTTCGCGAAGGGGACGACGGCCAACCGCTTTTCGCTGATGTCGACGCCGCACTCCGCGCAAATGCCGTAGGTACCTTCGGCCAGACGCGTCATCGCCTCATCGATCATCTGGCGCTTGCGGTTGCGCATCTCCATCAAGGAGATGTCCACCTCGCGCTCCAAATCCATCGACGCCTGATCGCCGATGTCCTTCGCCGATTCGAGACGCTGCTGCTGATCTTCCGTGACCGACTGGCCGAGGTTGCCGCCGATTTCCTTCAGCACCTCTTGGCGCTTGGTCATCAACATACGGTGCAAGTGATCGCGACGCGCTTCCTGCTCCGGCGTGAGTGTGATCACGCGGCGGGTCTGAAAGTCGCCAGCCTGAAGACTGGCGGCCACACGTGCAATATCTTTCCCGACGGACGGGGCCGATGCGGTGGACGCCGCGGACTTCGCCGGTACGGCTTTCGCAGCGGCGACCGGTTCGGCATGTTTCTCGACGGACTTCGACGGTGTGGATGCTTTCGCTTTCACAGGCGCTTTCTTTTTCGGCTGCGGCTTGGTTGTCATGGAGGCCCCATGCGAACGGTTCGGAGCGGGGACGGGGAAAAAAGTCCGGCATCTATAGCACGGCACTTTTTCATTTACAAGGGTAAGTCGGAACGGACAGACAAGCGACGACGCACGCACCGACAGCGGACAATCGCGAGACTGCTGGAGGCGTCGAGCGCTCGGACCGGGAGCCCACAGGCCCCGGCGACGCCCGCAGCATCGAGCGCACTATTCCCTAGGGATAGGTGACTGTGGCGACGATCCGCTGTCCCGGCAGACGGGTACGGCCGTTCAGAAAGGCAAGTTCGACCAAAAACGCCAACCCAGCGACGTGTCCGCCCAATTGCTGCACCAGTTGCACCGCGGCATCCGCCGTTCCGCCGGTCGCCAACAAGTCGTCGACGATCAGCACCCGCTCGCCCGGCGTAATCGCATCGCGATGGATCGACAGCGCGTTGGAACCGTATTCCAGGTCGTATTTGATCTCGTAGGTATCGGCGGGAAGCTTCCCTGGTCGCCGCACCGGCACGAAGCCGGCATTCAACTGCGTCGCCAAGACGGATCCGGCGATGAACCCACGCGACTCGATCCCGACGACCTTCGTGATCCGTTCGTCGACAAAGGGGCGTTGCAGATCCTCAATGATGGCGCGAAGCGCCGTCGGATCCTTCAACAAGGTGGTGATATCGTAGAAGAGGATGCCGGGCTTGGGGAAGTCGGGGACTTCGCGGATCAGAGCTTTGTAGTTCACAGAGGCGATCGTACCGATCAGGCTAAGCGTTAGAGCAGGTCTTCCTGCGTGAGTGTTCGGCGTTCCAGTGCGGCTCGGATACGTCCCAGCGCGGCCATTTCGATTTGGCGCACACGCTCGCGGGTCAATCCCAGCTCGCGGCCGATCTCTTCTAACGTTTTTGCCTCGCCCCCATCAAGCCCAAAACGCGAGATGACGACGAATTTTTCCTTCTCGGGTAACGCCGTCACCCAGGTCATCAGTTCCTCGCGGCGCTGCACGCCCTCGGCGCTGTCGGCCGGAGAGACCGCCATGGGATCTTCAATGACATCTTTCAAGAACGTGTCGCTGCGGTCGCTGATCGGGCTGTCGAGCGAACAGGTGGTGCGGACCAGCTGCTTGAGGTCTTCGACGTCTTCCTTGCTCAGCTTGGTGCGCGCGGCGATTTCTTCGACCGACGGCTCGCGCCCCTTCTCGTGTACCAACTTCTCGACCTCGCCGAGATAGCGATTCAACCGCTCCACCACGTGGACCGGCAGCCGCACCAGCTTGGCCTGATTGATGATGGCGCGTTCGATGAACTGGCGGATCCACCAGGACGCGTAGGTGCTGAACCGGAAGCCGCGCTTGTAGTTGAATTTCTCGACGGCCTTAATGAGCCCGAGGTTCCCCTCTTCGACGATGTCGGCGAAAGGAAATCCGCGGTTCATGTAGCGCTTGCCGATACTGATGACCAACCGGAGGTTCGACTCGATCATTTGCGTCCGGGCGGCCTCGTCGCCGGCCATCACGCGTTTACCGAGTTCCTGCTCCTGCTTAAAGTTCAACAGGGTGGATCGGCGGACGTCCTTCAGATAGGTCTTGACCGTGTCGAACCCCTCGGAGCGGCCCTCGCTGCGCGACTCGGCCGGGGCACGCCCGGATTCCTCGCTCCAGCCCGACGCCTCGTCCGCGACAACGGGTTCTTCTTCGACTTCTGTGACGCGGGCGCGTTTGCGTTGTGCGTAGGCCATGGGTTCCAGACAGTCCTCGAACGTCTTGCCAATCGATCCTGCTTACTTGTCGGTGCTCAGTACCAAATACTAAAGCTCGACTCCGCCCCGGTGGCCGATCGCCACTCGACCGCGACCTCGTCCACTCGACTTCTCGCCGGTCCCTGGCGCATCGCCGCGATGACGGCCTCGACCGCCGCCCGAGGCCCTTCGCACTCGGCCTCCACACGACCGTCGGGCAGGTTTCGCACCCCGCCGGTCAGACCCAGCGCCGACGCCTGTGTGTGGGTAAAGGCACGAAAGCCCACGCCATGAACCCGCCCGGAGACCACCACCATCGCCCGTACTCGTTCCGTCATCGTCAACGCTCCTCGCAGACTAGCACATGGGATTGAGAGCACAAGAAATTGCCGGAAACGCACGAAGGCCCTGCTGGACGCCTCTCCCCCGCCGCGCCCAGCCGACACTCGGCCCAGGGACTGGGGAAAAATTCTGCAGAAGAGGCAAATCCGATCTTGACCCCTGAGTGGTGAAGCCCTATGATCCGCGACGCGCTTCGGCGTGGAAAGCAGGCAGCGTACCGACCCGCGTGAGTGGCCGATTCTGCACTCTTGACGGGGCTGACTGCGATCCTTTAGGACTAGAAGAAGTCGGGGCGTAGCGCAGCCCGGTAGCGCACTGCGTTCGGGACGCAGGGGTCGGAGGTTCAAATCCTCTCGCCCCGACCATCTTCATAGCATCGTTCGTCGCTTCCCTCCATCACCAAACCCGGTGGATCTACGATGACAGCACACGCAACCTGCGACGGGTGCGGCGCCGCTTCCGGCGCATTGATGAAATACTCGCTCGGCAAGGACTTTTTCGGCCGAGTGTACGACCGGCTCTCGCCCTCGACGGATCAAAGTCCGAAGTGGTACTGCGAAAGCTGCTCGATGCTGAAAAACCTGCAGCGCGATTTCCGCGACATTCGGGCGGAATTCGACAAACTCTCCAAGGGACAGCCCTCGGCGCTCGCACAGGCGGACGACCGGCAGCGGGCGCAGTTGCGGCTGCGGGAAATCGCCACCTTGGCGGCCGTCTCATCGCCCGCCTCGACGCTGATCAGCGCCGCCGAGGCCTCGCAGTTGTTGGCCTCGCTTCAGCAGCAGGGCGCACCGGCGTAACGACCATGCCAGGGTATCAACGCCATCTGTTCGTCTGCACGAACCAACGCGGCCCGGATGACGAACGCGGTTGCTGCGCCAAACTGGGCAGCGAAGCCCTACACGCGCACTTTAAGCAAGAAGCCAAACGCCTCAACTTGAAGAACATTGTGCGGACGAACAAAGCCGGGTGCCTCGACCACTGTTCTCAAGGTCCGAGCGTCGTCGTGTATCCGGAAGGCGTCTGGTACCAGGTCCACACGGTGGCGGACGCAACCGAAATCATGGAGCGGCATATCGTCGGCGGTGAGGTCGTGACGCGCCTCCTGTTGCCCGACCATCCCTGCCCGACGTCGTTACCGAAATTGGCACGCTGATCGGCACCCGCACCACGTCCATCGACACACCGGCACCACCAGCACCATGGCCGCCCACGATAAATGGAAAGCGAACGCCGAAAAAGTGGCGTTCATGAAACGGTTTCCCGGCCTCACAACGGCGTGGGAGCCGACGCAGGGGAAAACCGTCGCGACGGTCATCCCGATGCGCAGCAAGCCAGGGTCCGCCCTCCTGCTGTTTTCGGATGGATCGTTTGTGGTAGCCGCCGCTCCGACACCGGAACCACGCGAGTTGGCCGAAGGCTTGGCCGCAGCACGACCGCACCTCACGGCCACCTGCGGCGACGCCTACGCCGAGTACGACCGTCTGATCGAGCAGGACCTCGCCGCGCTGCGCGCCGCAAGGCTGGAAAATATCGTCGGCGCCATCCATAACAACATGGCGCTGGTCCCCGAATTAAAAGACCGGCTCAAAGCCCTGGTCAAGGAGTGGGCATGAGCAGTCTCCCGCAAAAAAATATGTTCGAGATCTTCTCCCAAGGTCTCTTCGAAGGAGTCAAACCCATGATGGTCGTCCGCGATCACCTCGTCCGCCACCCCGACCGTTGCGCACACCACGGCATTTGCGTACCGATCTGCCCGACCGGCGCCTGGCTGTCCACGCCGCCGTATAAGTTCGACGCCTCGCGTTGTTTGGAAAGTTGCCGGCTCTGTTTGGACGCTTGCCCGAGCCAGGCCATCTACGCGGTCTACAAAAAAGGCGACAAGCTGCTCATGCCGCAGCAGAAGAGCTAAGCCGCTCCTTCGTTAGGCACGATTCGCACTGCGTTCTGCTAACTATGATGAGGAATCAGGCGGGACGGTTGCGATCGAGGAACCGCTGAATGGCCTCGAGGTACTGCGGAATTTGCCGAACGGCGACCGCGAGCGCCTCGTACACGCGCGCCGCATCGATCTCGTCGTACTCGTGCACAATAGGATTGCGCAGTCCGGCGGCTTTTGCGCACTCCTTCGCCATCTCGTGCGGCATCACACCGAGACTCCCAAGCACCACAAACGAATCGTAGTAGTCCTTCGGCACCCCGTGCTCGAACTCAGTCGCCAGATGAAAATTGATGTCGATCATGCGCCCGATCGTCCGCTCTAAATACCGCTCCGCCAACGTCTCATGCGTCGGGTCGTTCATGTAGCTGTCCCGCGGCAAGTCGGCGAGTTTGGAAAGGCGAGGAAGGGCCTGCAAGATAAGCGACATTTTCCGCGTCACGAGGGTGGGATCGATCACGTCGGCCTCTTCTCCCCACGCAGCGACGCAACCCGTGACGTCACGTACCGCCGCTCCATCGCGAGGTAGGGCAAAAAATCCTGATAGCGCTTGAAGGCACGCAATCGAAGCCGCGCGAAATCCGCTGCTGCCCCATACACCAACCGGCTCGATTCGACGACTGTGCGGAGAAACAACGGGTCCGCATGGTTTAGAATCGCCAGATCGACACGCCGCCCCGGGAGGACGCTCTGGAGAGCTGCCTGCATCTCCTGCACACGCTCAAAAGCCCTGCCATCATAGACCTCGAATTGCACGGCAAGATCGAGATCACTCTCGGCGTGCGTTGTGCCTCGTACAGTCGACCCAAACTGCACAACAAGCAACGCACCGAATCGCTCGGCGATTGCTCGGATCTGGGCAACCATTTCGGCGGTGATATTCATGGCGGCTTTCACGATCAGTATCGACTCTCTACAAATTGCAGCCTAGCCGAACCGGTTCGCGCTGTCATCTTAGAGAGCACCTACATGACTGCGCCCCCTCAGATCATATGTTTCCGGATGTGGCCCCAGTAGGCGCTGCCGACATACCCGCAGCCGAGCGACCCGGTCGTGAGCGCCATGATCCGGTAGACGGTGCTACGCGGAATTTTGACCTTCACCGTGGGATCGAGCAGATTCGGCGCCGCCTGCACGGCGCGGAGGGTTTCTCCCGCCGATAAAATCGGCCACATACAGGCCAGCCGCAGACGCACTTCCCACCGCGGCAACGCCATCGTATAGAGCCAGCCCTGATCGAGATGGGCCATCGCCTGCTTGATCAACGCGCGCAACACCGGCTGGAACTTGTCGCGATTATTCACATCAAGCAAGGACTCCGCCGTCAGTCCCGCCTCGGCCAGCATCGGCGCCGGAATATAACAACGCCCCCGCCGCAGATCGTGCGCCACGTCCTTCACGATGTTCGTGAGCTGCAGTCCTTTCCCGAAGCGCACCCCGACGGCCGCCATCTGCTCGACATCCCATCCAGCCAGCGTATGGCGATGCGCGCAGGTAATCCCCGTCCAAAATTCGCCGACACAGCCCGCCACGAGATACGTGTAGCGATCGAGTTCTTCCGCCGTCTGTAGTGCAATCGGATGTTCGGCCGTGCCCGCGGCAAATTCCTTCAGGTCCATCGCCATGCCCTTGGGCAAGGTCGCCATGAGCCAGCGGATATATTTTTTGTCGAGCGGCGTGAGGTTCTCGAAGAGACGGAAACAGTCGTCCAGGCGCTGCAACAGCACCGTCTCGCCCTGTGACGCCTGGTGCGGGAGCAACGCCGCTTGGATGGCGGCGATATCTTTCCAATCGGGCGAGTTGGAGGCGAATTGCTGCTGCAGGCGTAGGAGAAACTCCAAGCGCCGCTCGACCGGAATCACTTCCGTATCGGCGATGGTATCCGCCGCCCGCGCGAACAAGTAGGCCAGGCCGACCTGATCGCGCACGTCGGCCGGCAGCACAGCCAGTGTCGTATAAAACAGACGCGAGACGCGCTTCAGCACGTCGCCGAGTAATTGATGCTTGAACGAATCGGACTGGGGAGACGCGGTCACGGGCGGACGTCCAACAGCCCCTCCATCCCCTTTTCCCGGTGGCTTTTGAAAAAGAGGAGCTGTTTGTCGCAATAAAACGGAAAGGTGCCGACTTGAGTCGGCGTAAAGCGGAGTACGACCGATTTCCCGGGGCTCACATCTTGCTCCAACGTCAGGCCGCCGTCCTTCACGACAAAATTGTGAGGCACAAGCGTCGTGACACTGGTGAGCGTCAATTCCACAGGTTGATTAACCTGGACGACCAGATGGGACGGTGTATACGAATAGCTGTCGAGCACGAGTGTCGCCCGTTGGATGCCGTCGGCGCCGATAACTGCAGCGACCGCCGCGGTCGCAGAGCCATCGCCTCCCGCCTGCGCGAAGGCCCTCCCTTCGCCACCACAGAGCAGACCGACCGCGAACAACACCCACAAGACGCCACGTCGCAACATGCGGCCCTTCTAACAGATGGCCCAGGGAGGGTCAACAAAGTCGACCATCAGGGCGGGAGAGGCCGGCGATCGTCAAGATTCAAATCTGGTTAGAAATGCCTAATCTATCGATGACTTCGGAATTGCAAGGGACTTGACCTCCGGCCCGACGGAGGTTATTCATGCAGTACACGGTCACGGATCGTGCACAGGGGCAAGGCTGCCGGGATAGACGACAGAAGCCTGGGGTCGGTGCCACGCAGAGATCGCGCAGACCGGAGGAGGAGTCTCACATGAAATGGTTGAAGGGCATCGGGCTATTTCTGATCGCCAACTTCCTGATCTATATCACCCTGTCCATTACGGCGACGTTGTTGGTCAACGTCATCTTGCCGGCGTTCGGCATCGATGTGCGCGGCGTCTTCAGCCAGCAATTGCTGGTCTGGTCGTTGGTCATCGGCTTCGGCGGCGCCTTTATCAGCTTGTTGTTCTCCAAGCAGATGGCGCGCGCCATGCTGGACTGTTACCAGATCACGCAACCGCACACGCAGGCTGAGCAGGTTGTGTTCGGCTCCGTGCAGGAGATCGCGAATCGCCTGCAGATTACGATGCCGGAAGTGTGGATCTACAATTCGCCGGATCCCAACGCGTTTGCGACAGGACCGACGAAAAATAATGCCATGGTGGCCGTGTCGACCGGCCTTTTGAACAACCTGCGGGAGAACGAAGTCCGCGGCGTCTTGGCACACGAGATGGGCCACGTGTTCAACGGCGACATGTTCACCACCACCGTCCTCTCGGGGTTGATGAACACGTTCGTGCACTACATCAGCAACATGGCCTACTCGCTGATCGCGCAGCCGCAGAGCGATCGGGACGGCGAATCGTCGGCGGGGAATCCCTTCCTGGCGATGGTCGTGCATATCGTCCTGCAGATCGCCCTGTCGGCGCTCGCAATGATCGTGGTGAGCTGGCATTCGCGTCGGCGCGAGTTTGCGGCCGATGCCTTCGCCGCAAAGGTCTACGGCAAGGAGGCGATGATCGGCGCCTTGCAGGCGATCGACGGTTGGGTCCAACGGGCGCAGCTCCCGATGGAGCCGGCATCGGATCCCTTGGCGACGATGAAGATCTCCGGCCGCCCAGGCGGCATGATGCAGCTCTTCGCGACGCATCCGCCGATCGAAGCGCGTATCGAAGCCTTGCGGGAATTGCGCTTGGCCTAACCGACGCATCGCAGGCGCAGTGTTACAACCCGGCTCGCGGCTCACCCGCGAGCCGGGTTTTCTTTGTCGTTCTTTTCTATGGTCATATCTTCCGTCTGCCGTCTTCCCTCCGCCTCCCTGTTGCTTTTGACTTCGCAGCCACGCACCATAGACGCGAGCCCAGATCACCGTTCCGCATTTCCTGTGCAATGACATGCGGAACCAGCGACAAGGGAGGTCTCTCAATGCGCATCACACAGTGGAGTTCTATACGGTCGTTCTGTTCGATATCCGTGGGCGTCGGATTGGCGAGTCTCGCCGCATGCGGATCCAGCTATTTGTTCGATCTCGGCCAAGTCCACGCCGCAGCATCCACCACAGCAGGAGCACTCATGACGGCAAGTAAAGCGACAGGCATCTACGATTTCACACTCAACGACATCGACGGCAAACCCTTGCCACTCAGTCAGTTCAAAGGCAAGGTCTTGCTCCTAGTGAATACCGCCAGTTTTTGCGGCAACACCCCGCAGTACAGCGACCTCGAAACAATGTACGAGACGTATCAGGAAAAGGGGCTGGAGATTCTGGCGTTCCCCGCCAACAATTTTGGCCAGCAGGAGCCAGGCACGAACGCGGAGATCAAAACCTTCTGCAATACGAAGTACAGCTTGTCGTTTCCGCTCTTCAGCAAGATCAGCGTAAAGGGCTCAGACAAACACCCGCTGTACCAGTACCTGACCGAGCAGAGCCCGTTCCCGGGCGAAGTGGAGTGGAACTTTCAGAAGTATTTGGTCGACCGATCCGGCAAGGTAATCGCGCGGTATCACCACCGCACCAATCCCTTATCCGCCCAGATCGTGCAAGATGTGGAGAAGGCGTTGAAGCAGTAACCGCCGCAGGTCGACCTGGCGGAGCCGCGCACCAGCGGCTCCGCGTCTATCCTAACCTTTCCTAGCCCTTCCTAACCCTTCCGATAAAACGTGATGTGCACGCGGTATTCCTGAATGGCCGCCCCGAGCGCCGCCTTCCCCATCGGGATGTTGGCGTCGATCGTCGCCTCGACCTTCGGATCGTCGATCTCGACCTCGTACCGCTGCTGCGCCTGCGTCAGCACCAAGCCGCCTTGTTTCACATCGCGCGGCATAAAAATCTCGAGCCACACTTCCTTCTCGACAAAACAGACATCCCGGAACCGCTCGTAGAGCAGCGGCAACTTCTCCGGATCCGTTTCCTTCACACGGTCAGCCATTGTTTTCAGATCCTTCATCGTCGGTTATTCATGGTCGTGCCCGGAACAGGCATGGCCTTCGGGGCGTGGCATAGTTGCGGGCGCGGGAATGCCGGAGAGGTTCAATCCAGTCGGTGCTGGCCCGGATACGTCGACGGCGCCGCTGCGCGCGGCAAACGAGGACATGATCCGCTCCATCGCCACGCCACATTCGCGACAAGCGGTCAGCGCCGGCTCCTTGATAGACTGGAGATATTCTTTCCGGCCTGAGCAGGCCGGTTGACGCTGACAGTGCGCGGCTTGGTATTCGTACAGCGGCATAACAGGATGGCGCCCGTCTCATGGTGAAAACGTTAGGGCGCGGTGCGGCTGGAGGGTGACGACAACGACGAGGCAGGATCACGAACGAGAAAATGCATCGTCCCGACTTGGTTGGCCGAATGGAACGGCTGCTGCCCGATCGGCGTGATGTAAATCTTCACAAGATAGCGCCCCGTCGGCCAGGTCCCGCCGCCGGTCGGCTTCAGCTCCAAAAACCCATACCGCGAATGGCCCGGCTGTTCGAGCACGTCCCGCCCACGAGCCGGCTCGACCGGCGCCCCATCATCCTTCAACAGAAACCACTGGGCGCTGAATTGGACGGGATCTTCCACCGGCGCGGATTCGAACACGATGTAAATCGGATCGCCGTTCGGCAGGAACTCCGAGCCCGGCTCGACCGGCTTAAACCGTGGATCTTGCGTGTACCACCCGTGGCGACCGAACGAGTCCCACTCGATCTCGTACCCCTTCGCCATTTTGATCCAGGTGAAGAGCGACTGGGGGACACCACGAATCTGTTTATCGAAATTGGGAAGCGGCGTCTGATCGATTTCGGTCTGCTGCTGCTCCTTCGGCGCCATGAGGTCGACGGCGTGGACCGACCCGACTGCGGCCATCGAGAATCCGAACACCAGCAACGCAACAACCTGCAGACGTCCGCAAGCGACAGGCGCCGCCTTGCGTCGTGCACCAAGATTGTCCGCTCGACGTTTCACCACACCGGCCTCACGATTTATTCGATGTGTATAGGCCACCAGGGCGGCCGATCTTGCGCAACAAGCGTACCGAAGCCCTGCCGCCGTTGCAACAGCGGCCCGCCGCATACGCTGCTCTCAGCCGTTAGTACCCGGACGGCGACGCAGGCATCCCCTGCCGCTCTTCCTGCTTGAGCCGGTCGAAACTCCGATCCGCATTCTGCTTCACATCTTGCACAGACGGCTGCGCCATCGGCTTCGGTGCGGACGATTGGCAGCCGCTTGCAGCAAATGCGACCGCGAAGACCAGCGTTCCCATCGTCAGCATCATGACCGGTGGCGTTCTGTATCGCCCCAACATCGACATCATCGGCCGCTCCCTTCGTTCGAACATTCACCGCTACGCCCATCCGAGGCCTACTGTACCAAACCTTCACGAGCATGGCACGAGCCTGCGCGACGCCGGCAGTTTCGGCGGCAGGCGGACACGTCGGATTGACAGGACTCGCCTACGTGCGTATGCTTTTGCACGTTCTACGGAACTCTACGCAGCACCACGTTTCGCATCGTCGCCCAGCCGATAAGGAGCCCTATGTCACTGCCGGACCGTCTCACGCAAGATTTGCAACAAGCGATGAAGGCGCGCGACCAACTTCGAATGGACGTGATCCGCATGATCAAGGCGGCGTTCCAAAAACGCGAGATCGAACTCAAGAAGGATCTGGACGATGCGGAGATGAGCCGCATCATGACGACGCTGATCAAACAACGGCGCGAGTCGATCGAAATGTACGACAAAGCGCAGCGGACCGACCTGGCGGGCAAGGAACGTCAGGAGATCGGCATCATCGAGACGTATTTGCCCAAAGCCTTGTCGCAGGATGAACTGACGGCGATCGTCGATAGAATCATTCGCGAAGCCGGTAGCCCGACGATCAAAGACATGGGCACGATCATGAAAGCCACAATGGCTGCCATCGGCACCGCGCCGGTGGACGGCAAAGTCGTCAGCGAGTTGGTCCGCTCGAAGTTGAAGTAATATCCGCGTTACGTCCATTTCGCGCCGCCCTATCGACGAGGCCTGACGCCTCGAGTCCTTCACTACTTCCCGACGTTGCGCCTAGATGCTACGTCCTAGGTAAACGTGATAAAGAAATCATCCGAGCGATCCGGCCGCCTGCACACCGGATCGTGACCTGTCCGAGCCGGGTTTGATTGATCGCCGCAGGATATATCGTTCTCCTTGCCAGAATTTTGCTACGAGAATAGACTGAGGCCGTTTAGACCTGCCGCATTGCGCCTATCAGTGAAAGGACGTCCGTGAGCATCCTGATCGTCGACGATTCGCCGGACCAACGCGCCCTCTTGGCCACGGTCCTCCGGAAAGCCGGACACGAAGATGTGTTGATGGCCGGAACGGCCTCCGAAGCCTTTCAATTCCTCGGCCTCGAAGCCGGCTCGACCAAACCCATCGCCCCAGACCTCATTATGCTCGACATCATGATGCCGGACTCCGACGGCGTCTCGACCTGCCGCACCATCAAGAAGGCGGCATCGCTCAGCGACGTGCCGGTCATCATGGTCACCGCCAAGACGGAAACCGCGTCCCTCCAAGACGCCTTCGCGGCCGGCGCCATGGACTTCATCACCAAACCGGTGAACACCGTCGAGCTGAACGCCCGTGTCGCATCCGCCCTCGCGCTCAAGCACGAGATGGACCGCCGCAAGCTACGCGAACGCGAACTCCGCGAGCGGAACGAGGAGCTCCACCGCGCGCTCAGCGAGGTGAAGGTGCTCCGCGGCTTGATCCCCATTTGCTCCGGCTGCAAAAAAATCCGCAACGACCACGGCTACTGGCAGCAGATCGAGGAATACGTCCAAGAACATTCCGAAGCCGCCTTCAGCCATGGCCTCTGCCTCCCCTGTGCGAAACGGCTTTATCCTGGTCTTTACCCAGAGTAGTTGATAGCGTACAGAGACCGCATCGGACAGCGCCGCGCCGCGTTCCGCCCTCGGATCCTGCCTAGGGATTCGACCGGACAGGCCGCATGGCGCAGGAGTCTTCGCACGCACCATGGCTATTCTGATTGTCGATGACTCGGCCGACGACCGCCTCCTGGTCAAGTCGATCCTGACCTCGTCCGGCTATACGGACGTCATCCTGGCCGATTCGGCCGCCTCCGCCTTCCGCTACCTTGGCCTGGACGGGCATCCGCCGTCGTCACCTGCCGTCGACCTGATCCTGATGGATATCGTGATGCCGTCGATGAACGGCATCGAAGCCTGCCGCCAAATCAAAGCGGTGGAGCGTTTGCGCGACCTCCCGATCATCATGGTGACGGTGAAGACCGACCCCGTCGATCTGCAACTCGCGTTTGCGGCGGGCGCGTTGGACTACATCGGCAAACCCATCGCGAAGATGGAACTGCTGACGCGTGTGCGCTCCGTCTTGCGCCTCATCCACGAGATCGAACGTCGGCGCTCGCGCGAGCAAGAACTCCTCGAAGTCATGCGCCAACTCCAAGAAGCGAATCAAATGCTGCTGCGGCTCTCCAGCCTGGACGGGCTCACGGGCATCACCAATCGCCGCCAGTTCGACGAATTTCTCGACCAAGAGTGGCGACGCGGCGCGCGCGAGGCGACGCCGTTGTCCCTCATCATGCTCGATATCGACAAGTTCAAGGAATACAACGACGCGCACGGCCATCAAGCGGGCGACGAATGTTTGCGGCAAGTCGCGGCCGCATTAACCGGGGCCGTGAATCGACCGGGCGACTTGGTGGCGCGGTACGGCGGGGACGAATTTGCGGTCGTCTTACCGGGCACCCCGGCGGAAGGCGCGACGCAAGTTGCGGAAGTCTTACGGCGCCGCGTCGAAGCGCTCGACATCACGCATACCGCCGGTGCCCGCGTCACGATCAGCTTGGGCATCGCCGGCATGATGCCGACACGCGACACGTCCTACAGCGAATTGATCGGCGCAGCGGACCAGGCGCTCTATCGAGCGAAAGAAGGCGGGCGTAACGCCGTCCGCAGTCGCTGAGCGCGGCAGTCGCGAGTACTTGTTCGCATTCCCTACATCGCAGGGTTTGGCATCGAGGTAATCACCGTGAGCGGCGCTCCTGTGTTTGCATTGCCTGCAGGCGACTATAACGACGGGAGCCCACGCCCCTCGTCTCGCGCCGCACAGCCGCAATCGCCGACACCACCGACACCACCAGCATCCGACCCAGTCGTCCCGTCGACACATCGCTTCGATTCCTTGTCGCAGTGGTGCCTGCACCGCATCAGCGACATCGTCTTCTGGATCGACCTCGAAGGACGCCTCGTCGCCGTCAACGAAAGCGCCTGCCGCACACTCGGGTATACCGAAGCCGAGTTGCTCACGCGCCCACTCGCCGACATCGACCGCCACTTCACGACGACACCCTGGCCGGAGCAATGGGCCGGGCCACAACGGCCATCCGCCGTGCTGGAATCCTCCTATCGCCGTAAGGACGGCAGCCTCTTCCCAGTCGAGATCTCGGTGCACTACGTCGAGCACGAGGGTGCGCCCTACTATTTTGTATCCGTACGGAATATCACCGAGAAAAAACACGCCGAAGTGCGGGACCTGCTGCGCCGCGAAACGGTGGAGGCGCAGCAAGAGTCGATGATCCGACTGATGGCCACACCGGCCATCTACCTTGGTCAAATGCAGACGGCGTTTCAGCTGCTCACGAAGACGGCCAGCTGGTTCCTGCGCGTGCGCCGCGTCGGTCTATGGTTGTTCGACGCAACACGCACCGAATTGTTGATGCAGGACCTGCACGATCGGAACGAAGGCAGCGTCGGCGTCAATTGGAGCGAAGGCATCGCGCGAGTCTTGCGCGTCGAACGGTATCCGGGCTTTGCGCAGGCGTTGGAGCACGAGCAGTTGGCGATCGACGCCTCCGACGCCGTCACGGATCCCCGTACGCGCCATCTGCTCAACGACTACCTCGCGCCGGCGCATATCGGCGCACTCTTGGCCGTGCCCATCCGCATGCACGGACGTGTGGTCGGCGCCCTGACGCACGAGCACGTCGGCGGTCCGCGTCACTGGACGCCGGACGAAGTGTCGTTCGCCAGTTCGCTCGCGACCGTCGCCACCGTCGTCATGCAGGAACATGAACGTCGCCAAACCGAGCAGGCCCTGCGTGTGGCGAAAGAAGCGGCGGAAGTCGCCAACTCCGCCAAAAGCGATTTTCTCGCGACGATGAGCCACGAGATCCGCACGCCGATGAACGCCATCGTCGGCATGGCCGACCTGTTGTGGGAAACGGAGATGTCGCACGATCAGCGGAAATACGTGCGCATCTTCCGCCGCGCCGGCAATACGCTGCTGACGTTGCTCAACGATATTCTCGATCTCTCGAAGATCGAAGCCGGTCACCTGGAATTGGAATCCGTCGAATTCGACGTCCACGAATTGATCGACAAGATCGTCGAACTGATGGGCTTACGGGCGAACGAAAAAGGCGTGGAGCTCGTGGCCTACGTCGCGCCGGACGTGCCCGCCATGCTCGTCGGCGACCCGACGCGCCTGCAGCAGATCGTCACGAACTTGCTCAGCAACGCCGTGAAGTTCACCGAACAGGGCTTCGTCATTCTCCGTGTGATGCGAGACACCGAGGATGCGCGCCCCGGCGCCATCCGAATTACGGTCGAAGACAGCGGCATCGGCATCGCCGCGGACAAACTGACCTCCGTCTTCCAGAACTTTACGCAAGCCAACAGTACGATCACGCGCCGCTACGGCGGCACCGGGCTCGGCCTGTCGATCTGTCGCCGCCTCGTCGAATTGATGGGCGGCCGCATCTGGGTGACGAGCGAATTGGGCGTCGGCAGTAGCTTCGCCTGTACGATTCCGCTGGTCCCTTCGCCGACGAGCCTCCGGAGCGCCGAGGAGCTCGACAGCGACCTGCGCGGGCTCCGCGCGCTCATCGTCGACGACTACGAGGTGAACCGGACGATCATGCACGAGTGGCTCACGGCCTGGGGCATCGACGCCACGCTCTGCGCCACAGGCGACGAAGCCGTGGCGAGTATCGAGACGGGCCGCGCGTCCGACGTCGCCTACGACTTTGTGTTGCTGGATGCGCACCTCAATGGCGCCTCCGGATTCGATGTCGCCGAACACCTGACACGCGCCGCGCAACCGCTCGAATTCGGCACGGCTGCCCCCGCGACCGTCTCATCTGGAGACACGCGCCCGGCGCCAAGCATCGTGATGTTGGTGTCGAAGAACTGGGCCGACGACATTGCCAAGACCTACGAACGCAAACTCGGCGGCTACATCATCAAGCCGCTCCGCCGTGCGGAACTGCAGAAAACCTTGTCGATCGCGCTCGGCCGCACGAAGGGGCAGCCATCTCCCCATCCCGTAACGAGCGACGGAGCAACACAGACGCAGAGTCCTGCGGCACCCGACGCTGTCGCCTCGACAGCCGCGTCGGCCCATGTGGCACCGCTCCGTATTTTGTTGGTCGACGATTCGTCGGACAACCGTGTGTTGATCCAAAGTTACCTCAAGCATAAACCCGACGAGATCGTCACCGCGGAAGACGGCGCCTCAGCCGTCGCCGCGTTCAAGATCCAGCGCTTCGACATCGTCCTGATGGACATGCAAATGCCCGTGATGGACGGCTACACCGCCACACGCACCATCCGGGCGTGGGAGCAAGCCGAGCGCCGCACGCCGACACCGATCATCGCCCTGACCGCCCTGGTGGTGAAAGAAGACATGACCTCGCTCACCGAGGCCGGGTGCACAAGTTACCTGGCCAAGCCCATCCGCAAGGCCACCTTGATGAGCGCACTGGACCGCTATCGCACAGGAGCCTCATGAGCTACCCTCGCACGGCACAGGCCGACACCGCACCGACCGTTTCAACTGAGAACACCCAGCCGATTCACGTGACGATCGATGAGGCGCTGGAGGAACTGATCCCGACGTTTCTTGCGAATCGTCGTAAGGATGTCGAGACGCTGCGTCAGGCGCTGGCGACGTCCGACTTTCGCAGCATTCAACTGCTCGGCCACCGGTTACGGGGCGACGCCGGCGGCTACGGATTCGAGGCGATGGGCGAGATGGGGACGAAGTTGGAAGCGGCGGCTGAACGTCAGGATTGCGAGGCCATCGAGAGACAGATCGCCCTGTTTGTCGACTACCTGAACCGCGTGCGCATTACCTACCAGGCGTAGCACCTCACGCCTCTCGTTGTTCGTCGTTCGTCAGTCGTTCTTCGTCAGACATTATTTGGCAGGCTCCTCCGTCTCCCGTCTCCCGTCTCCCGTCTCCCGTCTGACATCTCCCGTCCTCGCCCTGCCTTGCGCCGCCTCTCTGAAGATGCGATCCTCGGCCCGTCATGGCCTACCATCCCATCGAACAGTACGGGCTGATCGGCAACATGCGTACGGCGGCGCTCGTCGGGCAGGACGGCTCGATCGACTGGCTCTGCCTCCCGCAATTCGATTCGCCGAGTGTTTTTGCGGCCATCCTCGACGAGCAGAAGGGCGGCCGCTTCCGCATCGCCCCGCAGCAGAACGGCGTCACGCACAAACAATTTTATTGGCCGGACACTAATATTCTCGTCACACGGTTCCTGTCGGACAGCGGCGTCGGCCAATTGATCGACTTCATGGCGCTGGGCATGCCGGAATCCGAAGACGGAACGAACAGCCCGCTCCCGCTCGTACGCCGCGTACAAGTCGTCCGCGGCCGGATGACGTTCCAACTGCGCTGTCATCCGGCTTTTAATTACGCGCGCGACAGGCACCGCATCGACCTCTCCGCGCAGGGCGCGACGTTCCACTCGCCCTCCTTGAGCCTCTCGCTCGTGTCGCCGATTCCGCTGCAGATCGATGACGATGCGGTCGGAGCAACCTTCACAGTGCGCGAAGGCGAGACACTCACGTTCATCCTGCATCAATCGCCGTCGGCCGACACGACCGCCGCACGCTGGCCGAAGGCGCAGAGCACGCGCCTCTTCGACTACACCGTCGCCTACTGGCGGAAGTGGCTGTCGCAATGTACGTACACAGGCCGCTGGCGGGAGATGGTCCATCGGTCGTGTCTCACGCTGAAGTTGCTGACGTTCGAACCGACCGGCGCCATCGTCGCTGCGCCGACCTGCAGCCTGCCAGAGACGCTCGGCAGCGAACGGAACTGGGACTATCGTTATACGTGGATTCGCGACGCCGCCTTTACACTCTACGCCTTGCTGCGTGTCGGCTTCACGCAAGAAGCGGCGGCGTTTATGAAATGGCTCGACGCCCGCTGTCAGGCGTTGCCCACAGACGGCGCGCTGCAGATCATGTACAGCATCGACGGCAAGTACGAACTGACCGAAGAAACACTCGCCCACTTAGAGGGCTACAAGGGCTCGCGCCCCGTGCGGATCGGGAACGGCGCACACGACCAATTGCAGTTGGACATTTACGGCGAGTTACTGGATTCGGTGTATCTATTCAACAAATACGGCGCGCCGGTTTCGTACGACCTGTGGACGCATCTTCGGCACATGATCAATTGGGTCTGCGACAATTGGCAGGGAGCGGACGAAGGCATTTGGGAAACGCGCGGCGGACGCCAGCACTTCGTCTACTCCAAACTGATGTGTTGGGTGGCGGTCGATCGCGGCCTACGCCTGGCGGACAAACGCTCGTTTCCCGCGGACCGCGAGCACTGGCTCAAGGTGCGCGACGCTATCTATGAAGACTTGATGCAGCACGGGTGGAGCGACGAACGTCAGGCCTTCGTCCAGCACTACGGCAGCGACCACCTCGACGCCGCCACGCTCATGATGCCGTTGGTATTTTTTGTCAGCCCCGACGACCCGCGAATGCTGAAGACGCTGGACGCCATTATGCGCTCGCCGAAAGACGGCGGACTCATGTCCGACGGCTTGATCTATCGCTACAACGCCGAGGAGTCTCCCGACGGACTCTCCGGCCAAGAAGGCACGTTCAACATCTGCACGTTCTGGCTGGTGGAAGCGCTCACACGCGCGGGGCGCACCTCGCCGGAGCGGCTCCAGCAAGGCCGCTTGATCTTCGAACAGATGCTCGGCTATGCCAACCACCTCGGCCTCTACGCCGAACAAACCGGCCACCACGGCGAAGCGCTCGGAAACTTCCCTCAGGCCTTCACGCACCTGGCCGTCATCAGCTCCGCCTTTAATTTGGATCGAGCGCTGTAGCACCGGCTCTTCCCTCGCCGTAGAAGGCACGTAGATCGCCTGATGCTTGAGGCCCATTCCGTCCTGTGCTACGGTTTTAGGTAGGATGGTTACGCAGATCGGCATGAACACCTTGACCTCCCGAAAGCGTGTTGCGCTGGACACAGGTCGATTCGGCCGCCTGTCCTGGGCAAGCGCCGGGCTACGCGTCTGGTCCATCCTCTGGATGCTGGTCCTCCCTCTCGTCCACATCCATCCAGAAACCGACTTACACCATGAGGCCGGGGGACACGTCCACACCAGTGCGGTGCATACGGTGTTTTCACCGGATCTGGACGGCGAATTTGCACATCGGCAGAATCCATCCACTACCGCAACCGAAGCAATACACGCATCCACCTCCGATATCGGTGGCGCCATCACGGCTCCAATAGCCGACGCCAACGAAGTCGCCTTTAGCCTCCTCCACGATTCAACTGATCGTTCCTCGGCAAAACCGGCGACACTCGTCACGCTGCTTCTCGTCCATCCGCCCACAGTGCTCGACGGATGGCCGGACGGCACGTTCGACCATATCGCTCGTATCCCAATTCAACCGGCACTGAGCCGGTCGCTCGCACCTCGCGCGCCTCCTTCGCTCGTCTCCTAACAGCACGTGTCGTTCACCGACATCGTCGGGGTCGGACCAGTCACCGCATTTGGCGCGTGACCGACAGGGGTCCGGATCTCGATTCGCCCAGGCTGAAGGAGGCCTCCATGGGTCCTCTCCGGATACAGACCGGACACACAGCATTGCGTAGGGTATTCTGCTCGCTCGCGGTCGGCACGGTGCTGCTACTCGCCGGGTGCGGCGATCGGAGCCAGGAGTCGTCGGCCTCCGCGCCGACACGCGCACAAGCTCCTACGCCTCCCGCCCAAACGGCTGCCTCCACGACGCCATCGGCACCCGGCGCCTCCGCCCCGCAGCTCATCACGCCACCGCCGGCAGTCAAAGAACGGTTGCGCGTCGAGGTGGTTACGACGCGCGCCATTCCCCTGCAAGTCACCGCACCCGGAGAAGTGGCGTTGGACCTCAAGCAGGTCGCGAAGGTGACTTCGCGGATCGAAGGGCAGGCGGAACGAATCCATGTCCAACTGGGCGACCGTGTCAAAGCCGGTCAACCGTTGGCCGCCATCGGGAGTCTGCAGTTCGATCAACTGATCGAAGAGTATTTGGTCAGTAAGGCGCAGGCAGATGTCGCGGAAAACAATTTCCGCCGCACCGAAAAGTTACGCGCCAGCGACGTCGTCCCGGAACGCAAACTCGTCGAAGACAAGGGCCGCTATCTCGAAACGTCGGCGCGGCATCAACATATCCGCGAAAAATTGCTGAACATGGGGCTCACAACGCAGGAACTGACGGGCTTGGAACGGGGCCGCCATCAAGAGGGACACCTCTACTCATTGACGGCGCCGATCGGCGGCACCATCGTCGCGCAACGCGCCGTGCGTGGTCAGGGGGTTGCGCCTGGGCAGGAACTGTTCGAGATCGTCGACACGAGCCGCGTGTGGATCTTCGCCAACTTGCCGATCGAGCAGGCGCGGCTGTTCAAAGAAGGCGACCTCGCCACGATCTCGCCCAAGGGCGCCGCCGCCATCTCGGCTCCGCTCACCTATCTCTCACCCGTCGCCGACGAAACGACTCGCACGATCCAAGTGCGCTTCGAAGCGGCAAATGCCGACGGCCGACTGAAACCGCGCGAGTACGTGGACGTGACGCTGACGTTGCCGGGCGCGGCAGCCGTCGCCGTGCCGACCACCGCCATCACGATGGTCGATCAAACCCGCGGCGTCTTTCTCGAACAGGAGGGCGCGTACCGCTTCACGCCGATCGACAGCGGCCGCGAAGGCGGCGGGTGGGTGGAAGTGACGCGC
The DNA here is from genome assembly GCA_046351095.1 of Nitrospiraceae bacterium. GTDB lineage: Bacteria > Nitrospirota > Nitrospiria > Nitrospirales > Nitrospiraceae > BQWY01. The sequence goes on from JAXLZC010000001.1 coordinate 1,274,768, forward strand.
GGCGTCCGAGACGGCGACCGTGTGGTCGTCGACGGCGTCTTCGATCTCAAGAACGTGCTGTTGAAAGCCCACATCGGCAGCGGAGACTGAGACGATGGACCGATTGTTTTCGCTCTCGCTTCGTTATCGATTTTTTACCGTCGTGGCTGTGCTGCTGGTCATCGCGGGCGGCCTCTGGTCGTTTGCGAACTTGACCATCGACGCGGTGCCCGACCTGACGCCGATACAAGTGCAAGTGCTGACACGCGCGCCGGCGTTGGGACCGGTGGAGGTCGAGCAGTTCGTCACCTACCCGATCGAATCGTCGCTGAACGGCATGCCCGCGTTGCGAGAGCTACGATCGATCTCGCGCTACGGCCTCTCGGCCGTCACCGCGATTTTCGAAGACAACACGGATATCTATCGCGCTCGGCAGTTGGTCGCCGAACGGTTGGCGCGCGCCACGCAACGTATTCCCGCGGAGTACGGCCGCCCGGAGATGGGACCACTCACCACCGGCTTGGGCGAGGTCTACCAATTTACCCTGAAAGGCCCGGGCTACAGCGCGATGACGTTGCGCACGCTGTTGGAATGGGACATCGGCATGAAACTGCGCGCTGTCCCCGGCGTGGTGGAGGTCAACATCTGGGGCGGCGAGCCTCAACAGTTTCAAGTCATCGTCGATCCCGCGAAGTTGCTGGCCCTGAACCTGACGCTACAGCAAGTCTTCGATGCCTTGCAGCGGAACAATGCGTTGTCCGGCGGCGGCTACATCGAACATCACCGCGAACAACTGCTGATCCGCGGCGAGGCGCTGGCCTCCAACATCACCGACTTGCAGCGGATTGTCGTCGCGCACGGTGCCGGCGGTGTTCCGATTTATATTTCGACCGTCGCCGACGTGAAGGAAGCCTCGGGCCTGCGACTCGGCGCCGCCACCGCTATGGGCGACGGCGAAACCGTCATCGGTATGGTGCAGATGTTGGCCGGCGAAAATGCGCAACGCGTCGTCACGCAGGTCAAACAACGGGTGCAGGAAATCCAGGCGACGTTGCCGCCCGGCATCGTCATCGAGCCCTACTACGACCGGACACTGTTTGTTGGCAAGGTCATCACGACCGTGCGCAACAACTTGCTGGAAGGCGGCGCGCTCGTGATCGCCGTGTTGTTTTTATTCCTCGGCGACGTGCGCGCGGGACTGATCGTCGCGTCGGCCATTCCCCTCTCGATGCTCATCGCCTTCACCGGCATGTTGCAGGCCGGCCTGTCGGGCAATCTTATGAGTTTGGGCGCGATCGACTTCGGCTTATTGGTCGACGGGTCCGTGGTCATGGTCGACAACATTCTCCGACGACTCGCGGACGCCAAAATCAACGCGCAGCAAGATCGCCTGACATTCGTGCAGGCGGCCGGGCGCGAAGTCCTACGCCCGATGACCTTCGCCGTCGGCATCATCGTACTGGTCTATGTCCCGATCCTCGCCCTGACGGGCGTCGAAGGGAAAATGTTCCGCCCGATGGCGGCGACCGTCATCATGGCGCTGTTGGGTTCACTCCTCTTGGCCGTCTCCGTCACGCCGCTGCTCGCCTATTGGTTCGCGCGCGCCACGCCTGGACAGGAAGACACACGCCTCGTACTCGCCGCACGACGCGCGTATCGCCCGTTGCTGCACTGGGCGTTGGCCAAACCGGCCTGGCCCGCGACGCTCGCGGTTGGATTATTCGTCGTCAGTCTCGCCGCCGCAACGACGATGGGCATTGAGTTTATTCCTCGCCTGGACGAAGGCGACATCGCCATGCAGGTCTGGCGTCTGCCAAGCGTATCGCTGAGCGAGTCCGTCGCCTCGTCGCTTCATATCGAACGTGTGCTGCGGACATTTCCGGAAGTCACGCAGGTGGTCACCCGTACGGGAAGTCCCGAGGTCGCGACGGACATCATGGGCGTGGAAATGTCCGACGTGTTCGTCATCCTCACGCCCCAGCGCGAGTGGCGCACGGCGTCGAACCGCGAAGACCTCATCGCCGCCATGCAACAGACCATCATGGAGCAGGTGCCCGGCGTCGGCCTCGCGTTTACACAACCGATCGAGATGCGGTTCAACGAATTGATCGCGGGCGTCCGCTCGGATCTCGCGATCAAGATTTTCGGGCCGGATCTCGACACGTTAAAACAACTGGCCGATCAGGTGGTCGGCGCCGTGGGGCGCGTGCGCGGCGCGGCCGACGTAAAAGCCGAACAGGTGGCAGGTTTGCCGTTGTTGCGCGTGATCGTCAACCGGGAGGAGATCGCGCGGTATGGATTAACCGCCGCCGAAGTGTTGGCGCTTGTGCAAACCACCAGAGTCGGCGCCGTCGTCGGCACCGTCGTGCAGGGACCGCGTCGATTCGAACTCGTGGTTCGGCTGACAGACGCCGCCTCCGCCGATCCCAACGCGCTTGGGCAGCTCTTGATCCCGACGATGCATCACGAGTTGGTGCCGCTGTCGCGTATTGCGACCATTCGTGTGGATTCCGGACCGGCGCAGGTGAGCCGCGAACACGTGCAGCGCCGCATCGTGATCGAAAGCAACATTCGCGGACGCGACCTCGGTAGCTTTGTCGCCGAGGCGCAGGATGCGGTGGCACAAGGCGTCGCGCTCCCGCCCGGCTACGAGCTGACCTGGGGCGGGCAGTTCGAACATCTCAAAGACGCCACGCGGCGGCTCGCGATCGTGATTCCAATCACGCTGCTTTTGATCGTGGGCGCACTCACCGTGATCTTTGATGCCCTCCGGCCCGCACTGCTGATTTTTTTCAACGTGCCGTTGGCGCTGTCCGGCGGCATTCTTGCGCTCTGGGCGCGCGGGTTACCGCTCAGCATTTCCGCGATCATCGGCTTCATCGCGTTGTTCGGCATCGCCGTATTAAACGGCGTGGTGCTGGTGAGTCACATCAGACAGCTGGAGCAGGAAGGGCTGTCCACGGAACAGGCCGTCGTCGAAGGGGCCACCGACCGACTGCGACCGGTGTTGATGACGGCTATGGTCGCGAGCCTCGGTTTTATTCCGATGGCGCTCGCCACCAGCATGGGCGCGGAGGTGCAGCGTCCCCTCGCCACCGTCGTTATCGGCGGCCTGATCACCTCCACGGCACTGACGTTGTTAGTGATCCCCGCAGTCTATTCCCGCTGGGCTGGAAGATCTTCAAGGTCGCTGTGAGATAACAAGCGAGGATCGCCGCACCACAATCTCCATGCTGCCACAGAGATGCATGAAGGGCGCAGCTGTTGAAAGAGGGAGATCTAAAGAGAAAGACGCCTGGAGGAAAGACAGAAAGGTGGTGGAGGGCAGGGGAGTCGAACCCCCGACCCCTACGTTGCGAACGTAGTGCTCTCCCAACTGAGCTAGCCCCCCAACCAACCTGAATCCGACACGAGCGCCGTCCAATTGACCGCAGGAGACCTGAGCACCAGTGCCCAGGGTTGGAATGCTGCGGAGGAGACGGGGAGGAAGTCCGACGCTCGCTCAACCGGGCGGATTATACACAAGCGTGGAGCAAGACTCCACAAAGCACAAAAAATATTCTGCATCACGTGCGCCGCAGCGAACCTCACAATCGCCGGCGTTCAGGGATACTGTAACGCGGGCGTCGATGCGCTACCCACCCCGTCCACCACGACACGCCGCCCCTCGACACGCAACCGCCCCTCGGCGTACAGCTGCACGGCACGCGGATAAATCCGATGCTCTTCGACGAGAATCCGCGCCGACAGGGTCTCGACCGTATCGCCTTCCAGCACCGGGACCGCCGCCTGAATGATGATCGGCCCTTCATCCACGCCCGGCGTGACGAAGTGCACGGTCGTCCCGGCCAGCTTCACGCCATGCTCCAAGGCCTTCTTCTGCACGTCCAAGCCAGGGAACGACGGCAGCAGCGACGGATGAATATTCATCATCCGATTTTCATACGCCTCGATCAGCACCGGCGTGACGATCTTCATGTATCCGGCAAGCAGCACCAGCTCGACCTTGTGCTGCTGCAACACCGCCAACAACGCACGGTCGTAGGCTTCGCGCGCATCCGGCTGTCCAGTGAAGGGCTTCGGATCGACGAACAGGTCGGCAATTCGATGGCGACGCGCCCGCTCCAACGCCTGCGCATCCCGCTTGTTGCTCGCGACCAGCACCAACTCGACCTGAAGACGTCCCGCTTCGACGGCGTCTATGATCGCTTGGAGATTCGACCCGCGGCCGGACGCCAACACACCGACGCGCACGCGGCGGCCTGCGCCGTCAGCCGACATACTGCACGCTCCGCTCGTCCGAGGCGCCGGCCACGATCTCGCCGATCGCCCACGCACGGTCGCCGAACGTCGCCAACGTAGCAATCGTCCTGGCGGCGGCCTCAGCCGGTACCACAAGGATCAACCCGATACCCATGTTAAAGACGCGGTACATTTCGTCGACTTCGACCTGGCCCAATCGCTGGATCAGCGAAAAAATCGGCGGCGCCGTCCAACTACCGCGTTTGATCGCCGCGATGCATCCCTTGGGGAAGACCCTTGGGAGATTTTCCGTAATGCCGCCGCCGGTGATATGCGCCACGCCCTTCACGGGCAGTTGTTCCGCGAGGGCCAACACCTGCTTGACATAGATCCTGGTCGGCGTCAGCAACGCTTCCCCGACCGTCATACCCAATTCGTCCTGGCGGCTCGCCACCGTCAACTTGCCCTGCTCCAGCAGCGCCTTGCGCGCGAGCGAAAATCCGTTGCTGTGTAGTCCGGTGGACGCAACGCCGATCAAGACATCGCCCGGCGCGATCCGTTGCCCGTCGATGACGTTCTGCCGATCCACCACACCCACGGCGAACCCGGCAAGGTCGTACTCCCCTTCCGCGTAAAACGACGGCATCTCGGCCGTCTCGCCGCCGATCAAGGCGCAGCCCGCCTGGCGACAGCCGTCGGCGATGCCACGTACGACACTTTCGGCCGTGCCGATCGCTAATTTGCCCGTCGCGAAGTAGTCCAGAAAAAACAGCGGCTCGGCGCCGCTCACGACAATATCGTTCACGGACATCGCCACGAGGTCGATGCCGACCGTGTCGTGTTTGTCCATCAGGAACGCGATCTTGAGTTTGGTCCCGACACCGTCTGTGCCGGATACCAAAACCGGGTCGACATATTTTTTCGGATCGAATCGAAAGAGGCCGCCGAAACCGCCGAGGTCGGACAACACTTCCGGCCGAAACGTGGCGCGCACGAGCGGCTTGATGCGCCGCACAAATTCGTTGCCCGCTTCGATGTCGACGCCGGCTTGACGGTAGGTAGTCATGGGAGGCGCAGTGTACCCAGGCGATGCCGCGAGGTCAACGCGGCACGTCGCCGACGCGATGCAGCTCGACCAACGCTTCGAGGTGCGCCGTCTGCGGAAACATATCGAACGTAGTAAGCCGCGCGATGCGATAGGCGCCGGGGCCCGACGCACAGAGCCGAGCAAGGTCGCGCGCCAACGTCGCCGGATCGCAGGAGACATACAGGAGGCGCGGCGCGGCCAGCGCCATGACGCCGTCCAACACCTCGCGCGTCAGGCCGGTCCGCGGCGGATCGAGCACGACAAGATCGTACTCGCCTGCGGTAGCCGTCGGCATAAAGGCCTCGGCGGCGACGGGGCGAAAACGGCAACGCCCGATGTGGTTCCCTTCCGCGGCCCGCCGCGCATCCGCCAACGCCGTAGGATTCCCCTCGACCAACGTGACCAACGCCCCACGTTTCGCCAGCGGCAAACCTAACGTCCCGATACCCGCGTACAACTCCAACACTCGCAGTCCCAGCGTCGGCACCGCCCACTGCGTCACGGCCTCGGACAAACGTTTATTCACCGCCCAATTCGATTGGAGAAACGACCGCTCGCTGATTCGAATCAACATGTCGTCGAGTCGTTCCGCCAGCCATTCTTGTCCTTCGGTCCAACGCGTGCCACGCGACTCAGCCGCGCCATAGACCACGGTACCGACGAGACCCGGCAAGCCACGAAACAACGACAACACCACCTCGGCTTGGCGTTTCGCCTTCGCGTCGGTTTGCACAATCGCCAGCACCTCGTGTGTTGAGGTGGAGACACGTAATTCAATCGAGGCGAGACGACAGGAGGGCTTGGTGAGCGTGGCCAATCTGGACGATATTTTTTTCACAACAGCCCGCAGAGAATCCGGCAGGACCGGGCAATCCGTGACCTGGACGACCTTCGTGCTCCCCTCGCGATGGAAACCGATCGCCAGCCCCTCGCCTTCGCGCACCACGGCAAACCGAACCACCGCACGGCTGCCATATTCCTGCGGCGACGGGATAACGGAAGGAATCTCCGCCGGATTCGGCAAGTCGACTTTGCCCACACGGGTGAGCGTTTCCAGAAACGTGTCGCGCTTCAGCCGTACCTGTGCGTCATAGCGAAGGTGCTGCAACTGGCAGCCGCCGCAGATGCCATACACTGGACATGTCGGCGCCACACGATCCGGCGACGCCTCCAGCACACGCACAACCGTCGCTTCTTGGTATTGTTTTTTTGTCGCGGCAATCGCGACCTCGACCGTTTCGCCTGGGATTGCCCCTTTCACAAACATCGCACGCCCCTCGTGCCGAGCCAGCCCCGCTCCGCCTTGTACAAGCTTCTCGATGGTGACGACTTGCGCGGGCAGCTTGATCGGCATAGTCGGCGCGACCGGCGCAGTCGATGCACCCTGCGTACGAGCAGTCGCAATGGGTTTCTTTCGTAGTTTCTGAGTGGTCATGCGTCCTTTATAACAAACAGGCGTCGCGGCCGTCGCCGGAGAATGCCCACAGCAACGCCGGATTCGCTGCGACGTTCGTCAGCGGTCGATGCGTCGATGTCGTACGGTCGTGGCCTAACTTTCCGGGCGGAGGTCGATGGAGAGCAACTTGATCTTGCGGTGCAGGTGGCTACGCTCAATTTGCAAGTCGTCGGCCGTTCGCGACACGTTCCACCGATGCTCCTTGAGCTTTCTGGTGATGTAGTCCTTCTCGAAGGCGTTGCGCGCGTCGCGTAACGAATCGTAATCCTTCAACGCCAAGGCGGGCGGCGCCGTCACGGCCGCGGCCGGCGTCGTTGGGCGCGAATGCAGCGCCATCCCCACATGCGTCTCGTCGATCGTCGGCCCGAACACCATGATCATAAGCCGTTCGATCAGGTTTCGCAGTTCGCGAATATTGCCCGGCCACTCGTAGTGCTGCAGCAACTCCATCGCCGCGGGCGTGACCTGCTTCGCCTTCAACCCCTGCTCGGCCACGTGGATTTGCATGAAGTGCTCGACCAGCAACGGAATGTCGTCGCGCCGCGAGCGGAGCGGCGGCACGATCACCGGCAAGACGTTCAACCGATAGTACAGGTCCTCGCGGAAATGTCCGGCTTCGATTTCGCGCTGAAGATCTTTGTTCGAGGCGGCGAGCACACGCACATCGACCTTGATGATCTTTGTGCCGCCGACGCGGTTGAACTGCTGCTCTTGTAACGCGCGCAATACCTTGGCCTGTGTCGCCAAACTCATGTCGCCTATTTCATCGAGGAAGAGCGTCCCGCCGTCGGCCTGCTCGAATTGCCCGCGCTTTTGCGACATGGCGCCGCTGAACGCGCCCTTCTCGTGCCCGAATAGTTCGCTTTCGATCAGCGTCTCGGGAATGGCCGCGCAATTGACCGCGATGAACGGCTTGTTCGCCCTCGGACTCTGCTGATGGATCGCGCGCGCGACGAGTTCTTTACCGGTGCCGTTTTCGCCTCCGATCAAAATACGGCTGTTCGTCGGACCGGCCGTCGCGATCAACTCACGTAGCCGCTGCATCGCGTGCGACTTCCCGACCAGCTCGAAGCGGCGCTCCACCGTACTCCGGAGCGTCAGGTTCTCCCGCTCCAGCCGATGTTGATCGAGCGCGTGCCGCACACGCAGCGTGACGTTTTCGAGCGAGAGTGGCTTTTCGATGTAGTCGTACGCGCCAAGTTTGATCGCGCGCACGGCCGTGTCGATCGAGCCATGGCCGGACATCATCATGACCTGGATGTGCGGCGTCGTCTCGCGCAGGCGTTTTAACGTTTCGAGCCCGTCCATCTCGGGCATCCAAATATCGAGCATCATCAGGTCCGGCGGATCGGTCGCGGCGATCTTGAGCGCCTCGACGCCGCTCTGGGCCGTCTGCACCTCATAGCCCTCGTCTTCCAAAATTTGGCCGAGCGAATTCAAGATGGCTGTTTCGTCGTCGACTATCAGAATCGATTCCGCCATACCTGGTATCCCAATTGCCTCGTCGCGTCGCCGCTACACCGGCAATTCAAACGTAAAAATCGCGCCCTTCGGCTGATTGTTCGCCGCCGTAATCTGCCCCTCGTGATCATTGATCACGCGCCGACTGATCGCCAAGCCCAACCCGGTGCCGGTGCGCTTGCGCGAAAAATACGGCACAAAAAGCTTCTCCTGATCCTCGGCGGAAATCCCGGTGCCTTCATCCGCCACCGACACGATCGCCCGCCGCCGCCGCCCATCATACGTGGAGGTGACCCAGAGCCGCCCCTTCTGGTTCATCGCCTGGATACCGTTATCGCATAAATTGACGAGCACGCGCTTAATTTGTTCGCGGTCGAATTTCAGGTTCGGCAACACGTCGTCGAGTTCGGCGATCACCTCTACGTCGCGGTGCGCGTTCTGATACATGGTGATGACCTCACGGACCACGTCGTTCAGCGAACCCATCACGAGCTGCGGCGTCGGCAGACGCGCGAACTTCGAAAACTCGTCCACCATATGTTTGAGACTGCCGACCTCGTTGACGATGGTCTGCGTCGCCTCGTCAAAAATCTTGTCGAAGTCCTGCGCCTTCTCGAAATATTTTTTCCGCAACCGCTGCGCCGATAACTGAATCGGCGTGAGCGGATTTTTGATCTCGTGCGCGACGCGCCGTGCGACTTCTTGCCAAGCCGAAGCCTTCTGCGCCTTGATCAACTCGGTCAGGTCTTCGAAGATCAACACGTAGCCGAGCTCGCGCCCGGCTTCGTCTTTCATCGTCGAACAGCTCACCCCCATCGTGAGCAAGCGGCCCTGCATTTCGAGCTGCCCTTCGAGCGACAACGTATCGCGCCGATCCGCAAGCATGCGATCGTAGACCGTTTGAAGCAGATCGAGCTTGTACTCCTTAAACACCTCGTTCGCCTGCCGCCCATGCACACGGTCGGCCCACATGCCGAGGATACGCTCCGCCGACGGATTAAACGTCGTGATCAATCCCTGCCGATCGATCGACAACAGACCCGACGCGATCGTATCGACGACCGTTTGGGTATACGCGCGCCGACGTTCGATTTCCACGTTGGATTGGCGCAGCGACGCGTTGGCCGATTCCAGCTCGGATTTGCTGGTGCGGAGGTCCGCCGTCATGCGGTTGAACGAGTCGACCAAGGTCCCGATCTCGTCCGTCGCCTTCGCTTGAATGTGCACGTTCAGGTCGCCCTGCGCGATGGCCTCCGTCGCTTCCGCCAGCCGTTGGATCGGCACGGTGATGCCGCGCGCGACGTAAAACCCGAACCAGGTCGCGCCGAACAAAATCATCACCGTCACCGTCGCCACAAACAAATAAGCGCCGGCCTTGATCGGATTTTTCATCGACTTGATCTGTTTGTACTCGGCGTAGCGCTGGCCGATCCCTTCCATCTTGGCCAGCAACGACTCCGGTACATAGGCATCGACGACGAGCACACCTTCCACATCGCCCTGCCGCACCGTGGAGAGAATCGGCACTCCCGCGCGGATCAAACGGCCCTTCTCCGCCTCCTGCACCGTGGTCAATTCTTGTTTCGTCGTGATCACTTGCAGCACGAGTTGGCCGATAGGCAAGTCGAGCACCTGCGACGGCACGTCTTGCGCCACCGCCTTGGTCAGTTGTTCCATCTTCGACGAATAGACCTCGACGCCCGCCACGTTGTGATCGCCGCGCTCGCGCGCCATCGCCGCGATCAAGAGATCGCGTTGCGCCGGCGCCATCAAGTCCTCGCGGTAAATCTCCTGGCTGATCGCACGCCCGCTGTTCGTCGCCAACGCCATGTGCGCCGCGTGGTGCATCTTCGCCACCTCGAACGAGTCTTTCATCACGCGGTCGATCTGGTCGCTGAACCAGACATCCACCGCCTTATCGACGACGCGACTCGCCACGAACGCCAACAGCAACGTCGGGATCAAGGAAAACCCAATGAAGGCCGCGACGAGTTTCGTGCGGAATCCGGAACCCGCCAGCCGATGGCGGCGCTCGAAATACGCCTTAATGAGATTGCGGGAGAGGAGCAGCGTCAGGACAACCAGCCCGATCAAGTCGAGATTCAGCAACAACAGCACGAAGGCGTAGCTGGTACTCGGCACGAACGACCCATCGATCGTTTCGTTCGAGACGCCGTACAGGTAGTAGTAGCCGGTCAGCGCGAGACAGGGAATGAGGAAGAGGAGAACGATCCAAACGGGACGCAGGTGCCGGGGACGAGGGTCGGTCTGGTCGGAGGAGCGGCGAGACGGGCGCGGCGCGTCGGACGATCCGCTGGGAGGAAGCACCGGGGCGGTCACCGTTGGCGATGGACGACTCGCGTCCGACATCTCCCCTCGATTCATGGTGACGGTCGCGCCGTAGGACGATGGCGCGGCGGCGGCGAACGCCGCTGTGCGACGGCGCGGAGACTACCGCGCGAGGACCGAGCCCTTACCGGACGACAGTTCGACGAACTTCATCCGCAACGCGTAGAGCATGTCGGTCATGATGGACTGCTCTTCCGACGTCAGGTTGCCTTTGGTTTTGGTTTCGAGGATCGACAGGATGTCGATAATTTCTTTGGCTTGGTCGAGATTGACGGGACCAGGCGCCTGGCGCGGATCGAGTTGTTCGCCCATCAACATGAGCGCCGACGTACCCATCGAAAACACGAACGACGAAAACGAGAGCGGCGCCGCCGCATGTTCGTGTGCATGCGTGTCGGTGGCCTGCGCGCTCTGAGGAGAGACAGGAGCCTGTGCCGCACTTGGTGCAGCCTGCGGGGCACTCGATGCGGCTTGCGGCGCGGGCGGTGCGTCCGCCTCGGCGCTGCGTCCACGTTTATCGCGCACGACAAAAGGGCTGTCAGATTCGGCGCTCATGGTATGTCCCTCACGTTCCTCACGACAAACGACCATCCGGCACGGTTCGCACAAGCGACCGTACAGGACCGTCGAACCGTAGCATAGCGTTTTGGGGCGTTCAAGACAGGCGGCCATCCGACACCGGCCCAATGCGAGCGGCCACGATTGCGCCGACTCCGCGAGTCGGAGTAAGCTCCGCGCACCGATGACGCCCGCGTCCCCACAGCCGCAGCAGCCGTCGTCCGCCGCGTCCCCGTCGACGCAGGCCGCCGCGCCGTTTGCCCGCTTGGTCGAGATCATGGCCACGCTCCGCGCGCCGAACGGCTGCCCCTGGGATCGCAAACAGACGCACGAGTCGTTGAAAGCGCACCTCCTGGAAGAAACCTACGAAGTGCTGGAGACGATCGACCGAGGCGACACCGCAAAATTGCGGGAAGAATTGGGCGACGTGTTGCTCCAAGTCATCTTCCATGCACAAATCGCCGCCGAAGCCGGCACCTTCACCATCGACGACGTCGTTACCACCCTCTCGGAAAAACTCGTCCGCCGCCATCCGCACGTGTTTCAGGCAGAGGCGCAGAACGGCGACGCCGCCCTATCGCCGGATCAGGTCTACCAAAACTGGGAACAGATCAAGAAGGCGGAACGCCAAGCCGCCGGCACCCCCGACTCCGTGTTGGCCGGTGTCCCGCTGACGCTCCCCGCCTTGTCCCGCGCCTATCAACTGCAGGCGCGCGCCGCTCGTGTCGGCTTCGACTGGCCGGACTCGCGCGAAGGGCTCGACCTTGTGCTCGGTAAAATCGAAGAAGAATGTCGCGAGCTGCGGCAGGCCATCGACAACGGCGCGTCGGAATCGGCGCGCGCCTCGGAACTCGGCGACATCCTCTTTTCTGTTGTAAACCTCGCACGCAAACTCAAAACGAATCCCGAAGACAGCCTCCGTGTGGCGGCCACCAGGTTCGCTGACCGCTTCCGCTACATCGAAGCGGAGGCCCAGAAGCGCGGACAGAGCGTGGAGCAGTTGGGTCTCGAGGAAATGGATCGTTTGTGGGACGCCGCGAAGCGCCACCTCGCCGCACAGCCGAATGAAGCCACGCGATGAGTGCGGAGACTCCCGACAAAGGACCGACCGCGCCGCACGAGTCGAAAGATCCCGACGCGCCGCCGATCCCCGCGCAGCCCTACGTGGAAGGCGAAAGGGCCGGCGCTCACCCGCTGTTCGTCATCTTCGTCATCCTGTTCGGCCTCTGGGTCGTGATCTTTTTTGTGTTCGCGCCGGCGAACAAACGCGACCGCCCCGACGCCACGCTCAGCCGACCGGACTTATCGGAACAACACCAGGACAAAGAGCAAACCGTCGTCATGTACAAGGTGCATGCGACGGCGCCCGAATATAAGGCAATCAGTTTGGTCGTGCCGTCGGGCGCGACGCACAGTCAGGTGGTGGGCTTGCTGAAGTCGCTCAAGACGAAGCGGCTCGAACAGGAATTGGAATCGATCCTGCCGCCGACGACGCAGGGGCACCAGCTTGGCCCTCTGGCCTACGCCGACATCTACATTTTTAGCGATGCGAAATACGCGGGACCGGAAACCATTGCGCGGCTGGCGCGCGGGGCGAAGGCGCCGACGACGATGCTCGGCGCGGCGGTGCCGTTCGAAGTGGCGATGGAGCAGGTGCGTGGGCACTACCGGATCGACCTGGCCAACAGCGCCCACCCGGATATCGGGTCGCTCGGGATGTCCGACCCCTCAGGCGTACACAGCGAACATTATCGGAAGTTGTTCTAGGGAAACGCGTCAGGCGTCATTCGTCAGGCGCACTGTCTCCCGGCTCCCGGCTCCCGGCTCCCGGCTTCCTTCTTCCGTCTTACTTCTCCCCTCTTCCAACTCACAATTTCGCCCGCACACGGACTTCCTCACGCAAGGCGGCGAATTGCTCTTCAAATCGTGTCAGCAATTGTTGCCCAAGGTGACTGAGTTCCTCGGTGAACGGCGGGATCATCACATTCTCGCGCTTCGTCATCATCCCTTCGTCGTTGGCCATCACAAATTTTTGATCGGCGATCCAGCGCGACAAGAGATTGCCCACAACCATCTGCTGTCCCGGTGAGCCCGTCACGCCGGCGAGGAGCTTGGCCTTCAACGGGTCGAGTTCGTCGGGAATCGAAATTTTCACCCGCGCCGCCTGCGGCATCGGCCAGGTCGGTCGCTGAAACGAATAGTCGTAGGAAAACACCAGCTCGCGCGGCTCGCGAAACGGTCCGCTCGTATTCAAAATCGTATAGGGCTGCGCCATGATTCAGACCTTTCTTCCGTACAACTCACGCGCGTCCGACCGGGCTCGACAACGCCGCCAGCAGACGCCCCGCCCGTTCCTGCCCGTCGCGGATACAATCGGGGATACCGACACCACGATAGGCCGCGCCCGCCACGACCAGCCCAGGATACCGACTCAGCGCCGTATCGATCGCCGCCACACGATCCACATGTCCGATCGTGTACTGCGGCATCGCGCGGTGCCACCGATTCACTTCCACATATTCAGGCTCGGCGCGCAGGCCGGACAGACGCGTCAGTTCTTCGCGCACGCGAGGAATCAACTCGGCGTCCGACGCGGCCAGCGCCGACTCGCGCCCGACGCCGCCCATATACGCACGCACCAACGTCCGGTCGTCCGGCGCGCGATGCGGCCACTTGAGCGACGTCCACGTCGTCGCGAGCAACAGCTCCTGCTCGCCGCGCGGCACCACAAATCCAAACCCACGCACATGCTCACGCACATCCGTCGCGCGATACAACAGCGACATCGTCGCCGTCGACGCATAGGGAATTTGCTCCATGAGTCCGGCCGCAGAAGGACTGAGCGGCGTGACCAACGATGACGCGGCAAATGCCGGCGTCGCCAACAGCACCGCATCCGCCGCGCAGGTCGTGTTATCCGACAACTGCAGATCGTAGACCCAGCGGCCGACTTCTTTGGATCGGACGCGGAGACTGTCCACCGCGCAGTTCGTCCGAAGGTCCACCCCAGCCTCGCGCAAACGCGCCACCGCCGTCTCGACCAGATCGATCAAGCCGCCCTTGAGCGTGACAAACAACGAGTGCCGCGGGGCCGCGCCGGCCGCTTTTTTCTCCGCCGCTTGTTTGCCCGCCGCCACCATGCCGCGAATGACACTGCCCTGCTTTTGTTCCAATTCGAGAAACCGCGGGAACGTCGCCTTCAAACTCATCTGCTCGGCATCGCCCGCGTAGATGCCGGCCATTAGCGGCTCGATCAATCGCGCGGTGGCTTCGCGGCCGAACCGGCGCCGGAAAAAGGCGGCGAGCGACTCGTCGCCGTTCGGCGCCTTCGGCGGCAGAATATATTCCAACCCCATGCGCACGAGTCCGGGCCACGACAACAACCCGCTCCGCACGAACGGGCCGATATTGCCGGGCTTGATGACGACCATCCCTTCCGGCAATTCGCGTAACGCGCCCTGCGAGTAGACGAACGTTTGTCGATGCGCTTCGTTCGTATTGATGAGTTGGTCGGCGAGGCCGAGACGTCGGCAGAGATCCAGCGCCCAGGGTTTTTGCGAGAGGAAGGAATCGGGACCGGCTTCGATCACACAGTCGCGCACACGGTGCGTGACGATTTTTCCGCCGAAGGCGGGATCGGCTTCGACCAACAGAATCCGCAACCCCAGCCCGCGTTGCCGATTCTGTTCGACAAGTTCGAGCGCCGCCGCGAGGCCGGTAATCCCGCCGCCGACGATGGCGACTGTCTGTCCGGTGGGTGTCACTGCGCCAAGGACGGTGCGGCCAGCGTCGACTCGTGCTGCTGCACGACGTCGGCCAGGGTGTCGACGAGCGCGGACGAGGCGTTGAGCATCGGGATCCGTTCCAACCGCACACCGGCGACTTGGGCCCGCGCCTTGAGTTCGATGTCGAGGTCGTAGGTGACTTCCACGTGGTCGCACAGGAAGCCGACCGGCGCCACGAGAATCTCGCGATGGCCTTCGGCCGCCAACTCGTCCACCACGGATTCGATGGACGGCCCGATCCATTGTTCGCTCGTGCGCCCCTGACTCTGGAACGCGAGCCTCGCGATGGACGGACGCACGATCGCGCAGACCGCATCCATCGTGCCGCGCACTTCGTCGGGATAGGGATCCTTCATCTCCAAAATACGTTCCGGCAAGCTGTGCGCCGTGAAGACGATCGGCACGGATGTCCGTCGATCCGCCGGGAACAGCTCCAACCCGCGTTGGACGTTGGCGGCGATCGCGGCGATAAGCTTCGGATGTCGGTGCCAGCTCTGGACGTAACTCACCGGCGCTCGGTCGTGCACCAGCGCCTTGGCGTCTTCGACCGCCTTGATGTATGCACCGATACTCATCGTCGAATATTGCGGCGCCATACAAATGCCGATGACTTGATCGGGCAAGTCGTCCATCAACTCGGCGAACGCGTCCTTGATGAACGGACGCCAATGCCGCAGTCCAACGAACACACGATACCGTTCGCCGCCAGGGCCGTTGAGTTGTTGTTCCAGCTGCCGCGCGACCTGCCGCGTGATCTCCAGCACCGGCGACTTCCCACCAGTTTGGCGATAGCGTTCCTGAATCTCATGCACGAGTTCCGGCGACGTCGGCCGCCCACCGCGTACTTCCTTCAGATACGGCTCGACGTTCGCGAGCGAGTCGGGCCCTCCCATCGCCATCAGCAATATCGCGGTCGGTCTTTGTGGTCCAGGCATGGTTGCACTCACATCGGGAGGCGTGAGAGGGAAGAGGTGAGACGAATGTTTCCGTCCTCCGCCTCTTATCTTCTATCCGCATCTCCCGTCTTACGTCTTACGTTTCACGTCTTCCGTTTTTCCTGCAGCGTCTACCGGGCACTCAGACGATGCACCATGTCGATGGCCGCGGCGACATTATCCATCGATGTATTGGGCAAGATGCCGTGGCCCAAATTAAAAATGTGGCCGGGGCGATTCGCCGCACGCCGCAAAATATCTTCGATGCGCCGCTGCAATTCCGCCTTCGGCGCAAACAACGCCACAGGATCGAGATTCCCCTGCACCGCCACATCGTGGCCGACCATCGCCCAACCCTCGTCCAAGTGAATCCGCCAGTCGAGGCCGATCACGGTGCCGCCCGCATCACGCATGTGCGTGAGCAACGTCGTCGTGCCGGTTCCGAAGTGAATCAGCGGAACGTTCTCCTTCGAGAGCCCCGTCAAAATCGTCCGGACGTGGGGCTGCACATATTCCACATAGTCGTTCGGCGAGAGGCAGCCCACCCAACTGTCGAACAATTGGATCGCCTGCGCCCCGGCGCGCACCTGCGCGCGCAGATAGCCGCAGACTTCGCGCGCGAGTTTATCCATCAGCAGGTGCCAGGCTTCCGGCTCGCGATACATAAACTGCTTGGTGAGGATGTAATTGCGCGAACCGCGCCCTTCGATCGCGTAGCTGGCCAACGTAAACGGCGCCCCCGCGAATCCGATCAACGGCACACGCTCGTTGAGCGCCTTCCGCGCCGTCCGCACCGCCTCGGCGACGTATTGCAGCGACTCGCCCCCCGTGCAGATCAACTTGTCCACCGACGCGCGGTCGCGGATCGGGTTGTGGATGATCGGCCCCTCGCCCTCGGCGAATTCGAGCTTCAAGCCCATCGCTTCGAGCGGCAACAGAATGTCGGCAAAGATGATCGCCGCATCCAGATCGAACGCGTCGATCGGCTGGAGCGTCACCTCGGCGGACAACTCAGGCGTATGACAGATATCGAGAATGGAATGTTTCGCGCGGACCTTTTGATAGACCGGCATGTAGCGCCCGGCTTGGCGCATGAACCACACCGGCGTGCAATCGACCGGCTCGCGCCGACAGGCTCGTAAGAAACGATCGTTTTTCATAGCGGCAGGCATTTTAGTGGGCGCCTCCGCCGGGAGTCAAACCGAAGCGGGCCTTTCTTTCGATGCCAACCGACACGGTGCACTCGGGGCCTCTGCGTACCCATACTAGGGAAAGATCTAGAGCCTCCTGTAATGGAGCGAGGCTAGGATGGCCCTAGTGGCGATGACGGACAGGCCGACATCGACAGATTGATCAGACACCGTGGAGGTTCCCATGCACCCGACGACGCTTACATCCGAAGCCTTCCTCGCGACCGCGTTTCTGGCGGCAAGTGTGGTACTCGTTGCAGAGGGATTATTTCTCGGCGACCACGCCCACCACGTGTCACGAACGGCTGACACACTCATTCCGCATGCACAGACGGCCGCAATGCGCGTGGGGACACCAGGCACTAGACTGCTGCCGCAGCCAGGTGAGAGGGAATCCGACAAGGCCGCACTGCCCGTCGCCGACAGAGACTGACCGCCAGCTGCCCCATACTCGAATCGCCTGCGTATTCTTGCGCGTCAATCGGTGCGATTCGAGCCATGCAGGGATTGACTTTCCCCCGCGTTTCCAGCTACAAGCGCACAAGATTTTACCGTCCTCTCACACACGATATATTGTGGCCGACAGTTGATCCGGCCCTTCCTATCGGTGATACTGACTGGACAACCGATTCCGCTCCCGCCCGCCCTGGTGAGGCCGAGTAGCACCGGAGAGGCCTATCGCTTGGAGCGCCCTCAGGGGAGACCTGCATGACCGAAACTATCCGTACTCAAGTGCGCAATCTGCTGATGATCCCGGTCTATTGGTTCGATTCCTGGCAGCCGAAAAAACCGAATCCCTGGCAAGATCCCGATAAGGTCGATTGGATCCAAGGCGTCCCGTTCATCGCCATGCACCTGATGGTGTTCGGCATTTTCTGGACAGGCATCAGCTGGCCGGCCATCGCCGTGTGTCTGGCCCTCTACGGCATCCGTATGTTTGCCATCACCGGGCTGTATCATCGGTATTTTTCGCACCGGACGTTTAAGACCTCGCGCTTCATGCAGTTCGTGTTCGGGTTGGTCGGCGCCTCGGCCGTGCAGCGTGGGCCGCTCTGGTGGGCTGCGCACCATCGCCGCCACCATCGCCTGTCGGATCAGCAAGGCGATGTGCACTCGCCGATCATCAACAGCTTTTTATGGAGCCACATGGGCTGGTTCCTGGCGCCGGTGAATGCGAAGACCGACTTGAAGGCCGTCAACGACCTGGCCAAGTTCCCGGAGCTGTGCCTGCTGGATCGGTTCGACCTGGTCGTCCCGATTGCGCTCGGCACCTTCACGTATTTCCTCGGCGTCGGCTTAAACGCCCTCTGGCCGGATCTCGGCACCTCCGGCATGCAGATGCTGGTCGTCGGATTTTTCCTCTCGACCGTCCTCGTCAGCCACGGCACGTACACGATCAATTCGTTGGCGCACCGCTGGGGTTCGCGTCGCTACGAGACGGGAGACTTCAGCCGGAACAACTTCACGCTGGCGTTGATCACCTTCGGCGAAGGCTGGCACAACAACCACCACTTCTATCCGGCGTCGACGCGGCAGGGCTTCTACTGGTGGGAAATCGACATCTCCTACTACATCCTGAAAGCCATGTCGTGGGTGGGATTGATCTGGGACCTCCGCCCCGTGCCGTCGCACGTGCGCGAGTCTCGGCCGCAGCAGGAAGCCGTCGCCGTCTAAGACGACGCGGCCACTCCACGCTCTAGACCCAATCCGATTCTTCCGCGCGTCCGCGCTCGGCCGGAGCTGCGGCTGCACTCTGCAGCGACGTGCGAATACGCGTCGCCACTCCGTCGAGTTGCGCAACCTCGGCCTCCGTCGCAATCCACGCATCGTCCGGCTGCAACTCGATGCGATAGTGCCCACCTCGGCTCGAAAACCATTCGATGTACGGATGCGGCGCGAGCAGCGGATGCGGGTCGAACGAGATCAAACTCACGGTGCCGACCTGCGGGCTTTCGAAATCGCCCAGCACATGACCGGCCAACTCGTCTTCTTCGAAGCGCGGGTTGCGAAGTACGATCATCTGTCCCGCAATATCCGGTTTGAAGTCGCCGCGCAAACACAGCTCCACGGGACCAACCCCGGCCAGATACAGCCGTGCGACGACGGTTCCCGCCGTGCGATTATCGAGAAATCCGTCGCGTACCCATCGCCCGTTCCCAAATTTTTGCGCCATGATGTTCCTTTTTGCTGCACCGACCACTCACAACCATCTCACCTCCGCATCACGCGGCGACGGATCGCTCCCGTTCCGGCGGTGCCGAAGCGGCCTCGGTCGAAGCAAGCGCACCGATCATCGTCGCCACAAAAATACACCCGCTCCCGATCCACCCCTGCATATCCAACACTTCGCCGAGAAACAACCAGGCCAACCAGGCGGCCAGAGCCGGCTCGAGCGCAAAAATCAGCGCCACTTGCTGCGCCGGCACCACCCGCTGCGCCCACATCTGCACGGCAAAGGCACCCGTCGCCAACACGCCGGTGACAAACAGCCCGACTAACGCCGACGTGCTGGGTGTAAAGGCGGACGCCGGCGGCTGCTCCCACAGCATCATGACCGCCATCACCGCCGTCGTGATGAACAACTGCCCCAGAAAAATCGACGTCGACTCGCCCGCCTTCGTGAACCGCTCCAAACAGACGATGTGTGCGGCAAAGGCTGCGGCACAGAGCAACGTCAGCAGGTCGCCGACATTCATGGACGCCGACGAGGGTTTCACCAATAACCACAATCCGACCAGCGCCAAGACGGTGGCGACCATTGTGCCGAGTCCCAGCCGCCACAAAAACAGTGGGACAAATACGACATACAACACGGTGATGAAGGCTGAATTCGACGCCGACGTATACCGCAAGCCGACGGTCTGACAGATATACCCCAGGCACAACCAGACGGACGCGATGACACTCATCCGCACGACGGCGGGTGTCGCCGTCAATCGCAATCCGGCCAGGCGCGCCAAGGCGATCGCCATCACCGCCCCGAGCGCAAACCGCAGAAACAGAAATGTCAGCGGAGGAATCTGTTCGAGTGCCGCCTTGGTCGCCGGAAACGTGGCGCCCCAAATCAGCGTGGTCAGGAGCACGGCGATGCGAGGCATGGGGCGTTCGAGCGAATCGTGGACAGCCGGTCGGCTGCAGGACGTGAGTCGGACCGACGCGCTGTTGGTCGACGGATTGGATATGTCAGGGGCCGGTCACCGGCCCACCTCGGCGAACAGCCCCGCGAAGTGCCGTGAGGCGCGGCGTACACCGCGCCGCGACGAGACACGCTACGGTTTACAGAGCACGCACTTGCGCGCGTCGCTCGTGCCCGACTGCTCCATCGCGACCAACGCGCGTTCCTTGTCGGGATAGTCGAACCAGCCGCCCTCCCAGAAGTCGGACTTGGTCGGCACGGAGGGCACTTCCGAACAACGCTCGCGATGGAGCGTTGTTCGGTCGATCGAACGAGCGATGTGAATCCAGTACATCATATCGAATCGTGCGCGCACGACAGCCCGTCAGTTACGGGAGCAGCTGCCATTCGTCCTTTTCAATGAAGACCTTCACGCCGGTCTCGAGCTTTTTGACGTCGTCCTTCTCGAACAACCGCATGTAGCGTTCGATCCGATCGTCGTCGTCGATCCGCTCTTCCTGCATCAACCCACCGGACGTCTTGTACCGTCGCACGAGAACTGCCATGGCCGCACTCCTTCTGTAAGTCGCAACATCGCCCTGTTAACCGCACCGTTCACGCACCCGCCCCGCACACGTCACGTCTCCGTCGGAGGTCGCATCCTACCCCTGTCGCATCCGAATCCGTGCGACATGTTTCGACCACCACCACCGACGCGAGGACGAGAGAATAACGGGCTAGTCTCGTGAAATACGAAGGTGTTACAATAATTCAATTTTCACCGGGCGGTCAAGGATGTCGAGGGCCGTTCAGTACCCGCTCGACGGACGCGCCCGTGCAGGTAGGGAGATTGTGACATGCCCACGTACGAATACCGCTGCGAGGCGTGCGAAGAGCAATTCGAAGCCATTCAACCGACCTACGCACGCGCAGAAGACACGGCCTGCCCGAAGTGTCAGGCGAAAAAAGCCACGCGTTTGATGTCGATGTTCGCCTCCACGATCAAGGGCACACACAAGCCCGGCTTCGCGGAGATGAAGGCCTACGACATGCTCAACGAACGCAAACACAAATTCGCTAAGCTCCCGCCCATCACCGGCCGACGCGCATCGCCGGATGCCAACATGACCTTCTCCGACTCTGAAGGCGGCGCCCCCGAAGGCGCGCCGAGCGCGTAAGGCTCCGGCACGATGCAGACCGCGTCATTCGCCAATCGACTCCATCGTATCGGCCGCGCGTGGCGCACGACACTTGCGCTGTCGCTCCTCTCGTGCGTCTTGCTGACTCCCGCACTTGTGCATGCCGAAGCGCGAGGTGGATTAGTCATCGCCGGTAGCGGCCCCGAGTTGCCGATGATCGAGCACCTCGTGCAGGCCTTCGAGAAGGCGCAGTCCGGCGTCTACGTCGACGTGCTCTGGGACGCCACCGCAAAACCGACCGACCAAGTCCGCAACGGCGAAGCGCAGTTGGCCGTGACCGGCGCGCCGGAATCGGATCTGCACACGACCCAAGTCGCGTGGGACGGCATCGGCGTCATCGTGCACCTCTCGAATTTGGCCAAGGACCTAACCAAGCAACAGATCGGCGAAATTTTTTCTGGCAAGTACGCGACCTGGTCCGAAATCGGCGGCCCTGACACCACCATCCTGATCATCGACCGTCCGCCGCAGCAAAATGTGCGGTCGTCGTTCGAGCAGCAACTCGGCATCGCAGGCAAAATCGCCGGCTCCGCCAAAGTCATCGGGCAAGACGAACAGGTGATCAAGTCCGTCGTCGGGACGTTGCCGCCCAAGTCCGCCGTGGCCTACCTCTCGCTGGAGCAGGCGCTGGCCGCCGTCCATTCGGGTGTCGCGATTCGCCTGCTGAGTATCGACAAGGTCGAGCCGGAAGAACCCACGGTGAAAGACGGCCGGTATCCACTGCGTCGCCCGGTGTTGCTGCTGTCGAAGCAGGATCGACCCGCGACTGCCGTCGCCTTCGAGGCATTCTGCGCGTCGCCGGCCGGCCAAAAAATCATCGACGAGTTTTATACGCCGTTTGCTCCCTAACCGACGCCAGAAGGAGGGCACTATGCGTCCCACTTACACTGGACTCCTGTTCGCCGCACTGGCCGCCGCCGTCATCGCGGCACCATCCGGCCTCCGTGCGCAAAACGGACAAATGAGCGAGGGCGCAGGCTTCACCATGTGGGGCCTGGAATCCACGCAAGGGTCCGACGAGGAAAAGATTCAGAAGGACCCGGTCTGCGACCGCAGCCGTCGCCCGCTCGTGAAGGCCGTCGAGCCGGACGAAGTGAAACCCGGACAAAAGATTACGATCAAGGGCGAGAACTTCGGCACGAAGGAATGTTTCCACGGCGTCTCGTTCAGCGCCGCCTCGAAGAGCCCGGTAAACTATACCTTGGTGAACGATACGACGATCGAAGCCACGGTGCCCGACGTCAAAACCGGCATGACCTTCGTGGTCATCGTCGCCGGCGGCGGTAGCGCCCAGTCCAAAGGTGTACTGGTGTTGCCGCAATAATCCGACCTCATCTATTTATTCTCTCTCTCGATTCGTTTCGCCAAGCGGCGGTGTCTCTACCCTAGCCGCTTGGCGCATCGATTCTCGGCTCCCACTACCCCAGCGCTCCGCCACCTGCAGGCCTCGCCCTACACCGCTGACTGCTCCGGCAATCACGCTGGATTTCTCGACTTCGCCGTGAGCGCTGTGCTAGGTTAGCGCGCTTTTCCCCGGCAGCCCGCACCGAGTTACACAGCGGGCTACGGGATAGGTCTGTTTATGTTTAAAAAAATTCTCGTTGCCAACAGAGGCGAAATCGCCATGCGGATCATTCGCGCCTGCCGCGAATTGAACATCCGCACGGTCGCCATCTATTCCGAAGCCGACTCAAGCGGCATCTACGTCAAAAAAGCGGACGAGGCCTACCAAGTCGGCCCCGGCCCGGTGAAGGGCTTTTTGGATGGCCCGCAGATCGTGGCCATCGCCAAACGTGTCGGCGTGGACGCCATTCACCCCGGTTACGGCTTCCTCGCGGAAAACGCCGAGTTCGCGGAACTCTGCAAAGCCTCGAACATCACGTTCATCGGCCCCTCGCCCCACGCCATCAACCTGATGGGCAACAAGGTGAAGGCACGCGAGTTGGCGATCTCGGTCGGCGTGCCGGTCGTGCCGGGCACGGACGGCGCAGTCACCAGCGTCAAAGAAGGGTTGGCCTTCGCGAAAAAAATCGGCTACCCGGTCATGATCAAGGCCAGCGCCGGCGGCGGCGGCCGCGGCTTGCGTGTCGTCTGGTCGGACGACGAACTCCGCGATCAAATGGAGACCTGTTCGCGTGAAGCGCTCGCGTCGTTCGGCGACGGCGGCGTCTTCATGGAAAAGTTCATCCAGCGCCCGCACCATATCGAATTTCAGATCTTGGCCGACAAACATGGGCGGACGATTCACTTGGGCGAGCGCGACTGCTCGATCCAACGTCGCCACCAAAAACTCGTCGAGATCGCGCCGTCGCTCGTGCTGACGCCGGAGCTGCGCGCCAAAATGGGCGCGGACGCCATTAAGATCTCCGAAGCCATTTCGTACGACAACGCGGGCACCGTGGAGTTTTTGTTGGCCGACGACGGCCGCTACTACTTTATCGAGATGAACCCGCGTATCCAGGTGGAGCATACCGTCACCGAGCAGATCACCGCGATCGACATCGTGCGCAATCAGATTTCCATCGCGGAAGGGAACAAGCTCGACATCTCGCAGGACGACGTGCGGTTTCTCGGCCACGCCATCCAGTGCCGTATCAACGCGGAAGATCCGAAGAACCAATTCCGCCCCTGCACCGGCACCGTGTCGGCCTATCTGTCGCCGGGCGGCATCGGCGTCCGCATCGACGGCGCCGTATACAAGGGGTATACGATCCCGCCCTACTACGATGCGCTGCTGGCGAAGTTGACCGTGCGCGGCCGCACCTGGGAAGAAACCGTCAGCCGTATGCACCGCTCGTTGGAAGAATATGTGCTGCGCGGCGTGAAGACGACGATTCCCTACATGCAAGCCATCATGCAGGATCCGGATTTCCGGGCCGGAAAGTTCGATACGACGTATATCGATACGCACCCGACGCTGCTGGACTACGAAGACACCGATCCGCCGGAAGACCTGGCCTTGGCGATTTCCGTCGCCATCGCCGCGTACGAAGGGCTCTAGCGGAAGCCTGGACCGATGCCGTGCGCCGTGAGGCGCGACGGTCGCGAGTGACGAAGGGTAGACGAGTATGGCACGAGCACCAAAAAAGAAATCTGCGAAAACATCCGGCGCCTCGAAAGCGACGCGCGCGCCGAAACGCGCCGCCACGCCGGCCCGTAGCACCAAACGTGTCGAGAGTGCCGAACGCGCCGTCGTCCGCGCGCGTATCGAAGACCGCCCCGGCCTGCAGTTGCAGGCCGCGCCGGGCAAGACGCTGCATTTGACCGATGTCGCCTTGCGCGACGGCCATCAATCGTTGCTCGCCACGCGGATGCGTACCGAGGACATGCTCCCGATCGCGCAGAAACTGGACTCCGTCGGCTACTGGTCGTTGGAAGTCTGGGGCGGCGCCACCTACGACACCTGCCTCCGCTTTTTGAAAGAAGATCCGTGGGAGCGGTTGCGCGCGCTGCGCGACGCGATGCCCAACACGCGTTTGCAGATGTTGCTGCGCGGCCAAAACATCGTCGGCTACCGCCACTACGCGGACGACGTGCTCGAAAAATTCATCGAGCGTTCCGCGGCGAACGGCATTGATGTCTTCCGTATCTTCGACGCGCTGAACGACGTGCGGAATATCGATCGCGCGTTGCAGGAAGTGAAGGCCAACGGCAAACACGCGGAAGCCGCGATCTCCTACACCGTGAGTCCGGTGCACAGCCTCGAGCGCTTCGTCGACCTGGCCAAGCGCCTCGAAGACATGGGCACCGACACGCTCTGCGTGAAGGACATGGCGGGTCTGCTCTCGCCGGTCGACGCGTACAAGCTGATCCGCCGCCTGAAGACCGCGGTGAAAGTCCCGATCCACCTGCATACGCACTACACCTCGGGTATGGCCTCGATGGCGTCCCTCATGGCCATCGTCGCGGGCCTCGACATGTTGGATACCGCCATCTCGCCGCTGTCCGGCGGGACGTCGCATCCGCCGACCGAAACGTTGGTCGCCGCGTTGCGCGGCACGCCGTACGATACGGGCCTCGACCTGCGCCGTTTGGAGCCGATCGCGGACCACTTCCGCACCGTGCGCCGAAAGTATTCGCAATTCGAGAGCGACTTCACCGGTGTGGACGCGGAGATCCTGACCTCGCAGATTCCCGGCGGCATGTTATCGAACCTCGCTGCGCAATTAACCGAGCAGGACGCGCTCGACCGGATGAAGGAAGTGCTGGAAGAAGTCCCGCGCGTCCGTAAGGAAATGGGCTATCCGCCGCTGGTCACGCCGACCAGCCAGATCGTCGGCACGCAGGCCACGTTGAACGTGCTGACCGGCGAGCGTTACCAAGTCATCACCAACGAGACGAAGAATTATTTCCTCGGCCTCTACGGGAAAGCACCCGGTGCGGTCGATCGCGAAGTGCAGGCGAAGGCCATCGGCGACGAAGAACCGATCCGCGGTCGTCCCGCCGACCGATTGGAGCCGGAATTCGAAAAGTTGGCCGACGACTTCCCCGAAGCGGCGACCACCGTCGAAGATCAACTGTCGTTTGTGTTGTTCCCGTCGATCGCGCGCGACTTTTTCGAGGAACGCGCAACCGGCCATTTCAAGCCGGAGCCCTTGCGTCCGCGCGAAGAAAAGGGCCCGGCGGGCGGCACCGATCTCCATTTGGCGCCGGCGGAGTTTTACGTCAACGTGCACGGCGAGACCTACCACATCCATGTGTCGGGCTCGGGCCGCAAAGTGGACGGGAAACGGCCGTACTACATCCGCGTCAACGACAAGCTGGAAGAAGTCATACTCGAGCCGATTCACGAAGTGCTGACCGGCGTGCCGGATGCCGCGGACGAAGGCGGCGGGAAAAAGGGTCGCCCGCGTCCGATGAAACCCGGCGACGTGGCGCCGCCCATGCCGGGACGCGTGGTGAAGGTGCTTGTGGCGGTCGGCGACACGGTCAAAACCGGCGATCCCTTACTCATCATCGAAGCGATGAAGATGGAAAGCCGCGTGCCTGCGCCGATCGACGGCAAGGTCGCCACGGTCTACGTCGCGGAAGGCGACAACGTCAAAACCGACGAAACGCTCGTGCAGTTGGAATAGGCTTGCGCCGACGCGCAGGGCGGTTCACTCCGCACAGAGGCTGAAGGTGACTCGTGCTGCGCGCCGCGCCTATTCGCCAACACGCCGACCGCATCTCGCTCCACCGCACACCTTCACACCGCTCGTCCGCCTGTTTGTCGGCATGATCGCCGTCCTCCTGGCGGCTTGTGCCTCACCGTCCCGCCCGCCGCTCCCCGAGTGGTACGACACGATTCAGCGGATGCCCATTCGGTCCGTCGTCGTCGACGGCCATCGCCTCGCTTACATCGACCAGGGCCAAGGCCCCACGCTCGTGCTGTTCCATGGGTTCGGCGGCGCGATGTGGCAGTGGGAATATCAACTCGCCGCGCTCGCATCGAACTATCGTGTCGTCGCCTTCGATCTGCTGGGCGCCGGCCTCTCCGACAAACCTGACATCGCCTATCGACCGGAGGAGGTTCTCCAGGTTGTGCGCGGCGCGCTCGATGCTGTAGGGATTGAGCAAGCGACGCTGATCGGCAATAGTATGGGCGCAGGGATCGCGATGGGCTTAGCGATGACCGCACCGCAGCGCGTCGACCGACTGATCTTGATCGGCGGCCTCCCGGCGAACATCCACGAGACCGTGGCGAGTCCGTTGATCCGGCGTGCGCTGGAGACACGAGCGCCCACATGGTTGGTGCGGGTCCTCGGCTGGTTCGCGGGCGGCTCGGCGACGGATCGTGTGCTCGAAGAAATCGTCTACGACCATCGACTCCTGACACCGGCCGTGCGCGAACGCTCACAGCGTAACCGTCGCACGCAAAATATCGTCGGACCAGCGCTCGCGACGGCTAGGACCGTCCCGGAATGGGAACGCGACTACGGTCCGCGTATTCCGTCGATCGCCCATCAGACACTCGTGCTCTGGGGCGAACGCGACCGTGTGTTTCCGCCGACGGTCGGCCGCGAATTAGCCGGACAACTGCCCCATGCGACGTTTCACGCGATTCCAGACGCCGGACATATTCCGCAGTGGGAACAGCCGGAGCTGGTTAACGGACTCATCCGCACGTTTCTCGAATCGCCGCCTCAATCGCCATAATCGATCGTTCAGAGGAGATACCCCATGACCTATTTCACATCGACACATATTCGGCATGCGGCAGTGGCCGCCGTACTGTATACCTGCGTATCGTTGAGCGGCTGCGGCACAGCGTCGCAGGGCAGCACATCGCTCTCAGGGTTTTCCTATAAGGAGTTACCGGTGGCGCAACAGTCGGCCACGCCGGGCGACGGCCACCATGTCACGTTTCGCGGCACCCCGCTCGATCTGAGCGGACCGGGCATCGCCGTCGGGAAACCGCTCCAAGCGGTAAACGTGACGAAACCGGACCTGACGCAGATCCCTGTCACCGGGACAAACGGAAAGGGCAAAGTCCGAATCGTGAGCGTCGTGCCGTCGCTCGACACCAAAGTTTGCGAACAGCAGACGCATTACCTCAGCGAGAAAAACGGCGGCCTCGACCGCATGATCGAACTGATCACCGTCAGCGTCGATACGCCGTTCGCGCAGAAGCGGTTTGCCGAAGAAGCGAAGATCTCGAACGTGACGTTCCTCTCGGACTATCGCGGGGCGGAGTTCGGCAAGGCGCACGGCCTCTTTCTGAAAGGCCCGCATATTTTGGCGCGCAGCCTGATGGTGATCGACCAAGACAACATCGTGCGCCATCTGCAGGTGACGCCGGAGCTGGCGCAACTCCCCGACTTGGACGACGCCTTCCGCGTCGCACGCACGTTGATTCACCAGTAACGCGCCGTCACCGGTCGCACAACATCGGGGACCGTTATGCCGACATCCTTTTCCGCTCGACTCAAATCGCTCGCGCAACCGATCTGGGATGCCCAATTGACGCATCCCTTTGTCGTCGCACTCGGCAACGGCACGTTACCCGCGCGTACGTTTCGGTATTACATCCTGCAAGACGCACGATACCTGAGCGACCTCGCCCGTGTGTTTTCCGCCGGCGCACTCCGCGCGCCGGATGCCGAGTCGGCTCTCCGCTTCAACAAACTCGCGGAGGAAACACTCGTCGTTGAGCGCAGCCTCCACGAAAGTTACGGCAAACAATGGAAGCTGAGCGCCGCGCAGATGACGGCGACGCCGATGGCGCCGACCAACTTCGCCTACACGCGCCACATGCTCGCGGTCGCGGCAACCGGCTCGGCCTGCGAGATCGCCGTCGTCGCGCTCCCCTGCGCTTGGATCTACTACGTCGTCGGCAAACACCTGCTGAAACATGGCCCACCGAAAGCCGACCATCCCTACCGTGACTGGCTCATGCTCTACGCCTCGCCGGAATTCGAAGCGGTGCAGCGATGGATGCGGAAGAAAGTCGACGAATGGGCCACGCAAGCGAGTCAGGCGGAACGCCGACGGATGGAAGAAGCGTTTGTGATCAGCTCGCGGTATGAATGGATGTTTTGGGAAATGGCCTGGACCGAGGAAACCTGGCCGATCTAGCGGCGAGGGCGATGGCTGAGCGTTGCTCGCGCAGACACAGCGCACCGGTCCGCTCTCGCCGAGACGCCTACGGCAGCTGAACTTGCGACGTACTTCGCCTTGCGCGCACGTCGCATCGAACAGCAGCCGCCGTACACGGCGTCGACCGGCCGCGAGCCGACATGGCCCGGCGCGCCGATAGCGCTCCAACCTCAGCCATCGCCCTCGATCTATATCGATCAGAAAAGAAAGAGGATAAGAGAGGAAGGAAAACCGATTGAACTAGAAAGTCGCTCTTCCCACGGGCGCACCGATCGGCACCTTCGCGCCATCCATACGACGGCGCTCGACCTAAACCCTCTGGAATGACAAACCCTAGTGCCAGTCCTCTACATTACTTTCTCTTTCCAACTACCACGTCATCTCACCGTCTGGACTTCCCCCTCTACTGACCTAATACGTGAGGGGGCGCACTCACCCGAACCAAAAACCACTAGGTCTCACAATCTATCCCAGGTCTTTCGTG
Source organism: Nitrospiraceae bacterium (assembly GCA_046351095.1). GTDB lineage: Bacteria > Nitrospirota > Nitrospiria > Nitrospirales > Nitrospiraceae > BQWY01. The sequence continues at coordinate 1,304,186 of JAXLZC010000001.1, forward strand.
ACTTTAGATACGCATCTCTGCTCAAGAACGGGCCAAGAATTTCTGCAAAATCAGGAATGTCCGAATATCTACCCATTGTGATGCACTGGAGCTTCAACAGTACTTCTACCCAGTACCTGATAATCTGCAAGACATACAATTGCCGGTATTGCCCCACCACACTGACAACCCCTGCCCGATAGCTAGCCTCCTCCATTTCACTGATGGTGTCCCCAGTCTCAGAGGTATGAAACACTATGGTGCTAGTACCCAATAGTTGCGCTACTTCCCGGGCGTTACTACGGATGCGTTCCCGCCTTGCAGCGGGCACTCGCTGCTCAAAGAGTGAGACATCGACAGTCCGGTACCAAGTTGCGATTGGGTCAGCACCAGATGATGAGCCAGAAAGGAGGTTTATGTTTGAGTAGCGGTCGCCCTCTGCGTAGTCGTGAAGGCATCTAAGAACAGCCTGATGAATTGGACTATCAAGACTCTGATTAAACCTTAGCTGCAACGCACGGCGGGCAACAAGCGCGGAAGTTCTCTCGTAGAGCACAAGGACCCGGTGTCCAATATCTCGCTTAAGGCAAGCCATATCTGGAAATGCACCACGCTCAGCTAGGTGATCCAACATCAAACAAAGCTTGCCGAGACGCTCAATGCCAGTGGAAAGACTCGTAAATGCCAGAAAGTAGAGACCCTTTGAAGCGTAGTTTGCGCGCCTGATCTGTGTTGCACCCGCACCGAGAATCTCCCGTGTGAACAGCGCTTCTTTGAGTAGTGCCTCGAATGTAAGGGAGAAGTCTGAGTTAGGCATGGTGTGACTCGTGTCGCGAAAACGCCTCTCAAATACTACAGGCAGAACACAGGTTGGTCAGCAGCCACTAAACGCAACTGCAACTTGAGACAACCTACTGAGGCCAACTGATGAATGGCCATCCACTCGTCTGATTTAGATTTCTTCGGGCGGTGCATCGACGCATGCGTTCCAGAGGTGGGTGGCGTAGAAGAGTGGCGCGTGGTCGGCGAATGATGAAGCGACGGGTGTGTGTCGCCAGAGCCAGTCGGTCACACGTGAGGCGAGCACGACTGGTCCGGACGGCGACTCGGTCGAACCGATGTTGTGTCGTTGCCCCACATGTCGAAACGGCCAGGGCGGCACTTTTGCGATCATATCCGAGGTATGCACGATGCGGTGGCACGGCACTGTATACGATTCGGCGAACGCGCGGTCGCCCACTCGCGGCGAGCCGTACGTATACGCACCGCCCATTCGTCCGGTCTCGTGGTAGGCCCGCGCCGCAAGTGCGGCAAGCGCCCCGCCTAAACTGTGGCCGGTGAACCAGACGCGCGACAGGCCCTGACGCTCGGCAATCCGCGCGACGTACGCACACAAGCCTTCTCCGCCTGACGTATCGCCCCAGATCTGCTGCAGCGCCTCGTAAAACCCCCGATGTACAAGGCCGCCCTGCGGCCAGGGGACACGCGCCACATCGAGGTCGGACCGGACATCACGCAAAACATCCGCCCAAAGATTGTCTCGCGTATTGCCGGCCGCCGGCAGTCGTACTTGTGTCCCGCGAAACACCACACAGGTCCACCCTGCCCCCGCAGCGACATGCGCCACGGTGCTGGCGCCTTCAAACAGACGGAACGACCGCGCGCCGGCACGACGCCATTGCGCCGATGCAAAATCTCCGTGGCAATACGCGAGCAACGACGCGTCGGCACACCAGCTCGCGGCGATCGGATCGTAGTCGATGGAGTCCGTCGTCAGCCGGAACGTCCCTGCACCGGCAAAATACTCGTAGTCGTACTGGGGCGGGAGGAGATGGTCCAACGACCGCAGGGGAATCGGTTTCCGCTTCAACATGGGCACAGTATACGCCGCCGAACGGCGCGCGGCAGCCGTCCCTGCCTACTCGACGGCACCGACCGACACGCGGCGCTCGTTTCGTGGCTACCGGGTTTCTGCTACAGTACGCGCCGATTCCACGCGGCTCATCGACGCACCACGCCCCATGCCGACGACATATCGTACGCTCTTCGAGATGACCTGGTCGGCGTATCCTTGGCCCTTGCTGATCCTGAGCACCTCGGGCTTGTTCGTCGGCATCGCCGTCATCGTGGCGCGGGAAGCGCGTGAGTCGTGGACGTGGAAATGGCTGGGGCGCGGCATCACGGTCGCCTCCGGACTGTGGACCGCCTGGTTGCTCTGGACTCTCGCGGGCCATTTCTCCACAATGCAGGGGCTCGCGTCGAACGGCATTACGGTCACCGAAGGGCGCATCGACAATTACGCCTTCGAGATGCACGACGGCCACGGCTTCGAATCCTTCACGGTAAACGGCGTGCGCTTCCACTACTCGGATTTTCTCTCCACAGGCGGCTACAATCGACCGGCGAGTCAGGGCGGCGTCATGCGCGACGGCCTCCAGGTGCGGCTGACGCATCGCGGCAACACGATCGCCAAAGTTGAGGTCGCCGTCCCATGACAAGCCGTCACGAGCGTCACACCACCCTGCGCCGGCGTGCGTCCACGCTCGCACTCGCCTGGAGAATCGGCGTACTGCTGACGGTCGGTGGATGTGGCGCATTCGAGACCGGATACTTCGAGGGGAAAGAACGGCAGGTCACCAAAGATGTGGTGCAGCAGCGTTATGGCCCGCCGCATCGTGTCTCCACGCCGAGCCCCGACCGTGAAACCTGGACGTATTTCGATCGCGGCAGCAGCGTCGGCGGTTTCGCAGGACATGGTCGCGCACAGCCCTGCACGGCGTATCGACTCAATTTCGACCTCGATGGTGTATTGCAAGAATGGGCGCGGGCCGATTGCTCGTCCTGACGGATCGGCACCGCACCGGACGACCACACACGGGCGTATGACACAACAGGAGTGAGGCACAAGGGCGATGGGAACGTTGAAACAAGTCTTGACGATTGCAGGGTCCGATTCGGGCGGCGGCGCGGGCATTCAAGCCGACATCAAAGCCATGTCGGCCAACGGCGTGTTCGCCATGTCGGTCATCACCGCCGTGACGGCGCAAAATACCGAGGAAGTCACCGACGTCTTCGAACTGCCGCCCGCGATGGTGGCCGCGCAAATGGATGCGGTGTTCGACGACTTCGACGTGGCGGCGGTGAAGACCGGCATGTTGTCGTCGCGCGAGATCGTGAGTACGGTCGCCGCGCGCCTCAAGGCGCAACAGGTGGCGCACCTGGTCGTCGATCCGGTGATGGTGTCGAAAAGCGGCCATCGGTTGCTGAAGCCGGATGCCGTCGATGCGCTCGTCTCGGAATTGATCCCCTTGGCCGAACTGCTCACGCCGAACATTCACGAAGCGCAACAGCTCTCCGGCATCACTATCACATCCCTCGCCGACGCGCGGCAGGCGGCCAAAAAGTTGGCGCAACTCGGCTCGCGCTACGTCCTGATCAAAGGCGGCCATCTCCTCGCCGAACGCGGCACGGACCTGCTGTACGACGGGCGCTTCTTCACGCTATTCAAAGGCGAGTTCATCGACACGCGCCACACGCACGGCACCGGCTGTACGTATGCCTCGGCCATCGCGGCACAACTGGCGCGCGGCAAATCCATGGCCGACGCGGTCCAAGCCGCAAAGACCTACGTGACCGACGCGATCCGTCATAGCCTCGCCATCGGACATGGGCAGGGCCCAACGAATCATTTTTATTTCCTCCAACAGGAGTCCACCACATGACGCGATGGGGACCGCTCACGTTCCTCATCGGCGGCAGCATCTGGCTGCTCGTGACGGCCTGCCTCGGCATGGCCCTCTACATCGGGATCGTACGGAGCAGCACACTTCCCGCAAACCTTCGCACCCTGCACGCCCACGGCGCGTTGATCGGCGGTGTCTTCCAACTCGCCTTCGCCGCTTGGCTGGCGCGGCGTCGCTCGCTCGCGCCGGTTGCAGCACGCAGCGGCGGGAAAAAAGCGCGGCGCGTCGAACCGGAACGACCCGTCGGCGCGCGCCCGCAGTGGTTGGCCTTCTTTGCCATCAACCTCGGCACGCTCGTGATGGTCCTCGCGCTCTGGCGGTTGTATCTCCCGCTCGCCGGCATCGCAGGACTCGTCGCTGTCTCGCCGTTGTTCGGCGCAGCCTGGGACCTGATTCCCCTCGCGCGACGCGGCGCGCTCGGCAACGCCTGGCCGACCTGGTTGAGCATCGTGCTGGCCGCAGCATTTACAACCGGCTGCCTCGTCGGCGCCGCAGCAAGCCTGCACCTGATCCCCCTTGAATGGATGCTCTACACACGTCTCAGCCACGTTCTGCTGCTCGTCATCGGATGCCTGGTCCCGCTTCTAACGGCGGTGCTTGTCGCGGCCTTGCCCCATGCCTGCGGCGCATCGTTCACAGCGGCCGACGGCGACCGGCTCGGGGCAATCGGCATGACGACGCTCGCGGCAGGCGTGGCGATACTCTTCGGCGGGTTTGCGCTCGCGCAGATTCCCGTCCAGCTGGGCGGCGGCGCGTTGCTGATCGGCGGCCTCATCGTGCTGTTTCTCGGCGGTCTGCGCCGGTGGCTGTCAGCATCCGCCCGGACGGTCGGCGCCGATTGCCTGCTCGTCAGCCACGGATTCCTCCTGCTTACGGCATTACTCGGTGTCCTCGTTGGGGTGAATACGTGGTACGAGCCGCATGTGTTTCCATTCGGCACCCTGCACCTCATCGGCTACACACACACGACGTTCCTCGGGGCCCTGTTGACCGGCATCCTCGGCGCGTGCCTCACCTGGCTGCCCGATCTGCTGGCGGATCGTACCGCGTCCGCCAAACATCGCGACGAACAACGGACAGCGATCGCCGCGCGATTGGCGCGCGGAACCGGCCTGACGATGGGTGCCGTCGTACTCGGAACGATGGCGCTGCTCGCCGTGAGCGCCTTGACCTGGCAACACCCCATGGGCGACCCCATTGTGCAAACCGCCGCGTGGGTCGGCATCGCACTCCTGGTCATTGGACTGGCGCTGTCCGCCTTCCAATTGGCTCGCGCCTGGTCTGTCGCATCCGAGGACCGCTGACGGTGCCGGATCTCCGCCGGACCTGCGTCATAAGAACTCCGTCGAACCGCCATGGATGAAACGCCCCTCTCGTTTTCACACCCGGCCGGCCACCGCATCCCTGCCGTGCTGGCCACACCGACGGGCGACACGCAAGCCATCGCCATCTTGTGCCACGGGTTTTTATCGACCAAAAACAGCAGTACGAACAAAGCCCTCAGCCGCATGCTGACGGAGCGAGGGATCGCCACGTTGCGGTTCGATTTTTGGGGACAGGGCGAAAGTCTCGCCCCGTTCGAACGCATCACCGTCACCCACGTCGTCGACGAAGCACACGCGGCGCTGTCATGGGCCTCGGCGAACGGCTATCGTCACATCGGATTAGTCGGCTCGAGTTTCGGGGGACTCGTGGCGCTGCTCGTCGCGCCGCGTCACCCCACGCTGCGAGCGCTCGCGCTGAAATGTCCCGTACCGGATTTCCCTGAGTTGCTGCGACTGGAATTCGGCGAGGCAGGTATGGCCGAGTGGCAGCGAAGTCACACTATTCCCGATGTCACCGGGAGGACGACGGATCCTGTGGCACTCCACTACGGGTTTTTTGAAGACTGCCTGCGACACTCGGGATACGACGCCGCGACCCACATCACGGCGCCGACGCTCATCGTCCAAGGCGATGAAGACGAGTTAGTCCCAGTGACGCAAAGCCAACGACTCGCCGCTGCCCTCGCCGGACCTTCACGTTTGGAAATCCTGACCGGCGCCGACCACGGATTCACCAAGGCGGGTCACTTCCACCAGATGACAGGGTTGATCGTCGAGTGGTTATCCACACATCTCCTGGACGGACGTCCAACGACCTGATCCTGCTTCCACGTCCACTCTTCTTTCGCACAACGACAACGCCCCGACAGGCACCCGCACCTCGCCGCCTCGCCAAGGCCCATCCCATCTGTCAAAAAGACGGATTGCGTTGGCCGAACGGGCTCCCTCGACTAGACTCGAACAAGGTCAAACTCCACGGCAGGGAATTGCCGACACCGCTGCGTCTCACACGACAGGAGTGCGTCCATGGATTGGACTTCGCGCCCGCACAATGATCGCCGCTCTCTTCTTGTTATCTACTTTCTGAGTGTGGCCGCCGCCTTGCCGATCGTCCCGAGTGCAGCGTACGCACAGCAAACCGACACAGGGCAGATCGCGGGAACAGGCGCCAAAACGCCTGCGCCGGAGACGGCACCGCATCAATTGATCCGTCCGCCGTCGACGACATCGCTTTCAGGACACGCAACAGCGACGCCGGACCAACGCTCGCGTACTCGCCGACCGGCAACGACAACGCAAAAACCTGTCAGCCCGCCTGCTTCCGTGTCGGCATCTCCGTCGCGCCCAGTTGCAGCCGCTGTCGTGGCAACACCTGCAAGCGAGGCCGCTCCAACCAGCCAGGATCGTACGGGATCCCCGTCGCCTGTTGCCGACAGCACATCGACGACAAACCACTCGCTGCTTCGAGCCGGCGCCACCTCCGGCGTGACGACACCATCCGTGCCGATCTCCTCGGTCCTTCCGGGATCGTCGGGACCAGTCATGGCCTCGCCGACCGCGCCGTCGACATCGGCCAGCGCCGGTGGATCCGGCCCGACACCTAGCCCAGCCGGTCGAGGGTTCACGAATCTCCTGAATCGGTTTCCGACGCTCGGCCCGACGCTGCAAATCGCGCCGCCGCCCGTCCCTGCTGCTGTTCCGGATCAGACGCCCGCCGCGCCAGGCGCCACGCCGCCGGTCCCCCTTGTGAATGCGCCAGCCCCGCAGAACACGCCGTCTCCTGGCACGGTGTACGGTCAAATCGTCCTGCGCTGGAATGCGAATCCCGAATCGGATCTGTCCGGGTACAAGATTTACGTCGGCACACAATCGGGTCGGTACGACTATCCGGGCTCGCCCTTCAACGTCGGGCGCACAACCACGACGACCATTTCCAATCTGCCGCGCGGCACGACCTACTACTTCAGCGCTTCCGCCTACGATACGAGCGGAAACGAAAGCGGCCGGTCGCCGGAAATCAGCAAAAGTCTGTACTGAGTCAGCGATCGACACGTCTCGCCCAGAAGCGCGATGCGACAGCGAGTTAGGATGTGGCGCAGCGAAATCCGGTGAAGCTGTTGCGTGTCTCTGGCGGCAGACGAAAGCGGCCGTAGGTCACGAGGTATTTCGGGAGGTCCGACCAGGAGCCACCGCGCACGACCTTCAGTGTGCCTGTCTCCGGCCCTGGCGGGTTCTTTTCCGGGCTCGCTTCGTAGTAGGCAGCGCCGTACCAATCCTGCACCCATTCCCACACATTCCCCGCGAGATCCTCGGCGCCGAACGGACCGGCTCCCGCCGGGCGCGCGCCCACGGGTAACAACACCTGGTCGTACGAAAAGCGCGCACCGAGTCCGAAGTTCGCACGGTCCGCCGTCGGTTCCGCATTGCCCCAGGGGTACCGTCGGTCGTCGGTGCCACGCGCCGCCTTTTCCCATTCCGCCTCTGTCGGCAGACGTTTTCCCTCCCACGCACAGAAGGCCTGCGCGTCGTCCCACGAAACGCCGATCACCGGCTTGCGCCCATGCCGAGACAACACGACCGTCTCCCATCCGTCCGGCGGCGGCCGCTTCGTCGCAGCGAGAAAACCGGCGTAACGCGCCGTCGTGACTTCGGTTCGATCGATGCGAAATGTGTCGACCCACACCGTATGCGCGGGCCGCTCGTCCTCCAACCCTTGCAGACTGTCGGTGCCCATACGAAACGCTCCAGCGGGCACCGTGACCATCTCAGCTGCGGAGGATGCGGCGGCGCCGTCACCACGAGGTGTTTTGCGTAGGGTATCGAGCTGTGCGGAAGAGTCGGCCGACCAGAGGAAGACGGTCAGGCCGAGGATCAACGTGGAGAGGCGATGCGCACGAGAGGCGATTCGGGCAGCACACACCCGCGATCCCAAGTCACAATACATGTCCGCCGACTACCCAATGTCGGTCGTCGATGACGTCGATCATCAAACGGGAGAGATTCATCTGCGCCAATTGCGCGGCCACTTCGTCCTCGGTAAAGGCGGCCAGCAACGAGTTGTAAAAATCGCGCTTCAACAAAGGATCTTCGTTCGACGCGTATCGCTCGACGATTTCCTGCGCTGCTTCCGGCGACTCCGGCCGCAACAGATCCATCACAAGAATCCGCGCACCCGGTCCGGCAAGTCGTCGTAGGTGCGACCAAAAATGCAGCGGGTTCGGCACATGATGCAGCAGACTGCCCGACACCACCGCCGTCGTCGGCTCAGTGATGGTGAGATCCTGAAAACGAAGGCAGTGCAGGTCCAGGCGATCCCCCACGCCGGCCCGCTCACGCGCAGCCAGGGCGAGGTCGATCATCGGTTGGCTCGCGTCCACGGCCGTCACACGCGCCGTCGGATACCGCTGCACAAACAAGATCGGGATATCCGCCGGTCCGCATCCGAGGTCCACCAGGTGGCCGCCTTCCCAATCGGGGAAATACTCGGCAAAACGCTCGACGAATCCCTGATTCTCCTCGGCAAAATCCGCTAGCGCATAGGCGCGCGCCTGCGCGGGATCGTCCATCAGCTCCGGCTCCAACACACGCGGCATCATACAGGCACATCCTCCTCGACGGCGCCCACAGCCTTCTTCGTTGTCATACACCCCTGCCGATGCGCCACAACATCGCCCTGTCGAATCGTACCCGCCTGCACCACACAGGCATACAGGCGGCTCCAGCCAGGATGGCGCTTCTGCGATAGCCGTTCATAGTCGCCGTCCGAAAACCACTGGGCATTGGCTCGACAGGGCGCCGCATATCCGGTGATTTCCAGCTCGACCTCGTCGCCGATCCGCACACGGTCACCGACAGAAACTGCGACCCAGGTCAACCCGGCAATCGTCACGTTTTCCCCTGCCAAGCCCGGCGCGATGGTATGACCTTCGGCACGCAGCGCATCGAGACACTCCTGCGCATACAGGCAGACAGCGCGACGAGGGCCGCCGTGAATGTTTCGATGCTGCTGGCGATCACCCACAATGCCGTCTGTTGTCACCACAGCCGTTGAAACGGCTCGCTTCGGCACACCGCCGTTCGACACACTCAATTGCGTGACCAGGCCCTGGCCGACAGTGCGCCTTTCGTTCGATACGTCGCGCTCAACCTTCACAGGACTCCGCCGCGCGTAATTCCAGCGCCGACCAGCCGTCACGGTCGCGCCGCTCCGACCGATACATTCCATGCTGCGCGAAGATGTCGCACATTTCGTCGACTTGATCGAGTAATAAGCCTGATACGTAGATCACCGCGCCACACTTGGCGAGTGCACCGAGCGCATCCGCCATTCCCGTCAGCCCGCCGCGATCGATATTGGCCAGCACGATCTGCCACCGCGCGCCGCCGTTCACCGTATCCGCATCCAAGAGCCCGGCACGCAGCTGCAGTTCCGGCCCGAATCCGTTCTCCTGCGCATACTCATGCGCGTGGACGATCGCCTGCGCATCGTTGTCGATACCCAACGCCTCGCGCGCACCCAATCGAAGCGCCACCATCGCCAGGATGCCGGTCCCAGTGCCTACGTCCAACACTCGTTCGCCGCCGCGGATACGCTCCTCCAACCATTCCACCAGCAACTGCGTCGTGGCATGGTGCCCGGTGCCGAACGCCAACTTCGGCTCGATGATTAATTGAATGGTGCCCGGCTCGACCGCGGCCTGTTCCCACGGCGGACTCACCACGACACGCCGACCGATCCGAATGGGACGAACGGTCTTGGCCCATTCCGCATTCCAATCCTGCGATGGAATCGGCTCGACGACGAGCGCGTCCGCCGCCTGCCGGTCGCCGAGACGGCACAGCGCCGCCTGCACACGCACCCGCTCCTGTTCGTTCCACATGGCCGCAGGCCAATAGATATGGACGAGACCCGCCTCGTCCCAGGAACCGGCGCCCTCCGGCGCATCGAGCAATCCAATCAACTCGCCGCCGTCTCGTTCGGTGGGAATACGCAGATCGACCCATTCGACAGGCGGCGCCTGCTGCACAGGATTATTCGGCATCATGTTCCTAAAATAGTTATCAGCGACGTGACATCCAAACGAGCTTTCGAACCGAGGCGCGATGGCTTGACGCCCTCCGGGTTAGGCCGTAAGGTCGCATCGCCCCATGACACCCGCTCCACATCCGTCACACAGAGCTGCATCGCCCTCGACGCGCCAGGCCACGCTCACGCGCGCCATGGCCCGGGCCGACCGCCGCCTTGCCCGTTGGACGGACGAGAGCCGACGCCTGACGTACGTACGCCTCGCGCTGTTCGTTCTCTTCGCCGTGGCAGCCGTAACCTGCTTTAAGCTCGAATGGTACGGCCTCGGCAACGGGCTGGTCGGCGCGGGTCTGCTCCTGTTCATCGTTGTGGCGGCGTATCATAACAGGCTCGAACAGCGGATGCATCGCTGGCGCCTCTGGCAGGGCATCAAACGCACGCACCTGGCGCGGCTCGCGCGCGACTGGGATCGACTGCCGCCGCAGGGAAACGACAGCGCGGTCGATCATGCTTATGCGCGCGACCTCGACATCGTCGGGCCGCGCTCGTTACTGCGCCTCGTGGATACGACGCAATCCACCGGCGGACGCGACCGTCTGCGCACCTGGTTGCTGACGCAGGGACAGAACGCAACGTACGGCGCCGCGCGTCAACACCTCGTACGCGAGCTGACGCCGCTTGCGCGCCTGCGCGATCGCCTCGCGCTCGAAAGCGCGCGTGTCGACGCGACCCATATCGACGGCGCGCGCATCCGCGCCGCGCTTACGACACCGGCCGGTTGGCCGACCTTGCCTCGCACTTTGTGGGTGATGTGTTTGCTCGCTGCGACGACGTTTTTCCTTTTTGCCGCAAAACTCTCCGGCATCCCGTCGCTCATGCAAGGCATCGGCGATACCTACCTCACCACCTTCACGCTGTATGCGCTGCTGTTTTTGTGGACCGATCGCAGCGACCATTCGTTCGAACAGGCGCTCTCGCTGCAAGACGAACTGGAACGATTCGGGTCGGTGCTGACGGTGCTGGAACGCCAGGCTCCCACTACGGGACGCGCCGGCGACCTCTGCCGTCCGCTTCGCCAGGTCGACCGTAAACCGTCGCGCCTCATTCGTCGCGCCGCCCGCATCGCGTCGGGGCTTAGCGTCCGTACCCACCCGATCGTCCACATCCTCGCGAATATTCCGTTGCCCTGGGATCTGTTGTTCACCTACCGATTGATGCGACTGCAGACCGAAGTCGGCGCGATCGTCCCGGTCTGGATCGAGGCCTTGAACGAGTGGGAAGCGGCGAGCGCGCTGGCAACCTTCGCTTGGCTGCATCCGGACTACGCCTGGCCGACGGAAACGAACTCGGCGACAACAGACGCCGTGCGGATCGGCATCACGGCGCGACAACTCGGCCATCCGCTGATCGACGCGACGACACGTGTGCCGAACGATGTCACGCTCTCGGACAGCACGCGGATGATGCTCGTGACGGGCTCGAACATGTCGGGGAAGAGTACGTTTTTGCGGACGATCGGCTTAAACGTCTGTCTCGCGCAGGCCGGCGCACCCGTCTGCGCCTCGCAGATGACGTGGACCTGGTGTCGCCTGCAGACCTGCATGCGCATCGCCGATTCGCTCGATGCGGGCTTGTCGCATTTCTACGCAGAGGTAAAACGATTACGGGCAGTGCTGGAAGCGGCGCAAGAACAGCACGGGCCCCCGGTGCTTTTTCTGATCGACGAGATTTATCGTGGGACAAACAATCGCGAGCGATTGATCGGCAGTCGCGCCTATGTGCTGGCGCTCAGTCGCACGGGCGCGATGGGATTGGTGACGACGCACGACTTGGAACTGGCCGAGCTTGCGGAGGCGGTGCCGCACCTGGCCAACGTGCATTTTGAAGAACGTGTCGTCGAGGGACGACTGCACTTCGACTATCGCCTGAAGCCAGGCCCCTGTCCCACGACCAACGCGCTGCGCATCATGGAACTGGAGGGCCTGCCGACAGACTCGCCGTCACACTCCTAACTAGAAACTCGTGACGAATGTTTCGTCGTTCGCCGTTTGGCCGAGCGGCGTGGCTCCGCCGACACCATCGGGCGAGATGCTGAACAGATCCCTGTCCCCGGTTGCGGCGTTGCGTCGTTCGTAGATAACCTGCCCTCCGGATTCGCCGCGATAGTCTTCGTTGTCCGACGTCGTCGCCAGCGGCACTTCCGGCGCGCTGCCGTCGGCAACGCGGCTCAGAATGTCAGTCGGGCTCGACACGCTCCCACCCGACAACCGCTCAAAAATCACGCGCGTGCCGATGGCCGCCACAAACGATTCGCGTCGGTCGCCCGTCGCAATGGCGATCTCCCCACCCGTTCCGTCGGCGTTGATGCTGTACAAGTCCGCTTGCGGACCGATCTCGCGACGGAAAATCACGCGCGACCCGACGACACCTTCCGCATATTCATTGTTGATGTTGCTGGTCGCGAGCGGAGCCGGCGTGCCGCCCGCTTCTTCGACGCTATACAGGTCCGTCTGCCCGTTCACGTTCCGCGTATAAATGACGCGAGTGCCGACCGTGCCGGCAAAAAATTCGTTGTCCCCACTGTTGGCCACTGGGCGCGCATTTTTGCCGTCCGCATCCACGCTGTAAATATCGCACTGGCCGCCGTTCGGCGCACAGCGCTCGTACAACACATGTGTGCCCAGGGTCCCGACAAACACTTCATTGTCGCCGGTCTCGGCAATGGGCACCTGCCCGCCCTGCCCGTTGGCCTCGACCGCAATCAAATCCATCTGAGACTGCGAGTCGTCTCGTCGCGCGATAATGACTTTTGTCCCGATTGCGCCCACCAGGAATTCTTCTTTGGGACTATTCGCCAGCGTCTGCAAATCTCCACCGCTCGGCGCGACGCTGAATACGTCCGTCTGATTCCCGCCGCGATTTTGCTGATAGATCACCCGCCCCGCCACAATGGCGGCCATCGTTTCCTCATCGTTCGCATTATCGGCGATCGGCTTCGGATCGCTTCCGTCTATGCCGACCCTCCAGAGGTCGCGCTGCGCACCGGGTGTGGCCGCCACTTCATACACGACGACGTTGTCCACGACCGCGCGGACATATTCATCCGCCGCCGTGTCGACAATTTTGGCGCCGGCCGAGCCGTCGAGATTGACGCCCCAAATATCGCGCGCAAAACCCCCGATCGCCTGCTTGTGATACAGCAATCGTGTGCCGACGACTCGCGCAAAGGTCTCGGAGGTTTGCGGGTCACCAGCCAAGGTCACAAGTCCGGTGCCGTTGGCCTTGATCAGAAAGAGATCCTTATTGGCGCCCGTGGCTCGATTGAATACCACGTTCCCCTGCACGGCGGCCGGCGGCGTCGGCGTAATCACACCGGGCGGAGGGTTCCCGCTCGGAGGCGGATTGGACGTCCCTGTATCGACCGGAACTTGAGCCGTATCGCTCCCGCCACCGCAGCCGATGACGGTTGCACCGAAAAGCAGTGTCGCCAGTAGGGCCGTTTTCGATCCCGCTCCACCTGTGCGCATTCGTATCAACCTTTCGTGAGGCGTCCCCCGGCCATGCGCGAAGTCACAGCGAGGGCACGACGATTGTTGCACCCACCACAAACGTGCCGAACCTTAACACGATCGTCCTCGTCGATGTAACCTCACCACCCATCCGGGTGGAGGGATGCGCGACACGCAGTCGCTCCAAACAGACAGCCGCCACCCGCCCAGGTGGCCTCCAGAGCCGGCTTGCGGCGTGCGGGTGATCGCGCACTGGCGGCGGACTCCTGACATCCCTACCGATTTCAACCTAGGTACGATGGTCCTCTCCGTCGTCGGAGCGGAAGGACCGGCGACGCGCCGTTTTAGGTTCGGTTCCGTTTGATCTTTCAGTACGGCTCGGTCAAGATACGTCGACCGCGCCATGCTCGACCTGTTGCGCGCGACCGAAACGGACGAATCCCTGCCTCGATTGGACCGCGGAGCCATCCTTGTGAGACCACTCCTGTGTGCGCTCCTGGCCGCCAGCCTGCTGGTGCAAGCCTGTGCAAGCCAACTCCCACCGCGCGCCCATTTTGAAGAAGACCAGTACGGTCGATACTATGAAACGACGAACGGCACGATCATTCGGATCGAACAAGACGGGACGATGGTCGATGTCACCTGTACGGAACCGGAACTGGCCAAAGGCATGGCCCGTCAGGATCTTGTGCGGCTACTCTGCCCCTCTGGAAAAGTTGCGGTAGTCGGCAAGGCGAAGCCGCTCGGCGCACCCTCCTCACCCACCACGGGAGAGAAACTGCGTCGGCCGACCGGCACACCCGCGCCGACGGGCCAAGACCGCACCGTCGCACCCACTGGGCCGACCGCCGAATGGGACACATCTCCGTACGAGATCGCACCGGAAACGGGCACCTGCGCGCCGCTGTTTGCGCCCTTCTCCGATACCTGGGCAGCCGAAAAACGCCGTTCCTGCGCCCACCGCTTCTGGGAAGTCCCGGTCGCCGTCGTCGTGTATCCCACGCTCGGCGCCCTGATCTTGGGCGTAGTAACCTCGCCCGTCTGGCTCCCCCTGCTGATTTTCGCGAAAAAATAACCGCGATGCCCATTCCACCGCAGGCCTGAGCGATGTCCTCCACCCAGCCTGCGCCGCACGAGTCTCCGCCGCCGACACCCGCATCCGCCGCGCCACGATTGACCGGCCTCTTGGTCGCGCAATTCTGCGGGGCCTTCAACGACAACGCCTGGAAATTGATCGTGGCGTTGCTCGCCATTCGTCAGGTCGCCGCGCAACTCGGGCGCGACAATCCCGCGTTCGAACTTGAAGCGCAGACGCACACGACCGTGACGTTCGTCGTGTTTACATTGCCGCTCGTGCTCTTTTCGGTCGTCGCCGGTGTCCTCGCCGACCGCGTCAGCAAACGCACCGTCATCGTTGGGATGAAACTCGCGGAAGTTGCGCTGATGGCCGCAGGCACAGCCGCACTCTGGCTCGACCCAAGCGGACATTTCCTTCCATTGATCGTACTCGGCCTCATGGGCGTACACAGCGCACTATTCAGTCCAGCGAAGTACGGCATCCTCCCCGAGATCCTGCCGCAAGCACGACTGACCGCCGGGAACGGCCTACTCGAACTCTGGACGTTCATGGCGATCATCACCGGCACGGCGGCCGCAGGATTTCTCCTCGACGCGGCCGATCCGCAGCCCTGGCGCGCCGGAGCCGCGCTGGTCGTCATCTCGTTGATCGGCATGGGCGCGTCCTGGTTCGTTCCGCCGGTCCCACCCGCACGGTCAGCAGGCGGCCTCACGGACACGTTGCGCGGCGCCTGGTCCGCGTTACAGGACGACCGCGTGTTGCGCCTCGCGATCATGGGCAACATCTTTTTTTGGACGTTGGCCAGCCTCGTCGGACAGGACATTCTGATCTACGCCAAAAGTACCTTGGGTCTCTCCGACGCGCTCGCCGGTATCCCCATGACGTTGTTGGCCGCAGGTATCGGCGTCGGGGCCGTCCTCGCAGGACGCCTGTCCGGCGTCACGATCGAACTCGGATTGATTCCCATCGGCGTTTTCGGCATGGCGACGATGCTGCTGGCGATCGGCGTTCTCTCGCCCGGACTCACATGGACACTCATCCTCTTGGGCATACTCGGCATCGCCAGCGGCCTCTTTGTTGTGCCCGTGAATGCGCTGGTCCAGTGGCGCGCGCCGGCCGACCGCCGTGGCGCCGTGATTGCGATGCAAAACACGGCCGTGTTCACCGGCGTACTCTGCGGCTCGCTCGGCTCGGGATTACTCGGCACACTCGGTCTCCATGCCGCAGGGATTTTTCTCGTCGCGGGTGTCGGCGCTGCTGCGGGGTTTGTTCTGGCGCTTCGTTTACTTCCCGAGTCGTTCCTCCGGGCGTTGCTCGTGCTTGTCACCAAAACGCTGTATCGAGTGCGCGTGCTGCACCCCGAACGAGTGCCCGCCACCGGCGGTGCGTTACTTATTCCGAACCACGTCTCGTTCATCGACGCGGTGTTGCTGATCACATGTATCGAACGCCCCGTACGCTTCCTCGTCGATACCCAATATTTCGAGATCCCCTGGCTGCGCCCATTTATGCGCCTCGCGCAGGCCATTCCGATCGCCGCCTCCGCCAGCCCACGCGTATTACTTCGCGCGCTCCGCGATGCAGGCGAGGCCTTGGATCGCGGCGAACTCGTCTGTATTTTCCCCGAAGGGCAAATCACACGTACCGGCGGACTGCTGCCCTTCCGTCGCGGCTTCGCACGCATCGTGAAAAACCGCACGACCCCGATCGTGCCCATCCACCTCGACCGCATTTGGGGCAGTATTTTCAGTTTCGTCGGCGGACGATTCTTGACCAAATGGCCGCAGCGCATTCCCTATCCGATCACGATTTCGTTCGGCGAGCCCATGCCGCCCACCGCCTCGGTCGGCGAAATTCGCAGCGCCATTCAGGACCTCGGCGAAGCCGCCTGGCGCCTGCGCAAACCGCAGCGCCGCCCGTTACATCGCCTCGCCGTCCGCTCGTTGCGCCGCCATCCGCTGCGCTTCGCCATGGCGGATCCCACCAGACCGCACCTTCGCAGTTATCAGGCGCTGGCAGGAACCGTGGCTCTCGCCAAGGCGCTGGAATCCGACTGGCAGGATCAACGCACCGTCGGCCTCCTGCTGCCGCCGAGTGTGCCCGGTGCGTTGACGAATCTCGCGGCGACGCTCTCGGGCCGCACGACGATCCATTTGAATTACACGGCCGGACGTGCCGGGCTGGAGCAAGCCGTCGCACTGGCCGGCCTTCGGACCGTGGTGACGAGTCGACAATTCGTCGAAAAGGCCAAGCTCGACCTGCCCACCACCGTCACGCCGATTTGGCTCGAAGATGTATCCGCACGTATCACCGGCATGCAGCGGCTGACGGCGCTCTGCTGGGGATTATTCGCCCCAATTTCCTGGCTCGAACGATACTGCGGCGCCATGCACGCGCCCACCATGGACGACATCGTCACGATCATCTTCAGCAGCGGCAGCACGGGCGCACCGAAGGGAGTGATGTTGTCGCACTTCAATATCGACTCCAATATCGAAGGCGCGCTCCAACTCTTTCACGTAGATGCCGGCGACCGCCTGCTCGGCATCCTCCCGTTTTTCCATTCCTTCGGCTACATGCTGCCCTTCTGGCTGGCGATCATTCACGGCTTGCCCGTCGTCTACCTCCCCTCGCCGCTCGACACGACCGCCGTCGGCGAGGCCATGTTGAAGTACCGCCTGACGATTTGCATCGCCACTCCGACGTTCGTCCAACTGTATCTGCGCCGCTGTACGCCCGAACAATTCGGTTCGTTGCGCGTGATGCTGACCGGCGCGGAGAAATTGACGGAGCGCCTGGCGCAAACCTTTCAGGACCGATTTGGCGTGCGCCCGTTGGAGGGATACGGCGCAACGGAATGTGCACCCGTCATTTCGGTCGGCTGCCCGGACTTTCGCGCCGCCGGATTTTTTCAACCGGCGTCGCGTCGCGGCAGCGTCGGCCAACCGCTGCCGGGCATCGCGGTCCGCATCGTCGATCCAGAGACCTTCGCACCGCTGCCGACAGGGACCGCCGGCATGCTGTTGGTGAAAGGCTCGAACGTCATGACCGGTTATGTAGGTCGCCCCGACCTCACCGCCGCTGCGATGCGCGACGGGTGGTACATCACCGGGGATATTGCGTATATCGACGAAGACGGGTTTTTATTCATCACCGATCGCCTCTCGCGTTTTTCCAAAATCGGCGGCGAAATGGTCCCGCACGGCCGCATCGAGACCGCATTGCACGAAGCGGCGGGCGCCGACGGGCAGGTGCTCGCGGTGACCGGCGTGCCGAACGATCGCAAGGGCGAACAACTGGCCGTGTTGCACATACTCGATGAGCGACTGATTCCCGACATTCTCGAAAAGGCGGCGGCGACGGGCCTGTCGAATTTGTTCCTGCCGCGACGCGACGCCTGGATCAAAGTGGAGAAGTTGCCGCTGCTCGGCAGCGGGAAACTCGACCTGCGCGAACTCAAACGTCTCGCGATCGACGCCCTATCTCGCGCCGACACCAACACGTAGTCGTCCGCCGAACCACGAGTCGCCAATCGCCGATGCCGATGATCGACGCGCATGTGCACCTCGCCGCCCTGCCGGAGGGCGACAACGGCTGCTACATCTCGCCGACACTCCTCCGCAGCACACTCTTCCGCCTGCTCTTTTGGAAACATGGGTACCGCGTCGACAATCCCCACTACACCAACACGACGTACATTCAACACCTCGTGACCGAGCTGTCCGCTTCGTCGCACGTGCAGCAGGCCGTCGTGCTCGGTATGGACGGCGTGTACGACGGAGCCGGCCGACTCTCGTTCGACGACACGCACTTTATGGTCGGCAATACCTACGTCTTGGATACGGTCCGCCGGCACCCCACACAGTTCTTGGCCGGCGTGTCGATCAACCCGCAGCGCCGCGACGCGGTGGACGAAGTACATCGCTGCGCGGACGCCGGGGCGGCGCTCGTGAAGGTCATCCCGAATACACAACGGTTCGATCCGGCAAACCCCGCCTATCGGGATTTTTACCGTGCGCTGGCCGCACGACGCCTCCCGTTGCTCAGTCACGTCGGCTACGAATTCAGTCTGAAAGGCACGGATCAGTCGGTCGGCGACCCGAATCGGCTGCGAGTGCCGCTGGATGAAGGCGTGACCGTGATCGCAGCGCATGCCTGCTCCTCCGGCTTGGGGCTGACCGAACGATTTCTGCCGACGTTTCACGAGCTGACCGCGGACTACCGGAATTTTTACGCGGACATCTCCGCGCTCACGCTCTTGAACCGCATGGGTATGTTGCTGGCGTTACGGCGGCACCCCGCGCTGCAGGAACGGCTGCTGTTCGGCACGGACTACCCGCTCAGCGTCACCCATGTTCCAGTTTGGGGGCGCGTCGGCTTCGGTGCGATGCGCACCATTTTCGCCGCCACCAATCGCTTCGACCGGCAATACGCCGTCTGCACCGCACTCGGCGTCCGATTCGGATCGCTCGACCGGCTGTTGCCGTCAACTCACGGCCCCGATGCCTCCACACAGTCTGCGATACAAGCCTAGACACGACGCAGACCGCTCCACCGTCCCCTCGCATGACCGGCATCGCCTTCGTTACAATGATCGGACGGTTGCACGCCCCCCTATGACTCGAGATGCCATCCTATCGGCCCTCCGTGAACGGATTCTGGCCTTCGCGACATCTCGTATCGGGAGGGATGAAGCACAGGATCTGGTCCAAGAGGTTCTGCTGGTTCTGCACGAAAAATATCCCGAGGTCGGCGGGCTGACCGATCTGGTTCCGCTCGCGTTTCAAATCCTGCGCTTCAAAATGGTCGATGCGCAGCGTAAGCGGGCCAGACGCGGCGAAGATCGGCAGGTGCCGATCGAGGACACGCCGGTCGCCGATTCGCGGGACGATCCCTACAGCGCGTACAGTCGTAAGCAGATGGAAGAGCGGCTCGCGCAGGCGCTGCGGATGTTGGGCCCACGCTGCCGCAAATTGTTTCGGTTAAAACTGGAAGGCAAGTCGTTTCCGCAGATTCAAATTTTGATGCGCCAAGAATCGATCAACACCGTGTACACCTGGGACCATCGCTGCCGCAAAGAATTACTCGCGGAGATGGGCGACGGCTGGACGAACGCGCCGTCCGACGGCAACAGCCATGGCTGAATTCGACCTTGAACATTTGATCGGCGGCTTCGCGACGAACACGCTCACGGAGGCGGAGCACCAGGCGCTGTTCCGCGCGGCGATGACGAACCAACGGCTGTTCGACCTGCTCGCCGACGAACAGGCACTGAAAGATTTGCTCGACGACCCGGCCGTGCGCCGCCGTCTGATCCGACAACTCCTCGACAGTCCGACACGCACCGAAAGCGCCTTCGACCGCGCCGTCCGATGGCTGACGCGCGGCGAC
Organism: Nitrospiraceae bacterium; assembly: GCA_046351095.1. GTDB lineage: Bacteria > Nitrospirota > Nitrospiria > Nitrospirales > Nitrospiraceae > BQWY01. Next base: position 1,324,237 of record JAXLZC010000001.1, read on the forward strand.
ACGCTTGCCATCTCAGGAAGCGTCGCGGTCGTGATCATCGCGTCGTTTTTCGGTTGGCAACTCTACCAAGAGAGTCAGCGGATGGTTCGCGAAGAGCAGGCGAAACCCGGCCTGTCCGACGTCATCCGCGAACCGACCGTCCGCGCGAAACTCGGCACAAAACCGACGGATGAGACAACGGCTTCGACGCGCTCCGCGCCGACTCGTCCAGCCGAGCCACCGGCACCCGCGACGCCGACCTCGCCTACGCCGAATCTAGCGGACGAGCCCATACCCACGGCACCAGCATCATCCCAATCGACGCACTCGACTCCGGCCGACGCAAAACTGTCTCGCTCCGAACCAACCCTCGCGGCCAAGGCCGCCTTGCCGCCATCGCCAGCCGAGCCCCCTGTTGCCGCACAAGAAGCGCCGACACCAGCCCCGCCCGTCGTCCTGCCGCAAGTGCCGCCGCGCATCCAAGAAAAGGCGACGCGTAAACGGCGCGCAGAACCGACCATCGAGGCGAAGCCGACACCGAACGGAGAACCCAACCGCTCGCCAACCATCGCGGCAACGGAACAACGCTCCGTCGCTGCGGTTGCAGCGGAGGGACCTCCGCCGACAGCCGCACAGGACACTACCTCGGCCGTCGCACCGCCGTTATCCACGTTGCCGGCACTCACATCGGCCCCGGCGGTGGGAGCCGCACGCGACCGGTTTCTCGCAGGCCCGAAGATCGCTCAAACGAAGACACCGACCACCGTCGACGCGGCTTCGCCTTCTGCTCCATCTTCCGGCGCGGCGGCAAACGACACGACGGCACAATCATCCGCACCGGATACGCAATCGAGTAGCGCAGACTCGAAAGAAGACTCGCCATCCACACCGCTCGCCGTCGTGCAGGCCCCGCTGTCGTTGCGGTACCAACAGCGCAGCCTCCCCCTTCAGGGCGCATCCGCCGGATCGGATGCCTTACACATCCGCGAAATGCGGATCCAGGTGAATCAAGCCGGCTACCTCTACGTCATCACGGCAGACGCGAACGGCGCCTGGACCGTATTGGCGCCGGCACGACCGTCGTCGACGCGTGAACCGGTTGCGATCGGGGCGCAGGACACGGCGCGTATTCTCATGGCGACTCAACCACCGGGCAACCAGACGCCGACGTTGATCGCGATGGCGCGCGGACCGGTCGCCCTCTTGGAAGAAGCCCTAAAGCTGGTCCGTACGCTCCCGCCCGCCGAAAGCGCCACGCGTATCCAAGGCTTAGTCTTGCCATGGCTCCAACGGCACCCGCAGCAACTCCTCGTCACCGAACAGACCGCCGATACGTTGGGCATCGGGACGGCAAAACGAGCAACCTATGTTGCCGATATCGCCGATCCGCCCGCCGACTCGATCGTCTATCGTGTCCCCGAATAACGGACGCCTCACGCGCGACACGCGCGCATTCGCCGGAACAGAGGACAAACGTCCATATCCTGGGTATACTGAGCCCCATCATTATCCCGAAGAGCATCGATCCCATGGCCCAAGAGACATCATCGTCATCCACCGACAACTCAACACCCTCGCTCAAAGACCGCGTGTTCGAGCGCAGCACGGGCTCGACGCCGAAACGCGTCATGTCCCAGCATCATGAGCAGGCCCCCATCTATTTGATGATTACACTCAACCAGGCGGCGAGTCCGTCGCTCATCTACATCCCGGCTCCGACGGCGCCCGCAAAACCACGAAAAAAAACGTAGGTCGCCGTGTGTACCGACCCGCGTTGCACAACACCGACAAAGGAGCTGTTATGACGCCTACGACTCGCACAGCACGTGTAACGACCCGCGTTTCACTCGTCGGGTTTGCCCTCTTGTCGCTGCCGTCCACCGGGTGCACGGTGAAAGCCACGCTGAATTCGACGACGAATACGACCAACAACTTTTTGTCGTCCACCAGCGGCCGTTCCTGGCTGACCGAAGACGGTTTGGTCGTCGACGAACTCAAGACGCAGGTATTCGTCGTGGCCAACCGCGACAATCTCCAGCAAGACATTGCACGCGCCGACGGCGAATACCTATCGTCGTTCGAAGGATTGCTCGGTGTGCCGGCACCGCAACGCGCCGCCTTCATCCGCGACGCGCAAGCGCACCAACATTTGCTCGGCGGCGACGGGCCCAGCCTGGTCGCGTTCGCCACTACGATGTCGGCCTCTGCGGAAGCCCTTCGCGCCTCGGTCACGAATCCATCGCACTAATCGAGTCGCCTGCGTGCCGAATCGCCCGTCTTCGCAGGCCGCGTTCGGCGGCCTGCATCTCATCCATCGCCATATCGTCCATCCGACGGACCTCACTGCAGTCGGCGCGGCCGCACACCGACACGCTCTTGCGCTGGCGCTGGCCGCGCGGGCGCAGCTGACGTTGTTACACGTTGAGCCCGGCACGGGCACAGCGGATTTCGATGCGTTTCCATTGGTGCGACCGGAACTGATTCGCTGGGGACGCCTACAGGAAGGCGCGTCGCAGGCAGAGGTGCTGGGCTTAGGATTGTCCGTCAAAAAGCTCCAAGTCGTCGCGGACGAACCAGCGCGCGGTGTCGTCGACTACCTCGCCACCCATCCGGCGGACATCGTCGTGCTCGCGACGCATCGACGCGAAGGACTTAGCGGCTGGCTTCGGCGGTCCGTTGCGGAACCGATCGCACGGGGTGTCTCGGCGCCGACCCTCTGTGTACCGGAAGGTGTGTCGGGATTTATCGAGGAGACGTCGGGCACTGTGCGTATGCAGCGCGTGCTGCTGCCGGTGTCGCACAGCGATCGTGCGCAACTGGCGGCCGACTCACTCGCGCGGCTCGGCGACTGGTTAACTTGCAACCGCCTCGCAGTACAGACGCTCCACATCGACGGCAGTCACATGCCGCCGACCTACCGGCCGCCCGAACGAACGGGCTGGACCTGTACGTCGACGCACCGATGCGGTGACGTCGTCGCAGAAATTCTCCGCGCAGCGAAGGACCACCAGGCCGATTTGGTCGTAATGGTGACGGAAGGGCGTGTCTCGTGGAGCGACACGTTCTCGGGCAGCACCACGGAGCAGGTCCTGCGGCAGGCCCCTTGTCCGGTGCTTATTCTTCCCGCGTGAAGCGCGACTCGTCTACGTAGTCTTCGCGAAATCGTTGTGTGTCAGGGCGACGTGCGCCGTGCCCACGGCCCTCGACGCGACTGCGCACCCATCGTATCGAGCGTGACAGGCGACCCGTCCTCGACGCGGCCGACCGGCAGCCCGTTTCGAAACAGAACGAGGTGCGACGCGACCGACGGCACCCGTTCTCGGGGTAGGAGCACTCCGGTAAGGTTCAACGGATCGGCCGCCGACAGGCGCAACTCCGGCATCGAGCGCTCGAACACCTTTCCTTTACGCATCGCCCGCAAGGCCTCCACCGCCTGCGGCAACGCATACTGTTCCCCGATGGGGCCGGACACAAACCGTCCGCCGCGCGCTTCGCCCTGCAGTTCCATCCGGCGCAACTGCACCAACACCTCGCGCCACGTGGGCAGCAGGACTTCGCGTCGCACCAAGTCTCGAAACACGACGCCATACCGCGCGAGCAACTGCCGCGCCATACGCTCGGCGACGTTGGGTGCGCCGCCGTCGGGCGTCTTTGTCGTCGGGGCAGGCGCACGTCCGATCATCGGACGCAACAGGGCCCAGCGACCGGCCGCCGCGCTGGGACGTCGGCTGCGTGCACGTCCCTCACCGCGCCGCCGCTTTGGATCCAAGAGCGCACGCAAGTTGTCGAACCCATCCGCCGTCGCCACGCCGGCCGACACCAACTCCCACAAGGCCCGCTCGACTTCGCACTCCAACAATCCGGTCGCAGCCTGGAGATCCGCGCAGAAACTCGCGCCGCGCTGCGCCAACGCCTGTGCGACGGCCTGCGCCGGTGCGGACAACAGCGGCGCTCGTGCATCGGCCGACTCGCCCAACTGCATGATCCACTCGGCATCAGCGCGGGCGAAAAAGGTAATCGGCGCCGTACTGCTGGGTGTCGTCCTGGTGGACTCGCTCGTATTCGCCATCGTCGCCCGTGCGCTTACACGCCCCCAACTCATCACCCCGCCGAGGCACAACCGGTCGAGCCAAGCCGGATCGTAGCGCTCGACGCGCGCACGAAGGATCTGACTTTCCCAGGCGGAGGCGGCCGCCTCGAAGCCCGCCAACTGCCCCAACACTTCGCGCAACCCCGCCTCGCCGTGCACACGTGCGCCCGGCGCGACATGCTGCCAGTCGAGGAGAAACCGCGAAAATTCCGCCGCGGTCACCGGTTCGATCTCGCGCCGGAGGGCGCCGATCGTGAGTCGGTGAATTCGCGCCAACAACCGTCGATGACACCATTCGACCGCCGGGCTCGTACCTGCCCCGCCGACACACACTGTCGGCCCTGGACTCACAGCCGTCGTGAACTGTCCGCGAATCACCTGCCCCTTCGCTTCCAACGCATGGAGCGCGGCCGTAACACGAGCCTCGGGAAGCCCGACACGTGCGGCCAAGCCAGCGTCTGTCACCGGCCCGATGGATTCCATCCAGCCGTGGACCAGCGTCTCCGCGGCCGCCTCGTCCTCGCGCGCGAACAATGCCTCCATAAGATCTTCCTGTTCCTTCGCACACCAGACAGTCGTCTCGACCGACGCGAAGCGCTGGCGCCGCTCAATCGCGCGTCCCGCTTGTTGTAATTGATGCGCAAACCCCGCCCATTCCGGCGCCTCGCGCGACGGCAACACCACGAAAGTCAACAACGCATCGTGCAATTCGTCGGCATCGCGCACGACCGGCCAGGATTCGCGCACCACAGTGGCGATCGCCTCGGGATCGAGCGCCCCAACATCGCCGGCCAACGCCGGCGGTAACGTGCGTCGCATTTCCACGGCACGCGCACGACGCTCTTCCAAGGGCGCATCGTCCAAAAACGCGTAGGGATTGGCATTCAAAATACCGTGCGAAAACACGGATGGGGTCGGCGTTTCTACGGCACGACAGGCGATGGCGCCGCTCGCGATGCCGCGCAACACAGCCTCCAAGCCCTCCACATCCATCGCTTCGGTCAGACAATCACGCATGGTCTCCTGCGCAAGCGGATGGTCGGGCACCTCGCGCTCAACGCGGTCACCACGGAAATTGTCCTGGCAGGCGATGGCGTCGGGAAACACCGCCGCGAGAAGATCTTCGGCCCGCATACGCTGAATCTGCGGCGGAACCTTTTTGCCCTTGGCAAATCGCAACAGCGCCAACGACCGTGCGGCATTCCAGCGCCAGCGTGTGGTGAACATGGGCGACTGCAAAATGGCCGGCGTCAGTACCTCGCGCAGACGGTCGGCGTGGACGAACTCGAAAACGGATGCCAGGGGGAAGCTGTGTTTTTCGCCGAGCGAAATGACGAGGCCTTCGTCCGTGGCCGCGGCCTGCAATTCGAAGTCGAAGGTCACGCACAGCCGTTTCCGCAGCGCGAGCCCCCAGGCCTTGTTGATCCGGCCGCCGAAGGGCGCGTGCAACACCAACTGCATGCCGCCGCTTTCGTCGAAAAAGCGCTCGGCGATCACGCAAGCCTGTGTCGGGACGGCGCCGAGCACCGCCTGCCCGGCGAGAATAAATTCGACCGCCTGCTGCGCCCCGCGCTGATCCAGCCCACAGCTTTCGGCCAGCCAGGACAAGACCGACGAATCGGTATCCGACGCGCGCGTCAGAATTTCTTCCCGTACCATGCCGACCGCCGCCGACAACTCGGCGGTACGAGCCGGCGCTTCGCCGCGCCAAAAGGGAATGTTCGGCGGCGCGCCCTGCGCATCCTCGACCCGCACGGTCCCGCGCTCGACACCCTTGATGCGCCACGACGTGTTGCCGAGCAGCATGATGTCGCCGGCCATACTTTCCACCGCAAAATCTTCATCGACCGATCCGACGACGGTCCCGTCCGGCTCTGCGACGACGGCGTAGTTGGCCGTGTCAGGGATGGCCCCGCCGGAGGTGATCGCCGCGAGGCGCGCACCGCGCCTGCCTTTGATCCGACGATTGATACGATCGTGATGCAGATAGGCCTGCCCACGTCCGCGACCGGTCGCGATCCCGTCCGCCAACATCCGCACCACCGCGTCGAACTGCTCACGCGCCAGCGCCCGATAGGGATAGGCACGCCGCGCGAGCGCATACAGCTCGTCCTCATCCCAACTCCCGGTGGCGGCGGCCGCCACGAGCTGCTGCGCGAGGATGTCCAGCGGCTCCTCGGGAATGACGATCCGATCCAAGGTGCCGGACCGAATGGCGCGCACGAGTGCGGCGCATTCGAGTAACTCGTCGCAGGTCGTGGCAAACAGGCGCCCCTTCGGCATCGCCCCAACCCAGTGGCCCGCGCGACCGACCCGTTGCAGTGCCACCGCAATCGACCGCGGAGATCCGATCTGGCACACCAAGTCGATCGTCCCGACGTCGATACCCAATTCCAGCGACGCCGTCGCGACCACCACACGCGTCTCGCCGTCCTTGAGGCGCGTCTCCGCGGACAACCGCCGCTCCTTCGCCAAACTCCCATGGTGCGCGGCGACCGCGCGTGGACCGAGGTCTTCCAACCGCTCCATCAAGTGGAGCGAGACCCGTTCGGCCAGCCGCCGGGTATTTACAAAAACCAGCGTCGAGCGATGGGCGCGTACGAGTTCGGCGACGCGGTCGTACAGATCGGTCCAGACCGAGGTCGTGGCAACGGCGCCGAGTTCGTCTTTCGGGACTTCGACGGCCAGATCCATTGCGCGGCGATGCCCCATGTCGATAATCGTCGGCGGCTCGCCGCTGCCGGTGAGAAATCGGCCGATGGCCTCGATCGGGCGTTGCGTCGCCGACAGTCCAACCCGTACGGGTTTTTCGCGCGTCAGCGTATCGAGCCGTTCCAACGACAAGGCCAGGTGCGCGCCGCGTTTGGTCCCGGCGACCGCGTGGATTTCATCGACGATCACGGTGTGCACCGTCGACAGCAACGCGCGGCTTTTGTCGGCGGTCAACAAGATGAATAGCGACTCCGGCGTCGTCACCAGGATATGCGGCGGGCGGCGCAACATCTGCTGACGCTCCGCCATCGGCGTATCCCCAGTGCGGACGGCGGCGCGGAGTTCCGGCACCAACAGCCCGGCTTGGAGCGCGGCGTCGCCGATGGCGGTCAACGGGCGCCGGAGGTTCTTTTGGATGTCGTTACTGAGTGCCTTCAGCGGCGAGACGTACAGGATCTGCGTGCGATCGTCGAGCGAACAGGCCAGCGCCTGCTGCAACAGGTCGTCGATGCAGGTAAGAAACGCGGCAAGCGTTTTCCCCGATCCGGTGGGCGCGGCAATCAACGTATTGCGCCGCGCGCGGATCGCCGGCCAGGCTTGGGCCTGGACATCGGTCGGCGTGCCGACCGAGCGGCGAAACCAATCGGCGGTGATCGGATGAAACGACGCGAGCGGCATGGTGGACTTTACCATGCGAATGGAAAGTCACTCTATGAGGCGGCGACGAACGGAGAACTCTCTCGTGGGACTACCGGCTGAGGAATCGACCTAAATGGTTTGAAAGAAAAAAGGGGAAAGGGGGGAAGAAACGGATCCGACGGCATTCATTCGACCGACTGAGACCAATCGAATCGGTCGCCCGCCTAGTGGCGGCGATTGAGGTAGAACCGATAGAGGCAGGTCGGGCACTTCCAGGGCCGCGCCCCGACTACTCGGCGCAAGAGGTCCGGCCATTGGAGCCGGTTGCAGCCACCCGAGACCTGCCCACACTTTGGGCACCGTGCTGGAACGGCGGTCGCGACCCCTTCGATCTCCGGCGAAGACATGGGGATCGCCCAGGCCCCGATCGCGCGGCGCGTGCGAACGGTCGGCTGGATCTGCTCAATCTGTTGGCTCGGCTCTAACATTGTGGCGGTGCGTCCTTCGTCCATGGTCCTGCCCTTCTTACTCCCGTGTCGGGATCGCTTCTCGATCGTCCCAGTTGGAACGATTGTCGAATGCGACGAAATCATATACCCACTATCGAAACACTACGCAAGCCCTATGCCTCAAGGTTTCGTAAAATATTTTTTCTTTTTTATGTGTCGTCATCCACATGACACAAATCGAAGCGATCCGCCCCGCATCGCCACCTATCAAATTCCTCAGTGTTTCGCGTAAATTTCTCGTCGTTGTCGTGATCCATTCGACCCAGGCAGGCGAGCGCGTCAATACGCTGACGAATAGTTGTCTACAACCACGCGAACTCGCACGAACCAGATGGATACGCTGTCGATCAAAAGAGATACACCTGTGCGATCTACACCAATCCGATACACACGATGTAGGCGATGACAAACAGCCAAAGCTGTAGGCGTTTGCACACAGTATTGATCCTTGGGGCGGGCTACACCGGACGCGTCGTGGCTCGTCGTCTCTGCGAGCAGCAGACATCCCCGCTGGTGACCAGTCGCAAGAACATCGCATCGCCTCCCGCACACTCGACTGTTGCGCCGCTTCGTTTCGACCTGCACGATGCCTCGACCTGGCCGACGATTGCAGAGGCTGTTGGCACTGCCACCTCCATCCTCTGGTGTTTCCCTGCGGAGCCGTTGCATCTGGTGCAACAATTCGCGACGGCGGTCGACCTGTCGCGACGCCCGCTGGTCGTCTTGGGAAGCACCGGCAGCTATCGCATGCCGGAGCCTGTTGCGGCGCACAACGCATCGCCGCCCGATTGGGTTGACGAGCGGAGCCCTTTGGACGAGACGATTCCGCGTGTCCAGGGTGAAGAGTGGTTACGGGAGCATTTCGGGGCGGTCGTGTTGCGCGTGGCGGGCATCTACGGACCTGGCCGCTACCCGCTGCATTGGATCCGGCAGGGTCGTGTCGGGGCTTCGCCCAAATTCGTGAACCTCATTCATGTCGAGGATCTCGCCCAGGCGTGTATCGATGCGCTCGACCATGGGGGCCCTGGTCAGATTTACAACGTCAGCGACGGCGCGCCGCGGGCGTGGAAAGAGATCTGCGAGTGGGCGGCACGCTGTTGGGGCATCGTGGTGCAGACGAAGGAAGGCCCCTCAACGGTCGGCAAGCGGATCGATTCCACGAAACTGCGGAAGGAACTCGGCGTTACGCTCCGATACCCAGACCTGTATGCGGCCTTGGAGACGATTGAACAGACGGAGCGCCCACAGACCTGACGCGCGTTACCACCGCAACAGCGCCAGCACCCCGAGGCAGACGAACAGGTTGTTGATCGCATGCGCAATCATGCCAGGCAGCAGACTGCCGGTACGTTCGGCGCTCCAGGCCCAGAGCAGCCCACTCCAGAATACGCCTAAGAATCCGAGGATCCCGTAGCCGTGGGCCAAAGCGAAGAGCCCCGCGCTTACGAACGCGGCGCCACGGAAGGACCAGCGACGACGCAAGGTGCTGAAGAGGAGACCGCGAAAGGCGAGCTCTTCGAAGATCGGCGCCAAGATCACATATTCCATGACACTTGTGGCCACGACGGCCGGCGCACCCCAGACCAAATCGCCGTCGAACCATTCACTCCAGTGGCTGGTAAGCCCCAGCGTTTCGCCGAGACGTCCCAATACCCATTCGCCGAGTAGCCCGGCCGCCACCAGCACAAAAACCGCCGCTGCCAATCGCCGCCCACTTGCCGACAGGGGCACTAAGCCGAAGACATCGCGCTGTTCGGCCGGTAACGGCTGGATCAAACAGCGCCAGGCGAACCACAACAGGGCCACGTTCGTCGCCGGAATCGTCGCCAGCCGCAGCAGCGGATGGTCCACGCCGAACGAAATCGCAAGCCACATCACGGCGGCCCCGACGGCCGCCCCTCGAATCAAAACGTGCACACCCAACCACCCTGGCCAAGGCGGCGGCTGCGTCGACCTTCCGACCAGGAGCCAGGGTCGCACCGTCCCCCTGCGCACGATACGCACCACGACGAACAGGCCGACGACGATACAGACCAGTTGGATGACCGTCAGGACACGCGACCGATTCAACAATGCCGAGCGGCGTTCCGCGCCAAGCGCCGTGATCGAGGCCATGAGCGACTCGTCGCCCGCCCTTGTTGCCAGACGCATCGCCACCCGCTCGTAGAACCAGCCGGCCGGGAGCGCATCGACGGCGATCGCCTGCAAATCTTTTAGTTCGCCCCGCGTCGCGCCTTCATTCGCATAGGCCACCTGCACGAGCCGCGCATACATGGGGAACGGCGCCGGGCGGCGATCCCAGGATTGCAGTTGCCATTCAGTGCGTTTGGTGTGGCCGACTTCTGCGCGCAGGATCGCCAACTGCAATTCGACCTGCGCATCACCTCGCCCTTCCTCCTGCCGTAAATGCGTAACCAGTTCCTCGTACCAGCGGAGCAGTTCCGCACGCTCCGCGGCGCTGTCGCCGGACGTCCAATCGGACCAGACCTGTTCCCAACGCGGAGCCTGCGCCATCGCATCCTGCAGATCCAGGCTGCGACTCGCCAGCAGGTGCAACGCGGCATCTGGAGCGGTGACACGGCCCAATCCGGCGCTCGACCACATGAGCCACAGAAAGAGGGCTCCGGCAAAAAGCAGGATCGTTCCGGCAAACCAAGTAATGACCGGAGACAATCGCGGGAACCGTGGGGCCTGCGCGACAACCGGCGCTACCGGTTCATCGGCAGACGGCGCAGCAGCAGGCAACTCGACGGTCGAGCGCTCGAACGGGGATTCGAATTGAGGGTGGGTCGGCTCGACAGACATAACTCGCCAGTCGAGTATAGCATTTCTCCCTATATGCCTGACGCCGGCGGTAGCGCGTGACCCCCGCCGATCTCTCGGCTATACTGCGGCCTCTCTGCAGACCCGGGTATCGCTCGACACCTCGCGCCGGCAGTAGACCGGACTCCATCGGAGCTGATTGGATATGGGACAGACCTTTCGCGGACTCGTGCTGGGCCTTCTCTTGGGCGCGGTCTTTACGGTCATTGGGATGGCGATCGTGGATCAGGCCGCCGACACCACACCCCGCGTGGCGCCCGAAAAAGCGGCCGAGTTCATCCACGCCGTCATCGAGGCCAACCGCACGAACTACACGGAAAACGTCGTCAACAAAATGCACGAGCAGAACGTGGTCGAAGCCGTCGAACATTGGCGCGAAGAAAAAGGCATCCCGCTGCCCGCGCAGTTCCTGATGGAATCCGGACGGCTCACGGGCCAAAAAAATCTGCAAATGACCTTTCGGCTCGCCAGCCTGACGCCGCTCTACGTATGGAACGCGCCGACCTCCGATTTCGAGCGGAAGGGATTACAAGCGGTCACGCTGAATCCCGAACGTCCCGTGACAGGGTTTCTGAAATCGAACAAGGGCAAAATGTTTCAAGCGATCTATCCGGACCGCGCCGTCTCCAACAGTTGCGTCGATTGTCACAATGCCCACCCCAATAGCCCTCGACGCGACTACAAGCTAAACGACGTCATGGGCGCCCTCATCATCACGATCCCGGTCGAGGAATAGGACGATGCCGACCACCCTCCGCTCGGCGCTTCGAAACGTGCGTGTGCTCGACGGACTCGGCCTGCGTCAGGAGCGGTGCACCGTCTTGATCGAAGATGGAATCATCCGCGCCTGCGGGCCCGCGCGTACGACGCCGGTACCGCGTGGCTTCACGGAGCTGGACGTGCACGGCCTCACCGTGTTGCCGGGCCTGATCGACTGCCATGTACACCTCTGCCTCGGAGGCGAACCGGATGTCGTCGCCACCATCGAACAAGACGCGCCAGGGCTGACGTTGATCAAATCGCTCGGTTACGCGAAGGACACCTTGGCGGCGGGCTTCACCACCGTGCGCGACGTCGGCTTCCGTGACCACGGCGTGTTTGCGCTGAAACGTGCCATCGACGAGGGCCTCGTCGCCGGACCACGCATCGTGGCGGCCGGTCTGGCCATTTGTATGACCGGCGGACATGCGCGGTTCATCGGCGTTGAAGCCGACGGGGTGGACGGCGTCATCGCAGCGGTGCGCGCGCAACTTGCGGCGGGCGCCGATGTGATCAAGGTGATCGCCTCAGGCGGTGTGCTCACGCCCGGCACCTCACCGGACCAGGCGCAATTTTCCGTAGCCGAACTCCGTGCGGCGGTCGAGGAAGCGGGACGCGCCGGACGACGGGTGGCGGCCCACGCACACGGTGCCTCCGGCATGAAACAGGCCATCGCCGCCGGGGTGCACTCCATCGAACATGCCACCCTCATGGACGCAGAAGCCGCGGCGGGTATGATCGAGCAAGGCGTGTTTATGGTCGCAACGCTGTCCGCACTTGCGACGACGGCCGCCTGTCCGCTCCACGGCGGCGTGCCGGCCAGCGCCATCGGCAAAGCCAAACAGATGCGGGTGCGGCATGAACATTCTTTCCAGGCAGCGCTCAAACAGGGTGTGCGGATTGCGATGGGAACGGACGCGGGAACCCCGTTTAATTACCACGGGGAAAATGCGCAGGAACTCGACCGGATGGTGACACTCGGAATGTCGCCGATGGACGCGATCACCGCCACCACGCATTCCGCGGCGCAATTGTTGGGCTTGGACGAGTCGATCGGGTCGATTGCCGTCGGGAAACGTGCAGACCTGCTGTTAGTGGATGGAGATCCCTCGCGGCGTATCGGCATTCTGCGCGACCGCGACAGGTTGATGGGGGTCATGCAGAACGGCCGCCTCGTCAGCGGCCCGCTGGCGCAAGCCTAAGAAGCTGCGTCGCCTAGATTCAGAAGCACTCCGTCACTCGGTATTTGGCTTCCGTCTGACTTCTCCCGTCTCCCTTCTGCCGTCTCACCTCTGCCGTCTCACCTCTGCCGTCTCACCTCTGCCGTCTCACCTCTCCCGTCTTTCGTCTCCCGTCTTCATCAGCGTCGCTGATAAAACAGTTCGAGTGCGGCGGCGACACCATGGGCACGACCTTGATCGTACCTCGCCGCCAATTCTGCCTTCAGCGCCTGTGCCTGCTGGACATCGTGCTGGCCGATAGCGCCCTGTGAACGCATCATCTGCACCGCCACCTCGAGGAGTCGCTCTCGTCGCGCTTGCATCTCCGGCGTGACGGCGTCGCGCACCAACTCACGAGCCCGCGCCAACACCAGATCGTCCCGAAATGAATCGTACCCCTGCGCCGCCACCACACGCTCGCGAATGATTGCCAGCTCGGCTTTGATCTGCGTCTGTTGCGTCAGCCAGAGCGTAAAAAATTCCTTCCGGGCATCGTCTTCGAGTTTGTCGCCCATCGCCGCAATGACCGACGCCCGATCCGGCGCCTCTTCGCGGACTTCGTCCCCCCACCGCAGCCGCTCATAGGAACGACGCGCCTCCGGATCGCCGAGCACCGCGTACGCGGCGTTGATCGCGCGGATTTTCTCCTCCGCCGTTGCATCGTTGGGATTCCGGTCCGGATGAAACTGAAAGACCAGCTTCCGGTAGGCCTTTTTGATGTCTTCGTCCGTCGCATCCCGACGCACGCCCAAGACCGTGTAGAAATCGTCTCGCGCCATGCGCGGACTATACCATGCGACGGACAACAACCGTCACCAACGGACCGCCACGTTGGACTGCGTATGCCCGCAGAAATCCGCAACTTGACAGTTCGCGACTTGACGTAGTTCCTGCCTGCGCTATTCCTTCACCTATGACATTTGCACGAAAGCCCCGCCCACTGACGGCGCAGGAACGATTGGCCGCCGAGGCCGCCTTCGCCGGTCGTCCATTCGATACCACGTGGTCGGAGGCGGCGCGTGCCGTCTACGACGGGATCTGCCGCACACTCGGCACCGTCCCACACGAGACCGTGCCCGCGCCTCCGCAAGCCCGACAAGAGGGTCGCTACGAGGATCCCTCGCATTCGACGGGACAACAGGTCGACTTCGAGATCGACCCGACGCACCGCAATCTCCTACGTGCCGAGGCCTGGGACGAGATCGCCGATCACCAGCCCGACCTGGCTGAACGCAGCGCAGATGGCGTGAGCGACGCGGCCTCGGTGGAACATGTTGAATCGACCGACAGCGTCAGCCGCGAGGAAGCCATTCGCGCCGGCGTCTTGATCGAAGTGACGCCGCTCGCGAAACGACTCGGCGTGCCCTACACCGTCGGCATGACGCGTCCGGCCTGGGACATCATCGTCACGGCGTCGCATCGTGTGCCCGACGACACACACGAAAGCCGCGTCCGCGACATCCTACTTGCGCTTCGCCTGCGGTTGATGTCCGCGCCCGTCAATCGGTCAGTGATCGACTTTCCCGCGTTGCTGATATTTCCACCGGATGCCGTGCCGCAGCCGCAAGTGTTACTGGCGGCGTTTCACGACAGTCCGCAGGCGCCCTCCTGCATCACGTTGTTGCTGCCCCGGGAACTCTCGCGCCTCCTCGACGAGTCCAAGTCAGAGTAGAGAGACGGACGGAGTACGTCCTGCTGCTCCGTCCGTTCCGTACTCGCGAACCCGTACGCACAATCGCCTCGGCATCTTCCCTCGGTACAGCCGCATCTGCACCGCGCATACAGCCCTTCGTCCCTTGACAAGGTCGGCCGGTTTCGTCAGCATGCGAATGTCAATCCACTCGCGACTGTTCTCCTCTCCTCGCGAGGAGGGCGGCTGCATCGTCCACGCTTTTCCCAAGGTGACGGTTTGGCAGACGTCGTCGGACAACTCGCTGTTCCCTTAGAAATCCCGCTCCTGATCAAGACGCAGACGCGTGAGGTGTCGGGCTACACCTCGCACTACAGTCACGATCAGTTGGAAGTGCATGCCACGGCCCCGCTTCGGTTGGGCACGTCGCTCGCGCTGCAATTCACCTTCGGCGAGGTGTGCCATCTCGACCTGACCGGTATCGTCGCCTACTGTTTGCCGACGACCCGACGCGGGAAACGGCACTTTGCGATCGGCATCAAGTTCACCTCGCTGCAACCGTGGGAACGGCAGATCCTGCCCTCAGCCATTCAGGAAGTGCATCAGAGCGAAGAGACGGCGCGGCGATCGTTCCTGAACATCTCCGTCCCACGGACGAAACATGTCCCGGACGGCGCCACGCTGCAGGAAGACATTGCAGAAGATTTCGAACGCAACCTCGAACGCGACGAACCGATCGAGGAACAACCGACGCGTGTCACGGCGCGCGACCTACTCCCGAAACTCAAACGCACCAGCTACTCGACCGCCGCCGCCCAAAAACGGCGCGAATGGCTCGCCGACCGCAGCGGCGCGTCGCTCCAGCACATCGGCGTCTACACGGAAAAGCCGGAGAACCTGCGCGGCAACATCGAACACTTCATCGGCTCTGCGCAAATTCCCATCGGCATCGCCGGCCCGCTGAAGGTCAACGGCCAACACGCCCGCGGGACGTTCTACATTCCGATGGCGACGACGGAAGGCGCGCTGACTTACACGTGCAACGAAAGCATGTTGCTGATCTCGCTGGCCGGCGGCGCGAACACCGCCATCCTCGACGACCACTTGCACATCTCGCCGATTTTTATTTTCGATACGGTCAAGGCCACGCAACGCTTCGCCGTCTGGATCGCGGCCAACTTCGCCTCGATCAAACAATACGCCGAAACGGCGACCCGCCACGGCAAGTTGCTCAACATCGAGCCGCAGATCTTCGACAAAAACGTCGTCGTGAAATTCACCTACTGGACGGCCGACGCCATGGGCATCAACATGGTGACGTTCGCGACGGAAGAAGCCTGCAAGTACATCATCAAGATGACGAAGCCGAAACGCTTCTACTTGCAGCCGAACTTTTCGTCGATCAAAAAAGTCACGGCGCACAACTTCGTGACGGGATTCGGCAAAACGGTCGTGGCGGAGGCGGTGCTGCCCGCGGGGCTCGTGAGGCGCACGTTCAACGTGACGCCGCAAGCCATCGTGGACTTCTACCACACGGTGCGACTCTGCACGGCCCACGTGGGTATGATGGGCATCAACGGCCACACGGCGAACATGCTGGCCGCGATCTTCACCGCCTGCGGGCAGGACATCGCCTGCGTTGTCGACTCCTACGTCGGCGTGACGAATTTCGAGGTGACGGACGACTACGGGCTGTACGTGAGTTTGAAGTTGCCGAGCCTGCTCGTCGGCACCGTCGGCGGCGGAACCAGTCTCGTCACCCAACGCGAATGTCTCGAACTCCTGGGCTGCTACGGGCCGGGGAAAGCGCGCAAGTTTGCCGAAATCGTTGCAGCTGCGACGCTCGCTGGCGAAATCGGCATCTGCGCACGCGTCGCCAACGGAACCTTCGCTAATGCCCATCGCAAGTACGGCCGCAAACCGTCGCTCCCTGAATCGGCCACCTCCGAGCAGGAGCAGGACAGCTTCGCCGACTCCGGGTCAGAGGGGTGAACTGAGCCGCACCTCGACCCGCTCCGCACGTTCGTGTGCCGTCGATACCTCCATGGCGCAGGCCTGCCTCCCTCAAGACCGTCGTTCCGCCCATCGCATCGAGCCGTGCCGCGACGCCTGCCCTGAGGGGCGACCTCGATGAATTCCTTCGCGCTCTCCGGCCTCCTCACCGGCATCAGCAGCAGCGTGCTGGCCTTGGTGGTTTACTTCAAGGCCCCCAAACACATGCCGAACCGCATGTGGGTGCTGTTTTCGCTCGCGGTGACGATGTGGGGGTTGGGGTCGTACCGCATCGCGCTCGCGACGACGCCGGACGCAGCCCTCACCTGGTGGAAACTCACGCATATCGGCATCATCCTGATTCCGCCGCTGTTCCTCCACTTCATTTGCCTGTTCCTGAATATCCAGCGACAACGCATGATCGCCGCCATGTACGGGCTCGCGGCGTTTTTTATCGTCACGACGTTCGCCACGACCTGGATGATCCGCGACATGCGGCTCGTTTTCGGCTCGTTTTATTACGACTCGCCCCCGGGGCCGCTGTATCCGCTGTTCGTGCTCTGCTTTTTTGCGACCATCTTCTACGCCCACATAGAAATGTATCGGGCGTACAAACTTGCTTCCGGCCAGAAGCGCGACCAACTCCGGTATTTTTTCCTGGCGACCGCCTGCGGATTCTCCGGCGGTAGCACGGCCTTTCTCCCCGTCTTCGGCTGGGACATCTACCCGATCCTGAATTTCACCGTCCCGCTGTATCCCGTGATCATGTCCTACGCGATCGTTCGGTATCGCTTGATGGACATCACGGTCATCCTGAACCGCAGCTTGGCCTACGCGCTGCTGTTGACCGGCATCATGCTGGCCACGACCTTCGGGATGTTGTTGAGCACCCGCGCAACGACAACGACAGCGCCGCCGTTGGTCGTCGCGCTGCTGGTGGCCCTCTGCGGCGTGGCGGTGTTTACGAGCAACCGCCGCGCCGCCACGAACCTTTCGCTGGCGTCCTACTGCGCCGCACTCGCCGTCTGGCTATTCGGCGCTTTTATGGTGACGTCTGCCCCGTCGCAAGGCGAAGCACTCCAGTGGGCACGCGCCGTCTATGCCGGACTGGTCTTCGTCCCCGCGCTCTTTTTCCATTTTTGTATGCGGTTGATCGGCGACACGGCCGCGACACGCCGCATCCGAACGCTCTATGGACTGAGCATCCTCTTTCTCTTCCTCGTCCCGACACCCTGGTTGATCACCACGCCCTATCGGTATTCCTTCGGCTACTACCAGGCCGCGGGACTGCTCCACCCGTTGTTCCTCGTGTATTTTTTCACAACGGTGGCGGCGGGCCTCGGGAACCTCTACAAAGCCTATCGCATCAACGCGCACTACGGCACGGACGAGGCGACCCGACTCAAATATTCGTTTTGGGCCTTCACCGTCGGCGTGGCAGCGGGCGTCGATTTTTTGCCGAGCTACGGGTACGAGATCTACCCGGCCGGCTCGCTGGTGGCGGCGCTGTGGCTGGCCATCATGGCGTACGCGATCGCGCGTCACAGCGTTGTGGATGTGTCCTTGCCGCACTGGCACACACACCGCGCGCTGTACCTCCAGAGCCTCAGCCTGCTGGCCGCGATGGTGGCGGTCGCCGTCACACTGCGGTGGTTTACCCAACGTTGGGACTTTGCCCTCACCGGCGCCTTACTTGCCGTCTTTATGGTGTTCGCCGGATTCCTCGCGAATCTGCCGCGGTCGATTGAAAGCGTATTGGGGCGGCAACTCCTACGGGATCGCTACGACGCGTACGAAACGATCGTGCAGTTTTCTCAATCGCTCGTCTCGATCATCGAGTTGCAATCGTTGGCGAACGAAATCGTGCGGACATTGACGCGCACGATGGGGAGCGCCACTGCGGCGCTCTACGTCCTCGACCAGGAAAAACATCTCTACACCCGCGTGGCCGAGGAAACGGACGCCACTCGCTCGCCGAGCCCCGCGACGCTGACGCGCGACAATCCGCTGCCGCAGACGCTGACGAAGTCACGCACGTTGCTCTTACGCGGGGAGCTCAGCGCGCGCGGGCAGATCGCCCCGCACCCCACGCATCCCGTACTCCTCGCCACGATGGATGCGATCCACGCCGATGCCTGTTTTCCCCTGTCTAATAAGGACCGGCTGATCGGCATCCTCACGCTCGGCCCTCGGCACGACGGCACCGCCTATTCCTCGGACGACCTGAGTCTACTGACCACGCTCAGCCACCATGCCGCGATCGCGCTCGACAATGCGTTGTTGTACGAAGACCTGCGCCGTTCCGAAGCGATGATGCGCCGCACCGACCGCTTGCGCTCGTTGGAAACCATCGCCGGCGGCTTCGCGCACGAGGTGCGGAACCCGCTGACGTCCATCAAGACATTCGTGCAGTTGGTGCCGGACCGGCGGGACGACCGCGAATTCGTCGATGAGTTCAGCCTGATCGTAGCCGAGGACGTGAATCGAATCGAACGCTTGGTCCAGGAAATCATGGACTATGCGCGGTACATGGAGCCTCAGTTAACCGTGCAGGACCTGAACGAGGTCGTGACCTCCTGCCTCTACTTCATCGAAATGAAGGCCACGGCACGCGGCGTGAAAATCGTGCGCAACCTCGCGATGGATCTGCCGCCCGTCACGCTCGACCGCCAACAGATCAAACAAGTGCTGCTGAATCTGTTCATCAACGCGCTCGACGCCATGAAAGACCGCAACGGCCACCTCGGGGTCACGACTCATCGTCTGACCAAAGCCGACAATACGACCTGGGTACAAATCGAAGTGGCCGATACCGGCGCCGGGATTCCGCAGGAGCAGTTGGAACAGATTTTCGATCCGTTTTTTTCGACGAAACACACGAGCCAGGATCGCGAAGGCACCGGCCTCGGCTTGACGATCGTGCACCAGATCGTGCGGGAACATCGCGGGTATATCGAGGTGGTCAGCGAGGTCGGACGCGGAACGACCGTCTACGTGAATCTCCCCGCCACGCCGGAAGACGCCGGTCGCGCCGCCCCAGAACCGACGAGGTTCCCAGGCCACGTCGGCCAACCATCTGCAGGTGGAACGTCAGCACAAGGCACGAAGAACGGCGCACCCTCGACACAAACCTCGCCAAGCGGCATGCCGAAGAGCGTCGCAACGGCAGGCTCTCTCCAGACAGGTCATACCACCGAACACCGCTGATGTGATCTTGTTGGGCGGTGGGAGGGCCAGATGCTGCGCGCCCCAGCAACGACCACCTTGCCCCATCACCCGTGACGCTTCGAAAATTGACGCACGAGGGCCCATTCGTCCGCCTCCGAACGAATCTTGCCGTCGAGTTTGGCGCGACGAATGCGGAGGAGAATCTGCCGGTACTGTGGCCCAGCGGGAATACCGAGCCGTTGTAGATCGCGACCGGTCACTACCGGCTGTGCGGCATTGGAACGCGCGACATACCGTCGCAGCAACACCCGCGTTGTACGTCCTTCGCTGAGCGTCACAAGCAGTGCCAGTCCCATTGCATCTAACTCGTCGAGTTTCTCCGCCAACTTCGACAGACGAGTTAATTTTTTAGCAATTGCGATCCGCTCCACCCACCGTTTGATCCGACGCACCTGCTCGATACACGTACGCGCATCGGTCGGTATCTCCAGTCGTGCCAACAGAGCTGCCGACGATGTGTGCGGCACTTGCAGCAGCAGCGCCGCCAACCACAACAGCCACACCGGTTGAGCAAGACCAGGTTGCTGAATCCCGTGCCTCGCAAGCATGGCCATTGTGGGTTCAAGGCGGCGACAGCGAGCGATCTGCGTTGACGACCAACCTATCTCGCGGTGAATCGCACGAAGCACAGCGAGGTGATCGAGCAACCGCCAGGCGCTGACAGGATCGGCTTCGGACAATATCAGACGGAGTTCCGTCGTGAGCCGATGTGGAGCCAGCTTCGCCACAAGGCGCTCGGCAAAGACCACGTCAATGGCTCGCCGATCCGACGGATGGATCCGACAGCAGAGGCGGGCTGCAAATCGCACCGCTCGGAAGATTCTTGTTGGATCGTCGCGGAAACTGTCCGCATGTAAGGTCCTGATGACACGAGCATCGAGATCGCGGCTGCCGTCGAAGGGATCCAGGAGTCGGCCGCGCGTCGGCCCATTCAACGGAATGGCCATCGCATTACAGGTGAAGTCACGCCGCGCCAGATCTTCATGAATGGTGCCGGGGCGAACCTTCGGCAGCGCCGCCGGCTCCGCATAGGTCTCTGTTCTGGTCTGGGCGATATCGAGCGAAACGTCGATAACGACGCCAAGCCCCTGCGACGGCAAGGCAATATGCGCCGTCCCAAATCGTGGATGGGTTGTGATTGCCCCGCCTACCCGCTGCGCCAACGCTCGGGCGAATCGGAGGCTGTCGCCTTCGACCGCAAGATCGACATCGCGCGTCGTCCTCTCGAGGTAGAGGTCTCGCACGATTCCGCCGACGGCGTACACGGTCACGCCGAGGGTATCGCCGACAGTCCCTGCCACATCGAACACCTTCCGCATAGGCGGCGGAAGACGCCGCAGCAGATGGTAAGAAGCAGCAGCTTGTATGGTCGTGGTGTCGATCACGCGGGCAAGATTACCGGAGAGATTTACGGCTCACAGCGCGGGCGGATACCGCAGCCATGAGCCGTCACGATCGCTTACTTCAGCCGGGGGCGGTTCGGCACCGACCAATCGAACGGCAGATATTCGATCCGATGCGGTGTCTGCTTCAACGCGGTCGCGACTCCCGCATCTTCCACATAGGGGCGGAGGAACTGTACCACCGATCCGCCCTGACGGATAAATTCCGGCGCGAACCAGTTGAAGACTTGGGACAGATACGCAACGCGGGCCTCGGTGTCGAACCGATTCCGCTCGGGATCGTTCACGAACTCGCGCGTGGCATGATCGAGTTGCTCCGCCAACGACTCCGCACGATAGGCCCAGGGCTGGATTTTCGGACCGGATGCCGCCCCGGTAAACAAAGCGAAGTGCATCCGCGCCTCTTGATAGGTGGGAATCAACAGATTGCGCTCCATCGAATAGAGGCTAATCGGGGCACCGCCCACATGATGGTCGTGCCCGACAAAAAATCGTTGCCGCCCCCAGAGCGAAGTCGGCGCATATCCACCGAGCAACCCGCGCATGGCAAAGGCGTTGTAGGCGTTGATCCAGAACGCCAACCGCGCCTCGCGCGTCGCAAACTGAAGCGGGTCGACACGGTTCAGCGAGTCGATGTACGAGGCGAAGTCCGGATCCTGTGCAATGCCCGCATAGTCGATCCGCTCTCCACGGACATGCGCTTGCAACACACGATCCCAGGCATCATGCGTGAAGGCCGACGCCGCAATCGGACGCTCCGGCGTAAACAGTGTCGGCGTTTCGGACGCGCAGCCGCTCAACGCGCACAACGCAATGAGCGCGAACGCTCCTACCCATGAGGCCATCACACGTTGCCCGACTCTCTGCACGGCACACACCATGTCTTGTTCCCTTCGCACCTGGCCCGCCGAACGCTGACGTCGCAAGAGCCCGTCGCCTATCGAGGCTGCCGTCGAAACACAATGTCGCCGTACCACGCTTCAGCCGATTCACCCGTATTGTCCGTGTCGGTCATGATGGCGACACCGGACACCAACGGTGGCTCCTCCCCGAATGCACGCCGAAAATCCTCCGCCACATTTCGAGACGCCGTTCGCCACTGTCCTACGTGTTCCGCGCCGCTCTCCACCACCACCATCATCGACCAATCGGTATACGCGCTGGGGACGATCCGGCCGACCGCCGCGCGCGTATCCCAAATGTAGTTGAGCGCGCGAAACGGCACATCGGCGCCAAACAGCGTCTTTGCTAATTTGAACTTGGCCGCATCCACAAACGAGGCACGCGCCGCATCGTACTCGAAGGTGATATAGAGACGCGCGGGATAATCGTCCCCCGATTTTTTTGTCACATCCCCCTTGGCCAACAGGTTGCCGACTTTCCACCGCCATTCCACGATCGGATACTCACGCAGGTCGATCGTCCGGCGCGCAATTAATCCTCCCGCCGATACCTTGGCCACCGCATGGACAACGTGCGTCCTATCGTCCTCTACGACGGCATACATCGTGTGCGCCGGGATCTTCGAGAAGGTCAACGGGTCCCAGCCGACCGGTCGAGCGTCGCCGAGCGACGCAGCGGAAAACGCACCGACCTGCAACACCTCCGGCATCTCGCCGAAGCTTGCGGTCGCGCGGAACAGACTCATCCCGCACACGAATAGACCGGCTGCGACAGTGCGCAGGCAAGGCCCGACGACCGCACGGAGTTCCATGTGTATCATCGGCGCATCCACGCAAACAGCCGTGTCAGCCAGGCTTTCATGCGCGGCGTAAAGTGCGCCTTGCGCCAGAGGTTCACGACTTTCTTGTGCACCTCCGCCTGTGTGGGATAGGGCAGGATCGCCGATGCGACGGTCTTGGTGCCAAGCCCCGCTTTCATGAGGATCGACCAGGTGCCGATGAGGTCGCCGGCATGCGTCGCGACGATCGTGGCACCGACGACACGATCCGTGCCCTGTTGCACATGGATACGCACAAACCCTTCGTCGTCGCCGTCCAAGCGCGCACGATCCACATCACGCATCGGATAGGTGTAGGTCTCAATCGAGAGACCGGCCGCCACAGCATCGGCAGCAGTACGTCCGACCTGCGCAAGCTCCGGTTGCGTATACGTCGCCCAGGGAATCGTGAGCCCGGACAGGCGGCCGCGGCCTAATCCGAACGGATGCGGGAACAGCGCGTTCTGAATGACCAATTGCGCCATGGCGTCCGCGGCATGGGTAAATTTATAGGCGGAGCAGACGTCGCCCGCGGCAAAAATCCTCGGATGACTCGTCTGCAAGTGGTCGTTCACCGTCACGCCCTTCGCGTCGTACTGCACACCCACCTGCTCCAGTTCCAATCCTTCGACATTCGGTGCGCGCCCAACCCCGACAAGAATTGCATCGGTCTCGACGACACGTGTCGTGCCGCCGACCTGCACGATTACACGCTTGTCGTGCCCACCTTGCTCGACGCGACGCACTTCGGCGCCGAACACCAGCTCAACGCCGTCGCGTCGTAATGCCGCCTCGACGATCGCGGCGGCCTCGCGGTCGTCCTTCGGGAGAATGCCGGTATGCCGCTCGAGAAGCGTCACGGCGCTCCCGAATCGCGCAAAGGCCTGGGCTAACTCGCAGCCGATCGGCCCGGCGCCGATAACGACCAGTCGTGCCGGCCGCTCCGTCAATCCAAACACGGTTTCGTTGGTCAGATACCCGACGTCCGCTAAACCCGGAATGTTCGGCGCCGCCGCCCGCGCCCCCGTACAGATGACCGCCTTCACGAACGACAGGCGGCGATCCCCGGCCTGTCCGGTGACCGCTATCGTCTCCGCGTCGACAAAACGTCCATCGCCTATGTACACATCGACACCGAGCGATCGATACCGCGCAGCCGAATCGTGTGGGCTGATATCGGCCCGGAGACGACGCATCCGCGCCATCACGACACCGAAATCGAACTCGGTATCCGCCGACACCTGTACGCCGAATTCCTGCGCACGCCGCACGTCGGCCCAAGCTTTCGCCGCACGAATCAGCGCCTTCGACGGCACGCAGCCGACATTCAAACAGTCTCCGCCCATCAACGCCCGCTCGACGAGCGCAACCTTGGCCCCCACACTGGCCCCGATCACCGCCGTGACGAGCCCGGCCGTACCCGCACCAAGCACGACGAGGTTGTACCGCCCGTCCGACTGCGGGTTTACCCAGTCGGACGGATGCACATGCTGCAGCAGCGTGCGGTTGGCCTCGTCGTTCGGCCCCAGCGACGGCAGAGGATGGCACTCGCTGCTCATCCTCGCGCCTCCGTCCATTTTCGATACGCGACCGGCACAAGCGCCAACAGACCAAGCAACGAAAACGCGAACAGCACACCAGGAGACGCCACGTCGGCGAGGGAGTCGATGCTCCCGAGTTGGCGACCGGCGAAGGCATACACGAGTCCACCGGGAATAATCCCCAGCGACGTGGCGACGACATAGGTCATCAATGGAATACGGGTCAGGCCGGCTACCAGATTCACGAGAAAAAACGGAAAGAGGGGTACGAGTCGAAGCGTGAGTAAATACGTAAAGGCATCCCGTGAAAATCCCGCTTGGAGCGAGGCGACTCGATCTCCAAACGTGCGCTCGACCCAGTCGCGCAACACGTATCTCGATAGGGCGAATGCACCGGTCGCGCCGATGGTGGCGCCGATATTCGCCAGTGCGGCCCCCAGCAACGCCCCAAACATAAAACCGCCGGCCAGCGTTAAGATCGCCGCCCCCGGCAACGAGAATCCGGTCACGGTTGCGTAGACGCCTACATAGGCGATGGCCGTCGCGACCAGATGCTGCTCTGCCGCCCGGAGTAAATCGTCGCGATGCGCCTTCACATTAGCCAGTGTGAGCCAGGCCCCAAGATCGAAATAATAAAACAGTCCGAGAATTGCCACCCCCACAGCCAGCATGGCCACCTTGGGGCCGACCGGGCGGGACTGAGCAACCTGTGTGTCGTGTTGAGTCGGTGAGTCGGACAAGGTCATGGAGGCATCGTCAACAACGCGGCCTATGATGGTCAGTCTCGGGAACCCTGTCAATGCGCAGCGTTGCCCAAGCGGCACGGCGCTGCCGGCAACACATCGCATCTCTCCCTATGCAGGACTAATGTGCCCCTGCTGAAGCGTACTGTTGGTCTGATCTCGGCGAATGCCACAATTCGCGCGCCAGACGTAGCCCTACACTAGCAAAGGACGGTGCGGCAATGTTCCCGACCTCTGTATCTCGAATGTCTGTCTTTGCATTGGCAGTTCCAACAATCTGCTTTTCCCTCTCCGCCGAGGATGTTTCCGCGCAGGTGACGATCGATCCGCCATCGCAATCGTCCTCTCCATGGGAGTCAACGACAACGACGACCGACCACATCGATCCACCCGCCTCGACCCAACCTCCTCAGGCGACTCCGCCACGAACACGCGTCGCCTACGTCTCGCTGTTCGGAGTTGGAGCCAGCCCGTTTAACGAATCACTCGATACAGGAAGCACCCGAGTTCGCAACGCTCAACTGCAGCATCTCTACGGCGGAGGTATCAAAGTCGGCGCGTTCCCGACACAGTTAAAAGGCTATGTAGGATTCGAAGGGGAGCTGTTCGGCATGGGTGGATCGTTTCAGCCTCGTACCTTCTTTGAACCAGTCGACGCATCGATCGTGTCCGTCAACATGATGGCCAATATCCTTCTTCGTTACCCGGGCACCTACGTACAGCCCTATATCGGAGCGGGCGTCGGATCATCATTCGGACATCTTGATGCAAACAGGATCTCAACAGGGATGGCGAGTGTGCAAGGCAGCGCGTTGAGCGGAGGATTCGCCTTCCAACTCATCGGAGGACTGCGCGCACACCTGACCGATCGCGCCTACCTCTTCGGCGAATACAAGTATTTCGGCGCCGAATACTCCTGGGAGACTAAAGGCGGTTTCACAAATTCCGATACTGTCGATCTCTCGCTACGCGCCCATATTATTGCAGCCGGTGTTGGTTTTACCTTCTAGTCCAATTACAGCCGTGGTACGCCGCCTGGCGCGCCACGGTTGTCCCCGCTTGCACTCGTGCCCCTCCAGCGGTAGGCTGCTATCTCCGAGCTTCCTTTGAATTGCATCAGGTGTGCCGCCACACCGCATCCCCTCGCAGCTGACTCATGGACGAGAATACCAACGACACCAACCGACTCACGCAGGCAAAAGAAGCCTGGGCGCGCGAGAAGCGTGGATTAGGCGGGCGCGAAGTCGACGACGACGCGCCGGATGCGGCACGCCTTCCGCCAGGCCAACATCTCGTGAACACCTGGCCGGTCCTCGACCTCGGCCGTAAGCCAGACATCCCGCTTGCCGACTGGCGCCTCACAATCAGCGGACTTGTCGCGCATCCGACCGTCTGGACCTGGGAACAATTTCTCGCACAACCGCAGTGCGTTCAGACAAGTGACTTCCATTGCGTGACGACCTGGAGCACCTTCGACAATCGATGGGAAGGGCTGCGTTTTCTCGACATGATGGCGGCCGTCGTGCCGCTCCCCGCAGCACGGTACGTCTTCTTCACTGCCTACGACGACTACACCACCAATCTACCGCTCACCGCCTGCACCGACGACGATGTCTTGCTCTGTCGCGCGTGGAACGGACAGCCGCTGACGACCGCACATGGCGGGCCGCTTCGCATGATCGTCCCGAAACGATACGCATGGAAGGGCGCGAAGTGGATCAAAGAGATTCGCTTTTCCGAGCAAGATGAAAAAGGCTTTTGGGAAATGCGGGGGTACTCGAACAGCGCCTTCCCCTGGCAAGACGACCGCTACGGATGACGACGCAGCTCACACCCGACAGGGAGACCCCTATGGTGACCATACGTAGTTTGCTGGTGCTGACGCTCCTGTGCGCCGGCGTTCCTTCGTTGGCCGCAGCAGAATCCACAGACCGGACGGAAGGGCGCTCCAGCCCGGACGCCCCATTCGGATTCATCCGCGGACAATTCAGCGGAACGGCAACGGGCCCGCAACCGTCCGGCATCTCGCCGTTGTCGTCCGGCAACAGCGCGTCATACGGCGCACCGCCTCCATACGGCTATGCTGTTCCGGGCTTCTTTCCACCCGGGTATCCCGTGCCTGGATACGCGTACGGCGGCATGCCCTACGGGGCCTATGGTGGGTACGGCGCTTACGGGCCCCCACCAGGATATGGCGCGCCGACATTCGGGAGCGCCCCCACGACGGGCCCGAGGGCGGGCGTCCTTCAACTGGTCGTGGATCCCGTCGATGCCAACGTCTACATCGACGGACACAAACTAAGTCAGCAATCCGACCTGAGCTATATCGCGAATCTTGTGGAAGGCCGGCATCAACTGCTCGTCGCGAAGGAAGGGTTCAAACCGTACGATCAACCGCTCAACATCCCGGGCGGCGGCGGATTCGCCATGACCGTACGTCTAGAAAAATAAAGGCTCGGCGAAAGCCTTCTGGGAACAATGGCCTGACCTTCGCCGGACCGTCGAACTGTTTTACGTCGCAGCGACCATTCGTCGACTACTTCTTGACCCACTCCCCGGTGGGCGCCTGAATCACATGACCGGGTTTTGTGTTGCCGATAGCCTTTTCCCCCGCCAACGTTTCGATCTGTTCGACCTTTGCCCCATTCCGCCTAGCGATTTCTTCGTACGCCGCTCGACGCTTCGTATTGATATCGGCCACCAAGGCCTGCGCTTCGGGGTGCGACGTCACAATACCTAAGTAGCCGGTGGGTTTTTCTCCGACGATTCCCTTGGCCTTGGCATCGTCGAGCGTCAACGCCCACGCCGACATGCCGCTCAACACGATGGCCAACGCCGCTGCACAGGCTACGCTATATCGTCCGCTTCGCATCGTTGTGTTCTCCTCTCGCGATCCTAGAAGAGTCCGCTCTTATCCGACATCACGTTTTCGAGATCCTTGTCCACTTTGACACGAATCTCGTGGTCGATCTTCACGTTCAAATTGATCGTGATGGGTTTGTCCGACGGTGCCACTTCCACACGCGGCGTACAGGCGAGCGGGCCAAGACAGATCAGTGCCACCAACCAGATGCCGAACGACAGCGCGCGCGCAAACGCACGTCTCTCACGTGGCTCTCGCATCCTCAGTTCTCCGCCTCTCATCATCGCATCCCCCAATCCTTCGTGTCGTTTCGTGTGGCGTCTGCTCCAGCACTACTTGGTCGAGGCCCCGCCTACCAAACTGCGCGCCCCGTTGTCGAAACGCTGCTCGATCGAATCCTGCAGGCTCTGCACCAACCCCAGGCTCTTGAGCAAGGCGGGAATATTTTCCGTCACCGTCACATTAAAGTGTACCGGACGACCGCGCTGCCAGTCCGGGTTACGCCCTTCGAGGCGTGTCGCCAATGACAACGTGCCCTTCGGCTCGTACTGCGCCGTGGCACGCAAGACATTGTAGTGAAAATTCGCGAGGGGTTGCAAAACCGTCTGCATCGCCGAGCTCGATTGTGCCATCGCCTCCGCCGACCCGTCATTGGGACGATACCGAATGATACCACCCGGCGGCCGCGCCTCGATCTCCCCATTTTCGACGGTCACGCCGACTTCGCCCAACGTAATTGGAATGACCCCGTTGAGCACACCCGTACCGTCCAGCCCCTTTTGTTGTTCTAGCTGAAAAATCTCTTGGAGCTGTAGCTCGCGCAACGTCAGCGAAAAGGGTTTCGATGCGCCATGCATCATGTACCGCAACCCGTCGCTGCCAACCGTGCCGCCGAACGCACGCAGCGAGAGCTTCCGGACATCCGCCCACACAGGTGTAAACCCGTCCCCCCATCCCAACTGCCACGAAGCGCTGAGGTCGTTCGCTTTGACACCGGCATCGATGGCCGCGATGCGCAGCGCAGCAGGCTGCGGCATGGCGAGTCGTCCACCGTCGTAGAGCAACGTTGCGGCGGTCGTAATCCCAGTGACCGCCAACCCTGCGACCGTCGTCGCAACGGCATCGGTACGCACCGTGAGCTGTGCACGTTGCGGAACGATGCTCTGGAGTGTGGCACCGGTTGTCGTCGCCTGCGCGTCGGCCGCCAACGTTCCCGCCGTGACATCAACCGGCAAGGGCCAGGGCGACAGCAATGTACTCAACGGTTGCGCGACATCGCTCCGTACCGGCTTGAGCGTCAGCGATGCGGCACCCGTGGCCGTCCGTAGATCGTGAGCGAATCGCCCGGTCACGAATGCGCGCGTTCCGCCGATACGTCCATCTACATCGGTATGGTACTGCGTAGCCTCTGCACGACCGGTTACGGTCCAGTCGCCCTGAGCCAGCGTCATCCCGTTCAACGTCGGCCGCATTCCGACCAGTCGGATCGTTGCACCGCCCGTCGTGCTTGCGCCAAAGACGATGCGCGTCACATCGATGGTGGTGCGCTCGAAGGCAACCTGCCCACTCGCGAACGTCACAAGCGGCGCCGTCAGCTCCACCGCCCCTGAGTCGATAGTGGTCGGGGATGCCGCAGCCCCCTGTGGGAGGCGCACCACCATCGACTTTGTCACCCGCACAGTCGCGCGAGCCGACCGTATCGAGTCGATCACAAGCGGCGCTGCTTCAATGGTAGATCCCGGCTTCACATCGAGCCGTATCGGCGATGCTGTGCCGGTCGGTCCTAGCGCCGCGATCGACACATCGGCGCGCAGGTCGACGGTCGCTCGCTCCGCGCCGACCGCTGCTGTGACCACTTTCCCTGGCGTGCCCGAGAGTCGCACCGCGCCTTGCCCCCACAGGGTTCCGTCGGCAAGTCCAAGCGACGCCAGATCGATCGATGCCGAGAGGCCAACTGGGGAACCGGCACGGATTGTCACAGGCCCGTTGAAAAACCCCGTCGGCTTCGCCGCCGTCTGCCCAAACACCTGGTCGACTTCGCCGCGCAGTTCGCCCGTCGTTAACAGCGCCAGTGGGATCGTCGTCTGCGTGGCCGGAAGCCATCCATCCGGCACTCCCAACACAACAGCATCGACCGTCGCAGCGGCACGCGCCCCTTTGGCGAGCGTCCACTGAAGCTGTTGCGCTTTCACCGACCAGCTCCCCGACAATTCGCCCGCGATGGCCGTGGCCTGCCGGTGCCACGACGGCGCGGACGCCACAACCCGATAGGTCCCATCGAGCACCGTGTCCGGATGCGACACCAGCGCCGACAGCGGCGCGCGCGCGGAGGCTGTGCCGTTCCACTCCACCGTCACGATTCCTTGAATGGCCATCGCGTTACCATTGAGGGGCAACACCATCGCGGCCAGCGGGGCGCAGGCCTGCAAATCTGCGCGTAGGGTGCCTTGAAGGGCCAGCTGCGCATCCGACGAACCTGACGGTTTAGCCGTGGAGTAAATTGAGACCACCGGGGTCGGTGGTGTGGCCGTCGTCGTCACATCGAAGGCGAGATCGCCGAGATGCGCGGCATCGAGTTCGACGCGGTACGGCGGCGTTTCGGCAACCTGCACGGTCAGGGACGCATTGACTCGCTGCTCACGCGTCCGAAGCGTCCCGCTCACCGTGCCGTGATGGACGACGCCGTCGGCCGCCTCTCGATCGATGGCCACCCAGCCGATGGCGAGTTCGTCGAACGGCAACAGCGGTAGCGGCGCCAACCATTCGCTCGCCGCTGGTTGTGCGTCGACGCCTTCTTGTTTCGGAAGCGGCGCATGGGATTGCTCGGCAAGATGTATGGAGGCCTGCGGTAACACGATACGCTCCACGCGTCCGGCCATCACCGAGGCGAACGTGTAATCGATGTGCGCGTTCTCGATCGTCACCGTGACACGGTGCCCGTCCTGCCTCCGCTGCGCAGCAAACAAGGGAATGTCCAGGCCGGTCAAGGTGGGACGTCCGACCTCGACGACGACATGATCGAGCTGCTGATCGAGCAACAACTCCGTCGCCCAGCGGGAGAGCAACGTGCCCGAATTCACATACAGCAACGCCGCCGCCGACAGCAGCAGCCCCACGGACACCGCCGCTACCGTCGCCGCACGTGTCACCAGCGGCCACCCCGCTGGATACGCTTGCAACGGGACCGCGCAATCGCAGACACTGCTCGCACCACCTGCGGATCATTCCACCGCCGTCGCCCACGAGTTTCCATGGCCGGATATTCGGGCACACCGCTCGTCAAAAAACTGGGATTAAAACCAGGCCAACGGGTGCTTGTCGTCGATGCACCGATCCCGTACGACGAGCTGGTCTCGCCGTTACCAGACGGCATCCACCTGCTGTCGCGCAAGACCGCGCCGCTCGACGTCGTCCATCTGTTCGCACAATCACGTGCCGTCCTGCTCACCACCCTCGCCGCCTGTCGCCCCTTACTCGCCGATACCGGCATGATCTGGGTGTCCTGGCCGAAGCAGGCCTCGAAAGTCCCGACGGATGTGACGGAGTCGGTCATTCGCGCAGCCGCACTACCGCTTGGGCTGGTGGATGTGAAGGTGTGCGCCGTCAACGACGTCTGGTCGGGTTTGAAGTTGGTTGTCCGCCGCGAACACCGTGCGTCGCCGTGATGGGCGCAGCATCGGTCGCTGCCGATACGCTCAACGGATGCTACCAAACTGACGGGTGTCCCGCTACCGACCGCCGCACACGCGGTCACCCAAGCCCTGCGCGAAAGGATAGCGTTGCGCCGCCATTCCCGTTAACATGGCGGACAACAGCTATCGTCGTCTATTCCCACACAGGCGACGTCGCGCATTGCACCGAGTCGGTCATCATTCCGCATGTCGGCACCTGAAAAGGACACCCGCGCACTTTTCCTCAGCGGCACCGTCGTGCTCGTAGCCGCACTCGGCGGCTACCTCTGGTATCAAGCGCCGCTAAAAAGTGCGCGCCCGGCTAACCCTGGGCTCGAACGCCACGAAGCTGCCCTTGCTCGACGTGCGGAAGCGCGCCTCTGGCAAGACCCGCTGGCCGCAGTGGACGCGCATCGCAAATCGACCAACGACAAACCCAACAACGCCGACCGCCAAGGGTGGCTGACGCTCGCGGACGACATCGCGGTGCGGCTCGCACCAGGTCAAACGGCGCCGACTACCGCCGTACTGCTCGTCATGATGGACGGGAGTCCCTACGTCGAAGGGACGGAACAGCGGATTCGCGACCGCTACGCGGTGGGATCGGCGCTCAGCGCCGCCTGTTACGTACCGGAGGACGGCACCCACGTCGGCTACGCACTCTCGGGTAACGATCCGCCGATTCCCTTACCGTTCGAATGGTACACGCCGCGCGCGCTACGCGACTGCGCGCCGCACGCCGTATCTCCCACCGTGCACGAACAGGTGTTGGTGGTCTGGTTGAGCGACGAGTTGTTCGGCGATGGCGCGCCCCTGCGTGTGTTGTCGTCGCTGACCTCCACACTCGACCGGCTGGTGGCCGAACGATACCGCGCGCGCGCGCCCACCGCGGCGAACGTCCCGCCCGTCACGTACGAATTAATCGGTCCTTCCGGGTCGGCACTCCTGCGCAATATGGTGGAGGACGCGCGACAAGCGCCCGGGCAACTCCGTTGGCCCGGCGCGTCGCCCGCGCATCCAAACGGATGGTTGGGCATGTATTCGCCCGCAGCCACCGTCTCCGCCGATGTGCTGGCACAGAGCGTCCTTGGCCCCAGCACGGGCGCCACGCTGGACGCCGACACCTGGCTCTCGGAAACGTTTCGGCAGGCGGGCATCGATCTGCGCGACCGCATCGCCTCGGATTACGATCTGTCGCGCGCATTGGTCCACGAGTTAGCCGTCCGCGGCGTGCGCGGGGACGACCACATCGCGATCCTTGCCGAATGGGATTCGTTTTACGGCCGGACACTGTCGTCGGATTTTGTGGCGACCGCCTGTATGACACGCGACACGGCGGAGGCGCGCGAGGCCTGCCCGACCCATGGTAAGGCGCTGGCGTCGTTGGCCAATCCGACGGCGCAACGACGCATCGTGCCGCAGATCCGACAATACACCTACCTCCGCGGCCTCGATGGAGAACTGCCGGGCGGCGAATCCGGACCGAGCCCCACGCCGAAAGCCGGCGGGCTCCTGAGTCGCGGCGCGGACCGTTCGCTCGACAACTTGGAACGTCCGGAAGGCGAAAGCCAACTCGACTACGTCCGGCGCCTCGCCGACCGGCTCGAAGCGGATTCGGAAGATCGCGACTTTCGTGCGATCGGCATTCTCGGCAGCGATGTGTACGACAAACTGCTGGTGTTGCAGGCGCTCCGGCGACGCTTTCCGCACACACTGTTTTTCACGACCGATCTCGACGCGCGCCTGATCCACCCCAGTCAGTACGACTGGACGCACAACCTGATCGTGGCGTCGCACTACGACCTACACGTGCATCCCGCGTTGCAACAGGCAATCCCGCCGTTCCGCAGCAGTTATCAGGCCGCGACGTTCGTCGCCGTGCTCCATGCGATCGGCCATTTGCAGCCGCATCGGACGGACACAGGCGAGGTCGGGTTTGCGACACCGAGCGACGCCGGCGTCATCCTGCGCCCGAGCACGGCGCCGCTGGTTTTCGAAGTCGGCCGCACGGGCGTCGACCTGTTGCCGACCTCGGACCAGGCGAAAGCGGCCGTCGGCGCACAAGGCGGCGATGCGAACTTCCTTTCGCTCGATCCACTCAACCAACCGGTGTCCTCCGCCACCGAACGGGCGATGCGGCAAGACCGACAAATTCGCTTCGCACTCTTGGGCCTTGGCTTACTCTGCCTCATGTATTTGGCGGTCCCGGTCCTCCGTTCGATCCCGGAGGAAATGCTGTCAGTCGAGATGGGTCAATTCATCATCCAGGGCGCAGGAGCGCTTGTGGCGATGTTGGGCGCCGCAACAGCGCTGATGCAATGGCTGGGAACGCTTCCTGACGGCGAACCGTTTTATTGGACGGAGGGCATCAGCATCTGGCCGAGCGAAATCATTCGCCTGACCGTCATCGCGCTGTGCGCCGGTTTTTTGCGGATGGCCGCCCATGTGCTGACCGATAACGCGACGCGGCTGACCGCGGCGTATGCGCTCAACGCACCAGACACGTCGGAACGCACACAGCCGCCGTTGCCCGCGCGATTGAGTTGGCGCTGGGTCCAACTCCTGTCGCCGAACGCATGGGCCATCGACTTTTCGCGCAATGCAACGTCGCCGTCCGCCTTATGGCACGAACACGAGGGATACGTGCAGACCACGTGGCGCCGGATCGTCCCGCAGGCGCTGCTGCTCTCGCTGTTAGGCCTGATTGCCCTGTATGCGTTCGGGCGCCCGCATCCGCCGACACGCGGGACCGTCTCGCTTGTCCTGCATCTGCTCTGCTGGGGCACGGCGTCGCTGCTGACGGGCCTGTTGATGTTTTATGTCGTCGACGCCATCCGCGTCTGCACGGGCTTCATCCACCAATTTTCGTTGGAACCGACGCGATGGGCGCCGACGGTGTTGCAGTCGCTCAGCGAACAGCGTCGCCTCCCGGCCGACATCGTAAGCGAGTGGATCGACATTCGCTTCATCGCGGAGCGGACGAAAGCCGTCGGATCGTTGATCCACTATCCGATCATCGTTCTGTGTCTGCTGATGCTCGCGCGCCATCGCCTCTTCGACGACTGGTCCTACCCGCCGGGGCTCTTGGTGATTTACGGCATCACCGCCTTGTACATCGTCATCAGCGCGGTGTTGTTGAGCGCGGCGGCGGAGAAGGCGCGAAAGAGTGCGGCGGGACGCTTACGGAACTATCTCTACCTCCTACGCGGACAAGGCGTCACTCCGCTCGTCGGCGCGGCCTCTGCGCAGGGACAAGACGCCACCGCTCCGATGATTGCGCAAGTCGAAATGATGCTCCAAGACATCCAGGGCATCCAGGACGGCGCCTTCGCACACTGGACGCAGCATCCGGTGTTTCAGGCGCTGCTCGTCCCGTCCGGCGGCTTCAGTATGTTGGCGCTGCTGGATTATTTCTTGACGCAGTAAAAAGCGGCCAGGAGACGTGAGAAGTGTAACGTGAGGCAGAACAAATAAGTCGAGAGACGTGAAAGGGAAAACGGGAGACGGTGAACGTGAGATGGAAGACGTGAGACGGGAAACGTAAAAGGGAAGACGGACAGAAAAACAATACGGCCAGAGACGAGAAACCAAAAACGGAAGAAGCAAAACGAGAAGAGCGGAAAAACTGGAGCCGGTGACGCGCCCTGCCTACAGGCGCTCGCCGTACTTACGATAGTGTTCTTCCTTCGCGCCGTTGATCCAATTGTCGCGGAGGATACGGCCCTTGAACGTATCGAGTTTTTGATCGATAGTCTGGATGTCGTCCTTCGTCCAGCTGGCGATTTGGCGGAAATAAAAGACGCCCTGCTGGTGCAGCAACCGTTCGAGCCGCGGGCCGACACCCCAAATCCGTTTTAAGTCGTCTTGCGTCATGCCGTCCGGTGTCGCGGCACCCCACTTCGGGAGCGTCTCGGCCGGTGTGGCGGCTGGCTCGCCGACAGACGCCTCGGCAAACATTTCGGCCTGATCGACCGCGCGCCCTTCCGTCGATTGAGCTTTGGCGGATGTGACCACCTGCCCGTCTTTCGTGGCCGCCTTCAGCTTGGCACGCAACTTTTCGACTTCCAGCGACGGGACCATCAGCTTCATCGACTCGGTGAGCCGTTGCACTTCCTGATCCTTCGTCGAAAGGCGCTGTTCGGCGTCGATCAATTGATGACGCGCCGTGTCGAGTTCTTCGACGGTCGTGTCGAGCCGCGCGAGGTGATCGCGCGATTGCTGCCGTAACGACTCCGCCTCGCGCTCCGCTTCGACGATCAAGTGCCGCATCCGCTCCACGTCTTGATCGCGCTCGCGGACGACCTGCTGCAGCCGGTCGTGATCGGCCTGGACACGCTGCGCTTCCTGGCGCTGCGCTTCGTTCAGATCGTGGCGCAAATTGGCGATGGTCTCGTCGCGCTCGCTGAGTTGATTGCGCAACAACGTCACGTCGCTGAGGCCCCGCTGGAAACGAGCCAGTTCTTCGTGCAGATGTTCGATCGTGCCGTCGCGTTCGCTGAGCACCTGACGTGCCCAGGTCTCTTCTTGCTCGGCTGCCGACTTGGCTTGCGCCAGATCCTGCTCCAACCCGGCCACGCGACTCTGAAGATGCCCGTTCATTTCCTCCGCGTCGACCTTCGACACCATATCGCCGACCTGACTCCGAAGGTCCGCCAGCTCTTGTTCGCGTTCGCGTAAGGTGTCGGAGACCGACGCGAGCGTCGTCAACTTGCCCTGGAGATCGGCGATCGTCGCATCCTGCGTCGCCACCTTCACCGGCATCGCATCAAGCGACGACAGGCGTGTGCGGAGCGACTGGATCATGTCGTCCCGCTCGACCAACTGGGCGCGAAGCTGCGTGCTTTCCTCGGTCGCAAACGACGCGTGACTCGTTTTGGCTTGGGCGCCGGCCTGTACCGTTTCCAATTCTTTTTGCACCGCCAGCAGCTTGCGCTCCGCCGCCGTGAGTTTGACCTCCAGCTCGAAGCGCGTGATGCCGACCTGTTGTTCCTCGACGGTCAGCTTCTTCAGCATCCACCCGACGACCGCACCGATGGCGGCGGCGGGCAGCAGACAGAACAACAATTCTTGAATGATGGGTCCCATGGTCACGCCCGTGCTCCGCTACCCTGCGCCCGGCCCTCGCTCGCCTGCACAGGAGCGGGCTCGCCGACATTACGCTTCGTGCCGCCCATGACAGTCCGTCGGTTCATCGTATCAGATTTACAGAGCGTGGAAAGTCACACGCCGATTCAGCTTTCGCCCATCGCGATGTTTATTGCTGGCGACCGGTTTCGCGTCGCCGTAGCCCTTTGACACCAATCGATGGCTGTCCACACCGCGACCGATCAAATATTGCGCGACGGCGACGGCACGCGCCTGACTCACCATTTGATTGAAGCGTGGATCGCCGTAGTTATCCGTATGGCCGCCGATCTCGACTCGAACATCCTTGTCGGCCTGGAGAATCGGGACAAGTTCGTCCAACAGTTTCGCGCTGCCGGGGGTGAGGGTCGCGCTGCCGATTTCGAAGTCGATGGTTTTGCCGGACATCACATCGTGAATCTTCGAGACCATCGCCGTGGCCTTCGGACTGGCCGCAGCTGCTACAGGTGCGGGCTTCGCAACGGGAGCCGGCGCAGGCGCGGCAACTGCTGCAGGTGCCGGACTCGGCGTCGAAGCCGCCGGCGCATGGGCGATGGGCGCCGATTGGGAGGATGTCGTGTTCGACGCTGTCTGCGCGGGCGCGGCCGGTATCGACGCGGCACTTGCCGAGCCGCCCGTGACATGTAATTGGCTATCGATCTTCGCCGTCGAGCCAAGCAGTGCGCCCAACTCTTCTTGTCGTTTGATTTTGTCCGTATCCGTCTTGACGTCTCCGGTCACGACGACTTTCGAGCCGTCGAACGCGACGGCCGCCGTGCCCCAATTCTTCAGCCGCATGATGACTTCGCCCGCGCGCGGCAACCAATCTTCGGAGCGCACGTTCGGCTCGATCGTCAGTTGGTTGACCACGTTGCCCGCGCCGAACGCTTGGTAGGCCTTGGCCACCAGCTGCTGTTTCAGCGTGACGTCCGGCACCCCGCCGCGCAGCACGATTTTTCCGCCTTCGGACGACACGCTGAGCTGCGCGCGTGCCGGTTCGGCGACATGCGCGGGCGACACCCCGGCCGTCATCGTCCGTTGTGCGCACAACATGGCGAGGACCAACAGGGCGAGGAGACCGAGCGTGATGACCTTTGGCTTCGTCATCGTACTCCTGACCGGAGAGCGAGTGATTCGATTACAGCATTGTCTCGTCGCCGAGCGACGAGGTCATCGGCGTTGTCCGACTACGCTGCGCAGGCAACGTCGACAGGAATGGACGAAGCTACACCAGTGAGGCTGGGGCCGTCAATTTGCTTTCTTGCGTATCCGCTCTCAATCGACAGCTGGCGCCCCGCGCCCGGTTCCCGCGTGGGCATGACACCGACAGTAGGGCCACACCGACCGATCCGAGCAGGCCTAGAGATCCCATCCTCCAACCCTGCCCCTTGCACCGGGGCGCTGAACCCGGTATTGCATGGCAGCACGTCTCGACCATCGCATCGCACACCGACCATCCCCATGCACGATCCATTTCGTATCGTCTCCATCGCACTCTGGCCCGTCGATATTCCGCTGACCGACCCCTTCGTGGTGGCGACGGGCAGTCGTGTGGTCGCACAAAATGCCTTCGTCCGCATCAGGTTGGCCGACGGCAGCGAAGGCATCGGCGAACTCGCGCCGTTTCCCGAAGTGAGCGGCGAAACACGGGACGGCAGTCTCGCGCGGGCCACCACACTCGCGGGCGAACTCGTCGGACGCTCGGCGCACCACCTCCGCGCGCTGGCCGCGCAGATGGCCGAGCAGGCCTACGATGCGCCGGCGGCGCGTTGCGGATTGGAAACGGCGCTCTTCGACGCCTGGTGCCATGCCGCGAAGGTCCCGCTCTGGAGTCTCTGGGGCGGTCGGGACGTTCGCCCATATCAGACCGACATTTCCGTGCCGATTACGACGGCGGACGACACGTTGCGCCTGGCGAAAGGCTGGTACACACGTGGCTTCCGCCTTTTCAAAATGAAAGTCGGGCACGACGTAGACCAAGACATCGCGCGCCTGGAGGCCGTGCATCGCGCCTGGCCGGACATCTCGTTCATTCTCGATGCCAATCAGGGGTACTCACGCGAGCAGGCGGCAGCCGCCGTGAAGGGACTGCTGCGGGTCGGCGCGCGGATCGTGCTCCTAGAACAACCGGTCGTACGGGAAGATTTGGAGAGTATGGCCGCACTGGAACGCGACTGGAACATTCCCGTCGCGGCGGACGAGTCGGTGCGGTCCGTGGAAGATGTACGTGCCGTGATCGCCGCGCGCGCCGCCGGCTTTGTAAACATCAAGATCACCAAGACGGGCGTCTGCGCCGCCTTGGACATCGCGACGATGGTGCGCGGCGCCGGACTCCGCTTGATGATCGGCGGGATGGTGGAAACCCGAATCGCCATGGGCTGCTCGTTCGCCATGGTGATGGGATTGGGTGGCTTCGAAGTGTTGGATTTGGATACGCCGCTGCTGCTCGCGAACGATCCCGTCGAGGGCGGCTACCAGTATCGCGGCGCGGAATTGTTGCCGTGGGACGGGCCCGGCCTCGCCTCAAAGTTGACCGTACCGGCAGACGCGATAGTCATTACGTAATCCCTCGCCTCACGCGCTGTCGACTCCCTCACAAAGACGCTGGCGGCACAACACGACCCGGCACCGGCTCGCCGTCATCGCAGCGTTTGCAATTCAAGATCGTGCCCAGATGTTCGTCGCGCCCCGCCGCCGTCAATACCCACGGCCGCACCGTCATCGGCGGTTGATGCCGCACATGCTGCCCATGCCCGCAATCCAAATCGGCCACCCAATGGCCTTCGTCGTCGAGATGATAACCCACGATCGCGCGTTGCACCGGTCCGTTCCTTCCGGCGACCGTTCGTGGCCGCCACGGCGGATTATGCTACACTTCGCGGCCGTTCACCAAGCGGAAGGAGCGACGTGAGATGAGCGCAGGCACCCCTCCTATCGGATTTGTCGGTGTGGGTCGGATGGGCGCGAACATGGCGCGCCGGTTGAAGGACCAGTCGTTTCGGATCGCTGCGGTCACCGACATCGACCGAACCCGCGCGACGGAACTAGCGAACGAACTCGGCTGCCTCGCGGCACAGACACCGGGCGAGGTTGCCGCGGCCGCCGACATCGTCATCACCGTCGTCACCGACGATCAGGCGATGCGAACGATTTTTGCGGCAGGCACTCCTGCCAGTCTGCTTGCGCACGCGAAGGACCGTGTCTTCGTCAACTGCGCGACACTTTCGCCGGGCGTCCATCGCGAGGTCGAATCGGCCGTGGAAGCGGCGGGCGGCTGCACACTCGAAGCCTGCATGGCCAGCAGCATTCCGCAGGCGCGCCAAGGCACATTGTTTTTGATGTGCGGCGGTCGGAAGGACGTGTTCGATCGCGCCAAGCCGGTCCTCGATGCGATGAGCGCGACCGTGCGCTACGTCGGCGCCACCGGACAAGCCGCGACCGTCAAGGCGCTCGTGAACATGGTGATGAACTGCAATACCGCCGCGCTCGCAGAAGGGTTGGGGCTCGGCGACGCCTTGGGCTTGGACCTGACGATGTTACGCGAGGTCTTCGCCAAGACCGGCGCCAACTCGCGTGTGCTCGAAACGGACGGGGAAGACATGCAGTTGCATGCGCACGACTGCTATTTTTCCGCCGCGCATGCTGCGAAAGATTCCGGCATCGCCGTAGATCTCGCGAGCGCCGCGGGCGTGACGGTGCCGGTCGCACAAGCGACACTCGCACAATACCGACGGCTCGTGTCGATCGGCAAAGGCGAGTGGGACAAGTCCGCCGTCGCAGAGCTGACGTTCAAAAACCGCCCCTCGTAACCCGCACGCCTGGCATACCGAGACGAGCCAAAACTCCACCACGCTTAGGGACGCGTGCCGCTCGACCGTTCGAAGCCCTGTGTACCGCTTCCACCCGCACCGGCCTGACTGACGACGTATGCGCGGTCGAATGTCGACGTAACGACCTGTGTATTGTCCGTCGACCCGTTTTTTTCGCGCAACTCTCCGGGTGTGTCGACGACGCGGTTGTGGGAGGCATGGTGAAAAAATAACGCGAGCGGCACGTGCTCCAGCACATTGTCGGCAACCAGCATCCCCTGGCTGCCTTCATCGAGATAGATCGCCACAATCGGCGAGGAACCCGCCACTGGCGAGCGCACAAGATCATGCACGTAGTTACCGCGGATTTCGGTTCCGGGTTGATTGGAGAGCAGATAAATCCCGGCGCCGTCCGCCATGGTCGTCACCGCACGCGCCACATGGTTTCCGAGAATTAGGTTACGGCCTAAGCGTGTCTCGACATCCGTCCACCCCCACCCGACGCTGATGCCCGTATAGGGCACATCATGAATGTCGTTGTGCGCGATGATCGTATCCGACACAAACCCCGCGAAGATGCCGATGCTGGACCGATAGTCGAGTCCGATGCGTTCGATCCGATTATTTGCGATCGTAATCCGTTCGCACGCCAAGCGCGCATCGGGAAGCCGCGCTTCGAGCACCCCATCCACCACGATGCCGCTCCCCGACACATCGTGGATTTCGTTGCCGACCAGCAGCGTATCGGTCACGCCCGCATGGAGCGTCACAGCGGTGCCACCCATATTGGCAAACCCATTGCCCTCCAGCACGAGGTCGTGCGCATGCGCGACGAACAGCGCGGCCGGCACACGATCCTCCCGCGCCTCTCGTCCCTGATGGAAGGAATACAACGCGTCGGCTTGCCCGGTGGCGAATCCTTCGTCGCTCGGTCCATTCCATCCTGCGTAGGCGAAACTTACTCCATGGATCCGAAAGTCATGCACCGGATCGTCCGGTGTCCCGACGATACTGACAAGACGTTCCAACACCGGAGCGATCACGACGGCGCGGTCGAGATCTTTTCCTTCGCGCGGACGGTAATAGACCCATTCCGCCTGCCCATCCGCCCACCATTCCCCACCAGCATCCAGGAGCGCCTTGGCGTTCTCGAAAAAAAACGGCTGCTCGGGAAGGCGCAGCGTGAGATGCCCCATGAAGGTTTTTGAACGATCGGGGTCTTTGAGGTGAAGCACGAGTGTATCGCCGCTGCGTTCCAGCGACTCGATGCGCACCGTATCTTGCGTCCATTGTTTCAGCACCGTGAGTTCGAGTCCGGTGGACTCGGTATCGGCGGGCAGCGTGGCACGCGGCACTTCAATCGTACGCGTCGCCTCATCCCATCGGATGAGTCTGGCAAACTCGTCGGCGTTGGGCGTCCGCGCGCGCACGGCGCGGCGACCGTCTACGTAGAGTTGGCGAAAGCGCAGCCCATGAATCGGCGCACGGAACAATCCGTCGCCGACAGATTCCCAGCCGACAATCCGTTGACCGCCGCTGACGACAACCTGTTCACCGGGCTCTGCGCGATAGCTGACCGTGTGCCCATGACGCCCAGCGTCACGATGGTCGAACTGCAACGGTTCAGATAGCGAGTACGTCCCTTCACGCAGGTACACAGCAATATCGCCCTGCATGGATTCGACGTGCTCGCGGACGGCGGCCTGCGCGCGCGTAATCGTGCGAAAGGGATGACTGCGTGTCCCGTCATCGGCATCGTTGCCGTCGGGAGCCACGTAAAAAGAGACGGTCGTATCGGCCCAGGTGTTCTGTGCAGTAAGGAGGCAGCAGACAACGAGGAGGGAAAACGCGATGCGTCGAAGCGCCGCGCTGGTTCGGGAGTCGCTGTCCGGCCGCACATGGCAGACGCCCATGCAGCGGACGTATCACAATCTGTCGAAGAAGGCTACTTGCGCAGGAGGCGAGGACTCACAGTGGCTCGGCGCGCGCAGCCCGCCTGGACTGCGCGCGCCGACCGCACACACCCATCCGCTTACCGCGTCACGATATCGCCCTTCATCGAGCCAAGCGCGCCCAATAACTCGTCCTTCTCGGCCTTCGGCACCTTGTAGAAATCCAAAGCCGCCACCAAGTCCTGCACTAAGGCGTTGAAGTCTTCTTCCCCGACGCCCATGCCCGCGTGAGTCGCCTTCATCGTGCGGCCCGTGTAGGTGCAGGGCCCGCCGGTCGCTTCGCACACCTGGTTGACGAGGTGCGTCTTCAACTTCGGGATATCCGTGGACGCAAAAAACTTATTGATGCGGTTGTCGGCCGCCACGTTCCCGACAAACTTATCGACGACGGCCGTGATGGCATCCTTGCCACCGAGCCGTTGGTACAACGAGGCCTTCGCAGCGGCCATGGCGGGTGCCTTGCCGCTCGGCGCCACCGTCGCCGTCTCCGCGCATCCCGTGACCACCGTCAACAACGCCAACCCGAATACCGCCCGCATCGTCTTCGTGACCATCTGTCCACCTCCTCACAATAACTGGTTACCCCTTCACAAACGTCCTGAGCACGTTGGGGCTCACGAGCCCAGATAAGAGTTCTCCATCAGCCCGATGCAACAAGGGCACGCTCCCGACACCGAGTTCCACCCACGCGTCTGTCCACTCTACGGTCAACACCCGTGCAGCAGATTCATCGTTCGCAACA
This sequence comes from Nitrospiraceae bacterium, assembly GCA_046351095.1. Taxonomy (GTDB): domain Bacteria; phylum Nitrospirota; class Nitrospiria; order Nitrospirales; family Nitrospiraceae; genus BQWY01. The sequence continues at coordinate 1,367,386 of JAXLZC010000001.1, forward strand.
GAAACTCCTGCCTCGACGGCAAGCGCGCCTAAGACCGCTGGATCGGAAATGTCGCGGTTGTCCTGCCACAGCGCCCGATAGACCGCATGACGAAACCGCCGACCGGCGGCGGCGTCCTGTGCCGCAACGGCGGCGATATGCCGAATCGCAGGGCCGGTATTTGGTTTGCCCGTCAGATTCCGAATGGGCACCTCCGGCGCCAGGTGCTGAATCGCGCGGACCTCCTGCTCGATCATCGCGTTGAATCGAACCAGGCCGGTGGCGCGCGGAATGGGCAATTCCGGCGCATGCTGCACACCGCGCCACTCGCACACTTCGTCGAGCCCAAGCGCCAGCAGTCGCTCGCCGAGCGCATAACAAAACGGGCAATTGGGATCGCTATACAGAATCATCCTGCCTTCCCTTTAGCTACACTTGCCTGAGCGCAGCACCGCTCAACTCGGACAGCACCACCAGACATGACACGCACGCGGTCCATATATTTAGTGTACCGAACTATATGACGCGCTACTTCCCGCCGTCAAGCGCCCCCACTACGACGACCAGGTCCAGAATGGTATGGTGAGAGGTCCCCTGTGATGACGTCAGCGAAAGGAATCACCAGATGATGCGATACACCAGATTCCTGTCGATCCTTGCGATTGCCGCGCTCGCCGCCTGCGCCGCACCGCAACCGAGCCGTCCGCTCCCCACGGTCCGTGCAGTGGATCTCTCGCGCTACACCGGCACCTGGTATGAGCAGGCACGGCTCCCCATGTGGTTTCAGCGCAACTGCGTCGCCTCGAAGGCCGTTTACACAGCGCGCGACAGTCAGATGATCGGCGTCCACAACGAATGTCGCACCAAGAGCGGCGGAATCGAGCAGGCGGACGGCGTCGCCACCGTCGTCGCACCCGACACACAAGCGCGCCTGTCCGTCTCATTCGACAATATCTTCGCACGGTGGTTCGGCACGCCGGAGTGGGGCAACTATTGGATCATCGCCCTCGACGAGGCCTACGAGACGGCCATGGTGGGCACACCGGATCGAAAATTTCTCTGGATCCTGGCGCGTCATCCGCAGATCGCCCCCGAACGGCTACGCGAATTAGTGGAACGCGCCGGCTCGCTCGGCTTTGCGACGGAGCGACTAGTTTATGATCAGCATGAGACACAAGCTCGGTGAACATCGGAGTCCCGAGATCGAAAGTCGCCGCTGACGCCGCCATCGCACGCATGGTACAAGGCAGCGGCCGCGAACGTAGGACCGGAAAGGAATTGATCATGAGCACAGAGTTTCCAAACTCCCACCGCACAAGCGTTCATCTGAGCATCGCGCTCATCTCACTGTGCATCGCACTCGTCACTGCAGCATCGGTGACGCCGGCTCAGGCGCAAGGCCGCCGCGGCCCACAGGGCAAGGCGGAGGTGCTCCCGATGGAAAAAGCCGCGCCCATGCCGGTTGTTGTGGACCGCACGGGACCGGAAGCGGAGCTCCGCGCCGAGTTGCGCACGCGCACAGCCGTATCGCCGCTCGGCAATCCCACGAGTAAATTTTCCGAAGCGCCGGTGAACAGCTACGGATTTATTCCCGCGCAACCGTTAAGCCTGTCGCTCGTGATGCGCAGCCCGGATTTGATGATTGAAAAGACCCCGTCCGTGCCGGCCTCGTTCGAAATTCACAAACTGGACGACGGCGGCGGGTTGGTGGTGGGATTTGTGTCGAAGGAGATGCTGGCGCAACTGACGCCGGCGCAACGCCTGCACCCCATCACCGTCAGCTTGTATACGAATCCATCGGACAAGGCGCCGTACATTGTGGCGGTCCCGTTGGTGAAGCTGGTCGCGGATCGGATGCCGACCAAGGCCGACCCGGCTCGTGCGGACAGCGCGATCGTGCTGACCGTGGACTTGCAGGGTACGGCCAACCGCAATAAGTCCCTACACGGCGGACAATAACCTGGAGACGATGGCGACGGTAGTGAAGTTACACTGAGGAAGGAAAGACAACCTGACGCGGGCGGCGCTACACAGGCACACAACCTCTTCGAGACACGCAGGTCGAACTACCGCCCGGGCGCCCGCTGCCGTGAGGTTCAGCAGTGGGCATCCCCGGCGGCGCCGCACACACTTAACGAGCGTAGGCAGCTTCCAGGTCGGTCTCGCCCAGAGCGGCCAACTGACGCTCACCCATGGCCAACAAAATGCCGTCGTAGACCTTGCGCGCTGCGTCGGACCACTCGGGATTAAACGGCATCCCTTGGAAAGCCGCTTCCGCCGCCTTCTTCTCGTCGTAGGTCAACGGACGAGGCGCTGGCGCTGCCGGCTGAGACGTGGCGATTCCCGCATCCATGCTCTCTGGTCTCATGCATCCCTCCCATCACACCGATTCAGGTGAATGCCCATACGCTCTATATGCTTGATCGGAGTCTCGGCTGAAAACTGAAGCCGCCCAAACAATTCATTTCGGCCGTCAGCCCATACCGCATCCTGCCCACACTATATCGCCTGCATCGCCCGGCACCAACGAATCTTCAGTTTTCTCCCTAGCCCGCATCCACAGCGGCAGGAGCGATGACAGCCGCTGCCGCGCAGCCCTTCACGAGAGAGTCTACAGGCCACAGATAGACGACGGCCGACATCCCGTTGAGACACGAATCGGCTGAAGGACGGACTGAACGAACCAGCTAGTAGGCGGATTGCGAACGCGCAATGCGGTCGACGTGATCGCGACACGCGGTTGCGAGTGCGCGAGGATCGGCAGCGAGCCGTGAGGGCGGCTTCGTCACATACCGATTGAGTGTAGAGGGCAGAAACGTAGAGTAGTCTTCTTCGTGCGCGGCGGCCTGCTCGAGTACGAGCGCATGTGCATGTGCGTCGTTCACGTCCGTCGCGTTCACGCAATGGAGGTAACTGGCCCACAAGCGATCGAACGGATGGGCGCTGGACTGCGCCGCCACGTTCGGATGTTCCGTGGATTGGCAGGCCAGGAGCGACAGGGAGAGCGCTCCGACGGCAAAACGTTGTAGACGACGCAGCGACATACATCCAGTCCGACGGCCAACAACATCGAACGCGTTGAGACAACATCTTCAACGAGCATGCACGACTTATCATAGGCAGCGACTCAAGACAAGAGCGCCGCGACGCAAAATATGCGTGCACCTCATCCGAGCAGGGGACGAATCCGCTCCCCATGCATAGTACTACGTAGCATCAGGCGGCAGCGCGTGCAGACACAGCCAAACGAAGCTGCAGACAGCAGGTCTATGGGGAGAAAAGAGACGAACGGCGGAGCGAGAGGGAACGGACGGACGATCAGCTGAAGGTGACGCTGTCCTGATTGAGCAGGTAGTCGATCACTTCGATGCTATCGCGCAGTTGGTTCTGCGCCTTTTCTGACATGGGGACCACGGCGCCCACAAGTTTGCCCGCCTCGATATCGTCGAGCGAGGGCACGTTCACACCGCGGGCTTTATCGAAATCGGCTCGGTAGCTGGCCATGGTCTCTCCTCGTCGCTCGCCGCACAGGCATTCGGCCTTGCCGCGGATCACGCGACATCTAGAGAAAGCATAGCACACGATTTCCGAGCGCTAGAGGACTATCACAAATGAAACGCCTGATTCGGCACGCGACAGCAAAAAAATCGTCGAGCAATACGGAGGCGGCGAGCGCGGATCGCGAGCACAGAGGGCACTAGGCTCAGTGGAAGATCGACGGATGGAGTATGAGAAAAGCGGCGGGAAACCGTACTGGAGGCCGACTGTCAGGGAATGGCCGGTGCGAAGGCGCCGAGGTACCCGACCGGCTCGACATGGGCAAGGGGGCTATCGGCACGCAGACGAACGTCCCCATTCTCTACATCGACGAACTTTGGGTCGGAGGAAAAATCATTGGCCGGTGCCAGATCCGCACTGGCCGTCGGCGGTGGACCCGGTCGCGCATAGGGCATGGTGACCTTCCACAAGGCGTTGTGCGAGAACGTGACGGCGGTCGCAGGCGCGACGGTAAACCCCGTCTGGCTGCCGCTCACAATATTTCCGCTCGCCTCACTGTGCCCACGCGACAAAAAGGAGGCGCCGCCGCCGTTTTTCACAAACGTATTGTTCACCAACTCGGCCTGCCCGGCATCCATCACCACGACGGCGTCGAAGAGTTGCCGCGTAATTAGATTCCGCTCGATCCGCACCACGCTTTTACCGGCCACGTTCACGCCGTGGTCGCTGTCGTGGATGTAGTTGCCGATTACGACACCCTGCGAGTCGGCAAACTGCACACTCGTCGTTTCACTCCCGCCGATATCGCAGCGCTCGACCCGCACGTCCTGCACTTGTTGGGCGAAGAGCATGCCCTTGATCTTCAACTCGCGCAGAGTAATCCCGCGACCATTGAACATACCCAGCGCGTGGCCGCCATGCTCGTTGATCGTCATCCCGCTGATTTCGATATTCGTCGCACCGTACGGCCACTTGCCGACGTGGAACACCCCGACACGTTCGCGCCCGAGAATGGTGACCTTGTCGGCCCCCTCCCCCATCAGCTTCAGGCGGTCCTTGCTGTGGATCGTCACATCTTCGGGATAGGCCCCGGCATGGACCAGCACCGTGTCGCCCTTGCCCGCGGCGTCCACCGCCTGTTGGATCGACCGGTAGTCGCCGCTCCCGTCGAGCGCCACATGGATGGTTCTCGGCCCCTTCGACTCGGCCGGCGTCTCCTCGGCAAATGCCGCCGACGACAGACCGACGAGTCCCACGAGGACCGCCGCGAACACACGACCGGTGAGTGCTTGAATTGCATGACGCATGGTCTCAGCGTCTTACAGGCTGGCAGGGCCGGAAGTCAACGCGGGACACATCGCATCGGGCGAACTGTGTCGCGTTGCGCCGCACGTCGACACCGACACCACGCCTCGCGCCGCTTCGATGGCACATGGTATCTTCCCAACGATGGTACTCGTCGGACTCACAGGCGGTGTGGCGGCCGGGAAAAGCACAGTCGCACGGATGCTTGCGGACTTCGGCGCGCAGGTGATCGATGCGGATGTCTTAGCACGCCAGGTCGTCGAACCGGGCAAGGCCGCCTGGCGCGACATTGTGAAGGTATTCGGGCGTCGCATGCTGCAGCCGGATAGCACCATCGACCGTGCGGCGCTCGGCACGCTGGTGTTCAACAACCCAACACAGCTCAAGCGCCTGGGTGCGATTATGCACCCCCGCATCGCACGGGAGCAGGCGCGAACCGTGCGCGCCATCGCGGCCCGCGATCCCAAGGCAGTCATTGTGTATGACGCACCTGTGCTGATCGAAGCCGGTGCGCATTGGCGTATGGATCGAATCGTCGTCGTCACTGTGGACCGTGGGACACAGATCGCGCGCCTCCACGCACGGAACGGCCTGTCGCGGGCTGAAGCGCTGCGCCGCATTCGCAGCCAGATGCCGCAGGCACAGAAAGTCGCCGTGGCCGATTACCTCATCGACGGCACCCAATCTCGCCCACGCCTGCGCACGACCGTGCGGAAACTGTACCGCGACCTCTCCGCGCTCGCGTAGGCCGCTGCGTCGCGTCATCGGTTGTCCTCGCCACCGTCGCCCACATTCGCTCGCACCTGCTCGCGGACTCTACTCAGCGTAGAGCCTGTTCCGTGTGTCTCACCCTATGCTAGAGTGCGCGGCCATGCAGGACGTCGTCATCATCGGATCCGGACCGGCGGGATTAACCGCGGCGATCTACACCGCACGCGCCAATCTCTCGCCGCTCTTGATCGAAGGCTGGCAAAGCGGCGGCCAATTGACGACCACGACCGAGGTCGAGAATTATCCCGGCTTTGCGAAACCGATCATGGGGCCGGACCTCATGAAGGAGATGCGCGCGCAAGCGGAACGATTCGGCATGCGCTCCATGCTCGGCATGGTCACAGCCGTAGATCTTGCAACACGACCGTTCCGACTAACAGTGGAAGATCAGCCCGACCCGATTGTGACGCGCGCACTTATCGTCGCGACCGGCGCATCGCCGGTGCATCTGGGTGTGCCGGGCGAAGCGCGGTTGACCGGACACGGCGTGTCCACCTGCGCCACCTGCGACGGGTTTTTTTATCGCAACCAGTCCATCGTGGTCGTGGGCGGCGGCGACAGCGCGTTGGAAGAGGCGTTGTTTTTGACCAAGTTCGCGAGCGACGTGACCATCGTGCATCGGCGAGACACCTTGCGCGCCTCTAAGATCATGCAAGACCGCGCGCACGCGCATCCGAAAATTCGCTTCGCCTGGAACAGCGTCGTCGAGGAAGTACTCGGCGACCAGCTCGTCAGCGGCATCCGACTTCGCGATGTGCAGACAGGCGCAGTGCGTGAGCTTGCATGTACCGGCGTATTCGTCGCCGTCGGACACAAGCCGAATACCGCTCTTTTCACAAATCTCCTGGCGATGGATGATCACGGGTATCTTCGGACCACACAGGGCACCGCGACGAATGTCCCCGGCGTCTTTGCGGCCGGCGACGTCCAAGACTCACGGTATCGGCAGGCCGTTACCGCGGCCGGATCCGGCTGCATGGCGGCGCTGGACGCAGAGCGCTGGCTCGAACGCGGCGGGTGACCGAACGAACGACAGTCGCTGCCATAGGTACACCGCCGAGAGCGCACAACATCTGCCTCGGAATTGTCTTTCACATCACAGCTCGAACTCCCGACACCACAGAATGACCACATGACCACCCGTTGTATCATCGTCCACTACCACGAACTTGCCCTGAAGGGCCGCAACCGCCCTTACTTCGAAGGGCGCCTCGTCGATCACCTGCGCAGCAGTCTCCGTCCGCTGGGCGTGCGCCAGGTGCAGCCGCTCAACGGTCGCATTCGTATCACCTTGCCGGACACGACCTCGTGGGACGAGGCGCGCACGCGCGTACGACAGGCATTCGGCTGTACGCATTTCACCCTGGCCCACGCCGTCCCGATGGACGTGACGAAGCCGGACCTTACCCCGATCCACAACCTCGCGTTGTCGCTCGTGCGCGAGCGGACGTTCCGCTCCTTCCGCGTGACCGCCAAACGCGCCGACAAACGGTATCCCTGGCGCTCGGTGGAGATCGAGCAGCAGGTCGGCGCCGTCATCCACGAGACGCTCGGCACACCCGTCAGTCTGAAAAACCCGGAGATGACCGTCCATGTCGAATTGATCGCGAAGGAAGCCTACGTCGCCGTCGATCGCGAGCCGGGCCCCGGCGGCTTGCCGGTCGGCGTCAGCGGAAGCGTGGCTTGTCTGTTATCCGGTGGGATCGACTCACCAGTCGCCTGTTATCGCATGATGAAACGCGGCTGCCGCGCGATCTTCATCCATTTTCACGGACGCCCGTTCGTGACACGCGCGTCGGAAGAAAAAGTCCGCGAGCTCGCTCAGCTGTTGACGCCCTATCAATTGTCCTCACGCCTGCACCTGATTCCGTTCGGCGAAATTCAACGCCAGATCGTCGTCGGCGCGCCTGCGCCGTTCCGTGTTGTGCTCTATCGTCGGATGATGCTGCGGATTGCGGAGGAGATTGCGCGGCGTGACGGCTGCTGGGCGCTGGTGACCGGCGACAGTCTCGGGCAAGTCGCGTCACAGACGCCGGAGAATTTGAGTGTCGTACAACAAGCGGCGACGCTCCCGGTGCTGCGGCCGTTGATCGGCATGGACAAGATGGAGATCACCGACGAGGCGCGGAAACTCGGCAGTTTCGAAACATCGATCGAACCGGATCAGGACTGCTGCCGCCTCTTCGTCCCGCCGCACCCCAGCACCAAAACCAACCTCGACATCATCCTGAAAGTCGAACAGAGTCTGGACATCGCGGCCCTGACCCAGCAAGGCCTCGCCGGCGCCGAACTCGTCGAATACAGCTTGCCAAATCCATAGGGGCCGCGCCACGGACCAGGACACCCATCGGAGCCGCGCAGTGGAACTTCGGCCGACTGAGGCATCAACCCTGGGCAGCTAGACCCAATTTTCCACGCGAAGACCAGCGACGCGTTGAAACTCTTTTGTATTGTTGGTGACGAGTCGCACACCAAGACTCAGCGCATGCGCGGCAATCAGAAAATCCATTGAGCCGATCGGCGTCCCCGCGCGCTCAAGAAGGTGACGAATTTTTCCATATGCAAGCGATGCTTTCCGATCAAACGGTGCAATTTCCAGAGGCTCCAAGAACTTGTTTAATGCAATTCGGTTTTGCACGACGTGCTGACTCTTCGCCACGCCGAATTCAAGCTCCGCCAGTGTGACGGATGAGATCCCGAGATCGGCAACCGGTTCAGCCTGTAACCGTTCGATTAACGAGGGAGGGCGCTGCTTGATCAGATAGATGCAGATATTGGTGTCGAGCATCACCTTCATGCGAAGGAGCGCTTCCGTTTCTGCGCAGGGGCTTGGTTTCTTCCCTCAGCCATGAAGTCAGGCGTAAATCGCCTGAGACTTGCCGCGAGATTGCCCCACGATTTCTTTTTCGGCTTGATGACAAGCGTGTTTCCACGCCGCTCGATCTCGACCTCCTCTCCCTCCATCTGAAACTCTCGAGGGATGCGGACAGCCTGACTATTACCGCTAAAAAACAGCTTGGTCGTCTTGTTGGCCATGACAATCCACCCTATCAATGTATATACATGAGGATATACATAATCAGCTCCGCCGTCAACGCCATGCCATCTCCCCTCCACACCTACATCTCACTGTCGCCTCGCAGAATCACGCGCGATCCGTGCGGCGAGTTTTTTGAAATGCGTGTCGAGTTCGCGACGAAGAGCGATGGCGACGATCCAATCGGGCGCCAGCGTCTTCGCCTCCATCACGAGGGTAAATTCGGCGCGCACGCGACCATCCGCCGTCTCGGATAGGGTCCATGTTCGCGCGTAGCGTTTAAAATCCCCGCCCAACAACGAGGTCGCTAACCGCCCGTCCGCTTCGCGCCGGTTTTCGCTCAACAGTCGACTCTCTCCAGGTAAGATCGGATGTTCGATGAACATTTCGACGACATCGCGCCCAGGTGTTCGCTCGATCGTCCCCATGCGCATTTTGGTGTCGAACAGTTCCGGCCACCGCCCGTAGTCGGTCAACACATGCTCGACGACAGCTCGTGGGCTCGGAATGTTGAGGACCGCCCGTGCGTGCACCCCGCCGCCAGGGTCCGTCTCGACGATCAGCGACGAGACAAACTCCTGCCCGGCCCACGCCGGAAGCAGCATGATCGAGACCACAAATCCGACGACGACGCTCAGGACTTTCGCCGGAAGACTTCTGCTTATGGATGCACGCATATCAGCGATGACCACCATGACGACTCAACGTGGGTGCCGATTGTACGTCTCGTTGTCGGTTCGGACAACGTGTTGCACACGCAACAGGTGACTCTCTCCCACACCCTTGTCGTTCTCATTCGTCGCCGTGGTAGGATGCGCGGATGACACACTCACGTTCGTCGACACAACTCTGCATCGTATTTCTTGGACTACTCTTGCCTTGGGGGCTCGACGCTTCGCCGGCTCTCGCCCAAGCGCCGGAAGACTCTCACGTCACGACGGAACGGTTTTGCAGCTTCATGATGGCGAAGGGCGAGGCTTCGCAGGAATGTGAAGTGCCGATGCTGAAAGGCTGTAAGGTCGCGCTGTTTCCCGCTACGACTACTCCGTGGACGACGATCAACCGTGGCGGCAGAACGACCTGTCACTTCGATCCGAAACGCACGGATTGGCGTACCCGCATCATCGGCGCCTGCGGCAAGTGCGAGACGGAACAATGCTCCGCATCGTTCCACGTGAAGCTCGACTGCGCGCCGAACTGACCGTCGCCCACACTCCATCCACCCATGCCGCTCACCGAGCGAGTCAAACAACTCGCGCTCGACCAGGGCTTCGATGCCGTCGGCATTGCCACGCTCGATGCTCCGCCACCTGACACCCCCGCACCAGACGCCGCCTCCGACGCCGACTCGTTCACGACGCTCCTACAAACACGCCTACGTACATGGCTCGATGCCGGGTACCAGGCGACGATGCAGTGGATCGCGCGCACGCCGGAGCGGAGAGCCGATCCGCGCCTTGTGCTAACCGGTTGCCGATCGATCATCGTTGTCGGACTCAACTATGATCGCGCCTTGCAGCCGGACGAACGTCCAGGCATGGGCCGTATCGCGCGTTATGCTTGGGGACGCGACTATCACCTGACGGTTGGCGAGCGCCTTTCGACCTTGGTCGAACGCCTGAAACAGCTCGCGCCTGATGCATCCTACAAATGGTACGTCGACACGGGCCCGATCATGGAAAAGGCTTGGGCGCAGCAGGCCGGGCTCGGCTGGATCGGCAAACATTCCAACCTCGTGTCGGCCGAACACGGCTCGTGGCTGCTCCTCGGCGTCGTACTCACCACGCTTCCGCTCACGCCCGACACGCCAGGTACCGACCTCTGCGGCACCTGTACGCTTTGCCTCACCGCCTGTCCGACGCAGGCGATGCCGACACCATACGTCGTCGATGCGGGGCGCTGCCTGTCGTATCTCACCATCGAACATCGGAGCGACGACATTCCAACCGACCTGACACAACATGTCGGCAATCACCTCTTCGGTTGCGACGATTGTTTGGACGCCTGTCCGTATAACACCCAAGCTAGGCCGGGCCGACTTCTCGATGACACGCCCAGGCCCTGGGCGCTCGCGCCAAATTTATCGGAACTAGGGACCTGGACCGAGCAAGATTTCGCCGCCCACACCAAAGACAGTCCGGTTCGCCGCACGCGATTCGCCGGCTTGCAGCGCAACATTCGGCTTATTCAACAGGCGGCAGAATCGCATGCTCAACCGAAACAGTCCTCCTCGGGCTGAGTCGACCTCGATCTGGACCGCACCGGGCGCCGTCGGTATGATGGCGGGCACGTTCACACAAAGGCATCGCTCCGATGAATCGAGACACACTCCCCTATCGCAAACCAGAGTTGGGCACGGACTATTGGATCCAGGACAACGTGCTGCCCGATCCCTTTGCCGTCGCCGAACGCTGTTTCAACAAACCGACCTGGCGACTTGGCTCGCCCTGGCGCCCTGAACCCTGGCCAGGGATGCGCGCGACCAACGCGTTGACGCCGGCGGAATTGGCCCTGGTGGAACGATGCGTCCTCACCCATACGGGCGCGAAGAGCTTGCAGCCGCAAGCCGCACCACCCAACGGCGAATCCGGACATAACTCCGTGCAGCTTGTCGGCGGCAGCGAAGGTGTGGCGCGCCCCCACGTGGACTCCAGCACACTCTGCGACTACGCCGCGGTGCTGTTCCTCCATCCCTACCCGCCGACAATCCACTCGGGTACGTCGTTTTACCGGCTCAAATTGCCGGACGGTAGCTTAGGTGGCAATACCTGCCCACGTCGTTACGAAAGCCTGAGTCAGGTCCCCGGCATGAAGGAGATGGACCTCAGCATGTGGGAGGAAGAGGTCGAAGTGCCGAACGTGTTCAATCGGCTGCTGTTTTACAAATCGGACCTCGTACACTCGGCCACGGCCTACTTCGGCTGGTCGCACGAGTTGATCACGAAACGTATGACGGCGGTCTTTTTCTGGAAGGTCGGCTAAGCACGTCGTTCGGCGGAAGTCGCTCCGTCAGCGTTTGATCTCGACCATCGTCACCCCGTCGCCGCCTTCGCCGCGATCGCCGGGACGAAATGTTTCTACGTACGGCGATGTGCGAAGGTGACTCCTGAGCGCCGCCTTCAGCTTGCCCGTCCCGTGGCCATGGATGACCCGCAGCCAGGGTGTGCCGCCTAAGACCGCCTGATCGAGATGCGCGATCACCGCATCCACGGCTTCGTCCGCCGTGTGACCGCGCACATCCACCTCCAGCGGCGGCTCGGCAATCGGACCGGCGGCAAGGTTCCGTGGTGCTAGTCCTTTACTCGCACCTGACGCCTTCGGCTTGTCGCCCTGCGCCGCTCGCGGATCGATCGCCGAGAGAGCCTGCGTGGGAATCGAGACCTCGGCCGCGCCGACACGCACACGCACCCTGGATTTCCCGGCCGGCGCCTCCAACAGAATGCCGCGAGCCCCAAGCGACGTCACATCGACCGGATCGCCGACACTCAGCCGATCTACGGAAAAAGTCGGCGCGGCAACGGCAGGCGCCGTGACAGAAGACTCCGCCGCCTGAATACGCTCGCGCGCCGCCTTGGCCCGCTCGACCGTCTTCTCCCGCTTCACCTCGTCCAACGCAGCCAGGATCGCCACACGCGCCCGCTGCGCCTCTTCGGCGATTTTCTGTTTGATGGCTTTACGCTCCGCCGCCTCAGTCGCCTGCTGACGCTCCAACCGCTCGGCCGCTTCACGCGCTGCTTCATCCGCGTCTCGTCGCAGCGCCTCCGCCTGTTGCAACGCCTCCGTCGCCGCGCGCTGCTTCGTTTGGAGATCAGCCAGCAACGTTTCCAAGGCCAGGTCGTCGGAATGGAGATGCTCTCGCGCATTCGCCAACAACGCCGCGTCCATCCCTAAACGTCCGGCGATCTCGATGGCGGACGAACCGCCGGGCACACCGGCGATCAAGCGATACGTGGGCGCCAACTTGGCCACATCGAACTCGACGCTGGCGTTCAGAAACGCCGGGCGATTCTGCGCCAAGACCTTCAGCTCCGTGTAGTGCGTCGTCACAAACCCCGTGGCGCCGGACTGGGCCAGCCGCTCCAAGAGCGCCTGCGCTAGGGCTGCACCTTCTGTCGGATCGGTGGAGGTCATGGGCTCATCGAGCAACACCAACCAGCGGCCGTCCGGAGGACCAGCCACAGGATCCGGCTCAATAGCACGAAACAACGTAATCGTGCGCGTCACGTGCGACGAAAAACTCGACAGGTCCTTGGCCAAATCCTGCGCATCGCCGATATCCGCGTATACGTAGGGGAACCACCCCATCTCCGAACCTTCGGCACAGGGCAGCAGCAGGCCGGCCCGCACCATCAGCGCGAACAAGCCGACCAACTTGAGCGTGACGGTTTTCCCGCCGGTGTTGGCGCCGGAGATGATCATAAATTGCGCCGGAGCTTCCAACCGGACATCGTTCGCCACAACCGTCGGCCTCGACAGCACCAACAGCGGATGACGCGCTTTAAACAACCGCACGCAGTTGGAATCGCCGATCAGCACGTGCCGTGCCTCCAGTCGAACTGCCAGTTCGGCTTTTGCGTGGATGACATCCAGCTCCGTGAGCGCCCACTGCAACGAGGCCAAGGTCTCGGCCTCTGTGGCCAATTGCCGAGCGACATCCTGCAGGATGCGACGGACCTCTCGATCGACGGCCAGCTCGGCGACCTTGATGTTGTTGTTTAAATCGACCAGTTCGCGCGGCTCCAAAAATACCGTCGCGCCGCTGGCCGACACGTCATGCACAATACCCGGCACCGCGGTCCGCATCTCGGCTTTGATCGGAACGACGTAGCGCCCCTCCCGCTGCGCCACATAGCGATCTTGGAGCAGGTCATCGTACCGCGACGATTGGAGAATCGCCTCGATGCGACGTCGCATGGACTGCTTGAGATCGTGGACCTGCTGCGTCAACCGACGCAATTCCGGCGAGGCAGAATCCTTGATGAGTCCGTCCGGATCGACGACCCACTCCAAATCTGCGCGCAACCCGGATAGTGCACTCAGCGTCGGAAGCCCTTCCGCATACGCCGACAAGGCAGGACAGACCTCGCGATGCCGCGCGAGGTACCGCAAGACGTCTTCGCCTAACCGCACCAATTGAACGACATCGCGCAGCTCCAACGCTTCGACGGTGCCGCCTTTGCCCACACGCGCGAGGACCTCGCGAATATCCGGCACCGGAAGGGTGGGGAACACATCTGTCCCAACTCGCATCCGGACCATTTCGTCCGTTTCGGCCAGTCGCCGCTGTGCCAACTCAAACGTCTCGGCCAAAGGCAGCGCGCGGCACAGGGCACGGCCCGGTTCCGACCGCGCATAGTTCGTCAACGCCTCGGTCAGGCGTTCCCATTCGAGCGCACGAAGTGTTTCAGGAGACAAGCGGCTAGAAGCAGTGTTGGATCCAGCAGATACAGTCGCCGACTGCGTATGTGTGTCGAACGACGCGCCGACGGCAGCATCGGATCGAGACGGATTGGGCTGGCGAGAATCGGCGATCATGGCCGCGTACTGTAGCAAATCGTCGGACGATTGTGTGTGTACAACGGAACAATTTTCGATCACGTGACGCATACACCCAGGCACCACGATGCGCATGCGGTGCATGCATCAATACACACGTCCCCTACTATCGAAAGACTTGACTCAGTGGAAGCCGCTCAGTACCATCCGCGCAGATTTTCTCCTAGTATTACTCACGATGTTGCGAGGAGTATTCGCTCATGGCTATTCGAGTCGGCATTAACGGGTTCGGACGGATCGGGCGCAACGTTTTTCGCGCGTGCCTGAACGATGCAGCGCTGGAAATTGTGGCCGTCAACGACCTCACTGATGCAAAAACGCTCGCCTATCTCTTGGAATACGACTCCATCCACGGCCGGTTATCGGTGCCGGTCGAGCATCGTGAAGATGCCATCATCGTCGGCGGGAAAACCATTAAGGTGTTGGCCAAGAAAGATCCGAAGGAGCTGCCCTGGAAAGACCTGGGCGTGGACATCGTGATCGAGTCTACCGGTCGGTTCACGGACCGGGAGAGCGCCGGACGGCACCTCGCCGCAGGGGCCAAGCGCGTCATCATTTCCGCTCCCGCGAAAGATCCCGATTTGACCATCGTGATGGGCGTCAACGAAGGCCAATACGATCCGGCCAAACACACGATCCTGTCGAATGCTTCGTGCACGACGAACTGTTTGGCTCCGGTTGCGAAAGTCCTGGTAGAGACGGTCGGCATCAAGCGCGGCGTGATGACCACCATTCACTCCTATACGAACGACCAACAATTGCTGGACCTTCCGCACAAGGACCTGCGTCGCGCACGCGCCGCCGCCATGTCGATGATTCCGACGAGCACCGGCGCCGCGAAGGCGCTGCACCTGGTCTTGCCGCAACTGAAGGGCAAGCTGGACGGGATGGCGATTCGTGTCCCGACTCCGAACGTCTCGCTCGTGGACCTCTCGCTCGAAACGGAAAAAGATTGCGACGCCGCGACGCTCAACAACGCCTTCAAGAAGGCCGCCGACGGACCGCTCAAAGGCATTCTCCAGTATACCGACGATCCGATCGTGTCGATCGACCAAAAGGGCGACCCGCACTCGGCGACGCTGGACTCCAGCCTCACGACCGTCATCGAAGGTCGGCTCGTGAAAGTGATCGCCTGGTACGATAATGAGTGGGGGTATTCGTGCCGCGTACGCGACTTGGTGAAGTTCGTCGCCGCGAAGGGGTAAGCCCCTTCGCGCGCGTCGCAAGCAACAGGTGAGCTACTGAACCACGTGTGTGATCCGTAGGGACTAGCGATGAACCTGCATAAGCAAACCATCGACGACGTCACGCTCAAAGGCAAACGTGTCATCATCCGGACGGACTTCAACGTTCCGCTGGATGACGCGCTGCAAATCACCGACGACACCCGTATCCGCGGCACCTTGCCGACGATCAACCGCGCGGTGGACGAAGGGGCGATGGTGATTCTGTGTTCGCACCTCGGCCGTCCGAAGAGCGCACCGGATCCGAAATACAGCCTGGCGCCGGTCGCGAAGCGGTTGCAGCGCTTGCTCGGCAAGGAAGTAGTGTTTGCGCCGGACTGCATCGGCCCAGCGGTCGAAGCCCTGGTCGCGAAGATGAAACCGGGCGACGTGCTGCTGCTGGAAAACCTGCGGTTCCACGCCGGAGAAGAAAAAAACGACGACGCCTTCGCGAAGTCGCTGGCGTCGCTCGGCGATGTCTACATCAATGATGCTTTCGGCGCAGCACACCGCGCGCATGCGTCGATCGTCGGCATCACCAAACACATCAAGACCAGCGCCGCCGGATATCTTCTGAAAAAGGAAATCGAATATCTCGAAGGCGCGGTCGCCAGCCCGGTGCGTCCGTTCGTCGCGATCCTCGGCGGCGGGAAAGTCTCCGGAAAAATCGGCGTCATCGAAAATCTCGGCAAACGCGTCGATAAGGTCATCATCGGCGGCGGTATGGCCTTCACCTTCATCAAGGCCATGGGGTACGAGATCGGCAACTCCCTCGTCGAAAACGACATGCTCGACTTTGCGCGCGGCATTCAGGAACACGCCTTCTCGCGCGGCGTCAAATTTTACCTACCGGTCGATTGTGTCGTGGCCGCCAGCCGTGAACCCGGCGCCGAAACAAAAATCGTCCCGATCCAGGAAATCCCGAAGAATTGGTACGCGCTCGACATCGGCCCCGCATCCGTCAAATTGTTCAGTGTCGCCCTTCAAGACGCCAAGACGATCCTGTGGAACGGCCCGATGGGTGTGTTCGAAATCGACGCCTTCGCCCGCGGCACCTTGGCGGTGGCCCACTCGGTGGCGAATGCCTACGCCCTGACCATCGTCGGCGGCGGCGATACGGCGCTGGCCGTGCATCGCGCCGGAGAAACCGACAGCATGTCGTTCATCTCCACCGGCGGTGGTGCGGCGCTCGAATTGCTGGAAGGGAAGGAATTACCCGGCCTGACGGCGTTACCCGAACGAGTCGGCTAGAGATCCGGCGCAGACCGCTCCACACCGATGCGACAGTTTCTTATTGCCGGCAACTGGAAGATGAATAAGACGGCCACCGAAGCCGTCTCCCTGGTCGATCAGCTCTTTTCGACGCTTCCGCAATCCCAACAGCAGGTGGAACTCCTCGTCGCACCGCCGTTCACGGCCTTGGCAGCGGTCCAGGGACGTCTCGCTGCTAGCCGTCGTCCCGTCACACTCGCCGCCCAAAACGTCTTTTGGGAAGACCGCGGCGCCTTTACCGGAGAAATCTCCGCCCCCATGTTGAAAGACATAGGTTGCGCTGCCGCACTGGTGGGGCATTCCGAGCGTCGTCATCTCCTCGGTGAAACGGACGAAGTGGTCAATAAAAAGGTCCACGCCCTGTTGCGCCACGGACTCCGCGTAATTTTGTGCGTCGGAGAAACGAAGGCCGAACGGCAAGCGGGCCAGACGGATACGGTGATCGAACGGCAACTGATCGCCGGGTTACAACAGGTCGCACCGGAACAGCGGCCGCAGATCACGATTGCCTACGAGCCGATCTGGGCCATTGGCACCGGCGACGCCGCGACCGCCGAGCAAGCGACTGCGGTCCATCGTCACATCAGGACGCTGATCGAACGCACCTGGTCGCGTGACGCGGCCGAACGACTGACCATTCTCTACGGCGGCAGCGTGACCGCCGCCAACGCGGGAAGCTTTTTAGCGTCCCCTCAGATCAACGGCGCGTTAGTGGGCGGTGCTTGTCTCGATCCGGCCGCGTTTGCTAAGATTGTTGAGATTGCTCACTCACTGGCTCACTGATCTCGGTAGAAGGACTTCCGACCCATGTATACGTTTGTCGTAATCATCCATATCATCACCTGCATGTTTATGATCGGTGCGATTCTGCTGCAGGCAGGTAAGGGCGCGGAAATCGGCGCGGCATTCGGCGGGTCGAGTCAAACGGTATTCGGCAGCCGTGGGCCGGCGAACTTCTTGAGCAAACTCACAATCATTTTCGCCGGCGTGTTTATGGTCACGTCGTTGAGCCTGGCAATTTTGGCGAAGGAGCGCAGCTTCTCCTCCACCGTGCTCGATTTGAACAAGAAAGAAACGAGCACGCCGGCAACACCTTCGTCGTCTTCCGACGCCAAGCCTGCGGACTCGTCCCCAGCAAGCAAATAATCGGGTTGCCTCACGCACAGGTCCCTGCGCGTGAGGCTGCACCCTCTTCAATCTTCGCAACCGCTGTAATCTTGGTTAGACGGGTGTGAGCCACTCCGAGTGGCTCTTGTCTTCGCCCTTCACCACCGCAAAAAACGCCTGCTGGAGCGCCGTCGTAATCGGGCCCGGCTTTCCGGTACCGACCTTCCGTCCATCCACTTCGCGCACAGGCGTCAGTTCCGCCGCCGTGCCGGTCACGAACATTTCTTCCGCCACATACATCGCATCGCGCGTAAAACGCTCTTCCACCACGGGAATGTTGCGCTCACGCGCCAGTTGCATGATCGCATCCCGCGTGATGCCGTCGAGGATCGAGGTCAGCGGCGTCGTCAGCAGCCGCCCACGCCGCACGATGAACACATTTTCGCCCGTGCCCTCGGCCACGTATCCTTCCGGATCGAGCATGATCGCCTCATCGTAGCCGTTCGCCTTTGCTTCGCGCTTCGCGAGGATCGAGTTCACGTAATAGCCGGTAATCTTCCCGCGTGTCATCGAGACGTTCACATGGTGGCGCGTAAACGACGACACGCAGGCGCGCATCCCGCTCGCCAACGCCTCATCGCCAAGATAGGCGCCCCATTTCCACGCCGCAATCGCAAGCCGGATCGGATTGTCTCCGGGATACACGCCCATATTTCCGTATCCGATGTATACCAACGGACGGATGTAACAACTGTCTAGTTTGTTCGCGCGCACCGTTTCGACGATGGCGTCGGCGACCTGTTTCCGATCGTACGGAATCTGCATCATGCCGATATGCGACGACTCGAACAACCGATCGACGTGCTCGCGCAAACGAAAAATAGCCGACCCCGTCGCGCCGCGATAACAACGAATGCCTTCGAAGGCCCCCATGCCGTAGTGCAGCGAATGCGTCAATACGTGGACCGACGCCTCCGCCCACTTCACAAGGCGGCCGTCCATCCAGATCGTCTCACTTGGTTGCATGGCGAATTCTCCTTACGGCATTGCCTGCGCAGCGTGCGCAACAGGGGAGGGTCCTTGTATAATGTCGACGAACGACGTGTCAACGCGAGCGGCGCATGCCGCGCGGGGACACGCGCTACGACTGCTCAGACAGGCGTTCTCGTCGCTCGGTGGACATCACATCCGCGCATCGCGGCTCCCTCCCAGCTCCATTCATCGTTTGACACTCCTCCGTCGATCGTGGTACACGAATCGGTCTCTCAAGTGAAGGACGTGACGCTATGTACGCAATCGTAACGACAGGTGGGAAGCAGTATCGCGTGGAACCGGGCAATCTCGTCCAGGTCGAGCGCGTCGCAGGAGAAGTGGGCACCTCCGTCTCGTTGACGGAAGTGAACTTGGTGCATGGCGATGCCGGATTGCTCGTCGGAAAACCGACCGTGCAGAACGCGCGTGTGACCGCGGAAATCGTGCGACAGGGCCGCACCCGCTCCATCATGGTGTTTAAGAAGAAACGCCGCAAGAACTATCGGCGCACCCGTGGACATCGGCAATCGTTCACGCAGTTGCGCATCACGGGAATCGAAACGCGCTAGCGGCACGCCGCCGGCGACGGCAACAACCGAGACCTCATTCACAGAACATTGTCGATCGACGGTGCGTCGTAGCAGGGATCAGCCTGCAGTCGCGACCGACCCGATCGAAGGACGGACAGGATGGCAACAAATAAAGGCGGCGGCTCATCTCGTAACGGGCGCGATAGTAATCCGCAGTACCTCGGCGTCAAGGCGTACGGCGGTCAGGTTGTGACGGCCGGCAGCATCATCGTCCGCCAACGCGGCACGAAGTTCTTCCCCGGATTCAACGTCGGCATCGGCCGCGACCATACGTTGTTTGCGAAGGTCGACGGTGTCGTGCAATTTGCCGGCGGCGACCGCAAAAAAGTCAGCATCATCCCGGAACCCTCTTCCGCGAACTCATAGCTCCCGGCTCGCTGCGGGGTTGCCGAATCTCTAGTTCGGCCCCGTCCTCCCGCTGGACAGTTGCAACCGATTTTTGTTTGAATCGAGGCCCCGTCTTCGGACGGTCGCCTCGGTATCGAGGCGGCCCCACCCGCGTCCGCGCCCCATGTAGCGCGCCGCGCTCGGGCACTGCTCCCTTGCTGTACAGGAACTAGCTCGCATGTTTGTCGATCAGGCCCGTATCTTTGTCCAAGCCGGCAAGGGCGGTAACGGCATCTGCAGTTTTCGGCGAGAGAAATTTATCCCGCGCGGCGGACCCGACGGCGGTGACGGCGGCAACGGCGGATCCGTCGTAATTGCAGCCTCGCACCGCATGACGACCCTGCTCGACCTGCGTTACCAACAGCGGTATGAAGCGAAGCCCGGCGACCCCGGACAAGACTCCAACAAACACGGACGCACCGCCGACGATGTCGTCGTCACCGTGCCCGTCGGTACCGTCATCCTCGACGATGCCTCCGGCGAGCCGGTAGCCGACCTTACCGAGGACGGCCAGCGTTGCATCGTCGCCAAAGGCGGCCGCGGCGGACTCGGCAATACGCACTTCGCCACCAGCACCAATCAAACGCCCACACGCTGCGAACCAGGCCGCCCTGCCGAATCGCGGTGGCTCCGCCTGGAACTCAAACTCCTCGCGGACGTCGGACTGATTGGGTTTCCCAACGCGGGCAAGTCGACGCTGATCGCCGCGATTTCCGCCGCACGGCCGAAGATCGCCGACTATCCCTTCACGACGTTGATCCCAAATCTCGGCGTCGTGCGCGTCAATGAAGACGCGTCGTTCGTGATCGCGGACATTCCCGGATTGATCGAAGGCGCACACGAGGGCAAGGGACTCGGCCTCGAATTTTTGCGTCACGTCGAACGCACGTCGCTGCTGCTCCACCTGATCGACGTGTCCGAGTGGAGCCCCGACGAACCGGTCGCGACACTGGAAACCTTACGCAAAGAATTGGTGGCGTACGATCCGACGTTGAAGAAGCGCCCCTTCGCCGTCGTCGGCACCAAACTCGATGCAAAAGGCGAAGGCGCGCGTTGGACGAGCCTGCAGCAATATTGCCGCAAGAAACGGATCCGCTGTTTCGGCATCTCGTCGTCGACCCGCGAAGGGCTCGACGCCCTGGTGCGCTTCCTCGGCACACAAGTTCGACAGCTACGGACGGAGTCATGCGGCAGCGCATCGTAAGCCAGGCGCAACGAATCGTCGTCAAAGTCGGCAGCAGCCTCATCGCCTCGCGCGAGTTGGGGTTACGCGAAGACCGCGTCGAACGGATCGTCGGCGAATTGGCCGACCTCCGCGCAGCCGGACGCGAGATCCTGCTCGTCACGTCCGGCGCGATCGTCTCCGGCATCAAAAAACTCGGCCTCCCCGCCTATCCCAAACACCTGCCCGTCAAGCAGGCCGCCGCCGCCGTCGGCCAAAGCCGCCTGATGTGGGCCTACGAAAAAGCCTTCGAGCGCCACGGCCTCTCGGTTGCGCAGATTTTGCTGACGCATCACGATTTGGCCGACCGCCGCCGGTTTCTCAACGCACGCCACACGCTCACGACGTTGCTGGGCTTCGGCGTTGTCCCGATCATCAACGAAAACGACACGGTCGCGGTGGACGAAATCCGCGTCGGCGACAACGATACGTTGGCCGGGCAGGTCGCGCACCTCGTGGACGCCGACCTGTTGGTGATCCTCTCCGATGTGGACGGGCTGTTTACCGCGGATCCGCGAAAACACCCCGACGCCACACTGATCGCGGACATTCCCGAAGTCACCGACGAGATCCAACAATTGGCCGGCGACTCGGCCACGTTCGAGGGCACGGGCGGGATGGCCACGAAGGTCCGCACCGCACGAAAAATCGCCGACTACGGCGTGGCCACGCTGCTCTTGAACGGACAGACGCCGGGCCTGCTTCACAACGTCCTCGGCGGCGCACCGGGCGGCAGTTTGTTTTTTCCGAAGACACAACGTCTCTCCAGCCGTAAACATTGGATCGCGTTTACCCTCAGGCCACGCGGCGAACTGATGCTCGACGCAGGAGCGGTCGAAGCCCTCGTGCAACGCGGCAAAAGCCTCCTGGCTTCCGGCATCCTGGCGCTGGACGGTGCATTCGAAGCGGGCGATCCCGTCGTCTGCCGCGACGAGACCGGCAAAGAAATCGCCAAGGGCCTCGTGAATGTCTCGTCCGATCTCCTCGCTCGGATGAAGGGCAAAAAGACGCAGGAGATCCGAGACAGCCTCGGACACCAGGAGTACGAAGAGGTCATCCATCGAGACAATCTGGTCGTGCTCCGTCCATGACCGCGACGACACCGCCGCGTCATTCCTCGAATGAACCGATCGGCATCGTCGGCGGCACGTTTAATCCCATCCACCGCGGACACCTCAGCCTCGCACGCGAAATTCAGACTCGGCTGGGTTTTGCGCGGATGCTCTTTATCCCGACCGGCGATCCGCCGCATAAACTCGCGTCGGAACTTGCCCCTGCGGCGGACCGACTGGCGATGGTCCGCGCGGCGGTGGCCGGCGAGCCGGCGTTCGACGTATCGGATATTGAAGTCACACGAACCGGGCGGTCCTACACAATCGACACGTTGACGGCGCTCGGCGCACGCCGCGAGGGCCCCAGCCGCTTCCACCTGTGCCTCGGACTCGACTCGTTTCTGGATGTACCCAACTGGCGCAACGCCTCGGACCTCCTTGCCGTCTGCCACCACGTCGTCGTCTCCCGGCCAGGGGTCCCGTTTGCGCGCCTGGGGACCATGCCACTGCTGCCCGCCATCGATCCGGCCGTCCTTACCGCATTGGACACCGGGCGGCTCGACCTCGCCGTCGTCAACCTGAGCCCTTCGCGCACACTCACGTTGTTTCAGATTCCGCCCTGCCCAATCTCGGCATCACTCGTCCGCAGCCGCCTCGCACAAGGGTTGAGCACCGACGGTCTCTTGCCGCACGCGGTGGAAGCCTATATAATCCGCAGAGGTTTGTATCAGGAGTCACCCCATCCCACTCGACCCCAAGGCTAAAGCCCTCGCTGCAGCGCGTGCGTCGCAGGATAAGAAGGCCGTCGATGTCGTTGTGCTCCACGTGGAGCCGTTGACCTCATTGGCCGATTATTTTGTGTTGTGCTCGGGCGAATCCGATCGCCAAGTCCGCGCCATCGCGGACGCGATCGACGGCACGCTGTCGAAAGCCGGCTCGCCGCCCCTCAGCATGGAAGGCGGCAGCACATCAAAGTGGATAGTCATGGACTTCGGCGACGTCGTCGTCCATATTTTCTCTCAGACGGTTCGGGACCATTACGGGCTGGACAAACTGTGGGCGGACGCCAAGCGGGTACGTATTCCAGCCGAGAAACCGGCGACGGCCCCGGCGCAGCCCAAACCGGCCCGGAAACCCGCAGTGCGCACCACACGCCGTAGCCGTTAGGCACCGACATGTTGCGATTGCTCGTGACGATTTTCCTGACTACGGTCGGGATTCTCCTCTACAGCTATTTCCGGGAACTGAATCCCGGCACCGTCGTCCTGCGCACCAGCGCCACCGACGGGTTCGAGATGAGCCCCGTGACGCTCGTGCTCGTCTCCATGGCCGTCGGCGCCTTGATCGTCACGATCACCGTCGGTATCCGCGAAACCACACATCTGATCGGCAACTGGCACAGCACGCGGCAGCAGCGCCGTATGGAAAAGGTCACGGGCCTGCACCAGGAAGGCATGCACGCGTTCCTCTCCACCAGGCTCGGCGACGCCAAGGTGATTTTTCAGAAGGCCCTCGCGATCGACCCGCAACGCGTCGATACGCTCCTGTGGCTCGGCAATGTGTATCGCGCCGAACACAACTATCCCGAAGCCATCCGCTTACACCAAACGGCGAACCGCGTGGCGCCGCGCGACGCGGAAGTCCTGCTGGAATTGGCGACCGACCTCGAGGCCGCCAAACGTTACGAAGATGCGCTGCAGGCGCTACAGGATGTCCTCCGGATCGACGCCGACCATCTGACCGCGCTGTTGCGCCGCCGCGACCTCTTAATCCGACTCGAAAAGTGGCCGGACGCCTTGGACGTCCAGCAACGTTTGGTGAAAATCTCGGGCGCGCCGATCGACGCACAGGCCGAAGCCGCATTACTGATCGCCTGCCATTACGAAGTTGGGCGGCAATTGTTGGAGCGAGGCCAGCCGGACAAGGCGCGACGCTATTTCCGCGGCGCGATTAAACGCGACCGGGCGTTTTTGCCCGCCTACATCGGCCTCGGTGAAGTGCTTGTCTACGAAGGAAAGACCAAAAACGCGGCGGAGATTCTCGAGCGCGTCTTCCACAAGACACGCAACGTGATCCTCCTGCACCGTTTGGAAGAATTGCTGCTCGAAATGGGCGAGCCGGCCGAGATCATCCGGATTTATCAGGACGCGATCCAGCAGGACCCGCACAATGCGGTCCTGCAGTTTTACCTCGGGAAACTCTACTACCGACTCGAAATGGTCGACGAAGCGTACGACCTGTTGAGCGGCATCGAAGGGCCGCAGGAACAGTTGGCCGACTTCCACAAGATCATGGCCAACCTCCATCTGCGTCGTCATCACATGGAAGACGCCGTGATGGAGCTCAAAAAAGCGCTCGGCTTCCGCAAACGTGTCGTCGTGCCCTACCGCTGCCGCCGATGCCGCGCGGAGTCGATCGACTGGTCGGGCCGTTGCCCCGCGTGCCGCCACTGGAACACCTTCGAAGCCTTGCCCTGGAGCCCGCCGACGACCGCGCAGGACACCGCGGCGCCCACGACGCCCGCACCTCGTCCGACCTACCAGCCGGTTGCGTCACCGTTTGAAACCGTGTAAATTTTCCGCCGAACGTCTTCCGTTCGTCGAACCACGATTTACCCGTACGAGGCCCCGTGAACCGGTATCAGGATTTTGCCGACAAAGCGCTGCGCGATGAACCTTTGACCCGCGACGAAGCCCGCGCGGTGCTCACGAGCCCCGATGCGGACCTCTTGCAGCTCTTGGACGCGGCCTTTCAAGTGCGCCGCCGCTACTTCGGCACCACGGTGCGCCTCCAGATGCTGCTGAACGCCAAAAGCGGCGCCTGTCAGGAAGATTGCCACTATTGTTCGCAGTCGTCCGTCTCCGAGGCGCCGATCGAACGGTACAACCTCGTCTCGACGCAATCGATGTTGGACGGCGCGCGCCGAGCCGCACAGTCCAAGGCGCAACGCTACTGCATCGTCATCAGCGGCCGTGCACCGCTGGACCGCGAAATCGCCGACATCGCCGAGGCCGTGACGACGATCAAACAGGAATTGCCGCTACAGATTTGTTGTTCGCTCGGCCTGTTGAACGACGCCCAAGCGCGCCGACTGAAGACGGCGGGAGTGGACCGGATCAATCACAACCTGAACACCAGCGAAGCCTACCACGCGTCGATCTGCACGACCCACACGTATCAGGACCGTGTGTCGACCATCGCCAGCGCACGCGCGGCTGGGCTGGAAATTTGTTCGGGCGGTATCGTCGGCATGGGCGAGCAGGACGAAGACCTCGTCGACCTGGCCTTTGCGCTGCGCGAGTTGCGCCCCGATTCGATTCCGTTGAACACGTTGCATCCGGCGAGCGGCACGCCGCTCGAACACTGCGATCACCTGACGCCGATGCGGTGCCTCAAGGTGCTCTGCCTCTTCCGTTTCCTCAACCCGCGCACCGAACTGCGCGTCGCCGGTGGCCGCGAGCACAACCTGCGTTGGCTCCAGCCGATGGCCCTGTTCCCCGCCGATTCCGTCTTCGTGAACGGCTACCTGACGACACCGGGACAACCGGCGCCGGACGTCTGGAAAATGGTGGAAGACTTGGGGTTCGAAATCCAAGTGCAAGCCGAACCCACCGCGGCCTGTTCGTAACGAACGCGCTGATCATTCACCGCATCGCCGCTTGACCCGTCACATCGGGCGTTATTCGTAACGCAAGCCGTCGGCGGCCGGGCGCCGCATGATCCACGAAGCCGGCCAGTAAGCGGTCACCACCGACGCCAGCACCGCCCCGATCGGCACGATCACCGGGATCGCAATCGGAATCAACAACGGAATCGTCCATCCGAACGACTGTTTGTTGATCACCCAGACCAGCACCGCCGCCAGCCACAGGCCGCCGACCACACCCAACGCCGCGCCGATCGCGCCCACGTATCCGGCCTCCCAGAGCAATAGGCGCCGAATTTGTTGTGCGCTTCCTCCTACCGCCTGCAGCGTCGCCAGTTCGCGTCGCCGCTCTAACGCGGCGGTCAGCAGCGTGTTCACCATGCCGAACATCGCGATCACCAACGCGATCACTTCCAAGACGTAGGTCATCCGAAACGTCCGGTCGAAAATCGCCAGGATCTCGCGGCGTAATTCTCGATTCGAGACCACGTCCACCGGACGCCCCGCCGTGCCCATCTCGCGCACTGCCTGATGCACCGCCGCACGAACCGTTTCCAAATCTGCTGAGGCCGCGAGATACAACGGAATCACCGTCAGGTCCTTCTCGGCCCACCAGGCTTCGTACAGAGCACGGTCGACGACGACCTTCCCTCCGTCCGTCGCGTAATCGTAAAACAGGCCCGCGATCGGCACAGGCTTCACGCCGCTCGGCGTCCGAATCGACAGCACATCGCCCTCGCGAACACCCAACTCGGTGGCGAGCACTTCCGACACGATCGCGCCCTTTTCAGCGACCGCTCGCAACAGGATGCTCCGGGACTCCCCGCGCACGAACAGATACCGCGACCGCTCGGCATGCATCGTCAGATCCCTCGCCACCAGCGCGCGGGACCGCCCGCCGAGTTCGATGGGCGCCTGCCGATACGTATCGACAGCCTCGACACCCGAAACGGACGCCAGCCGCTCGGCGACGGCGCGTGGCAACAGACGTTGCACACGACTCTCGACATCGCCGCGTAACCAGCCCTCCGGCGTCACGATCAGCTCCGCCATGACGGTTTGTTCCACCCACAGCTCGACCGTCTGCCGAAAGCTGTGAATCATGATGAGGACGCCGACTAAAATCGTCACGCCGACCAACACGCTCGACACCGCGACACCGTTGCGGCGCGGCGCACGCGCGGCGGAGCGCGCCGCCAATCCCGCGAGCGACAACGGCCGCGCCGAGTCGGTCCGTCCGCGTCCCAGCCAGCCCAACCATGCGGGCGCCGACGCGCTCAATCCAAGCAACAACGCCAGCACCGAGAGGTACCCGAAGATCGGCGCACGCGTGACGGACGGCAAGGACGCCAACACCGCCGACGCCACGAGCAACAGGGCGGCTGTCCACCAGGCACGGGCCGTGCGGTACACCGTCGTCGTTTCATGTCCGCCTGGCGCCAAGGCCGACACGACTTCGACACGACTCGCTTCACGACTCGGCGTCAACGCGCCTACGATCGACACGGCCACACCAAGCGCCGCGCCTTGCGCGGCGATCCACGCCACCCGCCCGACATCCCACCGCTGCGGCGCGCCCTCGCCGACCGCCGCATACAATTCGCCGATCGTTTTCCCCACCAAGCCGACCAAGGCCTCGGCCAACGCGACGCCGCATACGGCGCCGACCAGTCCGCCGACCACGCCGTAGCCGACACCTTCGAGCAAAAACAGCCCGCGGATGCCGCGCTCGGACACACCGATCGCGCGCAGAATCCCGATCTCGCGACGTCGTTGCACGACGGAAAATGAGAGCGTGTTGAAGATCAAAAAACTCCCGACCATCAGGCCGACGGCGCTGAGCATGACGAGGTTCAACCGAAAGGCCGCCACCAGCGCATCCATCTGCTCGCCCCGTTGCAGCGGGCGACGCACACGCACGTGCGGCGGCAACGCCGACTCGAGCGCTTGCTGCACCTCACGCACCGACACGGACGGACGCGTCACGATGTCGATACGATCCACTCGCCCGATCGACTCGAACCGCTCTTGCGCAGCCGCGATATCCATAACCGCCAAGGAATCCCACAGGCCTCCGGACGGCCCGTCGGATTCGAAGATGCCGCCGACCGTCAGCCGCTGCGTCCCGCTCAGACTGTCGATCTCGCGCACCGCACCGACGTCGACCGTCCACTGCTCGGCGAGCCGACGCCCGATAAACAACCCATCCGTCAATCGTGCCGAGAGCAATTGCGACTCGGATGCGGAGGGCGCCGCAGACGTATCGCTCGTCGTACGATCCGAGGAAGCGTCTCGCCAACGAACCGGCTTCACCGCAGCTACGTCCAACAGGTCGGTACCGAGAATGGTCAGCGGCTGTCCGCTACGTACGTCACGGACGGTGCGTTGGAGAACCGGAAGGGCGAACAACACATCCGGATGACGACGGACGGTGTGGATCAAGCGCTCGTCGAGGCCGGTTTCGCCGGCGGACACTTCGAGCGTCGCCTGTCCGGCAACCTGCAGCACCCCCTGCGTAAAGCCGGCGAGCACATCGCGATTGGCGGCGTCGATGGCGATCGGTGCGGCGACACCCAAAGCCACGCCGATCGCCGTCAAACAGGCACGCACGGGATGGGCGGCGGCGTTCGCCGCGGAGAGCGTGAGCAGCGCCCGCAGGCGAGCGGCTATTCCAGACCACGTCATACTCGTCGTCCTACCGCACCGATACGGACACGGCGGCAACGCCCAGACCCCGCATAGGGCACGGGCCCGCTCGCGCTACGTACGTATGGACCACTGTCCGGACTTGCAACACGATGCTCGTGAACTTGCTTGAGGGATTCTACCGGTAGGATGTTTACAGCGGTCCGTCGCTGTGCTAGTCTGCGTTGAACGTTTTGCCATGAGGATGAGGTATGCCACGTACACGTAAATCGAAAGCTCCCGCTCGTCGTCCCGCTCCGAAAGCCGCGAAGCCCGCTGCAAAGAAATCCGCCGCTGGTCCGTCGCTGACGCCGCGTCAGGTGGAAATTCTCCGCTGTGTCGCGCAGGGGATGACCAACCGCGAAACCGCGCATCGCTTGAAGATCAGCGTCCGCACGGTCGAAGTGCATCGCTTCAACTTGATGCGCCGACTGGGCGTCCGCAATGTCGCGCAATTGCTGCGCGAAGCGTTGAAGTTCAAGCACCTGCCGAAAAATTTTCTGGCCGGCTAAGACCGCACGCTCTCCGGCGACCGGCCCAGCCGGTCGCCGAGTCTTCCTCACAACTCTTTCAACTTCCCCCGACAGGCCTCGACGGACGGATACCCTTGTCTCGTGAGGACCGCGGCCAACTCGCGCTCAAGCCGCGCGAACACGCCCGTGCCTTCTTCCACCAGCGCTGTCCCGACCTGAACAACCGACGCGCCGCAGAGCAGATGTTCGAAGATATCCTGCCCCTGCACCACGCCGCCGGTGCCGATGATCGGCAACCGCCCTTCGAACAGTTTCCAAAACGCGCGTACGTTGGCCAACGCCACCGGCTTGATCGTGGCGCCGCCCAATCCGCCGAATCCGCCCTTCGGCTTGATGACGACGGCCTCGCGATAGGGATCGACCACCAGCGCGTTGCCGACGGAATTGATCAGCGACAGAAAATCCACACCGACTCGCCCGATTACCTGTGCCATCTGCTGATGATGGACGGGATCGAAGTACGGCGGCAGTTTGACCCCCATCGGCACCGTGATGAGCGGTCGCACACGTTTCAGCAAACGCTCCGAT
Organism: Nitrospiraceae bacterium; assembly: GCA_046351095.1. GTDB lineage: Bacteria > Nitrospirota > Nitrospiria > Nitrospirales > Nitrospiraceae > BQWY01. The sequence continues at coordinate 1,396,809 of JAXLZC010000001.1, forward strand.
GCCTCCGCGTCGTACCCGATCTGCGGTTTGCCGGGAATATTCGGACAGGACAGATTGACCTCAATCAGGTCGGGACGACTCGCATTGATGACCTGCGCGATCGTCACGAAGTCGTCTTCGCAGAGCCCAGCGACACTCGCCATGACCGGCTTGCCATGTTGCCGTAACGTCGGAATCAGGTCGGCGTAGACACGATAGCCCAAGTTCGGCAGACCCATCGAATTGATCGAGCCGGTCGGAAACGCTACGTACCGCGGCTCCGGATTGCCCTGACGCGCCTCGACCGTCATCGACTTGGTTACGATGGCGCCGGCGTGCGAGCGCCCAAGCGCCGCCAGTTCGTCCGGCGTCACACAGAGCGCGCCCGACGCATTCATAATGCAGGTGGGAAAACGGACTCCGGCGATGTTCGTACTGAGATCGACGGGCACATTCGACGACGCACCGGATGCAGACGGGTCAGACACGCGTACAACTCCTCTGTGGCGATGATCGGCGATTAGAGCGAGACCGGCGGTTCGGTTTCCACCGCACGACGCACGGCCTGGATGCGCCCATCTTTCATGACGCAGTGGCGGTCCGCATGGTCGGCCGCCGCCTGGCTGTGCGTGGCCAGCATAATAGTGCAGCCATACTGTTGGGGCAAGCGACGCAACAACGCGATGACGGCGTCCGCCGATTCGGAATCCAGATTACCCGTCGGCTCGTCCGCAAGCAGCAGCTTTGGGCGATGCACGAGCGCGCGCGCGACGGCGATACGCTGTTGTTCGCCTCCGGACAACTCGCTCGGTCGATGGCCGGCGCGATGCGGCAGACCAACCGCCGTCAAAAGTTCCTCCACACGCTCCCGCACCAACGAGACGGCGGTCCCTTGCAGCACCAATGGCAACGCGACATTTTCCGCCGCCGTCAGGCCCGGCAACAAATGGAACGCCTGAAACACGATGCCGATGAGCGAGCGGCGCGCCGCCGTCCACTGATCCGAGGTCCACTGCGTCGCCCGTTGCCCGTCGAGCCACAGCTCGCCCCGCGTTACTTGGTCGAGCCCACCGACCAGATTCAGCAATGTGCTTTTGCCGCATCCGCTCGGACCCAGCAACGCGAGAAACTCGCCGGCCTCGACCGTCACATCCACACCGCTGAGCGCCTGGACAGGATTCTCGCCCCGGTGGTAGACCTTATCGACCTGTTGCAGTGTGACAATCGGATGCTGGTGCGTCATCGGCCCATCGCGTATCGCGTATAAAGACGAGCGCGAGAGCATACCACCTTCAGCAAGGTCGATGCTTCACCCGTCGACCGGCGCGAGCTCTCACGAGGCCCCATGCCTTCATCGACTGACAATCTGCCTATACACGCCGATGAAACAACTCGCGCGACCGCGGAGGGATGGTCCGAAGGCGGCGCCATGCTTACTGTCCGTCGGTATTGGACAGCCCTCTGGTATCAAATCCTGCCCAATGCCTGCGTGGGCTGTGCGATTCCGCTGACCTGGACACGTCAACCGTTTTTCTGCGACGCCTGTATCGACCGACTCCCGCTCCTCGGCGATCCGCGCTGCCCGCGCTGCGGCGCACCATTCGTCTCGCCTGTCGCGCTGACACATAGCCCTCGGCATCAGTGCGGACGCTGTCGCACCGACACACCGTCGTTCGAGCGGGCGTGGGCTCCGTTTGTCTTCGATGGCGCGATCCGCGAGGCGATCCATCGCTTCAAATATCGAAAGACGCTGGCACTCGGGAACGTACTTGGGCGGCTACTAGCTGAGAGACTGCCGCAAAGCCTCACGGCAGACGTTGTGATCCCCGTCCCGCTCGCGCCGTCTCGCCTGCGAGAACGGGAATTTAACCAAGCACTTTTCCTGGCACTCGCCGTCGGTGAACGACTCGGCTGCCCGGTGGACGATGCGGCGCTCGAACGCTCCGAAGGTGGCGCCCCGCAAACAGGCCTCTCGCGTCGTGCGCGACTCCGGAATCTTCGCCGACGATTTCGGGTTGTGGATACGAATGCACTCCGAGGGAAACGGATTCTCCTGGTGGACGATGTCTTCACCACCGGCACGACGGCTAACGAATGTGCGAAGGGGTTGCGCAAGGCTGGCAGCGGGCAGGTGTCGGTGGTCACCTTGGCGCGCGCCGTCGACAGCACCGCCGTCACACGGCCTACTCACTCTATGCCTTCAGGGTCGGACCTACGGAGATCTGGCTAGGTCACAATCCGCCATGCGCTTGACATTATTGAGGTTCCTTCATACCATCACGGCTGATTCTCCCTAATCCTCCACAGGGTCTCGATACGCCCATGCTGTTTGCCGGTCACTATTACTGCAAGGTCGATGAGAAGGGACGCTTCATCGTGCCCCCGACCATCCGCCAGCAAATCGCACCGACCGAACAAACCGTCGTGTTCGTAAAGGGCGCCGAGCAGTCGCTCTGGGTCTACACCAGCAGCGAATGGGAGAAGGTCCTCGACCGCATGCGCGCCAAGCTGGACGAGGACCAAAGCCGCCTCTTCATGCACTTCGTCGTTTCCGACTCCGGCACCAGCGATATCGATAAGGCGGGCCGCGTGCTCATCCCCGGCCGCTTGCGCAAGATGATCCCGCTCGACGAAGAACAAGAGATTGTCCTCGTCGGCATGTATCATCGTATCGAATTGTGGAGCATGTCCGAGTGGCGCCGCTACGTCGCAAAGAACGAGGATCGTTACGAGGAGAGTCGAGGTCGGATCACCGACCTCCTCTAGCTCCACTCCTTTCCGGTCCACCCCCTCGTGAGACGCAAGGGTCCCCGACAACATGTTCCGATACGCCTCGTGTCGTATCGGCGGCAACCGGCTCCTCCCGCTGATCCGACGTCGCCCCGTTCCCAGACGCCACAGAAACAGCCGACTCGTCACTCGTCAGCCATACCCAGCCGCACGCCCAAGCCTATAGATCTCCCGAACGCACCGCTGCAGATTCGCCCGCGCACGAAACTGCGTGTGGCCGAGCGGGAACCCATCTCAACACCGCCGCCGCAGACCGCGTCGATGCTCACAGCTACGCGCCTGCAGCTGACGCTGCCTGTTCCGCCGAGCATCAACCATCAATATGCCACCGTCCAGGGCCGACGTGTGATGAGCAGCACCGGCCGCGCCTACAAAACCGAGGTCGGACACGTCCTGCTGGCCGTCCTGAGCGGCCATCCACATCGCACACATTTTTTAGACGGCGCACGCGCGGGGACGCTCACGCTGACCATTCACTTCTTTTTTGCATCGGCCTTACGCCGCGATGTCGACGGCGGGTTGAAGATCGCGCAAGACGCCGTCTGCGGTGCGCTCGGCGTGAACGACAACCGCGTCACAGAAATCCATCTCTACAAAAAGCAGGATCGTGCCCACCCCCGCATGGAGCTAACACTCGACCTCTCGCCGGAACGTATGTAAAACCTGTCTCGCGGTTGGCGTGGTGGAAAATAACCGCGTTATTCGTAGCGCAACGCTTCGATGGGATTCAGCTTGGACGCTTTGTTGGCAGGGTAGAGCCCAAAAAACAGCCCGATCGCGAGCGAAAACCCGAAGGCCATCAGGATCGCCTGCGGCGACACCGTCGTTGGCCACCCGGCGATACTCGTCGTCAGTTTCGAGGCGGCCAACCCGAAGCCGATCCCTAAGATCCCACCGCAGAGACTCAACGTCATCGCCTCGATCAAAAACTGCAGCAGGATATGGCGTCGCTTGGCGCCCACCGCCATTCGCACACCGATTTCACGCGTCCGCTCGGTGACCGACACGAGCAAAATATTCATGATGCCGATGCCGCCGACCAACAACGAGATCGACGCGACCGCGAACAACATGTTCGTGATCGTCGAGGTGATACCTTCCTGCACCTTGCCGATGTCCACCTGCGTGCGCAGCGTAAAGTCGTCCGGCGCATCGCCGACGAGTCGATGGCGTGCCCGTAGGACTTCGCGAATCTGCTCGGTCGCTTCCGACAGTTCGTCGGTGCGCGCCGTCGATGCGAACAATGCGCCGACAGACCCGAGGAACGATGTCCCCAACACTTTCCGTTCAGCCGTCGTAAACGGCACGAAGATCACATCGTCCTGATCCGAACCCTGTGCGGACTGTCCCTTCGGCGCCAGCACACCCACGACACGGAACGGCACACCCTTGATCCGGATCGTCGCGCCAACCGGTTCCTCGCCGGGATCGAAGAGATTTTCGACGACCGTCTGCCCGACCAACGCCACACGCGCCGCCGTATCCACCTCCGCCTGCGAAAAGGGTCCGCCGCTCGTGTAGCTCCAATCGCGGATGGTCAAATAGGACGGTGAGATCCCGTTGACCGGCCCGCTCCAGTTTTTATTGCCATACACAATCTGCAACACATCGCGTTTGCTCCAGCCCGTATCGGTCAGGAGCGGCACGCGCTTCTTCAGCTCGATCCCGTCGGTGACGGTTAGCGTCATGGCGCCGCCCTGTCCGCCGCGCACGCCGCCGACGGTCGTCGCGCCCGGCAGGATGATGATGACGTTGGTGCCCATGCTGGCGATCTGCGCGTGGATCGCGCCGCGCGCGCCCTCGCCGATACCGACCATGGCGATGACCGCACCGACCCCGATGATGATGCCGAGCATCGTCAGCCCCGCGCGCAACCGATTACGCGCGAGCACGCGCAATGCGGTGGTCAACGTGAGGGCGAGAAAGGCGTACATAGAGCGCTTACCTTACGCCTCCTGGCCCGCGCGAGCGGTGGGATCTACACGACGATCGCTGACGATCTCGCCGTCCTTCACGACGATCTGGCGCGAGGCGTAGGCCGCAATATCGGCCTCGTGCGTGACGACGATGACGGTCATGCCGTCCTGGCGATTGAGTTGATCGAGCACCGCCATGATCTCGCGGCTCGCCTCGGTGTCCAGATTGCCGGTGGGCTCGTCGGCCAACATGATCGACGGCTCGGCCACCAACGCGCGCGCAATCGCAACACGCTGCTGCTGCCCGCCGGACAATTGCGTCGGCGTATGTGCCTCGCGCCCCGCCAACCCCACGCGCGCGAGCGCCGCCTTCGCCCGTGCCCGCTGTGTCTTCAGCGGCAGGCCACGATAAAACAAGGGAAGCTGCGCATTTTCGAGCGCGCTGGTGCGGGGAATGAGATTGAAGCTTTGGAAGACAAACCCGATCTGTTGATTGCGGATATCGGCCAGCTCGTTCGCGCTCGCCGTGGTGATGTCCCGACCGTCCAGCAGATACCGGCCGCGCGTCGGCGCGTCCAGGCATCCCAGAATATACATAAGGGTCGATTTTCCGGATCCGGAGGAACCCAGGATAGCGACGAACTCGCCGCGTGCGATGGTCAACGATGCGCCGCGGAGCGCGGCGACTTCGACGTCGCCGACACGATAGACCTTCCACAGGTCCTGGCAGACGATGAGGTCGTCGCCTGCGGCACCGCCGACGAGGGTGTTGGCCGAGGGATCAGAGGCCACGGTCACGATTGCGCCGTTGCCCGCCGCCGAAGCCAGGAGGCAGCTCGTTGCCGCCCGCCTTTTTGACTCCGCGGCCCATGTCCATCCCGATCACCACTCGATCGCCTTCTTGGAGCCCGCTGCCGATCACTTCGGTGACGGTGCCGTCGGACACACCAGCCTGCACGGGGATCGGCTCCGGCACTCCTCCCGCACCGAGCCGCCACAGACGTTTGCCCTGCGCACCGCCATGGCCTCCAGCACCGGCTTCGCCCGCGGCGCGAGGCGCGGCGGCATCTGCACGACCGGCGCCCCCGGCTCCGGCGGGCGGCGTAAACCGCAAGGCGGCGTTCGGGACACGCAACGCGTCATCGCGCTGCGCCACGACGATGGACACGTTCGCCGTCATCCCCGGCTTCAACCGCAAATCTTGATTCTCGACGCCGACGACGACGTTGTACGTCACCACGTTTTGCACGGCGACCGGTGCGTTCCGCACCTGTTTGATCTGGCCGTGAAATACCTCGCCGGGATACGCGTCGACACTGAAGGTCGCGGCGCGACCTTCGACCATGCCGCCGATGTCGGCCTCGCTCACGTTCGTATCGACTTGCATCTGCGTCAGGTCGAGGGCGATCAAAAAGAAGTTCGGCGTGGCGAAACTTGCGGCGACCGTCTGCCCCACTTCCACGTTGCGCGCGATCACGATACCGTCCACCGGTGAGCGGATGGTGGTGTAGCGCAAGTCCAATTCAGCCACGCTCAACGCCGCCTCCGCCTGCTTCACCTGCGCGTTGGCCAATTGGAGTTGCGCCTCCGCGTTTTCCGCGTTGGTCATGGCGAGGTCGACGTCGTTCTGCGACACGAAGTTCTGCCCGAGCAGACGCTTCATCCGCTCCCACTCGCGTTTTTTCTGCGCGAGGTCGACGTTGGCCTTCGACACGGCGGCCTTCGCCATCTGCAGATTGCTCCAGGCTTGATCGCGGCGGGCTTGGAAGGGCGACGGGTCGATCTGCGCTACGATCTGCCCGGCCTTCACGACGGAATTGTAGTCGGCGCTCAGGCTCTTGATGTAGCCGGAGACTTGGCTGCCCACCTGGACCGAGACGACGGGATTCACCGTCCCTGTCGCGGTGATAGCCGAAATCACGGAGCCGCGCTCCACCGGCACGGTGCGATACCGCGCGGCGGCCTGCTGCTCGCCGCCCCAGAAATAATATCCACCCAAACTGGCGGCAATCGCGACGGCCCCGGCAACCCACAAGAGACCTTTACGCATACACCTCGTCCTTTTCGATCATTCTAACAGGAGCGATCCGGCGATTCACCAGTACAGGGTGCGGCGACACCGGGGCGTAGGTATCCCGACGTGATAACCGCTCCCGTCGCCGACCGTTGCTACAGTGGCCCGGCGTCGAATGAGCAAACACGAAAAAGAAAAAGTGTGAGAAAGGCAGGAGAAACAGAAAGGGCCGTCCACTCGTAGGAGTGAACGGCCCTCGATACACCACATCGCACGGGAGTTACGGAACGACGGTCACGCGCTCCTTGATCGCATCGTAGGTATCTTTCGCGATCAGGTTCTTCGCGACCAACTCACCCTTCAACCGATAAGGGCGGTTCCCGACGATCTTGTCGGCCACATCCTTGGTGATACCCAACTGCTCGACCAACTCGTTTGCGGACGCACGATTCAAATTGAGCAACGCGGCCCCACCCGGCGCCGCGGCCGGCATGGTCGGCGGAGTGACCTTCGCCACGGTCGGCGCAACTGGGCTGCTCGGCGCCGGGGCACCCGGCAAGCTCAGGCTGGCTGGCGCGCTGCCCATCGCCGCACCGGCGGCCGCAGAGCCCATCGTCGTCGGACGCTCCTTCAATTCCTTCTGATAGCGGGCCACGAGCGCCTTCAGCGTGTCGTTGTGCCGCTTCACATCTTCATAGTCGTGCCGCAACGTGCGCTGCTGCGTCGTAAGCTGCGCCACCTTCTGCTCCAATTCCTTCGCCTTCGTGTCGACGGAGCTGCGCTCCTTCTCGCGGCCATGCTCGATGCGCGACAGTTCGTCCCGCGCCGCCTGCGCCTCGTTGCTGAACTTCACGTTCAGGTCCTTCATCGTCTTGACCTGCTGCTCGAGCGCCGTCTTCTGCGCACGCGCGCGCTCCAACTCGGCTTTGGCCGACTCCGCTTCCGCCACCGACTCCGTGTATTTCCCCTTACTCACACAACCGCTCACGAGTAGGGACGCGGTCAACACGGCACTCAAAGCTACGTAGGACTTCATGGAGGGTCTCCTTTCGACAACGAAGAAGATGGCTAGAACGAATCCTGTAGGGAGTCGAGTCGAGGGGAACGACTATGGTCCAACATGTAGGACATGCCCTGTAGTTTGTCAACACAAGGCGCAGTTTCTGCACGAAGCGATGCGTCGCCGCCAAGCACGGCATCGATGGCGCGCAACACGGAGGGCCGGACGGATCGATCCGACAGTCGACCGTTCCGCACCTCGCCTAGGTATCCTCCAGTAGCAACTGCCCGCAGCCTGTCCGTCCGTTCGCACGACCCGCTCACGGCGATGTGAGGAACAGGTAAACAAAACGCCTCCGTGCTTGACGATCCGGAAGGCCTCTGTGATGATGCCCGACGAACGCGCGATTCATTCATGCGAGGACGGTGCTAGTGGCTACATGGGGTCCTGAACTTGCGATCATTCTCGGTATCGTCGAAGGGTTGACCGAATTTCTTCCCGTCTCGTCCACCGGCCATTTGATTCTGGTCGGCCACGCGTTGGGCTTCACCGGCGAGACGGCCTCGAGCGTCGAAATCTCCATCCAACTGGGCGCGATCTTCGCCGTCATCGTGTACGAATGGCAACGTATCCAGACGTTGATGTCCGGCGCAATGCGCGAGCAGCAGGAATTACGCGGCATGCTGGCGCAGCAACGGCAAGGCTCGTTGGGCGAGACCATTCGCGCCTCGTTTGTCCGCCATCAACATTTGTGGTTCGTGATCGGCGTCGGCCTGGCGTTTCTGCCCGCCGCATTATTGGGATTCGCCGCGCATAGTTGGATCAAAGAGCAGTTGTTCACGCCGCGTATCGTGGCGATCTCTTCCATCGTCGGCGGCTTCATCATCCTGTGGGTCGAGGCGATGAAGCGGCCGCCGGCCATCCGCGAACTGCCGGAAGTGTCGCCGCTCACGGCCGTCTGGGTCGGTGTCGCGCAATGCGCCGCGTTGATCCCCGGCGTGTCGCGCTCCGGCGCGACGATCATCGGCGGCCTCCTGCTCGGTATGGACCGAAAGGTGGCGACGGAGTATTCGTTTTTTCTCGCGCTGCCCACCTTGATCGCGGCGACCGTGTATCAGTTTTTAAAATCGAAAGCGGCGATGAGCGGCGCCGATCTCGCAGCGCTGGGGCTCGGCCTCATCGTCTCGTTCCTGACGGCCTGGGCCTGTATCGCGCTGTTCCTCACGTTCGTGAAGCGCCACACGTTGCGCGCCTTCGCCTACTACCGCATTGTGTTAGGTCTTGTCGTGCTCTACGTTTTTGCCTAAGGAAAGGATCTGTCCCATGGCCGCATCGCCCGATACCGTGCACGTGTTCGATACCTGGGTCGAAGGGAAAAAGGGCACGATTCATTTCGACGTGATGACCACGGACCAGGAGACGGCCCTGCGGCTCGCGAAGCAGCACTTGGAACGGATCGGGGAAGGCGCGGCGGTGGTGACGGTGAAGGAATGTCAGTTCTGCCACAACGAGCCGCTGGCGTTTTTCTCCTCGGAGCAGCAGCGACAGTTCCGCGAACAGGGCGGCTTCATTCTCGAACTGCCGGCGTAAGTACGGCGTTCAGCCGAACAGGCTCCGCTTCACAGCGACAACGTCAGTGCGAAGGCTGGCCCGACTCGGGCTTCGGCTCGATCGGCGGTAGTGCGTCCGCCGTCGGTGGGGTTTCGACCGCAGCCGGTTTTTCGCGCGAGAAGTGAATGATCAGAAACACCACGCCGACGGTGATGGCGGCGTCGGCCACATTAAACGCGGGCCAATGGTAGGTGCCCACGTACACGTCGAGAAAGTCGATCACTTCCCCGTAGCGCACACGATCCAGCAAGTTGCCGATCGCGCCGCCTAAGATGGCGGCGATGCTGTATTGCCCCAACCAATCGGACTCGGGCAATCGCATCAAAATCATGCAGAGCACGCCCAACGCGAACAACGACGTGATCGCAAAAAAGATCACGCGCACGCCCGATCCTGCGCCCGCCATGAACCCGAAGGCCGCGCCGGGATTCCGAATGTACGTCAGATTGAAATAGCCTGGGATGATCGGGATGGATTGATGCAGTTGCATCGACTGCATCACCTCGACCTTCGTCAGTTGATCGACCATCACCACCGCGCCGGTCAATAGCGCGAGCAGAAACAGTCTGACAGGCCCGCCCATCATCGGATCGCCTCGACGCAGCGTCGGCAGAGTGTCGGATGCTCGGTCTGCGTGCCGACGTCCGCGCGATAGTTCCAACAACGTTCGCACTTGGTGCCGTCGGCCTTCTCCACGTCGACACGGTAGCCCGGCGTCGCGGCAACGGACGCAACGGCAGTGAGATTCACCGCCGACACGATACAGAGCCCGGGCAGATCGCCGAGGTAGGGCTTCAAGAACGCCTCGACCTCAGGCGTGCAGGCGATCCGTACCTGCGCCTCCAATGGCGCGCCGATGACCTTGTCCCGCCGCTTCGCTTCGAGCGCCGCCTGTACCGCACTGCGCAACTCCAACAGCTTGGTCCATCGCTCCACCAAACCGCGATCGGTCCAGGCCGCATCGGCCTCGGGAAACGCCGAGAGGTGGACGCTCCACGCCTTTGCGTGTGTGCCCGGATTCGCCGGAAGGAGCCGCCAAATTTCTTCCGCCGTAAAGCTCAAGATCGGCGCCATCAGTTGCGTCAGCGCCACAAGGATGTCGTACAGCACCGTCTGCGACCCGCGTCGCTCGGGCGAATCCTTGCGAAACGTGTAGAGTCGATCCTTCAGAATATCCAGATAGACGGCGCTCAGATCCACCGAGCAGAAATTATTCAGCGCGTGGAAGATCGCGTGAAATTCGCAGTCGTCGTAACTCGCCTTCACTTTCGGAATCAGCTCGGCCAACCGCGTCAGCGCCCAGCGATCGAGCTCGGGCAAGCGTCCGTAGGATACGCGATCTTTCACGGGATCGAAGTCGTACAGATTGCTCAGGAGGAACCGCGCCGTATTGCGGATCTTCCGATAGGCTTCGATCAGGTGGTTCAGGATTTCCTGCGAGATACGCAGGTCCTCACGATAGTCTTGCGCGGAGACCCAAAGTCGCAGGATCTCGGCGCCGGACTGTTTGATGACGTCCTGCGGCGCGACCACGTTGCCCGCCGACTTGGACATCTTCTTCCCTTGTCCGTCGACGACGAAGCCGTGCGTGAGCACCGCACGATACGGCGCGCGCCGATCCGTCGTCACGCCTGCCAAGAGCGCGCTGTGGAACCAGCCGCGATGTTGGTCCGATCCTTCGAGGTACAAATCGGCAGGCCACCAATGACGCGGCTTGAGCACGGCGGCGAAACTCACGCCGGACTCGAACCAGACGTCGAGAATGTCTTTCTCTTTTTCGAACGCCGTCCCACCGCACTGTTTGCACGACGTGTCTTCCGGGAGCAGGCCGGCTGCGTCGCGCTGGAACCAGACGTCGGCGCCGTGCGTCTCCATCAAGGACGCGACATGGTCGATCACCGTCGGCACGGCCAGCACCGTACGACATCCCGTACAGGTAAACCCTGGGATCGGCACACCCCAGACACGTTGCCGTGAGAGACACCAGTCCGGGCGATTTTCAATCATGCCGTTGATACGATCGCGCCCATACGCCGGAATCCACCGCACGCGACCGATCTCCGCCAGCGCCTCCTGCCGCAGCTCGTTCGTCTCCATCGACACGAACCACTGCTCGGTCGCACGAAAAATCACCGGGCTCTTGCAGCGCCAGCAATGGGGATACGAGTGAGTCAACGAGGCTTGCCCCAGCAGGCGCCCATGTTCCTGAAGCCGCTCGATGATTTTTGGATTCGCCTTAAACACATGCTGCCCGACGAACTCGGGCACCGCGTCCGTAAACCGCCCGCCGTTATCGACCGGCGCTAAAATCTCCAGCCGTTCGCCGACCGATGCGGACGCATTGTGGTTCAGCACCAGGATGTAGTCGTCCATACCGTGGCCCGGCGCGATATGCACGCAGCCGGTGCCCTGCTCCAACGTGACGAAGTCACCGAGCAGCACAGGCGACAATCCCGTCGTCAACGGACGCAGCAGTTCGAGTCCCTCGAACCGTGCACCCTTCGCCGTCGCCAGCACGGTAACGGTATCGGCGGCGATGCCGCAGGCCTTGGCCGTCGACTCCAACAACTTTTCGGCAATGATATAGACGGCCGTACCGACCTGCACGAAGGCGTAATCGATGTCGGCATGCAAACAGACCGCTTGGTTGGCCGGTAAGGTCCAGGGGGTGGTCGTCCAGATCACGACCGACAGGGACGTGACCGTCGCCGGGAGCCGCAACTCCGGGAATCGGTCCGCCAGCGACGCCGGTGCTCCCGCTACGGGAAATGCGACGTACACGGACGGCGAGACGTGGTTCTCGTATTCGATTTCCGCTTCGGCCAGCGCCGTCTGGTCCTGCGTGCACCAGAGCACCGGCTTGAGTCCTTTATAGACGCCGCCGCGTTCGACGAACTTGCCGAACTCGCGTACGATCCCCGCCTCGTAGCCCGCCGTCATCGTCAGATACGGTTGATCCCACTCGCCGAGCACACCGAGCCGCTTGAACTCGTCGCGCTGGAGGCCGACGTATTTTTCCGCATACTCGCGACAGAGTTTGCGGATCGCGATCGCATCCAGCCCCTTCTTTTTATCGCCCAACTCCTTCATCACATGGTGTTCGATCGGCAGCCCATGGCAGTCCCAGCCCGGCACATACGGCGCATGGAAGCCCGACATGGTCTTCGACTTGATGATGATGTCTTTGAGGATTTTGTTAAGCGCGTGGCCGATATGGATCCGGCCGTTTGCGTAGGGCGGACCATCGTGCAAAATATACCGAGGGCGCCCCTCCGCCGTCGCCTGCGCGGCAATGGCCGCGTAGAGCCCGCGTTCTGTCCACCAGGCCAAGGTGTCCGGCTCCCGCTGCGGCAAATTCGCCTTCATCGGGAACTCGGTCTGCGGAAGATTCAGGGTCTGTTTGTAGTCCATGATGTTCGGGAAACAATGGGCGTCCGACGCAAGCAGACGCGGAGGCGCATCTCGCTGCGCGGAGGTGTCAGGCGCACGCCAGGCGGGGAATATATCGGATGGAAGGGGGACGGTACCAGTCTTTTTACAGAGGTGCGAGGAGACGACGCAGCCTGACGCAACCGCGAATCGACCGCTCAGCTGAGCGCCATCATGCGCTCGAGTGCGACCTTCGCCCACTCCTTTTCGTCGGGCGGAACGACGATGTGATTCACGACACAGCCGTCGACCAAATTCTCCAGCGCCCAACAGAGGTGCGGCGCATCGATCCGATACATCGTCGCGCACTGGCAGACGGTCGCCGACAAAAAATAAATGTGTTTGTCGGTCAGCTCCTGCTTCAGACGATTGACCAAGTTCAACTCGGTGCCCACCGCCCACGACGTCCCCGCCGGCGCCGCCGTGATCGTGCGGATGATGTGCTCGGTCGATCCAACGAGATCGGCCTTGTTCACCACCGACTCGTGACACTCGGGATGGACCATCACCGTGATGCCCGGGTACGTCTTACGGAAGTAGTCCACGTGCGCCGGTTGGAACATCTGGTGCACGCTGCAGTGGCCTTTCCACAAAATCAGGCGCGACCGTTTGATCGCTTCCGGTGTATTGCCGCCGTTCGGCAACGACGGATCCCAGACGATCATCTGCTCCGCCGGGATACCCATCTTGTTGGCCGTGTTGCGCCCGAGGTGCTCGTCCGGGAAAAACAGAATTTTTTCGCGACGCGCCCACGACCATTCGATGATCGCCTTGGCATTGGACGATGTGCAGGTCAGTCCGCCATGCTCTCCGCAGAAAGCCTTCAAGATGGCGGCGGAGTTGACGTACACCACCGGCATGACCGCCTCTTCCACCGGCACGACGCGCGCCAACGCTTCCCAACATTCCTCGACCTGCTCGATCGCCGCCATGTCGGCCATGGAACAGCCCGCGGCCATGTCCGGCAAAATCACCGTTTGATTCGAGCGGCTCAGCACGTCCGCCGTTTCCGCCATGAAGTGCACACCGCAAAAGACGACGTAGGGTCGATCCGCATATTGCTGCGCATACTTCGCAAGCAACAACGAGTCGCCGCGCAGATCCGCATGCACAATCACTTCGTCGCGTTGATAGTTGTGCCCGAGGATCAGCAAGCGTTCGCCCAAGGTTTTGCGGGCCGCAGTGATACGTGCGGTTAATTCGCCCGCAGAGAGGTTCTGATATTTCGTGATCGGATGGATGCCTACCCGCCCGATCTCGGTCGGTGTCGGATTGTTGCTCAGGACCGGTAAATCTATCGACATGCGCGCCTCATTACGTCACACACTGCACGGAATTCTACGGGACCACCGCCGAACAAGCAACGAGCCGAAAGGCCTACGGTAGCGCCTGGGCGTACGTGCAAACCTGGAACGCGAGCACAGCTCCCACATCGCTCACGGCGCTACGTGTGATCCCGCTTTTGTCGTTCGGTGCGCGGCCAAATAAAGCTGCTGGTCTGCCGGTGCCATCCCTGCGTGAGATAAAACGCCTCTTTTCCCACCGCCGATGTCAGCGTCGTAAACACGTACGAGGACAGCGCACGTTCTAAGTACGACAGGAGAGTGCGGCCGATGCCCCGGCGTTGATACTGCGGGTCCACTACCAGATCGACGATCAACGCATAATATCGTCCGTCATCGACCGTACGCCCGAAGCCGACCACCTGCCGATCGTCGTACGCGAATCGAACATAGGAGCTGGACCGAAAGGCAGCCTGAATCTCCTCTGCAGGGCGCTTCCCCCAGCCGACCTGCTCGAACAGTTCGGACACTCGTTCCCAATCCACGCCCTCCATATTGTCTGTGTACCGGATATCCATAGTGTGCTCGCTTGCTACCGCGCCGCGACCGTCTGCGCGACGCGTCACGCTTCCCCCCAGTTCGCGTTAGTCGCCGATGGCTACAGCGATTCGGTCATTGTTTGCGACACCCTTCCGGCTTGACGACTCGCCGGGTCGACGGGGGAGCCTTGACCAGCATGGCCGGCGGACGACGCGGGCGAACGACCAACTCTCCGCCACAGTTAGGACAGCGCCCCTGGAGCACGGTCTCCACGCAGGGCGCGCAGAAGGTACATTCGAACGAACAGATCCGGGCATCGGGAGATTCCGGCGGAAGATCGCAGTCGCAACATTCGCAGTTCGGGCGCAATTCCAGCATCGTTGCCTCCCTGTGGCCGTCGCTGCCCAGCCCCCACCGACGCACTATGCAGGCTGGGACGAAGGCTTGGGCTCTGCTCAGTGGTGGTGGGCGCTCAGCATACGAAAGGCCCGAGGCGACCACAAGCGACGGCGGACGTCATCCTGCACACTCACCACATAATAAGCCTGCGAGTGAAACTCCCAGTCCACCGACCGTATCGACCGGTCCAAATTTGACAGGCTTGAAACACGACGTGTACGATGCCGCTACATAGTCACAGCTAGGGGGGCCGAAACGGCTGAGAGTCCGCAGAGACGGACGACCCTTAGAACCTGACCTGGGTAATGCCAGCGTAGGGAAGCGGTTGACCTCACCGAATTCGAGTGAAGCCGCCCCTTATCCTGGCGGCTTTTTTTGTGTCCAGCGTCCGTACCGATCGACCACGATGTGACGGGCAGTCGGCCTCACCGCCGACTGCCGCGCGCGACACGATTTGTGAATAGAGGAGGATCGACTCCATCATGAGCACACCCTTGATCCAGCCCACAAAAAACGGCTCGGCCGACAATGGAAACGGGACCGCGCCGGCAAGCGACGCGATCACCACGAAGCCCTTTCCCGCGTCGAAAAAAATCTACGTACAGGGGACGGCTGAAGGCGTGTGGGTGCCCATGCGCGAGATCGCGCTCTCCCCGACCCACAGCTTAAACAACGGCCAGCCGACGCCGAACGCGCCGGTGACCGTGTACGACACGTCGGGCCCCTACACCGATCCGGCCGTGACGATCGACATCCGCGCGGGGCTGCCGGCGCTGCGGCGCAACTGGATCGTGAACCGCGGCGACGTGGTGGAACTGGCGGACCTCACCTCCGAGTTCGGCCGCGTTCGTGCGCGCGATCCGAAGTTGGCCGAGTTGCGCTTCGGCCATGTGCGCAAGCCGCTACGCGCCCGCGCCGGTGCGAACGTGACGCAGCTGCACTACGCACGCAAAGGCATCGTGACGCCGGAGATGGAATTCATCGCGATCCGCGAAAACCAAAAGCACGAGGCGTTGACTGCCGCCCAATTCGCCAACGGCAACGGGCGCCCGAAACACGGCGGGACGACGGAGCATCCGGGGCACTCCTGGGGAGCCAGCATTCCGCGTGTGATTACCCCGGAGTTCGTCCGCGACGAAGTGGCGCGCGGCCGCGCGATCATTCCGTCCAACATCAATCACCCGGAAAGCGAGCCGATGATCATCGGCCGAAATTTCCTCGTGAAGATCAACTCGAATATCGGCAACTCCTCGATCGCGTCGTCCATCGAAGAAGAAGTCGAGAAGATGATCTGGTCGATCCGTTGGGGCGCGGACACGGTCATGGACCTTTCGACCGGGAAAAACATTCACGAGACGCGCGAGTGGATCGTCCGGAATTCCCCCGTCCCGATCGGCACCGTGCCGATTTATCAGGCGCTGGAAAAGGTCGGCGGCAAGGCCGAGGACCTGACCTGGGAGATTTTCCGCGACACGCTGATCGAACAGGCCGAACAGGGCGTCGACTACTTCACGATCCACGCAGGTGTGCTGCTGCGCTACGTGCCGATGACGGCCTCGCGTATGACCGGCATCGTCTCGCGCGGCGGATCCATCCACGCCAAGTGGTGCCTCGCGCATCACCAAGAAAATTTCGCCTACACGCACTTCGAAGAGATCTGCGAAATCATGAAGGCCTACGACGTGGCCTTCAGCCTAGGCGACGGCTTGCGGCCCGGGTCGATTGCCGACGCGAACGACCAGGCGCAATTCGCCGAACTCGAAACGCTCGGCGAGCTGACGAAGATCGCCTGGCGGCACGACGTGCAGGTCATGATCGAGGGCCCCGGCCACGTGCCGATGCACTTGATCCAGGAAAATATGGAGAAACAGCTACAGGAATGTCAGGAGGCGCCGTTTTACACGCTCGGCCCGCTGACCACCGACATCGCACCGGGCTACGACCACATCACCTCCGGCATCGGCGCCGCGATGATCGGCTGGTACGGCTGCGCGATGCTCTGCTACGTCACGCCGAAGGAACACCTCGGCCTGCCGACGAAGGAAGATGTGAAAGTCGGTGTCGTCACCTACAAGATTGCGGCGCATGCGGCAGACTTGGCGAAGGGACATCCGGGCGCGCAAGCGCGGGACAATGCCCTGTCGAAAGCGCGGTTCGAATTCCGCTGGCAAGACCAGTTTAACCTATCGCTCGATCCGGATACGGCGCAACATTTCCACGACGAAACGCTGCCGGACAACGCCGCCAAGGTCGCGCATTTCTGCAGCATGTGCGGCCCGCATTTCTGCTCGATGAAGATCACACAGGATGTGCGCGACTACGCGGAGCAAAAGCAGGTGGAAGCCGATGCGGCGCTGACCGTCGGCATGCAAGAAAAGGCGGAAGAATTCCGCAAAGCCGGCTCTGAAATCTATCGATAATAATGTTTAATTGTTAATGGTGAATTTTTGATGTCGCCGGCGCGGCTAAAGAATTCGTCATTCATCACTCAACATTCACCATTACGCATTATTTATGAATAAACCTCGGCCTGCCCCACTCCGCGAGCGCGACATCACCAGACAGATCGCGCGCGAGTACTACCACGAGTTCGACCAGCTCATCGAAAGCGACGTCATCATCGTCGGCTCGGGCCCGTCCGGACTCATCTGCGCGCACGACTTGGCGAAGATGGGCTTTAAGACGTTGATCGTCGAGCAGAGCTTGGCGCTCGGCGGCGGTTTTTGGCACGGCGGCTACCTCATGAACAAGGCCACGATCTGCGAGCCCGCCGACACAATCCTCGCGGAGATCGGCGTGCCCTGCAAAAAGATCGCGGAGTGCGAGGGCATGCACATCGTCGATCCGCCGCATGCGACCGGCGCGTTGATCGCCGCCGCCTACGGCGCGGGCGCCAAGGTCTTGAACCTCACCCGCGTGGTCGATTTGATCTTGCGGCGCGACGGTGTGCTGGAAGGTGTGGTCGTGAACAACACGACCGCCGAAATGGCGGGCCACGACATCATCCATGTCGACCCGATTGCCCTCGAAAGCAAGATCGTCGTGGACGCGACCGGTCACGATGCCGTCGTCGTGGATCTTCTCCACAAACGCGGCTTGTATAAGGCAGTGCCCGGCAACGGCGCCATGTGGGTCTCGCGCTCGGAAGAAAACGTCATGGATCACACGGGCGAGGTCTACCCGAATTGCTTCGTGGTCGGCCTGGCCGTCTCCGCCGTCCACGGCACGCCACGCATGGGTCCGGCCTTCGGCTCGATGTTGCTCTCCGGCCGCTGGGGCGCTGAATTGATCCAAAAGAAATTAAAACAGCAATAACGGGCGGTCGGCATCGGCAACAATAAGCACCAATGGACGTACAAGATTTTCTCAAACACGGGTCGAGCCCGGAAGAAGACAAACGCGAAGCCTGGATGTTGTTCCAGAAAGCTTACGAGCTGCAGATGAAAGGCGAGTTGGAGGAAGCGGCGCGCCTCTATCAAGAATCCATCAAGCTCCATCCGACCGCGGAAGGGTACACGTTCCTCGGCTGGACCTACAGCTTCATGGGGCGCCTCGACGACGCCATCGAGGAATGCCACCACGCCATCGCGCAGGATCCGGAGTTCGGCAATCCGTATAACGACATCGGTGCCTACTTGATCGAGAAGGGGCAACTCGACGAAGCCATCGGGTGGTTTCAACGCGCGATGCAAGCGACGCGGTACGAGAGCCCGGCCTTCCCGCACCTCAACCTCGGCCGCGTGTACGAAAAGCAGGGCCACTGGCAGCAAGCCATCGATTGCTACAAACAGGCGTTGGCGCTGAACCCCGACTATGCGCTGGCAAAACGTTCGCTCGGTCGTCTCATCAGCAGCATGAATTGAGATCCTATGCCGACCATCCTCGTGGCCATCAACGATATTTTTTTCTACACGAAGGTCCGCGACGCGCTGCTCCCGCATGGATACAAATTAGAACGTGCGCGTACGCAAGACGACGTCGGCACGAAGACGGCGGCGGAGAAGCCGGACGCGATCGTGATGGACATGAACGAGCAGCGCCTCGATCCGTTTAAGGCGCTGACGCAGATCAAGGCGGATCCAACGTTGGCCAAGACGCCCGTTCTGGTCTTCGCGAACCACGAAGAAGTGGACACCTGGCAACGCGCCAAGGCGCTCGGCGTCTCCAAGATCGTCTCGCGAAACGAATTTTCGTCACGCACCAAAGATCTCGTCGAGGAACTGCTCCCGCGAAGGTAGCGATCTGTTCCGATTGTCCGGATCAAGCATTCATCATTCACCACTCATCATTACTGATATGAACTCCGTCCTACACGACCGCCATACCGCATTACACGCCGCTTTCACCGATGTCACCGGCTGGCAGGTTCCGCAACAGTACGGTGACGTGCGCACCGAATATCAGGCCGTGCGCAGCGCCGTCGGCCTGGCCGACCTCTCGCATCGGGGATTCCTCCGCGTCACCGGCGACGACCGCATCAAGTGGCTGCAAAGCATTTTGAGCAACGACCTCTTGCCGCTCAAACCAGGACAAGGCCTCTACACCAGCATGCTCACTCATAAGGGCAAGATGCTGACCTACGTGCGGCTCTACGTCACACCCGATGCGGTGCTCATCGAAGACGTCGGCGAGATCGGCGACACGACCGCCAAGACACTCAAAAAGTTTTTGCTCTACGGCACGAAGGCGAAGATGGAGACGCTCACCGGCGCCTGGGGGTTGTTGCTCCTGAGCGGACCGAAAGCGCTGGAGGTAGTACGCACTGCGCTCGGCGTCGATCTCAGCTCGGCGGCGGTTCCGAGCCTCACCACTGCCACCTTTCAGGAGCATCCGGTATTGGCCCTGCGTGTGGAGGAAACGGGTGAGCAGGACGTGATCCTCGCAACGCCGAACGCGAGCGTCGTCGCGCTGTGGGATCAGCTCCGCACAGTCGGCGGACCGGCCGGTCTGTGTCCGATCGGAACGCATGCGCGAGAAATGCTACGGATCGAAGCCGGCCTCCCGAAGGCGGGAGCCGATTTAAATGAAGAGATTGTTCCACCGGAAGCCAATCTCGAAGGGAAGGCGTTCAGCCTCAACAAAGGCTGTTACCCAGGGCAGGAAGTCGTCGCCCGTATGGATACCTACGGGAACGTGCGACGGCACTTGGTCGGGTTGGTGCTGAAGGACGCGCCCGTCCCGACGACCGGTGCAAAACTGTTTAGCGGAGACCGCGAAGTGGGATGGATCAGCAGCGCCATCGACTCGCTGCAACTTGGGAAACCGATTGCGCTCGCCTATCCCTTGCGAGATTTCAGCACACCTGCAACCGAACTCACGGTTGAGGTGGACGGCCGCCGTCTCCCGGCCACCGTCCACACGCTTCCCTTCTTTCGTCGAGCCTAATTTTGGCTAAAGCTTGTGCTGCCCCAGCAAGGCATGGGGCTGGTGGCTACGAATTCGCGGCGATATTCACTCGCGCGGAGTACCCAAGCTGAAGAAGCAGGGCCTCGCAGTCCTCCCACGTCAGACCGAACGCCCGAACATCCGCCACACCAATTCTCGCGATTACATCCCGCAGTACCTCGACTTGATCGTGGTCGAAGCGTCCATTCATCAACGCCGACTCAGCCCACCCCACTAAGGCGTCTTGGGAGAGCTCATGCCGAAGATAGGCGCCGAGCTTAGCGGCCACTATATGACGAGTGAGGGTTTCCATACGCATTAGACCTTCTGATGACCCAAGTCTATCGGATACTTATGGTGCACCTCAACCAACCGTCCGGATGCGTCGGAGATCTCTTGATAGAAGGCCTCTGTAACTTCCTCTGCGTCGACATCCCTTACATACCGAGCACGCCATCCCAGACGGCCCATCACATCCAGCCAATATCGGCGCCCACCGCCTGGACGTTCACTCCAGGATGGGAACTTCCGCTCATTCTGTTCCCTTGTGCCCACCTACATACCTACAGCGCCAACGCGGAGAGACGCGATCACATCCCTACTGTTCCGGATTGCGGGCGGCGATGACGGCCTTGGCGAACGCCAGGACGGACGCGCGCTCGTCGTTGTCCAACGCGAGCAACAAGTGCGCCTCTTCGCCGTGCATCAGGCGCAGACTCAGGAACGGATCTTCGCGCCGCTTCTCGCGGTTATTCCACACCGCATCGATCAGCTGCACCTTGTCCAATTCCTTGACCGAGACGATGTCATACCGAAAGTACGTATCGCCGATGACCATGTCGTAAAACACGCCGCCGGCCGTCAAGATCAACGCGTTGAACCGCCCTTGATCCTCGTAGCCTTCCGGCAAAAACTTGTTCACATGGAGATGCGCGATCTTCCGCTCGCCGAGCGCCGCGTGGATGTTCTCCTTCAGCGCATTGAAATCGATCTGGAGCGCCTTTTCGTCCGGCCCCGTGGCCGCCGCCGCCGCATCCTGCACTCGCGTAAAAATATCCGCCGCCGACAACAACCCTGCCATAACCTGTTCCCCTTTCCTCGTTCCCGACGAGTTTGCCGCGCGACTACCGCCCTGCGGCGACCTGTCGCTGCTTCCAAGACCGAACGGCCGCCATCAGCCCCAACCCGGCCCAGGCAAACTCTAAGACAATAAATCCGACTTGCCGCTCCGCCACCGCCACAATCCCCAACAACACCGACCCTACGATATTTAACGCCAGGTACCCCGAATCCAACTCGCGGCACCAGCCGCTCTGGATCATCGCGTACCCGGCCAACACCATCGCCGCACCCAGGAGCGACAGCACTTGCAGCCCCATGCTCGGCCTCCTTCGCCTCGGTGCATTCCGCCGTCCCCACCGCACGCACTCCGCACGGAGACAAGCCGGGCTACGGTACCTGGGCATGCCGCGTGAAAGCAAGCAGACGGCCGATGCGTTCGCGGGCTGCCGATGCTCTCGAGACATCGCGTATCGAGCGGTGCACCGAAGTCGTCATCCACCGGCTCGGTTGCAAAGCGACACAGGCGTTAGGCATACTCACCGCATTCGGAGGAATTATATGTCTGGCGATGCGTGCACCATTCAGTACTGCCGACAGTCAGTCTATGCCCCAGCGGGAACCGGTTCCGTCTGCCGCGCCCATTTTCTGGATTTCCTGACGTGGCGCCGCCGCCGCGGCATGCAGATGTTTATGAAGTATGCGGCGATGCCGATGCCGGACCGCGACGCCATCGTGGAAGAGTGGCGCAAAGGCGTGAAGGTCGAAGAACCGGCCGTCGTCCCCCAAGCCAATGGCTGATACGTTCGTCTTGCGTGCGTCGAGGATTTTTATGGCACCAACCCGCCGCACCGCGTGTATTGTTCATCGAGCCGACTCCCGTCATAGCTCAACAGACAGATCGCACCGCGCCACACGCGCCGTCCTCACCGTAGGATTGCTGCTGCCCGTCTTCACGCTGGGCTGCGGCCAGGACAACAATACGCCGCAACCGGCGATCCTCCGCGCGTCCGTCGCAACCGGCGGGGTCGAGGCGGTCGGCGGCATCAGCGGGACGCCCGCCGTCAGCGGAGATGGACGGATCGTCGCCTTCGCATCGTTGGCGACCAATCTCGTTCCTAACGACACCAACGGACAGGCAGATGTGTTCGTCTACGATGTCGGAACCGGCCAGACCACACGCGTGTCCGTCGTGACCGGCGGCGGGCAGGCCACAGGCGGCAGCAGCCGCGCGCCCGCGCTCAGCGCCGACGGCCGCTACGTCGCATTCGAGTCCGACGCGACGAACCTCGTAGCGAACGACACCAACACCGCCACCGATATTTTTGTGCACGACCGTGTCACCGGCGAGACCTCGCGCGTCTCCCTCGACAACAGCGGCGCGCAGACCATCGGCTTCGGGAGCTTCTCGCCCGCAATCAGCGCCGACGGCGCGCAAGTCGCGTTTGTTTCCAGCGCAACCAATCTTGTGCTCGCCGACACGAATGGCCTCTCCGATATCTTTGTGCGCGACCGTAACGCCAACGTCACCACACGTGTATCCGTCGTCACCGGCGGCGGACAAGCGACCGGCCCGACGGGAAGCACCGATCCCTCGCTCAGCGCAGACGGCCGCTACGTCGCCTTCGCCTCCGCCGCGACCAATCTGGTATCCGGCGACACCAACGGCCGCTCCGACATTTTCGTCCACGATCGCGTGACCGGCACCACGGAACGTGTGTCGCTCGGCGCCAACGGCGCCCAGGCGACGGGTGGCGACAGCGAACACCCATCGATAAACGGCGACGCGACCGTCATCACTTTCGACTCGACGGCGACCAATCTCGTCTCCGGCGATACGAACGGACTACGCGACGTGTTTGTACGAGACCGGTCGGGCAACGCCACATCACGCGTGTCGGTCGGTGCTGGTGGCGCGCAAGCTACGGGAGACAGCTCGTTGCGCAACGGCGCACTCAGTCAGGACGGCCGCTTCGTGGCATTCCGCAGCGCCGCCGCCAACCTCGTATCGGACGATACCAACAACGCGACCGACATCTTCGCCCACGACCGGACGACGAACCTGACGACCAGGCAGTCGCTCGCAGCCGCAGGCGAGGAAGCCACCGGCAACAGCACCGATGCGGTCATCAGCGGAAACGGCGCCGTGATTGTGTTCGACTCGGACGCCGGCAATCTCGTCCCTCAAGACACCAACAATCTTCTGGACGTCTTTCTCGTCATCCGCCGCTGACGCGCCGGCCTGCCCTTCCCAACACGCGACCGACGACCACCTGACGACCTCGCACGGGCCCTCGCTCCATGGCACCGAAAATTCACCTACGCAAACGCGCGACACCGACGGAAACCGAATTGGTGCAGGGGCGATTTTTTGCGCCCTGCCCGCGCGGCCTCGAATCGATACTCGAGCAGGAGCTGCACGGGCTCGATATCCCCGACACGACACGAACCGACGGCGGCGTCGGCTTCAGCGGGTCCTGGGCGACGATGACCCGTGCCAACCTGCACAGCCGTATCGCCAGCCGTATCCTCTGGGAAATCAGTCGCGCGCACTACCGCACGGAAAGCGACATCTATGAGGCGGCACTCGCCATTCCCTGGCCGACCTGGTTTACCCCCGACGACACCATCAAGGTCAAAATCAGCGCGCAGCGATGCCCGCTCAAGAGCCTAGATTTTTTGACGCTGCGGATCAAAGACGCGGTGTGCGATGCCTTCCGCAACGCGAGGCTGAAGCGTCCCAGCGTCGACACGAACAAGCCGGACGTTCGAATCGACGCCTTCCTCGATGCGCGCACCTTGACGCTCTACTTGGATACGACCGGCGACCCGTTGTTCCGCCGTGGGCATCGCCTCCACCACGTCGACGCGCCGCTGCGAGAAAATCTGGCGGCCGGTCTATTGCAGTTGTCCGCATGGACACCGGACATTCCGCTGCTGGATCCCATGTGCGGCGGCGGGACGATTTCCGTCGAAGCGGCGTCGATCGCCGCCGGAATCGCTCCCGGCTTGTCCCGCCAATTTGCGTTCGAAAAGTGGCTGACGCACGACCGCACCCTCTGGGAGCGGCAACGCGCGCAAGCCCGGGCGCAACAGACAGCGACATCTGCCGCGGCGCCGTCAATCGTTGCGTCCGACATCGATCCGTCGATGGTCGCAGTCGCGCAACGGGTATTCGACCACGCCGGTGTCGCCGACCGCATTCAGTTGTCACAACAGGATGTGTTGACCGTCACACCGCCCGAGCAGCCTGGTGTCATCATTCTGAATCCGCCCTACGGAGAGCGGATCGGTGCCACCGAGTCACTTCGTGCCTTCTACCCGGAATTGGGCAACTGGCTGAAACAGCGCTGCGCCGGGTGGCGCGCCTACATCCTCACCGGCGATGCCGAGCTCCAACACGGAATCGGCCTCACGCCGACCAAACGCATCCCCCTGTACAACGGCCCCATCGAGTGCCGTGTGTACGAGTTCATCATGGTC
This sequence comes from Nitrospiraceae bacterium, assembly GCA_046351095.1. Taxonomy (GTDB): domain Bacteria; phylum Nitrospirota; class Nitrospiria; order Nitrospirales; family Nitrospiraceae; genus BQWY01. Next base: position 1,421,697 of record JAXLZC010000001.1, read on the forward strand.
GAAGGCAGCGCCAGGCGCCGATTGGCGCCAATCGCAACGACAGATCCGCACGCCTAATACCTCTCGCCACTTCCTATACGACCACGATCCGCAGCGCTCGAAATCGCGTTTTTATAGCTCGGATCCCTATCCTTGCATACGATGTGTGTACGGGCATTGTTATCCACACCAGGCCCGCCATTGTCCGTCACATCGCCAGGAGGGGTCGCATGAGGTCGATCATCGTCAGTGCCGCCATCGTCGCCTGCAGTATGGTCTTGTCGGGATGCGCCACGATTATCCACATGGGAGGGAGTGAAGATCTCGACATCAAGTCGAACCCACCAGGCGCCACGGTCGTCGTCGACGGCGCAGGACGCGGCGTAACCCCGATGACGGTCGACGTCGAGCGCAAGAAAGACCACACCGTCGTCCTGACAAAGGACGGATACCAGGAACAGACCGTAAAAGTTGACCACGGCGTATCATGGTGGCTGCTCGGAAATGCCGTATTCGGGGGAATCATCGGCTTAGTGGTCGACTTGGTCAGCGGAGGCGGCTACTCGCTCGACCCGTCCGATATCAACGTGTCGCTCACGAGCACGGGCACAGCCCAACAGATGTCGCTCGGAGAGTTGACCGCTCGCGAAGGGTCCTCACCCACGCCATAACCACTCGCAAGTTCCCTGTAGGTCGAGCAGCACACACTGCTCGACCTACAGGAGCCGCTTACCCGCCTTCTGCTGCTTCCACTAGTCCAAATACTATTTCCTGATCCACTGTTCTCCCCACACAGAGTTCACCCGCGATAGCCGCTCCCTCCAGCAAGGGCTTTTCCCAGTGTGGCGCCGCCCGCCCGTTGTATAGTCTTGCCTTCGCAGACACTCACAACGAGATTGACGACGCACAAGGAGACTCCCATGACGACACTGAAGAAGCTGGCCACGAGCGCCGCGCAACAATCCGCCCACGGCATCATTAAGTTGCTGTTGGCGGACCATGACCTGCTCCGCACCTTGATGGACAAGGTGAAATCTCAAAAGGCGACACCGGCGCAGCAAATGAACGCGTTCGCCGAATTGGAAAAGACGGTCACGTCCCACGTCCACGCCGAGGAACAGACGTTCCTCTCATTGTTGGCGAAAAATCCGACCTTCGACGACTTGGTGCTGGAGGGCTACGAAGAACACCGCGTGCATGAAACGGTGTTGGCGGGCATCAAAAAAGTGCGCGACACCACACGCAAAGTACAGCAAATGAAAGTCTTCTGCGAAATTCTCGACCATCACCTGGACGAGGAAGAGGAAAAACTTTTCCCGCGCTTCAAGAACTACGCGGCCCCCTCAACCCGCAAGAAGCTGGGGAAAAAGTTTTTGACGGCGCGCAAACGCACGAACAAAACCGCGCGGCAGCGTGGCGCCGCCCGCTTCGCGGCGTAACGTCGTCGAACCCGGCCACAACAAAAAAGGGGGACGGCCTCATGCCGTCCCCCTGTGTGTGTGCCCCGAAGACTGTCCTGGCTTATCCGCCGCCCATGACCGGGCTGCCGTGGTGGTGGATGAGCTTCCACTCGTCGCCGATACGTTCGTACAAGTTGGTCGCGAGGACGCGACTCTCGACGGTCGAGCCGTCTTGTTCCGTCGTCAGGTTTTCCGTGCAGACGACCCAGCCCACATCGCCCGCCACCTGCACCAGCACCTCGCTCAACTGAAACGACATCTTGAAGGTGTGGTTAAAAATCAGCACCCAGGAATCACGCACCTCGGGCCAGCCTTCGCGCAGCGCCCAGCCGGGGTGAATGCACGTGACATATTCCTGATGCGACCAGACCTGGTCCATCCGAGCGATATCCAAACTTTCGAACGCGTCGTAAAACGCGCGATTGGCCTGTGTGACTTCTTCGATTCGTTGTTCAACCATGTATGTCCTCGTGGTGCGGGCGCCGTCATGCGCGATGGATCGCGCGCGGCGCAAGGCTCCACAGCAAAGAATTGTATCGACGCGCGTGGCTTAGGCTTCCTGCGCTGTGCGCGTTTGATACCCGACAAGCCACACACCCGCGAGGATCAAAACGATGCCGACCATTTCCATCGCCCCGACGGATTCGCCCAGCACTAGTGCCGACAACAACAACGCCGACACCGGGATCAGATTCACGAACACTCCCGCGCGCGACGGGCCGACGCCCTGCACGCCGTACAACCAGGCTTGCTGCCCAAGCGCGGTCGCAAACACGATCAAATACCCAAGCGCGAGCCAGCCACCGACAGGCACGGCGCCGAATCCGCTGTTCAGCACTTTTTGATCCGACCACAGCAACGGGACTTGAAGCACGATCGAGATCAGCAACGTCGTCCAATTGACGGTCAACGCCGACAGCCGTCCCATGATGGCGCCGCTGCCGATCGTGTACAGCGCCCAACTGACCAATCCTAACAGCACGAGCAGGCCGCCCAACAGCGGTTGTTCACCGGCCGCCGCCCCGCCGCCGAGTCCGGACACAAGCGCCACACCGACAAACGACAACAGGCACCCCGCCGCCACCTTGCCGAACGGGACATCCTTCACAAGGACGGACGAGAGCAACGCCGTAATCGCCGGGCTCGCCCCGATGATGACGCCGGCGCTTGCCGCACTGATGTACCGTAGGCCAAACAGCGTCAGCAGGTGGTTGCCCAACACGCCGAGTCCCAGCGCGCAGAGGATCGCAACATCGCGCCCCTGCACCGCCACGACCTTGCCTTCCTGCACCCACCACAACGGAATCAAAATCAGCAACGCGCCGATACCGCGAAACACCGACACCTCGACGGCTGAAAACGAACTCAGCGCATACTTCTGTCCGACGATCGACCCGCCCCAGACCACCGCGGCGATCGTCAACGCAGCGTAGGCGACGGCGCTGGACGCACGAGGCCCCTGCGACGTCGGCCCGCTCATACGCCGACCTCCTCACCAGCACGCCACGTAATCACCGACAAACCGTCGCGGATCGGCACGAGCACAGCCTGCACACGCGGATCGTCCGCCACCAACCGATTCATCGTCTGAATGGCGCGGGTCCGGTCGTCGGGCGCCGGGTCCTGCAACACGTCGCCGGACCACAACACGTTGTCGACAAGGATCACACCGGTCGGCGCCAACAGCTCCAGCGCACGCCGGTAATAGTTAGGGTAATTTTGCTTATCCGCGTCGATGAAGATCACGTCGAAGGGGCCTGCTACCTCGCGCAACGTCTCCAGCGCGGGACCATGCAACACACGGATTTTTCGGCCATGCGGACTCTGCGCAAACGCGCGCCGCGCCAGCGCGATCGGTTCATCGTCGAGCTCGCAGGTGATCACCTCGCCGTCGCGCGGCACCATCTCCGCCATCGACAGCGCGCTGTAGCCCGTGAACATACCGATCTCCAGCACGCGCCGCGCGCGCGTCAGCCGCACCATCTGCTTCAGAAACGCCGCTTCGTACGGCCCGGTGAGCATCCGCGCGTCGTCCATCGTTCGCTGTGTTTCTTCGCGTAAGGCTCGGCAGGCGGCCGACTCGGCCATGGAATGGTCGGCACAGTAGGTTTCGATCGCCGGATGCACCAGATCGTCCATCGACACACACTCCCCATCTATCCGCGTCACGCCATCGTCTCGCGCGCAGCTCGCGCAGAAGACAATGCTGGCAGTGATTTTCTCCATCCTGCTAGGATGGCCCGCATCATGACGAAGGAGACCGGCTATGGCAACTCTCGCCACACTTGAATCCCTCTGCGCGCGCCTGCGCGACATTCAGCATATCAACAGCGCCTCGTCCCTGCTCTCGTGGGACATGGAAACGTACATGCCCGCCGGCGGCGGCGCGGCCCGCGCCGATCAGATCGCAACGCTGCAAGGCTTGGCGCACGAACGCCTCGTCGCGACGGAGACAGAACGATTGCTCGGCCAGTGGGTGGATCTCGAAACCGGCGCACCGCTGGACCGCCCCGGCGACGCCTGGGACGAAACAGGGCGCGCGCTCCTGCGTGAAGTGTGGCGCGATTACTCGCGCGCAAAAAAGTTGCCGTCCGATTTTGTCGTACGCATGGGACGCACCACGTCGTTGGCGCAGCAGGTCTGGGTCGAAGCCCGCGCGAACAACCGCTTTGCGGAATTCGAGCCCAGCCTCAGCGAAATCCTCGCCCTCAAGAAGGAAGAGGTCGGCTACCTCGGCTACGAGGGTTCGCCGTATAACGCCCTCCTCGACCTCTACGAACCGGGCTCCACGGTCACGACGCTGACGCCGTTGTTTGCGCAGATCAAAGCGCGGCTCGTTCCGCTCCTCAAACGTGTGTTGGCCAGTTCTGTTACGATCGACGACAGCCTGCTCCATAAAACCTACGACCACGCGCGCCAATTGGAATTCGGCCGGCTCGTGCTCACGGCGATGGGCTACAACTTCGAGCAGGGGCGTTTAGATGTTTCGGCGCATCCGTTTACGACCTCGTTCCATCCGACCGACGTCCGCGTCACCACGCGTGTATTCGAACAGGACCTGCCGTCCTGTCTCTACAGTTGTATCCATGAGGGCGGGCACGGCCTCTACGATCAGGGCCTGAACCCGCGGCACTACGGCACGCCGCTGGGCGACTCGATCTCGCTCGGCATTCACGAAAGCCAATCGCGGCTGTGGGAAAATTGCGTCGGGCGTTCGAAGGCCTTTTGGCGCTGCTTCTTCCCTCTCCTCCAGCAGACGTTCCCGGAGCAATTGGCCGGCGCCTCGATGGAACAGCTGTACGCCGCCGTCAACCGCGTGCAGCCCTCGTTCATTCGAGTCGAGGCCGACGAGTTGACCTACAACCTGCACGTCATGCTGCGTTTCGAAATCGAACAGGGGTTGATCGAAGGGCACACCAAGGTCGCCGACCTGCCCGACCTCTGGCGCGACAAAATGCGGAGCTACCTGAACGTGGTGCCGGAACGCGACGCCGACGGGGTGCTGCAGGACATCCATTGGTCCATGGGGTCCTTCGGCTATTTCCCGACCTACACGTTGGGCAATCTGTACTCTGTGCAGTTTTATAACCAGGCAAAGATCGAGCTGCCGAATTTGGAGCGGGATATCGAAGGTGGCCGCTTGACCATCCTGCGGCAATGGCTCCAGCAAAAGATCCACCACTGGGGACGGATGTTCACCGCGGAGAAATTGGTCGAGCGAATCACCGGCGGCCCGCTCAGCCCCGATCCCTGGCTGACCTACGTCGAGAACAAATACGGCGAGCTGTACAAGGTGTAAGGGGAAGAGAAGTGCTGAGTGTCGAGGTAAGCGTCAGTAGCCCATCAGTTTGTTGAGCTTGGCCAGGTCACGCGGCGGCAGCGTAAACTCGTTGGCCACTTCGATACGGTGCGGCACGAGCATGATCGTATGAAATGAAATGTCGCGGATCGGCAGCTTCAACTCCGGCTGCTCCGGGGTCGTCAGCGCTACATCTTCCACCGACTTGGTGAGCTGCGTCGTATCCTGCGCGGCGTAGGTCGCCACCACGGCCTGAATCAATTCCAAGCTGTGCTTGTTCGGTTCGTGCGCGTCGGCGCTCGCCGTGATGAGCGGCACGATCTCCTCCACCACCTGTTCGACCACCGAAAAATTCTCCACCTTTTCCTTCCGCCGCAACGACAGCAGATCGTTGTCGAGATCCTTGCTGAACGCGCCGTAGGCGAATCGGAAAAACTCGAAGTGCAGCGCGCGAAAGCCCTTACTGAAGAGTTGCAGTTCGCACAAAAAGCAGAGCTGCTGCAGCCGCACGTCGTTATACAACCCGTGCGGCTCGATCAGGTGCAGGATGTACAGCAACAATGCCCGATCGATGGTCATGTGGTGCGCTTGACGCATCGCAGTGCCTTCTCCTTGTGTGGCGACGAGCAACGAACGAACGGCGTTGCACTATACGCAGCGCCCGACGGCCGGTCAACGCAATCGGCCCACGGCACGCGCGCGCCAGGCACGGCCCCTCTTGACCGCTTTGCGCGTTTCGTATTGTAATGCGCCCCATGCCCGGCCGGTCCCTTACCACAAAATCCGTCAAGGATAAAAAAGAGAAAGAGATGGAGGCGCTCCGCAGCCATCTCGCGAAGAACAATCTCAAGCTGACGCGTCAGCGCGAGTTGATCTTGGTGGAATTCCTGAAGAAGGAACACATCACCGCCGAGCAGATGTACCACGAACTCGCGCGGAAGGATCCGCACCTCGGCCTCGCGACCATCTACCGCACGTTGAATTTGTTTTGCGACGTGGGCCTCGCCCAAGCCCGGCACTTCGGCTCGCAGACGCAATTCGACAACGTCTCGCACAAAGGGCACCACGACCACCTTATCTGCACCGGCTGCGGCAAGATCGTCGAATTCGAGAACGAAGAGATCGAGCGGATGCAGGAACAGATCGCCGGAGACCATGGGTTCACGATCACGATGCACAAGCTCGAACTGTACGGGCTCTGCTCGAAATGCCGGAACTGACCCGACTCACGCCTTCGCTTTCCCTTTCGCGTCGCCCCAAGCACCTTCCGTCAATACGTAGGCCACCTCGCCGCCGATTGACCCACACGCCGCGCCTTTGTTACCGTGCCGCGATGACGAATCGTCCGCTCGTAGCTGCCCCGGTGACCGGCTCTTCACGTATGATCGCGTACGCGCTGTCCGCAATCTGTCTGGTGGCCGGGCTGTTCGGCATCGGCACAGCGCCGGCTGCCGACGCCGCCGATACGCTCGTCGTCTACTCGGGTCGCGCGGAACGCTTGATCAAACCCGTCCTTGACGACTTCGAAGGCAAAACCGGCATCAAGATCCAACTGCTCTCGTCCGGTACCACGGAGTTGGTGAATCGTGTGCAGATGGAAGGCGCCCGGAGCCCGGCCGACGTGCTGATCACGAACGATGCGGGCAGCTTGGAACGTGCCCGCGAACTCGGCTTGTTCCGTCCGCTGGCATTACGCGAGGTCGACCGCGCGATTCCCGCGCAATACCGCGCCGCCGACAATAGCTGGATCGGCTTGTCCGGCCGATTCTGGATCGTGGTGTACAACACCAAACAGGTGAAGGCGGAAGACGTCCCGTCGTTGCTCGACCTGGCACTGCCCAAGTGGAAGGACAAGGTCGCGATTCCCAACGCGGGTAGCGAATATCTGCAGGCCGGGGTGTCGGTGATCAAGGCGACGCACGGCGACGCAAAGACGAAGGAATTTTTGGCTGGTCTCAAACGGAACGCCGGCACTCGCGTCTACGGCAAGAGCTCGCAAATCGTCGAGGCGGTCGCCAAGGGCGAAGTGCCGCTCGGCATCGTGAACCACTATTATGTGCACCGCCAATTGGCGAGCGATCCTTCGGCTCCGATCGCCGTCGCCATCCCCGATCAACAAGACGGCGGCATGGGCGCCATCATGAACGTCACCGGCATCGGCGTGTTGAAGCATGCGCCGCATATGGAGCAGGCGAAACTGCTCGTCGAATTTTTGGTGGCGCAGGCCGGACAAAAACTCTTCGCCGACCTGAACAAAGAATATCCTCTGCATCCCGAAGTCAAAGCGGATCCGGCGTTGAAACCCCGTGCGTCCTTCCGCGCTGCGCTCGTTCCGCTCGCCAAGTTGGCGGAATTACGCGAGCCGACCATGGACCTGATCGAGGACGCCGGACTGCGCTAGCCGTCCTCGCGGCGCAGCACTCTTGTCATGAGCACCACGGCCCTGCGAGTTCGGCTGTGGTCCCCGCTGCAACCGCTCGTCATCGTCATTGCCGCTGCGCTTTCGCTCCCGCTGCTCTACGTCAGCTACCGCGCCGTCACCGCCGATCCCGCACTCTGGTCGAGACTCTGGCGCACACGCCTGCCGGAACTGCTTTGGAATACCGCGACGCTTGCGACCGGCGTCGGCATCCTGACGTTGCTGCTCGGCGTGTCGTTGGCCTGGCTCGTCACCCGTCTGGACTTTCCAGGGCGTCGCCTGTGGGAATGGGCATTGGTCCTGCCGCTGGCCATGCCGACCTACGTCCTCGCGTACGTCTACGCGCATCTGCTTGGGCACGACGGCCCGGCAGATCGACTCTGGCAGCAACTCGTCGGACCGGACCAACACATCTTCTCGCCGCAATCCTATTGGGGCGCGACACTGGTGATGGCGCTGGACACCTTTCCGTTCGTTTATCTCCTGACGCGCACGGCGCTGCTGAGTACCAACGTGTCGTTCGAAGAGGTCGCGCGGGCCTGCGGCGCGAGTGCCTGGCGGACGTTTCGCCGGATCACGTTGCCGCTGTTGCGTCCGTCGATTTTTGCGGGCCTCTCGCTGGTCGTTCTGTACGTCGTCTCGGATTTCGGCGCGGTCTCGTTGCTGCGCTACCAAACGTTGACCTACGCCGTGTACCAACAGATGACAGGGCGGTACAACTACGCAGCCGCCAGCGTCCTCAGTCTGTTGCTCGTGGTATCCGCTATCACGCTTTTTGTGCTCGAGCGCTGGTTCCGGCAACGCAGCCGGTTTTATCAGACCGGTGGACGGTTTCGTCCCGCGCCGCGACGCACCGGCTCGCCCGCACAACAATGGATGGCCACCGGTTATGCCGCGCTCGTCTTTTTGCTGTCGTTCGGCATTCCCGCCGGGTGGCTCGTCGCCTGGAGCCTCGATGCGCTCCGTAGCGGCGCCATCGACCAACGCTTTTTCGAATTCACCTGGAACACGGTGTGGCTCTCCGCGCTGGCCGCCACGGCCGCCGTGTTGCTCGGCCTCCCCGTCGCCTACCTCGCGACACGGCGACCGACCTGGTTGAACCACGTGTGTTTGCATGCGACCTACGCCGGGTACGTGCTCCCCGGTCCAGTGGCTGCCCTAGCGTTGCTCGTCCTCGCCATGGCGCTTGTTCCCGGCTCCTACGGCACAATCGGACTGCTCATCATGGCCTACGTCGTACACTATCTGCCGGCGGGCCTGCAGTCGCTCGAACCGGCAATCCAACAGGTGACGCCGAACGTAGAAGAGGTGGCACGGACGCTCGGCGCGACGTTATGGGGGACGATCCGCCGCGTGACGATTCCGCTGATCTGGAACGGATTTCTCGGCGCATGGATCTTGATGTTTTTGCAGTGTATGAAGGAGTTGCCCGCGACGCTGCTGCTGCGCCCAGTCGGCTTCGACACGCTCGCCGTGCGAGTATGGCTGGAGGCCAGCGAAGAGTTGTATCAATTGGCGGCGGCGCCGGCCCTGTTGATCGTGCTGATCAGTTTGCCCGCCCTCGCGTTGCTCGTCTCACGCGATTGGCGGCGACCGGAGGCGACCCACTGATGCGCAGAGAATCCGGCGAGTCTCCCTCATCGCCCGCCACGCCCGATGGGTTGGAGCGCGCCGCCGCGTCCGTCGCGGACGCGCCACGTATCCGCCTCGATCATCCGGTCGTCTTGGAACTCCGCAACCTCAGCTGCGCCTACGAATCGACGCGCGCCGCCGTCTCGGATGTCTCGCTCTCCGTGCGTGCCGGCGAAATCGTCTGTTTGCTCGGCCCGTCCGGCTGCGGCAAAACGACGGTGCTGCGCGCAATCGCCGGATTCGAGCGCCCGTCGGCCGGCGAGATTCGCTTGGGCGGCCGGCTCGTGTCGTCGCCGCACGAGATGATCTCCACCGAGCAGCGCAGCGTGGGGATGGTGTTTCAAGAATACGCCCTGTTCCCACACCTCCGCGTCGGCGACAATATCGCGTTCGGACTGCAAGCGTTGGATGCATCGAAGCGACGCGCGCGCGTCGACGAACTGTTGCAGCTGACCGGGCTGACCGGCTTCGACCGACGGTATCCGCACGAACTCTCCGGCGGCCAACAACAACGTGTCGCGTTAGCCCGTGCGCTTGCGCACCATCCCGTTATCCTGTTGCTGGACGAACCGTTCAGCAATCTTGACCCCGACATGGCGGCGCACATGCGTCACGAACTCCACAGCCTGCTGAAGCGCACCAACACCACGACGATCCTTGTCACGCACGATCACGAAGAGGCGTTCGCGATCGCCGACCGCATCGCCGTGTTGAGCCGCGGCCGCTTGGAGCAACTGGACACACCGGAGTTGCTCTACCACGTGCCGTCGTCGGTCTTCGTCGCGGAGTTCGTCGGGCAGGCGGATTTTCTCCCCGGCGTCGTGCAACAGGATGTCGTGACGACCGAACTCGGAACATTTCCGAATCAGAAACAACTCGCGACCGGCACCTCCGTCGTCGTGATGATTCGGCCGGATGACGTGCATCTCTCGCCGTCTCCGTCCGGGCAAGCCGTCGTCGCGTCGCGGCAATTTCGCGGCTCCGAAAATCTCTACCGCGTGCGTCTGCACTCCGGACGCACCGTGCACTGCAGCGAACTTTCTACCAACGTCTTTCCGGTAGGCACCCGCGTCGCATTACGCGTGGAAGCCTCGCATACGGTGATCTTTCCCGATGCCGGGCAAACCGTCGGCCGTTCGGCAGCATCGCCCACGGCACCAGGCGCCACCACCGTTGCAGGCGATACGCCGCCGACCGCCGACGCCGACTAAGTCCGGTCGTTCGACGGCATTCGAACGGCTCGCGCCGACTGTTGCACCCGCTGCACCATCCGCACCCGCTGTGTGAGCGGCGATTCGGCAGCGTGTGTTGACAGGCCTTCGGCGCTTCAGCTATCGGTAGCCGTCACGTCCGCACACCATCAGGAGTCTCGACATGGATCTACTTAAAGAAGCGGTGGATTACGGCATCATCGGCTTGCTGGTCTGCTTGAGCCTCTGGTCGGTCGCGGTCGGCATCGAACGCTGGTTGTATTACCGACGCGTCGACCCGCGCGCCTTCCCGAATCACCAACTCTTCGAGATCGACCTCACCAAACGGTTGGTGGTCATCGGCACCGTCGCGGCGAATGCGCCCTACATCGGCTTGCTCGGCACGGTGCTCGGCATCATGATGACGTTCCATACCATGGGATCGTCGGGGCAGATGGCGGTGAGCACGATCATGGTGGGGTTGAGCCTTGCGTTGAAGGCGACCGCCGTCGGCCTGCTGGTCGCCATTCCCTGCGTCGTGATGAACAATATTTTACGTCGCCGCGTCAGCGAACTCTTGACCTTGCATCGCGTGCAACATGGATCGTGAACTCAATCAGATCAACGTCATTCCGTTGGTCGACGTTATGTTGGTGCTGTTGGTCATCGTCTTGACCACCGCCACCTTCATCACCACCGGCCACATTCCCGTCGACCTCGCCAAAGCAAAAGAAGCCGGCGACCGGAAGGATGTCCCGCTGGTCATCACGATCACGGCGGAAGGCGGACTCTTTCTGAACGATAAGTCGATGACCATCGACGAACTCAAGTCCGCGCTCGCGCCGCACAAACGCGAGTCGCTGGTGCTGGTCCGCGCCGACAAGGTGACGTTGCTCGAACGGTTCGTCGGTGTGGTGGATGAAGTGCGTGGACTTGGCTTTCAACAAGTCAGCCTCGAAGTCGTTCGGTCCTGAGCACGATCGCCATGCGCGCCACGAGCGCCGGCTCCCCATCGCAGCACGATTCCAACCACGAGACTCCTCGTCCTCATGAGGTGCGTCGCAGCCGACTGCGGAACGATCGCGTCGCGTGGATCGCCTCGCTGCTCTTCCACGGCCTGCTGATCGCACTCGCCTTGCTGTTCGTCAAATCGCTGCACGCGCCGACGCCACCGGACACCTTCCACTGGTCGGTCACGTTACCGAATGTCCAAAGCGAGGCTACTCAGCAAACGGACGTGCCTACAGCAGCGCCTCAGACAGCAACAGCCCCAGCGCCTCCTCCTCCTGCACCATCCGCCCCGGCTCAACCGGCGCGACGGGCCAGCGCACCGCAGCCTGTTGCGACTCCATCACCCACCGCGTCTGCGCCTCGCGACAACGTTGCACCGGCGCCGCCTCCCGTGGATGTGCCGCCCGCGCCTCCAGCCAAAACCATCGAGCAACCCACCGTGCGCGAGATGCCGACTCCACCGCCACCGCCGGAACCACAAGCGGAACCGGAAGTACGTGCGCAGGTGACGCCACCGCAACCACCTCAGCCGCCGGAACCAGTCCCCCAACCGGAGCCTCTGACAGACATCGCACGTGTTCCCGACGTACCGCCGACACAATCGATCGACGAACCTCGCCCACCTGTTGCGCCTCCTGCGCAAACGGAAACTGTACCCGCCAGTCCAGCAACCGAGCCTACGGCGACGCAGCAGCCATCGACGGCCAATGATACGGCGACACCGTCACCCACAGCACCGCAACGGACGGCGAAACTCGATTTCGGGTGGCTGACGGAACGTCTAACGGGGCAAGTGGCGCAGGCGATTCGGTATCCCGCCGATGCGCGCTTGAATGCCTGGGAAGGAAAAGTCGTGGTGAAGGTGACGGTGACCGCGGCAGGCGATTTGATCGACGCCAGCGTGGTCCGTTCGTCCGGCCACGAGAGTTTGGATCAGGAAGCGCTCGCACTTCTGCGCCGCCTCTCGCCGCTGACGCTGGATCGCCCCCTAGGGAAAGACCGTATCTCGCTGCATCTGCCGATTCGTTTCTCGCTGCACTAACGTGTCGCGGGCGCGAGGGGCGCCGTCTCTACTCCTGCAGTGACCTTCACGCGCTCACGCAAACCGGACGAAATCAGCACGCGACCCTCCGCATCCACGATCACCCCTTCGACATCGGGCAGCGCTTCGATGAGGACCATCCCGCGCTCCGGCCCCATCACAAAAATACCGGTGTCGAGCCCGTCGGCCCAGAGGCCGTCCTTCGCGACGATCGTGACGCTTTGGCAAAGTCGCGCCGGTTCGAGCGTGCGTGGGTCGAGAATGTGATGATACCAATGCCCATCCTGCTCGAAGGCACGCTCGTAGTCGCCGGCCGTGGAAATCGCTTCGTCCTGCAATTCGATCGTCGCGAGCACCTCGCCCGGATGCCGCGGATGTTGGATGCCGACCGGAAACCGTTTATTGTCCGGCAACGTGCCGAACGTCACGATATCGCCCGCAAGCGCCACGACACCGGCCGTCGCGCCTTGCGCACGCATGACCTGCGCTGTGAGATCCGCCGCGTACCCCTTGCCGATGCCGCCGATGTCGAGACGCATGCCAGGCTTCGTCACCCCGATACGCGCGGGGGCGCGCTCCAACGTGACGGCCGACAGATCGAGCAACGGCCGCAGCGCCTCCAACGCACTCCGCGACGGCACACGCGGCTCTTTGCTGATCCCCCAAGCCTCGACCACCGGCCCCATCGCAATGTTGAATCCACCCTCCGTCAACCGCGCAGCCTCCAACGACGCGGCGATCAAGGTCGCCGTGCTCTCGCTCACCGCAACGGAGCCTTTCCCCGCCATCGCATTGATCTGAGACAGTTCGCTCGTGGGAATCCAGGTACTCCACAACCCTTCGAGATACCGCACGTACCGAAAACCTTCCGCAACGGCCCGCTGCGCCGCCTCATCCGTAGGCGCAACCGCCGTCAACGTCACGAGGGTGCCCATGTGCATCTGCACACGTTTAACCAAGGCCTGCGACTGCTTAGGGACAGGCGGCGGTGCACTGCGACAACCGCCGACGGCGCCGACACCCATACCCCCGATCGCCACCACACACAGGATTCGCATCGCGCTGCGTAACCCACTCATCATCTCGTCGTCATCCTCGTCGTCATGCGTATCCTACGTTCCACCAGACCATGGCCGACACGTTTCGACCGACGGCCCATTCAAAATGATTCCATCCGACAAGTCCAGTGCAGACCCCGCATCTGCCTCCTCGCCCACAACACGCTCGCGACCGGCGGCACAACCAGCCCAGGGCGGGACGAAAAATTCGCTCCGCCCGCAAAATCCCCCTTGACACCAGATTCCCACTTGCGGGATATTAATAATCGTTCTCAACTACGGCACAACACGATGACACCTGCTTGTACAACCGCCGCTTCCATCGACGCCTGCGAAACCCGCTGCGAGTGCGGGCAATTGATGGCGAAGATCTGCGCCGAGGGTCTGGAACTTAAGTGCAAACGCTGCAAGCGCATCGTCATTATCCCCTTCCGCTCCATCGAGGGTTGGGCCGCCAGTCCGGCGTAATCGACGCATCGACCGTATCGCCCAACACCCTCGTGACCATGGCTATCGGTCTCGCAACAGCAATCATGACCACCGCAAGGAAAGGAGCCGCCTATCGAGCATGCCCTGAGCGTTGTGCGTCAATCTCACGTCCATACGGCCAGAGACCCGCGAGTCCCGAGTCAGACCCATCACGTTCGATTGCAGTGTGGAGGCGTAACATGAGGATTCGGTCAATCCTCGGGACTTGTCTGCTCGTGGCCCTGTCGGCGATGCCGGCGATGGCGGAGAACATGACGCCCGAAGACATTCAGCGCATGGTGGATGAAGCGGTCAACAAGCGGCTCCAGGAGCGCGAGCGGTTGGAAGGCTCTCGTGAGCGGAAAGACGCCGCAGCACCTACAGACAGCAGCGAACCCGGCATCGGCTCGCTCCCCGAAGTAGGACGCGAGCGCCGGACGGATGCACAACCCGCCCTGTCGTTCGGCTCCACCGGATCGGGACGGTTGGTGTACGCCAAGCCGTTCGTCGCGGCGCCGAAGGCGATCGTCGGCGGCTACATGGACATGCAGTTCCGCAGCCACCGCAAGGGTGTGTTGGAAACCGGCGGATTCGGCAACGGCACCACTAACGGGTTCGATCAACAGCGGTTCGTCCCGTTTATCTACGCCGACGTGACGGAGCATGTGAAGTTCGCAGCCGAGTTGGAAATCGAACACGGCATTCGCGAAGACGCGACACAGGGCGCCGAAATCGGCCTGGAGTTTGCGCACGTCGACTACTTGATTCGCGAGCCCTTCAACCTCCGTGCGGGTATCCTGTTGATCCCGATCGGTAAGTTCAACCTCTTGCACGACTCGCCGTTGAACGACCTCACGGATCGTCCGCTGGTGAGCCGTCTCGTCATCCCTTCGACGATGGCCGAAACCGGCGCGGGTTTCTACGGCACCCTCTACCCGGGCCGTACGAACAAATTGGACTATGAGTTCTACGTCACGACCGGCCCCTGCGGATACAACACCGACGGCAGCCCGCGTATCCGCGAGGAAGACGGCACGCGGCGCTCGCGCCAACGGAAGTGCCCGTCCGACGACGGATTGGACATCAACAACGGCAAGGCGGTCTCCGGCCGCATGGCCTTCAGCCCCATGCTCGGTGTGGAAGTGGCGGGATCCGGTTATTTCGGCAATCAATCGCCGACCAGCTACAACCCGTTGAGCATCGCAGCGATCGACTGGACCCTGCAGCGTGGTCCCTTCGAACTCTTGGGCGAAGCGGCCTGGGCCTACGCACGCGGCAACTCCCGCGCGATTCCCGGCAACACGACCGGCTTTGCGCCGGGCACGTTGCTGAGCGGCCTCAATACGTTCAACTCCGCCGCGGCGCCGCCGCAGCGGATGTCGGGTTTTTACATCCAAGGCAATTACCACTTTATGCCCCAGTGGTTGGCGCGGTGGTCACCCAAGCGCTTCGGCGAAGGGTCGACCTTCACCGCCGTGGTGCGTTACGACCGCGTGAACTTGAACATGGACAATCGCGGCGAAAATCAGGGGCGCTTGGAGCAGATCTCCTTCGGCCTGAACTACCGTCCGATCGAAGATACGGTGTTCAAGATCAGCTATCAGTACATGCCGAAGGCGTTTAACCCGAACACCAGCGAGCGCATCCATGACAGCGCCGTCGTGTTGTCGGTTGCGACGTACTTCTAGGCATCCGTGGTTCACCGGCGTCTCGCTCTTCGGAGCGAGACGCCGATCGCAGAAGAAAGAGTGTCACATGGGCAGGATCGGATACCTCATCATGGCAGTCGGCCTCCTCGTCAGCGGCTGCGCCACGCTCAACGGCGGGCGCGAACAGGGCTTCGCCTGCCCCTACGATACCGTGTGGGACGCCACGTTGCAGACGATGAAAAGTGTGCCGCTGACCTCGCAGGACAAAGAGCGCGGACGTATTGAAACCGGCTGGGTGGATCTCGAAGGCACGTCGCGCGGATTCGGCCTGTTCGGCCGCGAAGGCTTCGGCAATCGTGAGCGCGCCCGGATGACCGTCGATATCGTACAAGGCGCGGGCGCCAATGCCGTGCGTGTCGTGGAAGAACGGCAACGTTGGCACGCGCGCGGCGGCGTCACCTCGCAAGCGACGAAGTGGAGCCCGATCGAACCGTCGGAACAATCGATGACGGAAGTGTTGAGTCGTATTCACACCAAACTGAAGGACCAGGGATGTTCAGCCACATAACACGCCGGCTCCCGACCATCGGCCTTCTCGCATGCCTGACGGTGTGCGGCCTGCCCGCTCTTGCGCAGGCCGACCGCATTTGGGACAGCGAGCTCAAGCGGTATCTCACCGAACAGGAAATGTCGCACGCCGAAGTCTTCCTGTCGGAAGAGGAAGCCGTGAAGCTGGCCTTTCCAAAGTCGGACAGTCTGACGACGGAGACGCATCACCTGACGCCGGCGCAAAAGGCCGCCATCGAAGAGCGGATCGGCTGGAAGTTTCCCGAGGAGACCTTCACGGTCATCGTCGCTCGGAGCGGCGCGCATCTCGACGGCTACGCCTTAGTGCAAAATACCATCGGCAAACACAAGCCCATGACCTATCTCGTGGCGTCGGACGAACACGGCCAATGCACCGCAGTCGAGCTGCTCGTCTTCCGCGAAGCGCGCGGCAGCGAAGTGCGCACCAAACGATTCAACGTCCAGTACGAAGGCAAGACGGTCGCTGACCCGATCCGTATCAATAAGGACATCATCAACATCAGCGGCGCCACCATGTCCGTACGCTCCATGAGCGCCGGCGTCAAACGCGCCCTAGTGCTGATCGACGAGCTGTATTTGAAGCCGCAAGGCGTGGGTAGCGATCGCGTAGCCGCCAAGAAGAGCGACAAAGGATTTTTCGGCACTCTGTTCGGCAACTGACCGACGGTCCGGCTGCGACACGCATGCGAAATTTTAACGCGAAGTTTCGCCTGCGCGACACAGACCGCCACATCCGGCTGGTGTACACGCTGTTCCTGGTATTGATGTTGGTCGGGTTTTGTTTTTCGTTTTATTGGGCGCACAGCATGACCGCGCTATCGATCCAAGGCATCGCGGAGCATTATCGCGGGTCGGACGTCACGTTCGGCGAGCCGATGTCGTTCCGTGAATTGGCGGAGATCACCCACTTCCACCTCTTCACGATGCCGGTGGTGTTCATGATCTTGGTCCATGTGCTGTACCTCACCAGCGTGAGCGACCGAATAAAGATCGGCCTGACCTACGCGTCGTTCCTCGGAGTAATGTTGGATTTGTCGTCCCCCTGGTTGATCGCCTACGTGTCCCCTGTATTCGTGATGACGATGCTGACGGGCGACATGCTGATGTTTGTCAGCTTTTTGGGACTCTTCGCGATCCCGATGTACGAAATGTGGATGTTGAAGCAACCATTTATCGCAGGCAAAGAGGCGCACTGATTCTCTTCGAGTTCCTTCGTAACAACTGAACACAGAGGCCAGCGGTTGTTCACCCAGAGCCCATGACCAGCGGATGGTCATGGGCTTTTTTTGTGGCCGCCACGGACGGCGCGCCCCATATGAGAGGAGGATGGTCGATGCACCGCACCCGCCTGCACAGTCGAAGTAGTGGGAATCTTCGCAGCCTCTTGAGCGATCTTGCGGCTTTGGATTTCGGCGAGCCGATGGTCGGCGCCCATCGTACCGCGATCCTCCGCGCTGTCCGTGAATTGGTCCTGTTGATCGAAGGCAACTCGATGCGTCGACAAGGACACGGCCGTCGCACCGCAGATCTCGCGCATCGCATTGGACTGGCCGTTGGGCTGCACGCGGACGAATTGATGGACCTCACATTGGCGGCACTGGTGCACGACATTGGATTGCTGACCTTACCCACGCATCTCTTGGATGAAACGCGTGAATTGTCCGCCGCCGAATTCGCCTTGTACCAAAGCCATCCGCGAGCCGGCGCCGAACTGCTGGAGCCCATTTCCTTTTTACGGAGGGCGGCGCTCTGGATCGCCCACCACCACGAACGGTGGGACGGTTGCGGGTATCCCTACGGGCTACGTGGAACGTTCATACCGTTGGGTGCGCGCATTCTGGCGGTGGCCGATACCTTCGATGCGTTTCTCTATCCGGCCACCAGCGCGGTTGATACGCCGCCGATGTCGGAACCGCACACACGTATTTCACGAACGAATGGTCCGGACCTCGCCACCGCGCTGGGGTTGCTGCGGATCGTCGCCGGCTCCCAATTAGACCCGGCACTCGTGAATCGCTGCACGAGCATCGTGTCCTGTTTGGTGGTCACCGGAGATATCGCATCCGCGCCGAACGGCTAAGAGCGACAGCAGGACAGGGTTGTGCCCCCCTGTTCTGCTGGGCGGGGCGCCCGCGCCACGCGCAGGCCCCCCGCCCTTCACAGAGCGGCACGTCACATTGGTCGAGAGGAAGGCACCACGTATGACACAGGGCACATGCATCTCACCCCGTCACAGTGTTTCTCGGAAAGGATTCCTGTCGCTCCTCGCCGGCGGATGTCTGCTTGCAGCCGGCTGTTCCGGCGGCAATACGCCGACTCCCGTCACACCGCAAATTGCCGGCACAGCGGGTGCGGAAGAGTCGCTGGGCGAACGACTGTTTTTGGAAACGCGCTTTGCGCAGGCCTTTAAGACCTTCGTCGAAAACGGCGGAGACCCGAATAATGCGGCTGCCGGCGATCCAGGGATGGACACGCTCGAAACGCTTTCGTCCGGAGCGCCGCTCGACGGACCCTTCCGCGGGCAGTCGATGAATTGCCGCGCCTGCCATCTCGTCGACGATACCGTCGCGTCACCCGGCGGCGGCATGCGGTCCTACGCCGACTTCGCGCGCCGTAGTCCGGTGCCCGCTCGGACGGACGCCAAAACGCACGCGCCGCGGAATTCGCCTCCATTGGTAAACGCCTCGCTGGATCGTCCCGACGGTCCGCTTTTCCACCACGACGCCGAATTTAATTCGATGGAGGATCTCGTCGCCGCCACCTTCACCGGCCGCAATCTTGGGTGGGTGCCCGGCGAACGCGAACAGGCCATCGCCCATATCGCCCGCATCGTGCGGGCCGACGATGGGAAGGGCGACCTCGCCAAACAATTCGACGGCCTCCCCTACCGCACACTCTTTACGGGCAATCACGCGGACATTCCGGACGAGTTCCGACTCCCGCCAGAGTTCCGGGCATTCGTCGGATCCGCGAGCGATCAGGAGATTTTTACTGCCGTGGTGAAGGTCGTCTCGGCCTACGTCAAAGGCCTCGTCTTCATGAAAAACGACGACAACAACGTCCCGATTCGCTCGCCCTACGACGTATTTGTGGAGCGCAACGGGTTGCCGGCCCAACCGGATGCCAATGAGACGGCTCTGGACTACAGCCGCCGTTTGCGGCAAACAATTGCCGCCCGCCAAGCGGCGGGGACATTACAATTCGTCACGTCAAATCCGAATCGCCCTGACGGCGCGTTTCAATTCCATACCCAACCGTTCGTGTTCGATGCCACAGCGTTGGACGGACTCAAGATCTTCTTGGCCGAACCGACGACTGTGCCACCCTCTGGCCCAGAGTTGGCAGCCGGCCGCATCGGCAATTGCATCGCCTGCCACCAGGCTCCGCACTTTACCGACTTCAAACTGCACAACACGGGAACGACGCAGAAAGAATATGACGCCATCCACGGCGCCGGGCAGTTTGCAACCCTCTCGATCCCGTCGCTCGCGGCACGCAATGCCGCGCCGAATCAATATCTCCCGGCAAGCGAGGAGCATCCTGCCGCGCTAGAACCGTTCCGGGCAATCCCTGTTGCCGGCAATCCCACCTTAACGGACCTCGGCGTGTGGAATGTGTTCGCGAATCCGGACATGCCCGCACCGCAGGCAAAAATCCGTGCACTCCTTTGCGATGGGGCCAGCCCCTGTGCGACTCCGGATGCGACATTGCTGGATCGCGCCGTCGCACGCTTCAAAACACCAGGGCTGCGCGACCTGAATCATTCAGAGCCGTTCATGCACAACGGCCAATTCAATACCGTCGAGGACGTCATGACGTTTTATCGCGACATCTCGACGCAAGCGCGCGCGGGGACGGTGCGGAACGCGGCACCCGAGTTGCGCGGCATCGCACTACAAACCGTGGATATTCCGGCGCTGACCGCCTTTCTCAAGGCGCTGAACGAGGACTATCAGTAGACGACCGCGCCGCTGCGGAAGGGACGACGATGCTTGCGCACACCCCGATCGATACCGGCACACACGACGCTCGCTGCGCCTGCGGACAACTTGTCGCACGTTGGACGCCGACCGGGATCGAGATCAAATGCAAACGCTGCCGTCGGATCGTGGCGATCCCGTTCGTCCGAATCGAGGGGACGCCGCCGCCGAGGCGCTGAGTCACGTTCCCGACAGGGCGCGCCACAACGCGCGCCAGGCCAGAGGAGTTCATCCCAGAGCCCGGTCGCAGCCCACGCTGCAGCTGGGCTCTGTGTTTATGGCCAGGTGAAAGGCACCAAGTGGTGAAACGCTCCATGTCACTTTCGACGCACCCCATCAGCATTCCTCCCACACGATTGCGGGAACTCGCGAACGAACTGCTGCGTGGGGCTCCTCAGTGGACGGCGCGGTTAACAGCGGCGCACACCGACGGAGAAGTGTTGGATATTGTGCGACGCCTTTTCGACTTATCGCACGCGCTTCCGCCGCAACGCACGGCCGCCGACCACTCCACGGCCATCGCAGCACGCATCCGAGACTTCATCGGGGCCAATCTGCACTGCGGCGTCACACTCAAACTGCTCGCAGCCCATCTCGGCTACTCGGAGAAATATTGCTCAGACCTGTTCCAGACGACGATGGGGACGTCCTTCTCCGACTACCTCCGGGAACAACGTTTGGAACGAGCACGGCATCTGCTGGTGTATACGCAGCAGCCCTTCAGTCAAATCGCCGCGGCATTGGGGTTCAGCGATCAATTCGCATTCAGTCATTTTTTTAAACGTTCGACCGGATCGGCGCCGCTGGAATTCCGCCGCCGTCATGCGCCCGGCCCCAGACGGCGTGCCATGCCCTCCCCCTCTGGCAATCCCAGCCATCCATGACACCGCCCTCCATCGATCCCACCGACGTGCGCGTCCTGACGATTCCGCGCATGGAATCGTCCTCGGGCGACGATCGCGCGCCTGCAGAGGGGCGGCGCAGAAGGTGGACACTTGGTGTCGCCGCGGCAGGACTCGTCCTTTTGGGCGGCACGACATTCCTACTCGACCGTACCGAGCAGGCCCCCGCCGCCGGAACGACGGACACCCGGCCGATACAACGGCTCGATGACTACCCGGAAGTGCCCGCCGCGCCGATGACGGCCAGCGGCTATGTCGTCGCGCAACGACAAGCGTCGGTCGCGTCCAAAGCCACCGGCCGCTTGGAGTCGCTCACCGTCTCCGTCGGCAGTCGCGTCGCAAAAGGGATGGTGTTGGCGACGCTCCAACAGGACGACGTGCGCGCAACACTCCACCAAGCCCGGGCGCAAGTCGAGGTCGCCGGAGCCGCGCTCGCCAATGCGCAGGCAGATCTGAGCGATGCGCAACTGGCGCGTGCCCGCGCCGAGGCCTTGCTGGAACAGCACTACATCTCGCAGGCCGAATCGGATTCGGCAACGACACGCGTGCACCGCGCGGAAGCCGCCGTCCGTTCGGCCACCGCCGCCATAACCGCCGCACGCGCGGCCGTGGAGAGTGCAGACGTCGCGCTCAACCACACCGTCATCCGAGCGCCCTTCGACGGCACCGTGCTGAAAAAGTTTGCCGAGGTCGGGGAAGTCGTGGCCCCGATGGCGAGTTCCGCCAACTCGCGTGGGGCCGTCGTGTTGATCGCGGACCTCGCATCCCTCGCCGTGGAGGCGGAACTGTCCGAATCGTCCATACGGCGCATCAGAGAAGGACAGTCGGCGGATGTCGCCCTCGACGCGGCGCCGGACCGACATCACCCCGCGGTCGTCGAGCAAATCGTCCCGACCGCTGACCGTGCGAAGGGCACCGTGCTTGTGAAGGTACGGGTGCTGGACGCCGCATCGCCGGACAGTGGCTTGCTGCCTGACATGAGCGCCAAGGTGACGTTTCATCACGACGCACCGTCAAAATCCGCAGACGCACCACGCTACCGCGTCCCCACATCGGCCGTAATCGCCCACCAGGGCGCGCACGTCGTCATGGTACCGGATGGGAACGGCGCCCAAGCAATTCCGGTGACGCTAGTGACGTCGCTCGGCGATACGTACGAGGTCCGCGGCCCGCTCCAGGCGCACCAACGCGTCTTCGTCAATCCACTCCCCAGATGGTCGGCGGCATTGGCGACACTCTCGCCCTCGACACCATGAAAGGTTCCGATGACACAACCGGTCATTGAATTTTCCAGTGTGCACAAATCCTATCGACGCGGCGGCATGGAGGTCCCGATCCTGCGGAACTTCAATCTCACCATCCCACCCGGCCGTTTTCTCGGCATTATGGGTCCGTCGGGGTCCGGCAAAACGACGGTGTTGAATTTGATCGCAGGGCTCGATCGACCGAACGGCGGGACCATCCGTGCGGCGGGCACCACGGTGTCGGACTGCGCCGAACGAGACCTGGCACCGTGGCGGGCCCGACACATCGGCCTTGTGTTTCAAAGTTACAATCTGATTCCCGTGCTGACGGCGGCGGAGAATGTCGAGTTGCCGCTGTTGCTGACCACGCTGAACCAGACCCAACGCCGCGAGCACGTACGCGCCGCCCTCGGCCTGGTCGATCTCCTCGATCGCGAACGGCACTACCCTCGCCAGTTGTCCGGCGGACAGGAACAACGCGTCGGTATCGCTCGCGCCATCGTCAGCGATCCGACGATCGTGTTGGCCGACGAACCGACAGGCAACCTCGACCGCGAATCGGCCCACGCGGTGATGGCGCTCCTGGCGCGACTGCATCGCGACATGCGGAAAACGATCGTGATGGTCACGCACGATCCTCGCGCCGCGGAGTATGCCGAAGACATTCTGCAGTTCGACAAGGGAGCGGCCTGACGATGCGCTGGTCCACCGTGATCATCCGCAACGTCCGGCGTACACCGTTGCGCTCGGCCCTTACGGCGCTGGGCATCGCCACCGTCATCGTCGCGTTTAATTTGATCGTCACCACGGTAGAAGCCTGGCGAGCCGGCGCCGCCGACGCCGCACCGAATCGATTAATCGTGCGCCATGCCGCCTCACTCTCCATCCACTTACCGCTCGCGTATCGCGCCCGCATCGCCGCGGTGGACGGAGTCGTGGGCGTGTCCTATGCGAATTGGTTCGGCGGCGTGTACCGCGACGCGAAGGGATTTTTCCCGCAATTCGCCGTCGAACCCGCCTCGTTCCTCGATCTTCATCCCGAAGTCGTCGTACCGCAGGATGCACGGGATCGCTTCCTGACGGATCGACGCGGCGCGCTCATCGGCCGTACCCTCGCCGACCTGTATGGATGGAAGGTGGGCGACATCGTTCCTCTGAGCGGCACCCTGTACCCGGGAGCGTGGGAACTTTCGGTCAGCGGGATCTATCGAGGAGCCAAACCCGGCGTGGACGAAAACTGGCTGCTCTTACGATGGGACCACATGAACGAACGACGCGTCCAAGTGGAACCGGATCGTGCCGGCACGGCCGGCTGGTACATCGTCCAGATCGCCGATCCCTCTCGGGCCGCAGCAATTGCGCAAGACATCGATCGCCTCTTCAGTAACTCTACCGCCGAAACGCGCACAGAAACGGAGCAGGCATTCCAGCTCGGTTTCGTCGCCATGTCCGGCGCATTGATCTCGGCCATGAGTGTGCTTGCGTTCGTCATCAACGGCCTCACGCTATTGGTCGTCGGCAACGCCCTTGTTCTCGCGATACGCGAACGCACGCGCGAGCTCGGGGTCCTGGTCGCGCTGGGGTTTCAACCGCGACACCTGTGCGGATTGATCGTCGGAGAAGCCCTGGCAATCGGCGCGCTCGGCGCAGTCATCGGCATCGCCATCGCCGTTCCCGCCTGCGCGGCGTATGGACGCTTGCTCGGCTCCACCCTGGGAGCGGTCGTGCAGCAACTCTCGCTCTCGGCGACGACACTCCTCACCAGCGCCGCACTCACGATAGCCGCGGCCGTCGTGGCGGCATTTGTGCCGATCGCGCTCGCCGTACGAACGAATGTCCTGGCAGCTCTCCGTCACAGCGGCTAACCGACGATCCGGACAGGCACCATTCGATCGCCGCATCGACCCTCATCCATTTTGAGATCGCCACCATGACATTGCTTATTGCCTATAGCCTCCGCCATCTCCTCGCACGTCGTGTGACAACATGCCTCACGCTCATGAGCCTCGCTCTCGTCACGCTGGCGTTACTTGCCCTGTTGATGGCCGTGGATGGCTTGGAACGCGCGCTGATCGATAGCGGGTCCAACGACAACCTGCTGCTGCTTCGAAAAGGCGCGACGACGGAAATCTCCAGCGGGATTACACGCGCGCAGGCGCTCGTCGTCGGCACGCTTCCGGGCATCGCGCGCGACAACGCCGGGCATCCCCTCCTCGCCTCGGAGATGGTCGTGCTGATCAATATGCCCAAGCAGGGCGCAACGCATCCGTCCAACGTCGTCGTGAGGGGAACCAGTCCGCAGGCGGCGGCGCTGCGTCCCCAGATTCGCCTGCGCAACGGTCGCCTCTGGACGCCGGGCACCACCGAGATCGTGCTCGGAGCGGAGATCGCCACACGATTCCTCACTGGTGGCATCGGCGAACAGGTCGTCATCGGCAAACGAGTCTGGACGGTCGTCGGAATCATGGACGCACAGGGCACGGCGTTCGATTCGGAAATCTGGGGGGACGTCGATCAGTTGCTGGCACTCTACGGACGCGACTCCTACTCGTCGGTGACCCTACGCTTGAGCGAGCCCAGTGGTCGCGAGACGATGGAAACCGCCGTTGCTGCTGACCCACGCCTACAACTGCTCGTGAAACGCGAGCGAGACTACTATCGGGAAAAATCGGTAACGCTAGCGACATTCATCCGCGTGCTCGGGCTGACGTTTACCGGCATTTTTTCGCTCGGCGCCGTCCTGGCCGGCACCACCGCACTGTACGGCGCCGTCGCAGCGCGGACGCGCGAGATCGGTGTCCTACGCGCATTAGGCTTCGGCCCGCCCCGTATCCTCGCCGTATTTCTGACGGAAGCCGTCGCCATTGGCCTCTCGGCCGGCCTGATCGCCATTCTGGCCGGGAGCGCGTTACAAGCCGTGACCGTCTCGACCATGAACTTCAGCACGTTTTCAGAAGTGGCCTTCCGCCTCACCCTCACCCCACGCACGGCTACCATCGCACTGCTGTTTGCCGTCGCCATTGCCCTGGCCGGCGGACTGGCACCCGCAGTGCGGGCAGCACGCATGCGCGTCACCGCCGCCTTGACGGCACCAGGCCGCTGAGACCATCGGCGGCAGACTCCGCTCGCGATCCGCTTCCCTGAAACCGTTCGGACAGCCGATACGACATCGCGTATCTTCCGACACCGCCCTCACTACATTTTTTCCTCCCAACGAACATAGCCGTCCGGCGATCGAACATTCTCAGGTCAAGTGCCAACCCTGTATATGACACTGATAATTGATCTCAATATGACCGCACGGCCTTCACTCTCCACATTCGCCCCCATCGCCTGCACGGACGGTGCAGCGCGCCCCCTCGCCGTTCATCGAAGCGTCGCCTCGTGGCTCACCTCCTTCACGGTGCATGGGCTGATCATCGGCGGCATGCTGTCGGGTGTGGCGCTGGTTCCGCCGCGTACACCGCAGGTGGTCGCAACAATGGAATTTCGCCTCGTAGACGCCCCTCCGAACCATCACCAGACAGCTGATCCATCGCCGCCTCACTCGGCTACCTCGCAGACAGCTTCCCGAACAACAGCGGCCGATTCCGCCAATCACCAGCAGCCGACTGCAAGCCGACGTACATCTGCACCATCCGAACGACCCGCTGCCATGACGACGGAACAACTCGTCACGACCGTCACACGAACGGTCGAGCATGTACCGCAAGCCACGACGATTCCCGATACCCCTCCCACTCTGAGCGATCCCCGCTCGACTTCGGTCGAGCGGGTGACGCCGGTCGTACACCAGACAGCGGCCGCCGTGGAACAGCCAACGCCGGTCAACACCGCGATCGAAAGACCGACGCCCATCGAGCAAACGGCCGTCGACGTCCACCCGACACCTGTGTCTGACACGCTTGTCGTCAACGAGCCGCGCTCCGTCGTGCACCGTGAACCGCCTGTCGAGACCGAGGCACAGTACGACACACATCTGGCAACGGCGCACTCCGCATCATCCGAAATCGAGGCGAGCGAGAGAACGGATGCATCCGCATCAGCAACGTACGATTCATCCTCCGCTCGCGATACGACCGACACACACACGACACCGGAATCGGATTCGGTGCCTGACGCCGCGACGGCATCATCGCACGCCCCCTCCGTCCCGAGCGCCGACACCTCACACCTCGATACCGCTGGCCCCACCCACGTCGCCAGCCTTGGCCCGGCTAACACACACCCTGAGCAGGGTGACTCAGAGCCAGCCACTACGGACATACCCTCAGCACCGGCCCCTGCAGCTGCAGATCGAGCTCCGGCAGCCGCCTCGTTCCGACACAGTCCCATCACAACAACGTATCCCAGCCGTCCCGACTACGCCTGGCTGACCTCCTATCTGCAGGGTCGTATCGAGAGCTTAAAAACCTATCCGCGACTCGCCCAACGGCAAGGCTGGGAAGGACGAGTGGTCGTACGCGCAACGATTGCGGGCGACGGCCGGTTACTCGACGCCGTCGTCACGGAGAGTTCCGGGTACGCCTCGCTGGACGAGGACGCGCTGACGCTCATGCGGCGCTCGTGCCCGCTCCACCTGCAGCAGCAAATCCACGAGGCGCACGTCGTCGTGACCGTGCCCATTCACTATCGATTGCGGTGAGCCTAGAGATGACGATCCGTCGCCACCATCCGCCGCGTCTTCCGCTCCCCACCCTGCTCGGCGCAGCCGTCGTAGCCGCAGCGCGCAGCCACTCGATCGGCTGCCCCCGAGCATGCCCCCGCCCGCGTCTGCACCCCACACGCATGACGCGCATCCGAAGGCCGCTCCGGTTCCCTCCGCCGGACGGCCCTCGGTACGCGGGACCGTTTCTCCACACCGACTGTTTCACCCTTGAGAGGAAAGGCACCACGATTCATGCGTACTGCGTCACCTCGTTTGCGGATTTTGTTCCACTCGCTCGTTTGCCCCGCATCGCCTGCTGTATCCCGAACGTCGATTCCGCTCGCCTGTGCGATCGCACTCGGGCTGACCGTTGCGACCGGATCCCCGACACTGGCCCAAGATCGCCAAGACAGTTCGCCCACAAGCGCAGAAACAGCCACGCCGTCCGCTTCGCCCGATGCGCCGACCGCACTGCCCGCGAGCGAGGAACCGCAGGGCCCTGCCGCCTCTGCGACTTCCGAGAACGGAATGCGACTGTCCGACGTCGTGATCACCGGCACGTGGACGCCACATGCGCAGAAAGATTCGCCGGTGGAAGTCGAGCTGATCACGCCCCGCATGCTCGAACAGGCCGGCGCCACCAACGTGCGGCAGGTGTTGCAGGACGTGCCGGCCATCGAGCTACGCCGCACCGGCGGCGGATTCCAAGCGTTCCAAATTCAAGGATTGGAGAGCAAACACACGCTGTTCCTCGTCAACGGGCAAGAGCTGATCGGGGCGATCGAAGGCGCCACGTTTACCCGCGACCTGCTGGCCTCGCCTGAAATCGACTCGCTCGAAATCGTCAAAGGCGGCGCCTCGGTCCAGTACGGCAGCGACGCCATCGGCGGCGTGGTCAATATCCGTACGCGTCGGGCGACACAGCCGGTCGCCGCCACGCTCATGGGGCAATACGGTCGCTTCAATACCGTCACGACCTTCGCGGCGCCGGAGTTCCGCAGCAAAGACGGCAAATTCGGCGGCTACCTGTCCGCCGGCGCCTCCAAGTCCGACGGCGTCGATTACTCGCCGAACACTCCGGCCACGAACGGCGACCCGAACTTTACGACCAAAACGGTCAGCGGCAATTTCGACTATGTCTTGTCGAACACCGCGAAGGTCTCGTTGTACACGCACTACACGGACGACGACCGTGTCAGCCGCGGCGGGAACACACCGACGTCCACACGCACCGAAACGCGCAGCAACAACGAACGGGCGCAGACCATTCTCCGTTGGGATTGGAGTCCGGACGCCGCCTCCACCTTAACACTCTGGGGGCATCACCAGACGTTTCAAAACGATTCCCGCACCAGCATCCTGAGCAGCGGGATTCTCAACCGCGTCTCGCGGTTTACGCAAGAGCTCTGGGAACCGCAGCTGCAATACACGCGCCAATTCGGCGACCACCATTTGGTGACGCTCGGAGGCGAACACGACATCCGAAAAATCCGCGGACAAAATTTTGCCGCCAACAGTCCCGTCCGCAGCCTGACGGAATCGGCAGGGTGGGTGCAGGACGAAATCGCCATTACGCCGTGGATGGACCTGGTGCTCGGCAGCCGGTACACGTCGAACAGCGAGGCCGGCGGATTCTGGAGTCCACAAACCACCCTCCTAGTGAAGCCCGGTAACTTCCGCGGCCGCTTAACCTATACACGCGGATTCCGCAGCCCAGGTTTGGACGAACTGGGGGCGTCCTTCATCGAAGGCGGCTTCGTCGGGATCGTCGGCAATCCCAACCTCCAACCGGAAAAGTCGTCGAGCTACACCGCCAACATCGAATACTACTTCGAGCGCGCCAAAATCGGCGCCTCCGTCTTCCGCCATGAGGTGAGCAACCTCATCAACTTCGTCGGCGGCACCTGTACGCCGGGAGAACTGGGCGGCCTTCCCGGTATCGCGCCGGCCAACTGCTTCAAACCCACCAACATCGCGTCGACCACCAGCCAAGGCTTCGAGCTGGAAGGCGGCATCCGTCCGCTCGATTGGCTCACGCTGGAAACGGGCTATATGTACCTCGACGCACAAGACGACAACACCGGCTCGCGACTGTTCAATCGCTCGCAGCACGCCTGGAAGACACGGCTGAACGCAAGCTACGACGGCTGGACCTTCACCGCGCGCCTTCGCTACTTCAGCTCGTTCGGCTTCGCCGACGTCAACGGCAACGGCCGCGTCGACCGCTCCTCGAACGAACTCTCGCCGGCCAACCTGCAGCTCGACCTGCGCCTCGGGAAACAATTGAAAAACGGCGTCGAGATTTACCTCGGCGCGGACAACGTGACGGAAGCGCGCGTGCCGGTGAGCAGCTCGTTTCCGTTGGAAGGACAGCATTTGTATTACGTCGGCATGCGGATGGCACTGTAACGACAGCCGATAGGCTGTGGAGGTGATGTATGCGCGCTCAATGGTTCTGTGTACTCGTAGCGGGACTTTGGTTGTCCACCGGTTTGCTCGCGACCACGCCGGACGCGGTAGCCGAAGACGGGAAGATCGGTGTGCTGTTGGTAAATCACGGGTCGCGTTCGGCGACGTGGCGTGAAGGGTTGCTGGATCTCGAACGGCGTGTGGCGGGGTCGGTGACGACGCTACCCGGCGTACAGGGCCTGAAAACCGCCTTCATGGAATATACGGAGCCCTCCATCGCGACACGCATGAAGGAATTCGACAAGGAAGGCGTCACGGACGTCATCGTCGTCCCAATCTTTTTGACGGTCAGCCCGCACACGTTCGACGATATTCCGACCATCTTGGGGCTCAAAAACGACCCGCGGTCGTTGCACACCCTGAAAATCGAATCGATCGAACGCTATACCCCTCGGGCCCGCTCGCATATCACACCGCCGCTCGACTTCACCGACATTCTCGAAAAGAACCTCCTGCGCCGCGTCTCCGCCCTCTCGAGCAATCCCTCGCAGGAAGGCATCGTCCTGATCGGCTACGGCGACGAAACCTACGACAAGGAGTGGGTGGAGCTATTCGACCACGTCGCGAGCCATATCCGACAACGCACAGGCATCGCCGGCTATGCCTATGGCTGGTGCGGCCATATCGCCGACTATAAACCGGAGAAAACCGCCCACGCCATCGAGGCCGTGCTGCAGCAGGCGCGAACGGCAGTGGTCATTCCCGTGTTGGTTGCACACGACGAAATGTTCCAGGTGAAGATCATCGGCAACGGCATCGCACAGGTCCCCGAACATCGCCAGCGTGTGGTGTATCGCCCTGATGCGATTCTTCCGGACCCGGATGTGGAGGCGTGGGTGATCGCCATTACACGTGAGTACGTGGGGCGAGTCCACGGGCGCGCGCTGTGATGGGCGTGCATCTCACCTTCCTGCGCTGGCGGAGACGGCTCCAGCTCGACTCGTTGGCGCGGCTCAACATCGCGATGCACCGCGACATCGGCTACGTCTGTGCGGCGCTTATCATCGCCTATTGCCTATCCGGCGTCGCCTTGAACCACATCAACGACTGGAACCCGGATTTTGTGATCACCAAACGGACGGTGACGCTGCCGCGCACCTACGCGCGCGAGGAGGTCACGAAAAGCGTGATCGACTCGTTCGGCACGCTCGTCGGCGAAGCGAGTTACAAGATCTACGACTTTCCCACCAAAGATCAGGTGAAGATCTACTACGACAACGCCTCGTTGCACGTTCACCTCGCCGGCGGCGAAGGACACTACGAACGCATCGCGCGACGTCCGCTCATTTACGAAGTGAACGCGTTGCACCTCAATCGTTTGAAGGGCTGGAAGTGGGTCTCCGATGTCTTTGCGTTGGTCTTGATCACACTGAGTGCAACCGGCCTCTTCGTGCTGCGCGGAAAGTACGGCATGACGGGACGAGGCAAATGGCTCGTCGCCGCGGGCTTACTCCCGCCGTTACTCGGTCTCCTGTTCTTCGAAATGAAATGACTCGAATGGGCGTCCGCCTCCTGCGGGCGCCCGCCAAGCGGCTGCCCAATGGATATCGTGCTTGCAATCAGACGCCCGGAGGAGGACGGGCGCTGTCCACCTGTACCTCGTGCAACCTTGCATTACATCGTCACCAAAGGAGTTCGTTCCATGACCGTGCGCACTAGTATCGCCCTCATGAACCTGGCCCTGTGTCACCTTTCGGAAAACCGCCGACGGTCGGCCACCGCATCGGATGGACGTCAGGGCGGGCTCACATCCCACCGCACATCTCCCCGCCCCGCTGCCTCGGCCCCGACCCTGCTGGCTGTGGGCATGATGGTCTTGTCGCTCCAAGCGTGCGGCGGGAACGACAACAACGATCCGACGATTCAACCGGTGACGGCGAACGTCGTCGCCTCCCCGCTCTCGGCGACCGAAGCCGATCGTTTTCTGACGGTCGTCCCGTCCGGCGATGGTCGATACTACGCGGCAGGGTTCACCACCGTACAAGGCGACCAAGCCATGACGCTCGCACGTCTGACGGCGCAGGGCCAACTCGATCCGACATTCGGACAAGGCGGCGTGGCCACCGTCAACGTGGCGGTGAAAGGCAAGACCGCTGAATTAGTCCGCGGTATCGCCGTGCAATCCGACGGAAAGATCGTCATCAGCGGCCCCATCGAACATGACGTGGCGGCAACCGGGAATGCCGCAAAGGACACGGACGTAGCGCTCGCACGTTTCACATCCAGCGGGGTACTCGATACCACGTTCGGAACGAACGGAATCGTCACGATGGACTTCGGGCCAGGATTGGCTGTCGGCACGAGCTTTCTCAGCGACACGGCGTGGGGACTCACGGCGCTGCCGGGGGACGAATTGCTCCTCATCGGCGCGAAACGCGCGGACGCCGTCGGTCGCGAAGATACGGACTACGTCGTGGTCAAACTATCGCCGCTGGGCGTGCCGGTTCCGAGCTTCGGGACCAACGGATTCGTGACGGTCGATGTCGGCCGGGGAAACGACATGCCGCGCACGGCGCTGGTCCAAGCGGACGGCAAATACGTCGTCAGCGGCCACACGTCCGATGCAGGCGTCGTCACGACGGTCCTCTTTCGCCTGCTGCCGACCGGCGCGCTGGACTCGTCGTTCGGGACGGGCGGCATTGCCAACGTCGCGCTCACGGCGACGGTCGGCGAAGCCTACGACGTCGCCGCGCAAGGCGACAATTTTGTGATCGCGGGGTACGGACGCGACGCCACAAGCGGCACGGTCGACATCATCAGCGCGCGATTCCTCGCGAACGGCGCCTGGGACAAAACCTACGGCGACAACGGGTTGGCCATGATCGACCTCGCGGGACAGGACGACCGCAGCCGGGCGCTCAAGACGCTTGCCGACGGACGCGTCGTGATCGTGGGCCAGGCGAAGCCGAGCGCCACGTCGCAAGACGCGGCCATCGTGCTGCTGACGAAAGACGGCAAGCGCGATGCGAGTCTGAACGGGAACGGCATCGCGCTGTTCGATTTCGGCGGCGGCGCCGACGCCTTCTTCGGACTCGCACTCTCGTCCGATCGGACCAAGGCCGTGGCCGTGGGTTGGAAAGGCGTCCCACAAGGTGAGGTGAACGCAAGCAACAATGACGACGCCCGCACGGTCGTGCTGACGGTGCCTGGTGTGTAGCAGTGCAGAAGCGCGGCCGAT
This sequence comes from Nitrospiraceae bacterium, assembly GCA_046351095.1. Taxonomy (GTDB): domain Bacteria; phylum Nitrospirota; class Nitrospiria; order Nitrospirales; family Nitrospiraceae; genus BQWY01. Next base: position 1,454,413 of record JAXLZC010000001.1, read on the forward strand.
GAGACAGGTCGCGTAGGAGGAAAAGCGGTGAGCCGCCGGACGGACGCGGGATGCGTCGCCGGCGGCAGCACCACGCCGCGTTATGACTTCAGTTGTTCGGAGAGATAGCGGTCCAACCCGACCTGCTTGATCGTGCGGAGCTGCGTCTCGAACCAGTTGATGTGCTCTTCCGTATCCACGGTCATTTCTTCGAGCAAATGCCGCGTCGTGTAATCGCCCACCTTGGCGGCGTGCGTCACGCATTCGCGCAACACGTTCAGGTCCTCGACCTCGAACGCTAAGTCGGCTTCGATCAACGCCTGCACGTTTTTCCCCGTGGCTACCTCGTCCAACTTGTCCACACCGGGCTGCCCGTCGAGGTAGAGGATGTGGTTCATGAGTCCTGATGAGTGCGAAACCTCTTCCTGCGCGAGATGTTGAAAATGTTCGTGGAGCCGCTCATAGCCCCAGCTCTTGCAGAGGGCCGCATGCAGCAAATATTGATGTACGGCCGTCAGCTCGGCGCGGAGCACGGTATTCAATCGATCGAGGATGCCGTCTTTCGCTTTCATGGTCCGATGTCTCTCTTTGTCCTACGGTGGATTAACTGTCCTTCTTGATCTGCTCGGCCAAGTAATTTTCGAGGCCGATCTGCTTGATCGTTTCCTGCTGCGTTTCGATCCAGTCGATGTGGGCGTCCACATCCTTCGCCATGTCTTCCAACATGTGTCGCGTCGTGTAGTCGGCCACCTTCACGCAATGGCCCACGCCGTCGCTCAACAGCGACAACATCTCGTGTTCGGCCTTGAGGTCGAGCTTAAACTGCTCCGGCACGGTCTCGCCGATATTGACGGTGTTCATCCGCTGCACGTTCGGCACACCTTCGAGATACAGAATGTGCTCGATCAACTTGTCGGCATCCTTCATCTCGTCGATGCTGCGCTTGTACACCTTATGGGACAGCCGCTCATAGCCCCAGTTTTTGCACATCTTCGCGTGCACGAAGTATTGGTTGATGGCCGTGAGATCCGCCGTCAGGATTTTATTGAGCAGGTTGATGACGCCCTCTTTCGCTTTCATGCGCTCCTCCTTCATCCGCCGCACGGCATACGCGCCGCACGCATTGACGCCATTATGCGCAGATCGCCGCCCAAGGTCAACATTCTTCTAGGTAGAACCAACTAGTATTGAAAATTCTTCTCAAGAGCCGCACGGAACGTGCGTCGATACAAATCGACGGACACGAAGACGCAGAGAATGGAACGACGAGACGGAGGGGGTTAAAGGAGGAGGACCGCGCGACTACCCGGCTTCTTGATACCCGCAGTCGGCGTTCGCGCACTTGACGGTCGTGGCTTGTTTGCTGGTTTTTTCGACAAGGAACGGGGCGCTGCATCCAGGGCAGACTTTTTTGATGGGACGATCCCAGAGCGCGTATTCACACTTCGGATAACGCGAGCAGGCGTAGAACACCCGGCCCTTGCGCGTGCGTTTCTGCACGAGATCGCCGTCGCAGCCGGGCGACGGACACTTCACGCCGACGGAGAGGGCGCGTGTGGTCTTACACGTCGGATAGGCAGAGCAGGCGAGGAACTTCCCGAAGCGGCCGGACTTCACCACCATCGGGCTGCTGCACTTCTCGCACTTTTCGTCCGTCGTGATTTCTTCCTTCGGCACGATCTTGACGGTGCCGTCGGCGAGCCGTTCGAAGTTCTGCGTGTTCTTACAGGGCGGATCGTCCTTGTAGCCCGGACAGGCGAGGAACTTCCCGTTCCGCCCCCACTTGATTTCGAGCATCCGTCCGCATTTTTCGCAGGGCAGGTTGGTCGGCGGTTCGACGATATCTTTCGGCCCTGGGATCGTCTCGGCGATGGCCATGTCGCGCGTGAACGGATTGTAGAACCCGCGCACCGTCGCCACCCACTCTTTGTTGCCCTCTTCGACCTCGTCGAGCTGCTGCTCCATCTGCGAGGTGAAGTCCACGTTCAACAGTTCGGGGAAGCCCTTCACCAAGAAGTCGTTGACCGTCCGGCCCGTTTCGGTCGGGATAAAACGGCCTTCGATCTTGTCGACGTACTTGCGATCCTGAATCGTCGAAATGATCGCCGCGTAGGTCGACGGTCGGCCGATGCCCCGCTCTTCCAGCTCGCGGATGAGCAACGCTTCGTTGTACCGCGGCGGCGGCTGCGTAAAATGTTGTTTCGGCGCCAACCCGTTGGCCGCAGATTCTTGTTCGATCAACCGCAGCGATTCGCCTTCTTCAAGGTTGGGCAATTGCCGGTCGTTGGCGTCGTCGCCGTCTTCGCCGGACTTTTGGTTTTGCTCCGGCCCGTCCGTGTCCTTGCCTTCTAGATAGACGGCGGTATGGCCGGGGAACTTCACAATCGTCCCGGTCGTCCGGAATGTGTAGTCGTCCTTCGTGCCGACCGGCACACTGTCCACCCGCGTCACATCCAGAATCGCGGGCGTCATCTGCGACGCGACGAAGCGGTTCCAAATGAGCTTATACAATTGATAGGAGTCCGGTTCGAGGTATTGCCGTACGGATTCCGGGTCGCGCGCGACGGACGTGGGTCGGATCGCTTCGTGCGCTTCCTGCGCCGCCTTCTGCGTCTTGTAGACGTTCGGCGTCGCCGGCAAATATTCCGGACCGTACCGGGCCTGGATCAGCTCGCGCGCCGCATCCATGGCTTCCTGGGAAATACGCGGCGAGTCGGTACGCATGTAGGTGATTAACCCGACCGGCCCTTCGCTGCCGATCTCCACGCCTTCGTAGAGATGCTGCGCCAAGGTCATCGTCTTCTTCGACGTGAAGCGCAGTTTGCGTGCGGCTTCCTGCTGCAACCGGCTGGTGATGAACGGCGCGACCGGATTCCGCTTACGCTCTTTGCGTTCGACCGAGCGTACGACGAAGGGCTTGCCCTGCACGTCCTGCACGATCCGGTCGGCGTCGGCGGCGGAGGGAATCACCGTCTCCTGATTGTTGATCGCATGGAGTTTGGCTTCGAACGAAGGCGGTTGTTTGCCTTGCACCTGCGCCGTGATCGACCAATATTCCACCGAACGAAACGCTTCGCGCTCGGCTTCGCGTTCGCAGATCAGCTTGACCGCCACCGACTGCACGCGCCCCATGCTGAGGCCGCGCCGAACTTTTTTCCAGAGCAACTGGCTGCCTTGAAAGCCGACGATGCGGTCCAACACACGCCGCGCCTGCTGCGCGTTGACCAACTTCATGTCGATCTGGCCGGGCGACTTCAGCGCGCGCTTGATCGCGGATTCGGTGATCTCGTTGAAGAGGACGCGGTAGACCTTGTCGTTCTTCTTTTTCTTCGACTTCCCGCTCAACTCCTGCGCGATGTGCCAGGCGATCGCTTCGCCCTCGCGATCGGGGTCGGGCGCCAAGTAGACGGTATCGACTTCCTGCGCCTTCTTCTTGATGTCGGAGAGGACTTTGGATTTTCCCTTAATGGTCACATACTGCGGCTCGAACTCGTTCTCGATGTCGACGCCCAGTTTGCTCGGCGGCAGATCCTTGACGTGCCCGACCGAGGCCATGACGGTGTAGCCGCGCCCCAAGTACTTGGTGATGGTGCGCGCCTTCGCAGGCGACTCGACGATGATGAGCGATTTAGCCATGAGAGAATCGAGACGGTGTCGTGGCGGCACACTCTGCCACAGCGTCTCTTCTGCTTTCTACCCTACGGTTCCTAGGCGATGCAAGCGATTCGCCGAATCGGCACAACGATCGAGACAGGCGGTGAACGACGTTCACAGCTCGATGAGGCGCAAAAATCGTTGCCCCGGCAGCTGACGGATCGCGCCTTTGAGTTCGAGCGACAGCAACGTCGCGCTCACCATCGCACTCGGCAATCCGCACCGCTCGGGCACCAGATCGATCTCGATCGGCTCGAGCGACAAGGCGGCGAGCACGCGGCGCTCGTCCTGCGTAAACGTCACGGGCGTCGGCGCGGGCGATGCATCTTGCGCACCACCATGCGCGCGCAACCGTTCGCGTGTGGCCTCGTCCAACTGCGGCAACAGATGCTGAATCGCATCGTCCGCCGACTCGACCAGCGTCGCGCCGTCTTTGATCAACCGATGCGGCCCGCGGCTGGTTGCCTCCCGGACAGAGCCTGGCACGGCAAACACCTCGCGCCCCTGCTCGCCCGCAAGCCGCGCGGTGATGAGCGACCCGCTCTCGACCGTGGCTTCCGTCACGATCACGCCGCGCGAGAGCCCGCTGATGATGCGATTACGCTGGGGAAAATGATAACTGTGCGGCGGGGCGCCGAGCGCGAACTCCGAGAGCACCGCGCCGTTGTTTTCGATCTGGCGCCGCAACGTCGCATGCTCCGGCGGATACATCCGGTCGATCCCGCATCCCAACACGGCCAACGTACGGCCGCCTCCGGCAATCGCCCCGCGATGCGCGGCTGCATCGACACCGCGCGCAAGCCCGCTGACGACCGTCCATCCGGCGCGCGCCAGGTCTTCGCTGAGTCGCTCCGTCATGGCACGGCCCTGCGGCGTGGATTTACGCGAGCCGACGATCGCGACAGTACAGGTCTCGTCCGGACGCCACTCGCCCATGATGTAGAGAAGCACGGGCGGATCGGGAATAGCTTTGAGGAGTGCAGGATAGCGGTCGTCGAGATAGGAAAGGATCGTAATCTTGCGGCGCGCGATCTCGCGCACTTCACGGTCCAGGGTGCGACGGACGTCGTCGTTCGGACCGGCGACGATGGCCTGGACCAATGCGTCTGAACAGCCGCCGGCGCATAATGCATCCGCAGAGGCGCCTCGCACTGCACGCGGACTGCCGAAGGTCTCGACCAAGGCCCGGAGCGTGACCGCGCCGACCCCGTCGATCGCGCGGAGCGTCAGCCAATCCCGCAACTCCTCTTCAGTCATGGCGTAGACTCGGCGTGCGCGGCGTCGGGACGACGGCGGACGGAACGGCCGTTACAACAACGCGATGTCGTATTGCTCGATATGCAGCGACGGATCGCCGGTCACCAGGATCTTGCTGTTCGCATGGTGCTCGAGATCCTCGATGCCCTGACGTTCATCGTCCTGCAGCACGCCGGCCACGGTCGGATGGGCGCCGATGACGATGTGTTGGGCATCCTGGTTTTTCCCGAGCCGTCGGATCTCGCGGAAAATGTCGTAGGCCACCGTGGTGGGCGATCGCGTATACCCGCGTCCTTCGCAGTAGTGGCAGGGTTCGGACATCGCCCGGAAGATATCTTCGCGCACACGCTCGCGGCTGATTTCGATCAACCCCAAATCCGACACACGCGAAATCCGCGTACGCGCTTTATCGGCCGACATCGCATCGACCAACGCGTGGTAGACCTTATCGCGATTGCGCTCGCGCTCCATATCGATGAAGTCGACGATGATGATGCCGCCGATGCCGCGCAGCTTCACCTGGTAGGCGATTTCTTTCGCCGCCTCGAGATTGTTTCGGAGGATGGTTTCTTCTTGGTCGCGTTTGCCGACGAACCGTCCGGTATTCACGTCGATGACGGTCATCGCTTCCGTGTGATCCACAACGATGTAGCCGCCCGACTTGAGCCAGACCTTGCGCGAGAGCGCGCGCTGAATTTCTTGTTCGATGCCGAGGTGATCGAACAGCGGCTCCTGCTTTTCGTACAGATGAATGCGCGAAGAGAGCTCGGGTAGGAAACGATTGACGAAACTTTTAATGGCGTCGTACTCGGACCGCGAATCGATCCACAAACGATCGACCTTACGCGAGAACATGTCGCGCACGACACGGAACGCCAGCGACAAGTCGGAGTGCAGCAACGACGGCAGCTCCGGCCGCTCGCGCTTGGCCAGAATGTCCTGCCAGAGGACATGGAGAAAATCGACGTCCGCCCGCAAGTCTTCTTCGCGCACGCCCTCGCTGACGGTGCGGACGATGTAGCCGAACCCCGGCTTCCGCAGTTGCCGCATGATGTCCTTCAAGCGGCTGCGTTCGTCGTCTTTCGAAATGCGGCGCGATACGCCGACGTGGTCCACGCCGGGCATAAACACGAGGTAGCGCCCGGGGAGCGACACGTAGCCGGTAACGCGGGGGCCTTTGGTCCCAATGGGGCCCTTGGAGATCTGCACCATGATCTCCTGGCCTTCGCTGAGCAGTTGTTCGATCGGTTTGACGCCTTGGCGTTTCGCCTTGGCGACTTCGGGGCTCTGGTCGTCGTCGTCGCTGTCGAAGAGCGTTTCGCTCGGCCCTTCCTCGGTACAGACGTCCGAGGCGTGCATAAAGGCCGACTTTTCCAACCCGAGGTCGATGAAGGCCGCCTGCATGCCGGGCAGGACCTTCGCCACCCGCCCTTTATAAATGTTGCCGACGAAATCCTTATGCTTTGCCCGGTCGCTAAAGAGGTCGGTCACGACCCCATTGTCGAGTACAGCCACGCGGGTTTCTTCCCGCGCGACGCTGATAGCAATCTCCAATCCCATGTCGTCCACTCCTCATGTGCGCAGACGGAGAGGGGGCGGTCCGGAGGACGTCGGCACACGGCTCTTGCCGGTGACAGCTCCAGGTCATCGTCATCGCACCCACCTCGCGGTCCGCACGGTTCATACTTCGATCCGCCGCGTCGGCCGACGCCGTCCCACCGTGAGCGATGGGCTATGCCGCCGCACGCGCGAACACGCACGCGTTAATAAAAGAGACTCAACCGTCTCCGTTTCACATTCAACAGGAGGCCAAGGGAGGCCAGGGTCATGATTGTGGCACTCCCGCCGTAGCTCATCAATGGCAAAGGTATGCCCACGATGGGAAACATGCCGGCGGTCATGCCGATGTTGACGACCATACAAAAACACATCATGGCCGTCACGCCTGCCGCCAGAAGCGACCCTAAGAGGTCTTTGGCGCGGAGCGCCACCTCCACGGACAACATAATCAGAATGACGAAGAGCGCCAACAGTACCAACACGCCCGCAAACCCCCATTCCTCCGCATAGACCGCAAACACGAAGTCCGTATGGCCTTCTGGTAAAAATTTCAGTTGGCTCTGCGTGCCGCCGTAGAGGCCTTTGCCCGTGACCTCGCCCGAACCGATGGCGATACGCGACTGCATCGCGTGGTAGCCCTTCCCCGCAGGGTCGAAGTCCGGGTCGATAAACGTCAGCACCCGTTGTCGTTGATAGTCGTGTAACGACGTCCAGCCGATTTCCCAGGCGAACGGAAACAACATCAACGAAAACAAAAAGATGATGCCCAGCGCCTTCGAGCGCATCCCGACGACCAGCAACATGGCCGCATACACGGCCATAAAACTCAGGCCGCTACCGAGGTCCGGTTGTTTCAAAATCAGCAGGAGGCCCGGCAACATGATCGCGCCGGGAATGAGCACACGCTGCATCCAGCCCGTCCGCGGGGCCGCCGCGTAGTACGTCGCCAGCACCAAGATCAAAACGAGCTTGGCGAACTCCGACGGCTGAAACGCAAACGGGCCGATAGGAATCCAGCGCTGTGCGCCGCGACTCGTCTTCCCCATCATCAACACGACGAACAACATCAGCAAGATCAGGCCGTACAAGACGTACGAGAGGCGCGCGATCTTGTGGTAATCGACCAACCACATAAACAAAAACGCCGCGGCGCCGAGGCCGATCCACATCAACTGCTTCACGTAGAAGGCCATGCTGCCGACCTGCTGGTACGTGACGCTGTGGATCGTCATCACGCCAAGCCCGAGGATGGCGATCACCACCGCGAGGAATCGCAGGTCGAACCCGTCCAGCCGTTTGTCTTCCAACATCCGGTCGATCATCCGGCCGACTCCTCGCGCGCGAGATCGCCCGGCGCCACAGCGTGGGTCTCCGCATGTGCATCGGGACGCGCCGGCGCGGCCTGCGGCGGCACGATCGGCGGCATCGGCTTCATCGTCACATAGGCTTCGATCAATTGTTTGGCCAACGGCGCGGCGGCCGAGCCGCCGTGTCCCATGTGCTCGCCGAGTACCGCCACCGCGATTTTCGGTTTATCCGTCGGCGCATAGGCCACGAACCAGGCATGGTCGCGGAATTTTTTCGGGATGTCCTGCTCGGGGCCCGTGCGCAGCGCAGCGGTCTGCGCCGTCCCGGTCTTTCCCGCCATCGTCACGATCTCGGAGCGCGACCGTCCCGCCGTACCACGCTGCACCACACCGGCCAACCCCTTCTGAATCACTTTCAGTGTCTCCGCTTGCAGCGGCAATTTTTCGCGCGGCACCGTCGGCATTTCCTGCAATTGTCCGGTGGTACGATCCATCACCGCGCGCAACAAATGCGGGCGGTACGCGACACCGTCGTTCGCCACGGTCCCAACCAACGCCGCCATCTGCAGCGGCGTCACGGTGACGTAGCCCTGCCCGATCGACACGGAAATCGTCTCGCCCGGCAACCACTGCTCTTTCTTGACCTTTTCTTTCCAAGCCGGCGACGGCATGATGCCGGTGCGCTCCGACGGCAACTCGATGCCGGTTTCTTTGCCGAGGCCGAACATCTTGCCGAAATTCGAAATCGTCTCGATGCCCATCCGCTGGCCGACCTGGTAGAAATACACGTCGCACGAATGGACGATGGCTTCGTCTAGATCGACCGTCCCGTGTCCGCCCTTTTTCCAGTCGTGGAACACGCGTTTGCCGAACTGATACCCGCCGTTACAGTGCACGGGCGTCGACGGCGTCATCGTGCGGCTTTCCAACGCGGCCGCCGCCATCACGATCTTAAACGTCGAGCCGGGCGGATACTGGCCTTGTAACGCGCGGTTCGTGAGCGGGTGCCGCTCGTTCTGCACGATCTGCTCCCACTGCTTGCCCGTCAGTTCGCGCGACATCAAATTCGGGTCGAATGCGGGACGGCTGGCCAACGCCAAGACTTCGCCGTTCGTCGGATCGAGTGCGACGATTGCGCCGTCTTCCTCGCCGAGTAAATCCTCTGCGAGTTTTTGCAGGCGCACATCGATCGTCAGATACAAGTCGTTCCCGGCATGCGGCCGTTCGATCACGGTCGTGCGTTTGGCGTGGCCGAGCGCGTCGACTTCCACACTCTTTTGACCGGCCTTGCCACGCATCACCCGGTCGAACGACTTTTCGACGCCGTACTGTCCAACGAGGCTGCCTTGATGCAGGTCTTCCGCATCGGACCGTTCCAATTGCTCCGGCGACACTTCGCCGACGTAGCCGATCAAGTGGCCGCCGACGACGCCGTTGACGTAATTACGCTGCGACTCGACCTCGACCATCACGCCCGGTAAATCCAGCTTGTGCGATTCGATCAACGTCGCTTCGCGCAGCGTGAGCCGGTCTTTGATTTTTTTCGGCAACTGCCGCGGACCCTTAGCCGCAAGTTTTTTCTCGATGACTTCCGGTTCGATCCCAAGCAGGCCGGTCAGCTTGGCGACCAACGCGGGACGATCCTTCACGTCTTCGAGCGACACATACAAGGTAAAACTCGGCACGTTGTTGGCGAGCAAGACGCCGTTGCGGTCGTAGACCAAACCGCGCGCCGGCTCGACCAGCACGGCCCGCATACGGTTATTTTCCGAGAGGTCGCGATAGTAGGGTCCATCGCGAACTTGCAGGTACCAGAGGCGCACGCCCAAGAGCGCGATCACCAGCAAGAGGCCGAAGCGCAGGATCGCCAGGCGGCGTTGCACTTCGTTCAGCGCGGCGTCGGAAGCTCCGTAACTCATGGCGGACCGATTCGTTCCTTGTCGCTAGAACCGATTCATGCGCGTCACCGGCACGGCAACGCCCGTAAACAGCGGCAACACGGAGGTGAGCAGCCAAAAGACCAACGCGGCCAGCGCCGCATCCAGCAGCGCCTGCGGCAACAACAGTGTGGGCACGGTCATCAACGCGTCGAGCGGCGAATGCCCGCGCGCCAAATATAAAAACGCCAGCCCGCTTACCGTCGAAAGCACCAAGCCGGAGACGGCCACGACCAACGTCGTCACTTGCACGACCTGCCGTCCGATCAGACCGGCCGCGATGCCGAGTACACCTTTGGTAATCAGGTTGGGAAAGGCCACGCCCGCGGAAAACAAATCCTGCACGAACCCCAAGACCAAGCCCATCAACGCGCCTTCCAACTCGCCGGTCAGCAGGCCGATCAAGACGACGGCGATCAAGACAAGATCGGGCTCGACGCGCTGGAAACTGAAATGGCCGAGGACCGTCGTCTGCAAGGGCACGGCAAACACGACGAGCCCGAGGTACAACCAGGTCTTCATGGCGCCTTCGGCGTCTTCTTCGGAGCCAATTGGAAGGTGTCCGCCGCCGGTGCGTCGGCCGACTTCGTGATGACCAAGACTTCTTCGAGTTTGGAGAAGTTCACGGCCGGTTCGACCACGGCCACCTGGAACAATTCGCCTTCGTCTTTTTCGATCTTCGTCAACGTCCCGATCGGGATGCCGCGCGGGAACCCGCCGACGAGGCCGGACGTGACGATCCAATCGCCGTCCTGCATACCGGCCAGCAACGGTAAGTATTTCATCCGTACGCCGCGCTGCGCGGTGCCTTCGACGATACCTTCGTCCCGCGTGCGTTGCAGCAACCCGGCGATGGCGTTGTTCGGATCGGTCAGCAGCAACACCACCGCGGTCGTATGCGTGGTCTTCACGACGCGACCGACGACGCCCACCGGCGTGACGACGCCCATCTCCGACTCCACGCCGTCGGATTCGCCCTTATCGATCAAGATCGCCTGGTACCAATTCGTCGCGTCTTTGCCGATCACACGCGCGGCGACGGTCTGGAACGGTTGCCGCTCTTGAAATTGCAGCATCCCCGCCAGCCGCTGCGCCAATTGCGCCGACTCGCGCAGCCGATTGTTTTCTTCGCGCAGCAATTCGACGTCGCGCACGAGGCGGCGATTGTCTTCATGGACGGTCTGGAGCGCAATGTAGCCGTCCCACAGTTCGCGGGTGGCGGAGGAGATCCCCGAGAAGGCTTCGATCGGCCAGGCGAGCACGCGCCCGACCGGCCCGCCGAATTGCAGCAGGAGTCCTTGCGTCTGTGCGGGAAGCAACAGGAGAAGGAGCAGGAAGAGGGCGACCAGCGCCAGAATGAAGCGCCGGGACCCGTATGTCAGACGAGCTATGGTCATCCGTCAACTCGGACGGAACCGATCAACGTGTGCTGCTGTACTGCGACATGACGGAGACTTTGCGGAGCAAGTCCAACTCGTCCAAAATCTTGCCGACCCCCAGCACGACCGACGTGAGCGGATCGTCCACCGTGATGATGGGCAGGTTGGTTTCCTCGCGCAAGCGCGTGTCCATGCCCTTCAACAACGATCCGCCGCCCGTCAGCACGATGCCGCGGTCGATAATGTCTCCGGCCAGCTCGGGCGGCGTGTTTTCCAGCGCCACCTTGATGGCATTCACGATCGTCCCGATCGGTTCCTGCAACGCCTCGCGAATCTCCGCATCGTCCACCACCAACGTGCGCGGGATTCCGGAGATCAAATCCCGCCCCTTGATCATCATCGTTTTCCGCTCTTCGAACGGATAGGCCGAGCCGATTTCCACCTTCACGCGCTCCGCCATATGTTCGCCAACGAGCAAGTTGTACTTCTTCTTGATGTAATTCATGATCGCATCGTCCATGCGATCGCCCGCCACCTTGACGGACTCGCTGTAGACGATGCCGCCCAATGAAATGACGGCGATGTCCGTCGTGCCGCCGCCGATATCCACCACCATGTTGCCCGACGGCTCGGTGATGGGCAGCCCCGCGCCGATCGCAGCCGCCACCGGCTCTTCGATCAAATAGACTTCGCGCGCGCCGGCCAATTCCGCCGAATCTCGCACCGCGCGCTGCTCCACCTGCGTGATCCGCGAGGGCACGCCGATGATGATACGCGGCCGCACGAACGCGCTGCGGTTGTGCGCCTTCTGAATGAAGTGGCGCAACATACTCTCGGCCATTTCGAAGTCGGCGATCACGCCTTCCTTCATCGGACGCACCGCCGTGATGTTGCCTGGCGTACGGCCCAACATCTTCTTGGCGTCGGCGCCGACGGCCAGCACCTTTTCGGTTTTCTTTTCGACGGCCACCACCGACGGTTCGTTCAACACGATCCCGCGGCCGCGTACGTAGACCAATGTGGTGGCGGTGCCCAAATCGATGGCAAGATCGTTCGAGAACCAGCCGAGCATGTCGCTACCGAGTCCCACGGTCGCACTCCCTTCTCACCCGTTGCGCACGACGGGTCGTATGTTCGTCGCTGCACGGCGGGAGACGAGATCGACTCGCCCGCCGACGTTACAGCCCTGTCGATCCACTCGGCCGATCCGACGATCCGCTTACCGCAGGCGATTCGCTTTCCAACACCTGCGTCCGCGCCAATTCGTCGCCGAGTCGCAACCCACGATCGTTTCCGATCACCAATAGCCCTTCGAATCCCGCCACCGCCGCGGCAAGGAGCCATCCGGCGAATGGAATCTGGAAGAGAAGAAAGAGTACCGCGAAAGGAAGATTTCGAATAATGGATTCGGAAAACGATGCAGCCTGGTGTCGAGCCGTGCTCCAGGTGCGGAGTCCGACCAGACGCTTTCCCAAGCTGCGTCCCTGCGACAATCCGTCCGCGGCAATTAAGTAGGTGAGACCGGCAAAGAATCCGACCGAAGGAACTGCCTGCTGAACGGACGCCGCGACGAGCAGATCCACGCACCGCGCCAACGCGCGATTGAGTACATGCGCTTTGGTGTAGTACCGAGCCGCCGCCTCCGAGACCGCGGCAATGGCTTGGTCATCCTGCTGAATGGCGTGGACTCCCAACTCACCCGCAGTATAACAAATACACCTAAGCACCTCAAACGAAGAAGACGATCCGCGACGGCTCGCCGCCGGAGCGTCTCCGCGCTTTTCCCACAAAACTTTTCCCTACGCGACATTGCCCGCTCTCCCGCCGTCACGCAGATGCACGAACCTGTCGTGCTCTCGTCGACAGGACGTACCTAAATGGTGATGCACCTCCATATGTCATATCGTCGCGTCTGGTGTGCGCCATCTCGCGACCCGCTTCGGCCTGCCGCGCCTTGCCTCGCCTCCCATGCGCCTTGTACAATGTGCGCGTCCTTCTGGAGGATCCATGATCAAGCTGTTGCGCGACGTCAATCACGAACACCCCTGGGTCATCAAAACCATCATGCTCACGTTGGCGGCAGCCTTCGTCATCACGATGGGCTGGTGGGGCTTCAACGAACAATCGACCGACGCCATCGCCACGGTCGGCGACATGCGCGTGAGCCAGGACGAATTTCGACGCGTCTACGAAAACGCCTATCGCTACTACCGCGAAAATACCCAAGGCGAGGTGAAGGACGAAACCGTTAAGCAGATGGTCATCGAAAACCTCGTCGATAGCCGCCTCTGGACGACGGTCGCACACCAGATGGGCCTCACCGTCTCGGCGGACGACCTGCGCGAGAGTATTCTCAATCGGCCCGATTTCCAGAAGGACGGCAAGTTCGACCCGGATCTGTATAAGCGGATCTTGTCGGCAAACCGTCTGACGCCCGCTTCGTTCGAAGCGATGCAGGCCTCCGACTTGCTGGCCGCGAAAGCGCGCCTGATGGTGCGCGATTCCGTCGCGCTGACGCCGGCGGAAGTCGCCGAAGCGCAATCCCTCTCCGCGCGCCAATCGCAAGCCGGTGCCGCGAAGGACCAGAGCCAGGAGTCGCTCGTGCGTGACTTCCTCGCACAAAAGCAGCAACGTGCGTTAGCCGCCTACACGGAAGAGTTGAAGAAGTCGATCCAGGTGAAGGTGAAGAAGGAACTGCTCTAGTAATGTTGAATGTTTAATTTTTAGTGTTGAATGGAAACAGCGAGGGCAGGATCTCCGTCAGACATTCAACATTAAACATTCACCATTATTAAAGAATCAGCATCGCGTCGCCGTAGGAATAAAACCGATACCGCTCCTGCACCGCCGTTCGATAGGCCTCTCGCATCGGCTCCACCCCGGCCAACGCCGACACCAACATCAGCAGCGTCGTCTTCGGGAAGTGAAAATTCGTCAGCATCCCGTCCACGGCGCGGAAGCGATACCCCGGGGTGATGTAGAGCCGCGTCTCGCCCGTTCGCGCCGTCACCTGCCCTGACTCGTCCAACGACGACTCCAACGTCCGGACCGACGTGGTGCCGACGGCAATAATACGACGCCCCTCGGCCTTCGCCCTGCGCACCAGCGCCGCCGTTTCGGCGGACACCGTCGCCCATTCCGCGTCCATCGTATGCTGCTCGATCGCCTCGGCCGTGACGGGCTTAAACGTCCCGAGGCCGACATGCAACGTCACCGTGGCCCAGTCGATCCCACGCGCGGCCAGTTGCCGACGAATTGATGCCGTCAGGTGCAGGCCGGCGGTCGGCGCCGCAATCGCCCCTTCGGCCGCCGCATAGGACGTCTGATACCACTCGCGATCCGCCGCTTCAGGCTCGCGCTTGATGTAGGGCGGCAACGGCATCCGACCGATCGACTCCATCACCTCGCGCACCGGCTTCCGACTTTCCACCCGAACGACGGTTTCTTCCGCATTGCGCCGGATAATGACGGCGCGAGCTTCGTCGGTCAGCTCCAAGACCTGCCCGACCGGCAATCGTCCCTTTGCCAAGACCGACCACTCGGTATCCGAATGCGGCCGGACAAACAACAGATCCACACGACCGCCGGAACCGGCCTTCCGCGCCGCCACTCGCGCGGGCAACACCTTGGTGTCGTTGCCGATCAACAGATCGCCGGGCGACAACACCATCGGCAGATCCGCCACGCGATGGTGCGATAACGACCCAGTACGACGATCGACGACAAGCAGGCGCGCCTGCTCGCGCGGCTCTGCCGGTCTGGTCGCAATCAACGAAGGATCGAACGGAAAGTCGAACGTGGAAAGATTCATCGCGCCGGTGTCGGCGCTGGCTGTAGCGGCAAGGCGCCAGACGGCGCTGCAGGCGGCGCAACCGGCGGCACGGGGGAGAGATCGACATCGGCCACCGACTTCAACTCTGTGCCCGGGTAGTAGTACGCAAGGATCGTGTGGAACGGGTAGCCCAGCTCGGCCAACTGTTTGGCGCCCCACTGGCACATCCCCACACCGTGGCCTGCGCCGAATCCGCTAAACACCACTTCGTTGGCGATCGATTCGATTTCGAAGCGTGTGCTGGGCAACGCGCTGTAGCCGACAACCTTCCGAAGGTCTTCGCCGCGCAACACTAGCTCGCCCTCCGAATGCAGCAGACGCACGCGTGTCACGCGGCCCGCGCGACTAAAGGCAAACGGCGTGACGCTCGCAATCGTCCCGACGGGCACGCCCAGTTGCCGAAGGCTCCGTTCCACTTTTTCGAGCGGCACCGACACCCGCCAGCGATAGTAGGGCGAATTCGTATCGAAGGGACATTGGACGCCGCGCAGGTACGGCAGGTCCTTGGACCAGACGTTCATCGCATCTTCCGTCGGGCCGGCGGCCGTCGACGAAAAGGCCGCATAAATCGGTCGCCCCTGATGGCTGAGCACGAGCCCACGTGTGCCGTCCACCGCGCGCATGACCGGCTCGTCGACACCGCGTGTGCCCTGGTACACCTGATCTTGTGTGCTCGCAACGACATCGAACTCGCGCCCGGGATTTTGTGTGCGTTGATACAACGCGTAGGTGCGCGCCGCCACGGCCTGCGCCTTGAGCAACTCCGGATGCCAGCCGGCATTCACTTCAGCAGGCACCACACCCATTACGTAATCTTCCACGTTCAGGTCGTTCACGACCAAGAGGCCGCGTCCCCGTTGATAGACCTGCAGCGCGCCTTTGAGCGGCCAACGCGCAACCGGACTCGTCCCACCGACGATGGTCACGCCGCCGCCCGGCATCGCTTTTAACGATCCTCCAGGCCCTTGAATGGCAAGCACCGTCAACCGTCCCGTCGCACCGACGACCGTGAGCCGCTCGCTGACGACGGTCGAGGCATTCAACGCCACACCGCGCGCGGTCACACTTAACACGGCCGGAGCCGGTAACGTTACCCGCTGTCCTTCGAGCGTCATCACGGTCAGCGCACCTTCGCACTGGACCTCTACACGCGCGACCTCTTGCGCCACCATCACACGGATCGTGGCCGGTGTGGCCGTTGCAGCCGCATCGATAGTCGGCGTGACGACACACGACAACAGGACCGCCGTGACGAGGGAGAGGATCAGCCGTCGCGCGGACAGTGACCGCATGTTTAGCGTTTCCCGAGGTAGGTAAAAAGGTAGACCAACAACGACAGCAGCACACTCACGACCAGACTCGTCACGAGTGGAATATACACCGACAGGTTGTCGCGTTTGATGGCGATGTCGCCGGGCAGGCGACCGATCCATGAGAACAGATCCGCAGCGCCGGGCGTCCGGCCGAGCAACATCAGCAGGCCACCCACGAGGGCTAACAGCAATCCAACGATGAGTGCGAGTCGCCCGAGGTTCGTGAGGTCGTCCATGGTGTCTCCATGCACGAGGATGGCGGCGCCGGAATCGCCGACCCGGACCTTGTAGCGCTCCGACCGGCCGAAGTGAGCGCCGTTTATGCGATCAGCAACTCGGCGATTTGAATGGCGTTGAGCGCGGCGCCTTTTCTCAGATTATCCGACACGACCCAGAGGTTCAATCCGTTCGGCACGGAGGCGTCGTCGCGGATGCGACCGACATACACCTCGTCGCGGCCGGTGACGTCGAGCGGCATCGGATAGAGCTTTTTCCCCGGATCATCGTAGACGAGCACACCGGGCATCTCAGCGATGGCTGCACGCGCTTCGTTCGCCTTCAACGGCCGGGCTAATTCCACATTGATCGATTCGGAATGGCAGCGCAACACCGGCACACGCACGGTCGTCGCGGTGATCCGCATGTCCGGCGCGCCGAGAATTTTCTGCGTCTCGCGCGCGATCTTCGACTCTTCGGAACAGTCGCCGTCGCGCCCGAACGAGCCGATGTGGGGCAACACGTTGAACGCAATCTGATGCGGATACACCTTCGCCTGCACGTCCTGAAACGCGAGGATCGACTTTGTTTGCTCCATCAATTCGTCCATCGCGGCGGCGCCGGTGCCGGAGACCGACTGGAACGTCGTCACGACGACACGCTTGATGCCCGCCGCCTGGTGCAACGGCTTCAGCGCCATAACCAACGGCGTCGTAGTGCAGTTCGGGATCGAGACGATATTCCGCGGCATCGCACGCGCGGCCTCGGGATTCACTTCCGGCACCAACAACGGCACATCGGGATCCATACGGAACACGGCGCTGTCGTCGATCACGACGATGCCGGCGGCGCCGAGTTTTTTCCCGTACTCCTTGCTGATCTCGTCGGTGGCGGAGATCAGCGCAAAGTCCACGCCGGTGAAATCCGTCTGCGGCGTCAGCTCCTCGACCGTCCACTCGCGCCCCTGGCAACTCATCACCTCGCCCGCCGACCGCTTCGAGGCGAACAGGCGCAGCGTCGCGAGCGGAAACTTCCGCTCTTCCAAAATCTCCAACGTTTCTTTGCCGACGGCGCCGGTGGCGCCGAGAATCGCCACCCCGTAGGCCTGCTTTTTCGTTACCACGGTGTCCTTCTGTCGCGCGAACGAGGGTTACGCGAGGATTTTTCTGATGCGATGATTAAACGTATCGGCGATGAACAGGTGCCCCTGCGCATCCGCCGCGATGCCGAAGGGATAACTCAAGGCCGCCTCGAGCGCGGGACCGCCGTCACCGGTATAGTTCGCGGCGCCGGTTCCAGCTACGCGGGTGATGATTTTTTTGCGTGCGTCCCAGCGACGAATCAGATGACTGTCCGAGTCGGTCATGACGATCGACCCATCGGCCAGCAACGCAATCGCATGCGGACGCGAGACATTCGTCGACCATTCGTTCGGGATACCCTGATACCGATATTGCGAGCCGTCGCCGGCGACCGTGCGAATCACACCGGACTCGGGATCGATGGCGCGAATACGCCCGTTGAACGTATCGGCGACGTAGAGCGTCCCGTCCGGTCCCACCACTAAGCCGCTCGGTCCCGCCACAGATGCCTCGGTGGCCGCTATGCCGTCACCGTTGTAGCCGGCCTCGCCGGTTCCGGTGACGGTCGCGATGATCCCACTCGCAAAGTCGAGTCGCCGCACACGATTGTTGCTCTGGTCGGCGATGTAGAGGCTGCCGCGATCCTCATCGAGCGCCACACCTACCGGCTCGTTCAACATCGCCTTGATGGCCGGGCCACCGTCGCCGCTAAACGCAGCTTTTCCCGTGCCCGCGACGGTTGTGATGATCCCGGTCACGGCATCGACGCGACGTATCCGATGATGTCTGGTGTCCGCGATGTAGAGCGTGCCGTCACGCGCGACCGCAAGACCGGAAGGAATATTCAACGAGGCCGCCGTTGCAGGCCCGCCGTCGCCGAGGGTTTGGACCTGACCGCGGTCGAGAGTTCCGGTGACGAATCGGACGGTGCCGCTCAGGTCGGACACCTGCACGTACCGATCCGGTTTGTGCTCCGGAGGATCCGACAATAAATCGTCGTCGTTCGTGACGGACGAGGCAGGTGCGGCAAAGACCGAGGGACCGGCCTCCAACTCGGTTTTTGCCGCACCCGCCACCGTCACAATGTGTCCGGTGTCGGCCGAGACCTTCCGGATCAAATTGTTTTCCGCGTCGACGATATACAGATTGCTCGCCGCATCCACCGCGACGGCTTTCGGCTCGTTGAGTCCCGCCGCAAACGCAGGTCCTCCGTCGCCGCTGAACTCCGGCTCGCCGTTACCCGCCACGGTGAGAATCGTCCCGGGCGTGAGCGCAGTGGTAGACATGACTGCTGTGTGATCCGTCGTTCCGAAAATCCGTTGAATCGGCGTCGTCTGTTACGCCGCCAGCAAATTGCGCACGATCGCGTCGCCCATCTCCGTCGTCCCGACGACACGGGCGCCCGGCCCGGCGATGTCCTTCGTCCGGAACCCAAGGTCTAAGGTACGGACGATGGCGGTTTCGATGGCCGCCGCTTCTTTTTCTAGCTGAAAACTGTACGACAACATCATGCCGACCGATGCAATCGTCGCAATCGGATTGGCGATGTTTTTTCCGGCAATGTCCGGTGCGCTGCCATGGATCGGCTCGAAGAGTCCGACTTGCGCGCCGACGCTGGCCGACGGGAGCATGCCGATCGAGCCCGTGAGCATCGCCGCCTCGTCGCTCAAGATGTCGCCGAACATGTTGTTGCACAACAACACATCGAACTGGCGCGGATTCCGCACGAGCTGCATCGCACAGTTGTCGACGTAGATATGACTGAGCTCGACGTCCGCGTAGTCCTTCTGCACCTCGGTCACGACGCGCCGCCACAACTCAGACGACTCCAGCACGTTGGCCTTGTCCACGGACATGACTTTTTTCCGACGCTTCCGCGCGGCTTCGAACGCAACCTTCGCGATGCGGCGCACTTCCTCCGTCGAATAGACTTCGGTGTTGAATCCGCGTTCGCCGGTGGCGGTCTTCTCGATGCCTTTCGGTTTGCCGAAATAGATCCCGCCGATCAATTCGCGGACGACCAGCATGTCGATACCTTCGATCACTTCTTTTTTCAGCGTCGAGGCGTCGGTAAGCGCGGCGTACAATTTGGCCGGGCGCAAGTTGGCGTAGAGCCCCAAATGTTCGCGCAGGCCAAGCAGCGCGCGCTCGGGACGCAAGCTGTAGTCGAGCCCTTCCCACTTCGGCCCACCCACGGCGCCCAACAGCACCGCATCGCTTTGTTTGGCAATGGTCAACGTGTCCTGCGGCAAGGGCACACCAATCTTGTCGATCGCCTGCCCCCCGACATCGGCCGGGGTGAACTCAAACGTATGGCCGAACTTCTCGCCGATGGCCTTCATGACCTTCACGGCTTCCGGAACGACTTCGCGTCCTACTCCGTCGCCGGCCAACACCGCAATCTTCGCTTTCATTGTCGCTGTCCTTTCAGCCCGTTGCGTCGCCCGAATCGCCCGCGCTCGCGGCGTTGTTCCACGCCGTTATTCCAACACCACTTCGTCTTCCAGTCGCCAGGCCGGTTCAACGAGACAAAGAAACTCGATGACACCGACGCCCGTGTTCGTCACACATTGTTTCGCGCCAGGCGGTACGTACACGGTGCAGCCTGGACCGATAGGCTGGACTTCGTCGTCCAGATGAAACTCGCCGGTGCCGGCGATGAAATAATAGACCTCCGCGCTCGTGAGCCGATGCCAGAGGCTACGCCCGCCCTCCTGGATCGTGCCCTGCGCGAGGCTGTACCCGACCGCCAGACTGTGTTTCGCCGGATGAAACAGCTCCCGCAACCGCGTATGGTCGCCCGCCAAAAACTCCGGACGATCCTGCAGGGAGACCTTAAACATCCGCCCCTCGCAAAGCGGCCACTCTACCTGCGCATTCTGCGCTAAATCAAGTTGACCTTCTGCAGACCGGCCGCGTCTTTCGCCGCCCAGTAGGCGAGTTTGTTGACGGCGTTCAAGTAGGCGCGCGCCGAGGCGACGATGATGTCGGTATCCGCGCCGTGCCCCGAAACGACGCGCCCGTTTTCTTCGACCCGTACCGACACTTCGCCCTGCGCGTCGGTACCGCCGGTGATGGCCTTCACGGCATACATGAGCAACTTCGACTTCGTGCCGGTCATCGTCGCCAACGTACGGAACGCGGCGTCCACCGGCCCATCGCCTTGCCCGGTTTGTTTGACCATCACGCCGTCGATGTCCAACTCGACCGTGGCGGTCGGCACTTGGTTCGTGCCGCTCGCGACCTGTAACGACCGCAAGACGACGCGTTCCGACAGCTTGGCCAATTCGTCGGACACGATGCTTTCGAGGTCCTCCTCGAACAACTCCTTCTTCTGGTCGGCCAATTTTTTGAACCGTTCGAAGGCGTGGTTCACCTCGTCCTCGGACAATTTGTAGCCCAACTCTTCCAACCGTTGGCGGAATGCATGGCGTCCGGACAACTTCCCCATCACCATTTTGCTGTCCACCAAGCCGAC
Source organism: Nitrospiraceae bacterium (assembly GCA_046351095.1). Taxonomy (GTDB): domain Bacteria; phylum Nitrospirota; class Nitrospiria; order Nitrospirales; family Nitrospiraceae; genus BQWY01. The sequence continues at coordinate 1,475,407 of JAXLZC010000001.1, forward strand.
GGATTCAGGCCGCATGATTTCGTAGGTGGTTTTATCCTTGAGCAAACCGTCCTGATGGATGCCGGAGGCGTGCGCGAACGCATTCGCGCCGACGATGGCCTTGTTCGGCTGCACCACCATACCGGTGATTTTGCTCACCAAGCGGCTGGTCTTCATGAGCTCTTCGGTGTTGAGCCGCGTGTCGGCCTCGTAAAACGCCCGGCGTGTCCGTAAGCCCATCACGATTTCTTCCAACGACGTATTGCCGGCGCGTTCGCCGATGCCGTTGATCGTACATTCCACCTGGCCCGCGCCTTCGCGGATCGCCGCCAACGAATTGACCACGGCCAACCCGAGGTCGTTATGGCAATGGACGGAGATCACCGCCTTGTCGCTGTTCCGCACCTTCTCGCGGATACCGCGGATCAACTGCCCGAATTCCCACGGCACGGCGTAGCCGACCGTATCGGGAATGTTCACGGTGCCGGCGCCGGCGGCGATGACGGCTTCGAGTACTTCGTATAAGTAGGACGGGGCGCTGCGGCTCGCGTCCATCGGCGAAAATTCGACATCGTCGACGTACCCGCGGGCGTGCTGCACCATCTCGACGGCGCGCTTCAACGCTTCCTCGCGCGTCATCCGAAACTGATGTTTTAAGTGAATGTCGGATGCGGACAAAAACGTATGGATCCGCACCTTCGGCGCGCCCTTGAGCGCCTCCCAGGCGCGGTCGATATCCTCCGGTTTGGCACGCGCCAAACTACAGACGGTCGAGCCTTCCACTTCGTTGGCGATACGCCGGACGGCTTCGAAATCTCCCGGGGAGCTGTAGGCGAAGCCCGCCTCGATCACGTCCACGCCGAGGCGCGCCAGCTGTTTCGCCACCATGAGTTTTTCTTCCACGTTCATGCTGGCGCCGGGCGATTGCTCGCCGTCGCGTAATGTGGTGTCGAAAATGCGAATCATGCGTGGTGTGTCCATGGCGTCCTCTCCCTCGTTCGCGACCGCTCGGCAATAAAAAAGCCTTCGTCCCCGAGCGCGTAGGCTCCAGGGACGAAGGCTTGTTCGCAAGCGCTCCGTGGTACCACCCTGATTCGATGTCCGTCGGCCCGAACGACCGGCGTGCCATCCTTCATGCTCCCGTCTCGTGGGAATACGGAATCTGCTACCGCTGCATCACAGATTCGGCTCGGAGGCGAGTTCGGCGACTGTCCCACCGGCTTGCACCACCCGCCGGCTCTCTCCAGGGACCAGAGCGCGCCTACTACTCCTCGTCGACGCCACGACCTTACGACTTCGAATCTACCAAAGGAGCCGGTTGTTTACCAGCCGGCTTCGCAAACGGCAACCGGGCCAATCCTCCGATCGGACCGGATAACGCGTAGCCCGCGCACAGGACGAACAACATCACCTGCGGCCAGGCCGCGACCAACATCACGCCTAAGACGATCCAGACCAGGTAGTTGAATCCGGCCCAGCCGTGAAAATCGAGGTCTTTGAAACTGCGATACTTCAACGTACTGACCATCAAAAACGCCAACGCTAAGGTCATGACGAGGATTAGGAAGGGTTTTACTTCCTGGCCCATGTTGGCGATGTGCGAATCGAACACCACCATGGTCGCGACGACGCTGGCGGCAGCAGGAATCGGCAGGCCCATGAAATAGCGGCTGTCGGACGCCGTGGAGATCACGTTGAAACGCGCCAGGCGCAACGCGCCGCAAGCGACGAACGCGAACATGACGGCGGCCCCAACCATACCTTGGCCTTTAAGCGCCCAGGCATAAATCAAAAATCCCGGCGCGACGCCGAACGAGACCACGTCGGCCAACGAATCGTATTCCAACCCGAACTGGCTCGTGCCTTTCACCCAGCGGGCGGACTTGCCGTCCAGCATGTCGAAGATCAGCGCGATCAAAATCGCGTAGGCGGCGTGCAGATGATTGCCTTCGTACACCGACAAAATCGCGTAGAGCCCGCAAAACAGATTGCCCGTCGTCAGCGTGTTCGGAATGATATAGACGACTTTACGCCGTTGCTCGGCCTTGGAGAGGACACCACGTATCGCCATGGTCACCCCAATTCGGCGAGGACCGACTCGCCGCCTTTCACCCGCGCCCCCACCGACGTCGTGATCCGACTGTTCGCCGGGAGATACAAGTCCATCCGCGACCCGAAGCGAATCAACCCGTATCGTTCGCCGACCGCGACCGTATCACCGGGCTGCACCCAGGAGACGATCCGGCGCGCGATCAATCCCGCCACCTGCACGCAGAGCACTTTCGCGCCCTGCGCCGTCTTCAAACACATGGCGTTCTGCTCGTTCTGCAGCGTCGCCTCGGGTTTGTTCGCCGGGACAAATTTCCCCGGCTGGTAGATCACCTGCTCGACCGCACCCGCCATCGGCGCGCGGTTTACATGCACGTCGAACACGTTCAAGAAGATGCTGACGCGGATACTCTCTTCTTTGAGATACCGCGGTTCGAACTCTCGGTCAATGGCGATGACTTTTCCGTCACCGGGCGAGACAACGAGGCCTGGCCGACTGGGAACGCTGCGCGCCGGATTCCGAAAGAACCAGCCGGTGAACAACGTGAGTCCACCGAACAGGCAGACCAACGGCGTCCAGCCGAGCGCCCAGGCGCCAAGCGTCGCCGCGACGGTCCCGCCCACGAAGGGCCAGCCCTCTTTGACGATCGGAATACCGACTGCGCGATCGACCATCTCGTGCGCCTAGTTCTTGGCCTTGTCGACGAGCTTGCCCTTCTTGAGCCAGGGCATCATCGCGCGCAACTTGCCGCCGACCTCTTCGATCGGGTGCCGCTCGCCTTTGGCCAGTAAGGCATTATACACAGGACGGTTGGCTTGATTCTCCAAGACCCAGTCACGGGCGAATTGCCCGCTCTGAATCTCGCCGAGAATCTTCTTCATTTCCTTTTTGGTCTCGTCGGTCACGATGCGCGGCCCGCGCGTGATGTCGCCGTACTTGGCCGTCGTGCTGATCGAGTATCGCATGTTCGCGATGCCGCCCTCGTAAATCAGGTCGACGATCAACTTCACTTCGTGCAAACACTCGAAGTAGGCCATCTCGGGCGAATACCCGGCCTCGACCAACGTCTCGAAGCCGTTCTGGATCAACGCCGTTAAGCCGCCGCAGAGCACGACCTGTTCGCCGAACAAGTCGGTTTCCGTTTCTTCGCGGAAGGACGTTTGGATGATACCGGCGCGGCCGCCGCCGACGGCGCTGGCGTAGGCCAACCCAACTTCGCGGGTGTTGCCGCTCGGGTCTTGATGAATCGCCAAGAGGCAGGGCACGCCGCTGCCCTTCGTGTACTCGGAGCGCACGAGGTGGCCCGGGCCCTTCGGCGCGACCATAAACACGTTCACACCCGCGGGCGGGACAATCTGGCCGAAGTGAATGTTGAAGCCGTGCCCGAACGCAAGGTACGAGCCGTCCTTCAAATGCGGTGCGATGTGCTGCTTGTAGATCGCGCCCTGCTGTTCGTCCGGTGCCAAAATCATCACGACGCTTGCCGCCTTCACGGCATCCGCCACCGGCATGACTTTTAATCCGCTGGCTTCCGCCTTTTTCCAGGACGCGCCTTCGCGCAAGCCGATTACGACATTGGCGCCGCTCTCCTTCAGGTTGAGCGCATGAGCATGGCCTTGGCTGCCGTAGCCGATGACGGCCACGGTGCGAGACGTAATGTGTTTCAGATCGGCGTCCTTGTCGTAAAAAATCTGCATGGGGTTACTCCTCACTCATGAAACGGATTGGCGGATGTCGGGAAAACGACGGATCGATGCTCCGGCGACGGCAGGCCTTATTCGCGCGCGACTTTTTTGGCGGCGGCGATGGTCGCGGCGCGGCTCGGCTCGCGGGCTACAGCCACACGACCGGTGCGGACAAGCTCTTTGATGCCCAGCGGCTGCAACAGATTGATGATGGCTTCGATTTTTCTCGGATCGCCGGACACTTCCATCGTGTACGTGGTCGCGGTGGAATCGATCACGTTGGCGCGGAAAATATCGGCGATACGCAACGCCTCGGCGCGGTCTTCCTGGCGCGTATGCACCTTGATCAAGGCCGTCTCGCGCGACACAAAGTCGCTTTCGTTCAGGTCCACGACCTTGATGACGTCGATCAGTTTGTTCAACTGCTTGATGATCTGCTCAATGATGCGCTCGTCGCCGCTCGTGACGATCGTCATTTGCGACATCGACGGATCCAACGTCGGGGCGACGGACAGGCTCTCGATGTTGAAGCCGCGGCCGCTGAACAGCCCCGCCACGCGGGACAACACCCCAAATTTATTCTCCACGGTCACTGCAATGATGTGTTCCATCGTCCTCTTTCGCCCTATCGCACCCGGCGCCGCGCGATCCCGCGTCGGACGCCCGACTCGCTTCGCCCACCGAACTTAGGCGGTCAGCACCGTGTCCTTGCCGTCCGGCGCACACTTCCCAGCCGACTCCATCTTCTTTTTTAATTCCGGCGAGTCGCTCAGGATCATTTCGTGGTTGCAGCCGCCGGCCGGGATCATCGGATAACAATTCTCGAACGGATAGGTCGGCACATCCAAGATGACCGGCTTATCGATCGAAATCATTTCACGAATGGCCTTGTCCAAATCAGCCACCGTCGCGGCACGCAACCCGACCGCCCCGTAAGCCTCGGCCAACTTCACGAAATCCGGCGAGCCGTTCAGGACGCTGGAGGCATACCGCCCTTCGTAAAACAAATCCTGCCACTGCCGCACCATGCCGTGGAAGCCGTTATTGAGCACGACGGTCTTCACGGGCAACTTGTGCGCCATGGCGGTCGCCAATTCCTGCGTGTTCATCTGGAAGCTGCCGTCGCCGGCCACACACAACACGAGACGATCGCGGAACGCCGCCTGCGCACCGAGGGCCGCCGGCAACCCGAATCCCATCGTGCCCAAGCCGCCGGACGTCAGCCAACGATTCGGCTGCGCCAACTTAAAATACTGCGCCGCCCACATCTGGTGCTGGCCAACGTCGGTGGCCACGATCGGATCGCGATCCTTCGTCAACTCGTACAGACGCTTGACCACCTGCTGCGGCTTGATCTGTCCCTTCGGATCCTGCTCGAAGGCCAGCGGGTGGGCCTGTTGCCATTCCTTAATTTGATCCCACCAGGGTTTCCGGAGGGACTTCTGCTCGCCGTTCACGGTGGCGCGCAACATCTGCGTCAACTCCTGCAAGACACGCTTGCAGTCGCCGACGATCGGAATATCCACGTTGATGTTTTTGCGGATCGACGTGGGGTCGATGTCGATATGAATAATCTTGGCGTTCGGGCAAAACTCCGACACCTTGCCGGTCACACGATCGTCGAACCGCGCGCCGACGGCGATCACCAAATCGGAATAGTGCATCGCCATGTTGGCCCAGTAGGTCCCATGCATGCCGAGCATACCCATCGAGAGCGGATGCTCGCCCGGGAACGCGCCCAACCCCATCAACGTCATGTCGACGGGAATCTGCGTGAGCTCCGCCAACTCGCGTAATTCTTTCGACGCGCCGGAGTACACCACACCGCCGCCGACGTACAGCACCGGCTTCTTCGCCTTCGCGATGGCTTCAGCCGCCTGCTTGATCTGCCACTTGTTGCCGTCGTAGGTCGGGTTGTAGCCACGAATCGACACGGTAGACGGATAATTAAACTCCGCCTTCTCCATCGACACATCCTTGGGAATGTCGACGAGCACCGGTCCCGGTCGGCCGGTTGTGGCGATATAAAAGGCTTCCTTGATCGTGACCGCGAGGTCGTTCACGTCCTTCACGAGGAAGTTGTACTTCGTACAAGGACGGCTCAAACCCACGTTGTCGGCTTCTTGGAACGCGTCGTTGCCGATCAAGCTGGTCGGCACCTGGCCGCTGAAGCAGACCACCGGCACCGAATCCATGTAGGCATCGGCTAACGCGGTGATCACGTTCGTCATACCCGGCCCGGAGGTCACGAGGCAGACGCCCGCTTTGCCGGTCGCCTTCGCATAACCCTCGGCCATGTGTCCAGCGCCCTGCTCATGGCGCGTCAGCACGACTTCGATATCTTTTTGCTGATGGAGCGTGTCGAAAATCTTGAGGACGACACCACCAGGCAGGGCGAAGATGGTCTGCACCCCTTCTTGTTTTAAACACTCGATAAATATTTCGGCGCCGGTCAATTTCATTGTCGGCCTCCCCTCGCGACACCCGGCCCCTGGCCTCAGGATCGTCGGGCGCGATCGCAAGCTGAGTTGCAGTGTTACTCGGAACTGCGTGGAAATTGGACAGTTTAAGGTCCGGGATACTAACACCCACGTCGAGGGAGGGTCAATATGCGCCCGTTTCGAACGGGGGTGTGATACATCGTCGAGACGGACGACGTACACGCGCCTGGTGCCGTTATCGACCGCATCCATGCTACTGTGCGCGCATGTCGTCGCCCAACGAAACGCCGTCACCTCGACGCATCACGATTCTCTCGCGCCCCGACTGCCATCTCTGCTCTGTGATCGAGAAAATGTTGCGACGCATCGCGGAGGACCCGCCGTTTCCGTTTTCAATCGAGGCCTGCAATGTCGACGACGATCCCGACCGGCGCGCCCGCTACGGCGAACGGATCCCGGTCGTACTGTGCGACGGGATGGAAGTGTCGGCGGGGCCCTGTTCGGAAGGCGCGTTACAACGCGCCTTGATCGATGTGAAGAAAAACGCGCGAGGGAGAGAGCCTATAAGCCGGATTCTGTCTCGGTGGATCGGGTGATCCGCCGAGGGTGATCATTTCTCTGGACGACGCGTCTCCGCGCCGTTCAAGCAGCCTACCCGAGGACCTCGGCCGAGCCGGCCTTGGAGCGCGCGAGGCGCCCTCGTCCTCCTATTTGGCCTTGCTTCGGGCGACGCTTGCCGTGCCGGTGGTGTTGCCACCTCCCGCGGTGGGCTCTTACCCCACCGTTTCACCCTTACCTGAGCTCGCGGATGCGAGCCATCGGCGGTCTGTTCTCTGTTGCGCTTGTGTCGGATCGCTCCGCCTGGGCGTTACCCAGCGCCCTGCTCTTAAAGTCCGGACTTTCCTCCAGCGGACTTGCGTCCGCCAGCGACCACCCGGCCCTCTCCTTCGCGCACGGTTGTTATACGCCGGTGTTCGGAAAAAGGTAAGGCGGGGATGCGGAATGAAAGAATGATGAGTGTTGAATTGTGAATGATGGATGCGGGGAAGAAATGTTGAAAGCGAGTGCTCAGAGATAAAACAAAGTGCTGGGTGATGGGTAGTGAGGGCTGAGTGAACGCGGCCAGGCTTTCGCCTAGGCCGCGTGCGATTCGCGCCATATGGGCACTTTGCCCAGCAATCCGGTCTGCGTCATAAATTCCTTGTCGAACCCTGGGGGATCGCCATAGGGGTTGGTCGCCTCGCGATCCCACACATTGGCCATGTGAATGGCCGCCAAGATCGAAAATCCCGGTTGCGAGCAGAGCATTGGCTCGTGATGGAACGCCACGGCTTCCACGATGGCGTCGCGCAAGCCCCACTTGCCGAGGAGATAGGCTCCGAGCTGCGAGTGCGTCGCCCCGAACACTTCCCGCTCGGCCTGCGAAATGGAGACATGCTCCATATTCACTAGGGCCATGGCTTTTTTGTAGTCGCCCGGTAAGTTGGTCAACAACACCAGCCGACCGACATCGTGCAGCAACCCGGCAAGGAATGCGTTTTCAATCGTCAGACTGCCGACGTTCTCGACCGAGGCGATCGTCCGCGCATGCGTCGCGACCGCGAACCCGTGGCGCCATACTTCCTCGACCTCGGGCTGATTGATACCGGCCTTTTTGTTGTCGTGGCAGACCTTAAAACCCAAGACCATGGACTTCACGTTTTCGATGCCAAGCATGGCGACCGCCTGCGCGGGGCTTTCCACGCGGTTGCGCATAGTGAACGGAATACTGTTCGCGACGCGCAGCAGATTGGCGGTCATGCCGGGATCCTTCGCAATCACCTGCGCGACTTTTTCGGCGGACGATTCTTGCGCCTGCAACACCCCCAGCAATTCTTCGTAGAGCGCCGGGATCGTCGGCATATGGCGGATGCCCTTCACGAGCCGCTCGACCGCCTCGCTGCACACTTGGTCGCGGAGCGCCCGCGCCCGGTCGATGGAGGCGCGCAACATGGCGGGCGTCACCGGCTTGGGCAACACTTGGTGAGCGATTTTCAGCGCATGGGTGACGGTCGTCTGGTCCGCCGCCCCGGAGAAGGCGATACGGATCGTCTGGGGGTACTTCCCCTTCACTTCGTAAAACAGTTGGATGCCGCTCATGCCCGGCAAATGGATATCGCTCAAGACCACGTCGTAGGTGGCTTGGGCGAGCCGCTTCAACGCCTCTTCGGCGCTAAGGACAAATTCCATTTCCCACTCTTCGTTCAGCGCCTTGAGCGACAAGCGCAAAAAATCCAGCACCCACTCTTCGTCGTCGACACAGAGTAATTTCTTCACCGCCGATCCCCCTTCACGCCCATCGAGTCACGAATCGCTTTCAGTCGCGTAATGGTCTTCGTTACAGCCCTGCCAGATTCGGCATGTATTGGGCATTATAGTCTTGGGAGGAAAAACGGCTGAGCAGAATGTGATTTTGCGCCGACGCCAGTATCCATGCGGCTCCGCGCACGAAAATACGCCCGCTCCGAGGCGTCTCAATCGAAAAATATACGGGTGGTCGAAGAAAAAATCGGTGAGACACACGAGGAAGCAACCGTCCGGCGCCGACGATCTCGTCGGCGCCGGAGACAAACAACGATCGGACCTACTTATCGGCGTGCAATCGGCGGCAATTCCGTTCCAATACCAGGGCCACCAGGACGCACCTTCGACAGGGCTTCCGGCATCCACTTCTGCATTTGCGCGATACGCGTCTCGTGCCCGGGGTGCGTCGACATAAATTCCGGCGGCGCGCCTCCGCCCGACAACTGCCCCATACGTTCCCATACGTGTACGGCTTCACGCGGATCGTACCCCGCATCGGCCGCGAGCAACAGGCCGATGTAGTCCGCCTCCGATTCGTGTTTGCGGCTGAACGGCAACAACACCCCGTACTGCGCGCCCGCGCCGAGCACGCCCATCGTCGCCTGTGCCGCCGCCGGATTCATCCCACCGATCGACAGCGCCGCACCCGCGCCGGTTAACAGTCCCTGCGTCACGACGTTTTGGCTCATCCGTTCGCCGCCGTGCCGCGCCAAAGCGTGGACGACTTCATGTCCCATAATCGCGGCCAACCCAGCCTCATTTTTGGCCGCCGGGAAAATCCCGGTGTATACCGCGATTTTCCCACCCGGCAACGCAAAGGCATTCAGGGTTTGTTCGTCCTTGATGACGCTTACTTCCCACTGAAACTCGTTGGCGAGCTCCGTGTACTTGGAGCGCTTCGCCGCTTCGATCACACGCGCGGCCACACGCTGCACCGGCTCGATCTCACGCGGATCACTCGACATTTTATTTTTGGGGTCGGTTTTGACCTGCTGGTACGCCTCCGCCCCCAAGGCCATTTCCTGCTCCGACGACACCATCAAGATCTGATTGCGGCCTGTGTACGGATTTTTCGAGCAGCCAACGAGCAGCGTCATGCAAGCCAAGGCCAAGCCGCATCCCGCGATTCCACGATGCCTCATCAACGACCGCCGGGGACGACCTCCGCGCCGCTCAACCGTATCGTTCGCTCCGACCCGAGTGACGACAGCATCCATAGTCTCGACTCCTTTGTGGGGACAGCTCAGAGGTTCTGACAACTCCGCCCTGATGGGTCCGGCATCGAATAGCCGCAGTATACCAACGCAACCGGCTGGACTGTACTCGGGAAAACGCTAGGGGACGGCGATGCGAAGGGGGTCACCGAGCGTGTTGGACGGGCAGGCGAGGAACGAAGACCGACTGACAACTAAAGCGACTCTCCGGCCTCGTCGTCCAGCTCTTTAGTCGCCTTACCGAGACGCGTCTCCTCGGCAGGGAGTTCGCCCTCCCAATACAAAATGCGTCGACAATAGTCGCAGGCCAACAACTCGTCGGAGCGTTTGACTTCGGCGATCAACTGCGGCGGCAACTGCAACCGGCAGCCCTGACAAATTCCATCGCGGAGGCTCGCAAGCGCCTGATCTTTTCGCTGCGACTTGAGCTTGGTGTACCGATCCAAAATCGCGCGCGGCACATCGGCGGACGCCGCCTGGTGTCGCGCTTCAAGCGTCTGCACTTCTTTGCCTAACTGCGCTTCCAGCGCATCCAATCGCTGCTGCTCGCCGGCGAGCCCCTGCTCAGCGGCGCGCATCGCGGCCTGGGCCTCGGCCACTTGTTTCTGCAACGATTCGCCCTGTTCCATGAAGCCGAGAATCCGCTCTTCGATCTCGCCTTTTTTCTTACCGGCCAATTCGATCTCGAACAGATGCGCTTGGTATTCCTTGTTCGTTTTGATTTCGGTCGTCCGCCCTTTCATCTTCTCAATCTGCGACTCGTGCGTTTCGAGTTCACGCTCAGCCGTTCGCCGCTCTTTCACCAACGCATCGGCGGCAGCCTTGGCGGCGGTGCAGGCGTCCGTCGCCGTGGTCAGCGGCTTACGCGCCGCGGCCACTTGCTCGGGAATACGCGTGCGTTGGCCACGAATGTCGGCCAGTCGAAGATCGAGTGCTTGGAGTTCAATCAGGCGGGGAAGATGTGGATTCACGATGTCCTTCGATGCACGGTGGAAATATGCTGCACGACCGACGCAATCTGCTCGACGACAGAGGCGATCGGCGCTGGTGGGCCCACTAGGACTTGAACCTAGGACCAGCTGATTATGAGTCAGCCGCTCTAACCACCTGAGCTATGGGCCCCTGTGTCGTAGACCGGACCGCGCGCCGAGTCCCGACCTTCTTACAGACTTTCCACGAAGCTGCGCAATTTTTTGCTGCGGCTCGGATGGCGCAGTTTACGCAAGGCCTTCGCTTCGATCTGGCGAATACGCTCGCGGGTCACCTCGAAATCTTGTCCGACTTCTTCGAGCGTATGGTCCGTCGCTTCGCCGATACCGAACCGCTTCCGGAGGACCTTCTCCTCGCGCGGCGTCAGCGTTTCCAGCGCGCTGTTGATCTGCCGCTGCAAGTCGTAGCGGATGGCCGCCTCAAGCGGCGAGACCGCCTTTTTGTCCTCGATAAAATCGCCTAAGTGACTGTCTTCCTCCTCGCCGATGGGTGTTTCCAGCGAGATCGGCTCGCGCGCGATCTTCAAAATCTTCCGGACCTTGTCGAGTGGCATGTCCATCCGCTCGGCAATTTCTTCCGGCATCGGCTCGCGTCCCAATTTCTGGACCAGGTGGCGCGAGGTGCGGATCAACTTGTTGATCGTTTCGATCATATGCACCGGGATACGAATCGTGCGGGCTTGGTCCGCGATTGCGCGGGTAATGGCCTGCCGAATCCACCAGGTGGCGTAGGTGCTGAACTTGTACCCGCGCCGATATTCGAACTTATCGACCGCCTTCATCAAACCGATATTGCCCTCTTGGATCAGGTCGAGGAACTGCAAGCCGCGGTTCGTGTATTTCTTGGCGATGCTGACGACCAACCGCAGGTTGGCTTCGACCAGCTCGGCTTTGCCGCGTTTGACCTTCTCGTCCGAATGGTCGAGATGTTTGACCGCGTCGCGGATTTCTTCCGCCGTGACCAGCGCCTCTTCCGTTTCGATTTGTTTGATACGCGCCTTGGCGGCAAAGAATACTTTCTTGATGTCCGTCAGGGTTTCTTCGGAGAGCGAGGTCTTCCGGCGCACGGCCAAAAAGTCCGGCCGCGTCTTCGCCGCGCGTCGCAACAATTCTTGACCGGCCTCGCCGCCGACACCCAATCGCCGCAGACAGTGGGTCACCTCGCGCTCGCAGGAGCGGATCTGGAACGCCACGTCCCGCACGCGCTGCACCATGCGGTCCTTCAGCACGGTGTGCAGGTTGACCAGCTCGATCTTCTCGACCATCTGAATCCGCGTGGTATCGAGCTGCTTTTTGATCTTCTTCAGCTTTTCGGGATCGCTCTCGCCCTGTTTGAACTTGGCGTGCTGCATGCGATAAGCGGTGGACGCCTTGCGCACTTCGTTCAAGGCTTCCAACGTCTTCAACCGCAATTCCGTGTCGTCGCGTTCGCCCTCTTCCTGCTCTTCTTCCGCGTTCTCTTCCTCTGCGATAGGCACGATCTCGCGCACCTTGATCTTGTCGGCCTTGAGCTGCTCGCGTAACGCGAGGATAAACTCGATCGTCATCGGCAATCCGTACACGATCGAGGCAATTTCGAGTTTGCCCTCTTCGATACGTTTGGCGATTTCGATTTCGCCTTCGCGGCTCAAAAGCGCGACGCTGCCCATTTCCTTGAGGTACAACCGAACCGGATCGTCGGTGCGGCTGAGCGCGCCCGGCGTCAGGTCGATTTCGCGTTCGTTGTCGTCGCTCGTTTCGCCCTCGTCGTCGTCATCGTCCTTCGCTTCGGCCGGCTTCGCGGCGCGCTGCGCCTCAGCCGACTCGACGATGTCGATGTCCATCTCGCCGAACATACTTACGAGCGTGTTCAGTTGTTCCGCCGAGACCGACTCAGCCGGCAACCGATTGTTGATATCTTCATAGGTCAAGAAACCCTTCTCCTTGCCCAGGGCAATGAGTTTCTTGACCTCTGTCATATAATCTGGTTTCGCCATGGTTACTCCTTCGCGCCCGCCTTCATGACATCTCGCCCTCCGACGCGACCGGCGGCCTTTTCCAACCGCAAGGTATCCAACTGCGCCGTTAAGAGGGCTTCTTCCTCGACCCGACCGGCCTGACTCGCCGCTTTTAATTGCCGCATGCAATCGGCGAGTTGGAGCTCCCACCGGCGCCGCGACAAACTCTCGAAACACCCTCGCACGGAAGCACGCACATCTTCGTCGTGCCGCTCCAGCAACGACAACTCCGCCGCAAGCGGCCCCATCTCGGGGTCGTCCGCCACAGCATCCAACAACGCCCGTAATTGAATACGCCCATCGACGCTACGGTGGCGCAACGCCGCCTCGACGAGCGCCCGATACGCCGGCACCGTAAACAGATTGGGCAATAACTGCGTGACGTCTGCTGCATTCAGCGCACCTTGCAGCAGCAAGTGGACCATCTCGCGCTCTTCCCGCGGTTCGCCGCGGCGTGGACCGCGCGAGGCAGACACCGGCTTATTCGCCGCTCCCGACGCCGATGACGGGAGCGCGCGACTCGGTCCGCTCTGCGCACTGGACGCAGCGCCCGCATCCGCCTTCACCGCCGTCAGTTGTTCGCGCAAACGCGTCTCGCTGAGGCCCAACCGTTCGGCGATACGATGCACCCGCTCGTCGCGTTCGATGGGATGCTGAATCTTCTGCACGATCTTCAGTACCGCATCGGCACAACGGACCTTGTCTTCGATGCGCGCGTTGGGGCCGACCGTCGCCAAACTCTGCTCCAACGCAAAATCCCACAAGCTCGGCGCCTGCGACATCAACGTCTGAAAGGCCGCCGCGCCCTGCGCCCGCACGTACGTATCCGGGTCCTCGCCCCACGGCAGGGACATGACCGTGACGCTCAACCCGCTGTCCACGAACAGATCGAGCGACCGCAACGCCGCGCGTACACCGGCCGCATCGGGATCGAATAACAACACGACCTGCTTCACGTAGCGGCGAATCATCCGCACATGCTCGGCCGTCAACGCTGTGCCGAGGGTGGCGACCGTCTGGCGAATGCCAGCTTGATGCAGCGCAATCGCGTCGAAATAGCCTTCGACGATAATCAGGTGATCCGCGCGTCCGGCCGCATCGTGCGCCAGGTCGAGCCCGTACAACGTCTGGCCCTTGTGAAAAAGCGGCGTCTCTTGCGAGTTGAGATATTTCGGTATGCCGTCGCCAACCGACCGTCCGCCGAATCCCACCACGCGGCGGCGTAAGTCGGTGATGGGAAACATCACCCGCTCTTTGAAATAGTCGTGCCATCCGGGGCGACGCCCCGCCTGCCCCTCCGCCGCATTGGGCCGAGCGAGTCCCGCCTGATTGAGCTCGGCCGGCGTGAAGCCCTTCGCCGTCAATGTCCGTACCAACCGCTCCCATTCGCGCGGCGCATAACCGATCTGAAACTGCGCGATGGTCTCCGGCGTAATCCCGCGCCGCTCTAAGTACTCTCGCCCGGGGCGCCCGACGGCGGGATCTTGCAGCGTCTCGACGAACAACTGCCGAGCCGCCTCGTTCATCTGCTCCAACCGACGCCGCACCTGGGCATCTCGGTCGGCCTCGGGTCCTCGTGCCTCCGGGACATCGACCCCGACCCGACGGCCGAGTTCGCGCACGGCCTCGGGGAACACCAGCCCGGAGACCTTCATGTAAAAGGAAACGACGTCACCGCTCACGCCGCAGCCGAAACAATGGAACAGCTGGCGCGAGGGACTGACCGTGAAGGAGGGACTGCGGTCATCGTGAAAGGGACAACGTGCCTTAAAATTCTGCCCGGCGCGCGTCAACGTCACGTGACCGGAAACCACGTCCACAATGTCCAGACGCTCTTTGATCTGCGCCAATACGGCGTCGGCAATGAGGCCACGACTCACGAGACGGCACCCTCCCGCCCACTCACGCCGAGAGACGCGCGTGGCGGCCAACTCGCGGTAAGTACGTGAAAAAATTGAAAGTGGTGACCGGTCAGGCTAACAAAATTTTTGCGGGCCTGTCAATCGAAGGAGGACGAACGCCTGTGCCGTTCGAACCGGCGCGCCTCACCCTGGAGGCCAGGTCAGATGCCGCCCGCCGAGGACGTGGAGATGGAGGTGAACCACGGTTTGGCCGGCATCCGCCCCGGTATTCGTGACGATGCGATACCCTCGCTCGGACAGCCCCTTCATCTTGGCCACTGCCGCGCAGGCCTGCAGCAAACCGCCCATCATCGCTTGGTCGCCGGGAGCGCAGTCCTGCACCGCCGCGACATGTTTGCGTGGGATCACCAGCGTATGGGTCGGCGCCTGCGGGTGGATGTCGTCGAACGCCACAGCGAACTCATCCTGATACACGATCTTGGCAGGGATGGTTCCTGCGACGATTTTGCAGAAGAGACAATCGCTCATGCCGGTTTCCCCTCCTCGCCCGGCCGAATCCCGGACGTCCCATGTCGGCGTGCCAATTCTGTATAGACTTCGTGCAGCGGAATCTCCTGCTCGCCCAAAGCCACCAGCGTATGGAACAGCAGGTCGGCCGTTTCGTAGACGATTTCGGTCCGATTGCGGTTTTTGGCGGCGAGTACGACCTCACCCGCCTCCTCCACCACCTTTTTCAAAATACGATCCGTGCCGCCTTGCAGCAGTTTCGACACATAGGAATTGGCCTGCGGCGAGGCCTTCCGCGCTTGAATCGTCTCGGCGATGCGCTCCAATACACCGCCCGATGATACCGAAGCAGCCGACGGCGCAGTCCCCGCCGTGTCGTCGTCGATCCGATCGATCGGGCGGAAAAAACAACTCGGCGCGCCGGTATGACAAGTCGGCCCCACCGGTTCAGCCTTTACGAGGATCGCATCGCGGTCGCAATCGACAAACAGCTCCTTCACCCGCAGATAGTGGCCGGACGTTTCGCCCTTCTCCCACAAGCGCTGCCGCGAGCGACTCCAAAAGTGCACGGTCTGTTTGGCCTGCGTCCGTTCCAGCGCCTCACGATTCATATACGCGACCATCAGCACGGAGCCGTCACGCCAATCCTGCACCACGGCAGGGATCAGTCCCTGCGCATCGAACGTAAGCCGGTCGAGCGGACTCATCGGATCGCCACACCTTTCTGCGACAAGTAGGCCTTCGCCTCGCCGATCGTATACGTCCGGTAGTGAAAAATCGACGCCGCTAACACCGCATCGGCTCGCCCACTCGTAAACCCTTCGTAGAGATGTTCGAGGGTGCCGACGCCACCGGATGCAATCACGGGAATCGACACGGCGGTCGAGACAGCCGCCGTCAACGGCAAGTCGTACCCGGTCTGCTGCCCGTCCTGGTCCATGCTGGTCAGCAAAATTTCGCCTGCACCATACCCTTCCATACGGACCGCCCACTCCACCGCGTCCAAGCCGGTCGCTCGGCGCCCACCGTGGGTAAACACTTCCCAGCCATGGGATGCCGACGAGGTTGCTCCCGATTCGCCGCCGTGTGTCGGCGCGACGCGCCGCTTGGCATCGATGGCAACGACGATACACTGCGTACCGAAGCGCGCCGCAGCTTCTTGCACAAACTCGGGGCGCTGCACGGCGGCCGTATTGATGCTGACCTTATCCGCGCCCGCGGACAACAACGCACGGATATCGTCCAACGTCCGCACGCCGCCGCCGACCGTCAACGGCATAAAGACCTGATCGGCCGTACGCGACACGACATCCAAAATAATTTTCCGCTGCTCGTGCGAGGCGGTAATGTCGAGAAAACACAACTCGTCCGCACCTTCGCGATCGTAAGCGCGTGCCACTTCGACGGGATCGCCCGCGTCGCGCAAATTCACGAAGCTCACGCCTTTGACGACGCGCCCGTCCTTCACGTCCAAACAGGGAATGATTCGTTTCGTCAGCATACCGGCGCCGCACCGACCGCTTTTAACGCATCCGCGTACTGGAATTTTCCGTCGTAGAGCGCCTTCCCGACGATGGCGCCTTCGATCCGAGGACCGAGCGCCTTGATCGCCGTGAGGTCCTCAAGACGCGTCACTCCCCCGGACGCCACAACCGGGCAAGGCGCATGCGCCAACACTTCTTTCAAAGCCTCGATGTTCGGACCGCTCAACATGCCGTCGCGCGCAATGTCGGTGTACACCACCGACGCCAGGTTCAAGCCGCCGAAACCGCCGATGAGATCGACCGCGCGCACGTCGGACGTGGCGGTCCAGCCCTTGATCGCCACCAACCCATTACGCGCATCGACGCCGACGACGATCCGACCCGGATAGGCTCGGCAGGCCGCTTCGAGAAACGCGCGGTCGGTCAGCGCCGCCGTCCCCAACACCACACGTGTCACGCCGGCATCGAGAAACTGGCGGACGCTGTCGAGCGAACGGATCCCGCCGCCGACCTGCACCTTCATCGTGACCGCCTGCCGGATCGCCGTGATCGCCGCCAAGTTCACCGGCCGACCGTCGACCGCGCCGTTCAGATCGACGACGTGCAACCACGGTGCGCCCTGCGACTGCCATTGTCGCGCCATCGCGGCGGGGTCGTCGGAATAGACCGTCTCAGCCGCCAAGTCGCCCTGACGCAACCGTACACAGCGCCCGTCCTTCAAATCGATCGCAGGAAACACAATCACGAGCCGGTCCTTTCAGAAAAATCGCACGACGTCATACGCCGACGCTTAATAGGGAAACTGCTGCAGGACCTTCTCGACGCCGTATTCGGCCAACTCGGCTGCCGTCACGAAGGCACCCTTGCGCTGAAAAAACCCGACAAGATCTTCCGTCATCGGACGCTGCTTTTCGAAATAGTTCCCGGTCCAGAGCACACGCCCGTCCAAGGCGACGAGCTTCATTTCCAAGCCCACCGCGGCGGACTCCGCGCCGATGCGGCTACCTTCACGTTCTTGGTAGACGGTTACTCGCCCCGTCATGACGGCATCGGCCGCGAGGCGTTTGCCGATTTCTACCGCGCGGGCGGCGCCCTCAGGTGGAAGGCGTGCCGCCTCAGGCTGCGCCGCCGTTGTCTCGGATAGTTCTTGCGATGCAGCGACCGCCGCAGGCAGCGGCACAATCTTCAGTCCGCCGCGCGCGCCCAATCGATCCCACACGAGTCGCGTGACGAGTTCGCCGGCCTGCGGGGGCACACGCGACGCCCCGAGACTGCGTTCATGGGACACTTCGCGTGGGATACCGACGGAAATATCGGAGGCCTTGGCGCTCTTCGGCGCCGGCAATCCAGCAGTGCGTTCGGTGTTGATCTGCGGCGTGTGTAACACGTCGAACGGCACGACCGCGATCGTGCCCACCGTATAGCGCCCCAGATAGGGCGACGTCTCTGTGGTCACCTTCGTCGGGCCGCAAGCAGCGAGCATCATCACGCATGCGATGCCACATACTGCACGTCGCACCAACAGCGTGCGTCCGATCATCTCCAGGCTCCGAACGCCCGGATCATCGCCAGGCCAACGGCCTGACTTTTTTCCGGGTGGAACTGACAGGCAAAAATATTGTCGCGCCAGACGCTGGAGCAAAACGAGCCCCCGTAGTCCGTCGTCGTCGCGACGATCTCCGGTTGATCCGGCACCACATAATACGAGTGCACGAAATACACCGCGCTGCCCGGCGCAAGCCCTTGGAGCGGCGGAGCAGCGCTCGTCACCGTCAGGTTATTCCAGCCCATATGCGGAACTTTTAATGCGGCGTTTTGCGACGACGATTGCACCGGAAACCGGACGACTCGACCGCGAAGAATGCCCAAGCCCTTATGGACACCGAACTCTTCGCTTTCGGCGAACAGCAGTTGCAGCCCCAGACAAATCCCCATAAAGGGTTTTCCCGATGCGACCGCCTGCCGCACCGGATCGACGAGATCGAACTCTTCCAAGTGGCGCATACAATCGGGAAAGGCGCCGACCCCAGGCAACACGACGTGGCTCGCATCGCGAATAACCTGCGCGGACCGCGTGACGACGGCCGGATGCCCGACGGTTTCGAAGGCCTTCTGCACGCTGCGCAGATTGCCCATACCGTAGTCGATGATTGCGATCATGTCCGATGGGTCTCCACAGAAAGGTGGCTACCTTACCGCAAGCGCCTGCACGGCGGCTACAGGGAATGCGATAACCCGCGCGATGCGCGCAAGGATGCACGAACAGGCAGATGCAACAGGGGCGAGGGAGAGATGGCGACAGCGAGCCGCGCGCACGGCGGCTCGCTGCAACAAAGACAGGTCAGCAGTACGTTACAGCGAGCCCTTCGTCGACAGAACGCCGCCGGACAACCGCTCCTCGACCATCGTGGCTTGATCGAGCGCCCTCGCAAACGCCTTAAAGATCGCTTCGAGGATATGGTGCGGATTGCGGCCGTACTGGAGATTCACGTGCAAGTTCAGTCCGCCGTGCGTGACGAAGGCCTGGAAAAAATCTTCGAAGAGGCCAAGGTCGAACGATTTAATTTTTCGATCCGGCAGCGCCACATTGTAGACAAGATATGGGCGCCCGCTGAGATCGACGGTCACCTGCGCAAGCGTTTCATCCAAGGGGCAGGACGCAAAGCCGAATCGTTTGATCCCGGCCTTTTCGCCCAACGCCTGATGCAACACCTTACCGAGGACGATCCCGACGTCTTCCATCGTATGGTGTTCGTCGATGTCGAGGTCGCCGGTCGCCCTGACCGTCAGGTCGAAAAAGCCGTGTTTGGCGAAGAGCTCCAGCATGTGATCAAGAAAACGAATCCCGCTCTTGATGCGGCCTTTCCCCTGGCCATCGAGCACCCATTCGACCTGGATATCCGTTTCCTTCGTCGCCCGATGGAGCGAGGCGCGCCGCGGCGCCGTCCCTGACTGGCTCATGCAAACCGTCCTTCCGCGCACTTGGCGTGCGCCTCAAGTCCTTCGATCATCGCCAACCGACAGAGCGGCTCGCGCACGCGCTGCAGTTCTTCTTTGGAATAGGCGACGATGTTGCTGATCTTCACATAGTCGTGCACCGACAGGGCCGAAAAAAATCTCGCGGTCCCGCCGGTCGGCAATACGTGATTCGGTCCGGCAATGTAATCGGCCACGGACGGCGGCGTAAATCGTCCGAGGAACAACGCGCCCGCGTGGCGGATTTTTTCGAGATAGTCGAACGGATGTTCGACGGCTACCGAGACGTGTTCGGCGCCGATCCGATTCGCCACCGTCACCGCGTCGTCCATCGACGACACCACAAACGCCACGGCATGCCGTGCGATCGACTTCGTGAGGATGGCCGTTCGCGCTGCGCGTTTCACCTGGCTCTCGACGGCGCGCATGGCGTCTTTGGCCAACCGCAGCGACGGCGTGACGAGCCAGACCTTGGCGTCCTCGTCATGCTCCGCCTCGCAAAGCAAGTCGGCCGCGACCAACTCGGGCGACGCAGTTTCATCCGCCACGACCAACAATTCGCTCGGCCCCGCCACCATGTCGATCCCGACCGTGCCGTAGAGCAACCGCTTGGCGGTCGCGACGTAAATGTTCCCCGGTCCGAGAATCTTATCCACCGGCGCGATCGTCGCGGTGCCATAGGCCATCGCCCCGACCGCTTGCACGCCGCCGATGCGATACAACTCGTCGACACCCGCGATATCCGCGGCCACAAGTAGATACGGATTGATCCCGGCCTTACCCGACGGCGTACACATGATGACGCGCGACACACCGGCGACCTTCGCCGGAATGGCGGACATCAACACCGACGACGGATACACGGCCTTCCCACCAGGCACGTAGAGGCCCACCGCGTCGAGCGGCGTGATCATCTGCCCCAGCGTGGCGGTGCCTTCCTGCGACATCCAGGTTTTGCTGCGCTGCTTTTCGTGAAAACGTGTAATGCGCTGCGCCGCCAGCCGCAGGGCATCACCCTCGTCTTTGCGGATCTGGTGATACGCGGCCTTGATCTCGTCCGCGCTGACACGGAACTGTTCCGGCTTGAGCGTCACCTTGTCGAACTGTTTCACATAGCGGGTGACGGCGCGATCGCCGCCGCGTTCGACGGCCTTGAGGATCGTGCGAACGGCCCCTTCCACCTTGCCCGTATCCATCCGTCCGCGCTCGGCCACTTTTTTGAGTGCCGCGGCGAACCCACGATCTGCCTGTTGAATGAGTTTCACGTGCCTATCTCCCGCCCCGCGTTCCTGTTCGACCGAACGCGACCTTGGTTACTCCGGCTCGACCTGGTGCACGACCGGCGCCGTTTGCGGCAGAGCGACGGCGCGCCGAGCCCGCTCCGTTTTTGGAACCGCTGCTTGCATGCGTCACGGGTGGAACGGATCGGCGCAGCGCGTCGATCAATTCGGTCACCGCTTCATGTTTCAACCGCAAGCTCGCGCGATTCACGATCAGCCGCGCGGACGAATGGGCGATCACTTCCACTTCCGAGAGATCATGCGCGCGCAGGGTGCTCCCCGTCTCAACCAAATCGACGATGCGATCCGCCAGCTTGGTGACCGGCGCCAACTCGATGGAGCCGTACAACTTGATGATTTCGACCGGGACCCCCTGCTGGTTGAAATAGCGTTCGGTGATACGTGGATACTTCGTCGCGACACGCACCTTACTCGACAGGCGCGGGCCGACTTCCTGCGCGCTCAGCGCGGCCACCGAAATGCGGCAGACGCCGACCTGCAGATCCACCGGTTCGTAGACGTCCACCGGCTGTTCCATCAACACATCTTTGCCGACGATGCCGGCGTCCGCCGCACCATATTCGACGTAGGTCGGCACATCGCTGGGCCGCACAATCAACCAGGTGATGCCCTGCTCCGGATACCGGAAGACGAGGCGCCGCGTTTCTTCGGTCAACCCGGCGGTGGGATACCCCGCGCGCTGCAAGAGCGGCAACGTTTGTCCGAGTAACTTTCCCTTCGAGAGTGCAATCGTCAGCATGTCACGCCTATACCGTCGCCATCGCGGGTGTTCCAGCGCGCCGCCAAATACTTGCGCCCAATCCGCGTAATTTATGTTCCAACCGCTCGTAGCCACGATCGAGATGGTAGATCCGCGAAATCTCGGTCGTGCCCTCTGCCGTCAACCCGGCCAGGACCAAGCCCGCACTAGCTCGTAAGTCGGACGCCATAACGGGCGCACCGGTCAGGCGCTCGACTCCGCTGATCACGGCATGTGGACCGTCGAGCCGCACATGCGCCCCCATCCGCTGCAACTCGTGAACATGCATAAAGCGACTTTCGAAAATCGCTTCGTTCACGACGCTCGTTCCTTCGGCAACGGCCATCAGGGCGACCATCTGCGCTTGCATGTCGGTCGGAAACGCCGGATAGGGTCCGGTAGTCACGTCGGTGGCCTTGGGGCGGCCCATGCCGCGCACCCGAATCTGATCGTCCCGCTCGTCGAGTTGTAATCCCGTTTCGCGGAGCTTCTGCAAGACCGCATCGAGATGCCGCGGCTGGCAAGCCTCGACCGTGACATCGCCGCGCGTAATGGCGCCCGCAACGAGGTACGTACCAGCCTCGATCCGATCCGGGATGACCGCATGTTCGGCCGCGCCGAGGCGTTCCACGCCGTGGATCGTAATCACGTCCGTCCCGGCACCCTGAATCTTCGCACCGCGTTTGATCAAAAACGTCGCGAGGTCGAGGATCTCAGGCTCTTTCGCAGCATTTTCGATGACAGTGGTGCCTTCGGCAAGGCAGGCGGCCATCATCAAATTTTCGGTGCCGGTCACGGTCTGCACATCGCAATAAATCCGCGCACCGACCAGTCGCTTCGCAGTGGCGCGAATATACCCGTGTTCGATCGACACCTGCGCGCCAAGTTTCGTGAGCCCGGCCAGGTGGAGATCGACAGGACGCGAACCGATGGCGCAGCCACCGGGAAGCGACACAATCGCCTCTCCCCATCGTGCCAGCAGCGGGCCCAGCACGAGGATCGACGCGCGCATCCGTCGAACAAGTTCATAGGGCGCTTCGCTGGATTGGAGGTGCTGGCATCGCGCGACGACACGGTCGCCTTCGAGAGCCACGTCGCATCCCAGCATCCGCAACAGCTTGCCCATCGTCGACACGTCGACGACGCCGGGGACGTTGGTCAGCACCGCCTCGTCAGCACTCAGGATCGTCGACGCCAAAATCGGCAAGGCGGCATTTTTGGCGCCGCTCGCCTTGACGCGACCTTCCAGCGGAATCCCGCCTGTAATGACCATGCTATCCATACGTTCGACGCGTCTCTACCACTCAGCGCACATTCGCTGCATCTTTATCGGGATGACGCCGGTCGCCGCCTGGCGACCATCACCCGGTCGATTCCTGCATCGTCGCGCACAACGTGTATCGACTCGTAGGCCGACACAGCCGCCAGTGCTTCAGCCGCGGCCTCGGCTTGCCCCTGCCCGATTTCGATAGCAATGGTAGCGCCATCGGCGAGATATCGCGGAGCCTCGGCGATGAGGCGGCGGAAAATCGACAGGCCATCCGGGCCTCCGGCGAGGGCCAGGCGCGGCTCATGGCGAGCGACTTCGGGCTGCAGTCTATCCAATTCCGCATCCGGAATATAGGGGGGATTAGCGACAAGTACGGAGACGTCGCGGTCATGGCATCGCTCGGCACAGGCGCTGAGCAGGTCGCTGTGGATCCACTCAATGCGTTCGCGCACGCCGTATCGAGCGGCGTTACGCTGCGCAACATCCAGGGCGGCTGGTGAATAGTCGATGGCGAAAATGCGAGCCGTGGGAAGCATACAGGCCAGCGTGACTGCGAGGCAGCCGGAACCGGTCCCGACATCCATCAGCACTGGATTCGCACGATCGGCTATAGCTTCGCGCGCGATTCGAACGAGCAGTTCTGTTTCAGGCCGAGGAATCAAGACAGCCGGTGTGACGGAAAACTCTCGGCCGCAAAATTCCTGCGTCCCGAGAATGTATTGCAGCGGCTCGCGCGCGACTCGCCGAGTTACCAGCACTTGTGCACGCGCAACGGCATCGTCATCGACGTGCCGATCGGCATGTACGCGTATGTCGAGCGGCGTCAGCGACAGTGCGGCAGACAGGAGCCAGACCGCTTCTTGGTCGGCGCTGTCGATCCCCGCATCGTGCAGTGCTCGGCGGCTGCTCCGCAGCAGGTCGGCAAGGCTGGTCGAGTCTGAGGAGCGGCGCCGATCCGGCGGCCCGGAGGTCATACGGCTTCGGCGACGGCGGCTTGCGCTTGGGCGGCACGGAGCGCCTCGACGATTTCATCGAGGTCGCCTTCCATCACTTGATCCAGGCGATGCAGGGTCAATCCGATGCGGTGATCGGTCACGCGGTTCTGTGGGTAATTATAGGTACGGACTTTTTCGCTGCGGTCGCCGGAGCCGACTTGCGACTTGCGGTTCTGCGCCAACTCCGCTTCTTGTTTGGCGCGTTCGGCTTCGACGATTCGTGCGCGGAGGGTACGCATCGCCTTCGTGCGATTTTTTAGCTGCGAGCGTTCGTCCTGACAACTCACAACGACGCCGGTGGGAATGTGTGTGATACGTACGGCCGAGTAGGTCGTATTGACGCTCTGGCCGCCCGCGCCGGACGAACAAAAGGTGTCGATGCGCAGGTCTTTCGGGTCGATATGGACGTCGACTTCATCCACCTCCGGCATAACGGCAACGGTCACGGCGGAAGTGTGGATGCGGCCGCTGGCTTCCGTCGCCGGGACACGCTGCACCCGATGCGTGCCCGACTCGTACTTAAAGAGGCCGTAGGCGCCCTTGCCCTCGACCAACATGATGACTTCTTTGTATCCGCCGATCCCGGTTTCCGAGGCTTCGACAAGTTCCGTGCGTAGGCGGTGCTGCTCGGCGAACTTCAGGTAGAGGCGGAAGAGGTCGCCAGCAAACAATGCGGCTTCTTCGCCGCCTGTTCCGGCGCGGACTTCCAAGACGATATTTTTTTCGTCGCGGGGATCTTTGGGAACAAGCAGTTCGAACGCACGCGCTTCCAGTTCCTTGCGGCGCGCGGTCAACTCACGCGTTTCTTCTTCGGCAAGCGCACGCAATTCGGCGTCCGTCCCGGCTTCGGCGAGCATATGCTCCGCGTCGGCGAGCTGGCGCACGAAATCTTGCCGCGCCCCGAACAACTGGGCGAGCTCCTCGATTTCCAACCGCTCTTTGTTGAGTTTGCGGATTTGGGCAGGCTGGCTGAGCACGAGCTCGTCCTGGAGTTGGCGCACCACCTCCTCATGACGAGATACGACAGCCTCCCACTTACTCAGGAGGGCGGCTTCTTTGGCGTCTACCGCCTGATCGCTGGCCACGACCGATCCTCGCTCCTACGCGCCATGCACGGGACAGGGCCCAGAGCGATGGAAGGACTGCTTACGCCGTTTTTTTCGCGTACTTCTTTTTGAACCGTTCGACGCGACCTTCGGTGTCCACAATCTTCTGCATGCCGGTGAAAAAGGGATGGCAGCTCGAGCAGATGTCGACCTTCAGATCGCCGATCGTCGTACGGGTTTGAAACCGCGCGCCGCAGGCGCAACTTACCCACGCATTGCGATAGGCAGGATGGATTCCGTTCTTCATAACGCCCACTCTCCTCACACGGCCCCATGGCCGCTCACGTGGCGAAATCGCCGAAACTTATCGATTCATCGAGAGCAAGAAATCTTGATTGCTCTTGGTCCCCTGCATCTTGTCGACCAAAAACTCCATCGCCTCGACGGTCCCGAGCGGACTGAGCACCTTCCGCAAGATCCACATCTTGTTGAGGCGGTCTTTGTCGACGAGCAACTCTTCTTTTCGCGTGCCGGACTGGGCAATGTCAATAGCGGGGAAGATCCGCTTATCGGCAAGGCGACGATCCAGGTGCACTTCCATGTTACCCGTGCCCTTGAACTCTTCGAAGATCACGTCGTCCATACGGCTGCCGGTGTCCACCAACGCGGTCGCCATGATGGTCAAGCTGCCGCCATGTTCGATATTCCGCGCGGCGCCGAAAAACCGCTTCGGCCGCTGCAGCGCGTTGGAATCCAACCCGCCCGAGAGCACCTTGCCGCTGGGCGGCGCAATCGTGTTGTACGCACGCGCCAAACGCGTGATGCTGTCGAGCAAGATCACGACATCGCGCTTGTGTTCGACCAGGCGCTTCGCCTTCTCCAAGACCATTTCCGCAACCTGCGCATGGCGCTGGGCCGGCTCGTCGAACGTGGAACTGATGACTTCGGCCTTGACCTGCCGCTGCCAGTCGGTGACTTCTTCCGGACGCTCGTCGATGAGGAGCACGATCAGGACAACTTCGGGGTGATTTTTCACAATCGCGCGGGCAATGGCCTGCAGCAACATCGTCTTACCGGTACGTGGCGCTGCGACGATCAACCCACGCTGTCCTTTCCCGATCGGCGTGATGAGGTCCATCACGCGTGTCGCACCTTCTTCCTGATGGTGTTCGAGCTTGATGCGCTCTTCGGGATACAGCGGCGTGAGGTTATCGAACAAGATCTTGTCGCGGGCAACATCCGGGTCTTCCAGGTTCACCTTCTCGACCTTGAGGAGGGCGAAGTACCGCTCGCTCTCTTTCGGCGGACGAATCTGCCCCGACACGATATCGCCGGTGCGAAGATTGAAACGTCGAATTTGCGACGGGGAAATGTAAATGTCGTCGGGACCGGGGAGATAATTCGAGTCGGGAGCGCGCAGGAAGCCGAAGCCGTCAGGAAGGGTTTCCAAGACTCCCTCCCCGAAGACAACGCCGTTCTTCTCCGTCTGCGCCTGCAGAATGGCAAAGATCAGTTCCTGCTTACGCAGATTTGCGGCGTTTTCGATCTTCAGATCGCGCGCCACCTCGTTGAGATCGGCAATCGACTTCTGCTTCAGTTCCGCCAGATGCATATGTCTCCCCCTTGAACAGATCTAAATGGTGCCTGGCAACCGATACCTCTTCCCTCGTGTGTGTGCTGCATAACGGCTGAGTCTGGTTTCGTGGTGGTGCGAGTACCGAAACCTGCGCACAGGTCTCCTCGCACAGTGGCAATATCAGGATGTTGTTTGGTACGCGTACGTTCAGTGGTTGAGCGCTTCGAGGGACGGTTCAGAGGTCGGAGCAACCAGGCTCCGTACAGACTTCCTATGGCGGTTGGTTGGCCTCTCTCTGCAGCGCGTCGACGTGGTAGGCGATGCACCCACGGGACACGGACCTAGTGATCCTGAACGATCACCCTCTTGTCAGCGAATTACGGTGTCAGCTCCGGATGAGTGGATACGAAAGGTTGGAATGATTACTTCAGGAAGCGTAACAACGGGAGCCTACCGCTGTTGATTTACGATGTCAAGGGCTCTCTCACTTTCATTTTTTTGCGGAATCGGCTGCGTGCGTTTGGTCGAGCGCCTGTGCTACACACACCACCGGCCTTGAATGGGAGTCGTCACGATGAGTTGGTCCGAGCGCAGCGAATCCGAACCGCGTACATTCTCGCTCCATGAGGCCAACAGCCTCATCCCGACACTCGAGCGAGAGTTGGTCCGTGTCAAAGGCTGCCAGCGCACACTCCGCGCCATTCAGGGCGATATCCGACGAGCCAGCCACGCCGCCGAGTTCGGAGGCGGGAGTGTGGCGGGCGCCCTCTATGTCGACACGCTCGAGCAGATGTCGAACAGTCTCCGGATTCTTCAGGAAACCGGCGTCCTCATTAAAGACCTCGACAGAGGGCTCTGCGACTTTCCGCATCGCATCGGCGCAAAAACCGTCTTATTGTGTTGGCAACTGGGCGAGGCAACCGTCGAATGGTGGCACGACCTCAATACAGGCTTTCAAGGACGCCGGCCTATCGACCTCCTTCCGGAATAACCTCACACGCAGCGCAAAGAGGGGGAATACGAGCACGATGAAATTCGTCATTCTTGGATTCGACGGACCGGACAGCCAACCGAAACG
Source organism: Nitrospiraceae bacterium (assembly GCA_046351095.1). GTDB lineage: Bacteria > Nitrospirota > Nitrospiria > Nitrospirales > Nitrospiraceae > BQWY01. Next base: position 1,502,939 of record JAXLZC010000001.1, read on the forward strand.
ACTAACCCATCGCCCGGCACACCTCGCGCACTTGGCCCCGCTCGACAAAGCTGGACGCGTCATCCTCGCCGGTCCGCTCACGGATAAAACCGGCAGCCTGATCGTCCTTGAAGCCGACTCACGAGAGGAGATCGAGCAAATCGTTGCGAAGGACCCCTATGTCACCGGCGGAGTGTTCGAGCGAGTGGTCATCCATCCATTCATGCAGGTGTTCCCTGAGACAAAACCGTAGCGAGTGACCGCAATCGTCGCGGCAGGGCGGCCCTCAGACAAGGCGTTCACGGTATGACTCGGCGACTCATTTCAACTCCGTGTCGGCCCTAAAGGCCTAACATACGAAACAGTCTGCGGGCCCAAATGTCATGTTTGTGGGCCTTCTGTGATCTTGCATAAGACCCTGTAAAAGCTTAGAGTGTGGCCCTGTTTAAAAGCCCACGCCTTGCCGCGCACTGGGCGCCACCTTGTCGAACCCTGGAGTGAGACCGCAATGAGTGACTATCGCGTTTTGCCAGGCCCTGAACATTTCTTACCGCCCGCTGCCGCCTCGATGGGCATCATGCTCCCCAACCCGGGGCAGGGCCATATTAATGGTGTCATCGTCCCCGAAGAGAAGGCGATGGAAGAAGCCGCGCGGCAATTTTTGATGGCCAAGGTCCCGACGATCTTCCCCGGGCCGCTGGTCCTCTGGGCCTGGAATGAAAAGGCGGCGAAGAAGGCAACAGCCGTTCGGCACCTCTTTAATGCCCTCAAAGCCTCCGTTGGTCCCGATCAGAAGCCGATGCTGATCCCGATGCCGGACTATCGCCCCAAGTATCCGAAGATCAACCCCGAAGTTGAGATCAATCCCAACCACCCGAACCTGACGATCTGGCACAACAAAATCGATTGCTGCATGTTTGTAGGTGTGCACTGCCACCAAGCGAACTTGTCGCTGAAGATCATTCGCGGAGGCACCTCCTGCTACACGATCGCCATGTGCGCGCAAGCGGGCCATGAAGACGCGATGCTGTCGCTTCGGGATGCCACCGTGGATAAGATCATGCATTTGGCGGAATTGGTGCAGAAACTCAAGGGCACGGTAACGCCGCGCACGGCTGCCAAGAAAAACGGCGCGTCGAACTAGCACCTCTCATTGTCGAGTTGCGCACGCAGACGCGTGGCGACTCACTCATATTAAGGAGGCTTTCCAATGGCCGATGTGAAATCCGTCATCGGGACGAAAAATAAGAAGGGGCAGACCTTTACGGATGCCTGGGAGCTGATGAACTCGGCGCCCCGCACGCCGTCGTTCTACACGGGCAGCGAAGTCATTAAGGAAGCAGTTCGTCGTGCCAGCTGCGACGTCATGATCGCCTATCCGATCACCCCGCAGTCGGAAGCCGCCGCTCTGATCGGCGAACTGTTTGCCGAAGGCTATATCGGCGACTACTTCCGTGGTGAGAGCGAGTTTGCGGTTATGTCCCAATGCGCCGGCGCGGCATTCGGTGGCGCTCGCGTTTTCACGACGACCGCCGGTCCCGGAACTATGCGCGCGATGGAAAACTTCCCAATGTGGGCTGGTGCGCGCTTGCCCATTCAAATGATCGTCACCTGCCGCGGCATCAACAGCCCACTGTCGATTCAGCCGGACACGCTTGAAATCGCGTACCTGCTGAACACCGGCATGTTGGTGTGGCATGCGGAAACGGCGCAAGACTTCTTCGACTGGATTTTGAAGGGCTACATGGTCTCCGAGGAGCCTGAAGTCCACCTCCCGCTAGCCCTGTGCTGCGACGGGTTCTTCGTGACCCACACGAAGGACGTGGTGAACCTCACGCCACCGGACCTGTGTCTGCCGCCGTACGATCCGTACCGCTCCCCCGTCCCCTGCATGGACATGGAGTGCCCGCCGGTTCGTATGATGCGCGATCCGTTCGTGATGAAGAGCAACTACATCAGCTATGCGACGCACGCCAGCTGGCAGCAGGAAATCTGGGCGGCAGTCGAACGTTCGCGCAAACACTCGATCCACTGGTTGAACGGACTCATCGACACCGAAAACACCGATGCCGATATCGTCATCGTCGCCTCCGGGACCGCCGTGTCCCAAGGTCGCGAAGCCATCCGTCTCCTGGAAGATGAAGGAGTGCGTTGCGGCCTCGTCAAGGTCAAGACCCTTCGCCCCTGGCCGGAAGAGGAAATTCGCGAAGCGACGAAGAACGCCAAACATATCTTTGTGCCGGAATTTAACGTCACCGGATGGTTGGCGAAAGAAATCCGCGCATCGATCCCCAACAGCGAGCGCGTCCATGCAGGCCCGCATGTGTGCGGCGGCATGACGATGCCCCCGGAGATCATCGTGTCCGAGATCAAGACCCGCTTGGGCATGAAGACCTTCTCCCTGGCAGGTCGCGGGAGCTGATCGATCACCTTCAACGTCAGATCGTCCTCGTGTCGATCTGAGGAGGCCTATATGAGCAAGGAACGCATTCAAATTTCTGAAGCCCTGTACGACATCATGCCGTCCGACTACCAGGACCTGGTGAAGAGTGCGACGTACGGCAAGGAAGATCGCGGCTGGAAGGATATCGGGAACGCGAAGGAACTCATCGAGCAGCACTCGCTCTGCGCCGGCTGCCCCGAATCGATGGCCTTTCGCTACATTTTGGCCTCGCTCCCGAATCCGGAGGATACCGTCATGGTCGGCTCCACCGGCTGCACCAGCTTGGTGTTTCCGATGGTGGCCGTGCACAACATCCACTCGCTGTTCGGCAACCAAAACGCCATTGCATCCGGTCTGAAGCGCGCGTTAACCGTGCGCTTCCCTGGCCGCGTAAAGGACGTCGTGGTCCTCGCGGGCGACGGCGCCACGGTAGACATCGGCTTGGATATGACCCTGCAGGCCTGGTTCCGGCAGGAAAAATTCACCACGATCTGCTTCGACAACGAACTGTATGCCAACACGGGCGGACAGGAGAGCGGTTTGATGCAGCGTGGCTTCGTGGCCAAGATGGCCCCGGTCGGCAAACTCTTCGACAAAGTGCGCCTCCCGGAAATCGCCCGGGAATCCGGATGCCACTACGTCGTGAATTGCACGGTCAGCAAACCCTCCGTGGTGGAAAAGGTCATCCGCAACGCGGTAATGGTCGCACGCGAAGTCGGTCCGACCTATATCCAGCTCTATACCCCATGCATTTTGGAAATCGGCAAGAACAGCATGGAAGGCTTGCAGGAAATGCGTGATTCCGAAAAGCCGACCGAGCGCTTCGCGTACAAAGAGTACGTGAGCGAACCGGCCAAGCAGCTCCTTGCTGAAATGGCCGCCAAAGAGAAAGAGCGGAAGGCCGCTGCGAAACAATTAACCGGGAAAGCGTAAGGTAGACCTGGAGGTCGGTTATGATTAAGAAGCGCCTGAATATTCGCATGTCCGGTCTTGGAGGGCAGGGCGCCGTGACGGCAGCACACGTCATGGCGATGGCCGCCAACCGGGATGGAAAGTTTTCCATTTCCAATCCCTTTTTCGGCGCTGAAAAGCGTATGGCCCCTGCGGAGAGCTACTGCCGCATCGGCATCGAACGGATTTACGACCGTGGCGAGCTTGTCTTCCCGGACGTCATCCAGGTGTTCCACCCCCAGGTCATCACCATGGGGAAAAGCTACACCATGCCGTTTTATTCGGGCATCAAGGAGGGCGGAGTCGTCATCATCAACTCCGATATCCCGCTGCTGTCCGATGAGGATATCGAACGCCTGAAGGATTTGAATGTTGCCGTGTTCTATATCGCGGGTACGCAGATCGCCATCGAAATCGCGGGCACGGAGCTGTCCACCAACATGACGATGATCGGGTCGGTGGCCGGCATCACGAAGTGTGTCTCGATGGATGCGCTAGACGGTGCGCTACAGGAACGCTTCGGAAAGAAATTCGTCGCCTCCGGAGGTACCGCCTCCTTGGACGAAGCCATCAAGAAGAAGTTCGCAAAGAAGGAAATGCTCTTGGCGAAAAACCTCTCCACCGTCAAACGAGCATACGAAATCGCCAGCGAGTGGGCAGACAAGAACAAGGTGGAGCTGCGCGTCGGCAATCCTGCGGTGGCAGCGTAAGCATCTTACTAGAAGGAATCACCTGGCATGTATAACGTAGCGCAAGTGATCGATGAAAAGTGCACGGCGAAAAAGGGCTGTCGTCTCTGCATCATGTATTGTCCGGAGGCCAACTGCCTGGACTTGAACTCGGCGAAGATGGTGGCGGAAGTGCACATCGATCGCTGTAAGGGCTGCGAACTGTGCGTGGTCGTGTGTAACGCGGCCAAGCACGAAGCCATTGTCATGCAGGCGGTCAGCGCAACCGGCCAGATCATGGAAAAGAAGGGCGAGGCTGCCGCTCTGGGCCAAGCCTATCAGGGTTAGGCCGCGTAAGGATTGAGTTCGTCCGAACCCCATAGCGCTTGCGCTATGGGGTTTTTTATTGAGTCACGGAAGGAACATCGTCCATGCAACAGGAAGACAACGTGCTGGGAGCGTTATTGCAAGAAATTGCGGGCCTCCTGACCGAATATCCCAAAGCGATCGAACGCCGAGCCGCGCAGATCAACGCCACCGGAAAGGATCCGGAGTTGGTGGGGAAACTCGTCAAGGCCGCGGATACCATGCGCGACAGCGGCAACCTCTATCTGACCTGGGCAAAACATTATGCCGCACTTGCGGAGGGCAACACGGACGCGTCGTCCGACGAGGACGAAACTGAAGACTTTGACGTCTGAGATTGCATGATGCCCTTCATCTCCGAGTGTGTTTGTGGTACCATGCGCCCCGTTGGTCGGCTGCTTGTATAGTCCATCCTGCTCGCGCGTTCCCCGGTAGCTCAGTTGGTAGAGCAGCCGGCTGTTAACCGGCTGGTCGCAGGTTCGAGTCCTGCCCGGGGAGCCATTTAGACCGTAAAGGCCGTCCAGCTCTTCTAGCTGGGCGGCCTTTGTTTTTTGCCAAGCTGATGGCTGCGCCCTCACCATTACTCGTCCCTCCATTCCTCCTACGCAATCCGCATGTGATGACCCTCTACCCTCGGGTTGTCCCGAGGTGGCACCTGCTCGAATCCATCCCGGAAGAACGGCGACTGTTTCGCGTCACGCCTGACACTCAGATACTGGGCCTGTGCCATTGGCAGAGCAGACCGAGAGAATGCCCGACGCTGCTGCTGGTCCATGGCCTCGAGGGATGCCACGATTCGCAGTACATGCGCGGCACCGCCGACAAAGCCTATCGAGCCGGCTGCAACGTCATTCGACTCAACCAGCGCAATTGCGGCGATACCGAACACCTCACCCCACGCTTGTACAACAACGGTCTGAGCGAGGATGTCCGTGCGGTTCTCGACGAATTGCTCCTCAAAGACGGCCTCCTTGGAGTGTGGGCTATCGGCTGGTCCATGGGAGGCAATCTGGTGCTCAAAATGGCCGGCGAAGCGGAAAACTCAGTACCCGGCCTGCTCGGGGTGATCGGTATTTGTCCCACTATCGATCCGGAAACCTGCGTACGTGCGCTCGAACAACCGGAAAACCGCCTCTATGAACATCATTTCGTCACCAGGCTCAAAGCGCTGCTGACCAAGAAGGCGCACCTCTACCCCGAGCGGTACTCTGCGCGCCCACTCCGCCGCATCACACGTCTACGCGAAATCGACCATGCCTACACGGCCCCGGATGCCGGTTTTCAAAACGCCGAGGAATACTACGACGGCGCAGGCGCCCGCCACATCCTCGACCGCATTCGTGTCCCAACTGCCATCATCACGGCGCAAGACGACCCCTTTGTTCCTTTTTCGATTTTTACAACACGCGCTATCCGCGAGAATCCCGCAATCAGCCTCCTTGGACCGGAGCACGGCGGGCACTGCGCATTCATTCAACAAAGACGTCCCGGTGAAGATCGACATTGGGCAGAGCATCGCATTGTCGCACTTGTGACCGGCCAGGAAACCTGGCCGCCGCATTTCGACTAACAGCCGATCAGAACACCGTCGGCAGTCCGTCAACCGCACAGACCTTTGCGCGTTGTATCGTGTGACGCCACACGTCTGTCGGCGGCATCTCGCTACCAGCCATGACCTTCGAAGAAGCTCGCCACCTGCTCGCTCGTACAGGATTCGGCGCCACGCCGGATGAGATCCGTCGCCTCAGCGGGATGGACCGCAAGGCTGCGGTCAACCACCTCGTCTCGCAGGCCCAGGCCCATCGCAGCGCCATCACCTCCCCACCAAGCTGGGTGCACCAACTTCCGCCGGCTCACGCCCATGGCGAGCGGTCTCAAGAAGAGAAAAAGGCCTTTCGTGAAGCGCGGCGCGCCGAGGGGCTTGAGCTCAAGCAGTGGTGGTATCGCGAATTATTGACCACGCCGTCTCCGCTCGCGGAACGAATGACCCTGTTCTGGCATAACCATTTCACATCCAGCTTGCACAAGGTGAAGTGGCCCGCCTTTCTCTACCGCCAGAACGTGCTGCTGCGTACGTACGCACTCGGCTCGTTCCGCGATGTGCTCCATGGCACCGCCACAGACGCAGCCATGATCCGGTATCTCGATACGCAGGCAAACCATAAAGATCGCCCGAACGAAAACTACGCTCGCGAGTTGTTCGAACTTTTTACGCTGGGCGAAGGCCACTACACCGAGCAGGACATCAAGCAGGCGGCGCGCGCATTCACCGGCTGGCAGGTCGATCCGCGCTCGGGCACCGTGCGCATGCACCACAAACAACACGACGACGGCGCAAAAACTGTGTTCGGACGGACGGGGAACTTCTCCGGCAAGGATATTCTGGAGCTGACACTAAAACGGCCGGAGGTCGCCCCATTTCTTGTCAACAAGCTCTGGCGAGAATTTATTTCCGACACGCCGGATGCTCGCGAAGTCACCACGCTGGCAGACTCGTTTCGAGCCGACGGCTATCGTATCGCGCCACTGCTGGAGCGCCTCTTCCTCACCGGCGCCTTTTGGGCGCTGGAGCACCGCGGCGTGTTGATCAAATCGCCGGTTGAACTTCTTGTGGGAACCACGCACCTCATTGGGTCATCGCAGCCGGACACAATCTGGATGGTGCATGCGGGCAGACGACTCGGACAAGATCTGTTCGATCCACCGAATGTGAAGGGATGGCCCGGCGGGACGAGATGGATTACCTCGGCAACGCTCTTGGATCGTTGGCAGATCCTCCAACGCGCCCTTCGCGGTCACGATATGGGCGGCCACCAAGCTAACCAAACCATGATGCAGGCCGACCATACACACGGCGACGATTGGACCGCACGCGAGGATGCACCCACCATCCAGCGCACGCTTCTCCCCATCGAGCCCGTGCATCTGCGAGACGCGAACGATACGCCCTGGCAGATCGCCAAATCGTGTTTCATGGATCCTACGTATCAACTCAAATGAGGGTCACACGATGCAACGACGAACGCTGCTGAAAGTCTGTGCGCTCGCGCCGACCGTCATATTCGCACCGTCTTGGGTGCGCGCCGCCTGTGCAGGTAACGCATCCACACTCGCACAGCCTACAGCCACAACAGCCGGAACATCGCGGATCCTCGTGCTGGTCGAATTGCACGGAGGGAACGACGGACTCAACACCCTGATCCCGTTCGACGACAGCCGCTACTACACTCTCCGCCCACGCCTCGCGATTCCACGCGAGCAGGTCCGCCGCCTCACGCCCACCTTGGGTTTTCATCCGGCGCTCGATCCTCTCATGCCATTTTGGGAGAAGGAGTTGGGCGTCGTGGCCGGCGTCGGATATCCCCAACCGAATCGGTCACATTTTCGCTCGATCGAGATCTGGGACACAGGCTCCGGCAGCACCGAGTATCGCGACGACGGCTGGCTCGCCCAGCTTTTCCGAGAACATCCACATCCCGCTTCGTTCGTGGCGGATGCGGTGTTGCTCGGGAAAGGAGGGTCTGGGCCCTTGGCAGGGCAAGGGGCCTCGACGATTTCGCTCCGCGATCCCGACGAATTTCTCCACGAAGCGTCACTGGTCCGGCACACCTCGACGAGGACGCGGAATCCAGCACTGCAACACATCCTATCCGTCCAACAGGAAATCGGTCACGCCGCCGGCGACCTTCAACAACGTCTCGAGGCAAGCCCGTCGTTAGGCATGACCTTCCCGGACAGCAAGTTGGGAAAGCAGTTGGAGACGGCCGCGCGCCTCTTGGCGGCGCGGACGCCGGTCGCCGTCATCAAAGTCATGCACGCCGGATTCGACACACATGCCGGACAACTTCAGGCACACCATCGGCTGTTAGAAGAACTCGCGCAGGCGCTGATCAGCTTCCGCAACGCCATGGTTGCCCATCGCTTGTGGGACGAGATCCTGGTCGCGACCTATTCCGAATTCGGACGACGCCCGGCCGAGAACGGCAGTGCAGGCACGGACCATGGCACGGCCGCGCCGCACTTGTTGTTCGGAGGTCGCGTGAAAGGCGGGTTGTACGGGACGCAGCCCTCGCTCGCCGTACTGCAGGACGGCGACCTGCGCCACACCGTCGATTACCGGAGCCTCTACAGCACAATGATCGCGAATTGGTGGGAGCTAAAAAGCGACCTTTTCGACCGACGCCTCTATCCGCCGCTCGACTGTATCCGCGCGCGCAATACGTAAGAGACAGGCGTCTCGCCCTCAAACGTTAGACGATCACGCCCTGGCCGAGATGCTGCCGTACGTCTTGGACGTAGGTGCGGAATGGATTCGGCATGAGGAAGGCATCTCGCCCACGAAGCTGAAAGGCCGACCAATTGATGACATAGGCGGGGCTGAGACGATCGTGCGCCGCTTGCGCGAGCGGATCCATCCCCGCCTCCCGAGGCGAGCATGCCAGCAGATGGCGCACGACTTCCGACCGGCCGAACGCACGCGTATCGCGCGGCGGCTGCGACATCGCCAGTTCAATGGCACGATCCGTCGTCAGGCGCGGAACTTTGCCCTCTTCCAACAATCCCAAGTAGAGCCCGCTCGCTGGATTCAGGTTGTGGTACTCCAAATCGAGACTCTTGAGCATGGGATCGTCCCACCCCACGCCTTCCGCTTCGCGATAGGTCTCCAACATCCAAAGTTTGCTGGCCCAATCGACGCGCCCGACCAGCCGCCGATAATCGCCGCGCAAATCCTCCAACACCTGTTCCCATTCGCGGAGCACCCAATCGGTTTCGTCGTCCTGTCCGGCGAAATGCGCCTTGGCTTCGGCCAAGTATTCGACCTGGAGATCGATCGCCGAGATCGTCCGCCCCGATTCCAACTGCACGATCCAACGTCGTTCCTGATCCTGCGACAATTCCTGCAGCGCCTCGACCGGCTCCGCAATCTGCAATCCGTCCGGCGCATACCCCTCTTCGATCAATTGCAGCACGAGCGCCGTGGTGCCGAGTTTCAACGCCGTCGCATATTCCGCCATGTTGGTATCGCCGACCAGCAGATGGATACGGCGATATTCGTTCGGATCCGCCAGCGGTTCGTCGCGTGTGTTGACGATCGCCCGGTTCCCCTGCACCCACTCGAAAAAATCGTTCACGATGTGGTCGGCGCGCTGCGACAATTGAAACGGGACGTGCGACGCCGCCTGCGTAAACATGGCGCCGCGTGGGACGATGATCTGCCCGCGCTGCATCCACACGTCCTGCACGGCCGCCATCCCCACACGCCCGGCACCCGTGAACAACTGCCGCGTGACCAAATGCGGCAACAATTTGCCGAGACCGCGGCGCGAGAATGGAAACCGCCGCGACACCAAATAATTTTCGTGGCAGCCGAACGTGGCGTCCGTCTCGTGGTCGATATTGTTTTTGATGAGGGCAATGTGATCGTCCAGCCCCAGCGCGGTAATCGCGCCTTGCAAGAGCGCATCCCCGGCGCGGTCCGACGCGACGATATCGGCCAAGGTCCCGCACTCGGGCGACGCAAATTCCAGGTGCCCCATGTCGATGTAGATACGCCCGCCGTTGGTGAGAAACCCGCCGTTTCCCGGCGGCTCGTCGTGCCCACGATGATGCACATCCAGCACGCCACGCTGTTCCTTGTGAAACACGTAGTCGCGCAATCGATGGCCGTACCAGCCCGACGAATGGTCGGGACGGTCCTGCTTCACCAGCAACCCGTATTCCGTTTCGAGCCCGAATATTTTATTCAGCATGGAACCTTCTGACGGCAGGTCGGAATCGTTGCACGGAAAGAACTGCGGGCGAACGCAGCGCGCATGGCCGCGCGCCGACTCATGCTCGACACAGTCCCGATACCATTAGGTCGCAGCAGGCGCGGGCAACGCCGACACAAAATCGGCCGGGAGCAGACGTGCGATCTCCGCCGACGTGAGCGCGCGATATTTCGAGGAGCTGGAAACCGTTCGCTCCAGGACCGCACATTCGATCGTCCGGTCTCGCCACGCATCGCGCAGGTGTTCGACGATGGTCACGCGGTCGGGACTGCCCGTGGCCTGTGTATCGACCGAGGCAGACGACTCGCCGACGCTATCGTCGGTATTGGCATGATTGCCGACTTGCGCACTCGACCCGACGCCCCAGGCCAACGCTGCCGCCTCCACCGCACGCGACAGGGAGAGGGCCGTAAACGGCGCGAAGGGCTGCAACGTTTCCAGCATCCGTTGCTGGATGGCTTTGGTCGCCGCCACACAGGCTGCGCCGCGCCGCTCCTCGAACGTACCGTCGTAATCGATGGTCAGCAGCGTATCCTTCTCAGCCTTCGTCCCCAATTCGGCCAGGAGGATCTTCACGATGAACGGCGCCTTATACAACTCCTCGAAGGCTTGCTTGATCGTCGGCGCCAACGCATACTTCATCAAACGGCTGCCCGTCACGTCCGCAGGGGAGCGATTGAATCCTTCGACATGCGCCATCTCCAACAGGGAGAACCGCAACTTTTCCAGATCGGCCGGATGCCCCATGCCGCCCAGCCCGATGCGGTCATAAATTTCGTACAGCTTCGGCGTGCCTTGGCTCACACTGAACAGCAGCACCCCGTCCGCATACGACAGGCCCACCAACGGGCTGCCTTTTTTGAATTGGTCGTCCAGGTATTGGCGACGGTTCCCCATCGCCTCCACCCAACGATAGGGTTCGTCATACATGGGCCATCACCATGCCGATCATAAGGCCACGCTCCGCACGACGTCCGCTTCGAACGTGCGTTTCAAACTCGCATCGTCGATTTTGCGTATGCCGTCTTTCGTAATGAGTTTGACCACCGGGTACAAGTTCGTATCACGATTGACGCCGCCCGTCGCCGAGTCGAATTCCGCGGCGCAGGTCAGGAGGCGTAGCGCCTGCATCGTCGCCTCCGCTTCGGACAACGCGGCCAACGGACGTTCGCCCCAGGTATTTAAGTAGTGTAGGATGCCGCGGATCGTCGGCGACCCGGATCCCGACACGGCGTATTCGACGGCTTCGAACTCTGCGCCAAGGATGTCGTAAAAATAGATCTTCGCCGCTTCGGCCTCGGCGTCATACCCGGCAAACACCGGCGCGACCGCGCCGGTTCCGGACAGGGCCGCCGCGACGTTGTCTTTCAACAATTTGGCGACCGCGCGCAATTTCCCCTCGAAGCTCAGGTCTTGTAGTTGCGTGCGGCGATAGTACTTAAAGGAATGTTCGAGGACGCGCACCATTTCGTAGGCGGTGGCCGGCACCCCGGCGATGGCCATGACGCAGTGCCGATCGATCTCCAACACCTTGTCGGTGCGATCGTACATCACCATGTTGCCGGCCGTAGCTCGGCGGTCTCCCGCCACCAACACGCCGTCGCGATATTTCATCGCCAGAATGGTCGTGGCCGTCGGCACGATCTGGTCAGGCCGCAACTCCGCCGCCGTCCCTAGGCGATAGCCCTGATCTTTCAATAATTGAAAAAAATCGCTCTGCATACGTCTCTCACTCGCCTACTAAAATACACGCGCTCAACTCGTACTCGTCCTTATTCGCCCGTCCGCTGTCGATACCGTTCCGCCTGCTTGGGATCGACTTTCCGCATTCGCTTCAGCAGATTATCCCGCTCGGGCGACCCCGTATCCGGCCGCGTCGGCCCGCCGCCTTCTTCGGACGGACTCGGCCCCTTCGGTATAGGATCAAACGGCGCTTCGCGTCGTTCCGGCCAGCGTATCTCGTCCATAGATATCGTCATCTGGTCCTCACCATTCCATCGTTATCGGAGCGGCTTTGCCTGCACAGTGTCCTGTAGGGCATCTGCCGGAGTCGCGGCCGACGCCAATCGTGCGGCCAGCCCCTGCACATCCGACGGATCGAACAAGTCGCCCATCTCCAGCACATGCAACTCGTGTGGATCGGCGTGGTTACGAAATCCGATCCGTTGCCACTGCATCCGCACGATCTCGTCGGGGAATCGCCGCACACAGAGACCGCGCAAGCCGCCGCGCGTATCCTGCGGCCCTTCACGCATCGCCTGCGTGATCGCCGTATCGTCGACGATGCGATGCGTCTTTCCTTCTTGCTCAAGCCCCAGATACAGCCCACGCGCCGGATCGATATTGTGATACTCCAGATCCAAGCTCGCCAGCCAGGGATCGTCCCAGCCGATCTGTTCTGCCGAGACGAACTGCTCCAGCAACGCCTGTTTGGTAATCCAATCCAGCTTACCGAACAGCGATGCGCGATTCGTGCGTAGCGCGGATACCGTCGCCCGCCACTCACGCAGCACCCATCGGGTTTCTACATCGCTGTCCACAAACGTCTGTTCGGCAGCAGCAAGATAGCGTTCCTGAATGTCGAGCCCGGTCATGGCCGGTCCTTTTCGACAGGCCACGGCAGTCGCCAGCGACGGATCGCGAGAAATCTGTTTCACCGCCTGGACCGGATCGGCCAATTCGATATCGGGCGCTGCGCCGCGCGCGATGAGATCGAGCACCACCTGCGTCGTCCCGACTTTCAGCGCTGTGGCGTATTCGCACATGTTGGCGTCGCCGATGATGAGATGCAGCCGGCGATACTTGTACCGATCCGCATGCGGTTCGTCGCGGGTGTTGAGGATAGGCCGATCGTGCATCGTATCGACGCTGAGTTCGGTCTCCATAAAATCGGCGCGCTGCGACACCTGAAACTGTCCGGCGTCGAATTCCCGCTCCTGGCCCTCGATACCGACTTTGCCGGCGCCGGCGACAATTTGCCGCGTAACGAGAAACGGGAGCAGCCCGGTGACGAGCGCGGTGAACGGCACCGAACGGGCCACAAGGTAATTGTCGTGGCAGCCGTAACTATGGCCGTGAAAGTCCGTGTTGTTTTTGTAGAGTTGCACCGGAGCGTCGCCCAAGAGGCGATTACGTCGTTGCGCCGCCGCATGGAGAATGCGTTCGCCGGCGCGATCGTGCGCAACGAGATCGCGCAACGTTCGGCATTCGGGCGTCGAATATTCGGGGTGCGTATGGTCGTTGTAAAACCGCGCGCCGTTCGGGAGCACGAGGTCGCTTTTCATCTCGTGAAACGAGAACGGTCGATGCGCATCGACCTTGGCAAATTCGTCTTCCTCGCGATCCTGCTGCAGACCGGAGACGCGAAACCCACGCGCATCCTCGTGCGGATCTTCCCCACCGTAGTCCCAACGGCGTTGAAACGAAGACGTGAGATGCGCGCGCACCAACTCCATCGACTCCACGACCGGATCGACGTCGTCGAGTCCTTCGCGGGTAATCCCGTACTCCGTTTCAATGCCGAACAATCGCATAGGATGCTGTCGCGTGGGTTGTCGTCGCAGACGCGTGCGAAACCGGAGCCGAGATCACACGATGTGCCCGACCGGGCGTTCGGCGTGGAGTCTTCCGCCTCGATAGGAGGACACGCCGACCACTTGCTCCGGATGATGATCGAGCAACTTCAGCCATTCCTCCGCCGAGTCGTCTGGCGGCAACACTTCCCCTTCGGTAAATTCCGTATCGGCCGCCAGCAGGAGATCCTGATCGGTAATCCCACCTACGGCAGAGTCCGCGGACACACCGGCTGCGGCATCGGACGCTTGCAACACACGGTCGATCGCGCGCTCTTTCGCTCGCTGCACAATGGACGCCAAAATCGCGCCGCTGATGAGATCGCCGCGATACAAGGTCTTCGTTTGGCCATTCCGTAGGCGCACACCCAACACACGATACTGGTCGACCCGGCGAAACAGCGCGTCGGCTACTCGCTCGGCCAACTGCGCGCGCACCGCGTCCGACGAACGCTCGTCGTTGCCGCCCTGTGCGTAGGGTAAGTCCGCCGTCAAATAGACTTTCAAAATATCCGCTGCGGCTGCCCGATCCGGACGATTCACTTTGATCTTGCGATCGATACGCCCCGGACGCAACACCGCCGGATCGATCAGATCGGGGCGGTTCGAAGCCAAGACGATCACCACATCGCGCAACGACTCGATCCCGTCCATCTCGGTGCAGAACATCGGCACGAGCGTATTGGTAATGTTGAACGACCGCATCGCCCGGCGTGTGCCGAGAATAGATTCCGCTTCGTCGATGAATATAAACGGCAAGGCGCCTTCGGCACGGCGCGCGCGCGCTTTGGCGAACAGTTCGCGCACAATACGCTCGGACTCGCCGAGCCACATGCTCAAAATTTCCGGGCCCTTTATGTGGAGAAACGCGCCGGTCGTAATCGGCGGCCCCTTGGCGTCCGTAGCCGGAGCGTCGGCGACCAGTTTTGCGAGGCTGGCGGCCGTCGCCTGCCCGATCAGGGTTTTCCCGCAACCCGGCGGCCCGTACAGCAAAAAGCCCTTGGGCTGGCTGAACCGATACCGCGCCAACGTGTCGGCATGCAGCAAGGGATATTCGATCGCTTTGCGGATCGCGGCAATCGCCTCGCGCTGCCCGCCGATCTGTTCCCACGTCACGGTCGGCGTTTCGTCCAACACATGTTGGCGATCGCTGCGCGCGACCATCTTCTCAATGGCGAATCGATGTGAAGGATCGACGCGGACTTCGTCACCAGGCTTCAGCGTGACATCGACCATCTCGCTGCTGCGCAGGACAATCAGGGCTTGGCGCCCCGGTTCGGATTCGAACCGCACACGTCCGTCCGGCATCGCTTCGGCGACGCGCATGACCGGCCCGTTCCGATCCACGCCAATCGTCCGAATGACGGCGAAGGCTTCGTTCACGAGCACCTGCGCGCCGACCTGCAACTCTGCGGCAGGCACACGCGGGTCCACATTCGTGTAATATTCGGCACCACCCACCGCCACACGCGCCAATCCATCGCCGACGAGCGCCAACAACGTGCCGATACGGTTGGCGGGCGCTGTGAGTTTCTCGACCACAGCTTGAAGCTTTTGACACTCCGCCTGCTTCGCTCCGAGTTGCACGGTGCCCTGCATCACGGCATGGCGCAGCTTATAGAGCAGGGGGCGACGGGGGTCGTTATCCGCACAGGAGGCGAGGCACTCGTCCAAGAGCGCAATCGGATCGCCCGCGTCCTCACGATCGGAGGCCGACTTCTGGCGTGCACGATCGGCGCTGGACGCGCGCGAATCGCCGGACTCTACACGATGGTCACTCATCGTCACGAAATACTCGGGGTGAGGGACTCGACCGGACTCGAATCATCTTACTCGCCCGATCGTCCGGAGATCAATTGACGGCTTGGAGGGTCACGGTCACTTGCTGTCGTTTTGAGGCGCGGAGGATGTCGAGGGCCACGCGATCCCCCACACGATACCGTTCGAGCAATCCCATGAAGTCGTCCAGCACCCGTACGGGTTTTCCCTCAATGGCGACGACCACGTCACCGATCTCCACCCGCCCGGTCGCCGTCTCTTTGCTGCCGCGCAAGCCGGCGCGTTCCGCCGCGCTGCCGTGCGAGACGCGCCCGATGATGACGCCGGTGATCCCCCAACGTTGCGCGATCCGATCCGGCACCAACGTGACGCCCAATCCGGGCCTGATGACTTTTCCGTGCGCGATCAATTCCGGCACGATGCGGTTCACGGTATCGACCGGTACCGCAAAGCCGATCCCAGCGTAAGCGCCGCTCGGGCTCATGATCTGCGTATTGATGCCGATCAGCCTCCCGCTGCTATCCAGCAGCGGCCCGCCCGAGTTACCCGGGTTGATGGCGGCATCGGTCTGCACGACTCCGTCGATCGTTCGCTGCGACATCGATTGGATCGTCCGCCCCAGCGCGCTCACCACGCCGGTCGTCAGCGTATGGTCCAATCCGAAGGGATTGCCGATCGCCAACACTTTTTGCCCGACACGAAGATCGCCCGACGTACCGATGGGCAGCGGCACCAACGGCTCGTCCGGCGCCTGGATCTGCAACACCGCAAGGTCGTGATCCGGATCGAGACCGACGACACGCGCGCGATATTTCCCACGCTCCGAAAAAATGACGTGAATCTGATCCGCCCGATAGACCACATGAAAATTCGTGACGATGTGGCCTTCTGTATTCCAAACGAACCCGGACCCCGACCCTTGCGGCACTTCGAATTCGTTCAGCGACCAGGGATCGCTTCGGATGGACGTATTCGTAATGTAGACGACCGACCGTGAGGCCCGTTCAAACACCGAGATGGTGGCCGTTTCGTCCGCACCAAGTTCTCCTGCCGGCGCGATGATACGCGGACGAATTTCCGGTCCTGGATGCCCGGGGCCAAGCGGCTTGCCCCAGTCGTCTTTCGTGGAGGCCTCTTTCGCTGCCGCGCTTGGTGCAGCCCAGACGTCACCACCACCGACGCTCAACAACGCGACGGCACTACAAAGCACAAGGCTGCACAAGCTCACGCCAGTGCGCCAATCGAGACGACGACTATTCACCCATCACCTGCACGACGATCTGGCGTTCTCGTGGCCGTGTATCGAAATCGATCAGGACGATCTGCTGCCAACGCCCGAGCAACATCGCGCCTGCCGCGCAGGGCACGGTCAAGGAATGCCCCTGCAGCTGTCCGCGTAAATGGCTGTGCCCGTTGTCTTCGCCGGCGTTCCGTTGGTTGTGCTGGAGGCGCGCGTCGGCGGGAATCAGTCGATCCCAAAACTGCTGCGTGTCGGCACGAATGCCAGGCTCGTCCTCGATGATGGCTACAGACGCCGTGGTGTGCTGCACAAATACAGTGACGATCCCAGCTTGCACCCCGCTCTCGGCGAGCACCTGCGCCACCGCGCGCGTGATCTGCTCTACCTGCGTGCCACCCTGCATCGCGACACGCAGCGTCGTCGTTCGAACCGCCATCACCTGACTCCTTGAAGCAGCACCTTGTCTGCACCGGCGCGCTCCACAGCGCGTCGTTCCCCGGTCGTCACAGCCCGACCGCGCGCCTCAGCGATCACCCGATCGAATGCGCCCTCATGAAACAATTCGCGGACGGCGTCGAGCACCGGTCCGGAGAGAATGCCGTTGCGGCGCAGCGATTCGAGATACGCGAAGGCTTCGGTCAACGACTCGCGCGACCGCGCATAATAATCCCGCCCGCGTTGTTGATTGCTGTACGCTTCGAACTGCTCGCACGCCACCAGGATTTCGGCAAGCTGTCGCACCCACGGCACCACGCCGACCAACGCCTCCGGGTAGTAATAATACAGCATGATCCGCTGCATCCACGGCTCCCATTGCACATGGAGCGCCGCCAGGCGTGGACGCACACGGCGGGCCTGCCGCGCCAAACGCCGCGCGTACCCCAAGCGCATTTCCACCTGCTCCACCGCCCACGCGTCCATCGTGATGCCGGCGGCCTCCAGTGCCGCCCCATACCGCGCGACGAACGCTTCGGTCTCGCGACCGGCGGTCGTGCGAGGGAATGCCGCACGCCACTCGCCCGGACGTGTGGGAATACCTTGCCGACGCGCCCAGGTCCAGATGGCGCCGAAGAGCGCGCGGTCGAGCCCCGCACGCCCCAAGTCATGCAGCAGACACGCGGTTTGATATTGCGCGGCGCGCGCCGGAGTGTAGCCCAATCGCAATGCAACGGCCGCGCAGAGGCGCGCCGTCCGCAGCGCATGGGGACGATCGTACCCGCGGATGATGCGTCGTGGATTGCGTGGATCTGTGTAGGTGTAGCAGTCGAGAAGTTGCGTCGCCAGCCGAGGGGCCACCAGCAACGGAGCCCTGTCGGCGGATGGCGTCGTCATAGCTGAAATCTGGGATCGTCGGCGCTGTGTGCGAGGTACGGAAGTACGATAGCGGCGCAGAATAGCCCTCGTAAAAATCCTATGTCAAGCGAGGCGGGGGGCGTCGCATCGAGGCGATGCCCGGCACGCGAAACACAGCTGGATTCGCTCGCCGCCTCCCGTATTCTTTGTTATGCTGCACGTCGAATCGACCGCTCTTGCTCCAGGGTCGACGCCCATTGGAGGTGGTCATGCCGTTGCGTTTCCATCGAGGTCGAGCCCTCACGAAGCACAGCGTGCGTCCATTCGCGCTGGTCGCAACGTTCCTCATCCTCACGCCTGCGTTTGCGGCCGGTCCCGATCGCCTTGCGCCCCATACGCCGAATGCTACAACACCGGGTTATTCCCAACTCACCGTCGCACCGCCGGCACCACCTGCGGACCTCGGCGGCGCCGTCTCGATTCTGGTCACCTTCCGTTCGAAGGATAATTTCACGAACGAGTATCTCTACGACGTGACCGTGCGGAACATCGGCGTCGACCCGCTCGTCGGCGACTCGTTGCACCTGATCTTGGATCGCATCACCAACATCGGCGGAGACGATCGAGAACCGCTCAAAAACGAATCGTTACTCTCGCGTATGGAGATCCTCGGCACGGCGGGCCAGACGGCCGACGGCAAACCCTATTTCTCCCTGACACCGTCGAGCGGCACGGATCTCCTGCCGCAGACCGACTGCCTTCCGGTGACGGTGCGCCTCAAAAATCGCGACTACGTGCAAGTGTTTACGCCGGTGTTCCGGGTCGTCGGGAGTCGACGCCCACCGCCCCCGGCTCGTGCGGGCGACGGCGTCGTCTCGATTGGATCGACGTCGACGGCCGGTACTTCCGGTCAAAAAGGTGCCCCTCGCGTCGAAGATCCTCACAGTCTCGCACAAAGCCACCAGATGGACGCGCTCATTCACTTGTTGATCAAAAAGGGTGTGATCAGCGAAGACGACTGGCGCAACGCCCTACAGGACCGCCCGCAAGACATAGGCGGGACGCGCCGCTGACGCGACATGCCGATTGCTGCCCAGACCGATCCGATAGCCGTTCGTGTGGAGTTCCTAAGCCTATGACGACCCTGCCCTTCCCCGTTGCAAGTACCTGCCGCGCCTGTCGCGGAGAATGGCCGTCATTGGATCTGCTGATCGGCGACTGCGGAATGAGCCGCGCCTACCTCTTCGAGGACCAATACTTCACCGGCTGGACCGTGCTCGTGCTGAAGACGCATGCGACGGAGCTTTTTGCGCTTGCCGCGCCGGACCGCGCGCGCCTCATGGATGAGGTGGCTGCCGTGGCGCAGGCGCTGGCCGAGATCTACCATGCGCGAAAGATCAACTACGAACTGCTCGGCAACCAACTGCCGCATATCCACTGGCATCTCATCCCACGTCTCCCGAATGACCCTGCCCCACTGGAACCGGTGTGGCGCATTTCGCATCCCACCGTCAGCCTGACACCCTCCGCCGCCGCGCAAGACATCGCAGAGATTCGCCGTCGCCTCGCGACGACGCTCACTGGATTTTCCGCGCCATAACCGCCGGGCTCTCGACCTCAGCACGCAAGAACATAGGCGCGCGCTTCGCTTGGCGCTCACGGCTGCTCGTGCGACCCTATTGGGGGAATACAGGCTGAGAGATAACGACTAGAGGTGGCGCAGGTCGTCCGGCGGTCTCCGGTGATCGCGTCCATAAAACTGCGCTTCGAGCCAGGTCTTCGCCAAGTCGCGCGCGCCGAGGCCGAAGGCCAGCGTCGCCGCGAGGACGATGCCGCCGAACATAATGCCGAACCCAACCACGACGACATGTTCGGCGATTCCCAACTGCTCCATCGCCATGGAGGCCGCCACGAGGAGAACACCCCATCGGGCGCAGGCCGCCAACAACCGCGCGGGAGGAACACCGGCGTTGACCGCGGCAATAAGCACTGCCTGCGACACGAAGTTCGACAGGAGATACCCCGCGCCGCCGATCAGCAGCGCCGAAATGACATGGGGAATGTAGGCGAGGAACGACTGCGTCGCCTGATTGATCGGCTGCAACTGCAGCGCGCTGATCGCCGCCATGCCGGCGAATCCCAACACAGCCCAATAGCCGACGCGCCCGACGATCCGCGAGGGATCGGTCTTCACCCCGCCGCGTAACAGCGCCGCGGTCACGCCGACACGGTCGCAGAGCCGATCCAGGCCGACGACGCGCAGCGACCGTTCGAGCAACGTCCCGACGACCCAGGCCGCCACCACGCCGCCGACCAGCAGCAGCGACATGACGAAGAGGTTCGGGAGCACCGCCGTTACACGGTCGGCGACGATCCGTAAGGGCTCTAAGAGTGTGCCGATCCAGGCCTCACTCATGTCAGCAGTTGCTCCGGCGTGGCATCGATATGTTGCAACGAGGCTTCCAATTCTTCCATGGTGGTGCGGCGCCACTTGGCCATCAACGAGGGCTTTAAGCGCTCAAACGCCAGGCACAGCGACTCCACTCTGTCTTCCGCCTCTCGCGACGAGAGGTCCTGCGTGTCGCACACAAAACTTGCCGTATGCCCCAGGTACAGCGGCGTCAGCGCCTTCAGCACATGTTCGCGCGGCAACACACGATGCCGAAACGCAGTCGCAGCATCGTACACGATTTGCGTCCAGAGTTCGTCCGGCATGTGGAACGTGCGGTTGGACGATCGGTCGAGACGGCCGAGCTCGCTATAGGTCTCCGGCGCCAACATCTGCTCCCACACCGGACCGAGATCGCGCAGGCCCTGATCGAAGCTGGCCAACATGCCGTCGACGTGCACATGCACCGGTTCGACCGCGACCTCGTACTGAAACCCAAATACCGGCACAGGATCGGATCCGACAGCACGCCACCACACCGCCTCGTGCGCTTCCATCGCGCTGAACAGTGCGCCCACGACCTGCGACAACATCCCGACGAGGTCGGTTGACTGAGCCGACGGACTTTGGATCTTCGCGCCTAAAAAACTTTGGCAGACTTTCGCGCCAAAGGCCAGGGCCTCCGTCGTCATCCAGACGTCGCTGCCGACATAGGCCGTGTCCGTCTCCCAGGCCGGTTGATCCGCGTAGTGCAGCGCGAGTCGCCCGGAAAACCCGAACTCGCCGCCGATGGGTTGCCGAATTCGATCGCCGTACAACGACCGCGTCAGCGGGTACACGATGCTGTTGGTGATGGTGCCTTCGTACTTGTGCCGTAAGTAGTACGGGGCCACGTAGTCGTACTGCTCTTCGAGGATAGGCTGCAGGAGCAGGCCGATCCATTCCGGCGTGATGCTGCGCACATCCGCATCGACGACGGCACAGGCCGCCGGCGACACACGCCGCGCGACCTCGCACATCGTCCGGAGCGCGCTGCCCTTCCCTGGCACCCCATGATACGGAGTGATGATTTTGTGCAGAGCCGAGGGATGGTCGGCAATAAACAGCGCGTCGTAATCAACCGCCGCCTGCGCGACAAGGTCCGGCGTCCCGTCGGTCGAACCGCCGTCGGCATTCACCAAGACCGCGCGTTTCCCGGGACAATATTTCGCAAGCCCCGCGGTGACTGCCCGCACAACATGTTCGATAGTGGCGGCGTTGTTGAAGCTGTGAAGTCCGACCAAGACGTCGGCCTGTCCGACCTGCGCAACCGCCTCCTCGGTCGCCGGCGACAATACATGCTCCGGCCGCCGCGTCGTCATACCGATGGCGCCTCCATCAGAGGAGCAGAGGCCTGACACGTGGATCCGTCGGCACAGAAAACAAGGCAGAGAGGCGCCGGACGACACTGGTCGACTCGACGGAACGGTGCGACGTCCGCGCCCGTCGGGCGAAACGACACACGTGTGGTATTGAGGGACCGGCCTGACATGACACTCCGCTGGTGCACACGTCGCACGGGAAACCGCGCGGCAGGACTCAATGCGAGAGAGTTGCTGAACGCACGAGGCGTCGACAGAACGGCCGCACGTGCAGACACGCACGCACGGACGGGCCGGTACTGACTAGCGTGTAGGGAGGCGCGTGCGGCTGGTAGCCACGGCCTTGACGATCTTTACGTCTTTCAACCCTTCCATAAACCGATCGGCCGGCTGCTGGGCCGGTCGCGGCACCTCCACGCTATACCATCCGGAATCTGCGTCGCCCTTGCGGGCGTGCAACTCTTGGAACCACCGATCGATCGACTCTTCGGTGGTGCCGTCCTGAAACGAGACAAAAAATGTAAACGGCGACGCGTCCGTCCGCGCATCGGCGACCATCGCCGACTGGCTGGATACGTCGGCGCCGGACTTCGGCGTCGTCTCTTGCGCCACCATGCTGGACGGCTCGCCGGCGTCCTTCGACTTCGGCCGCGCCGACACATCGAAGCCCCCCGTCCGCAAGCGGCCCGCCAACTCTTGGTTCTTTTTTTCCATCGAACTGACATGGCGCGCCAAGTGTTCGTTGGCCATGCTCAAACTATGCAGCTCGTCGCGCAACTGGACCCGCTCGCTCTGCACCTGGCCCATCAACACTTTCGCCATCCGCTCGACATCGACGTTGGCCCGCTGCGCAATCCGCTCCTGCTGCTCTTCCATCTGCTGGACCGACACCATCTGCGTGCCAAGCTGCTTCTGGTGTTGCGCCAATTCGTCGACCGCACGCTGCACCGAATGGATCGTCTTTTGTTGCCCCGCGACCGCCTGCGCCGAGGCCGTCTGCGCAGCCAACAGGGTCTGCACCTGCGCTTCGAGGCGTTGGAGCGACTCGCGCGTTTGCGCCGACGAGACGATTTCATGGCCGACCGCCGTGGCCACCGCCACAGACGGCGCCTGCTCGGTAGACGGATGCGCTTTGTCCCACAGATGGTCTGCGACGACTAACCCCGCGATCAGCACGACGCCCAATTGTGCAAAGGCCACTTCCTGCATGCCAGGACGTAGCCCCCTGGCGGTCGTTGCCGGAGACGGCACCCACCATCCGAACGAACGGACAAACCGTTCCCAGACCGAGGGCACGGCCGGCGCAACGACACGCACAGATCCGCCGTCGACACGGTTGTGCACAGACACCGTGACGATCCGCCCTGCCCAGGCGAAGTCGTGATTGCGAAGCGCAAGTTCGGGGATCGAAAAACCGCCGACCAGCAGGCCCGTTTCGCTACGGAGTTCGACGAGATGGATCGTGCGTTCGCGGCTGGAAAAGGCGAGGCTTGCGTCCGGCTGCCCGCTGTCGAGTTCGCCGATGCAATCCTGATTGACGAAGACCTGCAAGCGCCTCGGCCGCTCGGCCCGCTGGCGCGCCGGCAGATCCGCTAACGACGCGAGCAGATGTTCACGATATCGAAGCAGACTTTCGTCCGGAGCCTGTTCCATGGTGTCCCCTTCCTTGGGCGCCCAGCAACACCGCCATCACTCCATGTGATTTTTGCAACGGGCGGATATGCAGATCGATCGTCACGCGCCCGATATCGCTCACCACACTCGCGCGTGCCTGCGTGACCTCCGCAAAACAGGTATGGCAGAGCGCCAAGTGCCAGATGCGGTAGTCATAGCCATAGTCCTGCCGGAACAGATCCGCCCACTGTTCGCGCGACAGGCACGGATAGTGGTCGGGTTCGCTCTTGCGATAGTGTGCCTGGAGCAATTTCGCTAAGCGCAGGACGTCGTTGTGCAACACTTCGGGCTGGCGCTGCTTCTGCTCCTCGATCACCGCCAAGTCCGCCTCGGAGATCCCGAGCTCTTCCATCGAACGTTGCCAGCCGGCCTGACGCCACCGTTCGAAGTTTTTATAGATCCGCTGACTTTCCGCCGCGCCGAAGCCCAACAACCGTACCACCTGCCCCTGGCGCAATCCGTAGAGATGGTAGAAGAGCGCCATCAACGCATCGCGGCTGACGACCGCCCGTGACACCAACCCATCCAGATAGCGGCCCAATGGCGTCAGCAGATCCGGGTGGTAACAGAGCGGTTGCGGCTGGCTGTAGTATTTTGCGATGACGCTTTCGAGCAAAAAAAGCGGCCGACAGGGTACTTCCGTACGTCCGCACGTGACGAAGCGCTCGACCAATTCATAGCCCCAACGCAGCGCCAGTTTGTCGTGCGTGACGTCCGGCTGCCACTGTCCGGTTTCTTTGAGGAAGCGCTTCGTGTGGGTGGTCGCCCGTTCGAGCAATTCCGGCAAGGTCGCCCGCACCACCTGGTCGAATTCTTCAGGTGTGGTAACGAGATGGCTGAGGTTCGGAAGAACTTCGGTGTTTCCGTTCATCGTGACAATACCCATCCGTCTCATGCAACAGCGTCGACAGTGACGCCGAGCCTGTACAGAGCGGCATTATTGTCCTGATTTCGGGACACAGATTGCAACAGATTTTTGGCTGGGGAGGGGGCACACAATTGTCTATGAGTCGGTCGGCCACGTCACGAGAACAGCCGACGTACAACGACCTAGCCAAAGGCCACAATGACAGCCAAGATCGTGGCCTACCGCTTGGATTTTCGGCAGCCATCCTCCAGGGCTTCGACCTCTGTTTGATAGCAGCGCTCGGCCTTGGTCCTTGCGTAAAACCGCTGAGTATCCATGTGATAGATACAGCGCTCGCCGGAATGGGGGGTGAAATTGCCTTTGATCGGATGGCTGTCCGGACAGACCCCATTTTTGAGCGGCGGGATACCGGAGCGGTGGGAGACGTCCGTCTGATGCGTCCTCCGCTTGGCCGCCGCATCCGTGACCGTCATCACAAACAGCGTACAGGCAAGCACCAACTTTAGTCCTGGCATAGGTCCATGGGTGTCATGGCACAGCAGCGGAAACAGTCCTGACCGGGGCAGCGTACAGCCTGGAAGACTCGACCTACGGCAGTATAAATGGAGCCGGCGACCCGGATTGAACGGGCGACCTGCGGTTTACGAAACCGCTGCTCTACCAACTGAGCTACGCCGGCTCGGCGTAAGAAGATACGTGACGAGAGAGTGCGGAAGCGAAGGTGTGGATGATACCGATTCTCTGGACGTACGTCAACGAACCGGCGCAGATCCTTTCCGATCGACGGTCGGCATGACGGCCAACGCCTCGAAGCCAGGTAGCGTTTGAGGATCCGGCTCGCAAAACGATACCTGAGGCTGCCCGAAGAGTTCCTGCGCTTGCTGCTGCACCTGACTGCTGACGTATCCGCAGAGGTCCTTCCACAAGACACGCCCAGTATGCGAGGCATCCGCTTCTCCGCTGAGCGCTTTCAGTACGTAAAAGGTAAACAGCCCATGCTGGGGTGCAGGCAACTCGTGGGCATCTTGCAATCCGGTATTGCCGACGATTTGCAGGAGGCGCCCATCAAGGGCATGCCGAATCTCCGGCTTCCATGTCGGCACTGCTGCAGTGTCCAACGCCGTACCGGACGGTTCCAACGACAGGTCTAAGATCACAACGGCGCGGGCCTGCGGCAACGCAGCGAGGGCGGCGTGGAGTCGCGACAAGGGATACAGTCGGTATTGACTCCCTGGTTGCCCGTCGTGCGGCACAAGCGCTACAGCCCCCGTCTGCGGATCCACCGCTGCACGTCCGGCCACGTACACATAGACGACAGGATGCGTCTTCGCCTTACTCGGCAACCACTGCTCGAACACCTGCGCGAGGTCGTCGCGGAGCGCCTGTGCATCGGTCAACACTTTGATGCGATCGGTAGGGATGCCGAACGTGCGCTTGAAATAGTGGCCGACGACGGTTGCATCGCGTGCCGCCAGCGGACTCGTGGCGACTAACGGATCGCGGTACGTTCCGACTCCTACGGCAATTGCGACGGCATCCGTCTGCGCATGTCCTTTTTTTACGGACGGCGGATGATCGATGGCGATGGAGCGCACATCCACAGCCGACGCGCCGGCACGCACGCCCAGGAGAAATTGTCTTTTCCGTGAGGCAGCGCTGGCATCGTTCGGCGTCCGCACCGTCAGCACAATTTCCGCCTGTTCCGACGACGCAAGCGTCGGAACCGTGCCGGAGAGCACTAACCGTCGATGTTCGCCGGCAGGCAATGTTCCGATATGAATCGGCGCGTGCAATTGGTCGACGACGCTCGGCGTTCCATCGACGTGCACATCGACCTGTTCTGCCGCCACCGGTCCCTGGTTCGCCACATCAAGTTCCAGCGTGAACCGTTCGCCGACTTCCAACGTGTGGTTGTGATTGGCGTCGCGCAAAACGGCGCGTACTGTCACAAGGGCGCTGGGCGCGGAAGGATGCTCAGGCGGTGCGCTGGTTTGATCTGTTACCAGAGTTGCGTCATTGGCGATTGGCGTCGACGCGGCGGCAACTGGAGCGGGAGTCTGGGTCTGAGAATCCGCCTTCGGTCGTGCGCCGCAGCCGACCAGCTGCAAGCACGTCATAAGGCCGAGGATGAGCAGAGCAGATGCGCGACGGGTCAACAAGGGTGTCGGGTGAGGCATGAGAATCTGAGCCGAGAAGCCTGGCGGCGACGCGACACCGATTGCGATCTTATACTCAAACGGCGGAGGGAAGACAACCGCAAGACGCTCTCGCTGACTGCTTTCGTCACTCGAACCTATCGCCTCGTTCGCGTGGCACTTTCGCCCCGGCTAAATTGACGGGCATCCGTTGCATTCGTTATGGTCCGCCGCATGCTGCGACCCGATCACCGCCCCTCCACACCTCAGGCAACAGAACCTGCACCGACGCCGCCACCGGAAAGCCTCTGGTTCGCGCTCCTCCGGTTGATTCGCTTCGGCAATCAGACGGGTACGATGTTGCTCCTGCTTCCCTGCTGGTGGGCGTTGTGGATCGCCTCGCGCGGCGTGCCGCCCCTTTCGCTGTTGCTGATCTTTGCCGGTGGAGCCTTCCTCATGCGCAGCGCCGGTGTAATCATGAATGATCTGACGGATCGTCGTATCGACCGACATGTGCGACGCACCGCCCATCGTCCGCTTGCGGAGGGCAGTCTGCGCCCGATACAGGCGCTGGTCTTGCTCGTGCTGTTGCTCATGGCGGCGGTAGGCCTGCTGTTCCTGTTGCCCGCTCGCGTCTGGCCGCTCGCGCCGACGGCGGTCGTCCTCGCCGCAATTTATCCCTGGGCCAAACGCTATGTCCCGATCCCGCAAGCCATCCTCGGCCTGGCCTTCGGCTGGGGCGTCATCATGGCATGGGGCTCTGTCCGCGAATCCATCGATGCACCCGCCTGGCTGTTGTACCTCGGAACCGCCAGTTGGGCCATCGCCTACGACACCATTTACGCGATGCAGGACCGTGAAGACGACCGCGCGATCGGTGTGCGCTCGTCGGCGTTATATTTTGGCGACCGGGCGTGGCTGGCTGTGCTTTGCTTTCAGTTCATCTTGTTGGTCTGCGTCGGAGCGGCAGGGTGGCTGACCGACGCGGCGTCGTTACTCTTCACCGGCCTTGTGTTTATCGCTTACTGGCTGCTGCGACTCTTACGGGACGTCTATTCCCTCCAAATGACCAATGAGCCCTCCAAACTCTTAAGTGCCTTTGGACAACAAGTGTTGGTCGGCCTGGCCATTCTGGGCGTTATCATCCTGGGATATTGGTAAGACAGCCGCGCGCGCAAAAGTGTCGCAGCAGTAGCGTGACCACCGCAGTGCAGACGGTCAATCTGCGCATCGAATCGATACGACGATTCGGCTGTAAGCAAAGACTATAGAAGCGGAAGAGCGAGCGAGAGAAGAGCTTGAATCGGACGCGCCCTTCGAGAAGGCGCGTCCGGATTGGGAACAGAGGACTTAGCTGCCGGAGCCTTCGGTAGGAGCCTCGGACTTCGGCGCACGGAGCGTATTCAGATACAGGCTGATCGCCTTGGCGTCCGGATCGCTGATGCCGAGGTTCGGCATACGCGTTTCCGGCTTCATCGCTTGCGGATACTTAATCCAGCGGTAGACCCAGGTCGGCGTCAAACGGAATCCCGCACGATCCAACGCTGGTCCGACCTTTCCGCCTTCTTGGTTCAAGGCATGGCAGGCGTTACAGCCGTACTTGTTGGAGTAGAGGCGCTTGCCGAGGGCAATCTGGGCCGCCTCCTGCGACGGCTTCACTGCGAGATCCGGGCGTGCAACTTGCGCGTACTTCGGTCGCTTCGTGAAATATTCGTCGTTCAGCTTCACGGCGTCCAACACCTTCTTCGCGGCCGACATGGCCGCTGCTTCCTTGGCGTAGGCATTGTCGTCCACGTCCTTGCCGGACTTTTCCGCCTCGTCGTTGGCCTTCTTTTCAGCCGCTTCGTAGGCGGTCTTGGCGTTATCGAACGCACCCTGCGCTTCATCGAATGCGCTCTTCACTTCCTTCTTCCGCTCTTCCACGTTGAAGGTCAGTTTCATGCCGTGCAAGGTACGCACATAGGCGACGATCGACCAGATTTCTTCTTCCGCTAATGTGTACTTGAAGGTCGGCATGGTCGGCACGGCGAACTCGTCGTCGCCGATCTTATCGCCGCCTTCAGGGCTGGTATCCTTCATGTCGCGCGAAATCGTATGGAAGATTTCGTCGTCCTTGAAGGTGCTCATTTCCGACTTGTTCGAGAGGTCTTTCGGCTTGGGGTCCGGCATGGACGACCAGTTATAGCCCTCGTTCTGGCGTCCATTCTCGCCGTGACAATGCGAGCAATAGTGATTGTAGAGCTCCTTGCCTTTGGCGATCTGCTCGCTCTGGAACATGCCGCAGCCGACGATGCTGGATGCGCCCACCACGCAGAGGACGGCACCGGCGATCGACAGATATCGAAGGTGTGTCCGCGCGCTCATGCCGACGCCCCTTTCTTCAGATTCCGCACGAGGAAAAACTGGAAGGCCGCGGCGATACCCATCGCGAGCAACGCATACCAGTAGGCCGAATAGTCCGGCGGCGGTTCTGCACGGAAATACCACCAGGAGGAGACGGCCTTCATGGAGCCACGCTCCTTCACTTCCCCGCTCTCAAGTTTCTTTCCATCCCACACGGCAAAGGCCAAATTGATGAAGTCTCCGGGCTTGACCTGGGTGTCTTCGGCGGTATTCGGAGTCGACAGGGCGCGAGAGAAGACGACCTTCCACTTCCCCCCGTCATAGACACCCTTCGCCTTGACGTCTTGATCCCCCTGGGCCTTCAACGTGCCGAAGCCCTTGGCCGTCATGTCGACGCCCTTGCCGTCTTTATTCTTCCAGAACCAAATGTTGACGGGCCCCCCCTCAACCTGCATCATCGGCTGACCGTGGGCGAAGTGCGCCTTCTTGTCGCCGACCATAAATTCGATGGCGGCGGCATCGTCGGGATCCTGCGTCGGATCTTCGTACTCGAGCAGAATGGCGACGTTTTGCCCGTCATGCAGGCTGCGGATCTTCACGGTATTCACCGTGACGGACTGAATACGATCTTTCCAGTGCACTTGCGGCGACATCGGGAATTCCGAAGACGGCGCCTGGCTCCAGGCGGCTGCAGTCGGATCCTCGGCAGGCAAGCTTCCTTTGATCAGCGGAGCGCGAACGGCCACGCTTTCCTGCGCAGACGCCTCGGTCGGGATGAGCCCAAAGCCGAGTGCCGCGAGGGCCACGCCCATCGCGAGGACTGAAGTCTTCACACGTGTGCTCAGCATGTCGTGCCCCTTCTCGCCTGCTCGACGCAACGCCATCGCCGGTGTTATTCCCACGTCCGTGGCTTTTGGTGCGCGCCGTCGTACTCGCCCATAATGATTTTCCAAATCCATTCGTCGGGCAATTCCACTTCCCAGCGCGGCATGGCGGACTTCCACGGCATCCCTTCGATCGGGAGGCCGACGCCACCTTTCTTAATGCGCCAGAAGAGATAACTTTCCTGCAACATCGCGATCGTCGTCGGATCGGCAAAGTTCGCCGGCGGGGGATTAAATCCCTTGGCAGCCGGGCCCTTCCCGTCGAAGTTTCCACCATGACAAGGCGAACAGAATGCGGCGTATAAGCCTTTACCGGTCATGATGTTTTCCGGCGTATTCGCCACCGGATTGGCCAGGCCTGTGTATTCGCCGGGAGGTGCCGGGTGAATCGTGCGGTTTTCTCCAGGCGGCTCATCGCTCGGTGCCGTGCTGCCGTACGTCTGCCAGCCGATCAACAACGGAAAGAGGGCTGCGACCGCAAGTCGAAGGGCCCCACCGCTTTCCCCGGTGATAAAACGAGAAATCGGCGTCCAGAATTCGTCCTTCGCCGAAGCGCTGAATGTCCGCAGGATGACGATGCCCGCAGCAGCCAACATCAAATAGAGAAAGATCAAGCTGTTCGGAAGCGGCGCTGTAAACAGGGGCATCCCGAACTTCAGGAAGACCCACAGGGTCACCATCAGGATCATCGCCCGGGTGAGTACTCCAGTTCCCATTGTTCTCTCCCTTATTCCGAGCGGCTGACTAGCGCAGAGCCCCAGCCTGAGCGAAGCGTTGAACTTCGGCTTTTGCCTTCGTCTTGGGCGCTGGAGCCGGAGCAGGAACCGGCTCCGCGGCAGGAGCCGCAGCCGGTTGAGCCGGGATATCCAAGTCCGCCATCGTCACACTGATCGGTTCACCGCTCATCTGCTGTAAGAACGCGATGACCGACATGATTTCGTTCTTCGACAAGCCGATGGGGTTCTTATTGATGTACGGCATACGCGCCGGATATTCCTTCGGCGCCCCCTCGTGGCGATAGTCAAGATAGATATAGCCTTGCGGGTCGGTCAGACTCTCGAAGATAAATTCTTTCGAGAGCTTCGCGCCGATACCCTTCAGGTCCGGACAACGAGCCGATTCGCTCGGGCCGATTGAGTGGCACAAGGCGCATTGGCCTTTGCTGAAGAAAATCTTTTGCCCAATGGCGGCCATGTCGTTCGGATTTTTGATGGTCGCGAGATCGATCTTTTCTTCGGCTGGCGGTAGCGAGGCCATCTGCGGCACCGCCAGCGCAACGAGCGAAAAGAGTCCGAGCACAATCATCACGAATCCGATGACCCGAACGAACCGAGCCGGGATGAAGAGGAGGATCGCAATCCCCGACCCGACAATCGACAGACCGATCAGCTGCAGCAGTGCAACTTCACTCATGACTCGGATTCCCTTTTCATGCGTGGCTGTGTCGTGACGTCAGGTACCGCAATCGTATCCAAAGCGGGCGAACCTCCAGCCAACGCTGGAATCGCACCCGGTGCAAGCTTGCCCTTTTGGTCGTCGTATCCGGCCTTCGCCTTCGCTTTGTCGCCCATGGTGGCCACCCAGAAGATGAAGGAGACCAACAGGCAGAACAGGAAGGTGTTTAAAGCCATGAAGGCCGCCGCGTACCCGAGGGCCGGCGAATAGGCGTACTGCGACGAGTCGCGCATGACCCCGTAGATGTGCCAGTGCACACGCGAGGACGATCGGGCGTAGCCCATGAGGGTCATCAGAAGAATGACCATGACCGCGTTCAGGACCAGTGCATACCCAGCGCGCGGCGGCATGCGCCCCCAGACCATTTCCGTTGTCGTACGCGCACTCTTCAACAGCAAGGCGGTGAGCGGCGTAATCGTCAACATGACGAAGATGACGATACCGACTTGTGAGGTCGAGAAGTAATTGATGCGGACGATGGCCGGAACGAAGTAGCCCCAGACACCGAGCACAATGACCGCGATACCGGCAAGAACAAGGACGGCCCCCATGACGGCCTTTGCCGCCTTCGCCCAGGTGGCCGTGTCTTCCTTCCCTGCACGCCAATACATGATGAAGCTCATGAACGTCACGAGAATCATCAGATTGGATACGGTCATTTTGGCCGACATGACGCCGAAGACGCCGAGGAGCGGATGGTGTGTACCGCCCATCTTTCGCGCTTCTTCCAAGCTGGCGACCAACGAGTGCGGGGTCATCCAGACGCCGAGGCACAAGAGTAGAATGACCAACATCGCCAAGATTGGTTTACGATACTGCATTTCCGATCCCGGAATGCGGTAGGCAATACCGAGCCAGAAATAGTAGTTCGAGCCTAAGAACAACACACCGATCAGCATGGCCTGCAGAATGAACAACCAGGAGAGGAATCCTCCCATGAGCGTGATGCCCATCTGCTGGTTGTACTGATAAATTTCGCGCATCAGCCAGTAACCGGCGAAAGGAAGCGGCAGCAATCCGAATACGCCGATGAAGTTCCCAACGTACCCCATCCAATCGTAGTGCGTGCGCTCTTCCGGCGTACGAGCCGACAGGTACCGCACACCGGCGTAGGCACCGCACATATAGCCGCCGAGCACGACGTTCGCGATCAGGCGGTGAATGTTGACCGGCCACCAGGTCGGATTCCAGGTCGCGGCCCAGGCGCGAGCGATGTCGCTTCCCTCGGCGATGACCACAGGACTCGACTGGAATGTCGCCCATGAATTGGGAACGATCATGATGAAGAACGCAAAGACGTTCAGCATCAGTCCCAAAAACACGTGGAACGTCTTGGCGCCGCCTTCGGACATCGCGTCCCACCCGTACCAATAGAGGTACAAAGTCGCGGTCTCCAAAAGGAACATCAAACAGTAGACGACGAATGAGGGGAAGAAAATATCCGAGAGATAGAGCATCAACTTCGGATAAAACGCGAGCAGCATGAACAACAAGATGCCGCCGAACAGCGCGGTCGTCGCATACGAGGAGGTCAGCAGCTTCGTGAACTCCTTCGCCAATTTATCGTAGCGCTTGTCGCCGCCCTTCCAGCCGACGACTTCGCACACCCATGCGAAAATCGGCACACCGAGCACGAATCCGGCCAACAACAAGTGGAGCTGCGCGATAATCCAAACAATGTTTCGGCTGCCGATCCCCGGAATGTCCCGATAGGCGGTCTGCGTTCCACCATCCTCGGCGAAGGCTCCCAAGGGACTCAAGAGCATCAACGCTCCGACGGCGGCAAGCATCCCGATCATGGCACCCATGCCGATCGAACGTCTGGCTGGGCGCTGGTGGTCGAGGGACGGGATCATATCGGCTCTCCTTGTTCCGTGCGACATTACGGCTTGGCGGCCTTTGCGGGAGCGGCTGCTGCAGCGGGCTTCGCCGGCGCAGGCTTTGCGGCCTTGGCTTTCTGCGCTTCGATTTCCGCCTGACGGGCCTCCAGCGCCGTGATCTGCGAGTCGACCTGGTTGAGCGCCTTTTCGCCTTTATTGATCGACTCGAGCGGGCGAACAGTCGGCACCACCTTGGTTTCCGGCATCTTATAGTCTTGGTGCGGATGGGGCGTGCTGACGGGGATAAACATCCAGAACACACAGGTAAGCAACACACCAGCCAACGTCGTGGCAGATAACATCAAGGTCTGGTCGCTCGGCACACGCATGAGGTCCCAGCGACGAATAAGCCCCTGATACGACTCAGCAGCAGGCGTGCTCTTGGACACCTGACGCAACACCACACGGCCGATGATCGTCAGCCAGACCATGATCAACACAAGCAGAACTACCGTTGCCACCGATCCCCAGAGGGTCAGCTCGATCCCGATGCGCTCGGCGACCGGCACATGCTTCATCAACTCGGTTTCCATGATGCTCTGGGCAACCGATTTGGCCACGTCCTTGACCGCGCCGCCGAGGTAATAAATCACCGGCAAGCAGACCACGTTCACGGCGGTCACTTGTGACCACAGCGTCATCGCGAGTCCATCAGGAGGATTAACGCGAAACTTTTCGAGGAAGAGTGTGCGTGTCACCACACCGATCGACCAAATATCGATAGGGATCGACAACAGCAGGAAGAAGGCGAGCCCCGGCATTTCCCACGGATGGACGTGCATCGCCATGAATAACAAAATGATGGCGAGCTTGATGGGGGCTCCGGTCCAGAAGCTGTACCACGCGACGGCGAGGCCCGTCTTCAATGGCGTCATAGCTTGCGCGTCGTTCATGAGGTCTCAGTGTTGCGTCGCGAGCGACTAATCCAAGAACTCGCGGTTGATGATTGCGGACACAGTAAAGATCAAGATCGTCATCATGACCAGGATCCAGCCGATGAGCGACGCTGGACGCTTAAAAATATTGCGTTCCGGGCTCGTGTCGATGAAGGGCAAAGCCGCCAAGAAGGCCATAAAGAGACCAGGCAAGCCGACCGCGCCCAAAAACTGCCCGAACTCACCGGCAAACATCTTCAGGCGCAACATCTGGAACAAGAACAGGAAGTACCACTCCGGCTCCGGATGGTATTCGCCTGGATCCGGTGTCGCTTCTTCCAGCAACACGACCGGCTCCCAAAACGCGAGCGCTGCCGTCGTGAAAAAGACCGCGACCATCCCGACGATGTCTTTCCAAATTTGCCGTGGGAAGAAGTAGTCGGTCTTGGCCTTCAACTCTTCCGAGCTGCCACGGAAGGGACCGGCTGGACCCGCCTTACGGAACAAGAAAATATGCAACCCGGCCAAGCCCATTAAGGTCGCCGGCAAAACCATGACGTGAATGACGAAGAATCGGCTCAACGTCATCTGCCCAGGCGTCGGGCCGCCCTTTAAGAAGCGAGCCATGAAGTCGCCGATGACCGGCGTCTTGTCCATGATTTCGACGCCGACGGTCGTGGCCCAATAGGCGCGCTGGTCCCATGGCAACAGGTACCCGGTGAAACCGAACGTCATGACGATGCCGAACAGGGCGAGACCAACGAGCCAGATGAGCTCGCGGGGCTTTTTATAGGCGCCCCATAAAAAGACTTGGGATATGTGCGCAAAGACACAGACGACCATCGCCGAACTACCCCAGAAGTGATAGCTCAGGAGGAACCAGCCGTAGTCCACCTCATGCAGAATATACTGAGTGCTGGCATAGGCGTGATCGGCGCTGGGCACGTAATAGAACATGAGCAGGATGCCGGTCACCGCCTGCATGATGAAGATGAACAGCAGGACGGAGCCGAAGACGTACGCCCAACGCGATCCACCAGGGACCGGCTCATTGAGCATCTTTGCCTGCAACTTCTGCAAGCCGACCCGCTCGTCGATGAACTGAATGGCTTTTTCGAGTGCCGAAGGCTGTGTCGTCGTTGTTGGAGCGTTCATTAGAGGATTCGCGTCTGGCCCTTGGTGCCGGCCTTGAATTCCATATCAATGACTTTGATTTCGCCGCTCGGCGTCACCTGAATCGGCAACGGATCGAGTGGGCGCGGGGCAGGGCCGTCAAGGACCTTCCCCGAAGCGTCGTAAATGCTCAAATGGCACGGGCACAGGAAGACTTCGCCGAGCACCTTGTGCTTCCGCCACTTATAGCCGCAGCCAAGATGCGGACACTTTCCAGAAAATGCGACGTAAGGCGTATCTTTTTTATTCGTCCAGACGAGGCGTCCCGCAGCATCACGGAACTCCATGTCCTTGCCCTTATAGACTTCATCGAGAATCTTGGGCGTCGCCTTCAAGACCCAGACGTTTTTGTCGATTTCCTGCTCCGGCATGAAGGCTTCTTTGACCTTCCGCTTAAACTTAAACTGAATGCCCGTATCCGCCTGTTTGATCTTGTTGGCGCTACCGACGGCAATCCACTGATTGTCGAACGGCTGGTACATCGGCTTCATGAGGTACCGAAGGACCGGCCAAGCCAGGGGCATGCCGATAAAGAGACCGATCACGTGCGTAAACTTGGCGAAAAAGTTCCGTCGCGGAACATCCTTTTCGAGTTCCGGAACGGGAACGAGCACTTCACCCGATTCCACATGGAGGTTGTCCTCCAAGTGCGCGATTTCCACATCGTGAATGCTGGTATAGTCGTTACGCGGGAACGCAGGGAGCTGTTCGATCTCGGCTGCGGTTCCCCGTACCTGCACGAGGTCGCCGGAGACGACCGTGACTTGCCCGTACGGCACAGCACGCTCATCCGAAGAGCCAGGCGTAACAGACACGACCACGTGGCTGATCGCATGGGAAATAGGATCCATGACGATCCTGGTCACTTCGCCAAGATCGCGATCGGCAGCACGGACTTTCGAACGAAGTTTAGGCTGGAGCATAGTTACTTCTTCTTGATGGGCTTCGGAGTGGCAACGGAAGTGTTCTTCATCGTGGCCAACCAGGCGGCCAACACATCCACGTCCTTCTCTTCCATCAACTCGCGATATTTGTCGGGCATCTTGCCCTTCTCATATTCGGCGTCGAACCCTTCGGCCATATAACTCTTCACATCGGTGATCTTGCGCTTGATCTCTTCAGCGGAGAGGTGCGAGCCGATGTTGTCCAGCTCAGGACCACGCTTTTTCCCGCCCTCGCCCTTGAGCTTGTGGCAGTTATAGCACTCCTGAAGCTGCCACTGCTCGAACCCAAGCCGCTCAAGGTCTGCACCGGTTGCAGTCGCCCCACCACCGCCGGCGGCCTTCGGCGCATCGCCGCCTGCACCGGCCGCGCCTGCACCTTCGGCGACAACATCCTTGCCCAAATTCTTCAGCCGATCTTGGAGGGCCGCAGCCTTTTCATCCAAGGCCTTTATGCGAGCCAACAAGATGTCGGTCTTGCCGGCTTCGTACAGCTTCAGCTTCGGCTCAAGGATCTTCTTGATCTTGCCACGCTCGTCTTCCGGGTCGTACTGCGGAAGCACGGAGGCTCCACCGACGTACAAGGCACCCAAGATGGCATAGAAAATCACCAGCGCAATGACGGCCTTGCCGCCGCCGATGGGCTGCATAGGCGCCTTGTCCAACAGCATAAAGACCGCCATGCCGAGCATGGCGTAGCCGAAGAACATGTACTGGAAGATGTCCGGGAAGCCCAGCACCTTGGTCGCGATAAAAAGAACCACGCCCACCACGATGCCGCCGATCAATTTACGTATCACGTCGAGACTCCTTGCAACGATGGCGCGAGTGCGGCGCCGCTACTTGGCCCCTGCCGGGACGACCTTGGCTTCGTGCGAATGCCCCTTCGGATCTGCAGCACGGAGCGTCACAATGATGGCAAAGCTGACCACCGCATAGAACACCAGCGTAATGACGGTGATCCATGTCGCCGAATAGGCCAGGGTCGGCGTGAACGACTCCGGCGTAAAGTCCGGCAACAAGTTGTACACGTGGAAGTACTTTCGCAAGAGCGACCGCACAGCACCCATCAGACCCATCGTCCAAATGGCCGTGAATGCCAGGAAAATGAGCACGAATTGAGAGGCGAAGTCGATTTTGCCCCAGACGATCGTGCCTTGCCGAATGGCCCGGTTGTACATGATGTAGTTCAACACGGTGACGAACACGAGGGTGAACGCCGCCGCGTTCTTTGCCGGCATCAGCGCGAGGAAGTTCCACTCGGACGGCAATTCCAATTCCGGCACGAGCTTCGCGCCGGTCGGCACGAACCCATGCGGCGTCATCCAGATGGCGTTCCCGATGACGATCATCAAGAAGCCCACCTGAATGAAGGTGCGCGAGGACACGGTCATCGGGATGAACTTCCCGAGAATTACCGGCACCACGATCAACGGAATCAAGATCATGAGCGATGTGGGATCCGGCGCCGGGAACACGGTCCAGGCCCAGGTCATCACGAACGGCGTGGCGGCCATCGCGATGAGCGTAAAGAGCGACATCCGGACACGTTCAACGCCCTCGATCCGCTTCATACTCAGCCAGATGTAATAGTTGCTGGCGAGGAAGAGCAGGCCGACGACGGCGCCCTGCATTTCGAAGAACATCGACAGCTGGTCGGCCATCATGTACGGACAGATCGACGCGTCGTAGTCGCACAATTCATAGGCCAACAAGTAGCCCATAAACGGCAAGAACAAAAGGGCGCCGACGCCGATCAAGTTCCCGATGAACCCCATCCAATCGTAATAGGCGCGGTCTTCGTCCTTCTTGGACCCCATGAACTGGTAGGCCGCGATCAGACCGGCAATGAATCCGCCGAACGTGATATTGCCGATCAAGCGGTGCAGGTTCATCGGCATCCAACTGTAGTTGAACACCTTGTCCCAGAGGGTAGCCTGCGCGATGAACTCGACGATCGACGCACCCTCGGCCTTCGCCGGCGTATTCATAAACGACGTCGGACCGTCGATCACAAACAGCGTAATCGTGCCGATCAAATTGAGCAGTACACCCAAGGCGATGTGGCGAGCCTTCTTGTCGCCCTTCATCGCATCCCAGGTATAGAAATAGAGATACAGGATGATGGTTTCGCCGATGAACAGCAGCGGATAAATCACGGCGAAGATCAGGAAGAAGTGGTTGATCAACCAGGTCGTGAACGACGGATAGGTCGCCAACAACACGAAGATGAACAGACCACCGGTCAGCGCGGTCATGCTGTAGAGAATGACCGTAACCTTCGTGACCTCCTTCGCCAATCGATCGAAGCGCGGATCCTGCTTCCGATAGCCGAGCCACTCCGAAATGACCACGAAGATGGGGGCGCCCAGAATGAAGCCCGCGAAGAGGATGTGAAGTTGGGCAACGATCCACACGGCCGTGCGGTTCCCCGTGTACGGGAAGTCCACTGCCGGGCCCGCCGGCACCTGGGCATACGCCGCAGATGCGAAGGCGACCAACAGCCCGATCGCAAGTAACAGAGGTCGGTGCCAGCTTTTCATGATGTCTCGTTGCCCCTCCACGCGTCTCATACCCGGTTACTTACCGACTTGGGCCGCATCCACCCAGGCGTTCTTCTTGGCATCCCAGCCCTTACCGGCCAAGCCGAAGGAGCGCTCGAATGCCATGACCTTCCAGATGTCTTCCGGCGACAACTTGCTCTTCCATGCCTTCATCTTGGTGTTCGGCACACCTTCGGACACGCGCCAGAACCAGACGGAGTCCGAATACAACTTCATGCGCTCGCCGTTGCGGAAGTCACGCGCACCGGCCTTGACGGGCTTGCCGTCCTTGCCGTGGCAGCTGGCGCAGTTCACGTCGGGATTCTTCGCGCCGATGTAAATATCCTTGCCCTCTTCGAGCACCTTCGGATCCGTCCACCAGCCATCCGGCATATGCTTGTCGGCGTATTCGGCAGGCGGCGCCGGTGGAGCCACGATCGGGCCTTCACTCCCTCCACCCCCCTCACCGCCCCCGCCGCACCCGGCAAGAGCCAACCCCAGTCCGGCCACACCGGCCAGGACCAGCGACCGCGTCCACCCTTGAGACTTTGTAGCCACGCTTGCGCTCCTTTCATCTACGCCGCTGCTCACCATTGCGCCACGGTGCGAGCGTGCGGTCTCGTCTGCCATTCGCACAAAAAAACGCTTCCGCCCGACACCGTTCACGGCGTCACGCGAAAGCGCGTCACTCTCAACAAATCGGCCGAAGATCACGCCGCTCCCTGCCATCCCCATGTTTCCCTGGACCGATCCGGCAAGGCACCTCGGATGACCCACGGACCGACACCACAGTTGCCTCGATTCCTTTAGCAGCTAGCGTGGCTGCTTACGCGACGGCTTCTGCCGCCGCCCTACTGCCGGACGACGCATCAGGCGCGAGAGCACATACCCACCGACACCCACGCCCACACCGCCGACCGTATACAGCACCCACGGCGGCACTTCATCAGGCGCACGCTGCACGCACCCGCTGCCGAAATTTACCCGTGTCCGCCGCTCAGACTCAAGATCGTTCGGATCGAACTGAATCGTAATCCGCTGCTCGTCCCGCTGCGCCTGCACCACGACCGGATCGCCCACATTGTCGTTGTGCAAGTGGAGCGTCGCCTTATAGTACCCACGCTCGTCGGTCTCGACCGTCTGACCGACATGCACCCGCGTATTTTTGACCACCACCTCGGCTTTTTTTACCGCTGCGCCGGAGGCGTCGCACACGAACCCATCGATCGTAAATCGGTGATCCGCATCATGCGTCGCCCAGACCAGCGGCGACAATCCGACGAACCCCGCGAATACGAAAAACCCCGCGACACGTGCTGCGTTTCGACCCATCGTAACGGTCCACACCGCACCGGCATCCCACGCATGTTGAGAGCCAGATGTGGCGAACAACGACCACACGAGGCGTAGGTTTTTTGAGGGCGTGAGATTTAACATAGGGCCTATGCCTTGTCAACCGGACGGTCACCCTTTCATGACCTTTTGGATGAGCCGAGAGGGCCCGTCCGGACGCGCGAAGGCCCCGCACAATCAGGCTACGAATTTCACCCTATGTATGGACTACGGAGATGGAAAAAGAGGGGGCGAACACGCGACGCACAGGCGTCGGACGGAGGCGAACGACGAGGTTCAGAGATGGCCGCGCGCGCGCGCGTCCGCCTCGACACGCGCCGCCTCGGCCTGACGCTGGGAGGCCTTTTTGGATTTCCAGGCTTCCCACGAATTGCCGTTGGCGGTGTCTTGGCCGGTAAAGCGCACGACGGAGATGTCGCTGAAAGGAATACGCCGCGGCGCGGCCTGCGTCGGCGTCATCACATCGACCGACGGCCGGCCCCCCGTGAGGTCGCGGTTGAACACATAACAGAGCAACGATTCGCCGGTCGTCAAATCGAGCGTCACATCTCCCCGGTAGTCGAGCGCTGCTTCCAACGCCTCAGCCAATTCCGGTGCGGACTGCGGACGGATCACCCGCCCTTCCAGCGAGCTGGACACAATCGTCCCCTGTGTATCTTGCGTATCACTCATGGTGTCCTAAAGGGCCTGAGGCGTGGTGAGCGGTTGCTGCGAGGCGGACGTTGCGACAGCTGGTCGCCATCACTTGCCGCCTAACGCAACATGGGCAGCAACGTCAGCTTTGCCGTCCGGGCAAGGCCGGAAATACTCCCAAACGTATCCTCCACCGCCGAGGCTTCGTATCCGCAGTGCACCATACACTCGGCGCACTTTTCGTTTTTACTCGTCCCGTAGTCCTGCCAGGCGGTCGTCTCCATCAGTTCGCGGAACGACGACGCATACCCCTCCTGCAACAGGTAACAGGGGCGCTGCCACCCGAACACGTTGTACGTCGGATTGCCCCAGGGCGTGCAGGTGTATTCCTTGTGCCCCATCAAAAAGTCGAGGAATAGCGGCGACTGATTAAATTGCCAGGAACGCTTCGGGCGGCTGAGGATCTTGGCAAACAACTCGCGCGTGCGCGCCTTTTTGAGGAAGTGCTGCTGGTCGGGCGCCTTCTGATAGCTGTACCCGGGCGAAATCATCATGCCCTCGACGCCCAACCCCATCATCTCGTCAAAAAATTGCCGCACACGATCCGGGTTCGCGTCGTCGAACAACGTGGTGTTCGTCGTCACCCGGTGCCCGGCTTTGAGCGCCGCGCGAATGGCCTTCACCGCCACGTCGTAGACTCCATCGCGGCAGACCGCGAGGTCATGCTCATTTTTCAAACCGTCCATGTGCACGCTGAACGTCAGGTAGGTCGAGGGTGTAAATTCTTTCAGCTTCCGCTCGAGCAGAATCGCGTTCGTGCAGACGTACACGTACCGCTTCTGCTTCACCAACCCATCGACAATTGCGCCGATTTCCGGATGGATCAAGGGTTCGCCGCCGGGAATCGCCACGATCGGCGCCCCACACTCCTCCGCCGCCGCCCAACATTGCTCCGGCGTCAGCCGGCGATCCAACACGTGGTCCGGATACTGAATCTTGCCGCACCCGGCGCAGGCGAGGTTGCAGCGGAACAACGGCTCAAGCATGAGCACGAGCGGATAGCGTTTGACCCGCTTCAGCTTCTGCGTGAGTACATACTTGGCAACTGTATAGGCTTGGGTAACCGGGACAGCCATCCCTGGTACTCCTTCTGTGCGTCGCTTGTATGGAAGCGGCCGTGAATACAGCCGAAATGATGACGGCGGCAGTCTACCATTCGTTTTTGTAACGGGTCAATTTGGAGTGAGCCGACGAGGCTCATTCGTCGCGAATGAAACACAAGAACCGACGACGACTTTTTCGCTCGGCGCCGCTGGTGCGGAATGTTTCAATGACCTCGACATACGCGCAAGGATATCGACTCGATGGGAGGCTCGCTGAGAGCACGGCGAATACCCTCTTATCGAACACACGAACCTACCGCGCTGACAGAGCATGGCGGAGGGTCTCGCACAGGCAGAGCGTGCAATTCCGTGCGAATTCCGCACACAAACGCGCAGGGTTTTTTTCGATTTTTCCGTTGAAGCCTGTGCATAACACCGGAAAGTCCGCTCCCAATGCTGCGATCGGCGTCTGCCCAGCAATTTGGACTCAGTGCCGCTACGTATACAAACAGCGAATTGTGTACCGATAAAGAAAAAGGAGAGTCAAGCTACAAGATATAGTGGTCCCCTACCATCCGCTTTCAATGCACAAAATTTAGGCAATTTGGTCGTTCCTACAAGCAGAATGCTGGCTCCGCGCGCCGAATGTGAATTATGCACATAGTTATCCACAGACTTTGGGGAAAGAGAAATCCGTGCCGCTGTACAGAATTGGCACCAGGCATTTCTCGCTTGCTTTTGCCCCCGTCCAGTCACTATTTTTGCATTGCCGCAACGGACACTATCGGTACGCAGCGGTGACCGAACAGGAAGAAACGCACGAAGCGTTGGCCCTCGCGCAGGGAGTGGTACAATGGGAACTGTGCGAGACAGAAGGAGGGCACCATGAGCAGTGGACTTCTCCATCATAACTTCCGCGGCACCCTGCTTCTCTTTGTCTGCTTCATCACCCTGGCAGCGCTGTGCGGCCTGGCCGCAATGGGCGCCGTCCTCCGCCCCGTCCGCTGGACGGATCGCAAGCGCTAACCGAGCAGCCGCTTTTCAGGTCGAGGTGTGCGGGGCAATCCCTCACACGTCATCCCTACACTGTTTCGCCCCTCTGCATTCCAGCACACGTCCACGATAAGAACGTAGCGCGTCAATTCGCGTCACGAGTCCAATCTGCTGACTTTCATCGCGCGTGTTGGCGGGCTGTGCGCACCGCGTGAGCCACGCGGCAGGCACTTCGACATCTGCAACGCGAAGTGAATCTGCCGGAGGCGCGGTGAACGCCTACATGCGAGTGCACGCGGACTCAGCGCGAAGAAAAAGCTTGGGGCTTGAACAACTGCGGGGAAGCGAACCGAGGTACGGAAGACGAGGGTGGAGGCGCCGAGCGGGTTCGAACCGCTGAGTCGCAGTTTTGCAGACTGCTCCCTTAGCCACTTGGGTACGGCGCCCCGCGAGGGGCGCATTATAGACACTGGATCTCGACAAACTCAACAGGAGGAGCGGAGCAGACGCTCAGCGCGCGGGGAGCACGGGGATTTCTCTACGTAGTGTCGACGGCTCGTCGGCCGCCTGCCCAATGGACTGCCACGACGAGTGATCCTGAGCGGCGTGGGATGCGCCATGACCGGTGTGGCCCGCATCGCCTTCGGCTTCTTTTTCCTTCGCCATGACCTCGACCTCGGAGATGAGCGTATCCATCAGTTCGGGCATCGGCACTTTGCGGACGAGTTTACCCTTCTTGAAGAGAATACCGACGCCTTCGCCGCCGGCGATGCCGATATCGGCTTCTTTCCCTTCGCCGATGCCGTTCACCACACAGCCGAGGACGGACACGTTCAACGGCGTCGTGATGTGGCCGAGTCGCTTTTCCAGCTCGTTGGCCATCTTCACCACATCGATCTCCACACGACCGCAGGTCGGGCAGGCGATCACGTTGATGCCGCGATGGCGCAACTCCAGCGCCTTGAGCATTTCGAATCCGACGCGCACTTCTTCCACGGGATCGGCCGCCAACGAGACACGCAGCGTATCGCCGATGCCGTTCATCAACAGCCAACCGAGCCCGATCGACGACTTCACTGCACCGGTCAGCACCGTCCCCGCTTCGGTAATCCCAATGTGCACGGGACAATCGGATTGATGCGCGAAAA
Organism: Nitrospiraceae bacterium; assembly: GCA_046351095.1. Classification (GTDB taxonomy): domain Bacteria; phylum Nitrospirota; class Nitrospiria; order Nitrospirales; family Nitrospiraceae; genus BQWY01. The sequence continues at coordinate 1,546,752 of JAXLZC010000001.1, forward strand.
TCCAGTAGGCATCCACCGCCACATGGACGTCGGAAGCCTTCAGCGAAACCTTCATATTGTGAAAGCCGATATCTTCGAGGGCATGCACCGCATTCAACGCCGACTCGGCCAAGGCTTCCGCCGTGGGATATCCGTACTTATCCAGCAACTCGCGTTCGAGCGAGCCGCCGTTGACACCGATCCGCATCGGAATGCCGTGATCGTTGAGCGCCTTCACCACTTCGGTGACTTTCCACCAAGCGCCGATGTTGCCGGGATTGATACGCACGCAATCCACGACTTCAGCGGCTTTCAGCGCCAAGCGATGGTCGAAGTGAATATCGGCGATGAGAGGAATGTGAACTTGCGGCTTGATCTTGTGGAGCGCGGCGGCCGCCTCCATGTCGGGCACGGCAAGACGAACGAGTTCGCACCCGGCCTGCTCGAGTTGGTGGATCTGCGCCACCGTGCCCGCCACATCGCTGGGATGCGGGATGGTCATGGACTGCACGGAGATCGGGGCGTCTCCGCCGATCTTCACGCGCCCGACGGCTATCTGCCTGGTTCGACGTCGCTTAATAAACATGGGCCTGAGGCATCACCACAGGGTTCGGCGCGCGATTAGCTGCCTTGCTCATCGCCGTCCTTCATGTAGGCGTGGTGATCGACACGACCGACATGTTTCGTCCCAAGCGGCGATGCCGTGTCCCGACGTGTGCCCGTACGCACCTCTTCGAGGAACGCTTCGGTCGTTTCGGCAATCCCATGCGCCGTCAGACCGTACTTTTCGCGCAACAGGTCTTGCGGACCCTGCTCGATGTACCAGTCCGGCAAACCGATGAGCTTCGTCGGAACGGTCAGGCCCTGCTCCGCGAGCGATTCGAGCACCGCGGAACCGAACCCGCCCATCTTGGAACCTTCTTCGATCGTCACGACGCAGGTCGCGGCGCGAGCTACACGCGCGATCAACTCGTGATCGAGCGGCTTTGCAAAGCGCGCGTTGACGACCGACGCGGAAATACCCGCCGCGGCCAACTGCTCCGCCGCCTTCATGGCCTGCGGAACCGCCACCCCGATGGCGATCAGCGCCACGTCCGCCCCCTCGCGCAACAACTCGCCTTTGCCGATCGGCAAGGGCACCGCCTCTGCGTCGAGCGGCACGCCCAAGCTTGTCCCGCGCGCGTAGCGCACGGATGCCGGCCCGTCGAACGTGAGTGCGGTTTTCATCATATGCTGCAATTCGTTTTCGTCCTTCGGCGCCATCACCACCATGTTAGGAACGTGGCGGAGGAAGGCGAAGTCGAAGGCGCCGTGGTGCGTCGTCCCGTCCTCCGCCACCAAACCGCCGCGGTCGATACAGAAGGTGACGGGTAGGTTCTGCGTCGCCACATCGTGCACAACTTGATCGTAGGCCCGCTGCAAGAACGTGGAGTAGAGCGCGACCACCGGGCGCAACCCATCCACCGCCAAGCCGGCGGCGAACGTCACGGCATGCTGCTCGGCGATCCCCACGTCATAGAGGCGATCCGGAAATTCTTTTTCGAACGCGGTGAGCCCGGTGCCTTCGCACATGGCCGCCGTGATCGCAACGATACGTTTGTCTTCGCGCGCAAGCTTTACGAGCGCATTCATCGCATGCGCGGTGTAGCTGGGACGCGGCGACTTCTTCGCCATCTCGCCGGTCTCGCGCACAAACGCCGGACAGGCATGAAACCACACCGGGTTGCTCGTGGCGTGCTCGTAGCCCAAACCCTTTTTTGTGATGACGTGGAGGAGCACCGGCCCCTTCATCTTCAGCACGTTTTCGAGGTTCGGGAGCAAATGCTCGAAGTTGTGACCGTCGATCGGCCCCACATATTGGAAGCCTAGTTCCTCGAACAGCAGGCCCGGCAAGATCATGCCTTTGGCCAATTCTTCGGCGCGGCGCGCCATCTTCTGCATGTCCTGGCCGATGTGCGGGATCGCGCGCAACAACTGGCCGGTTTCCACGCGCATCTTGTTGTAGAACTCGCCGGTGAACGTCCGGTTCAGATAGGCGGAGATCGCACCGACGTTCTTGGAGATCGACATCTGATTGTCGTTCAGGATCACGACGAAGTCGCGATTGGTCCCGCCCGCATGGTGCAGACCTTCGAGCGTCATGCCCGAGGTCATCGCGCCGTCGCCGACGACACACACCACCTTATGCTTCAAGCCCTGCTGCTCGCGCGCTTCCACCATCCCGTAGGCCGCCGAGACGCCGGTGCCGGCATGGCCTGCGTTGAACGTGTCGTAGACACTCTCTTCGCGTTTGCAGAATCCGCTCAACCCGCCGTACTGGCGCAGGGTATGGAATTGTTCGCGACGGCCCGTCAGCAATTTATGCGTGTAGGCCTGGTTGCTCGTGTCCCAGACGATCTTGTCCGTCGGCGTATCGAGCAGGTAGTGCAGCGCCACCGTCAATTCGACGACGCCCAAGTTGCTGGCCAAGTGCCCGCCGACTTGGCTGACGACCGAAATGATCTGCTCCCGAATCTCTTGGCAGAGCACCGGGAAATCTTTCGGCGATACCTGACGAAGATCGGCCGGATCGTGAATCGTTTTGAGAATGGACATGGGCCTCTACTCCTTCTAGGTCAGCGCGTGCGCTCAGCGACAATATGCTGAAAGACCGTGGTTGCGAGATGGCGTTGAAGATCGCCGGGAACACCCGTGATGCGGGCTGGAACCAAGCGTAGTGCAGGGATGAGCAATCGGTTGAAGATAGTTCCCCTCAAACTAATCGGGATTATGGCAGGATCGTGCACGCGAGTCAACGAGAGACGCCTGTATATGCGCATGACTCACCGGCACGACGCCACGTATAGCGTTCGAACGCGCGTCGCGCCCCGATACGCACCTCGCAATCTAAAAATAAAAATGTAGTCCGAGTCCGAGCCAATGCGCCTTCTGCGTGTAAAACTGCCCATCGGGGAACGGACCGGAATGTTGTTCGATGAGCAATTGCACTGCACGCTGATCGAGTCGGAGATTTTCGAATTGCACACCGACCATCAGCGAATGCCCATAACTCCATCCTGTGCGTTGATGGATTTGCAGGTCGGCATAGGCCACCGGCCGCACACGCCCCTTCCAATAGGTCTGCGTCCCGGTGAACTCCACCCCACCCTGCAGCGTTCCGTAGCCGACCCCACTCCCGTCCGGCGCCTGCCGCACCAACACACCACCGCCGCCGTAGACGCGCAGCCATTCCTCGATATCGTACGAGCCTTTCACATCCACACGATCATGCCCGATCTCCAAGCGCTGCGTGCCGGTATGCTGGCTAAACTCGTCGCCCAGGTGCGAACTCTGATGGATGTACCGCACCATCGACGAAAACTTCCCACGCCGATAACTGTGGAAGATCGAGACGACGAAGTCCGTATTCATGATGTCGTTGGATCCAGACTTCGACGTGAGGTCGAACAGACTGAAGCTCCCGGCCTGCACGCCCACTTCCCACTGCGCATCCCCTTTGCCGCGGCTTCGATAGAGTGGAATGGTTCCGCCCATGTTGGCGCGTACCGAGTCGTTGAGCAAACCGCCGGAGGTAAAAACCCGCTGGTAGCCAAGCGAGAAGTGTGGCCATCGCGGATCGGCATGCAGCGGCTCAAACAGCTGTCCGCGCGGCAACCACTTCGACGTCGGCACGGCATCGACTGCTTGTGGTGCCGGCGCAACACCGGCCGGGAGCGTCGTCGAAGCGCCGGCGCCGTCCTGCGCCTCAATCGTCACACGCGTCACCCCGGGAATCCGTTCAAGCGTGCGCAGCATCTCGCTTGCGCGCATGCCTCCAAGCGTCGCAGCCCGCACCGTGAGCGCGCCATCGTGCGATTCGACCGTCGTATCGACCAGGCGCATTTCCTGATCGAGCAGCGCCCGCGCGTAGCCTTCAATATACCGATCGTCGACCGCGTGAGCGGCCGTCGCCCAGCACAACACAGCGCTGAGACAGAAGATGACGCTATTGCCGCTCCACGCCGCCCATCCCGATGCCTTTTGTATCATCACGTCCCTTCTGCACATTTCTAGAATGGAAAATCCAAACCCGCGAACACCGCCCCGCCTTCTTTGCTGTAGCCCCAGTCGACACGACCGACGACGTTCGGGCGCACCGTCCCGCGAAAGCCGATCCCCGGGGTGATCTCGTAGTCGCGATTGATGCGCTTCGTGAACGAACTAAAGACCTTACCGGTGTCGACGAACGGCGCGATCTCGAAGTCAGCCGCGACGTTCGTGATGCGCGTGCGAAAGACGTGGATCCGCTGCTCGACGCTCAACGACACTAAATGTTTGTCGATGAACCGGTCGATGCCGTATCCGCGTAAGTTGTTCTGTCCGCCGAGCGAGCTCTGCTCGTAAAACGGCACGCGGTCGCCGAACGTCATCTGCAAATCCGCCCGCACGACGAGGATCAGGTGTTTCGACGGGCTGGGGATCAACGTCTTGAGTTCGAGTTCGTATCGCTGAAAGACCGGACGATCGCCCGAGCGGTAGTTTTGATTAAATTCGGCATAGGCCGTGACCTGCGAGCCGTCCGTCGGCGTAACCAGATTGTCGCGCGTGTCGTAGTGGAACGTGATGCGGTTGCCGAACACGGTGGATCCATCCATCCCATCGACGGTTGGAAATTTCTGGACGGTGAACGGCAGATCGGTTGCGCCGCGCTGAATACGCACATCGCGAAACCGTTGTCCGAACGCGAGCTGCGTCACTTCGTTGAAATAGACGCCGAACTTCCAGTTTAAGCGAATTTCCCGGTCGGTGTAGTTGGTCTGGTCGCCTTCGACCGTCTGTTGGGTCATCCCGAAAAAACGTGCGGTGGCGTTTTTGAAAAAGGCGCCGCCGAGACTGAACGAATAGCGACCGTTCTGGAAAGCCGGATCGATATACGAGAGTTGAATACGTCGCTCGATCTTCTCCGTTAACGACCCGATGAAACGTAATTCGCGTCCGCCGGTATCGTAGCGAAACACATTGATCGCGCCGCGTGTCCCAACGATGCTGTTACGGATCAAGAGCGGCGCAACGATGTAGCGCAGATCGCCGCCCGGTTCGGTGATAAGAATGGGGAGAATGAGTCCGCCGTCGCTGCCGTCGTTTTTCGAAGTGCCGACGGCGGGAACAGGAATAACCTTCACCTCCGCCGAGGCCGGAGGCGCGACGGTGAGCGCCTGCTCCACGATGAGCACCAGGAGCAGGACTGCCAACCGACGGAGAATCATGAAAACAACGACAAACGCTTATTGACTGCCGCCCGCACCGGCATGGGACTCGGTCTTCTTCCGAAGCTGCGTGACGAGATCCTGGTAGCTGCCTGTGGCGAGAATTTTTTTGAATTGCGAGCGATAGTTGCTCACCAACGAAATTTCGTCGATCACCATGTCGTACACGACCCACTGGTCGCCGACATTGATGAGGCGATAATCGATCGGCACATCCGCCGCCCCGACCTTCGCCTTCGTGCGCACCTCGGCATATTCCGTCTCGCGCGCCTTCTCGACGCGTTCGGAAATGTAGTTCACCGGCTCGCCGGAATAGGCTTCCACGCGGTCGGCGTAGGTCTTAATCAACAGTTCGCGAAAGAGACCGACGACCTCCGTACGTTCGTTCGGCTCGAGTTTCGGCCAACGCGCGCCCAAGACCCGCTTCGTCAGTTCCTCGTAGCTGAAGCGGGTGCTGACGATCTCCTCCAACTTCTTCCGGCGTTCCTTCGCCTTACTGTCGTCTTTTAGGGCCTTGTCGGTCAGGACCATCAACGCCCGGTCGATATCGCCCTTTAACGCCTCGGTCGGTCCGATCGCCCAAGCCATGCCGCCGACGACAGAGAGACTCACTCCGACGACACCTGCCATCAGCCACCGCAGCGACGTGGACAACAACCCCGCGGTGCGCCCCCTCTGTCTCGCGCGTGAAGTTTCCTGCATCATTGTGGTCTCCTCCTGCGTCGGCATGCCCGACGACGCCTGTGGCCTACTTCTCTTTTTTTGTATCCACGTTGCCGTGGATGAACTGGCTGACCAGTTCTTCCAAGTCCAACCCCGACTCGGTCTCCCGTATCTTATCACCGGCCCGCAACTGCGCGCCGCCGCCGCCGGGCGACAACGACATGAACTTTTCCCCAATGATCCCGCGCGACTTCACCGAGGCGATGGTGTCGTCGTACAGCTTGACGGACTTGTCGATCGCCAACGTCACTTGGGCGCGATCTTCGATCAATCCGATCGACTGAATCCGGCCGACCTCGACGCCCGCGATTTCGACCGCGCCGCCCGCCTTCAGTCCGGAGGCGGTGTGGAATTCGGCGTTCACCAGATAGTGATCGCCGCCGATCAACTCCAGCTTGCCCAACTTCACCGAGAGATACGTCAGGCAGGCGATGCCGATCAAGACAAAGATGCCGACGATAAACTCCATCCGTTCATTTCGCATGCTGTGCTCTCCCTGCCGGCTCCGACACCTGTGACTCCGACGCCTCGCGCGCGTCGCGCGCCAACTCCAGCACCGCCTCGGGCGGTCCCGCCACCGAGATGAACTCGCGGATATTCGGATCCGTCGTGCGGATGAATTCCGCCGTCGGCGCCATCGCCACGATCTTCCCGTCGCGGATCATGCCGACATAGTCGGAAAAGGTGAACATCTCGGGAATCTCATGGGTGACCATGATAGCGGTGAACCCGAACTGCAGCTGCATCCCGCGAATCAACTCGTGGATCGACCGGGCCAACAATGGATCCAACCCAGTCGTCGGCTCGTCGAATAAAATGATGTCCGGCTTCATCACGAGCGCCCGCGCCAAGCCCGCGCGTTTCCGCATGCCACCGCTCAATTCGGCGGGAAATTTATGTCCCGCGTTCGGCAACCCAACCTGTTCCAGCGCCGTCTCGACGCGCGTCTTCACCTCGGCCTCGGGCAACCGCAACTTTTCGCGCAACGGAAACGCCACGTTGTCGTACACGGTGAGCGAATCGAACAGGGCGGCGTTCTGAAACAACATGGCGAATCGGCGCCGCACCTCGTTCAGCGCCTGCGACGTCATGCGCGAAATTTCCTGGTCGCCGACCCAGACCTCGCCGCGATCCGGCTGCAACAGGCCGATCATGTGTTTCAGCAGCACACTCTTGCCTTCGCCGCTGCGACCAATGATCGTCGTCAGTTTCCCCGTCGGGATTTCGATCGACGCGCCCTGCAACACAGGATGCGCCCCGAAGGACTTGTACAAGTCGACCAACCGAATCATGGGGGCAGGCGTCGTCATTCGGTCCGTTCGTCGCTACAACAGCACGCTGGTCAGAAAATAATCCCAGACCAAGATCAGCACCGACGACAGTACCACCGCTTCCGTCGTGGCCGTCCCGAGCCCTTCGGCGCTCATCTTCGTGTAGTAGCCCTTGTAGGTGCAGATCCAACTGATGATCAGCCCGAAGCTGATCGACTTCAGAAATCCGCCGTAAATGTCTTTCCACTCGACCGCCGACTCGATGGAACTCCAGTACGAACCGGCGTTGACGCCGAGTAAATCCACGCCGATTAAATGGCCGCCCCAAATGCCGACGACATCGAAGATAGCGACCAGCAGCGGCACGGCGATCAGGCCGCCGACTACTTTGGGCGCGATCAAATATTGCAGCGGGTTCACCGCCATCGTCTCCATCGCGTCGATCTGTTCGGTAATACGCATGATGCCGATTTCGGCGGTCATCGCCGATCCGGCGCGCGCCGTCACCATCAACGCCGCAAGCACCGGCCCCAATTCGCGGATCATACTGAGTGCAACCGCCGACCCCAGCAAACCTTCGGAACCGAATTTACGCAGCGTGTAGTATCCCTGCAGCGCCAGAACCATACCGGTAAATCCGGCGGTCAGGACGATGACGAACGACGACTTGTAGCCGATAAAGTGGAGTTGTTTGAGCAGAAGTCGCAAACGCAGCGGCGGGCGTACGAACCAAGCCAGCGTGCCGACGAGGAACAGGAGCATGCGCCCCATATCCTGCAGGCGCAGAACCCAGGAGCGTCCGAGCCATCCGATGAAGTCCGTCATCACGACGCTACCCGTCTGGGTCCGCTGGACCCCTTGGATGGATCGGCGGCGGCCGCCGCGCGAAAGACCTGCCGCAAAAACGCCGTCAACTGCGCACCCGCATGGCGGCTCTGCCGACTGAATCGCAGAAGCGCGCGCCAGCGCTCGGGGCTCACGACACAAAGCGCCGCTTCGCGCGCCATCGCGCCCAATCGTTCGCGCGGTTCGAGAAAGGGATTGAAGTCCATGGGCATGGAGTCGTCCACACTATCCGACACGGTCCGCGCCACACCGAACGGAAGCCGCCACCGCGCAGCGACCTGTGCGAGCGCCGCGCTTTCCATGTCGAGTCCGACGGCATCGGCGTAATGCCCGGCGAGCGCCTGCTTCTCCGACGCCAGTCCGATAATTTGCGCGGCCGATAGAAACGGCCCTTCGAGACAGACGGTCTCGCGAGCGGAAGTATCCTGCGCGGCAAACCGACGCCCTTGCTCGCTGAGCCAGCCCGACCAGTTCGTATCGCACGACCACATGGGCGTATCGCTCGCCGGTGTCAGATTCGCAGTCAGACCTCGGCCTGTCGGCACCGTCGATTCGCGTTCCGGTTGAGCAGCGTTGTCCCGCCCCGCATCGAGCGACATCACACCGGTTCCAATGACCACACTGCCGACTGATGCACGACGCAGACTCGCCGCCACACCGGTCGAGAGCACGGCCTCCACGCGCAGATCGCGTAATGCGGCCATGGCGGCTTGGTGCGCGCGGACGGGCCCGACGCCGGTTTGCACGACCGTCCAGCTGACCGGCCCTTCACGCAAGACCACCGCGCGATACCCCGCGAGGCGCATCCGTTGGACCACGTGCCCGGCTTTCACCACAGCCTGGAGTTCCCAGGGCGTGGCGACAAAAACGGCGATGCGTGTGAATGTGGGGAATCCCCCGCCGACCTGCGCCCGCGGGGCAGGAGGGTCCGGCATCAGAATCGATACCGGCCGGACGTCCGGATCTGCGCTTGCACCTCATCGGCGCGCGACAGGCCGCGAGACTTGTAGTTCCGGTACATGGCCAAGGCCCACAGCGGGAAGTACTGACAGTACCAATGGTAGCGGAGATAAAAGACGCGCGGGAATCCGGTGCCGGTATGGAACGGCTCGTCCCACGTGCCGTCCTTGCCCTGATGTCGCACGAGATACGTAATGCTGCGCAAGACACTGAACGCATCCGTTTCGCCCGCGCTCAAGAGGCCGAGAATCGCCCAGGCCGTCTGCGACGGCGTGCTCTCGCCGCGCCCGCGATGCTCCGGATCGTCTCCGTACGAGAGGCAGGACTCGCCCCAGCCGCCGTCGGGATTTTGCGTGGCTTCTAACCAAGCAACCGCACGACGCACGTACGGTTGAGACATGTCCTCGCCGATGGCTCGCAAGCCGGCTAAGACCGACCAGGTGCCGTAGATATAATTGACGCCCCAGCGCCCATACCAGCTGCCGTCTTCTTCTTGCTCTCGCTTGAGGAATCGCATCGCCGCCGGCACCGCCGGATGCGACATGTCGTACCCGAGGCCGCCCAACATTTCCAAACAACGACCGGTCAAGTCGGCTGTGCTCGGATCGAGCAGCGCCTTGTGGTCGGCGAAGGGAATGTAGTTGAACACCATCCGATTGTTGTCTTTATCGTAGGCACCCCAACCGCCGTCCGAGCCCTGCATGGCCATGACCCAGCGCAAACCGCGCTCCATCGCCAACCGCTGGCGCGATTCGTCGTTCACGTGCACTTTCGACAGGGCCATCAAGACCACCGCCGAGTCATCCACATCCGGGTAATATTCGTTTTCAAATTGGAAGTACCAGCCGCCCGGCTTCGCGTGCGGCGAGCTGATGTGCCAATCGCCGACCGACTTGGTTTGTTTCGACAAAAGCCACTGCGCGCCCTTCACCAAGGACGGATGGTCTGCGGGCAACCCCGCTTCGATCAAAGCGTTCATCAACAACGACGTATCCCAAATCGGCGAGTGGCAGGGCTGCAAATGCAACGTCTCCACGCGATGGCCGTTCTCCAACGTCGTGCCATAGACTTCGAGGTCTTCGATCTCTTTTAGTGCCTTCGCGACAAGCGGATGGCTCGCATCGTGCCCGAGGCACGAGAGGGCCACGACGGAATTGGCCATCGCGGGATAAATCGCGCCCAAGCCCCCGCTGCCGGTCAACCGCTCGTTCATCCACTTCGTGGCGCGGTCGATGCCCGCTTCGCGGAGCCACACGACCGGACGCTGGTCGTACCACTTCAACAGTCCGTCGAGCGTGATGAAGAGATTGCGCCAGGTCAAAAAGGTCGCGTCCTTGCGGAACGGCGGCACCTGCCGATAGTTCACCTGGTCTTTCGGCACGACATAGAGTTCGTCGATCCCCTGTTCCGGGCCGACGCGGTGGATCGGCTGCTTTGCAAACACGATCAGCAGCGGAATGAGCACCGCGCGCGACCAATAGGAAATGGCGTAGATGCTGAAATAAAAGCGCTGCGGCAGCAGCATGATTTCCGGCGGCATGCTCGGCACGCCGCGCCAATCGTACTGGCCGAACAGGGCCAACGTGATTTTCGTAAAGACGTTCGAGGCTACCACGCCACCCATCGCAAGGATGCGGGCGCAGGCGCGCTGCATGTACGGCTCGGTCGCTGGCACCCCGACCAACTTCAACGCGAAGTAGGCCTTCACCGACGCGCTGATTTCGGAAGGACCGCCGGTGTAAATCGACCAGCCGCCGTCCGGCAATTGCGTCGAACGAAGGTAGCGCACGGCTTTGCGTTCGCGCTCCCGGTCGACCACACCCATGAAGCGGCGCAGCATCAAATATTCGGAGGTGAGGGTTGTGTCGGCTTCGAGCTCGGCGACCCAAAACCCTTCGCGCGGATCTTGTCGCGCCAGCAACGAGGCTTGGCTGCGGCGGATGGCATCGTCGATGGTGTCGGGATGGCTGGCCGTCGTACCCACAGGACGACGCACTGTCGGCTCCTGCGCCGGGCGCACTTGTCCGTTCCCGACGATGAGTCGGAGGAACGGCATCCGCGGACCGACCGTGGCCGCACGAAGACTGGCGGGCATCGCTCCAAGCAAACTGTCGGAGAGCCGCGCCAGAAGACTTTTCAGTCTGTCCATAGAGTCGAAACGATCCAGAGTGAGCGTACGAGCGGACCGATCCCTTACCATCGACCGGCTCTTGCGGAGTGACACACCCGCAGAATTATCAGGCGTTGTAACAGACGGATTCTGTCGAGTCAAGGCGGGCCGCGCCGAAGCGGGCGGCATCATCGCGATAGATGACCGACACATCGTGTGACTACGCAGGTTGGAGGTCGCCCACCCGAACCGACACGACACTCGACACGCCGGGCTCCTGCATCGTTACGCCGAACAACGAGTCGGCGATCGACATCGTGCGCTTATTGTGCGTGATCACGATGAACTGGGCCGTGTGCGCCAGTTCGCGCAAGACGCCGGTGAACCGTCCGATATTTTCTTCGTCCAACGGCGCGTCGATTTCGTCGAGGATACAGAACGGCGTCGGCCGAATGAGGAAACTGGCGATCAACAGCGCCATCGCCGTCAGCGTCTTTTCGCCGCCCGACAACATGGTGATGTTCTTCAGCCGTTTGCCCGGCGGCTGCGCCACGATATCGACACCGGGATCCGCACCGGCATCGGTTTCGCCCTCGGCATCGGCGGTCGGCTCGACCATGATGAGTTCCGCGCGCCCACCCGGGAACACCTTTTGGAACACCTGGACGAATTTTTCCTGGAGCTGCGCAAAGGTCTCGTGGAACAGATCCTTCGTCGTGCGATTGATGCGTTGAATAATATCGCGCAACGATTTGATCGACGCCGTCAGGTCCTGCTCCTGGCTGGTGAGGAACCGATGCCGCTCTTCCAACTCGCGATGCTCGTCGATGGCGCTCAAGTTCACGCCGCCGATACGCGTCAGCCGGTCGCGGATCTTCTGGAGCCGAGCCTTCATCGCCGCGATCTCCTCGGCCGTGAGCGATTCCACCGGCGCCGGTTCGAGCACGATGGCCGGAGGCGCTTCCGCCGCGGCTTCAACGGCCCCTTCCACCTGGGCAACTGCTTCGCCTTCGGCAGCGGCTTGCGGAGTGGCCGCCACAGCCTGTCCGTCACCCATCGCCAAGTCGGTCTGTCCCTGCGCATCGTTCAGCAGTCGCTCGGCGGCCGCACGTTGCGCCAACGTCTGCGCCAGTTGCTCGGCATCCGGCCCGACGGCAATCCGGTACGTCCCGACTAACGTATTCGTGACCGTATCCAACTGCGCCTGCACCTGCGCCCGTCGGACTTCGACATCGAGACGGCGCTCGCGACTTTCAGTCGAGCGTCGGCGCACCGCCGTCAGTTCGTCTTCGATCGTACGAGCCGCCTCAAGCTGCGCATTGACCGCCTCTTGCAGTTCGGTCAGACCGGACTGCAGCGAATCCACTTCATGACCCAACTGTTGGCACGAGACATCGTGCCGCTCGCGCGCTTCGAGACTCGCTTGGATCGATTCGCTCACACCGGCCAACGTTTCGGCCAATTGCCCCAAACGACAGGTGCAGTCCTCGACCTGCGCCGACAGGCGGGACAAGGTCGTCACGGCATGCTCGCGTGACGAGCGGAGCGATCCCAATGTCAGCTTCGCCGCCGTCGCCGCCTCCTGCACCCCGGCGATGTCCTGCTCCATCGCCTGCTGCTGCTGATGCAGTTCTTGCAAGCGCGCTTCATGTTCGTCGCGCGCAGTCGCCGCACGCTGCTCGTTCTGTCGGCTCGTCTCTAGTTGTTCCGCAAGCGTCGCACGTTCGGATTCGATGCTCTGCGCTTCTGCCGCCAACCGCTCGGCGCGCGCCGCCAACTCGTTCAGATTGCGTTCGCTGCCGCCCTGATCCTTCGACAGGGCGAGCACCTTCATTTCGGCTTCGCGCAGTTGCGCGTCCAACTCGCGACGTCGCGCCTTCGCCTGCTCGCTCTGCTGCACCAACGTCTCGCGCGTCACGCGCGCGGTTTCGATCGCAGCCAGCAACTCCTCTCGGCGCACTTCCAAATGACGGACATCGCGGCGCCGCTGCAGCACGCCGCCCGAGGCGCTCGCTAACCCGCCGGTCATGATGCCGGCATGGTCGAGGACCTCCCCCGCCAGCGTCACCAACGTCGGCCCGGCATGGAGCGGCCAGCCGCCGTGCTCCCACAGCCGCACCGCTGCATCGACATCTTGCACAAACACCACATCGTGGAAGAGCGCAGACAACACCGCCGGCCGATGATCGTGGCCCTGCACCATCTCGACTGCACGCCCTAGCACACCAGGTTGCCCAGCGATACTCGCCCACCAAGCGGGCGTTGTTTCGGCCTCGCGCAGTGCAGCGGCCGGCGCCATCTCCGCTGATAACTCCTGCTGCTCCGTGATCTGACCGAACGGTACAAATGTCGCGCGGCCCAACTCACGCTGCTTCAAAAACGACACGGCTTCGACGGCGCGGCGTGGATCGTCGACGAACCAGGCGCGCACGCGCTCGCCCAACACACCTTCGACGGCGCGTTCGTAGCCATCCGGCACGACCAACCATTCCGCAATGGCGTCGCCGATGATCGCACAACTCCGAAGCGAGACGCCGTCCTCGTCGCCTTCACGACCGTACCCGGCTTCTTCCCGCACCACGGCCTGTAACGTACGCAAGCGCGATTCCGTCGCCGCCAACTGTTCCAAATCCCGCGCGCGCCGCTGTTCGAGCTGACTCAGAGTCTGACCTAACTCGTCGATCTCGGCCCCGGCCGCCTCGCTGTCCGTACGCCAGCCCTGGAGACGCGTTTCCAATTCGCCGCGATCGCGCAACAGGTCCGCGACGATCTGACGCAACGCCGCCTGCCGGTCGGCAATATCCTGTTGGTCGGTGGCCAGACGCGCTGCACGCGCCGCCGTTTCGTTCGTCCGCGTATCCAAGCGCGCCACGGCCGACGCATGTTCGCTCTGCGACGCGGCCGCCTGCATGAGCGCCTGCCGTGCCTGCTGCGCCTGCACCGCCACCTGTTCCTTGCCCGCCAGCCGTTCGCGCAATTCCGCGTTGCGTTCTTCGGCGACCGCCGCCTGTTCTTCCAACGAACCGTCGAGTTCGGCGACACGCTCGCGCAACGTTTCGATTTCGTGCTGCGCCCGATCGTGTTGTTCTTTATAGAGCGCGGAATCGGCCAGCGCCTGCGCCTGCTGCTGCTCGAACATCGTCGCGCGATTACGCTCCATGTCGATCTGGGCGAGGGCCTGCGCCCGTTGCCCCTCGACGGTGGCCAGCGCCTGTCGGCGTGCCGCGACGACGTCCTGCTGCTGTTGCGTCTGAAGCCGGAGCTCCTGCTGCGCGGCTTGGAGGCGCGCGTCTTCCGCCGTCACTTCCGCATCCAGCGTATCGAGCGACAACACGTCCGCCGCGATCTCCTCGGACGAAGCGGCGAGACGGCGATAGTCATCGGCCAGCAACCGAATTTCGAGCGCGCGCCCTTCGCGCTGCAAGGCGTCGTAGGTCCGCGCCTGCTGCGCCTGGCGCTCGAGCCAGCTCAATTGTTTGGTGACTTCGCCGATCACGTCGCGCAACCGCACCAAATTCTGCTGCGTGGATTCGAGCTTCCGCAGCGCCTCGGCCTTTTGTTTTTTGTAGTGGACGATGCCGGCGGTCTCTTCGATCAATTCGCGCCGCGCCTGCGGGCTGGCGTTCAAAATATGATCGAGTTGCCCTTGCGCGATGATCGTATGGCCCTTCGTGCCGGCGCGCGTTTCGAGCATGACGCTGCGCACGTCTTTCAGACGGCATTGGGTCTTGTTGATGAGATATTCGCTGTCGCCGTTCCGGAACAGCCGGCGCGTGATCATGATGTCGGAGTAGTCGCGCAAGGCTTCGGCCAAGTCGCCGATGCCTTGCAGGTCGCCCGGCTGCAATCCCCCGATGACGAGCGACACTTCCGCCATCCCCATCGGCTTCCGCACCTGTGTGCCGTTGAAGATGACGTCTTCCATCCGCTCGCTGCGGAGCGTCTTCGTACTCTGTTCGCCGAGTACCCAGAGAATCGCGTCGACCACGTTACTTTTGCCGCTGCCGTTCGGGCCGACCACCGCGGTGATGCCGCGGGGAAATTCAATCTTGGCCTCGACGAAGGACTTAAAGCCGATCGATTCCAGCGATTTCAGGTACATGCCGCTCCTGTAACGTAGGAAGAATGAATGGTGACTGGGTGCGGGAAGGGCATCGAGTGCGCGTGCGATCCGTACCCGGCGCCTTGTAGCACAGCAGCCGAGCGAAATCAAAAACGATCTACCGTATACAGGGCTGGATAGGGACGAGAGGCCCTAGATGTAGTGGAGAACGTGTCTCTACGAAATAAAACGCGGCGAGGGGAACCGACTGGTTCCGCTCGCCGCGTGTGGGTCGTTAGCTGGTTGCTTACTGTCCGGCGGTGCGGGCACCGACCGGCTCGATGTTCACCAACTCCTTCGGCAGTTGGAACTCCACGTCCTCTTCGATAACGGTCAGGTCTTCCACCTCAGCGTGGCTGTGGCGCTTGAGGTACTCCACCACCTCGGTCACCAAGACTTCCGGCGCGGAGGCGCCGGCGGCGATACCGACGGCCTTGATCCCGACCAACCACGAAGGGTCGATGTCCTGCCACGAGTCGATCAAAAACGACTTGATGCCGCAATCCTCGCCCAACTCGCGGAGGCGGTTGGAGTTCGAGCTGTTCGGCGACCCGATCACCAAGATCAAGTCGACCAGCTTCGACAGGGCTTTCACCGCATTCTGCCGATTCTGGGTCGCGTAACAAATGTCTTCCTGGTGCGGGCCTTTGATGCCGGGGAACCGGCGATTGAGCGCGGCCACAATGTCGCGACACTCGTCGACACTCAGCGTGGTCTGCGTGACGTACGACAAATTGACCGTGTTGCCGACCTGCAATTTGTCCACATCGCCGACCGACGAGACCAGGTGGAATTTATCCGGCACCTGCCCGAGCGTCCCGATCACTTCCGGGTGGCCTGCATGGCCGATCAGGATCAATTCGTAGCCCTGGTTGTAGTCGCGATTCACTTCGTTGTGGACCTTGATCACCAACGGACAGGTCGCGTCGATGACCTTCAGCCCGCGCCGCGTGGCTTCCTGCCAGACGGACTTGGCCACCCCGTGCGCGCTGAAAATCACGATGGCGTCGTCCGGCACTTCGTTCAGCTCTTCCACGAACACGGCGCCCTTCTGGCGTAACGAGTTCACGACGTGGCGGCTATGGACGATCTCGTGCCGCACATAAATCGGCGCGCCGTATTTTTTGAGCGACAGGTCGACGATGTCGATTGCGCGATCCACTCCCGCGCAAAACCCGCGCGGATTCGCCAAATATATTTTCATGGAATCTCCCGTGACGAGGTCAGCCCCGCGCGCCGGCGGCGCAGGTCCATCGAATTTTCGAACCTTACGCCACTGTTTGTAATGAGGTCAACAGGAGAGCCCTCTCGCCGCACGGCGTTCAACACGGCTACGCCCCCTGCCTTGACAGCCCTAGAGGCCACTTCGTAGGCTGCAGCCCCATGAGCACCTCGAATAAGAAGGTCCTGATCGTCGAAGACGACAAGGACATCCGCCAACTCGTAAAGCTGTATTTAGACCGGGAAGGGTATCGCACGCTGCAAGCGGCCTCGGGCGCCGATGCGCTCCGCACGATTGCGTCGGACAAGCCGGACCTCGTCGTGCTGGACCTCATGTTGCCGGAGATCGACGGCATCGAAGTCTGCAAGCGCCTCCGCAACGCGCCGGAGACCGCGACTCTGCCCATCATCATGTTGACGGCCAAAGCCGAAGAGGCCGATACGGTCGTGGGGCTCGAACTGGGTGCCGACGACTACGTCACGAAACCCTTCAGCCCCAAGTCGTTGACGGCTCGGGTTAAAGCACTGCTCCGCCGCGTCGATCGCCAACAACAGCCCTCGGCGCGCAGTTATACCTACGGCGACATCAAACTCGATCTAGATCGGCATGAAGTGCGTGTCGACGGCGAAGAAGTCGGCCTCACGGCGAAAGAGTTCGGCCTGTTGGAGCATCTGCTCCGCAACCTCGGCCGCGTGCTCACCCGCGACGTGTTGCTCAACGCCGTCTGGGGCTACGACTACTACGGCACCACACGGACCGTGGACGTCCATGTGCGACGCCTCAAGCAAAAGATTCCCGCACTCAACGACGCCATCGTCTCGGTAAAGTCGCTTGGCTACAAACTGAAGGATTTTCACGCCTCGGCATGAACCTCACGCTCCGCGCGAAGGTCGCCTTCGGCATGGTCGTGTCGATCGGCGTCGCTCTCCTGCTGGCCGGCTGGTTCATCCTTCACGTCCTCTCGCGCCTCTCGCTCGACACCACCCCAACCTCGGTCAATTTTATCCGCACGGAAATCGGCGTCGCACTCGTCGCTGCGTTTCTGCTCGCAGCGCTGTTGAGTTGGGGTATCGCCCGCTCGTTGACGCGCCCTTTGGCCGAGATGACGGCGCTCGCGCAGCAGCTCACACGCGGCGGACTCGGCCACCGCATCACCGCCTCCTCCGGCGACGAAGTCGGCCAGTTGGCCGGCGTGTTGAACCAAATCACCGACCAGTTGCAGACAAAGATTCACGAAGTCTCCGAAGACCGCGCGCAACTGCTCGCGATGTTGACCGCGATGGCCGAAGGCGTGATGGTACTGGACCCCGACGGCCGGGTGCTACAGATCAACCCGGCGCTCGAACGGATGTTCGCGCTCCACGCGCAGCCAAGCCGCAACCGCCGCTATACGGAATTGATCCGCCATGAAGCACTCACGACCGTGATCGAAGGTGTGCTGGCCTCCCGCACGAGCACACAAACGGAAATTCAGGTGCCGCCCGGCCCACGCACGCTGCGCGTCGAAGCGTCGGTTGCCGGAGGCAGCCGCCCGCAAGAAGCCTGCGCTGTCCTCGTCGTGCACGACATGACCGACATTCGCCGCCTCGAATCGGTTCGTAAGGACTTCGTCGCGAACGTGTCGCACGAACTCCGGACACCGCTGACGTCGATCCGCGGCTATGTCGAAGCGTTACAAGACGGGGGCAAAGACGATCCCGAGATGACGAATCAGTTTCTCGGCATCATCGCAACGCAGGGCGAGCGGTTGAATTTGATTTTGGACGACCTGTTGCAGCTCTCGCGGATCGAATCGGGACAGATGACGTTTCGGCGCGACCCTGTCGATGTGCGTACGGTCCTGGCGCGGTCGGTGGCGATCGTGCAACCGCTAGCCGACAAAAAGCAGCATCGACTCGTGATGCGCACCTGCGAGACGTTGCCGCTTATCCTTGGCGACGAAGACCGCCTGGTCCAGGTCGTCACCAATTTGCTCGACAATGCAATCAAATACACGCCGGACGGTGGGACAGTGTCGGCCGAGGTGCTGCTCTCGGCGGGCCATGCTCGGGCGCCGGTGACACCGGGAAGCGCCCCACGCCCCCACAGCGGCGATAGCGCCGGCTCAGCCGAGGCGGTCGATATCGTCGTGACGGATACCGGCTTCGGAATTCCTGAAGCGGACCGCCCGCGTGTCTTTGAACGATTTTATCGCGTGGATAAGGCGCGCTCGCGAGAACTCGGCGGAACCGGCCTCGGCCTCGCCATCGTCAAACATTTGGTCGAACAACACGGCGGACAAGTCTGGGTAGAAGGGAACCAACCGAAAGGCAGCCGGTTTATTGTGCGGATCCCGAAAGCTTAAAGCGATGCGAACGAGGCGGAAATCTGTGGACGGCGGGCAGCGTTACGAGATCAAGCGGGCTAACAACAGATAGATCAGCGAGGCAAACAACGCCGCGCCCGGCAGCGTACAGATCCACGCAAAAATAATCTTCGCCGTCACGCCCCATCGCACTGCGGACAACCGTTTCACCGCGCCCACACCCATGACGGTCGTCGTGATCGTATGCGTCGTGCTGACCGGCAACCCGTAATGTGCGGTGGCCAGCAACACCATCGCGGCGCCTGTTTCGGCGGCGAAGCCGTGCACCGGCTCCAACTTCACGATCCGCATCCCTAACGTCCGCACGATCCGCCACCCACCCGCGGCCGTTCCCAACCCCATAGCCATCGCACAACTGGCGATGACCCAATTGGGCACTTCCGCATTCGGGATCGCACCGTTCGCTACCAAAGCCAGCGTGATGATGCCCATGGCTTTTTGTGCGTCGTTCGCGCCGTGGCTGAATGCCATGAACGAGGCTGAGAGGATCTGTAACCGACGAAATAATTTTGTTGCCCAGCCGCGGGACACGCGAAAAAACGTCCAGCTGATGATGACCATCAGCGTGAGGCCGATGCCGAATCCAAAAATCGGCGACAAGACCATCGCCTCCAACACTTTTCGCAAGCCCGCGAACTTCACGACGTCCCAGCCGCCGTGCGTCACGGCCGATCCGACGAGCCCGCCGATCAAGGCATGCGACGAACTCGTCGGCAAGCCCAACAGCAGCGTGATCAGATTCCACACGATCGCGCCGGCGAGCGCGCTGGCCACCACCGCCTGCGTGACCGCCGTCGGCTCGACCAGGCCGGACCCGACCGTCTTCGCGACCGCGGTGGACATGTAGGCCCCGAGAATATTCAAAATAGCGGCGGCGGCGACCGCCACGATCGGGCTGACCGCGCGCGTCGACACAACCGTGGCGATGGCGTTCGCGCTGTCATGCCAGCCGTTCGAAAAATCGAACAGCAACGCCAAGACCACAACAAGCAACAGCGCGCCGGTGAGTTCGGGAATTCCAAACATGGATCAGTGCGACCGTTCGCAGAACGGGTGAGGGAAACGCGCGGCCATCAGTTGTGCTTCAGGACGATGCGTTCAAGAATGTTGGTGACGTCTTCGCAGCGGTCGGCGCCGTTTTCGAAGTCCTGGTAGATTTCCTTCCACTTGATCACGACGATCGGGTCGGATTCTTTTTCAAACAACATCGACAGCGCGTCACGCGAGATTCGATCTGCTTCGTTCTCCAGCGTGTTGACCTTCAGGCTGCATTGCCGAATCTGTTCGTTGTTTTTGCCGAGCAGATCGACGCCCGCCGCCAGCGCCACACTGGCTTCGTAGAGAATATCCGCCAGACGCACCGCCATCGGCGTCGGTTTCGGCACTTTGTAGATGACGAAACAATCGGCGATCTCTTCGATCACATCCAAAATATCGTCGAGCGCACTCGCGAGATCGTGAATGTCTTCGCGGTCGATCGGCGTAATAAACGTTTGATTCAAGCGCCGCGCGATTTCATGGGTGATTTCGTCGCCCACATGCTCGGCGTCCTTGATCCGCTTCGCCTGCCCGACCGGATCGTGGAAATTCTCCATCATCTCCTTCAGCAGGCGACTCCCCTCGATCACATTGTGGGCCGCTTTGCGAAAGAGTTCGAAAAAGACCTCATCGCGCGGAAGCAGACTGAGCATGGACAATCTCCGTGGTAATCACCGTGCGCCGTGGAACCCCCCGCACGGACGCACTGTGTCTCATGAACAGGTTACAACGGTGTTACGGATGTGTGACAAGGTCGGCGGGACCGACTACCACCGCACGAGTGCCGTTCCCCAAGTGAGACCGCCGCCGAAGGCGCCGAGGAGGACGAGATCGCCCATGTGGAGGCGCCCAGCGCGTGCCGCTTCGTGCAGCGCCATCGGCAAGGACGCCGAGGAGGTGTTGCCGAACTGTTCGATGGTCGTCGTCGTGCGATCCGGGGCAATACCCAACTTGTCGCAGAGCATGGCCAAAATACGCCTGTTGGCTTGATGGAAGAGGCTGTGCTGCACATCGGCGACCGCCAACTGCTGCGCCGCCAAGAGGTCCTGCACGGCGGCCGTCAACCGTTGCACCGCCAAACGAAAGACCGGCGCGCCATCTAAACGCAATGTATGTTTCCGCGCCGCCACCGTGTCGGCGGTCGTCGGCAGACGCGAGCCACCGGCAGGCACATGGATCAAGTCGTGTCGCGAGCCGTCGGCATACAGCCGCACACCGAGGAGGCCCGGACCTTTCTCACCGGACGCATCGTCACGAATGACAAGCGCCGCACCGGCGCCGTCGCCAAACAACATGCGGGTGGCGGGATCGTCAGGATCGATGGCGCGCGACTTGGCCTCCGCCGCAATCACCAAACAGGTGCGGTACTGTCCGGAGCGGATAAACGCATCCGCCATCGACAACCCATAGAGAAAACCGCTGCAGGAGGCCGTCACATCGAACGCGGCCAGCGAACGCGCACCGAGCCGATGCTGGACGTAACAGGCCGTCGATGGAAATTGTGTATCGGGCGAGGTGGTAGAGACGATGATGGCATCGAGCGCCGACGCCTGCCATCCAGCGGCGGCTAAGGCATCTCGGCCGGCTTCGGCGGCAAGGTCGGAGGTGGCTTGGTCGTCCGCGACCCAGCGCCGCTCGCGAATACCCGTCAGCGACAACATGTCGTCGGCCGAGGGTCCACCCGCGGCGGCCAATTCGGCATTCGTCACCACACGACGTGGAACGGATGCGCCCGTGGCAAGAATGCGACTTCGTACCGGCATGGGACCTGCGCAGTCCTACTCGTAACGGGTGAACGTATGGGATGGCGACGTCGGATGGGTCACACCGAGGGGCCGCACGAACCGCGCGGATTATAAAAGTCGCACACAAAGGGGGTCAATCGGGGTCGCGCAGACACAACCCTCCGTGGCGCGAGGTACTGCATCGGCAGTCACCCCAGGGAGCACAAACCCCTCAAACCGTTGCGGCGAGTTCGATGTTTCTGATAGGGTCGATAAGATATGCGTCAATTCCATCGGTCCCCTATGCCGACGCTTCGATGCGGCTTCTCGACTCGACTGGTTTCCCTGGCCACGGCGAGTCTTGCCCTGTTGGTTCTCGCGCAGGGCTGTGCGAGCAAACCCAAGGCCGCCGATCCAAGCGGGAAGGGCTTGACCAAAACCGACGAACAAATTTTTCTCGGCGACACCATCGAACGGAATTACGATCCCCACGTCATCATGAAGCGGGCGGAAGCCTTCTTCGATCGTGAGGAATATCCTGAAGCCGTCGTCGAGCTGCAACATTTTCTCGAACTCCATCGGAACCACCGCCTCGCGTCGTACGCGCAGTTTCGCTTAGCCGAAGCAGTGGGACGCCAAGCCAAAACCGTCGATCGTGACCCAGAGCCTGTCATGAAGGCGGAAGCGCTGTTCCGGAAGTTGCGCGCCGATTTCCCCAATAGCCGCTACGACAGCCTCGCCCTCGACCGTATCCGGGAATGCCAAGAGTGGCTCGCGAAGACGCATCTTTTCGTCGGGAAATTTTATTCGCGGCGCGGAGCCTACTTAGCCGCGGCGCATCGCTATGAAGCGATCCTTCGGGATTATCCGGATATGGAAGTGGCGCCGGAGGCCCAATACCAACTCGCACGAACCTACGAGTCGTTGGGCGCCAAGGACTGGGCACGCGAACAGTTGACCGCAATGAATCAGCGGTACCCGACTAACACCTATCGGTCGGAGGCCGAGTCCCTGTTGGCTCAATTGGGCGGGCCTCTAGACCCGTCGGCCTTGAACGGCACCGGGTCGGAGTCGACGATTTCGTCCTTGCCGAAACCGGAGCT
Source organism: Nitrospiraceae bacterium (assembly GCA_046351095.1). Lineage (GTDB taxonomy): Bacteria > Nitrospirota > Nitrospiria > Nitrospirales > Nitrospiraceae > BQWY01. The sequence continues at coordinate 1,569,441 of JAXLZC010000001.1, forward strand.
TCGCACCGACAACAAACCGACGCCCGCTGCAACCGGCTCGACCGTGTCTGCCGGCGCGTCAGGTGCGACATTCACCGCCGCCCAAGCACCGCCCTCCACACCTGAGATGTCGTTGACCGGCTCTCCTCAAGGTCAGACGAAACCGGCAGGCGGGTCCGGAACGGTGGGCTCACAGACGTTTTGCCGCATCGGCGTCTGGTGTTAACGACGCGCGACGACCGCAACTTCCCGCGTTTGCTCTAATCCGCTCACCTCCCCGCTCCTGTTTCTTCCACGCGAAGGCACACTTCACGCAGAGGCGCACGACCGCACGTCGCCCGTCACGGCGCACCGACAGACAAGAACTACCTACAAAACTGTCGGGAGGAGAGGGACCAGCGTACGCTACTGTCCGAGATACCAGCCGATCCCGTAGCGTTCGAGAAAACTCGTGATCATCGTGAGAGAGTTGGCGTAGACCATAAGACCGACGGTGATTAGCAGCACACCACTGACTTTCGACACAACGCCCATGTAGTTGCGCACGCCCTTGAAGTAGGCCAGGAACCGGTCGATCCCCAGCGCAGCAAGAAACAACGGCAAACCCAATCCCAGCGAGTACAGCGCCAGCAGCAGAATGCCCTGCGACAACGCTTCCGTCGTGCTGGCATACAGGAGGATCGTCCCTAAGACGGGCCCGACGCAGGGCGTCCAACCGGCCGCAAACGCAACACCGATCAAGAACGACCCGAGGTACCCGGCCGGACGTGTACGGAAATGCATCCGCCGTTCCATTTGGAGCCACGAAAAATTCAGCAGCCCCAATAGATACAGGCCAAACACCATGATGATGAGGCCGCCCAGCTTCCGCAGATAATCCTGGTACACGATCAGCGCTTGCCCGATATAACTGGCGGACGCGCCGAACGCGATGAACACGCTGGAGAAGCCGGCGATAAAAATCAGCGAATTGACGATGATGCCCCAGCGATTTTGTGTACGCGTATCTGCGTCGGCCAACTGCTCGACGGACAGCCCGGTGATGTAGCTGAGGTAGGACGGGACAAGCGGCAGCACACATGGCGACACGAACGACAGGAGCCCCGCGCTGAAAGCAGCGAACAGGGAAATCTGCTGGACGGATTCCGTCACGAGCGCCCTCCGCGTACGATCCCTTCGACGATCTTCACCGCATCCGGCTGTTGCCAGTCGACCGCGCCGAAGACACGATCCACGATCACGCCCTGGCGATCCACCAACACCGTCACCGGCAACGTCCGCACGCCGTACATCAGCCCCACGCGAAAGTCCGCATCGTGCAGGATGGGAAACGTCAGGCCCATCTCGTCGCGAAAGGGCCGCGTGACGACCGCGCCCTGCGTATCGGAGGACACCGCCAAAATTTCGAAATCGCGACGGCTGAATTTTTTATACAGCGCTTCCATCGACGGCATTTCGACACGGCAGGGACCACACCACGTCGCCCAAAAGTTCAGCATCACTACGGTGCCGCGATACGCCTCGAGGGTACGCGTCTCGCCGGATAGATCTTTCAACTTAAAATTCGGTGCCGGACTGCCGACGGCGGGGATGCTGCCGCGGTTCGCGACCGAAAGTGGTTGTGCACGCCCCTCTTCGGCATACGAGGGTCCGCAAACAAACCCTGTCAGCGCGACAAGCGCAACGGCAAGAGCGGATCGAAAGCGCGACACGTGAGGGAGGTAAGGGCTGCCAGCCATACAACGCCCTTTCCCTATGCCTGCGGATCGAGTCCTGAAGAGTCGAGCTGTGAAGCAGCACGCGGCGTGGCACTGGTCGGAGCATCCGTCGACGCGCGCGGCGTCTTGTTGAGCAATTGATCCACCACGCGCAGGTTGTCGACGCGTGTCCAGTCTCGCGGGCCGATGATCTTCTCGCGGAGAATCCCCTGCTGATCGATGATGTACGTTTCCGGCACACCCATCAGCTTATACCGCTTGTCGGTCTGTCCCCAGGAATCGACCAACACAGGGAAGGTCAAGCCCATATTCTTCACGAAGGTCGGCACGTCTTTCTTTGTCGTCACCCGGTCGATGCTGACGGCCAAGATGACCAGCCCGTCCTTTTCATAGACCTTGTAGAGCTGCTCCATCGACGGCATTTCTTCCTGACAGGGCTTGCACCAGGTGGCCCAAAAATTCAGGAAGACGACTTTGCCGCGAAAGTCGGTCAGCTGGACGGGTTTTTCGGCCAGGTCGGGCAACGAAAAATTCGGCGCCTCCTTGCCGACCGTCAGGGGTTCATACTTGGCGCTCTGCATCCACACCACGACAAACGCCGCAGCAAAGATGATCGAGCCGATCAGGAACATCTTGACGCGCGACACCGGCGGCGGCGAGCCGATGGGCGGCATCCCGCCTGCCGTCGTCGGTTGTGTGAGGGTCGCGTTCACGGTCGGTCCTGCCTCTCGAACGGCTTAGGCGTAGGCATGCAGTCCCGACAGGAGGAAGTTCACGCCCCAGAAACAGAACACGACCATCAGAAAGCCGAAGATCGCATAGATGGCGGCCTTGTGCCCTTCCCAGTCGCGGGTCATACGCGCGTGGATATAGGCGCCGTAGATCAGCCAGACGATGAGCGACCAAGTTTCTTTGGGGTCCCAGCTCCAATAGCCGCCCCACGCATAGTTGGCCCACATGGCGCCGAGGATGATCCCGAAGGCGAGCAACGGGAACCCGATCATGATGGCCTTGTAGCCAAGTTCGTCGATCGTTTCTAGGTCGGGAAACACCGAGTAAATCCCGCCGGTTTTCCCACGCTGCTCCGCGCGTTCTTTCATCAGGTACATCACGCCCAATCCGCCGGCCATGGCGAAGGCGGCGTAGCTGGTCAACGTGATCGAGACGTGGATGTAGATCCAGTAGCTGTTGAGCGCCGGCACAAGCGGTTCCGCCGTTTGATACCGATAGGGCAACAAGGATGCGGCGCCCATGGCAATAAATCCAATGCCGACGACGAACGCGCCGATAGCCTTGATCTGATACCGCATCTCCAGCAGCACGTACCCGAGGATGATCGCCCAGGACACGTAGGCCATGGCCTCGAACTGATTGGACCAGGGAGCGAAGGTGCCGGAGAGTTGCATCCGCTCGTAGGCGCGCGCAAAAAGCGCACCGGTGTTGACGACCCAACCGAACACGGTGACGATCGTCGCGACCTGCCCGAGCTGACCAGCCCATCCTGGCTCGTCCTGTCCGTAGGCTTCGACGGGGTGCCCGGCCGGCGCCCATTGCATGGCAGGCCGCCGCACAAAGAGATAGGAAATGTAGAGCACCAACGCGGCGAGATAGAGCCAGAACGTCATATCGAACAGAAAGAGTGACTTCAACATAACAACCTCCCGCAAATCATCCGCAGGCACCGACCATGGCGCGGCGCCGTACCGTCAGCCCCATCATACACGGTCGCCGGGGTTCCATCCTAGCGCCAACGGCCGACCGTAGGATAGGAGGATCCACCCAGTCCCCATCCGATCGGCACGGTGACTCTCGCTTGCGCCGGCCTCAGGCCGTCGAGGCCTGTGTGGTCTTCACGTGCTGCAATAACTTGGCGAATTCGCGCTGAAAGTCGATTTGATTCTTGTGGGTATTGCCGCCGATATGTACCACGGACTCCTGCCCGTTCGGCACGATCTTCACCCACAAACGCCGGTGATAGATAAACGACGACAGGGTGATCCCTACCACGATCATCGTCGACCCGATCCAGACGACGTTCACCCCGGGGTCCTTCGTGATCTGCAGGCCGGTGAACTTTTTCGGCTGGTACCCGATCAACTCGAAGCTGTACTTCGACCCGGGGATCTCGAACAAATCCGGATAGTGATAAAAAATCCAGGGCGTCGCCTCGATCGTCTTGCCCTCTTTGATCGTCATACGAATGGCCGGGTTCGCGTGCTCCACCGTCTTGGAGAAGACCTTTTTCTCGGCCGAATTAAACGCGAAGTCCGCCACAAAGTCCGTCACGGTCAACGTGAGGTCCAGCGCCTCGATTCGCTGCTCTTTTTGCCAATCGAGATCGATAGTCTGGAGAACCTTCTCGCTCTCCTTGTCTTTGATGTTCAAGCGCGCGGCTTGAATACGATCCCACGAGTCGCCGTAGCTGGATTGATAAAACCAAATGCCCTTGTAAACCAGCGGGTCGTTGACGGTGATGGTTTTTGTCAGCTGCGGCGTCCCGCCGTCGAGCACGGTGAGCGTGCTGTTGTACGACTTGACTGAGCCGTTCTCGTGGTAGTCGATCCAAAACTTGTCGATCTTCAGGTCGAAGTTGCCCTTCGGGATGTGGTAGGTCTGCCCCTCCATACACACGCCGAATTCCTGGAACCCCCACACGCTCCCGATCAACCCGCCGAGGACAATCACCGTCGCACTCAGGTGCGCCATGTGCGCGCCGATACGGCCCATGATCCCTTTGGTCGCGTACACCGCCACACCCGACGGCTCGTTCTTCGCCAGGACCCGATAGCCCTTGTCGGCCAGGTGCTTCACCATCCGCTCGCCGATCTGCTCTTTTGTCGCCTCGACGGATAACTCGCTCGAATGTTTCATGCCTTTGATGAACGGCAAGGAGACGTTCACCTTGTCGTGCTGCATCGAGCGCCAGACCGACGGGAATCGCTTATAGAAACAGGTCAGCGAATTCACGCAGAGCAGGCCGAGCAAACTGCGGAACCACCAGGTGTGATAGACGTCGATCAGGCCCAAACGGACGAACCAGCCGTAGGCCGCTTCTCCGTATTCCTTGATGTACGTTTCCGGCCGCTCATTCTGTTGGATGACGGTGCCGATCGTCGCCAAAATCGCCAGGGCCAGAAACAGGAACATGGCGAGTTTGACCGACGCAAAAAACTCGACCACTTCCTTCGACACCTCGTCCCAGCCGAGACTAGGCGACGCGGACGGGCCTGTTGGGCGCGGCTGAACGGGAGGCGGACCTGTGGCGACCTCGGATGGTGACTCCATAACCGATTCGTGTAACTTTCGTCGGGAGAGATGAAACAGATGGGCGCGCGGCTCGGGCGGCGCACACCCCACACACGCACCAGCGCGCCCGCACTACCGGTTTGCCGTCTATCTGCGAGACAACGCCGCACGTCGACCGGTCTGCCCGACCGGCCTGGGCCGTCGAGGTGAGCCCCCTCATACCTACACCTCGCGCATCTTACAAACCCACGAAAATTACTGTCAAGCAAGCGCCGTGCGGGGCGCCACAGACACGCATCACCCACGCGGTGCACGTGGTGCGTATGGTCCAGTCCACGATCTCGAATAACTACTCGAACCTGGACACCTACGTAGCTCGTCAGGAAGCCGGTTTCTCATTGACTTTACAGAGCCAGTCGGGTACCTGTGAGACACGTTTTCCTGCGCCTAGTCCCATCGGCGTTTTCCTTATCGACAACCCGGAGAGAGGAACGAATGCGGAACAACTATCTCTTCACGTCCGAGTCCGTGACGGAAGGGCATCCCGACAAAATTGCCGACCAGATTTCCGACGGCATTCTCGATGCAATCTTGGCTCAAGACAAATTTTCGCGCGTCGCCTGCGAAACCGTCTTGACCACCGGCATCGCGTTCGTGGCCGGAGAAATTTCCACCAAAGCCTACGTGGAAATTCCCGACCTCGTCCGCGAGATCATCAAAGGCGTGGGGTACACCAACGCGACCTGGGGCTTCGATTACGAAACCTGCTCGGTGCTCACCTCGATTCATAATCAATCGCGCGACATCGCCATGGGTGTGGACTCCGGCGGCGCCGGAGACCAAGGCTTGATGTTCGGGTACGCCACGAACGAAACGACCGAGTTGATGCCGATGCCGATCGTGTTGGCCCACCGCTTGACGCGGCGCCTGGCCGACGTGCGCAAAAAGGGCATCCTTAAGTGGGTGCGTCCCGACGGCAAGTCGCAGGTGACGGTCGAATACAAAAACGGCAAGCCGTCCCGCATCGACACGATCGTCGTCTCGACGCAGCACGACCCGAGCGTGACGAGCAAACAGATCGAGCAGCAAATCATGGAGCACGTCATCAAGCCCGTGATGCCGAAGGCCTACTACGATCCGTCCAGCGTGACGCACCATATCAACCCGACCGGCCGATTCGTCGTCGGCGGCCCGATGGGCGACACCGGCCTCACCGGGCGTAAGATCATCGTCGATACCTACGGCGGCCACGGCAGCCACGGCGGAGGCGCCTTCTCCGGCAAGGATCCAACAAAGGTGGACCGCTCGGCCTCCTACATGGCGCGCTACATCGCGAAGAACATCGTCGCCGCCGGCTTGTCCGACAAGTGCGAAGTCCAACTGGCGTACGCCATCGGCGTGGCCGAACCCGTCTCCGTCCTCGTGGATACCAAGGGCACGGAAAAGGTGTCGACGGACAATCTCGACAAGCTCGTGCGGAAACATTTCCCGATGACGCCGAAGGGTATCATCGACCATCTCAAGTTGCGCCGTCCGATCTACAAGAAGACGGCCGCCTACGGCCACTTCGGCCGCAACGAACCGGACTTCAGCTGGGAGAAGACGGATAAGGCGAAAGTGCTGCGCAAAGAAGCCAAGCTGTAACGGCCGGCGCGGCAGACCAGATGCGAAAGGGGACGGATGTTATGCCGTCCCCTTTTTTGTGACGACACGACCAGAGGAGGACTTTGTGGATTACGACGTAAAAGACCTTGGGCTCGCGGACCAGGGCAACCTGAAGATCGAATGGGCCGAGCGCACCATGCCCGTCCTGCGGCTCATCCGCCAGCGCTTTCTGCGCGAGAAACCCCTGCGCGGCATGCGCGTCACCGCCTGCTTGCACGTGACGACGGAAACCGCCAACCTCGCCAAGACCCTCAAGGCCGGCGGCGCGGACGTGCGTCTCTGCGCGAGCAACCCGCTCAGCACGCAGGACGATGTGGCTGCCGCCCTGGTGAAACACGACGGCATTCCCGTGTTCGCCATTAAGGGCGAAGACAACCACACCTACTACCGCCACATCGAGCAAGCCATCGCGCACAGCCCGCAGCTCTCGATGGACGACGGGGCCGACGTGGTGTCGCACCTCCACTCCAAGCGCAAAGACCTCTTGAAGAACGTCATCGGCGGAACGGAAGAGACGACCACGGGCGTCATCCGCTTGCGCAGCATGGCCGCGAAGAAGGTGCTCCGCTTCCCGGTCATCTCCGTGAACGACGCCGACACCAAACACATGTTCGACAATCGGTACGGCACGGGCCAGAGCACCTTGGACGGTATCGTACGCGCAACCAACCGTCTTGTCTGCGGCTCCACCCTCGTGGTTGCCGGCTACGGCTGGTGTGGACGCGGTATCGCGATGCGCGCCAAGGGTATGGGCGCGGACGTCATCGTGACCGAAATCGATCCGATGAAGGGGTTGGAAGCGGTGATGGACGGGTATCGCGTGATGCCGATGGAAAAGGCCGCGCCGATCGGCGACTTCTTCGTGACCGTCACGGGCAACCTCAAGGTCATCCGCAAGGAACACTTTGCCGCGATGAAGGACGGAGCCATCGTCTGCAACTCCGGCCACTTCAACGTGGAGTTGGACATTCCCGCCCTCGAAAAGTTGAGCAAGAAAAAGCGCCAGATTCGTATGGGCGTGGACGAATACACCATGCGCAACGGCCGCCGCGTCAGCCTCTTGGGCGAAGGGCGTCTCGTGAATTTGGCCACCGCCGAGGGGCACCCGTCCAGCGTCATGGATATGAGCTTCGCGAACCAGGCACTCGGCGCCGAGTACATCGTGAAGAACCACAAGATGCTCGAGCACAAGGTCTACCCGGTGCCGCCGGCCATCGACAAGGAAATCGCCCGCCTCAAGCTCGCCGGCATGGGCATGTCGATCGACAAGCTGACGAAGGAACAGGAAAAGTACCTGGCCTCCTGGGAGATGGGAACCTAGTCAGGCCCCATCGGAATAGGCACGACATCAGTCGTGTGCGGATTAGTACAAGGCCACCGGTAACGGTGGCCTTGTCGTTTGTACTGGTCGCAAGCAGAATCGGTGGAGAGATCGGGGAGTCTAGCGACCGGGGACCATCGGGAGTTCGCGGGAGGATTCGGCTTCCTGTTGAATACGGAGGCGTTCGGCGCGGGACTCGGCAAGCACGTTGTGCAAGACTTCGTCGGAGAGTTGTGTCAGCTGCGCGGCGGCGTCCTTCATCTCGGCATGTTCTACAGCACGCGACAAGACTTCGGCTTTGGTCGCGCCCTTTTTTTGCCCCAAGAACGGCTTGATGAGCAGGTAGCCGACATCGCGCGCGGGCATAAACCGGAGGAACCGCCGCAGCAGTCGCCATGTCTGTAGCGGGAAGTGGAAAATCTTATAGAGGAACAGCTTCTTCAACCCTTCTTGCCGCACCTCGTTGATCACTTCGCCGGGCAAACAGGTGGGGTCGATCGCCGAACACTTGAAGTACTTGTACCAGTCGGCGGCCTCGTGCACGAGACCGCGCTTTACGTATTCCTGCCACAAGGGCGTACCACGATAGACACAAAGCCGATTGAAGCCGAACGTGTCGAGCGGGAGTTTCGACGCGAAGTCGAAGGTCGCGCGCATATCCTCGACGGTCTCGTCCGGATTCCCGACGGTGAAAAATCCGTGCACGATTTCGATGCCGGCCTTCTTGGCGTTTTTGACGGCCGTGGTGACTTCTTCCAGCGTTTGTTCTTTTTGCAGCCGATCGAGAATCTTCTGGCTCCCGCTTTCGATGCCGAACATGACGGTCCGGCAATTGGCCTTCGCCATCGCGGGGAAAAGATGCTGGGCGACGGAATCGACACGCCCCTCGATCCCCCATTGGATCGTCAGGCGTTCATCCATCACACCTGTGCAGATGGCCTCTATCCGCTTGGGTTGGAGCAGAAAATGGTCGTCGACGAAATACACCGACCCGTACCCGTGCTCTTCCAAATATTTCAGTTCGGCGACGACGTGCTGCGCGGACCGTGCGCGCCATTTCCCTTCGTTGAAAATCGGGATGTCGCAAAATACGCAAGGCCAGGGACACCCACGGGAGGTCTGCATGGTTGTGAAGCGATCCATCGACAACACCGCCGGGACGTCCAACGGCATCGACTCGATGAAGTCCAACTCCAGACTCTCGCGGTCCGGGAACGGCCACTGGTCGAGGTGCCGTTCCATCGGTCGGCCAGGATTCTGGACGACCTTGCCGTCCTTCATCCAGGTCAGACTCGCAACCGCTTCCGGCGCGTCCATATGGGCAAGCAAGTCGAGGATCAACTGCTCACCGTCGCCACGGCAGACAAAATCCACTTCGGGACATTGGGCCTTTACCAAGGGGGCGTTCAGCGTGGCGAACACGCCGCCGAAGGCAAGCTTCACCCGACTGTTGGCAGCTCGAATCTGCCTGGCAAGAATTTTTGCGTAGGGATAGCTGGTAGTACTGAGAAAGCTCAGGCCGATGAGGTCGGGCTGGCACCGATTGATTTCGGAAATGATGAATTCGTTCGGCGTTTCGGGATGGGCCTGATCGAACATCATGCATTCGTGACCGGCGGACTTCACCACGGACGACAGCGACATGATGCCGATCGGCGGGAACCCCATGACACGAATACGCCCGTTTTTCGCGCGCGTTTTTGCGGGCAGTGCGTAGAATTGCGGATCACGCACATGGATCAAAAAGACACGCACGCCCTATCGTCCTCCCGCGAGGCGCAGGGCGCCGACGTTCCGCTTCCACGGCAACCGGCGCCGCACAGGGAACGCGCTGACTAACCTGGGGAACTGCATCACAGGTGGGAGATCACAACTCATCTGCGCGCACCCTACCACGATCGCATCGAGAAACCTAGCAAGAAAGACGCAGAGCCGATACGCCTCCACAGCCTCCCCCAATAACTCTGCACGGTACTGATACGAATCCGCACGCAACGCGGGGCGCGACGGCGCACGTGGAGCACCGGGGACGCGATCGACCCGTTATGGGGTCGCCGTCGCCGGTGCGGGCGCCACCGGCCCCGCACTGGAGGCGGGGGTGGCTGGAGTGCGGGTCTCGATACGGTGTTTGGCTTGGCGAATACGTTCCTCAGCGAGCTCGTCGGCCAATCCGCTGTCGCGAAACCGAGTGATGAGCTTGAGATTGTTCGGATCCAGTTCGAGCGAGTGCAACCAAGCCTCTCGCGCTTCGCGGCCAGATTTGCGCTTGAAATGGATATCGCCCAAGTGTTCGAAGATCACCGGATCGTCGCCGACGAGCGCCACCGCCTTCTGCATTTCCTCCAGCGCTTCGTCCAGCCGCCCCTGCTTGTAGAACGCCCACGCGAGGCTGTCCACGTAGTACCCGTTTTCGGGCTTGAGCGATACCGCGCGCTTCGTCAGCGACACAGCTTCATCCATCCGCACGCCGCGATCCGCGTAGGTATACCCGAGATAGTTCAGGGCGTCGGCGTGGTGCGGATCCAACTGCAGCGACCGCTCCATGGCCCGCACGACGTCGTCGAACCGATTCAGCTTGTCGTAGGCCGTGCCGAGGTTAAAAAACAAATCGGCGTTCGCGGGGTGGTGCGTGACCGCCTCTTCGAATACTTTCGAAGCCAACTCCGGCTGCTCCGACTGCAGATACGTCAGCCCGAGGAGCAGCGCGCCGTCCGGCTGTTTGGGATTGAGGCGCATCGCCTCTTTGAGATGTTCCGCGGCGGGCGCCCACTGCTTTTGGCGATACAGCAAAAAGCCGTAGTGGAGACGACTGTCGTAATACGACGCGTCACGGCGCAGATTCTCTTCGTAGGCCTGCTTGGCTAAGTCGAACTGCTTACTCTCCTCGTGCATCAAGGCTTGATAGTCGCGCACCCGCAACTCGTCCGGACGTTCCGCCAAAATCCGGCTCAGCTTATCGAGCGCCTTCGGATAATCCTTCATTTCGCCGAGGATGAGGCTCATCCGCAGCTGCGCGTCGAGATCGTGCGGCTCATTCCCGGTGGCGATCTCCAGTTCGCGAAGCGCTTCCGGGTACCGCTTGGCTTGGAGGTACAACCGAATCAGGTGCTGGCGGACATCGCGACTGCGTGGATTGACCTGATCCAGATACCGACGATAGACGACGACCGCTTTCTCCGGCTGGTGCGCACCCTCATGCACCGCCCCGAGCGACAGGTAGGCCTGCTCGAAATTCGGGTTGACCTCGATAGCACGTTCAAAGGCTGCCACCGCCCGGTCCGGTTGCTGACGCTCCAAGGACAGCCGCCCCAAGTAGTAGTGCGCCAGCGGCGAGTTCGGCGCGACCTCAAGCCCCGCCTGAAACGACGCCTCGGCTTCTTCGTACTTTTTGAGATTGGTGAGGACCAGCCCCTTGGAGAAATAGGGCTCGCCACGACTGGGATCCAAGGCGATCGAATGGTCGTAGATCTCGATCGCGCGCTCCCGCTGGCCCACACCGGCATAAATACCAGCCAAGTGCGACAAGGTGAGCCCATCGCCGACGGACGCCGGACGGACTTGGTCGGCGTAGCTGAGCGCGTTGGCCGTGTCACCCATGGAGAAGTACAGACCCGCGAGCCGCGTTTTCAGAAAGTCCGACGCGCCGTCCACCCGCAACGAGGCTTGGTACTCGCGAATGGCGGTGTCCGTATCTTGCGACAGCTCGGCTAAATATCCACGTAGGAAATGGTACGAGGCTTTCGGTTCCGTCGGCCGAGCGGCTGGAGCGGACGCGCCATTCGCCGCATCCTGACGCGCGGCGGCGGGCGCCGCGGTCGTCGCCGATGGGCCCGCAGCGCAGGCCGAGACGGTCACGCTTCCGAGCATGATCAACAGCGACGCGAACGGCAGTCGGCTCGAGTTCATCGACGGTTCAGACATGGCGCGAATAGGCCTGCGTTCGGAGAACGGCCCGCGAGGGGCTCGAACAACGGTCGCCTCAATGGCAGCAGGATAGGCGCAGCACGACGAGACAAATTATAACGGGAGGAGCGAAGACCGGTCAAAGGGCTTCGCGATTTTCGAGATTGTCGAACTTGGCGTACTTGTCGTGGAAAAACAGTTGCACTTCGCCGACCGGACCGTTGCGGTGTTTGCGGATCAGGATTTCCGCAATACCTTTTTTCTCGCTCTCGGGTTCGTACATGTCTTCGCGGTAGATGAACATCACGACGTCTGCGTCCTGCTCGATGGCTCCCGAATTATGGCTCACGATGCCGTCTGCCAACCAGGAGGCAGGGCCCGGCACGGTCAAGTCGTACACATCCATTTCACCGGCCGGCTCGATGGATACGACCCGATCCCAGAAAAGATCGCTGTGCGCAGCGGCCGCGAGTGCGTCGTCCTGCAAGATGTCCGCATATTCGGCGACGACACTGCGCGACGGCGCAAAACGGAAATGAGACGTCCCGCCGTAAGCTGTGCCTCGTAATGCGTCCATCCGTCGTTGCGAAAGCCCTCGCTCTCCCATCGCGACTTTCACCTGCGCGAAGACTTCACGCGGCAACGTATCGACATTCGTATTGGAGGTCGCCTGTGCCAGGAGGCTCCGCAACAGGTCTGCACCGACCTGGCGAGGACCGAACGCGCCGACAGCCGTAAGAAATGTCTGTTGATCCGCACTGCCCGACACCTGCACCACATACACAGGGCGATAGCGCCCCTGCTGCACACGCTGTATACGCGCCACGATTCCGATTCGAAGCAAGAGGGCGGCAACATCCGACGCCAACCCGTGACTATTCGTCGAGAACGAGACCGCGTGGCTCCCGCGCCCGACGGCGCGCGGCGTAATCGTTCCGTCCGTCGCCCACAAGTGGCGCAGCAGAATCTGAATCTGTCTATTGTCGAGACGAAACGCCTCGGCCGGAATCCGTTTTTCGTGCGAGCGCTGGCCGAAAATCCCAAGGTCGCGCAGCCACGCATTTACCCCGCGGGGATGCCAGCGATTCCCGTTCCCGCTGATCAAGAGTTGATGCCACGAGCCACGCCCGGCATAACAAGTGACCGTATTGCCGAACTCGGCCGTCGCCGCCTCCGCGACGAGACGGCTATTGTCTTCCGATGCCGTGGTGTAGCGAAGCGGCTGGTGGCGTAGATAACTTCCGTCGCCGATCAGCTGCCCCAACAGCGCGACCCGGAGATCCGGCCACTCCACGACGTCCATCGGTTCCGGCATACAGCGCGCAATCGCAAGGCGGTCGCCGATCTGCAGATTCTGCACCCGCACCCACCCTGTCGCCCCATAGAGACGGTGCAACCCCGTCGCGCAGACGGAACGCCCGCTCGCCAGGCGCACGGTGAACACAGGACGCGTCCCGACCTTCCAGACCTTATCGGATGCGGCGACACAGATACGTCCGTCTTCACGCATCGCCATGACGGAGGGTGTCGTCCCGACAAGTTCGCGAATCGACGTGCGCCGTCCATCGCTCAACTGCACCAACGTGTCGCCGGTCACACATTCGCGGAGGTCGGCGAGGATCGGGATCGGCGGCTTGCGCGCTTCGACCGCGCGACTGAGCTGCGACAGCGCGATGACCGGGACGTTCAGTTCTTTCGCCAGCCCCTTCAACGAGCGGGAGATGTCGGAGATTTCTTGCTGGCGCGATTCGGCGTCGCTGCGGCCTTGCACAAGCTGCAAATAGTCGACGACGACGATATCCAGCCCGCGCTCGGCTTTCAGGCGCCGCGCCTTGGCGCGCATCTGCTGGACGGTCATGGCGCCCGAGTCGTCGATGTAAATCGGCGCCTGCTCCAAACGGCCCGCCGCCTCGGCCAGCCGCCACCAATCTTCCTTACTCAAGCGCCCGATCCGCAGCCCGTGCGAATCCACGCGCGCCTCGGAACTGAGCATACGCAGCACAAGCTGCGGTTTGGACATTTCCAAGCTGAACACGCCGACCACGGCATTGTTATGAATGGCCGCATGCTGCGCCATACCGAGCGCCAAACTCGTTTTGCCCATACTCGGACGCCCTGCCACGACGACGAGGTCGGACGGCTGCAAGCCCGCGAGCATACGGTCCAGCTCGGCGAACCCGGTCGGTACGCCGGTGACATGCTCTTTGCGCTTCGAGAGCTTGTCGACCAGGTCCAAACTTTCCTTAATGATTTCTTTCAGCGGCACGAACGACCGGCCGAGCTTGCCTTCGGCGAGTTGAAACACGGCACGCTCCGCCGAGTCGAGCAAATCGTCGACGGGCGTTTCGCCTTCGTAGCCGAGGGTGATGATGTCGGTGGACGCCGCGATCAGGCCGCGCAGAAGCGACTTGTCGCGAACGATCTTGCAGTAGTATTTGACGTTGGCCGCGCTCGGCACGGCCTGGACCAGCTCGGCCAAGTACGCCACACCGCCGACGGACTCCAGCTCGCCCTTCGCGCGTAGCGACTCGGCCAATGTGATCGTGTCGATCTCGACGTTGGCGTCCGACAGGTCGATCATCGCCGCAAATATCTTACGATGAGCGGTGCGGTAGAAATCCTCGTCGATCAGGACTTCGACGGCCTTGTTGAGCGCTTCCTTTTCGAGCAGGATCGCGCCCAGCACGGACTGTTCGGCTTCGATATTTTGCGGGGGCAGTTTGGGATTGGCTTGATTGTGCGGGAAGCGGAGGTCGGTGGGGCTCATGACCGCCGAGTCCTCTTCGCACGGGCGCGTGGGGACATTGTGGCGGCCAAGGATCCGTTCGAGGACGGTGAGTCGTCCCGATGTTTATCGAGCACCTGAAACAGGCGGTCGACATCGAACGCAAACCCGGTCGACGGGACCGTTCGCCCGAAACGTCCGATCAGGTGGTCGTAACGCCCGCCGCCGCCGATACCGTAGCCGACGCCGTCGGCGAAGACATCGAATACGATGCCGTCGTAGTAATCGAAGCCACGTAACTCGCCGAGGTCGAGCAGGAGATGCGGGCCGTACCCGGCCGCGTCCAACAGTTGGTAGACGGCCGCCAACCGATCGAGCGCCGCCGAGACACGACGGTTCCGACCTGCCGCACGACGTCCACGCGCCAATACGTCTTTCCCTCCGTACAAACTCGGCGCTTCGAGAATCGCGCGCGACAGGAAACCAGACACACCTTCGTGGGCGAGCAGCGTCGTCAATTCCGGAATGTCGCGTCGCGACGCGGCGCGTTCCGCACGTGCCGTGGCCGTAGGCGACAGGCCCGCTTGTTCCAGTAGCCCTTCCAAATACCCGACATGGCCGAGTGAAATCCGAAAGGACTCGACGCCGAGTTGCCGCAAGCCTTCCACCATCAACGCGATGATTTCCGCATCGCCCGAGGCTTCCGGCACGCCGATCAGTTCGGCGCCGATCTGGAGTTGTTCGCGGTCGCGTCCGACATGTTCCGGTTCGTACCGAAAAACTGACGTGCGATAGGCGATCCGCAACGGAAGCCGATCGCCGAGCATACCCATCGCTACCGTGCGGGCGATTTGCGCGGTCGCATCCGGGCGAAGCACCAAGGTGCGGCCGGTCGTCCGATCGGTCAGTTGGTAGCCGTTATCGAGGACGCGCGATTGGAGCCCCGGCGTCAATACGTCCAGGTACTCGAAGGTGGGCAGGATGATTTCGCGATAGCCCTTTGTATCGAAAGCGCCGAGGAGCCGATGCTCCACCTGGCGTACACGCGCGGCGGCTTCCGGCAAGATAGTCGTGAAGCCGATCGGCAGAAGCGAACGTTCGGTATGGACCGCAGCGGGCGGCGGGAGGCGCCGACGCGTAGGTGGAGAGGCAGCCATGGGAGATGCGCAACCTCCGCCTAGGCTCCGGACGAGAGGTCCACCACTTTCACGGAGCGGATATGCTGCATGCTCTTGATGCGTTCGACGACAGGGGCCGGCATCGACGCGTCGAGCCCGATGATCAACAGGGCGTCGCCGCCGCGCTCTTCGCGGGCGCACTGCATACGGGCGATGTTGATCTGGTCCGTACCCAAGGCCGAGGTCACCGCACCGATTACACCGGGGCGATCGACGTTCAAGATCAGGAGCATGTGTCCTTCAGGGAGCACTTCGATCTTGAACCGATCCAACTCGACGATACGCGGATCCTTCTTATTGAAGACCGTGCCGGCCACCTGATGCGAGGTCTTGCCGGATTCCACTTGGACGCGGATCAGGCTGGTGAAATCGCCGGCATCGGCGCTCTTCACTTCCTTCACTTCGATGCCGCGTTCTCTCGCCAAGGTCGGCGCGTTCACGTAGTTCACGTCGTTGCCCAAAATCGGCGTGAGCAACCCGCGCAACACGGCGATGGTCAGCGGCGTCACGGTCAGCGCCGCGACTTCACCCTTATACTCCACCGTCACACGCTCGACACCGCCTTGGTACAGCTGCGCCTGCAACATGCCGATTTTTTCGCCGAGGTGCAGATAGGGCTGCAACCGCGGCAACAATTCCGGCGGCACGGCGGGGATATTCACCGCTCCGCGCGCCACGCCCTTGCTGAAATAGTCGACGATCTGCTCGGCGATGCTGACGGCCACGTTTTCCTGCGCCTCGGTCGTCGAAGCACCGATATGCGGCGAGCAAATAAAATTATCCAACGCGAGCAACGGATTGTCCGCCTTCACCGGCTCTTCTTCAAACACGTCGAAGGCCGCCGCCGCCACACGTTTGGTCTTGAGCGCTTCGCACAAATCCGCTTCGTTCACGATGCCGCCACGCGCGCAGTTCGCGATCATCACGCCCGGCTTCATCTTGGCGATGGCTTGCGAGTTGATCAGCGACTTCGTCTCCGGCGTCAGCGGCGTATGCACCGAGATGATGTCGGCACGCTCGAAGAGCTCGTCCAATTCCACCATCTCGACTCCCATCTTCTGCGCGCGATCCGGCGCGAGGTACGGATCGTAGGCCAAGATGTTCATCGAATAACCTTGAGCTAACTTCGTGAGGTAACCGCCGATCTGGCCGACGCCCACGATGCCGAGCGTCTTATTGTAGAGCTCGACGCCCATGAACTTTTCTTTTTCCCACTTGCCGGCTTTCACCGAGGCCGTCGCCTGCGGAATACGGCGCGTCATCGAACAAATCATCGACATCGTATGTTCGGCCGTGGTGACGGTATTACCGCCCGGCGTATTCATTACGACGATGCCGCGACGCGTCGCCGCCTGGCTGTCTACATTGTCGAGCCCTGACCCGGCGCGCCCGATCACCTTCAGCTTCTCCGCCGCCGCAATCACCTCCGCCGTCACCTTGGTGCCTGAGCGGACGATGAGGCCGTCGACATCGCGCACTTCCTTCAGGAGTTCGTCCTTCGGAAGCTTGGTCTTGACGATGCATTGAAAGCCGGCCTTCTCTAAAATTTCGAGGCCCTGCTTCGACAGGCTGTCGCTGATCAAAAACTTGAGCGGAGTTGCCATGGGTCTGGTTCGTACCTTCTGTATTGCCGGTCACGACCGTTGAGCCGCGCCCGACGCCCTGAGTGAATCGTCTATGACTATTTCAACAATCCCGTCGACCGTGCCGTAGTCGAACGACTACTTCACCATCATGAGTTCTTGCGCCTTCGCCACGCCGCTGCCGAGCTTAATGGATCCGCCCAATCCCTTAATGACCATTTCGGTAGCTGCCAAGGCCGTGATCACGTCGAACCGGTCGGCATACCCCATGTGCGACAACCGGAACACCTTCCCCTTCAAGTGATCCTGCCCGCCCGCCGCCGTAATGCCGTATTGCACGCGCAGGTTCTTGTAGATCGCCTGCCCGTCCACACCCTCCGGCGCGGAGACCGTCGTAAGCGCATCGCTCGGCGACTCCTTCGGGAACAGGCTGAGGCCCGCTGCCTTCACGCCCTCGCGCATCGCGTTGGCCAACATGGCGTGGCGCCCGAAGACATTCGCCAACCCTTCGGCCTTCAACATCCGGAAAACTTCCTGCAATCCGAAAATCATCGACACCGCCGGCGTATAGGCCGTCTGATTTTTCTGTTGGTTCTCGCGCTCGCGCTTAAAATTAAAATAGAACGCAGCGTTTTTCGCCTTCTCGGCCAGCTTCCAGGCCTTTTCGCTGACGCTCACGAACGCCAAGCCCGGCGGCAACATCAGCGCCTTCTGGCTGCCGGTGATGACCACATCGAGGCCCCAGGCATCCGTCTTCAGATCGAAGACACCCAGCGCCGTGATCGCATCCACCACCAAGATCGTGTCGTCGTATTGCTTCACGATTTCGGCCAAAGCCTTACAATCATGCGCGACACCCGTCGAGGTTTCGCTGGCCTGCACGTAGACCGCCTTAATGGACGGATCTTTTTTCAGCGCATCCGCGACCGCCTGCGGATCGACCGCACGGCCCCATTCGACCTTAATTTCCTGCGCGTTCACGCCGAACGTTTTGCAGATCTTGCCCCAGCGCTCGCCGAACTTGCCGCCGTTGATGCAGAGCGCCTTGTCGCCGGGCGAAAGGAAATTCGCCACCGACCCTTCCATGCCACCCGTGCCGGACGAGGCCAAAATGAGCACGTCGTTCTGCGTTTGGTAGAGCCACTTCAGGCCCTCGCGAACCTCGGCAAAAATCGGATCGAATTCGGGCGCACGATGGTGAATGATCGGCCGCGCCATCGCGAGCAAGACCTCCGGCGGAACAGGGGTCGGACCCGGCGCGAGCAAATACCGTTTCAGCATGATGAGTGAGCCTCCTCAGGGTCGCACGAAAGGTGTCGGTCTTGCGGAGGGCGCACGCTAACATAGGGCTCAGAAGCGAGTCAAGAAATCGGGGCACACGGTCGGCATCGGCGCGTCGTAGTACGCTCACCGAACCGTCGCCTCGACATCGTATCGACACGACACGATGCGGCGTCGCACACACGACTCGTACGGTGCACAAGTCTTACAATTTCTTGACAAGGTTGTACCCTCTGGATAGGCTACGATTCATGAATTTCCCTACGAAGCGCACGCGACGTGTGTCCACTCCCCTTTCGGCAGTGACACGTTCAATGGCGCTCACGGTGCCGCTGCTCGGTTTCGTCGCGGTGGCGTACGCCGCAACCGAATCGCCGGTTCAACAGGCCGCGCAGAATCAGACAGCCGCACCCGCATCGCAGTCCAACGGAGGAGTCGATACAGAGGCGTCGCGTACTGGCGCGTCGGCGTCTGGAGAATCGGCAAGTTCATCCGACAGCCACACTCCCTATATAGACCGCGCAATCGCCGACCTTCCGCCGGCCACGTCGGACCAGGACACCGCCTCCTCCGCAACAAGTTCCGACAGCAGGGCTGAAGCGAGCCAGCCTACTGAGCAGGCCTCGTCATCCGACGACACCAAGACGGACGCACCCGTTGCGGCAAGCGACGCACAAACCGAAACGGCCCCCAACGCTGAAGCGACGTCGCCGTTCCCAGATGCCACACCGATGCCGCCCGCTGCGCTCCAAACGTTGACGGCCGAGCCGCCGGCACCGGTCGTCGCCAAAGCGGCGCCCAAGCAGCCGGAGCCCTACAACGTCCCGATCATGATGGATGCGAAGGTCGAAGGACACATCCGGTTCTTCAACACGACCATCCACGACAAGTTCGAGAAGTGGCTCCACCGCCTGAACCACTATCACCCGATCGTCGAACGCATCTTTTTGGAGTTCGGGCTCCCGACCGACCTCGTGTACCTTTCGCTCGTCGAAAGCGGATTTAACCCCCACGCCTATTCGCGCGCGCGCGCAACCGGCCCCTGGCAGTTTATGAAGGGCACGGGGTTGGTGTACGGCCTGCGGGTCGATCGGTTTGTGGACGAGCGACGGGATCCGGTGAAGTCGACCGTTGCGGCGGCTCGTTACCTCCGCGACCTCTACGATCTGTTCGGGTCCTGGCCGCTGGCGATGGCTGCGTACAATGCCGGTGAAGGCAAGGTGATGCGCGCCTTAGCCAAGAGCCAGTCGGAGAGTTTTTCGGAAATCGCCGAAACGCGCCACATCCGCCGCGAGACCAAAGAGTACGTCCCACGCTTCATGGCGGCGACCGTCATCGCCAAGAACCCGGCTCAGTATGGGTTCAACATTCAGGCGGTCGATCCGCACGAATTCGAGGAGGTCGTCGTCAACCGCTCGCTCCACCTGCGCTCGATCAGTGCGGCCAGCGGCGTGTCGTTCGACCAGCTCCGTCTGTTGAACCCAGAGCTGCGTTTGGACGCGACCCCGCCGGATGACCCCCAGTACCATTTGAAGGTGCCGGTGGGCTCGCGCGCCAAAATCGAATCGGTCCTGGATCGTGTCCCGGTCTGGAAAGCGCCCCCGGCGCCCCGCGTCGTGAAAGTGAAGTCGACACCGCCCAGCCCGCGCAAGTGGTATCGTGTCCGCAGCGGCGACACGCTCGCGTCCATCGCCAAACGTTTCCACATGAGCCCCTCGGCGCTCAAGGACCGCAACAACCTCTCCTCCGGGCAAGTCCGTAAGGGCGACCTCCTCTCGATTCGTTAGCCGGCGCAACGGTTCGCCGCCTGCCTCCGTTCAGCCGATAGGTGGCCCTTTACCGGCCTTTCTGGTGAATCCCACGTAACTCTGCTACAGTCGAAACGGATTCGGGACACAGCGCCCAGGAGTCCTACATGATCATCAAAACATTAGATCAGCATATCGACACGACCCCCGACGTGGCAGGCGGGAAACCGCGCATTGCGGGGCACCGCATTACCGTGATCGATATCGCCACCTGGCACGAACGCCTAGGGAAAAGTGTCGACGAAATCGCCAGCGAGTACGGCCTCACGCTCGCCGATGTCCACGCTGCGCTCGCCTATTATTTCGACCATCGCGCTGAACTCGACAAGGAATTGGCCGATGGTCACACCTTCGCCGAATCCGTACGCCGCACCACGCCGTCAAAGCTCACACACAAGTTGAATGCCGAGAAAAATTAGGCTCTACCTCGACGAACACGTACCGCGAGCCGTTGTGCAGGGGCTGCGCGAACGGGGCCTCGACATCAAGACCGTGGTCGAGGCGGGCCTCCTCAGCGCATCCGACACCGAGCATCTGGAGCGAGCCCGCACAGAGCAGCGCGTCATCTTCACACAAGACACCGACTTTCTCCGCCTCCACGCCGCAGGTCCTCCGCATTGCGGAATCGTCTACGCACCGCAAGGCACCTCCATCGGCACGATCATCCACGGCCTGATGTTGCTCCACCAAGTCCTCGCTGCCGAAGAACTGGACGGGCACGTCGAATTTTTATAAGGATATTGCTTCAGCAAAGCCGACGAGTGAGTGCCGTCGGCTGTGCGGTTGGGAACGAACGGCGGAATCTACGGAGTCTTCGGGGTCTTGGCGGAATCGGCCGACTTGTCGGCCTTGGCAGGCTTCGTTGTCGCCGCAGATTTAGCAGGGGCAGCAGCCTTCGCCGGCTTCGCACCCTTCGAGGCTTTAGGATCGGTCACGCCCTTGGCGGCATCGGGAGCCGGAGCGGCGGCAGGCGCCGGTGTGGTCGGGGGCACCGGGTTCGTCTCCACCGACTTTTTCACTTCCATCACCTTCATCCGCACCGTCGCTTCGCTGGCGAGCGGCGACAGCGGATAGGTCTTGATCAATTCTTGATAGTGCCCCACGGCGCCTTCCGGGCGACCCTGCGTTTCTTCCAAGTGGGCCAACTCGAACAAGGCATGGTCGCGGTTCAGCGCGCCAGGCGTTTCGGAGACGGCGGTAAAGGCCTTCACCGCCTGCTCGCGTTCGCCCTTCGCCAAGTACTCATACCCTAACCGCTGCTGAATGAGTCCCACCATCGACGGCTGCGCAGCAAAGGCGATCAACGCCTTTTGGTACGCATCGATCGCGCCGGCATGGTCGTTCTGCTGCGCCAACGCATGGCCGAGGTAATAGAGGCCCATCGACGCCGACGGCGTCCGCGCATATTGCTCCGTCAGTTGCTTGAGCAACGTGACCGCACTTTTCAAATTTTGGTCGGCTTGGGACGGTTTATCGATCGGCCGGTCGAAATACATCCGCGTCGCGCGGTTCAGCAATTCGGTCGAATCGCTAACGCGCTGCTGATCCATCCACAAGACTGTGCCAACGATGATCGCCGCCACGAGCAACACGGCGGCGCCGACGATGAGCCCACGACGGTTGTCATAGAGCTTCAACAGCGCGCGATCGCCCCAGGTCCCCAAATGGGCTTCATCCAGGGGAATCGATTTCTCGTGCGTACGAATGCGATAGGACATGGATCTCGACGGTGGTGTGTGGGGACGGCGACTGGCGAGTCGAAAACGTCCGCGAACGCTCGCACCTGTGTAAACTAGCGCCGCTTATAACGAACCGTACGCCACCTTGTCAAACCGTTTGACAGCACCAGACCCGACGGACAGAATGCGCGCCGTGTCGACGCAGGACAAACCAGCCGATCCAGCCCCACCCGTGGCCTCCGCTCAGGCATCGCCCGAAGGACGCGCCGCGTTCGAGCACGCGCTCGCGACCGACCTCGCGGAGCTGGATGCCGATCATTTACGCCGCCGCCTCCGCACCGTCGACTCGCCCTGCGGGCCGACTATCGTGTTGGATGGGCGGCCGATGCTGCTCATGGCTTCCAACGACTATTTGGGCCTGGCCGACCATCCGCTTGTTAAAGCCGCCGCCATCGAGGCGGTCGAACGGTACGGCGTTGGCGCAGGTGCAGCACGGCTGATCTCCGGCACGCAGTCGCCGCATGCGGAATTGGAAACGACGCTCGCGCAATTTAAGGACACGGAGGCGGCCCTCTGTTTCGGATCTGGGTACCTGGCCAACCTCGGTCTGCTCAGCGCTCTCGCAGGCTCGGACGACCTCATTTTTGCCGACCGACTCTGCCACGCCAGCCTGATCGACGGGTGTCGCCTCAGTCGCGCGAAACTCCGTGTCTACCGCCACAACGACTGCGAACATCTTGAGCAACTACTGCGAACACGCTCTACCGCGCGCCGTACGCTGATCGTCACCGACGGCGTCTTCAGTATGGACGGCGATCTGGCGCCACTCGCCGATCTCGCCGACCTCGCCGAGCGCTACGAGGCCCTGCTCGTCGTCGACGATGCGCACGGCACCGGCATCCTCGGCCACTCCGGTCGTGGCTCGCTCGAAGCCTGCGGCGTTGAGCACCGTCTCCCCTTTCACATGGGGACCTTGGGCAAGGCGTTAGGCACGAGCGGCGCCTACGTCGCAGGGAGCCGCACCGTGATCGACACGTTGATGAATCGCGCCCGCTCGTTCCTCTTCACCACCGCGCCGCCCGCCACCGTCGCCGCCGCAACCATCGCGGCGATCCGCATAGTCCAGACCGATCCCGAACGCCACGCACGGCTCTGGCGGAACCAAGCCCAGCTCGTGGCGGGCCTTCGACAACGGGGCCTGCAGCTCACACAGACGGCCAGTCCGATCGTGCCGATTCTGCTGGGTGAGGCAGACCAAGCACTAGCTTTCGCACGCCACCTCGAACGGCTCGGCATCTACGCACCGGCCATTCGTCCCCCGACCGTCCCGCGCGGCGGCAGCCGCGTGCGCCTCACCGTCACCGCCGCCCACACGACCGAGCAGATCGACCAAGTCCTCTCGGCCTGCGAACAGGCCGCCCGCGAGATCCGGCTCCCACAGTAAGTTTGCGCCGCCTGGTCAGACGACGCGTCCGCATAACACGCCGTTCCGGCACAACATGCTCACGCACGCCTCCTTCGCATCTCTTTAGCCCCCTGTCGAATAGCCCGAATTTCTTGCGTTCAGGGTGCCCTGTGGCAAGATGACCTGAGCGAGTTCCCAGGCTGCCGGCCGACACCCTGGTTTCGACCTCGCACAATCTACCCATTCCATCGATCCGGGTGCCGCGAAGAAGGAGTGCGTTCCATGGATATCTCTCAATTGCTCAGCTTCGGGGTGAAGGAAGGCGCCAGCGACTGCCACCTGAGCGCGGGCGAACCGCCCATGCTGCGCCTACACGGCGACCTCAAGAAGCTCGACATGCCGCCGCTCTCGCAAGATCAAGTGCACGGCCTCGTGTACGACATCATGAGCGACGCGCAGCGGAAGATTTTTGAAGAGCACTTGGAGTGCGACTTTTCCTTTGCGCTCGGCTCCGTCGCCCGCTTCCGCGTGAACGTGTTTATGCAGAACCGCGGCTTGGCCGCCGTGTTCCGCACGATTCCGACCGAGATCATCCCGCTCGAAAAGTTGGGCATGCCGCCCACATTGCGACAACTCTGCGACCGCGAAAAAGGCCTGATCCTCGTGACGGGCCCCACCGGCTCCGGCAAATCCACCACGCTCGCCGGCATGGTGGACTACCTCAACGAGACGTTCGAGGGTCACATCATCACGATCGAAGACCCGATCGAGTTCGTCCACAAGTCGAAGAAGTGCCTGGTCAACCAACGCGAACTCGGCGTGCAGACCAAGTCGTTCTCGAACGCGCTGCGTTCCGCCCTCCGCGAAGACCCGGACATCATCCTCGTCGGCGAAATGCGAGATTTGGAAACGATTCAGCTCGCGCTGACCGCCGCCGAAACCGGCCACTTGGTCTTCGGCACGTTGCACACGTCGAGCGCGCCGAAAACCGTCGACCGTATCATCGACGCCTTCCCGCCCAACCAGCAGGCGCAGGTGCGGACACAGCTCTCCGAAGCGCTCGAAGCGATCATGACGCAAACGTTGGTGAAAAAGAAAAACGGCGGGCGCGTCGCGGCGGTCGAAATCCTCGTCGCCACCACCGCCATCCGCAACCTAATCCGCGAGCAGAAGCTGCACCAGATTCCCGGTCTCATGCAGGCCAGCCAAAAGGAAGGCATGCAGACGATGGATATGGCGCTGCTCGATCTGGTGACGCGCGGCCTCATCACGAAGGGCGAAGCGCAGTCGCGCAGCATGAACCCGAACTTGTTCAACAACGTCATCGGCTCGTCGGCGCACGCCGCCTGAGCCGACTCATTTGACCAACTGACCGACACGAGGACACCGCATGGAAATCCGCGATCTGTTGAAGGGCATGGTGGATCGAGAAGGGTCGGACATGTACCTCACCGTCGAGGCCCCGCCGATCTACCGCGTGCACGGCGTGACACAGCCGACGAACGATCCGCCGTTCAACAACGACCAACTCGAAGCCTTGGCCTTGGCGCTTATGCGCGGCCCGCAGCGGAGCGAGTTCGAAGAAAAGATGGAAATGAACCTGGCCCTCTACTACAAGGACCTGGGCCGGTTCCGCGTGAATATTTTCCGGCAGCGCGGCAACGTCGGCCTCGTGTTCCGCCACATCAAGGCGGAGATCCAGGACATCAATACGCTCGGCCTCCCGCCGATCATGAAGGACCTCGCGCTCACGAAGCGCGGCCTGATCTTGGTGGTGGGGTCCACCGGCTCCGGTAAATCGACCACACTCGCCGCGATGGTCGACCACCGCAACAGCGTCTCCCACGGCCACATCATCTCCGTGGAAGACCCGATCGAATTCGTGCACCAGCACAAGAAGTGTTTGATCACGCAGCGCGAAGTCGGCTTCGACACCCACAGCTTCCAAAGCGCGTTGAAAAACACGCTGCGTCAGGCGCCGGACGTGATCCTCATCGGCGAAATCCGCGACACGGACACGATGGAAGCCGCCATCACCTTCGCCGAAACCGGCCACCTCTGCTTGGGCACCTTGCACTCGAACAACGCGAACCAAGCGATCGAGCGCATCATGAACTTCTTCCCCGTGGAGCGGCACCAGCAGATTTATCTGCAGCTTTCGCTCAACCTTCGCGCGATCGTGTCGCAGCGCCTCGTGCCGTCGCTCGACGGACGCCGCGCGCCCGCGCTCGAGATCATGCTCGACACGCCGCGCATCAAAGACCTGGTCAAGAAGGCCGAGATCGATCAGTTGAAGGAAGCGATGGAGCAGGGCGTGGAGGAAGGCTGCCAGACGTTCGACTACGTCCTCTTCAAGCTCTACAAGGAAGGCCGCATCAGCCTGGAGCAGGCCTTGATCAACAGCGACAGTGCGAACAATTTGCGGTTGCGCATCAAGCTGGAAGGCGTGCGCAGCGGCGACGAGCAGTTGGCGAAATTGCTGGAAGGCGACGGCACCGGCTCAGCGGCAGCGCCCACGCACGGCGCACCGAGCGCCGCGGCAGGAGCAGCGGCCGCACCGAAGAAGCCGGCATTTTCTATCGTCGGCCAAGACCCGATGCGCCGGAAACTCTAAGCGCGCCGTTCGCACTCCGTTCGTTTCGACGATTCCGTTTCGATGCCTCGCCGGTCCCTCCGCTCGGCCAGCCTCCTGGCCGAGCGGCACCTCTTCACCAAACTCTTCGCCTTACTACCAGCCACATTCTTTCCGCATAGAGCGAGACGCTAGGCATCACCGTCTTTTGGCACCTCTATCGCTGCTGCCTTCGCCAACAGTACCCAAAGTGCCGACGAGCATTCCCTAAAACCTCCGCCCCAATAGGCCCGAAAGACAATCTCCAATCGTTGCTGGACTCGCTCATTGGCCTTGCTCTCCTGGAAGGCGCCCGTCTCCAAACAGTACTTGCGGTGCCGCTCAATTGTCGTGCCTCTTTCGAAATGGTGGATTTCAGCAAACGCCTCGTCGGTGAAGCCGAGGCTTTCTAGCTCATCCAACAACCGAATCGTGCGCCGCGGATCTCTCATCGTGAGCTCCTCTCTCCGAATACAGAAACAAGACTCACCTACTGGTCACAGCGGTCTCTTCAAATGAGTGGCCGAACTTTACAACCATCGTCGGACTCGGGCCATGTACTCCGTGAATTCCTGCCCAAATTGGGCACGAAGCGCACGCTCTTCCGGCTGAATCTGAAACCGTGTGAGATAGAGACAGAACGCAACCACGACGGCCACGCCAACGATGCTGAGCCACCAGATTGTCACACCAAGAAGCGTGGCGGCCAATCCGAGATACATCGGATTTCTTGTGAGACGAAAGATGCCGGAGGTGACCACGGACGTGGCCTTGTTCGGCACAAGCGGATTGACGGTGGTCTTAGCCCGTTTGAACTCCAGAACGCCGGCTACCGCTACACCGATACCCACAAGGGCGACGACAATCGCGACCATACGGCTCGCCGGAGACGACGACAGGCCGCTCGGGAACCAGCGGGTCCCGGCCGCAATCAGCACAACCGCCACAACCCACAGGGCAAGAGGGGGAACTTTCAGTTCGAGATACGACACGCCGCCGTGCCCGGCTAGTTGCCCGTCAGCTGCTCCAGATATTTCGACATCTGCTCCAGCGCGCCGGCGCTGAGTTTTTGTCCGTACCATCGCGGCATCGCATGGGTGGGATACCCGGGCACGATGTACGCGCCGGGATTCATGATGGACTCGGCGATATATTCCCGGACGGTGCTCGCTGACCCCTTGTATTGCGGATCCGCCAAACGCTGCGGGCCGGTGACGGCCATCGTCAGCGACGGTCCTTCCCGCCCCTTCGCCCCTTCGATACCTGGGATCGTATGGCAGACCGGGCAACCCGCTTTTGTGAACATCACTTGGAGAGATTCTTCGCCGGTCACGAGCGGCACCATCTCGGAGGTCACTTGCGATCCGCCGATGGTCGGTTGCTTCGGCGCCTCCGGCAGGGACGGTGTACGACCGAGCGAATAGAGGGCAAACAGCAAAATCAGCCCGGCCACGGTGGCCGTGATGCTCCGTTCGCGGCGGATTTTTTCCGCCTGCGCGCGGGTAAGTGTCGGAGCTGGGCGTTCAGATTCGTCGGGAGGGGGAGAGGAAGGCGCGTCCATCGGTATCCGTCGTGATCGTCCGTGACTCGGTGTCGCGTGCCACGCGGCAGCGCCTACCGCTGCTCACCGCACGTCGCCATGCTCTTACCATAGTGTGGCGGGCGACGGCCACCGCGGATGAGTATCACTCGGACTCGCGCCACTTGATCGTGCAACCGATGGCGTGCGTTGTCGGCTCTGCAGGCCTGTGCCCGGCCAAAACCGACTCGATCGCGTCGCGGAGAAAATGTCGTTTGACGGCGGCTGGCGCCTGCCAATTGTCGTCGATCTTGCCCGTATAGACGAGGCGCCTCTCACGATCGAACACAAACAACTCGGGCGTGAACGCCGCATCGTAGGCGCGCGCGACGGCCTGCGATTCGTCGCGTAGATAGGGAAAGTTAAACGCCTTTTCCTCTGCACGACGCCGCATCGCCGCAAAATTATCGTCGGGATAGCGCGTCGCATCGTTCGCATTGATCGCAACCAATTGCACGCTGCGCGGACCATAGTCGCGCTGGATCGCGATCAACCGATCTTCGTAGGCATGTACGTACGGGCAGTGGTTGCAGGAGAACACCAGGATCAGCACCGACTTGTCGGCCCACGACGCCAGCGAATAGGTCCGGCCGTCGACGGCGGGCAACTCAAAATCGAGCGCAGGATCACCGATCTTCATAGATTCACGTCGGTCGCGCGGGTCGGCGACGTGGAGGCTATCGCAGGAGGCTGTTCACTTTTAGCGCGTTGTTTCATTCGAAGCCTGCGCCGTCGTATCGGAGGACGCGCACCGGAATCCAACCGTACGATCGCGATAGTCCGGTTCAGCCGCCACACGCGCCGACACACGAAGCGCCGTCGGCAAATCCGCCCAGGATCCGCCGCGAATCACACGCTTCTCGCCCGCCGTCGGTCCAGGCGGATTCGTCGCCGGCGCCTTGGTGTAGTATTCGCGATCGTACCAATCCGCGACCCATTCGGCGGCATTGCCGGCCATATGAAACAACCCGTAAGGACTGCGGCCGCCTTCTTTCAAGCCGTGGCGCACGCTCATGCCCTCGACACCGCTCGCAACCGGACTGAGCGTCACCGCGTCGCTGACCCACACACCGCGATTGTAATTCGCGATGTCGACGAACGGCTGCATGTCGCCCCAGGGAAATCGGCGCGCACCCGTGCCCTTCGCCGCCTTCTCCCACTCCGCTTCGGTGGGTAGACGACCACCCGCCCATTTGCAGTAGGCTTCGGCGTCGAACCAATTTACGCCGACCGCCGGCCGATCCCCGACCGTCTCCACTGCTTCGCTGTCCCAGGAAGGCGGCGCTTTGCGCTGCGAGGCGTCGAGAAACGCCGCGTACTGCCGCATCGTGACTTCATGGCGATCGATGGCATATGCGTCGAGCGTCACCTGCCGCTCCGGTCGTTCGTTGCCCGACCCGTCGTTACTCCCCATCGTAAACGCCCCGGCAGGCACGACGACGCGCAGAGTCTTCCCTTGCGATACTGATGAATCGGTTTGCTGAGATTGCGCAGCGACCGCGCTATGTGGAACGAAAGACAGCGCAGCAATTATGACGCGCGCGATAAGCACCCGCCGATCCAGTTTCACCAGACGCCTCCTTGAATGAGATGTACTGAGATTCGTGAACGGGCGTGAGAAAAACGCGGCGTGGTGTCCCCAACGGGATTCGAACCCGTGTTACTGCCTTGAAAGGGCAATGTCCTAGGCCAGGCTAGACGATGGGGACGCGAGGCATGACAATCGGTGCATACTAAAGGAACGCCTTCTTGCGAGTCAACGCCGATCCGCCGCGCTTGAGTCACCGCAACGGCGCGCGTTATGCTGCGCCCCGAAGCCGGTCCTTCATCTCACGCGTGAGTGTGCCCATGATCAACCTGTCGTCCAGTCATCTCTCAGCGCGCGCCCCGATGGCGCTCGCGCTTGTTAGTGTGGCGTTCTGCGCCGCATCGTTTGATCCGACGCTGTCGCCACGTACCGCGCAAGCGGCCACGGCGGGATTCGACGCCGCCGCCATCGAACGCTCCAAACAGGCGACACTGGGTGTCCTCCAATCGGGCGAAGACCTCACCAGCCCGCCGAGCAAAACGCACTTTACGATGCGCGGCACGGCCGTGCATTTGGGTGACGGCTATCTCGTTACTGCGCGCCACGTCGTCGAGCGCGACGAAGAGGGTCGCAAGGTCGTCCCGAAAGAGGTCACGATCATGACCTCGCGTATGGAGGAGGCGTCGGCGCAGTTGGTCGGCGGCAGTGCCTTTCTCGATGTGGTGCTGTATCGCTTGCCGGCGGACCTCGCCGCGCGTCTGGCCGCCACGTCGTTTGCCGACAGCGAAGCGCCTCCCGGCCAGGAGGTCTACACGATCGGCTACCCGATGGGCTGGGGGCCGGCCATGATGTACGGGCGCGTCGGGAACCCGAATACGTTTTTACCGACGGCCGACACGCGGCTGGTGCAGTTGGATCTCGGCGCCTGCGCGGGCAATTCCGGCGGCGGCGTGTTCGACGACACGGGCCGCCTCATCGGCCTCATGCACGCGATCATTCAGACGGACACGCCTCAGGCAGGCGACCAACGGTGCAGCCGCTTCGGCTTCGCGATTCCGGGGACACTTGCGCGCAAATTGGTCACGGCCATCATGCAAGGTGAGCAGCCGAGTTTTTCGCGCCTGGGTATCGGGCTCGCAGCGGTGCGTGTCGGATCGAATTGGCGCCTATCGGCCTCCGACGTCGGCGGACCGGCGAAAGAAGCGGGTCTCAAAAAAGGCGATGTGTTGTTGGCCATCGACGATACGGACATTCTCGACGGCGCGCAATTAAAGAATTATCTAATCGAACGCACGACACCGGGGCAGAAAGTCGCGCTCAAAGTGTTGCGCGGCCAACAGGAGCAAACGCTCACTGTGACATTGGGGAAATCGTAGCGTGTCGCACCTGCCCACCATCCCGCCGCTCGCTTCGCAGGCATCGAACGGCACCACGGCTGCGAGCGCTGCATTACGCCCGGCGGATCGCATCGCCTCGCTGACGGGTCCTGCAAAAAAATTACAGACACGGCTCTGCCGTGCCGTCGGCCAAGCGGTGGCGGACTACGGCATGATCGAGGCGGGCGACAAGATCATGGTCTGCCTGTCCGGTGGGAAAGACAGTTACGCGCTGCTGGATATTTTGCTCCTGCTGCAAAGCCGCGCGCCGGTATCGTACGAACTGATCGCGGTGAACCTGGACCAAAAACAACCGGGTTTTCCGAACACCGTGCTGCCCGAATACCTCACGAAGTTGGGCGTGCCGTTTCACATCGAAACGCGCGACACCTACGGCACCGTCAAACGGGTCATTCCCGAAGGCGACACGATGTGTTCGCTCTGCTCGCGCTTGCGCCGGGCGATTCTCTACGCGGTGGCGGATGAGGTCGGCGCGACGAAAATCGCGCTCGGCCACCACCGCAACGACATCCTGGAAACGTTTTTCCTGAATGTCTTTTACAACGGCTCGCTCAAGACCATGCCGCCGAAGTTGCGCGCGGACGACGGTCGCCATGTGGTGATTCGCCCGATGGCCTACGTGGCGGAGGCCGACCTTGCGCGATACGCCGAGGCGCGGCAATTTCCGATCATTCCGTGCAACCTCTGCGGGTCGCAGGAACACCTCAAGCGCAAAGAGGTGAAGGCGATGATCGAACGGTGGGAACAGGACGAGCCGGGTCGCGCCGACAGCGTGTTCGCTGCGCTCAGCAACGTGGCTCCGTCACATCTCCTGGATCGGCGCCGTTACGATTTTCAGACCTGCCCGCGAACAGATGTCGATCCGCAGTCCGACGCATTACCCACGCCGTTGATCTCGCTTTAGCCGCGCCGCGCGCCGCACAACCCCAAGGCACAAAAAAAGCGCGGCCCCCGATCGCTCGGGAACCGCGCTCACATCGCACGCACCGAAGCAGGAAGGCTTACGAGGTCGCCTTCTCGTACTGCGTCGCCAAGAGCTGCAACATTTGGTCGACGCTCTGGCGCATCTCGGCACCCCACTTGGAGCCTTCCGGCTTGTTCTGCACCTTGTAGAGTTCGCGCATCACGTTGTCGCGGGTCATCATGAGGTCGGACACCACGGCGAACTTGGACGCATCGCCCTTGATCTTGCCGATCGCTTGATCCACTTTGGCGATGATCTCGTCGACTTTCCCCTTATAGGCCGCCGCATCCTTGGGCAACCCCTCGACCGTGAGCGAGTCCGCCCAGCTGGCCGACATCCCCACGCCCATCACTGCTAGCGACAACAAGCCCGCCATCGCCCACTTCGCTACGCCAGTACGCATGCACTCCTCCTTTTCAACACCCATCACTGGTGATCGAATCTCTCTGACAACCGCAATGGCCGTATGGCCGAATCAGCATCGCGTCTATCGAGGGCAGACATGCCCCCGCAACCGCCGTCTATAACCTAACCAGGCCTCGAAAGGCAACCCCTATCCTTCACGATGAGCCTCCTGAATCGGGTCCGTCTGTCCCCCTCCTCCAAAACGCGCACTAACACGACACCTCACTGCCCCATTTTGTAGCAAACGGGTGCAGCCCCCTCACTCCGCTACTTTCGACGCACTACGAACCTTTCCTAGAGGCTATCGACAGTATGGTGTCGCACGCGCAGAATCGCGTAAAAGAAGGCTGAGCTGAGACGAGGGCCACAGTTTGATCTAGCGTGGATTACATATCCAAGCAGGTACGGAAGACTCTGTCTCGAGGGATACGGCACCACACGCGTCGGACGCGTACGCCCCTATCCGAGATACCACCATTGAGTCAGCACTCGTGACGACCGAACCGTCTCTACAAGAGGCGGCGCCACAGCGACAAGGAGTTCATGCCTAAGCCTAGAGCACCTTTGACTAAGACAGCCCCTGTTCGCCTCACCCCGAGACAACAAGAGATCCTCAGTTTAATATGGGATGGACATACGACCACCGACATTGCGGAGACCCTGACGGTCAGCGCCCGAACCGTCGAAGTCCATCGATTCCACATGATGAAGAAGTTGCGCGTGACGAACCTCGCGCAACTACTGCGCGCCGGCCTCGAACACGGCATGATCACGCTGAAGCGCTGACCACGACAGGCCCGCAGCGCGACACAGCCACGCTGCAAGACTGCTCGCGCTCATCCGCCTTTCACTTTCGCCGCAAATTTCGTTCGGAACTTGACCACCTTCGGCGCCACGACATACGCGCAGTAAGACTGCGTCGGGTTCCGCCTGAAATACGTCTGGTGGTAGTCCTCGGCCACGTAGAACTCCGAAGCCGCCGTCACTTCCGTCACGATCGGATTCGGGAACACACGCTCCGCCGTCAATCGCGCAATCGTCGCTTCCGCCTCGGCACGTTGCTCCGGCGAATGGTAATAAATCGCCGACCGATATTGTGTCCCCACGTCATGCCCCTGCCGATTCAGCGTCGTCGGATCGTGGATGGCGAAAAACACCTCCAACAAGTCGCGATACCTGACCTCCTGTGGATCGAACTGCAGTTGCACGACCTCCGCGTGGCCCGTCCGCCCACCGCATACGGCCTCGTACGTCGGCGACGGCGTGGCACCGCCCATGTATCCAGATTCCACCGTATGGACGCCGACCATCTGCTCGAACACCGCATCGAGACACCAGAAGCAGCCGCCCGCCAACGTTGCACGCTCGAACCGAGATTCGTCTGAAGCCGTCATATCGCCCGATCCTTTCCTGTGCCTGCGAATATTACGTCGCCTCGCGTTCGCCGGGACGTTTCGCACGGCGTGTCGGCGCCGCCCCCAACGGATTCTCCGGCCAATGATGCTTGGGATAGCGCCCGCGCCCTTCCTTCCGCACCTCGGCATACGACGTCGCCCAAAACCGCGCGAGGTCCTGCGTGACTTGCAGCGGTCGCCCTGCCGGCGAGAGCAGATGCAGCAGCACCGGCACACGACCATCCGCCACCGTCGGCGTCTCCGCACATCCGAATAATTCTTGAAGCCGCACCGCCAACACAGGCTGCGCCCCCGGCGTATAGTCGAGTCGAATACGTGAGCCCGTCGGCACGGTCAGATGCGTCGGCGCGAGTCGCTCCACCTGTTGCTGCTGTTTCCAGTCCAGCGTCGCGCGCAACGCCTCCCCCAAATCCACACGCGCAACGTGATCAAGCCGCGTCATGCCGCCGAGGTGCGGCCCGAGCCAGTCGTCTAGCCGTTCCAGCAACGCCTCATCCGACAAGTCCGGCCAGCCGCTGTCCATGCCACCGACACGTCGCAGCAACGCCACACGCGCGCGCCATTGGTCGACTTCCTGTGTCCACGGGAGGCGCGACAATCCCGCGCGACGAATGCCCTGACACAAACAGGCGCGCACCGCCTCGGGATCCGGCTGCGACAAGCCTTGATCGCGTAACACCAACGCCCCGAGGCGCACCTGCCGACGCGCCAACACCGCCTGCGTCCGATCGTCCCATTCGAGCAGGTCATGCGTCGTCTGCGCATCGCCGCACATCAGATCCAACTCGTCACGGCCGACCGGCGCCGCAAGATCGATCCGCGCCCATTCGCCCGCGCCGTCGAGTCCGACGATCACAAGATACTCGTCGGCCGCTAACGCATCGGGACCCGTAAAGCAGGCGCCGCGCCCGTTCGCCAAACGATACCTCGCGGCGTCCGCCGTCGCATGCGGGAGCCGTTGCGCGATACGATCCGGATAGGCCAGCGCAACGAGCGCACCGATGGACAAGACTGTCTCCGAACTCCGCGCGCGAGAAGCCGAGGAGGGCACAGCGCGCCCCGTACGCTCGCTGCGACGACGCCACTGCTCCACCGATTGGCGCGCGCGCGCCAACGCGCCGCGATCCACCTCCAGCGCCCCACGCGCGGCGCCATCGCCGTGCAGCAGATCCAGCCGAAGGCGCAGGTCCGTCCGCCGCGCACTCGGTTGTCCGCCGCGCAACGGATCGCGCTCGTTGAGCAGCGCGGCAACGTCGCAGGCGCGCGCGGCAGCAGCGGCACCGAATCGCTCCGCCGCCACCATCATATGCGCCAGTCGCGGATGCACCGGCCACTCGACCATCTCGCGCCCGTGTTCGGTGATCCGCCCCTCATCCGTCAACGCGCCCAATTGACGCAACAACTGCCGCGCCTGCGCAACAGCCGCAGACGGCGGCGCATCCAGCCAGGCCAACTGCCCGACATCGGTCGTGCCCCACTGAGCCAACTCCAACACCAGCGGCGTGAGGTCGGCATCGAGGATCTCGGGCGTCTGCCGCGCAAGCAGCGACTGCTGATCGACTTCGCTCCACAACCGATAACAGACACCCGGTTCCGTCCGGCCCGCGCGCCCGCAGCGCTGATCGGCGGCATCGCGTGTCACCCGCAGGGTTTCCAGGCGCGACAGCCCGCTGCGTGGATCGAAACGCGCCACACGTTGCAGCCCCGCATCGATGACGACTCGAATGCCCTCAATGGTCACGCTGGTTTCCGCGACGGACGTGGCCAACACAATTTTTCGTCGCCCAGCCGGCGCGGGCGCCAACGCCTCGTCCTGCGCCGCTTGCGGGAGTTCGCCATGGAGCGGAGCCACGGTGACGGTCGGACCAAGATTCAGTGTCTCGCACTCGCGCTCGACCCGACGGATCTCGGCCATCCCCGGTACAAACACCAAGAGGCTGCCCGAGTCCTGCTGCATCGCACGACGAATCGCCTCGACGACCTGGCGTTCGAGCGCGCGGGCCGCAAACGCGCCGGCGCCGCGATCCACCGCTCGATCCACATACCGAATCTCGACGGGATAACTGCGGCCTTCGCTACGAACCACCGGCGCATCGCCGAGCAGCCGCGCAATCGGCGCCGCATCCAACGTCGCCGACATCACCAACACACGCAAACCGGGCCGCAGCACCCGGCGCGCATCGAGCGTCAACGCCAACCCAAGATCCGCATGTAACGACCGCTCGTGAAATTCGTCGAAGATGACGCAGCCGTAGTCGCTCAGCGACGGATCCTGCTGCAGGAGCCGCGTGAGCACACCTTCCGTCACGACCTCCACACGCGTACGCGGACCGACACGTGTCTCGTGGCGAATGCGATAACCGACGGTGGCGCCCACCGCATCGCCGCAGGTCTGCGCCATCCTGGTCGCGGCCGCGCGCGCGGCCAACCGACGCGGTTCGAGCATCAGCACCCGTCGCCCTTCGAGCCACGGCTCGCCCAACAACACCAACGGCACGCGTGTGGTTTTACCCGCGCCGGGCGGTGCGGTCAGCACGGCCGAGTCCGACGCGCTCAGCGCAGCGCGCAATTCGGGAACAGCGTCGTCGATCGGAAGTGGTGTGGGACACATGATCACGAAGCGGGCGTACTCCCCATGCAGATCGGCGCCTCGTCAGACAGGCAGACGAGCCGCCTCGACTCGTCGTATACTGCGCGGGAGCAGCAACAAGGAACGACACCATGGCCGCGAAAAAACAGACTCCACCCGCACCAGCTCGTCTCTACTGGACCGCCGAACGTCCCACCGCCCCCGGTTGGTATTGGCATCGTGGACTCGGCGAGGATACGGATGCGTTGATCGTGTTGGTCGATGACGCCGGATATTTCCAGTGGCCGGACGGCGGCTTCAGCGAAGCGGCGCAAACCGACGGGCAATGGGCCGGGCCGCTCGAACCGCCGACTGACCTCGGCTGAGGCTGCGGCGACGCACCTCGCCTTCGCTCACCTGGCCGCATCATCGCTCGTCGGCAGCAGCGTCAGCTCGACAAACGCCCGCCGCAAGCGCTGTATCATCTCCGCCCGTAAGACCTCTCGATAGTCGGCCAACGACGGATCGCCCAGGTAGCGATCTAGCGTCTTCGGAAACTTTTTCCACCAACCCTGCGCCGCCGATCGCGCACAGCGCGCCGCCCGCTCGTCGCGCTGGAGCAACTCGCGTAATTGCCGCGCAAAAAATCCCACGTGCGTTTCTTCGTCGCGCACAATGTCGGCCATGTCCGGCCGCACGTCTGCCAACAACCGCGCAAATTCCAACCCCAGCGCCTCGTAGCCGAACAGCAACACGGCCAACGCACACCATTGATTGGGCACCGTCGGCAACTCCGCCCGCGTCATCGGCGACACGCCGAGCAACGCCTCGAACCGCCGCAGGTGCCGCGCCTCGTCGGCCTCATGGTGACGGAGGAACGCCAAGACCGATTCGGGCAGATCCTGCGCCTGTGCCGCCTGCACGGCCCACATAGCCATGGCTTCGGCTTTCAGAAAACGTTCGAGCAACGCCCGTTCGCACGCGGCGGGCAATCGGATCGCAGCAGACTCGTGCGACATGGACGGCATCGGCAGAGCATAACGAACCGGCGCCGTACACGTCACCGTCAAAAATGGATTCGTAGGGAAAGTGCTGTCACCTTGTTTGCGCCGCTCGACGCGGCGGCGCATCGGATAGTTGGACGTTTTTGATTGGTGAAACGGCTGCCGCAGCCTACGCTGGACATACCAGAGGCCTGATTCCGTTCCGAACCGACCGACGCAGGAGTGCGACGATGGCGCAGACGATCCGCTCAGCAGTGTGTGGGGTGATGACGGCCGTCGCGCTGGCGTTGTATGGGGCAACGTCGATCCAGGCCGCGCCACCGACACCACCTGACCCGCATGCGCACCCGGCGGCAGCCGCACATGCCAACAAAGCGGCGCAGGCGACGTTGACGCTCACACCGACGGCCCCGCCGACGCTCAGCGGCGACCCGATCCGTTCGACCTTTCTCCTCGCGCTGCCGAACAGTGCCTGGGGTGTCGAGCTCGGACTCGCCGGGTACATGATGTCGATCAACGAAACGAAGGCCGACCAGCGGCGCTACGTGATGACGACACATCCGCAGACCGGCCTGAACGTCTCCGCCACGCTGGAAAAGATTCACGAACCGGCGACTGCGGCGGGCTGTATCTCGCATCTGGAGCGCCTCTCGGCAAGCCCGCTCGGGTCGAAGGCCCGCGACAAACGCCTCACGACGACGACGGCCTTACCCACGCTCGAATATACGGTGGCGGAGTTTCAAGGCGTGCCGCTGATGCAGCGCCACGTCTACCTCTGTTACCCGAAAGACGACGTCTACCTCGACCTGCATTTGTCGAAGGTGCAGTTCACCTCAGCGGACGAACAGCTCTTCCGCGAGTTTTTGCAGACTGTCCACGTGCAGCCGATCGCGGCATCGCCGGCCGCGACATCGTCCATACCTTCGGCAGCGACCTACCCATCGCAGACACCCGCTCCCACGCCGACGCCGGCAAGTCCGCATTCATCGCTCGCGCCCGCAGTTACACCGTCCGCGCAGCCGCAGCAATCGTCCAACAGCCTCGCGCTGTTTAAGAGCGGATCGCAGTTTTACCTACAGGGAGACTATCCAAAGGCGATCGATCTCTACCAGCAGGCCTTGGATCTAGAGCGCGCAAACCCACAACTCGACCGAATCTTGTGGCGTGTGCTCGTGGATAATCTCGGAATGTCCTATGGCATCAGCGGCAAACTGGCGCAGGCCAAAGCGACCTTCGAGTACGGCATCGCCGAGGATCACACATACCCGATGTTTCACTATAACCTGGCCTGCACCTACGCGGAGATGAATCAGCGCGAGTCGGCCATGCATTCACTGCGCACGGCCTTTCAATATCGGAAGAACCACAATCCCGGCGAACCGGGATTGCCCGATCCGCGGCGCGACACATCGTTCCGCCAGATGCTGAAGCAAGACGACTTCCGCCGCCTCGTCGACCGCTTGATGGCGCAGCCCGGGTGAGCCGCTGGCGGGTCGAGGCCGGCGCGCGTATACTGCATCGCCATGCGTTGCCCGACGTGCCGCGCCGAAACGACCTGGCAGGACAACCCCACCCGTCCCTTCTGCTCCGAACGCTGTAAGCTGATCGACCTCGGGCGCTGGGCCTCGGAACGCTACCGCATCCCCGGCGAATCGCTGGCCGTCGCGTCGCTCGACGAACGTCCCGGCGACGATCCGGAAACCGATTCGCCGCGCAGATCATCGTAATCTCTGTACAGAACACATCGCATCCGACTCTGGAACGCGCACCGGACGTGGGCTGCCCGCGTTTTCGTCGTTTCGTTGCGAATTCATCCTCACGTGCTACGTTGAAGACGATCGCATCCTAGGTACTCTCCCTATCGTCGTGTCGTCGATCCATTGGAAGGAGTCCGGTCATGAATCTGCGCCAAGCCCCCCGCATCCCCGTCGACCTGCAAGTCTGGTACACCACGCCGGAGCACGAGGTG
The DNA here is from genome assembly GCA_046351095.1 of Nitrospiraceae bacterium. Lineage (GTDB taxonomy): Bacteria > Nitrospirota > Nitrospiria > Nitrospirales > Nitrospiraceae > BQWY01. Next base: position 1,608,373 of record JAXLZC010000001.1, read on the forward strand.
CAACGCGGCACCATGTACGATTTGTCGCCAGGCGGATGCGCGGTCGCAACCATCGGCGCGGTGCAGGCAGGCAGTCGGCTGGCGCTGACGATCTTGGCGCCGGGCCAGGAGATTCCGTTGACGTTGGAATCGGTCGCCGTACGCTGGACGGCGCTGGGCGAATTCGGTGTGGAGTTCGACGGGATGAACGCGGCCGATCGCGACCGCCTCGGCCACGTGCTGACGCGCGCGTCGCAACGACTCGACACACTCGGCTCCAGCGACACGTCGTCGCAGATCGGTTAGGTCGGCGGAGGCAGGACCTGTCCTGCCGCGGACGCGTCCACCGGCGGCTCGGTCGGCAAATTCAAAAACTTCATGACCAGCCTATCCTGAACCCGGTCGGGGCAGAGCCGCCCCATCCACCGTCGAAACTTCGCATCGCGTCCGACGAGATACCGCGTCTTTGGACGCGACACCGTCAGTGCCTCCGCCACGACTCGCGCAACGGCATCGGCCGGAATCGCCCCCTCCACCACACGCCCGATAGTCTGCCGCAGACGCTCCAACGACACGCGATAGAGCGACAGGCGCGCCGGGTCGGCTACCCGAGCCATTCGTTCCCCTTCAGCGCCCGACCGTTCCCAAATTGACGAGACGATCGCGCCCGGCTCGACGCTGCACACCTCGATTCCCCACGGACACAGCTCCATCCGCAACGCATCGGTCAACGCCTCGAACGCAAACTTCGACGCGCAATACCAGCCCATAAACGGCGTGACGGCGCGCCCGGCGATCGAGCTCATGTTGACAATACGCCCGCGCGCCGTACGCAGCAGCGGGAGAAACGCCTGCGTCACGGCCATCTGGCCGAGTACGTTCACGTCGAGTTGACGGCGCGCATCCGCGAGCGGAACCGCCTCAATCGGTCCGGGCACGGCAATACCCGCGTTGTTCACCAACCCGGCAAGTCCATTGATACCCGCCGTCGTCAGTGCCGCTTCGACGTCCTTCGCAGCGACAGCGATACTGTTGTGATCGGTCACGTCGAGCAAGATCGGTTGGATCGCAGGCGTTGCGCCATGACAGGACGCAACCAAGGCCTGGCCATCCTCACGCTTCCGCACTCCCGCGAACACGAGAAAGCCCATGCCTTGCAGATGCCGCGCGCAGGCGGCACCGATGCCGGTGGAAGCGCCGGTGACGACAACCGCTCGAAGCGGTGTGTGGTGAGTCATGGTGGAAACCCTAGCATGTTCGCGCGGACCGGAGCTACATCGGGACAGACCCACGACTGTGCATCAACCCGACGGATAACGGATATCCGCCGCACAATAAATTCTATTGTGCCTTGCGCGCGCATCGCCTATGTTATCCGCCAGTCTCGATGGCCGCAGCCTCGCGGCCGATCCGACGATTCACCATCCACTGAAAGGACTCGCGCATGCGACGTTTCGCACTCTGTCTAACCTTGTCGGCCGGCCTACTCGGTGTTGTGGGCTCCGGCCTTGCCGACGCTTCGGATCCGAAGACCGACGAAGAAAAAACGCTCTATGCCTTGGGGCTCGCGGTGAGCCAGAGCTTGGCGCCCTTTTCCTTGAGTGGTGCGGAATTGGAAATGGTGAAGGCGGGCATGACCGACGGCGTCTTGAAGCATCCGCCGAAAGCGGATCTCCAAGCGTTCGGCCCGAAGGTGCAGAAGTTGGCGGAGGATCGCGCCAAGGTCGTAGCCGAAGGCGAGAAAAAAGCCGGCGCCGAAGCGGTGAAGAAGGCGTTGGGCGAAAAGGGCGCGAAGAAGACGGACTCGGGCGCGGTCGTCGTGCCGATCAAGGAAGGTACGGGCGCCTCGCCCAAAGCCAGCGACACGGTGAAGGTCCACTACCACGGCACCCTGACCGATGGGACCGTGTTCGACAGCTCCGTGCAGCGCGGCGAGCCGGTGAAGTTCCCGCTCACAAACGTGGTGAAGTGCTGGACCGAAGGCGTGCAGCAGATCAAGGTCGGCGGCAAGGCCAAGTTGGTCTGCCCGTCCGATGTGGCCTACGGCGACAACGGCCGCCCGCCGGTGATTAAGCCGGGCGCGACGTTGATCTTCGAAGTGGAATTGCTCGACATCGTGAAGTAGTCGATCGAGCAGTCGTTTAGCGAACGGCGGCCTTGCACCTGTGGATGGTGCAGGGCCGCCGTCTTCTTTTCAGCAGCACACGCTTCGTTTCATCCGCCCCGAACACACACCTACAGACACACTTACTTTGCGGCAGGTGGCGCCGGTGTCATCGTCAACGTCACCGTCGTCGTTTGCCCAGGCGACAGCGTGAATTTCGCTTCTTGGTACCCAAGCACGGGATGCCAGGCGCCCAACGTGTGTGTCCCAGGCGGAATGTCGGTGAGTTGAAACCGTCCCTGCTCGTCCGTCACCACCGCATAGGGATTGCCCGTCACCAGCGCCCACGATTCCATAAAGCGATGCTGGTCGCAGGTCAGTTGCACGATGCTGCTGCGCTTGATCTGCAAGGGCACACGCTGCTCGCTGCCCGGACTCGAAAGGCCTTGCGCCGTAAACATCGGAAGGCGATTTTTCCCGCCCATCGCCTCCCAGCCACGAATCTGATGCAGGATGCTGTCCTGCGAGACGATCCGCAATTGTTGCCCCAACAGGCCGGTAACGACACGCGGCTGAATCTGGCAGCGGTCGAGCGTGATGCTCGGGCCATCGGCTGGAATGGCTTTGCCTTTGTCGACTTCTTGGAGAAACACAACGACGTCCGACAACTCGTGAGCGGGCGTGATACGTACCTCCGGAAAAATCACATCGCCCTTGGCGTCCGCGCGGCTCGCGCAATATTCCGGATTCGACCCCATCTTCACTTGGTGCCGCCGAGGCGGCGGTACCTCGCCGCTGAATGTTACAGTCCCGACAATGGACGCGCCGTTGGCGACTGTACCTCCGTCGTACGCCAACGCCTGTCCACTTACCGCCGTTTGCACGAGCGCGCAGAACAACAAGCTGACGGCGACGAGCCCATGGGATCTCGATTGCGTGTGTACGTACATACGTTCCTCGCCATTCACTATCAATGCGACGCCTTCATCAGACCCGCGTCGCCCAGGACCACGCAGTATAAACCAGGCACACCGGAGGCTGCGCCTTGGCTTGCTCCGTGAAGCCCCGTATACTGCGCCCGAATGTCTACTGCCGAATCTTTCGTAGGAAGAACCCTCGTGGCCACACGATTGCCGATCTGGTGGACGCTGTCGTTTGCGAGCACCCTGCTCGTCATCCTCCCGACCGTCGCGCTGGCCAAATCCTCCGTCGTCGCGTCATGCGACGTCGAATCAATCACCACCGCCGCACCGGCTTCGGAATCCGGCGACACGCCGGCACGCCGCCCGCAGATCACCCTCCATATCGGCGTGGACACGCCGGGCACCGATGCAAAACCAAAGGACGACGTCGTCGCGATCGTGAAAGGCCCACATCTGGCGACGCGCTTGATCCCGCTCGAATGGGACGAATCCACCCATCGGCAGTCCAGCACACTCGAACTCGACCCGATGGATTTCTCCGGGCTCGATGTCGATCGGCGTGTGACGCCGATCACCTGTGTCATTGCGCGGCGCAGCGGCCAGCAACTCGTCACGATGGCGACCTCGACGCTGCGTGTCGACGTGCCCGAGGCCGCACCTATTGACGCGCGTCGCACGGAAACGACGACCCCGTCACAGACGCTGCCGAACGCGTCGACTCCACGCGCAGCACAAACGATCACCGATTCGCCGGAAGCGGATCCTGTCGGGATGGTCGATCCGCCGCTCGAAGCGATCGCGCTCGCCCCGGCGCAGATCAAAGAGCAGGCACTGATGCCGGAAGGGCCGACCTCGCCGCCGCCGACCTACTGGCGCTCGGTAAAAACGAGAATTCTCCAGTCGATCCGTCCGCATCAAGCGGCGCCCACGGATACGAATCCCTTGGCCGCGCCGACGGTGCACTTCCGATTGCTGGCGAACGGCACGATCCGCGATTTGCGCTTGGCGCCGACGTCTGGAGACGAGCAGGTCGATCAGGCGGTGTTGGGTGCCATCGCTGCGCGTGGGCCGTTTCCGCCTTTTCCACGAACCGTGACACGCCCGCACATGGATGTGCACATCGCGCTGCCGCCGTTGATCGCCATGGCATCGACGACCGCGACGGACGCGGGATCCGCGCAGACTCCGGACAGCACCTCGGCAGCACCATCGACACCGGCACCAACACCGCCGCAATCCGCGTCGAGTACAACGCCGGCGTCACCATCCGCAGGCTCGAATCCCGCTCCTGCTCCACCAACTCCCACGCCGTAAGACGACCGTCGTCCGCACGCAGACGCACGACGGACGGCCGCGCCCTTGCGCAGATCCAGCCGTCGCGACGCCTCACAGCATGTACAGGGAATTAACGAGAGGGTCGGGAGAAGAGCACACCCATCGCGGTGCCGAGCGTCAGCGCGGCCAGGGCAACCACGAACACTTCACGCGGCGACCAGGGCCGATCCGGGCCGGTGCGCCGTGCGCCATGCATCGCAGGGCCGGGAAACGCTTCGCCGCCCAACCATTCGTCGGCGCCGTTGGACGATATCGGGTGCACGAATTCGGCGGTCTCAGGCATCTCGGTCATAGAAGCTCCTCAGGTTTCCTACGGAAGCAGACCGGACCAGACACAGGCTGCCTTGCGCACGACCGGCTCGCGATCGCGCGCACATCTCTCACCGACCGCGACCGTCGCACCGCCGCGCAGTCGGACACGATCCGACGACACGCGCGCGCGAGACGGCGAGACTACTCATCCTCATCCGCCTCTTCGATATCCTCGATTCCTTCGAAGCTGATATCTCCCTCGGGCATCGCCGTCGCCGCCTTTTCGCACACCGACTCGATGAGTTCTTCGGCTTCCTCGGGCGAATCCGAGCTGATCAAAAATTTCACAATCACGCCATATCGCTGAGTCACAATCTACTCCTTGGTGAAACGGCCGGACCGATTGCCGGCGAACGATTCTGCTCAGATACCATACGAAGCCGACGCTTGTCATCAGGAAGCCGACAACGATGCAGATTCGTGCGAACGAAGCGCGCGCGACCGTCCCGACAGGTACGGGCGACGCAGCACCAGCCGCCGTAAGTGCGTACGCGCAACGGCGTCACCGACGACAGCACCCTCTAAGATGGAATGAGAAAAATGCTGCGGGGAAGGAAACTGCCGGGGCCGCCGCGCTTACGCGCGACAGCCCCGTAACCGAAGACTATTCGCTGAGGAGGAAGTGGCCGCGACGATTCTGCTTGTAGCATGCTTCGTCGTGCTCTTCGCAGAACGGACGGTTCTTCCCGAATGAAATCGTGCTGACCTGCTGTGCTTTCACACCGAGGTCGACCAAGTAGCGCTTCACGGACTTGGCGCGCTTGTCGCCGAGCACCAGGTTGTAGTCCTGCGTGCCGCGCTCGTCGCAATGTCCGGAGATCTTCAATTCGGCCTTCGGGTGCGCCTTGATCCACTCCGCGTTCAACGACAACTCATCGCGCGTGTCGCCGTTGATCGAGTGCTGATCGTAGCCGAAGAACGCATCCTTGAAGCCTGCGGCAATCGCCGCCTCTTCCTGACGGCGCAATTCCGCCATCAATGTATCGCCGGCGTCGCCGCCCAACATCCGCGAGTAGCGCGGCTCTTCGGTCAAGCGCTCTTCGCGCGCCGTCTGTCCCGGCGCCAGCCGCTCGAAGCCGCTCAGCCCGCGACTCTCGCTCGAGGTTCCGCCTTGCGCCATCGACAAATTCGGCACGCCGTTCTCCGAACCGGCCGCATAGTTGCCGTCGCGCGAGCCGCCCACCGACACATCGCCGGCGCTGCTGCCGTCGCCATACCCTTGCCCGTACACAGACGACTGGCCGCTCCCACCGGGCACGCTGCTGTCGCCACTGGACGCTACCTGTTTATTGGCCGAGCAGGCCGGCAACGCGAGGACCGCCGCTACCGTCATCACCCACCACGCAGATCGACGCTGTCTCATAACAACTCCTTGGTAAGGCAGAGATTGAGGCACCTGTTGCCTACGTATCCCTATCGGTCGGAGTCGTTGAGACCTAAAGCCGAATGAGCGTGTAACAACGGAGAACGAGACCGTCCGGCAGGCATCTCGGACTGGAACTAAGCCTGCATAGCCGGATCGGCGAACCGGCGGGCAGCAGGGGCGAGAGCGAGCGGAGTGGGCTTGGGGCTGTGGGTTTTCAAGGGGTTAGCAGGAGTCGGTGGGCGCAGAGCCTGGGCCGACCAGGCGCACCGGTGGAAAAGTCTGAACAGCAGGGGCACCGAATTGTGTCCAGCCTCCACCGGGCTTTGCGGGAAACGCGGCTTCACTGGCGAATCCACCTCGCTCCGCTATACTCACCCATGACGTCGCTCAGGGGGTCGCGCAGCTCGGAATGATCCGCAGCACGCGTCCCGGGTGTCTCGTCATCACCGCAGTGCGCTGAATGGTTCCGCGCACGCATCGCCGAAAGGGAGGATAGGGTCATGTTTGCACCGTCGAATTTTATCGAAGTGATGCAGAGTCTGATGTCCGTGACGATCATCGTGGGCATCTCGGCTGGAATGAGTGTCTTGATCTCGCAGGTGCTCGTGCGCTCGCTGCGCGATGAGCCGACTGCGCCGGTCTTGGCATTCCCGACGGCCATGCACCACGACGCCCCCGCCCGCCTGAAGAAAGCCGCGTAAACCGCCGACCGCCGCACTCTCCATCAGCCCAGGTCTACACCAGCGTCCCTGTTCGACCTGATCGTGCTCCACCCTCTCGCCACCTCCCAGTCGGGCGAGCGGGGGAGCGAAGGCCACGCGTGCATCCGGCGCGCGACAGATCGCTGTGCCCGCGAGCGGCCACCTCGCGGGCTGACGCACCGGCTTGCCAGCCTGACCGGCGGCGCGGCCCTACCAGGCCTGCGCCTGCATCCAGAGCGGACTCGACGGCCGCAACGTAAACAACGGATGCGGAATCACCGTTTGTCCGGGCACGAGCCGGAGCAGGCCGCGCTGCAGGATCGTCGCGACGATCAACGGCCCTTCCAATTGCGCGAGCCCTTCCCCGGCGCAGTGACGCGCGCCGCCACCGAATGGGAAATACGTATAGGCGTGCCGCGCCGCTTCCGTGCCGTCCGTCCATCGTTCCGGCACACAGCGCTCCGGCTGCGGGAACCACCGTGGATCGCGATGCGTCAGATATGGACTCAACCGCACATCGGAGCCTGCGGGTAACCGTGTACCGCTGGGGAGTTGGTCCTCGTCCCGCACGCGACGGCCATGCATCATCCACGCAGGCGGATAGAGCCGCAGCACTTCCTGCCAGACCATACGCGTGTACGACAAAGCGGGAAGATCGGCGAGGGTCAGCGGCCGCTCAGGAGCGACACGCACAACCTCCTCGCGCATCCGCGTCGCGATGTCGGGATGGTCGTTCAACACAAGCCACATCCATTCCAACGCATTCGCTGTCGTCTCATGCCCAGCCAATAATAACGTCATCAACTCGTCGCGCAGCGCCTGGCGATCGAGCGCGACACCCTGCTCATCTCGCGCCGCGACCAACGCCGCCGCCACCGACGGTCCACCATGTGCAGTGCCCTCCGCCGCCACACAACGATCGAGTCCGTCCAAACACAGCGCATTGAGCTCGCGCATCGCGCGCGCAAACGCACGGTTGGCCGTGGTCGGCACCCACAGCGGCATCACCTGCGCGAGCAACGAGCGATATTGAGACGACACTTTTTCCTGCGCCGCCGTCATCGCCGCATAGGCCGCGGCACCGCGCGCGCCGAGTGCTTCGCCGAACAACACTTGCCAAATGATCGTCAGCGCCAACTCCATCATGGCGCGTGCGAGATCGATACGCGGCGCGCCACACCAACGCCCCATCGCCTCAGTCGTCGCCGCGACCACCAACTCCGCAAACCGCTGGTGATGCGTTGGCCCCAGCGTCGGCAGCACGATACGGCGCCGCTGCCGATGCAACGCGCCCTCCACATGGAGCAAGCCCTGCCCGAACAACGCTGTCTCAGCCGACGGCACCTCGCGTTTGGGGTAATTCGCTTGGTTCGTCAGCAAGACATGGCGGACATCCGCTGGATGAAACACGAGGTAGCTGCCGGCATCGCGACGTCCGGTCAGCCAATCGCCGAGACGCCCGTACGGCAAATACACCAAGTCGCCATACGCAAGACAGGATTCGAGAAATCGCAGCGGGTCGACCTTGAAGGCTGGGAAGAAGCCACGCCACGGGTCCGAGGGTGGACGTGGAACGGCGGCCGAAGAGGCGGTACCATGAGAAGGAGACATACGCGTGTTATTCCTGAGACAGCGTCTTCGTACTGTGACGTAAGGTCGCGCTTGCAGTCCTGCGCGGAAAGGAGTATGCCCCAGACATGCGCCGACGTACAGCGATGACGGTCGCAGCCCTCGTGACGTTCTGCGCGAGCTTTGCGCTCGGTGCGGTGACATCTGTGACGGCATCGGCCGGCGACGATATTGCAACCGGCAGCGTCGCGCTCGTTCCCGCGGGGAAAACCGTCGATCGCGATTATTTTGCGGCGGCAGAGCGAGTGGAAATTGCGGGGACGATCAACGGCGACGCCCACATCGTCGCGCGACAAGTGATCGTCTCGGGCACAATCAATGGTGACCTGCTTGCAGCCGGCGCGGAAGTCGACCTGGGCGGCGCCATCGCGCACAACGTTCGTGTGTTTGCCGGGCGGCTGCATGTCACCGGCGATATCGGACGCAACCTGACCGCAACCGCCGCGACACTCGATATCGATCCGCAGGCGCGTATCGCCGGTGCACTGGTTGCGGGTGGCGCCTCCGTCCATGTTGCAGGACCGATCGCCAAGAATGTATCCGTGGCCGGACGTGACGTCACACTCGCCGGACCGGTCGGCGGCGCCGTCAACGCCGCCTCGCGCCATCTCACACTCGACGCACCGGCGCAGATTGCCGGGAACCTCAGCTACCTCGGCGGGCCGCCACCGACCATCCATCCGCAGGCCAAAGTCGGCGGCGCCGTCAGCGAACGACGCTTCACGACGCTACAACTCCCCTGGTCGGATCGCTTCGAAGATATGTTCCCGTGGATCGCGTGGGGTCTGCTGGCGATCAGCGCCCTCTCCACACTCCTGGCTGGTGTGGGAATTCTCGCGCTGTTTCCGCAGGCGTTGGAGCGTAGTCGGATGGAGTTGGCAGCGAGTCCGGCGGCTGCTGCGGGAATCGGATTTCTCGCCTGCCTCGCCGCCCCGTGGGTGCTGCTGTTTCTCCTCGCGACCTTGATCGGCATTCCGCTCGCGCTGGTCCTCGGCGCGCTGATGCTCGTGCTCGGCTACTTAGGCCGCATCGTCGCCATGGTGTGGGTCGGCCGACTCATCCTCAAAGCAGACGAATCCGCACCCCGCCCCTACGCCGCCTTACTGGTCGGCTTGCTCCTGTACTACGTATTGCGAGCGATGCCGTACGTAGGCGGCCTCGTGGCCGTCGCCGCAACACTGCTCGGCCTCGGCGCCGTCCTCCGCGCCGCACTCCGCCGCTCTACCGATTCCTCGATGCCGTCGTCTCCACCATCCTCGCGCCTCATGGCGCAGGAATTCTGATACCGCAGCCTTCCAACTGCCTCACGTAAGCAGACTCCTGCCAAGGCGTGGATCGGACTCCTTAATGAGAACGCCTAGAAGACCTCCTCTCAAAATAGGGCCAGGTCTTGTCATCGCACACCCTGCGCCCTTCTTGCTCCTCCGCCGCTTGAACTGGACGACTGAGGGTTGTCGAGTGCACGCTGAGATGCGTGGCTATCTCAGCCAATCGACAGGCACACGCACAAGAGGTCGCGCGAATGAGCTGCACGAAGGACGGTGTGGCTGAAAGAAGGCGCACTGTGGACCATGGCAAGGACTCTAGCGAGTCGCATATCGCATTGCAGGACCTGACCCGCTATAGGAATTTGGTGCGTATTATGCTGGTCAGTATACTCATGAGTTGGGCATCTTGCGAAGCATCGACGTGGAAGGTCACGAATGGAACTTGTCTTCATTGATGGGAACCTGGACCCGTTCCTTTCCCCTCGCATTCAACGTGAACGAGCCATCCGCGCTCAGCACTCCGAGGGCGTCATCCTTCAGGCTCACGATGCAGTGTATTCGCCTGCCAAGCAGGCCCTCAGGCCGGTTAACGATGCAATAGAAGCAGCTCTGAGGGAAGAGCTGGAGGAAGAGCTGGAGGAAGCACCGGGGGTTGATCCAAATGCTTTTCCGAGGGCCCAACAACGCAGATCAATCGCCACGCTTCGTAGTTTATTGGATGAAGGCGCCAAAGAGCGAACCCTCCAAGACGCGTTGATCTCCAGTGGCTTACTTGCGGCCACCTGCAAGGTTGTCCAAGAAGTCGCTATGCAAGCAACCGAGGACCACCGCGGAATGCGGATGGACCTTGTGCTAGCGCCAGCGCATGAGAGCCCAACACAGGTTATCGAATTGAAGCGTGGTTCGCATCTCCTCCTTGCTAGGCGCGGAACGCCGACCAAAAGGCTGTCAAGACAACTCACCAAGGCTATTAAGCAATTGCACGGCTACGGGCACCGTCTTGAATCCGACACGGCGGTTGTCGCAAACCTTGAAGAAAAGCACGGAATTCAAGTTCAGAAGCCAGAACTCCGCCTCATTGCTGGGCGCAGACTTTCCGATGAAAACGAATACCTCTTGCTGAGTGCTGCCGAAACTGAGAAATCTGCGTCTGGCCTGCAGTTGCAGATCTACACATGGGATGGCTTCATGGCTGAACTGGAGCGCATCGTTGATTGAAAATGCATACGGATGTCCGGTTAGTTCTTTCCACCAGCTGCCCAACCCTTCCATCAAGCGGACCGCCTTTGGCGGCCGCTCATGTCAAACGTTAGACAGACCCGGGCAAAAAATAGGGTCAGGTAACGGCATAGTTCCAGATCGCCTGATCTGTTCCGGAGAGTACTCCGATTTCATCCACGTGAATGGCATGATGACCGAGCGAGATGAGAAGGCGAGCGAAGGTCGGAGGGAGTTATCCGTCGATCAGGAAATTCATCCGGCACGAAGCATGACGTGGTCGGACTGAGCCGCGGCAAACTCTAGCACAGCCTGAATATCTTCTTTTTCAAGGGAAGGATAGTCCTGCAGGATAGTGTCGACGGATACACCGGCAGCCAGAAGGTCGAGAACATCTTTCACACGGATCCGCATCCCGCGAATACAGGGTCGCCCGCCACACTTTTCAGGATTGACGGTGATACGCGACAATCCGTGCATAGGATTATGGTACTGTTGCCGCTTGACGAAGCGCAACGATATTTAGGGGAATCGTCCTACTGTCGCCAAGCTGAAGGCAGCCAGGATCTCGGTCCTCATCCTATGAATCCAGTCATTTCAAATTGAAAATCACACATGGGGCCAAGGCCTCAACCCGCACGTGCGATGTGTATGGGAGTGGATTGCGGACACGAAGTGGTGAGCCGGCTGGGACTTGAACCCAGGGCCCTCGCCTTAAAAGGGCGATGCTCTACCGACTGAGCTACCGGCTCACGGGGGGCCAATCTGGCATTGCTGCAGGGAGCTTGTCAATTGCAGCGGCATCGGCGATGCGAAACATCGGCTGACGCGCGGCGCTACGCACACAACACATACACCGGTGAAGGACTCGGCTTAGCGGCGGGTGTTGCGTTTGGCGCGTGTCGCGGACGGTTTGCGTGCCGACGTGCGCGCGGCAGTACGGCCTGAAGATTTCGCGCGGCCGGAGAGGAGCGGATTGGAGACGATGATGGTCTCTTGCCGCTTCGAGCCGGTCGAAATGAGTTGGATGGGGCAGCCTGTCAGCGCCTCGATGCGCCCGAGGTACCGCTTGGCTTCCGCCGGAAGTTTGCTGTAGGTCGTGATGCCGGTCGTGGCGTGTTTCCATCCGCCGATCCGCTCGTACACGGGTTCGCAGTGGCTCAATGTTTCGAGATCCGAGGGCATGTCTTTGTAGACCTTGCCCTTGTACCGATAGGCCGTGCAGATATTGAGTTCGTCGCAGCCGTCCAGTACGTCGAGTTTCGTCACGGCTTGGCCGGTCAGTCCATTGATGCGCACCGCATGTCGCACGGCGACGGCATCGAACCAGCCGCAACGCCGCGGGCGCCCGGTGGTCGATCCGAATTCGCGTCCGCGTTCCTGCAACGCCATCCCGACGGCGTCTTTAAGTTCCGTGGGGAACGGGCCCGCGCCGACGCGCGTCGTGTAGGCCTTGGTCACGCCGAGCACCGCATCGATCCTGGTCGGCCCGACACCGGTGCCGGTGCAGGCGCCGCCCGCGGCCGAACTCGACGAGGTGACATAGGGGTAGGTCCCGAAGTCCACATCGAGATGTGTGCCTTGCGCGCCTTCGAATACGATCGACTGCCCTTTCTGGATCGCGCGATCCAAAATGAGGGACACGTCGCCGATATGCGGCGCCAATCGTTCGCCCAGGGCTAAGTACTCGGTGAAAACCGCATCGAGTTCGACGCCCTTCACGCCGTACACACGCTCTAAAAACGTATTGATCTCGGCGACGTTCACTTCCAATTTGGCGCGCAACAGATCCGGGTTCCGCAGGTCGCCCATACGAATGCCTATCCGCGCCATCTTATCCGCGTAGGTCGGGCCGATGCCGCGTCCGGTCGTCCCGATGCGGTGCGGGCCCTTCGCATCCTCGCTCGCCTTCTCCACGACCTTGTGGTACGGCATGATGACGTGCGCGCGGTCGCTCACGATCAGGTTCGTCCCGATCGACACACCCTGCGCCCGCAACCCGTCCATCTCGCCCAGCAGCCCAGCAGGATCGACGACGACGCCGTTCCCGATTAAACATTGTTTGCCGCGATACAACACGCCCGACGGCAACAAGTGAAACACAAACGTGCCGCGATTGGTGATGACGGTATGGCCGGCGTTCGATCCGCCTTGGTAACGCACGATCACAGAGGCGTCGCGCGCAAGCAGATCAACGATCTTGCCTTTGCCTTCGTCCCCCCACTGCGCCCCTACGATGACCAGATTCGCCATAACGTACTCGACCTACGAGCGGCGGCGTCCGCCGCATCTTCCGTTCACAAAAAAAATGCTCTGACCTGTCGACAGATCAGAGCCTGCACGACGTCTCAGCTACGGCCTCGCGCCTCGGCGCGGAGACTGTTCACGCATTCGCGACCGTTGGAACATTCGAAACCCGCGCATGCTATGCCGCAGGTCTGCCAATGTCAAGCAAGGCCCAACGACTCCGTCCGAGTGCGGCCTAATGAGGCGCGCCGTCGATGCCTCACCCTCCGCACCCTCCGCCTCACCACACCCACGCAAGACCCGGTCCTTTTCTTGACTGAGGTAGGACCCGATGATACTATGCCGCTCGTTCGACACTTTCCCTTCGACTTCCCCGACCATTCGATGTGGGGCTGTGGCGCAGTTGGGAGCGCGCGTGAATGGCATTCACGAGGTCGCCGGTTCAATCCCGGCCAGCTCCACCAAATATCCGCACGCACGGCGTCGGATACGATAGGCGACTCGATAGACCGACTCCTCCGATCTCCCGTACCACCGCACCGGCACCACCCATGATCCGCACCTTCAGATTGCCGCGCCTCCCGACCTGCTGATCTGCGCGTTGTCGTTCCCGTCGACGGCTGATCGAGCCGCACGACATCTCACGAATTCCAGAGCCTTGTCCCGAATCCACATGGAAGGTGTGTGCCCATGCTCCAGATAGAAGAGGTTTCGAAACAATTTGCGTCGCGCCTGTTGCTCCAAGACGCCTCCGCGCACCTGCGGCCCGGCACACGCGTCGGACTCGTCGGCCCGAACGGCTGCGGCAAAACGACGTTGCTGCGCATGATCGTCGGCGATCAGTCACCCGACAAGGGCACCATCCGCAAGCGCCCGCGCCTGCGCATCGGCTACCTCGCACAGGAATTGGACCCACTCTTGGGCAAGTCGATCATCGAAGCGACGCATCGCGACCTCTACCCGGAGCACGAGGCGAAACGCATTTTGATGGGTCTCGGCTTCAGCGTGGAAGATTTTTCGCGCCTCGTCGACAACCTCTCGGGCGGCTACCGTATGCGTGTGGCGCTCGCGCATCTGCTGTTGTCCAACCCGGACGTGTTGATGCTCGACGAGCCGACCAACCACTTGGATAAACCGACGCAACGCTGGTTCGAGGAATTTCTGAACCAGTCGGAAATGACGTTGCTCGTCGTCAGCCACGACACGCAGTTCCTCGACCGAATCTCGACGCACATTTGGGAAGTGCGGCACCACGGCATCAAGGAGTACCGCGGCAACTACACGAAGTTTCTCGAACTGAAGGCGGAAGCGGATGCCCAGTTGGAAGCCGCCGTCACGCGGCAACAGAAGGAAGTCTCGCGCGTCCAGTCGTTCATCGACCGGTTCCGGTATCAGGCCAACAAGGCGCGCCAAGTCCAGTCGCGCATCAAACAACTCGACAAGGTCAAAATCATCGAGCGGCAGCGCGACAGCCGCCGCGTGAAGTTCCGGTTTCCCGAGCCGCCAGCGAGCGGCCGGAACGTGCTCGATCTACGCGGCATCGCAAAAAGCTACGGCCCGAAGGTCATCTATTCGTCGCTGGATCTATCCGTCGAGCGCGGTCAACGCATCGCCTTCGTCGGCGAAAACGGCGCCGGCAAAAGTACGTTGCTCAAGATGTTGGCGGGTGTGTTGGCGCCGGATAAAGGCACGCGTTCCGTCGGCCACGGTGTGACGCTCCATTATTTTGCGCAGCACCAGGCGGAAACGCTGAACCCCGAGCATACGATTTTGGAGTCGCTCCACGAAGTGGCGCAGCACGCAGAAACGAATTTTCTGCGTGGCTTAGCGGGCGCGTTCCTCTTCAGTGGCGACGACCAGAAAAAACCGGTGAAGGCGCTCAGCGGCGGAGAGCGCAACCGCGTCGCGCTGGCGCGCATGCTGGTCGAACCGGCCAACACGTTGCTGCTGGACGAGCCGACGAACCACCTCGACCCAGCCTCCGTCGACGTGCTCACGGACGCCATGTCGGAATTCCCCGGCACGATCATCTTCATCTCGCACGACCCCACGTTTCTCTCGCGCATCGCGACGCGCATCATCGAAATCGAAGAGGGTGTGGCGCGCGACTACATGGGCGACTACGAATATTACCTGTGGAAACGCGCGAAGGAATTGGAAGAGGCGACACAGCAGGCCGAGCAGTTGGCGAAACAGAATTCGCCCGCTCCGACGGCAGCCCAGGCCACCGGCAATGCCCAGAGTCGGAACGCGGCCGCGCCGAGCGACTCCGGAAAAAGTTCAGCCGCCGAACGGCGCGAACTCGGCAAGGCGCAGGCGCGACTCGAAAAGCAGGTGGCGAAGGCGGAAGCGGATGTGGCCGACATGGAGCAGCGCGTCAAAAATCGCGACCGCGAGTTGGCGGATTCGACCGTCTACCAAGACGGTGCGCGCTGGAATCAGCTCCAACGCGAGCATGCCCAATGGAAGCAGGAGTTGGAACGGCTGACGGCGAAATGGGAAGGGTTATCGGAAGAACTCGACCGCGTGCGCGAATCGCTCGCGGCATTCGGATAAATTCGGTCGGTTCGGACTGCTTCGACGGAATGCACCGCATTGGCTCTGGGATGAGCCGAGGCGTATCCTCTACGCCATCGTTTTGACCGGCTCCTCCAGATAATACGTCAACCAGCGATTCCGCTCCGGCGTGATCACGTCGTCCCACACGACGCCGATCAAAAACTTCTTCTCGAAATTTTTCACCCACGCGACGGTTCCCGCCAACTTTTCCTGTTGTTCGTCGCCGTGTTGATCGAGAAACACCAAGGTCACGATCACCGCCGTGTTCGGCGCCAGTTGCGCCTTCGTGTGGAAGCCGCCGCCCAGTTTGTTGACGTTGTCGAGCACCGCAGTCACGGCGTGGCCGCTGGCCGGCGGAGTGAGGAGCGCAGATCCTACGAGTGTTGCGCGGACGAGTCGCCGGCGATCGCTCGGCGTCGGAGACGGCAGCTTGGACATTCCAACCTCTTTCGAGACGAAGGGGCACTGCACAAGCGTCGGCGGGAGGGTATCCGACGCCGTATCGAACAAATGTTATCGACCGTCCGTCGTCGTCCGTGTAGCTGACGACTTCGGCCGATAGTAGCGTTTGCCTTCCAACTGCGACGGACGATGCGCTTGAGCCTTGGCGCCTTCCGGATCGTCGTGCGCGTAGCGGTAATTTTTCCCGTAGTCCATCCGGCGCATCAATCCCGTCACTCCGTTCCGAAGATGCAGGGGCACGGGCAAATTGCCGAACGTCGTCGCGTCGGCAGTCGCTTCTTGCAAGGCGACATAAGACGCATTGTCTTTCGGACAGCGCGCCAAGTAGGTCGTACCATGGGCCAAATTGATCCGTGCCTCCGGCAAGCCGACAAATTGCACCGCCTGCGCGACGGACATTGCCACCGTCAGCGCCTGCGGCTCGGCATTACCGATATCTTCCGACGCAAAAATCACGAGACGCCGCGCGAGAAAGACGGGATCCTCGCCGCCCTCCAACATCCGCGCCAACCAGTAGACGGCCGCATCGGCGTCGGAGTCGCGGAGGCTTTTGATGAACGCCGAAATGAGATTGTAATGTTCCTCGCCGTTACGATCGTAGCGTAACGAGGTCCGCACGAGGGCCGCGTCCAACGCCGCCTCGTCGATCGTCAGCCGCCCCTCGGCGTCGGGCGCCGTCTGCGTGACGACATGTTCCAACATCGTCAGGGCCGCACGTGCGTCGTGATTACCGTAGCCGATCAACCGTTGCCGCGCACCCGGCGTCACCGTCGCGGCGCGCGCACCCAGTCCCCGCTCGCGATCCGTCAGCGCCCGGTCGATGATTCGGCCGATCGCCTCATCGTCCAGCGGCTGCAGCACCACGACGATGGAGCGCGACAACAGCGGCGCGATCACTTCGAACGACGGATTTTCTGTCGTGGCACCGAGCAGAATGATCGTGCCCTGCTCCACATGCGGGAGAAAGGCGTCTTGTTGCGCTTTATTAAAGCGATGAATTTCGTCGACGAACACGATCGTCTTCCGTCCCTCGCGGGTGCGGCGCTGCGTCGCCGCCTGCACAATGGTGCGCAGATCGGCGATGCCACTGGTGATGGCGGAGAGAAAGACGAACGTCGCCTTCGTATGCGACGCGATCAGATGGGCCAACGTCGTTTTTCCGGAGCCCGGCGGCCCCCAGAGGATAACGGAGCGGAGTGTGTCGGTTTCGATGGCGCGCCGCAACGGACGGTCCGGCGCGATGAGATGTTCCTGGCCGACGAATTCGGAAAATTCGCGCGGGCGCAATCGCTCCGCCAGCGGCTGTTGCTCGCGTAGCTGCTCCGCCGGAGGGCAGAAGAGCGACCCCTGTGTGTCCTGATGCGGTGGAGACGCCATGGTCGGTCGCGCGCGGCGCGCGCATGGCGCATTGTAACCTCAACGCCGACAGCGGGCAAATCGGCGGACCGAGGTCCTACGGGGCGACGTCTCGATAATCCGGCGCCGGCATCGGCGAGAGTATCGTGATCGGCAAGAGTATCTGCTCTAACCCGAGGCTCATTCAAAAGCAGATCAACGCGATTGTTCACACGAGCGTACCCAGACGCCAATTGACCAGCCTCAAGGTGCATGGTAGAGAGTCGCGCATGTCCAACACCGCTTCAGGCGCGCATCGCACCATCGACATCGATGGCGTCAAGATCGCGCTCACCGACGAGGGATCGGGGTCACCCATCGTGTTGCTGCACGGATTTCCGCTGAACCGTCGCATGTGGGACCCGCAGCGCGAAACGCTCGCCGCCCATGCGCGTGTGATCGCCATCGACTTGCGCGGTCACGGCGATTCCGATGCGCCGCTCTGGCGGTACAGCATGGACCAATTTTCCGACGACGTGATCGCGGTGCTCGACCATCTCGGCCTCGCGCAAGCAACGATTCTCGGCCTGTCGATGGGAGGCTATGTCGCGTTGGCGCTCGCACGTCGGCACGCAACGCGCGTGCGCGCGTTGGTCTTGATGGACACACGCGCCCAGGCCGACACGCCGGAAGGCCGCGCGGGACGGTTTCGTATGGCGCAGGCCGCGCATACACAAGGTCCGAGCGCGGTAGCCGACACCATGCTGCCGAAGCTGCTGGCGCCCGCCACACTCACGGACCGTCCGCAGCTCGTCCAACAGGTACGCGCCATGATCGAACGGATGGCGGTGAGCGGCATCGCCGGAGACCTCATGGCGATGGCGGACCGCTCAGACTCGACATCGGTTCTTGCGACCATCGTATGCCCGACATTGATTGTGGTCGGCGAGCAGGACCAAGCCACACCGCCGGCGGACGCGCGATACATGGCGGAGCGCATCCCTCACGCGCGCCTGACGATCGTTCCCGGCGCAGGGCATCTTCCCAATCTGGAATCGCCGCAGATCGTAAACGAGACCGTCATCACCTTCCTCGCGTCGCTGGCCTAGCCGCGCAAAGCGCCGCATAAATACACGCATTTTGCCCCGTCCGTTCGCACCTAGCACATGCACGGAATGTGCTCGGGCTGTTGCATTAAACGGCACAATTCGGACAAGATGGCGCCGATTCGCGTCCGACGCTTGCTGAAAATTGCGTAGGCACGGATCCCTGGCCGGAAGTTCGTAGTACGGACACTTCGACAGAAACGTCGAGGTGTTCACCGTTGAATCCCGTCTCGCCGCAGCGCGCTTGTCATTCGACACCGACACATGACTTGCGCACGAAAGGAACCTGTTTCATGGATGACCGCCATTCGTCTCGTTTCCGCGCTATCGGACTCACATTCGTATTGGCGACACTCTGTTGCACATTGAGCTTGCTGTTGCTCGACGGCGCGAGCCGCGATGCGTCCGCCCAATCACCGCGCCTGCAAGGTCAAGGTACGGCCGCGTCAGGTATGGGCAACGCCTTCACGGCGCAAGCCGACGATGCCTCCGCGATCCACTACAACCCCGCCGGCATGACACAACTGCACGGGATCGAGGTGATGGTCGGAACCATGGCCATCGGCGGCAGTACGGACTTCGTAAACAACGCTGGGCAGACGGCCCGTAGCGACCGCAACGGCACCTTTGCCTGGCCGGCACCGTCACACCTCTATATCGCGGCGCGCCTGCAAGACCTCGGCGTGACGGCACTCGGCGACCTCTCGCTCGGCCTCGGCGTCAACAACCCATTCGGGTCGATCACCAGGAGCCCCAACGACGGCCCGTATCAATCGGTGTCACGTTTAAACGCGCTGCCGTTGATCGACATCAAACCGACGCTGGCCTATCGCGTGAACGACCAACTCGCCTTCGGCCTCGGTGCGGATATCTACACATTCAGCAGCATGTTCGGCGAAGGACATGCGGAATACAAATTCGGCTGGCCCGGCGGTTCAGGCATTCCCGCCGGCACCCCGATGGAATTCAACGGCAAGGACACGGCGGCGGGCTTCAATGTCAGCATGCTGTATACGCCGTTCCGGAACGACGCCGGCTTGCCGCTGGTGAACATCGGCCTGGTTTATCGCAGCCAAGCGACATTGCATCTCGACGGGAATTTTCTGGCAAACGGCGCAAAAATCGCCGATGCGCAGAGCACGCTCGTGTTGCCGCAAGTCTATTCGCTCGGCGTCGCCCTGTGGCCGGTCCGCACGCCGTCGCGCGAATGGAAATTGGAATTCGACCTCGATTACGTCGGGTGGAAGTCGGTGCGCAATTTGGATGTGCGGCTCTCGACGGGATCCGTCCTGCCGCAGCCGAAAAATTGGGAGAGCGGCTACACCGTCATGATCGGCACGGAATATCGCTTTCGTCAGATCGACGCGCTGCCCGGCTACGAAATCGCCCTCAGGGCCGGCTATCAGGGACAGCAGGCGCAGATGCCGAACAGCACCTTTGACCCCGGCATTGCCGCAGCCAACACGCACATTCCATCGATTGGGATCGGATTCCTGTGTAAGGAAGGCGGACGCTTCCTCGGCATGTTTGCCTGCGGAGGCGACCGTGGCGGCCTGCGGCCGCAATACGTAGCGGTGGATCTCTCGTACCAAGCGGTGTTTTACGAGGATCGCACGATCCTCGGGAACATACGACCCGAGGTGAACGGTCGGTACAGCACCTTCATCCACGCCGCGGGCATGGGCATCCGAATGGGCTTCTAAGCGGCGCGGGCGTCACACAGGCGAGTTGGAACAGCGGCGACGGTGGGGAGGCATCGTGTCCTCCGCACCGTCGTTCATCGAGTGGTTAGTCGTCTCCGCCCTGGCGGATCAACTTCAAAAATTCGACGCGCGTTTGTTCTTGCGACCGGAACGTGCCGAGCATGTGGCTCGTGACGGCGGTCGTATTTTGTTTTTCGACGCCGCGCATCATCATGCAGAGGTGGCGCGCTTCCATCACGACTCCCACCCCGTGCGCGTTCAGCTTGTTCTTCAACGTCTCGGCGATCTGCACGGTCAGGCGCTCCTGCACTTGCAGGCGGCGGCTGAACGCATCGACGATCCGCGGAATCTTGCTCAGCCCCACGACTTTTTTGTTCGGGATATACCCGACGTGGCAGCGACCGAAGAACGGCAACATGTGGTGTTCGCACAAGCTGTAGAAGTCGATATTCTTGACGATCACCATCTCGTCGTATTCGATCGGGAACAAGGCCTGGTTCACGAGCGCGTCGATATCCTGCTGATACCCGCGCGTCATGAATTGCATCGCCTTGGCGACGCGCTTCGGCGTGTCTTCGAGGCCCGGCCGTCCCGGCGTTTCGCCGAGCGCGACGAGCATCTGCGTGACCAACGCCTCCATCGAGGCGATATTGTTCGATTCGGCAGGACGGACCTCCGGCTTGCCGCTCGGACGACGACGCACTGACTTCGATCCTCGCATCCCGACTCCTTCTCTTCGCATCAGCGCCGGCACGGTCGCCGACGATCAGGCGCCTGCATATTCGAAATAGTTATCGCGCGTCTCCACGACGCCGACGCGATCCAAGGTGCCCTGCGGCATCCGGTCGCGGAGTAAATCCCAGACGAGTCGCGCGAGGTTTTCCCCCGTCGTCGTCATGGTCGCGAAGGCCGGATCTTGATTCAAATCCCGGTGGTCGAACCGCTCGACGACCGTTTGCCGCACGACCGCATCCAACGCCGCCACATCGACCACCTGGCCGGTCGCCTCGTCGAGCGGACCGCGCACCACGACATACACCACGTAGTTATGTCCATGGCCGTTCGGATTGTTGCACTTGCCGAAAATCTTCCAGTTCTCTTCGTTCGATAACGTGTCGCTGTGCAGCCGATGCTGCGCGCAAAAACGATAGCGGCGCGTCACGCGCACCTGCGTGGCGGCGTCGTAGGCGATGGATGGCGACATACCGGCGAGTGACTCCCAAACGTGCGTCGGCGACGCGCGTTCTCTTTCCTAGGACGTGACGCCCGCGCGCCCGGCGGGCTCGGGGCGGTCGAACTTGTGCAACGGCACACGCACGACCACATCGCCCAACACACGCGCTTGGCAGCCGAGGCGATGCCACGGCTCGCTCAACGCTTCGCGGTCCAATAAATCCTGCTCTTCGAAATCGATTTCGGAGAGGTGTTCCGCGCCGCTCTGCACTTCCACGCGGCAGGTCGTGCACGAAGCGTTGCCGCCGCAATCGTGCGTCAGAGGAAAGCCCAACCGTTCGGCGGCTTCGAGCAAGGTCAACGAGGTCGGCACGTCACCGTGCTTCCCGTCCGGATGCAGAAAGGTCACGTGCGGCATGGAGATCACGACGCAGCGGCGGTCGAAGCTCCGGCAGGTTTGTGCGGGCAGCGTCCCAACCGAATATGGTCTTCGAATTCCTGCGGGAACGTTTTTAACGCGCTCTGGACCAGGACGGACGCGCCGGTCACCAACGTGCAGTAGCCGGTGCCTTTGACGAATCCGCAGATTTGGCGCAGCGACTCCAAGTCCTTTTCCGTCCCCTCGCCCTGCTCGATCTTCGTCATGAGCGTCGCCATGTTGATGGTGCCCATCCGGCAGGGCGGGCATTGCCCGCAGCTTTCCGCCTTAAAAAAGTTCGAGTAGTGCAGCGTCTTCGCCACCATACAACTGGCATCGTCCACCACAATGACGCCGGCCGATCCGAGTCCGGTTCCGGCGGCGCGCAACGAATCGAAATCCATCGCCAAGTCCAATTGATCGCCGGTCACCATCGAAAACGCCGGTCCGCCGGGGAATACCGCTTTCACCTTACGTCCGCCGGCCAGGCCGCCACCGTACTGTTCGATCAACGTGCGCAGCGGTGTCCCCAACGGCATCTCGTAGATGCCGGGGCGCACGACCGAGCCGCTCAACGAAAACAGCATGGTGCCGGGGCACTTTTCCGTGCCGACCTCGGTGAACCAGGCCGCCCCGTTTTTCATGATGAGCGGAATGTTGCACAAGGTCTCGACGTTGTTGACGAGCGTCGGTTTGCCGTACAGGCCGAAGTCCGTCGGGTAAAACGGCGGCTTCGGGCGCGGCATCGCCGGGCGCCCCTGCATCGACTCCAGCATGGCGGTTTCTTCGCCGGCCACGTAACTCCCGTGCCCGGAGAAAATTTCGATCTCCAGATCGACGCCGGTGCCCAAAATATTTTTGCCGAGCAGGCCCTTCTCGCGCGCGAGCGCCATGCTCTTGCGGAGGTTTTGCTCCTCGTCGTGATACTCGTGATTCAAGTAGATGAACGACGCCTTCGCGCCCGCGGTGAACGACGCGATCAAACAGCCTTCGACGAGTTGATGCGGCACGTGTTTCAGCAGGTGCCGATCTTTGAACGTCCCCGGCTCGTGTTCGCCCGCGTTGCAGACGAAATACCGCTCCTTCACGCGGTGGTTGTAGACCTTGTCCCACTTCACGCCGGTGGGAAATCCGGCGCCGCCACGGCCGCGCAATCCGGCGCGTTTAATCTCGTCGATCACCTTGAGGGGCTGATTCTCGCGCACAATACGGGTCCAGGCCGAGTAGCCGCCCTGGGCCATATAGGCGTCGATATCCCAGGCATCCCCACCGTGGGGACGCAGGACGCGTGCGGTGGAATTGGGAGCAGTCGATGTCGTCATGTCGTGATATCCGCGATGGCTTGTCGAAACGAATAGAGGCGTAACTATACGGTTCTACAACGGAATGCGTCAAGCAAACCAGGGCGGTGACAATTCGAGGGAATCGGCACAAACGGGCTCCACACCGACCGCCTGGCCGACGCACGTTGCTGTGGAATTCTAGGCGGAATCTACCGAGGGCAGGCGACTCGTGCTGTGAACGACACCAGGCTGGACCGAGGGAGGCG
The DNA here is from genome assembly GCA_046351095.1 of Nitrospiraceae bacterium. GTDB lineage: Bacteria > Nitrospirota > Nitrospiria > Nitrospirales > Nitrospiraceae > BQWY01. The sequence continues at coordinate 1,631,760 of JAXLZC010000001.1, forward strand.
AAGCGACCGATGTCGCTCCGCCCCACCTGTATCTGTCTACTTGAAGTGGCTGCCGGCACCCATGAAGAACAACATCGGAATCGAGAGGAGGAAATTCACCCGCGAAGCATACAAGGCGGTCTTCCCCCAGGCGGCCATTTCCGGCGGCGGCGGTGGTCCGCCCGCCGCGGCTTGCGAGACCGCCGCGATGATCTTCTTCTGATTCGGCCAAATGACGCCGTGGACGTTGCCCATCATGATGATGCCCAACAGGCCGCCGATGGCCAACGCCGTGGCGCCCGTGCCGCCCTGGCTATAGAGCTTCCCGTACAAAAAAATCCCGGCCAACACCGTGACCGTGGCGCCGTGGCGGAACCAATTCAAGGCCGCCGGCATCAACTTCGGGATGACGATGTTTTTCGTCGGCCCGTCGAGGCTCTTCAAAAACGCCGCGTTGATCAAGTTGAAGAAATACAACAAGCCGATCCAGGTGATACCCGCGAGGAAATGGACCCAGCGCAACAACATGCCGGCCCAGTCCGCATCGCCGGCGCCGACCCCGGCGACGCCGAGATACACGCCTATCAACACGACGGTCAGCGCAAGCCCTGCGCCGATCGTCTGCATCGGATCTTCCAAGAACTTCATCGCCCCCACCGCCTTTCGGTTATAAGTACAATGCTCGAGTCCCTATCGTACGGTCGTTCGCCTTCTCGGCGCAACCTCCGCAAGCGCTCCGTTCTCTCGCCCTCGCACACTACCAGGCCGTCGGTCGATGCCTCAGGCCATCACACGATCGACCGTGGCGCATAATTCGCGCACCGCATCGGCGGAAGCCGCCAAGGCGGTCCGCTCCTGCTCGGTCAGTTCGTACTCGACGATCTGCTCGGCGCCGTTGCGCCCAAGCCGCACCGGCACCCCGACGACCACCCCCTTGAGCCCATATTCGCCTTCGCACAAGACCGCGGTCGGCAACACCCGTTGCTGATCGCCGAGAATCGCGGAGACCATATCCACCGCCGACGCCGAGGGAGCGTAAAAGGCGCTGCCGGTCTTCAACAATCCGACGATTTCGGCGCCGCCGTCGCGCGTGCGTTTCACGATCGCATCCAACTGCTCCTTCGGCATCAGCTCGGAGACGGGTTTCCCCTTCACGGTCGTATAGCGGGGTAGCGGCACCATCGTGTCGCCGTGGCCGCCCATGACCATCGCCTCGACATCGGGCCCAGGCACATTCAAGGCCTCGGCGATGAACGTCCGCATCCGGGCGGAGTCCAACACCCCAGCCATACCAAGCACACGCGACTTCGGCAAACCGCTGACCTGTCGCGCCACATGCACCATGGCATCGAGCGGGTTCGTCACCAAAATCAAAATGATGTTGGGCGAGCGCGAGACCAATTCGCTGACGACCGACTTCACGATCTTCGCGTTCGTCGCGAGGAGTTCGTCGCGGCTCATGCCGGGCTTACGCGGAATGCCTGAGGTAATCACCGCAATCGCTGAACCGGCAGTTTCGTCGTACCCGTTTGTGCCGACGACACGCGTGCGGTAGCCGCAGACCGGCCCGGCTTGCGAAATATCCAACGCCTTGCCTTGCGGCACACCCGGCACGATGTCGACCAGCACCACGTCGTACTTGTCCTGCTCGGCCAAACGTTGTGCGGTCGTCCCGCCGACGTTACCCGCTCCCACTACTGTAATTTTCGGCCTTCCCATATTCACCTCATGTCTCCTGCGGCACGGCGCATCATGCGGAGCAGCGACCGCTCCCGAGTGCGCCGTTCACGACCTGTCGTTCACGCCTGTGCGTGGCCCTCGTGGCCCGTCCACCCGGCAACCTTAAAATTGATCGTGCAGACGAAGTTTTCGCCGTCGTAAAAATTCACTTTGATTTTCTTCTTCCCGTAATGCGTCGCCAAAAATTCTTCCGGCGCGTCGATGAGCCCTTGGTAGGTGCCCGCCGCATATTCGCCCAATTCGACAAACGTGACGATCATGCCGCTTTTGACTTCCTGTAACAATTTCACCGTGCAGCGCGGGAACACCTCCCGGAATTTGGCGTCGATGGCGTCGCGCGTCGGCTCGGGGCGGTCCTCGCCCGGCTTGATGTCTCGGTTCGCAAACTTCGCCAAACGCCGTACATAGGGGTACTGATGCCCGGTGAAGAGTTTATAGACCCACGGGGGGACGCTGTGCGCGGTATCGACCTCGGACATAAGACCTCAATCCATTACGTTGTCAGTCGGTGATACACGCGCGGGAGCCGTTCTGGCAAGCCCTCAATGCGGTCGATCACCAGATAGCGGACATCGCCGTACATCCGCCGCACCGCCGCTTCGTCGTCCGCGTTGACGGTGATACAGAAGGGCTCGACGCCGACGGCCTTTGCCTCGCGGAGCGCCATCTTCGTATCCTCGGCGGCATAGTCCTCGGCGTAGGCGTCGTCCAATGGACGCCCATCACTCAACAGAATCAGCAGTTTCACCCGCGCGCCCGTGGCCATCAGCTTCCGGGTGATGTGGCGCACGGCTGCCCCGTCACGATTTTGCGCCCGGGGTTCAAGGGCACCGATACGCCCCGCGCAGGCCGTCGCCGCAGCGCGTCCGGACTGGGCGAACTCCTTCACCACGGTGATGTCGACCTGCTTCCGCCCTTTGCCGGAGAATCCGTAAATTGCATATTGATCGCCCAACGCCTCAAGCGCTTCGACAAACAGCAGCAGGCCTGTTTTTTCGACATCGATGACGCGCCGGTGGTCCGCCCCAATCCGCCGACTGGTTGAGCCGCTCAGGTCCACCAACAGGGCAGCGGCGACATCGCGCTCGCGTCGTTCTCGTCTGGCATACACACGATCCGTCGGCTCGACACCGGCCGCCACATCGGCACGGCGGCTCACCACCGCATCGAGATCGATCTCGTCGCCGTCGGTCACCCCGCGCACCTGACGAAAGGCCGGCGCGCGCAGCCCCTCGAACAATCGGCGAAGTTGCTGCACGATCGGGCGATAGGGCGTGAGCAGCGATTCGGCAACATCGAGGCGTTGCGGCACCGTGCGGTCCTCCACGACGCGACACCAGCGCGTCCGATAGTCGCGCAGCATGCCGTCCCATTCATCGTACCGGTGCTCGACACCGGTATCGCGGCCCGCGTCCCACAAGGCGCGGCGGCGATCCATCTGGTCGGTCGGCTCGCTGGCCCCTCCATCCGGAGCGGACTCCTGGCCGGATGGCTGCGTTGCCGATTGCTGCTCGCCGAACGCGTCGGCAGTCTGCCCACTCTGTCGCCCCCGGCCCTGCGCGGCACCCGCGTCACGCAGGTCTTCCGGTCGATCCACGGCTGGTTGCACACCCGCGGCATTGGACTCGCTCGTGCCCACTTGCGCGGGGTCCATCGCACCGCGAAACGACCAATTGTCCAACGAACGATATTCCGTGGCTAGCAGGTCGGCGGCGGCTGTGCCTTGCACCAACGTCTGTTCCTGTTGGTCTTGCACTGCGCCGCTGTCCCGCGCGTCGGGCGGCGCCTGATAGGTCGCAACGAGCTGATCGAAGAGTTGATACACCACATCGGCCGTGTGTACCGCGTCCACTGCGCTCGCCGTCGGCGCCAGGACCGGCGCACAGGCAGCCCAGGCCTGATCGAGCGGCCCACGAATGGCGTCCGGCATCTGCACCTGTTCGATCTCGGCCGACCGAATCAACAGACCGTCGAGCAACATCTCGCGTACGGACATCCCTTGCGAGAGCGAGCGCGTCGTCACGGCTTCGCGCGTGACATCAGACAGGTCACGCGCAAGGCCTGGATACAGGCGGCGCAGATGCGCCTCGACGCGGGTATCTTCCAAAATCGTCCAGAGGTCGCGCACGACGCCCGGCTGCGGGTACAAGGCAAACAGATCGGCAAGCGAGGTGAGCGCAGGGGGCTCGGTCGTCGTCGCATTGGCCTTGTGATACCGCTCGGCTACCGACCGGCGTAGTGCGCCTAATTCCTGAAGGGGCAGATCGTAGGTACCAAATTCTAAATGTCCGGCTTCGTGCGCGGCCATCACATGATACAGCCGCGCGTTTTGTTCGGCGTCTGGATACCGACGCAGCAACGCCGGGAACAGGATTGTGCGCCCGTCTCGACTGACACGGGCGCGCGCCGTCGAGGACGCAGCCTCGGCATCCGACAGCGCGTCGATACGAACATCGCGACCGCACAAGGCGCGTACGAACAGCTTGACCGACCGCGCCACACGCCGGAAGACCACGCCGCTCTGCGCCTCTTGCACGGCGGTCTGCGCGCCCTGCGTTTCCATTGCGAAGTAGGCGCGCGCGCCCTCGGCGCTGTAACTCAAGATCTCCATGCCCTGCGCATACCAGGCCTCGAATGCGCGGCGGGCCGCCTCGTCGTACCCTTGCCAGCGAGTAAATTCGGGACAACGCCGCAGATACTCACGCGTGGAGATCGCGTCGCGTTCGGCAAGGAGGAGACCGTACTGCAACATCCGCCGCTGCCAACCGGCTTCGGCGACGCCGCTCAGCCAACCGGGCGCCTGGGCAAGCAATTCGATGGCAACCTGGCGATCAAGCAACGCGACGGCCGCCGCCAGCCGAATCGTCAGGCGCCGCGCCTCTTCATCGGCCATCGTGCGGAGTAGCGCCGGACTGCTGCGCAGATATTCGATGGTCGCGTAGTAGTCGGTTTTGCCGAATTGATTGGTCGTGACGAGTTGCAGGCCAAAATTGATCCAGGCGCGGGCGTCGGACAATGGCACGGCCTCGACGATCGACGCGAGGTCGCGGAACAGTTCTGGTCCTAATACGTAGTCTCGCTCGGTCAGCTCCACGCCCAATTCGATCCATGGCGCCCAATCCGAGACGGCGGTGAGCCGCGCGAGCTCCGGCGAGACACGTACCCATTCCATCGCCAAATTCGCATCGTGGTCCGCCACTTCCAGCGCATACTGCAGAAACTCGGCGCGCCGGGTCGGCGGGTCAATCATCCCGATCAACCATGGACTTTCTTTGACGCACTTCAGCGCGGTCGCGCTCGACGCCGTGGCGACGGCGATGATGAGATCCAACCAGGCGGTCGTGTCGGCCGCGCCGGCTTTTGCGATCCATTCGGGAAGGGCCTCAACGGTCGCTCGCACGACCTTTGGACTGACCTCCGTCAATTCGTCCAATAACTCGGCGATGCGGTCCGCTTGCTTGGACGCGACAAACTCGACAGCAAGGCGCGACGCCTGCTCAGCCCCCAACGTGGGCGTCAGCAACGCGGCAAGCGGATGCCCTGGCGAAGATGGTGGCGTGCGATCGATCATCGTAGTCGTTCGGCGAAACATGCGATTGTAAAGAAGGGGGTGCGGCTTGTAAACTGACGATCTTGCTCACAATTTTATTCTTCATTCTGACCCAGGAGAGTCAGGCATGGCCGATCCGACACAGGCTTCGATCGATAAGATGTGGAAATTCGCCAAGGGGTTTGCGGAAAAAAGCGGGACAGTTTTTCACCCCAATACCAAGGTGACGGAGGCGGTGATCCTTGGGCTTGCCGCGCACGTCGACGACTTGGGGAAACCGCTCTGCCCCTGTAATTTTTACGAGGACAAGCAGGCGGAAGCGAAGTTGCGCCGCTGGATCTGCGCCTGCGACGAGATGCAGATCTACAAATATTGCCACTGCTTGCTATACGTGAACGACGAGGGTTTTCCGATTACGGAGTACCTACCGGAAGACCACGAAGGACGGCAGGCCTACGGGTTGATTCCGGACCCGACACCGAGCAAAGGGCGCGCCCTTCGCCATAAAGCGCCTGGTGCTGAATCAGGGAAGGAAGAGGGAACTGCTCAGGAACCGTCAGGCAAGGGGAAAACTGCGTAACCGGCGAGAGCTACTGACACAACAGACGAAGGCTCGTGGGGTCGCATAGGCGACGCCACGAGCCTTGAATGATCGACGACTTACCGACCTAAGGCCGCCTTCACGGCATTTCCGATTTCGGCAGGGTTTTTCACCACACGCACGCCTGCCGACTCCAAGGCCTTCATTTTTTCCGTCGCCGTCCCCTTCCCGCCGGAGATGATGGCGCCCGCATGGCCCATTCGTCGCCCCGGAGGTGCGGTGATCCCGGCGATGAAGCTGATGACCGGCTTCTTCACGTTCTTCTTGATGAACTCCGCGGCCTTTTCTTCCGCATCGCCGCCGATCTCGCCGATCATGACGATAGCGTGCGTCTCCGGGTCCTTCTCGAACAACGGCAAGACATCCACGAAGCCGGTCCCATTGACCGGGTCGCCGCCGATACCGACGCAGGTCGTTTCGCCCAATCCGAGCGTAGACAACTGGTGCACGGCCTCGTAGGTCAAGGTGCCGCTGCGAGACACGACACCCACGACGCCCTTTTTATGGATGAAGCCCGGCATAATGCCGATCTTCGCTTCGTCCACCGTAATGACGCCGGGACAATTGGGGCCGATCAACCGCACGTCCTTGCCGCGCAGCGCCCGCTTCACCTTCACCATGTCGTTCACCGGAATACCCTCGGTGATGCAGATCACCAATTTGATCCCAGCATCGGCGGCTTCCAAAATCGCATCGGCGCAAAAGGGCGGCGGCACGAAGATGAGCGAGGTGTCGCACTGCGCTTTTTTCACCGCATCGCGCACGGTATTAAAAACCGGAATCCCCTCGACCTCTTGCCCGGCTTTCCCCGGCGTGACACCGGCCACGACTTGCGTTCCGTAGGCCTTACACTGCGTGGCGTGAAAGGAGCCTTCTTTGCCGGTGATGCCCTGCACCACGACTCGCGTATGTTTATTGACGAGAATGCTCACAGTCGTCTCCTTTACGCCGCCTTACCAGTCAACTTCACGATTTTTTGCGCCGCTTCCCACAGGTCGTCGGCAACCTCGACTTTCAAGCCCGATTCCGCCAACAGCTTCCGGCCTTCCGGCGCGTTCGTGCCTTGCAACCGCACGACGAGCGGCACGTTGATCTTCACTTCCTTGGCCGCGTCGATCACGCCGTTGGCGATACGCTCGCATCGCACGATGCCGCCGAAGATATTGATGAAGATACCCTTGACGTTCGGATCCTTCAGGAGGATGCGGAACCCGGCTGCGACCGTCTCTTTCGTCGCGCCGCCGCCCACATCCAAGAAGTTCGCCGGCTCGCTGCCCGCCAGCTTGATGACGTCCATGGTGGCCATCGCCAAGCCCGCGCCGTTGACCATACAACCGATGTTGCCATCCAGCTTTACATAGTTCAGGTTGTTCGCGGTTGCCTCGATCTCCAACGGGTCTTCTTCATTCAAATCGCGCATCTGCTGCACGTCTTGATGTTTGAAGAGGCCGTTGTCGTCGAACGAGACTTTGCCGTCGAGCGCCACCAACGTCTTTTCCTTGGTGATGATCAATGGATTGATTTCCACCAACGCGGCGTGTTTCTCCATGAACAAGCGGTACAAGTTGCCGAGCATCTGAATGAACGGATTGATGACGGTCGGCTCCATATGCTGGAGACCGAGCGCAAAAGCCACGTTACGACCGTTGTACCCCTGGAACCCGACGGCCGGATCGATGGCTTCCTTAATGATTTTTTCTGGGGTCTTCTCGGCGACTTCTTCGATTTCCATGCCGCCTTCTGTGCTGGCGATGAAAGTCGGCCAGCCTGTATCTCGGTCGACCAGGATCGACAGATACAGTTCCTTGGCGATATTAGCGCCTTCCTCGAGCAACAGCCGATGCACGGTGCGGCCCTTCGGACCGGTCTGGTGCGTAACCAGCGTCTTGCCGATCAACTCTTTCGCCAACCCGGCCACGGCACCCTTATCCTTAGTGATCTTCACACCGCCCGCTTTGCCGCGGCCACCTGCATGAATCTGCGCCTTCACGACGAAGACGGGGGTGTTCAGCTCCGTGGCCCACGCAGTGGCCGCGTCCGGCGACGTAATTTCTTTTCCGCGCGGCACCGGCACGCCGAACTGGGCAAATAGTTGCTTGGCCTGAAATTCATGAACGTTCATAACGCTCCTTCGGTCGCTTCAGTACTCGATACCGAGCACTAACTTACTTTCCGTGTATAGGCAGGAAGAATCATGGGGGATACGACGCCGCTGGCATTGCCGTGTTTCTTGGCGTTGTCGCGGAACCGCTGCAAATGTTTCAACGTCAATTTCCCCTGCGACATCGACGAGGCGCGGCTCGCTGCGGTCAGCCCGGACCGCTTGCCATAGACCATCAGATCCAGCAGCGAGTTGCCCATCAATCGATTGCGCCCGTGTAATCCGCCGGAGGCTTCGCCTGCGACGAAGAGGTTCTTCACATCGGTCTCGGCATTCGTGTCGATCTTCACGCCGCCGTTTTGATAGTGCAGCGTCGGATAGATGAGCACCGGGTCTTTACTGATATCGATGCCGAAGCGCTCGAATTGCAGCACCATCGCCGGGAAATGTTTCTTCACGGTGCCTGGCCCGTGCTCGGCATCCAGCAACGGCGTATCCAACCACACGCCGACGCGGCCGGACATCGTACGGATCCCGCGTCCTTCTTCGCACTCGCGAATGATCGAAGACGACACGACGTCGCGTGTGTCCAGCTCGTTCACGAACCGCTCGCCCTTGGCGTTCACGAGGTGGCCGCCTTCGGAACGAATACCTTCCGTGACCAACGCGCCGATCAACTGTTCCGGATACACGGCACCGGACGGGTGGTATTGGAACGTATCGACATGCGCGAGTTTGGCGCCCATCCGGTAGGACAGACAAAGTCCGTCCCCGGTGGCTCCATAGTGGTTGCTGGTCGGGAACCCCTGAATGTGCAACCGACCGATACCGCCGGTGGCCAGGATCACGGTTTTGGCGGCCACCATAACATACCGATGATTATCCAGGTCCTTGAAGATGGCGCCGGAGCACGTACCGTTGTCGTCGCTCAGCAATTCAACCGCGGCGCAAAATTCGAGGAGTTGGATTTTCTGATTGAGCACCTCGTCCTTCAACACCCGCATAATTTCGAGGCCGGTGTAGTCGGAACAGGTGACGAGGCGCGGCTTGGAGCTGCCGCCGCCTTTTTTTACGTGCAAATTGCCGTCGGCCTGGCGGTCGAACAACACGCCGAGTTCCAGCAACCACTTCGCAATGGCCGGCCCTTCTTCCACCATGACCTTCAACAGGTCATGGTCATTCTGCATGTGCCCGCCCTTGAGGGTATCGATGAAGTGGGTGACGGGCGAGTCTTCCGGCGCAACGGAAATTTGCATCCCGCCCTGCGCCATCACGCTGTTGCTGTCGCCGAGCCGCAACTTCGTTGCGAGAATCACCTTGGCGCCGGCAGCATGAGCATGTAGGGCCGCCGCGCACCCTGCCCCACCACCCCCGACGACCAGCACATCGGTCGTGTAGTGCGGGGTCAGGTCGGCATCCAGCTGAATCGGGCTGTCGCCTTCGAGCAAGGTCGCCAACTCGATGGCGGTCTTGTCGCCCTCGTTCGGGCCGAACCGAATCGGGCGAAAGGCGCTGGTTCGAAAATCGGGGTGATACGTATGAATCAGTGTGTCACGATCGGCCGGCGAGAACTTCGGAATCGTCTGCTTCCGCCGAGCGTCTCGTGTACTGTGGACCAGTTGCTGAAGTGCGTGAATATCCATAGATCAGCTTTCGAGGATCGACTGTCGAGGTGCGTAGCCCGTCTTCGAATTCAACGGCTGTGCGCGAAACCGGCTATTTCACCGTGGCGCAATGTGCGGCGAGGTCCTTTTCGTTCATGGCGAGAATCTTCGTCCACTCCTGGTTGTACCGTCCGTCCTCGATTTCCTTGATACGCACATCGAGCCCTTGCGGTTTCTCCGCGAAGTGCGCGCCCTGGGCGCGGCTGACGTACAGGGCCACAAGGTTCGGTGCGATGTCGGCGATACAGACCGGCGTGCACATGCCGCACATGACGCAGTCCATAAACATCTCGGACACTTGCTTAAAATCGCCGAACACGGCCTTCCAGACGCCTTCGCGCACGTTGATCTTTTGCGGGCAGGCGTCCGTGCAGGCATTGCAGTTTCGACACAAGGGCGCTTCAGGATAGAGATTGAACAGGTCCTGCTTCGGATCCTTCAACGTGCGAATGTCGTACACGGCCTTCCGTGCCGGAAAGGGTGGCATCAGGGTAAACGACATGCCGTCCTGCACGGCGGTCTGACAGGCCAAGCAGGTGCGGACTTTCGGATCGTCCTTCGTGCGGTAGTACGTCGCGCAAGCGCCGCAAAATCCGCCGAGACACCCGACACCGCGAACGACTTCCTGCCCCGCATACCACATCGCCTTAATGACGGTGATCCCTTCGGGGACTTCATACTTCTTCCCCGAGATCTCGATCGTCACCAACTTCGGCGACAGAACTTCCGGTTGATCGATAACGTTGGCGTCGGCTTGTGCCATGGGTACAACCTGCGAGAGCTATGTCGGAGAGCGCACGAGCTCAACTCGGCGCCCTCCAACCTCTCAATCCTTTTGCTGCAGAATTACGCGATCGAATCGATGATCTTGTTCAGCGTCGCACTCGGCCGCATGGCCTTGGCCGCCTTGGCATCGTCCGGGTGGTAATACCCGCCGACGTCCTGGGGCTTGCCCTGCGCCGCCAACAATTCAGCGTCGATGGTCTTTTCGTTGTCGCCGAGATCCTTGGCAATCTTCGTGAAGCGCTCGGCGATCTTCTTATCCGCCGTCTGAGCGGCCAACGCCTGGGCCCAGTAGAGCGCCAGGTAGAAGTGGCTGCCGCGGTTGTCGATTTCGCCGACCTTACGGGCTGGCGACTTATTGCTCTCCAAGAACTTTGCATTCGCCTGGTCGAGCGTGTCCGCGAGGATCTTCGCCACTGGATTGTTGCCCGCCTTCGCCAAATGTTCCAGCGAGGCAGCAAGCGCCAAGAATTCACCCAGCGAATCCCAGCGAAGATACCCCTCTTCTTGGAACTGCTGCACGTGCTTCGGCGCCGATCCACCCGCACCGGTTTCGAACAGGCCGCCGCCGTTGAGCAGGGGCACGATCGAGAGCATCTTGGCGCTGGTACCGATTTCGAGAATCGGGAACAGGTCGGTGAGGTAGTCGCGCAACACGTTACCCGTCACCGAGATCGTGTCCTTGCCGTCCTTCATCCGCTCGATGGAGAAGCGGCAGGCCTCGGCCGGCGACATAATGCGAATATCCAAGCCGTTCGTGTCGTGCTTAGGCAAATAGGCATTCACCTTTTTGATCAACTCGGCATCGTGTGCGCGAGTCTTGTCCAACCAGAACACCGCAGGCGATCCGGTGGCGCGTGCACGGTTCACGGCCAACTTGACCCAGTCTTGAATCGGGGCATCCTTCACCTGGCAGGCACGCCAGATGTCGCCGTCTTCGACCTTGTGCTCAAGCAACGTCTTGCCGGCCGCATCCACGAGGCGGATCGTGCCGTTGCCTGGCGCCTTAAAAGTCTTGTCGTGCGAGCCGTACTCTTCCGCCGCCTGCGCCATTAGACCGACGTTTGGCACCGTACCCATCGTCTTGGGATCGAACGCGCCCTTCTGTTTACAAAATTCGACGACCTCGTGATACACGGGCGCGTAGCTGGCATCGGGGATGACGCACTTCACGTCCTGCAGCTTGCCCTCAGGATTCCACATGCGGCCCGAATCACGAATGACCGGCGGCATTGACGCGTCGATGATGATGTCGCTCGGCACGTGTAGGTTCGTGATGCCCTTATCCGAGTTGACCATCGCCATCGGCGGGCGCTTTTGATACACGGCTTGAATGTCCGCTTCGATGGCCTTCCGCTGATCGTCCGGCAACGACTTGATCTTGGCATACACATCGCCGAGACCATTGTCCGGATCGACGCCCAACTTTTTGAACGTATCCTTGTGCTTTTCGAACACGTCTTTGTAATAGACGGTCACGGCATGACCGAAGATCTTCGGATCGGAGATCTTCATCATCGTGGCCTTCATATGCAGGGAGAACAATACTCCCTGCTTTTTGGAGTCCTCGATCTGCTCTTCGAGGAAGGTACGAAGCGCCTTGACGCTCATGAATGTCGCGTCGAGGACTTCCCCCGCCTGCAACGCCACCTTTTCCTTGAGGACGGTGGTCTTGCCGTCGGCGCCGACGAATTCGATCTTTGCGGTCGTAGCGGCAGGAATCGTGACGGACTTTTCGTTCGAGCGGAAATCGCCGCTCTTCATATGCGACACGTGCGTCTTCGAGTCCGACGCCCAGGCGCCCATCTTATGCGGGTGCTTGCGGGCATAGGCCTTTACGGACAGCGGCGCGCGACGGTCGGAGTTCCCCTCGCGCAACACGGGATTGACCGCGCTGCCCTTCACCTTGTCGTACCGAGCCTTGATGTCCTTTTCCTTGTCGTCCTTCGGATTTTCTGGGTAGTCAGGGAGCTTGTAGCCCTGTTGCTGCAACTCCTTGATCGTGGCGACAAGCTGCGGGATAGAGGCGCTGATATTCGGCAACTTGATGATGTTGGCTTCCGGCGTCTTGGCCAATTCGCCCAACTCGGCCAGTGCATCATGCTGCTTCTGTTCTGCGGTGAGGTATTCCGGGAACACCGCGATCACACGACCGGCCAATGAAATGTCGCGCAATTCCACCGTCACCCCAGCAGCCTTCGAAAAGGCGTTGATGATCGGCAAAAACGAATAGGTCGCCAGCATCGGCGCTTCGTCGGTCTTCGTATAGATGATCTTATCTGCTTTCGCCATGACGTATCCCTCGTGAGTGAAATGGCTGAGATTAGTTCAACGCATTCAGCGCAGAGCCGGCCTTAAACCATCCGATTTGCTGCGCCGTCATACTGTGATTGGCCTGAATCTTCACTTCCTGGCCATTCGGCTTCTGAATCGCCACCGTCACCGGCTTACCCGGCGCCAGATTGGCGAGGTCCAACACGCTCAAGCGATCGTTTAATTCGATCTTCTCGTAGTCCTTGGCATCGGCAAAGGTCAGCGGCAAGATGCCCTGCTTCTTTAAGTTCGTCTCATGGATACGCGCGAAGCTCTTCGTGATCACCGCACGCACGTTCAAGAACCGAGGCGACATGGCCGCATGTTCGCGGCTGCTGCCCTCTCCGTAGTTCTCATCACCGACCACGATCGATCCGATCCCCTGTGATTTATACGCACGGGCAATCTGCGCGATCGTGAGATTCCCTTCCCCGGTCAGGATGTTCGTCCCTTTCCCCGGCTCGCTCGCAAACGCGTTGTTCGCGCCGAGGAACATGTTGTCGCTGATCTTGTCGAGGTGCCCGCGGAACTTGAGCCAGGGACCGGCCGGAGAAATATGGTCTGTCGTCGTCTTACCCTTGGTTTTAATGAGCAACGGAAGCTTGTCGAAATCCTTGCCGTCCCACTTCGGGAACGCCTTCAACAACTGCAACCGCTCGCTCGTCGGTGGAATATCCACCGTAAGGCCTTCGCCGTTCTCTGCAGGCGCAACAAACCCTTCTTCGCCCTTCGCAAATCCCTTCGCGGGCAACTCTTCGCCCTGCGGCGCCTGGAACTTAAATTCCTTTCCGTCCGCACCCTTCACGGTCTGATTGACAGGATCGAATCCAAGTTCGCCGGTGATGGCATAGGCCGTCACGACTTCCGGACTCGCCAAGAACGACAGGGTTTCGCTGATTCCGTCGTTACGACCGGGGAAGTTGCGGTTAAAGGAGCTGACGATGGAATCGGCCTTGCCCTTCACGCCATCCGCCCGCTTCCACTGGCCGATACACGGACCGCAGGAGTTCGAGAGTACGGTACCCCCGAGCTTCTCGAACGTGTCCAAGAATCCGTCGCGCTTCATCGTGTGATAAATGCGCTCGGAACCCGGCGAAATGAGGAACGAAGCCTTCGACTTCAAGCCTGCCTTCAGCGCTTGCTGTGCAATGTGGGCCGAGCGGCTGATGTCCTCATACGAGGAATTCGTGCAGCTGCCGATCAACGCCGCCTTCAACTCAACCGGATAACCCTTCTCCTTAGCTTCAGCCGCCAACTTCGAAACCGGCCGCGCCAAGTCCGGCGTATGCGGCCCGACCACATGCGGCTCGAGCTTCGAGAGGTCGACTTCCACGATCTGGTCGTAATACTTCTCCGGCGCCTGCAAGACTTCGGGATCGGGAACGAGCAACTCTTTATGGGCATTGGCCAGATTGGCCCATTCCGCGCGATCCGTAATGTTCAGGTACGCCACCATTTTCTGATCGAACGGGAACACCGAAGTCGTTGCGCCAAGTTCCGCACCCATGTTGCAGATCGTACCCTTGCCGGTCGCGCTGATCGTTTCTGCGCCAGGGCCGAAGTATTCGACGATCTTGTTCGTGCCGCCTTTTACCGTGAGAAGGCCGCACAGGTAGAGGATCACGTCCTTCGGCGAAGCCCAGCCGTTCAGCTTGCCGGTCAACTTCACGCCGATCAATTTGGGATGCAGCACTTCCCACGGAAGCCCCGCCATGACTTCACCGGCGTCCGCGCCGCCCACACCGATCGCCAACATGCCCAGCCCGCCGCCGTTCGGCGTGTGCGAATCGGTCCCGATGATGAGCCCGCCCGGGAACGCATAATTTTCCAACACCACTTGGTGGATGATCCCGGCGCCCGGCTTCCAGAACCCGATGCCGTACTTCTTCGCGGCGGAAGCAAGGAAGTTATAGACTTCCTTGTTTTCGTCCATCGCGCGAAGGAGATCTTTTTCCGAGCCCATTTCCGCACGGATCAAGTGGTCGCAATGGATGGTGCTGGGCACCGCCGCCTTTTTCTTGTTGGCCTGCATGAACTGCAACATCGCCATTTGCGCCGTCGCGTCCTGCATGGCCACACGATCCGGGCGCAGCGCCAACATGGCCTTGCCGCGCTCCCACGTCTGCGTGTCGAAGTTGTCGGCATGCGACACCAAAATCTTTTCCGACAGCGTCAGGCCACGGCCGAATTTCTTCCTGGCCTTGGCGAACACGTCCGGCATTTTGGCGTAGAGCTTCTTGGCAAGATCCATCGACATGATCAATCACTCCTTCAGGTTCTGCGTGCTGACTGATGAGTGCGGAACAACGCTCGCCACTCGGAACTCAGCACTTCGTACTCAGTACTATTTCAACGGCGGCACTTCGCGCCGCTTCGGCGCCGCATAGTTGACCAAGTAGTCGAATAGACGAATCAAACGGCTGTCCTGGCGCTTCTGGTCCACCCAATGCCCAATCAACCCGATCGTGCGCGAGAGGATGAAGAAGCCGTTCAGGCTGTCCACCGGGAACCCGATGTCGACCAACACAGCCGCCATTGTTCCGTCGACGTTGAGGATTAAATTGTCCTTCTTCGCAGCGGTCACCTGCTCGACCTGCAACGCAAAGTCGAGGCACGGCGTCTTGATGGGAAGGCTCTTCACATACCCGACTAACTCTTTTACGCGCTTGTCCGGGTTGCGCAGGCTCTTCACACGATGGCCGATGCCGGGCACCGGGCCATGGTTCTTTTTCATGTAGGCCAAGAACTCATCCACGGACATTTTATTATCGACGGCATACTTAAAGAATCGACCGGCGTCGGTTACGGCGCCGCCGAAACGCGGACCAATCATGATCATGCCCGCCGCCACGGATTGAGACAGACCTATCCCCGCGCAGGCCGCTAAAATCGTCGCGTAGGCACCACTGACGCAGGGACCGTGGTCCGCGGACAGCATCATAATACGCTTGATGATCTCCGCTTCCTGCTTGGAGATCAGACGCTTGTCCCACAACAGACCGATGACGTGGGGAATTTCGTAGCCTTTATTGATCAGCTCCGAAGCCGGATACCCGTCGTAACAAGGTTCGTCGCCGCGGTCGTCGCTGATGGTCGTCCGGATCAACGGCGCCACCATCACCTCGTCCGCCTTCATCGCTTCTTCCACCGACTTGGGTAGCCGTGGAAGGACAGCCGGCTCGACTGGCTCCTTCACCTGTCCCGACTTCAGCAACTCCTGATAGGTTTCCTTAATGGCAGGGCCTAAGGCGCCGAACGTCGGCGGCACGATAGCGCCGGCTTTCTTCAGCGCGTCGGACTTGCTGCGCGCGGAGCCTTCGCCCTTCATGCCTTCCTTCGCACCCGCATGTCCAAACTTCATGCCCTTCGGCAAGCTTTCCTGACAGAACCCCGAGACAACGCCGATCAACTTCACCCGTCGTTTCTTCGCGCCGTACCATTCGGCCGCACGCTCTTCCAGATCGCCGCCCATTTCGCCGACGATGACCACGGCCTTTGTCTGTGGATCGTTCTCGAACATCTCGAGGTAGCTGACATAGTCGGTACCGGGATAGGCATCGCCGCCGATACCGATTGCCGTGGTGATCCCGTCCGCGAACTGCGAACAAATCCAGATGATCTCGTTCGACAAACCGCCGGACTTGGTAATAACCCCGAAGGACCCTTCGCGATAAAGCTTCGAGAGCACGAGATTGTCGAACGCGCCGCCGATCACGCCTAACCGGCAGGCGCCCGCCGAAATGATGCCGATCGACGAAGGACCGTTGAACACCTTGCCAAGCTTCCGCGCATGCGCGCCGAGCAACTTGGCATCCTTTTCCGGCACGCCCTCGGTGATCATCGACACGACTTTGATATTGGGATCGTCAAGGGCTTCCATCGTGCCCTTCATCGCCCGATCCGCGCCGATGTACACGAGGCTGGTATTGATCGTCGGATGGTTCTTCGTGGCCTCGGCGATGGACTTATAGACGGGGATGGCGATCAAGCCGCTCCCGTAGGGAATTTCGTTGGTTTTGCCGGCATCGGGAGGATAGACGAAGGCTTCGACATTCAACGGGCGCTTGATCAGGTAGCAAAACTCCGCCATGCGGCGTGCGGCATTGACACCGGCTTGCCCGCCTTGAATGACCACGCGGGTGTCCTTATTCGCCAGAATACTCATTGCAGTCTCCCTCTCCTCGTACTTGAATGGGCGCAATACTCCGAGGCACGAGCAGGCCGCTCAGGCCGCCTCGCCGTCGGGCGCGATCGTCGCTACTTCGCTTGCAACGCTTTGTCGACGATATCCGTCAGCGGCGTGTTGCGGTCGAAGACGTGAATATCGAATCCTTCGTCCTTGAGCGCCCGCATGGCGTCAAGGCCCTCTTTTTCGCGTGGCCCACCGCGGCGCACCCAAATTTTGACGCCCTTCAGCTTGCCTTCGCCCTTCGCTTTGCGGAAGCCGTTGATGATGCCGCCGAATGTTTTCTTTACGTCGGTAAAATTCGCGATCGCGCCACCGACAATGATGTTCTTGATGCCGGGAAGCGAGCAGACTTTCTCGGTCAACACTTCGACCGCCCAGTCCGGCGGATCGCCCGAGTACTCGGCGTAATTGGCCAGCTTTCCACCCCGGGCCACCACGGCGTCCGAGTAATACACACTGGCCCCGCCGCCCGCCGGCAACATGGCTGTGTCCCCACCGGGAATTTCGATAAACTTCACCGACCCCTTGATCTTGCTGTCGACCGCCATCACCTCGGTCTCATCCTTGGAATAGGCACGGCCGAACTCGGCGGCAAACGCAAAATTCCAGTCCGGATGGCGGAACTTCGCATCCCCGTCCAACAACGTGACCGCATCCAGAGCCACGAGTTCGCCGTCGCTCTCACGAGTCACCACGGGATTGACCTCAAGGTACTGCGCATCTTCATTATCGAAGCAGGTGAACATCTTTCCGGCAAACTCACCCATCTTCTTGGCCAAGGGCCCGGTAAACCCAGCATCCTTCGCCAGCTTCTCAAGTGCGGCAGGAGTCGGTTGCTCCCCGACGCCAAGGCACAAACGCTTTACGCGCTCCCAGTTGGACTCAACTTCGATACCACCGCAGTTGGCCACCAGAATTTCCGTACCCTCACGCGTAGACTTCACCGCGCAGTAATACTCTTCTTTGTGGGCGATCATTTCGGAGACGATGACCTGCGTCACCGTAATGCTCCCGACCTGCTTGCCGATCATTTCTTTGGTCGCGTCGATGGCGCCCTTTAGGTCGAGCCCGACCTTCACGAGGCCAAGCTTAAAGCGCGAACCGAGCGCTTCATGCGCCTTTGCCACCAACTTCGCTTTTTGGAGCCATTCGTTGGCTTGCCCAAGCTTGGTGAGCTCATCCGCGGACGTAACGACGACATAATTCGGGACGTGAATGCCCCACTTCTTCATCAGTCCCATTCCGGGACCCTCGAGAACCTTGGCCATGACAGCGGGCTCCTTTGCGAAAAGGCAGTTAAGGGAGCGAAAGGTTAGCGGATTTGGGTTGGGACCTCAACCCCCAAAGGGCCTAAGGCCATTTGAGCATAAGTCCTAAGCCCCAAAGCGAGGGTTATATGCGGAGATCGCGCGATGTCCAGCATCATTACTTGCGGCGGACTCGTGACATTCCAGTTATTTTTGGCATCGCGGGCAATAAAACGACGTGCGCGCTCCTTTTGAGAGCCGAACGATGTCGCCACACAAGCTCGGACAGGGCTGATCGGCCTTCCCATACACCAAATGGCGCGAGGCAAACCGACCGCGCTCCCCATTTGGCGCAATAAAATCCCGAATACTCGACCCGCCACACTCAATCGCCTCGCGTAACACAGCCTGAGTCTGCTCGAAGAGCCTTCGCCCACGAAGCTGGGACAGGCGATCAGCCCGCCTCTCCGGATGGATCCCGGCACGGAAGAGAATCTCGTTGGCGTAAATGTTCCCGACTCCCGCCATCCACCGCTGATCCATCAGCAAAGACTTTATGCGCACCCGCTTCGCGTGCAACGCGTCCCAAAACGACTCCCAGGACATTGCGAGTGGGTCGAGGCCAAACCGTCGTTCTGTGTAATCGGAGAGGCCAAGCTCATCCAGCAATGAAATCCTCCCGAATCGTCGTGGATTCCAATACCCAACTTCCTCCACTGATCCACCACTAAAACTCATTCGTACATGGGTATGCTTGGCATACGACTGATCTCTGCCCAGGAAGAGAAGCAGACCGGTCATTCCCAGTTCGGCCACCAAATACCTGAGCAGTCCGCTTTTTTGAAATCCCAGCACGACGCTCTTCCCACGTCGCTCGACAGAGTCGAGTACACACCCTTGGTACCAGGCACTGGTTGCTAAGCCCTGCTGAACAATGTCAGGTCGTTGCACAACGAGCGCAGTCAGCGTCGCCCCCAGCAGACCGGCGCGGAGCTGGCGAGCAACAGTTTCTGCTTCGGGAAGTTCCGGCATAACAAGAAGTGAGAGTTGGGCGAGATCAGTTCACGAGCTCGGATCATCGCACAGAGGGGTAGCGCTCTCAACCTGCAGGGAACGAACCGGGCAACCACCTGTTCTAAAACGAGAGGAAAGAGACATTGCGCCGGACGGCTAGGCCCTAAGCTCGAACGTCACTGCATTAGAGTGCCGCAGAGCGCATGTCGGCAGCACTCACCGTCGAGGGCGTTTGATCACCTTGCACGACAGGACTACTCAGATAATAAGGCGTGGGCTGGCCTGTTTCACCTTCCGCATCGTCGACGTCATTGGCATGCTTGTACGTATCGATGGCGAATTCACTCATCATCATAGTCGGCCAAAACAACACCACTCGCGTGGTGACTTTTCCCGTCGCCTCATACCACGAATCTGTATCTTGCACGATCAACGAGGCGCACCCGGTCGTCCCGCCGATCACCATGATCAACAGAAGCAGAAGGACGTGTCGAAACATGCGTGTCTCCTGTGGTTCGTCGCACGTGAACCAGGAGACTAGCAGACAACTGATCGCACGCTGGGCTCTCTTTGGCTCCCCCTTCCACCTGCGAAACGGTGTGTCTCCCCAGGGAAGGAGTGCCCCATCCTGAGGGCACAGCCCCTACGTTTGAGGAGGTGGGACTGCAGACGTTCATCTAGCTGGCTTCTAGACCAGGACCCTCCGCTCATTATCCGAAACAAAGAGTTGAGACTTGTTGTTGCCGCGATACCGCCGCTATACTGATTCTCCCTTCCCGACCAAGGATATCCATGGCACAGCTCGCTGTCGAAGAAATCGAAGCCAGACTCGGAAAAATCCACTGCCCGATCTGCAAATCGCAGAAGTTCTGGATTGATCGACGCACAATGCAGCAGGGATCGGACTGGCGTGCTGCGTGTATTCAGTGTCGATACAACTTCCCCGTACACAGCGACATGGAGTTCTACGAACGTACGCAACCGGACATTCCTTACTTACTCAAGACGGTGCCCTGCCCGCACTGCCAAGCACGGGGCGTCGAACTCGATTTCCGAATCGTCCTCTCAGTTCGAGAGGCCTACTACTTCGTCACCTGTAAGGCCTGCGGGCACATCTTCCCAGAACGCAGTTCTCTGGAAGCGTTTGAGTAAGAATATAGAGATAACGCGAAAGGATTGATGCCGTGGAGAAAAAACAACCATCGCCGGAAGCATCCGCAGCCACGCCGCCGGCGAAGCCGCGTCGTGAATTGCCACTGGTGTCCGTTCCGAACGATGCCGAGCTGATGGCAGAGGAAATGGCGGAACTGTTTGATGAAGACCGAGTCAGCCATCAACATGGCAGCTCGGAGCCTGAGGCGGATTAGCACCTTGCCTTTTCGAAACGTTTGCGCTTAGCGCTTAGATATTTCGCACAATATCGATACGATTCTCCGCTGAAAGCCGCCGATGGCTTTCATTCTCCTCCCCGCCCACACCCTCAATTCTTATGATTGTGCCCCTTACGCAATCGTCCCAGGCCGCATTTTGAGGCGACCGCTCCTTATCTAATCGCCCTATATCCAGCCGACCGGAATCGCTACACACCTATAACCGCAACTGCCCCTTACTCGGACGCCGCTCGCTTACGATACGAGCCAGCTCCGGCGCTCGCGGCACGATGGTTGCTCCATCCTTCCTGAGTACGACGTATGAGAATTTCAAGGCGTCTTTGATAAACCCAAGCTGTCGGTCCATCGCTACGATATCATCCGGTGGATCCCACGGTCGCTCTTCGTGGCACCAATCCTCAGCGTGGACCATCGCGGGACAGGGCCGCTCATGCAGGCAAGGGCTATAGACATGGCACAAACCTTTTGCGATGAGTTGATCCCGGAGAGCGTGCAATTCCCGTGTCGGCTCTCGCAACGCCGGCTCTAGTATCACCAATGACCCTGACGGGCTCAACGCATCCAACAACTGGCCGACAACCTTCACTCGCCGCCCCACCGGATCACGGTCACCGACGAAGGACTCATTCAGCGCATTGGCAATAATCACCAGGTCGAATCCTGCGGACTGGGTTCCAAGAAATCGTCGCACTTCCGACGCACTTTCCAAGTTCACCACATCACTCTGAAACGTGCTTGCAAGGTCCACTTGCTTCTGTGCGACCGAAGACCATAGTGTTTGGGCCAACGTGAGTGCCTGCCTCGACCTGTCGATCGCCACCGCATTGATGGCTGTCTCGGCACACCCTGATGCACGAGCCCACTCTCGAACTGCGAGCGATCCACTACCTGGGCCAGCTCCAACATCGAGGACACGATAGGATTTTCGCTCCGGAATATCGTCGCTAGGCGGCAATTCCTTGAGAACTGAATGGATTTTGGCCGCATTCACCGGGAGGTAGTATCGAAGGTACTCAGCTCGTAATTGCGCATTCTCCAGATAGTTTCGCTCAAGGCGCTGACGATCCTTGGTAAAGAGCCGCCATAAATCCCTTACCCACGATGCTATGACCTCAGGCTCAACAATTTGATAATTCGATATTTCGGCAATCGAGGCGAGTACCTCAGGCGAAACGAGTCGCTGTGGTGACATAGCTTCATTGACCCCGGAAAACACCATAGAGTATCGTACTGACCACAGTACGAGGAGAATCCATGACAAACGAGATATTACGGGCGTACCAAGAGGTCGAACAGGCGATGGAGCGTTACAACAAGCTGCTCGCCGAATACGTGAACACCCAGCACACGGGAGAACGATCTGATCCTACGAAATTCGAACGCGTGAGCCAAGGGGCGAGAGCGATGCGAGACAGCAGCCTCATCTATCTCTCTTACGCGAAGTTTGTTGCGCACGGCATGCCGGAAAGTCCTGATATGATCGAGGAAGACATTCAGGGCTAGATTCGAACGTCTCGATCTCAAGTCACAATCGCAGACTACACAAAAGACAAGAGCCCGGCAGGTCCAGGACCTGCCGGGCTCTTGTCTTTCTACCGACACGCAGATCGTTAGATACTGCGCATGAACTGAGCCACTTCGTCCGGGCTCACAGCGCCACCCATCACCGAAGACAGCGCGACGTTCGTCGATTTCTTGCCGGTCAATCCAGACTCTACTTCATCCACGATCAACTCCACCGGCATGGACTGTCCTCCGTACACACGAGGACCGCCGATGATCTTTGCTTTTGAATAGCCGTAGATTGCAGTGGCCACTTCCTTGGCCAACCAACCGACATAGTTGAACTCCGGGACAACGATCAATTTCGCCTTCCCGCACAATTGCCGCAATTCTTGGGTCGGGAATGGACGGAGCGAGCGAATCTTGATCAGCCCGACCTTAATCCCCTTCTCGGAGCACAACCGAACGGCTTCACGAGACTGCGCAGCGGCGCTTCCGGAGGCAATGATGATTGCCTCGGCGCCATCCACATTTTCCGCCGTCAAAAGACCGCCGAGGTACTGATTGATATACTTCCGCGAGCGCTCGACTGCAGCCCACACTTCTTGTTGCCAAACCGCATGGATGTTGTAGGCCATGAAGTTGGATTTCTGAACCGGGGCGTCGCGAGACAAGCGGGCGGGTGGATTTTCCGCATCCAACACAGGAACCGCACCATGATAGGCTTCACGCGGAGGAAGCTTCATGCTCCGATCCTGCATGCGAACATACCCGCGAGCATGCGTCACAAAGAATCCGTCGCAGCATACGCCGACGGGCAAGGTGACATCGTTCTTCTCGCTGATGGTAAATCCAGCCAACGTAAAGTCGAACATATCTTGCTGATTTTCGGCATGGAACACGATCATGCCGCAATTCAGTAGGTACGACACTTCGATGTTATCGGGCTGAATGGCCAAAGGGGCATTCACCACTCGACACGTAAACATAGCCACGACTGGGAGACGATGACCAGGCCACGAGGCGATACCTTCCAAACCGCGCAAGGTGCCGGGACCCGCCGTCGCCGTATAACATCGAACTCCGGCGCGCGAACCGCCGGCGATAGCCGCCATCACACCGACTTCTTCTTCCCCACGGTAATACTCTTTGACATAGCCTTCTCCGTAGAGCACACCGACCAGCTGCATGGTCTCGCTTTGTGGGGTGATCGGATACGCAATGGCCAAATCGACGTTCGAGCGTCGAATAG
Organism: Nitrospiraceae bacterium; assembly: GCA_046351095.1. Taxonomy (GTDB): domain Bacteria; phylum Nitrospirota; class Nitrospiria; order Nitrospirales; family Nitrospiraceae; genus BQWY01. The sequence goes on from JAXLZC010000001.1 coordinate 1,655,087, forward strand.
CCTCTTTGGCTGCTTCACTTCCCGTAATAAATTCCTTCGTGCGCGGAGCTTCCAAAAACAGATACTCCGGCGTGACCACACGCTGCTTCTTTGCTTCAGCGTGCGGATCTTTCTTGACCTCCGGCTTGGGGGCCGCAACGCTCGTAGCCGGATCGCCTGGCTTGACTGCTTCACTCATTGTGACACCTCGTATCGGATACGCCTCAAGGCGTGGTTAGCCCTCACGCTTCATCTGTTCGGCCGAATGACCAAAAGCAGATGCGCCTGCAGCACCCAACACAGTCGGGGCAAATGTGAGCGGGTTCGTATGGGTCTTCCCACCGTGGACTTTCGATTGCGTGCCGGTAAACCGAACGTTTTCACCATTCTCCGGCAATTTGATACCCATTTGCTCTCGCACGCGCTTAAAGATTTGTACGGTCTTCTTCAACTTGAGCGTGTCGGAATCGCGAATGGTCAACATTGCGTCTTCATGGCCCTGCTCGGCACAAATCGCCATCGTGCAACAATTCGTCCCTGCACGAATCATTTTGAGAGTCAAATTCGCGTAGTGGCAGTGCACACCCACGAAGATACAGGCTTCAATCTTATTGCCCCAAATGGTCAGGTTCGGATGGTTCGGATTGATGACCTCTTCCGGATCGATCTTGGGATACTTCGGGCGATAGTCCGGCATGGGGATGATCATGACTTCCGGAATCTGCGCAGCGATTTCAAGCAACGCCTTCGCCTTTTCGATCGCATGCGCATTCCACGCCCACAACACCATCGGGCCCGGGAAGATCGTGGCATTGGGGCTCGTCAACATTTTCCGAGCCATTTCCTCAATGACGACATCTTCGTTTGTCTCAAGGAGACCGTAGTATAACCCCTGACCAGGATCAGGCAGGGCTACGCCCAGCTGAGCTGCGGACGGCGGATGGAATCCGGCAGGGCCGGGGACAATGATCCGTTCTCTCGTGTCTTGCGTCGTAGCCACACCAACTCCCCTTTCGTGCATTACCCAACGAGCGGACTGGTGAGCACTGCGGTCGTCGTCTTCTCACCATAGGTAATGTTATCGGTCAGCGCAGCCTTCGGCAGCTGATCGATCATGATCATCTTGATGGCATTGTTCTTCGCCATGTTGTCGCAGACCCACACGCATTGCGCGCAGCCCTTGCACCGATCGACCGCCACATACGCCGATCCGTACTTGAAACCCTTATCCTTCCCCATTTCATCGCTATAGAGAATGGTGTTGGCTTCCGGACAGTACTGCGTACACAGCTTGCAACTTTTTGCTGCGCAAATTTCTACGTCGATATCCGCTACGAGGTACATGGGACTCCTTTATGCGCTCGCGGCGGCAGCAGGGGCTTCCGCTCGCTTGACGTCCGACGCCGCCCACTTGTTGTCGACAGCGTAATTCCACCCTGCCCGCATGACGGCGACATTCTTCTCGATGAGTTCCTGTTTCTTTTTGAACTTACGTTCGACCACGCTATCAAGGGCTGCCGTACCACCGGACACGACAAAGCCCTTGCCGAGGAACCGGTCCTTCACGGCTTGCTCAAGACCTGCCATCGTCGTGAGACCGGTAATCGCGCCGATACAGCCCATGAGCGCCATATTGGTTGCCAAGTCCATACCCGCCACGTCCAAGGAAATCTTGGTCGCAGGGAAATAATAGAGCTTGGCTTTCCGCTCTTCGAGCTCGCGTGCTTGGTCGCGGTGCAATTTCATCGGCCCGTCGTTATTGATGAGGGCGATTCCCTCTTCCTTCAAGCCGAAGTAGAAGGGCATCGTGTACGACTTGCCGTGCGTGATGACTTGCGGATGGAAAATAATGATGATGTGAGGGAAGGTGATTTCCCCGATCTCGTAAATGGGCTCGTCGGAAACGCGCACATAGCTCTCGACCGGTGCCATGCGCTTTTCGGATCCGTAGAACGGCACGATCGTGCTTTCGCCGCCGGCGTTGATCACGGCCGTACTCAGGATGTGAGATCCAGTGACGACACCCTGTCCGCCGACGCCAGCCATTCGAATGTTAAAACGCTTTGCCATGGTCGCCCTCCCTCTGAAACCGTCCGTTATGCCTTACCGGGAATCGCCGCTGCAGGAGCTCCAGGCTTGGGCAAGAACTCTTTGTACCCATATCGCTCAGCCAAGTACTGCTTGGCTTCGTCGCTGATGTATTCGGAGAAGGCATACCGGTCGTTCTCAACATTCTTCGCGTCTTCCATCACCTTGTCGGTTGGGATGGCGTATTCGATGTTGCACGACGTATAGGCCTGGATATACGTAGATCCCACTTCGCGGGCGATCAAGACCGCCTTCTTGATGACGCTCTCGACCCGGCGAGGATTGTTCGGGACGACCGTAGCCACATATGCGCACCCGGCGACCTTGGCCATCTGCACCATGTCCATCTTTTCGAACTTCTTGCCGAGCGGGGCCATTTTCAACACGGCACCTCGATTGGTCATGCCGCTCTCTTGGCCACCGGTATTGCCGTACACTTCATTGTCCAACATGATGGTGGTAAAGCGCTCTTTACGGAACCAGGAGTGCAAGACCTGCTGGAACCCAATGTCCGCCGTTCCACCATCGCCCGCCATGACAACCACATCTTTAGGCTTGTCGCCGAAACGAAGACGGAGCCCGCGGGAAAGACCGCTGGCTACGCCGTTTTGGTCACCGTAGTTTCCGTATACGAAGGGGATCGCCGCCTGCGAGATCGCCAAGCGACCGCATCCGGCCGTGCCGACTGTGATGGTGTCTTCAGGATTGGGGAACGCGATCATCGCCAAGCGGATAAAGAGGGTCATCGCGCAACCGGCGCACATCGGATGCTCTTCAAGGACTTCTTTGAAGGCACCCATCTGCGAGACCGTCACCTTCTTTCCAAAGGGGCCGTGCTCCACCATATCCCGATATTCTTTGGGCATGAACTTTTCAAACCCACCGGTGAATTTGACGTAATCGAGACTCATGGATGGAACCTCCTTATGTAGTTCGCTTCGCAGGGCGAGGCGACGGTACTCCGTGACACATCCAAACGACAGCAGCGTGGGCGCAAGTGCAGACTCTGTGGCACGAAAAACGCGAGGTGTGCATTAGTACAGAATCAAACGGCGCGCAGTCTAACAAAGGTAAAAAAAAACTGTCAACGCAACCGGCCCGCCACCGCTTCCATCAAAGCGGTGGAAGTGTATAATTTTCCTCAGATTCATTGCAAACTTTCAGAAGGCCCACACAATTTGATAGAAGGCCTACCACACTCTTCACGGATAGGCCGTTGGTACTACGCGCTTACAATTTCAAGCATGGGATGGAAGCCGCGTGCCGAGAGGGGCGATCAAATTCCACTCGTAAATTGCTCATACTCAAGAAACCGGTATACACTCCCGCCCATGCCTATTCGTGTACACATTCAGCTGAGCCAAGATGCATCGCCGGACGAAGAGTCGCAGGCCGACCGCCGGATGGGCGGGGTCCATAACCGTCCGCCATCTCCCGACGGATCGCCGAAATCGGAATGTCCGAAGTTTATGAGCCACGGTCCCTGTGGAGGCGTGCGAAAAGGCGGGCTCTGCGAAGTGTACCCAGAGATGAAATGCCCCTGGGTTGCGATGTATCTCAAATTGGAATCGATCGGCCAAACGGAGTGGATGACGCAACTATGAGCCCGCGCAAAACAACGTCACTCGGCTACAACAGCCGCCATGCCAAGAGCGGGATCGATGCAAAACTCCCGCGCATTGAAACCTTCCCGAATCAATACCGAGGGTACGAGATCACCATTGATATTCCGGAATACACCGCCATTTGCCCCAAGACAGGGCTCCCCGATTTCGGCACCATCACCCTCACCTACACGCCCGACAAATCCTGCCTCGAACTCAAATCCCTGAAGCTCTACATCTACGCCTATCGAAACCTCGGTATCTTCTACGAGAATGCCGTCAACAAAATCCTCGACGACCTTGTCGCCTCGTGCAAACCGATCAAGGCGACCGTCCGCGGCCAATTCACTGCTCGCGGCGGTCTCAGCTCCACCATAGAAGCGCGTTACCCTCGCTAACAGATTGCCCACCGACATTAACCGCGCTACCAGCGGTCCCCTCACTTCATAAATCCGATAATCCACGGGCATTGCTCTCGGCAGCCCTGACGGGGTTGCCTTCATACGTGCCCTCACTCCTCCTTATTCAGACCTCGCACATCTTCCCCATGGGCTATGCAACTCCTTAAGAATCAGCCGCATTTTACCGATAGGATCCCGAGGTGATTTGCGATGTTGATAGAAACCTATTCATTCCCAGCGTCTGCTGCACAACCAAACGCACTGCGTACGGCGATCCCCGATTCCCCGCACACGCTCATTCTGTTGTTCGGCCCATCTGACGCACTCGATGCCCCGGAGCGCGTGAGCACGCTGCTCTCGTCCTATCCTCACGCGCTTGCACTCGGATGTTCAACAGCAGGGGAAATTCTTGGCCAGCGCATCTCCGATCGAACCTATTCCGTCGGGATAATCCACTTTGAACGTTCCCAACTTCGGATAACTTCGGCGTGCGTAACGGACGCGAGCGCATCCTATAGAGCAGGCGAGCAAATCGCGGCGAATCTTGCCGCCCCCGATCTCCGCCTAGTCCTCGTCCTTTCCGACGGCCTCGTGGTCAATGGCAGCGCGTTAGTCGCAGGACTCAATGCCGGACTTCCCCCTTCCGTGGTTGTGTCGGGTGGACTGGCGGCAGACGGAGACCGCTTCCAACGCACCTGGGTCCTGAAAGACCGGCGTCCTGTGCAACAGCATGTGACCGCGGTGGGGATCTACGGCGCCGCCCTGCGTGTGGGACACGGCTCGAAAGGCGGTTGGGACAACTTTGGGCCGGAACGTCGAGTCACCAAATCCCGTGACAATGTGCTGTACGAATTGGACGACAAACCAGCGTTGCAGTTGTACAAGGAATATCTCGGAGAACGTGCGGCAGGCTTACCGGCGACAGGCCTCCTTTTTCCGCTCGCACTCCGAGAAAGCAGCGGCCACACCAAACAAGTCGTCCGAACGATCTTAGCCGTCGACGAATCCGCCCAGTCCCTGACCTTCGCCGGCAACATCCCAGAGGGGCACCTGGCCCAACTGATGCGCGCGAACTTCGATCGATTGATCACGGGCGCCGCAGACGCGGCGCTGGCCGCTAAAACCTCGCACGCCACACCGGTGGGACCAATTCTGACACTGGCGATCAGCTGTGTCGGCCGACGCCTCATCCTTGGCGAACGCGCAGAGGAGGAAATCGAAGCCACCCAGAGCGCGCTCCCGGCGGATACCTCGCAGATCGGATTTTATTCGTACGGCGAAATTTCGCCGTTCACGACCGGTCAATGCCACCTCCACAATCAGACCATGACCCTCACGACGATCGGCGAGGCGTAGGCGACAATGCATCCGACGGTCGCACGACAACTGCGCAAGCTGGGGTTGCTGGACACCGACGCACCGACGACGGCGTTATGGCAGGAGTTCCTCGCGAAGGTCGGCGACACCTACCAGGCGGCGGACCAACGCAATCAACTCCTGGAACGATCGCTCGAACTCTCCTCCAAGGAGATGACGTCACTCTATGAAACACACCGCATCAACAGCGCCAAGCTCCTCGCGGAGGAACGCGACAACCTCCACGTTCTCCTCCAGTCGCTTGGCGTCGGCGTCTGCAGCATCGACAAAGACGGTCTCGTGCGGACATTGAACCGGACCGCAGAGCAACTGCTGCATCGCTCCACCGCCGACTACATCGGCCGGCCGCTGGCTGAATTGCTGAACATCCTGCTGGGCAACGATCTGAACGAACCCCTGCCGGTGTCGGACCTTCTAACCTCCGTTTCAGACGGGCGCCGCCGCGAGGAAGACATCGCCTGGTTTCGCGTCGGTGCCGACGTTGTTGTGCCCGTCTCTTTCTCGTTGAACCCCGTGGTGAATGCGGACGGATTTTCCGGTGCTGTACTCGTATTTCAAGACACCACGGACCGGCGTCGGAAAGAGGAGATGCGCGCCGCCCATGAACGGCATGTGCTCCACCGTCAATCCGAGATCCTTCGGCTCACCCGAAGCGCAGCACTCCAAGACGGCGACATCATCGCGGCACTCCGCGCCATCACGACGAGTGCCGCCGCCCTGCTGACGGTCGGACGTACGAGTGTGTGGATGTTCAGCGAGGACCGCCTGACCTTAACCTGCGCCGAAATGTTCGACGCCGCCGCAGGCACCCATGTCACCGGCGGAGCAGTGCCGCTCTCCCTCTATCCGGACTACGCGGCGGCACTTCACGCAGAAACAACCGTCGTCGCCGACCAGGCTCAGACCGACCGCCGCACACACGAACTCAACGACACGTATTTCTCCCACTACGGCATCACAGCCGTCATCCACGCACCTGTCCAGTGGCGAGGACAGTGCGTCGGAGTGCTATGCGTGGAGCATGTCGGGAACGCCCGAGAATGGGTACTCGAAGAGGCCTCAACGGCGTCGCTCCTCTCGAGTTTAGTCGGGCAGGCGCTCGAATCCGCCGAACGCACGAAGGCTGAACGTGCACTCCGCGCAAGTGAAGAGCGTGTCCGGCTCGTCATCGACACCTCGTTGGACGCCGTCATCGGCATGGATGCCGAGGGTGAAGTCAATCATTGGAACAAACAGGCGGAAACGATCTTCGGTTGGAAATCGGATGAGGTCCTCGGGCGCCGACTGGACGAGTTGATCATTCCTCCGCAGTACCGCGAGGCGCATCGCCGCGGCCTGCAACGATTTCTCGCCACAGGCACGGGCCGTATCATCGGGCAACGGATCGAACTCTTCGCCCTCCGGCGCGACGGCTCGGCGTTCCCAATCGAAATGAGCATCAGCCCCTTAAAGGTCGGGGACACGTACGTGTTCAGCGCGTTCATTGAAGATATTTCTGAACGTCGGCGCATGCAGCAGGAGATGGCACAAGCCAACCAGTTCATGGACTCGCTGATCGACTCCATGCCGATCATGGTATTCGCCAAGGATGCCGCGAACCTCACGTACATCCGCTGGAACAAGTCCGCCGAAGAATTGACCGGTCTGTCGAGAGATCACGTCATCGGAAAAACCGATGAGGAGCTCTATGCCCCTCGACAGGCTGAGCAACTCATCGCTCGCGATCGGCGCCTGCTTACCGATGCATCACTATTGGACATCCCTGAAGAAGAACTGACGACACAGGATGGACAGTCCCGGCTGGTGCACACAAAGCTCTATCCCATTCTTGACGGCAACGGCACACCGCAATACATCCTCGGCCTATCGCAAGACATTACCGCACGCCAACTGGCCGAGCAGCGCTTGCGCGACAACGAAGAAAAGTATCGCAGCCTGTTCGAGTCCTCGCGCGACGCGATCGTGTTGCTCTTTCCGCCGACCTGGTGCTTTACTGCTGCCAACCCAGCAGCGGTGTCGCTCTACGGAGCCGATTCTGTAGAGCACCTGACAGCGCACGGCCCAGCCGACCTATCCCCGGAGCGCCAACCAGACGGCGCCCTCTCGTCCGACCGCGCGCAGGAAATGATCGGGCTCGCCATGTCGCAGGGATCGCACTTCTTCGAGTGGACGCATCGCCGCCTCTCGGGTGAAGAATTTTTAACGACCGTCCTCCTAACTCGCATCACGATTCATGGGCAGCACGGATTGCAGGCCACGGTCCGGGACATCTCGAAACAGCGAGAAGCGGAGGAATCTCTCCGGACGAGCCAGGCGCGTCTGGCCTTGACCGTCCAAGGCGCGCATGTCGGCATTTGGGATTGGGATCTCACGACCAACCAGGTGTACTTTTCACCAGAATGGAAAGCCCAACTTGGGTATACGGAGACAGACCTCCCCAATACGATCGAGGCGTGGACCTCGCGACTCCACGCCGATGACGAACCCCACGTCATGGAACAGATCCGCGGCGTCCTCGATGCGGCCAAGCCCCAATATGAATGCGAATACCGCTTGTGCCATCGCGACGGCACGTATCGATGGGTGCTCTCGCGCGGTTCGCTCTTGCTCGATGCCGGCACCCTCACACGCCGCTTGGTCGGTGTGAATATCGACGTCACGGAACGTCGCCGCGCTGAACAAGAATTACGCGACGCCAAAAACGCCGCGGAAGCCGCCAACCGCGCCAAGAGCGCCTTCCTCGCCAACATGAGCCATGAGATCCGCACGCCGATGAACGGCGTCATCGGCATGACGGAGTTGCTCAAAGGCAGCGAGCTGAACAAAACCCAACAGCACTACGTCGAGACCATCGCCAGCTCCGGCGAAGCGCTGCTGCTGCTGATCAACGACATTCTCGACTTCTCCAAGATCGAAGCCGGCAAATTGGAGTTGCAATACATCGATTTCGATCTGCGCCTCCTCGTCGAATCGGTATTGGATCAGTTGGCAAGCCGTGCCCAACAACAGCGGATCGAGTTGGCAGGATTTTTCCAAGCCAATATTCCCACGGCGGTACACGGCGATCCGGGACGAATCCGACAGATCCTCACCAACCTGATCGCCAATGCCGTCAAGTTCACCACGCAGGGAGAAGTCACCGTACGGGTGCAGCCGGAGCCGGCGCCAACAGCGGATACCTCGACCGCCTGGGTCCGCATTCAAGTGACCGATACGGGGATTGGTATTTCTCCCGAAGGGCTCTCTCGCCTGTTTAAGTCGTTCAGCCAGGTCGACGGCTCTAGCACCAGGCAGTATGGAGGGACGGGACTCGGGCTGGCCATCTCGAAGCAACTGACGGAATTGATGGGCGGCCATATCGGCGTCGAGAGCCAACTCGGCAAGGGCACTTCGTTCTGGGTCGTCCTGCCCTTGAAGTTGCAATCCAAACCGGTCCCTGCGGGCAACATTACGCCGACCGTCCTGAAGGGCAAACGTATTTGTATCGTCGAGGCGCATCGGGTGAATCAGGACATTCTGCAACACTATCTCCAGAGCTGGGGGATGGTCGTCGTCGCGACACAATCGGCGGCCGATGCGTTGGCGCTTCTGGAAACCGCCACCCTGCGGGAGGAACCGATCCACGCCGTCATCATGGACTTTCAGCTCCCCGACATGGACGGCCTGACACTGGCCACTGCCATCCGCTTGCGGCCGGAATTCGCCGACGTTCCGATGGTCCTCATGACGGCCTTGTGCCAACGCGGCGACGGCGAAGCGGCCGTGTCGGCTGGATGCGCCGCCTATTTGACCAAGCCGCTCCGTTATCTCGATCTGTACGACTGCCTCCTCCAAATCCTGAGCACAAATCCGGGTGAGCGCCCCGCGCAACAGCCCGCGCTGATTACACGCCACAGCTTGGCGGAGGCCCGCGCCCTGCGGCGTTCACAGGTGCTTGTGGTGGAAGACAATCCAGTCAACCAAGAGGTCGCCGCGCTTATTTTGCGGAACCTCGGCTGCCGAGTGGACCTAGCCAACAACGGTCGCGATGCGGTGGAAGCCGTCAGCCGCACGAGTTACGACCTCGTCTTTATGGATTGCCAGATGCCCGGGATGGACGGTTACGCCGCGACCTGCGCCATCCGCAAATTGGAACAGGACCACACACTCCCTCGCCTGCCGATTATCGCGCTCACCGCCCACGCGCTGCAGGGCGACCGAGAAGAATGCCTTGCTGCCGGCATGGACGACTACCTGACCAAACCCTTCACGAAGGAGCGGATGCGCGAGGTAGTCGACGATTGGTTGACCGTTCGCCGAGGACAGATCGAGCTCCAAGAACTGGGAGCGCCTGGACGCGTGCAGAACAATACGACAGCGCATCAGGTAGCCGACGTGAACGCGGTAGAAACAGGTGCTGCCTCCACGTGCACGCACACACAATCAGCCAACCCTGTGTCAGCCGCTTCGCAGCCGACACAACCTGCGCCGACCGCATCGGCTACGCCCGTCCAGCCCGGCGACGTCATCGATAAGGCCGCCTGGACCATGTTTGCAGAGCTCAACGAACCGGGCCAACCGGACACGCTCTGCCACTTTATGGAGATGTTCCTTCGCGACACCGGACGCAAAATGGACGACCTCCGCCACGCCGTGGAGAGCGCCGACGCCGCCGCCATCGCCAAGGTCGCCCATTCGCTGAAGTCGGTCAGTGCCGTCCTCGGCGCCATGCGCCTCTCCGGCATGTATCGAGACATGGAGGCGGCGGGGCGTGCAGACGATGCGGCGCCCGCCCGCGCCCTCTGGGCCCAAGCCGAACAGGAGTTTTCCATCGTCTGTGGTATCTTCCGCGAGGAACTCCTACGACGGGGTGGGGAAGTGCCCTAAGTACTATCTACCAGCGTCGCCCCCTGTCCTCCAGACACCAGCTCTCCACGCCAGCCGGGATACGTTCAATTCGGCAATTTCCTTGCGCCTCCCTCATGCTGGTGTAAGATTTTTGGCGAGACGCTCGAGATCGTCAGCCGCCTCATCGGATGAGGCGTCGAAGGAGTTCCGCATGGATGCACCCGGCTCGCTTCCCCGCCCAGACTACGAAAGAACATATACGTACAAACCAACGGCCCTTTTGTCCCTTGGCCTAGTCCTTATGCTGCTGTCCCTCGGGACGCCGTGGCTCTCCACCGCCCGGGCCGCCAATCAAGTCCCGACGGACGGCACGACCGAACAGTTACCCGAACTCTCGCTCGAACAATTGATGTCGGTCCAGGTCACCTCCGTCGAAAAACAGGCCCAACCGCTGGCGCACGCCGCCGCCGCAGTTTTCGTCATCACGAATGAAGACATCCGTCGGTCCGGCGTCACCACCATCCCGGAAGCCCTTCGGATGGCGCCGGGTTTACAAGTGGCGCGTATCGACTCTCACCGCTGGGCACTTACCTCGCGCGGCTTCAACGGCGAGTTCGGCAACAAACTCTTGGTCCTCATGGATGGGCGCACGATCTACACACCGCTGTTTTCGGGCGTGTTCTGGGACGCCCAGGACACGGTGCTCGAAGACATCGACCGGATCGAGGTGATCCGCGGCCCAGGTGCCGCACTCTGGGGCGCCAATGCCGTCAACGGCGTCATCAACATCATCACAAAACAAGCCAAGGATACGCAGGGCCTGCTCGCGTCGGCTGGAGCCGGCACGGAAGAACGTGGCTTCGCGACTTTGCGCTACGGCGGATCGCTCGGCAGCGACACCCACTTTCGCCTCTACGCCAAACATTTCGAACGTGACGATCTACTCCGTGCCAACGGCACGAACGCATCCGACAGTTGGCGGCAAACACGCGCCGGATTCCGTGCCGACTCAAGCCTCTCGGCACAGGACAACCTGACCGTCCAAGGCGACTACTACAACGGAAAAACCGGAATCGAGATCAGCGAACCGCTGTTGACGCCACCGTTCACTCGACAGGCCCTGGGGAGCACTCAACTCTCCGGCGCACATGCACTGGCGCGCTGGACCCATACCTTTTCTGATAGCTCCACGTTGATCGTGCAGAGCTACATCGACCATACCAGGCGGGAAAACATCGCCTTCACCGAACATCGCACGACGTACGACCTCGATCTCCAACATTCCTTCCGCATGGGCTCACGACACCAGTTCCTGTGGGGCGTGGGGTACCGCTATACCGAGGACCGCATCGCCAGTTCACCGACCATCATCATCAACCCCGGCCAACGCGGCGTGAACCTCTTCAGTGGATTCGCGCAAGACTCCATTACGCTGGTTCCCGATCGCCTCACGTTTATTGCGGGCAGCAAGATCGAGCACAACGACTATACCGGCTGGGTCGTCCAACCGAGCGGGCGACTCCGCTGGACTCCTACCGACAGCCTGACATTCTGGGGGGCCGTCTCAAAAGGGTTCCGCACCCCTTCGCGCATCGAGGACGATGGACGCGTGAACTCCCAATCGATTCCGCCGAACGGAGTCTTTCCAGGCTCCCCCGTCGGACTGGCCGCCCTCATCGGAAACCGCGATTTCGGCAACGAATCGATGAACGCATTCGAACTTGGGGGGCGTGCCCAGCTCAACGACCGTCTGTCGATCGACATCGCCGGTTTCTACAACCACTACGATCGCCTGCGAACGCTCGAGCGAGGAACTCCGACGTTGGAATTGACGCCGCTCCCTCCGCATCTCCTTGTGCCGCTGCACGTGCGAAACCTCGGACATGCAGAAACACGGGGCGTAGAAATTTCGCTGGACTGGCGGCCGTTGGACTGGTGGCGCCTCCAGCCGTCCTATACGTATTTGCACATGCGGCTGTCGGACTCTCCCAGCATTGATACCACGCTGCAGCAAATCCCCGGCGAAAATCCGCAACATCAGGTCTCCATGCGCTCATTGATGCATTTGCCGGGCAATATGGAATTCGACCTCTGGGGTCGCTACGTCAGCGCGCTCTCGTCGATGGGCGTGCCGAGTTACGTGAACCTCGACTCACGTATCGCCTGGACACCCATGCCGCAGCTGGAATTGGCGTTGATCGGACAAAATCTTTTGGATTCGCAGCGAGCCGAATTTAAGGCCAGCCTGGTTCCACAGGCCCAAGCCGAGGTGCAGCGGGGCGTTTTTCTGAAAGCGACCTGGCGGTACTAAGTCCGCACGACATCACGATGGCGGGACGAATCAGACAGCGCTTCCGGCGCGTCACGTGGGGACGACCGACGGCCACACTCCCGGCAGTCGTGCTGACACTCGTCTGCACGCTATCGCCCAGCACCACGGTCCAGGCTCTGGAGTCGGGACACTCTGCCGAATACCTGTTGAAAGCCGCGTTCCTGTACAACATCGCCAAATTCATCGACTGGCCGGACGCGGAATCGGCCCCAGCCAATGCCCCTCTCTCGGTGTGCATGACGGGTGATGCCTTCGGCAGCACCATCGACAGTATTGCAGGAAAATCCGTGCAGGGTCGCCCCGTCGTCATCAAACATACTCCCAATCTGCAGGACGCACGCGACTGCCACATCCTCTTTGTCGAAACGAACTATCCGCGACGCGCCGACGAATTTTTAGAGGCCGTGAGCGGGAGACCCGTCTTGACCGTGTGCGACCGCCCGGACTGCGCCCAGCAGGGCGTCATGATTAACCTGCAGAAGCGCGAGGACAAGATCAGCATCGAGTTAAACCTCGACGCCGCCCAACGTGCCCATCTCAAACTCAGCTCGCAGCTGATCAAACTCGCTCGACTGGTCGGACCGAGGTCCTAAGCCCGCTCTCCGCCCCTTGGCGTCGCAGTCACCTCCCCTCACACCGCAACCCCGCGCGCACGGCTACCTAGCGGTGCACGCAGCCATCCAGACACGAAGCCAACTCAACTACGTAAACAACAATTGTTTTGCCTCCACTGCGATCTCATGTAGGCTGGCGAAGTGGGCCCCTGCAAGCCCATGTAGACTTCATATAAGGAGAAATAGGATCGCATGGATGCGACGACGCTGGGAGGGCGATTTGCGGCCAGAGCAAGGCAACCCCTGCTGGATTACATATTTTTATCCATTTTTTTTATTGTGAGCACGCTGTTCCTGTGCGGCGCGGCGCAGGCGGCGAACCAAGTTCCGACCACCAACCGAACCGACACCCTGGCGGACATGTCGCTGGACCAACTCATGTCGCTCGAGGTGACCTCCGTCGCCAAGGAGGCGCAACCGCTCGGACAAGCGGCGAGCGCGGTGTTCGTCATCACGAATGAAGACATTCGCCGATCGGGCGCCACCTCGATCCCGGAAGTGCTTCGTATGGCACCCGGAATTCATGTGGCACGTATCGACGCGCACCGCTGGGCCATCACCGCCCGTGGGTTCAACACCGAATACGCCAACAAACTTCTGGTGCTGATGGACGGCCGGACGCTCTACACGCCGCTGTTTTCGGGTGTGTTTTGGGACGTCCAGGATACGGTCTTGGAGGACATCGACAGGATTGAGGTGATCCGCGGACCCGGCGCGTCACTCTGGGGCGCCAACGCCGTCAACGGCGTCATCAACATCATCACCAAAAAGGCCAAGGACACGCAGGGCCTCCTGATGGTTGCCGGCGCAGGTACCGAAGAGCGCGGCTTCGGGACGATTCGCTATGGGACCTCGCTCGGGGACAACACGCACGTGCGCGCGTACGTCAAGGGCTTCGAGCGGGACGACTACGTCCTCCCCAACCGCGCGAATGCCGCAGACGGATGGCGCCAGCTCCGAACAGGATTCCGTCTCGACTCGAACCTCGGCGAGAAAGACACCCTGTCGGTCCACGGGAATTATTACACCGGCAAGGCCAGCACGAGTTTCGACCAGCCCCTACTGACTCCGCCCTATAGCCAATCGAATGCGGACAGCCTCCGCATGTACGGCACGAACTTGTTAGCCAATTGGAAGCATGATTTCACTAGCCGGTCCTCGTTCAATTTGCGGGCCTACTACGACGGCACTGGTCGCCACAGCGGTACGTTCAGCGAACATCGCAATACGTTCGATGTGGACGCTCAACACAATTTTACATGGGGGGACCGGCATCGGATCGTCTGGGGAGCGGGATACCGCGTGACACACGATGACATTATGAACACCCCCATCGTCCAGTTTTCGCCCTCTGCGCGCACGATCAATTTGGCCAGCGGTTTTCTCCAAGACGAAATAGCGTTGATTCCCAATCGACTCGCCTTCATCGTCGGCACCAAGATCGAGCACAATGACCTGACGGGATTTGTCGTGCAGCCCAACGGGCGGTTACGCTGGACACCGACCGAGAGCCTGACGTTCTGGTCGGCTATCTCGCGCGGGATCCGTACGCCTTCGCGCGCGGAAGACGACGGCCGCGCGACCGCCCAAACGATCCCGCCAAACACGACACAAAATCCTGGTCCGCTCCCGGCACTGGTTTCTCTCTTCGGCAATCGGGGCTTCACGAACGAAGCGTTGACGGCCTACGAACTCGGCGGTCGCGCCCAACTCCACAGCACCCTGTCGGTGGATGTGGCGGCGTTTTACAACAAATACGACCATCTGCTCAGCTTGGAACCGGGCACACCGACGCCGGAACTGTCGCCGGCTCCACCCCACCTGGTGGTGCCTTTCAGCGTGGGCAACAAACTGCGCGCCACGACTCAGGGTGTGGAGGTCTCGCTGGACTGGCACCCGCTCGAATGGTGGCGGCTGCAAACCTCGTATACCTATCTGACCATGAGTATGGGCCAGACAGATTCGTTGGATTCCACACGCAACCAAACCCCGGGGAGAGACCCGCGACACCTGGTCTCGATCCGCTCGTTGATGAAATTGCCGGGCAACATCGAATTCGACCTCTGGGGACGGTATGTGGACACCCTCTCCTCGCTCAACATCCCCAGCTATGTGAGCCTCGACACACGTGTGGCATGGCGGCCGACACCGAAATGGGAACTGGCGGTGGTCGGGCAAAACTTGTTGGACGCCCAACACCCCGAGTTCAGCACCGCATTGATTCCGCAGGCACGCTCGGAAATACAACGCGGTGCCTATGTCAAAGCCACCTGGCGCTACTGAGTCGAGCGGTATTGAAGGTATGATGGGGTGATGGTATCCCTCCGCCACAATAGCCGGCTATCGTGGGGTTGGTGTGTCGTGCCGCTGCTGCTGTCGATTGCGATAGTGCTGCTGGACGGCGCCTGGCTGTTTGCTGCGGAGTCAGCCGCCCAGGCGGAGTACATGCTGAAGTCGGCGCTGCTTTTCAACATCGCCAAATTCGTCGAATGGCCCGATTCGGACACAGCGCCGCCCGGTTCGCCTCTGACGTTTTGCATGACAGGCAACCAGTTTAGCGGCACAATAGACGGGATCGCTGGGAAAACCATTCAAGGCCGTTCGGTCGCGGTCAAAAACATCGCCGCGCCACGAGACGCTGGTGGTTGTCACCTGCTCTACGTAGACATGCTTGATGGGAAACGCACCGAGGAACTGTGGGACGTCGTCGCTGAGCGCCCGATCCTGACCGTCTGCGACCGCCCGCACTGCGCGCAACAAGGGGTCATGATCAACCTGCAGAAGCGCGACGAAAAGATCGGCTTGGAACTGAACCTCGATCTGGCTCAGCAATCCCATCTGAAACTGAGTTCGCAACTGATCAAACTGGCCCACCTGGTCGGGCCAAGGCAATAAGGGCACGGTTTCGATGAATTGGTTTCGGCGACTTCCCATCGCGTCCAAGCTGACGGCGATGATCATGCTGGCGAGTGGACTGATCGTCATCCTCGCATCGGTGACGATCGTGCTGGCCGACCGCAAGGCCGCGCAAGACGCATTGGTCCATGAAATTTCCTCGTTGGCGACGATCATCGCCGCCAACAGTACTGCCGCCGTGAGCTTCGACGACCGCACGTCGGCCTACGACACACTGGCGACCGTCTCGAACCACCCGCATATCATGGCGGCCGCCACCTTCGACAAAACGGGACGCACCTTCGTGCGGTATGCCGCCGCAACCTCCACGCCGCCCAAAGCTTTGCCGAGCGCGCTCACTGCCCGGGAACATGTCTACACCTTCGACAAGCAGTCGCTGCATCTCAACCACCCGATCGTACACAACGACGAATTTTTGGGCTCCGTCTACATTCAGACCAGCCTGGCGCAACTCGATGCCCGACTCCAGCGGACACTGCTGATCATCCTCGGTTTTTTCCTCCCGTCGCTGATGTTGGCCTACGGCATGTCGCGTCTGTTGCAACGTGCTGTCTCGAAGCCGATCCACGCCCTGCTCTCCACGATGGACCGCATCTCGACCGAGCACGACTATAGCTTGCGGGCCTCCACGGAAAAGCAGACGGACGAAATCGGCGCGCTTGCCTCCGGGTTCAACAACATGTTGACCCAAGTGCAGGACCGCGACTCGCAACTCCAACGCCACAAAGAAGGACTAGAGGCGACCGTCGCTCACCGCACCGAACAGCTCTCGCGCACCGTGCAGGAATTGCAAACCGCGAAGGAAGCGGCCGAAGCGGCCAGCCGCGCGAAATCGCAATTCCTCGCGAACATGAGCCACGAAATCCGCACGCCGATGAACGGCGTCCTCGGCATGACCGAGTTGCTGCTCGGCACGTCCCTCAACCCGACGCAGCAACGCTACACGGAAACGGTCCTCACGTCGGGGCGGAATCTCCTCACGATCCTGAACGACATTTTGGACTTCGCCAAAATCGAAGCCGGGCGCCTCACGCTAGAGACCGTCGACTTCGACATCCGCACCGTCGTCGACGACGCCGTTGCGCTCTTCGCCAAGGCGGCCCACTCGAAGGGCCTGGAACTTATCGGTCGTGTGGAATCGGATGTGCCGAGCTGGGTGCAGAGCGATCCGCACCGACTGACCCAGATCTTGATGAACCTGTTGGGGAACGCGCTCAAATTTACCGAACGCGGCGACGTGATCGTGCGCGTCTCACGCGAACAGACCGCCGGCTCGAACACGATGCCCTCCACGGCCCTCGGCGACGCCTCTCGCACGATGCTTCGTTTCGAGGTCGCCGACACCGGTATCGGTATTCCGCCCGCAGCACAGACCACGCTCTTCGACGCCTTCTCGCAAGCCGACAGTTCGACGACGCGTAAGTACGGCGGCACCGGCCTCGGCCTCGCCATCGTCAAACAACTGGTGCTCTTGATGGGCGGAACCGTCGGCCTGACCAGCCAGGTCGGCCACGGCTCCACGTTTTGGTTCACCGTCCCGCTCCAGCGCGCGACACACCCCGTGCCGGACGATCAGTCATCCCTCCTCCTCGACGGCGTACCGGTCTTGATCGTCGACGACCACTCCACCAACCGTACACTCTTGCTGGATATGTTGGGCCACGCCTCGATGCAGGCCGTGGCCGCCACCAATGCCGACCAGGCCTTGGAGACACTGCGTCATGCCGTGTCGAACGACGCGCCGTTCCGCGTCGCGCTGCTCGACCTACACATGCCCGACATCGACGGGCTCATGTTGGCGCGCTCGATTCGCGCCGAGGCCTGCTTCAACGGCACGTCGTTGATCATGCTCTCCTCCGGCATCCTCGATTCAGCGACTGCCAACAACGCGGGCATCGACCTCGCGCTCTCGAAACCAATTCGTCGCGCGGAATTGCTGAAGGCGATCGCCACCGTATTGGGGCACGCGCCGTGCTCGGCCTCCCCGGTGGACGAAAACGAGCACGCAGCCGCGGCGATGGCCGCCGCCGGCCCTTCGGCGACCGCGCCGCACATCCTCGTCGTCGAAGACAACGCGGTCAATCGCGAAGTCGCGCGCGCGTTACTCGAAGTGCTCGGGTATCGCGTGGATCTCGCGGAGAACGGGCGGATCGGCATGGAGAAAACCGCCGCGACGACCTACGACCTCGTGTTTATGGATTGTCAGATGCCCGAAATGGACGGGCTGGAAGCCACACGCCAGATCCGCGCGCGTGAAGCGGCAACAGGCGGGCGACTCCCGATCATCGCCCTCACGGCCCATGCGCTGAAAGGCGATCGCGAACAATGTGTCGTCGCCGGGATGGACGACCACCTTGCCAAGCCGTTTACGAAAGCGCAGTTGCAAGAGATGTTGTCGCGCTGGCTCACCGCCACGCCGACTCCATTGCCCACCGTGGCCGCACCGACACCGGCACAAGCCGGGCAGGCACCGTCGAGTGCGATGGGCGGGAATACCGCAAGCGCCGCTCGACAGACACCGCCGCCGACCGCGCCCACACAGGAGACATCGGTCAGTCGGCAAGACAACGGCCAGGCTACCATCGACCACCGCGCGTGGGAACAAATTCTGGCGCTGCAACAGCCGGGACGACCGGATGTGTTGGTCAGTATGCTGTCGTTGTTTTTGAAGGACTCGGATCAATTACTCGATAAGCTCACGCAAGCGGTCCAACAGGCCGACGGTAAATCCGCCTTCGAGTTGGCGCATAGTTTGAAGTCCCGCAGCGGCGTACTCGGGGCGACCTATCTGACCGCGCTCTCGAAAGACATGGAGTTGGCCGGACGGCGCGGGGACAGCGGCGAAATGTCGCGACACCTCTCGCCCCTCACCCAGGAATTTCACCTCGTGAGCACCTGCTTTCGAGACGAACTATCCCGACGGAGCAAGCAGTGACGACCCAGACCGCCGTATATAAACATCCGCTCGTCCTCGTCGTGGACGACGACCCGATGACGCAGGCCTCGGCCGAGATGGCGCTGCAGGCCGCCGGCTTCAGCGTGGTGCAAGCCTTGGACGGCCCCGCCGCCCTCGAAGCCTTCGCCGGCGCGAAACCCGACCTCGTCTTGATGGACGTCGTCATGCCCGGCATGGACGGCTACGCGACCTGCGCGGCGATGCGACGCCTGCCGGCCGCGCAGCATACGCCGATCGTGTTTTTGACCGGCTGCGACGACACCGACTCGATTCACGCGGCCTACGAGGCCGGCGCCACCGACTTCGTGTCGAAACCGTTCAACGGCGTGCTGCTCGGCCATCGCGCGCGATACCTCTTGCGGGCCAGCACTGCGCTGCACGAAATCAATCGCAGCCGCGAGCACCTGGCGACGGCCCAACAGTTGGCGAAGGTCGGCAGTTGGGAATGGGACATCGCAAACCAACGGCTCAGCCTCTCCGAGGTGGCCTGCCACATTTTCGGCCTGTCTTCGCCGGCCTACCGCGGCACACTGCAATCGTTCCTCGAACACGTGTCACCGAGCGTCGGCACGACGGTCAGCCAGATTCTGTCGCTGCCAGGCATCGCCACGCATCCGTACCATCAAGATCACAAGCTCACGCTCCAGAGCGGCGCGCAACGCGACGTTCACATCCAAGCGCGCGCGGTGCTGGCGCCGGCGACCGGGAAGATCACCACGATCACCGCCACTGTGCAGGACATCACCGAGCGGAAACGCCTCGAAGATCACGTCCACAATCTGGCGTACTACGACAGCCTCACCGGCCTGCCGAACCGCATGTTGTTCCGCGATCGTGTGCACCAGGCCTTGGCCCATGCGTCGCGCCAGCGGACGCTCGCGGCGATCCTGTTTGTGGACATCGACCGCTTCAAGTTCATCAACGACACCTTCGGCCACACGGCCGGCGACCACCTGCTCAAACAAATCGCCGAGCGCCTGACGGACGTCACGCGCACCTCCGACTCGGTGGCCCGCCAATCGAACGACGAAGTCGGCAACGCCGTCGCCCGTTTGGGCGGCGACGAGTTCACGATTCTCCTGACACAGCTGAAACAACCGGACAACGTCACGGTGGTGGCGCGACGTATCCTCGCCTCGCTTGCCACCCCGTTCACGCTGGAAGGGCGCGAGGTGTTCGTGACGGGCAGCATCGGCATCGCGCTCGCGCCGGCCGACGGCGAAACGCTGGAAGAGTTGCTGAAAAACGCCGACACGGCCATGTACCAAGCGAAAGGCGAAGGCCGGAACAACTATCAGTACTACTCCCGATCGATGAACGCGATGGCGGTGGAACGGATGAATCTCGAAAACGAGATCCGCCACGCATTTCAACGCGACGAATTCCGCGTGGTCTACCAACCCTTCGTGGACGCGGCGAACGGCCAGGTCGTCGGCGCCGAAGCGTTGGTCCGCTGGCAACATCCGACACGCGGTTTGTTGGCGCCTGGGGCGTTTCTCAACGTCGTCGACGAAATCGGCCTCAGCCGCCGCCTCGACCTCTGGGTGATGGAGACGGCCTGCCGACAGATGGTGGCCTGGCGCAAGGACTGCCCGCGCCCGCTGCGCATCGCCGTCAATCTATCCAACGCACAATTCCAAGATCCGGCTCTGTTCACCGAGTTGGTCCGCGTGCTCACCGACTCCGGCCTCCCGGCCGAGCTGGTCGAATTGGAACTGACGGAAAATATCGTCATGCCCAATCCGGAAGAGGCCGCGCGCCTACTGAAGCGCCTCAAAGAACTGGGCCTGCGCTTGGCGCTCGACGACTTCGGCACGGGCACCTCGTCGATCAGCCACTTGCGGACGTTGCCGTTCGATACGATCAAAATCGATCGGTCGTTCATCGCGGACGTTGCGGGCAATCCCGACGACGCGGCCATCGCCGAAGCCATGATCGTGATGGCGCACATCCGCAAGATGCACGTGCTCGCAGAAGGCATCGAAACGCAGGAGCAATTGCGCTTGCTGCAGACGCTCCGCTGCGACGAATTTCAGGGGTATCTCTTCAGCAAACCCGTCCTGCCTGACGCGATAGCGGCGTTGCTGAATCGGAGTTTGCTACCGTGACCGCGCGACTGCCGCGCACTTTGCCGTTCACCATCCACCGAGGATCTCGGCTATGACACACACGTCCCGCCCGCAACCCATCGTCCTGGTCGCCGACGACGACGAGGGGATTCGTCACCTCACGCGGGCCGCGCTCGAGCAGGCCGGATTGACGGTGGAAGACGTCGCCGACGGCCAGAAAGCCGTCGATGCCTTCAAACGTTTGGCGCCCGATATCGTCATGCTCGACGTGCGGATGCCGATCATGGACGGCTTCGAGGCCTGCCATACGATCCGCCATTTGCCCGGCGGCAGCCACGTGCCCATCTTGATCATGACCGGGCTCAACGATCCCGAGTCCATCGAGCAGGCCTACGACATGGGCGCCACCGACTTCATCGCCAAACCCTGGCAGGTGCTGGTCCTCGCCAATCGCGTGCGGTACATGCTGCGCGCCGGTCGTGTCCTGCGTGCGTTGCAGGAAAGTCAGCAGCACCTGGCGCGCGCCCAGCAGTTGGCGCGCCTCGGCAGCTGGACCTGGACCACCGCCACCAACCAGGTCGTCCTGTCGGAAGAAGCGTTGCGGATCCTCGGCCTCGCGATGGGCGAATTCGGACATACCCGCACGGCCTATCAACAATTCATCCACCCCGAAGACCTCGACACCGTGTCGCAGGCCGTCGAGGAGGCGCACAAAAGCGGCAAGGGCTACGTCGTGGACTACCGCGTCGTGCGCCGCGACGGCAGCGAACGGATCGTGACGGAACATGCGGAGTTGTTGTTGGACGAACAGGACCAGCCGGCCGGTCTGACGGCGACGATTCAAGACATCACCGACCGTCGACAGGCCGAGATGCAGATTTTCCTCTCGACCTACTACGATCACATTACGGAGTTACCCAATCGCCGTCTGTTCCACGACCGCCTCGCGAAGGCGTTGGAGACGAGCGCGCGGACCGGCGCCCAAGGCGCGGTGATGCTGGTCAACATCGACCAATTTCGCCGCATGAACGAATCGCGCGGCATGAGTCACGGGGACGGCATCTTGCGCATCCTCGGCCAACGGTTGCTGCAGAGTTTGCGCAAGGGCGACGCACTCTCGCACATCGACGAGCAGCACGGCTCGACCGTCGCGCGCTTGATCGGCGATACCTTTTCGATTTTACTCCCGACGCTCACCTCCGAGCGCGACCCGGCGAAAACCGCGCGCCGTTTATTGAGCGCCATTCACCGTCCGCTGGAGGACGGAGACGGCCATTCGTCGGTGACCGCCAGCATCGGCATCGCGTTGTTCCCGACGCACGGTGCCGGGATCGACCAACTGGTGAATCATGCCGAAGCGGCGTTACAGGTGGCGAAGTCCAACGGCGGCAACCGCTTCGAATATTTCGAGACGAATCTGGAGACCGGGCTGCACGCTCGACGTACGTTGGAAGACGATCTCCGGCATGCGATCGAACGGCGCGAATTGATCCTGCACTATCAGCCGCAAGTCGACATTAAACAGTGGGCCATTACGGCGGTCGAAGCGTTCGTCCGCTGGCAACATCCCACACGCGGCGTCGTGTCTCCGGCAGAATTTATTCGTGTGGCCGAGGAGTCCGGCCTAGGCACGGCGCTCGGCGAATGGGTGATTCGCGCAGCCTGCGCGCAACAGAAGGCCTGGCGCGCGGCCGGCATGCCGCCGATCCGTATGTCCGTCAACGTCTCCGACTTCCACGTGAAGCAGCGCACGCTCCCGGAGATCGTGCACCTCGCGTTGCAAGACATCGGACCGACGCCGGACTTTTTGGAATTGGAGATGACGGAAGGTGCGATCATGCACGACCTCGGGCACTCGCTCCAGTTGCTCAAGCGCCTGAAGTCGTTCGGCGTGCGGATCGCCGTCGACGATTTCGGCGCCGGGTCCTCGTCCCTGCGCGAACTCACGCGTCTCCCGATCGACACGATCAAGATCGCGCCGGAATTCGTGCAAGACGCGGCCTTGCCCAATGCCCACGGCAGCCTCACGGCCGCCGTCATCGGTGTCGGGCACGGGCTCCGCTGTCGTGTGGTAGGCAAAAAGGTGGAAACGCCCGAGCAACTCGAATTTCTTCGGATGCTCGGCTGCGACGACATCCAAGGCCATCTCTACAGTTCGGCCACGAGCCCCGAGCGCATCGTGCAACTCCTGCACGACAAGCCGACCCACGGCATCCGACGCGCCGCCGCCTAAGCATACACAACAAGCAGGTGTGTGCCGAGCCGGCGCTCGGGACACACCCGTTGTATTGCGCCGCAAGAGTCAGTAGGCTGCCGGTCGGTGCGGGCGGGGAGCCGCCCACACCAACTCCCTATGGCTATCTACGCAATCGGCGATATCCAGGGCTGCGCCACGGCCCTGCGGCAACTGCTGGATCACATTCCGTTCGACGACCGCCACGACCGACTCTGGTTCGTAGGCGATCTCGTCAACCGCGGCCCCGAATCGGCCGATACACTTCGGCTCATTAGATCCCTCGGCGACCGCGCCGTCACCGTCCTCGGCAACCACGACCTCTACCTACTCGCCGTGTCGGCAGGCGTCATGCCGTTGCGCCCGAAAGACACGTTGTCCTCCGTGTTGGACGCGCCGGATCGCGACGACTTGATCGAGTGGGTACGTCGACGGCCCCTGCTGTATCGAGAAGGACCGTTCGTGCTGGTGCACGGGGGGTTGTTGCCGCAGTGGACGGTCGAGGAGGCGGAAGATTACGCACACGACATCGAGCAGGGGCTCCGTGGGCCTGAATACCGCAGCACACTTGAAGCGATGTTTTATGCAGAACGGCGAGACTGGTCGCCCAATCTTGTGGGCCCAAGCCGCATTCGGGCCATTACGGATGCGCTGACGCGTATCCGTGTGTGCACGGCGGCGGGTGAACTCGACCATCGCTTCAAAGGCGAGCCGAAAGACTGTCCGGAAGGTTTTCGTCCGTGGTTCGAAATCCCGACGCGGCGCCACCGAGAGGCAACGGTGGTCTTCGGCCATTGGTCGGCGCTGGGATTACATCTTGCGCCCGGCGTGGTCGCCCTCGACAGCGGCTGCGTCTGGGGCCGCAGCCTCACCGCCGTGCGATTGGACGATCGCGCAATCTTCGACGTGCCCTGCCCGTCCTGCCGACGCTAAGAAACGGCTTCCGTCTTCCGTCTTACCTCTCCCGTCTCACGTCTTCCATCTTACTGATAACTCTGTGCGTCGGAGGGGAAGACACCCTGCTCGACGTCGGCTTTAAAACGACGCAACGCATCGAGGGCGTCGGCTTTGAGGTGGGCGTAGGGTTTCACAAACTTCGGCACGAAGTCGTCGAACATGCCAAGCAAATCGTAGAGCACCAACACCTGTCCGTCGCAATGGGGACCGGCACCGATCCCGATGGTCGGGATCGACAGCGCGGCCGTAATACGCTTGGCGAGATCGGCAGGCATGGCTTCTAACACCACGCCGAATGCGCCGGCTGACTCGACGGCGCGCGCGTCGTCCAAGATGGCGTTGGCCCGCTCGGCCGACCGCCCCTGCACCTTGTACCCACCGTATTGATTCACGGACTGCGGCGTCATGCCGACATGGCCCATGACGGGAATGCCGAATCGCGTGAGCGCTTGGATGCGATCCGCGACGACTGCGCCGCCTTCCAGTTTGACGGCGGCGGCGCCCGCTTGAATCAACCGACCGGCGTGACGCACCGCGTCTTCGACGCTCGTCTGATAACTCATAAACGGCATATCGGCGATCACGCAGGCCTTCTCCGCGGCGCTCGCGACCAGGCCGGTGTGATAGACCATCGCGTCCATCGTGACGCCGAGTGTGTCGCGCTTACCTTGCACGACGACACCGAGCGAATCGCCCACAAGGATCGCCTCGACACCGGCCTGCTCGACGATACGGGTAAACAGCGCGTCGTAGGCCGTCACGACGAGGAGCTTTTTCCCCTCGCGTTTGGCCCGCACAAAATCGGGAACGGTCATGGGGGTCACCCCAACTGGGCTTTGGTGATGATCTGCGGGAGTCGGTCGACGGCCTTCACGGCCATGATGTGCACGCCGTCGCACATCGACCGGACGGCGTTGATGGTGCGCACCGCGATTTCGACGCCGACTTCGGCGGCATGTTTGTCGCCGGCCGCTTTCAGCTCGTCGATCATCGCTTGCGGCACGGACACGCCGGGAATGTTCGCGTTCATGAACTCGGCCATCTTGGCGTTGCGGAGCAAGAGGATGCCCGCCAGGACCTTCACGTTGAACTTCCGGACGGCCTGCATGAAGACAGCGAATTGGTCGGGATTGTAGATGGCTTGGGTCTGGAAAAACTCCGCACCCGCTTTGACCTTCGTCTCAAACTTCATGAGCATCGGTCCGAGCGGATCGGCTTCGGGGGTCACGGCGCCGCCCATCACGAACGAGGTCGCACCATCCAACTTATTGCCGGCGTAGTCGCGGCCTGTATTGAGCCCCTGCACGAGCTGCATGACCTGGACGGAGTCGAGGTCGTAGACCGGCTTGGCATCCTTGTGATCGCCGACCGTCGGATAATCGCCGGTCAAGCACAGGATGTTGCGAATGCCAAGCAAATGTCCCCCCAGAAGGTCGGCTTGAATGCCGATGCGATTGCGGTCGCGACAGGTCATCTGCATGACCGGATCGTGCCCCATGTCGTAGAGGAGTTTGCAAAACGAGACTGAGCTCGCGCGCATGACGGCGGCGGTGCAATCCGTCACGTTCACGCCGTGCACACGGCCGAGCAACCCCTTTGCGCTGTCCAACAGGCCGGCGACGTTCGTCCCTTTCGGCGGATTGTATTCCACCGTCACGGCGAACTGGCCCTGCTGCAGCACATCTTTGAGGCGGCGCGGCTCCTGGCTCATCGGGCGAGCGCTCCCTTACCGCAATCCAGCCGCGCGTTGCGCGGACTCCAACGTATTATCGAGCAACATGGCGATCGTCATCGGTCCGACACCGCCAGGCACCGGCGTGATCCAGCCGGCCTTTTCGCGGACTGGTTCGTAGTCCACGTCGCCGACGAGTTTGCCGTCCGGCAAACGGTTCGTTCCCACGTCGAGCACCATCGCGCCCTCGCGCACCATGTCGGCGGTGACGAACTTCGCTCGACCGATCGCGACGACCAAAATATCGGCTTCGCGGCACACAGCGGGCAGATCCTTCGTCTTCGAGTGGCAGACCGTCACGGTCGCGTTCCGCTGCAACAACATCAGCGCCGCCGGTTTGCCCACGATGTTGCTGCGGCCCAACACCACCGCGCGTTTCCCTTCGACCGACTGGCCGGTCGACTCGATCATCTTGATGACGCCCTTGGGTGTGCAGGCTTCGAATACCGGACTGCCTTCGACGAGGCGCCCGAAATTATAGGGGTGGAATCCATCGGCGTCCTTCGACGGCGACACGGCTTCCAGAATCACCTTGCTCTCGATATGTTTCGGCAGCGGCAATTGCACGAGGATCCCGTGAATCTTCGGATCGGCGTTCATCCGCGCGATCAACTGCAGCAAGTCCGCCTGGGACGTCGTGGCGGGCAGCTTATGCTCGTCCACATAAATGCCGGCGGCTTCGCAGGCCTTCTGTTTATTCCGTACGTAAATATGTGAGGCGGGGTCGTCGCCGACCAAAATGGCGGCCAAGCCCGGTTTGATGCCTTTTTTCGCAAGCAGGTCCGCGCAATCCTTCGCGATCCGTTCGCGAATCTGTTGCGCCAACGCCTTGCCATCGATGATCTGAGCGGCCACGGCAATCCTCCTGGAAATCGTTCTGCGAAAGCGGACGGGTCTGCGGATGGGACGAATCGGGAGGGGACGATAGCAGGCCATTCCGAACCAAGTCAACGAAGTCGGGACTCGGCTCGTGACCCGAGCGCCGCCCCGTTTCCTTGACAGTCCGTTTTTGCGGCGGATACCATGCGCCACGTTGCCGACCGCCCCGTTCCACAACTACCCGACAGGCTGACGCACCCATGACGAAGGTTTCCACAAAACCGACAGGAGCGGGCTCATCCGCATTGCGCGCGACGTTTGCCGTCTGCGCAGCGGCCCTGGCCCTGCACGCGGTCGCGCCGGACGCCCGTGCGTTGCAAGTCTTAGATCTGCTCGAGCCCTATAGCTTCGTCGTGGACAGCGCCAGCAAAGAGTATTTTATTTCCAGCGTGAACGGCGACGAGGCCGCGCACGACAACAACGGCTTCATTACGAAAGTGAACGAGGCCGGCGCCGTGGTCAAACTCAAATTCATCGGCGGCGGCATCGACGGCCAGACGCTCCACGCGCCGAAAGGGCTCGCGATCTATGGGCAGACGCTCTACGTCGCGGACCTCGACCAGGTGAAGGGTTACGATAAGACGACCGGCAAGCTGCTCGTCACGATCCCGCTCGGTTCCGGCGCGAGCCCACAAGCCGGCCCGCCCAGCCAACTCATGGATATTGCGTACGACGGAAAGACGTTCCTGTACGTCTCCGATCGAACACGCCACACCATTTACCGGATCGACCTTGCGAAGAACCACCAGGTCACAACGCTCATCGAGAACCCGGAGCTCGCAGGCCCGGCTGGACTCGCACTGCACCCGAAAGGCGACCACCTCGTCGTCGTCAGCTGGGACAAGGGCAAAATCGTCGAGGTACGCCTCGACGGCACGTATACCGAACTGGTCTCGAACGGGTTTTTTACGTCCCGCTTCGGGAACCTTTCCGGCGTCGACTTCGATCAGTGGGGCAACATGTACGTGTCGGACTTTACGCGCGGTAAGATCTGGCGTATGCGTCCGGACCACAAATTTCACGTGATCGCGGAATACCTGCCGAGTCCGGCCGATATCGCCATCGACCGCACCAGCCACGTGATCCTCGTGCCGTACCACTACGGCAATGCCGCCGAGATCAACGGCCTCGAAGCGCCGGTTAAAAAAAGCGCGCAGAAACGCTCGTTCGCGGATTATGGGTTCGGCCCAGGGACAGCCGAGCCGGAGAAACCGGCGCCGCCCGCCCACGGAGGCAAATAGATCGCCATGAGTTTGTGCCTACATTGCCATCAGCGAAAAGGGAAACGCGCCTGCCCGGCGCTCGGCGGGTCGATTTGCGCGCCCTGCTGCGGCGAACATCGGATGGTGCGGATCGCCTGCCCGCCCGACTGCCAATACCTCTCGACCGGCGGCGACTATCAACAGAACCGGTTGGGCGAACAACTCTCCCCGTTGCGCCGTGACTTTTATCGACAGATTGCCGAACTGGGTGGCGACGAGGCCGGCGCGGTATTCAACCTCGTCGAAGTTGTGGCCTTCGGCTATTTTCAGAGCCGTCGCGACGGGCAGGATGCGGAAGTCATTGCCGGGATTCAGGCCTTGCGCCGCAGCTTAAGTCCGCTGCACGTGCCGTCCGGCCCGTTGGCCGTGTTCGCCGAACACCTGATGAAGGAATACGAGAAGTACAAGAAGGAGCAGCCGAAAGAGTTGGTCGAACTGCAGGCGACGCCGGAAGTGTTGGAGCGCGCCATCAAATTCATTACGGAGTTTTCAGGGCAGGGCTTCCAATCGCAGCGCTATCTCAACGCACTGATCGGCTATGTGCGCACGGCCTATCCCGACGTGGCCGCACAACTGACGAAACAGAACGACCGCAGCAGTATCTTCATCCCTGGCCAGATGATGCCGCGCCAGGAACCGGAACCCCAAGGTCACGGCCACACGCACGGCCCGGGCTGCCAACACCACCATCATCACTAACACGCGGTTCTCGCCAGCGACTCGACACAAAAAAATCGGGGCCGACGGCATTGCCGCACGGCCCCGATTCACAACGCACCATCTACAGGCCTTCGTTACCCGCAGCGCTACTCGACGATCGTCACGGTCATTTCGATCCGTTCGTTCGGAAGGTCGTTGGGCCCGCGCGGCGAACTCACGATCTTATCCGCGACGCCCATCCCCTTCGTCACCTCGCCGAACACCGTGTACTGGCGGTCGAGGAACCGCGAGTCTTCCACCACGATAAAAAATTGCGAGCCGGCCGTGTCCACGTTGCCGCCTTGGCGCGCCGCCGAGAGGATGCCGCGTTTGTGCGGCGTGTCGTTGAACTCCGCCTTCACGGTATAGCCGGGGCCGCCCATACCGTAGGTTTCTTTTTTCCCCGGATCCTTCGTGTTCGGATCGCCGCCTTGAATCATGAAGCCAGGAATCACACGGTGAAAAATCGTCCCGTTGTAAAACCCGGACTTTGCCAGCTTGACGAAGTTTTCGACGTGCTTCGGCGCGAGATCCGGGAACAGCTTCAGTTCGATCTCGCCGATCTTCGTTTTGATGATCGCGCGCGGCCCAGGCTTTCCAGCCGCAGCCTTATCGTCCGCGAGGGCCGCTCCGCCGAATGCGACCACACTCACGAACGCCGCCACCGTGACCATCCGCACAAAAGTCTTCACAGTCGTAGACATGCGCACCTCCTCTGTATCGTCCGATCATGACGCCCGCTTCGGCATCCTACCATATGGTCCGCCGAACGATCGCCTTTCGTCCATCCCAAAGTCTGACGCGCCTGCGACATCTTAGGCGCCGTGCGGAGGCTCCGATTCCAACCGCGCCAAGGCGGCACGCGCCGCGGCCTGCTCCGCGGTTTTTTTTGTATGCCCGCGCCCCGCGCCCCAGATCTCGCCGCGAATCACGACCTCCACTTCGAATTCCTTCCGATGGTCGGGACCCCGCTCGCCTGTCGTGCGATAGGTCGGTAAAAGATCGAACCGTCGCTGACACTGTTCTTGGAAACGCGTTTTGTAGTCGGAAGATTCGAGGACGCCGGTCTGAGCCGACAAGGCATGCACCTCGCGCGCGAGCACACGGAGGACGAAGTCGCGGCTGGCCTCGAACCCGCCGTCAGCGTAAATCGCCGCAGTCACCGCTTCGAGTCCATCGGCCAACAACGACGGTTTTTCGCGTCCGGCGGTTAGTTCTTCGCCGCGCCCAAGACGAAGGAATTGCCCTAGACCAAGGCGTCGCGCGGCGTCGGCCAGACAGGACTCGCTGACCAACTGCGCCTTGACCTTCGACAGTTGCCCTTCGTTCCATTCGGGAAAGCGCGTGACGAGACAATCCGTCACGACCAACGACACGACGGCGTCGCCCAGAAACTCCAGCCGCTCGTTGTGCGTGTCGGTCGCCGCAGTCCGTTCGTTGAAAAACGACTTGTGAGTCAGCGCACGGTCAAGCAAGGCAGGCTGTTGAAAATGGTAGCCGAGTGCCGCCTCGATGGCCGGCACATTCGACTGCGCCCCGAGATCTCGACGTGGTGAGGCATCCATGGGAAACTACTGGTTGCGGAATCGCAGGTGGAGAGCGAAGAACCGAGTGCGTGCGAGTTCGACGGTGAGCTACGCGTCGAATCGACGGTACAGCACGCAGGCGTTCACGCCGCCGAACCCGAAGGAGTTGGAGAGTCCCACGTCGATCCGCACCTTCCGCGCGGTCCCCGGCACATAGTCCAGATCGCAGGCGGGATCGGGATTGTCCAAATTGATGGTCGGCGGAATTGTCCCGCGATGGATCGCCAGCACGGTGAACACCCCTTCGATCCCACCGGCGGCCCCGAGCAAGTGCCCGGTCATCGACTTCGGCGAACTGACGGGGATACGCGGTGCCAAGTCCCCGAAGACCTGTTTGATGGCGCGTGTCTCGATGGCGTCAGCCATCGTGGAGGTGGCGTGCGCCTTGATATAGCCGACGTCGGTCTTGGCAATTCCGGCGTCGCGAATGGCGGCTTCCATACAGCGCACGGCGCCCTCGCCGTCTTCCGGCGGCGCGGTGATGTGATAGGCGTCGCTGTTCATCGCGTAGCCGATCACTTCGCAATAGATACGCGCACCGCGGCGACGCGCAAATTCCAGTTCTTCCAACACCAGCACACCGGCGCCTTCGCCGAGCACAAAGCCGTCGCGGTCTTTGTCGAACGGGCGGCAGGCCTTCGTCGGCGCGTCGTTCCGCGTCGAGAGCGCGCGCGAGGCCGCAAAGCCCGACACGCCCAAGGGCGTAATCGCGGCTTCCGCGCCGCCCGCCACCATCACATCCGCTTCGCCGCGCTGGATCAACCGAAACGCGTCGCCGATACAATTGTTGCCGGTTGCGCACGCAGTCACGGCGCAGGAATTCGGCCCACGCGCGCCGATCCGAATGGCGATCTGCCCCGAGGCGAGGTTGATGATCGTCATCGGAATAAAAAAGGGCGAGACCTTGCCCGGCCCTTTTTCCGCCAGCACTTTTCCGTAATGCTCAATGGAGCCGAGGCCGCCGATACCGGAGCCGACATACACGCCGACACGTTCGGATGTTTCGGGCGTCACCTTCAACCCGGCGTCGTCCACCGCCAGTTGGCTTGCGCCGACGGCGTAGTGGATGAACAGGTCCATCTTCTTGATTTCTTTTTTCTCGATGAACTGCGCGGGGTCGAAGTCTTTCACCTCGCCGGCGATCTGCACGGGGAAGTCGGTCACGTCGAAGCGCGTGATCCGGTCGATGCCGGAGGTTCCGGCGCACAACGCCGTCCACGTCTTTTCGACGCCTGTGCCCAACGGCGTGACGCACCCTAATCCTGTCACTACGACCCGACGTTTCGCCTGCACCGCGCGCTCCTTCACCGTCTCGGCCGAGACCGGACGGCGATCAACGAACCCTTAGGCCTTTTCCTTGATGTAATCGAGGGCCTTGCCGACCGTCAAAATCTTCTCCGCGTCCTCGTCGGGAATTTCGATTTCGAATTCCTCTTCGAGGGCCATAACCAACTCCACCGTGTCGAGCGAGTCCGCACCCAGGTCCTCGACGAAGGAGGCCTCGGGCGTAACTTCATCCTCTTCCACACCGAGCTGCTCCGCGATGATCTTTTTTACGCGCTCTTCGACCGACCCGCTCTTCTTCGCCTCGTCTGCCATGGTTGCTCCCTCCTGTTGCGTCTCGAATGGTCTGTCTCTATGACTCTTCCCGACCGGGTCGCCCTACACCATCAACATGCCGCCGTTGACGTGCAAGACCTGGCCGGTAATATAGCTGGCTTCGTCCGACGATAAAAACCGCACGGCCTCGGCGACATCGCTCGGCTGCCCGAGGCGCCCCAAGGGAATCTGCTTATACAGGGCGTCCTTCACCTCTTGCGACAACCCTTGCGTCATCGCGGTGTCGATGAATCCCGGCGCCACCGCATTCACCGTCACGTTGCGGCTGGCATATTCGCGCGCCACCGTCTTGGTGAAGCCGATCACGGCGCCTTTGGACGCCGCGTAGTTCGCCTGCCCCGCATTGCCCATCACACCCACGATGGACGCGATGTTCACGATGCGGCCGTATCGCGCCTTGGTCATCGGCTGCAGCACCGCCTTCGTGCAGTTGAACGTACCGGTCAAGTTCACTTGCAAGACCAGGTTCCAATCCTCTTCGCGCATACGCAACAGCAAGCCGTCGCGCGTGATGCCGGCGTTGTTGACGAGAATATCGACCTTGCCCAAATCCTTCGTCACCTGCTCGACCATCCCCTTGGCGTCCGCCGCATCGGCGACGTTCACCTTCACCGCGATGGCCTTGCGCCCGAGGGCCTGCACCGCCGACACCGCGTCCTGCGCGCGCGCCGGATCCAAATCCGCGATCGCCACATCGGCGCCGTGTTTCGCCAACATTTCCGCAATCGCGCGGCCGATGCCCTGTGCCCCGCCCGTGACGATTGCGACTCGCCCGTTCAACGACGACGATGCCATGCGCGCCCCTTTCCTACGGTTCCTACGTTACGAGTCAACACACCAATCAGGCGGTCACCGCGGGGCGTCCCAACGCCGCGCGCGTGCTCTCGACCGTCGCCGGATCGTGCACGTTATAGGTCACGGCGGTCGATTGAATCCGCTTCACCAATCCCGTCAGCACCGTGCCCGGACCGATTTCGACGAACGTGCCCACACCCATGGCCGCCATCGCGGCAATCGAATCTTCCCACAAAACGGACGAGGGCAGTTGGCGGATCAACGACGGGACGATGTCTGCCGCCTGACTGATCGCTCTGGCCTCGGCATTATTCACAATCGGACAGACCGGTGTGCGCCACTGCGCCTTCGCCAGGTCGGCCGCCAATCGGTCGGCAGCAGACTGCATCAACGGCGTATGCACCGGCACACTTACCGGCAATGGAATCGCTTTGCGGACGCCGTTCGCCTTCGCCAATTCGATGGCTCGTTCGACGGCAGCTTTTTCGCCCGCAATCACCACTTGTCCGGGACAATTAAAATTGGCTGCAGCGACGACACCGATGGAAGACGCTTCTTGACACACTCGACGCGCGACCTCCGGCGTAGGGCCGAGTAACGCCGCCACTAATCCCGTGCCCGGCGGTACGGCTTCCGCCATGTACCGTCCGCGCTTCTGCACCAAACCCACCGCATCCGCAAAACTCACCGCGCCGGCGGCGACCAACGCGCTGTATTCGCCCAAACTATGCCCGGCGACAGCGACCGGCTGAAAGTCCGCCGCGGCGCAGGCGCGATAGGCGGCGATCGAGGCGGTCAACAGTGCGGGCTGCGTAAATTCCGTCGAGTTCAGTCGTTCGGCCGGTCCGTCGAAGCAGAGCGCAGCCATGTCGTAGCGGACGATGGCGGACGCTTCCTCGTACGTACGTTTGGCGATGGGAAAGGCGTCGTAGAGCGCTCGGCCCATGCCCAACGATTGCGATCCTTGTCCTGGAAACAGCAGCGCAATTCCGGCGGTCATGGGGCGTAAGATATGGGGGAAAGCCGACTCGTTGTCAACGACAAACTCCGCCGAAATTTGTTCACCGAACGGCGCGAGAATCTTACCATCGAATCAACGCCGAGGCCCAGGTCAGTCCGGCCCCGAACGCGCCCAACAAGACCAAATTCCCGGGACGAATGCGCCCGGCGCGCACCGCTTCGTCGAGCGCGATGGGGATCGATGCGGCCGACGTATTGCCGTAGCGATCCATATTCAAAAACACTTTCGACTCGGGCAGCTTCAAGCGATCCGCGACGGCGCGGATGATCCGAATGTTCGCTTGATGCGGTACGTACAGGTCGAGGTCGGCCGCCGTGTAGCCCTGCGCCGCCAACGTCTCGCGCGCACTTTCTTCCAGCGTCCGCACGGCGACTTTGAACGTTTCGTTGCCGCGCATTTTGATGAAGTGCGATCGCTCGTCGAGGACGGCCGTCGAAGGAGGCCTCCGCGATCCGCCGCCCGGCACGCAGATGTAATCCCACAAGGCGCCGTCCGAGCCAAGCTGCGTCGAGAGTACGCCGCCGCCTTCTTGCCGCGCACTCACCACGGCGGCACCCGCACCGTCGCCGAACAAGATACAGGTATTGCGATCCGTCCAATCCGTGATCGCCGACATCACTTCCGACCCGACCACCAACACATGCCGCGCACCGGTGCGTACATAGGCCGTCGCCACGCTTAGCGCGTACACAAAGCCGCAACAGGCAGCCGACAGATCGCAGGCAGCGGCACGAACGGCGCCTAGTCGATGTTGTAGCAGACACGCGGTCGCGGGAAGCGGATAGTCCGGCGTGCAGGTCGCCACGAGCACATAGTCCAAATCGGCGGCCGCGACTCCGGCAGCCTTCAACGCGCGCTCCGCGGCTTTGACACCGAGGTCGGAGCAGGCTTCACCCTCAGCCACCACATGGCGCTCGCGAATGCCGGTGCGCTCCGTGATCCATTCGTCGGAGGTCGCGACCATCCGTTCGAGATCGGCATTGGTCACCACGCGCTCCGGCACGTAGGAGCCGGTGCCGCTGATACACGCGGTCTGCAGCATCATGCGGAGGCGTCCTGTGCGGGGGCGGCGGGACGGCGGGACAAACTTTCTTCGATGTCTTGCTGGATCAATTCGTTCAGGCGGCTTTCGGCCAGTGCCTTCGCCCGACGGACGGCATTTTTGATGGCCTTCGCCGACGAGCGGCCATGGCAAATCATGCAGATGCCGTTTACGCCGAGCAGCGGCGCGCCGCCGAATTCGGCGTAGTCGATCTTTCGCTTCAGATTCAAGAGGGGCGACGCGATGAGCGGATAGGCTAGGCGGCCCCAGAACGAACCGGAAATTTCCTTGAGCAGCAATTTCTTGATGGTGTCGGCGACGCCTTCGGAAATTTTCAGCGCGACGTTGCCGATGAACCCGTCGCATACGACGACGTCGGCCTGTCCGCTGTACACCTCGCGGCCTTCGACGTTGCCGATAAAATTGATCGGGCTGGCCTTCAACAACTTGAAGGCTTCCTTCGTGACTTCGTTGCCCTTGGTGTCTTCCTCGCCGATGCTCAAGAGGCCGACGCGCGGGTTCGGCTTGTTCAGCAAATGTTTGGCGTATTCGTTGCCCATCAAACCGAACTGTTCGAGGTGCTGCGGCGAACAATCGACATTGGCGCCGACATCCAACATGACGGCATATCCCGTCAACGTTGGAAGCGCGGTGGCGATCGCAGGCCGCTCGACGCCCTTCGTCAGTTCCAGCACAAAAAACGCGGCGACCATACTGGCGCCGGTGTTTCCCGCGCTGATGACGGCTTGGGCTTCGCCCGATTTGACCAGTTCGGTGGCGATCCAGACGGAGGAGTCGCGTTTTCTGCGGGCGACTTGCGCGGGCGACTCGTGCATCTCCACGACCTGCGAGGCGTGGCGCACAGTGAGGCGAGGATCGTCGATCTTGAGCGTGCGCATCTGCTCGCGCAGTTGCGTTTCGTCTCCGACGAGCACGATCTCGACGTTGGATTCGGCTGCCGCGAGGCGGGCGCCTTCGAGAATGGGGGCCGGTCCATGGTCCCCACCCATCGCATCAAGGGCTATCTTCATGCAGCGTGTGGGTGTTGCCGTGCGAGAGGACGGCGGCGCAGGGGCGCTCGCCCGCTACGCGTCGGTCGCCGACATCCCGTGATCTCGGCGAACAGGTCGGCATCCTCGTCCATGAGGATGCCGCGCACCTAGGCTTCTTCGACCTGAATGACCGCCTTGCCCTTGTAGGTCCCGCAGCTCAAACAGACGCGATGCGGCAACTTCAACTCGTGGCACTGCGGACAGACGGAAAATCCCGGCGGCACAATGCGCAACTTGGCGGTGCGCCGCTTGTCTCGACGGGCTCGTGAATGTTTATGTTTTGGATTAGGCATGGCCGATTCGTCCCACTTTCCCTCTACGCGTCGCCACCTCGCGACGGCCCCGACGGCCGCCGACGCTGTGCCTGCGCCGCGCGAATTTTCTCGCCCAACGATCCTTCTTCTTTGACCTGACAGGTACAGAGCGACTGATTCCGATCCAACCCGCAGACCGGACACAACCCTAAACAGTCTTCGTTACAGAGCGGCCGCATCGGCTCCGCCAGGATGACCTGCTCCCGCAACATCGGCACCAGGTCGACCTGCTCGCCCACAAACTCGTAGCGGTCGGCTTCGGCGTCTTCCTCTTCGGGCGTCGGTGCCGCCGGCGCTTTCCCGGGCTTCGTTTTCGGCGGCGTCTCCGCCTTCTGCGACTTCTTCGCGTACTCGCCGGTGAACGAGACCAGCAACGGCTCGGAAAAATTCTTGAGGCACCGCACACATTGCCGTACGGCCGTGCCGTCCAGCAACCCCGTCACCGTCACACGCGGATCGTCGCGATGCAACGTGGCCGTGACATGGATCGGGCCTTCGACCAGCGCATCAGTCGGCGCGAGATCCAGCTGCACCGCCGACAGGTCCCGGTCGATCTCAAGACCGCCCGGCAGAATCTCGGCTAAGTTGTAGGTTAATGCGCTCGGTGACGCAGCCATCAGCCCACCCCGATCCGAGACCCGAACCAACTCGCCCTACCGCTCCTCGGCAAACGAAACCAGCGCAATGTGACGCGCGCGCTTCACCGCCGCGGTCAGTTCACGCTGATGTCCCAAACAATTGCCCGACATGCGGCGCGGAATGATGCGTCCCCGCTCCGTCAAAAATCCCTTGATCAACCCGACATCCTTAAAGTCGATCGGCAATTTATCGACGCAGAATCGACAGGCCTTGCGCCGCGGCATCCGCCCGCCGCCTCCACCGCCACGTTCCATCATCCCCACGCGATCCTCCCTGGCTGTCGTAACAAGGCCGATTGGGCCTTACGCTTGTTCTTCGTATTCGTACGAGGCAGGCACATCGTCGCCGCCGCCCCCGCCGCCGTAAGACTCGCCCCCGCCGCCGTCTTGCCGCTTCGGCATGAACGTGACGGTTTGCGCGACGACTTCGTGCTTGCTGCGCTTTTGGCCGTCGTCCGTCTCCCAGCGCCGCTGCTGAAGCCGCCCCTCGACGACCACGCCGTTGCCCTTACTCAAATACTGCCCGCAATGCTCGGCTTGCTTCCCGAACACCACGATATCGATATAACACACGTCATCCTTGAGTTCCTCGCCTTGGCGGAAGCGTCGATTGACGGCCAACGCAAAGCTCGCGACCGGTGTGCCGCTCGGTGTGTACCGCAGCTCCGGATTACGCGTGAGGTTTCCGATCAGGATGACTTTGTTGAACCCGTTCACGACTAGTACCGATCTCCCGCGTGCTCAGGATTGTGCGCGGGCGCAGGCGCCGCAGCCGGCTCCTTTTCCAAATGGACGCTCAAGAACTTGATGATCGAATCTTCCAAGCGATAGGCGCGTTCGAGTTCCGCGACGACCGGGCCCGGGCCCTTGAAATAAAAATAGGCGTAGGTGCCCTTCCGCTCGCGCTTCACTTCATAGGCCAACTTGCGGCGGCCCCAATTCTCCGCCTTCATGAAGTTGGCGCCCGCCTTTTCAGCCACGCCCTTCATCTTCTCGATGAGCGTCGCCGTTTCCTCGTCGGTCAAGGTCGGACGAATAATGAACAGGGACTCGTAGAGTTCCATGCAGCGATTCCTCCTGGACAAAGGCCCCAGCTCACGGCTGGAGCGAGGGGTATGTAGGCTGCCCTGCCGGCAGCAAGAGGAATGGACCGTACCATAGCCCCCGCAAAGGAGTCAATGAATCGGCACAGCAAACTGCGCGATGGATCAATCGACGATTTGGAATTCGTGTTCTGTGCCTCCACGGTGTGCACCGTCAGAAGCGGTCTGCTCTGGTTAAGAACCGTCTCAGAATGGGGCCAACGTCAGAAGCCAGAAGTTCTCCCTTGCCAGTGCCTCCTTGACAGGGGAGCTTACACTTCGACATGTTCAAAACACACGTGACGGAAGTGCACACACAATCTCCGATTTTCTTTCGTATCGTCAATTTCGCGAGACGTCCTTATTCAACGAATTTTATAAGCCGCTCAGAATTCCATTTCTTCTCGTGATGGCTGTGCGCGTTGGAGAGCGGACGATTACCCTCTCCAGACATCGAACGGGATCTGAGTTCACAGACAAAGAACGCGCCCTGTTTAATGCGATTCGCCCCCACTTTGCCCAAGCGCTCGAAAACTCGATCGCAATAACAACACTGCAGAGCCTGCCCAACAATTCCAGACCCAATCTCAGACAGCCATGCAACACGATGTTCGTAGCTACAAATCGGGGGGCCATCTGCACGCCATCACCCGTGGCGCAACAACTCTTCATAAACTTTGGGCTTCAACACAAAGCTCAGGGCTACCTCCCCCCGCTAGTCCAAGAATGGATTTTCGCCCAGTCAAGGACGCGCGAGATCAACACTGACATTCCTGCCCCTACTGCGCCTCTCGTAGTCAAGAAAGGCACTAACTCTCTCCACCTCAGAGCAATCCCGAATGGATCGCAGAGTCACATCTTACTAACTCAACACTCCTCTGCTGACGCCCGCCCTAGAGATTCAAGATTGACTCAGCGTGAAAACGAGGTCCTTTGGTGGGTCACGAAAGGAAAAACAAATCCGGAGATCGGCCAAATTCTTGGCATCAGTCGCCGAACTGTTCAAAAGCACTTGGAGCGGGTTTACTGCCTACTCGGCGTGGAGAATCGATACGCAGCAATGCGGATGAGCTTGACGGGGGCTCATCAAGACAAAGATGGGAATGAGTAAATCTCTGCCTCCCATTTTCCTTTCGGCGATTGCTCACGGATTTTCATACAGGCCCTCTGCCTTGGGGGACAAATCATCATCGCCATTGTCGTCAAATGGCATGCCAAATGACGACAGCTGCGACAGTCAGATTGCAGGGGTAAGATCCCCTATCGCCTGCGCATCCGATTGATCTGTCGCAAGAGAATTCGCTACCGTGAGGAGACGGCCTTAGCGGTGGAGGTCAGATGAGAATGCGCCAGACTCATGCGTCAGCACAATCCGGATTGCAGCGGAATCGGCATCAGCTATCGGTCGCAATTGGATTGAGCCTGCTGAGTTTGCTCGCGGAGATATCCGCGACACACGCCCAGTCGCTGGAGGATACGATCACGTTTCTCAGCGAGTTCACCGCAAAGCAAGGATTGATGCGTGCGTCCAGTTGTAAGGCGGAAGAGGTGGGACACTTCCCCACCATCACGGACATGTACGCCACGATTCCGACGGGAACGAATCTCGGATTGGTCGAACTCAACCACGGCACGCCGAACGGGCGAACGGGCCACACACAATTCGACTTACACGACATCGACAAGATCGAAATCGGCGCAGCAGAAAGGATCGACGCGACACGCACGTATCAGAGTGTACGCATTACGTGTAAAGGCGACGGGGCCTGTATCGAAAAGTTGACCTACTGCGGTGGGGAAGTGCGCGAACGGCGCGCCCAGGTCAAACAGGATGCGCTCTATTTTCGTGGTGCAAGCAGCGCCGAACGCGCCGCGAAGGCGCTCTCGCATCTTCAGGGGCTTATGACCGAAAAGGGCAAATCCAGCCCGTTTTGATTGATCTGAGATCACCGACGCTGAGACACACACCGCCCGAGCGTCTTTCACCAGGCATATGCCTCATATGCGCGTAATCTTCCCATCTTTCCTGTCCACCCGTTACGAGGTCCAGAGTCTACGAATTGGGATTGCATACATCCCATCCCCAAACCCCACACTTGTCTCCCCGTCATAGATAATCACCCCGGCACGACAACGCTTCCCAGCCATGGCTCGCAATTTTCGCAGCCCGCGAAAATCAGATGCAGTGACTGTGGCGGAAACCTTTACCTCTACACCCACCAGTTCTCCAGCGCCACGAGATAGCACGAGATCCACTTCTACCCCATCACGATCCCGAAAATGATGAAATTGGATCCGCTTGTCATGCCAACTCGCCTGGCGAGCCAGTTCCTGATACACAAACGTCTCTGTGAGTTGGCCGAAGAGTTCACGATTCTGGTAGAGGCCCTCAGCGTCGAGCTGTAGGAGCGAGGCCGCCACCCCAGTATCGCCAAGATGCAATTTGGGCGTTTTAATGAGTCGGCTCAATCTATTGGTATGCCATGGGGCGACTTCCTCCAGCAGAAATAACCGCGTCAGCAAGGTGACATACTCTTGGATGGTGGGGCGGCTCACATGAAAGGGCCCAGAGAGTTCACTGATATTAACTAACCGCGCGGTTTGGCCGGCAGCGGCCTCCAAGAGGCGCGGCAAAATGGCGAGTGATGTAATCCGTGCAAGTTGACGCGCGTCTCGCTGCACGAGCGTTTCGATATAGTCGCCGTACCACCGCTCTCGACGCCGCTCCCCAACACGCATTTGCGCAGCAGGAAATCCTCCGGCCACGATACGCTCGGCGAGCTGACGCCCGAGTCGTTCCCCCTGCTGTGTTTTCACTATTCCTTGAAACATCTCGTCCAGCACGGTGGGCAGTGTCCCTTCCATCTCACACTGCGCCAAGGGATGCAGTCGCACAAACGCAAGCCTACCGGCCAGCGAATCGGCAAGAGTGGGAACTAGCAGGATGTTGGAGGAACCTGTGAGGAGGAAACGTCCAGACTTGCGTTGCCGATCCACAGCCCGTTTGATCGGAAGAAACAACTGGGGAACTCGCTGGATTTCGTCAAGGATGACCTGCGCAGGCAAATCGGACACAAACCCCGAGGGGTCGGCCTCAGCGGCTGCGCGCGTCGTCTCATCATCGAACGTGAAATACTCATACCCCGACGAAGCCCCAACGCGCTTGGCCAGCGTGGTCTTTCCACATTGGCGCGGCCCATACACCAGCACAACCGGGCTGTCGCCAAGCGCCTCACGAAGGCGATCCTCCCCGTAACGGGCATACACTACTGTTTTTCGCATACGGCTAACTGTAAGGCGAGAGAGCGGCTGATTGCAAGCTTACGTAGCGGCTAATTGCAACCTATGCTAGCGGCCATATGCAACCTTTTGGAATCGATGAAAGCGCGCGCGGACAGGAGACTGAGTACTGAGGCGTGATCCCGACCCAATGAGCCTAGACTGCTACACGTTGAAGCGGAAGTGGACGATGTCGGCTTCTTTCATCACGTAGTCTTTGCCTTCCAGCCGGAACAACCCCTTCTCCTTCACCTTGGCTTCGGATCCGCAGGCTAAGAGGTCGTTGTAGTGGTAGACCTCGGCGCGGATGAAGCCGCGCTCCATGTCGGAGTGGATTTTCCCGGCGGCTTGCGGGGCTTTGGTACCTTCGAGAATCGGCCAGGCGCGCGACTCGGTGTCGCCTGCGGTGAAAAACGTGGTAATGCGGAGCAATTGGTAGGCTTCCCGGGTGAGGCGCACGAGGCCGGACTCGGATAGGCCGAGGTCTTTCAAAAAATCGGCGCGGTCGGCTTCCGGCAAGCTGGAAAGTTCGGCTTCGATCTGGCCGCAGATGGTGACGACACGCGCCCCGCGCTTGGCGGCGAATTCGCGTACGGACTGCACGAGGGCCTCATCGGCGGCCGCATTCTCGGACACGTTGGCCACAAATAAGACGGGCTTGGCCGCAAGCAACTGGAACTCGGTCAACATCGCCCGCTCTTCGGGCGTATACGAAAGATTGCCGAGCCATTCGCCCTTATCGAGCATGGCCATCAGGCGGGTGATGAATTCCACTTCCGCCGCGGCTTTTTTCTCCCCGGCTCGCACCTTTTTCTCGGTTTTTTGTTTGCGCCGATCCAATGTGTCGAGGTCGGAGAGCATCAACTCGGTTTCGATGGTGCCGATATCTCGGAGCGGGTTCACCCCGCCGCTGACGTGGACGACGTCGGTGCCTTGGAAACAGCGAACGACGTGGAGGAGCGCGTCGACTTCCCGGATATGTCCGAGGAATTGATTGCCGAGGCCTTCGCCTTTGCTGGCGCCTTCGACGAGGCCGGCGATGTCGCGCACTTCCAACGTGCTGTAGGTCGTCTTTTTCGACGAAAAGATTTCGGTCAGCTTCACCAACCGTGGATCGGGCACAAGCGCCACGCCGGTATTGGGATCGACGGTGGCAAAGGGGTAGTTCGCCGCCAGCGCGCCGCTACCGGTGAGCGCGTTGAACACCGTGGTTTTGCCGACGTTCGGCAGCCCGAT
This sequence comes from Nitrospiraceae bacterium, assembly GCA_046351095.1. Taxonomy (GTDB): domain Bacteria; phylum Nitrospirota; class Nitrospiria; order Nitrospirales; family Nitrospiraceae; genus BQWY01. The sequence goes on from JAXLZC010000001.1 coordinate 1,697,677, forward strand.
CATTCCGCAACACAATCCCATCGTATCCGTGCTGAACGTAGAGGCTCGCGTGCTGAGAGGCGCTCAGCCGCTTACTCCTTCGGCTTCAGTCCCTTCTGGTTGGTGGAAGATTCGTCGTCTCGTACGTTGAATTGATTCATGGCGGCGGCGACACCGCGGTGGAGCAAACATTCCAGCGCGTCGACGACACGGTCGAGACAGGGCTCGATCGCCTCCCGCGTCTCGCGATTCACCGGCTCCAGCACATAGTCGGCGGCGCCTTGCCACGGAGCGGGGCGTCCGATCCCGATTTTTACGCGGGTGAACTGGGGCGTCTTTAGCGCCTCGACCACGGACTTGATGCCGTTGTGTCCGCCGTGCCCGCCGCCCTGCTTGATTCGCAACCGCCCCGGTTCCAAGTCCAGGTCGTCGTGAATGAGAATAAGGTCGTCGGGCGTCAGCCCTAAGCTGCGCAGCAGACCTTTCAACGGCGGCCCGCTGAGATTCATCCAATCAAGGCAGGCGGCCAACTCGACCTCTTGCGACCCGAGGCGTCCGGCCCCAGACACGGCAACGCCGCGGCGGTGGAGTGGTATCTTCCACCGAGCCGCGGCGCGCTCGATCGCCCAGGTGCCTGCGTTGTGAAGGGTCTGGGCGTAATCGGCGCCCGGATTCCCCAATCCCACCAGCAGGCGCACCGGTTACTTCTTTTTCTCGGCCTCTTTGGCTGCCGGCTTGGCTCCGCCCTTGTCGCCACCAGCCGCGGCACCCTTGTCGCCCGCCGCAGCCGTCGCCCCTTCCTTGGCTGCCGCCGCTTCCTTGCCCTTGGCCGCGACTTCCGGCTCCTTGCCGCCTTCGCCGCCGGCACCGCTGGTCAGCAGGGACTCCAGCTTCGCATCGCTCATCGGGACGGCGACACTGACGACCATCAACTCGGGATCGTCCAAAATACGGATGCCGTCCACCGCCGGCACATCTTTCACGTGAATGCCTTGGCCGATCTTCAACGCGGACGCGTCGACCGGGATCGAATCCGGAATATTCCCAGGCAAACACTCGACATGCAGCTCGCGCAAGTTATGGTGCAAGACGCCGCCGTCTTTCACACCGGCCGGTTGGCTGCCCGTGATGCCGACCGGGACACGCACACGAATGACCTTGTCCATCGACACTTCGAAGAGGTCGGCGTGCAACACTTCGCCGCTCACCGGATCCACTTGATAGTCGCGCAACAACGCCGTGCGGGACTTGCCCTCGGCGAGCTTCACGGTGATCAAGCCGGTCGTCGCCGCGCGCGACTTCACGACCTTGCCGACCAAGTCGGGCGTGATCGAGAGGAGCACACATTCGCCTTGTCCATAGAGCACCGCGGGCACACGCCCTTGGGCGCGCAACTTTCGCGCGACTCCCTTCCCCGACGTCGTCCGCACTTCCGCATCGACTTCGAACTTCATGGCATTCCCCCCTTATCGTCGCACGAGATGATACGCAGTCTGGTTGATATTCGGCTTGTCGCGCGTGCCGCTCCGGCCCCGCGCGTGTTTATGCGAACAACGAACTGACCGACTCTTCAGCATGGATCCGCGCGATGGCTTCGCCAAGGATCGGCGCCACCGACAAGACCTGTAGCTTATTGCAAATCAGGTCCTTGCCGTTCAACGGAATCGTATTGGTCATGACGACCTCTTTCAACGCCGACGCTTGCAAGCGATCCAACGCCGGCCCCGACAAGACGCCGTGCGTGCAGGCCGTCCACACTTCGCGGGCACCCTTATCAACACAGGCTTGCGCGCCCTGGACGATGGTCCCAGCCGTGTCGATCATGTCGTCCAACAGCAAAGCGCTTTTGCCTTCCACGTCGCCGATGATGTTCATGATCTGCGCCTGGTTCGGCCCTTCACGGCGTTTGTCGATGATGGCGAGACCAGCCTGCAACCGCTTGGCGATGGCGCGTGCGCGCTCCACCCCGCCGGCATCCGGTGATACCACGATCAAATCTTCCACACGCTTTTTGCTGATGTAATCGAGCAAGACGGGCATGGAATACAAATGGTCGACGGGAATATTGAAGAAACCCTGAATCTGGCCGGCATGCAAGTCCATCGTCAACACACGGTCGGCGCCCGACGTCGTAATGAGGTCGGCAACGAGCTTGGCCGTGATCGGCACACGCGGCTGATCTTTCCGATCCTGGCGCGCATACCCGAAGTACGGAATAACAGCGGTGATCCGCGAGGCGGAGGACCGCTTCAACGCGTCGATCATGATCAAGAGTTCCATGATCGACGTATTCACCGGCGTGCAGCAGGACTGCACGACAAACACGTCCGCGCCACGCACATTTTCTTCGAGCCGCACACGGATTTCGCCGTCGCTGAACGAGGCGACCGTGGCGCCGCCCAACGGGATATCGAGGTACTGACAAATTTCGTGTGCGAGGGATGGGTTGGCGGTGCCGGTAAACAGCTTCAGCTCGCCGCGCGCCCCGCCTGGAAAACTTCTGCCCATGGCTGTCCTACTCCTGGCCCTGCCCTCTGTCGTGAGGCACTGCTATCGGTGATACTCGGCACTTGGTGTCTGCGACCGCACACGTCAGGCTCGGATGGACGGCACCTTGCGATGCCGAACGGGCCAGTCTCTGGCGGGAAGACTCAACAAACGGGGCACTGTAGCGAAGTGACCGGAGGGCTGTCAACCGAATGCACGCCGCACGACGCAGCAGACAGCCTCGCACTCGAAGACAGCACGGTACGACTTACGACCCTGCGACGATCTGCAGTCCTGCTGTTTCCGTCTGCACGACCCAGGTCCGCCACCGCGCGTCGGACGCAAACCGCTGCTGTGCGGCGTCGGCCGTCGCACGCTCTCGGAAAATGCCGAAGACAGTGGCCCCGGTCCCAGACAACCAGGCGGACTCGGCGCCGGCGGCATGGAGCTGTGTTTTGATCCCACGCAACAGCTCGTGTTGCGGGAAGACGATCGCTTCAAAATCGTTAGCCATACAAGCCGTCAGCTGCGACCAGTCCATCCGTGCTTGGCCTGCCATTGCAGCACATTCGGTCGGCAACGACGGCGGCCTCGTCCGTGAAGCGGCCAATTGCTTATAGGCCCAGGCCGTTTCGACACCGAAGCCTGGATTCACGAGCAGAATCCACCGCGTCTCCGCCAACGACACGGCGCGCACACGTTCCCCACGCCCTTCCACGACGGCCGTCGGCGCGCGATAAAAAAATGGGACGTCGCTGCCCAACTGTTGCGTGGCGTCGGTCAGTTGATCGGCCGACCAAGACAGGCCGAGCAATCGCACCAGCCCAAGCGCGGTCGCAGCAGCATTGCTGCTGCCTCCACCAAGCCCGGCGCCCATGGGAATATGTTTGTCGAGATGAATCCGAACGCCGGTCGCCAGCCCTGCCCGTTCGCGCACGGCCACCACGGCGCGGTGAATCAAATTCGCGTCGCCGAGCGGCACATCGGGATTGGTGCAGGTGAGCTGAATGGCGTCGGTCGTGGGATCGAGCGTGAGCGTCAGGCGATCGTGCAAGGCGACCGTCTGCATCAACGACCAGAGGTTGTGATACCCATCCGGACGCCGGTCGAGGATACGGAGGACAAGATTGATTTTGGCGGGAGAGACGACCGTCACGGTCGCCGCGGTTGCACTAGCCGTCGAGGTCCTGGGGATCGTCGTGTCCACCTTTGATGCCGTACTTTTCGAGTCGGTAGCGGAATGAGCGGGTATTCAGCTGCAGGAGGCGCGCGGCCTTTTTCTTCACCCACCCGGTGCGGTCCAGCGCCTTGATGAGTAATTCTTTTTCTATCTTACAGATCAAGCCTTCCAAATCCAATCCGTCGGGCGGCAAATCCGTCGGGCTCGGCGCCTGCGTCATGAGGGGGCGATGCAACCAGCCGCGCAGATCCGCCCCCGTGATCGTGCCGCCGTTCGAAAAGGCCACGGCGCGCTCGACGACGTTTTCCAACTCGCGCACGTTGCCCCGCCATTCGTGCCCCAACAAGGCCTCCATCGCATCCGGCGCCATCGTCGGCGCGGGCTTCCCGCTTTCCTTCGAAAACTGCGTGAGAAAATGTTGGACGAGCAACGGGATATCGCCCACGCGCACACGCAACGGCGGGAGGCGGATCGGAATCACGTCCAGACGATAGTACAAATCTTCGCGGAACGTGCCGTCGGCCACGGCCTTTTCCAAGTCGCGATTTGTGGCGGCGATCAACCGCACATCGACCTTCACGTCGTTCGTGCCACCCACACGCCGAAACTCGCGTTCTTGAATCACGCGCAACAGCTTCACTTGCGTGGGCATCGACATGTCGCCGATTTCGTCGAGGAACACGCTGCCGCCGTTCGCCACTTCGAACAAACCCGCCTTGTTGGACATGGCACCGGTGAACGAACCTTTCATATGGCCGAACAGTTCGCTTTCGAGCAGCGTCTCGGGCATGGCGCTACAGTTCATCGCCACAAACGGCATGTGCGCGCGGGAGCTGTTGTAGTGAATCGCACGCGCGACCAATTCTTTGCCGGTACCGCTTTCGCCGCAGATCAGGACGTTGCTCTTCGTATCCGCCACCTTCACGATGACGTCGAACACCTTCTGCATCGCCTCGCTCTGCCCGACGATGCTGGAAAGCGACGAGTGGCTCGCCATCTCGCGCTTCAGCAACATGTTTTCCGTCGAGAGGCGCCGTTTCTCCAGCGCATTACGGATGATGAGCTGCACCTCGTCGACCTGGAACGGTTTCGTGAGGTAGTCGTAGGCGCCCAACTTCATCGCTTCTACTGCCGACTCGGCCGATCCGAACGCCGTGACGACGAGCACAACCGTATCGGGCGAAGCCGACTTCACAGCCTTCAACACATCCATCCCGCCCATGCCCGGCATTTTGAGGTCCGTAATCACCAGGTCGTAAATATCCCGATGGACCTTCGAGACGGCTTCCTCGCCGTCCACAGCCGTGGCGGTGGTGTACCCCGCCTTCTTGAGCATGATGCTCAAGACATCGCGCAAACTCGGTTCGTCGTCGACTACGAGTATTTTTTCCACGGCTCCCGTCCTTCGTGCCAGAGTCGAGGGCCCTCCTCCGCGGCGCGCGGAAGACAGACCACAAATCGCGCCCCTTGAGTCGGTTGGCTTTCGACACGAATCCATCCGCCGTGTTGATCGACGATACGATGGACCGCCGCCAATCCCAATCCTGACCCGTCATGTTTGGTCGTGAAAAACGGCAAAAAGATCTTGTCGAGATTCGCCTTCGGAATACCTTCGCCGTCGTCCTCGAACGACACTTCCACGACGTCGCCGCTCCGACCGGCGGACTCCACACGTCGCTGCGTCGTGGTGATGGTCAACGTGCCGCCGTGCGCCTTCATCGCGTCGAACGCATTCACCGCAAGATTCCAGAACACCTGTTTGATCTGATTTACGTCCACCGCCGCGGGGTAGGCACCCTCGCCGAGTTTCGTCACCATCGAAATCCCTGAACGCGACGCCGCTTCGTGACGCACCAACACCAGCGTCTCTGCCAACACCGCGTTGATATCCGCGTCGTGCAGGTTTAACGCCGGCGGTTTTGCGTACTGCAAAAATGCCGTAATGATGTCGTCCAACCGCCGCGCCTCGCGCACGGCAATATCCATCAGATGCCGATTCGCGTCGTCGGCGGGCGTTTCCTTCCGAAGGATTTGCATCGCCCCGGCAAGCGCCCCGAGTGGATTACGGATTTCATGCGCCATCCCCGCGGACATTTCGCCCAGCTTGGCCATCCACTCTTTGCGACGCATCTGCTCTTCCAACTCGCGCAACTGCGTCAGGTCTTTGAACACGCCGACCACACCGATTTGAATACCGCGCTCATGGAGCGGCGCCAACGTGAGTCCCAAGACCAACCGCCGACCGTCTGCCGTCGACGTATCCAACTCGCACCGTGTCGGCCACGCGGATTGTTCATTAGTGGCAGTGGAAATCGACGCAGCGTTCGACTCGGGCTTCCAGTGAAACACCTCCTGCCACTGGCGCCCACGAACGGCTTCCCACGACGTCCCCATGATTTCCAGCGCCGCACGATTGAACGTCGTAATGCACCCGACGCCGTCGGTCGAAAACACACCGCTGCTGATACTCTGGACGACGTTTTCATGGAAGACTTGTAGCTGCGCGAACCCGGCTGTCTTTTCGTGGAGCGTACGATCGGCAAGGTGCAACTGGTCGGCCAGCGCCCCGCTCAACAGGCCCACGATGAGAAAAGCCACGCCGTTGAGCCCCCACAGGCGAAATGCCTCCATCTCCGGCATTTGCACGGGAGGCAGCCACTCGGCCGGCATGATACCGTCGACCTGCAACCACACGACGGCGCCGAACAGCACCAGCGCGGACAATCCCGCAATCGGCGCAACGCGACGCCCGGGCACCAGACTCGCGAGACTCACCGAGATGATGTAGAGCACCACAAACGGACTTTCGATGCCGCCGCTTTTTGCGACCAACAACGTCTCTAGCGTCAGGTCCAGCGCCACCTGGCTGTACGCGAGGGCCGACAACCAGCGATCCTGATGCATACGCGACAGGACCCAGACATAGGGCACGGTGATGGCGTAGGCGATCGCGATCCAATTCGAATAGGTGTCGACCCGCTCGCCGCGCGCCATCTGCAGACCCAGCGACAAGCCCAGCAGCAGTGTGACGACCACCACACGGAGCCCCATCAGCCAATACAGCCGCTCTTTCAGGGTCTCCATGTAGGTGGGGCGCCAGAAGGGCGTCGTCATCGACCGCAGCCAGGGATCGGCCGATATGGATGCCTCGGCAGACGGCACAGCAACAACGGTATCCGCAATCGCGGGCCCCGTCATGGGAGCGGCACAATGCTGTGAGGAGACAAGCGACATGGACTGGATGGGCGACCTCTGCACGAACGGCCCGGGCGGCGAACGCCCGGGCCGAGACCTTCGTAGGATTACCCGATGGCCGAAGCCATCGTGAAGATCGGGAGATACATGGCGACGACGATGAAGCCGATGATCGTCCCGAGGAAGACCATCATCAACGGCTCCAACAGAGAGGTCAGCGCCGCGACCGCTTGGTCGACTTCTTCTTCGTAGAAATCGGCGATCTTGCCTAACATGTTGTCCAACGCGCCGGTGGATTCGCCGACGGCAATCATCTGGGTCACCATTTTCGGAAACACATTGCTCTTCTGGAGCGGCTCCGCGATGGTTTTCCCGCCGCTGATGCTGACACGGGCATCCAGCAAGGCCAATTCGATAACCTTGTTGCCGGAGGTCTTGGCGCAGATCGTCAACGCTTCAAGCAACGGCACACCGCTGGCGATTAATGTGCCCAACGTACGTGTAAACTTCGCAGTCGAAGCTTTGCGAATTAAGTCGCCGACAATAGGTGCTTTCAGCAACATTTTATCGATGAGCAGTTTGCCGCCCGGCGTCTTGTAATACTTCTTGATGCTCCACACGAGCCCGGAGATGGCCGCAATGATCAGCAGGAAATAACTCTGCATGAAATTGCTGACATTGATCACCAATTGAGTCGGACCCGGCAAGCCCATTTTTCCGCCCGACAACTCGGTAAACATCTTGGCAAAAATCGGGATGACCCAGATCATCAACACGCTGATGACGATGACCGCGACGCCGATGATCGCCGACGGATAGACCATCGCGCTCTTGATCTGCCCCTTGAGCTTCATGGCCTTCTCGATGTGCTTCGAGAGGCGGCCGAGAATCGTATCGAGCAACCCACCCATTTCGCCCGCGTGAATCATGTTGCAGTAGAGTTCGTCGAACACCTTCGGATGTTTGCGCAAGGCGTCGGCCAAGGTCGCGCCGCCCTCCACCGCAATCTTGGTTTCGCCGACGGCCTTCCCGAGGGCTTTGTTTTCGGCTTGGTTGGCCAAAATATCGAGGCACTGTACGAGCGGCAAGCCGGCGTTGATCATCGTACCGAACTGGCGCGTAAAGACGACGATGTCTTTGTCGCCAACACCGCCGCCGAAACCGAACTTCGAGCCCGGCTTTTCTTCCAGCGTCGTGATCGTCAGGCTTTGTTTTTTGAGTTGTTCGACCGCGTCTTCCTTAGACTTGGCGCTCACCTCTCCCTTTTTGACCGCGCCCTGCCTGGTCCGACCGACGTACGTAAATGTGGCCATGATGATCCTCGGGAGAGTGGGGGCGTAGCGCCCTGTGTCCGTCGACAGCGACCGGACGGACCCTACGTCCGCCAGGCATATGTCGCCCTTCAGCCTGTTCTAGGCTGCCTGTAGAAAGTCTAGATGGGGGGTCCCATCCTGTCAAAATAAATGCCGTTTTCGCCGGTTTGGATGGGAACCTGAGGCAAAAATGCACTGAACGGTCGGCTGGGGGAGCCGACGTAACTGGGGAAAGACCCTAAGAGGCCGCCGATTGCCGGGAGGTGCCGCGCAAAAATCCGCGGTGGAGATAGTGGAGGCCCGAGCTGAGCGTCACGGCCACCATTATATAAAGGAGCGGATGAAGCAGGCCCGTATCGTAGCCGCGGGCGGCGGCCAATAGGACCAACAGGAGATAGAGCAGTTGGACGGCGGTCGTGCTCTTACCCAACACCGTCGGCGTGATATCCAACGGCGAATCCGTAAACCGCGCGACCATCGTCCCGATGATAAGGATCAGGTCGCGGCTCACCACGACGATGGCCACCCATCCGGGCACATAGTGCAACGCCGACAGGGTGACGAATGACGACACCAGCAGCAGCTTGTCGGCCAAGGGATCGAGAATTTCGCCCAAACGCGTCCGCTGGTTGGTGAACCGCGCCACCGCACCGTCCAGCGCATCGGTGGCACCCGCAATCAACAGAATAATCAGCGCGCGGTCAGGCTGATCGTACACGAGAAATCCCACCAGGACCGGGATCAACAGAATACGCAGCGTGGTGAGACTATTCGGAAGGTTCATGCGACACCCGGCCCAGCACGAGCCCTGCGCCGCGCCAGAGGCAGCACCCGCAAGGTGGCGGCATGATAGGTAGCGTATGGGAGCCTGTCAACCGAAGCAGGATGCGCCGACGTTCGCACCGCACACGATCTGTTGCGCTCAGCCGGGCCGCCTCACTATAATGCACCCCGACATGTCGGACCTGTGAAGGAGTCGGTGATGAGTACGTTGCCCCTATCGCTGCGAAAAGAAGGCTTGGTCGAACGCCATCAACTGGAAGGGGCCGATCCCAGCGAGCGGTACTTCAATCGATCTATCGCCGTGAACCGCACCGGCACGAACTACCAGGCCACCGTCATGTACGAAGCTTTGGTCGTGGACGGCCGTCCGCACAAAACCATCGCCGATGCCGTCGCCGACGTGGTGACGCAACTCCGCAATTACGGATTCCGTCGGATGCGCACGCGCCCGAACTTCCGCGGCAAGCGCTATCTCGCCGAAAAAGAAACCTGGGTCGATTACGCCGACTAGGCGTTCGGTCGAAGCGGGCCCACTCGCACACACCCGCTCGCCTCTCACCCTGCGGAGTCGCAGCAGCGTATCACTTCGTCATGCATTCGCGGACGGAAAGTTTTGATCCGCTCGTTCTGTCTGGTGGGATGCACACGGTTGGACACCAACGCGACAACCAACTCGCGCCAGGGATCGATCCACAGCGACGTGCCTGTAAACCCCAAATGGCCGAACGATTCGGCGGAGAAAAACCGTCCGGAGGATGACGGCGCCGACGGCGTATCCCACCCCAACGCACGACTGGACCCAGGCACATCGGTCACGCGCGACGTAAATAGTCTGAACAAATTCGACGCACTCCCAGTATCGTCGTTCAGCCGGCCATCGAGCCACCATTGCCCCATCGCCCCCACGGCAGCGGCAGTCCCAAACAATCCCGCATGCCCGGCCACACCGCCAAGCGCCCAGGCGTTTTCGTCATGCACATTGCCGCATAACAGGCGCCCGCGGAACGGATCCTGTTCGGTCGGCGCCACCTGCACAGACACCCCGAATCGGTCCGTCACAGACTCCGGCCGCGCCAAAAAATCGATGGCGCCGGGAATATTCGCCGCGCCCATCGCATCACGCCACACAGCGACCAGCAGCTTCCCCTCTATCCGCTCGACGATCCATCCGAGCAGCATAAACCCAAGATCGCTGTAGACGCTCTCAGTACCGGGCGCGGACGCCAACGGCTCTACCGCAATCCAGGCCAACACCTGCGCCGCCGCCTTCTTCCTCGCAGCCTCATAGTCGGCATGGATGCCGCACGACACCAGCCGCTCGTAATACGGACGCCAACCAGGAAGCCCGGCCGCGTGACACAAAAGCTGCCGAATTGTCACACGACCTACCGCACTCTGGTTCAGTTCAGGAAAGATCCCGTCGAGGGTCGCGTACAGATCGAGTCGGCCTTGCGAGACAGCGCGAAAGACCAACCAGGTCGTAGCCAGCGGTTTGGTGAGGGACGCGAGATCGTAGAGGGTGTCTGCAGTAACAGAAGGGGCTGTCGTGTCGGCAGTCAGCCGTCCAGCGACGCAATCGACGACAACCGCACCGCGTTGTCGAACATGGACGACCGCGCCCGGGAACACGCCATCCCTGACGGCAGCATCGAGGAGATCCTGCACAGGGCGCGTATCGATCATTGGCGAAGAGTCGTCAAAAAGACAGAAACAGGGCGAGCCCAGGGACGGTGCGATGGAGTGCCGACACCGTCGGCATGCACGAACAATTACCCGATGTGCTTTGCGGCGGCCGCCTCCGAACGAGCGGCGTCGATCTCGCGCTCGTCCAATTCTTCCGCCTCTTCCACTTCGAGCATCCGGTCGAACGTGCGCACCGTGGCGCGGAACCGCTCGATCATCAACAGACGCTGTTTGCGCAGTTCCATGATGTCGCGCTGCGTATCCGCCAGCTCCGTCTGGGCCTGTCGCAACAGTTCCGACGCCTTCAGTTCCGCTTCCCGTTGGACCAGGTCGGCCTCGCGCTGCGCGGACTTTCGGACATCGTCCGCCATCGACTGCGCCGACAGCAGCGTGTTCGAAAGCGTGGCTTCGTTACGTTTCAAATCGGTGACCTGTTGCTCCATCGACTGGACACGCTCGCGTAAAATCGCATTGTCGCGATTCACCGCCTCGACCGCCTGCGCCACCTCTTCGAGAAAACGATTCACCTCATCGCGGTCGTACCCGCGCATGCGGACCTGAAACACCATCTGCTGAATTTCAAGCGGCGTGAGTTTCATAACGTCCTCTTTCCATCGGTGAGACGGACCGACGGCCTACGGCTTAGTGCAGTCGACTGGCTAAATCGCGCAGGCTGTTGACCACGGCATATTGTAAAAAGACGATCGCAAAAATCGCAATCAACGGCGACAGGTCGATGCCCATACGCCAGCCCAACATCCGCCGAATCGGCGCCAACACGGGCTCCGTCGCCCGCTCCAAAAACTGCACGATCGGGTTCCACGGATCGGGGTTCACCCAGGTCAACACCGCACGCGCAATGATGATCCATTGGTAGACCCAGAGCAAGGAGTCCAAAATCGTGGCCAGTCCCTGCAACACATTGCCGACTACAAACATGAGGCACCTAGCTCCTGTGCACGATGCGTTGCCGCAACCACCGCGTCCGCGGCGACGGTCACCCAAGGCGGCGATACCCGCGTCTTCGTCGACACCGCCGAGGCCGCCGCGTCGAGCTGTCGTCGAGCCGCCGCTCCCACAGCCGCTGCGACCGCCACCCGTTGCGCGAGGTCGCGCGGCAAACCCGCTTTCACCCCCGCGTCCGCCATCGCCTCGATCGCCACGAAGGCGAAGGCCGGGCCACTCCCACTTAATCCCGTCACCGCGTCGAGCATCGACTCTTCGACGATCACGGCGCGGCCGACGGCTTCGCAAAGGCGCTGTGTCAACGCCAGATCGGCAGGCGTTGCGGTCGTATGCGCCGCAACTGCCGACATTCCCGCACCGACCAGCGCCGGTGCGTTCGGCATCACTCGCACGAGTCGAACGGACGCAGGCAACCGCTTCTGAAACCAGCTCAGCCGCAGTCCCGCAACAATCGAGATCATGAGATGCGCGCCGCAACTCGGCGCGAGGTCCTTCAACACTTGTTCGCACATTTGCGGCTTCACGGCCACGACCAGCGTATCGGCCCACTCGACGAGCGCCCGATTGTCGGCGTCTACCTGTACGCCGAATCGTCGTTCCATCAATTCGCGACGAGCCGGATTCGGGTCCGTAGCGCGAAGGTTGTCCGCGGCACACAGCTGTGCGGCCAGCACACCGCCGATCAACGCCTCGGCCATTTGGCCGGCGCCGAGAAAGCCGATGCGTGCCCCGACGGTCATGGACGCAGCGTCCCCTTCCCCGTTTCTACTGGTTCATCGGATACGCCTGAGCCGACGACTGCGGTACGGGATCCGAAAATACCAGTGCCGACACGCACGATCGTCGCCCCTTCTTCGACGGCCACAACGTAGTCGTGCGACATCCCCATCGACAGATGCGGCAACGGCAACCGCCCACCGGCCGCCTCGCGAATGACCTGCGCACATTCCCGTAGGCGTCGGAAATAGGGCCGCGCAGCCTCCGCATCCTGCGTCACCGGCGGAATCGCCATCAAGCCGTCTAGGTGAACATTCGGCATCTGCATCATGACCAGCGCCGTCGCCTGGGCATCCGTCACCGACACGCCGGCTTTACTGGCTTCATCGCCCACATTCACTTCCAACAACACCGACTGCCGGAGGCCCGCTGCTTCGCTCCGCCGCTGGATTTCCTCGGCAAGCTCCACACTGTCGATCGAATGAATCATGACAAACTGCCCGACCACCTGTCTCACTTTACGACGCTGCAGTTGGCCGATGAAGTGCCATTCGATCGCCGCAGCCTGTGGAACGCTTTCCAGCTGCGCGCGTTTCTCCAGCGCTTCTTGGAGACGATTCTCGCCGAAGAGCGTGAGTCCCGCCGCCACCGTCGCCGTCAGTCGTTCGGCAGACACCGTCTTGGTGGCCGCCAAGAGTCGAACGCTCTGCGGATCGCGACCTACTCGTCGAGCGGCTGCGTCGATCTCGCGTCGAATCGCCCCGATCCGTCTGGCCAACTCCTCAACGTCGGACACACCGCTCCTTACCGACGATCGATCGGATGCCTTACGCCGCCCGACGCGTCACGGGCCTCACGATCCCGCTGATCATCGTGCCGCGCGCCTGCCCTTCGCGTCGATAGGAAAAAAATCGCTCCGGCTGACAGATCGTACAGTCTTTCGCGCGATGCACACGCTCAGCCGCCACACCGGCCGTCTCAGCTTGGTGTGTCAGTAACGCGTGCAAATGGAGATGGGCGCGGTCGCGCGCAGCGTCATGCCGCTCCACAACCTGCCGCCAATTCGGATAGTCTTCGCGCACACGCGCCAGCACCGGCGCATCGACTTCGTAACAACAGACACCGGCGGAAGGGCCGATGGCGACTTGCACATCCGCCTCGGCGCTGCCGAAACGGCTCCGCATCGTTTCCAAGGTCTTCGGGAGAATCCCGGCCACGGCTCCGCGCCAGCCCGCATGAATGGCCGCAATCACGCCGCGTCGCGTATCGTGCAACAGCACAGGCACGCAGTCTGCGGTTTTGATGGTGAGACACACACCGACACGATCCGTCACCAGCGCATCCCATCCGCGTTCCACCAGATCAGTGGAGGGCATGGCGTCACTGACAACGAGCGCGTCGGTGCCGTGCACCTGTTTCACGGCAACCACGGCGCAGTCATTGAGCTGTGCACGCAATGGGAAGGAGTCGGACCGGAGACTCTGCTCGGTGGCAGACACATCGCGATTCCCATGCTCGCCGGGACGCAGGTGGCCCGCCTGTCTCGTACCGAAAAAGTGACAGGCGCCCTGGGTCGCGGCGGAAAATTCGGGAATGGTAATCAGCAATGCGTCGGTCATGCCGGCATTGTGCCATGACACGGGCGATCGGCCAACTGCAATTGCCGAATCCCGACGCCCACAGGCGCCACGCGCTCGACGCACGGACGTCCATCCGTACGTAGAGATCGATCGGCCTGCGGGCCTCGTCACCTCGACGTCGGCCCGCCCATGTCGCTTGGTGCGTCGACGCGTTAGTCCGCCTGCCTGCGCAAGAACGTCGGCACGTCCCACTCATCGTCGGGCAACAACGCGACTCGTTCCTTCACGTCACGCTGTTCGCTTAACTTCCGTAAGAATGCAGGCCGATCCAAATCGCGCGGCGCCGGCTTTTCGACCGGTCCGGCAGCCACACCCGCCAACACTTGCTGTCCGGCCCGCACGACCGGCGCGGGCTTCGGCGCCGGACGCTCGACCGCCACCGTGGGCTTCGGCACATCTTCACCGCGATCGAACCCGGTCGCGATCACCGTCACGACTAGGTCGTCGCCCATATCCGGATTGATGACTTGGCCGACGATGATGTTGGCTTCCGGATCCGCCGTTTCCTTGATGATCGACGCCGCTTCGTCCACTTCGTGCAGCGACAGGTTCGCGCCGCCCGTGATGTTGAGCAACACGCCGCGCGCCCCCTCGACGGTACCCTCTTCGAGCAACGGCGAGTTGATCGCCTTCTGCGCCGCTTCAATGGCGCGGTTCGCGCCCTGCGCGCGGCCCATGCCCATGACCGCGCGGCCCGTGTGCGCCATGACCGTGCGCACGTCCGCGAAGTCCACATTCACGTGACCGGTCGTCGTGATCACATCGGCGATGCCTTGAATCGCCTGACGCAACACGTCGTCCGCCACCTTAAACGCCTCCAACAGGGGCATCGACTTATCGACGATCGCCAACAACCGTTGGTTCGGAATGACCAACAACGTATCGACGTGCCGCCGTAAGTCGCGAATACCTTCTTCCGCATGGCTCATGCGGCGCTTGCCTTCGAACTGAAACGGTTTGCTCACGACGCCCACGGTGAGGATCCCCAACTCGCGCGCCACGGCCGCCACGATCGGCGCCGCGCCGGTGCCGGTGCCGCCGCCCATCCCCGCGGTGACGAACACCATGTCCGCGCCTTCGAGCGCGTTGCGAATTTCATCCTTACTTTCGAGCGCCGCATCCTTGCCGATCTCGGGCCGCGCGCCCGCACCCAATCCGCGTGTGCGCTCCGGGCCGAGTTGAATCTTGTAGGCCGCCAGCGACCGCTCCAGCGCCTGCAAGTCGGTGTTGGCCGAGATGAATTCCACGCGGCTCAACCCGGAATTGATCATCGTGTTGACGGCGTTGCAGCCCGCGCCTCCGCACCCCACCACCTTGATGTGGACCGGCGACAGCTGATCCTCCTGAAATGAAAACATGCGCACCTCCCTCCTGAAGGCCTGGCCGAGGCCCTCATCCCCTGCGGTTAGAAAAACTCTCCGACCCACGCGCGCATCCGCGCCAACACCTTGCCGACTCCGCTGCCGGTGCCGACCGCCCCTAGTTCTTGTTCGTCCGTATGTTGCCGTGCGTGCAACAGCAAGCCCACGCCGGTGGCATAGATGGGATTGCTGACGATGTCGCGCAAGCCGCCGACACCGGTCCCGCCGGGCGCACCGCGCCGCGCGGGCAAATTGAGCAGGCGCTCCGCCGCATCCGGCATGCCTTCCAACAACGACGTGCCGCCCGTCAGTACGACACCTGCACCCAACATCCCTTCGTAGCCGGCGCGCGAAATTTCCCGCCGCACTAGCTCGAACATTTCCTCGACGCGCGGCTCCAAGATGTCGCCGATGTCGCGCCGCGTGAACGTACGCGGGGGACGATCGCCGACCGACGGCACTTCCACACCTTGATGGCCTTGCAACAGATCCACACGCGCGATGCCGTGGTGCAGCTTGATCTTCTCGGCTTCACTCTGCGAGGTCAGCAAGCCGATCGCCAAATCCTTGGTCAGATTCTGTCCGCCGATCGGCAACACCGCCGTGTGACGTACGCTGCCGTCCAAGAAAATTGCGAGGTCGGTCGTGCCGCCGCCGAAATCCACCATGGCCACACCCAGCTCTTTTTCTTCCGGGCTCAAAACCGATTCGCTGGAGGCCAGCGGCTGCAGCACGATATCGACCACATCCAACCCCGCGCGGTTCACACTCTTCACCAGATTTTGCGCGGAGGTCACCGCGCCGGTGATCACATGCACGTTCACTTCGAGGCGCGTGCCGGACATGCCGATCGGATCGCGCACGCCGTCCTGATCGTCCACCATAAATTCGCGCGGCAACGTATGCAGCACGCGCCGTTCGTGAGGCACCACCGCCATCGTGCGAGCGCTGTCGATCGCGCGCTGCACGTCCTCGCGCGTCACTTCATGCTTCTTGAGCACGACGACGCCCTTGCAGTTTTCTCCGGCAATGTGGCCGCCCGCGATGCCGGTGTAGACGGAGTGGATTTCCACACCCGCCATCAACTCGGCGTCGTCCACCGCCTTCTTAATGGATTCCACGGTGCTCTCGATGTTAACCACCACGCCCTTGCGCAGACCGCGCGAGGGACTCGACCCGACGCCGATGATGTTGAGCCCGCCGCCTTCCGCAACCTCGGCGACGATGGCGCAAATTTTAGTGGTGCCGATATCGAGCCCGACCAGAATTTGTTCACGTTTGGGCACGCGTTACCCCCTTTCGCGAACGACGACCCGGTCGGTAAACCGCAGATCGACATCGACCGGCCGCTGCGCCAGCGATGCCCCATGTTCCGCAACCAAGACCGGCTTCAATTGTTGATACAACGTCCACTTCGCCCCGAAGGGCGCCTGTCCGAACGACACCCTCGTCTCGTTCACCGTCACGACCAGATTCAACGGATTCGTCGCGTCCACCTGCACACGTTGCCCTTCCGCCTGTTCGATCAACCCGGCGAGTTCGAAGGCCTCGTGCGCCGTGCGACGCTCGCGACTACCCGGCTGCGAGAGGCGCTTGATGTCCACGCCCGTCACCACCGGCAGGGTGTCGTCCGTTGTCTGCCCGATCCACTTCAAGATGATGCCGTCCGCATCGACCAACACATTCGCATGCACGCCTTGAATCACGCCCGCCGGATGCCGCTCCACCAACGCCACATCCAACCCGTGAAACGGCAGGCGCGTAAACTCCACCGTCTTGATCCAGGGCAACGACTTCACTCGTTCCGTCATCGACATCACATCGAGGTCGTACAGCGTCGCCGACGCGCTCAATTGCAACTTCGCCAAGACTTCCTGCCGCGTGACGTGACTCGCGCCGGACACGTAAATCTCCCGAACCTGGAACAGCTCGGCGAGAAACGGCCCGCTCGCGCGCCACAGATACGCGCCGCCCCAGATGGCCGCCGCAACCGCCAGCATCCACAAGGACAGCTTGCCCAGACCGCGGGCGATACGCAGGAAGCGCGCGCCGCGCGACGGCTTCGGTTGCGGAGCCGCATCGCGACGATTGTTAGTTCGGCGAGTCTGAACAACCGGCTCGTCGAGGACCATCGGCTGCCTCGTGGAACGTCCCATTGTCATGTCGAGGTCCGCGCGCTCCATGCGGCTTGCCGCTCCAAGGCTGACGCCAAAATCCGCTCGGTCAAACGTTCGTAATCGATACCGGCTTTGGCGGCTGCCATCGGCAACAAACTTGTTTCCGTCATGCCCGGAACCGTGTTGGCTTCCAGGACGTACGGCACACCACGCGGCGTGAGACGAAAATCGATCCGCGCCGCCCCTTCGCACCCCAACGCCTCGTACGCCTGCACGGCCAACAGACCGAGTCGCTTTTCCATCGGCCGCTTCAGCGGCGCGGGACAGAGGTACTGCGTCTCGCCCTTTTTCTGATACTTCGCGGCGAAGTCGTAAAACCCGGAGGGCGCGACGATCTCGACCGCCGGCAACGCCTGGCGCGTCGTCCCGTCGCGCAACACACCGATCGTCAATTCATGTCCGGGGATAAACGCCTCAATGACGGCCTCGTCGTCGTATTTGTGCGCTTCGGCCAGCGCCCGCTTCCAGTCGCTGGCTTTCCGCACGATGCTGACACCGATCGTCGAGCCTTGTGTCGCCGGCTTCACGATCACCGGCCATTTCAACCCACGCGGCAACGTAGCGCGCGCCGATTGTCCCGCTACGATCACACCGCCCGGCGGCACCGGCACACCCGCGGCTTTTAGCACCGTCTTCGTCAGCACTTTATGCATCGCCACCGCGCTCGCGCGCACGCCGGATCCCGTATAGGGAATACGTAAGGTTTCGAGCAGGCCTTGCATGGTCCCGTCTTCGCCGCCCGGGCCGTGCAGACTGATGAAGGCGATCTCGATCCGTTGCGCGCGCAATTCGTCGGCAATGTTGTCGCCGACATCGATGGTGACCGCGCTGTACCCGCGCCGACGCAGCGCCTGATGCACGGCGGTGCCCGTGCGCAACGAGACCTCGCGCTCCGCCGACCGCCCGCCCATCAACACGCCGATCTTCGCCATCGTCAGCGGCACCCCGCCGCCCACTCCCGTGCTCATGCCTGCCCTCCCCTGCGCGCGGCGGCCACGGTGGGCTCGCCAACGACCTTCAGTTCCAATTCGAGCTGTATCCCGGACGACGCCTTCACTCGTTGCTTCACCTGTTCGATCAACGTCGTCACATCGGCCGCCGTCGCCGCACCCACGTTCACGATGAAGTTCGCGTGTTTCGTCGACACTTCCGCATCGCCGACACGTAACCCTTTTAGGCCTGCTTCCTCGATGACTTGCCCCGCCGACTTCGGTCCCGGATTTTTGAACACGCAGCCGGCGTTCGGCATCGTCAGCGGCTGCGTCTCCTTGCGGTAGCGCAGATAGTCGCCGATGGCATGGTCCACTTCATGGCCGGACGAGGCGCGCAACTGCAGCCACACGCCCACCACGATGCCCTCCGGCAAATGCGCCCGGCGATAGTCGAATCGAATCTCGTCGCGCGAATAATCCCGGAGCGATCCGTCCGGCAATGCGATGCGCAAGGCCTTCACCGAGTCCTTCATCTCGCCCAATCGTGTGCCGGCATTCATCGCGACGCACCCGCCGACCGTTCCAGGAATACCCGCGGCCCATTCAAGCCCGGCCAATCCGTGACGGATGACATGTTGCAGCACGATCGGCATGCCGAGTCCGCCTTCCGCATAGACGACGTGATCCGCTTCATTCCGAATCGCCTTGAGTTTGGCCAAACTGACGACCACGCCGCGGATGCCGCCGTCGTGAATCAGGACGTTGGTGCCCCCGAGTACGAAGACCGGCACGGCGGCGGCGCGCGCCTGTCGGAGTAGGTGCGCCACGTCGGCTTCGTCGGCCGGAATCGCCAAGGCGTCCGCGTTGCCACCGATCTTGAACGAGGTCAGGTCCTTGAGCGACGCCCCAAACGTCACCTCGCCGCGCAACCCCGCCACGGCATCCGCGACGCGCGCGCGCGCTGCGGCACTGGCGGCTGTGGTGTCGACGATGGGCCCACGAGGATCCGGCATGGTGTCGGCTCACGACGGCAATCGATCCAAAATTCCGAGTCCGGCTTTCCAAATATCGCCCGCGCCCAAGGTCAGCACGAGGTCGCCCGGCTGCAGCGTCGGCGCCACACGGTCCGGCAAGTCGGTCTTCGACTGCACCCAGGTGACGTTCGGGTGACCGGCGGCTCGCATCCGCTCCGCAAGCACGTCGCCGGTGATGCCGGCGATCGGCTGTTCGCTCGCGGCGTAGATGTCGGTCACGAACACGGCGTCCGCCTGCTGAAACGCCGTCGCAAATTCGTCCATGAGGTCGCGCGTGCGGGTAAACCGATGCGGTTGGAACAACACGACCAACCGACGCGACCAACCTTGTTTCGCGGCCGCGATGGTCGCCTTGATCTCCGTCGGATGGTGGCCGTAGTCGTCCACCACCATGATGCCGTTTTTTTCGCCCCGGAGATGGAACCGCCGTTCGACGCCGGAAAAGGCGGCCAAGCCGCGACGAATCAAATCCAGCGGCACGTCCATCTCGACGCCGATCGCGATCGCGATCAACGCGTTCGACACGTTGTGGATGCCGGGGATCACCAGGCGGAACGGTCCCAGGTTTTTCCCTCTAAACTGTGCGCGGAACTCCGAGCCCCACTCCTTGAGTACGATGTCCGTCGCACGGAAATCGGGCGGCGGCACGCCGGGCGTCTCTTCGAGGCCGTAGGTGTGATAGCGCTTCACGATGCGCGGGAAGAGCGACCGCAGCCGCTCGTTGTCGGCACAGAGGACCGCCAAGCCGTAAAACGGAATCCGATTGATGAACTCCAAAAAACTCGCGTGCACCTGCTCCATCGAGCCGTAGTGATCCAGGTGTTCGCGATCGATGTTCGTGACCGCGATGATCGTCGGCGACAGTCGGAGGAACGACCCGTCGCTCTCGTCCGCTTCGGCGACCAACAATTCGCCGCGTCCCAAGCGCGCATGGCTGCCGAGCGCATTCACCTTGCCGCCGATGACGACCGTGGGATCGAGTCCGCCTTCCGCAAGGACGCTGGCCACCATCGAGGTCGTCGTGGTTTTGCCGTGCGCGCCGGCGATGGCGACGCCGAACTTGAGCCGCATCAACTCCGCGAGCATTTCGGCGCGCGGGATAACCGGAATGACCTTCGCCTTGGCGGCGAGCACTTCGGGATTCGTCGGCGACACCGCGGACGAAATCACGACGACCTGCGCCGGCCCGATCTGCGAGGCTTCGTGCCCGATAAAAATTTTTCCGCCCAGTTCTTCCAATCGCCGCGTCGTATCGGAGGCGGCCATGTCCGACCCGCTGACCTTGTAGCCCAGTGTCAGCAGCACTTCCGCGATGCCGCTCATGCCCGAGCCGCCGATGCCGACCAAATGGATATGTTGGATTTTTCGAAACATGGCGCGCCGCACTATCCTCGGGGTGAATGTTTCGCGAGCGAGCGACTGCGAGCCGCTCCGCTCACGCCTTGGTGACTCCTGCAGTTCGATCGGCGACATGTACGCCTCCCGACGTCAGATGCAGACACTCGTCCACGATCCGCGCGGCCGCGTCTATCCGGCGCATGGCCAGGCTGCGCTCGCGCATCCCGTGTAAGCGCACGGGATCGGACACTAACTCGCGAATGACGGCCGCCAGTTGCGGCCCCGACAAATCGTGCTGCGGCACCACCACCGCGGCGCCCGCCGACTCCAACACGGCGGCGTTTTTCGCCTGATGGTTGTAGATCGCTTGCGGCAACGGCACGAGCACCGCCGGGCACCCGCAGGCCGTCACTTCCGCCACGGTCATGGCGCCGGCCCGCGCAATCACCAAATCCGCCGAGCGCAAGACCGTCGGCATATCGAAAAAGAACGGTTGGACATCCGCGCGGAATCCGCGCTCGGCATACGCAGCCGCGACCGCGTCGCGCTCCGCATCGCCCGTTTGATGCGTAATGAGCAACCGCTCGCGCAGATCGCGTAATTCGACCAGCGCCGACACCATCGCTCCGTTGATCGCTTTCGCCCCCTGACTGCCGCCGAAGATAACGAGATGCACGGTCCGATCTCCCTTATGTTGCCGTTCCGAGCCGGTCGGCTCAAAAAATGCCCGTCGCACGGGCGTTCCCACCACACGCACTTTCTCCGCTGCAAAAAACTGCGCCGTCGTCTCGAACGCCAAAAACACGCGATCGACCAACGGACCAAGCGCCTTATTCGCTAGACCGGGATACGAGTTCGGCTCGACGATGACACGCGGAATTCGCGCCAACCAGGCGGCGATCAACACCGCCGGCGTCGTATACCCACCCACACCGATCACCAGCGTCGCCCGCTCCTGCCGCAAAATCCGCCAGGCCTGCGCGACGCCCACCGGCAGATACGCCAACGACTTCAGCGCGCCGAACAGGCCGATGCCCATAAACGGCTTCGCGTCGATCAACGTCAGTGGAAACCCTTCGCGCGGGACGACTTTCGACTCCACGCCGCGAGACGTGCCGACGAACCGCACCGTGGTCGCCGGGTCGCGCTGCTGAAATTCCCGCACGAGCGCCACCGCCGGATAGAGGTGCCCACCCGTGCCGCCCGCCGCAACCACGAGGTGCATCGGGGCACTCACGTGTCATAGTCCTCCGGCGTCACGCCGCCGCCTTGCCCCATGTACCGATCGCGAGAAATACTGAGCAGCACACCGATGGCCGTGAGGCTCACGACCAACGACGACCCGCCGTAGCTCACCAAAGGCAGCGTCAACCCTTTCGTCGGCAACAAGCCGGTGACGACGCCGGCATTGATGAGCGCCTGCACACCAATCAGCATCGTGATGCCCGCGCCGAGAAAATAGCCGAAGGGCATCCGCGCGCGGTCTGCGATCTGAAATCCGCGCACGACCAACACGGCGAACAACAGCATGATGAGCGTCGTACCGACCAATCCCAATTCCTCGCCGACCAACGCCAACACAAAGTCGGTGTGCACTTCCGGGAGAAAGAACAACTTCTGTTTCCCTTCGCCCAAGCCGACACCGAACGGACCGCCGCTCCCGAACGCTAAAAACGATTGCGTAACTTGGAACCCGCTGTCCTGCGCGTCCGCCCACGGAGTGAGGTACGCCCCCAGCCGCTTCAGGCGATAGGGCGAACGGATGACGAGAATCGCCACACCCACCAAGGCCGCCACGGCCAACGCCCCCATATGACTCAACCGCGCGCCCGCGAGGAACAGCAACGTCAGCAACACGGCGCCGACCACGACGACGCTACCGAGGTCCGGCTGCATCAAGATCAATCCGCAGAGCGGGCCGGCGACCAGCAAGGGCGGGAGGAACCCGTTCCAAAACTCGCCGACACGCGGACCCTTTTTCGCCAAATAGGCGGCCACGTACACGACGATCATGACCTTAGCGATTTCGGTCGGCTGCAACACGATCGGGCCGAATCGCAACCAGCGTCGCGCCCCTTTCGTCATCACGCCGATCGACGGGACCAACACCGCCGCCAACAACAGCCCGGCGACGACCAGCAGTGGCACCGCCACCTTGCGCCAGAGCGCGTAATCGATTCGCGAAGCGATGTGCATCGAGGCCAGCCCGACCGCCAACCAGGCAAGTTGGCGCTTCAGGAAAAAGCTCTGGTCCTGGAATCGATTCTCCGCGAATACGGCGCTGGCGCTGAACACCATCACGAGGCCGATCAAGGACAGGGCCAACGTGACGACGAGCAACGTGCGGTCCATCGCGACGAGCTTACGCGCGCGTTGTCCGGCCGAGGGCCAGGGCAAAGACATGGTCCCGGTCGACTTATTGGCGAGTGCCTTCACCATGGACGTCCTGCACCGCGCATCAGGCCAACTCCTGGACCAACGACTTAAATTGCCGGCCGCGATCTTGATAGTCGGCGAACATGTCGAAACTGGAGCAGCAGGGCGACATCATCACGAGATCGCCAGGTAACGCCTGCATCGCCGCCGTCTGTACGGCCTCGCGAAGCGAGCCGGTGTGCTGCACCCGCACCGTTCGGCCCAATTCGGCTTCGATGCGACCGGCCGCTTCGCCGATGGTGATCACACCCTTGGCCGTACGTTTGAGCGCCGGCGCCAATTTCGTAAACTCGCCGCCTTTGTCTTTCCCGCCCGCGATGAGCCAGAGCGGCTGCTCGATACTTTCCAACGCCTTGAGCGTCGCGTCGACGTTTGTGCCTTTGGAATCGTTGATGTACCTCACGCCGTTCCGCTCACGGACAAATTCCAGCGCATGCTCCAACCCGGGAAATCCAGTCAACGCACGGGCGATCCCGTCGCGGGTGCAACCAGCCAACAACGCCATCGTGCCGGCCGCCAACGCATTTTCGACGTTGTGCAGGCCGATCAATTTCATGTCGGCGCGGCGGCACAACTCCTGGGTTGTGCCGTGCAGCGACACCATCAACCGATCGCCGTCTAAGTACCCGCCCCCGGCCACGGTTTTCGGCAAGGACGCTCCACGCGTAAACACCAACAGCTGCGCGCGACTCTTCTGCGCCAACGACATCGTGTGCGGATCGTTGGCGTTCACCAGCGCGTAGTCCGACGCCGATTGGTTTTCGAAAATCCGCGCCTTGGCGTTCACGTAGTCGTCCACACGCGTGTACCGATCCATATGGTCGGTCGTGATGTTCAACAAGGCGGCGACGTGCGGCGCAAACCGCTCGATGGTTTCCAACTGAAAGCTGGACACTTCCGCCACAATGCAGTCGTACGGCGACGGCTTCCCGGCACGTTCCGCGTCGTAGGCGACAAGGGCAGCTTCCGATAAGGCCGTTCCAAGATTTCCGCCGACAAACGCGCGTTTCCCGCTTTCCTGCAAACACTTCCCGATCAACGTCACCGTGGTGCTTTTGCCGTTTGTACCGGTGACCGCCACCGTGGGCACGGAGAAAAACCGCGAAGCCAATTCCAATTCGCCGATCACGCGACCGCCGCGCGCGCGCACCCGCACCAGCGCCTCGGAATCGGTCGGCACACCCGGGCTGATCACTACCAACTCCGGCGCCTGAAACGCCTGGTCGTATCGCTCGCCCAACGCCAAGGTCAGGTCCTTCGGACGTTGCGCATCGAGACGGCGCAACGCCTCCGACAACTCCTGTTCCGACTTACGGTCGGCCAACGTGACCTGCGCGCCGAGCGCCGACAGCAAGCGCGCGGCCGCCATGCCGCTGCGCGCCAACCCAACGACCGTCACGGGTTTGCCCGCCACCGCCGTCCGCATTACGTCGCTCTGGTTCATGCCGTTCGCCACGATCAGCGCAACTTCAACGTGCTCAAGCTCAAGAGGGCCAGGAGGATGGCGATGATCCACAAACGCACGACGACCTTCGGTTCTTCCCAACCCTTCATTTCGAAGTGGTGGTGAATCGGCGCCATGAGGAAAATACGTTTCCCCCGCGACTTAAACGACAACACCTGGAAGATCACCGACACCGCCTCGATCACGAACACGCCACCGACCAACAACAGGAGCAGTTCGTGTTTGCTGATGACGGCCACGGTGCCGAGCGCCGCGCCGAGCGGCAACGACCCGACGTCGCCCATAAACACCGACGCGGGATAGGTGTTGAACCAGAGGAATCCCAAGCTTGCGCCGAAGATCGCCGCCGTGAACACGCCGACTTCGCCGGCCCCTTCGACGTAGGGAACCAGGAGATAGTCAGAAAAGAACTTATGGCCGGCGATATACACCACGATCGTGTAAGCCATCGTCGCGATCATCACGGGGCCGATCGCTAAGCCATCGAGTCCGTCCGTGAGGTTCACAGCGTTGGACGCGCCGACGATCACCAACACGGCGAATGGTACGTAAAACAGATGCAAATCCGGGGTCACGTTCTTGAAGAACGGCAGATTCAGCTTCGTCGAAAAACCCGGCAGCATAAAGAGGATCACGCCGATGATGATCGCCACGGCGAATTGCCCGATGAACTTTTCTTTCGCCGTCAGCCCTTTCGACCGCTTCTTGCTGAATTTTAAGTAGTCGTCCGCAAAGCCGATCGCGCCGAACCCCAAGGTCGCGAGCACCACCAGCCAGACGTAGACGTTCGTCAAATCGGCCCACAGCAACGTAGACAGGACGACGGCGAAAATGATCAGGATGCCTCCCATCGTCGGCGTCCCGCTTTTCGCGAGGTGTGTCTTTGGGCCGTCGTCGCGCACCTGCTGCCCCATTTTGATTTCCTGCAGTTTGTTGATGAACCAGGGCGTCAGCACGAACGCGACCAAAAACGCCGTCACCGCCGCGTAGATGACGCGGAAACTCAGGTACCGGAAGACGTTCAGGAACGAAAATTCCGTGTGGAGTGGATAGAGCCAGTTATAGAGCATCGCCCCTATTCGACCTCTTCGTCAGACCGCTCGTCATCAGGCGCCGGCCGCCATGCGGACCCGCGCGCGCCCCTGTATCGCTTCCAGCACTCGCTCCAGCTTCATACCGCGCGAGGCTTTCACCAACACCGTATCTCCAGCTTTTAACATCGGCTTGATCAGGGCGCCGGCGGCCGCCGCATCGGGCACCTCGTGGATACGCGCGGTCGGGAGCCCAGCTTTCCTCGCGCCGGCGGCGATGGCCTTGCCGAGTGCGCCGCAGGCGATCAATTCGCCGATGCCCTGCTGCGCCACAAAGGCGCCGATCTCTCGGTGGAAATCGAGTTCCTTCGGCCCGAGTTCCAACATGTCGCCGAGCACGGCGATCGTGCGGCCGCCCTGTCCCATTTCGGCGAGTAATTGCAGCGCCGCTTTCATCGAGGAGGGATTGGCGTTGTAACAATCGTTGATGACACGCGCGCCGCGCACCGTCACCACTTGGGAGCGCATCGACGCCGGTCGAAACGCCGCCAAACCTTTGGCGATCATCGCGGGACTCAATCCAGCGGCATGGCCCGCCGCGGCAGCCGCCAACGCGTTGATCACGTTGTGGACGCCATAGACGCGCAAACTGACCGGTGTCGGCCGCACGCGGCCTGGTAGATGCAGCAGAAACGTCGCGCCGTGTTTACCCCGGCTGTCGATAGCGGTCGCCCGCACATCGGCCCGCTCCGCCAATCCGAACGCCATCACACGCGTACGCGCACGCGATGCCAAGTAATCGAAGTAGGGATCGTCGGCATTCAGCACCACGACGCCTTCGGCGCCCATCATATCCAGCAGCTCGGCCTTGGCCTGCGCGGAACCTTCCATGTCGCCGAAAAATTCCAAATGGTCGGCGCCGATATTCGTGATGATGCCCAGCGTCGGCTTGACCATTTCGCAGAGGCGCGTCGTTTGCCCGCGCGCATCGACGCCCATCTCGATGATGGCGGCTTTGTAGCGCGCGGTCAGGCGCAACAACATGGTCGGCACACCGATGCGGTTGTTCAGGTTGCCTTCCGTTTTGAGCGTGGTCCACCGCGTGGCGAACACACTCGCGGTCATTTCCTTGGTCGTCGTTTTCCCGTTGCTGCCGGTCACAGCGACTACCGGCATGCGGAACCGTCCGCGATGGTGCGCGGCCAACCGTTGAAACGCCGTCAACGTGTCCTTCACGCCGAGAATAAGAACCGGCCGACGCGCGTGGCCGCGCTTCTGGAGATCGGCCGGTACCTGGTAGGACTCATGTACGAGCGCCACGGTCGCACCCTTGCGGAGAACCTCGGGTACGAAGGCTGATCCATCGAAATGTTCGCCTTGTAACGCGACGAATCCATCCCCTCGGCGAACGGTCCGCGAATCGGTCCAGAGACGCTTGACGGGAGCTTTGGCGAGCTGCGCCGGATCACCGGCCAGCACGCGCGGACTGACGATTTCCATCAGTTCTTCGACCGTAAAGAGTGAGGTGCCCATGACGATCATCTCTCCAACATACATGGGTTTAGTGCGCGCTCCTCGCGGCGATGGCCGCGCGAGCCTCCTCACGATCGTCGAAATGATGCTTGACGGTGCCGATGATCTGGTAATCCTCGTGCCCCTTGCCGGCAATCAACACCATGTCGCCGGGTGTGGCTTCGGCAACGGCGGCTCGAATGGCCTCGCGGCGGTCGGCGATCATTCGATACTGCACGGACGGACGGGCACGCAGCGCCTCCGTGACGCCGACTTCGACCTCTTTCAAAATCGCCGTAGGATCTTCCGTACGGGGATTGTCTGAGGTGAGAATCACGACGTCGCTGTGCGCCACGGCGGCGCGCCCCATCTTCGGACGCTTCGTCCGATCGCGGTCGCCGCCGCACCCGAACAGCGTGATGATGCGCCCGGTCTTCAACCGCTCGGCTGCCGCCAGCAATCGTAACAACGCGTCTTCCGTGTGCGCGTAATCGACCACGACGGTGAACGCCTGTCCCGCCTGTACCCGCTCGAAGCGGCCCGGCACGTTGGTGACGGTCGCCATCCCGCGCGCGATCGATTCCAGCGACAAGCCTTCGTGGAGGGCGACGCCGATCGCAGCCAGGCTGTTCGAAATATTGTGTTCGCCGACCAATTGACTCTCGATGTTCACGCGCCCCTTCGGCGTCGCAACCGTGAACGACGTGCCCGCCGTCGACATCCGCACCTCTTCCGCACGAATGTCGGCGCGCCCGCCGATCCCGTAGGTCCACACGGGCACAGAGACGGCGGCGGCGATCTGCGCCGAACGAGGATCGTCGGCATTCACGATGGCGCGCTTCAGCCCCGGTTTCGCCCCGCGGTCGTTCAGTCCGGTAAAGAGCTTGAGCTTGGCGTTGAAGTACTCGTCGAGGTCGCGGTGAAAATCGAGGTGGTCTTGCGTCAAATTGGTGAAGACCGCCACGTCGTATTCGCAACCAATGACACGATCCAAGGCCAACGCATGCGACGAGACTTCCATGACCACCGTATCGATCGTCGCACCGACCATCCGTCCCAGCAGGTGCTGCAGTTCCAACGCACCCGGCGTTGTGTGCGACGCGGGGATACGCTCGGCGCCGATCTCATACGCAACCGTGCCGATCAATCCGACCTTGTGCCCCACAGATTCCAATAGGGCGCGGCACAAATACGTCGTCGTCGTTTTCCCGTTCGTGCCGGTGATCCCGACCATGCGCAACCGGCTTGCAGGATTTCCCTGATATCGGCTGCCCAACAGGCCGAGCGCCTGCCGACTGTCGCGCACCCGCACCACAGGGATTGAAAGGCCCGCCACTTCGTCCTGTGCAACCACGGCCGTAGCGCCTGCGCGCACCGCCTGTTCGATGAACCGATGCCCGTCGACGCGCTCGCCCTTCACCGCAATAAACAATGTGCCTGGGCCCACCGCGCGCGAGTCGTCCGTCACTTTCGTGACAGGAACGGCGAGCGAGCCGGTGGAACCGACGATCTGCAGCTCCGACGCGATCGACTCGATCAATTCAGCGACCGTCACAGCAAGTCCTCACTCCGCACTAGTTAGCCATCGCAATTTTGACGATCTGATTCGAACCCACACCGAGATTCGGCAACACTTGCTCAGCGATTCGGCGAAACGCCGGCGCCGCCACGGCGCCGCCCCAGGCATCTACTTGCGGCTCATCCACCACCACCACGATCGCCACTCGCGGGTCTTCCGCCGGCGCAAAGCCGATGAACGACCCGATTACAGACATTGAGGAATAGGCGCCGGTCCGCGGATCGATCTTCTGCGCGGTGCCGGTTTTCCCAGCGACGCGAATACCGGGAATCGCCGCCTTCGTCCCCGTGCCGTTGGTCACGACACCTTCCAAAATCGATGTCATCGCTTTCGCGGTCTCCGGCGAAATCACCTGTCGTCGCACCTCCGGCCCCATCTGTGCCAACGTGCGCCCCTTCGCGTCGCGCACTTCCGACACGATGTACGGCTTCATAAGCGTCCCACCGTTCGCGATGGCGGACACGGCCGCCG
The DNA here is from genome assembly GCA_046351095.1 of Nitrospiraceae bacterium. Lineage (GTDB taxonomy): Bacteria > Nitrospirota > Nitrospiria > Nitrospirales > Nitrospiraceae > BQWY01. The sequence goes on from JAXLZC010000001.1 coordinate 1,726,956, forward strand.
CCAACTGCATGGCGGTCACGCCGACCTCCTGCCCCATGGCGATACTCGCCAAACTCCGACGTCCCCACTCCTTCGGCGATTTCAGTAGGCCGGAGACTTCACCGGGCAAATCGGCGTCCGTCCGTTCGCCGAACCCGAACTTCCGCAAGTACTCGTACAGTTTCCGCTCGCCCAACTTCATCGCCGTCTTGGCCGCACCGATATTGCTCGACTTGTGAATCATTTCGGAGACGGTCATGAAGCCCATTTTTTCGTGGTCGTGAATCACGGTGCCGGCGATCGCCATTTGCCCGTATTCGCCGAACAACGAGGTCGTCGGCGTCACCACCTTTTCTTCGAGGGCGGCCGCCGTCATGAACATCTTCATCGTGCTGCCCGGCTCGAATGTGTCGGCGATGGCGCGATTCCGCCACCGATCCGGCATGAGCGACTTCACGACGTTCGGATCGAAGCGCGGATTCACCGCCAACGCCAAGATCGCGCCGGTCTGCGGCTCCATGACGATGGCGACACCGGCCTTTGCGCGCGTGCTGTCGACCGCCGTTTCAAGTTCCTTCTCGGCGATGTACTGCGTCACCTCGTCGATAGTCAGAGTCACGTGGCGACCGGCGTCGGGCCCGGCTTCATGCGCCCCGCTCGGCATCACGGTGCGTCCCTTGCCGTCGCGCTCCAACAACATGATTTGTTTATCGCCGTGGAGGTAGCGGTCGTAGCGTCGCTCGATCCCTTCCAAGCCCGCCCCATCCATACCGGCAAAACCCAACACGTGAGACAAGAGCGGCCCTTTCGGATAAAAGCGGCGCCCTTCCATCACGACGCCCACGCCGCTCAGCGCCAACGCCTGCAGTTGCCGCCCTTGGTCAGGATCGAGCTTGCGCGCGAGCCAGACGAAGTGACGATCCTGCTTGAGCTTTTTTTCCAGATCCTGTGCGCGCAGGTTCAACACGGTGGCGAGTCGACGCGACGCGCCTCGTAAATCTTCCAGCGCATTCGGCACGCCGAACGCGGAGGGCACCTCCACATTCAAAGCGAGCACCTTGCCGTTCCGGTCGTAGATCGATCCGCGCGGGCCTTCGATCGTGACCGCCTTCCAATGTTGGCGATCGGCTTTCTGGGTCAGTTCGGCGGACTGAAAAATGTGGAGATTGACGAGGCGGGCCACGACCAGCACAAAGCCGACCATCATACCCATCACCGCGACTCGGCGACGCCAACGATGCACGAGACCCCCTGTCCGACGTTATTTCGGGATACTGCGGGCGACTTGCATTTCAACCGTCTCGCGGTCCGGCGCCATCGTTCCCGGCGCCCGACGCACGACGACCACCTGCCCCCGCTGCGGCTGCATCATGCCCAACTTTTCGCGCGCCATTTTTGCGATACGATCCGGCGCGCTGAGGGCCGCCAACTTCACGCGCAGCTCGTCACGCTCACGCTCGAGCTGCACCTTTTGGACTTTCAACTGCTCCAAGCGGTAGCCGACGCCGACGATATCCACGCGCTCCCAGACGTAGCCGAGCACGAATCCCAACAATCCGACGACCAAGACGAGATTGAACCATCGACGATTCATGCCACCCTCTCTACGACGCGCATTTTGGCGCTCCGTGCGCGAGGATTCGTCGCGCACTCCTCTTCCGTCGGCTCTACCGGCTTTTTCGTCAACACCCGCATGGCGCTTCCGTCCGCGTGACTCCACGCACGAAAGGTATGCTTCACGATCCGGTCTTCGAGCGAATGAAACGAGATGACCGCCAAGCGGCCACCAGGTGCGAGGGCGGCCGCCGCTTGGGGCAGCGCCTCCGTCAACACGTCCAACTCCCGATTGACGGCGATACGTAACGCTTGAAACGTCCGCGTCGCACAATGGATACGTCCGTAGCGATAGGCGGCGGGGACTGCGCCACGAATCACATCGACCAATTGCGCCGTCGTGCGAATCGGCGATTCGGCACGCACGCGGACGATCGCCCGAGCAATACGTCGCGAGAGTCGCTCTTCGCCGTAACGATAGATCACGTCGGCCAGCTCGGCTTCCGGCAATCGATTCACCAGATCTGCCGCCGTCAGATCGCGCGACTGATCCATACGCATATCTAAGGGACCGTCCTGCCCAAAACTGAATCCACGCTCCGCCCGATCCAACTGCGGCGAGCTCACACCGAGGTCCATGACGATCCCGTCGACTTGCTCGACACCAACCGTTCGCAGATGTTCCGTGAGACGAGAAAAATTTCCATGGACGTAGGTCACACGGTCACCGAATCGAACCAACCGTCGGCGCGCCGACTCGAGTGCCTGCTGATCTTGATCGAGTGCGATCACGCGCGCGTCCTGTGGAAGTTCCGTGAGAAGCCGTTCGGTGTGCCCGCCATAACCAAGCGTGCAATCGACATAGAGGCCACCAGCGCGGCGCGGAAGCCATTGCAGAACCGCATCCGCAAGTACTGGAACATGCGAAGATTCAACGCCATGAGAGCCCTTACCATTTCCTTCCACTTCACCCCACTTCCGCCGGAGTATACACCCCTCCGAATGACAGTCAACAGATTATTCAATGTTTTGTCAGAATCTTACGCGATCCCTCGCACACGCCATTTGGCGTGGGATTTGGGACCATTTTTACCTGGCGAGGAAAGGACGTTGTTACATATACCAGAAAAATAAGAGGTAAATGGTGCCTTCCTCCAGAAGCACAAATTTGGTGGGTGAATGTGGGTGCCCTGCTGCGAATTACAGCCAAACCTCCAACAGCCGAGACAGTCCGCCATACCAACCCATGCCCATAAAATAGGCACCCATTCCCTTTGCATACCCACAAGCCACCACCACCCTCGCCGCAGGGTTAAAAACGGCAATTTATTTGCCGCTCCACCCCCTTCACGACAGAATGGCGGCATGACACACCACACATACACAACCACGACCCACACACATCCCATGCGCCACTGCGCCGGACTGGTTTTGAGCCTCGTCCTCCTGGGACTGGCCCCCGGTCTCGCAGGCGCGGAACCGCCACAGAAATCGGCATCACGCGGGACGCCCCTCTATTGGTGCCCGAATCGACCGGCTGACCAGCAAATTTCCGCGAGCGCCGGCAACGGCTGCGCGCCGTTGGCGCAACCGTCGGCAAAATCGGACGACTCGCGACACACCACGCCCGCGCGCCCTCCCATCAAGATGGAGCAACTCCAGCAAGAGGCGTCGCACTTTCTCCAACGCTACAATCGGTTTCTCGAATGTTGTGCGGACGATGTGGCGGAACTCGACCAGGTTCGTGAATTGGAAGGCGAGGCCTCGCACATCCTCGCCTCGATTCAATCCTCCGGGATCTACAATGCCGGGACGGTCGTTCGTCAATATACGTTGGGCGAAATGGTTCGACAGGTCGCGCAATCGCGGCAGGAGCTTTCGTTGCTCGAAGCGCGGCTCGACCGCATTGGAAAGGGATTCGATAAGTTGGACGGGCGCACAGACGAGGAGTCGGCACGCGCCGCGCGCGAACTGGAAGCGGATCGGGCGGCCATCGCGAAAGACTTCACGCCGCGTCGCGCCACGCCGCTGCCCAAAGCCGGCGTGAATATTCAAGACACGACGATTCCCAACTGGTACGGCGAAAGTCCGACCGGCACGAGCAGCCTTCGTAGCACGACCGGAACAGACATCGGCCAGGAATCGGGCTTGGCGACACGCGCCGGAGACGAGGCACGCGACAGCAGCTTGCCGGATCGTATCGGCACGGCGGGGGAAGCTTCATCCCTGTCAAGCAGCACGGGCTTCGGAATCGAAACACACCAAAATGCCGGAGGACGATCGTCGACACGCGCCCGCGTCGGCCCTGACCTCGGCGACTCGTCGCTGAATCGCTGACCGCGAGAAGCACACACGCGTGTTACTACGTACATTAACAGGGCCCATTCAACAAACGTCGACCGAGCCCTATCATCCTTCAGCCGCGGCGCCGGAATCCTTCACCGTCGGCATCGCCACCCACGTTTCACCCGCATCGACACTTCGATACAATCCGCTTCCATTCGTCCCGAGATAAAAGAGTTTCGGATCGAGCGGACTCTGCACAAGCGAGCGGACATTGAGGCTCGCGAGCCCCTGATTCATCGACTTCCACGTCTCGCCGCCGTCCTCGCTGCGTAACACGCCGAAGCGTCCCCCGATATAAATCGTGGCTCGCTTCGAGCGATCGAGCAACATCACGGGGATGATGGGATCGGTCAGTTGCGCGCCGATCTGCTTCCAACTCGCCCCCTTGTCCATCGACTTGTACATACCCTTGAGCGTGGCCGCGTATACGGTGTCCGGCTCGAACGCGTCGACCTGCATCATCGACACATTCAACGCACGGCTGGACTTCACCACGTCCGGCGGCACCAACCCATTGTTCGCCTTTTCCCAACGCTCCGCACTGGAAAAGCTGCGATACACACCGCCGCTCGTACCCGCATACATGATATTCGGGCGCCCCGGATCCACTGCCACCGTCACGACCATCAACACTTCGGTCATGCCGTCCATACGTTTTACCCACGAATCCCCGCCGTCTTTGGACTCCTTCACACCCATGGTGGTGGCGGCAAACATGTGGTTGGGATCTTTCGGATCGAACAGCAGTTGATTGACGACGGAACTGATCGTCACCTCGTCCAACCCGCTGCGTTTCGACACCCACATCTGCCCGCCGTTGTGGCTTTTGAAAAGCGCGTCGCCTTTGGTGCCCGCATACACCGTCGCGGGATAGGCGGGATCGATCAGCATGGAAATCACGCGCGAATGCGTCATGCCGCGCGAGACGTTGGCCCAGGTTTGCCCGCCATCGCGCGTTTTGTAGATGTAGTCGTTGGTCGCGACGTAGAGGATCTGCGGATTGGCGGGATGCACGGCGATCACGACGATGGCGTCGCTGCCGCCGCACCCAGCCTGGGCAAGCAGACAGACGCAGGCCAACCAGACACGAAGCCTGAGGCGCACGCGTCCGAATGGGCTATCCATCACCGGAAGTTCGTGTATTGGAGGTCGATGCCAAAATCTTTGCCCTTGAGGAATGCAATGGCGCTCTGCAATTCGTCCTTACTTTTACTGAGTACGCGTACCTGTTCGCCTTGAATCTGCGCCTGCACCTTCAGCTTCGAGTCCTTGATGGCTTTGGTAACTTCTTTCGCCTTGTCGGACGCGAGTCCACTCTGGATTTTCACCAATTGACGGACGGTACCAGCCAGCGCCTGCTCGACCGTTCCGTAGTCGAGCGCCTTCAACGACACGCCGCGTTTGACGCACTTCGCCTTCACGATCTCGTTGACGGCGTTGAGTTTGTACTCGTCGTCCGACACGACGACCAACTCCTTCTCCTTTTCCTTCAGCGTCAGCTCGGTTTTCGAGTCTTTGAAGTCGAACCGCTGTTTAATTTCTTTTGTCGCCTGATCGACGGCGTTTTTCATCTCCTGCATATTCACTTCCGACACCACATCGAATGAAAACTGGTCCGCCACGGCCACCTCCGTCTCTGACTCGTCGTCCGTCTCGCTTACTCTCTACTCAGTCGTGCACACCCACCGCTGTTAACAGCAACCGCTGCCCGGCGGCATACGAATCGACAACCCCGGCTCGTCGCCGTGAATCGCCGGCTGCGCGCGCGACGGCGCGCCGCTCCCCGCCCAGACCACCACTTCGCTGCTGGTGAACGGCCGCTTCAGCACGACATAGCCATACCACTGCTTCAGGCTGTCGCTCAAGACGATCAGTCCCAACAACGCCACCACCGCCACCAATACGGCATCGAGATATAGCGCAAACGCCTGCCCAGGAGCCGCCGCCCCAGCCTTACGCAAAAACATCCAAAACATTTCGTACGATCCGGTCAGGGTAATCAACCCGACGAACAACATCGGCAGCGCCGTGACCCAGGCATAGGGCGACTTCCACATTTTGATCAAGACCGTCGTGCCGATGCACAAGGCCAACGTGCCGAGCAATTGATTCGCCGCGCCGAACATCGGCCAGATGGTGGAAATACTGCCGGTCCCGATCAGGTAGGCCCAACTCCCGACGACAAACAAGCTGCTCCCAAGCACACCCGGCCACCAATTCATCCGGCGGCACGGCGCGTACAGGCGGCCCACCATTTCCTGAATGAGATACCGCGCCACACGTGTACCGGTATCGATCGTCGTAAGAATGAACAAAGCTTCGAAGACTAAGGCGAACTGATACCAGTAGGCCATGAGCCCGGCCATACCGGGCAGCGCCGCAAAAATCGACGCCATGCCGACGGCCAACGACACGGCGCCGCCGGGACGACCGGCGACATCCGTCTCGACGAGGCGCGACAATTCGTCGATCCGTGCGGGCGGGAAACCCATCGCCGACAAGGCGTCGGGCGAGAGCAGCGTATTGATCGCAAGGTAGTCGCCCGGGATCAACACCGAAGCCGCGATCAACGCCATCACACCGACGAAACTCTCCAACAACATCGCCGCGTATCCGACGATGGCTTGCGCTTCTTGCTCGATCATTTTCGGCGTCGTCCCGGACGAGACCAACGAATGGAACCCCGACACCGCCCCGCACGCAATCGTGATGAATAAAAATGGGAACAGCGTGCCCGGAATGATCGGCCCGCCCCCTGCGGCGAATACCGTCACGCGTGGCATTTCGATGGTCGGCGCCATCGCCACAACCCCAAGACCCAAGAGCACCACAACCCCCAACTTCATAAATGTCGAGAGGTACCCGCGCGGCACCAACAACATCCACCCGGGCAACACCGACGCGAGGAAACCGTACCCCGCCAACATCCAGACGAGCGTCGGACGTTCGAACGCAAACCACTCTCCGGCCGGCGATTGCGCAACCCAACGACCGGTGACGACGGCGGCAATCAACAGTCCGATGCCAAGCAGCGAGACCTCGCCGACCGCGCCGGGGCGCAGTCGATGCAGATACACGCCCATCAACAAACCAATCGGGATCGTCATCGCAATCGTAAACGTGCCCCAGGCATTGTGCGCCAGAGCATTCACGACCGCGAAACCCAATCCAGCCAACGCCACCACCACGATGAACAGCACAGCCACCGCCGTCGCCATACCGGTGATCGTGCCCAATTCGTCGTGCGCGATCTCCGGCAACGACCGGCCATTGCGACGCATAGAGGCGACGAGGATGATGAAGTCCTGCACGGCGCCCGCCAACACCGCGCCGACTACGAGCCAGAGAAATCCGGGGAGAAAACCGAACTGCGCGGCCAGCACCGGCCCGAGCAACGGCCCCGCGCCGGCAATCGCTGCGAAGTGGTGGCCGAAGAGTACGACTTTATTGGTGGGATGAAAGTTGACGCCGTCATTCAAGCGTACGGCCGGCGTGACACGCTGATTGTTCAACTCGACGACACGGCGCGCCAACCAGCGGCCGTAAAATCGATACGCAAGCAGGTAGATACAGACCGCCGCAACGACCAGCCAGAGCCCGTTTACCTTTTCGGTCGGATGAACGAGCCCCGTGACGAAGGCGAGGGCAACGGCGGCAAGCAGCGCGAGAGCACCCCAGAGCACATGCAAAGCCGCGCGCATGCGGCGGATCCTAACAACCCGCCCGCTGCTTGTAAATCACGCAAACCCAGCACATGAGCACCACGGAGTGCAATCCTCACCGCACTGCACGCTGTATTTCGACATGACTGAGAAGCACTGCACAAACTGGGCGGTACGTTAGGCCGCCGAATGGGCCCGAAGAAATGCAGCGATAGCGGTCTTGTCCGAATGTCCTTGAGCGACATCAAGAACCAGTTCTACTAGCTCAGACTGTGGAATATTTGTAACAAACCCGTTCAAGACTAAAAACGTCAATGCCACCGCGGTGCCTGTCCGTTTATTCCCATCCACAAACGGATGGTTTTGCACGATGTGAAAGAGATAGGTTGCCGCCATTTCAAAAAGGTCGCCATGCAAGTAGTGCCCGCCAAACGCCGATTGCGGCGCGGCAAGAGCCGATTCCAACAAGCCGTTATCGCGTACGCCTTTCGCACCTCCATACCGCTCGATCTGGTCTTGATGGACGTCGAGCACCTCATCGATAGTGAGAAAAACCGGCCCGTGCATCATTCAGCTAACTTCTTCAGGGCTCGACCATACTGACGATTGACTTGCGCAAGCGCCGCACGAAACTTCTTGTGCCGTACGGCATCCTGCGCCGGCGTCACGATCAGGCATTTACCGTCTGTTTTGATGTTCAACGGGGTATCCGCGTCGATCTCCAAAAGATCGAGCACCCCTCGGTCGATCACGAGCGCCAGGCTATTACCGTGTTTCGTCAATTTTTTAATCATTCTCTACGGCCTCCAATGGTAGTACATTGTATTGACAATATATCACCCTTCATCAAGTGCGTACAGGCACCGGCATCGGCAGTTGCTACGATCCAGAGCCCCTGCGCAGGCCTCGGCACTTGCGGTTTCATCGCGCTTCCAGCATATACACATCATGCTCACCCTCATCCAGCTTCCGTGGTCGCCCTATTGCATCACCATCAAACATATCCTGACGCACCACGGCATTCCATTTCGTCTCCACAACATCGCCTACCATGATCGAGCGCCGATCATTATTGCGACGAAAGGCGAGGGCTACACCGTGCCCTGTCTCATTGACGGGACACGCGGCATCTGCGACCTCACGGATTTCGGACAGGAGGTGGCGCGCTATGTGGATCGGCATTATCAGCTCACCCTCTTCCCTAAAGCACTTGATGGGCTTCAGCTGATTCTTTCACGCTACATCGAACATGACCTGGAGGCGGTGGGATTCAAAGTCAACGATACGTACGTCATTCCGAACCGTCCACTCGTCGAACGAACAATGCTCATTCGGCACAAGGAACGAAAGTTCGGGAAAGGGTGCGTCGAGGAATGGACGTCCCGTCGGCGATCGCTGTCTACCCAATTTGGGGAACTCCTGGGACCCATCGACAATATGTTGGCTGCGTCACCATTTCTTCTAACCGACCGTCCGTTATTCGTGGACTACAACCTGTACGGCATACTCGGCAACTACCTGTTCAACGGCAAAACCAGATTGCCAAGACTCACATACCTTCGGCGTTGGTACCGGACAATGAAGGCCAAGAGACGACCTATTGGTGGAGTTGGATCACGCATGCAACTGTAGGCCAACTAAGGCCGACAGCTATTAGGCGCCCGAGGGAATGGTGGAGGAAGTGGTCGCGGAGTCGGTGACGGCCTGGCGGCCGCCGAGGAGTGCGAGGCACAGCAGCCCGATAACGATCCAGGTGATTTCTCGGAATCGCCGCAGCAATGCAAACGCAAGCCCCGTGACATCGTCGTAGCCGAAGGCGCTCAACAGCATCACGTTCCCCGCATCCTGCGCGCCTAAACTGCCGGGGATAAAAAACGTCCCGCCTTTGATCATCGACGACACGCCGCCGATCGCTAACGATGCTCCAACACCGATCGGCCGACCCATCACGGCCAACATCGCCCACACTTCCACGGCCTCGCAAAGCCAGCCGACCAAAAAACAGCCGGTCGAGAGCATTCCTTTCACGCGGTCCGTCCGATAAAACCCCTGAATCGTCTCGTCCAATGCTTGCAGCTGCGCTTCGCGCGCATTCAGCGCCGCCACCTGCACGCCGCAGCGCCGCAACAGCCGCAGCCCGCCTGCAAACAATCCCCAGCGCTGCACCATCACGAGGCCGACCAATCCGAACGACAACAACCCGGCGCTCACCAACGAGGCCATCACCATCTGAGCCATCGACCGTTCCGATCCGACAAGCCAAAAGGTCAGCGCGATCCCGACGAGAATAAAGACGACTTGTGCGACCGTCATGACGGTTTTGGCGAGGACGACGGACGCAAGGCCGTCCACCATCGGCACTCCGTCGCGTTTCAACAAATAGGCTTTCAGCGGTTCGCCGCCGACGTAGGCGGACGGCGTGGTCATGTTGACGACTTCACCGGCGGTGCGAATGGCGAACAGCCGCACGAACGACACGGCGCGTGCGTACGCGCCGAGGGTCAATTTCCACCCGTAGGCTTCGGCCACATACATGGCGAGCGAGGGCAGCAGTGCGAGGACAAGTCCGACCGGGCCGACGGTCGTGGCGGCGGCGATCACGGCATCGATGCCGATCTGCCACACGAGTATCGACAGGACGAGGGTACCGACGGCGAGCAGCGAGAGTCTGAGCCACATGGGACTAACGAGGCGGAGACAGAACCGGCGGCAGCACGAGCCGCATACGAGCCGTCACGCCTGCGACGGACGCAGGGTGAGCAGAAGTACGAGCGTGCTGAGAGCGAAGATGACGGATCCGCCGGCGGCCAACATCAGGAACCACGGGAGCCACCCGGCGACGGCAAACAGCAACACGACCATGGAGAAGTCGCGTGTGGCGACGTTTTTCAGCAGGAAGTCGACCCACGGAGACGGCAATCGCTTGCGCTGATGCGCAGCGAGAATGTTCACGCCGAGGAACGACACGAGATTCGCAAGCACGGTGATGGCTCCGGCCCACAAGAAGGTCTCGGACAACACATCCGGCGGCGGGTTGTGGTACGCGCCGTACCCGATACCGGCAAAGATGGCCATGTGCACGACATTGTCGAGCCAGAGGTCGAGTTTTGCTCCGAAGGGTGACTCCGTAAACGTGAGCCGCGCCACTTCACCATCACAACAATCGATGACGGCAGACCATTGAAAGAGCAACGCGCCGATGAGTCCCGCCACGTAGGAGCCTTGCGCGAAACACAAGGCGGCGACCAACCCGATGAATGTCGCAACGCCGGTCACCGCATTCGGCGACACTTTCAACCGCAGAAACAGCCGCGTGAATAGGGGCGAAAGGCGTCGATTGATGTATTTATCGACGATCCCTTCGAAGTTGCTCTTCAGCGACCGATACAAGGATTGTTCGACGGTCCGCGCATCGGCTTCGTGGTGCACTTCATGCGACCAGACGGGTGTGGCCGTCGACGCATCCAACGCACGCACACGATGCTCCGACGCCGCTGCTTCAACGAGGCGTCCCAGCGGCGTTTCGCCCGTTTGTTGATCGCCGCCGTGTTTCGCCAACAATTCGGACAGCGGACTGCCCCGCAAGAATCCGCCGGCCGGCACCAACAGAATTTCGCCGGCGCGGTAAGTCGCGACATCCGTCTTCGGCTCTCCGGCGCGGATGACATCGGCCATCCGCGTGAGTTGCTCGTCACGTCGTTGGTTCAAGCGGTCGTGCACCGCCCGCACCGGCAGTTCGTTCGGCAGGCGCCGCACGACGACGACGAGTTCGTCGACGACCGGCGTTTGCCGCATCGATTCGATCAGCCCTCGCGAGAACACGGCCTGCGGCCCGACTACGATACAGGCACCGGCCGCATCGGCGGCAAGCGTCTCCCAAGTGCGTGGATCGTCCGGAGGAAATTCGCGTACGGGAATCCACCGAATGCCGGCAGTGATGGGCGGCCCTTCGGCGAGCGCGGCCTTCAAGAGGTCGACTTCGTCGCCGGCCAACACAAATATTTGATGCACGCCGCAGCGCTGCAGCGTCAATAAGGCTCGTTGAAACAGCGTCAATCCAGCGATCCGTGTGAGCGGCCCGTGGCCGTCTTGGATCTGCACGGGCGTATGCGCGAAGAGGTTGCGGGCGGTCAGGAGAATCGCCGAGGTGAGTTCGCCGGTGTGGGTCGCCCGCTTGAGCGCACTCTGACTCATGCTACCCGGGGCCTCACTCTGCTTGAGGAAATGAAGGAGAGTCCGTACACTCTAGCGCGATAGGTGGGACTTAGTCCAGTCGCGGCAGCACGTCGCGCTCCGCATGCGCGACATCTTCGACAAAGTCGATTTCGGTCCACGGTAGGCCACCGATTTTTTCGAAACCGACCGGTACGGCGCCGAAAAATTCCAGCAGTCCGTCCTCGTATTCCATGTCCCACCGATCCCGCTCAATGTAGGCGCGCAACGAATCGACCAACGAGGCCGCATCCGCATGCTGGACCTTCAGGAAGCCGACACCTTCGCCCGCCATGTCATAGTCCGACGGCATCCGCTTGGTCAGCGCCACGACGCGTCCGCCGCGCACGACGACCATACACTCTTCGCCCGTCTGCTTGACCGACTCGTCCATCAACAGACAATTGGGATGGGATGAGCGAAGCAGGCGCCGCATGATCTCGCGATGGTACAAGACGTCCGCGTCCATAATGACGGTGTCGTCGTCCAACTCCTGCCGCGCCATCCACAGCGACGAGATACTCCCACGGTGATACTGTTCGTTGACGACGTAGGTCAACGCCACCCCCGCATGCGACGTCCCGACCGCTTCGCGGATCATCTCCTGCTTGTAGCCGACCACGATCGTTGCGCGCCGCACACCCAGGGACGACAACACTTCGAGGTGTCGCGCCAGCAAACTTTTCCCGCCGAATTCGATCAGCGACTTGGGCCGATGTTGCGTCACCGACCAGAGGCGCTTCCCGACACCGGCTGCAAGAATCAGCGCTTTCACCGAGACACCGACGCCCCCTCCAACACCTCTTGGAAGGCCGTGAGGAATCCTTGGATGTCGGCCTCGGACAAGGCGCCCATGTTCGCAATACGGAAGGCTTTTGCCGCCAACGGCCCTTGGCCCGCGTAAATCACGTAGCCACGTTCTTTCAAGCGGTCGTGCAAGTGGTCGTAGCTCAACCCCTCAGGCAACACATAGGTCGTGATCGTATTGGATTGGAAATCCGGCGGCACCAACGCAATCATCCCCAACTCGGCCAACTTCGTGCGGATGGTCGTCGCGGCGCGCTTGAGGCGCTGCACACGATTCGCGACGCCTTCTTCCAGCAGTTCGCTGAGCGCCTCGTCGAACGCGTAATACACTTGCACGGCCGGCGTAAACGGGACGGTGCCGCGGCCTTGATCGTCCACGTAATGCGGCAAGTGCAGGTACCAACTGCGCTTGGGATAGGTGCGCATCCGCTCCAAAAATCCGCGGCGCACCAGCACGAACGAGACACCGGGGAAACCCTGAATACATTTTCCCGCCGTGCCCGCCACCATGTACATGTGCGTCCCGGCGATATCCAACTTCTCCCCGCCCAGCCCGCTGACGGAATCCAAGAGGAACACACGCCCCAGCTTGTCCGTCGCCTCGGCGCATTCTTCGGCGGGGTTGATCATCCCGGTCGTCGTCTCGTGGTGCACCATCGCGACGGTCTGAATCTCGGGATGGTTCTTCAGCACACGCGTGATCATCTCGCCCGTCGGGCGTTTGGCCCAGTCCAACTTGATCTCCGGCAGATTGATCTTCTGCCCCTGCGCGATAAACGACATCCTCTCGCCGTACACGCCGTTATTGACGACGATGACGCGCTTGCCGTGCGGCAACGACGAGCACAGGGCCGCCTCCACCGCGGACGTGCCGGAGCCGGTCATCACGATCGCCGCATATTCGGATTCCGCGCCGGGCACGAAGGCCTTCAACAACTTCGCCTGAATGCGATGCAGCAGCTCCGTGAACTCGGATTCGCGATGGCAAATGTCCGGGCGCAGCAACGCCTGCCGCACGCGCTCGCTCACATTGACAGGACCGGGATTCAGTAAAATCATGCGCTGTCTCCGTACATCGTTAATCGGTCGTCATGCATCGCGCCGTCGGCGACGAGGACTCGGTCCGCAGACCGTCGCTCACGCACCGCGCCGTTCGAGTTCTTTCCGAAACCGCTGCGTCAACGCCGCCGGGTCGAGCGGCACGCGGGGCACGTCTTCCGCGAGTTCGTTCACCTTGATCAGCAACAAACTCGGGCCGTCCTTGCCCAACATGTCTTTAAATTCGTAGACCAGATCCTCCCGCTCGCGCACCCGTTCGACATGCACGTAGCCGGCCGCCTTGGCCATGTGATCCAGGCGCGTCACCCGCGAATAACTCGGCTGATTGCCGGTGCTGCCGTACACTTCGTTGTCGAACACCACATGGATGAAGTTCGGCGGCCGCACCGCGCCCACCGTCGCCAACGTCCCCAATCCCATCAACAGATTGCCGTCGCCGTCGAAGACCACCACACGCTGCTTCGGCGCGGCCAACGCCAACCCCAACCCGATACCCGCCGCATTCCCCGCCGCTCCGATCGCATAGACATGCGTCGGCCGATCCGCCAGTTTGTACGCTTCGCGCGCGGCGCCGCCGCTACAAATCACCACCAACTGATCCGTGAGCAATTCGAACAGCGCCGCCATCGCTTGCGCGCGGCTTTGCATGACGCCTTCTTCCGGCTTCACGGCTGCAATCCTTTCACAACACCCTTCGGCAGCAAGAGCACCACCGGCACGCGTTGCCGCATGAAGGTTTCCGCCGCCCACCGTAAATCTTGCACAAACCCGGCGACGGACAGCGTGCGATGCGGAAGGCCCAGTTGGTCGAGCCACGCGGGCGCTTTCGATCCGGCGACGGCGCACTCCGGGCCGTCGGCTGCCATCGATGCCGCACCCGAGGCGGCAGCACCACGCCAGCCCAACAGAATCACGCAGGGATGCTGCGCGGGCACATGGTGCGAGGCCAGAATATTACTCGCGGCGCCGAGCCCGACGGTCGAGATGAACACGGCAGGCACCTTCCCACCGAGATACGCGCCGGAGGCCATGGCCAACGCCTCGTCTTCGCGTGTGGCGGGGACAAACTGTCGCCGCTCCATCAACGCTTCGATCAGACCCGCCAACAGCGGATCCGGCACACCCGTAAAAAATTCGACGCCGATATCCTGCAGCGCCTGGACGAACACATCGCTTTCGATCATCGCGCCCTACATCCGATCTGGACACACCACATCATGCGTCGCCGCATCCGGCGCGCGGATTATAGTCTGCCGCTTCCAGGTTTCTCAATGAAGATCGCGCCCGCCGGTTGTCAGCATTTCGAGATTCATGCTAGCGTGGCCTATGCACTTCCGTGTGCGTCCGTCTCGACCGGTCGTCGTCGCACTCTGCGGCTTCGCTGCCGCGCTGCTTATGTCGACATCGCCCGTCGGCGCGGTCGACATGCAGGACGACCCGAAGGGATTTCTCAATCCGCCCGACACCCACTACGCGTGGGGCAGCACGCTCGACGACAACCCTGCGCTGAAACGGACCTACACTTCGCCCACGATCAGCGAGTATCAACTCAACGATCGGCCGCCGCAGATCGACACGATCCCCGTCAGCACGGTAAAATTTTCGAGTCTCCAGGGCGAGTTCGCGCGGGTGACCGTGCGCTACCAAGGCGAGGCGACACACAAACAACTGCTGGCGTATCTGCAGCGGCGCTATGGGCCGCTCGACCGCACACCGGGCCAGATGGTGCGCGGCCTCAATCAGCAGTTCAATTGGCGAGGCGTCGACACCGAAATCAACCTGACCTACGAAGGGCAAAGCGAACGCGGCTACATCTTCTTCGACAGTCGCACGCTCGCTCCACGGTTCAACGATGGCATCACCGACAGCTCGGAATAATCGGCACGCGCGGCGACCGTCGTTGCGGATGCTCTCGCTCGGCGCGCTGCTCGGTACATTCCTCACGACGAGC
Organism: Nitrospiraceae bacterium; assembly: GCA_046351095.1. Lineage (GTDB taxonomy): Bacteria > Nitrospirota > Nitrospiria > Nitrospirales > Nitrospiraceae > BQWY01. The sequence goes on from JAXLZC010000001.1 coordinate 1,742,526, forward strand.
CTTACGGGCCAGGCGCTGGCCATCCCCATCGAACACGACACACGCGACTTCGAGGGGATTCCGTGGGGCGCGACCTTCGAAGAGTCCGACACGTTTAAACGCGTCGACGACACGGGCCGCCTCAAGGCCTACGAATTGATCGGCACTGCGCCGGCGCTCGGCGGCGTCCCCGTAGACAGCATGCGGTTTCTCACCGCGCTCGGGCACTTCGCCCGCGTCGTTGTGAAGTACCACGGGAAAGAGGCCCATCAGCAGATCGTTCAATATCTCGAAAAGCGGTATGGCGAGTTGGACCGCACACCCGGACAAATCGCCTCCGGCGCCGTGAAGTTTTACAATTGGCACGGCGACGAAACGAACATCACGCTGCGCTACGAGTCGCGCACCGATCTCGGCGTGCTGTTTTTCGAGAGTCAGGTCTGGGCGCCGCAACTGAGCGAAGGCAACTCACCCGCAGGGTTTTGACGGACAGGGCACGCGGACGACGCAATCGAATCGCGCGACCACGAGACGTTCACGCAACCACACACCACGTCGAACGGAACCGCATGCCTACTCGACGCACAAGCCCATCGCATCCCATCCCAGGCCGGCAACGAAAAATTCGGCGCGCAACAACAACCCCTGCGATCTCAAAGACCGCCGGGCGTTCCAAGCCGCCGGGAACCGCACCATCCACCACATCGGCGCGCACGGCTCGAACCCGACGCACGCCGAACAGTCTGCCGCCCGCGCTCCTGCGTGAAGTCACCGCTTTGGCGAACCATTTACAACACTCGCAGGCGTTCGAGCAGATCGGCAGAGGCCCCAACGAGATCCCCTTGGGACAGGTCGTGGTCCTCGAAGGTCCTGACACGACGCTTCGCACACACGCCGCGCAGGCACTCGCCACCAAACTCGGCAAGTCGGTGTACCGCGTTCGGCTGACTGAGCTCACAAGCGGGCCCGCGACACGCAGACGACAGGCGACCGAACAGGCCTGTCTCCAGGCCGACGCGTCAAAAAGTCTGTTGCTCATCGAAGAAGCCGATGCACTCTTCGCCACGAAGACCGGCGCATCGCCGCGCGCTGCGCGTGAGTTGACGGAACTGCTGTCCCGCTTGCGGGCAAACAGTAGCGCGTCGATTCTCTCGGCCAGCCACATCCGCAAAATCGATCCCTCCATCCTCGATGCGGTACGCGCCGTCCTGCGTCTAGCGGGCACCTGCACCTCATGATGGACACGACGGCGCTCGACCAACAGACGCACCCCCTTCGACTGCGACCGCCGCAGGCCCAACTCGCCGGCTGTTGCTGGCTTCCGCGTATCGTCGATAAAACACGCGCCTTTCGCGGCAAACGATTGCCGCTACTTTATCGATTGGCATTGGGGAGCAGCGTGGGACTAGACGGCGCGTTCCTCCGGCATTTCCGCCTGACGCTCGACGACCTGCAGAAGGCCGTCGCCGAACATGACGACGACGCCGGAATCGAACGGTGGTTCCGCAATCTCCCCGCCACCTCTTCCACACGAATTGGCGTATGGAATGAGCGCGCGCCGCTGCTGGGATCCAAGGGCCATCCCGGCTACCTGACGCGGCACCTCATCAAATTTGTCTTTTATCCGAAGTCGGTGCTGCGGCCGGTCAACAGCCTCTTCGAGGCGATTGCGCAGGACGAGGCAGACTGAGCCACCGCCGCCGTCACGCGGGACCATCGGGACCTCACATTGTGTGGGAAAAGAAGAACAGTGCGGCCGGTGCGCCGCGCCGTTAGATCAGGACTTCCGACACCTGGCCGTCGAGCGTATCTCGGACGATACGCGCCAGCCGCATCGGCGTGAAGGGCTTTTGGAGAAACGGGATCGCGCTATCGACGATCCGCTGCCGATTCGCTTCTTCCTGCGTGTACCCCGACATCACCAACATCTTGAGCGCGGGATACCGTTGTTGAATCTGCTCGATCAACTCGCGTCCGTTCATACCCGGCATGACCATATCGGTCACCACTAAGGTGATCGACGCAGCCTCCCGGTCGAGAATCGTCAGCGCCTCTGCGCCCGACGCCGCATCCGTCACCTGATACCCGGACGCTTGGAGCACTTCGACCGCCAGGCGCCGCACCATGGCGTCGTCTTCGACCACCAGCACCCGCTCCTGACCGACAGGGCGCTCGACCGTATCCTCCGCTCCGCATTCTTCGCATTCGCCTTCGGGCACCTGCGGGAAGGTCACACAGAACGCCGTGCCCCTCCCGACCTGACTCGTGATGGCAATATGGCCGCCGCTCTGGCGAACGATGCCGTACACCGTCGACAGTCCTAGCCCTGTGCCCTTGCCGACCGGCTTCGTCGTGAAGAAGGGTTCGAAGGCGCGCGCCTGTGTCTCCGCGTCCATCCCGCAGCCGGTGTCCCGCACGGTCAACGTGATGAGCGGACCGGCCGGCAGCGAGGCGCCGGGCACTTCCTCCGGCGTGGCGCGGTAGGCGCGGCCCACTTCGATCGAGAGCAACCCGCCGGCAGGCATCGCGTCGCTGGCATTCACGACCAAATTCATCAGCACCTGCTCCATCTGACCGACGTCGGCCACGATACAGGCGGAGCCGTCGGCGAGACGCACCTGAAATTCGATATGGGCGCCGATCACGCGACGCAACATGTCCTCGACCTGCCGAACCACCACATTGAGATCCACGACGGACGTCCGGACCACCTGTTGTCGACTGAACGTGAGGAGTTGCTGCGTCAACGTCGTCGCACGATCCACCGCTTGGCCGATGGCGTCGAGCTGCACACGCGCGGGCGCCGTCCTGTCCAACTCTTCGCGGCTGAGGTCCGTATATCCGCGAATGACCGTCAGCAAATTGTTGAAGTCGTGCGCGATCCCGCCGGTCAATTTCCCGATCGCTTCCATCTTCTGCGCCTGGCGGAATTGTGTCTCCAACCGATTACGCTCGGTGATGTCCTCGCACACGATCAACAACATCGCGCGCCCCCCGGCCTGCGGCACCATCCGCGCCGTTTCCCGCACGGCGATGACCGTCCCGTCTTTCCGGACGTGCGCCACTTCCCAATGCCGCACCGCACCGCGCGACCGCCACGAATCCGTCAGGTTCGCAATCAACGTACTGCGGTCCTGCTCCGGGCAGAGTTCCGCGAGCGACCGGCCGACCAAATATTCCTGGCTGTACCCGAGTTGTTCGGCGCCGAACCGATTCACCGAGAGGATGATGCCGTCCGCATCCAGAGTGAAATACATCGACGGCGTATCGTCGTACAGCAGGCGATAGCGCGCTTCGCTCGCGCGCAAAGCCGACTGCGCCAACACACGCTCGCGTACTTCCGCTTCCAACAGCCGCACCGCGTTCGTGAGCTCCGTCGTGCGTTCGCTGACACGCTGCTCCAATCCTTCGTTCGCCGCGTACAACGCGCGCTGCGCCGCCTGCCGCTCCGTCACCTCGCGTCGCAGGTCGTTGTTCAACCATTCTTGCCGACGCTTCTCCTGCACGAGCGACGACACCAACTGCCGGTTTTCGTACCGCAGCCGTAACGTGTGCGTGATGATCGCGTGTTGTTTGTTGCTGGTGACCAGCATAAACCCGCCGAAGAGCAACGTGACCATGACGATCACCGGCGACAACGGGCTGGGGTGGAAGGCATACCGCATTGCCAACGGCGCCAACATACAAAAGGTAAAACCGAAATAGGCCTCGCGGATGGCGGGCAACGACATGACGCCGCCCACGACCATGCCGGAAAATACAACCATCATGAACAGCTGGTGATGGACGGACCCCGTAGGAAAGAGCACAAACACGCTGGAGCCCCACACGGCACCGGCCAACGTGGCTCCGATGGCGAACAGGCGCCGCCAACAAGGACCGCCTCCGTGTGCGTCGGTCGCCGACAAATATCGCCGCACGAGCCACGCTCGCGCTGCCGTGATGCCCAGGAGCACCGCGTACCAGACCCCGCTCCGTAGTGGAGAACCCTCGGTGGCCAACACCGCACAGAGAACCGCGCCGAGCAGGGCATTGGAAAACAGACCAAAACTCGCCTGCTCGTACGCCTGCCGCACGCGATCGCGTTCGATCGCCTGTTGTTCGGTTTCCGGTTCGGGAGCGGTCTGCGACCGCGACACACCCTCGCCGCGCAAACCGGTTGTGGACGAGGCGTCCTCGGCGAGCGCCACAGCGGTCTCGACGGAAACGCTCGAGGCCGAGTTGCCCGTCTCCAATTCCGATTCGCGCGCAATGAGACTGCGGAAACAGTTCATAGGTCGTGTACCAAAGTCCGTTGGTCACACACCGCCCGACGACGCTGGCCTAGAAAGCGTCGTAAAACTCCCTAATATACCTCTCGCAGGAAAAAAGCGAATAGGGACAAATGGCTCTGCCCGTCCACTCCAAGCGCACGCAGGCCTCAGCGCCACACTATCCCTACTTGTATCCACGTCATCGCGCACAGCGCGGTGCTCCCGCTTGACCCGACGAACGTCCCAAGCCATGCTGCCGCCATCGTCCGACAAGAGGGAACTCACAGGTGGACACACGCCCGACGACAAGACCTCAGCCCGATACGCCGACCTGCTCTCGTCGAGATATCCTGCGATCTGCCGCAGCCTTCGCCGGCACTGTGGCCGCGGCGTATCTGACGACTCACATCGACGCCGTCGCGACATCTACGGGGGACATCCCACGGCGTGCGTTGGGCGCAACCGGCGCACAGGTCTCGATCCTCGGTGTGGGCGGCGCGCACTTCATCCGGCAATCTACCGAAGAAGGCGTCCGCCTCGTCCACGAAGCGCTCGACGAGGGGGTGAACTTTTTCGATAATGCCTGGGAATACAATCGCACGCGCAGCGAATCGGTCATGGGCACGGCGCTGAAGGGCAAACGCGACCGTGCCTTCCTCATGACCAAGGTCTGTACCCACGGCCGGAACAAGGCCGTCGCGATGCGCCAGTTAGAGCAGTCGCTACGACGCCTCCAGACCGATTACCTCGACCTCTGGCAAATCCACGAAGTGAACTGCGCCGACGACCCCGCATCGCTGTTCACGCGAGACGCGGTGACCGAGGCGTTGCTTGAGGCACAACGCCAGGGCAAAGTCCGGTTCATCGGCATGACCGGTCACAAGGATCCGACCGTGTTCACTCGCGTGCTCGCGCAGGGTTTCCCATTCGAGACCTGCCAATTGCCGTTGAATCCCTTCGACGCGAGCTTCGACAGTTTCGAACGCCTCGTCCTTCCCGAACTCCAGCGGCAACGAATTGCGCCGATTGCGATGAAGACGTTGTGCGGCAGGGGCGAACCGGTTACGCGCGGGATCCTCACGGTGGAAGAAGGGCTGCGCTACGCGTGGAGCCTGCCGGTGGCCACGGTCGTGAGCGGCATGGACCGCCGGGAACATCTTCGCCACAACATCGCCTGCGCGCGCCGATTCACGCCCTACACGGCGGACGAGATGCAGGCGTTGCGGGCGCGTGTGGCGTCGCACGCGGACGGCCGGTTCGAATATTACAAAACCGGGCCCAGCCGACATTGCGATCGCACAGCCGCGGTCGAGTTTCTCGAAACACTCGACGCCGAGACCGACAAACCATAAACATCGCGGGATTGCGCCACTACCAGCATCACCCGATTGACAGACGCCTCCGCAAGGAGTGAAATGCCGACAGGGCGCAGTCAACGGCGCCGGAACACGATTCCATCGTCATGACACACAGCAACACACGCTCGCATTCAGCCTCCCAATTCGGCGCGCGCCTCATCGGCGCCGCGCTCATCGCCTCGTTTGTCGCCTGCAGTCAAACGCCGCCGACCAAAACGACGGAACGCGGCGGCACCGACGATCCGCGCGACCGTGCCGCACGGTATGTGCTGGCGACGGCCAAGGCCTTTCGCACGGCCTACACACAGGCCGTCGTGGAGCATGTCAAAAAATCCGGTGTGCTCGCGCGGGAAGAGTGGATGAAGGACGCGCACGCCGTCATGTTGCCGGCGCAGTTTATTCAGGCGGCGGGATTCGAGATCAAAGACTTCGAGTTGAGCCTCATCGGCGCGACGCCGCTGTATCAGGCGAATTTACCGAAGACGCCGGCGGAGGCGGAAGCATTAAAAGAATTTGCGGCGCACCCGGACAAAAAGATTCTGACGTTCGCCGACGGCAATCAGTTCAAAGGGCTCGCCGCCGACTTCGCGATCGCGCAAGACTGCGCCGACTGCCACAATGCCCATCCGCAATCGCCGCGACGGAACTTCCGCCAGGGCGACTTGATGGGCGCGATCATCGTACGCATGCCCGACGCGCGTTAACGCGTAGGCGCCTCACCTAACTGCCCGTACTCGTTTTCGCCCCAACACCGCACCGCGTTATCCGTCGTCAGTAGGCACGTATGTTGGCCGCCCGCGGCGACACCCATCGCCTGCGCGACCGTCGCGGCAGCAGCAGGTACATTCGTCGGCGTAGATGCACTCGCCGCCGTGGGAGCGAGCTTCTCGACGATCGGCGTCGGCACCAATCGCACAAACGGTCCGCCCTTGCCGACTTGCCCCTTTTCGTTGTTCCCCCAACAACTCACCGCGCCGCTCGTCGTCACCGCGCAAGTATGTTGCCACCCCGCGGTGAGCCCGACGGCTTGCGTCAGACCGACGGCATCGACCGCCGTCGTCTTATCGACCGTCGTACCGTCGCCCAATTGTCCGCGTTCGTTGTGCCCCCAGCACTTCACGGCGCCCTTCACTCCGGCGCAGGTGTGGCGTCCACCCGCCACGATCAATGTGGCGCCGTCGGGCACGCCTTTCACATCGACCGGCACCAGACGATTCAACGCCGTACCGTCGCCAAGTTGGCCATCTTTATTACTGCCCCAACATTTCACGCCGCCCGTAGAGAGCGCCGCGCAGGTATGGCGCCAGCCCGCCGCAATCGAGACCACACCGCGATCGAGTCCGATCACGGGAACCGGTGTCAGCCGATCCTCGGTGGAGCCGTCGCCGAGTTGGCCGTCTTTGTTTCGGCCCCAACAGCGCACGCCGCCGATAGCCGTCAACACGCAACTGTGATGTTCGCCTGCAGAAATTGCGCGCAGCCCGTCCGGCAACGCCGCTACTTCCACGGGGCTGACACGATCCGCGCGTGTGCCGTCTCCAAGTTGCGCGTCGTGATTGCTGCCCCAACACTTGGCCGCGCCCGCCGTGGTTAACACGCAGGTGTGACGCTCGCCGAGCGCCAGTTCTTTGGTCGTGCCCAACAAGCCCACCACGGCTTCGGGCGTCGATGAACTGCGGCGTGTACCGTCGCCCAATTGTCCATCCTGATTGTTGCCCCAGCAGCGCACACGCCCGTCGGCCGTCAGCGCGCAGGTGTGGCTCCACCCGGCCGCGATTTTGATCGCCTGCTGCAACGTCGAGGACGGTGGCGCCACCGGTGGCGGCGGGGTCGCGCATGCGGCGAAGAACACAAGGACGAGACCGGACAGCACACATCCGACGGCGTATCGTGTCCGTCGCCATGACGCCGCACCTCGCCGACATCTCGTTAATAACTGCTGCATCGCTGGTCTCCCTTCAGACTGTCGACGACCGTCGCGAGACGGAGCCCATTACGGCTGCGTCCGCTCATCCATAGCCACATGCGTGAGGATCGTCTCGCCTGTCGACGCGACATGTTCCCATTCGCTCTCCGGCGCGTTGAACACCAACATGAGGAGTCGATCCGCCGCATCGTCAGCCACAAACAGCGCCTGCACGACCGCGGTCGGCGTCGGCGTATCGTCACGATACCGCACACCCAGCCGCAGCAGCCCGGACGTCGCCGGATCGATCCAGCGCCACAGGACTTCCTTCGCACTCGTCGCGTTCGCCAACGAACGCTGCGCAAATTGCGAAGGCGCCATCCCGGATTGTTCGCGCACACGGTCGATCACATTCACCGAGAGCCCCGTGCGATAGCGCCCGACGGTCTGAATCGGTTCCTTCGAGAGAAACAATGTCGGGACGTCGCTCTCCGTCGGCACCGTCTCGTGCCACCCGGACGGCTTCAGCACCGCACAATGACAGGGGGAAAATTCGACCCAGGCGAATCCGTTCGGCGGTGTCGGCCGGGTGCGCAAGGCTGGAGCGCCAGGAACATCTCCTGCACTCGCGGCGACCGCACGAGAGTGATTCGAAGGCTCGGCGACCGGCGCGGGCGGTTCCGCCGCGCGGGCAAACCCGATGGGCACACACAGAGACACGAGTAAGAGGGCTGTGGGCAGCCGACGTGACCGCGCCCACGAAGACACAGTGGTTCGCAGCATGCGCCCACCCTACTGACGCCTCGCCGCACTGTCAATCAGGAAAGTCCCGAAGCCACGTCGCAGGTGCAACGCGCAAACCCGACCCCAAACACAACCTCATCGCAAAATTACGCATCCCGTACAAAATGCACTTCGCCGCGCAACAAGACAAAATCGCACGCGCTGATCCCGCCGTTCTCTGTACAGAAAGCGTCGTATGGGCTGCGGATCGTGTTGCATCGGGTGTCAAGGAACAGCACCTGGAGCGCCGATACACAAAACCTCTTGGCTCCTTGCTCGGCGACAAAACTCCGTGGTAGCCTGCAGTAAGTAAGCACTCACTTACACCAATGGCTACGTCTCGTCCTACGACTCCACGACGTTCCACTCGCGCAACGTCACCGCGCCGACGACAGGCTCGTCCTGCCGCGGACACCGCTCGTGTCCATACGAATCCACGACAAGAAAACGGCACCAGACGGAGCGCGCAAGATCGGCAGAGCAGCCTGATCGGCGCGGCCACGACGCTCTTCGCCGCGCGCGGGTTCAGCGGGACAACCACACGCGACATCGCCAAGGCGGCGGGCGTCAGCGAGGCGCTGCTCTTCAAACATTTTCCGACAAAACGTGCCTTGTACGCCGCCATCCTCGCCGCCAAAGGACAATACGGCGACTTACGCCAGGCCGTCGAAGCGGCCGCACTCGCGGGCGACGACCACCGCCTGTTCACGCTGCTGGCCGGGTTCCGCATCCGACCGGACGCCGACCCGACGATGTTACGGCTACTCCTGTTCAGTGCCTTAGAAGGACACCAGCTGGCCGAGATGTTTTTTGAGCAACAGTATCGCGGCTTCCACGATCTGCTCGCCGGGTATATCCGCCGCCGCATCCAGGCCGGCGCGTTCCGCCCCGCCGATCCATTGTTGGCCGCGCGCGCGTTTTTCGGCATCGTGATCCACCACCGCCTCCTGCACGACATCTTCGCCATACCGTTGCATCGGCCGCACGAGGAAATCGTCCGCGAATACGTCGACCTGTTTCTCCAAGGCCTCCGCGCCGTTCCCCGCGACACACAGAAAGGGCGACCCGCATGAGCGGCCTCCGTCGCCACCCCATCGCCGCCTTCGGCCTGCTCCTGCTCCTGGCGGTCCTGGGCATGATCGTATTTCGGCTCACCACCGATGCGAAGCCCGACGCCAAAAAAGCGCGCATCGTGACGGTCGGCACCGCAAAACCCCTGCGCGCCGACATGGAGGTGCGCCTGGCCTACACGGCGGACATTTCGCCCAACCAAGTGGTGAACATTTTTTCCCGCGTCGACGGCTACATCTCCAAGATTCCCGTCGATAAGGGCGACTTCGTGAAGGCGAATCAGTTGCTCATGGAGATCGACCACACCGACTACGTCCACGCGCTCAACCAGGCGAAGGCCAACCTCAATGCGGCGCGGGCCCGTGTCACGCAGCAAGACGCGGCGGTCCACAATGCGCTGCTGACGCTGAACCGCATGCGCGCGCTCATCAAGGACCAATTCGTCTCGCAGCAGGATTTGGATACGGCGCAGGTGACGCACGACGGCGCGGTGGCGCAACGCGATTCGTTGCAGGCGCAGGTGCGGCAGATGGAGGTCGCGCTGCAGCAGGCGGAGACGAACCTGACGTACAGCTACATTCGCGCGCCGTACGCCGGATTCATCGCCGAGCGCAACCTCGACCCCGGCGCCTACGTGACCGGCTCGACCGCCAGCACCTCGACCATGTCGCGCGGCATCCTCAGCCTGCATGACATCGAAAGCGTGCGCATCCTGATCGAAGTCGTGGAAAAAGACGTCCCGCTCCTTCAAGTCGGGCAACCGGCCGAGGTGCGCGCAGAAGCCTATCCCGAACGGATCTTCACGGGCACCGTGACGCGCGTCGTGCAGGCATTGAATCGGCAAACACGCACGATGACCGTCGAAGTCGATCTCCCGAACAAGGACCATGCGCTCAAAGGCGGCATGTTCGCGCGGGTGGAAGTGATCGTCGGCACGCGCCCGAACGCGGTGCAAATTCCTATCGACGCCGTCACGCGACTCGAAGAACTGCAGTACGTCTACATCGTCAAAGACGACACCGCGCACCGCGTGTCCGTGCAGGTCGGCGCGCGCACCGAAGGCCGCATCGAAATCCTCAGCGGCTTAAGCGGCGACGAACAGGTCGTCGTCACCGGCAAGGACCTCGTCCATGACGGCCAACCCGTAAAGGTGCAGAGTGTAAGTAAGTCCTGAGTGCTGAGTCCTGAGTGCTGAGTCCTGAGTGCTGAGCGAAGAATGAACTAGGCATGGCTCCCTCGGCATTCATCATTAAGCACTCATCACTCAACACTGAGCACTCATCACTCAACACTCAGCACTGTTTCTGACCTATGTGGCTGACGCTGCTCGCACTTCGCAATCGCATCGGCTTTTTGATGCTGTCGCTCGCCATGGTGGTGCTGGGCGTGGTGTCGCTGCAGCGCCTGCCGGTCGATCTCTTCCCGAACATCCAAGTCCCTGTCGTCATCGTCGGCGTCGTCTATAAAGGCGCGCCGCCGGTCGATATCGAAAAAAGCGTCGTCTACCCGATCGAGAAGGCCGTCAGCTCCGCGTCGAACGTGGACCACGTCGAGTCTTTCGCGAAGTACGGCATCGGCGCGGTACAGGTCTGGTTCAACTGGGGCGCGGACATCAACGTCGGCCAGATGGAAGTGATGCAGCGCATCACCCAAATCCTGAACCAACTGCCGCCGGGCGTGATGCAGCCGTTCGTCGTGAAGTTCGACGTGTCGAACATTCCCGTCGCGTTCGTCACGATGAAAAGCGACAACCTGGACGAACGGGCGTTGTACGACCTCGCGTTCAACACCCTCGCGCCGCAGATCGAACAGATCAGCAACGTGGCCGCCGCCACGGTCGAAGGCGGACGCATCCGCCAGCTCAACATCAATCTCGACCCCGGCCTGCTGCATGCGCGCGGCTTGTCGATCCTCGACGTCGTCAACGCGGTCAAGGCGGCCAACGTGATCCTGCCGTCCGGCAACATCAAGGCGGGCAACCTCGACTACAACGTCTTCACGAACAATCAGTTCACGGCGGTCGAACCGATCAACGACGTGGTCGTGCGCGTCGATCCCAAGGGCAATCCCGTTCGCGTGCGCGACCTGGGCACGGTCACCGACTCGTCCGACATCCAGACGAACATCGTCCGGACGGACGGCAAAAAAGCCGTCTACCTGCGCGTGAACAAACAACCGATCGCGAACACCGTGCAGGTCGTCGATAAGTTGCGCGAGCAGTTGCCGAAGTTCCTCGGCATTCCCGCGGGTGTGGAACTCGGCATCTCCTTCGACCAGTCGGTCTACATTCGGCAGTCGATCCAAAACCTGGCAGAACAGGCGCTGCACGGCTCGCTTTTGGCGGCGCTGGTCATTCTGATTTTTTTGCGTAACATCACCGCGACCCTGATCGTGTCCGTCGCGATTCCGTTGTCGATCCTCGTCACGTTCATCGTGATGTACTTCACGAATCAGACACTGAACATTTTTACGCTCGGCGGGCTCGCCCTCGGCATCGGCCGCCTCGTCGACGACAGCATCGTCGAACTCGAAAACATCCAACGTCACCTCAACCACACGCCGAACCGGTGGACCGCCATCCTCGACGCCGCGCGCGAAGTCGCCATGCCGATTTTTGCGTCGACCGTCACCACCGTCGTCGTGTTTTTGCCGATCTTTTTCGTCGTCGGCATCGGCCGCCTGCTGCTGATTCCGTTGACCGTCACGATCGCGATTTCGCTCTTCACCTCGTTTTTCGTCTCGCGCACGATCACGCCCGCGCTCTGCTACCGCTTCCTCCACGCGGAGCGCGAACGCAACGCGACCTCCGGTTGGGATCGTTTTATGGAGTGGACCCGGCAGCGTTACGAAGCGCTCGACGCCGGCTATCAACAGAGTCTCACCTGGGCGCTACAGCGACGCCGCGGCGTGCTCTTGGCCATCGTCGGACTGTTCGTCGGCTCGTTGTTCCTCTACCCGTTGCTCGGCAGCGAATTTATCGCCGTCACGGACGAGAGCCAATTTCGCATCGTCGTACGCGCGCCGGTCGGCCAGCGCGTCGAAAAAACCGAAGTGCAGGTGACCGAGATCGAGCGTGTGTTACGCGAGCACATTCCGCCGCACGAACTCGAAACTGTGGTGTCGAGCACCGGCGTACTCCAGCAGGGCCGCGCCTCGTTGTTCAACCAAAACACCGGCCCGCACACCTCGGTCATTCAGGTGTACCTCGTGCCGCCCGACCGCCGAAAACGGACGCAGGTCGAGATCATGAATGAGGTGCGCCCGAAGATCGTCAAGCTCTTCCCGGGCGTCGCGATGTTTTTCGATCCGGGCGGCTTAGTGAAGCGCATCACAAGCTTCGGCTCGCAGAAAGCGATCGACGTCGAAATTTACGGCTACGAATTCGAGAAGGCGCGCGAGGTCATTCGGCAGGTCGAAGGCGTTATGCACGAGGTGAAAGGCGTGGCCGACATCGAAGTCAGCCGCGAGGAAAATTATCCGCAGCTCGACATCCAAGTCGACCGCGAAAAGGCCGCCCTGCTCGGCATCAGCGAAGCGGAAGTGGCGAACGCCGTGCTCTATTCGCTGAACGGCAACGGGCAGACCGATCCGATCATCTTTACCGACCCGGAAACGGGCAACGAGTATTACATCAGCGCGTGGTTGGACGAACGGTATCGCAAAGATCTCGGCGACCTCGACAACGTGCTGCTCACGACGAAAAACGGGCAGCCGGTGTTGCTGAAAAATCTCGCAAGCGTGCGCTTTAATTCGGGGCCGGTGAAGGTGGACCGGAAATATTTCCAGCGTGTCATCCACATCACGGCCAATCCCGTCGGGCGTGACCTGGGTTCCATCGCAAACGACCTCGACGAACGGCTCGGCGCCCTCCAACTGCCGACCGGCTTCAGCGTGCGGCTGACCGGGCAGATTCAGCAACAACGCGAGACGTTCGAGGGCCTGATCTTCGCGACGATCCTCGCACTGATGCTCGTCTACATGGTGATGGCCGCGCAGTTTAAGTCGTTGCGCGATCCGTTCATCATCATGTTTTCCGTGCCGATGGGATTCCCCGGCGTCATCGTGATGCTGTATCTCACGAAGACGACGCTCTCGACGACCTCGTTCATGGGCATCATCATGATGCTCGGCATCGTCGTGTCGAACGGCGTGTTACTCGTGGATTATACGAACGTGCTGCGGCGGCGCGGGATCGCCGTGCGGGACGCCGTCGTACAAGCGGCGCGCACCAGGCTCCGTCCAATCTTAATGACCTCGCTCGCGACGGTGGTCGGATTGGCGCCGATGGCATTGGGATGGGGCACGGGCGGCGAGACAAATGCGCCGTTGGCGCGCGCGGTGATCGGCGGCCTCACGGTTTCCACCGTCCTCACGCTGTTTTTGATTCCGCTGTTGTACGTGATCTTGGAAGCGCGGTTCCCGCGTGTCATGCGGGACGAGCGTGCGGAAGAATCGCCGCCGCGTGCGATGACCGCCGCGACAGCCTCGCCCGCTCCGCAGGTCTAATTAGGCACGCATGCCTGGGAACAGACCGCGCAACTGCATCGCCAAACCTAAGTCGCCGCTCACACGCAGCCGTCCGGAGAAGACGGCCATCTGCCCACTCAACTGCCCGCTCAACACCTTGCGCGCATCGCCCGCATCCATCGCCAACGTCACATGCGGATCGGGATGCATCCCGTCGCTCACCGTGCAGACTCCTCGGTCGATAGCGACCGCGTATTGCCCGCCGTCCGGTCCGCTCAGGTCGAATTGATAGACCGCCGTGACCCCATCGGCCGCATCGGCGTCGAGTTGTGCGGGGAGCCCATGAAAGAGATCGCGGAGTGAAGTCGGCCGTGCCACAGCGGCGGGACTATACGCGGCGTCTACGACCCTGTCCAGCACAAGCGGCGGACAGCAGCATCGCACGCGCGTTCATTGACAAGGCCGGCGACGCTCGGTGAGAATGCGCCGCATGAGTACGCCATCGCCCACGCCCACCTCGACCGCAACGCTCCCCGACCGTCAATGCACCTGGTGTAAGGTCGCCATGACCAAACGTCTCGTCGCAGGCGGCGCCTTTCTGCACTATACCTGCCCGGTCTGCGTGTTCCAGCACACCACGAAGATCGGCGACGGGCCTTCGTCCGCACCGGCTGCGAAACACTAATCGGCCGGGGCGCCCGTCGGTCGCGCCACCGGCTCGTCGTACCATTTTTCGCGATAGATCGGGCAGAGGCCCAACGCGTGGACCGTCGCCGTCACGTCGCGGATCATATCGCCATGGCCGCAGAGGTACACGACGAGATTCGTGACCGACGTAACTCGCTCGCGCACAAGCGTCGTGACACGGCCGTTGGCGCCCGTCCATCCAGCTTCAGGTTTCGAGAGCGCGACGGTGTAGAAAAAATTCGGATGGCGCGTCGCCAACGCCGCCAACTCGTCCTGATAATAGAGGTCGCGCTGACTGCGGAGTCCCCACAGGAGTCGCACCTGCGCATCGGGTGTGGCGGCAAGTTTCGCCAAGATCATGGAGCGCAGCGGCGCAATGCCGGTGCCCGTCGCGACAAACAACAGGGCCTTCCCGCCGTCGTCGCGTAACCGAAAACTCCCCGCCGCGCCTTTGCACTGGACGACAGTTCCGCGCGCGAGACCGAACAGAAACTGCGTGCCCGGCCCATGGGCCACACGATTAAACAGGAGCGTCAGTCGATCCGCTTGACTGGGCGGCGAGGCGATGGAATAGGCGCGTGTCGCCGGATGCGGTTTGCCTTCGACAGGAATCTCGAACGAAATAAATTGTCCAGGTTGAAAGGCCAACTGCGGCGGCGTGCGCAACTGCAAGTCGAGCTCACGAACGTCGTGCGTGAGGTCTCGAACCGCAACAACTTCCGCCGTGATTGCCTCCATCGTGGCTACCGTTCCTTTGAAGGCGCGCCCATGGGCGGCCACGTTGCTTCCCATCGTCCCGCGAATGCGACATCGCTCACCGGTCGGCGACTTCGCGGCGCCAGTTCGCGCTCGCGCAAATAGTCCGGCAAGCTGTTCGGATCGCCGGTGTACCCGATGGCGATCGCGGCTACCGGTTCGTAGCCCGCCGGAATCTCGAACGTCGCCCGCGCCTGCTCGACGGAAAATCCCGCCATCTGATGGATAACCAGCCCCATCGCCGTCGCCTGAATCGCGAGCGACGCGGCCGCCTGCCCGACATCGTGCCAGGCATGGCGATTCGGCGTCCCATCATCGAACGTCGTCTTCGCCACCGTCAACATCAACACAGGCGCGTATAGCGCCCATGTACGATTGCCCTCCGCGAGACAGGCCACGAATGCTGCGTGCCGCTCCGCCTGCTCGCGCGTCGCGATCACAAACCGCCAGGGCTGCGCATTGTTGCAGGACGCCGCCCAACGCGCAGCGTCGAGCAAACTGCCGATCTGTTCGGCACTGACCGCACGATCCGCAAAGGCGCGCGGACTCCAGCGGCGGCGAATCAGATCGTGTACGGAAAACTGCGTCTCTGCCGGTTTTTCGCGCATCGTCATGGCTCACGGTCCTGTGTCGATGGACTCGAAGTTAGATCGTCCCTGCCACCTGCGCACGAATCGTTTCGATCCGCCGCCGATTCACGCCGAAGTCGCCGTAACCTGTCCGCGACGCCGAGCGACAGTGGATCGTCTTCGTGGCGTCGTCAAACAGAAATTCCACATCGTCGACGAATCGGAAGAGAAAACTCATCGCTTCGAACCGAAGATAGTCGTCTCGTTCCTCGACCAACTGCGTACGCGGCAATGAGCCGACGACCTGTTTCAATCGCGTGAGGGCCTCGCGCCGATCGCGCTGATACCGAAGCGGCGCGATCGTATGCCCCTCGTCAGCCGCTTGGCTGGACACACAGTTGGGACTGTTGGGACAGGGGGCAAGTTGTGGCATCGTCAATATCCGTCTCGCGCGTCGCGCCTACATGTTTCGGCGAACGCCGCGCGCGCGCAGGGCAGACCCTACGAATTCTCCACCGACAGGTCAAGTAGAGGACGCGCGCACGACATCCATCGCCCCAAGCCGCTTGATCGACACAGAGCCGCATGGTATGCAGCGCCGTGCGAATCGCCCCCTACGGACTCTCACCGCACTCGCGCGCCGCCTGGTCGTGGACGCTGCGCCTCGTCTGCCTGGCCGCCTGCCTACTCGCAACGACCGCCTGTACCACGCGTGAGACACGCACCTACGACATTCGGCAGCGCGCATTTTTTTACGCGCCGGACCGGCTCGCCGAGGACTACAAAGAAGAATTCGCCTACATCGCCGCCCGCCGCCAGAAAATGTCCGCGGGAACGGTCCAGACCGCGCCGCCTACCGCACCAGCATCGCCGACCATTCCCCCGCAACTCACCGGCTTGGCGTTTTCGGGCGGTGGGATCCGCTCCGCGACCTTTCATCTCGGCCTTCTGCAAGCCTTGCAAGACATGGGGCGACTCTCGCAGATCGACTACCTCAGCACCGTCTCCGGCGGCTCCTACATTGCCGGATGGCTCGCGGGCCATCTCGGCGCCGACGCGTACGACGAATACGGCAACCTCGTGCGCACGGACCGGCTCACGCGGATGCTCGATTCGCGCGAAGATTTTGTCGCGCATCTGCGGCACCATTCGGGATTTCTTCGCGAGGATGGATTCTGGGAAGGGCCTGCGCTGGTGTGGGGTTACCTGTGGCGGTTGCCCGCACATCTCTTAGTCGATGTGGCGTTGCATTTCAAAGGCTCGCCGAACGTCAGCAACTACATCCACCTCTTCACACCGTACCAACAGCGGATCGAAGCGACCTATCTACGTGGGCAGCGCGACCGTCCGATGACGAAGATCAACGGGACGCGCACGCTCGGCCCCTATCTCATCCTGAACAGCAACCTCGTCAACCGCGGACGTCCGCGCAGTTATCCCACAGAAGACGACCGGCCCTATCGCGACCATTTTAATTTCGAATTCACGAAACACTTCACCGGCTCGGACGGCATCGGCTATGTGGACACGCAGGGGTTCGGCTTACCGGTCCAACGCGTGCTGGATGCGAACCGTGAACCGGCGGCCGACGATCCGCGCTTTGTCGAAGTACTCGCCCCGCCCGACGACGAATGCGGCGCGCGCCCTCGCCTGCGGCCTCGCGAGGACTATTGCTTGCGCCTGTCCGAAGCGATGACGGCCTCCGGCGCCGGCCTCAACGTCGCCAGCTTACGCGGCGAATGGGTACGCGACGATGTGGGTCGGACATTGATCGGGATAGGACTCGCACCGTTCAACTTCAACAACCAATTCGAGGCGTATAACTTCGCGCGCCGCTGGAACGGATTATTCGGCGGCCTCTGGGACTATGCGCGGATGATGACCGTCGAGCGCCTGTTTCCCGACACACGCAGCCGCTGGCTCGAAATTACCGACGGCTCGTTCTACGACAACCTCGGTGCACAAACCCTGTTACGACGCAACGTATCGCACCTGATCGTCGGCGACGCCACACTCGACCCGCATTGGGACTATCACTACCTCCGTACGCTGCAGGAGCGCGTGCGGGACTATTTCGGCGACGGCGTCCAATGGTGCGGCGAAATTCCGGCCACAGGGGATGTCACCTGGTACCGGCGTTTTTGGGTGC
This sequence comes from Nitrospiraceae bacterium, assembly GCA_046351095.1. Lineage (GTDB taxonomy): Bacteria > Nitrospirota > Nitrospiria > Nitrospirales > Nitrospiraceae > BQWY01. Next base: position 1,760,504 of record JAXLZC010000001.1, read on the forward strand.
AGCGACCGGCAGCGAACGGACAACCAGGCGGCGTCACGATCCTGCACTACCTCAAACCCTTCGTCGAAAATCCGACCATCATGACGCGCCCCCATTGGTTCAGGGATCCGGATCGGCTGCTCATCGCGCCGAATCCGGAAGCCAGCGCGCGCGGCGCAACTGTGGACCTCCGCGAAGCCGGTCGCCTCCCCGGACATCTCGACGTCGCGTATCTCCAGAGTCTTACCTACGATCCACATGTGTTGGAAGAGATGGCCGACGGCGTGAAGAAGGTCACGATGTTTGCGCAGACCGCCGCGGCCGGCGATTTCCCGCAAACGGAAACGTTGGTGCAGTGGTTTACGCTGGAAGAGTTCGAAGCCTATCGGTATCTCGGCTACTTGATGGGCTGGGCCTACGGACCGCAGATGGCGTTCGACGAATCGGCGCTCACACCGACGGCGAAGTGTACGGCACTCTAAGCGACACCCCGCCTCTGCTCCACGACCTGCTGCAACCAGAGTTCGACGGTCAGCACTGCATTGGGAGGAATGACACCAGGTATCCCCTTGTCCCGATACGCAAGGTGCGGACTGATGCGGACCTTTCGATAACCTCCGACCTTCATCCCAATGAGACTGCGTTCAATCCCAGCGATGATGTCTCGCGTTCCCAACACCGCCTGGTGATCGACCATCATCGTCCCATCCACAGACCTGAGTTGCCCGCGTGGAACGAGGTCCGGTTGGTGAATAGTAGGCGGCACCTCTTCTCCTCGGTTGAGGACGATGCGACTGTTGAACACAACACGATCGCCCCTCTGCGCCGTTGCTCCCTCGCCGCCCCGCTCCTCCAGCACTTTCACCCCATGATGACCCGTCATGCGAAAACCCTCCTGCGCCTAGTACACCAGCGTCACGAGGTCGGTGGGGCGGCCGTACATCGGTTCGACGTGGAAGCTGACGCGGCCGAGGATACGCCCGTTTTCCGTTTCCACATCCACACGCCAATCGCCGACCTCCAGCCCCTGCTTGAACGTGATCGCGCGATAGCCACTTTCGCGCCCGCCGGAAATCTTGATGGGGATGCGGTCCATCGGCTGGTAGGCCGACACGCCGACGGCGCGATAGTGCCAGTGCTGGTAGATCGTCGTCTCCAAACGCACCGGCGCAAACACCGCCGTAAAACAATAGACGGGTTCGTTGGCGGGATACGGATTGTCGGACCGTTTCCAGAATTGATACCACTGCTTTTCGAATGTCAGTTCAAACCGGTCGCCCGCGCGGCGCGCCTCGTGAAACACGCCACCGAATTTCATCGCGAGCGGCACGGGCGGGATTAAATTCGAAAAATACCCGACGACGAGCAGCGCGATGACGGCACAGGCCGGCGTTGCCGTCCGCGCCGTCCGCATGGCGCTCCAATGTGGATTGTTGCGCGCAATCGTCCGCGCGATGTACACGATCACGCCGAGCGAAAGCCCCACGCCGATGAGAAACACCCGCGCGTTCATCGCGCCGAGCATGACCGGCAGGAAAAACGTAAAAAAGCTGAAGCAGACGGTGGCGTAGAGCGCGAGCACGACTGTGACGTTGGACAACCGCCGCCGCAAAAACTCGTTCGCCACGAGCAGCAGGACGATAAGCACGAGAAACAACCCGGAAGCCGTCAGCGACGCGCTGCGGAAATAAAAAATGGCGTAGGCGCTGAAGAGGCCGCCGAGCAAAAACTGCACGGCCATCGGCGCGAAGTGGTAGACCTGCCCGATCAGTCGCACCCAGCGCGGCGCGTCCGGCGGCGCCGATTCGGCGGCGCGTCGGATGTCCTCACGCCCCAGTAAGACGATCAAGGCGCCGAGCAGGCTGAGATAGAGCAGAAGGATGAGGTTGTCTTGCAGACGGTCGATGCGGGTGAGCGTCAGCGTGTCATAGCCGACGCCGGCGAAAAAACACGCGGCGGCCATGATCGGACGTTCGAACCAGGCCTTGAGCTTCGACACCATGCTGAGGATCGTGAATCGTTCGTCAGCGGCCGTCAATCGAAAGTTGTCGGCCGCGCGCTGCGCGAGCCGCGCCAGCCCGACACAACACACACGTCACAGCGCTACTCGACAAACGGCGGGAGCGGCGCGTACACCACCGGCAGGCCTAGCAGGCGCTCGACCCACGGGGCCATCTCGGCTTCCGGGAGCGGCGCGCGATTGAGTCGCAACTCGATGCGATAGCCCTCGGCGCTGCCGACAAGTCCGACGATGGCCGATGCGTCCTCGCCCTGCGGCAGCACCGTCTGTGTCTGCAGTTCGCAGAGCGTCGTGTAGAGTCGTCCCTCCGGCGCAATCGCCTCCAATAGCTCGGGCACGTCTTGCAAGGGTGCATGCGCAGAGCAGCGATAGCCGTACCGCGCGCCCGGCGCGACCGACTCGAAATCGTGCAGCGCCGACTCGGAAAATCCGGTCAGGTACGCGCGCACGCCGACCAGCGTATTGCCGCAGGTCGCCGCGAGTTTACTGGCCGGCACCAAAAACTCGAACGCGTCTGAGGTGTTGTATTCGAACTGGCAGGGCCCGAACGCATCCGGCCAGGAACAAAAAAACGGTACCTGGTCGTCCGCCGGATGGAGCGACACCATGTCGCGATCGATCTCGGCCACGATCGGCACATCGAGCGTCTTGATGGCTTCGCCGAAGGCGCGCCACCGCTCGTCCAACCACAGTTGTCGTTCGAAATCGAGGCGGGTTTCGCCGGGCGTGACGACTTCGGTGGTCTTCAGCCGCACCCGCACGAAGGAATGCGTATGTCGAAATCCGAGCCACAACATCCCGCGCGGCTCGTGCCGCCGCAGTGGCTTCGGCATCTGCCAGGGATGACTGACGGAGCAGTAGGTGCCGACGGCTTCGTGACGTTGATAGACGGTGTGATAGCCGCCCGCGAGCAGGAAGAAGTCGCCGTGCCAGCCCTCGCGCATATGCACGAGCGTCACGTCTTCAGTCGGCCAGGCGTCCACGCGGCTGAACGCCTCAGGCGTGGGCACCGTCCACTCTTCGATGTAGCAGATGATGTCTTGCGACGGCAGGACGGGCTTCAACCCCAGCCGTCCCAATCGATCGCCCAGCGCCAGCACGTCGTCGAACGTGAGCGTCTGCGCCGTTTCCCAGCGGCGCTCACGCATCGTGACGAGCCCCCGCGGCCTCGCGCACGCGGGTGCGCCGACTCACTCGCGGAGCCGCCATGCGCGGTTCTCCACGCGCGTGTCGGACATGAGTTTCTGGAAGCTGTCCTTCAACGCCGAATTCGTCAGCTCCTGCAGCTTCGTCGGGGTAAAAAACAAGACGGAGTCGCTGGCCGCGCCGTCGAGCGTCAAACTCGTGGTGCTGCCGTCGACCATATTCTGCGCCTTCACGACCAAGCTCGTTTTTACGTCCATCTTCGTCGAGAAAAAGCGGCTCTTCGCCGTGGCCCACAATTCGCGAATGCTGCCGGTCAATAAAATATCCGTCCGGCCTTCCGCCGCCGTCAGGCCGGGTTTCTGCACGCCCACCTGCCAACCCTTGTGACGGAGAAAATCCGCCAACGTCTCCGCCACCGTTTCGCCGGGCTTATTGCCCGGCACCGAAAAATTCGTCACGCCGCCGCCGAGGTGCGACCGGTACCCGAGTCGGGTTTGATCCGGACGCTGATCGTGAAACGCCTCAACGACGATTTTGATCGTCTCGTCGGGCGCAATTTCCTGCGGCATGGGCCGCACATTGATGTCGAGGTTTTCCACCTTGCCGCTGCCCGCGCACCCGCCCAACACCAACAGCGCACTCATGAGCAGCGCGCTCAACCCGTTCCACTGCCACGTCCTGTGCCCATCCCGACGCATCATTGGCTCCTCCTCCGTCGCACGCCGTCGCTTCCACCGGCCCGTTGCGACCGACACCTGTTCAAGCGGTCGCGAGACCATGCGCCGCGTAGTCTAGCGAAGTTCCCGCGCCTCGCCAACTGGTTTTGCGCGCGACCGGCTCCAGAACGCGGCACGGCAGCCCTCTGCGGTTATTCCGCACGCACGACCGGCAGCATGGCCCGAAACGCCTCGACCGCCAGCGCCGGAATCCGCCCCGCGACAAAATCCGGATGGTCGAACGGGACCGCGCGACAGAGTTTCAACGTCGTGCGTCGTTCCAACACCGCCGCCACCTGCGTCCGATTATCGGCGCGCAACGGCAGCGTGTACCCGTCGCCCACCTTCCACTCCCACAAGCCCGGCGCGATGCCGAGGCGCACGTCGCGATCGACCAACTCGGGATAGTGGGCCAGCAGCGCACGGCGCCGCGCAGGTACGGACGCTCCCTCGATCAGCCAGGCGCAGACGAGATGGTGCCCCCACCAGATCAATGTGCGAAAGGTGAAGGCCTCGCCCCGCACAAAGTACTTCGGGTAGTCGAGATACTGATAGGGACAATCCTCAAGGGATTCTCCCTTCACGAGTTGAAAGGCCTCGGCGCGTAGACCGGTCGGCGCCGCGAGCGGAACCGTTCGCACGATATCCGCCAGTGCCGCATGCGTCGCAAGCAACGCCTCGCGACAGGTCGCCTGCGCCCGTGCCTTCGCGGCAAAGATATCGCGGTTCGCGACGACGGCGCGCTCCTCCGCCGACAGGGCGAACGATGGCAGATGCGGCCGGCTCACGTGGATCGCCTCATACGTCGATGTCTGAGAGTGGAATACCGAGGCGAGACAAAACGAAGCACGGAAGACAAATCAGCGTTGATGCGTTTCAATGGTCGGCACCGACAGTTCGAACATCCAGCGGCACTCGGCGCAGCGCAGTCCCAGATGTTCGTCGACCACATCGAGCGTCCGCACCGACAAGGCCAACGCATGCTCCGCCACACACTGCGCCAACTGCTCACGCGGGGCGAGCGGCGGCGCGGCACCTTGCGGCACGCCGGTTTCCGACGGCACGACCGGTCCACGCGCGTCGATGTGCTGGATGACGACGCGATGGGCCAGCTTACACGACGTGCAGCCGACGATCAGCCGCGCCTCGTCGTCGAGCCGCTTCACGTTTAAGCAGAGCGGATGCACGGCGAAACATTGTTGAATGAAGGCGCCGCTCTGAAACACCTGGCCCATGGGATCGAAACTCCCGCGTTGCAGTGTGCGAAGAACCGTCTGGGATGGCGAACGGAACGACGACGTTACCGCCGCACGACGACGATCAGCACCAACAGCAGGATGCCGACCGCATAGGGAATGAGGCAGGTCACCCGGACGAGCCGCCGCGCCTGCGCCTCGGACTGCGGAGGCGTCGATGTCAACGCCGCTTTGTAGACGAATTCGTAGGCCAGGATGAACAACGTGAGCGTCAACACGAAGACGCGGCTTGTGCGCGGCCACGTGTAGGCCCCGCTGAAGATGAAGTCCGTCGTGAAGAACCCACTCCAGAGGAACAGCAGCGGCGCCAACCCATACCGGACGCCGGAGGCGATCCGCTCCTGCCACAAGGACGAGGGGGCCGTCAGATCGTGCGCCATGGGTGAATCAGGCAGCTTGATGATCGGGAGAGGTGGTGGACTCGGCTTTCGATTCGGCTGCGGCCACCGGCGTATCGGGCACCGTCGGCACCGGAGGAATCGGCGCAGATGCCTGGCCATTGGCCGTCGGCGTGCCTTCCAAACAGGTTTTGCAGACACGCGGGCGACGCTTCAGGAACGACACACGTCCGCTGGCGAGACAGCTATAGTGGACGAACTCGTCGCAGATCGTGCAGCGCGACCAGCCGCCGCGGAACAACGTTTGATCGCGATAGAGCCCCTGCGAGCAGACGCGGCACTTGCGCGGCTCGATCGCCAGCAGCAACGGCTCCCAATCTCCTCCACCGACGCGCGGAAATCCCATAGGCCGCGCAGTATAGCCAACGCCCCGCCGGAAAAACAAGGCGGATCGACAGGTGTGCATTCATCTCATCGCGCGCACCGCCTGCAACCATGATGACGGTTTGGAACTGGTCACAAATTGTGACCAGTTCAGCGCGTTGCTCTTTTGAGACGAACTCAACGCCATCAGTCAACCATCTGTCACATTGCGCGCGGAGTGTACTCCGGCAATCTCAGAAAACAAGAACTATTGTTAGTCGTCCGGTGTTTGACAGTCTGTCGGGCTTGTTGCTAGTCTCCGCGCACGTGAGCCGCCTGGGGCGCTCCGTCGTCTTTTTGCATGCCACCATCCAGCATCTCCATGGACATTCGACAGTACCTCGACGAAAAACGCGAGGTCGTGGACCGTTTTCTCGACGCCACGCTCCCCGCCGCGACCATGCCGCCGACCGGGCTGCATGAGTCGATCCGCTACAGCGTCTGCGCGGGGGGGAAACGGATCCGCCCGATCCTGACGATCGCCACGGCCGACGCACTCGGACGCGACACGTCCGCCGCATCCGGCATCATGCCGATCGCCGCGTCGCTCGAATTGATCCACACCTACTCGCTGATCCACGACGACTTGCCGGCGATGGACAACGACGACTTCCGTCGCGGCAAACCGACGAACCACAAGGTCTACGGCGAAGCCATGGCGATCCTCGCGGGTGACGCACTGCTGACCTTGGCGTTCGAATGGTGCGCGGCGGACGGCGACCACTCCATCGACGCCGCGCGACGCGTACAACTCATCCGCGAACTGGCCATCGGCTCGGGCCACGCGGGGATGGTCGGTGGACAAGTCTTCGACATCCAAGCGGAGAACCAGGACATCGACCTGGCGACACTCCAAAACATTCACCGCCACAAGACGGGGATGTTGATCCGTGCGGCGGTGCGAATGGGCGCCATCGCGGCGGGCGCGACCGCGCAGCAACTGGCGGACCTGACCGGCTACGCGGAAGACATCGGCCTGGCGTTTCAAATCGCCGACGACGTATTGAACGTCACCGGCACACGCGAAGAGCTGGGCAAAAACCCGAATACCGACGCGCAGCGCGGCAAAAAAACCTATCCGACGTTTTACGGCGTCGACGGCGCCCGCACCTTGGCGGACGACTGTGTCACCCGCGCCATCGACCGACTGACCTCGTTCGGCGACAAGGCCGAGCCGCTCCGCGAAATCGCCCGCTACATCACCGCCAGGAAAAACTAGCGTGAGGCGTGAAACGTAAGACGTGAAACGATTGCGCGCCACACCCGCTTCTTACTCCGGCAGGTTTTCCCTCTTCCTTCTCACTTCTCACTTCTTACGTCTCACGGCAACATGACGACCCTCGTGACCGGCGCAACCGGCTTTGTGGGCGCAGCCGTCGCGCGCGCGTTGGTCGCGCGCGGCGAAGACGTGCGTGTGTTGGCGCGCGCCGACAGCGACCTCCGCAATCTCGATGGCCTTCGCCTCACCCGCGTCGCAGGCGACCTGCGCGACAAGGCGTCGCTCGTGCGCGCATTGACCGGCTGCCGCCGCCTCTATCACGTGGCTGCGCACTATGCGCTGTGGGCGAAGGACCCGAAGATTTTTTACGACATCAACGTGGACGGCACGCGCATGCTGCTGGAAGCGGCAGGCGAGGTCGGCATCGAACGGACGGTGTACACGAGCACCATCGGCGCTATCGGACTGCCGCCGGAGGGCGGCGTCGGCACGGAAACCACGCCCGTGTCGCTCGATCAGATGGCCGGCGACTACAAGCGCTCAAAATTTTTGGCCGAGCAGGAAGTGCACACCTTAGCCAAGGCCGGACTGCCGATCGTGATCGTGAATCCCAGCGCGCCGGTCGGCGCAGGCGACATCAAACCGACGCCGACGGGACAGATGGTCGTCGACTTCATGAAGGGGCGGATGCCTGCCTATATCGACACGGGTATGAACATCATCGACGTGGACGATGTCGCCGCCGGGCACCTCTTAGCGATGGAGCGCGGACGACAGGGCGAACGCTACATCCTCGGCAACCGCAATCTGATGTTGCGCGAAATTTTCGAGATCCTCAGCCGCCTGACCGGCGTGCCGACGCCGACGATCAAACTGCCGCGCCTGGCGATTCTCCCCTTGGCCTACGCCAACAAATGGATCGCCGACTACATCACCCATCGCCCGCCGCGTATTCCACTGGAAGGCGTGAAGATGGCGAAGTACCGCATGCACTACGATTGCTCGAAAGCCGTCCGCGAGCTAAGCCTGCCGCAACCGCCGGTCGAGATTGCGCTGGAGAAGGCCGTGACCTGGTTCAAAGCGCATGGCTATGCGTGAATAGTAATGTTGGGTGTTGAATGATGAATGTTGAATTCATGGTTTGCATCCCCTGCCGCCGCTCTTCAATTAAACATTAAACATTCACCACTAAACATTCCCCGTGACTGAATTCTTCATACTGCTCTTTAAAACCGTTGCGCTGCGCCCCTATGTCTTTGTGTTCCTCGCGGCGTTTTTGTTCTGCGGGCGACGCCTACTCGGCTGGCCACGCACGCTGTTCTTTTTTTTCAACACGTGGCTCACAGCGTTGCTCTGCGAACTGTCGTCCACACGCACCGGCATTCCCTTCGGCTGGTACTTCTACAACGGCTCGACCATCGGCGACGAATTGTACCTGTGGGACGTGCCGTTTATGGACTCGTTGTCGTTCACGTTTTTATTGTTCGCGAGCTACGCGCTGGCCCTGTGGTTTCTGTTGCCCAGTTATTCAAATGCCGACGCGCCGGCGTCAGCTCCCCGCTCCCCATCCCTTCAGTTCGACGGAACGATTCGCCGCGCCTGGCCGACGATGCTGCTGACCGCGTTCCTCTTCGCCTTACTCGACGTGGTAATCGACCCGGTCGCGCTGCGCGGCGACCGCTGGTTTCTCGGAAAAATCTATTTTTATCCGGACGGCGGCGTGCACTTCGGCGTCCCGCTCGCGAATTATGTCGGCTGGGCCGTCGTCGGCCTGATCTCGCTCAGCATCTACCGACTAATCGACCGCCAGTTGCCGGAGCAGTCGCTCGGCACAAGCCCGGATCGCACAACGACCGACATCCTCCTCGCGTGCGGCCTCTATTATGGTGTGCTGCTGTTCAACCTGACGATGACGTTTTGGATCGGCGAACGACTGCTGGGGCTCACCGACGTCCTGATCTACCTGCCGATCACCGGACTGTTTCTCCTGCGCGCGTTCGGGCGGCTTGCGCCATCGAGCCCGCCACAGGCGTGACGCATCGCACCGCCGCAGTAGAGTTCACCGAGAAGGGCGGCTATACTGCAGCACGCCCGCGACCGACGAGAGGACATGCCCGATGGCCTTGCCTGCCTATCTGAATCCATTCCGCGTCTGGTTTTATCTCACGCTGGCGTTCATCGTCCTGCCCATCGCGGGCGCCGGGTGGTTTGCCTACGAAAATTTCACCAGCGGGTTTGCGGCAAAGGACTCGAAGCCGCATCCGGCGGAAATCTTCGCCGCACGCTTGGTCCGCAAGCTGGCGATTCCGGCCGAGCAACGCCAGGCGAAAAATCCCGTGATTCAAACGCCCGCGATCCTCAAGGAGTCGCTCGCACATTTTGCCGACCATTGCGCCGTGTGCCACGCGAACAACGGCAGCGGCGATACACCCATCGGCAAAAATGTGTATCCGCCCGCCCCCGATCTCCGCGGCCCGGACACACAGGGCATGTCGGACGGCGAACTGTTTTGGGCGATTCACTACGGCATTCGCTTTACGGCGATGCCCGGATGGGGATCCGGCGATCCGTCCAAGGACCTGGATAGCTGGAAGCTGGTGCATTTCATCCGACACCTGCCGTCGATCTCCCCGGCGGAGTTGGAGGAGATGCGCGGCCTCAACCCGAAATCGGCGCACCATGCCGCGGACGAAGCGGCGGCGGATGCCTTCCTCTCCGGCGAAGACGAGGCGCCCGCGCACCATCACTAGAACGATCGACACAACACACGATACGTCGCATACCGTGTAGACTGAAGAAAGGACACGACTCATGACATCCCGTTTTTCCCTGACACAGGTTGGTCGCCATGCCGCCGCCATCGCTCTCACCGGAGTGTTCTTGCTGGTCGGCACCACGGCCGCGCTGGCCCACGGCTCGTCGGACCACATCATGGGCACAGTCACGGCGGTCACCGACACGGCGATCGACCTCACGACGAAGGCTGGAAAAAAAATGACCGTGAAGGTCGACGATAAAACGGCCTTCGAAGCGCGCGGCAAATCGACCGCCGGGAAAAAGCCGCAAGCGGGCGACCGCGTCGTGATCGATGTGGCCGGTAAGGGCGCCGACCAGACGGCCTCGCACGTCGTATTTTCCACGCCGCCTAAGGGCAAGGCCACCAAGTAATCGGAACAACCAGAACCACGGCGGGTGCCGACCGAGCATCCGTCGTATCGCCTCGGACATCATCGCCTGAACCATGCAGTCTTTTTTGCTTCGCCTCCTCGTCACCGGCATCGCGGTGTTTCTCGCCATCGAGATCGTCCCCGGCATCGTCGTCCACTCGTGGGAAGCTGGATTGGCGGCGGTAATCGTCCTCGCGATTCTGAACGCCGTCGTGCGCCCGCTGCTCTATCTCGTGTCGCTACCCATTATTGTGTTGACCTTCGGCCTCTTCATGGTCATCATCAACGCAATTTTGCTGAAGGTGGCCGCGGCCTTGGTGCAAGGCTTTGTGGTCACGGGGTGGTGGCCGGCCATCGGCGGCGCCGTCGTCGTGAGTCTGGTAACCACGATCCTCGGTCCCTGGGTCGGCGAACGCCACTCCATCCACATCGACACGCAGGAACCGCCGCGCAAACCGCCACGCGTCGTCAATTGATCGCCGCGCCGTTCCGGTTCCATCGAACCGCGCCGCCGCCCGTGATCGACGCCTCGCACCGTACGTGTTCAACCATCCGGACGAACGGCCATTGTTATGCCTGACAGCGCACTGACTCAGAAACACACGCTCCTGCAACGCACCCTGACCGCCGCCCTCAACGACATGCCGTCGGATACGGCGCTCGCCGCCGTGTTCCATCGCGAAGGCGGCCCGTTGGTGGCGCACGGCGCCCGTGGGTTTACGCCCCGTGAAGTCCATACGATCCTCCGCACGTTGACCGGTCCGTTGCGGACCGTGCCGACCAAATCGACGGAGGGCGACGGCGTCCGCCTGCGGCTCATCATGCCGTCGACGCGCTCGTTGCTGGCCTTGCCCTTGCGGCACCAACAGCGTACCTACGGCGTCCTCGTGTTGGGGCGTAAGGACCAAGGCACGTTCGGGAAAAAAGAACGCACCGCCATCGAACAGGCCACCGAAGGCATCACCAAGACACTTGAGAAGGAACGCCTCTTCGACGGGCAAGCCGTCTTAAGCCGCCCCTTCGTTGCGTCCGAACCGGTCACGGCCACGAAGCCCATCGCGGAAGCGGCGCCGGCCTCGCCCTCATCCTACGCGACGCCGGAGAATCAAGAACTCCTCTCGGGCTGGCTGCTGGAAGCCGGAGCACAAGTTCCGTTCGACCGCGCATGGGTGACGAATTACGATCCGTTGGCCGCATCGGTGGAAGTCGTCGCGATGGCGGGCGAACAAAAAAGCGACGGCAAACGCGACCTGAAACCGGGCCAGCGCTTGGCGCTCGAAGCCTCCGCCTCCGGTTGGGCGGTGCGCCACCGCAAGTCGCGCGTGGACCACGACTTGGCGTCGACGCAAGGCCGCTTCGCCGATCACAAACATTTGTACAAAGACCGGCTCCATTCGTCGCTCGTCGTCCCGTTTTTTGTGCGTGGGCAAGTCGGCGGGACCGTGACGTTCGCGTCGAAAGAAGAGCAGCGCTACGCGCCGACGGATGCAACGGCGCTCGAACCATTGCTGACGAAGCTCGTCGAATTCTTCCAACGCCCCGCGACGCCGCCGACGCCCGCACCCACGGCCGGCGAAGCGGCAAGCCCGAGCGCTGCGGCCCCTGCCACACCCGCCGCCGAATCGCTGGAACCGACGATTCGTAAACAGGAGCGCCAAGCGGCCATCGGCGAATTCAGCACGTTCCTCGCGACGGAATTGCGGGAACCGTTGGCCTCGATCCGCGCGCAGTTGGAAGAAGTCACGGCGGAAGGCATCCTCGATTTCGACCCGCAGACGCGCGTCGAAAAGGCGATGCGCGACCTGATCCGCATCGAGGCGTTGCTCAACGAAATTCTCGACTTCGCGAAGCCGCTCGAACTCAATCGGCGCCTGTGTCGCGTGCCGGATGTGTTGGAAAACGCGCTGGCCGTCGTGGCGACGGAACTCGAAATCACACGTATCCAAGTGACGAAGGACTATGCGGCGCATGTGGCGCCCGTCCGCTGCGACGAGGCGAAGATGCAGCAGGTGCTCCTGAGCATCTTCAAGAACTCCATCGAAGCGATGACGCCCGGCGGCGAACTCCACATCGGCCTGTCGCAACATCGCGCGGGACGCGGGCAAGAAGTACAGATCGCGATCCGCAACAACGGGTCGCCGATTCCGGCTGAGCACCTCAGCAAGGTCTTCGAGCCGTTCTTCAGTACAAAACGCAGCGGGACCGGGCTCGGTCTGGCCAGCGTCAAAAAGATCATCGAGGAGCACGGCGGCAGCATCGGTATCGCCAGCGCCGAGGGCGAAGGGACGACGACGACCATTCGCCTGCCGGCGATGATCCGCCGTCCGAACTTCCGCCACCGTGGCCGTGGCCGTCGTGGACCGCGTCCGCAAAGTTGAGCGAGGTGAGCCGCACGGACGACACATTCAGGAGATACAGACGACCGGTCGATGTGCGGGGGCGAGACTGCAAAACCCTTGACACCCCCCCTCACCGATGGCTATGATCCCCGCGCTTTTATCGTGCGCCTGTTCGAACCGATTATCACGACGATTCTATTCATCATCCTGTTGCGCTGAGTTGATTCGATCTCTAATCCTTCATTTCAAAGGAGCTGAGGCCATGAAGACATTGCTGACTGCGACCGCCATGGTATCGGGAGTCCTGTTCGCCGCCTCCGTGACATTCGCCAATCCGGCGTTGTTGCCGAAGCACGAAGGCTACCCGATGAAGAACGATGGGAGCCCCGTGACCGGACAGCCGACCGCCAACGATCCGGGTCAGTCGGATGCGCGCGGCGAAGCGGCCATCCTGAAGTCGCAATCCTCCATCAAGCACATGGAGCAGAAGCTGCAGAAGTCCGACAATGCCCGCATCACGGAAGGTCAGGGCGCAGGCCGCCTCCCGACCGTCCAGGGCCCGCAGATCAAGATCGAGCCGCCGGTGACCTCGGCCACCAAGATCACGGCCGATCGCAAGATCGAATAGTTTCGTTTCGATTTCTCGAATACACGAAGGGGGCTGCCGTCTGTGACGGCAGCCCCCTTCGTCGTTTCACCATATGCATGTCGTCAGCGTTTGGATGAGGTGCGCCGGCGGCGAGCCCTCGGCATAGTCGAAGGCCGTGACTCTTCCAGCCGAAACCGCCACGGCTTTTTCGCCCACTCCCCGGCATAGTCCACACCAATACGCGGATACGCTTTCACGGCGCCACGTTTGATCGGTATCGCACGATCCTCGAACCACAGTCTCGACCCACTCGTCAGATCGTGACGATTCAGCGCACGGTCGATCCCAAGCGCACGCGTGACGCGACCCGGCCCGTCGAACAGACGCCCATCGATCTCGACGGCGCGAATCAACACCGCCGCCGGAAACGATTCGCATTCCGTCACCACATTCAACAATTCATGGATGCCGTAACAGAGATAGACGTAGGCGTACCCGGGCGGTCCGAACAGCACCTCTGTCCGCGCGGTGCGTCCTTTCGACGCGTGACAGGCTTTATCGAGAGGCCCGACGTAGGCTTCCGTCTCGATAATGCGTGCGACGACGACTGCTCCGGCTCGCTCGCGCACGAGAAACTTTCCCACAAGCGCCCGCGCCACCGTGACGGTAGGTCGGTCGAAAAAATTACGAACGAGTCGTTGAGTGGGCACGTAAAAGATCCTGAGTCGCAATCGTCTTTCGTCTGCGACTCAGTAATACCAGGAAAGGCCGCCCATAAAAAACCGAGGATTCCCAGGGACGAAGTGGAGGTCATTGATCCCTGCGGCTTCGTTGCGCAAACGCGACGCAAAGTAGAAGGTCGCCTGCTCCCATTTCGTGTTGAGCAGATTCTGGATGAACAGAAACGCTTCGAGTCGTCCGTACGGCAGCTTCACCGGAATCCGATACCGCTCGGACAGATCGACATCGACCCAGGAAGGGGCCTTCTCGCTACGATCTTCGATCAACGGGCGCACGCCAAGATAGGTCGCCTGTAATTGCGACGTCAGCCCTTCCGGCCACTTCAGCAACAACGCCCCATACGCCGTCCACTCCGGCGCGAGCGGAATCGCATCGCCGTTACGGAACTCCGCCTTCGTCCAGGTGACGCTCCCGTTGAACGACAGCGGTCCGTAAATGTTCCCGCGCGCCGCCACCTCGACACCGCGTCGACGCGACGCGCCGCGGACCTCCGTCGTACCGGCATCGCCGACAAACACCAATTCTTGCTGGAGGTCCAAGGCCCAGGCCGTGGCCGTCAGCTCGACACCGTCCGCCCCCCAGGGTTTGGAGCGAATCCCCGCTTCGTAGGTCCGCGCGCGCGCGATCGGCGCCGAACCGCCCGCCACTGCCGCCCGCGCATCGTTACTGTGAAACCCGTCGCCGTAGTTGAGGAACAATTCCGTGTTCGCCCAGGGCCCGAGGATCAGGCTCCCCTTCGGCAACACCACGCCGGATGTCGTCCGCCCTGCCGGGCGTTCCGCACAGGCCTCGCAACGATTCCGTACGTCGAACGTAAACAGCTCGCTCCGCAGACCGCCGACCACCCGCATCCACGACAAGGGTTGCACCTCCGCCTTCACATACGGCGCATAGGACGCTTCCTGCACATCGCTGTCGATCGTCGTACCGAGCACGGTGCGTCGTACTTGTGGCGCGAGACGCAGATGAATGTCGTCGACACGCGCCTGCGCGCCAACCGTCACCGCACCAGGCACGCCGAACAGCGACACCACCTGTTTGTAGCCGACATCGCCGCCGTAGACAACGCGCTGGTCCGATTGTTGGAACCCGTCGCCGTTGACCGGGTCGCTCAGAAAAGAGGTGAAATTCGTATAGAGGTCGAACTTGTAATATTGGCCGTACGCGTTCGCGAAAAATTGTCCGCCGGATGTCGTGTCATAGTGATAGTTGAGGCGCCCGGTGGACCGCAGCGTCCGCCCGCCTTCGGACGGATCGATGGCCCCAAAACGATCGATCGTCCCGTCGGTCACGGCGCGTAAGGGAATTTCGCCGGAGCCGTTCCACTGCGCCTTGTGAAAGGTACCCGTCAGGCTCAATTCGGATCGCGGTGTCGGATTCAACGTCGCCTTGCCGAACAGATTGCTGCGAAAATAACGGTTGTCGTGCTGAAACGGCCCGTCCGTGTAATAGGCTTCCGCGGCGACCAGCGTGCGGACCTTGTCGACCGTCGGCGACAACATCACCATGTAACGTTGTGTGCCGAATTGCCCGCCGGCCGCCTGCAGCACCCCTTCCTGCACGACCGCGCGTGTACGGAAATTCACCGCGCCGGCGGTCGCGAAGTCGCCGAACTCCGTGTGGTAGCCGCCCTTGTAGACATCGACCCCTTCGATGGTTTCCGGAATGATGAAGTTCAGGTCGGTGTAGCCCTGCCCATGCGCGTGGGTGCGAAAGTTAACCGGCATCCCGTCGGCAAAAAACGCCACGTCGGTTCCATGGTCTGCGTCGAATCCACGCAGAAAATATTGGTCGGCCTTTCCGGCGCCGCCGGAATGTTCGACCGCGATGAATCCTGGGATCAGGCGTAGGACCTGCGCGGGCCGCCCTTGCGGCTGGAGCAGGTATTCCTTATCGGGGATAAATTGTTGCGACGAGGCGGCCAGCGGACGATCCGCTTCGACGGACACCTCCGGCGCTTCGAGCACCTCGGCGTCCGGGTCGTGCGCCCAGGCGCGCGGTGCGGCCTGTATGGCGCAGATCGCCAGGACAAAGAGACTCGTCACACACAGACCGACTCGCGTTCGCATCACAGACACAGTGGCCTTCCTCATAACAAGACGCAGCCGGAACCACAATGCATTACGCACGTGCATCGCACGGCGCTGCGTGCCGCGTTAGATAACCGGCAACAGTTGCACGTCGAACATCCGCTCGATAGCCCAGCACAAGGCCACCACGATGATGGCGCAAGATCCTCCGGCCACCACGACCGGCCGATACAGCGACAGGTTCCGCGCCCAATACATCAGCGGCAACACCAGCGCCACGACGACCAATTGCCCCGCTTCGACGCCCAGATTGAACCCCAGCAACGCCGGGACCCGCTGCCCATCGACGAGACCGAGGTCGCTCAACGCGCCCGCGAAGCCGAACCCATGCACGAGCCCGAACACAAAGGCCGCCACCCACACACGCTCCGGCACCAATCGCACGATATTATTCAGCGCCGCCAGTGCCACCGACAGCGCAATGGTCGATTCGATCAGGCGTGTCGGGAGCGAGACCACGCCGAGCGCTGCGGCCGCGAGCGTGATCGAGTGGGCGACCGTAAACGCGGTGATGACCGCCGCGACATCCAACAGCGTCCGCCGGAAACTATCCGTCCCACGCCACGCTTGCGACGCGCTCTCGCCGCGGCGCAACACGGCGGGGAGCAACAGCGCCAACACAAACAACAGGTGATCGATACCGCTCCAAATGTGATGCACCCCTTCATGCGCATACGACAGCACCGTGCCCCATCCTTGACTGGCATCCACACGAATCGAGTCGGTGCGATGGGAGGGAGACAACACCAGACTCGACTGGCCATGCGGACTCCACACCTGCACCAAACCGCGGTGCTGCGTATCGATGTCAAACAAGAAGCGATACGACACCTCCATATGCATCATCGGATGCAGGCAGCTATACGTAGTCTGAAACACCGCGTAGGCGCCGTCGCTGTGGTGATCGAGGGCCGGCTCGGTCGGCGAGGCGCTGCAGCTGCTTCCGCCCATCGCCACATCCAGTCGCGAGAACACATAACTTTCGAGATCGTGCCAACGCGTGCGCACGTCGCCCCAGAGCAGACGCCCGTCGTCGTCCGTGTCGAGCCCGACCGCTTCATCCAGGTCGCGCAACGCGACATCCCATCGCGCCGTCACATGGCCGCCCTCGACGGACAGGGTCAGGTAGCTGTCGCTGGATTGATGCGCCCAGGCGGGAGAACCCGTGAACAACAGGCCCGCGAGACCGAGGCAGCACAACAGCATACGCGCTCGAATCGCCGTCATCGTCATACCTCGTCCATGCGGCGAATGAGTGCCTGGAGCCGGACATCTTCAAGACGATTGGCACGCAGCCACTCGACGACGGAACCCGCCGCCGTACGTCGGTCCGCCGTAATCGCCGCTTCCAACACAATCCGCGCATCGGCCGGTTCGCGTTGCACCGCCCAATTATCGAGCGCCAACGCCAAGGCCTTCTCCGCATCGCCCAGGAGATGCAGCGCGTACCGGGCTTCTTCGCGACGGTGTGTGGTCTCGCCACGTCGTCGTGCCGCATCGAACCGCGCCGCCAACAGGTCGCTGTCGAGGCGATGTTCCGGCACGCCGAGTTGTTTTTCCGCCAGGGCCAGCCGCAACAGCACACCGTCCTGTTTGCGATCCGCGCCCAGCAATGCGAGCGCATCCTTCGCCCGTCGTCGGTCCAACAGAAAATCCGCGTAGGCCGTGACCGTGTACGGATCGCGCGGCCCCGCCGCAAGCGCCGCACGATAGGCTCGTTCAGCTTCTGTGTCCTGCCCAAGCCGCTCCGCCTGTTCCGCCAGTAGCGACGACAGCCACTGCCGCTCCGGCATGTCGTCCGCCGGACGAGTGGACAACGCCGTGCGCTCGGCACCGAGCGCCTGCTGCAGCATGCGATACATGGCCTCACCCTGCCCGTTCAGGCCGCCGACACCCGCGTGACAGGCCAACGCCACCGCCGCCGAGGTCAGGTGCGAGAGCGGCGCGCAGTGGCTCCGCGCCTCGACATACCGTCCCTGCACCTGGTGGATGGTCGCCGCCGTCAGCCGCGCCTGCGCGTTGCGCGGTTGCGCACGCAGCACGACATCGAGATCGGCCAACGCGCCGTCGAAATCGTGCAGACTCTGTCGGATCGTCGCGCGCAGTAAGAGTACGGAGGCAGACGGCTGCTCCGTCTCCAGCCACGGCTGCAGCACCGCCAACGCCTGGCCGAGATACCGAGGGTCGGCTTCTGCACGACTGCGTTCGATGTAGCGCCGTCCCAGTTGTTCGGCGAGATCCTGGCGTGTCGGTTCGGCACGGAGCTGCGCCCGCAATCGGTGCAGCTCCTGCCACTCTCGATCCAACGGTTTCGCACGGAGCGTTTCCACGAGCGTACGATCGTCGGTCGGGACGTAGGGAGTGGCACACGCGATGCCGAGGAGACCGAGCGTCACGCCGACAACCAACAGATGGCCGACGCACCGCGCCGTCCATGGTGCAGCCGTCGTTCTGTCGAGTCGATGATACATCGCGTCTTCCTCCCTACGTCCTTCCCAACCCGTTAACTTCCAGGCACCGCCACCGGCTCCGCCTGATCCGCCTCGACCGCTTGGATACCGGCCACATCGACCGGTTCCGCATCGTCACGCAATGAGGCTGTGATGGCCTGGACCTGCGCAGTGAAGCCATCGCCCGCACCGCCGCTCCCTGGTTGCGGACCGGCGCTGACCGGTCCATTGTCGCTGCCTCCGCAGCCGACCAACGTCAGCATGCCGAGGCCCAGACAGAGATGCACCATTCGTTGTCGTGTCATTGTGGTCTCCATGACAATCCTCCGTCTCGCCTACTGCACCGGCGCGCCGGGCAACGGCGTCGTCAGGTACGGGAACGTGTCGTAAAACGCCGAAGCATCGAGTGCGGCGCCGTCCGTGAGCGGCGCGTCGCCTGCAGGCGCCTGACCGGCAGAACCGTACAGGCCGGCAGAGATGAGCTTGCCCATCGCCACGCGTAATTCGATGTCCACCACGTCGTCACCCGGTCGTCGTCCATTCGGGAACCCGGCAAGGTCGCCCGCCACGACACCGAAGTTTTTCTGCGCGGCTTTCGGCGTCGGCATGACGGCTGTGTTCAACCGCAACATTTCCGACGGCACGACGTTGGCCGGCTGATTCAGATTGCCGGTGGCCGCCGTATTGATCCCCGTCAGGAACGCCCCGACCAGATCGGCGCGCGGGAACATCGTCGGCGCCGGTGCGCTGGGGAACAGGGTTTGAATCAAAAACGGCAACGACGGATGCGTCACATAGTCGGCGAACTGCGCATCGTCTTCTGGCTTCGACGCGTTGAACTTGTTTTTGTCCTTCAGCCCGATCACCAATTCGTTCACCAACGGCATGCCGAGGCGCGAGACCTGCGTCCACGCGCCGCCTTCCACGGCCGGTTTCTCGAACGTGGCGTGGCGATTCAGCAACCGCCCTTGACGCAAACTCGCCGTCGTCCAGCCGCCGATGACCGGTTCGGAACCGTTCGTCAGACAGGCGATCGGCACTTCGAGAATCAACGACGTGATGTTGTCGTCGTCGATGATGTTCGTCCGTCCATCGACCGCGCCCAACGGATTCAGGTTGATGAGGTCGAACACCTCGCCGAGATTCACGGCAAACGGTTCCTTCCGTTGCCCGACGAACACTTTGCCCGGCGCGCCGCAGCCCGGAATGTTCATCGTCGAAATAAAACTATTGGCATACTGCGCGTAATTGGGAATCGACTTGGAGCCGATGTTATCGAGCGGCTTCTGGAACGTCGTAGAGCCGTTCGCCGCATTCACGATCGACTGGCGTTGTCCCGTCCGACGATTGCCGCGCACGATGTCGAGCGTGTAGGTCTCGCTCACGTTTTGCGCCTGCATGTTGCCGCTGGAGACGGGCCCGACATTGATCAGCGGGATGGAAATATTTTTCGTCTGCCCGGACGGGCCGACCGGCACCGTGATGTCCTGCAAGGCGCTCTTGAAGCGGAACTGGAACGTCAGGTCCTCCTTCGCATCGCCGTTATTGTCGATATGGATCTCGTAGAGCGCCTCCGGATCCAACTGGAAATAATTCGGGCCGCCGTACGGCGCCTGGAGCGGCAGATAGTTGGCGATCAGCGTCACGTAATCCTGACGCCCCGCCTCGTAACTCCGGAACATGTAAAAATCGGTCCCGTCGACCTTCGGCATCTCCGTAATAAACGGCGCCTCGCGGTGGCTCGATGCCTGCGCCGCTCCCGCCGCGCAAAGCAGCAGCGCGATGGCGGCGGCGCCGCGTCGGATGTCTCGCATCGGACGTCTCATACCAATCCTCCTTGTGTGATCCCCGTGAGTGAAGAGCCGGGCGCGGAAGCCTCATCGCCTCCCGCTCGCCCTTCGCAGTCCGCTACGGGGCCATGCGGATGTTTGGATTCATGACGCCGTGCGCAAGGCATGCCGACCGTCGCTGGTCCGGCATACCCAGCGTCTCCGCACTAGGCTATAGTAGGGAGGCCGCTCCGAGAGCCGTCGCCAAAATACTTCGATCGGCATGAATCCGAACCCGGATCCTCCTCCGTAGAGGAAGGCAAGGAGAACGGTCGCATGTGGGGGCTGGTGGACGAGACCCAAACCCAAGAGCGAGAGTGGCCGACGCTGATCGCCCAGATCGCGCTCGGCGACCAAGGCGCGTTCAGCCGCCTCTACGACCAATCGAGTCCGCAGATTTATGGCTTGGTGCTGAAAATCGTGCAGCACCATCAGACGGCAGAGGATGTGACGCTCGACGTGTATACCCAGGTCTGGAAACATGCGCAGAGTTACGACCGGCAGCGCGGCACACCGATGGCCTGGCTCATCACGCTCGCGCGCACCCGCGCCATCGATCGACTCCGTGCCACCAGGATGGAGCGCGTCACCGAGTCGCTCGACGATGCCGTGTGGTTGCCCTGGGACGGCGCATCGCCGGAAGACGAATCCGTCGCGTCGCAGCGACAGACGATCGTCGCTCGCGCCTTGGAGCATTTGTCGGCGGAACAACGCGAAGCGCTCACGCTTGCATACTTCGGCGGGTATAGTCAGACGGAGATCGCGGAGAAATTGCGCCTGCCGCTCGGAACGGTCAAAACACGGATGCGACTGGGGATGTTGAAGCTTCGAGACCTCTTGGCGCCCTACGAAGAGGGGCTACTCATATGACCACACCACGCCAGGACGATCATCACGCCGATTCGCGCCTCGACCCGGCGATCCTGCACGCGCTCGGTGCACTCACGGGTGTGGAGGCGGAGCAGTATCGACGGTTGTTGGAAGATGAAGGCGCGGAAGCGCAGGCCGCCCGTGCGGAGGTCGCCGGATTCCAACGCACCGCCGCGCACCTTGGCGCCGCCGTGCGACCGGTCGCGCCACCCGCTCATCTCAAAGCGACGCTCCTCACGCGGATTCAATCGGAGCCGCAGCAATCGGGGCAGGCAGACGGACCCGTACGGACTGCGACCGCAGGTGTAACCGGCGGGCCGTCGTCATCCGGCAACCCCACCGGCTTCACGTTCATTCGTGGGAACGAGGGCAGCTGGATCGAACCGCGCCCGGGCATGCGGATGAAAATTTTGCACGTCGATGCGGCGACGCAGCGCACGACGGCCGTGGTGAAGTTTGCGCCGGGCTATCGGCACGCGCCGCACCGACATGCGCAAACCGAAGAATTGTTCGTGCTGGAAGGCGGCTGTGTCTGCGAAGGACAGGCGTTGTTTCCAGGCGACTACCACCGCTCGGACGCCCTGTCGATCCACGGCGAAACGACGACGCAAGACGGCTGTACGCTGCTGATCATGTTCTCGCCGCGCAACGAAGCGCTCGGCTCGTTGTCCGCACGTATCTCGTCGCTCACGGTCTCGTGCCTGTTTCGCCTATCGGAATTTTTTGCGCGACTCGCCGGTACGCTGACGCAGCGTCGCTAGGACTCCCATCTCACGGCGAGAGCATCTCGAAGAGAGAGTGTGAAGAATCTACGCAGCTTTGGCTTGCGGGGGAGGCTCCGCGGCGCGTTGTGCCAACGTCCGCAGCACGGATTGCAGGGCGCTCATCGTCAATGGCTTTTCCAGGCGCGCATCGATGGCCCCTTCCAGTTCGCCGATCAAGGGTTCGGGATTGTTCGCGCCGGACAGGATCACGACGGCCGTGTTCGGCGACAGTTTTTTGGTTAGGAGCGCAAGGTCCGACCCGTTCACATCCGGCATCGCCTGATCGGCGATCACCAGATTAAACGGTCGCGTGCGCAACCGAGCCAAGGCATCAAGACTGTTCGGGACCAATTCCACCGCCAATCCGCTCGCTTTCACATACTCCTCTGTGACGCTGCCGACCAGCAGATCGTCGTCGACGACCAGCACACGCCAACCGACGGGGAGTTGCCCCGTTGTCGTCTCGTCCTTGCGCGCCACAATCGCGTCGGTCGTCGGGAACCGCAGCCGAAACGTCGTCCCGCGCCCGACTTCGCTGAGAATATCGAGCGACCCGCCGGCTCGCCGAATAATCCCATACACCATCGGCAGCCCTAACCCAGTACCCTTGTCGCCTTTCGTCGAGAAAAACGGTTCGAGGCAGCGCTGTCGCACCTCCTCGGTCATGCCACATCCGGTGTCTTCCACCTCGACCTGGGCTTGCCCCGCTTCCATCGACGTCCGGAAGGTAATGCGCCCGCGATGGGCGATCGCATCCACGGCGTTAAATAAGAGGTTCGTAAACACCTCGCGTAGTTCCGACTCGTCGCCTTGAATCGGCTTCAGCGATTGCAAGTCGGTCCGCACCTCGACCGTCATGCCACGCGCATAGGCCTGTTCACGCCATTTCGGCTGCGTCAGTTTCACCGTCTGCTTGATCAACTCGTTGAGATCGACCGGTACCGCCACGTCGCTCACGTCACGCGTGCGATAAAAATCGCGGAGACGGCGAACGATCTTCGCTGCGTCGGTCGCCGCAAGATTGATGTCCTTCAACCGTTCGACGACTTTGTCGCGATTGCTCAGTTCGTCCGGATGCATCAGCATCAGCTCGGTAAACCCGATCACGGGATACAACGCGTTGTTAAAATCGTGCGTGATACCGCTGGCCATTTCGCCCAAGGCCCGTAACCGTTCCTGCTCGACCATGTGCTTCTGCGCGACGCGTAATTCGTGCAAGGCCGTTTGCAACTGTTTATTGGCGTCGCGTAATCCGCCTTCCGCTTCACGACGGCCGGCCATCTCGGTGGCATTCGCCACGGCCACGGCCAACTGATCCGCCAACCGCGCACAGGTCTCCGGATCGTCCTCCGCATGCTCCGCCTGTCGCGACTCAACGACCAAACACCCCATACACTCTACGCCGCGCCGCAACGGCCAGAGGGTGGCAGGCGCGCCCTCGGCGCTCAGACAATACGGCACCCATTCACAGGATCCTGCGGGATCGACCGCAGTGCCGCCGACCAAGGCGGTTAAGGCGGCGCGCGCCTCGCTCGACACGGTGACCACATCCACACGAAGACTCGGCGCCTTATCGACGCCGTCTCCCTCCACGCGCCGGTACACACGCCCGCTGGCCGACTCGTCTCGATCAAGCACCAACACAGCCGCATGGCTTACACGCGCCACATCGCCCACGCGAGCCAACACCACCTCGACGATACGACTCACATCCCACGACGACAGCACGGCGCGATCGATCTCGCTGCTCACGACCAACGCACGAAACTGCCGATCTAACTCGGACGTCATTGTGTTAAACGATCGAGCCAACTCACCGACCTCGTCCTGCGACTGTACGACGACCGGTTGCGTGAAGTCGCGATTCGCAAGCCGTCGCGTGGCCGCATGCAACGCCTCCAACGGATCCAATTGCCGACGAATCTGTACGGAGCTCATGAGGACGATGGCGCCCAACGACGCGACGCAGATCAACACAAAACTCAGCGTGAACAGGCGAATCGGCGCCAGCGCATCCGCCGCGTCCTGACTGAGCACCAGGATCCACGCATCGCGGCCGTAGTCGAACATCAAGGGGAGCGACCAAAAACCGGCGAGCGAGGAACCTTGCCCATCGGACCATTCCAGCGCGCCGGTCGACTGCGCCGATGCCTGTGCGGCCAGCGTTTCCACCACCGATGGCGAGAGTTCTGGCAACGTCGTCGCCAAGACCGTTCCCTTACTCACCACAGTCAACGCCGTCCCACGCGGCAACGTATCCTGCGTGCCGATACTCCACAGATAGTCGGGGAGCACTTCGCCGACCAGCATCGCCGTAGGGTCGTCGACCAGCGACTTCGACAAGACGATATGTGCACCGTCGGCATCGACGGACACATCCATCCGCGTCCGCTCAGTCACGACGGCGATTCGTCCGGTGCGTTGCGCCTCCGCCACAAACTGCGTGACGCCGTGGGCGGCTCCACGCTCGCCGAGCCATTCCTCCGCCACCTGGCCATTGCGCAGGATCCCGAGCCACCGCCAGCGTTGCGTCCGATCGCGTCCGACGGTCGTATCCACCGCCTGCCTCACGCCCCCACCGCTTCCATTCGATTCCTTCTGCGTCGTCTCCGCTTGTGGCTTCGTGGCACTGTGCAATCTGTACGTCGCCGACTCGGTCTCCAATGCCTGCTCTAAAAATCCCAACCGCTCCTGCACGGACATGCCGAGCAAGCGACTCGCCTGTCGCAACCGCTCCTCGGTATCGCTGGTGAGTCGCCCGCGTACGGAGTTATGGGTGATCGCCGCCAGCAAGGCGATGGGCACAAGTGCGCAAAGCACAAACAGCAAGAACAACCGCCGCGCCAGTCGGCTCTGTAAAAATGTGGGGATCGTCGAACGATTCATGTCTCGTTGGAACTCACTGCTGCCCTACCGGGTCCATCAAAATTGTGCCGCCAATCCGACGAAGGCCCCGTCGTTGGCACGAATCACGTCGTCATGGCTCTTCTTGGCGGTCAACGGCTCGACGCTCTCGCCGTCTTTCCCCATGCTGTATAAATCGTAGTCGGAGTTGATCGGATGCAGGAAACGATCTTTACGCGGCTTGGCCGGAGGCTCCCCTTGCGCAGCCTCGGCTACAGTCGGTGCCAAAAAATTCCAGGCCGTCCCTCCGGATTTCCCCTTTCCTCCACCACCACCGCTACCGCCCGAACCTCCACCGCTTCCGGACCCGCCGCCATTCGAGCCACTGCCGCCTCCACTCGATCCACTTGCCCCGCTCGATGCACCGCCCGATCCACCACTCCCGTTGCCGTTTCCGCCGCCGCCGTTTTGACCAGCCGCCCATGCGGCGATATTGAAATACTGATAGGGTTTCCCCCAAGGATCGAGTGCCGCAGACGCTCCGACCTCCGCCAGATCGCTCGGATATCGATCCGATGTCGCCGCAAACGAATCGATGAGTTTCGCCATCCCGCGGATCTCGGCGATGGCGCGTACGACACGCGCCTTTTCGATGTATTCGAGATAATTCGGGATTGCGAGGCCGGCCAAGACGCCGATGATGGCGACGACCGTCATCAACTCCACGAGGGTGAACCCGCCTTGCGGCTGTCGCGTAGGTACGCTCATGCCAGTCGCTTAGGCGGCCGCACGCAAGGACGGCATGGTACCGGACGGAGGCGTCTCCACTTTGGTGGTGAACGCCTGCAGGCCCGCCGCAATATCGGCATTGACGCGGTCGATCTGCATCAGCGCCGACAACGCCGCCTCTTTCGATCCCGATTGGACCGCCTGCCGCAACGCATCGGCATATCGACGCGACTGCTCAGAAGCCTGTTCGATGTCCTGCACTTTCCGACGCAAGGCTGACACCATCGCGTCCAACCGCTCGGCCTCCGGATGTAAATAATCGTGTTTGCGGATTCGCGCCGTCACCGACAGATTCCCTTCGGCCACCGCCGAAAAGATCTGGCGGAATCGATACAACGGCCCGGCAATCCGATGCGAAAAAAACAACGAGTGTGCGCCGACCAATACCAACGCCACGGGGAACGCGGGCCACACACGCTCGTGTAACGCCAAGATTTGAGTCGCCGCTTGCTGCGACTCAAAGTCCGCCAGCGGCGCCCGCTGCAACTGCACCATAAGCGGGATAAACAGCGCGGCGGAGAAGGCCAGAAACACCAGGGACTGGTGCAGCACATTCACCGTCATAATGCGCGGCTGACAGGAGTCGTTCAGAAAATAGTGTCGCTTATAAAAAGGGGGCTTCATGACTGCGCTCCTTGTTTGCTCCATCGCAAATGCGCTTGATTGACGAACACGATCGTACCGGGATCCGCCGCGTCGACGGCCACCGCAAGGTGCGATTCCTCCCGCGCCTCATCGACATACACGATGGTGTAAATGTTTCGCCCGGCTTCCGTCCGGTGTTCGACTCGATCGATCGGATAGGCTGCACCCGATGGCCCATCCGGACGAGTCGAACGAAACGTGATGGTCGTCGGAGTGATCTGCAGCAAGTCGTCGGCATAACCGGGTGCCGTCGTCCGCCAGATACCCTCGAGACCTTCGGGAAGCGGTGCACTCGACTGACGACAGGCGCTTATCAGAAAGAGGACAGCGGCGATGGCCGCACCACACCGACGGTTTTGTATTTTCATAATGGTACGTAGCCTGCGTGGAGGATTCGGCTCTAGGGCACAATCTCTCGACTGTGCTGCGCCTTCAGTATGCCGCAGAACCGGTGGGATGCAACGATTTGCGCGAGTTCAACCCGACACAGAAACAGGACCTTCGGATCTAGTGACAACGCGTAGTAGCGAGGAGTGCGACGTTCGGCCTATCCACCGGAGGCGGCGCGGAGGAAACACACGAATTGATCGGCGACAAGCAGACGCTTGATCGGAGATAAAGAGACGATGTTACTCGGCTTGGATCGGCACGTAGAGGACGGTGCCTTGGCGATTGACGAGGACGAGCGCCAGTTCGTTCGGTCGGATCGGCTCGACGACACGCTGGTACGCCTGGAGCGAGGGTACGGCCTTTTGGTTCACTTCGAGAATGACGTCGCCGGCTTGGATGCCGGAGACTTCCGCTAAGGACCCTTCTTCGATTTCTGTCACAACCAGACCACTTGTAAGGGTCAGCCCCATCTGGCGGCTCATCTGCTGGGTGAGTTCATCGACCGCCATCCCCGCGAGCGGATGGCTCTGCTGCCCTTCGCGAATCTCCAGCATGTCGGATTTTTTCTTATGTTCGTGCGGCGCTTCCTGCACCGTCAGGTCCGCCTGCATGACACGTCCCTCGCGCACGATCTCCAACTTATGCCGACTGCCGATCGGCGCCTGCGCGATCAAGTTCCGGAGGTGCCCGCCGTCGAAGATATCGTGCCCGTCGTACCGCACGACGACATCGCCGCGACGCAGCCCCGCGCGCTCGGCCGATCCCTTCGCCTGCAGGTCGGTCACGATTGCGCCCTTCACATCCGGCAGCTTAAAAATTTTGCTGAGCACCGGCGTCACATCCTGCGTGACGGCGCCGAGAAACCCGCGCACGACACGTCCGGACTTGAGCAAGCTCTGCATGACCTGCTTCACCATATTGCTGGGAATTGCAAAGCCGACACCGACGCTGCCGCCGGTGGGACTCGCAATCGCAGTATTGATCCCGACGAGTTCGCCAGCCGTGTTCACGAGCGCGCCGCCGGAGTTACCCGGATTGATCGGCGCATCCGTTTGGATGAAGTCTTCATAGTCCGCGACACCCACATCCGCGCGCCCGACGGCGCTCACGATCCCGAATGTGACGGTTTTGCTGAGTCCCAGCGGATTGCCGATCGCTAAGACAAACTCGCCGACAGCCAGCCGACTGGAATCGCCCCAGGCCACCGTCGGCAACCCGCTGGCCTGAATTTTCACCACCGCCACATCCGTCTTCGGATCGGTCGCAACCACCCGCCCTTTGAACTGACGGCGATCCGTGAGCAACACCTCCACGTCCTTCGCATCGGCCACGACGTGGTTGTTGGTGATGATGTAGCCGTCGGCGGAGAGGATCACGCCGGACCCTTGACCATATTGTCGGCGCAATTGCGGCGCGTCGCGGAACGACCCGAACGGGAGGCTTTCGTCGCTGAGCGCTTGGTCGGGCAACATCACCGTCGCGGCGATGCTGACGACGGCGGGAATCACTTTCGCCGCCGTACTTTTGATCTGCTGCTGAAGATCTCCGGACGAGGCAGCGGGCGCTGCAATCGCCTCATTGAGAGTCGGAGCAAAGAGCGAGAGCACGCACACGCAGCAGGCGACTGTTACGGCCATTGCATCCGATACGCGCACGGAACGGGAACGGGTCACAAGGTCACCCGCCTGAGGCGCAACGCGTTCCCGATGACGGACACGGAACTCATCGTCATCGCGGCACTCGCCAACATCGGGCTCAGCAGCCAGCCCCACAGTGGATAGAGCAATCCCGCGGCGATCGGCACGCCGACCAAATTGTAGAGAAACGCAAACACTAAATTCTGGCGGATGTTCGACATCGTCGCGCGGCTGAGCGTGCGCGCCCGCACAATCCCTCGCAGGTCGCCTTTCACCAACGTGAGCCCCGCCGTGTCGAGCGCCACCGCAGCGCCGGTTCCCATTGCGATGCCGACGTGGGCTTGCGCCAACGCCGGTGCGTCGTTCACACCATCGCCCGCCATCGCCACAATGCGCCCTTCTTGCTGCAGGCGCTTCACGACATCTTGCTTTCGATCCGGCAAGACGTCGGCTAAGACTTCGTCGATCTGCAATTGTTTCGCAACGGCTTCGGCCGTCGTCTGATTGTCGCCGGTCAGCATGACGATGCGCAGACCTTCTGCGCGCAAACTACGTAATGCGTCCGGCGTCGTCGACTTGATCGCATCCGCCACCGCCACCAACCCCGCCGCCTGCCCCTCGACTGAAACCAACACCGTCGATTGTCCCTGTGCACGCAACCGATCGGCCTCCGCGATCAACGACTGCAGCGACACCGCCGACACACGATGCGCATTCGTCAAAAACGACGCGTTGCCGATCGCCACGCGTAAACCGTCCACGATGCCTGCAACGCCCTGACCCGGCACGGCGCGAAACTGCTCCGCGCGCGCGGGTGTAATGCCTCGCGTTTTGGCGCCAGCCACCATCGCCGCAGCCAACGGATGTTCGCTGTTCTGCTCGACACTGACCAGCAACCGCAACAACGACGCCTCGGTCCAAGGCGCCCGCGCCGTCACCGTGTGCAACGTCGGTTTGCCTTCCGTGAGTGTGCCGGTCTTATCGATGACGAGCGTATCGACCCTCTCCAACATTTCGAGCGCCTCGGCGTTGCGCACCAACACACCGGCCGTCGCACCGCGCCCCGTGCCGACCATGATGGACATCGGCGTCGCAAGCCCCAAGGCGCAAGGACAGGCGATGATCAAGACGGACACGGCGCTTACCAACGCATGCGCGAGCTTGGGTTCGGGTCCCCAGTACCACCAGGCGAATCCCGACAGCAGCGCCACGGCCACCACCGCAGGGACAAAATATCCTGCCACCGTGTCGGCCACACGCTGAATCGGCGCGCGGCTGCGCTGCGCGTCGCTCACCATCCGCACGATCTTCGAGAGCAACGTCGCCGAGCCCACACGCTCCGCCGTCATGACAAACGATCCGGTTCCGTTGACCGTGCCCGCCGTCACCGCCGCGCCGACCGCCTTCTCCACGGGCAACGACTCGCCCGTCAGCATCGACTCGTTCACCGCACTGTGCCCATCGACCACCGTGCCGTCCACCGGCACATGCTCGCCGGGCCGCACACGCAACCGGTCGCCCGGCTGCACCTGCGCGAGCGCAATCGTTTCGTCGGAGCCATTGGCCCGCAGACGCGACGCCGTCGAGGGCGCCAACTGCAACAATTCGCGCAAGGCACTCGTCGTCTGTCCACGCGCGCGCAACTCCAACACCTGGCCGAGCAGGACCAACACCGTGATCATCGCGGCCGCTTCGAAATAGACGGCCACGGCACCGTCCATATGATGGAAGGACGCGGGCATCAGACCCGGCGCCACCGTCGCGACGACGCTATAGGCATAGGCCGCGCCGGTGCCCATCGCGATGAGGGTGAACATATTCAGATGGCCGGTTGTGAGCGACAGCCAGCCGCGCTCGAAAAACGGCCAGCCCCCCCAGAGGACGACCGGCGTCGCGAGCGCCAACTGCACCCAGTTCAACGCCTGCTGCGACAACACCGCATGGAACGGCCGCCTCGGAATCATGTCGGCCATTGCGAGGACCATCACCACAAACGCGGGCCCCACGCACCACCAGAAACGCCGCCGCATGTCGACGAGCTCAGGATTCTCCGGTTCCTCGCGCATCACCGTGCGCGGTTCGAGCGCCATCCCGCAGATCGAACAGGATCCCGCAGTCGCCTGCCGCACCTCCGCATGCATTGGGCAGACATATTCCGTGTCGGTCGCGAGCTCGACCGTAGCGGGCTCCAATGCCATGCCGCACTTCGGGCAGGGCGCGGGTACCGGTGACTCTACTTCCGGACACATCGGGCAAATGTATTGTTGTCCGGGAACCGGCGCGGCAGGCGCCGCCGGCTTGTAGCGTTCGGGATGGAGGTACCGATCTGGGTCGGCTTTGAATCGTGTTTGGCAACCGGTGCAGCAAAAATAGTAACTCGTGCCGTCGTGGACGTGTGTCGCCGCCGCCGTCGACTGATAGACCATCATGCCGCAGACAGGATCGGTTGCGGTGGGCCCTGTCGGACGACTGGGCTCGAGCATCGTGAGTCCGCGTTTCTTCGCGGACGTCGGCATCATCAACGGCGTCGTAGGGGTCGGTGACGCAGCTGCGGCCCCTGCCATGGCATGCAGCGCCGGCGCCTTCGCCAGTGCAGCAGCGGGGTCCTTGGCAAAACGCTCCACACAATGCCGACTGCAGAAGTAGTAGGTGGCGCCGGCATACTCGTGCGACCCGGCGGCTTTCGCCGGATCGACCGTCATGCCGCAAATCGGATCAATCGCCATAGTGAGCTACCAGAGCAGCGTCCTTCCGTCTTCCGCCTTACTTCTTCTTCCCGTCCTGGTCCAGAATGCTGCGGATAACGACCTTCACATTCTCCGGATTGATGTCGGTGATCTTGATGTTGCCGTCGAGCACCAGCGTCGGCGTCTGATTCAGCTTGGCCTTTTCGCCCAGCTTCTTCCCTTCTTCCAACGCCTTGATGGGCTTTCCGCTATCCAGCCCGGCTTCAAACGCGACTGGATCCAGACCGACTTCCTTGATGAGGCCCGCGCGCAACGACTTATCGATAAACTTCACTTTGTCGTGATGGATCGTGCGGAAGAGCACCTTCTTCATCTCTTCGCCTTTGCCCATCACCTTCGCCTGCTCGTACATTTCGAACGGCGTCGGGAGCATCTGGCGAAACACTGGGAAGCCGACCATCGTGGCGTCGAGTTGCTCGCCGAATTCCTTCTTCAACACCGGCAAGCCGGACTCTTCGAAGTGGTGGCAATGCGGGCAATAGAAGTCCGCAAACACGATCATCTGCACCTTGCCGGCACGATGCGTCGACGGCTCGTCCAGTTTCTCGTAGTTGCCCTTCAGGCCCGCACTGTCCGCCGCGCCCGCAGACATCGGCAGCCCAGCCGTCAACACCATCGTTGCACACATCGCCAACACCATCATCCACATCTGACTCGCCTTCACAGTTCGCTCCTTTCGTCCGCCCAACCTTGGCCGCCGCTCCCAAATCGCTCCATTATAATGGATGGGGTGCGGCGCATGCCTAAGCTCGGCGAAGTCGTTGTTCGTCCATCATTATTCGCCACCCGTCGTTTGCAACTTGCCTTCCGTCTTACTTCTCACGTCTGCCGTTTCCCGCTTCCCGTCTCACGTCTACCGTTTCCCGTCTTTACCGCCCCGCCTGCCCGACGATCCGATCGACCCGTTCGTCGCGCCCGCCCAACTCGCGATACCGTCGATACTGCGCCAAGGCGCGCGGCAAATCGTGCCGGTGCAATTCGTAAAACACGCCGAGGTTGTAGCGCGCCTCACGCAATGTCGGATTGAGGTTTACTGCCGCTTCGTAGGAGCGCTCCGCCTCGTCGAGTTTATTGAGCGTCGTGTACACGAGGCCGAGGTTCATGTGCGCTTCGGCATGTTCCGGCTTGATCGCGATGACTTCGAGAAACTGGCGCGCCGCGTCCGCCGACCGCCCCTGGCTGCGTAAAATAAATGCCAAGTTGAACCGCGCGTCGATCAAATCCGGCTTGCCCTTCAGCGCTTCACGATAGGCCTGCGCCGCCTGCTCCAACTCGTTCGCCTTTTCCGCCATCCGCCCTTTGAGATACCAGGCGTCGGGATGGCCCGGCGAGGCGCGCAACAACGTGTCGAGGTACTGGCGCGCCGCCGCGTTGTCCCCATGGCTGTCGGCATACGACGCGAGCCGATACAAGGCTTCCGGATGACTCGGCGCGACGGCCAGCAACGCACGATAGGTCGCCTCCGCGCGCTCGGACGCATGTTGCCGCTCGTAGAGTTTCGCGAGATCGAGATAGGCCTGTTCGCGACGGGGCGCCAATTCGATGGTGCGTTCGAGTCCCGCCTCCGCTTCGCGCACGCGCCCGTCGTTGAGCGCGAGCAGCGCCAGCTCATGCTGCGCGCCGACGTGCGCAGGATCCTGCGTCAAGGCGCGACGGAACGACGCGCCTGCGTCTTTCGACGATTTTTTCCCCGTCAACCACAGGAGACCAAGTTGATAGTGCGCCTCCGCCGATTGCGGATCGAGTTCGGTCGCTTTCGTGAGCGACCGCAGCGCCTCGTCGAGCGAACCCTCTTTGGCTTGCTGAAGACCGGTTTCCAGCGCGCGCCGCGCCGCATCGGACGACGCGGCGACACAAATGGACGGCGCGCACAGCGCCATCGTCGTCAGGATCGCAACCGCGGCAACACGATGCGACAGCGACGCATGCCGACGGTGTCGA
The DNA here is from genome assembly GCA_046351095.1 of Nitrospiraceae bacterium. GTDB lineage: Bacteria > Nitrospirota > Nitrospiria > Nitrospirales > Nitrospiraceae > BQWY01. Next base: position 1,793,433 of record JAXLZC010000001.1, read on the forward strand.
CGAATAAGCTGTTGGCTGCAATGGGCCGATGGACGTGGCATGCCGATCGTCTCGTGGCGGCGGGGAACAACGACGCCGGTTGACTATAGGGAGGCAGGGGGGCGAAATCAACGCACGGTGCGGCGCAGCTCGCACGCTACCTGTTCGTCACAGTGTCGAATACCGATGCCCACATACGACGACGGCGCCGCAGGCTCTCGCCCGCGACGCCGCCCGACAGAGGCGTGAAGCCGTCTCTTACTTAATCATCACCAACTTCCCACCCGGCTCCTTCGGATTCAGGTGATCGAAATAGGTCAGCGTGTTGCCCTGCGTCGCATAAAACAAGTCGCTGGTCGGAATGCCGATGTACTTCGTCTCGCCCGGCTTCAGGACCACTTCCGCGTTGACCACGAACGGCGACACCGCGTTCACCGCGTCCGTCAACTTGAACCCACGGTCCACGCCGGTGTTGTTCTTCACCTTCAACAAGACCGGGCGTCCGGGACGCACCTTAAAATCGATGATCGTGGTGGGCGGATACCAGGCCTTCACCGGGCCCAGCTCGATCGCGTACAACGCCGCATCGACTTCCAATTCCTTAAACGGTTGCCCGACGACCGAGCCGTTCTCGTCGCCGACTTCGACGCCGCCCGCCTGCAAGGCGTAGGCGGAGGAGCCGAGCCCCCACGTCGCGACGGCCATGACCACTCCAAACCCGACACTGCGTGCAAACTGCCCCATAACGGACCTCCCTGGTAAAGACCCTTAAGAACACACAACCCCTGACGTACTGCGCCCTAAGACTGTTGCACGGGGCTCGCACTCGCCCGACAGGGTGGAAGACCGCGCCCCTCCAGGATCTCCCCTCCGATCACTTCGTCGCCGGCGAGCACAATCAGCACCTTCATCCACTTTTCCTTATCGAGAAACCGTCCGCGCGCCACCACTGTCACTTCGCGCGCTCCGTTGGATTCTGGGCGGTCGTCTTCGATCACGACCTCGTAATAGTCGAACCCTTCGAATTCCTTGTTCAGCACCTGCGCGCGGAGCAGCCGTTCGAGCGCCGCGTCCTGCGCCCACAGCGGCCATGCCGTCCCGAACAGCAGCGCGAGTCCGACGAAACTTGCCGCCGCGCCTATTCGCCATCGTCGCGTTCGCATAGGCCCTCCCTCATTCAGGACGCGAGTCTCTGTTCCGCACTGGGCCCGCCGAGTGGGGCGAGGAGACGGGGCGTTCGGTCCGCCTCCTCGCGCCGGGGAAAGTGAGGTCAGTCATGGGCTCTCCCCGGTTCCCACTGTGGGCTCCGTCCTTAGCCGCGTGTGCGGCGTTGCTGCAGATACTCGTCGAACCGATGCGTGAAGTCCTTGGACGCGACCGGCGTATGGCAGGCGCGACACTTTGTAAAATCTTCCGCCAAGGGTTTTCCATCCGGCCCGTAGGCGGAGAAGACCCATGTGCCGTTCTTCAAATTGTCGGGCACGTCTTGCCCCCAGGTCGACGGCCCCTTCTCCATCACAAACACCTTCGCAAGGTCGCCCTTCACCAACTTGCCGTCGGCAGTGGTCACCGGCGCGTCGCCGTCCATCTTCGCCTTGTAGAGCTCCATCACCATCACGCTGCCGACGGCGAACGGCTGTCCGTCCGTCACCCGCGTGCCGGCTTGATTGATGTAGATGTCGCGGACCTGCTTCACATCGGGGCGTTGGACGTCCTGCAGGAAACTCGCCCAATTTTTGTAGTCGGTCGGATAACGCAATTCGCCGTCTTTCGGCACCGCCGCCGTCGCCGCCGCAGCGGACACCGGCACCGGTTGTGCGCCTGCGCCGTGCCGACCGCTGCCACATTCCGCACAGCCGACCAGCAATCCACCGATCGCCGCCACACTCCATAGCGCATACCGATTCATCGATGCCTCCCTCTTTCTGTGGTTACGGGTTGTTGTGCACCGCTTTCGTTCATCGCCGCACCTGGAGGAGCGTCGCTGGGGACGGCAGCTCGGACTCGGACGGGTGCACATGCGCCGTGCACAGCAGTCCCAGCGACAAGGCATGTTCCAACTCGCCGGCCACCGCAACCGGCGGCTTGCGCGTCCGATCGAAAAACACGCGGATCGTGCCCTGGTCGTTCAGAAACTCCACCGCGTCCACACTCCAGACCTCGTCCAACGCAGCTTTCACCTCGGCGCGTTGATAGCGGCAAAACCGCCCTGCGATTTGGACGGTCACAAAGGCCTCCACGTGCCCATCCGCCCGCGCCACCTGCGCGTCAGAGACAGACGATGACGCCACCGCGGACCGATCCAGCCCGGCGACCACACCGACAAGGGCGGCACAGATCATGGCCCCTCGTATGACCGGACCAAGGCCGTGTCGCCGCGCAGAATCTTTAACCGACTGACGTGATGGTTGTACGTGGAACTCCCGCATCGTGTGCTCCTCTTCACCCGTCACCTGAGACTCGAGACTCAGACCGGAGGCGGACGCAGCCATGCCGAACGCAGGACCGCGGCGCCGTCGGCGCCGACTCGTTACAGGAGGACGGGAGGAGCGCGAAGCGGTAAGGACACGGACGGGCGAACGAACAGCGGGCCAAGGGTCGGCCGACGAACCAGCTCGACGACGGCTGCAGCACAGGCAGACAGGATGAGCGTCGTCAGGACATCGGCGGAGACCGCCTGGCAACTGGAGCTGCACAGCGAATCCCAGGCCGACGGCATGGCGCCTTCGTGGGATGAATGATCGTGCTGGGCGGCGCGATCGTGGTGGTGCGCGGCATCGACCCCCGTGTGCCCGACCACACAGGCCCCCGCGACAATCAGCATGATCCCGACGAACAGGGCCACGGTGGCCAGACCAATGGTCATCCATGCAGCGGTCGATGCCCGCTCGTCGACCGAGGGCAGGCTTCGAAGCAACGGGCGCCGCTTGGCCCGACTCGCTCCGCCTACCGCCCGCATGCACTCCACCAGACTAGCCATAAGAAGAGACACGGAGATCGAACGCGTCGTCTATATACGCCCGACTCCACAGTCTGTCTACAGACTACTGCCTATGCCTGCTACAGCGTGCCACTGCCGTATCGACATCTGGAGACATTTTCTTGCAGGCCGAACCGTATTCGACGAAACCGTGCAGCGAGCCGCAGGATCAGCCGGCGCGTGACACGCCGCCGTCCAAACCGGATGGCCGAGGCCGGCGCTTGCGCCACCAAAGGTAGGTCCCAGTGACGAACAACAGCGGGCAGACCAGGCCCGACACGAACACGATCCAGCGTCCGGGCTCGCCGAACATTTGTCCGGAATGTATCGGCCACTGCCATTGAATAAAATGTTCGCCCGCGGTCGCGCGCTCGGGACTCTGCACGTGCAGCACGTGCCCGCGATATTGGTCGAACACGATGCAGCGGCGCGTCAGCACGGCGCTGATGTCCGGCACGTCGCGCTGGCAGACCGTGTAGGTGCCCGTTCCTTTGCGCGGAAAGTAGACCCACTCCGGACGCCCCGTCGGAAACTGTTCGCGGACTTCGCGCAAGACTTCGCCCATCGTCATCGTCACGCCGTTCGGCATCGGCGGCGACTGCACCTCGTACCGGTCGACGGTGGGCGAGAACAGCCGCACAACGCTGTGGAAGGGCGCGCGCAAATTCAGGTACACGCCGGACAGAAACACCGCGACCAGGATAACGAAGTACGAGATCCCAATGGTCTTGTGCAGATCGAAATGCAGCCGACGCGGGTGCGCCGGATATTTCACCGTCAGCGCCTGTTTCCATTGCCCGCGCCGCGGCCACCACAAGACGGTGCCTGCGACGACGCTCCCGATCAGTAACAGGCCGAGTATCGCCACAACAGTGTCGCCGAACGGCGGCTTGCCGAATCGCGGCAACAACAAGGCGTAGTGCAACGCAAAGATACATCCGACGAACGTACGCGGGATCGCGCCTGCCCACCCGGCGGGTCGCGCCAGCCGAACGCCTGTGATCGCACCGGTATAGGGATTCACCCCGATGTGGTACTGCGCCTGGTCGGACGCGCTCAGGTGCCTGGGCGGCGCATCGGGCGGAGCCGGCGGCGGCACCAGCGCGTTGAAGCGCAGCGCCACCTCGTCGTTACGCGGATATTGCGCAAACGTGATCCGCCCGCCCGGCGGCAGCGCGCGACGCGCCGCTTGTTCCAACTCGTCGAACGGTAGATAGCGCGCCTCCCCGCCTGGTAGCGGCGTCACGCGCAGCAGCTCCGGATTCAGCCACTCGTCGATTTCCAGATGAAACACGAGCAGGCTGCCCGTCAGCCCGATCAGGACTAACAGCGCCCCCGCCGTCAGGCCGAGCCATCGGTGCACGGCCGCCCAGCGTGAGCGGCGCCCGCGCGCGCGCGTCGCGGCGGAACGTTCTGTTGCGGCACCACCCATCTGGACGATCAATACTCCAGCCGGAACGACCCGAAGAGGGTCATCGGCGCACCGGGGTACACACCGTTGCGCGGCGCGACGTTCGAGTTCTGGTCCGCGCTTTCGTAGTACTCCTGGGAAAGGAGGTTGCCTACCGCCACCTGTGCGGTCGCCCGCGTCGTCCCGATCATCCACTTGTAGGCGGCGAATCCGTCCAGTCGGACATACCCCGGCAAGGTAAACGTGTTCTGAATATCGCCATGCCGCGAGCCCGCCATATAGGCGCCGAACCCAACGCTGAAGCCGTTCAGCGGCCCGGCCGATTCGTCGAAGTCGTATTTCGCCCAGAGGCTGCCGCTATGCAGCGGCACACTCGGCAAGCGGTTGTCGAGCAACCCGCTGTTGTCGTTCGTCACGCGAGTGTCCGTGTACGCATAGCTGCCGATGAGGCTGATCGCTTTCGTCACACGACCCGTCATGTCCAACTCGATGCCGCGGCTCCGTTGCTGCCCGACAAGGATGCGCGCCAAGGGATCGGCGCTGGAGAGATCCGGCGTGGAGAGGTTGTTCCGCGTGAGGCGATAAAATGCCAACGTCGCCAGCAGTCGCCGGTCGAAGAAGTCGCCCTTGAGGCCGACTTCCCGTTGTTTGCCGGTTTGCGGTGGGAGCGGTTGATTGCCGGTGGTCGTGACGCCGTTGTTCGAGCCGAACGACATCACGTAGTTGCCGTAGACCGACAACCAGGGCGTTAGGTCGTACAGGACACCGACGCGGGGATTAAACCGCGAATCGTTCCGCATGGCCTCCTCCACGGCAGTCTCCGCCGCAGGCGTCGATCCGCCGCGCCCACGCCCCACACTCGCCCAGTCGTACCGACCGCCGAGCAAGAGATGCAGTTTCTGCGCGATGGTGATCTGATCCTGCAGGTACAATCCAGTCCAGTGTTCGTGGAAGACGTTGAAGTTTTGTCCGGGCCGCTCCGTGATGCCACGCGCCGCCGTATACAACGCCGGTGGGATTCCGTAGGTGGGATTAAAGAGATTAATCGCGAGCACGGGATTACTGACGTTGAAGTTACCGACAAAATGGTAGTCCGTCGTGGCGCGCGTGTAGTCCATCCCGATCAAGAGCTTGTGCTTGAGGGCGCCCGTCTCGAACTTCCCGGCGAGATCGAGGTTCGTCGCGAACGTCCGCACGTTACTCGTCTGCCCGAAGATATTGCGGTTCAGCGTCTGTCCGTCCGGCTGCAGCGCCACGCCGAAGGCCGGCGTCGGATTCGCCCAGAGATCTTCCGTATCCAGCAACGACGCCAGGAACCGATTCGTGATCGTCCAGTTGTCTGTCAGCTTGTGATCGAGGTGAAACCCGATGTGCGTTTTATTCGTGAACGCGGACGGCCCGCTCGGATCGCTGTACGTCCGCTCGATCGGCACCGGCGCCGGGCGGTTCCCGATCACGGGGATGCCGAAGTCGGCGCGGTAATCGTGCTTGAGAATTTCCACGTCGACGGTCAGCGTCGTCCGATCCGTCGGCCGCCACGTGATGCTGGGGTTGAAGATCTTGCGTTCCGTAAAATTACAATCGCGGAACGACTTCGCATCCTGATAGGCGCCCGCCAGCCGCACCGACAGCGTCCGACTGTCGTTCACCGCACCGCCGATATCCCATAATGTCCGATAGAAACTGTACGATGCAAATTGCTGCTCCAACGCCCCATGGACCGCGTCTTGCGGACGTTTCGTGACGATGTTGATTATGCCTCCCGGCTCGATACGCCCGTAGAGGATCGCCGCCGGTCCCTTGAGCACTTCCACGTTTTCGATATTCGACGAATCGATCTCCGTGCGGAATCCCGACGGCGAGGTCGCGAGCAACCCGTTGCGATACATCTTGCCGAGGTCGGCGAACCCGCGAATGATGAAGCGATTGCCGGACCCGATGGATTGATTCGTGCGGACACCGCTGACGTTTTCTAAAATTTCCCGCGAGGCGCGGCGTCTTTTGATCTTCGATGACTTGTTTGGGCACCACGACGATGGTCGCCGGCGTTTCGCGGATCGGCGTATCGGTCTTGGTCGCGGTCGGCGTCGTTGACACCGTATAGGTCGTGCGTTCGGATCGCACCTGCACCGGCTGCGCGTCCACCACCGGCACATCCGACGGCGGAGGATCGAGCGGGCGATCCGGCGGCGTCTGCCGCACAGCCTGCGTCTCGGGGAACATATTCGCCGTACCGACTCGCTCCGGCGCAGGGGACGCTGCCGTCTGCGCGACGACCTGCCGCTCCGATTCGACGGGCGCAGCCGAGGGCGACTCCTGCCGTGGGTGGGGCGCGACTGCGCACCCGCTCACAGGCATCGCCGCCGCCAGCCCCAATACCGCGCCTGCCCATTCACTGCATGCTCGCATGTCTTGCCCCTTTGTCCCGTCGCCGCTGGCCTTGCTCTCGGCAAGCAGCTAGGTGTCGGCCTACGTAGATACGATCGGTTCCTCCACACAACACGTCCGCGTGCACCTGCTCCTCTGAGCCACACCCATCGCGATGCACACCTATACCCGTGCTGCGAAAAACGATCTACCGAACACTACGCGCTGCTGCTACAGCCTGCACCGCACGATGAAAAAAGTTGGGGCGCATGGACGTAAATTTCTAGGCCGGCGCTGAATCGGAAGAGGCGAACGATCAGGCGTGTCGATGCCGATGGTGGAGATCGGAGAGGTGTTCGTGCGTATGCGTCAGCTCGACATGCCGATGTGAATGCGCATGCCAGGTGTCGGCGAGTACTTCGCCTTCGGCATGGGTATGCCGGTGATGTTCGTCGTCATGCGAATGGGCGTGCGCATGTTCGAGCGGCGAATGAGTATGTCGATGCGCATACCGCACGCGATGCAACAGCGCGATCCCGGCGGCCATCAGCGCCGCCACACCCCACTCCCGCAGTCCCCACCGCTCGCCCAACAGCGGGACGGCGGCGGCGGCACCGAGAAACGGTGCGGTAGCGAAGTAGGCAGCCTGTCGCGCCACCCCGACGCGGCGTAACGCCTGCTCGTCGAGCCACAGACTGAGCCCGTAACTCACCGCCCCCACGCCGAGGCCAACGAGAACCACCTGAAACGGCGGCCACGGCGCCCCGGCACCGACGGCCACCATGGCCAACGTCGTCCCGCCGCCCACCGCCTTGATAGCCATCACCTGCAGCGGATCGCGTAAGGCACTCAGCCGTTGCGTACAGTTATTGTCCACCGCCCAGCAGCCGGTTGCCGCGACGAACCACAAGGCGGGCGCGAATCCAGGTCTCGTCGCGTCACCGGACTCGCCAACTCAGAGCCACATCGCCCCGACCAGAATCGCGCCGACAGCGAGGGATTCCGTCTTCGTCACATGTTCGCGGAACACACACACGGCCAGGAGGATCGTAAGCGGCGCTTCGAGATTCAACAGCAAGGCTCCGTGCACGCCGGAGACCTGTCGCAACCCGATCAGCATACACAGCGGGCCGACGACGGCGCCGCACAAGAGCATTCCGACAAGCCACGGCCAATCGCGACGCTGAAGCGGACTGTCTCGAGGCACGTCGTGGCGAGTGACCACGCAGCGCAGTCCGAGTGCAGTCAGCAGAGCCAGTGCTGCCCCGCCATACAACAACACCGCCATCGGAAGCGGCGGCACCTCGGCCACCAGCGCCTTGGTCAACGGCGTACCGAGACCGAACAACATCGCCGCTGCCAACCCGCACCACGTGCCGACTCGATGCTCACGCCGGTGCAGCTCGTCGCTCAGAGGTGCGCCCTCCTCTCGCCCTGTCCGATCATTTGCACAGCGCGCTGCCCCTCCGTTCGCACACACACGATACTCAGAAGCGTGCCATCACGCTCAACTCCACCGTGCGCGGCGCGCCGATCATGACTTGGTTCGGGTAGAACTGCGACCCGAAGATGGCGTAGCTCTTGTCGAACAAGTTCCGCCCACGCAGAGTGATCCACACCTGCTTGTACGGCACGGTGATCCAGGCATCGCCGGTCATATAGGCCTTCAGCCTGGTGCTGTTTGCCTGGTCGTTGTAGCGGTCGCCGACGTACCGCATCGCCGCGCCGACATCGAAGGGGATCGGCGTCGGCACACGATAGATCGTCCAGATATTCGCCACAGTCTGCGGCACCTCCGGCGGGCGATTGCCGTTGCGCGACACAGGCACGCCGCCGGACAATTGCGAGAACTCGTCGAGCTTGGCCGAGAGGAAGGTCACGTTTCCCTGAAGCCGCCAGGCATCCGTCAGCTTGGCTGCCGCGTCCACCTCGACGCCTTTCGACGATTGTCGTCCGACATTCAACGCCTCCACCTGCGAGACCTGCGTCAGGATGTTTTTTCGGACGATGTCGAAGTAGGCTACGGTCCATTCGGCGCGCTTATTCCAAAACTGCCCCTTCGCGCCCACTTCCCACTGCATACCCGTCGCCAGATCGAACTTCTGATTGGCGCGTGCAACGAACAAACTGGAGCTGACGGGATCGACCGCCGTCGCGTACTGGCCGTACCACGTCACTTCGGGCAGGATGTCGTATACCGCTCCGGCCCGCCAGGTGGTGGCCGTAAAATTCTGGGAGAACGTCTGCGCCGCGGTCGGCGTGCCGGACGATGTGACGCCTTCACGATCCAGGTTGATCGCATCCAGGCGTGTTCCTGCCACAATCTTAAATTGATCGGTCACGCTGAACTGATCTTCCGCAAACACCGCCGTGTTCAGAATGGTGGCCTTTTGCGTCGCGATCGCGCCACCGCCGAACAAGCCTGGATTCGGCCCGAACGGATCCACCGTGTCGACTGCAGCGGCGAAGAAACTTGGTCGTGTGAAGTCGGTGTACGTAAAATCGACGCCGGAGACGAAGCGGTTTTTGAAACCGCCGATCGGATGATTCATCTGCAGTTCCATGCGGTCGCCGATGACCGACTGGTCATGCTGCACCTGAAAACGGTCGCGCCCCAGTAGCCGTGTCCCCACGTTGAACGAATAGGTTTCCGCGCTCATCCAATCGCGCTTAGCGGTGTAGTAATAGGTTTGGTTGCGCAGTTCCATCCAATCGGTCGGCTGCCAGTTCGCTTTCAATTTGGTCCAGGTCGTCAGCGCGCTCATGTCGCTGTCCGCCACATTGTAGTTTTGGCGCAGCATCCGCGCATCGACCGTACGGTTGTCGTTCGTCACGACCACTCCGTTCACACCTTGCGTCGCGAACGAGCTCGGCACCAACGGCGTTCCGAAGTAGGGCCTGGCCCGATCGTGCGCAATGTCGAACGACAGTTCGAGGTTGAAACGCGGCGTCACGTCGTAGAGGACCGCGCTGGTCAGATTCCAGTACGTGTACGGCGTGCGCTGAATACCGGCCTGACTGTCCCCATTTTGGTAACTCAGGTCCGTCCGATAGTGCAGCTTGTCGCTCCCCAATCGTCCGCCGCTGCCGATGCCGGCACGTAGCGTATTAAACGTGCCGTACGACACGAAGGCTTCGCTGCCGTTGACATCGCGGATCGGCCGCTTGGTCACGAGATTGACCGCACCGGCCACCGCCCCTTCGCCGTAGAGCACCGAGGCCGGTCCTTTCAGTATTTCGATCCGATCCAAATTCCACGAGTCGCGCGGGCGAGTGATAAAACTGGTGGAGCCAAGCGACAACCCGTCGAACAGGAGACGGATCTGCGACTGTCCGAACCCGCGCATCTGGAATGCGCCGGGCGCCACCGGATGATCGCCCACGACGACGCCGGTCGCCGCTTGCATCGCGTCCGACACCGACCGGAAGCCACGCTCCTGCATCGTCTGTTGAGTAATCACTTGCACACTCGCCGGAATCTCGCGCAACGTGAGGCCAAGACGCGTACTGCCTTGGCTCGGCGCCTCCAGCGAGAGCGAGCCCGTGCCTTCCGCCGTACGACGATCCACTACGTTCACCGGCTCGGTTGTAACCTGCTCGTCAACCGACACCGGTTGTTCGTCGGCCCGTGCTTCGGACGGAGCGCACCACGTCATCACGGCGCCCGCTACAGCCGCCGCACGCGCGACTGCTCCCCAAGACATCTCCCTACGTGTTTGTCGCATAACCGTTCCTTTAGTGATGCCCCCGTCGCCGAAACACATTTCCGCGACGCAAAGGCGGCTCTTGTAACAAACACGAGACGGTGGGGCTACAGACTGCTACTACCTATTGCCGACCGCTGCACCACGCGTGAAAAATACTCCGTCAGATTCCGGTGTATCGGGGAGGATGCGAGGGAGGAAGGACGGTCGAGATGCAGTTAGCGCGCCGTCGGCAATACCATGCCTTGCTTCACACGAAGTGCGATGCCCCTCACGGCATCGAAGTGGAGAAGCGGATCGTCGGTCAATACCACAAAGCTGGCTTCGTACCCGTCTGCAAACCGACCGATGCGACGCTCGGGGAAGATAACCTGCGGCGTCGTGTCGCACCAGAGGCGAAGCAGCGTGGCATTGTCGAAGATGGCAAGCTGATGGAGGTGTAGGGCCTCGTCGAGAGACGTCTCGGCATGATCGCTCCCGATCGCGATACGCACACCGTGCCGATGGAGGCGCGTCAGATTATCGCGCTGGATCTGCTCCGCCAGCGGCCAGAGCGTCGGCGACATCGTAAAGGCATGCCCAGGCGCATGGCGCCCGTACGATTCGTGCGCGTGTGCGTCCTGTCCGTGCGGAGCCTGGGCAGGCTCCGCACGGTCGCTATGCGGTCGATGGCCCGTCTCGGACGGCCGCATCGCGACAGTCGTTGTGACAAACACGGTGCCGTTCGCAGCGGCGCGCACCGCATCGTCATCGGTCAGGCGCAGCGCCGACGCATCCGACTCGTGCAATACGAGCCAGCCCGGCGCATGCGCGATGATGTCCACACCCGCGACCAGCGCGACACGCACATCGGCGGCCGTTTCCACATGCGCGATGACACGCGCCCCGCTTCGATGACTGCGGTTGACGATCTCCGGGACGAGTTGCGGATCCAATCCTCTCCGCACGGCATGCTCGTCGTGCGTCGAGAGATGCGCCGCGCCGCGATCCTCCGAGCGCACCAGATAGATCTTGATCAGCGCCGGATGATCAGCCGTGACTGACGGCCACCGGCGTTCGAGATCGGCGGAATCGTCCACCAACACATACCCACGGCCGTTGAACCATCCCGGCGAGAGTTCTCCAACAACTTCGCGATACCGCACCTCGCGCAGCACCTCCTCATAGAGCGGCATCGGATGCCCACCGGTGGAGGTGAGCCCAGCGTCGGCGAATACGGCATCGACGCTATCCGGTCGGTTGAGATGCCCGCGAATCTGCTCGGTGAATGTACGAATGCTGTTCGGATTGATGACGTAGAAGACACCATCGCGGAGATAGCGTGCCGTCACCGACTCGACGTTCCACGGGCCTTCGAGATTGTGATTGTGCGCCTCGCCGAACGGCGGCACGACGAAGCCCCCGTGCAGATCTTCCACGGCGTCGATGTTGTCCGGCGGCGTCATCGTGAGACGCCCGTTCACCGAATACCATTCCGTCGAGACGAATCGCTGCCCGTCGAACCACTGGCCGTTGATGAAGCGTGTGGTCTTTCCATCAGCCCCAGCTGCCTGTCCTGCTGCCGCACCCGATGCGAGAACGACGATTAGCACCAGCCAGACCACTGCACCGACCACAGCGCTGCAACAGCGCCGCCAGGTCTGCCTCGTGCATCCACGCGCCTCCACCATCGAGCCCTCCAGTGAGGACGCCGCCGGGTCCGACGGCGTCCCCCTCGCAGTCGTTAGAATTTGTATTCGAATCCAGCGTAGCCGCTGATCCCCTGCGACACATTCGCATAGCGGAACAGCGGATCGTTCACGGTTACCGCGCCCGCATAGGTCTTATTGGTAAGATTGCGCCCCTCGGCATAAAACGTCACTCGCTTCGTAATGTTCCAGCCGGACTTCAGGTGCAGGACGAAGTAGGAGGGATTCTTCACTCGATTCTGATAGTCCACGTAGAATCCCGTCGGAACGTATTCGAAGTTCGGCGCAATCCACCAACCTTGCGGATGGTCGTAGCGGACTTCGTAGGCCAGGCTGTGCTCGGGCGCACCCGCGATCCGATTGCTGGACTTCGCCAGCAACACATTCGGACCGCCGGTGGTCTCAGACCCGGTGACATCGTCCGTGAATGTCAACAACGACCACGTATAGGCGGCGCGCATGGTGACTCGGTCCGACTCCTGTTCGGGACCACGTGTGAACATGCCCCGCGTCACCACCATCGCCCCACCGGCTTCGACGCCGGTGTGCCGCGTCCGGTTGGCGTTGCGGAACGTATTGTTGTTGTTCACGAGATTCGTAATGATCTCTTTCTGCATTTCCAAATCGTAGACCGTGACATCCCACTGATACCGCCCGTCGCTCGACGTCCCTCGGTGACCGAGTTCGAATTGCCAGGCGCGTTGCGCATCCAAGTTCAGGAAGCCCGTATTCGCCGACCCGTCCGGATTATTCGCCGACAACAGCTCCACATTCAGCGGCGCCTCATAGGCCCGACTCACGTTGAAATACGCCTGCGAGGTGGACGTGGTGCGATAGACAAGACCGAACTTCGGGCTGAACGCATTGAAATGGCGCAACGGCTGCTGCGTCCCACTCGATGTCGACGGAATCGACGGGTTGAACGGGTTGCCGGCCGGGCCGAAATTGTCGACCGTCGCCTCGCGACCGCTGTAATCCCATCGCGCGCCGATCACGAGCGTAAGTGCATCCGTTGCGTCGAATTGATCTTCGGCATACGCGCCAAGGTACGTCGTCTTGATCCGCGCGTCTTGCGTCATGGCCCCGTTGTTGCCGTTGATGTTGACCAATCTCCACTGCTGCTGATCGGCATATCGAGGCTGCACGCCGACCACCAGGTTGTTCGCGTGCCCGAACAGCGTGTTGGCGTTCCGATACCGGACTTCGCCGCCGACATTGTGATTGTCCTGCTTGAGCGTCTGAAAAATCGGATGATCCAGGTACTGATAGGAGTAGTACGGAATAAATTCGACGAATTGCCGAGACGCCACTTCATTTTGGTACGCCACACCGATCCGCTGCAGATTGTAATAGCGTCCCCAATTGCAGGTCTGGTTATTCGTCACGCAGGCGAAAAATCCAGGCACAGGAAACGGCGTTCGCCCCCCGGCTTGACGAGGATCGGCGGTGTACTGAGCCGTCGTCAACGATCCTGGGATACGCTCCGATACATTCGCTTGCAGAAAGTACGCGCGAATTTCTTGATGTGCGCCCAATTGCCAGCCGATGTTGGCGTTGAGACGCTCCCGAGACTGCTGGCTGTTGCTTTGGTACCCATCCTGATGATTGGCGCTCACGCTGATGTAGTAATCCATGGTGGTGTCCATATCGCCCACCTTAAACGGCTGCGTGACCTTCCCGGTGGAGACCTGTCCACTGATCATCCCGAAGCTGCCGCCCATCAATCGCATTTGTACTTGGGAGGCCGTATAGCCGGTGCGCGGCACGAAGTTGATCGCGCCGCCGATGCTGTTCGCGCCGTAGCGCAGCGCGTTCGCGCCCCTGTACACCTCGATCCGCTCATAGGCCAACAGATCGATCGACTCGAAATCCGAAAACCCGTCGGCATCGCCGAAATAGATCCCATTGATGAGAATATTGATTCCGCGATGGTGGAAATTGTTCCGGAGCGATGTGCCGCGAATTTGAAACTGCCCTTCATCCGCGCCGAACCGCGATTGAAACCGCACGCCCGGCGCGAATTGCAGCACGTCCTGCAGATTCAACGCACGCGACTCGGTGATCTGCTTTTCTTCGATCAAGATGTTGCTGCCGGGCCGACGCGCAAATTCCTTCTTCACGTCGTTGACGTTTTCGATACGCTGGCCCGCAACGTGGACGGACTCCATTTCTACGACCGGTGCCTCCTCGGCATGACCCGACTCCTGCGCGCTGACCGCCGTCGCCTGCAGGCACACCAGGATCGCCGCCACACCAAAGCCTACACGCATGCCCCAGCCGATTCGTTTTGTCCCTCGGTAACGTTTCATGAATTCCCCTTCAGTGAGCCGATTCGCATACAGACCGACACAAAGTTATTCGCCTCGCACGACACGGGCGCGACTTGTAACAAACACGAGGCGATGCGGCTACAGACTGTTACTACCTGCTGCCGACTGCTGCACCATGCGTGAAAAATATTCGGCCGAAATGTGTGCGAAGAAGAAGATGGTCAGAACGGCGCGATCGCAAATGGGGCACTGCACACAGGCCGGGGTGGGTGCGTGGCGCACCGACACCCCGGAGTCGGGTCCATGCGCTGGGGCACCATCGCACGGACGCGAACTGTCGAATTAGATGCCGACGAGTGCGGAGGGCTCCGCCTCGGCGGCAAGGTCGTCGAGTTCGAGTGCACACAGCGCATCGGCGTGACGTGCTGTGTGCCCAATCGTCGTCTCGACCGCTGTCGCTTGCGGACAAATCCGATTGTCGGCGACGAGGTCCTGCACGGACTCCGTGAAAATTCTGAGACTACCGCGCCCCAACTTGGTGGCGTGCAAGCGGCCTTCTTCCACCCAGCGGTAAATGGTCCAGCGACTGACGCACAACTGTGCGGCCGCATCCTCCACTCGTAACAACCGTTCAGTGCTCATGGTGCATCCTTACCTCGACTACGCGCCACGCGACGGACCTCTCCGCCGTCGGGCGTCGCGCGCCGCACGTCGACTGTGTTACTTGCCTGAATGCTTCGCGCCGCCGTGCTCGGACGATTGTCCAGCGTGGGCGATGGCGTCCTCGGCATGTGTGATCGCATCTTTCGCATGGGCCAACGATTCCTTGGCGTGAGGATCGCCGCCCGATTTTAATGATTCTTCGAGATGGGCGATCGCTTCCTTGACGTGCGCAATTCCTTCCTTCGCATGTTTCATCCCCTCTTGTGCATGCGGCCCAACTTCCCCCGCCTGCACGAGACCGGCCGCGCCGAACGAGAGCAGACTCGCGACCGCCATCGCACTGACGAAACACACCACCCTGCGTGATACGAATGTCATGATTCACTCCTCTCGGTTAGACACACCGTGACCGATCTGCTCTTTGCTCGCTTTATTCGTCGATGCGTTGCACGTGCCACAAAGGCAACGCCTCGCGAACATCTCCTCCGCCATAAAGGGCGTGAGACCACAGTTCACGCTCACCGCCATGCGGCAGTGTCACCGTCCCGTACTTGCTCATCACAAAACAGGACACACGCCGCCACCGACGCAGACCGTCGTCCGTGCGCGACCGACCGCGAGCGACCGCTCGCTCGACGACGAACTTCGTGCCGATGGGACACGTCTCCGGGTCGCCGGCAACCATAGTCGACGGCGAGACATAACAACGCAGACGTGTCGCGGTCCTCCCAGCGACGTCCATTTCGTGGCACGGCCATTCGCGGAATCCGCTCGGGATCGTCGGTCCGAATGCGGCATGCCCTTCTGAGGTATCCCCCATGACCTGCACCGCAATCGTCATCAGGCGAATCACCGCCATCGTGAGTCGATCGGTCTGCACCGGCACGGACTTGCGCACGGGTACGACGACAGCTGCCGACCGCCGCGTCGCAACGGCCGACGGAGACCATCCGAACGGAAGCACGGGTAACATCGGCGGAGACGGCATCGGCATCTGTGCGATCATCGTGCACCCCCCTTCGAACCATCGAGGTGAATACTGGGGACGGCCGGGGCAGGAGGCAGTCACGCGTCTACCCCGGCTCATTGTTCGGACCTGCGGATCAAACAGATCCGAACCCCATCAGATTCCCACTCCATGCTGTCTGCATCCCCAGGAACGGTTGTCGTCCGCTGCTGGCCGGGGCCGGAGTGTCGCCACTCCGCCCCGGTCGAGAGTCCGAGCCAAGGAGGCCAATCCAGAATCTCGGACCCATGCGGAAGACTCCGTACGTACACACCCTGTTCTCCGCGCGTCGCGCCTCTCGACCAACTGGGTACCGGGGCAGCCGTCACAGGAGGGAGACCGTCGCCCCGGCGTCGCACCGCGCCATCGGCAGATGGTGGCGGCGCCCTGACTACCGAAAGTTATAGCTGCGTCGCGTAGACATCAGGGCAACTGGTTCGTGGCACCACAAGATTCATTGCGTCCGAAAGTGCCGCGTATGCAACACGGCATGCCACGAGCGATCGACCTGAAGGATGCCCACATAAGGATGGGCCTGTTCCCTCCCAGTCATGGGAATGTGCAAACCGGAATTGGTTAGGACCGAGATAAGGAACCGAAGGTATGAGGGGGACCGCGAACGAAGAGCGAGCGAGCAAGTGGCGCGGAGACCGTCAGGTCATCCGGCACAGCAGGAGCGAGCTGCGCGACCAGGACCGGCGAACCGAGCGGTTCGACCGGCAACAACGACGACGCACTGGCCTGGCAAGCCCAGGCGCAAAGCGACGATGCGAGCGTATGAGGATGTGACGAAGCCGTATCCGCTGCAACCGGCGCCGATGCGGCCTCGTGATGACCGACGTGCGCGACATCGGACGCCTGCGGTGCGCCATGGTGTGCGTGGCCGCTTCCGACATGCGTCGGCATAAACCCGCAGGTCGCCGCCAAACAGACCAGCGTCAGGTAGACACCGGTCATGCCGAGCGCAATCCCCGATCCAAGTCGGCGGAACGACGCGCGACGCAGCGTGCGGATGATTGGGTGGACGAATTTCATCTCGTTCGTCTGTATACGCACTTTCCAGGATTCTGTCTACTCACGGACGCTCACGCCTGCAACAATCCGCACATTATTTTTTCGTATCGGCGTCGCCCTCGGCCACACCGGCCCATTGGAGCACGATCCGATTATTCGGAAATGCATGTTCCGTCCACACGATGGCCACACGACCGTTCGCATGCACGGCCACGGTCGGATGTTCGGCCTTCGCGCCGGTGCTCAACGTCACCATCGGCCCGAAGGTCCGCCCGCGATCCGCCGACACACGCGCCACGACACGCTTCCGCACGCCCGTCACTTCTTCCCACACCGTCACGACATGCCCGTCGGGATGCACGGCCATCCGCAGGTTGTCCGGCACAGAGGTCGTTTCGGTATGCAGCGACACCGGCGAGGAAAACGTCTGCCCTTGGTCCTCCGAGTATGCCACGAGCAAGCGCGGCTGCTCGTCCGTCCCTTCCGTATACCATCCGACATAGACACGCCCTGTCCGGTCGAACCCGATCGACGGGCCGCGATGCGGACAGGCGTCGAACACCCAGCCGTCGTGGCTGACGAGTCGCGGTGCGCTGAACGTGGCGCCGCCGTCGGTCGACCGCGCGACGACGATATCCCGCACATTGCCCTCGAACGTTTTCCGCCAGACCATCCACACGGCGCCGTCCGGCGCGACACGCACCATCGGCCGACAACAGGGACAGGCCATCCCGTCGACCTGTCGATTGGCGCCGACCGTGACACCCTGATCCGTCGACTGCGCACACTGTATGCTCGCGCCGCTGCGATCTTTGTTTCGGCCGTCGAGCCATCCAAGATGCACACGTCCGTCGGTGCCGACCGCCACATCTTCGAACGTATGTGGAATCGGGCGCGTATCGTCGTTGATACGCACGGGCGCCTCGAACGTCTGTCCCCCGTCCTTCGAACGCACGAGATGGAGATCCGATGCGAACAACGCACCGGGCGTCGTATTCGCGATCGACCAGGTGACGTACTGCAACCCATCCGATCCGATCGCGAGTCCCGGCGACTGGTGAATCGCATCCGGCCCAGCGCCGTCCGGATTCACCGGCACGGGCGTCGGCGCCTGCTTCTGCTCCGGCGTGACGACGGCCACTTTCACCAACCCGACAAGTCCACGTTTTTCGAACCAGACCAGGTGGAGGTGCCCCGTCGCATCGAACTGCGCCGCAGGGGGTGAAATCGGCGTCGGCCCTTCGAGCACGGTGAGGCGCGAGCCACGCGTCAACGGCGAATCGGCGGCCTCTGCGCTAAACACACTCCAGCACAAGGCCAACAGCACGCCCACCGCCGTCACACTCGATTTTCGCCCCTTCGCACGACACACCATATCGTCTACTCCCTCTCCGATCCGATTCGACCCGCGAACGTTGCCGCGAGATCCGTTCGCTTATCGCTTCTTGTCCGACTGCGTCGTCAGGACTACACGATTGCCGTCGATCAGGCCCATCACGGACTCCTTCAAAATCCGCAACGTGCCCTTTCCCAACTTCGTCCCTTCCAACCGACCGTCGGCCAACCACCGATAGACCGTCCATCGACTGACTTGCAACAACTCCGCCGCTTCATTGACGCGCAACAACCCGCTCTGTGTCGTCATCGCAGCCTCCCTGTGCGTGTCGGGAGCCGGCGTGACGCCGGCCCCCGTTCGTTGTGCGATCTTCCGCGCACCCTGCTGTGAAATGTCCTGTGTCGGCATTAGAACAACCCCAGTGTCACGCCGCCGTAAATAGCACGACCATACCCCGCGAAGAACAGGGTCTTGTTCGCATCCGGTGTGCTGTCGGCGAGGACATTGCCGGACGCCACGTAGGTCTTGTCCAACAAGTTGTCCAACTGGAGATACAGCTTCGCAAAACGGAACCACTTATTGTTCGGCACGGAAAACGTCTTGTGAATATTGGCGTTGAGCAGCCAATACGACGGCGCGCCGACCGTATTGTTGTTGTTCAAGAAGTAGCTGTTCCAATAGCTGGTTTCGAACCATCCGCCCCAGCCGCTCGCCACATGCTCGTACTCCTCTTTGAAGTTCAGCACGTCGGTGGGAACGTTCGGAACGGCTTTGCCGTCGCGCGAGAAAAATGTCGGCGCCCCAGCCACTAAGAAGCGGTCGTTGAAATTGATGTACCGCGAGTCGGTGTGCGTATAGGCGCCCGAAAAGCGCCACCCTTCCCACGGGCGCCAGTCGTACGCGAACTCGATCCCGCGGTACTCCGACGAGTCGGCATTGATCGACGCGACCCCGCCCGTGCTCGACACGACCTGGCTGATGATTTCGTTTTTGAACAAGACCCAAAAGCCCGTCAGTGCCACGGAAAAGGTCCGATGTAACTTCGCTTCTGTCCCGACCTCGAAGTTGTAGTTTTTCTGCGGCTTCAGATTGAAGTTGGATCCCGCCAACCCAGTAAATGGATCGATGGTGAGATTGCTGAACCCAGGAATGCCGTACCCCGTCGAAGCGCGTGCCCAGTGGCGGTAGCCGTCCGCGGGTTTCCACGTCAACGAGACTTCAGGTGCCCAATTCGTAAAACTCCGCTCCGCGCTCGGACGGCCCGTTACAGATCCTGCCGCGTTGTAGGAAATGGTCTGCACGCTGAGCTGCGACTGCTCGAAACCCAACCCCGCCGCCAGGGTCCACTTCGGCATGAACTGCAATTCCTCGCGGAACCGCCCGCCGATATTCCGGATGGTGCCACGGCTGTTTTGGGACAGCGTGCCGCGCGTGCCGAAAAAGTCGCCGAGGTTGTTGAAGGTCTGCCCTTCTTGCTCCATCTGATTCACAAAAAATCCGACGTAGCTTCGCAACGGCATCTCGCCCACCCGGCCGTCGTGCCGAAGATCGGTGTAGTGTTTGTAGGTCGGGTTGATGTTGTCGCTGATCTGCGTGAACGTCTGATTGATATCCTTGACGTCGTAGTCGAATTCCATCGTCAACACCGTATTGGCGTCGATCTCGCGTTCATACATCCCGCCGACGATCGTCCGACGATCCAACCGTCGCTGAGCCAACCGCACCGCATCGTTGATCGCACTCGTTCCACCAGCCTGACGGGGATCGGCCGCAAATTGCGCCATCGTCAAGCGCGTCGGCACCTGCGCGTTCAGCCAGTTCGTGATAGCCTTGAAATAGAAATTCTGTTTGTCGTCGATCGTGAACCGGAAATTGAAGTTCATCGTCTGAGTGTCGTACCCACTGTGCCGAATGAACCCGTCCTCGACGACCTGACTGCCGAATAACGACACATCGAGATTTTTGAACTGCTGCCCGACGGCGAACGCATATTTTTGGTAGCCGTACGAACCGCCGCTCAAGAACGCTTCCGCGCCGTTGATGTCACTACCGCGACGCGTACGGAAATGCACCATACCGCCGAGCGCGTAGTTGTCGTACAACGACGACGACGCCCCACGCGTCACTTCCACACTCCGCATGAACCAGGGATCGTGCAAGTCGAGACGCGACAAGCCGTCCGACTGCGTCTGCACGAACCCGTCCTCATACATCTTGATGTCGCGCACCGCGAACGTCGTCTTCACACCGGAACCACGAATGGCCAAACTGAAGTCGCGCGGCCCGTTGGCTTGTCGCAACACCACACCCGGCACCGACTCCATCGATTCCCGTAACGTCCTCGTCGGTTGCGAGTCCGTTTCTGCCGGCAATGTGGACGATTGGCTCAGACCTTCCGGACGACGCTGATGTCGTGTGCTGACGATACTGACGTCCGCCAGATCGTACTCCGGCGACTCTTCCGGCGTAGACGGCTCGACGGTCTTTGTGACGGTAGGTGTCGCAGCTGCCGCCGGTTCACCCGGCTTGCCTTCCTTGCCCTTTTGGATTTCATCCAACTCTGTCAAAATTTTCTGGAGGTCCTGGCGCAGCGCACGTTCCCGATCACCCATCGTCGCGAGCTCCGCCGGTGTCGGCTCCTGCGCCGTCGCCGTCGTTCCCATCACGCTCCACGCCAACGGCGCAGCCACCACAACCCCGACCCCAAACGCCCACTGCTGCATGTGCCCCACTATCGATCGCATCGTAACTCCACACAGTTAGAGGTAAGCCTACAAACGGTGACACGAACGGACCACACCGATGCCATCGGAGGGACACCATTCCTTGCACCCGTTATGAATGAATCAGAAATTGAACGGATCAGACCCCGATTGGCGGGGCGCGGGACGGCGCAGTGCGCCGAATGACGGACGAACGAGAGGAAGACTCGAAACTGACGGAGGCATCCGCCAGTAACAACGGGGTGCTCTGGACCATCGCCAGCGTGGTGGTTGAGGTGGAATTGGCCTGGCAGGACCAGGCGCAGAGGCCTGCGTGCACGACACTGTCTGCGTGAGGCACGTGATCGGAATGGGAATGGCTCGCCGACGCATCGACATCGACGGTGTGTGCATCATGGTGCGTATGCAGATGAGCGGCGCTCGCCCCGTCGTATCGACTGTGCCCATCATGGAGCAAGCCATCATGCTCGCCGGTGGGACAACCCACCGACAGCACCAACACGGCAACATATAGCGTCGCGAGCAGCGACGAGAGTCCGGCGAGTGCGCCTTGTCGCAGACGGACCATCACGGGCGCGCCTCCGCCAAGTCGTGAAGTAAGGAGACAGCGGCGGGACTATCCCAGGCGCGAGTGCCGACCGCGCGTCCGACCACCATCCCTTTCGGATCGATGATGACGCTGGTCGGCAGGGCGCGCACAAAATACGCTTGCGAGATGTCCTGATTTTCGTCGAAGAGTACAGGGAGCTTCACATGCAGTCCGGCGAGAAAATGTCGGATACCGTCCCGTTGCATGTCGGTCGTGATCGTCAACACCACCACGCGTGACGAGTCGACATGCTGGCGCAAGCGCTCGAATGTGGGCATCTCTTCTTTACAGGGCCCACACCAGGTCGCCCAAAAATTGATCAGCACAACTTTACCCGCCAGCGTCCGCAGATCCACACGCCCACCATCCAGCGCGACCAGATCGAACGGCGCGGCAGGTGCCGGTGTCGGACGCGCGATCCGCAGCGCCGCCATACGTTCGTCGGTCGCCGAGGGCGCCGCTATCGCGACAGCCGTCCACACGATGGACATCACCATCATTGAGAGCATCACCACGATGCCGCGGCGTATCGACGCACCGACCGCACGCCCATGGTGAACGGACACCGTCACTCGCGTGGCCCCTCGTGCACGGCCGCCGACTTCACATCGGGAAACCGCAACGTCTGCAGCACCATCTTATGGCCCGGCATCCCGTGCTCCATCCACCCCAGCGCAAATTGTCCGCGCGCATTCGTCGCGACCGCGGGTGTTTGGCTTTTTTTGTCGTTCACTTTGTGCGGCGCCGTAAACGTCTGGCCACGATCCGTCGAGACGCTGATCACGACGTCTCGCTTCACCGGCGCCTGCTCTTCCCACATCACGACCACATGCCCTTCGGCATCGACCGCGAGTTGCGGATGGTCGGGAAACGTATTTTTTGCGGTGTTCAACTGGCGCTTGGGCGAGAAGGTTTCGCCGCGATCGTCCGAGGTCGCGAGAAAGATCGCCGGCGTTTCGTCCACACCCTCGGTGTACCACACCACGTACAAACGCCCCTGCGCATCGACACCCATCGACGCCGGTCGATGCGGGCAGGCGGGGAACACCCACTTGTCATTGCCGACGATGACCGGCGGGGAGAATGTTTCTCCGCCGTCCAGCGACCGCGCGACGACCGTTTCGCGAATCTCGCCCTCGTAGACTTTACGCCAGGCGACATACAGCGTTCCGTCAGGTCCGGACGCGAGTGCGGTTCGGCAACAGACGCAGGTCCCGCCGTCGACTTTCACATTCTTCAGTACGCTCGTCCCGCGATCCATCGACCGCGCGGCGTAGGTGGCCGATTCCTTCTTTTTGCCTTCTTGGGCGTCGCGCGCGTCGATCCAGGAGACGTGCACGCGACCGCTTGTGTCGCGATGCAGCGCATCGAACGTGTGCTGGATGACGCCGCTGTCGTCGTTCACCAAGACGGACGGGCCGAACGACTGTCCGCCGTTCGACGAGCGGCTGAGTCGTAACTGCGTCGCGAGCGGTTGCTCCGGCGTCAATTTCGGGTGCGTCAGCGCCCAGGTTACGTAGATCTCGTCGCCGTCGACCGCGAGGGCCGGCGTTTCCTGTCGCCAGTACGGCACTTCGTCCGGTTGATTGATCCGAGTCGGTGTGCCGATCGTCACACCAGGCTCCGCACCGCGCGCGAAGAACACCGTGCGCACGTCCTTGTCGTCTTCCATCCAGGCCACACCGACTCGACCTTGCGCGTCGACTTGCAGCGATGGACCGACGACACTTTTTACCTTCAGTTCCATCACCGACTTCGCGCCCAATTGATAGACACGATCGGCAGGCGCCGAGTCGGCTGCGAGGACGGGCGCAGCGCTGCTCGCGACCACGGCGGCCAGTGCCGCATACATCCCAAGCTCGCACATGCGACGCGCGACGTTCGGCTGACGATTGTGCGATCCCGACTGTATGTGGTGCATGAAGGATCCCACCGGTTCCGCCCTATTGGCTAAGGCTGTAATTAATGGGCACGTTCACCACGACGTTCGGCGTCGTGATCTGCTGTTTCATATGGAGCGGACAGGCGCGCCGCACCGCTTCGATCGCCGCGTTGTCGAGCGATTCGTAGCCGGAACTTTTCACGATCGAGACCTGTTCCAACTCGCCGTTGCTCTTCAACGTGACACGCAACACCACTTTGCCTTCCCATCCGTTGAGCCGCGCGGTGCTGGGATAGTGGCGCAGCTCCACGATGCGGCGATGGAGCGAGTCGGCCAACCAGGCATAGTCCGCCTTCGACGGCGTCTTATGCTGCGGCACCACCTTCGCGACCATCTGATGTTCTTCGGTGCGCACGGGTTCCGGAGCGGTCGCCACAACCGGAGGCGCCGGCGCTTCGACAGGGGCAGGCACCGCAGGCGCTTCGATCGGAGCAGGCGATGCACTCTCTCTGGTCTCGACGACAGGCGCGGCCCGCTCGACCGGAGCGGCGGCTTCGACGGCAGCGGCCGCACTGGGCGCCGCCTCGACGACCGTTCGCTCCACGACTGCTTCTGCGCTGACGCTGGTTTCGACCGGTGCGGCCGATGCGACCACGGTCGGCGCCTGCACATCCATCACGGTTTCAGCGGCATGGACGGGCGTCGCATGCTCAACGACGGCGGTGTGTTGCTCCACCACCTGCGCGGTCGGCGTCGTCGCGACCTCCGTCACACGTTCCACGGCCTTCGGCGTTTCCTGCTGCTGTACGACCTGACGCTCCTGCACGACCGGTTGGATCTGTTTCACTTCTGGCGTCGGCTCGGCTCGCTCGACCGGTGCCGGAACCGTGCGCGAAACAACTTCACGCGTCATCACCTGTGGCGTCGGCGGCGGCGT
Organism: Nitrospiraceae bacterium; assembly: GCA_046351095.1. Taxonomy (GTDB): domain Bacteria; phylum Nitrospirota; class Nitrospiria; order Nitrospirales; family Nitrospiraceae; genus BQWY01. The sequence continues at coordinate 1,817,982 of JAXLZC010000001.1, forward strand.
GTCTTGTACGACCTGTCGCGGACGAGGCGGCGTGACCGGGCGCGGCGGTTCCGGCTGGACTGTGGGTTCAGGCGTGGGTGCCGGAGCAGGCAGAGGCGGCTCCACCATGGCCACATTCCATCGAAACGGCGGATCCTTCGGCGGCGTGATCTGCTGCATCGCGAAGACGATGGCCGCCGCCAACGTGATATGCACCGCCGTCGAAAGCCCCCACCCTTGCCACACCGTGCGCGCGTCTCCGCCCTGCGGCAACGTCACGACGGTCATGTCGTCCATGGTCGATGTTGAAGGTGCGTCCATCTGATGAATCCCCTGCCTCGCTCTTTGCTCTACGTACGCGCCGGACAATCCGATGCGTCGAGCTGCCGCCGTCTTACTTCAAGACCACCTTGGAAACGGCATGGACCGGCACGTCCAGCGGGCCGAAATCCGACTCGCCCTTGAAGCTGCCGTTCACCGCCGGCACAAAGTCGCCCGACTTGCCGTTCGCCAACGTCACCGTCATCGTCGGCGCCGTCTTCTCGGCACCCGGCTTCACGTCGATCTGTTTGATCGTGTCGAACTTGATGTTGACGGTCGCCGTGCCCCGCTTGGCGGGCACATGCCGCAACTCGTGCGGCACGAACGAGGTTTCGCTCAATTTTTCTTCCCAATAAAACACGATGTTTTTGATTTCAGTTTCCACACCCTGCGCATCGGTCACGAGGCCGGTGAACGATTTTTCGGCCTTTCCTTCGGCAGCGGCCTGTTGCGGGACCATACCCCACAGCCCCAATGCCAATCCCAACGCCAGCGCAGCGGCGGAGATGGTACGAACTCTTGCTCTCAATCGTTGCGAGATCACGAGAATCCTCCCTGATGGACAATATCGGTATGGAACGAGAACCTCAGCATCGGCGGCGGCAACGACACCCATGGTGTCGAGACCGAAAGCGCGGCGCTCAGGAAACAATGCGCGAACCGCCCCGACGATACGGAGCGAGGACGCGTTACCCGATAGTCTGTGATGGAGGTGCGCGAGAAGACGAACTGAGGAGGAGGAGACGAACGACTTGATCGGCCAAGGGGGGCTCGATCAACGACTGCGTGAACAGCACATCGGTATGAACGCTGGCTTCGACGAGGGCGCCAGGCCCCATCTGGCACAGCCACGAACACACGGTGGATGTATGCCCGCTGGAATGATCAGGCGAATGGTGGAACAGATGCGGCAGCGTCGCGGGATACAGCAACGCCGACATCGCAACGAGGCAGATGACCAGCATGCCGGCCAGCAGCGGACACCACATGGTGCGACCGTGCGACTGGTTTCTGCCGACGCTGCTGGTGAACCCGAACCACATCACGCGAATACCACTCTCTTAGACACGGTATGGACTGCTGTCCAGAACCGTTGCGCGAATCCTACTCAACCGGAGCACCACTTGTATATAGGACAAGATAGGACAGGAGCCGAGGCCCCCTCCTTCAACCTCGTCACAATCGAGAGAGCGAGCACTGGGCGCGCCGTCATCGGCGCGCCCAGCGACGCACCGTGATTACTGTACGAACGCGTCGCCGAATTCGGCTGGATCCGGTCCGATCACGATCGCTTGCGCCGACACACCGGTCGAATCGTGTGCCGCGCCAGACACCGCGCTGCTCTCGTACACCATCAACCCGCCCGGGGCAGTCCCGACAGGAACACGCTGCACGATGGTGTTGGTCGTCGCATTGATGACGGACACCGAGTTGTCGCTCTTGTTCGTCACCCACACGTGCTTGAGTGCACCGTCATGCACGTGCAAATCCTGGCTGTGGCCTGTCGCCGACGCCAAGAGATCGATTTCCTTCACCGTCACCAATGCGGTCGGCAAGCCCGTCGCGTTGATCGCCAACAACTTATCCTTCTTCACGTTCGCTTGCTGCGCTGCTGTCCATGTCGCATCGGAATTGACCTGCGTGAGGTACAACGCCTTGCTGTCCGGGCTGAACTTAAACGAACCGGGCGACACGTCTGGAATCGCCGGGAGCGCCACCACCGTCAAGGTGTTTGCAGTCAGATCGATGGCGCCGAGCAACCCTTGGATGTGCGCCGGATCCGACGTCTTATCCGTCCCGCGCAGTAAGAGATACTTGCCGTCCGGCGTAATACCGTAGGAGGTGAACGGGGCGATATCGACTTTCCGTGTCACCGCCATCGTCGTCGGATCGACTTCGACGATGTTCTCGTACTCTTCCTGATAGCTGTAGACCTTCCCCGTCGCCACGGACCAGGCAATGCCGTGTGGATGTGCGTGATTGGCCGTTTCCACATCCGCATCGCACGCCGTCGTTTCTTTCGTGCTGTCGCAGAGATCGATCTTCTTGAGGATGGTCAAATAGGTACCTGACGATTCATCCGCATCGATGACGGTCATCTCGCCGCTGTTCGCGCTGGTGATGAAGGCGCGCTTGGCGATATTCGCATTCGTGGCCGTCGGCCGCGCAAACGCCGTCACCTTGTGGCCTGCGCCGAAGCAAATCGTCTTGATGACTTTCGGGACGACACCGCCGGGACCGAGATGCGAATTATGCATCACGGTGACGGAGCCTTGCGCTTGTGCCGCGCAGTTCACCCCATCGACGCCGGTCGTCGCGTTCCCGTCGTTCATCGACCAGATCACTTCGCCGTCGCTCGCATCGCGATAGATGTGCACCGGGCGTTCGCCGGTCTGAAGGACCGTCTCGACGATCGGGGTGGCACCGCTGATCGGGTCGATCAACGCCACACCGTTGGCCGCTGCGAGGTTCATAAAAATCCAATCGCCGGACGACGAGATCATGTCGCCCAACGCCGCGCCCTTAAATTCGTTGTTGGTCCCGAGCGTCGCGATGACCTGATTGTTCGTGTCGCCGTCGTGCTTGATCACGCTGAGCGTCTTATCCGCCGTGTTGTTCACGAACACGAGCGGCTTCGTCTGGCCCGCACTGCCCGTGCTGGGATTCGTAACCGGTGCCGTATTGTTACTATCCCCGCCGCCGCAAGCCATAAGCGCTGCGAAACTCATCCCAACCGCCATCCCCGCTGCAAGGCGACGGCCACTGACGTTCATGGTCTGTTTTTTCTTGATGCTGTACCGCATGTGACAACTCCTTCGGTGTAACAAAAAAATCGTCCGCCCCAATCGTGTCAGTCCTATCCAACGGACGGCGGTGCGCGCGCACCCCGCGACTCTTCGTCCGGAGCGACGACCGGGCATAGGGGCCCGCCCGCACACAACGTCTCGGCATCCGCAAAAACTGCGTGGCCAGCACCACCGAGCGGCGCACTCCCATCATGCGACGCGCAGAACCACGCACAGAGGCCCCGCTCGTGCGCCACACCGGCATGCATCCTATCGTGCTCGCAGACCACCGCCTGGACCGGGGCAAGAACACCCAGCCACAAGACAAGGCACAGCGCCAATCCGCCGGCCACGCGAGCCATCCAGTACTTAGAAGGGCGATGGAACATTAAACGTCTTCGTGATGCCGCCGATAAAACTGAGTTGTTGTTCCAAATTACCGTTGAAATCGCGCGCCACCGGAATCTGCGCAATAAAATAGGCCGAGGCCAAATCCCACAGATTCAGCATGATGCCCGGCGAATACGCGAGATAGGTCGACCCCGTGGTCGGCACGTCGCGATTTAATCGGCGCCCGTCCAACAAGATCGTTCGTTGCAAAATGGGATCGTAGATCGACAAGGTCGAATTGAGGTTGTCCTGCTGGATCCAGCGATAGTTCACCTGCTGCATCAGCACGAGCCACGGCGCCTTTTCGAACGGGATGATGTTGAACCCGAAGCTGACGTTCAGCTCGTCGCCGAACTGATAGCCGTCGCTGTTACGCCACGTGTGGCGATAACTTGCCATCGCGAATTGATTCAGCCGGTGCGGGATCAGTTCGTAGGATTGATAGACCGTCGGCACGACGCCGACCTGCCCCTTGCCGATCTGTAAGGTCGATTCGGCCAGCGCCCCTGTGCTGCCGCGCTGATTGTAGTCGCCGGTCGGCAGATCCACGCCCACGCCGAACACCACCATGCTGCGCAACGTCGGCAGCACGTTGTATTTGAGCGTCATGCGCATATCGCCGATACCGCGGTCCGCATAGGGCGCGGACGTATTCAAACCCAGTTGCGCGTCCGCATGGACAAACTTGTAGGGCACCGTCACTTGGAGACCGAGGCGGTCGGTCAATCCATAGTTCATGTCGAGCGTTGCCGTGCGCACCAGCGTACGAATTGCGTTCACGTTCAGATTCGCGAGAATGAGTTGGCGCGAGCCCTGGCTGGAAAACGGAATGCCGCCGCCCTGCCCCGACGCCGCTTCCGACGGCGTGTGGTTATAAATGAGATTAACCGTCAGCAACCCCTTTTGCGGAACCTGTTGCTGCGAACCGATCACGACGAAGCAGCTCACCGCCCCGCAGGACGCCTGAGCCGGCAGGACCGAGGCACCCACCACAAGCGCGGCACTCGCGGCGATACACACAGCGCGCGCACGTACCCCAATCACACGAGCCAACATCTTGGCGACACGACCGATAGACATGACAAGGATCCTTCCACGTCAGGCGCTCAGTGGACTACGGACACACACCCTCGGAGGACGGTGGCGCGCAGCACGACTGCAGCCTGTGAGAAACGAGAATTAGACAGTGAGAACGGGCGGTGCGCGTGAGGCGCGAGCGAACTGGATCGGGTGATCCGGAGCGAGGAGAGACTGGACATGAAGATCGGGCACAATCGCAAGGGCGACCGGCACGAGCGACACACCGACATCCGCGGCATGGTCGGCGGCACACATCCACGAACAGAGCGCGGACGCATGGCTCGTCGCTTCATGGTGCGCGTGATGGGCGCTGTGCGGCACCATCGCGGGATACATCATCGCACTCAAGGCCAGCAGCAACGCGGCAAGCCCAATCGCCGTCCACTGCATGCCGCGTAGGCGACGCGCCCCACAATACGCACCGCTATAATGGATAAGAGACGACATGATTATCGGAGAGACGCGCGCAAGCCAGCTTTGGCCTGCACACGCTCGAACACGTCTTGAATCTTTTGTTCGGTCAGCAAGCTGCCCTTCACGTATTCCTGCACGATCCCGTTGCCGTCGATAAACACCGTGACGGGCAACCCGAACACACCGTAGAGATTGGCGACGCTATTGTTGCGATCGAGCAGCACGGGAAAGGTATGGCCGTATTCGGCGATGTGTTGCCGCACACGCGTTTCGTTTTCAAGTTCATTGACGGCGACGACGACAAGGCCCTTGTCCTTGAGCCGTTCGTAGGCAGCTTGCATCGCCGGCATCTCGGCCGTACAGGGCTTGCACCAGGTCGCCCAGAAATTCAGCACGACCAACTTGCCGCGATAGTCGGAGAGTGTGCGGGACTTCCCGTCGAGATCGACCAACTGAAAATCCGCCGCCGGCATACCGACCGCGGGAACTCGCCCACCCATACTCCAGGCGAACGAACTCAGGCCAACCGCCACGAGGCAGGCGAGCGCGCAGGACAACATCCACGTGCGGCGCATCGAGACGCGATGACGGTGCTGCGGGTACATCATACGGAGCCGGATGCTACGGGTGCCGACTAGCTGCTGTCAAGAATGTCGCTGCACGTAGAAGAACGTGACACACGCGCCCACCATGCGGTCGAATCGTCATCGCGTCCGCCGCTCGGCCTTTGCTATAGGATTCATCGGTAGGTTACGTTATACTCCGAGCGGTTCTGTCGGGTGTCCCGCCGCGGTCATCCTCACGCATGCTTCGACGCACGCCGAACCGACGACATGGTCCTTCACCCAAGTGACGTATGCTGACACGCGCCCTGAATCTGGTTTTCGGCAGTAAAAACGACCGCGAGATCAAGGCGCTCCGCCCGATCGTCGAGAAGATCGCCTCGCTCGAATCGTCCCTGACGCCGCTCACGAACGAGGAGTTGGCGGAGAAGACAGTCCAGTTCCGCGCGCGGCTCCAGACCGGCGAAACCTTGGACGATTTGCTGCCGGAAGCGTTTGCCGTCTGCCGCGAAGCCGGCCGTCGCCGCCTCAACATGCGGCACTTCGACGTGCAGCTCCTCGGCGGCATGATTCTCCATAAGGGCCGCATCGCCGAAATGAAGACCGGCGAAGGTAAAACCCTCGTCGCGACGCTGCCGCTCTATTTGAATGCGCTCTCCGGCCTCGGCGCGCACCTCGTCACCGTCAACGACTACCTGGCCAAACGCGACGCCCAGTGGATGGCGCAGCTCTACAACTTTCTCGGCCTCACGGTCGGCATCATCCAGCACGACGCGTCGTTCCTGTACGACCCGACCTACGAAGCCAGCGACCGCCGCCTGCAGCACCTGCGTCCCTGCAGCCGCCAGGAAGCCTATCGCGCCGACATCACGTACGGCACGAACAACGAATTCGGGTTCGACTACCTGCGCGACAACTTGATCGTCAGCGACATCCGCCAGTGCGTGCAGCGCGAGCTGAACTTCGCCATCGTCGACGAGGTCGACAGCATCCTGATCGACGAAGCGCGCACGCCGCTGATCATCTCCGGCCCGACGGACGACACGACCGACCTCTACTATCGGTGCAACGCGATCATTCCGCAGCTCAAGGCGGAAGAGCACTACACCATTGAAGAGAAGACCAAAACCGCCTCGCTGACGGAAGAAGGCAACGCACGCGTCGAACAACTGTTGGGCGTCGACAATCTGTACGACGCGGCCAACATGAACTTGGTCCACCACACGATCAAAGCGCTGCAGGCGCACACGCTCTACAAGCGCGACGTGGAATATGTGGTGAAGGACGGCGAAGTCATCATCGTCGACGAGTTCACCGGCCGCTTGATGCCGGGCCGCCGCTGGAGCGACGGCTTGCACCAGGCCGTGGAAGCGAAGGAAGGCGTCAAGATCGCGAACGAAAACCAGACCCTCGCGTCCGTCACCTTCCAGAACTACTTCCGCATGTACAAAAAACTCGCGGGCATGACCGGCACCGCCGACACGGAAGCGGCCGAGTTCGCGAAGATCTACAACCTCGACGTGAACGTCATCCCAACCAACCGGCCGAACATCCGCAAAGACTACGCCGACGTCGTCTTCCGCACCGAGCCGGAAAAGTTCAACGCCATCGTCGAAGAAATCAAAGAGTGCCACCAAGCGGGACAACCCGTGCTCGTCGGCACCGTGTCGATCGAAAAGTCGGAGCGCATCTCCGGCATGCTCAGTCGCCAAGGCGTGAAACACCACGTCCTCAACGCCAAGTACCACGAGCGCGAAGCCGAGATCATCGCGCAAGCAGGGCGCAAAGGCGCCGTGACGATCGCGACGAACATGGCGGGCCGCGGCACCGACATTCTGCTCGGCGGCAACCCCGACTTCATGTTCAAGCAGTTCCTCTATCAGGGCGACGGGATTCCCGAGGATCAGCAGCCCTTCGTCCTGCAAAAGATCAAAGAAGACTGCGAGAAAAACAAAGCCGATGTCGTCGCCGCCGGCGGGCTCCACATCCTCGGCACCGAACGGCACGAGAGCCGCCGCATCGACAACCAGTTGCGCGGCCGCGCCGGTCGCCAGGGCGACCCCGGCTCCTCACGTTTTTACCTCTCGCTGCAAGACGACTTGATGCGCATCTTCGCCTCCGAACGCGTCTCGAACCTCATGCTGAAACTCGGCATGGAAGAAGGCGTGCCCATCGAACACGGCATGGTGACCCGCGCCATCGAAAACGCGCAGAAAAAGGTCGAAGCGCACAACTTCGAGATCCGCAAACAGCTCCTCGAATACGACGACGTGATGAACAAGCAGCGGGAGATCATCTATCAGCACCGCCGCCAAGTCTTCACGAGCGCTGACATTTCCGGCGAAGTGCGCGACATGATGAACAATGTCGTGAACAACTTCCTGAACGTCTGCTGCCCCGAAGAGCAATATCCCGAAGAATGGGACTTCAAGAGCCTCGCGGAGTCGATGCATGGCCAATTCGGCGTAGACATCGCCGAGCTCCATCCGGGCGGGATCGACGCGTTGAAGGAAATGGGCCGCGACGCGCTTGTGGAAGACATGCAGAAGGCCGTGCAGCAGGCCTACGCCGCAAAGGAACGCGACATTCCGGCGGAGATTTTGCGGCAGCTCGAAAAACTCCTGCTGTTGCAAGTCATCGACCACCATTGGAAAGAACATCTGCTCGGCATGGATCACCTGCGCGACGGCATCGGCCTGCGCGGTTACGGGCAAAAAGATCCGCTGATCGAATACAAACGCGAAGGGTTCGACATGTTCTCGCGCCTCATGGAGCGCATTCAGTCGGACACGTTGGAGCGCCTCTTCCGCATTCAAGAAGTGCGTCAGATGGAAGCGCCGCCACCCCCACCTCCGCCGCCCGTGACGTTCCCGCCGTCGAGCACGACGGTGGTGCCGCCCACACCAGCGCCGCAGAGCGCCGCACCTACGGCAAGTCAACCGACGCCGATGCCGGTACCGCCACCCGCACCGCCGCCGCAGATGGCGCCGATACTGCCGCCGGTCCGCCCCCAGCGGATGACGCTGAGCCACGGCGACGAAACCTTGTCGTCACCGAGCACGGCAAAATCCGACGCGGATAAAGTCGGCCGAAACGATCCCTGCCCCTGCGGCAGCGGCAAAAAATACAAAAAGTGCCACGGGACCTAGTCGCGCAGGCAGTATGCTGCCTCACCCAGAACACGTCACACTCTCGTATGAGGTCAGGCATGGGAATGGCCCTGCGAATGGAAATCAGTCCGGACACGATCATCAAAGCCGTCAAGAGTATGAAAAAGACGGCTCGTATTGCATTTCTTGAAGATCTGATCGCCGCAACTTCCCCCGAATATCTCCGCAGTATCCGCGAGGCGCGAAAAGACGCCAAAGCCGGACGGACGAAGTCACACGCCGAAGTGTTCGGTCGGTGACATACCGCCTGCGGTATACCCACCGCGCCATCAAGGATATCGACGCACTTCCTTCGGATATTCGGGCTCGTATCGGCAAGACGTTACTGCGTTTCGAATCCAACCCGCTCAGGCATGCAGAGCCGCTCAAACAGTCTGACCTAGGCTCCTACCGATTTCGTATCGGCGACTACCGCGTGGTATTCGACCTCGACCACGACAATATCGTGATCCTCCGTGTTGGACATCGCCGAGAAATTTATCGACGATAAGCCCCGCAGGCCCTCCCTCCATCGACCGCGCACCTTCTATACACTCGTTCCACAACGACCTCGATCTCACGCACCTGCTTCAAACTGATTCGCCGGTTGAGGTATCGGGTAACTAGGGTTTGCCCGGATGGCGACTTGTTGCTAGTCGCAGTATGGTGATCGGGCAAGCGAGGGCCTCACCACCATTTTTCATGAGGAGGATGCCATGACTGGGAAAGCTGCATTTTCGGCTGACGAGTGGGCGACCTTGCGTGATACGCCGCATTTTGTGGCGGCCGCCGCGACCCTGGCGGGCAACAGCGGATTGGGTACGATCAAGGAAGGATTTGCGACGGCGAAAAGTTTCGTCGAAGCGAGCAAAGCCGCAAACGGCCTTATCCGTGACCTCGCAGCACGAGAAGAATTAGAGCAGGCACAGGCGGCGATCAAGTCGCAGGTGACGTTCACCGATCCGGAAGGCACGAAGGCGAAGCTCCGCGCCGAAGCCTTGGCGAAAAGCGCCGACGCAATGAAGCTGCTCGCCTCCAAAGGCGCGCCGGACGATACCGAAGCGTATAAACATTTCCTGATGCAGCTCGCCGACACCGTGACCCAGGCTGCAAAGGAAGGCGGATTCCTGGGCATCGGCGGCGAACGGGTGAGCGCCGACGAGCAGGCGTTCCTCAAGGAGCTCTCGTCGTCGCTTCAGGCATAGGTCTATCGGTCCCAGCGACAATACTCCGGTTCTCACAGCGCGACCGCCGCTTCCTGCACCCTCTGCGGGAGGCGGCCTCGCTGCGCGCGCGACCCGGTCCATCGTTTCGCCTTCTCGCGAGGCACTTCTCCGCGTGCCGTTCGCATTGACTTTTCAACTACTTCCCCCTTACTCTAGGGCCCTTTTTTCCTGCGATTTTTGGGGAAGGGATTGGTGTCACCTGTAACGGCACAGAACAGGCGACGGGGGGAGAGTTCTGACGTGAATCCGGGTCACCCGGAATTGCTCGCCCTCATCTCCGACGAGATCGCCACGCACGGTCCGATGACCGTGGCGCGCTTCATGGACCTGGCGCTGTATCACCCCGATTGGGGTTATTACATGGGCCAAGGGACCTATGACGTTCGTCCACGCATCGGCTTCGCCGGCGACTTCTACACCAGCTCCGACGTGCACCCGGTTGTCGGGTGGGCGCTGGCCGGACAACTCGACCAGATCGACCGCCTACTGACATCACCCGAGTCGATCACGGTCGTCGAAGTCGGCGCGGGCAAGGGACTGCTGGCTCGCGACATACTCTCCGCCTGTGAGACACGTTTCCCGTCGCTCTTCAGGCGCCTTCGATACGTGCTGATCGACCGAAGCCCTGCGCATCGTGCCATGCAACGCGAAACGCTCGCGCCCTGGCTTGATCGCACCGCGCCAGCTGCGCAGATTATCTGGCACGACGACCTCAGCGACCTTCCGCAAAACAGCGTGACCGGCCTCGTCTTGTCGAACGAACTCGTCGACGCATTCCCCGTCCATCGTGTGCAGATGCTGAACGGCACACTCGTTGAACATCGTATCGGCCTCACAGACGACCGCCTCACGGTCGAGACCGGCGCGCTCTCGACGCCTGCGCTCGCCGAGTATTTCCACCGCATCGGAGTGACACTCGCCGACGGCGCCATCGCCGACGTGAACCTGCAGGCCGCCGACTGGATCCAGACGGTCGCCTCCGTACTCCGACAGGGGTTCGTCATCACCATCGACTATGGACACTCGGCCAAGGATCTCTACGGATCGGAGCGACGCCAGGGAACGTTGCGCAGCTACTCGAAACATCGTGTCTCGGACAATCTCCTGGAATCGGTCGGCCAACAGGATCTGACGAGCCACGTCGACTTTACGAATCTGGCCGCCGCCGGACGCGACGCCGGATTGACGGTCGCCGGCTTCACGAACCAAATGAGTTTTTTGATGGGCCTAGGTATCGAAGCCTACTGTGCGACGCTACCGGACGATTCGCCGGAGCTGTTGTCCATCGGACACCTCCTGCGGCCGCACGGCATGGGCACGACCTTTAAAGTGCTGGTGCACAGCAAGGGTATGCCGCACGCCACACTCGACGGCCTGCGCCTTACACCATTTTTCGAAGACAGCCTGGACCCGGCGCCGCAGCCGACGACGAACTAAAGCACGATGTCGAACGAAGCCGTCCCATTAAATTACATCCCCATCGTCCTGTTTATGATGGTGGCGTTCGTCTTCGGCGCGGTGTCGCTGATCGCGGGCTGGTTCGTGCGCCCGTCGAAGCCGTACAAGGCGAAGCTGATTCCGTACGAGAGCGGCAGCCCGCTCTTCCAAGACGCGCGCGTGCAGTTCCCGATGCGGTACTACATCATCGCGATGCTGTTCGTGGTCTTCGACATCGAAGTGGTGTTCATGATCCCCTGGGCCGTCGCCTATCAAAAGCTCGGCTTGATCGGCCTGGTCGAAATGATCGTGTTCATCGCCATCTTGATCGTGGGGTTTTGGTACGCCTGGAAAAAGGGCGCGTTGGAGTGGGACTAGGGCGCGTGTACGTAAAGGAGTGATCCGACGTGAGCATGTTAGAGCGTCAGTTTGAGCCGAACATCATCACGACGAATATCGACGCGTTAGTCGGCTGGGCCCGCAAGTCGGCGCTATGGCCGATGACGTTCGGGTTGGCCTGTTGTGCCATCGAGATGATCGCCGCCGTGTCGGCGCGGTACGATATCGACCGCTTCGGCGCCGGGGTGTTCCGCGCGTCGCCGCGTCAGTCGGACTTGATGATCATCGCCGGAACCGTCACGCGCAAGATGGCGCCGGTCATCCGCCGTATTTACGACCAGATGCCCGAGCCGCGCTACGTCATGTCGATGGGGTCCTGCGCCACGTCCGGGAACCATTACAACAGTTACAGCGTCGTCCAAGGCGTCGATCAAATCATTCCGGTCGACGTGTACGTGCCCGGCTGTCCGCCGCGCCCGGAGGCGTTGCTCGATGGGTTGCTGAAGCTCCAAGAAAAGATTCAACGCGAAAAAGTGTTCGTGAAGTAGATCGACGATATCGTGCGGTTGTTGCACGCTGAGTGCTGAGCATCGAATGCCGAATTCTACGCATCCCTTTCTCGAACGATTGAAGGCGCAGTTCCCCGACGCGATTGTCTCCGTCCAGGTGGACCAAGCGCGCGGCGAATTGATCGCGCGCGTCCAGGCGTCGCGTATCGCCGAGATCGGCCGTTTCCTGCGCGACGATCCGGCCCTGGCCTTCGATCACATCACGGACGTCTGCTCGGTGGATTACCCCGACGCGCCGGAGCGGTTCGAAGTCGTCTACCAACTGCTCTCGATCGCACACCGCATCCGTCTGCGCGTGAAGGCGCGTGTGACGGAAGACGATCCGTCGCTGCCGACCGTCACCCACATTTGGCGCGGCGCAGAATTTATGGAGCGCGAGGTCTACGACCTCATGGGGATCCGTTTCGTCGGCCACCCCGACTTACGCCGCATCTTGATGCCCGACGATTTCGACGAAGGCCATCCGCTGCGCAAAGACTTCCCCGCGGAAGGTCGCGGTTGGCGCGGCTCGTTTCCGTTTATTCCACGGCTGGACGAGCCGGAGATGGAATTGTCGCAGGAAGTGGACGAAGCCGAGAAGCGCGTATTCCTCGCCGAGAGTTTCACGAACGGCGCGAAACCGACCGCGACGGCATCCGGCGCATCGCCATCGTCCAACGGCACCGCCGTCGCCGCCTCGCCGCCTGTCCCGTCGAACCGGCGCAAAGAAGAATTGTTGCTGAACATGGGGCCGCAGCACCCCAGTACCCACGGCGTGTTGCGTGTGGTGTTGGAACTGGACGGCGAACGGATCGTGAAGGCCACACCGGACTTGGGCTACCTGCACCGCGGCGTCGAGAAGCTGGCCGAAGGCCTCCATTATATGCAGGTCATTCCGCACACGGACCGGCTCGACTACGTGTGCTCGATGACCAACAACTACGCCTACGTCCGCACGGTCGAAAAATTGCTCGGCCTGAAAGTGCCCGAGCGCGCCGAATACGTCCGCACGATCGTTGCGGAAATCCAGCGCATCATCGGTCACCTATTCTGGCTCGGCACACAGGCGCTCGACATCGGCGCGATGACCGTCTTCTTCTGGACGTTCCGCGAGCGCGAAGTCTTGCTCGACCTGTTCGAGAAACTCTGCGGCGCGCGCCTGACGTTGAACTATTTCCGTATCGGCGGCGTCGACAGCGACTTCACGCCCGATCTCGTGGCGCGGATGCGCGCGTTTTTGGAGACGTTCTACGAACACATCGCCGAGTACGACAGCTTGATCATGAACAACCGCATCTGGATCGGCCGCACCAAGGACGTGGCGGTGATCTCGGCGGAAGACGCGATCAACTTCGGCCTCACCGGCCCCACGTTGCGCGGCTCGGGCGTCGACTACGACGTGCGCAAGATCGAACCCTACGGCGCCTACGACAAGGTGGAGTGGGACGTTCCCGTCGGCAAAAACGGCGACACGTACGACCGCTACTGGATTCGGATGGAGGAGATGCGCCAGAGCTGCCGCATCGTCCGCCAGTGTTTGGATCAGATGCCGGACGGACCGATCATGGGCGACGCGCCGAAGATCATTCCGCCGCCCAAGGCGCACATCATGCGCGACATGGAAAGCCTGATTCACCACTTCATTATTTTCACGCAGGGGTTCAAGCCGCCGAAGGGCGAGACCTATTGCGCGACGGAAGTGCCGAAGGGCGAGTTGGGATTTTTTATCGTCAGCGACGGCAGCCCGCGGCCCTATCGCATGAAGATCCGCGCCCCGTCGTTCGTGCACATGGGCGCGTTCGACCACATGGCGCGCGGATATTTGATTTCGGACATCATCACGATCTTCGGCTCGTACGACATCGTGATGGGCGAGTGCGACAGATAATGCGTAATGATGAATGTTGAGTGTTGAATGAGACGCCTCCGGACCGAACAGCTCCGGACAGTCACCATTCACCATTGACCATTCAACATGTGAAAGACGGCATGCTGAAAGAGAAATACAAAGCGGAGATCGACGACATCCTGAGTCGCTATCCGATCAAACGGTCGGCGCTGTTGCCGTTGCTGTATTTGGCGCAAGGCGAGGAAGGCTACGTCTCGGAAGCGGCGATGAAAGAAATCGCCGGCATCCTGCGGCTCACACCGCCGCAGGTCTACGAGACCGCCACCTTCTATACGATGTTCAACCTGAAGCCGCTGGGCAAATTCCACATTCAGGTGTGCAAGTCGCTGATGTGCGCCCTGGTCGGCTCGGACACCGTCTTAGGGTGGATGAAAACGAAGCTCGGCATCGGCCCCGGCGAAACCACGGCCGACAAACTGTTCAGCGTCAGCGCGGTGGAATGCCTTGGCGCCTGCGGGACCGGGCCGATGATGCAGATCAACGACGACTACTACGAGCGGCTCACGGAAGAGAAGGTCGACCGCATCTTGTCGGACCTTCGGCGCGACGGGCAGTCGTCGCTGAGGAGCGGTCCCTTTATGTGGCCGGAGCCCGCGCAGCGTTCGCAATAACGACCGACGACACACGACCGATACGTCATGGCGAAGCACGAACTGGTCTTACTCAAAAATATGTCCCAGCCGAGGTACACCGGCACCCTCGCCGAGTACGAAGCGACCGGCGGCTACCAAGCCTTGCGCAAAATCCTGGGCAAGATCGCTCCGGCGGATGTGACGGCCACCGTCACCAAGTCCGGCCTCCGTGGGCGCGGCGGCGCCGGCTTCCCGACCGGCATCAAATGGGGATTTTTGCCGAAGGACTACCGCGGCCCGAAGTACCTCTGTTGCAACGCGGACGAAAGCGAACCGGGCACGTTCAAAGACCGGCAGCTCATGGAGCGCGACCCGCATCAGGTACTCGAAGGCATCGCCATCGCCTGCTACGCGATCGGCTGCGAGACCGCCTACATTTATATCCGCGGCGAATTCACGCTCGGCGCCAAGATCCTGAACCGCGCCATCCAGGACGCGCGCGCCGCCGGCCACCTCGGCACCAACATTTACGGCAGCGGCATCAATTGTACTATCCATGTCCATCGCGGCGCCGGCGCCTATATCTGCGGCGAAGAAACCGCGCTGCTCGAATCGCTCGAAGGCAAACGCGGTCTGCCGCGCGTGAAGCCGCCGTTCCCCGCGACGCATGGCCTGTACGGTAAACCGACCGTCGTCAACAACGTCGAGACGCTCGCGAACCTGCCGCATATTTTGACGCGCGGGCCCGAGTGGTTCGCGTCCATCGGGTCGCCGCCGAAAAGCACCGGCACCCGCGTCTTCTGCGTGAGCGGCCATGTGAAACGCCCCGGCAACTACGAAGTACCGATGGGGATCACCGCGCGGGAACTCATTTACGAACATGCGGGCGGCATGCGCGGCGACAAGCATTTGAAGGCGTTTATTCCGGGCGGCGCCTCGGCGCCATTTCTCACGCCGACGCATTTGGACGTGAAACTGGATTTCGAATCGGTCGCGCAGGCCGGCTCCATGCTCGGCTCCGGCGGCGTCACGGTGATGGAAGAAGGCACGCCGATGGTCTGGGCGGCGCTCCGCCTGATGGAATTTTTCCACCATGAGTCTTGCGGCAAATGCAGTCCCTGCCGCGAAGGCAGCGCCTGGTTGACGCAAACGCTCAAACGGATTTGGAACAAACAGGGGCGCCCCGAAGACCTTGAAACACTGCCCGATCTGTGTAAGAACATCGCGGGCCGAACGGTCTGCGCCTTCGGCGATGCCGAGGTGTCGCCGATCCTCAGCACGTTGAAATATTGGCGCGCCGAATACGAAGAATTAATCCGCGAATCGACCGCGAGCCCGGCCAAATCGTTACCGATGGCCGGCGCACGGATGTAGCCCGTTGACGTAATTATGCCGACGACGACCTCAGTCGACACAGTCAATCTCACGATCGACGGCCAGCCCGTCAGCGTCCCGAAGGGCACGCTGGTGATCGAAGCCGCGCGCCGTGTCGGCGTGATGATTCCGCATTTCTGTTATCACCCGAAGCTGAAACCCGACGCTAACTGCCGCATGTGCCTGGTGGAAGTCGAAAAGATGCCCAAGCTCCAGACCGCCTGCAGCACGCCGGTCTCGGAGGGCATGGCGGTCCGCACGGCCACCACGGTCGTGAACAACGCGCATAAATCGGTGCTGGAATTCATCCTCGCGAACCACCCGTTGGATTGCCCGGTCTGCGATCAAGGCGGCCGCTGCGACCTGCAGGACTTCTCGCACGAGTACACGCCGACGACGAGCCGCTTCATCGAGATCAAACGCGTCTTCCAGAAGGAATACTTCAGCCCCTTGATCGAAACGCAGATGAACCGCTGCGTGCAATGTCTGCGCTGCGTACGCTACTGCGACGAAGTGATGGACGTGAAGGCGCTCGCGCCGGTCGGCCGCGGCACGATGACGGAGATCAAGTCGTTCACCACGCACGAGTTGGACTGCGAATTTTGCGGCGGCTGTGTGCAGATCTGCCCCGTCGGCGCGATCACCAGCCGCCTGTCGATGTACGAATATCGGCCGTGGATGCTCAAACGCGCGGATACGATCTGCACCTACTGCGGCGACGGCTGCCAGATCACGCTCCAGACGAAAAACAATCAGCTCATCGAGGCGAATTCCGCCTACGGCGCCGGCCGCAATAACGGCGACCTCTGCGCGCGCGGTTTCTTCGGCTACCACGTCTCGACCGCGCCGGAACGCCTGACCCAGCCGCTGATCCGCCGCGACGGGAAACTTGTCCCCGCCACCTGGGAAGAGGCATTGGAGTACATCGCCGAAACCGCCGTGCGCCTGAAACTGGCCCACGGCCCGAACGCCTTCGCCGGATTGATCGGCGCGCGCTGCACGAACGAAGACCTTTATTTGTTCCAAAAGTTTTTGCGACTCGCCGTCGGCACGAACAAGATCGACAGCAGCCCGCGCTACGGCACGATCAACGCCGCCCGCGCGCTGGCGCGTGTGCTCGGCACGATTCGGTGGACGGTCTCCTTCGACGACATCGTCGCCGCCGACACGTTGCTGCTGATCGGCACCAACATCACCGAGACCAATCCCGTCACCGGCTTGCGCGTGAAGGAAGCCGTCAAAAAACGCGGCGCCACCTTGCTCACCGTCGACACGTTGCAACCGGCCATCGGCAAGATCAGCAACATCACCAATCTATCGTCGCAGCATCTCGTCGCCACGCCGGATCGATTCCACGCCGTGGTGCTCGCGCTCATCAAAGCCGTGCTCGAACAGAGCGGACCGGACTCGGCCGCCGCCAAGCTGGCAACGCAGGCGCCCAGTTATCACCGCGTCATCGGCGAACGGACGGCGGCGCTCGCCTGGCCGACACTCGAAACCGCCACCGGTTCGACGGCGCAGGACCTCCAGGCAATGGCGAGTGCGCTGCTGCACGGCTCGAAGACCGTGATCCTGCTTGGCCAATCGGCGCTGCGCCATCCGAACGGCTTCGCAACCGCGATGAACCTACTCGACCTGCTGCTCCTGCTCGGTCGTTATGACCAACCAGGCTGCGGGCTCGCGCCGCTGACCGAAGAGAACAACGAACAGGGTGCACTCGAATTGGGCGTCATGCCGGAGTTTCTCCCGGGCGGCGCCGATCCGCGCGACAAGGCAGCGCGTGAGCGATTGGCCAAACAGTGGGGCGAAGAAGTGCCGACGGGCGACGGCGCCTCGCTGATGCAGATGCTCGACCAAGCGCGCAACCGCACGCTCAAGGCAATGTTCGTCGTCGGCGAAAATCCCGTCGGCTCGTTGCCGCCGGATACAAAGGCCCGCGAAGCCTTTGCGTCGCTCGACCTGTTGGTCTGCCACGAACTATTCATGACCGAGACGGCAGCGCTCGCGCATGTCGTCCTCCCCGCCTGTTCCTACGCGGAAAAGGACGGCACCTTCACGAATACGGAAGGCCATGTGCAGCGTGTGCGCCAAGCCATCGCCGCAGTCGGCGACAGCCGTCCGGACTGGGAAATCCTGTCGGCCCTGTCCAACTTGATGGGTACGCCGCTCGAATACGGCGACGCGCAGGAAATTTTGAAAGAGATCCGTGCGGTGATCCCCGGCTATAGCCAACTCGGCCCGGCGCCGGTGCCCAACAAACCCGTTGCCGCCGCCGTAAACCAATATCTCTCGGAAGAGTTTTCCTCGGACCTGGCCGCGCGCTACACGCTCCCGGCGACGCTATCGCCCACGGGAAAAACCAGCTTGTTGCTCTGCCTCGAACAGAGCCTGTTCCATTCGGGGAAACTGTCGACACACGCCAAGGGCCTGCAGCGGGCGCAAGCGTCCGGCGCATTGGCGCTGAATCCGGCCGACGCGGAATCGCGCGGCTTAGCGGAGGGCGACTGCGTGCGCCTGTCGAACGAGCGCGGCAGCGCCTCGACCACGGTCGTGTTGCTCGATCGGATTCCGGTCGGCACCGCCCGATTCCCCGACCATTTCGATACCGACCTCAAAGTATTGTTTACCTGCGTGACGGACCCGCGCACCGGCGTGCCGACCTCTCGGCAAACGTGGGTGCAGGTCGAAAAGGAGACCCGTCGTGACTGAACTGGGAGTGAAGATGGCGTTTGCCCTCGGGCAAATCGCCGCGGTGCTGGTGGTGGTCCTCTTGACCGTCATGTTGCTCACCCTCGCCGAGCGCAAGGTGCTGGGCTGGATGCAAGACCGCATGGGCCCGATGGAAGTCGGCCCCTACGGCATCCTGCAGCCGATCGCCGACGGCCTGAAACTGTTTTTTAAGGAAGACATCATCCCCGCCGGGGCGAACAAATTGATGTTCAGCCTCGCGCCGATTTTGGCCTTGGTCCCGGCGCTGATCGGCTTTGCGGTCATTCCGTTCGGCCCGTCGCAAACCGTCGAACTGTTCGGACACCAGTTCCGCCCCTTCGTCATCAGCGACATCAACATCGGCATTTTGTACATCTTGGCGTTCGCGTCCATCGGCGCCTACGGCATCATCTTGGGCGGCTGGGCGTCGAACAGCAAGTATTCGCTCCTCGGCGGCTTGCGGTCGGCCGCGCAGGTCATCAGCTACGAATTAAACGTCGGCCTCGCGATCGTCGGCGTCATCCTGCTCTCCGGCTCGCTCAGCCTCGTAAAGATCACGGAAGCGCAGAGCGGCTGGTTCTGGAACTGGTTCGTCCTGGCCTGGCCCGCGCCGCAGCTGTTCGCCTTCGTCGTGTACGTGATTTCTTCCGTCGCGGAAACCAACCGCGTCCCGTTCGACTTGCCGGAAGCGGAAAGCGAATTGGTCGCCGGCTTCTTCACCGAATACAGCGGCATGCGCTTCGCGTTTTTCTTCCTGGCCGAATACGCGAACATGATCCTGGTGTCCTGCATCGCGTCGATCTTGTTTTTGGGCGGCTGGAACGCGCCCTACCCCGGCACGATTTTGCCGACCAGTATCGGCTGGATCGAAAACATCGCCTGGTTCACGGTGAAGGTCTATTTCTTCCTGTTCCTGTTCTTCTGGTTGCGCGCGACGTTGCCGCGTTTGCGTTACGACCAACTCATGCGATTCGGTTGGAAAGTGATGTTGCCGATCGCCTTGGCGAACGTGGTCTTCACGGCCATCGCCGCCTACTTTTTCCCGACCGGGACGCCGTAGTCCGAGAGAGACGCCATGTCATCCGCCGTCGTCGATACTCGCCAGACTCCCATGACCCGGCTGCGCGCCTGGGTGAAGACCATTACGTTCTACGAACTGTTGGTCGGGATGAAGGCGACGATGTCGCACTTTCTCAACTACAAACCGATCACCCTGCAGTATCCGCACGAGAAGCGGACGCTGCCGGACAGTTATCGCGGCATGCTCGCGTTGCTGCGCTACGAAGACGGCACGGAAAAGTGCGTGGGCTGCGATCTGTGCGAAGCGGCCTGCCCGTCGCGTGTGATCCGCGTGGTGAGCGGCGAGGTGCCGGGCGAACCGACAAAACGCTACTCCAAAGAATATTACATGGACATGACGCGCTGCCTGTTCTGCGGCATGTGCGTCGAAGCCTGTCCGGTGGACGCGCTGGGGATGACACGCGAGTTCGAATGGGCGGTGTACGACAAGCGCGATCTCCACTTGAACAAACAGCAGCTGTTGGCCATCGGCGACCGCTGTTATCCGGTGCGCGAAAAACGATTGGAATTCCAACATCCGAACACCGCGTTCTTCAACGTGGCGTTCCAGCATGTGCCGCAGAAACCGCAGTAATCGACGGCGGCCGGCGTGTCGGAGCGATACACGAGAGACGGCGGCGAACGAAGCGACGGGCGACTGACGGGCAGTAAGGGATGGTGTCGTGGAGCATTTGGTCTTCTTCTATTTGGCGGCGGTGATTGCGGGGACCGCCGTGCTGGTGGTGACGTTGCGCAACCCGGTGTACTGCGCCTTGTCGTTGTTGGTGCTGTTTTTCCACGTCGCCGGCCTCTATGTGACGCTCCATGCGGAATTTCTCGCCGCCGTGCAGATCATCGTCTACGCGGGCGCGATCTTGGTGCTCTATTTGTTCGTCGTCATGTTGCTGAACGTTTCGCGCGAAGACCGCTACCACGCGCAATGGCCTATCGCGGCCACGCTGGGTGCGCTCGTCTTGGTCGAGTCGTTGATCCTGATCGTCGCGCGTAAAGGCCCCGCCGCGTCGACCGAAGAATTCGCCGTTACCTCCACCGGCAATACCGAAGCCATCGGGGAAGTGCTGTTCACGCACTACCTCTTTCCGTTCGAATTGGCGTCGCTGGTCCTGCTCGTCGCGATGATCGGCGCGATCGTGCTCGCCAAAAAGGATTTACTCGTCGACCCGAACGAGGCCGATGCCGCGACCGCGACGGCCGTACCCACAGGACACCAGGCCACATGATCCCGCTGTCCTACTATGTGGTCTTGAGCGCCATCGTCTTCGTGACGGGGTTGGTCGGTGTGCTCATCCGCCGGAACATCATTTTGATTTTGTTGTCGGTCGAGTTGATGCTGAACGCCACGAACATCAACTTCGTCGCGTTTTCCCATTACCTGCACCATGTCGCGGGGCAGGTCTTCGTCTTCTTCGCGCTCACCGTCGCTGCTGCGGAAGTGGCCGTGGGGTTGGCGATCATCATCGCGCTCTATCGCGCCAAGTCGACGATCAACGTCGAGGACTTCAGCCTGTTGCGTTGGTGAGATGCTGTATCTGATCCTGATTCCGCTCCTGCCCTTTGCGGCGTTTCTGATCCTCGGCCTCTTCGGCTCGTGGATCAAAGAACGCGCGCACCTCGTGGCGGTGCCGGCGGTGGTCACCTCCGCGCTCCTGTCCTGGCTCGTCTTCGCCGAAGTCGCCGGCGGCCGCAACGTCGAAATTCCGCTCTACAATTGGATGACCTCGGGCAACCTGTCGATCGGGCTCGGCCTCTATTTCGACCGCCTGACCGTGGCCATGCTGATCCTCGTCACCACGGTCAGCTCCCTCGTGCATATCTATACGATCGGCTACATGCACGGCGAGCAGGGCTACGCGCGGTTCTTCGCCTATATCGCGTTGTTCACCTTCTCCATGTTGATGTTGGTGCTGGCGAACAACCTTTTGCAGCTGTTCGTCTTTTGGGAAGCCGTCGGTCTCTGCTCGTACCTGCTGATCGGCCATTGGTTCGAACGACCCAGCGCAAACGCGGCGGCGACCAAAGCGTTCCTCGTGAACCGCGTCGGCGACTTCGGCTTCATCTTGGGTCTGCTGTTGGTCTGGATCTCGTTCGGGAGTTTGGACTACCGGACGATCTTCACCCATGTGCAGGACAAGTCCGGCGAGTTGATCAATCTCCTGGCGCCGTTCGGCGGCACCTGGGACGTGTCCCTTTTTACGATGATCGGTCTGTTGCTATTCGTCGGCGCCATCGGCAAATCCGCGCAAGTGCCGCTGCACGTCTGGCTGCCGGACGCCATGGAAGGTCCGACGCCGATTTCCGCGCTGATCCATGCGGCCACGATGGTGACCGCCGGCGTCTTTATGGTCGCGCGTTTGTCGCCCATTTACGATCTCGCGCCCGCCGCCTTGACCGTCGTCGCATTTGTCGGTGCGATCACGATGGTGATGGGCGCGACCATCGCCGTCACCCAGACCGACATCAAACGTGTCGTCGCCTATTCGACCGTCAGCCAACTCGGCTACATGGTGATGGCCTGCGGCCTCGGCGCCTACACCGCAGGCATGTACCACCTGCTGACGCACGGCGCGTTTAAGGCGTTGCTCTTCCTCGGCTGCGGCTCCGTGATTCTGGCGTTGCACCACGAGCAAGATATCCGCCACATGGGCGGCCTGAAGGACAAGCTTCCAATCACCTATTGGACGTTCCTGATCGGCTCGCTCGCGTTGGCCGGATTCCCGCTGACCTCCGGCTTTTTCAGCAAAGACGAATTGTTGGTCGCCGCCTGGTCGAGCGGTCCGCTCGGACAAGTCTTCACGTTGCTCGGATTGCTGACCGCGCTGCTGACGGCCTTCTACAGTTTCCGCCTCGTGTTCGTGACGTTCTGGGGCACGAGCCATGTGGATCCGCACCATGCGCATCACATTCACGAGCCGAAAGCGACCGTCACGATGCCGCTGATCGTGTTGGCGGTGCTCAGCATCCTGGCCGGATACGTCGGCATTCCGGAATTTTTGGCGCCGATGTTCGCAACGCACGAAGGCGCGGGCCACCATGGACCGGCGGCGATCGGCATCATGATCGTGGCCACACTCTGCGGCCTGCTCGGAATCGCCGGCGCCTACTATCTGTACGTGGCGAATCCGAGCATCCCCGATCGGTTTGCGCAGCAGTGGCAGACGTTGTATCGCGGCTCGCTCAACAAGTGGTATTGGGACGAGGCCTACGACCGGACGATCGTCGCGCCGACGATGCACGCGGCGACGCAACTCTGGAAACATGTCGATGTGGCGATCATCGACGGGCTCGTCAACCGCGTCGCGCGCGCGATCGGATTCGGCGGTTGGCTGCTGCGCCTCTTTCAAACCGGGCACATGCAGCACTATGCGCTCGGCATGACGCTGGGCACGGCGGTCATTATGGTGCTCTATTGGTTGTTCTGACGTGAGACGGATGACGACGTCGATGAGCTTGTCCGCATGAACAGTATTCCGTGGTTGACCTTGCTGATCGTCATTCCGGTGCTCGGCGCCGTGGCGTTGGCGTTCGTCCGCGAATCGTCCGTGCGCTGGACCGCGCTCGGCGTCACGTGTCTGGAGTTCCTGGTGTCGCTGCCGTTGTGGTTCGGCTTCGATGCGTTGGCCGCCGGCATGCAGTTCACCGAAACCGCGCTCTGGATTCCCTCGCCGGCGATCTATTACCGCCTGGGCGTCGACGGCATCAGCCTGCCGCTCGTGTTGATGACGACGTTCCTACTGCCGCTCTGCGTGATGGGGTCCTGGCGTTCCGTGCATCAACGGATACGCGGGTTCATGGCGGCGCTGTTGATCACCGAAGCGGCCACCATCGGCGTGTTCGTCGCCCTCGATTTTGTATTGTTTTACGTCTTCTGGGAAGCGGTGCTGATCCCGATGTATCTGCTTATCGGCGTGTGGGGCGGCCCGAACCGGCTCTACGCGGCGATCAAATTTTTCCTGTACACCTTGGCCGGCAGCGTGTTGCTGCTGATCGCCATCATCTTCCTGTATTTCCAGAGCGGCCAGACCTTCGACATCCTGACGATGGGCGGCTCGCACATCTCGCCGACGTTACAAGCCTGGTTGTTCTGGGCGTTTTTCGCCGCCTTCGCCGTGAAGGTCCCGATGTGGCCCTTCCATACGTGGTTGCCCGACGCCCACGTCGAAGCACCGACCGCCGGCAGCGTGTTGCTCGCCAGCGTCTTGCTCAAGATGGGCACCTACGGGTTCCTCCGGCTGACCTTGCCGATTCTCCCGGACGCCAGCGCGCAGTTCGCGAACGTCATGATCGCGCTCTCGCTGGTGGCCATCGTCTACGGCGCCTACATGGCGCTGGCGCAGGGCGACATGAAAAAGTTGATCGCCTATTCGAGTGTCAGCCACATGGGCTTCGTCACGCTCGGCCTGTTCACGTTCACGCAGCAGGGCATCGAAGGCGCGGTCTTGCAGATGGTGAACCACGGCATCACGACCGGCGCCCTGTTCCTTTGCGTCGGCGCCATCTACGAGCGTACGCATAGCCGCTTGATCGTCGACAACGCCGGACTCGCCGGACCGATGCCGCGGTACGCGACCTTCCTCGTGATCTTTTCGCTTTCGTCGCTGGGATTACCCGGCACAAATAGTTTTGCGGGCGAATTCCTCGTGTTGGTCGGCACCTTCGTGTGGAGCAAGCTGGCCACGAGCATCGCCGCGCTCGGCGTGATCCTCGCCGCCGCGTACATGCTCTGGCTGGTGCAGCGCGTCGCGTTCGGACCGGCGAAAGCCGATCATCACCTGCACGACCTCGGGCTCCGTGAAATGCTTACGATGGCACCGCTCGTGGTCGCCGTCTTTTGGATCGGCTTCGTGCCGAATTGGTTGCTCCGACCGATGCACCTGAGTGTCGAACGTGTGTTGGCCGCGGCGCAAAACACCAAAGGCCAGGAAGCGCGGCCGCCGCAACATGCACAACCGGCGGCGCCTCCGACGCGTCACCCCGAACTCGAACAGACCTCGTGGCAACCGACGATGCGGACCGCACTCGCCGTGTCCCCGACAACGACCGTTGTATCTCGTTCCGCGGCAGAGGGGGCGCACTGACCATGCAGTGGTCCGACTTCGCCGCGATTCTTCCCGAACTACTCGTCATGGTGGCCGCCTGCGCCATCCTCGTGCTCGATCCCATTACATCGGCGGCGCGAAAAGACAGCCTCGCCTGGATCGGCCTCGCAACGCTCGGCATCTGCACGATCTGGACGGCCGCGCATATGGACGGACGTGTCGTCGCCTTCAGCGGTCACATGATCGTGGACGGCTACGGCGGATTCTGGAAACTCCTGCTGTATCTGATGACGGGCCTGACGATTCTGCTGTCGCTCGCCTACCTCAAAGCTGAGCGGATCGTCCTTGGCGAATATTACGGATTCCTGCTGCTCGCGCTCTGCGGCATGATGGTCATGGTCTCCGCCGCCGACCTGCTGACCTTGTACCTCGGCATGGAGTTGATGGCGCTGTCGCTGTACGTCCTGGCCGGCATCAAACGGTACGAAGCCCGCTCGTTGGAAGCCGCCGCCAAGTACTTTGTGTTGGGCGCGTTTTCTTCCGGCATCTTGTTGTACGGCATTTCGCTCCTGTTCGGTGCCACCGGCAGCACGAAGCTCGACGCCATCGCGGCGGCCGCATCGTCCGGCACCACCGACCCGATGCTGATGCTGGCGATGATCCTGTTGGTCGTCGGGTTCGGGTTCAAACTTGCGGCCGCGCCGTTCCACATGTGGACACCGGACGTGTACGAAGGCTCCCCAACGGCGGTCACGGCGTTTATGTCCGTGGCGAGCAAGGCGGCCAGCTTCGCGGCGTTCCTCCGCGTGTTCGTCGAAGCGCTGGGCGGCATCAAGTCGCACTGGGTCGGCATCCTGATCGCCGTCTGCTTGGCGACACTCGCCATCGGCAACCTAGTCGCACTTGTCCAGACGAACATCAAACGGCTGCTCGCCTACTCCAGCATCGCCCATGCAGGCTACGCATTGGTGGGTGTCGCCGCAATCGGCAACACCGGCAGCGGCGCCGACACGACGCAGAGCATCGCAAGCGTGATGCTCTACCTATTCATTTACGCGTTTATGACGATGGGGGCATTCGCCATCGTCGGCCTGTTGCGCCGCAACGGCGTGGAGAGCGAAGACATCGACTCGTTCGCCGGCTTGGCCAAACGCGAACCGGTCGCCGCCTTCTTGATGATGATCTTTATGGTGTCGCTGGCGGGTCTGCCGCCCACGGCGGGTTTTATCGGAAAACTCTACCTGTTTATGGCGGCCGTGCACGCGGGGCTCACCTGGCTGGCGCTCAGTGCGGTCGTCTTCGCCGCGATCTCGGCCTACTACTACCTGCGGATTGTGATGGCGATGTATATGCGCGAACCGGAACCGCACGGCGGCGACGTGCCTGCCATCGCGGCGTCACCGGCTTTGACGATCGTCCTCACCTGCGCCACGGCTGGGGTCATCATCCTTGGGCTGTTCCCCGGCCCGCTCGTCGCCCTGGCGACCCACGCCATGCTCGCTATCCGCTGACGCGGCGCTGTTCGATGCGCCGTTCCCGCGTGCAGCGAACGCACCCGCATCGCCGCCCAACTCCAGAAATCGTCCCATCGCGCTGCGTGTGACGATCCCGATGACACGGTCGTCTTCCAACACCACCAACCGATCGACATCGGCGCCGACCATCTGTTCCACGGCACGCAACGCCGAATAGTCCGGCCCGATGGTCATTCCGATGTTCATCGGCCGCATGACTTCGCGCACGGTCCGCCAGGGCCAGCGCGCTTGCGGGACACGCTGCACATCTTCCAGCAACAAGAGTCCGATGAGCGCCTCGCCCTCCATCACGGGAAACCCACCGTATCCATGCGGCAACAGGTAGCAGCGCACGGCGGCATCCACCGTAATGTCCGGCGGCACCGACATGATCGGCTGCGTCATGAGCGCGCGTACCGGCACCGTCGCCAAGGACTGCCGCATGACCGCCTGTTGCCGACTGGACTTCGCTGTCGCGAATAAAAAGAGCCCGATCATCGCCAACCACGTGCCGCTCGTCAGCATGGCCGAGTCATACTGCCTCATCGTGGCCGCCGCCATCACCGCCGCACCGCCCGCGATCAACATCACCGCGACGACCAACCCGGCCATCGCCGACCGCCGTGTCGCCGCATACACATCGTTCGTCCAGGCCCAGATGCCCGCGCGAAGTGCGCGCCCGCCGTCGAGCGGGAATCCCGGAATCAGGTTGAACAACCCGATTTGGAGATTCACCGTCCCGACGAGGCTGCCGAGCACGATTAAGCCTTGGAGTTGCCACCCAGCAGGAGCCCATTCGCCGAGCGAAGCGCCACCCAACCAGACAGCAGCCAACAGAAAACTGACCAGCGGGCCGGCCATCGCGATCAAAAATTCGGCGGTCGGTGTCGCCGGTTCGCGCCGCATGTGCGCGACACCGCCGAACACAAACAACGTAATGCGGCCGATGGGAATGCGGTATCGCAGCGCGACCCAACAGTGACCGAGTTCATGGAGCAGCACGGAGAGAAACAGCAGCAGGGCGGCGACACTGCCCATGCCCCAGTAACGGGCGTCGCTCTGGCCGGGCAACGCGTCGGGCAGGTATTCGGTCGCCAGCGACCAGGTTACGAATGCAAACACAAGGAGCCACGACGCATGGACGATGATCGGGATGCCGAAGATGCGTCCGATCTGCCAGCCCTGATGTCCCAAACGTGTAATCCTCGTGTCGGTCGATGCGAAGAAGAATGCTGGAGTGACTGCTCAGTCACCCTATCAACCGATCGTGGGATCGTCAATCGGACACGCAGTCGGCGCAACCGTCATCGGACGATCGCCGCTACACCGCATCGGGAATCTTCTGTATACTCCGCGCGATGCTGCGTCCTCGACGACAGATCTTCTTCGCGGCACTGCGCGCGGCGCTTCCCCTTGCGCTGTTGCTCGCACTCGTACCGTCGAGCGCGGCGCAGGTGATCACATCCGGCCCACGCACCTGCCCGGGCGTCGCCCTGACATTCGACCTCTGCCCTGTTCGAAATCCGGTCGGATACGACGAGGCGCTCGTGTCCTATCTCAAAGACAATAAAATCCCGGCCACGTTTTTTATTTCCGGCCGCTGGGCGACTAAACACCAGGATCGCGTGAAAGACCTCCAGACGATTCCCTACTTCGAACTCGGGACACACGGCGACGTACACGCGCATTTGCCGATGCACGACGAAGCCGAACAACGGGAAGAAATCGACCGCGCCACACGCCTCATGCAACGGCAATTCGGCGTAGCCGCGCCGCTCTTTCGCCCGCCGTTCGGCGAATACAACGACCTGACGGTGCAGGTGGTGAAGGCGCTGGGCCTACAATTTATTTTGTGGGATGTCGTCTCCGGCGACCCGGATCCGACGTTGAGCGCCGTCAACATTATCGAACGCGTCACCAAACGTGTCCGTCCCGGCAGCATCGTCGTGATGCACGCCAACGGCAAGGGAAAACACACGCGTGAGTTGGTCCAGGCGCTGCACGAGCGGATCCTCGAACAAAAACGCTTACGGCCGATGACGGTCTCCGAGTTGCTGGACTGTCGGGAGAAGCGGCCATGACCGAGGCGGCGATTCGACCGTACAAGGAGGAAGACCGCCGCGCGCTGATCCAGATCCTCAGCGGCTCGGCTCCCTGGACGACACTTGGATATGGCGCCGCAGATTGGGACAAGTACTGGTCGCCGTTGCCGTCCGGCCGCGAAGCCTTCGTGATCGAATGCGACGGCCGCGTCGCAGGCGTCGCCGTCCTTCGTCCGAAATTTCTCTTCGGCGATTATTTGGAACTCTTCGCCGTCGCCGACTGGGCCAGGGGGCGCGCCTTAGGCAGCCGCTTGTTGCAGCACATCGAACGCGTTGCATTTGCGCGCGGCACGAACCTGCTCGCCTGTGTCTCGGATTTCAACCAAGCCGCCCGCGCGTTTTACGCCAAACACGGCTACCGCGAAGTCGGCGCGCTCACGGAGTTGCTCGTTCCCGGCGCGGGCGAAATTCTCCTCCGCAAAACGACCGGCCCAGCTCGCGCCGGTGTGCAGAAAGGCTCGTCATGACCGTCACCAAACTGCTCCACACACGCATGCGCGTCAGCGACATGGACCAGACGATTGCGTTTTACACCGGCGTG
Source organism: Nitrospiraceae bacterium (assembly GCA_046351095.1). Taxonomy (GTDB): domain Bacteria; phylum Nitrospirota; class Nitrospiria; order Nitrospirales; family Nitrospiraceae; genus BQWY01. Next base: position 1,847,051 of record JAXLZC010000001.1, read on the forward strand.
CTCGGACTGGAGGTGTTGGAGCGAAAGGTCTCGCCGCGCGGCTCGCACCTGGCGTTTCTGAAAGTCCCGAACAGCCAAGAGCTGATCGAGTTGTGCAGTTTCCCCGCGAGCGGCGCCGTGAAGGTACAAGAAGACCTTGTGCACCTGGCCTTCGAAGTCGAGAACCTCGATCGGACGATCGAAAGTCTTAGTCGGAAAGGTATCCCCATCACCGACGGACCGACGCGCACCTCATCCGGCAGTCGCTTCATTTTTATCGACGCGCCCGACGGCTACGAAATCGAGTTGATCGAGCGCCCACCAGGCGTGGCCTTGGTGTAACGACCGAGGTCTCGGATGCCCGCGGTCGCAGATTGACGACAGGGGAATCGAGCGAGTACCTTCTCTCGCCGATTTGAGCCAGGCAATTCACGATTCACCTTTCACGACAGAGCCGCAGGAGTTGTCGCATGAAGAACGGGTTTTTTCGCGGGCATGGGTTGGGAAACGACTACATCGTCATGGATCCGAAGGAGCTGAGTGTTCGGCTGACGCCGAAGGCGATCCGTGCGATCTGCGACCGCAATTGGGGGCTCGGCAGCGACGGCATCCTCGCGCTGGTGCCGTCCAAGAAGGCCGACTTCGGCCTGCGTATTTTTAACCCGGACGGCAGCGAAGCGGAAAAATCCGGAAACGGTCTCCGGATTTTTGCCCGCTACCTGCATGCGACAAAAAAGACCCGTAAGCCGCGCTTCACCATCGACACCAAGGGCGGCCTCGTCACCTGCGAATTGCACCTTGATCGCCACGGCGATGCCGCAGCGGTCACCGTCGAGATGGGGCGTGCAACGTTCGCTCCCGCCGCCTTGCCCTGCACACTTCCGGTCGACGAATTGATCCAACAACCGATCGACGCAGCCGGACGGTCGTTGGTCTTCACCGGCGTGAGCGTCGGCAACCCCCACTGCGTCGTCTTCGCTGAAAAAGGCCGTCAATGGACGCGCGAAGAATTGTTGGCGCTCGGCCCGGCCTTGGAGAACCATCCCTTATTCCCGAAGCGCACAAACGTCCAACTCGTCGTGCCGACCAGCCCGAAAGAAATTTTCATTTTGATCTGGGAGCGCGGTGCCGGGGAAACGCAGGCCTCCGGCTCCTCGTCCTGCGCCGCAGCGAGCGCCGCCGTCCGCCTCGGCCTCGTAAAAAGTCCTGTGACGGTGAACATGCCGGGTGGGACGTTGGCCATCCGCGTCGACCAAGATTTTTCGCTGACGATGAAGGGCCCGGTCGCCGAAGTTGCTCGCGGCACGTTGAGTCCGTCGTTCGTCCGAGGCCTGAAGTAACGACGCACGACGTCAAGCGACACACCGTGCGGTTGTTCGCTCGGTGCGCCCACCGTACAATGGCCGGTAGGCGATGCGCGTCCAAGCGCACCCGCATCGCCCAATCGCCATGTCGCGTCCGCAACTGCTCCAATCCAAACTCGATCACCTGCCGGAACAGCCGGGGGTGTACCTCTTCAAAAACGCGTCCGGCGACATCGTCTACGTCGGGAAGGCCGCGGTGCTGGCCAACCGCGTCCGCTCCTATTTTCAACGGAGCGCCGACCACAGCCCAAAGACGACGCTGCTTGTTCAGCACGTCGTCGACCTCGAAACGATCGTCACACGTTCGGAACTCGAAGCGCTGATCCTAGAAAGCAACCTGATCAAGCGGCATCGTCCTCGCTTCAACGTCGTCCTGCGCGACGATAAGCAGTATCCCTACCTGAGGCTTCCGATCAAAGATCCCTTCCCACGCCTATCGATCGTACGGCGCGTGCAGAAGGACGGCGCGCTCTACTACGGCCCCTATACGCCGGCCGGCGCTTTACGCGACACACTCAAAATCATCAAACGGGTCTTTCCGCTCGCCACCTGCTCCATCGACATCGACGGAACGGCAGACCGCGCCTGTATCGAATTCGAAATCAAACGCTGTATGGCGCCCTGCACCGGCAATCAATCGCGCGAGGACTATCACCGGATTGTGGAGCAGGTTCGGCAATTCCTCGAAGGGCGCGACCGCGAATTGACCGACACGTTGCGGACGCAGATGGAAGCGGCGGCGGAGCGCGAAGCGTTCGAAGAGGCGGCGCGGTTGCGCGACCGCCTGTTCAATATTCAGCGCACGTTGGAGAAGCAGCGCATCACGCAGACCGCGTCAGTGGACCAGGATGTGGTGGGACTGGCGCGCCACGGCACGGCCGTGGATCTGCAATTGCTGTTCGTCCGTGGCGGCCTGCTCATCGGACGGAAAGACTATTATTGGCTGAACGGCGCGGACACGCCGGACGAAGACCTGGTCCTCTCAACCATCGAACAGTTCTACAACCGGGACGGCCAGCCGCCGAAAGAACTGCTGCTCCCTTGCGAGTTGCCTGACGCAGCATTACTCGAAACGTGGCTGAATGAGGTACGCGGCGAGACAGTGCGGCTCTTGGCACCCGAGCGCGGGACCAAACATCAGCTCGTCAAACTCGCCGAAGAAAACGCGCAAGCGGCGCTGATGGAGCACCTGCGCGACGAGGAGACGGATCGGCTGGCGATCGCGGAGCTAAAGCGACTCCTGAAATTGGAGGCGGTTCCCACACGCATCGAAGGGTTCGACATTTCGAATATCCTCGGCAACCAGTCGGTCGGCTCGATGGTCGTGTGGGCGGACGGCGCGATGAAAAAGTCCGACTACCGAAAATTTCGCATCCAAACAGTCGAGGGCGCGAACGACTTCGCCAGCATTCAAGAGATCGTTATGCGTCGGTACGCCGCCACCGAGGAGCTGCCGCTGCCGTCAGTCGTCTTGATCGACGGCGGGATCGGCCAATTGGCCGCCGCCGTGGAAGGCTTACGGAAAGTCGGCCAATCGCAGTTGCCTATTTTCGGCCTAGCCAAGGCCCGCGGCGAAAAGGACGAACGAATTTTTGTGCCGGGCCGGAAGAATCCGATCGTCATGCATCCGACGTCCCCGGCGACACATCTTGTGCAGCGCATTCGCGACGAAGCGCATCGGTTTGCCATCACCTACCACCGGTCGCTTCGCAAACGGGCGATGTTGACCTCAACCTTGGACGCCATCCCCGGCATCGGGAAGGCACGCCGCGTCGCGCTGCTGCAACATTTCGGCAGCGCCGCCAAGGTGGCTCGCGCCACTCTCGACGAGCTGGAATCGGCCGGACTCGACCGGACCACCGCCGAAGCCGTTCAGCACGCCCTGCAGGGCTCAGCGTAAGACAACACGCTCGATGAAGATCTCTCGTCACTCGTTAGTCGTCACCCGTAATGCACGTTGGCCTACCTTTTCCCGTCTTTCGTCTTTCGTCTTTCGTCTTTCGTCTCACTTCTCACATCTTCCGTCTTCCCCCTCTCGTCCCTTGTAGTCCCAATCTGACAGCGCTTACTGGGAAGACCTGACGAAAAATACAGACTTCGCCCGATAACAGATCGAAGCGATCATGCAGTAGCATGACGATATGCCTCCTCCTGTCGTCATACTTGCAGCCCCGGCCCATTCGTCGGAAGATAGCGGCGTCGGCTGTGCGACCACTCGGCATCTCCCACATCGTGTCGTGGTCCTCGCCGCCGATGACCACATTCGAACGACCTGGCGTCGCGAGCTCGAACCGGTGCGCACGGTCCACCTCCTCGGCGACACCGCCGCGGTGAACGAAGCCATCCAACTGATCCGTACGCATCGGCCGTCGATCATCGTGCTCGATCCGTCCATTCCCGGGTGGCATCCCGCCACCGTGATTCGGGCCATTCGACAGTGGGCTCCCGTCGGTGCCGCCATCCTCGCCGTCCGACCGACCCACAGCTCGGTACAACATTCGGTATCCTCAGACGAACTACGCCAGGCCGGCGCAACCCTCTGTAGCTCTACGCAAGACCGCCTGAGCAGCCTCCTCTCCTCGCTCCCGGCACGTTCTGCCTAGACCCCTGCCAGACTGCCTCCGCTCCCTACGACGCACCCGTCACAACCCACCGCTTTCCAGACTTCTTTCTCCTGCGGTATAGTTTCCCACCTCCCATCTCCACAGTCGATCCTGCGTATCCACGCGTGACACAGGCGTGGACAATGTGGGAAGAGGTGCTCCATGCGTCGCACAGCTGCTTCCCGTCCGACGAAATCCGCTCCGTTCGATCAGCCCAACGGTACGCGTCGACGGGCGACCGCGCCCCCTACCAGGACGGTCATTGAGCACGACTCACCGGAATCGCCGCTGCACATCTCAGAAACCCATGTTCGGATGTTCTACGAAGACAACCCGTCGATGTATTTTGTGGTCGATGCGCATGGACGCATCCGATCGAGCAATCGCTATGGCGCCGAAACGTTGGGCTATCGGGTAGCGGAGCTGACAAACCGTCCGGTGGTCGAGCTGTTTGATACGCATGATCGTGAGGCCGCATCCGCCGCCCTAGCGGCCGCCTTCGCGCATCCGCAAACGCCGCATCATTGGGAATTTCGAAAGCGCACCAGGGACGGCGAGATCCTGTGGGTGCACGAAACGGCCCGTGTTGTTCAAGAACCAAGCGGCGAATGGGTGGCGCTGATCGTCTGTCACGACATCACGGCGCAACGCCGAGCCGCCAGCGCGCTCCGCGAGCAGGAACATGCCGTTCGCGCCCTCCACCAGGCGACAGCCGCGGTCGGCGCCTCACTCGAACAGCGTATCCAGACGGTGTTAGAGTTGGGCTGTCGCCAATTTCATCTGCCGATCGGAACGGTCACGCGCGTCGACGGCGACATGCTCGAAGTGCTATATGCCTGGCCTCCCGAGTCGATTCCTCGCGGGACACGTAAAATGCGCGGCTCATTCTGCGGCGCAACAATGGATGCCGACAAGCCTCTCGGCATCCAGCACGTCGGGGCATCGGAGTGGGCCGAGCATCCCGCCTATAGAGAACTCGGCTTCGAAAGTTACCTCGGCACGAAACTCGTGGGCAGCGCTAAGACGCACGGCACCCTCTGCTTTCTCAGCCCCACCCCGTCATCGACACCGTTCACCGCCGCACAAGTCGACTTTCTCACGTTGATGGCCCAGTGGGTCAGCCATGAAATGGACCGCCGCGATGCGGAATCAGCCCTTCGTGAAAGCCGCGAGCTGTTCGCCGTCGCGTTTCACGCCAGTCCCAACCCCATGGTCATCACCGAACTGACCACGGGGCGTTGTATCGAAACGAACGAGGCCGGCTTGCGTGAGTTCGGCTATACGCGGGAAGAGGCCATCGGCCAAACCACGCTGGCACTCGGGATATGGTCGAGCCCGCAAGACCGGGAGGATCTGCTGTACAGTATGGCGACGGACGGGCGCGTCCGAAACGGGGAAGCACTCCTTCGCACCAAGTCAGGGAAAGAGTTGCTCTGCCGTCTGTCCTGCGAACGGATTACGCACAACGGCATCTCCTGTCTATTGACGGTCGGCCAGGACATCCGCGAGCAGCGGGCGACCGAAGCAGCACTCCGCGCCAGCGAAGATCGATTCCGCCGCCTGTTTGAATATGCCCCAGTCGGCCTGTGCATCCTCGGTTCAGATCGCACGGTGCGCAAAACGAACGGGGCGTTCCGCATCCTCATCGGATACGACGACGCGGATATCCTGCACGCGACCATGGACCGCTATACACATCCGGACGACATTGCGGAAACCCATGCCTTGGATCGACAGTTGTGGTCGGGGGCCATTTCGCAATACCACGACGAACGCCGGTTGATCCGCAAAAACGGTGGATTCCTTTGGGTGCACGTCACGGTGAGTCCGCTCGTATTTACAGGTGGGGAAGAACGCCTGAGCGTCGCGATCGTCCAAGACGTCACGGCGCGTAAATTGGCCGAACAAGCCCTCGCGCAACGCGAGCGCGACCTCCGCCAAGCCATGGACGACCGTGAACAGGTCAGCCAGGATTTACACGACGGCATTCTGCAATCGCTGTACGCCGTCGGCCTGAGTCTGGACACGACGGGTCGCCTCGTCGGTCGTGCGCCGCACCGCGCCAAGCGGACGCTGAGCGGATCGATTTCACAGCTGAATCGCACCATCCAAGAAATCCGCAGCTTCATCACCACCCTCTCGTTGGATCTGTTGGGTGCCGCGCATTTCACGCAAGCGCTGAAGGCCGTGGTCGCCTCGTTTTGCACCGCCGGCTGCGCACGCTGTGACATTCTCATCTCGCCGGCAGCCGGCCGGCGCCTGGCTCGGGCGCATTGTGTGCATCTACTCAATATCGTGCGCGAAGCCGTCAGCAACTCCGTCCGCCACGGCCGGGCCTCACGAGTGCGGATCGGGCTACGGACGCTCAAAGACGGCATTCAACTCAGCGTGACGGACAACGGATCCGGCTTCGCCCCTCGCAAAACGACGAAACATGGGTATGGGCTCCGCAACATGCGCGCCCGCGCGGACAAATTGGGCGGGTTATTACGTATTGTTTCCAGGCCAGACAGGGGCACGCGGATCGTGGTAACGTTCCCGACGGAGGACACACGTGAGCAACGCTAAGACCGTTCCTATCAGCGTGTTGTTCGTCGACGACCACGAATTAGTGATCGCCGGCATCCGAAGCGTGTTACGCCTCGTGCCGGACATTCGGATGGTGGGCGACGCGCAATCGGCCGCCGCTGCCGTGCGCGAAGCCAAACGCCTCCGCCCCGATGTGGTCCTGCTCGACATTCGCCTGCCGGACAGCAGCGGCATCGACGCCTGCCGCGACATCCTGGCCGCTTGCCCGAACACGAAGGTCTTGTTCCTCACCAGTTATGCGGACGACTCCACCGTACAAGCGGCGGCGCTCTCCGGCGCGCAGGGCTACGTGCTCAAGGACATTCGCACCGAAAATCTGATCGAGACGATTCGATCGGTTGCGTCAGGACAGACACAACCGGACCTCGACGACGCCAAACCCACATTGCTCTGGCTCCATTCGTCGCCGTCGGGTAAATCGACACCCCACCCATCGAGGCTGTCGCCGCAAGAAGAACGCATCCTCCCGTACCTCGCGGACGGCAAGACGAACAAAGAAATCGCGACGCTGATGCAGCTGAGCGAAAAAACCGTCAAAAATTATCTCGCAAATATCTTCGACAAACTCGGGATCACCAGACGTTCACAAGCGGCGGCGTTTTACGTCCACCAGCACCACGGGACGACGGCAGCGACCGCGTCGGCACCTCACTCCGCATCCAACACGTAAGTTTCCGCAAGCTGTACCTATGCGACGCGCTGTGGATCTTGCCCCCATGATGCGTCACGCAGACCGATTCCGCGCAACGGCGGAACGCCGTTCCGTGCGCATACAATCTCCGCGCCGCCTCGCGCAGTCGCTTATCCTCGTCACGGGATTCGCCACGCTCACGGGATGCACCCAAAGCGGCGACCCACTGCTGTTCGGCATCGGCGGGTTAGCGATCGGTCTCGCCGTCGGTGCGTGGGCCTGGCGGCTCGTCATGCAAAGACGGCGTGCCTCGTACGCCGCATCGGAGCATCCGCCTGCGGATTCGCGGCCCGGCGCCTTTGCCGCGATCGCACAAGCGACGAACGACGCCATCTGGGAATATGACTGTATCCGGGACGAACTGTGGTGGTCGGATGGTGCGGCCAAACTCTTCGGCGATGCACCGCGCACCACGCTATCTGATTGGCTCCAGACGCTGCACCCTGACGATCGCCCACGTATCGAACGACGTTTCCAGGCGGCGCAGGACGGACATGTCACGGAGTGGGCGGATGACTACCGCACGCGGCGCGCCGACGGCACCTATGCCGACGTCTCGGATCGCGGCGCCGCGCTGGCAACGCCGCACGGCCCGGTGACACGGCTGTTTGGGGGATTACGCGACGTCACCGAACAAAAACTGGCGCGCGTCGAACTGCGGCGCATCAACGAATTGTTGCGTTCTCTCGCATCGCAATACCAAGCGGTCGTCGAACAATCCATCGCCGGCATCATGGTCTTGCAGAACGACCGCTTCCGATACGTCAATCCGAAATTCGCGGACATGTGCGGCGCGCACCCGCACGACTTGCTGGCGATGCCGTCGGCCATGGAGAGCGTGCACGAAGACGATCGCTCCCACACGGTAGATGCAATCACGCGCCGGATGCACGGCGAGCTGGCAGGCGGCCCGACGCGCGTGCGGTGGAAACGTCCGGACGGCACGCTTACCTGGGGTGAAGTGCACGGCTCCCGCATCGAATACGAAGGGGCGCCGGCGCTCCTCGGCGTGGCGGTGGATATCACAGACCGACAGCGGGCCGAAGCCGTCCAACAACAACTGCTCGACCAATTACTCGGCGCACGTGAGCGCTTGCAGGGCCTCACACGGCAGTTGATGCACGTGCAGGAGGAGGAGCGACGGCAACTGGCTCGCGACCTTCACGACGAAATCGGCCAGGCCCTGACCGCGCTCAAAATGAATCTCCATACGATCTCGCTCGTCCCATCAACGGCGACAACGGCCTGCGAAACCGTCCCCGCCCAGGACACAAAGCAAGACGCCAAAATGGACAGCCTCCGCATCCTGGATGAACTGATCGCTCATGTCCGGAATCTCTCGCTTGACCTCCGCCCCGCGATGCTCGATGATCTGGGGCTGCCCGAAACGCTACGCTGGTTCATCGCGCGACAAGCCGGCCGCGCAGGGTGGGCGACTACCGTACAAGTGGACGATGCGCTGTCCGAATTGCCGAGCGGCTTCGCCTTGACCTGTTTTCGGATCGTGCAGGAGTCGCTGACGAACGCCATGCGCCACGCTCAGGCCACACAGATTGCCGTATCCGCTCGTCGGGCGGGCCAAGGCGTGCAGTTGGACATCCGCGACAACGGGATGGGGTTCGACGTCGCAGGGGCTTTTCAGCGCGGCTCGCGCGGCGGCAGCGTCGGTCTGCTGAGCTTACACGAGCGGGTGCGCGCCCTCGGCGGTGAACTACACTTCGACAGCCGCGCTACCAGCGGCACGACCATCACCGTCCGCCTTCCGCTCTCCACGCCGGTATGACCCGCCGAATCGTGATCGCCGACGATCACCCGATCGTCCGACAAGGATTACTGAAAATCGTCACCGATGCCTTCACTCCGATCATCGTGCGCGAAGCCGACTGCGGGCAAGCCGTCCTCGACCTCGTGCGCAAGGAGGCCTGGGACGCCATCGTACTCGACATCACGTTACCGGACAAAAACGGGCTGGATGTGCTCAAGGACATTCGGACGATCCGCCCCGCACAACGGGTCCTAATGCTCAGCTTTCATAGCGAGGAGCAATATGCGATTCGTGCGCTGAAAGCCGGTGCGGCGGGGTACCTTACCAAAGATCACGCCACCACCGAAATCGTGCATGCACTCACCAAGGTCTTCCAAGGTGGACGCTACGTATCCGCGGCGCTCGCCGAGCGATTGGCGGATCAACTCGACGCCAAAACGGCGGCCGCACCCCATGAAGCACTCTCCGACCGGGAACACGAAGTGCTCTGCCTCCTCGCGCAGGGCAAGACGCCGACGGAGATCGGCGATCTGCTCGCCGTGAGCGTCAAAACGGTCAGTACCTATCGGGCCCGCGTGCTGGAGAAGCTGAATCTCCAAACCACGGCCGAACTAATTCGTTACGCGCTCGACCACAAGCTCGTCGAATAGCGCCGCCGCTCCGTTCGCCCCACCCCTCTCACATGGTTCGCGCACGATGGCTGTGCCATGTCGTGCAAAGGATGAAACGCATGGGCTCCAGGGAGAGCCTGCCTCCTCCCTAGGTCCGCCGTCAGACAACTCCTACAGAAAAATCCGCTTCTCGCCGATTCTCCCGAGCCTCACTTCGTTTTATCCTCCAGACGTCAGCATTGCACAGGTGAGGGCGGGGTCTGCAGCCCCACACGCAGCAATGCACTGGAACCTCCCCCGAAACGCGCAAGAGGTCGACGATGCCGCTCTCCGTCTTGTTGGTTGACGACCATATCGGAATCCGACGCGCGCTGCGCCGCGCATTGTCGGACATGTGCAGCCTCCAGATCGTCGGCGAAGCGGATTCGGTCGCCTCCACGTTGGAGTCGGTCGAACGCACACGCCCAGATGCGATCGTCTTGGATTTTCAATTGCCGGACGGCAACGGCCTGGCCGTGATCCAGGCGCTGCGTGGCGCTTCGACGACAGTGGCGTGCCACACTCCTCCGTATACTCCCTTGATCTTTGTGTTCAGCAACTACGTCCTCCCCGAGCAGACGCAGGCCTGCCTACGACTAGGAGCCGACGCGGTCTTGGATAAATCCACAGAACTCATGCGTCTGCGTCGACTACTGCAGTTGGCCGTGCAGACGATACCACCACAGGCACCGACCGACGTGAACCGGGCGGCGCTCAACCTTCACGTCCTGTAAAAAAAGGAGAGACTTATGCCGACTCCTGGAGACTCACTCGCCAATGTGACTGCTCATCCGACGCTGCGGGCCGTGGGTGCCGCCACACCGCATACGGTACGCGTCCTCCTCGTCTGCGACGACGAATACTTGCGGCTCGGCGTCCGCACGCTCTTCGACCGCCTGCCCGGCGTGCGGATCGTTGATGAAGCCACCAGTACATCCCAGGCACTCCGCCTCGTGGCGGCCTTACAACCGGACCTGACAGTCATAGAGCCGACAGGACTGGAGAACAACGGTCTTTCAGCCTGCTCCACAATTGCCTCGCGACTCCCGGGCACGCGTCTGTTACTCTGGTCGTCCGTGGCAGTCCCTGATACACAGGTGCAGCAAGCTGGCGCACTGGGGTGCTTGTCTCGCCGCGCCTCCCCACGCGAATTGGTCCAGGCCATACACACTGCGGCTCACGGTCGCGCCTTGCCCTCGTCGGACCACACAAGCTTTGCCGTGCCTTCTCACCACACCACGGCACCATCCCCATCCATTCTCGACCGATTGTCTCGGCAAGAACGGCGCTTGCTGACTCTGGTCGCGGAAGGCATGATCAATCGCGACATCGCGAACACCTTGGGGTTAAGCGAGAAAACTATCAAGAATTACTTAACGAGCGTGTATATTAAACTTGGGATCTCCCGACGGACTGAAGCCGTCCGTTTGGTCACGCAGCTGTATCACACGGGATTGAACCCGGCGACATTGCACGGTGCCGAGAGAGCACCGATTCACCGACCGGAGGCGCAAGGAGTCGCCAACAGAACGGTCACGCGCCTACAGGCCGCATCGCTCAGCCACGATGAGATGGAAACGTGCGCACCTGCGCGCAGCGCGTTGCACTAGAGTCGACTGGGGCTCGTGTACGGACGCTCAGAGCCGTCACCGAGCACCTTACAGGTACGCCATTACGTGGGTCACCCTATCCTCCTCGATCGGACTGAAGTATGGCTACGATATTGGTCGTCGACGACTTGAAACAGGTGCGCATGCTCCTCAAGGCCTGCCTGGAGATGAGCGGCCATACCGTCCTCACGGCAGGGCACGGCGGCGAGGCATTGCCCTTGTGTCACGCCCATCCGATCGACGTGATGCTGATCGATCGATCGATGCCGACGATGGACGGCCTCGAAACGATTCGACGATTACGCGCAGAGCAACCGGACGGCCCCCCTCGAATTATCTTGATGAGCGGCGACGACGAATCCTGCGGTGCCATCGAGACGCTGGATGCCCTCGGTGTCCAACGTGTGCTGAAAAAGCCGTTCGGGGTGGCGGAGGTCCGGCAGATCGTGGACGCGGAGCTGGCCACCCGATCGCCTGGACGACCGCGGGATCCGCAGAGTTCGCACATTCACCTAGAGCCCTGATGGCGCGCCGCCTCCACACCCGGGGCGTGCGCCTCTCGAACCAGGCCACGAGCCCCGTTCGTTGACAGGTTTGGAGCGCATTCGCTACGATCCGCACCTGTCAGGATTCGCACCGTATGCGGACAGTTTCATGCGACGTCCGGCCCTATCCGCACCGCGCGAACCCACCTCAGTCGACCCATTACACACATCGGTGATTCCATCGTATGGCTCACTCGCATTCTGACTCGCATCCCACGCCGTCCCCCAGCTCGGCCGCCACTGTCGGTACGAAGGTCGAGCATGCGTTCGAGACGGTTATTTTCGCCAGCCGCTGGATTCAGGCCCCGCTGTACGGCGGGTTGATCGTGGCGGAACTCCTCTACGCTTACAAATTTTTGGTGGAGTTGTGGGAGATGATCCACAACATCCGCGAGCTCTCCGAAACGGCCTTTATGCTCGGGATCCTGTCGTTGATTGATATCACGATGGTGGCAAACCTCCTGACCATGGTGGTAATCGGCGGCTATGCCACCTTCGTCAGCAAGCTGGACCTGGACAACCACCGCGACCGCCCCGACTGGCTGAGCCACGTCGACCCCGGCACCATCAAGGTCAAACTAGCGGCCTCCTTGATCGGCATTTCCAGCATCCACCTGCTGAAAGCCTTCGTGAACGTCAGCAACGTGTCGGCCGAACATGTGAAGTGGCAGATCATGATCCACATGACGTTTTTGGGATCCGCCATTTTGCTGGCCTGGACGGATAAGCTCATGCAGCGCGACCGCAAACACTCGTAACGACGCCGCCCACGGTGGTCGTCGGCCAACCCACCGTGGGCGCGTTCGGCCTGCATCGTGAGGAGAGTTCGCGTGTCCCATCAGTCCGACAACGCCGCGACGACCGAATCGGCAGCCGTACCGCAGGCCAGCCATCGCTCCATATCGACACACGATGCCGGACGCGAGCGGGCCATCCGCGCGGAACGTTTTCGTCTGCTCTACGCCAACAACCCCTTCGTGCTGGCCCTGGGCTCTATCAACGCCGTTATCCTCGCGATCGCCCAGTGGGGCATGGTACCCGCGTCCACCATCGGCCTCTGGCTCACCTATGCGCTCGGCGTCAGCGTCTTTCGGTTCTGGGTCACGCGCCACTACGGCCCGATGATCAATCCGACCGCGACGCACACACCCTGGGAATCTCCATTCCTTATCGGCACCGTCCTCGCCGGGCTCGGCTGGGGCGCCACCGGCCTCTGGCTGTTTCCGCACGACCCGATTCACCAAATGTTCACCGTCTTCTTGCTTGCAGGTATGACCGCCGGCAGCGTGATGGCGCTGTCCATATACCCCATCGCCTTTGCAAGTTTCGCCATTCCTGCCCTGGTCCCGGCGGTCGTACGGCTCATGATCGACGGTACGACGCTCGGCATCCCGATGGCCGTCATGGGGATCTTGTTTATCGCCCATGCACTCGTGACATCGGCGCGCATGTCTCGCACGACGATTGCCTCCATCGAATTGCGCTATGACAATCAGCGCCTTCTGGAAGACATGACCAAAGAAGTGGAGCAACGACGTCAGGCCGAGTCGGCCTTGCAGGAGACACACGTCGAGCTCGAGCGCCGCGTCACGGCGCGGACGGAGGAATTGGCCCATGCCAATGCTGCACTGCGCGGCGAAATCGACGAACGCCAGCGGATCAGTTTGGCCCTTCAAGGAAGCGTCGAGCGATTCAATCGCGCCGTGCGCGGTGCGCAGGAAGGGCTATGGGATGCGGCACTGACCGGGACCGACTGGTTTCACCCCGACCATCCGGTGTACTACTCACCGCGCTTCAAGTCGTTGCTCGGCTTCACCGACGAACAGTTCCCGAACGTGATGCGCGCCTGGGCCGCCTGTGCCGAACCGGACGAGTGGGAACGACTTGTCACGACCTTCACGCAACATCTCCAAAACCGCACGCCCTTCGACGTGGAATTGCGCCTTCGCACCAACCACGACGAGGTCCGCTGGTATTCCGCACGTGGCCATGCGACGTGGAACGACGACGGACAACCCATGCACATGTCCGGTTCCTTGCGCGACATCACCGCGCAGAAGGATTTGGAAGCGCAGTTGCTCCAAGTCCATAAGCTCGAAGCTGTGGGGCGGCTCGCCGCCGGCGTGGCCCACGACTTCAACAACTTGCTGACGCCGATTTTGGGCTACTCGGAAGTGCTGCTGAGCAAATCGGAAGCAGGCTCGGTGGAGGCGAGGCGGCTGGGCGACATTCGCCGCGCGGCGCTGCACGGCGCCACGTTGGTGCGACAACTGCTTACCTTCGGCCGCAAACAGCCTGTGACGCCGCGCGTGCTGGACCTCGAACGCGAATTGGCCGAATGCGAGGAGCTGTTGCAACGCACACTCGGAGAGGACATCGAAATCCTCTACCACCTGTCGCCCGACACCGGCTGCATCAAACTCGACCCGACGCAATTACAGCAAGTGATTCTCAATCTGGCCGTGAACGCGCGCGACGCGATGCCAGACGGCGGCTGCCTGACGATCGAAACGCAGAACCGCGACCTTCATACATCGACCAAAGAGTTGCCGCCCGGTCGCTATGTGGCACTCCGTATCTCCGACACAGGCGACGGCATCCCGCCGCACGTGCTTGATCACATTTTCGAGCCGTTTTTTACGACAAAGGAAGTCGGGAAGGGGTCGGGACTCGGCCTGTCGGTCGTGGAAGGTATCATCGGGCAGGCCAAAGGAAAAATTTCCGTCACGAGTACCGTTGGAACCGGCACCTCGTTCGAAATCCTGCTTCCGGAAGCGACGGAAGCCGCCACGACTCCTGTTCGCTCAACGGCCGCACCCGTCGCAGCCGGACACGAGACCATTCTCGTTGTGGAAGACAACACACCCGTTCGCGAGCTGACCACTCACGTGCTCACCGAACTCGGGTACAAGGTACTCGTCGCCCACCATGGTTTGGATGCCCTCGACCTCGCCGCCCGCCATCCCGGCCCGATCGGCCTGCTGCTGACGGACGTGGTGATGCCGGGTATCAGCGGACAAGAATTGGCACGACGCCTAGAACGCAGCCGCCCAGGACTCCGTGTGTTGTATCTGTCCGGCCATCCGGCCGAGCGGCTCGTGACACGCGGGAGCGATCGCCCGATCAGCCCGCTTCTGTCCAAACCCTTCACGTCAGAAGAACTCTCCCGCGCCGTCCGTCAAATCCTATCCGGCACCCACAGCACGTCGTCCTAACCGCATAGCCACAACTGCCCTTTTATCCCCAGAAACTGCATCGAAATCGATACAGCGCTGTATCCGATCGGTTATGCCATCGTCCCCACAACTACCTGCGGATCTTTCCCTAATCCCTATTCCCGTGCGATAACGGCTCCCATTACTCTGATTTTCCATGCGTGCGCCGCCGCTGCTCAGCGGCATGCACGTTGCTAATTCGTTCCTCAATCGAGGTCGCGTAGCAGTGCGAGCGGCTCGACACCGTTTTTTCTGTGAACGTTCAGGAGTAGGCCCATGAGCTTGTCACATCACGGCACACCCCCGACAACGTCATCTGTGAAAAAGGCGGAAGGAGATCTCACTCACGATCCGCCCTTGTCGCTGCTCACAGTGCTCCAGGACGAATTCATCGCCATTCACGGGCAACAGGTTAACTATCCACTGACTCCAACGATTCCCGACGAATCCTCAGACGACAAACTCCGGGCCTTGCATCACGCAATCCACGGGCTCACGACAAAACGTTCGGCGCTGTGCCTGTCTGGTGGAGGAATTCGAAGCGCGTCGTTCAGCCTCGGAGTGCTACAGGCCCTCTCCAATCTGCATCTGCTCGATAAGTTCGACTATCTCTCGACCGTGTCGGGCGGCGGCTACATCGGCTCCTGGCTGACGGCCTGGGTGCACCGCACACGTTCGACCGCGCCCCCAAATGCTTCCAGTACGAACACCGATCATACTGTTGCTCCAGGCCCTGCCGACTCCTTCGGCATCTCAGAAGTCCAAGACGCACTGAAAACCAATGGGGCACGTTCAGCTGTCTCCGTCGACAGTCCTGAGCCGCATCCGATTCGCTGGCTGCGCGACTATAGTAACTACCTCACGCCGACTCTTGGTTTCTTCTCCGCCGACTCGTGGACGATGGTCGGCACTGCTCTCCGCAACCTCCTCGTAAACTGGTCCGTACTGATTCCGCTGCTGGTCGCCGCATGCATGGTGCCGCGTCTTCATATCGCGCTGATCAGCTATGAGCAGTGGTATCCATTCGTCTGGATTGCGCTCACCCTCGGACTCGCCGGCGCTTGCATGAGTCTCGCCTACTTGCACTATCACCGTCCTGGCTTGGCACGACTGCGGTGTCCGGAGAACGATCCAGCCCGTCGCCAAAAAGCCATGCGCTTCTCGACCCAAGGGTGGTTCCTCGTCCTTGGATTACTTCCGCTGGTCCTGGGATTGTATGGACTCACAACGGCATGGGCCTGGCATCGTAATGGCCCCGGCAGTTTGTCTGCGCTCCAGCTGTGGGGGCTCACGACCACACGTACCTTCGCCATCTGCGCCGCGGGCACGCATCTTCTGGCTTGGTTCCTTGCCGTCGGGCTCTCGCTGTGGCACGCCATGACATCGCGTCAGTCTCCTCCTCCGCTCAAAATGTTGGGGCTGTTCGGGTGGTACACAGGCGCCGTTGCGGCATCCGGCAGTCTCGGGGGGTATCTCCTGTGGGCCATCCTTTCCACGATCCCTTCGGAAGCGCGCTGCTCAGATATTGGATCAACGGCGTGTCTCACCGTCGGCCACTACGCCGAGTGGTACGCGGCCTTCGCCGTCCCCGGCATGCTGGGACTGTTCTTGCTGCTTGCCACACTCTTTCTCGCAATCGCCGCGCGTTTTACCGATGATCAAGACAACGAATACTGGGCACGTGCAGGGTCCTGGATGCTTAATGCAGGATTCGTGTCGGCACTCCTTGCAAGCTTGATCATCTTTGGACCGGGTCTGGTGGCGACACTCGGCGTGTGGACATCGGCCTCCGTCGGGGGGCTCGCCGGGGTCCTCTCGTTGATCGGCGGGTTCAGCGCCAAAACCATGCTGCTGGATTCCGATAAGAAGGACCGAACGAGTTCGTGGATGGACCTCGGCGTACGCGCTGCAACACCCCTATTTGTCGCCTTGTTGATTGTCGGACTCGCCTGGAGCACAAGCCATGTCCTTCGTGGCTGGTCATTAGCCTTTTGGGGAAACGACCCTGCAGGCCAAGAACTCAGTATCGGCGAGGCCATGCCGGAGCCGAACGTACGGGCGCACATCACCCATTCGCTTGTCCTGCATCACGCGACATTCCCCGCAGCCGTCACACTCTGCGTCACGTTGGCCCTCGTCGGTATGGGCATGAGCTATTTCGTCAACATCAACAAGTTTTCTCTCCATGGCTTTTATCGCAATCGGCTCATTCGCGCCTACCTTGGTGCATCACGCGAACTGGGTCCTAATCGACGTATCCCTCACCCGTTCACAGGATTCGACGGAAAAGACAACATCTATATGGCTGAGTTGGCCGGCTACGATGTGAAAAATCGGGTGCCCACATCTCGTCCACTGCAGCGACCGTTTCACGTGATCAACATCGCGCTGAATCTCGTACGGACCAACAAGCTGGCGTGGCAGCAACGTAAGGCTCAGTCCTTCACAGCGTCGCCTCTCCACTGCGGAAGTTGTCGATTCCAACAGGTCGAGACGGCACCGGAGTCGGGACAGGACACAACCGACCCAGCGCCGACGGGAGCCTACCGTCGTTCACAGGACTACGGATTCAACTCCAGCGTTGGACGCCCGATCAGTCTCGGTACGGCCATGGCCACCTCGGGTGCAGCCGCCAGCCCGAACATGGGGTACCATTCGTCTGCCGCCGTGACCTTTTTGATGGCCTTCTTCAATATCCGATTGGGCTGGTGGCTCGGCAACCCGAGCAGGGCAGGAGATCAGCCACCGCTTGGCCAGCTTGGAAAATTTCTGGGCTTACCTTCGATGAGGAGCTATCGCCGATCGCATCCGCAGCTGTCGTTCCTGCCGCTCTTCAAAGAATTATTCGGCTTCACCGACGCCTCGCAGCCCTACGTCTACCTCTCTGATGGCGGCCATTTCGAGAATCTCGGCCTCTACGAAATGGTGCTTCGTCGATGCCACACGATCGTAGTCGTCGACGCGGGCTGCGACGACAACACTCGTTTCGAGGATCTAGGGAACGCCGTCCGCAAGATCCGGATCGACCTCGGCATCGAAATCGAGATCAACACCGACGAACTTCGCCCCACACAAGGCACTCGCCACTCGAAATGGCATCACGCCATCGGAACGATTCGTTACGACACCGTCGACGACGGTGCCCCCGTCGGCACGCTTGTCTATCTCAAGCCCTCGCTGAATGGAACGGAGCCCTCCGACGTGCGCGAGTATGCCGACCACCACGAGACCTTTCCGCATGAGGCGACGTCGGATCAATTTTTCGACGAGCCGCAATTCGAAGCCTATCGCCGCCTCGGCGAACACATCGGCACGGATGTGTTCACTCCAGGTGTCGGCGACACCTCGCAGATCGTCCTCGACGATGTGATCCGCAAGCTGGAATCGGCATGGCTCCAAACGGAACCCAGCGACGAAGACCATGCGGCACTTTCCGCCTCGTTGTCGTCGTTCCAACAACAGCTCGGCCAGAGTGCGGAACTGGAAGCACTCGATCGTGCGATCTATCCCGAGCTGGGCTCGGTCCTCAACGCACCCACTACGGAAATTCCGCCGATGAATCTCCGTTCGGCGCTTCATACCTGCGCAAGTCAATTGCAATTGATGCAACGTGCCTACCGCCAGTTGCATCTCGAGACCACTGCGTCGCTGCAACACAACAGCGGATGGATCAGTCTATTCCACCGCTGGACGGCGACCGCACAATTCCAAGAGAGTTGGCCGTTCCTCGCGTCGACGGTCAGCGTCCCATTCCGAGAATGGGCGGAGCGGGAATTCAATCTCGCCGCCGCGCAGAAGAGTTTCACCATCGTCCCTGCAGCGCTGACGCCAACCGACATGAAGGACCTCGCATCGCGCGGGAAGACGGAGACCGGATCCAGCGTATTCGCAACGGCCCTTGCGGCAGCCTGGCCTATTTTCCCCGATCCCGACACAGAAGACTCCACACTGCCCTTTCTCGTGGCGCAATGTGCGGGAAATGCGCTGCGCCGCGGAGAGCCGATCGGCGTGGGATTCTTTCGCCAAACCGAATCTCCAACAGTGGAAATGTGGACCTGGTCGCACCCGGCGTACCGAAGCTTAGGGGTGCAAGAAGCGATCTGTGAAGACATGCTGAATCGCCTACCGGAGGTGCTCGCACAACTCAACCGCCCGACCACGACAATCACCGTCGACCTGGGCGCACTGAATATGCTGGTGTCACCCAGAAAACACCCACACGCATCCTTGATTCGATTGTATGAACGGTTCGGATTCCTGAGAGGCAAAACGGGGACGTGCAACGGGCGGTTGATCTACGAGCGAACATACGTACTGAATGCCGGCGTACCCTGAAGGGTGTACGCCGGCTTACGGCCAAATACGTGGAAGTCCCTCATGTCGGATACCCGACAACAACACTAGTTCCAGGCCGAGGTGGTCGTGCCGTCGGCGGTGCGCCACAGGGGTGTCCAGACCAGCGCGACGACTTTTACGGAGATATTGTTTTTCGCCGGTCGCAGCGCCGCAGGCTCGAACGTTTCCGTCATTGGGTCGGGACCGCTCGCCACATCGGCTTCCGCCTTAAATTGCGCTTCGAGGTCGACGAGTTGTTGCTGCAACGCCTGGACGGTGTCTTGCGCAAGGCCGACATCCTTCGCGTCTTTGATCGTCTTCCCGGCTTTCCCCAAGGCCGACGCAGCCTTTCCAATATTGGTCGCCGAAATCGCTTTACGCCCCATGAAGGCACCGAGAATCGTCGCGCCCACCGACAACGCCGTCTGCAATCCGCTGGCCTTCGCCTGATCCTTTTCTCGTTCCACGGCTTGCTCGGCACGACGAATACGTTCCTGCAGCGCGGTAGTCTTCGGCGCGTACTTCTGTCGCAGCTTCTCGGTCGCCCGATCGCGCCGCTCGCGTGCAGCTTGCTGCAGACGCACGCGGAAATCACGTTCGGATTCGCCCGGCTCCGATAACTCGAGCAAGCCAGGACTCCGCAACAATTCCAGCGTGGCGGTCCGACCAATCCACGCCGCATAGGCTTTTCGCCACTCGTCGTAACTCTTGGCTTTGCTCGCAGCGGCCACAGACTCCACAAACTGCGCGCCTGCCTCTGGCTCTCGCTCCAGGTCGTCGCGCGTCAGGGTCACCACCTCGGCATCGTCCCAATCCACATGCGCCTGATCCGCCGCCAGCGACGTTTGGTGCGCACGATCCTGGATCACCTCCAAACACTTTTTGGTGTCGACGAACCGAATCTGCGCGAGACCCGTCAGCCTTGGCTCGTAGACCAACGTACTCCCATTGGGACGCGTGCCACGAACGGGCAAAAACCACTGCGGCACATCCGGCGGCAACACCGGACGTCCTGTTTGCGACGCGGCAGCACTCCCAGCCGAGAGGGATTTCTGTCCGGCTGTCTCGGCTCCCGCAGCCTGCGCCGTCTCGCGACCGACACCGTCCATCAACGTTTTGATCTGCGTCCGCGTCAACGGGCCGCGCAAATACGACAAAGCCCAGCGCGTTTCGAAAATGACCGGTTGGTCTTCATGCACGTTGTGCATCAAAAAGATGCGTGGCCCCAAAGCCGCCAGCGTGGCCTCCATCGCGGCACGATCGAAGCGATGGCCGGCACTCGTCGACGCCCCCTCAAGGCCCTCCAACACACGCGCCTTGTCGCGTTCGGTCTGCAACCGACCGATGAACCAGGTACCGGTATTGGCGAGGCCCTTGTAGTCGAGGTCGACGGGATTCTGCGTCGCCAAGATGATACCGACACCGAACGCGCGCGCCTGCTTCAACAGCGTAAGCAGCGGCGCCTTCGAGGGCGGCGTGGCCACCGGCGGAAAATAGCCGAAGATTTCGTCCATGTAGAGCAAGGCGCGCAGCGTGGTCGTCCCCGATTGCATGCGTGTCCAGCCGAGCATTTGGTTGAGCAGCAGCGACACAAAAAACATCCGCTCGGCATCGCTGAGGTGCGCGATGGAAAAAATCGCGACGCGCGGTTTGCCCGTCGGCGTGTACAGCAACGACTGGATGTCCAGCGGCGCGCCTTCGAGCCAGGCAGAGAAGCCCGGCGCAGCGAGCAGGTTGTTGATCTGCATGGCGAGTGCAAACCGTTCCTTCGCGGGGAAAAACGTGTCGAGGTCCATGACGCCGACCTTCGTCATCGGCGGGGACTGAATGCGATGGATCACCGTCGCGAGATCCAAATCTTCCCCGCTCGTCCACGCGGCGTTGAGGATGCTCGCGAGCAAAATATGTTCGCGGCTTTTAATCGGATCGGCGTCGATGCCCAGCAACCCCAGCAGGCTGGTCGCGGTGGTGGCCACACGTTCGCGCAGCAGTTCGCGGTCGTCGAGAATCTTTGCGTCCGGCACGGAGAACGATTTCAGGATCGACACGGGCACACCGGCCTCGCTGCCGGGGGTGTAGATAGTCATCTCGGCCGCATCACGCAGTCGCTGGATACGCGCGCCGTCCTGCCCCCACTGCGCAAGGCCGCTCTTCCACAGCTCCGCTTGTTTTGCCCCAAAGTCGGCCGGAGACAGACCCTTCTTCCGCGCGTCATCTTCGTTGATCCACGGTTGAAAATCGTCTGCGCGTAATTGCGGAAACGTGAGCAGCAAGTTGCCGATGTCGCCCTTGGGATCGATCACGATGGCGGGAATGCCGTCGATGGCCGCCTCCTCTAAAAGCGACAGGCACAGACCGGTTTTGCCGCTGCCCGTCATTCCGACGCAGACCGCATGGGTCACGAGGTCTTTCGAGTCGTAGAGGAGAAAGCCAGGCTTCGGAGTGCGTGCGGCCAGATCGTATGGCCGCCCAAGATAGAAGACGCCGAGCTTTTCGAAATCGGCGGCCGTGGGAGGTGTCGGCGCTGGTGCCGTCGTCGCCGTCGATGCTGCTTTTTTGGTCGTGCGTGTGGTCGTGCCGTTTGCCTTCGCCATTGATGCCTCCCGTCCCGCTCCCTGCTCGGTGTATCGATCGCTGCACAAGAATAAATACCTCGGCGCAGCGGCGTTATTCTAAGTAGGTCGTTCGACACCCGCAAGGGATGGACCGACATGTGAACGGCAGGCCGCGTTCCAACCTGCGCCCATGCGGCGTCAGCGGCGCTCGGAGGTCGGCGCGAGGGTAATCTGGCGATCGACGAAGGTCCGCACGCTGGGATCGTTGGACACGAACAGCACGGTCCACGGCTCGTCCTTGGCGCACAGTCGCCGCAACAACACGTCGCGTGTCCCGGGCCAGAGGCTGTGTAGGGTGCCGTCGAAAATCAGCAGCGGCGGACGCGTCACGATCGCACGCGCGAGCAAAATCCGCAGGATCTGACTGCGCGACAGCGCGACATCCGGCGCGTCCGTCCGCGTTTGAATGCCGAGCGGGAGCCGATCGATCTCGCCTTCCAATTCGACAAACTGCAGCGCCCACGAGACTTCGGCGTATCCGACACCGTCGCGACCAAGCGCGATATTCTCTTGCACCGTGCCGTGAATGAGTGTGGGATGCGAGTCCAGCATCAACCCGCGGTGGCGATTCATCGAACGCGGACTGACCTCGACGAGATTGACGTCGTTATAGCGAATGAGACCGGACGTCGGGCGCGTCAGCCCCGCCAGCAGCCGCACCATCGCCGCTTTCGACGCCCCGTTCGGCGTCAGCACGACGACTTTTTCGCCCGGCGCAATGTCGCACGTGAAGTCGTCGATAGGTCGTGCGCCCGCGTCATCCTCCACGACGGCATGATGACAGGTCACACGCAGACCGCCGCTCCGCTCCTCGTGCAACGGCGTCACCTGTTCGCCGGACGTCGGCACACGCGGTTGCGCAAACACACCCGCGAGTTCCCGCATAGACGTAAACAGGAAAAAGACGGCAACCATCCGGCGCGCCAGCGTATCCATATGCATCAACAGATTGCCGACGAGGATTTCCGCTCCGGCAAACTGCCCGACGGTAATCTGCCGATCCACGACCAACATGCCCGCCGTCGCGATCATGGCGGCATGGCCGAAGGCCAGCCAAAAGGCCGTCGCCTTATACTGCCGCCCGGTGAGGGTATCGGAGCGTTGTTGTCGCACACGAATGTAGGGATGGAGCAGGGCATCCGTACGCGCTACGAGATGTTCGCGACTTTCCACCGCACGCAGATGCACTGCGTTGTCCGCCACGTTTCGGATCCAATCCACGAGTTGATAATTGAATTGCGACATCTTGAGCGTGATTAAAAACCCGCCGCGTCCGAAAAACGTGAGCATCCCCCAGTACCCGAGGAAGAGCACCGCCAAAAACGCGAGGAATGCGGGGCTGGCGAACATCAACATAAACGCCGCGACGCTTCCAGCCACCGCCACATTGAAGAGGTCGGCGACCATCATCACGAGCGCGCGCGTCATCAAGTCCGCCTCGACAAAGCGGTGCGCATGGCGGCCCGCCGACCGCTCGTCCGCCAACGCGGGCAGCACCTCGGTGAACGCCACGGCAATCCTGGTGTAGACGCGCTGCTGCAGCGTCTCCACCGCACGCGCCTGTCGCTCGCGGAGATAGGCCACACCCAAGAGGGCGACGAAGACCGCCCCCGCGAGGGTGAACACCATACGCGCTTCCATCGAAAACGAGAACGTGCTCACCAATTCTTGCACCGCGATCGGCACGCACAAAAAGAGCGAGCCGATGCCGACGGCATAGGAGCCGATGATGACCAGCATGCCGCGCTCGAGCCGAATGAGTTGCGCGAGGTGCGCAACCATGTCGCGGAGCACATGCGTCAATGTGTATTGCGGATCCTGGTGCATCGTGGCGCGCAAACGACAAAGGGCCCCTACCGTGCCCTACGGTAGGAGCCCTTCCATGGACACCCCTCCTACCATGCGGCAGGAGTCATCAGCGACCGATCATCGGCGACCGGCAGCGGTTCAGGCGAACCCCATCGCCTTCGTCTCATCGTGGGTGCGTATGCTACTCGCTGTGCGCACAGAGGTCAACGTGCGACAGGGGCGGCGACCGCTCCCCGCATATGCATGTCGCTACTGCAGCAGCGACTTGGTGAGCAGGACGAGTCCGGATGCGAACAAAAAGATGGCGAAGACCCCTCGGAACTGTTCCGTATTGAGTTTCGCATAGAGCAGTCGATCGGCGGCGAGGAACACGCCGACGCCGAGGGCCATATACAGCGCCATCGTCACGGGCACGAATCGCGTCGTCCCACCCACCAGTAACGTCGCCAATTGGAACAGCGCAAAGGTTCCGTAGGCGGCGGCCGTCGTACCGCGCGCCACATCCTTCTCGAAGGGTTTGCTGTGCACCAGCGCCGTCAACAGGGAGCCCCCTAAATTGGTCAACCCATGTACGATTCCCATCGCCAGCACGTATAGACGCTCGAAGCGCACCATCGCGCGCAACCCGCGGTCGATCGCAGGAACCGCCCCCTTCATCGCAACAAACAGTAAAAACGTTCCGACAATCGGCAGCATATTCACGGCGCTGCGCGCCACAAAGAACAGACTCAGCACGATGCAGGGGACGGCAAAGAGCAGCACACGCAGATACAACTGTCGATCGATGTCGCCCAGATGACGCATGACTTGCAGCGTATTGATCGTCAGCGAGATCGGCAAAAGAATCGACAGCGCCGTCAGAAAATCGTAGCCCAGCACCAAAAGGAGCGGCGTCCCGAACAACAGCACCCCCACGCCGAACAACGATTGAATCATCGCCGTCCCGATGACGACCGCCACAATATCCCACTGCATGCTGGAGCACTCCCGTTGCCGCCGACGGACCGCGCGCCTTATACGAATCGGCAGCCAACTCTGTCAATGAGGCAGCGTAGCTACGCACCCATCAACTAGAGATTACCCGTACGTCTTTCCCCTCGATTCCCGACGATGGCCTCTGTATAGTGCGCGCCGATGATACGCCGTTTCGCCTCTTCGTCGCGGTACGTCCACGGCTTCCGGGTCCTTCCGCTCCTTGTTGGCTGGCTACTCATTGCCACGCCGACGGTGCAGGGGGAAAGTCCTGCGCCGAGTGTGCACTGGGGCGCCATCGCCTTCCCCGACCAAGACCGCACACTCGACCTGGTGGGCCTCACCGTCAACCGCTTCACCGAATTCGACGGCGATGGGCGTCGCTACAACAACATCCACGAAACGGCCGGCTTCAACTTCGTCTCGCTCAGTTGGACGGAGAAACTCAGTCGCTTTCCAGGCTGGAACCTCAATCTCACAGGCGGCGGCGGGCCGACCGCCGATGGATTCACACGGTTTCTGCAAAACGACGTGATCCATCGCTTCCGTGGCCTCACGCCGGTCCCCGTCGATCAAAAACGCGAAGCCTTCGATTTTATGTTAAGCGGCTCGCTCAACCGCTGGATGAATTGGTTCGGCGACCGCACCCAAGCTTTCGCCGGATTCGGTGTCGCGGGCGGCACCCTGTATTATGAGCCGTGGGTGAACGTGGGCGTGCGACACCTGGCCCTGTCCGACGTGGGCAAAACCCTGTGGGGCAGCTCACGTGGTTTGGAGACGCTGTCCGATTGGGTGCGGTTTTCGATGATGGGTCGCTACGGCCGCATCTTTCAGAGTGCGGCGTTCGACTACATGGCCACGGCCAACTACATGGCCCAGGCCGCGATTTCGCTCGCCGACTTTCGCGACGACATCGCGCATCCACCGCGGTGGGAATTGGAGATCGCCGTGACCGTCGACTCCGGTCTTTTCGTCGACTATGCAGGGAAGGGGCTCGAGGAGCGATTCGTCTCGGTGGCGCTACACATGCCCTACGTGACGTTTGAAACGTGGAACGACCTGATCAACCAGAAGGACTACGGACCGACGTTCGGCGCGCGATTCATTCTCGACTTGCGGGAAATTTATTATGGCCTCAAAGGCAAACCGATTTCGTGAACGCCGACGCTACCATTCCTTAAAAATCACGAAGACTGCGGCGACGATCAGGGCAAATCCCACCACGTAGTTCCACTTCAGTGCTTCTTTTAGATAGACGACCGAAAACACGGAAAACACCAGCAACGTGATGACCTCTTGAATGGTCTTCAGCTGCGCGGCACTGAACTGCGCGTGGCCGATTCGATTCGCCGGTACCTGGAAACAATATTCGAGGAAGGCGATGCCCCAACTCACAAGAATCACCGTGAAAAGCGGCGTCTCTTTAAACTTCAGATGCCCGTACCAAGCAAACGTCATAAAAACATTGGAAATCGTCAGCAGCAGAATCGTGTACATGGAATCTCCCGTGTAGATTCGATGCAGCTCTGCGCTCACTGGCGGACTGCCAATGGCCGACAGAGATGTCGGCCTTCAGGAGCTACAGGCCGACTTCTTTGAGGACTTGCCCGGTGTAGGACTGTTTGGCACGCGCGATGTCGGCCGGAGGCCCTTGCGCCACAATGGTTCCGCCGCGGTCGCCGCCTTCCGGTCCAAGGTCGACGATCCAATCGGCGTTCCGAATCATATCGAGGTTGTGTTCGATGACGAGCACCGTATTGCCCGCCTCCACGAGGCGATCCAGCACATCGAGTAACCGCTGCGTATCGGCGAAGTGCAACCCGGTCGTCGGCTCGTCGAGGATGTAGAGCGTGCGTCCCGTCGCGCGTTTCGACAGCTCGCGCGACAGTTTCACGCGTTGCGCCTCGCCGCCGGACAGCGTCGTCGCCGACTGCCCAAGCCGAATATAGTGCAGACCGACATCGTGCAGCGTTTGTAACTTCGTTTTGATGAACGGTACGGCGTCGAAAAATTCGAGCGCCTCGTCCACCGTCATGTTCAAGATTTCGGCGATGCTTTTGCCGCGATACAACACGTCGAGCGTTTCGCGGTTATAGCGCTGGCCCTTGCACACTTCGCAGGTGACGTAGACATCCGGCAGGAAGTGCATCTCGATCTTGATCAACCCGTCGCCTTCACAGGCCTCACAGCGCCCGCCCTTCACGTTGAAGCTGTAGCGCCCTGGTTTGTAGCCGCGCACGCGCGACTCGGGCAGTTGCGCAAAGAGATCACGAATGAACGTAAACAGGCCGGTATACGTCGCCGGATTACTGCGCGGCGTCCTGCCGATAGGCGACTGGTCGATGTCGATCACCTTGTCGAGCGCATCGACGCCCTTGAGCGCAGCACAGCCGTCGATCTTCGGCTTTTTCTCCAACAACATCTGCGAGAGCGAATGGAACAGCACTTCCAAAACCAGCGTACTTTTCCCCGAACCGGACACGCCGGTCACACAGGTGAACAGCCCAAGCGGAATGCGTACGGTCACATCCTTCAGATTGTGTTTGCGCGCGCGCTCGACCGTGACAAAACCCTTTGGCGTCCGTGTGCGAGTCGGCAGACTGACGGCCGTCGTCCCTTTCAAGTATTGCCCCGTAATGGACTTCGGATTCGCCATGATCTGCGTCGGCGTGCCCTGCGCGATCAGATGACCGCCATGCGCACCGGCGCCGGGTCCGAGGTCTAAAATGTAGTCCGCCGCCGCCATCGTCTCCGCATCGTGCTCGACCACGATCACAGTGTTGCCCAGATCGCGCAGCCGCAACAACGTCCGCAGCAGCCGCCGATTGTCGCGCTGGTGGAGGCCGATCGACGGTTCGTCCAAAATGTAGAGCACACCGACAAGGCCCGAACCGATTTGCGTCGCCAAGCGAATACGTTGCCCTTCGCCGCCCGACAGCGTGGTCGCCGCACGATCGAGCGTCAGGTAATCCAATCCGACATTCACCAAAAAACCGAGCCGCTCACGGATTTCTTTTAAGATCCGCTGCCCAATTAATTGCTCTCGGTCGCTGAGTTTGAGGCCGTCGAAGAAGTCCGCCGCCGCCCGCACGGACAGATTCGTAACCTCCGCGATACTCTGCCTCGCAACTTTCACCGCCAGGCTCTCCGGCTTCAGTCGTGCGCCATGGCAACTCTCGCAGGGTTCCAGCTGCGTGAAGTCTTCGTCCTCAAGGCTACCTTCCGGCACGACATACCCAATGCCGTCGCAGGCGGGGCAGGCGCCGTGCGGACTATTAAAGGAAAAGACGCGTGGCGTAATTTCGGGATAACTGACGCCGCAGGTGATACAGGCCAGTTTGTCGCTGTAAATCTTCACGTCGTCGTCGCCGGTCAACACGCCGACGAGCCCGCCCGCCAACTTAATCGCCGCTTCCACCGAATCCGCCAACCGTCGTGACAGCGCCTGATCTCGCTTCATCACGATACGATCCACCACCACTTCAATCGTGTGTTTTTTTTGTTTGTCGAGCGCCAGGTCCTCGGACAAGTCCATCAACTCGCCGTCGACACGCGCGCGGACATATCCGGCCTTACGCATATCGAGCCACTCTTTACGGTATTCACCCTTCCGTCCGCGGACAATCGGCGCCAGAATTTGCGCCTTGGTCCCATCCGGCATCGCCTGCATGGCATCGACCATCTGCTGCACCGTCTGCGCCGTGATTTCGTTGCCGCACTGGTGACAGAAGGGATGACCGACGCGCGCGTAGAGCAGGCGTAAGTAGTCATAGATCTCCGTGACGGTCCCGACCGTCGAGCGCGGATTGTGGCTGGTGCTTTTTTGCTCGATGGAAATGGCGGGCGACAGCCCTTCGATGGAGTCGACGTCGGGCTTGCCCATCTGTTCGAGGAACTGGCGCGCGTAGGCGGACAGCGATTCGACGTATCGCCGCTGTCCTTCGGCATACAGCGTGTCGAACGCGAGGGAGGATTTGCCCGAGCCGCTCAGCCCGGTGATGACGACGAGTTTATCGCGGGGGATCTCGACATCGATGTTTTTGAGATTATGTTCCCGCGCGCCCTTGATGACGATGCTGTTTCGCATAGGGCGCGGATTATACACCATGGGTCGCCGGGCAAGGCCAGCGACGTGGTTGGCGAGACAATCCAAACGAGGGACACTCGGCAGCGTCTCGCGTCTCGCCTCTCTCCGCGCTATCGAACGGTCACATTGCGCGGTACGGCGGGCGCTTGTTGGTCAGCTTGTGAAGCGGGCTTCGCTTCCACCACATAGACCTCCATCCGCCCAGTCTGGTTGCCCCAGTTGCTGGTGAACGCGATGAACTTGCCGTCGCGGCTGATTGCCGCCTTCGGCTGGGTAGCATAATTCGCCTGCCCTCCGACGCTGCGATGATGCGCAATCCGTTGGACACGATTGCTGCCGTCCGTCGCGATTTTCACGATTTCGGGGTCGAAGGCTTTGAGGACCGGTCCGGCCGTGGTCGAAAATCGTCCCGCCATTGCCCAGGTCTCATCGTCCACCAGCATGGAGAATTGATCTTGCTGAGTCGCATAGGACCCCATACCCGGCAAAGGAATCTGCAGCGTCGTCGGTTGATCTAGGCGACGGGAGGACAGGGACTGGCCGCTGGTAGCGGCGAAGAGCGTGCCGATGCCTCAATCGCGATGCCAAAAGCCATAGGGACTCGTGAGATGAGCCATCTGTCGCGGTGGGCTGACGCTGAGATCGAACACATCATCGGTCCCGTCATTAAACACCACGACCAGGTAGCGCCAGGATCTATCGATTTGTACTTCGTCGACATTGCCGGTCAACGTTCAGATCAACACCTTATCGGTGCTGCGTTGGCAGACGAGGTAGCCGACCACCTGGTGGGCGCCATCCAAAATGGACAGGGCAAACACATCGTCATCGAGACGTTTCAGCATTTGCTTCAAAAGCCCACCGACGCCATACGTTGTCAGATCCTTCACCAGCGTAGCCTGCTGCGTCTCCACATCGACCTGCCAAATCTTGTGGCCACCCACCCCGAAGGTCACGGTTGGATGAATCCCAGACCAAGCGAGAACATATTCTTGTAAGCCCGACGGTGGGGCACTGAGGAGAAATCCGTTGCTTACGCTCAACGTCGCCGGATTGAAGTGAAAGAATTTCGCGCGGGTCTTCGAGAACGTTTCGCCCACGACAAGATACCTATTGTCCTTATTGAAGACAGGCCAGTAAGAATAGGCCGTACCGCCCTGACTGTTACCGTCAGCGGCGTCGGTCACACGCAGAATGCGCGTGCCGAACACCGGATCGACAATGATGGCCCCGGCCTTCGGCAGCGGCGGCTCGGGATAAACTCCGTAGTCGGTCTTGAGTTGTGCATATGCCAATCCTGCCGCTGCCAGAGTGCATCCCACCACCAGCAGGGCCGCACCAGCCTGAATCCGTATCCAAGCGACGGTACAGGCCGCAGGATAGACTGTCGTCGGCTGGAGCATGTGCGCCCTCCTGTTCAACAAGTGCAATGTGAGTCCCTGCGACGGCCCGTACCCATCGATGGCATTGTCCCAGGCGTCAGGCGAATACCCGACCGGAACCGTACTGCCGCCGTGCGGCGGGTTCGAGCAAAGACCGTACGGCGGCCCATGGAGGCACTGCACCTACATCCTTGCTTACGGTCCGCCTCGCTTGACCGTTCGTCGAAGCCGATGCTAGGGTCTGCCCCATGGCGCATGTCTCCGATCGCACCTTAGCCCCTACGCCGCAAGGCGCTGACGCCCGCACGATTTCGCGCTGGTCGGGCGCTGCGCGCGAACAAGCCGTGCAGAATATGTTCACGGCGATTGCGCGCTGGTACGACTTGAACAACACGCTGCTGAGCTTCGGCCTCCACCATCGCTGGAAGCAGCAGACGGCGGCGCTGGTGCCGATCGTGCCCGGTGGCGCCGCGTTGGATATCGGCGCCGGCACGGCAGACTTAGCCCTGTTGATCGAGCCTCGGTTGCAACCGAACGGCCGCATCGTTGCCGCGGACCTCAATCACGCCATGCTGGTGGAGGGCCATCGCAAAGTCGTCTCGAAAGGACTGGGCCAACGCATCACCTGCATGGAGGTGAATGCGGAACATTTGAGCTTTCCGTCGCAGAGTTTCGATGCCGTCACGACGGGCTTCTGTATGCGGAACGTCGGGAATTTATCGGCGGCCTTTCGCGAAGTGCACCGCGTCTTGAAGCCGGGCGGACGATTCGTGTGCCTGGAGTTTTCGCGCCCCACACCCGCCTGGCTGCGCGCGCTCTATAATTGGTACTCGTTTACCTTGCTTCCAAAGGTCGGCACGCTCGTCGCGAAAGACCAGACGGGCGTCTACGAATATCTGCCCGCGTCCATCCGCACGTTCCCCGATCAGGAGACGCTCTGCCAGCGCTTGCGCGAAGCGGGCTTCCGTGAGGTCACGTATCGTAACCTCACCGGCGGCATCGTCGCCATTCACTCAGCCACTAAATAGTGCTGCGTGCTGAGTCCTCGGCAATGAGTAAAATGATCTCGCGCTTTGAAGATCTCATCGCGTGGCAAAAGGCACGAGCTCTGCCCAAAACAATGTATCAGGTAACGACAAGCAGAAAGTTCTCAAGGGACTTCGGGCTATCCTCGCAACTGCAACGGGCCGCCGTCTCCGTGATGGCCAACATTGCTGAAGGGTTCGAGCGGAACCGCGCGGCAGAATTCCATCAGTACCTCTCCATTGCCAAGGGCTCTTGTGCAGAATTGCGGTCTCACCTGTATGTAGCCTTTGATGCCGGCTACCTTGATCTAAGCCGCTTCGACCAGTTGCTCGGCCAGGCCGAAGAGGTTGCGCGCCTCGTCGGCGGACTCTGCGTCGCCGTCCAACGCCACAAACAGTCGTCGATCGATTCCACAACGACTCAGTCCTCAGCACGCAGCACCCAGCACAACGCATGATCAGTTCCATCCTCTACGTGTTTTTGCCCTGCAAGCAGGTCTACCCGCTTGGGGTGACCTACTTGGCGGACTTCGTCCACCGGCGCTGTCCGGAGGTCCGTCAGCAGATCCTGGACCTCTCGCCCTTTCCGGCCGAGCAACGGTTGCAAGCCGTACGCGATGCGGCCACGGCGTTTAAACCGGAGTTGGTCTGTTTCTCCTGGCGCGACATCCAGATTTTTTCGCCCCATGAAGGCGACAGCTCGCTCGAACATGCGTTCAACTTTTATTTCGCCAGCAATCCACTGAAGCGCATTACCGCTTCTGTCGAAGGCCTCCGCCAGCTCTACCGCTACTACACCCACATCCGGGCGAATCTGTCGTACCCCTGGATGATCAGCAAAGAATTTCCGAAGGCAAAGATCATGATCGGCGGCGGGGCTTTCACGGCTTTTGCGGATCAATTGATCGAGAAATTGCCGGAAGGTGTCGTCGGCATTTTAGGCGAGGGCGAGGACGCGATCGTGAAGGTGGTGCGCGGCGACTCGCTGGATGGCGAGCGCTACATCTATCGCGAGGGGAAACGCATCGTCAAAGGACAGCAGGGCGCCACCGTCTTGCTCGACACACAGACGGTCGACCTGCCGTACCTCACCTCGATCTTTCCGCAGTACCGCGACTATCTCGACGAATCCATCGGCGTGCAGACCAAACGCGGCTGCCCATACGACTGCGCGTTTTGTCTCTATCCGTATATAGAGGGAAAACGCGTCCGGTATCGGCCGCCGGAGATGGTCGTCAAAGATATCTCGCAGCACTATCACCAGTGGGGTGCGCGGCGCTTTTGGTTCACCGACGCCCAGTTCATCACCGGGCGCGAGGCCTATCCGCAATGTACGGAGATCCTCGAACGCATCGTTTCGGAGAAGCTGGACATTCAATGGTCCGGCTATATCCGCACGTCGCTGATCACCCCCGAGTTGGCCAAGTTGATGGTGCGCTCGGGCGTGGGCGACCTGGAGGTGGCGATCACCTCCGGCTCGCAAGAGGTGCTCAACAACCTGCACATGGGCTTCAAGCTCGAGCGGCTGTACGACGGCTGTCGCTATCTGGCCGAGGCGGGCTTCAAGGGCAAGGTCATCCTGAACTACTCGCTCAATTCGCCAAAGGAGACTGAGGAGTCGCTGCTCCAAAGCGTGGAGTCGTATAAAAAGGTGGCGGCGATTCTGGGCGAAGAGCGCGTGTTCCCACTGATGTTTTTCCTCGGCATCCAACCGAACACGGATCTGGAGCAGCGGTTGCTGGAAGAGGGGTATCTGTCGGCCGGCTACAATCCGCTGATGTTGACGCCGACGAGTATCCGCAAACTGCTCTACAATCCCGCGCCACTGAACAAGCTGATCGCAAAAGCCTGTCTCGCCGCCTGGGAAAAGAAGCAGGGCAGCCACGATCCGCGCGCCTGGACCGGTTCGCTCTCGCAGACGGAGCAGAGTACCGACGGCGGCGCCGCCATCGTGAAGCCGGCCTATGCCGACGGAAACTTAATCCGTGGGATCGAACAGAACTCCGGACGCGACGCGCTGCTCAAACTCGAAGACATCTTACGCGCGCGACGCCCCTCGCCGACCGACGCCACCCAGGTGTCCGATACGGTCACAACCTCAACCTCGTAACCGACCGGTTCGAATCGACCAGTCACCACCTCTCGTCTTGCATTCCTTTTCTGGCCGATGCTATCATCGCCATTCTTTTACGCCGCCGACGTTCTAATCACTTGGAATTTCTGGAATTTCTCGCGCACGGCGGCGCTCAGGGTTTCTCCGAAGGAGGCGTGTCGATGTATAAGACGATCTATATCCCAGTCGACAATTCGGACCATTCGAATACGGCTGTCGACCTGGGCATTGAGCTGGCGAAGACCTTCGGGTCGAAGATCGTGGGCAGCCACGTCTACGCCGCCAAGATGCACGACAAACGCTTCAAGCAAATGGAGGCCGGTCTCCCCGAGGAATATCATGACGAGAAGGAACTCGATCGGCAGCGCCAGATTCACGATTCGTTGATCACGCGCGGCCTGCAGATCATCACCGACTCGTATCTCGACTACGTCGATAAACGCTGCACCGAAGCCAACCTGCCGCTCGAACGCCGCTCGCTCGAAGGCCGCAATTGGAAAGTGTTGGTTGAAGACATCGCCACCAGCGGCTACGACCTCGTCATCATGGGCGCGCTCGGCGTCGGTGCCGTGAAAGACAGCGTCATCGGCAGCAATACGGAGCGCGTCATTCGCCGCGTGCGCAACTCCGACATGTTCATCGTCAAGGACACGAAACCCGCCATCGGCGGCAAGATCGTCGTTGCGGTGGACGGCAGCCCCTACTCCTTCGGCGGCCTGATGACCGGCCTGCAGTTGGGCAAGGCGCTGAACATGCCGGTGGAAGCCATCTCCGCCTTCGATCCGTACTTTCACTATGCCGCCTTCCACAGCATCTCCGGCGTGTTGAACGAAGAAGCCGGCAAGGTCTTCCGTTTCAAGGAACAAGAGAAGCTCCACGAAGAGATCATCGACAGCGGGTTGGCGAAGATCTATCAGTCCCACCTCGACATCTCACGCGAAGTGGCGCAGGCCGAAAACTCCGACATTAAGACTACGCTGCTGGACGGCAAGGCGTTCGAAAAGATCATTCAATACGTCCGTAAGGAACAGCCCTGGCTCCTGATCGTCGGCCGCATCGGCGTCCACAGCGACGAAGATATGGATATCGGCAGCAACTGCGAGAACCTCTTGCGCAGCGCGCCGTGCAACGTCTTGGTATCCAACCGGAAGTACGTACCGCCGATCGACACCCAAGCCGAATATACGATCGCGTGGACGGAAGAAGCGCTGCAGCGTATGGAGCGGATTCCCGTGTTCGCTCGCGGCGTCGCCAAAACCGCCATCCATCGTTACGCCATCGAAAAGGGTCATACGATCATCAGCAATTCTGTCGTGGATTCCGCCGTCGGCCACATCCTGCCGAAGGGCGCGATGGA
Source organism: Nitrospiraceae bacterium (assembly GCA_046351095.1). Lineage (GTDB taxonomy): Bacteria > Nitrospirota > Nitrospiria > Nitrospirales > Nitrospiraceae > BQWY01. Next base: position 1,881,757 of record JAXLZC010000001.1, read on the forward strand.
CGCCATGCGCGCGCTCGGCGGCAACTTGGACGCAGCCGGGATCGACCGCAACAAGATGCAGGCGGACGACTCCGTCGCCCAAGATCTGATGGGCGGCACGCTGCGCGGCATGATGAATCAAGTCGTCGAAGAGAAGCCCGCCGTGTCGGCCAACACCCAGGCCTATCTCGACCGCATGAGCCAGAACTATTTTGTCTGTGACGGCTGCGGCTACGTCGGCAAGGGCGACACGCCGGTCAAGTGTCCGGTCTGCGGCGCCGAAGGCGCACGCTTCAAGCAAGTGGACAAGTCCATTTTCGACGCCGCCGCGAAGGCGGAAGGTGGAATCGAAACGGAACTCGCCTACGACGACGTCCCGATGCAATGGACCAAGGAAGCGAAGGAAGCGATCCGTGCAGTCCCAGCCGGATTCCAACGCCGACGCGCCAAGGCCAAGATCGAAAAGACTGCGCGCAAACTCGGCATGACGACCATCACACTCGAATACGCGTCGCCGATGATCAAAGAAGCAGCCGCAGAAAATTACGAGCCGATCTTCGCGAACAAAGGCACCGGCGTTTCTGCCCAAGCAGAAGCCCTCGTGGCCGATGCCGCACGCGAACAGCCCCCTGCCAATGGAAACGGCCATGCGAACGGAAACGGCAATGGGAATGGTCACGTCGCCGCACCGGCACCGTCCGCGACAGCGGACGCCCAAGGCTACACCTGGACGCCGGAAGCGCAGGCGCGCCTGGAACGTGCACCGGAAGGCTTTATGCGAGATTGCACGCGCACACTGATCTTGCGTCACGCGGAAAAAATCGGCGCCACACTCATCACGATCGAAGTTGCCACTGAAGGGATCGAGGACTCCAAGAAGTACATGGAGGAAGCGCTCAAGACCGGCAACCTCAAGTCGATCATTGCCGACCTGACCGGGAAGAAGGCCTAACCTTCGGTCAGGCAATGTTCAGTGCTCAATGTTGAATGTTCAAAGGCGAGGCGCCGCTCACCTTGCGCTCGGCCGACCATTATGCATTCATCACTTAACATTCAACATTCCGCATCATAAGCATGGGTAAATCGCTTCCGATCTTTAATCTGTCCGGCCTCTCCGACCAATTCGGCGCGTTCGCCGGGCAGATTCAAAAATTCATGTCGAACCCCTTGCCCATGGCAACGCCGGGGCCTGGGGACGGACGCACCGTCGACGACTTCAAGCCGTACCTGATCGCGCTGAATCTCACGAAGCGCTGCAACCTCAAGTGCTCGCATTGCTACCTTGACGCCACCACCAAGGCCGGCGGCGCCCACGACGAGCTGACGACAGAAGAAAGCATCCGCCTGATCGACCAAATCGCCGAGGTCAATCGCGGCTGTCTTTTGGTCATTACCGGCGGCGAACCTCTGGTGCGCCCCGACATCTTAGATATCGCGCGGCATGCGGTCGGCCAAGGGTTCATCGTCGTGTTCGGCACGAACGGCATGTTGATCGACGATGCAATGGCGAAGACCCTCGTGGATATCGGCGTGATGGGCGTCGGCATCAGCATCGACTCGCTCGACAAACACAAGCACGACCATTTCCGCGGCGTCCATGGCGCCTGGGAAGAAGCCGTAGCCGGCATCGAAGCCTGCAAACGCAACGGCCTGCAGTTCCAGATCCATTTCAGCGCGCAGCCGATGAATTACAAAGAGCTGCCCGACGTCATCCAATGGGCGCACGACCTCGGCGCGCGTGTCGTGAATATCTTCTTCATGGTCTGCACGGGGCGCGGCGAAGAGCTGACCGACATCACGCCTGAACAGTATGAAGAAGTGCTGACCTACTTGATCGACTGTCAGGATCGCTACAAGGACATGCTGGTACGAGCGCGCTGCGCGCCGCACTTCAAGCGCCTGGCCTACGAACGCGATCCGAATTCGCCGCTCACGAAGGCTACGGGCTACATGGGCGGCGGCTGCTTGGCCGCAACGAACTATGCCCGCGTGACCCCGAACGGCGAGCTTACGCCCTGCCCATACATGCCGCTCTCCGCCGGGAATGTCCGAGAGAAGAGCTTCGTCGACCTCTGGGAAGGATCCTCCGTATTCGATTCGTTCCGGTATCCACAACTCAAAGGCAAATGCGGCGATTGCGAATACAGCGAGATCTGCGGCGGCTGCCGCGCCCGCCCCTACGTCGACCATGGCGATTGGATGGATGCGGACGAATGGTGCCTCTATACACCCAAAGGCGGCGATAAGATCCAAGTCGCCTTTAACGTGCCGGAAGAATCGGAAGTGACGTGGGACACGGCAGCTGAAACGCGGCTCAGTCGCATTCCGTACTTTCTCCGCGCGATGGTAAAAAAAGGTGTCGAGCGGCAGGCGCGCGAACGGGGCCTGACCGTCGTCACCGTTGAGCTGATGGAAGAGCTGCGCAAAAAGCGCTTCGGCAACGACGCCCCCGTGTTTAAGTTTTAAGCGGTCGGAGCGCTTGTCGTCTGAAGAACCACGCTCCACGCGGGCACAGGTTCCACGGCGCCGACCGATCATGACCCACGCATTGCGGCACGTATGGACGCGCTTCGCACTCTTCTGACCGACCCCAACGCCCTTCTCCCCATCCTGAACCATTGGCTGCATCTGCTCGCAGCCATCGTCTGGATCGGCGGGTTAGCGTTCCTCGTCCTCGTCGTGACACCGGGCCTCCAGCAGAGTGTGGCGCGTGAGCACGTCAAACCCATCGGCGACGCCCTCTACCGACACTACAAAAAAATCATCGGCATCGCCCTCACGGTGATTTTGTTCACCGGCGGTATGAACCTCCACTACATCAACAACATGATGGTGGGGCAACTCGGCGAGATGGGTGGTGTGGCGCACAACGCCAAATACCTCACCATCCTCTTCATCAAACTCACCCTGGTCCTCGTCGTCCTCACCCTGTTCCTCTATACGATCGTCTTCACGACCGACCGCACCGGCGACGAAGACGAACTCGAACAGCTCGACCAATTCCACGAACCCATCCCGTTCCAACGTCTCGGGTTCCTCCTCGGCGCGCTCATCATCCTGTGCGCCGCCGGGTTGAAGTACCTCCACTTCTAGCTGTTCATCCACACTCGCGCTTCCGCACAATCTAATACCACTGCCCGGTGGCTCCGTTATCCAATTGGATACGGCAGCCGTCGAATTCGATACATCGCCCCGCCACGACTGCGTGCCGCGACAGGGCTCTTTGCGTTCTCCCTCGCTAACATCCTAAAAATACAGTCGTTTTTTGCCTGGCCCTCGCTCACTCCCCACATCAAACAAATGGCACGGGGGTTGCTGAAGACCTTCAGCATAGGGCGCAGCATGGATGTATTCGATCAACACGCGGCCTCGAACAACGGCGCAGGACGACTACGATGGATGCGGTGGCGATGGGATTGTGCGGCGGAATCGTGGTGTTGCTGTGGTTCCTCGGAGTGATGCTCACTGAGGACGGCACGGAATATTCCCTTCCGTGCTCGCCCCAGCGCAACGGGCCTCACTCGCAATCCCAGGCCGGGCACTGCCTGCATACGTCTATCAGTACGGTATAGGCCGGAACACATCGGTTGCACTATTCACCTCAGTAAGGAGACAGCCATGGAAGGCCACGACAGCAGCAGCTCGGTCCTGGATGACCCGCAGTACGCGCACGCGATGACACACCGCATGGGCACGCCGACACCACGACGAGGCGGCAGCAAAAACCTGCGCGTAACCTTGAATCTGCCGGCTCCGCTCTTGGACCGCCTGCGGAACACGGTCTATTGGACTCCAGGCCTTACCCTAACCGCCTTGATCAAGGGCGCGTTACAGGAAGCTATTACCGACTTCGAAACCAAACAGGGCCACCCGTTCCCCACCCGTCTCTCGGAACTTAAATCGGGACGGCCGCGCAAACGCACACAGACACATACGATGCGCCACCCCTTCGACGGGCGGCGCCCGATGCACCTGTCGGACGGCGCTGGCCACGCCAACTGAGGCGACCTGAGCCGTCTCCATCCGCCACGCCCACGCCGGCCGCCAAGGCCGCCGTGGGCGTGTGGGCATTGCCTGATTGTATCTAATCGTTTACACTTATCGTCCCGACACAGATACACGGCAGCGTCCCACTCCCCACACAACGAGGATGACCGCGTGCCCGTTGCAGCGAACCGTCCTACGATCCGCTCGCACCGCGGGAGTCGTATCCCCGCTCCCGGCATCCGTGCGAACACGCCGTTTGCCCATTCCCGATGACGAATCGCTCTGTCTGCGCAGTACACCGCTCGGTCCGCGCACTGCTCGTCGCAACCCTTGTCGCCCTCGTCGATTCAAGCGCCGAACTCGTCCTCGCCCAAGAACCGGTCTCCACCTTGGATCTCCTCAAGGAGGAAGAGATCGTCAGTATCGCTACCCGCTACGAACAACCGATTTCCCAAGCGCCGTCGAACGTCTACGTCATCACGGATGAGGATATTCGACACTCCGCCGCCACCGACCTCCCCACCGTGTTGCGCCGCGTCCCCGGACTCGAAGTCATGCAAATGACCGGAGGGGAGTTCAACGTCAGCGCGCGCGGCAACAATCAGGCGCTTGCAAATAAAATGCTCGTCTTGGTCGACGGGCGATCCGTGTATTTGGACGTACAGGGCAACGTCTACTGGAAAGCGCTTCCAGTCACACTCCCGGAAATCAAGCGAGTGGAGGTGTTGAAAGGTCCTGCCTCGGCGATCTACGGGTTCAACGCCTTCGACGGCGTCATCAACATCATCACCAAAACAGCGGAAGAAATGCGCGGCACTACCGTACAAGTAGGAGCAGGCGATATCGGAGCGATCAGCAGCGCGGCGGTTCACGCCGACACGATCGGCCAATTCGGCTACCGCCTGTCGGTCGGCCACGATCAACAGGGCCAATGGCGGAACCACGACGGGCTGGCATTCCGCTCAAACAAACTCAACCTCGACGGCGCCTATGCCCTGTCCAACAGCGCGCGCCTCCGCATAGCCGGCGGCGTGACGGACGTCAATCGCTTCGACGGCACCACCAGTGAAATCGTCTCCAATGCGATCCGCCCCACGATGGGGTACTCGAGCCTAGCCTACGAACAGGGCGCGCTCGTCGTCCGTGCCTGGTGGTCTCTCTATTCGGACGAATCCCGCCCCGACACGATCCCCTCACTCGCGCCGTTCGTGCGCGTCACCGATCGAAACGGTGCGCCCGTGCTCCTGTTCACAGCACATACGTACAATCTCGATGTCCACCACACGCTGGACTTAGGCGCAGGCCACCGAGTGCAGTACGGAGCCAACTACCGCCACAACACCCTGACGAGCTCCGTACTTGACGCCTCCAGCCGAGAAAATCGCCTGGGACTCTTTGTGCAAGACGACTGGCGTATCACCAAAACGCTCTCAATGACGGCCGGAGCGCGCTACAACCTCCACAGCGAAATCCACGGCACCATCAGTCCCCGTGTCGCGTTGATCTACCAACCGGTCGAGAACCATACGTTCCGGACCTCGTTTTCGATGGCGTACCGCCCCCCCACGCTGTTTGAGTCGCATGCCGATCAACGACTGAGCTTCTCGCTCCCACCGCCGCTGGCACCGTTCTTTCCCGGTTCGCTCCCGATTAGAGGCACTCCCAACCTCTGTCCGGAACAGATCATCTCTGGAGAAATCGGCTATCAGGGCTGGTTCTGGAACCATCGCCTACGCACACGCCTCGATGTATTTTTTAATCACGTAAACGACTTGATCGGCAACCTGGATCCCCGTCCGAACGCCCCCTCCTTCGCCAACGACCGAGGACGCTCGGATGTCTACGGGACTGAGGCCGGAGTCGATGTGCTGCTTACCCGGTGGCTGAGCGCCTTCGCGAACGTGACCTACCAAGAAATCAACCAATCGTTCGCAGGCACCTTGCGACGCGCGGGCCCCCAAGTGAAGGTTAATGCCGGCCTTCGTGGAGAATGGGACAACGGCGTCAGCGCCGACGCCACCGTGCACCATGTAAGCAGCGCGGCCTATCCGTCCTCGTCGCTGCTCCAAACCATGTCCACCTTCTCGCTGCTGAGCGTGATCGGCCCACCAAGTAGCATCCCCGGCTATACGCTGCTCAACGCGCGCGTTGGGTATGGGTTCTGGCACCAGCACGCGGCAGCTGGATATCAGCGTAGCGCCGAAGTTGCACTCTCCATTTTTAACGCCTTAAACGACACGCACAAGGAGCATCCCCTGGGCGACATCATCGGACGTCGCATCATGGGATGGCTCACTCTTCGATATTGATACGTATGGAGACACGAACCCAGGCTCAGGTGTTGGTGGTGAACGACGACCCGGATATCGTCACAACGGTGAAAGACCTCCTTGAGCACGAGGGCTATGCTGTGGACACCGCCGGCACCGGCGCGGCAGCGATCGACCGGATCCGGGCGGCCCACTTTCACACCGTCATTCTCGACCTAGGATTGCCGGACCGCGATGGACTCTCCGTGCTGCATACCATTCGCGACTACGACCCACATGTACCCGTCGTCATTTGGACCGCCTTCGCCAACAGCACCGAGACGATTCATACGCGCTTTCACGAGGCATTTGCGCACCGCACCAAACCGTACCACCGCACCGAATTTCGCACTACGGTGGCGCGCGCCCTCACCACCCAGTCGGCGAGCGCCCGCACACGGCAGCTGGAGTGGGCGCTGGCCGAAAGCGAGCAGCGGTTCCGGGCGCTGGTCGAATCGGCACCGGACGCCATCGTGGTCCATGCGGCGGACGGACGACTGCAGTCGTGGAATCGCGCCACACTCGGGATATTCGGTTATGTCGACGACAAGATGCGTGGTCGCTCCTACACCTTGCTGTTTGCGGCACCTAGTCAGCACGCCTACGCACGGGCCGTGCAGCACCTCGCGGCAGGACCTCCGAATCCCACGTTCCCGCATTCGACCAGCCGCCCGCGCCGTACGCACTTGACGGAATACGTAAAAGTGGAGAATCATTCCCACTCGACGCCTCCCTCTCCTGCTGGCACACAGACGGACAGCGCTGATACGGCGCCATCCTTCGCGACAGATCCTCCCGGATACGAACGGGAGTCGAGCATGCATGACCCCGCGACGCCATACAGGCACCGGTGCCCGCGCGGCCATACGCACGATCCGACCACGGCAGTCCAAGACAGCATGCGCTCACCCGCCCCTCGCGCACGACATCGACTCCAGGGGCCCCGGTTCGAGGACATGGGATTGCCTGCAATGCCCCTGACGTGGGTGGACGTGGCGTGAGTCACAACACGGGCGCGCGGGTCCGCACCCCCGGAAGCGACGCCAGCCGGTCGCTCTCGGCAAGAGTCGTCTCCTACGGCCTGTCGGTCGCGAGTCTGCTCGCGTGCGTGGGGTCGTCGACCGCGACGGAAATCACGGTGCTCATTTCGTCGGAGAGTCCACCGTTTCGGCAGGCGGCCGACGGCGTATTGGAGGAGATCGGGCGACTCGGCATGACGACTGTCACGTACGAACTCGGGGGAGATTTGGAGCGTGGCCGCAAACTCGCGCAGCGCCTCCGCGCCACGGACACGGACCTCGTGATCGGGATCGGCATCAAAGCCGCGCGCGCAGCCGGGTTGGAAGTCGTCGATCTTCCGGTAGTCTACACGCTCGTCATGAGTCCGCAGACCGCCGGTTTGGTCGCCCTGAATATTTCCGGCGTCGCGCTCGATGTTCCCGCAGAAGCCCAGCTCTCGGCACTGCGCGACTTGCTGCCGTCCACGAAACGTCTGGGGATTGTGTATGACCCCGCCAAAAGCGCGCAGGCCGTGCAGGAAGCAACCCGCGCAGCCGCGCAATTGGACTTCGCCGTCGTGACGTACCCGATCGCCTCGCAGTCCGAATTACCGCCGGCGTTACGCGCGCTACTCCCTGCCGTCGACGTCCTGTGGCTTCTCCCCGACACGACGGTGCTGGGGAACGAGGCGCCCGCCTTCATCCTGCAGGAAAGCTTCCAGCATCGGCGTCCTGTCTTGGCCTTTTCCGCAGATCTGGTGAAGCAGGGTGCGCTGCTCGGCTTTGCCGTCGACTATCGAGAGGCTGGTCGGCAAGCTGCGCGCCTCAGCCACCACCTACTCACACATCAGGCCTCGACACCGATACGCCAAAGCCCGGAACATATTCGCTTGGCGCTGAATATGAAGACCGCTCACTCGCTTGGAGTGACCATCCCGCCCGCATTTGCGGCGCGCGTGGAGGAGCGCTACTGACGATGATGCCCTCAACCCCAGACCCGTCGCAGCACAGTCAGCCCGCGGTGACGCCCTCCCATGTGCGGGGCCGCTTCGTCAGCCTACGAACGAAGTTCGGAATCTTCCTCAGCTTGATCATCATCGCCACCTGCTCCGCACTCAGCTGGTACTTTCTGAATACCTACCGTACGTCCATGGCGCAGCGGCTGCAGGAACTCGGAACGATTCTGGTCAAGCACCTCGCGTTTAATCCCCGCGTCCGCTTCGGCATCGTCACCGAAGATCGAGAGGCACTCGCGGATTTCGCCGACGGGGTGATGGCGGTCGAGGATGTGATTTACGTCGTCATCACCAAACCGGATGGACACATCCTGATCCAAAAAACCAAAGGTGGGCATCCCTCGCTGACTGGAACGACCCGCGTGGAGTCGTACCCCGTGTACCCCGCATCGGACATTTTGTCCCACTATCGACCGGCTCGCGACGGCAGTCCGACGATGGTCACGTTGGTCGTCCCCGCAGGATCCGAACTGGCGGTCTCGGCCGGTCCCCATTCGGCGCCGTTCGTGTCGACCGGACGAACCGGCGAACACCTTCTCGATTTTGCGTTGCACGTCACCAGACCGCCTGAGCGTGAGTCGTCCCTGGGCCTCGGACACGACCATCATCCGCCCACCGCCGCCTCGACCCTGACGGAGGTCGGGACCGAGGGTGCACTGGGCATCATCCACGTCGGCGTCACGCAAGCACACCTCAACGGCAATCTTATCTCGACCATCGAAACGACGGCCTGGATGACGCTGTTGATCATTCTCTTGGGCAGCGGAAGCGCCTTCGTGCTGACCAATCACGTCATCACCCCGCTCCGGTCGCTTGCGTCGATCGCGCGGCGCGTGACCAAGGGCGACCTGACGGCGCATGTCGAACCCAGCGCCCACGACGAAATCGGCCAACTCACCTGGCTGGTGAACAACATGACGCAGACGCTGCGACAACGCGACGTCGACATTTCCTCCAACTTGGCGACCATCTCGCACCAGGTGCGCCAACTGACGACGCTCAACCAAGCCAGCGCCGCCATCGCCTCCACGTTGGAGCCGGACACCTTGATGCAGGCGGTGCTGCACCTCATCACCGACAACCTGGGGTATCCGCGCGTCATCCTTGTGCTGTATTACCCGGCGGAAGGAGTGGCACGGATGGAGTGCGGCGCGGGGTTTTCCGACAGCTTGATCGCACGCCTCAAATCGACCGCGATCCCGATCCATCCGAACGGCGGACTCGCATCCGACGTGATCCTGACCGGGCGCCCACTACTCGTCCACGACATCGAGAACATCAAAGACCTCGTGCACCCGCCGAACTGGGCCATCCTGCGCGAGGTCGGCGTACGCTCCTTCATCATGGCGCCGCTCCGCCACCAGGACCGTGTGCTTGGGTACGTCGCGGGCGACCGCGGTGAACACCGCTGCACACAGCAAGACTTGGATCTGTTGGTCACCGTCTCCAGCCACATCGCGGTAGCCATCGACAACGCACGCGCCTATCAGGCGCTGGGCGCCCTCACCACAAGCCTAGAACAACGGGTGCAAGAACGGACACAGGAACTGCAGTCGGCCAACACGCGTTTGAAGGAACTCGATCAGCTGAAGTCGGCATTCGTCTCGATCGTCTCGCACGAACTGCGCACACCGATGACCTCGATTCGCGGCTACGTCGACAACCTGTTGGACGGATTGGCGGGACCGCTGACGGAAAAACAGCGACATTATCTGTCGCGCGTCATGGTCAACGCGGATCGCTTGACGCACATGATTACGGAGTTGCTGGACCTTTCGCGGATCGAGGCTGGGCGCGTGGAACTGCAGATCACCGATGTCGACCTGCGGATACTGACGTCGGACGTGGCGGAAGAATTTTCGCGGCAAGCGTCCGAACGCGAGATCCGCTTGGAGACACAGACACCGCCGGGCCCACAAACCGTTCCCGGCGATCGCAATAAGCTGCATCAGGTCCTGACGAACTTGGTCGGCAACGCCCTGAAGTTTACGCCACGCGGTGGACGCATCGAGATCCTGGTGGAGTCGCCCTCCCCCCACGAACAGCGCGTCACCGTCTCGGACAGCGGCTGCGGCATTCCCGCCGACGAGTTGCCCAGAATTTTCGACAAGTTTTTCCGCGGCAGCGCAATTCCGATCGAAGCGCGAGGTGCCGGTCTTGGGCTCGCCATCGTGCGCACATTGATCGAGCTGCACGGCGGGTCCGTGTCCGTCGACAGCGAGCCGGGCAAGGGCAGTCGGTTCAGCTTCGTGCTGCCGGTCGACGCCGCGACCTCCGTAAACAGCAATGTCGCACGCCCGACACCGGATAACGCGCAACCTGTGTCCTGATCCAACGGCGAGGTACAGCCATGACGACATCGACGATGGACCGCTCGCATCGCATCATCGAACGCGAGACGATGGCCTTCCGCCCCTTCGGCGTCCGACCGGACGGCACCACCATCAGGGACGTCAGCGGCGTCGTCATTCGCGGCAACCTCGAATTCCTCGAAGAGCATGTGCGCAAGGAACGCGGACTCGAAGCCGGCGCGCAGGTCGTCCGCGACCTCATCCGCCTCCTCAACGCGCGCATCTCCGATCCGACCTACCACGTGGACGACGCTTTTCTGCGAAACGAGTGGAACAGCTATTCGTACGAATTCGTTGCCTACCTGGATTGTTTTTGCGCCGACCTCTCGGGCGACCCCGACTTCCAATATCACCTGGCGCGCGCAAAATTCGTCTCGCCCGCGATTCTGTCGCTGGCCTTGCCGTTCTCGACCGCGCAGATCTTCACCGTCTGGCCGTACTACGGGGACAAGTACGCGCCGGGCCTGCAATTCGCGTCGATCGAGGTGCAGGACCATCACGCGATCTTACGTGTCGAGTTCGACGAACACGTCACCCATCAAATCGAACCCTATCATCGAAGCTGTGCGCACTATCTGTGCCAGGCGGTGAAAGGCGCGCTCGCGTCGACGCCGGAAAAAGTCCACGGGCTGCAAGCCGCCACCATCGTCGATCGTCGCTGTATGGCGGACGGCGATCCCTACTGCGAATACGAGGTCTCGTGGGAACCCCGCCGCCAATGGCCGTGGCCTGCCATCGCGGCAGGACTCGGCGCGGCACTCGCTGTGGCGCTGACGTTGCACCTGAGCGCGCTGCAAGTCGGATGGATGACGTCCGCGGCGTTGGCCGTGCCGTTTGGCATGCTGCCGTGGTTGGTGATTCGCAACGTTAAACTCCAACAGGACGTCGCCAACGCGCAGCGTGTGATCGCAGAGCAAGTGGCCTCCGTCGATACGCGTCACGAAGAACTGCGTAACGCCTATCTGACCCAGCAACAGGCCACAGCCGTCCTGCGGCAAAAAGTCACGCAGCTCACGTTGCTGCATCAGACCGGCCTGCTCGTCAATTCCACCTTGGATCGCGAGCAGCTCATCCAGAGCATCCTGCACCACGTAAAGTACGACCTGAATTACGACCGTGTCATGCTGACGTTTTACGACCGCGCACGCCAACTGGGACACGATTCTCGGATCTTGGGCGTCTCGGACGAGATCGCGGCGTTTGTCCGCACCATCGCCACCTCGACGGCCGATCCCAACACGATCGAAGGACGGCTCGTCCACGAAGGCCGCCCGTTGTTGGTGCCGGATATCCGCGACGTGCTCCATGAACTCGATCCGGCGCATCGCGAGCTGGCCCATGCGACGAACTCACGGTCCGTCTTGATGGTTCCGCTCAAGGTGCAGTCGCGTGTCCTCGGCTCATTAACCGTCACCCGTTGCAGCCTCCAACCGCTGACGGCCGACGACCAGGAACTGATGCAAACGGTTGCCGGACAGGTAGCCATGGCGCTCGACAACGCTGAAGCCTACGGCCAGATCGAACAGCTCAATGTAGGCCTCGAAGCCAAGGTGACTGCACGTACGCTCGAATTGGCCCAGGCGAACGAACGTCTTCAAGAAATGGATCGACTCAAATCGCGCTTCGTCGCCCATGTCTCGCACGAACTTCGTACGCCGCTGACCGTCATCAGCGGATTCGCCGAAAACATGCTGGAAGGGGTAACCGGCGCGCTCAGCGAAAAGCAGTCGCAGTATCTGCAGCGGATCAAAGCCAGCGGCCTCCGCCTCACGCGAATGATCGCCAACTTATTGCACCGCGCGCGCCTCGAAGAGGGGAAGGAGGCGCTGTCGCCGACGAACTTGCATCTCCGGGATGCGGTCGAAGACACGCTCGATCAACTGCGTTCGCTGGCGCTCGCCAAACATCAGCGTATCGAGGTGGTGGATGCGGCCGCGGTGCCGCCCGTTTTGGCCGACGCCGACAGTGTGGCGCGAATTCTCACGAACCTCATCGACAACGCGATCAAATATACGCCGGAGGGCGGCACTATCCGCATCGCGGTTGAACCGGACGGTCCGCTCCGCGCCGCCGTGACGGTGTCGGACACGGGCGACGGCATCGCGCCGGACGACCTCCCGCGCCTCTTCGATCCGTTTTACCGCGCGCAACAGCCAAGCGGGACCGGCTCGCAAAAAGGACTGGGGCTTGGCCTCTCGATCGTCCGCCAACTCGTCGAGCTGAATGCAGGCACGGTTGCGGTGCAGTCGCAACCGGGACAGGGCGCCACCTTCCGCGTTACGTTTCCAGTTCGCTGCGCGGTGGCGACGCGCACGCCCACCGGTGACGACGGCCCACACATCTTGTTGGTGGAGCCCGATCCGGATCTTCGCCACCTGCTGTCCGACCGACTCCGTGCCGACGGGTACGCCGTCACGGCGGCGAGGGATGGCGACGACGCCAGGGCGCAGCTTGCCCACTCGCGTGTGGATGGGCTATTGGTCGATCTCAGTCATCCGACGTTCGACGGACTCGCATGGATCGCGCAGTACCGGACGCAAGACAACTCGACTCCGATTGTAGGGTTGGTTGAACAAGACGGCGGGGTATCGGCTCAGCAGGCTATAGCGACCGGCGCGCAGGCGTCGGTCCGAAAGTCTGCGGAGCACACACACTTCGTGGAGATCGTGAACCGCTGGTTTCGGGAAACGGTCGGAGCGGGATGACGTACGCGAGAGGAAGGAACTGCGCTATGCGGTCCCGGGCTTAGGTCGCCCGAGCAGCGCGCGAATGCCGAAATACCCGAAGGCATCTTTCAAATTCGAATAGAGTCGGTTAAACGGCGTCATCGCCCGGTCGGTGACATACTCCATCGTCAGCACGATTCGCTCTTCACCAGCGTCGATGGGCGTGACGGCGTGCCAAAGTTTGTCGCCGTTAAAGATCACCAGGTCACCTGGCGCGGTCGCCAATTCCAACTCCTGCACGGTTTTTCCCGGCACATCCTTATTGACGTGCGCGACCAATCGGCAGCGCGTCGACCGATCAACCAACCCCATCAAGATCGTATACCGCGCGCCCTTGTAGTACGACGTGTCGTAGTGAAACCCGATGTGGTCGCCCGCTTCGGTGTAGTAGTAGAGGGCGCAGGCGTGCGGATCGTTCTCGGGGCAAAGGTCCAGCCGCACGGAGGTGAGCCGTTCGAGAAACTGCCGGAACGCGTCGGACCGATACAGCTCGAGAAACCGCGGCGCGCGTTGCGCCACCTGATAGTAGCTGACGCTCCCGCCTTTTTTATGTCCGGGAATGTAGTTGCGGTTCAGCTCGCCCTTCACGGCCTGCGCCTGCGGCACAAAGACGTCTTCGACCAAGGCGCGCGAGAGAAACTGCGGGATGAATAGAAACTCGTTCTGGTCCCAGTATTGACGGCGGAGCGCGTCCGCATCGAGCGCACGAATCGCCGCCTCGATGTCCGCTTCGTATGTCGGCGCAGCCACAGTCATCCCAACCATCCGCAGATCGAAACGTCAACTCACTCGCGGCACGGCAGCGTCCATCCTACGGCGCACGAAAGGTCGGCGCACGGACGACTTCCACTCCGGCAGGCACCGTAAACTCGAACACCGAATCCGGCAGATTCGTGTTCGCCTTGATCTCCGTAAAATCGAATGTGGACACATTGCCACTCAGCTCGTGCAGGGTCAAGCTCTTGATGTACGACGTCTTCGGATGGATTTCTAAGACGATCTGTTGATACGGACGCACCGTGCCCTCGCCGCCTTTCGGTACCAACGAGATCAACGGCAAATTCCCGGCCCCTCGTTTCCCACCCGGCGTCGGCGCGATGTCGAACTCCGATTCCAACTTGGCAATGCCTTGCAACAGTTGCAGCGGCGCCTGCGAGGCCGACATCTGCGTCAGTTTGCCGACGAGCACCTGCTGATGCTCGGGCACGTACATCTTCACGTCGTCCTGATTCACGTAAATTTCTTCGTGCGTCGGATCGAGATAGTCCCAGCGCAACCGCCCGGGACGTTTGATCTGCAGTTTACCCGAAGAGGAGATCGGCGTCTGGAACCCTTCGATCTTGGTTTTTTGTTTGAAGGTCGCGTACAGATCCTGCGTCTTTTCGTACCGCGTCTGCAGCTTATGCACGACGCCCATGATCTCTTGCGTCAGCGCCGCATCCGCCTCGGTCGCCTGCGGAGCTTCGGCCGCCCACGCCGCCCCGCTCTCGGCCGCGACGCCGACACACAGCAACGCAACGAGACAGTCTCGCACGATACGACCGCATCGCATGCTTGCACCACGCTGACTATCCGTACACCACACCATGTTGTCGTATCTCCGCTCTGCGTAGACGCCCTGATCGTCGTTTGTCGCCGTCACTCGCCGTATGCTTGCCCGACTGGACCGCGTCGCCCTAACACTTCGCGCCGCCCGTCGCGCCCCGCCGCGCCGACGATCCCGTCTTGCTCCATCTGCTCGATCATCCGCGCGGCCCTCGGATACCCCACACGCAAGCGCCGCTGAATAAGCGACGCCGACGCCTGTCCGGTGGAAAGCACCAATTCCTTGGCCTGCTCGTAGACCTCGTCGCGCGCTTCTTCCTCCGCGGCTTCCTCTTGCTTCGTGAGCAGCTCGTCCTGATTGTACACAGGATTGGCCTGCTTTTTCACGAAGGCCACGACGCGACGTACTTCCTCGTCGCTCAAGAATGCTCCATGGATACGCATCGTTCGTCCGGTACCGGACGCCGAATACAGCATGTCGCCGCGACCGAGCAGCGCTTCCGCGCCGTTGGCGTCGAGAATCGTCCGCGAGTCCACCTTCGAGGCGACCTGGAACGCCACGCGTGCGGGGAAATTGGCTTTGATCAAACCGGTCAACACATCGACGGACGGCCGCTGCGTGGCCAACACGAGGTGAATACCCGCCGCGCGCGCCATCTGCGCCAGCCGCGCGATCTTGTCTTCCATGTCCTTCGGCGCCACCATCATGAGGTCGGCTAACTCGTCGATCATCACCACGATAAACGGCAACGGCTCCGGCGGCGTTTTCGGAATCAACCGCGGCGCGATGACCGTGCCGTCCGCCTGTTCGCCTGCGGACAACCGTTCTTCTTCCGGCAAAAATTCGATGGGCAAGTCCGGCTGTTGTCCCGGGGCGGCGGCATCCGGCGGCACGACACCCTGCTCCTTGCCGACCCAGCGATTGTACCCTTCGATATTCCGCACGCCCGCTTCCGACAGCAGCTTGTAGCGCCGTTCCATTTCTTGCACGACCCAGCCGAGTCCGCGCGTGGCCGACTTCGGATCGGTGATGACGGGCCGCAACAGGTGCGGAATCCCGTCGTAGACTTGAAGTTCCAACATCTTCGGGTCGATCAGCAACAACTTCACTTCGTCCGGCCTGGCATTAAACAGCAGGCTCAACAACATGGTGTTCAAGCTGACGCTTTTGCCTGCGCCCGTCGCACCCGCGACAAGCACGTGCGGCATCGTGCGCAAGTCCGCCGTCGTCGGCACACCGAAGATGTCCTTGCCGAGCGCGAACATCAGTTTTGAGCGCGAGCGGCGGAAGGCGTCGCTCATAACGACTTCTTTGAAGGACACCGTCTCGCGTTGACGATTCGGCACCTCGATGCCCACGACGGATTTTCCCGGCAGCGGCGCGACGATGCGCATGCTCATCGCCTTCATGGCCAACGCCAGGTCGTCCGCCAAGTTCACGATGCGCGCGACCTTTACACCGGGGGCCGGCTCGAACTCGTACATCGTGACGACCGGACCGGGATGCACTTCCGTCACACGCCCGTCGATGCCGAAGCTGGCCAGCGCCTTCGAGAGAATTTCGGATTGCGCCTTCAGCTCCTGATCGCTCATCCGCGC
This sequence comes from Nitrospiraceae bacterium, assembly GCA_046351095.1. Lineage (GTDB taxonomy): Bacteria > Nitrospirota > Nitrospiria > Nitrospirales > Nitrospiraceae > BQWY01. The sequence continues at coordinate 1,898,267 of JAXLZC010000001.1, forward strand.
GACGACTTCCGACGGATCGTCGAGCAACGCCTGCGGATCGGGCAGGACGTAGTTTGTGGCGGTCGGGGTCGTCGATTTAATCGGTTCGAACGTGTCCGCAACAGTAGGCGCCGTCGGCAGCGGCGGTTTGGCGACGATCACCGGCTCACGCACCGGCCGGATACGCGGCCCGTCGGCAAGATCGTCATCCTCCTGCACCGATGCGCTGCGACTGCCGCGCGCCGACTGTGCTTCCAGCGGCCAGTCCACCGGCATCGATTCGTCGTCTTCCGGCAGCGCCTCTTCGACTACGGACTCCACCGCTTTCCGTGATCGCGGCGCCGTCGGCTTGGCTTTGGTTCGCTCGGGCTTCGTCGCCTTCGCCTGCAGACGTTCATCCACCCATTCGCGGATCGCCTCGCTCGCTTCGCGCAGCCACTCGCCCCATTCGCGCAACCGCATCCCCAGATCGGCCAACGACAGCGACGTCGAGAGGAGCAGACTCACGAGCAACCCTGAGAACAACAGAATGTGCGCGCCGGTATTGGCAAAGTAGGCGCGCAGTGTTTCGGCCAAGGCATGGCCGACCCAGCCGCCCGCCTGACCTCGTTGCACAAAGCCGGACGAGAGCGTCGGCACGCCCACCACTTCGAGATGCAGCAAGCCGCTGAGCGCGGTCAACGTGCCAAGCGAATAGAGCGCGGTCTTGATCGGCACCGACGGTTCGTCTTGGGTAAAACACCGGAGCGCGACATGGAAAAACGCGAGCGGCACCGCATAGGCGGCGCCTCCCATCACACCGAACGCCCAAGCCGCGAGCGTCGCGCCGACGCTCCCGATCCAATTGCGGCTGGCGGTTGCGGCGGAGGTCGCGAGATTCGGCGTGCGATCTTGCGGAACGTACGAGAGAAAACTTAGGAGCAGCAACACCCCGAGGGTGACGCACAACACGGCGACGATTTCTTGGCGATGCGACGAACGTTGAGTGGGAGATTTGCGAGGATCAGCGCGCTTTCCCGTGGAGGGAGCACCCATAGATTTGGGATGCTAGCACAGGGGGTAGGGCAGTTCAACGAAACCGCAGTTGTCTGCGCGCGCAGGATAGGACGAACGACTAGCGCGGAGCGGCATTACGACGCTGCTGGTGGGAACAGCCAACCGGCCAGGTCGACGAACTGCGCGACGGACAACGTTTCGGCGCGTACGTTCGCATCGAGGCCGATCCGTCGCAGCGCGTCGAGCACGACCGCGCCTTCGACCCCGTAACCGGCATCGCGCAGCGAATTGACCAACGTCTTCCGCCTGTGCGCAAAGGCGGCGCGCACAAGCGCGGCGATCGTGGCGCGTGCTGGAATCTCTGCTTGGCGTCGGTCGCCTGTGGGGATCGGTCGCATCGTCAGCGACACGACGGACGACGCGACGTCGGGACGCGGACGAAAACATTCCGCCGATACACGAAACAGAATACGCGGCTCCGCCGTCAATTGCGTGAGCACCGAGAGGATGCCGTAGTCCTTCGTGCCGGGCTGCGCGACCAACCGCTGCGCCACCTCCGCCTGCAACATGACGACGGCGCGGGAAAACCGCTCGCCCGCTTCCAAGATGCGGAACAACAGTTCTGTGGAAATATAGTAGGGCAAATTCGCGAGGACGACCGTACCGACCGGCACCTGCTCGAACGACCAGCTCAACGCATCGGCTTCATGCAACGTCAGCGTCGGACAGTCGGCCAGCGACTCGCGGAGATGGCGCGCAAGCAACGGGTCGATCTCGACGGCGACGACCGACGCCGCCTGTTCGCACAGCTGCCGCGTCAGGGCGCCGCGCCCCGGCCCGATTTCCAACACAGTATCGGTCGGCGCGAGCGCCGCCGCCGAGACGATCTTTCGCACGATGTTCGGATCGATAAGAAAATTTTGGCCGAGGTGTTTTCTCGGCGGCGGGAGCGGCGCGGTCACCGGCTGAGCCGTCGTCGCGCGGGGAGAGACGATCTGATCGGAGACGCCACCATCGAATCAGCCGGCAGGCTTGGCCTTCGCCGCAGCGGTGAGTTGCGTTTCCACGGCCTTGCGCGCCGCCTTCAACGCATTGCGATACACATCGACATCTTCCGAAAACTCTTCGACCAGATCGTTCGTGAACGAGGGGCCCGGCTTGGTCAGCGAGAACGACATCGCAATCTTCTCGCTCCCGTGCTGCTTCAACAACGCAGTCGTCGCCGCCTGCCATTTGGTCAGCCGTTCAGTGCCTGCGACCGTATTCAAATCTTGAAGTGTCTGCTTTGCGATGGCCTCCAACGCCTTGGCCTGTTGCTCCAGCGCGTCGAGTGCCGCCTGTGAAACGCTCACGATCCAATCCTCCTTGTTCCTGTGCGCCCTGCGGAACGCGTCCGTCCGCGCCGCGTCGACGATGTCTGTTTCCCTGTTCCCGTACGAGCCCGACCGCCACGCGTCCCGCGCGCAACACCCTGTCGAATATCGGCCAACCGTGCCGCCAACGCCAACGCTTCGATCAAACTACCTGGCTCCGCCACGCCTTTGCCGGCGATGTCGTAGGCGGTGCCATGGTCGACGGACGTGCGAATGATCGGCAAACCCACCGTCATATTGACGCAGCGCCCGAACGCGACAAGCTTTAGCGGGATCAATCCTTGGTCGTGATACATGGCCACGACACCGTCATAGTCGCCGCGCGCGGCCTTGCCGAACAACGTATCCGCGGGCAGCGGGTCGCTGGCCTGAATACCGGCGCGCCGCGCCACCGCCACCGCCGGCGCGATCACCCGCGTTTCTTCGTCGCCGAACAGGCCCGCTTCGCCCGCATGCGGGTTTAATGCGGCGACGCCCACCCGCGGCTTTTTGATACCGAAGCAGTCGCGTAAGGCGCGGTCGGCGAGTCGAATGCCTTTCGCGATGGACTCCACCGTCAACTTGGCGGGCATGTCGCGCAACGCCAGATGCGTGGTCACGAACATAATTTTGAGCGGTCCGCCGAGAATCATCATGCCGACGTCGTCGCTCTTCGTCAGGTCCGCAAGCAACTCCGTATGCCCTGGATAGTGGAATCCACCGAGGTGCATCGCCTCTTTGTTGATCGGCGCAGTGACCATGGCGCCGACACGACCTGCCTGCGCAAGACGCACGGCCTCGGTGATGTAGGCCACGGACGCGGCACCGGTCTCGGCCGCAGCGACACCCAGATTCACGCGGCCAAGCGGCGTCGGGCGCGGGTCGAGAACAAACAGGTCTTTTGTCGTTCCGCGTACCTCGTCGAGGTCGGCCTCGCGGACCGCTCGCACACGTAGCGGCAGACGCAGCGCGGCAATCGCACGCGCCATCACCCCGGCGTCGCCGATCACTAACGGACGACAGAGCCGACGGACGGTCGGCAACACGCAGGCCTTGGCCACCACTTCTGGGCCGATACCGGCTGGGTCGCCCATCGTAATGGCGAGCAACGGTCGGACTGTCGAAACGGATGTCGGCATACGCAACAGGATTCCTTCGGACTACGTACCGTAGAGATAGAGCGTGTACCCAATATACAAGATCGCTCCCGGCAGAAGCAGCCAGGGCCGCCACCGGCCGGTGAAGACAATCTGCAGCACGATGAGTGTGGCGGCCACTACCGCCAGCACCATGGTGGCCAGGGCCGAGCGGTCGAGCGTCCAGGCGGTACCCAACAATCCGATGGCCACCGGCACAGTTCCTTGGAAGACCATCGCGCCGGTCACATTCCCTACCGCCAACTGATCCTTTTTCCGATAGAGCCACAAGAAGCTGTTCGACATTTCCGGCAGCTCCGTTGCGAGCGGCGCGATCAGCAGCGCCAGAATGATCGGCGAAACCTGCAACACCTCCGCGAGATACTGCGCGGCAAAGACGAACAACTCCGCGCCGATCACGAGTCCGCAGAGACCGGCGACGATCTGCACGATCACAAGCCCGAGCGGCGGCTGTGGGTATTTCTTCCCGAAAATCAGCGGATCGGGATCGCCGCCGCCTTCTTCGTCCTCATCGCCGTCGGCGGACAATTTGACCCATAAGTAATAGCCATACATGCCCAACAGGAGCACGGCGACGATTCGATGCAGCATTCGGTCGGGCGCCATGGCACAGGCCAACGCGGCGCCGTAGCCGACGAGAAACACCGTCAGGTCGAACCGCACGTCGCGATAGTTGAGGTGAAACTCCGGCCCGCGCTTCTTCAGCTTGGCATAGAGCAACAACAGGCCGCCGAGGATCGGGATCACCAACGTACTGAGCATAAACGGCGCACCGAGAATGGCGCCCAATCCGACGGATTCCTGATCCTGCCCGCTGCTGAGAAAAATCGCGACAAGCGGGATGGACGTTTCCGGCAGCGTCGTCCCGATCGCCGCAAGCACGCTGCCGACCGCGCCTTCGGACAAGCCGAAGCGTTTGCCCAACCATTCGATGGCGTTCGTAAAGAGATTGCAGCCGAAGAGGGTGATCGCCACCGAGACGACGAACACACCGATATACAGGAGAATGGTCACTGGGATCGCTCGTTAGTCATGACGGTGGGTCCGCCCATTATGTCGATGGATGGGCTGTACGGACCCGGGTCGCGTGGTGCGGCGCGTGCGCTGAGCCATCGTCTCCGGAGTGAGATGTGTGTCCGCAGGCGATGAGGCTTTGGCCTGCTTCGTGCGTTTCGATGGCGCAGACGATGTGCCTCTGCGAGTCGTCTGCGCATGGAACGCCACGACCGCTTCTTCCATGATCGTCCGCACCGGCACACCGGTCTGCACGGCGACCTTCCGACAATCCGCATACTCGGGCACCGCCCGCAAATCGCCGTCCCGTCCTTCCGCCACCTTCACATGCACGGCGGCGCCGCGCACACGCACCTGCTCGAAGCGCCGCGGCAAGATCAGCCGCTCCGTCTCTTTGAACCGCACGCCCAAGGCCGTCGTTTCGCGAAGAATCACATCGGCCACCGCGCGGGTGCGCTCCTTCGGCGCTAACGCGGTCAAGACGACGCCGGGCCGTCCACGTTTCATCACCACCGGAGCCATCGTCACATCCAATGCGCCGGCGGCGAACAACCGTTCCATGACGACTTCGTACACTTGCGGGTTGAGGTCGTCGACGTTCGTCTGCACTTCGAAGACCGGCTCCGTGCGCGCTTCGAGCGGCGCCGACGAGTCGCCGAGGAACAATCGCAACACATTCGACCAGCCCTCGGGATTCGCGTCGCCTGCGCCATACCCGACGACTCGCGGGCGCATCGGCGGCAATTCGCCGAACGACTCGCCGACGATCCGCAACACAGCCAATCCGGTCGGCGTCGCCAACTCCCGTCTCGGCCCGTCGCTATAGATGGGTACTCCGGCAGCCAATTCCGCGACGGCAGGACCAGGCACGGGCAACGCGCCGTGCGACGACTGCTCGAATCCCGCACCGACGTTCACCGGCGACACCGTCACACGCGACGGCTCCAAGAGATGGCAGCCCAGCAACGTTCCCATCACATCGACCAACGAATCGACGACGCCCACTTCGTGAAAATGCACGCGGGCCAGCGGCACACCGTGCACATGACTTTCCGCGCGGGCCAGCAGATCGAAGACCTCGTGTCCTTGCGTCTTCACCGCAGACGGCAACCCGCTTGCGGCGATGCACCGTCGAATCTGCGACAGGCTCAACGCCGTCTTCATGCCTTTCCGGATGATCACATCGACTTTGGTCGCGCGGATCGCCCCGCGATGGACGGTGCGCGCCTTCAGATCGACGCCCGGCAACCGCAGGCCGACTAGTCCGCGCCGCAACGCCGACAGCTCGACGCCGGAGTCGACGCAGGCGCCCAGCAACATGTCGCCGCTGACACCAGAAAAACAATCGAAGTGAAGATGCGTAGCCATGAACAGATTTCTATCGAGCCGTTTTCCTTGGTCGGCACAGCACCCAGGACACAAACCGTGGCATCTTAGCAGATGTGTTGTTGCGGCGTGAACGGCGGCGTGCGGACGCGCCGCATCCGTCAACCGCCGTCTCGCACACGCGTTTCATTGACAGGGTATAGGCCCTATGTTATTGCCTGAACACATCGTTCAGGGCCCATCGGATCGAACGTCCCATGACCACGTCCCGCCCGTCCAAACTGTGTGTCGTACTCCTGTTCATCGGCTGCCTCACGGCAAGCCTGCTCGGCGATGTGTTCGCCTCGCTCTTCGGACTCGGTGACAGCGCCACGGCCATTGCGGCGACCAAACGCAAATCCGGGCCGCGCAAAGATCCGGATCTCAAAATCGTCGACGTCGTCGTAAAGCCGCTGCCCTATTCGCCGCAGCAAGGCCCGCTCGAATTCGTGCTGACGCTCGATCTGCCGCCGACGGTCGACCCCGCGTCGTTGCTGGAGGTGACCGCGTTGATCAGTTCGCCGTCGCGCTCGAGCCTGCGGTTTCTTTCGTATCGCAACCCCGTCGGCCCGTTGCTCAGCGCCATCCCACCCGCACAACGCACACTGCCCGTACAGCCGGCCAGTGCGGCGAGCGAGAAGCCGCCGTCGCCTCGTGTGCGGATCACGTTGACGTGGGATGGGAAGGATCACACTAAGCAGGACGTCCCCAGCGGACCCTACCAGTACGAGCTGCGCGCCAAGGTCATCGCCGGCGGCGACAGCACCCCGCGCGCTTTGACCGTAGCGTGGCCCAAACGCGGCACCCTGACCGTGAAGTAACGCATCGGGGCGCGACGGCTCGACTTCGCGCTACGCCTCTTCCACCAACATATTGATACGGTGCGCGAGGCAGCCGGCCCCGAAGCCGTTGTCGATGTTCATCACACCGACGCCCGCCGCACAAGAATTCAACATCGTCAGCAAGGCGGCCAGTCCACCGAAACTTGCGCCATAGCCGCGGCTGGTCGGCACAGCGATCACCGGCTTCGCGACGAGTCCACCCACGACACTCGGCAACACACCGTCCATCCCCGCCACCACGACGATCGCGCGCGGCGCTTCCAATCGCGCATGGTGGCTGAGGATGCGATGCAACCCCGCCACACCGACGTCATAAAGCGCCTCCGTCCGGCTGCCCATCACTTCCGCCGTCAGCCGCGCTTCTTCCGCCACCGGCACATCGGCCGTGCCCGCCGTGACCACTAACACATGCCCACGCCGCAACGCTTTCGGCGGTTCGACCGTCACGAGCCGCGCCTCCTCGTGATACCGCGCGCGCGGATGAATCCGACACAAGGCGCGGGCCACCGCCGGATCGACACGCGTCGCCAACAACCGTGTGTTGTGCGAGAGCAGCCGTTTGGCGATCGCCGTCACTTGCTTGGTGGTTTTCCCCTCGCAAAAAATCACTTCGGGAAATCCCTGCCGCAGCGCGCGCTGATGATCGACTGTGGCGAACCCCATAGGCTCGGCGGCCGGCGCCGATAAACGCGCAACGACCGTTTCGAGATCTACGGCGCCGCGCTGAAACTGGCGCAACAGTCTCGTAAGCTGCGTTTTTTCCGGATGCGACTCGGCACTCATGCGTCGAAGTGGGCCAACTCTTCCTTGGCGCCACGCTCCATCAAATCGCTCACGGCTTGCCGACAGGATTTATTGTCGAACAACACGGCGTACACTTCGCGCACGATCGGCATATCGACACGATGCCGTTCCGCCAACCCGAACGCGCCCCGCGCCGTGCGCACGCCTTCGGCCACCGATTGCATCCCCGCGAGAATCGTCGCGAGCGACTCGCCTTGTCCTAAACGGACACCCACCTGATGATTCCGACTCGCAGCGCCCGTGCAGGTCAACACCAGATCGCCCACACCCGACAATCCGTAGAACGTACGCGGGTCGGCGCCCATCGCCATCCCGAGCCGGATCATTTCCGCCACCCCACGCGTAATCAACGCCGCGCGCGCATTGTGGCCCAACCCCAACCCATCGACGACACCGGCCGCCAGTGCGATGACATTTTTTAACGCGCCGCCGAGCTGGACGCCGCAGAGATCCGTCGCCCCGTAGACACGGAACCGCGGCGACATCAGCACTTCTTGCAAACGCCGCACGAGCGTGGGATCCGTTCCCGCCAGCGTGATCGCCGTGGGCTGGCCTTGCGCGACTTCCGCCGCGAAGCTCGGGCCGGACAAGACAGTGCAGAGATCGGCGCGCCCCTGCAGCATCGTCTCGATCATCACGTCGGACATGAGTCGCAACGACTCTTCTTCGATGCCCTTCGTCGCACTGATGACGGGAATCGGCTGCGGCAACAACGAGGCGAGTTTCGCCAACACTGGACGCGCGACATGCGACGGCACGGCAAACACGATGCACTGCGCGCCGGCGACGGCCTCGGATAATTGCGACGTCACACGCAGCGTGGGATGCAAACGGATACGTGGGAGGAAGACGCTGTTTTCGCGCGTACGCCGGATCGTCTCGACGACGTCCGACTCATAGGCCCACAACGTGACGGCCTCGACCTGCTGCGCCAGATGATGCGCGAGCGCCGTTCCCCAGGCGCCTGCGCCGACGACGGCAACCGATGACAGGGGAATCGTAGTCACGGGATGTGCAGCACCGGTCGCCTCGACCTTGTGGCCGAATCGGCGTCCGTTCGTGGAGCGCGGATTATAGAAACCGCCCTTTCCCACTGTCAACGAAGCGAGGGCGGGGCGTGCACGAAAACGGCTTCGAGCGGGATCGTGCAAAGATCGCACGCGACTGCTCGTGACGATAGTCCTCCGCCCTCACGTCTCGAATGCACATTCGCTTGTCCTCTCGACCTGCTTTGTTAGACTGGCAGTATCTACCGGCGTTCTGCGTAGTCTCCCTGAACATACGACACGCGCACCACAGAGGAGTTCCGCCCCATGTCGATTCGATCACACATGACACGCCTCATGACCTGTGCATTCGCGGCCCTGCTCATTGTCATGGCCGTCGTAGGGCTGCTCACCGCCGCGACCGCGCAGGCAGAGACCTACCTCGCCGGACAACTCGGCGCGACACTGCCGTCTATCGGCAAGGGCCTCACGAACATCGACGAGATCGACCACACAGGCACAATCCCAGCAGGCTCGACGATTTCGAACCTCTCGCTCAAACCGTCGTTGATGTACGGCGCCAAAGTCGGCCACTACTTCCAGCAACTACGCTGGTTGGGGGTGGAATTCGAGATCTACAATTCCCAACCGCACCTCAAGCAACAGCGCAGCACCATTACTATTCCGGGAAGCGGATCGTTCCCAGGCACAACGGATGGTGCGTATCTCCGCGTCCTCACCATCGCACCGCTCAACGTGATGTTTCGGTATCCTGGTACACGCGTCCAACCCTATGTGGGGTTCGGTCCCGGCATTTTCCTCGCGCGCCAAAAGGAAGCCCAGTTGGGTGAGACGTTGAGCAGCACGACCGTTGGACTCAATGCCATGGCTGGCCTACGGGTGTTGCTGACCAAACACGTCGCGTTGTTCGGTGAATGGAAATACAACTACACCAGAATGAGCTACGCACAAAATGTGAACTTCATTCAGCCCTTCGGCCTGAAAGCCGACTACCACATGAACCACATCGCCTTCGGCATGGCCTACCTGTTTTAACGGCGACCTGCCGATTGGGATAGGTCGTCGTCGTCACTCGCGGTATACTGGGCAGGTTTCCACAAACTGTCGTCTGCGAGTCATGTTATGACCTGCTCAGAATGCCGTCGTCCGGTTGCGGACGACGCGCGCTTTTGTTCGCACTGCGGAGCGACGTTGTTGCGCCCTATCGAGACCTCTCCGCAGATAGATATCGCGCCTGACGCTGCAGCTCCTATCGTCGGACAAGACCTGCATCTCCCCACGCTGTATCTGATGGCGGCCGCGCTGATCCTCGCCGTGCTGTTCCCACCATGGGAAGCCGCGCCGAACGATCCGCCAGCATTTCTTGGCCTGCATGCCTTTTGGACGCCGCCCACACCGACCGCCGTCGTCAGCCGCATGTTGTTGACGATCGAGACGATGACGATCGCGATTGCCGGACTCTACGTTGCGTGGTTTTTTCGCGGGCCAGGAAAAAGCTGAGGGGATAGGCAGAAGGAACGATTGGAGCGACCGCCGGCAAATTGCGTCTTAGCCCAGCGCCAGCGTAAGACACTTGGCGGATCCGCCGGACTTCAAAAATTCATCCAACGCACAGGCGTGCACACGATAGCCGCGCACCTCCAACGCCGCCGCCGCGTCGGGACATCCTTCCGGCATCACAATATTTCGCCCGACGCAGACAGCGTTACAGGCGAATCGTTGCGCCTCCCATTCGGACACCACGATACGATGCGACTCGGGAATGCGCGCCTCGATGGCCGCCTGTCCCTCGACATCGAACGCCGAAGGGAAATACAGCAGCTCGCCGCCGCTCAATGGGCAGAAGCAGGTGTCGAGATGGTAGAAGCGTGTATCCACCAACTCCAACGGCACAATCTCGCGAGCGAACAGTGCGCTGATCGCCGGATAGGCCTGAATATCCGTCCGCTGTCGATACCCGCCGAACCAGAGATCCGCAAATCCAAGTAAGTCACCCTCGCCTTCGAAATGGATGTCGGGATCAAGCGTCAGGATCTCGTACCCCGCTTCGCGGAACCAGGCTTCGTAGAACGCCTCCTCACGTTGCCGCTCGACGTAGCGAAATCGACTCGTCACGACACGACGGCCGTCCACAACACCCGCATTGGCCGTAAAGACGAGATCCGGCAGCGTCGGCACAGGACGCATCGACAGCAGTTCCGCACCGACCGACGCAAGCACCGCCATCAAGCCGTGCCACTGGGCACGCGCACGCGACGGATCGACGACGTTCGTCCGATCCATCCACGGATTGATCTCATAGTCGATCGCAAAATACTCGGGTGGACACACGAGCAATCGCACGGGAGGGTACGAAGAAGACGTCATGCTCCGACACGTCCGATTTTCGTGCGCGCCATCATTCGACTGGTGCTTTCATCAATTCGCGCAGGACGCTGGTGGCGTAGGAGCCCGGCGGCAAGGCGAAGCTGACGGTCAGCGCATCGCCGTCGATCGACCAGCCCGATTCGGCGAGCGGTACACGCAACGCGCGACGCTCGCCGCGGAATCCGCAGAGTTTCGCGGCGGCGATCAAGTCGTCGGCAAAGACGCCTTCGTCCTGCAACACTGACTGTTCGATGGCACCGGCCTCGCCGCTCGTCCACTCCGTCCGAGAGCCGAACAACGGCGCGGTGGGACTGATCTCCCAGGCCTCCACGCGCGGCTGCTCGACCGCCGGATCCTCGACGCGAAAGCAGGCGCCGTTTGTCAGCTTGGTCGCCCAGTCACCCGTCAACAACCGGTCGAGCGTCTGGATGCGTCGGCTCAACACACGATTAAACAGATGCGACTGGTAGGCATTGAGGTACCACTGCGCCTGTTGACGCGGCAGCTTGTTACGGCGTGCGGCATCGCGCAACAATTCGGCGCCGACGACAAAATTCTGCCCCTTCTTGCCCTGCCGTTGCGGACCGAAATAATTCGGCACGCCGCGCGTACGCAGCACGTCCAAGATCGTAGGCACCCGCGTCGCCGCCTCCGGAGCGACCCGCCGTAAGACCAACGTGAATCGATTGCCGGCATGGTGCCCGGTGCGCAGCCGATTCCGATGTCGTCCAAGCACTTCGACCGACAATAGCTGCCCGTCGGTGCGGACGCGCTCCATCTGCTCGGCCTTCACGCCGTGCAACGACACCATCTGCGAGGTGACGGCGTTGGCGTCTTTCAGTCCGGCGACGCCGATCCCCATCGCCTTGATGCCGAGCGTGGACGACAGGCGCTTCACCAATTCCGGCGTCGGCAACCCGCGCTTCGTGATGCGTACGTAGAGATGCTCCCCGTCGCCGCACGGCAGGTAGAGCGGTCGCTCGTCGACACGAAAATCTTCCGGCTGCGAACGCATGACGCCGCCGATACCGGGCATCGCCTCCGTCAGATAGGGTAAGGCGACCGGTGCGGCAACAGATCCGTGAGACATCGACATCGTCCTTCGCGTCGTCTCGTGGCTTTTACCTGGAGCTCACGGATACGCGTGTTATACTGATTGCGTTTCGAGTGATCGCCTTACGAGGAGCGCGACGGCGACAGCGACTTCGCATCGTCCCACCCGCGACGACGATTCTGAATCCGACACACACCGACACTACAGAGCGTGCACGGCGCCTCGCCCGATGGGCGACCTCCGTCACCCTCGCGGCACTCGGCGCGCTCGCACTCGCGACCGAGCCAGGCCTCGCGCGCGTGAACGAATTTCCCGCGCTCATGCAGCATGTCGAACAAACCGTAGCATCAGAAAAACAGCGGTTCGGCGTCGCGAGCGCCTGCACACAATGGTTTTACGACGCGCTCCGGAAGAAACCGACTCCGCCGACCACGGAAGGGGTGGCCTGGAGACCGACTCGTCCTCACATTCCATCTCCCGACACCGTTGACCGACCGATTGTCCGAATCACCGAGTCGTTTACGCCCGAGACGGACTGCCCACGCCGATTCCCAACCGGCTTGGAGGCCGCGCGCCTGGCTTACGGGCGTTCGCAAACCTCGCTCTCGATCGCGCTGACCTTTTATCAACTGGCGCTGCTCGCCGACGGCGACGACGATCAGGCGTACAGCAGCGCGGAGCTGGGCGACTTCATCGAGGCCCTGGCGCTCCCGAGCGTCACGGCCAGCATGGATGCCGGGGCCGCACTCCGCACGCTCTTCGACCGCTGGGTCGACGCACGCGACCTCGAACCGATCATGCAGGCCATGTCGGCGCTGCACGATCAGGGCTATCGACTGACGCCCGCGGACCGCACGCAACTCAACCAGGTGATGGAATGATCCCGCATCCGTTTCCGTGGCGCCTGGCGGGGCGGTTGATCGCCGGGCCGCTGCAACGCCTCTTCAGCACGATGCCGCACGTCGGGTACGGGATCGGCCATCCGCAACTGACACGGCTCGCCTGCGACCATGCGCCGCTGCACGGCCATCGCGCCGTCCAACTCAGCGACCTCCACCTGGATCGTTTTACGCATCGTCACGACCATGTGATTCGGATGGTCGCCGACCTGCGCCCCTCGTGGATTTTTATTACGGGCGACCTGCTCAACCACCGGAGCGGCCTGCCGCACCTGTTTCGATTTTTGCATTGGCTGCGACGCACCGCGCCGGTCTTCATCACACTCGGCAACCACGATCACTACAGCGGCGTGTCGATCGACGAATTCGATGCCCTCGCCGCGCGTCACGACATTACACTTTTGGTCAATCGCACGGTCACGATACCGGTCGGCGCGGACGCGTCGGCTCTCACCATCGTTGGCGTCGACGATCCGTCGTTGTCCCGCGCGCGTGTAGACTGCATCCCGCCGCGACGCGACGGTGGGTACACCGTCCTATTGGCGCATGCACCGAACATTCTCGAAGCGCTGCACCCACGCCACGAAGTGGACTTGATCCTCTGCGGACACAGCCACGGCGGACAATGGCGGCCTCCGAACATTCGCCCCTTCTGGTTGCCGCCCGGCTGTCACGGCCGCGCCGAGGGACTTCATGAACGGGGCCGGCATCGGCTCTACGTCAACCGCGGACTCGGCTGGTCCATCGTGCCGTTTCGCTGGAACTGCGCGCCGGAAGTCTTGCTGATCGAATGGGTCGATGCGGCCCTGCACCAGCGCACCGCCGCCTGAGGTGTAGCCCTGACGTCTCACGTCTTCCCTCTCACGTCTTCTGTCTTCAGGCCAACCGTTCGAGCGCCTCGCGCGCACGACTCCGTACGGTCTGATCCCAATCGTCCTTCGCCATCTCCGTGAGTTTGTCCTTCACCTCGCGCGCGCGCATCCGCCCAAGTCCCAGCGCGGCGCAGCCCCGCACGTAGGCGTGGTCATCATCCAGCGCGCGGACCAACAAGGGAATCACCGTCGGATCCTGCAAGACACCGAGGTGACTGGCCGCCATCCCGCGCAACCGATGTTGTTTGTCGCCGACGGCCTGCCGCAACGTGACGGAAAAAATCTCTTTGAGCGCCGCCGCCACGGACTCCAACCCCTGCATTTGATATTGGTTCAGTTCCACCAGTTCGAACGCCAGCAAGCGACGCGCTTCCCACGCCTGCATCTTCTGAAATTTTTCGACCAGCGCCGCCCGTTCCGCCACGCGACGGCGACGCCGCAGCACGGGCCGGATCGCCAACCAAAGCCCCCAGGCCACGACGATCGTCACCGCCGCAATCGGCACCGCCTGTTCGACGACGAGGTCTTGGGTATCCGGCGTAAGCCGTTTCCAGATCCAGACGCTCGCCACGACCGTCCCGACCACGAGGAGGATCGTCGTGAGCTGGGCTTGGCCGCGCGTATTCGCGAGGCGACTGTCGGGGATCCGGATCATGGGCCGCACTATATGGAGCGGGCGTTTGCAGCGTCAACCGGCTCCGGCGGCGTATCCGCGCACTCTTGACTCTCCTCCACATGGCCACTACGATCCGCGCCGTGGAGCTCCCGCACCTCAAAGACGATCCGCATCTGAAGCTGATCCGCCCCTTGGCGGAAGCCTATCTCGGTTTCGCCCGCGAGGCGGCGAGACAAATTCGGCTCCTCCGATTGACGCCGTCGCAATTCGACGTGATCGTGACGCTCGGCGATACGAATGGATTGAGCTGCTCGCAACTCTCCGACGAAACGCTCGTCACGAAGGGCACGCTGACCGGTGTGCTGGATCGGCTCAGCGCAAAGGGGTTAGTTCGCCGTGAGACGGTCAAGGAAGACCGCCGCTCGACCACGATCCGCCTCACGCCGAAAGGCGACGCGGTCTACCGAAAAGTGTTTATGGCCCACGTCGCGGGCATGCGCCCGTTTTTCGAGCGAGCGCTGACGCCGGATCAAGTCAGCACCGTGGCCACGCTACTGCGTCGACTCCGCGACAGTTTCGACGGCCGCGAGCCGGGCGAGGGCCCCTCGCACCCATCCGAGTCATCGCAGGCATGCGTCCTGACGACATCGCGTGCACGCACACGCCGCAAATCCGCCGCCGCTGTATGACCAGCCGCGCGCCATCTCGCGGCTCGCGCACCGGGTTGCGTGCTGCAAAGGCACACCGCCCCTCCGCCGATCTATCCGTCACCATTCTTGGGTCCGGCACCAACATGCATCCGGAACGCGCCGCCGCAGGCTACCTCGTGGATGCGGGCGAACCGATGCTCTTCGACCTCGGGCCGCGCACGCTTGCGAACGCCATGAAGCTGCGGGTGGATCGCCATCGGATCACGCATCTGTTTTTTTCCCACTTTCATGCCGACCACTTTTCCGACTTCATCACGTTTTATTTCGATGCGGTCATCCACGCGAAGCTGGTCCGTCCGCGTCCCGACCTTACGTTGATTGGCCCGCGCGGCAGTCGCACAATTTTCACGAAGATCATCGAGACGTTTCCGGTGTTCGCCGAAGCGCCGTTCCGCACGACGATGCAGGAGATCGGCGACGAGACGATTCAGGTGGGAGCGGCGCAGATCACGGCGCGTACGGTCGAACATACGGAACGGTTGCACTGCGTCGGCTATCGGGTCGAATCGGGTGGGCGGTCGGTCGTGTACAGCGGCGACTCGATGTATTGCCCCGCGTTGGTATCGCTCTGCGAAGGCGCGAATACGGCAATCCTCGACTGCTCGTATTCTGCCACGCGCCCTGGTCCAGCCCATATGCACGCGGGGCAATGCGGACAGGTGGCGCAGGAAGCGCAGGTCGGGCGCCTCGTGTTGTCGCACTTGTACGAACACGCGGATCGATCGGACGTGGTAGGGCAGGCGGCGCGAAAATTCGACGGGCGAATCGTGAAGGCGCGCGATCGACTGCAATTGACGATTTAACAGGTGTGAACGAAGGCGCCGCGTTTGATGGCAGCGCCGCGGCACCTACGACTTACGCCGAGTCGGACTCTGGGTGGTCGCCTTCCAAGATGTGAAGGAAGCGCGTAAACCGTGCCTTCTTCACCGTCTCATCCAGTTTCCCGTACATCCCCACGAGATTTTTGACCGTCCGCCCAAGGATCGCGCGCGTCGTGCTGGGCTGCAGATACCGCGCCTCGAAGCCGTACCCCGCCTCAGAGAGAAACCGCATGCAGTTGCGTTCCGTCAGCAACGACCCTGCATTGAAGCAGTCGATGAACATGGTGTACTTGTCGGACTCGTACTTCACGAGGAAGTGTCCGGGCATGCCGATCCCCTTCACCGGCAAACTCAAGCGCTCGCCGACCAACAGATAGACCGTCGACAAACTGATCGGGATGCCGATCCGCCGTTCAAGCACCATGTTCAGGTAGCTATTGTCGGGATCGTAGTAGTTGCGCGTATTCCCGGCGAAACCCATCTCGTTAAAGAGATAGCGCCCGAGAATCTTGACCGTTTCTTCTCCGCCCGCGCGAGACCCGATGTAGTCGCGCACATCGGCGGCCATACGATTCAGTTGTTGGATGCAGCGGTCAGGATCGAGGTGTGGAAATGCGTAGCGCGAAAACAACAGCACGCCGGTTTCCAACGCGCTGGGCCCCGTCCATTCGGGCGCCGGAATCACCGGCAACTCGGTCGTGAACGCACTTCGCTCGAGGCGGCGCTCAGGGCGCGGCGCCTCGTTGCCCTGGCCAGGCGGCTCGGTCGCGCGCAGCGTTTCGACCAACAGCGCCAGCTCCCGCTCGAGTTGGCCGCCACGGATTTCTTCGACAAGGCTCGCGAGCAACGCGGCAAGCGCCGGCTCTTCGAGCTCGGCTTCTTGCAACAACGGCACGGCAGGCGGTCCGACCTCGATCAGTTGATCGGAAATGGTCTGGACGATGCGCGAGTCGTCGTCGCGCAACAGCCGAATCATCGCGCGGATCTGTCGCTCGCTGGTCGGCATGCCCCGGTCCCTCCCGTCAATGCGGATACGTGTGTATTGTACCCCTAGCAGGGAACGACGCGACGCCGACGGCGACCGCCCGGCCCGCCATGACGCGGTTACCCCCAGCCCTTGGTGCTGGTGGACCCGGACGATTCGTGGAGGTGGAATTGGATGAGGTCGATCACGCGACCCGCTTGTTGCGCCAACGTCTCGGCCTCGAGGAGGAATTGCCGCTCAAGCGGCGTGCAGTCGAAGTGGGAGGAAATCGTCTGAATCAAACTTTCGTCGCTGACGGCCTGGCCCAAAAACTCTTGCCACACATGGCTGTTGTCGCGCGTAGCGATGTAGCGCTGCACCTGCGCCAGCAGCCGCGCGCGCAACCGCGGCTCCAACGTGCTGTCGCCGGTTAACGGCTTCAGCGCGATACGCCCGCGCCGATACGGCCGGTCGGTGAATTGTTCCTGCACGTCGAACCGCTCCAAGCCTTGGAGCAAAATGTTCGAGCGCCCGTCCGACAGCCGCTCCACATGCAGCATGCGCCCGACGCAGCCGCGCGTATAGATCGGGGGCGTGCCGTAGTAGTCGGTCTCCCAACCTTCCTTTAACAACACCATCCCGATACACTGCCCTTCTTGCGCCGCGTCGATCACCATCGCCCGATACCGCGGCTCAAAAATATGGAGCGGCAGATAGGTGCGCGGAAAAAACACGACGCCCGGCAAAGCAAAAATCGGGACGATCTCAGGGATACGCACCGCGTCGCGCGGGATGTGCGCCTCCTGATTGGGACCGTCTTGCTGCGGTTCGAGATGCATCGGCGCACGATAGCCGAAGGGTTCAAATGATGTCAACGACACGAGCGCCCAGGTCACGGCGAGAGCACACACTGCATACCGCACAAGCCTTCCGCCTGCATCGTCGCAGCGCGATTTTACGTAGCGCTGCCCGCAGCTTTATGCCGCTCGTCCGACTTGCGCTTGTCGCAGCGAGCGTCGCGCTGCTGTCGCACGAGGCTGCACAAGCTGCCGATACTGCCGGATTCGAACCGGCCCGCCCCGGCTATCAGATGGTGTTTCCGCGTGACCATGGCGCGCACCCAGCATTTCAAACCGAGTGGTGGTATTACACCGGCCATCTACAGACCGACGACGGTCGACCGTTCGGTTATCAACTGACGTTTTTTCGGCGCGGCTTGCACCGACACGATACGATTTCGACAGCGCCAGCCGACGCTCCACCGCGCTCGGCCTGGCGCGTGGACGACCTCTACTTTGCGCACCTGGCGCTCACCGACATCGACGGAAAACAATTTCACTTTACCGACCGCATCAGCCGCGAGGGCTTAGGGAAGGCAGGCGCCGACGTCGGACGACTGCACGTCTGGCTGGATCGGTGGCAGACAAGCACCGACGAGCACGCGACGGACGCGCGGGCGCCGCATCATCTTGTTGCCGACGGACCGGACTTCAGCCTGACGTTGACCGCGACGCCGACCAAACCGCCGACCATCCATGGGACCGACGGCGTCAGTCGCAAGGGCCCGGACGCGGATCAAGCGTCTCACTATTATTCGCTGACGCGCATGGACACGGTCGGCAGCATCACGACTGGCGACCGACGCCTATCGGTGCGCGGCGTCAGTTGGATGGATCACGAGTTCGGCTCGGGCGCCTTACACCCGTCGATCGTCGGCTGGGACTGGTTCAGCCTCCACCTCGCAACAGGAGAGGAGGTGATGGTATATCGCCTGCGGCTCAACGATGGATCGCCGGCGCCTGCATCCAGTGCGACCTGGATCCGGCGCGACGGGTCGACGGAACACCTGCCGGTCGAGGCCGTGTCCATCGACGTGCTCGACTGGTGGACCAGCCCACACAGCCAGGCGCGGTATCCAAGTCGCTGGCGTGTACGTGTGCCGTCGCATCAGCTTGAGCTGACCGTGACGCCGCAACTCGCCGACCAGGAATTGCGAACGACTCGCAGCACACAGGTGACCTACTGGGAAGGGGCGGTACGAGCGGAAGGCACCATCGGATCAGATCGTCGGAGAATTCACGGCGACGGGTATGTGGAACTCACGGGGTATGCGGAACGTTACCGCCCACGGCTCTAATACTCGACGGCTTGACTCCGTTCCAAGTCGCGGATTACCGTCCGCCGACTATCGAGGCCGTTGTCCATCGTGATCTCCACATCAACACGACGCATCGAAGCCACGTTGCGCGGCCGTCGACTCCTGGCCGGACTGCTGACGCTCTGGCTCGCCGCGAGCGGTTGCGAAAAGGCGAGCGAAGCGGTCGTATCCATTGCCGTCCATCCGACCAAACCCGAGATCCTCTATATCGCCACAAACGACGCCGTCATGAAGTCGCGCGACGCCGGCGCCACCTGGTCGAAAATCGCGCCCTTCAGCGCGCGGCGGGTGACGACCGTCGCCATCGACCCGAAATTTCCGGCCACCATTTACGCGGGCACGATGGGCGATGCGGTGTACAAAAGCCCGGACGGCGGCCAACGCTGGTTGCCGCACAACGTCGGCCTGAAGGAACACGTCTCGTTCATCAACCAGTTCGTCTTTCACCCCGCGGACAGTCAAACGGTGGCCGCCGCGACGACGGTCGGTGTGTTCGTCTCGCGCGACGGCGGACGCAGTTGGGTGGAGCAGATGACGGGGATGATCGAGGTGCACATTGTCGTCTCCATCGCGCAAGATCCGGTGCAGACGGCGACATGGTACGCGGGCACGACCGGCGGCGCCTATAAAAGTGTGGACGGCATGGCGACCTGGAAAAAGGTCAATACGGGGCTCATCCCCGAACAGATTTTGGAAGCGTCGATGTCGCTCGGCGTAAACATATTGATGGTCGATCCGCAGCACCATGACACGGTCTACGCTGGCACGACCAAAGGTCTGTTCAAAACGACGAACGGTGCGGTCTCCTGGTCGAAAATCGGCGAGAGTCTGCCGGATCAATTTATCAGCTGGTTCGTCGTGGATCCGAATGCGGGCGACACGCTCTACGTCGCGGGGCGGCAGGGGCTTGCGAAAAGTACCGACGGCGGGGCAACCTGGCGCCCGATCAACAACGGACTCAAGACGCTGAACATGCGCATGCTCACGATCAGCCCACAGGATTCGAAGACCTTATATGCGGGCACAAATGGGAGTGGACTCTACCGTTCGACCGACGGCGGCGAAACCTGGGTGCCGCTGCCATTATCCGCCGCGGCGTCGACGGACTCGTAAATCCGGCAGCAGCCAGAGACATTTTTCATGACCGATACATCACCGGATCCGATCACCACGTTGCGCGAAACGTTCCGCGCGAAGCTCGATACCTTTTACAGCACGCTGAAGCTCGCGCCGCCGTATCACAGTGTGGAGCAAGCTATCGTCGAGCTGACACGCGCCGTCCATCCGCTGTCGCGCGAGGCACAGCAGGCGCTCGTTGAGGATCAGGCGGCACAGTGGCGGTATTTCACGGAGGCGTTTGTGCGCTCGGGGCTCCGCTTGAAGCACCGAGGGATTTTGATGGGGGTGGCCAAACAGCGAGCGGCGTCGCCGCTGCATCACGAATTTTACCCGCTGCTCGATGCCGTCCTCGCGCCTGCACCGACGGCGGAATCTCCCAGCAGCTGACGCTACCTCGTCAGGCCGTCTGGCTCGAACCGGGAGCGACCGGCAACCATTCGTTCCAGACCTGCATCAACCGCCCGTTTTCGATGCGGTAGGCCAACGCAATCGTCACCGCACCGAAGCTCAAGACCAACAGGCCCATCGCCAGCACGCCCACGATCAGCACGAGGCTACCCATCGTGGCGAGCCCGTCTTGGCGAAGGAACGACACAAGAAACGCGAGCGTTCCCCCTGAGACGAGTAGGAACCAGACGAGCGTCAGCACCGCGGACGACCACGGAATACGCTTGGTGCAGACGTACCGCGTTCGCTCGTCCTCGTGGTGAATGTCGACGGACCCTTTAATCGGCCAGGCCGTACGGAAGCGCGCGGCGAACCGTCGGCAGTCCGGCTTTAAGAGTACACGCGACACATCGGGGAACCACAAGACCCAGCCATGCGGCACGGTCACGGCGCGCGAAGGATCGTTCGGCGGAGCCACCGCCGATGCGGTCGTCGACGCCTCCCACGTCATCGCACCGATGGGGCACCCATATCGCATCGCCTGCGATTCAGGGCGGTTGAAATACCACCAATCGAGCACGACGAACCCGACGATCAAGAGTGTGGCAAAGGCGCCGGCGGCAAGCATGGCGCGCACGATACCACAGTGACGCGCAGGATCGCAGCCACGGTTCGCGGGAACAGATCGCGCCCTACGTAGCCGCCGCAGTCGGCTGCTAGGTCGTCATCTCGGCGCAGGCGTATCCGACCGCCAGACGGAGGCCGACACTGTTGACTCATCCGCGTCGGTTTGGCTACAGTATGCGCGCTTTACGGGTTGGCGGGTGCTGCACTGCACGATCAATGGGTTTCCCGCCTTGTGACGAATTCACACTTACGAACCAGACGTAGTCCACACCGAATGCATAGGCGCGGAGTGATCCTGCCTGCACTTCGGATGAGTGGTGGAGGCTGTGCATGGATCTGAAGCAAGTCGAAGGTGTCTACAATAGTTACGCGGGCGTCTACGACCGTGTCTTCGGCAAAGTGTTTCATGAGGGTCGCGAATCGGCTATTCGCAATCTGAGTCTGCAACCGAACGAACGAGTGTTGGAAGTCGGAGTCGGGACGGGCTTGGCCCTTCCGCTCTATCCGAGTCACTGCCGCATCGTCGCCATCGACTTTTCGGAAGGGATGTTGGCGCGGGCGCGCGAGCGAGCGCAGTCCTTGCCGCACGTCGAGCTGCATCGCATGGATGCCGCGGCGATGGACTTCCCCGACAACAGCTTCGATACGGTGGTCGCCGCCTACGTCGTGACCGCGGTGCCGGACTATCGCAGCGTCGTCAGCGAAATGATCCGTGTCTGCCGACCGGGCGGCCGGATCGTGATGCTGAACCATTTTACGAACGGCAATAAATTTATCGCCGCCGTCGAGAAGGTCATCTCCCCGCTGACCAAACAGCTCGGCTGGCGCACGGACCTCTCGCTAAAGACCGTCCTCGAAGGCACACAGTTACAGGTCGCCCGCAAGCAGGCGGTCAACATCATGCGCTTCTGGCATTTGGTGGAATGTGTGAACGGCAAGTCCACGAACGGGACGAACGGCCACCGCACCAACGGACACAGCGCCGCATCCGCCCCGAACGGCACTGCAAACGGACACGGGCACCACGTCAGCCGACATTCGGCGCCGGCCGCCGCCTATCCTTCGCACTAAGTACGAGCACGCGCGCAGTAATTACGCGCGCGCCTTACGTGGCCCAGGGCAACCCTTCGGTCAACGTCACCCGTTCCCCTGCAAAGTGTCTCGTGAGGATCTCAGCGAGCGCGGTCAAGAGTACCGCCCCGCCTGCCTCCGGCCCATCCACGCGTAACGCCATCGCAAACGTCGCCGAGTCGATCGGCCCGTACGCGCGCACCGACAACGAGCCGCCGGCATTGGCGGCGCCGCCCGTCAAGGGTTTCGACGTCAACCGTCCACTCCAAAGAATGTGCGACGACTCTCCCGCCGTCGGCGGCACGCGCGTCCACTGGCAAGGCAACCGCCGCCGCTCCAACTCGCTGAGGATCCACTCAACCGTCGGGACCTGTCCCTCGCGCGCTTGAAACGCCCACTCCCGAGTCGGCGGCGCGACCGGCGTCGAGCCGGGCAAGGCGACCTCTTCGAACTCTACCGCCTCGCAGACGACGTAGACTTCGCCGTACTGGTCGAACCAAAAGCGCACGCAGCCTTCGAGTCGCTCTGCCTGCACCGCGTCGATCCGTCCGCTGTCGGTGCCTTCTTGTTCGAAAAACGAAAAGTCGCTGACGTTGTAACACCGGAGCTGCGCGATGCGATGCACCCGTTGCGGCGAGGCATCCGGCGCGATGCTGTCGTACCGAATCGTCAACGTCACCGACGTCCCGGCGACGATGTCACACTCCAACCGCTCGTCGAACAATAGACGCCGCACGACATGGCACTCCACGATCCGCCCACCGCGAAATGCGTGGGTGTAACGGAGCAGCCAGGCCAAATCCTCGGCGCTGTGCAGATGTCGTTTCATGATGTGTGTGGCCGCACGCGCAGACCGACCATCCGGGGATGTCACACGACTGCGGAGTCAATCGAACGGAAGCCTATCGAGGATGGACTGCGCCGGCCCGTCGCCAACACGATACCACGGGAGCACGGGTGCGAGCACGCAGGAGTTCGGTGACGGGCGTACGACACACGGAACGTAAGCCGACGGATTCGCAAATCGACGAGGCCACCGCCGCTTCGTCCGGTCCGTGATTCATCATCACAAACCATCCATCCGCCGACAGGTTGTGCGCGATGCGAGAGAACAGCGCTTGCGGCACAAGCCATCGCAGCGGGAGCCGCCAGGCCAGCACCGGCTCCGGCGTGACAAACGGATAAAAGGCCGTGATGACCTGAGCGGACTGTTCCACTGCGCAATAATCAGCGACACAATATTCAACATGTGGTCGAGTCTCGACATACCCTTGCGCTGCATCCCAGCGACTATGCCCATCGGCATACAGTCGATACCCATCGGCCTCGACTAACGTCATGCGGCTCGGTTTCCAGAACGCGTCCAGCATCGACGTATACCACCCGTTTGCCGACCCGACATCGTGCAGCGTCGGCTTGTCCGGCAATACATCCGCAAGCGGAGCCAGCGATCGATCGAGCAAATCGAGATACTCGTAACAACGCAGCGCAGTCGCCTCGCTCAGTTCCTGTTCGAATCGGATGGCATATCGTTCCGACAGGCGTGCGATTGTTCGCTGCTGCGACTCGGACAGCGCCGGCAACCGGCCGGCAGGCGTTTCGCGAACCACACCGCGCGACCACCTGAGTCGCTCCGTGAGCGTCTGCCAAAGGTCGTGATACGTAGACCGAAGTCGTTGCGAAAGCGAGTAGTCGGCGAGCAGCTGTTGCGGCGCCGTAGGGAGCGGCGTCGGACGATCGAACGTCTGTCGTGAGGCGGACATGCGCGGTGTGTGGCGTCGTCCTGGTTACGCGTCCGCGCCGAAGGCCGGAAGTTCGTCGGCCGCTTTGAGCACATGCGCAATCGAGCGCACAGGCCCGGAAGGATCTTGCTGCATCAGATCCACGCGCACGGGCATCGGCAGCGACTCGCCGTTCGCCGCATGCGTCACATAAATCACCGGCAGGTGCAGATGTTCCGGATTCAGGTCCGCGATTACGCCACGTTCGCCCGTATTCAACTGCACGGCGCTGTAGACGGGGAACACCCCGACGCGTTTGATGAACAATTGGACCAACTTCACGTCCAGCGTGCCTTCCTTCGCAAGACGATAGAGCTGCTGCAACGCCTCATGCGGCGGCACCGGCGTGCGCCCGCCGAAGCCGCTGATGAGCTCGTCGTACTGATCGGCCACCATCACGATCCGGCTGGCCTGGCAAATCCACTCGGGGTGCAGATCGTCGGGATATCCGGTGCGATTCAGGTAGACGTGATGTTCGGCCACGATCCGGCGGACGTCCAGCGCAAACCCGCCTTGCCGCTCGATATCGACCGCGCCGCGTTTCCCATGCTCTTCGTACAGTTTTCGTTCTTTGGCCGCGAGCGGTCGGGAGCTGTTGTGCACACGCGCCAACAACGCGGAGGGCACCCGCACCAACCCGACGTCATGGAGCAACGCACCGATCGCCAACTCTTGCAACGCCAATAAGTTGAGCCCCAACGCCTGCCCGAGAATCATGGAGAAGGTACAGACCGACATGGCATGTTGGCCCAACTGCGGGGACGTATCGCGAGCGCGACTCATCGCGGCGAACAACGCGGGATTGGTGAGCGTGCGCGTGACGATCGCGATTTCCTGCGCCGCTTCGTGCGCTTCCTGCGGATCGACGGCGCCGGTGGCGGAAATGTTGTCGAACAGGCAATGGACCGTGCGCTCAAGTTTCTGTCGCGCGGCCGTCGCCTCCTTGAGCGTCTTCGCCATACCCTCCAGCGACTTGGGAAGCGCGATCAGCGACGGCGCCGGACCGGAGAGCGTCGAGTCGGTCGCCATGTCGAGGAGTTCCGGCGTTTCCTCATCCGCCGACACATCGCGGCCACGCGACGTGTCGATATCGACGGCGGTGACGCCGCTCCGTTTCAAGCGCTCAATGTCCATCGTGGAATCGATGGAATATTTCCGCCGGAGAAACGGTGTCCGGAACCAGGAACGGTCCGTCCCCGTGACGAACATGCCGACTTGCAACTCTGCGATGGCGATCCGTTTCGTACTCACGAAAGTCCTATGTTAGGTGCAACGCATGTCTGCCCGTTGCTGTATCGGTCGGTTAGGATTCCCGCTTGAGTATTCGGGCACTATCGAGTCTGGTGTCGACACGTACACCTCACGCCATATATCCAATGGACCTACGCGCCGAACCATCCGGACCTAGCCAAGACTGTTGCCGACCGCGTCACGCGACTCACACACGATCCATCGATGCTTGCATAGCATAGCGGTGCCGGAGTATCACCGTGCGTCGCCGAATGGTCACTCACGCTGAGGAGTCTCTGTGTCGATGCGTGTCGTCTGTCTCCAACATGTTCCCTTTGAAGGTCCGGGCGCGTTCGCGCCCCATCTCGCCTCGCGCGGCATCGCCGTGGAGTCGCATCTCGTCCCCGCCGTCGGGGTGCCGACCGATCCAGGCGATCTGCTTTTGATCATGGGCGGGCCGATGTCCGTAAACGACCCGGAGCCCTGGCTCGCCGACGAACTCCGATTCGTCCGCCGCACACTCGACGCCGGCCGGCCGGTGCTCGGTATCTGTCTCGGTAGCCAACTGATGGCGAAGGCGCTGGGCGCAACGGTACGCGGAGGGCGCGCGCTCGAACTCGGGATGACGCCCATCACGCTGACCGATGCCGGCAAAGCAGATCCGGTCTTCGGGACATTGCCGACCACAGCCGAGGTGTTTGAATGGCACGGCGAAATTTTCGACCTGCCGCCAGACGCCGTACCGCTGGCCGGATCGGCTGTCGCCCCGTTGCAGGCCTTTCGGTACGGAACTGCCGCCTACGGTCTGCTGTTCCACTTGGAAATGGACGACCCGGGCATGGCGTCGCTCTGTCGCGAATGTGCGCCGGATCTCACGCGCGCCGGCATCTCTGCCGACTCGTTGATCGCACGGGCGCGTCCGGAGTTGCCGCGTCTCCATCGCTGGGGCGCCGCGCTGCTCGACCATCTCCTCCCGCCTTCGCGTTGAATAGCGGAGGCATTCTGCTGTACCTTTGACCCTTCGTGCGCATGACCAGCGACGCACCTCTGCGCCGCGAACCAAGGAGCCTTCACCGCATGTCCGGACTTCAGATCGATTACGCCACTCGCATCAAGACCTTGCCGCCGTATTTGTTTGCGGCCATCGATAAAATGAAACAGGAGGCCATCGCGCGCGGGGTCGACATCATCAACCTCGGCGTGGGCGATCCCGATTTGCCGACGCCGCAGCCGATCATCGATCGGCTCAAGCTGGCCGCCGCGGAAGCGCGCAACCATCAATATCCGTCCTACGAAGGGATGCTGACGTTCCGTCAGTCGGTGGCCGGGTGGTACAAGCGCCGTTTCAACGTGACGCTCGACCCGGCGGGTGAAGTGCTGACCCTGATCGGCTCGAAGGAAGGCATCGGCCACGTGCCGCTCGCGTTTATCGACCCAGGCGATGTGGTGTTGGTTCCCAGCCCCGGTTATCCCGTCTACCCCGTGGCGACCGCGTTTGCGGGCGGGACATCGCACATCATGCCGCTCACTAAGGAAAACGGCTTTCTGCCGGACCTCGAGGCGATTCCACGCGACGTGGCCCGCAAGGCGAAGTTGATGTTCCTCAATTCGCCGAACAATCCGACCTCGGTGGTGGCATCGAAGGCCTACTTCCAGAAGGTCGTCGCCTTCGCGCAGGAGCACAACATCATCGTTTGCCACGACGCGGCCTATTCGGAAATTTATTACGACGGGCAACCGCCCGCCAGCTTCCTCGAAGCCGAGGGCGCAAAGGATGTGGGCATCGAATTCCACTCGCTCTCGAAGACCTTCAACATGACCGGTTGGCGTATCGGCTTTGCGGTCGGCAACAAGCAGGTGTTGGCGGGATTGGGGAAGGTGAAGAGCAATCTCGATTCGGGCGCCTTCCAGGCGATCCAAGAAGCGGGTATGTCGGCGCTCGACTCCGGCGACTACTTAGTGGACGGCTTGCGAAAGATTTACCAGGAACGGCGCGACGTGTTCGTGCCCGGCCTCCGGCAATTGGGCCTGGACGTCGGATTGCCGCCTGCGGCCTTCTACGTGTGGATCGGCGTGCCGAAGGGCTACACCTCCGCATCGTTCACCGCGCATCTACTGGAAAAGACCGGCATCGTCAGCACGCCGGGCAACGGCTTCGGCGCGCCCGGCGAAGGGTATGTTCGCATGACGTTGACGACCAGCAAGGAACGGCTGTCCGAAGCGCTGGACCGTATGCGGAAGACCGGATTCTAAAAGTTCTTTCGTGCTCGACGAGTCGTGACGCAACCTCCTGGAGGCTGTGTCACGACAAGATCGAACAGGTCTCGACTCTCACCACCACGACCTCCCGCTGCATGCGCGAAACGGCTTTCATCGCGTTCGGGTCGAACCAGGGCGACCGCCTCGATTATTGCTCGCGCGCCATCACGCTGCTCACCCTGTTGCCCCATTCGACCGTCACGGCTATCTCGTCGTGGTACGAAACGGAACCGGTCGAAGACGGGCGACATCCTGGGCCGGAGTGGTTTCTGAACGGCGTCGTGCGAGTGGACACCGATATCACGCCGCGTAGCCTGCTGCAGATTCTCCAAGAGATCGAATCGGCACTCGGCCGGGATGCGGACGACCGTGGAGGACCGCGCACAATCGACCTCGACCTGCTGTTCTACGGTACTCGTGTGCTCGACGAGCGCGACCTGACGATCCCGCATCCGCGATTACACGAGCGGCGATTTGTGCTCGCGCCGTTGGCTGAACTTGCGCCCGAGTGGATCCATCCGCGCCTCAACCTCACCGTCGCCGACCTCCTCGCTCGACTGCCAGCACAACCGACCGTTCGCTTGCTGTCGCCTCAACCGTCCCGTTCGCACTGGTTGCCCGACGGCGTGCCGACCTGCTCCACCGGTCCGCGCACGGGTACTGCACCATGAACATTCTTCGGCGCCCATCCGCCATGACCGCCTGGAGCCGTGCGCTCCGCCGCGAAGGGGTGACGATCGGATTCGTCCCGACGATGGGTGCGCTACACGAGGGGCACCGTGCGCTCATCCGCGCGGCGCGGCTGACCTGCGACGCCGTGGTGGTCAGTATTTTTGTGAATCCGACGCAGTTCGGCCCGAAAGAAGATCTGTCGCGTTACCCGCGACCCTTTGCGAAAGATGTCCGGCTCTGTCGTGCGGAAGGTGTGGACGCGGTCTACGCGCCGACGGTGGCAGCCATATACCCGGAGGGGTTTCAAACGGCGATTCACCTCCCGCAACTCGCGGCACGATGGGAAGGGGCGATCCGCCCGCATCATTTTTCCGGCGTCGCCACAGTCGTCACCAAACTCTTGGCGACGGTGCAACCGGATCGAGCCATCTTCGGGCAGAAAGATTTTCAGCAATGCGCCGTGGTCCGGCAGTTGGTGGCAGACCTGAATCTGCCTTGCCGCATCGACGTCCATCCCACGGTTCGCGAAGCCGACGGACTGGCGCTCAGTTCGCGCAACGTCTACCTATCGGCGTCCGCACGTGCGCAGGCACCGGTCCTTGCCCGGGCGTTGCGACAGGGCGCGACGTTGGTTCGAGCCGGCGGGAAAAGCGTCGGCGCGATACACAAGGCGATGACGCGAATCTGCAAAACCGAACCCGGCGTCACAGTCGATTACCTCGCCCTCTGCAACCCTGCCACCCTCGAACCGCTGACGCGTCTCGCGCTGCCGGCGGTGCTCCTGGGCGCCATCCGCCTTGACGGCGTACGCCTCATCGACAACCTGCTCGTCACGACACGCGGCGTTCGCTGACGCACCACACGCCCTACATGCCGATCTGGGCGCGCCTCAACGGATCTCGCCACGCACGCAGGCGGCGCGTTATGTCTGGGGGTTGAGTTCGACCGTCTGATTGGTGGTAAGCAGCAGCCCGTGGATGAAGCGGCTGAGACGCGCCTTTTCCTCTCGGTCGAGTTCCAAAAATTGGATGCCGACGGAATTGCGCCGAACTGTCCTGACCATGGCTGTGCCGACGGAGATGCTAGGGTCTTGCTCGCCGGCTTGGAGTTGTATCCCGAGAAAGGTGCCCATCGGCAACGGCGACTCCATCCGTACCGTGCAGCCGCCCATGGAGATATCGAGGATCATTTCCTTCGGAGTCAGCAGATCCGTCACCAGCGTGGCCCAACAGGAGGTCGACAGCCGTTTGTATTGGCGACGGTCGAAGGCCTGCGACGTGTCGCCCGCGCCGGGTCGGAAGGCGCGGAACTGATGCGTGCAGAGTTGGCAACGGAACGGGTAGATGCGCAAAAACTGCAGCACGGCCTCGCCGAACGTCGGCTGGTGAATGACGCGAATGAATGTGGTCCCACATTGGGGACAATGCGGTTCTCTCATGGCCTCATCGACTCATGGGTTGGGGTTCAGAAACGAGCGCCTGCGACGGATCGGTCCATCCCTGCGCTTCGAGCATCGGTTCAACACGCGCCGGCGAGTAGGACGCGGGTTTGATCCATTTCCCGTCTTCTCGTTTGTGGCCACCGACTTTACTCATATTCGAACGGTGGACTTCGGCAAACACCGCCTCCATGTCCATCCCGCACGACACCGCCGTGCCGTAGACGACATACAGGAGGTCGGCCAGTTCCTTGGCGATCTGCGGGACGGAACCCTCCGCCATCGCTTCACGCAATTCGGCAAACTCCTCATCGATCAGCCGCTCGCGGAGTCGACGCGTGGCATCGTCCGGCGCGCAGGGTGTCGACGCGACCGCGACATCGAACGCGCGATGAAATGCCGCGACCGCTTCCTGCTCCTTGTTCATGACAGACGCTCCCATTCTCCGCTCATGACGGGTGCGAGGGTTTTCGGCATGGCCTCGATGCCGTCCACTACCGGCACATCGCGATCGGACGCGATACCCAGGTCCTTAAATTTTCGAGCCGACGGCAACACACGCGATTCGAGCGACCCGACCGCCTTGTTGTAGGCCCCCACACTTTTCCCTAAGGCTGCTCCAATATCGTTTAGGTGTTCGGCCAACACGGCCATCCGCTCGTACAGGTCCTTGCCCAGGCGCCCTGCTTCCTGTGCATGCGCCGTCAACTGTTCCTGGCGCCATCCGTAAGCGACCGCGCGAAGCAGCGCCATCAACGTCGTAGGGGTAGCCACCACAACGCCGCGCGCGAACCCGTCTTCGATCAACGAGGGATCCAATTCCAGCGCCGCGCCGAGAAACTGCTCGCCCGGCAAAAACAACACGACAAACTCCGGCGCCTGCGCGAACTGGGTCCAATAGGCCTTGAGGCTCAACTCGTCGAGGCGCGAGCGAATCTGTGCCGCATGCTGCTTCATACGCTCGAGTCGCTGCGTATCGTCCACCGCTTCCATCGCTTCGAGATAGGCGCTCAGGACCGCCTTCGCATCCACCACGACTTGGCGACCGCCCGGCAATTGCACGACCATGTCCGGACGCACACGCCCCTGCTCGCCGGTGACAGTTTCCTGCTCGATAAAATCGCAATGCGCCACCATTCCGGCCAATTCCGCCACGCGCTTGAGCGTGATTTCTCCCCAACGGCCGCGGACCGTCGGCGAGCGCAGCGCCTTCACCAATTGATGAGCCTGCTGCTGCAACGTCTGCTGCGATTCAGCCAACCCTTTTAAATGTTGATCGAGGCCGCCGTAGGCGACCTGTCGCGATTCTTCGATCTGGCGCACCTGCTGTTCGTACCGCGCCAAGGCGTCCTGAAGCGGCTTCACCACCTCGTCGATAGCCTGTTGTCGTTGAACCAAGTCGCCCTTGGCCTCCGCCTGTAATGTGTGGAAGGATGCCTTCGCCAAATCCAAAAACATGTCGTTGTTGCGTTGGAGCGCCTCGCCGGACAGCGCATGAAACGCTTCGAGTAAATCCTGCCGCGCCTGCGTCAGCGCCTGGCGTTGCTCGGCGATCCCCGCCACCGCCGCCTCGTGTCGCGCTTCGACGGTGGCGCGCGCCTGCTGCGCCTCGGCCAAGGCCTGCCGGACGGCTTCCAGTGTTGCGCGGTTTTCCGCGTCTTGCGCGCGAAGTACCTCGACCAACGTCTCCGCGCGTTGCGTCCGTTCGGTGGCCTGCTGCAACGCCGTATATCCGGCCGCGTGGGCGCGCGATGTCGCCCACCACCACGCGGCGACTACGCTCACGGCGATCGTCAGAAGGGCTACGCCCAAGAGGAGAGTGGTGTCGACCATGGGTGCCAACTGGGACACGGCTGACATGGTGGTGATACGTAGTGAGAAACGATGGGTCTTGTCCGCGTCGGCACAACCAGCCTACCGAAACGCGCCTCGGAGCGTCAAGCCGATCCAACGGTAACGAATCGTCAGGACGCTCTACTAGAGGCGTTCGACTCTATCTGCGTTCGATGTGGACGATTCGACTCGTTCGACTGTGCCGCGCGACCCATCGACGGTCAGTCGTTCGCCGTCCCGAAAACGCTCCAAGGCGCCGTCCACGTTCGCGACCGCAGGGATTCCGTATTCTCTGGCGATGATGGCGCCGTGCGATAGCGTGCCGCCCATTTCGGCGACAAGCCCCACCGCGATGCCGAAATAGGGTGCTAACCCCGGGTCCAACACCGCGACGACGAGAATGTCGCCTGGACAGACACGCGCGAGATCGGCAGACGTACGGATACAGCGCGCCGGTCCTGTCGCCTGCCCCGAGCTGATCGGAATGACGTCGGAGCCGCCGGCGGACGCGCGCCTCGCCTCGCTCGTGGACTTCTCTCGATCGACACCGTCGCTCGGAACAAAATCGGGCATCTGCACGGCACGGTATTGTGCCTCTTCGCCATGACGCATCGCGACGAGGGATCGCCAGTCTTCCGAAGAGCCTGTTCGAATGCGGGCGATCTCGTCCATTGTCAGGCAGAAGATATCTTCTGCCTTGGCAAGTTCGCCGCGCTCGACCAACATGGCTCCGACGGCAAGCAGTCGACGACGCAAGGCCACGAGATAACACATCAGATGATGGCGGTTGCTCTCGCGCAGCAAGAGGAATCGACAGAGTCGTCGATATTGCCACGAGAACAGCGGCCACAGGCCCGGCCACCATCGGAGCCGACGTCGGATACGCGCCAGCGCACCCTCCCGAACCACGTCCTGATGCGACGCGTCGGTATGGACAGTCGACGATGGTCTGCGAGGTCGATGCGCACGGATCGCTTGCAGCAACGTCTCGGGCGCCTCTGCATGTCGCGGCACGGCAATATCCGATTCGCCGATCGCCCGATGTCCATAGACAGCGAGGAACCGGTCCCACTCCGCCAACCACGCGGTGCCGGCAAGTGTGCTGCGATACCCCTCTGGGCGAAACGGTTGCGCCGCAAAAAACGCAGCGACCGTCGGCTCCGAGGCGGCTTGCGTCGCAAGACGAGCGATCCAGGCAATCTGTTGCGCGCTGATGACAGTCCCCTGTCCCTGCAAGGCGCTGTTCAGCAGATCTTGGCCATCGTGGGCAAACCACTGCCGTAACGATTTCCCGAGACTATCCAAGCCAAGCCCGACACCGGCGCCGATGGCGAACGTATGGTCGTTCGCCGAGACCAGCCGATCCATCGACGCGCACTCTTCCAGTAGCCGCCTGATGCGCACATCCGCAGGCTCGGGTGTCGTCTGTGTCGGCGGATCCAGCGGCATATCGGCGAGTGCCTTCATCTCGACGAACCAGGCCTCCGCTTCGCGCAGCGCCTTCTGCTGAAGTCCCCACGCCCGCATCCCGGCCCGCACAAACGCCCATGGCGATAAGGGCGCCGGCAACGGCAGAGGTAGTGACCCGTGGCCGCCCATCTGCTTGATCACCAATCGTGGGTCGCTGCGCAATTGCACGACGAGGTGCTGCATGAGCGTCACGTTGATGAACGGACGCCCACAAATAGTCCGTACGGGTTTCCATCCGGTTGGAATTCGGCATCCGATCGCACGGTACTGCGCGATAAAATTGTGCTCCATGTAATAGTCGAGAAACGATCGCGCAAGCGGACTCGGCAGGTCTGGGAGCGTTTCCTTGAAGTTCGCGCGCGACCACTCGCAGGGATCCGCGGCCTGCGGATCGAGCGGCGCAACGATCGGTCTGGCCTGCAACCACCAGAGTCCCTCACCGTCCCGAGCCCACTCGGCATCGACGGCATGGCCGATCCATCCATCGACTCGCATAGCTTCGTGCGCAAGGGCGATTGCGTCGGCGACACTCAGCACCGACGTGACGCGATCTGCATTCTGTGAGGATTGCTGTGGAAGCACATCCTCCCGCAGGGCTTCCCTCGACTGTGCCTGCGGGTCCAAGTGCAGCCGATGTGCTTGCTTCCCCAGACGATGCGAGATGACGGCATCTTGTCGATCGGGCACATCGAGGCGGACGACGTATTCGTCCGGCACGACTCGACCATCGACTAAGGGACGCCCCAACCCTTGGATGGCATTGATCGTCACGTAGGCGGCGCCGGTGTCGGTCGACCGCCGCGTGAACAGCACCCCGGCGCAGTCTGCCGGCACCATGGCTTGCACGACCACCGCCATCAACGGCGGCGATGTCGATTCGATCAGTTCTTGTAGCGAAGCTGTAGGGCCTTGCCGCAGAAACGCTTCGATGATCGGTCTGCGCAATAGCGAACGCCAGCAATCCACGATGGCGCCTGCCACCGCCTCCTTCGACAGGCCCAGCACCGTGTGAAATTGGCCGGCACAACTTTGAAGCGTCGCGTCTTCAACCGTAGCGGATGACCGCACAGCCCATCGAGTATCCGATGTCATCGACCTATACGACGAAAGCTGTTGCCACAATTTTTGAAGCACGTCGGCGGGCACCGACGACACCGTGAGGCTGCGTTCCACGCGCGCGAGCATGACCTCGCGTGTGGACTGATCGCTCTGCGCCAGCTGCGCCCACCAGCTTTCGGCATGACCAACGATACGTTCAAGGGCCGCGCGGTACACCGCCGCCGTCACGCAACAACCGGGCGGCACACGAAATTGTCCCTGCACAAGTCGCCCCAAGCCGAACGCCTTGCCACCAACGAGTGCAGAATCTGTACAGGCGTCAAACGTGAGGATCGTCGGGTGGCTCATGTGTTGAAGACGCGTACGAGGTCAGTGCTGCGTGTATTACAACATCAGCAGCAGATACAGATCGTTCACGTTTGTCCCGGTCGGTCCAGTGCGAAGTAGACACCGCAAGCGTTTCAGCAGCGGATACACATTGTGACGTGTCAAGGCGCGCGACGGCTGCAAACCCTGGCGCTGTGCGCGTGCCCACGTTTGCCCGTCCACAATAGCGCCGGCGGCGTCCGTCGGTCCATCCCGGCCGTCGGTCCCGAATCCAATCACCCAAGCTCGTCCTAATCCTGAAATGTGTCTCGCCGCACTCAGCGCAAACTCCTGCGCGCGTCCTCCGACACCACGGCCAGTGACCGTCACCGTCAACTCCCCGCCAGCCAGCACACAACAGGGGCGGGCCAGCGGACGGCCTCGCCCGGCGATCTGCTGCGCCAGCGCGCCGAACAGCGCGCCGGCTTCTCGCGCCTCGCCCGTCAACATCGTCGAAAGCACAAAGGTGCGAATACCGGCAGCGGACAGTTCTCGCGCTGCCGCCGACAACGCAGTCTGATTGTTCGCGATGATGACATGCTGGGTGCGACGGCTGTGCGATGCGCCGGGCTTCGGCGTGTCCGGAATCTGGCCTGTGCAGCCCATCTCCAGATGACGTTTCACGGACGACGGCAATTTCTCCCAAAGGCGATACCGACGAAGAATCGCCCGCGCATCGGCGAAGGTTGTAGGATCGGGAACGGTCGGGCCGGATCCGATACTGCTGAGGTCGTCACCAAGTACGTCAGACAGAATCAGGGTCACGATCCGCGCGCGCGTGCGTGCTGCGAGTTGCCCACCTTTAAGAGACGACAGATGCTTATGCACCGTGTTTACCTCTTGGATCGTCGCCCCACTTCGAAGTAGTGCCTCGGTGACTCGCTGCTTATCCCGGAGCGTGATCCCCGTGGCCAGCGCAACGAGTAGACTCGATGCGCCACCGGACAACAGGACAATCAACAGGTCCTGCGCACGCGCCTCACCGACAATTCTGGCGATGTCGCGCGCCGCATCCACCCCCGCGGCATCAGGAATCGGATGGCTCGCTTCGAGCACGTCGACAAGCTGGGGTCGTCGGGCATGACCGTAGGCTGTGACGACACATCCGCCAGTGATCCTTCGGCCGAATATCGCCTCAATCGCGACGGCCATACCGGCGGCCGCCTTCCCCGCACCGACGACGATGACCCGTCGACGCGGACCAAGGCGATACACGACCCGACCGATCGTAAGCCGGTCCCTGTGCACTGCAACCTGGCGTGCGAGCGCCTGGGCGGGATCGACCGCCTCAAGCGCTGCACGAATGATTCGATGGAGAAGAGCGCGAACGGACAAATGGCGAGGACGACGGCGGCTTACTTGCGCGCAGGATTGTTGTCTTGTTTGAAACATTGTTGCGGACAGGTCTGACGAGGCACCCGAACGCGATGCGTTCCCTTGGGAAGGTAGTCCTTCATAAACTCGGGATTCAAGAGCTTGAGCTCCAGCAAGTACGTTCCGAATTCTTCCGCGACGGAGACGAGCGGGCGCTGCGCATCCTTCACGGTCACGGTCACCGTTTCGGTTTCCAGCGGCGCGTACAGATCCTTCTTGGATAACCCTAAGTATTTTTCAGGCTGCGAGTAAATTTCTTTCGCGGCGATGATCCGCGGCACGTAGCGCATGGTCTCGCGCGGTCCATGCATCTTCCAAAAATCGTTGATCTTCTGTTCCTTCACTAAGCGCCGCACCCGATCCTCACCCGCGTTGTAGCTGGCCATCGCCAAGAACCAATCGCCGTTCTGAAAATCGCGGAGGTACTTCAAATACTTGATCGCCGCTTCGGTGGACATTTCCAAATTGCGGCGCTCGTCCAACCAGCGATCGCTGTGCAGTTTGTACCGCTTCCCAGTAGAATTGATGAATTGCCACGGCCCAGAGGCCTTGGCCTTCGAAAAGGCTGCGGCGATGCACTTACTCTCCACCAACAGCATGAACTTGAGATCATCCGGCAAACCCGCTTCAGCCAATCCCTTCTCGGCGGGCGGGAAGCAGCGACCGGTGCGCTTCGCCAAAATAATGCTCTCGCCTTGATCCTCGAGAAAAGTGTAGAACTCGTACTCGATTCGCTCCCGCACTTGCCAGTTATCCAATGGCACTGGCTGACCGGCGAACGTCAACTTCTCCGGCAATTTGAAATGGCTAAGGTAGATCCGCTCGCCTTCGCGCTTGATCTCGGGCAATACGACTAGGCGGTCCTCAGGCTCGTTGCTCGCAGGCTCTTCCGAAGCAGACGTCGATTCGACGGGAGAGTCGGACGCAGGCACAGATGCGTCCTGAGCCAGAACCTGGCGACCCGATGCCGCCAGCGCCACAAGAGCGGCCATCGCCAACAACATCCGCACGATGTGGTACGGGCTCTTTCGCATGCAGGACTCCTTACACAAAAGACATGAGGTGCGCACACTCGTGCCGATGCTATCAGCGCCCCCTTCGCGCGGCAAGCATGATCGCTGTTTTCAATCGTGCTAGATTCCGCCGCCATGCGCACACTTCCCGTCCTTGAGCGTACGATCGCCGACTGCCGCCTCTGCCCACGGCTCGTGACCTACCGCGAGGACGTGGCGAGGACGAAGCGTCGCCAATTTCGAGAGTGGGCCTACTGGGGACGCCCCGTTCCGGGATTCGGGGATCCGGCGGCCCGTCTCTATGTCTTGGGACTAGCCCCCGCCGCACATGGAGGCAATCGTACCGGGCGCGTGTTTACCGGGGACCGGAGCGGCGACTGGTTATACGAAGCCTTACATCGCTTCGGTTTCGCCAATCAACCGACCTCCGTCGATCGCGCGGATGGATTGGTGCTGAAAGATTGCTATATCGGAGCTTCGGTGCGTTGTGCCCCGCCTGGGAACAAACCTTTACCAGAGGAATTTGATGCCTGCCGCCCCTACCTACAAGGAGAGTTGGTGTTGCTGATGGGCATGCGCGTAGTGGTGGTTCTCGGGAAAATCGCGTTCGATCAATACTTCAAAGCCTGTCAGGCGCTCGGGCATATGCGACCGAAGCCGGCACCTGTCTTCGGCCACGGCAACCGGTACCCATTGCCGTGGGGAGTCACGCTGATTTGCTCGTATCACCCCAGCCAGCAGAATACGTTTACCGGCACCTTAACGCGCGCGATGTTCCATCGCGTGTTTGAGCTTGCTCGATCGCATGTCGGGTGAGCCTCCGCTATGGCCCGTCACTTCTGCCCACGCGCCTCCCAGTCGGCCAAGAACTTCTTGAGGCCAGCGTCCGTCAAAGGATGCTTGAACAGCTGCTGGAAGACGGAGTACGGCAGCGTCGCAATGTGCCCACCGGCGAGGGCTGCCTCAACCACATGCTGCGGATGACGGACACTCGCGACAAGAATGAGCGTCTTGTAGTCGTAGTTTTTGTAGATGCTCACAATTTGACGAATCAGCTCCATGCCGTCGGCGCTGATGTCGTCAAGACGCCCGATAAATGGCGAGACACACCAGGCCCCGGCTTTTGCCGCCAGCAACGCCTGCGACGGCGAGAAACACAGGGTGACGTTCACGCGAATGCCTTCCGATGACAGCCGCTTCGTAGCCTTGAGTCCTTCCGGAATCAGCGGCACTTTCACCACGATATTCTTGTGAATCTTCGCGAGTTCTCGCCCTTCCGCAATCATGGCCTCGGCCTCGACGCTCACCACTTCCGCGCTGATCGGCCCATCGACGATCTTGCAAATCTCCTGCAGCACGTCACGGAAGCTCCGCCCTTCCTTGACGACTAAAGACGGATTCGTCGTGACGCCGTCGAGCAGCCCCATATTGGCCGCTTCTTGAATTTCTTTGACGTTGGCTGTGTCGAGAAAGATTTGCATGGGTCTGTCCTTTCCAATAAGCGAGTCGCGAGGGGAGGCAATATTCTAAGAAGGTGTGTACCTGATTGCAACGCGGGGTGCTGCCGGCATTTAGACGTTGTCGACGACGACGCGCGACAAACACCGCGATGTTTGACAGTGTGTAGAGCCGCTCGTACTATGCATTACTTGTCTTCAGAGTCGGCGTCACCGAGAGGGGAGGATATCGGCATGGCCAAGATGCGTATTTCACCCACATCGCACCTATCGATTGGATTGAGCATGGTCGCGCTGGCGCTGACGACGGAAGGCTGCGCTCACAACGCCTACCTCGACCAATCACTCTCCGGCGCGATCGGCAAAGACAAACCGTGGGTGGAAAAGCAGTACGGCGCGCCCAACACGAAGGCGTCGCGATTCTTCGGCGGAGAAAGTTGGACCTACTATCGAATTGCCGGCGGGAAGTCGTCTCTACCGTTGTTTAATTTCTCGCCGAACGAATGCCAGATTACGATGAAGTTCGATAAAGACGAGCGGGTGAGCGATTACAGTTATTCCGGGTGTTAACCGGCCAATTGACGTTCAAATTGCTTCGCACAGCTCTGACTGCAGAAGTAGTAGGTTTGCCCACCGATTCGTTCGCTCACCGCGGTTCCTCTCGGAACGAAAGTTTTACACATCGGATCCTGCACCATCATATTCGCATCAGGAAGTGCATTTGCCCCCTGCCCCCAAACCTGGATGGCGCGCCGCACGACCAGATACAACACCACCAGCAAACCCGCGATAATTAACAGTCGATACATCGTTAAGGACCTTCCAGTTTTCTCATCCTATGGCACCAATCCCCCTCAGTCAAACCTGAGTGCCTAGGCCATTCGGCGCATCTGCCCTGTCTATCCATCCCGAAGGGCCCACCCACCTCACCTCGTAAGAGGTCCTTTTCCCTGACGCCGCAGTACTTCAGGCTGATGGTTGCTCCCTCGACCTGGTGTTACTGTGTGCCCATGCAAACTTGTGACAAATGCCGCGGGACAATGATTCCGGAGCGAGCGGTCGATTTGGATGCGGGGCTCGCCATCAATGTGTATGCCTGCTTGAATTGCGGGCGGCGCAAGATGGTCGACCCAGAACCACGGCCTTTAACCTCTCGACATTGAGGAGCGGTGTATGAACGGACACACACCTCGCCCCCTGACGAACGACGAGCGGAAAGCTGCCGAGGCGGCATTTCGCAGTGAGCCGTGCAACCCTGAATGGTCGCAATCGGCTCGTGAGATGTACGAGGGGTTGGCGGCCTTCTTGGCGCTTCGCTCGGTCGATCAGCATCCGCAGGCGAGCGAGCCGGCTATACTCGAACCGGCGCTGCCCCGCTGATCGTCTTCAGTTTCAACACGGCTCCAACCGGGCTAGGCCTTGGCCCGCAGGCCAAGGACATCTTGCATGTCATACAGGCCTGGAGGGTGTGTGACCACCCACTGCGCAGCCCGAACAGCTCCACTCGCAAACGCATCGCGACTGTGAGCGCGGTGTGTAATTTCCACTCGCTCGCCGACCCCACCGAATAACACCGTGTGATCGCCGACAATATCTCCCGCGCGAATCGTCTGAATGCCGATTTCTTTCTGCGTGCGCGCTCCAATCACCCCGTGCCGAGCATAGACACCGACCTCATCCAGATCTCGCCCTACCGCAGAAGCCACCACCTCGGCCAAGCGCAACGCCGTCCCGCTCGGCGCGTCCTTCTTCAAGCGGTGGTGCGCTTCGACGATTTCGATGTCGTAATCTTCCCCCAACGTTCTCGCGACATCCGTGAGCACCTTAAACAAGACGTTCACTCCAACGCTCATATTGGGTGAAAATACGCAAGGAACCCTTGCGGCCAATTCCTTGAAGGCTCGCAGCTCATCGGGGGAAAACCCTGTCGTACCGACCACAATCGCGCGGCGTTTCTCCGCCACCTGACGCACATGAGTCAATGTCGCGGCGGGAGTGCTGAAGTCGATCACCACGTCCCCCTTGTCCAGGGCAGCGGTAAGGTCGGTGGTGATCGGCACACCCAAACGTCCGCACCCCGCCTGCTCGCCCGCGTCCATCCCGATAGATGGATGACCGACGTGTTCGATGGCGCCGACAAGCGTCGCAGCAGGCGCACTGGTGACCAATGACACAAGGCGAAGCCCCATACGACCCGCCGCACCGACGACTACCACCTTCGTCATACACCTGCCCCCGCTACGAGAGACGCACAAAAACTATGTGCCAGACAGCGCATCCACTACACCAAGCCGATTTCTTTCAGTACGCGAGTCAGTCGCTCCTTCGGTTCCGCCCCCATGGTATACAGCGGGAGGCGCACCTCAAGAGAAATCTTGCCCATCATAGCAAGCGCTTCCTTTACCGGGATCGGATTGGTCTCGAAGAACAACGCGGCAAACAAGGGTGACAGGTGATAGTGCAACCGACGCGCCTCATCCCACCGATTGGCAAGCGCTGCATCCACCATATCGGCCATGCACTTAGGCATCAGGTTAGCCGTCACGGTGATGACGCCTTTCCCTCCTAACGCCATCATCGGCAAGGTCAACGAGTCGTCCCCAGCAAGGACCGTCATCCGCTCGCCGCAAAGCTGAATGACATCGGAGGCCTGCTGCACGGACCCACTGCCTTCCTTGATCGCGACGATATTCTTACAATCCGTCAGGCGCGCGACGGTACTCGGCGCCATATTCACTCCAGTCCGACCGGGAATGTTGTACAGGACAAGCGGCAGGTCCACGGCTTCGGCCACGGCCTTGTAGTGTCGGTACAGCCCCTCCTGGGTCGGCTTGTTGTAATACGGCGTAATGAGCAGGGCCCCATCGGCCTTGGCTGATTTGGCATGTTGCGTTAGACGAATCGCCTCGGCAGTGCTGTTGGAGCCTGTTCCGGCGATCACGGGAACGCGACGTCGCACGACCTCAACAGTCAGAGCGACGACACGATCATGCTCTTCATGCGTGAGAGTCGCCGATTCGCCGGTCGTTCCGCAGGGCACGATGCCGTCGGTCCCGTTTGCCAGCTGGAACTCGATCAGGTCTGCCAACGCACGTTCATCCACTTTCCCGTTGCGAAACGGCGTGACGATGGCAACCAGCGATCCTGTGAACATGTCGTTCCTCCGTACCGCCTAGCCTAGAAACGCGGGGATGGCCTCTCCCCGCACCAAATCTTCGTACGACTCGCGCACACGAATCGCATGGACATCACTACCATTGACTAAGAGTTCCGGCACACGAGGTCGCGAATTGTAGTTCGACGCCATGACAAATCCGTACGCGCCCGCACTCATAACCGCGAGGAGTTCGCCCGCCGGCACATGCGGCATCTCGCGATCCTTCGCGAGAAAATCGCCGGACTCGCAGACGGGTCCGACCACGTCGACATTATGCCGCACCCCTTGGGCGAACCGCTGATGCACCGGCCGAATGTCGTGATAGGCCCCGTAGAGGCTGGGGCGAATCAAGTCGTTCATCGCCGCATCCACAATAAGGAACCGTTTTGCTTCACCTTGCTTCTCGTAGACGATTTTTGTCACGAGCGCACCGGCGTTGCCGACGATATTGCGCCCTGGCTCCATGATGAGCGTCACGTTCAGGTCGTGCACGAGCGGCGCAATCGCCGTCGCAAGGTCGTGCGGTTGCGGCGGCTTCTCGTCTGAGTAGGTAATACCGAGCCCGCCGCCGATGTTGACGTAGCGGATGTTGGTACCCTCTGCCCGCACCTGGGCGACAAGCGCCAGAATCTTTTTCAGCGCCTCGACAAACGGCGTAATCTCCGTGAGCTGCGAGCCGATGTGTTTGTGTACACCGACCACATCGATATTCGAGAGCGATTGCGCGAGCTTAAATTCCTCCAACGCACGGTCGGCAGCAATACCAAACTTGCTCCTCTTTAATCCAGTAGAGATATACGGATGCGTCTTCGGGTCGATGTCGGGATTGATGCGCAGGGCCACACGCGCCTTACAGCCCATCTCAGCGGCCACAGCATTAATGGCGTGCAACTCGGCCGAGGACTCGACGTTGAACATCAAGATGTCGGCCTCCATTGCTTCCCGAATTTCCGCCGCCCCTTTTCCAACGCCGGCGAACACCATCTTCTGTGTGGGGACCCCGGCACGTACGGCGCGGAAGAGTTCACCTCCTGACACGATGTCCACGCCGCTCCCTTCGCGAGCCAGCGCGCGCAAGATCGCAAGGTTGGAGTTGGCCTTCATCGCAAACGCTATGATGTGGGGGGTGCCGCTGAACGCCTTGTCATAGGCGCGATATTGCCGCAACAACGAGGCGTAGCTGTACACATAAAACGGGCTGCCGTATTCCTTGGCGATGCGCGATAGCGGCACATCTTCACAATAGAGTTCGTCGTTGCGATAGTGAAAATCGTCCATGGTCCTTTATCCTTCTCACACTCCGATACGTCAGTGCTCTAGCAAGAGACTCCGGCTCAGCGCGTTCCAACGGGATACAGCGGCGGCGGCATGATCGGCTCTTCATCAAGCAGCCGTTCGCTACGTGCCTCGTCGGCCGTGAACGTCCGTTCGGCCTCCGCTCGTCTCGCCGCGTCGGCGGCAGCCTTCTCTTTCGCCTTTTGTTTTTCGATCAGCGGCCCGACGCCCACATATTCCGGAGGCACCGGCGCACCCAGCGTCCCGCAGCCGACGAACGACCCGACGAACACAGTCGCAACGGTCGCCCGCAACAGCCTGAACATTATCCCAAGCGACGTTCCCATGCCGCCACCTGCTTCGTGACCATACGCCGGGCAGTCCCGCCGATCTGATGCTTACGATCGACCGCCGCTAAGACCGACAGGCGATCCCGCACATCCGCGGCAAACGCCTTCGAAAATGTGCGCAGTTCGTCGAGCGAGAGACTTTGCAACTCGCGGCCCTGAGCCAAGCACGCCCGCACGATCTTCCCGACAATGCCGTGCGTCTCGCGAAACGGAATGCCCTTCATCACGAGGTAGTCCGCCAGTTCGGTCGCTAAAAGCCCACCGCTTTCGGCCGCCTGCGCCACCACATCACGATTGACGGTGAGTCCTTCGATTAACGGCGCCAACACCCCCAACGACGACTGCACGGTATCGACGGCATCGAACAACGCCGCCTTGTCTTCTTGCAAGTCCCGGTTATAGCTCAGCGGCAGTCCCTTCAAAAGCGTTAGGGCGCCGGTAAGGTGACCATACACTCGCGCGGCTTTCCCGCGAATGAGTTCGGGCACATCGGGATTCTTCTTCTGCGGCATCATGCTGCTGCCAGTGCAGAACCGATCGGGCAGCGTGACGAATCGAAACTCTTGCGACATCCACAGAATCAGTTCTTCGCAGAGGCGCGAGAGGTGCATCATCACCAGCGACAACGCCGCCAACACTTCGACCAAGAAGTCGCGGTCGGAGACGGCGTCGAGGCTGTTCTGGGTCAACGCCGAGAACTCCAACGCCCGCGCGGCGATCCACCGATCGATCGGATAGTTCGACCCGGCCAAGGCGCCCGATCCCAACGGGGACACGTTCACACGCACGCGCGCATCCACCAAGCGCTGCTTATCGCGCTCCAGCATTTCGACGTAGGCAAGGAAATGATGCGCCACCGAGATCGGCTGCGCGCGCTGTAGATGCGTGTAGCCGGGCATGACCACATCAATATTTTTCCGCGCTTGCCGCACGCCAGCGCGCTGCACATCGGCCAATGCGCGCTGCAGGAGACCGAGCTGCTCACGGACGTAGAGCCGCACATCCGTGGCGACTTGATCGTTCCGACTACGTCCCGTATGCAGTTTGCCGCCGACTGGTCCGACCAATTCGGTCAGGCGCCGCTCAATGGCCATGTGAATGTCTTCATCCGA
Organism: Nitrospiraceae bacterium; assembly: GCA_046351095.1. GTDB lineage: Bacteria > Nitrospirota > Nitrospiria > Nitrospirales > Nitrospiraceae > BQWY01. Next base: position 1,942,294 of record JAXLZC010000001.1, read on the forward strand.
CGGCTGAAACGGAAACCGGTCGGCATCCAATTCGGCGCGCACTCGCGCCAATCCGTCGGCAAGTGTCTTCGCTTCGGCGCGCGTGAGCACCCCAGCAGCCGCCAGCGCCTGGCAGTGCGCGAGGCTCCCGTCGATGTCGTAGGGATATAGCCGTCGGTCGACGGCAAGCGACGAGGTAAAGGCTTCGACAAGACGGTCGGTCGGCTCCGCAAAGCGCCCAGCCCACGCCTTGTGCATGGCGGCACCTGCGTTCTTTTTTGCCGTCGGCTGCCGCTTCATCGTCGAGCGTCGCGTCATCGCGTCTTCTTGCTGCGCTGCGCACGGATGGCCAGACGCAGCGCATTGAGGCGAATAAACCCTTCCGCGTCGCGCTGCCGATACACGCTGTCCTCTTCGAAGGTCGCAATGTCGAGGCGATACAACGACCGCGGCGACTTCCGCCCGTCGACGATACAGTTCCCCTTGTACAGTTTCACGCGCACGGTTCCCGTCACGTCCTTCTGCGCGTCGTCAATGGCGGTCTGCAACATTTCCCGCTCCGGCGCGTACCAATAGCCGTAGTACACGAGCTGTGCGTACCGCGGGATCAGGCTGTCGCGCAGATTCAAGACCTCGCGGTCGAGCGTCAGCGACTCCAACGCGCGATGCGCGACGTGCAACACCGTCCCGCCCGGCGTCTCATACACACCGCGCGACTTCATCCCGACGTAGCGATTTTCCACCAGGTCCACACGGCCGATGCCGTGTTCGCCCGCCACACGATTCAAATGCGCCAGCAGCGTCGCGGGAGACATCTTCTTTCCGTCCACGGCCACCGGATTGCCCTGTACATACTCGATCTCGACGAGGCGCGCCGTATTCGGCGCCCGCTCCGGCGAGACGGACATCTGAAAAATTTCTTCCGGCGGCGCCGACCAGGGATCTTCCAAAATGCCGCCCTCATAACTGGTATGGAACAGGTTCATGTCCATACTATACGGCTTCGCTTTCGTCGCCGTGACGGGAATGCCGTGCCGCTCCGCATATTCGATCAGCTCGCTGCGCGACCCCATCGTCCACTCGCGCCACGGGGCAATGATCTTCACGCTCGGATCGAGGGCCATGTACGTCAGCTCAAAGCGGACTTGATCGTTCCCCTTCCCGGTCGCACCGTGACAGACCGCCTCCGCGCCTTCGCGTTGCGCAATCTCGATCTGCCGCTTGGCGATCAACGGCCGCGCGATCGACGTGCCGAGCAAGTAACTACCCTCGTACACGGCATTGGCACGCAACATTGGGAACACATGGTCGCGCACGAAGACCTCGCGCAAGTCCTCGACGTAGGTTTTTTTCACGCCGAGCCTCGTCGCCTTCGCCTTGATCGCCTTCAGGTCCTCGCCCTGCCCGAGGTCCGCGCAGAAACACACCACTTCGCTGTCGTAGGTTTCCTGGGCCCACTTCAAAATTACCGACGTATCGAGACCGCCCGAATAGGCCAGTACGATCTTCTTAATGGACGATGCGGAACTCCCGGATTTTTTGCGGGACGATGCCGTGGTTTTCATGACTGGACCTGGTGCTCCTTCTGCGCTGGCGCCGTGCGCCTAGTGAACCAGTTCGACGAGAATCGCTTTTTGAATGTGCAGGCGGTTTTCCGCCTGATCCAACACGACGGATTGCGGGCCGTCCAGCACGGCGGCGCTGATTTCTTCGCCGCGATGCGCGGGCAAACAATGCAGCACGATGGCGTCGGGCCGCGCGCGCTTCATCAAACGCTCGTTGACCTGATACGACGAGAAGGCCTTGAGCCGCCGCGCCTGCTCGCGCTCCTGCCCCATACTGATCCAGACATCGGTATACACCGCGTCCGCACCCGAGACCGCCGATTCGGGATCTTCCGTGACCTCGATCCGGCTACCGGTACGCGCCGCATCCTGCCGGGCCCGTTCGACCACCGTCGGATCGGGCTGATACCCACGAGGGCAGCCGAGGCTGATGTGCATACCAACCTTTGCGGCCGCTTCGATCAGTGAATGCGCCATGTTATTTCCATCGCCGACATACGCGAGGCGCAGGCCTTTCAGCCGCTTCTTTTTTTCCTGAATCGTCAGCAAATCCGACAGGGCCTGACAGGGATGATGCAAATCCGTCAGTCCGTTGATGATGGGAATGGTAGCTTCGCGCGCCCACTCCTCGACAATAGCTTGGTCGAACGTCCGAATGACGATGCCGTCCAAGTACCGCGACAACACCCGCGCCGTATCCGCCACGCTTTCGCCGCGCGAGAGCTGAATGTCGCCGATGGGGAGAAACAATGCCTGCCCGCCGAGCTGATTCATGCCGACTTCGAACGACACACGCGTCCGCGTCGACGCCTTTTGGAACAACAATCCGAGTGTGCGTCCGGCCAACCGCGGATGCGGTTTGCGCTGCACCCGCAAGGCCTTCAATTCAGCAGCAAGCGTCAGGAGTCGGTAAACGTACTCGGAAGGAACGGGACCGAGCGACAGAAGATCCTTCACCACATGGCGAAGGGGAGGCAACGAGCGGCTAGTGCGAGTCGAGCGGGGCATGACCTCGACTCACATCGCAGACAGTTTGAATGGCAGCCGCACAACAGCGTGACGTCGGCGCATAGAGGCGCCGGAATGTGTCAACGAAATACTCACCATGGTGTGCAACGGCAGACACATAGACGTTCAGTGATGCGAGTCGGACTTGGGCTTCGTCATGACACGTGGCAACGTGTCGAGCAACCGATCGATATCCGCTTGGGTGATGACCAACGGCGGCACAAACCGCAGCACACGATCCATCGTGCAATTGATCAACAGGCCTCGCGTCAAACAGGCCTCGACCACCGGCTTGCCGTCCCCGTGTAATTCGAGCCCGCGCAAGAGGCCCATTCCACGCGCTTCTTTCACCATCGCATGGCGCTCTTGCAGATCGTGTAATCCCTTACCAAGATGCTCGCCCATTTGTTTTGCCTGCTCAAGCACACCGCCTTCGAGCAACGTGCGCAGCACGGACAAACCGGCCGCACAAGCCAATGGATTGCCGCCGAAGGTCGACGCATGCGACCCGGGCACGAATACCTTCGCCACCTCGTCGGTCGCCAAACAGGCGCCGATCGGCACACCACCGCCCAGGCCCTTCGCCAGCGTCATGACATCCGGCTGTACCCCGAGCTGTTGATACGCGAACAGCGTCCCCGTGCGCCCCATGCCGGTTTGCACTTCGTCGAAGATCAGCAAGATATCCCGCGCGCGACAGAGTTCACGCACACGAGCCAGATACGTCGTATTCGCGACATGGACGCCGCCCTCGGCCTGAATCGGCTCCAGTAACACCGCCGCCGTCCGATCCGACAGCGCCGCTTCCAACGCATCGATGTCGTTGAACGGCACGGACCGAAATCCGGGCGTCAACGGCTCAAACCCCTTCTGCACCTTCTCCTGGCCGGTCGCGGCGATCGTCGCCAGCGTCCGTCCATGGAAGGAGTTTTTCATCGTGACGATTTCATAACACTCCGGCCCACGCTGCTCGTGACCGTAGCGCCGCGCCAACTTGATCGCCGCCTCGTTCGCCTCCGCCCCGCTGTTGCAGAAAAACACCTTCTGCGCGAACGACTGCTGCACGAGCTGCTTGGCCAATTCGACCTGCGGCACCGTGTAATAGAGGTTCGACGCATGCAGCAACTGCATCGCCTGCTTCTGAATGGCGAGCGTCAAATCCGGGTGGTTGTGCCCGAGAATATTCACGGCGATGCCGCCGACAAAGTCGAGGTACTCGCGCCCTTCCAGATCCGTCACGCGCGCCCCGCGGCCGCGCGCAATCGAGATCGGTTGCCGCGTGTACGTCTGCATCAAATACCGTTCGGCGTCGTGCCGTAATTCTTCCGTCAACATAGGCCAGCGATCCTCTTAGAAAGCCGCAACTGAAGAGCGCGAAGCTAGCACAGGACATAGGTGAAAGCAACGCCGACGGCATCGCGCAGATCGGCGATGCGCACTGGATTTTTTCGTCTCGCGGACACGACGATACGCGCGCGACGGGATGCAGCGACACATCGCTCCCGCGCCGGTTGAGGCACGCGAAAATGCTGTGTTATAAGCTGAACGAATGAAGGCCTGCCCCGACTGCGGAAAAGAAGCGGGAGATGAAGCGCGTTACTGCAGTCATTGCGGCGTGTCACTCGCGACACCGCTGACATCCGCAACCACCGACACGACAGCGTCGAGCCCGACACACCCTCGCGAACCGCTAAGCGCGGCATCGGCGGCCGACAGCCAGACAGAGACCAGCCAGAGGACGACCACACCGCCATCGAGCACGGCGACCGCCGCGTCATCCGGCGCCTTCGCCGGCAGCCTGGACGACGAACAGACCTGGCGACAATTCATCGGCCCGAAAGCCGACCACTACCTGTCGAAATTTCGACAGTTCACCTCGCCGACCGGCCCGAAGTACGCGCTGACCTGGAATTGGGCCGCATTCGCCTTCGAACCCTTCCTGTGGTTTCTCTACAGGAAAATGTACTTATACGCCGCCGTCTATGCCATCGGCCCGCTCGTCGCGTTTTATTTCACCATGGACGTGTCGGCGGATATCGTGTGGCGGTTTATGGCGGGCGCCAGCGCAAACTATCTGTATTACTGGCACATCCGCGAACAACTGGCGGACATTCGGCGCCAAGCCGGCCTGAATGCCGCGGCGCGCGAGCAACTCATCCACGACGCCGGCGGCGTACAACCGTACGTCGTATGGGTCGGCATCGGCCTGCTCGTGCTGAAAATTGTGCTCCTCAGCATCATTCTCCATCGTGGAGGAGACGATCTCCCCATCCCCGCGAAACCCAAAGCCATCCAGAGCCAGGCGACTCGGCTGCCGTAGACCGGCAAGAAAGTCTGACGTCGGTATCGACGGGCCATTGATCGAGCGCCCGACGTCGCCTACTTCGCCTTTTTCCCTGCTTCTTCCAACCCTTTTGCGAACGACTCCAACTGGTTCATCGCCTCGGTCGCGGCAGGATCGGCGCTGATCGACGAGGATCCATACATGGCAGAGTTCAAAAACGTGAGCACCCCGACGATGGGAATCATGATGACGAGATTCACAAGCACGACGGCAACGAGATACCCACGCGTCCGCGTCGGCGTATTTTTCATCAGGACCGGAAGGCCGACATACAGCAGATACAGGCTGTAGCACGCGGCGAGGATGCCCAGAGCGGAAAGGGCGGGTATCAGCGAAAATACGCCGCCGATCCAAGCGGCCGTGCACCCATACGCAGCGAGCTTCAGCGCTTGCCGCGAATCGCGTCGGCCACCGAACGTCGGCGCGAGCCGATCGATGACACGCGACAGCACAAACACGAGGATCAGGTTCAACGCGTAGGTGATGACCGCCGTGCCGAGACCGCTGAGCAGCGGCGTGCGAATGCGGCCGACAAACGGCAACTCGATTCCGAAGACGGACATGCCGATTAGCGACGCCATCGGCCCGATGGCCGCAAGGATCAGGACATATCCAGCGAACAGTTGTTCCGGCGTGGTGCGTTCTGCGTCGATCGCCGCCCATTCGCGAGTCGGCTGAAGGAGCAGATTTTTTGCACGATCGATGACAGCCATGCGGGCCTCCCTCTGTTGACGACGTGTGAACACCTCTCGACACCATCGATTCGCCGAGAGCGTACTCCGACTCATGCATCACGGCAAGCAAGCCATCCTAGACAAACGCGCGCAGAAGTGCTCTGGCACGCTCCGTCCATTTCACCACACTGTTCACAGGACTATCGTCCTCGGGCTCGCGCCACCGCGTGCGCAAGCACCACGCATGACGCACGCGCGAACTGAATTCTCATTGAGGGCCTTCCACTCTTCTGCTAGCATGCGCCCCTTTTTGTGACGAGCAGGTATTGCGCGGCAGCCAGCGCACGAGGATGAACCGTTTCTCCTCGTGACGCGACGGTCGTGTAGCGAGAGACACTGCGGACGGAGCGTGCCGTAATCGTCCGCAGCTGAAGGGCGACGGGCCTCGGACTTTTTACACAAGGAGCATGACGGTATGTGCAGGGTTCACCCGTTCGTGGGCAGCTGTTTGCTCTCTGTGCATCGGCGCTGCTGACCGGCACGTCAGCACTGGCCGATGTGGTCTCCATTCCGCAGGATGTGACGAGCTTTGTTTCCGTGCCGACGGCACAAGCGGGCACGTCCGGCAGCGACTCGATGCAGTTCTTCCGCCCCGGGCCGGACGGCATCCACCGCCTGCTGCCGCAGGACGGCCCGATCCGCGTACGCGGCTGGGGCGACGGCGGCTATACGTATAACACCGCCAGCCCATCGAGCCGCTTCAACGGCCCGTACAACGCGATCGACCGCGACAACGGCCAACTCAATCAGTTGTACCTCATCGTCGAAAAGCCGCTGCAGGCGAACAGCCGCGGCTGGGACATCGGCGGCCGCGTCGATTTCATGTGGGGCTACGACTATTTCCTGACGCAGAGCAACGGCCTCGAACGCCGCCCGAACGGCGCGCTGCATTGGAACGACGGACACAACTACGGCATCGCCTTTCCGCAGGCCTATGCAGAAATTGGCAATCAGACCTTCTCGGTGAAGCTCGGTCACTTCTACACGATCATCGGCTACGAAGGCGTGCCGGCGATCAACAACTTCTTCTACTCGAAGTCGTACTCGTATCAGTTCGCCGGCCCCTTCACCCACTGGGGCAGCTTGGCGACCTGGAATGTCGACAAGCACTGGACGTTGACCGGTGGAATCGTGAACGGCTGGGATGCACTCGACCGCGTGCACGAGCAGGCCACGTTCCTCGGCTCCGTGAAGTACACGGCGGACGACAACCTCTGGTCATTGTCCTTCGCGATGGCAAGCGGCAACGAGCCCACCGCCGCGCCGCGGAACTACGACAACCGGACGCGTCTCAGTGCGATTTTCACCGTGCACCCGATGGACCAGTTGGAGTACGTCTTCCATCACCACTATGTGTTCCAGGAGAGCGGCCGCCTCGGCGGCGCGACGTCGCGCTGGTACGGGATCGACCAGTACCTCTACTACACCATCACGGAGCAGTGGAAAGCAGGCGTGCGGTTCGAGTGGATGCGTGATGAGTTCGGCACCCGCGTGGCCGGCAACCCGGATCGCGGCAACGTCAACATCGGCTCGTTCCCCGGCAGCTTCTACTCGGTGAGCGTCGGCGCCAACTATCGCCCGCATCCCAATGTGTTGATTCGCCCGGAAGTGCGGAGCGATTGGTTCGACGGGAAGGGCAATCCGTATAACGATGGGCGCGACAAGCAGCAGCATTTGTTGGCGATCAACGCCAACATCCAGTTCTAACCTACCGTTCCTCGCGGGCGGGAGCGGCGCCATGTCGCTCCCGCCCGACACACCCTAGGCTCACTTCTAGCTAGCGCGACGCGCCGACAAGCGCACCCTCTGGCGCATGCCCTTCGCTCGGCAGCGACGGGATCTCCACACCCAACAACAATTGCACCAACTGCGCCTGCATTTCGTCGTTCGGCGCCGGGGCGACATTGGATTCCACGCCGGGGCCGATCACACCGCCATGACTGCACACCATGAGCGAATTGGAAGGTCGGCGAACGGCAACACGACACATACGACACCTCCTTGGTCCTGAGCATCAGCCCGTTCCACTCCCATCCCTCGACACACAGAGCTTCCATCCCCAAGGTGACCGATAGGTACTGGAGAGGTCTACGCGGTGTTAATTCACATGATGAACCCTCCCCCAGCGCATCGCTAGGGCTTCTCCTAGCGGTCGCGTTCTCTCCGATCTGGTATCACTGGCCCATACAGATTGCTGTGCCGTTCATCCACCGGCACGACGATGTGCCCACACCCCACTTGAAGGGAGCGCGACATGAGCGACCAAAACGACAAAGAGAAGAAAAAATCCAAGAAGCCGTTCCTCACCGACGTGGCCACACTCAGGAAGCGCGCCCGCAAGCAGATTGAAGAGGCGGCCGTGACCGACGGGTATCCCTGCGATCCGAAGGTCGTGGTGAATCTCCTAAATGAAGCGCTGGCGACCGAGATCGTGTGCGTCCTCCGCTACCGCCACCACTACTTTATGGCCGAAGGGGAAAACGCCGAGAGTGTGAAGGCGGAATTTCTCCAGCACGCGAACGAGGAGCAGATGCACGCCGATCAGTTATCGGAACGCATCGTCCAATTGGGCGGCACGCCGAATCTCTCCCCGGAAGGGATGCTCATGCGCAGCCACTCCGAGTATGTCGAGGGCGAGTCGTTGCAAGAGAAGATCAAGGAAGATCTGATCGCCGAACGCATCGCCATCGACAGCTATCGCGAGTTGATCGCCTTCTTGAAGGACGACTCCACAACGCGACGCTTGCTGGAAGAAATTTTGGCGAAGGAAGAAGAGCACGCGGAAGATTTAGGAAGCCTGCTGAAGTAGCAATCGAGAAATGCGGTGGACGGCGAAAAGTCCGTCCGCCGCGCGCCATCTACTCCCTATAGCCATGTGTTGGCATAGTGGACTCTACCTCTAGGCTGGCTCATTTCCTCATCAAGCCGCTTCCTGCGAGGACCCATTCGGGGCGCCGTTGAGCAAGCTCGCGTGATCCTGCTCCATCTCGCGTGCGGCATCGGAGACGACACCAATGATGTGCGGTGTTTGACCAGCCAACTGGTCTAAGATTCCGATGGCATCATTAAACGCCACCAGTTCGCCTTTTGTACTCTCGATATGCTTTCGGATATCGACGAAGATCGGGCGGAAAATAGCTTCTGATGCGGAGCGGCAGGCTTCAACTAAGCCCCCCACATACGTCACGTGCAACGACAGCATGCTCTTGCGCAAGTCATCAACGTTGCTCGACAGCCCCTTGAGGTCCTTGGCCAAGCCGTGCAGCGATTGGCTGGTCTGCGTAACGGCCCCCACAAAAGCCGTATGCAAATCGCCGAGTCGCTGCAATCGCGGATCGGACTGACCTGGGTGATCCGCCTCATGCGGGATGGTGGCGATCTCCCGGTAATACTGCATCACCACTTCGAACTGGAGCCGCGCCCACGCCAGCGCAAAAATGGTAGCCCCAAGGCATTGGGACACTTTTTCCACCTGACTCGTCAGGGACGACACCACCTTCGCCACGAGGGAGGACGCATCGCCAAGTTGCATGGCGATTACACTCAGGGTTCGGCCCTCCTCGCCCACTCGACTGGAGGTCACGGTGAGATTCATGCACGTGAGTCGAAATTCATGTGTGAGATCCAAAATCGTGTCGGCCTGCTTGCGTAGCTGGTCGTTCAACCTGGCGTACCTATCAAGCTGCGCATAGATGCCGTTGATTTGCGCATACCGGACACGCGCCTTCTCATAGATCTGCCGCAGCGCGCGGGCGCCGCCGTCCAGGCCCACATCCAAAGTGGACAGGACGTTCCTGTGGGTGCTCTGATCTTTCGAAAGTAATTCGTCGCGACTGCTTAGTTCTGCATACACCATGGTCCGCATGAACGCATCGTAGTCGGCAAAACCCTTTTCCTGTAGGGTGTGCAGCAACAACTCGTGAGCGGCTTGCATGGCCGCCTTGCCGTCCTCGCCGCGCTGCCCGCATGCCTGCTCTTCGGCGAGAAGAGTCTTATAGACTCCCTCTACCGTCCGAAACAACGGACTACTGGGCTTAAATCGAACCGACAAAAAACTGCCGTCGGCGACGGGCGCCGCCACCGCCACCACCCAATAGTAGCGACCGTCCGACGCCATGTTCTTCACATAGGCGGCCACCGGTTTTCCTGCGAGCAAATAGTCCCAAAACAACTTAAAGACGGCCTTTGGCATGTCGGGGTGGCGCACAATGCTGTGCGGCGACCCGATCAACTCCTCGATACGATAGTTGCTGACGCGAACGAACACCTGATTTCCGTAGGTAATGATACCCTTGCCGGTCGTGGCGGAGAAGAAAAGCTCCTGCAAATGGAATTCGCGTGCATCGTCGACGGGCACGACCTTCTGACGCTTCATATTCTCTCCTTGCTCTACTCAAATAGATATGATCTGCCGCTGACAACGATGTGCACGCCACTGCGTGGTTTCAGGATATCATCCGCCTCGATCACACGACTGGATGCAGAAGTGCCGCGCCAGAACAGCGAGCACCAGGCACTTGCTACAGTGCACCTCTCTTGCGGTTTTGTCGAAGAAAATTGCAAGAAAGACGCAGGGTCTCCCAGAGGGATTGCCTCGAGGGTCTTGGCAAAGAATCGCAGGTAACAGGAGCAGGGATAGAATCGAGCGGAAGGTCCCCACAGACGGACTATGTTGCCGACACTTCGCGTGTTTAGACCGCATGGAAGCCAAATCGGAGGCCGCCCAAACAGGCACGGACAGCGGGAAACCAGATCCGCCGACAGTGGTAGGCCGGCACGGAGAGGGTGCCTTATACTATTTATTTATCCTGGGGAATCTCAGGTTCCCTAGTGGCCTCGGCTATCAGAGATTCTTCTCCGGTTTTTGGCCTTCCAGCCCGGGGAGAATCGCCTCGAAGAAGGCGTTTTGGACGAGCTTCCAAATGATCTCCCACGTGCTGGCCTTCGGATTATCTATTCGGCCGGAAATGGCCGCCTTCGTCGCCACCTCATTGCGACGGTCGTTTTGCAAGACATCGGCCGCTACGTCCATCATCTGTTCGAGCAACTTGCTCCATAGCCCCTTATCCATATCTTGCTCCGGATCGTACACACTCACGTCTTTCAACAAGGGTTTGATGTACCCATCCACACGCCCATTTCTCACCGTCATTTCCGTAAAGACGGAGAACGTACCTTTGGCGACATCAATCCCACCATGGGCACGCAGAAAATTGTTCACGGCTGGAAGGGGCGTACGTACCAATTTCAGGCGCACGGAAAAATCCGGTCGCTCCTCGGCAAATCGGATGGCCGCGTCACCTTCGGCCACACCTTCATCCATGAACCGACCTTTCATGACGACTTTGGACATCTCGTCGGATCGCTGATTGGTCCATCGGTCGAACCCAAGCCTGAGGTCCGATACGTAGAGGCGATACTTCGGACTGACTGCTCGATTGATGAACCCGATTTCGGCCTGTTCGATCGTGCCTTCCGCAAGACGCAGTACCCATTGAGGCCGTGCATTCTGCGTCGCTTCTGTTTTTGACGAGGAGGTGGTTATTGGAGATGCAGGCTTCGCCTTGCCTATGCGTTGGGTCTTGTCCTTGATAATGTCCAGTTTGAGATTCCGCAGCAAAAACGAATCCACAAGCAATTCGTACTGATTGGGGGCATAGGTCATATCCCCGTCCAGCGTCAGCACGCCGTCCGTGATCACGACATTGCGTGCTTGCGATACCGGCAGCAGCGCCTTCAGCTCGACATCTTGCATCGCGGTATTGGCCCGAAGCGCGATGTGAGGTGACCGCAAAAAATCCGCCCTGCCGTTGACGCTGAGATGTCCCGTGTCGAACAGCGTAGCCTCCATCCGAACGTCGGATGGGAAGTCGTCCTGGCCAGACCGCACATTGCGAATATTCGTCGCCGTGAATTGGATGCGGGTCATCGCAATCGGGGGCTGGTCCTCTCGTTCTCGATAGGTGAGGGATCCCTCGTCGATGCTGAATTCGTTGATCTTCAGTGGGTAGACGGCGAGCACGGCCTCCTGCCATCCCGCTTCTTTCAGTGGGACGTCGTCATAATATTCTTGTTCCGCTTGCCGCTTGGTGATGTGCACGACCGGACGTTCGATACACTGATCGCTGACCAGCTTCAACTGCAGCAGCGCCGTCCAATCCACACTGGCATGCCATCGTTCGATGTGGGCGACCGGTGGATCCGGATATTCCGTTTGCACGACGGTGATGTCTCGAAAATCCATCGCAAATCGAAACAGGTGGAGATCGAGTCCCCCGATGCGGAACTGGTAGCCGGTGACACGCTCATTCAACTGACGTTCCGAGTAGGCACGCAGAGGCTCTTCGACGATCGTCGCCACAAGCGGGACCATCAGGAGCAGTGCAAGACCCGCCCCTCCCACCCAGCGCCAGACCCGACTCATCAGCGCACCTCTCTAGCTGCATGATCGCCACGATGATGCGCCCACCGCCAGGTCATCAGCCCAACTAGGAGCAATAACCAACCTCGACGTCGAGATGCAGCCCCATTGCGTGTGGATCGACGTGCGGTGAACAGCGCGGACATCATCGACCAGGCAGACACCGGCTCCATGGTCGCGGACATCGCCGGTGCCTTGCGCGCATCGGCCACCACCGCATGCTCCATCGGCACAACATGTCCACCTTCTTCTTTCGCAAACACTTGGGTGAATTCCGCGCCGAACAAAAAGATTTGTGCGGAGTAATAGACCCACACGAGAAAGATCACGAGCGAGCCTGCGGATCCGTAGGCCGTGCCGATATCGCTCTTGCCGATGTACAACCCGATGGCGAATTTTCCGACGGTAAATAGAACAGCAGTCAGCGCGGCGCCGATCCAGACATCCGCCCAGTCGATGTCGATGTCGGGCAGTAACTTGAACATCATCGCAAACAGCCCCGTCGTCACCGCAATCGACAGCAGTAACTCCAACGCTTGTAAAACAAATTCAGGAGCCGGAAGCCACCCTTGATACCAGGCACCGAATGCCGCCAGGCCGGCGCTCATCACCAGCGATACTAGTAAGAGAAATGCGGTGCCCAACACCGTCGCAAGGGAAATGAATCGCGCTTGGACATAGCCCCATAGCCCAAGGCCGGGCTTCGCTTTCACGCCCCAGATGTCGTTCAACGCCTCCTGCAATTGCCCGAAAAGGCCAGAGGCGCCGAGCAACAACGTCGCGGTCGCGATGATCGTCGCGAAGAGCCCCGTCTTCGGGCGATCTGCGAGACGAATCATGTCCTTGATCGCATCGGCGCTCTGCGGACCCATCAACGCCGATAATTGGTCGATGACGTAGCCCTGCGCAGCCTCGGATCTGAAAATCACGCCGATCAGCGTGATGACGATCACCAACAACGGCACAATCGAAAAGACGGTGTAGTAGGCCAGCGCTGCGCCGAGTCGTGGCACTTTGTCATCGCTCCACTCCTCAGCGGTTTGTTTGAGCAATGCCCACAAGCGCGCCGGTTTGCCTAATACTGAGAGACGTTGCCGTATGGAAGACATGTGGGCCCATTCAAGACTTCGTTTCATAACCAAGGGGGGTATCGCGGCGGCAATCCAGATAGGCATCTCCGCCCGTCACCTCACGTGCTTTTTTTAGCAAGATCCCGAAAATCGGCATACCAGGAGCTTCCCTAGGGGAAGAAAGGAACCCTAGGGGCGAGATGCGCAACGCGCGCTACGGCGCAACTGGAAGAGAGACGGACGGGAGAGGAATACCGAGGCGAATCTTAGATGTGTCGACTACGTTGCCAACCGAGCCAGGCGTGAAACCACTCGAAGTCGTGTTGATAGGCTGCGCCGGTGAGGTCGCCCGTCTGTTGGCCTTGTTCAAGTTGGGTGTAGGTGCGCGGCCAATTTTTCTGCCACCACGACTTCAGGTCGTCCGCACCGTAGGGCTGCCCATTGGCCTGCAGGATGTCGGCGGCCGCCGTCACTTCGGCCAACACCGGCCAATAGCGATCCTTGCCGATCCCCAGCGCGCGGAAATGCTCTCGCAGCAGAAAGACGACCCACAACTCAGCGCTGTGTTTTTTGTTGTGTTTGAACGGTTGGGACTGCCGCAACGGGACGGGATCGAACTGTTTGATGACGGACGTGTAGTCCGGCCCGCCGTAACTGCCGGCGACTTCCGCCAAGCCTTCGAGCATTCGGGCGAGATCGACTTCCACGGCAGGGGTAGCGGCCGCATGCGTCGGTGCGACCGGCGGCGACGCCAACGGATTCTGCGCCGTCAACAATTCGATCAACGGCTTCAGCTCGCGCAGTCGATCGACGGCCGCCTTTAAGATGTGCTGCGATTCCAGCCAATAGTCGGGATCGTGTTTGGTGGCGCGTTCGCGTCCCGGCGGCGGCAAGACCACCGGCAACCAATACCGCACCAGCACGAACAAGAGATAGTCGATCTGTCCGCCGAGTTGCGCCACACGCCCGAGCGTCTGCCGCCCGTCGGCGCGCTGAAAAAACGCACGGCAGCGTTCGCCGACACCAAGGCGATCGGAGAGCGCGCCCCACCAGGCCGTCGGCACAGTCGGCGCATGGGCACTCGTTGGCGCGTTGGCATCCGGCACGACGTGGCTCCCGTTCAGGTGGCGACGGCGCGCATCGTACTGACAGCACTAGGGGATTGCAACCGCGCCCGTCCGTGAGGCACCATGCGCGCGTCAGCGGTCGCCGCCGCACCCTGCGACACGCGAGCCGCCTACGTAAGGGAGATCATCGTATGGGGACGTTGATTCTGCTTCGTCACGGAGAGTCGCAGTGGAATTTGGAAAACCGGTTCACCGGATGGGTCGACGTCCCGCTGTCGCCGAAGGGCGAGCAGGAAGCGAAAGCGGCCGGCGTGAAACTCAAGCCCTTCCGGTTCGATCTCGCGTTCACCTCGGCGCTCCAACGCGCGCAAAATACGTTGCGCCTGGCGCTGGCCGAGCAGGGGCAGACGACGCTCCCGACCACAAAAGACCAAGCGCTGAACGAGCGCCACTACGGCGACCTTCAGGGACTCAACAAGGCGGAGACGGCGAAGAAATACGGCGACGAGCAAGTGAAAATCTGGCGGCGCAGCTACGACGTGAAGCCGCCGGGCCAAGGCGCCGAGAGCCTGAAGGAAACGGCCGAGCGTGTGTTGCCGTACTACCAGAAACACATCGAGCCGCAGGTGAAGGCGGGCAAAAACGTCTTGATCGCCGCTCACGGCAACAGCTTGCGCTCGCTCGTCATGTATTTGGAACAGCTCACGCGTGAGCAGGTGCTGGAATTGAACATTCCGACCGGCGCGCCGCTGTATTACGACATCGACGCGAACGGGAAGGTCTTGAGCCACCGCTATCTGTAGCCTTCGCACGCCTGCGCGGGACTGCCGCGCAGGCGTGCGTGCTGCCCTTCGCCCGAGTGCCTACGAATTCGGCGCCACGAGTTCCGTGGTCTCAAAGACTCTGCCGATCGCCTCGCTGGCAATCGAGTCTGTGAACAACGCCAACAACGCCGGCTGTTCATGCCCGCGCACCGCCCACTGCCCTTCTAAGTAGGCACAGGCTTCGGTACAGACCGACAACGCGCTGCCGCCCTGCTCCGTCACCCGGAAATAGTCGCCCATTCGGTTCGGCAGTTCCGCCAGAAACCCATCCCAATCCGATATCGCCAGTGCATATGTCGGCTGCCACGCATCGGCGACACGCTCGAGCAGGCGCGGCCAGAGCAACACCTCCGCAATACCGGCATAGTGCGCATCCATCGCAGACTTCATCCAGTACAGCGCGAGCGACAACATTTCTTTCACCACGGCGTCGGGTTGCTCGCCGATTCGCGTCAGGCCGTAGTCGTCCCAATCCGTCGCCGTCAGCGGCTTCGGCAAAAACTGCGTCAACCGATCGGTGAACCGATCCGGCGTCAACGGGACTTTGGTCGTCGGCTTGAACATACGCATACCCTCTCAGAAAGCCGCCACCATACCCAAGCGCACAGGCGAGAGACAAGTCACAGCCGGCGCAAATCGTCGGCGTCGCACACGGGACGAGCATCCATGAATGTCTAATGACCGCGCCTTCACATTTTTCGCATTCTGTTTGGTATAGTGCGGGCGATGAAACACCTACACCGGGTCTCCATACGATCGCTGATTGTCGGCTGTGCGGCGCTGCTCGGGACCTTGGGTGCCCTCCCCGCTGGGCAGGCCAAGGCGGAATCGTACATCGCGCCCCAGTTCGGCGTGAACTTCGCCGACCGCCTGTCGGACGTACGCGGCACAGGCCAGCTACAGGGACTCTCATCCCCGAATTTCGATCTCCAGAACAGCCTGACGGCGGGCGTGAAAATTGGGCACTATTTCCAGAACAATATTTTCGGCATCGAGGTTGATGTACTGCACAGCACACCGCACGGGAAAAACCTCGACGACATCCCGGGCTTCAATCAACGGATCTTCAACATCGGCGTCCATTTATTGGCACGATATCCGGGCAAGACCTTCCAGCCGTATTTTGGTGTCGGCCCGGCAATTCTGGTCAGCCGCATCCATAATTTCCTGGCGAACGATAGTCCGCGTACACTCAGTGCCGACAGCGAAGTGACCGTCGGTGTCAACGTGCTGCTCGGTATTCGCGCCTTCGTGACGCCGTATGTGGCCGTCTTCACGGAATACAAATATACGGACGCGACTCCACACTACTCCGGCGCATTCAATACCATTGGTGGGTTCCGGGCGGACTACACCGCACAGCAGTTGGTGTTCGGTGTGTCCTATCACTTCTAGGTGCCTTGTGACGCGACTCCGCCCTCTCCTTGCTTGTTCCCTCTTGGTCGCAGTGGCTGGCCTTTCCGGTTGTGCGGAATCGGCGCATCAACTCGAATACGAACGTCTGCAGGGCATGGGGCCGCAAAGCTTGCGCCATCTTGTGGACAGTCAAGCGACCTATGCCGAGGTGAAGGCGGCGCCGGCGAACTTCACCGGCAAGACCGTCATGTTCGGCGGCACGGTAATCCGCGCGGTGCGTAAACAAAACAAAACGGAAGTGGAAGTATTGCAGCTGCCCACCGATGCGGAAGGTGTGCCGGTCGAAGACCGCAGCCAGTCGCAGGGCCGCTTTATCATGGAGCAGGAAAGTTTCCTCGATCCGGCCACATTGGAAGCCGGTGCGCCGATCACCGTCATCGGCAGGGTGCTCGGGGAAACGACGCGCCCCCTCAGCGAAGGGCAAGACCCTTATACGTATCCCGTCCTACAGATCGCACAGATTCTGAATTGGCAGACACTCCCGCAGTCGAACCAAGTCGGCGGGTGGGCCTATCAGTACAACCCCTATGCGTTTTACGGCCCTGGTTATTGGGGCCCCGCGTTTTACGGTGGACCGTTTTGGTATCCCTGGGGCTACGGCGGCTATTACGGCGGTCGGTACGGGGGTGGACGGTACTACGGCGGATCCGGAAGCGGGTCCGGCGGAAGCAGCTACTCCGGGACACCGCCGCCGCAATTCCGAGGCGGAGGAGGCGGTGGGTTCAGCGGCGGATCGTCTGGTGGCGGCGGTGGATCTGTACCGCCGCAGTTCCGCAAGGGCGAGTAGTCGTCGATCCTACGAGACCTAGGCCGCTTGCGCGGGGCGCCATCGCAACCCCAAGTTCAGCAATTCCTGTAGTAGATCGCTATAGGCCCAGTCTGCCTTCCGCGCCGATTCAGCAAAATCTTCGTCGCGCGAGATCTGCGGATTCGGATTCGCTTCCAACACAAAAATCTGTCCCTGTGTGTCCAATCGGAAATCGATCCGCGCATACCCGCTGAGCCCGAGTGCACGGTACACACGACGCGCAAGGTGCTGGACCTTGTCGCTCACACCGTCGGGCAGGTTCCGCGCCGGACCCGATTCAATCCCGTACTTTTGCTGATAACCGCGGCTCCACTTCACGCGCTCCGTCGCGATGCGCCACGCTTCTTCCGGCATACGATCCATCATCAGCTCCCAGGTCGGAAGCACATGCAGGTTGGCGTTGCCGAAAATGCCGACGTAGAGTTCGCGTCCTTCGATATAGCGCTCGACCAACGCACCGGTACGGACACTCTCGTGGATGAAGGCGACACGCTCACGGAGCTTTTCGTCGTCGTTCACGATCGAGGCTTGCGAAATACCCAACGAGGCTTCTTCGCTCACCGACTTGACGATCAATGGGAACGGCAGCGTCTCCGGCCGCCGCACCTGGCGGCCGATCGGGAACACGGTAAAGTCAGGGAACGGAATGCGGTGGTACGAAAAGAGTTTCTTCGACAGGCTCTTGTCGCGCGCGAGCATCAAGCCCCGCGGATTGCAGCCCGAATAGGGCATGTGCAGCAATTCGAGGTACGAGACGACGTTTTGATCGTAGACGGCCAACCCATCAAACTCTTCCAATAAATTAAAGGCGACGTGCGGCTTCCACTGCTCGATGGCCGTACGGATCACGCCGAGGTCGCTGCGCACACCGAGCGGCAGCACATCGTGCCCGAGTTTCTGTAGCGTGGACACGACATCGTATTCCGTTTTCCACTCGGTGGTTTTCGGATCGCGACCATTGAGCTCCTGCGGCGGAACCAAATCCTCGTGCATGAGTACCAAGACACGCAACTTCTTCATACGGCGACGCGATGCCTCCCGCTCTGCACCGAATGGAGCGCTTGGCGCGTCAGCACCACCGCAAAATCCACCGTCGCCTTCGGAATCGGCGTGACCAGCTTCAGGTCGAGCGCCTGACAGCGCTCGATCATATCCTCGATCACCTGATCGATCGTGTACTGATACTGCCCGGTCCACTCCGCCACGGTGCGGCGCACGTCTTTTCGGATACGCTGGAGAAAATCGGCGGCGCTCATGCGGTAGGGCCGCTTCGGATGCGCCGTAAAAAGTCGCAGGAGCGCCAGGTCGTAGGTCTTCGCCGCCTCCACACCGTAGTGCGCCCGTTTCCACCGATAGTGTTCGCTCAGCGTTTTTTCGAGTCGTTCGATCGGATCGACGGTCACCGGTCGACGCACCGGCGGTTGCACGCGCCGCAATTCCTGCATCAGCTCGTCCATGTACTGCAGCTTTTTCATCGCCGCCGTCCCGGCGTAGCGTTGCCGCCACTGCGAGTCGGGATCGAGCCACACGGCAAACGTCTCCGCAAAATCTTCGTCGGGGTGGCTTTGTGCATACCAAATGTCGAGGTACTGCACGAAGCTGCGGCTATAGGGTTTGAAGGAATAGTGATCGGGATAGGGCACGGAGGACGACCCGAACAATTCTTGGCGCCGCCCCCGCCGTTTCAAACGGTAGGCATTTTCGATGGCATGGCCCGCCTCATGCCGCAACAAGCGCATGCACCAGGAGGTCGTGCCGCCTTCCACTTCCAACATCTGCGCCCGCTCCAGGCGCGCAAGGCGCGGATGCGCGAGATAAAACGGGATGGCGATGCCGGGCACGCCGTCGGGGCAAAACCATTCGTCGGAGAGCCAAAAGTGCGGGCGAAACCGAAGGCGTTTATCTTGTAATTCTTGCAGCAAACAGTGCGTCGTCTCGCGAAGGAGATCGCCGGACACGGTGAGCTGCAGGTCGCACAGCCGCAGTTCGAGCAAACGCCGCTCAGGCCAGTTAGCCCAGATCGGCTGTACGGTTCCGGATTCGATCGACACCCCTGCTCCTTCCACAGACGCAGCACACCGCTTTCGCGGTCGATGCGTACGTAAGGTACTCTAGCATGGGATGTCTAAACGGCGGAGGAAACACGGATTTTGTGCGAGGCGGGCACGAGACACCTCGGCAAAGCTGTCGCGTCGACCGACTTACAACACAGAGGGCGGGAGCGCTGTTCGAGGCTCGGACGGACGAAACCGGAACTGAAACGACAGCTCGCCGTTTTTGGATTCGAATGACGACTCGGCTTCCACCGCCTCCGACGACTCCGTGCGGCCCTTCGGGAACAATTTGACGTGGAGGCGGCCGGTTTTGTCGCCCTCGACCTCACCCGGCGCGATGGCCCCCGTAATGTCCACATGGTCCAGGAGGTACGACTTCGCGGTCGCCAGCAGTTGGCTGAGCAATTCGACGCCCTGCTGGAGATCGAATTCCTGATCGGCCGAACGGCTCGGCGATTGCGTTGCTCCAGAATTCGGCGCGCCGGCCCAGGCGGATGGCGCGATCACCAGCAGTGCTCCCGTGACGATCATCGTTCGCAGCCTCATGCCATTGCTCCTTTCGAATTCGGCGACTGACGTACCAGGCGATTCAATCTATCCAGAGAATCGGAGCTGGTCAAGCCGAGAGGCCGACTCGCCGGTTACGGCGTCATCGCGCGATCCAACGCTTGAATCACCCGTTCGGTCAGATCGATCTGCGGAGCTGCATAGACCACGACCACGCTCGTCTCCGGACGCCCCTTGTGCAACACGGCGACAAAACCTTCTCGTTCGGCCATCGGCGCGGCAGCCGCCTGAATACGAGGCAGCATGTTGTGAATGAGCAGGCTATGTCGCCTCGCAACGTCGGCATTAAACGCCGCCACGCGTGCACGATAGGCTTCCAATTGCACAAGGTACTGCTCGGTCCGTGCGGCGAGTTCCGCCGTCTCGCCACGCGACGCCGTGCGCGCCGCATCGAGTTGGGCGGCTGTTTTCGCCAACGTCCCCTCTTCCGTACTCAGAGCATATTGCTGCGCGCCGAACTCGGCGACCACCTCCTTCAACCACTGTTGCCCGAGCTGGGAGCGATCGAACACCGCCTGGATATCCACCACCGCTACTCGCTGATCGTCGGACGGTCGAGCACCATCGGCAGGCGCAGATGTTGTGTCTGTTTTCGACGTACTGGCGCAGGATACGAGCGCACCGCAGATCAGAATCGCCAAGCCGCATGATGCGAGCATTGACGGTCGATTGCGCAGACGGTTCCAGATGCTCATGTCGGATTACGGACAATAGAAGAGAACGGTGAGATGCAGCGAATCGATCGATGACCGACCGCGAATATACGAGGAAGCGGAATGGGGTTCGATGCTAGCGCCTACTGCCGCGACGCCATCGAGCAGACATACTGTTGCAGTCCCTGCTGCGTGGTGTCGTCGGCTAGCAACCATTCGACGCCGAATTCCAGCCCCGATGTCCACCGCACGATCGCGCGCGGGAATTGAATCGGCTGGGAATGGCCGACTAACTCCAATCGAAACGTCAGCCATTGCCCGGAGCGCACCGGCTCGTCGCCTTGCACGCGCCATCCTTTCGTCGACAGATTCACCGCCGTCCCTCGCCCCAACAGTGCGCGCCCCATATAGTAGACAGGACAGGAGACCGGAAATCGGCGATCCGAGCGGATGGTGAAACGCACGCGCGACGCGGCCATCGGAGACTCCCTCGTTGAATCGACAGGCGTACCAACCCTAGGCCCTGCGGGTAAATGCTGTCAAGAACGGCGGTGCAGTTGAAGATGCACAAGTGAGGCGGATTAGGATGTACCGAAGGGGAGGTTAGGCGATACGATGGATGCGCGACCACGAGAGGGCGTTCGAGACGACGCGGACCCAGGTGTCGAGGCGGGCCTGCGTCGCCGCACTCGGCTGGACCACTTCCACACCGAAGGCGTTGGCGCCCACCCACCGTACCACCGTATGGGTGTCGGCCTGCTGGTTGCTGGGGTCGTCGAAGGGGAGACGAAAAACCACGGTCTGTCCGGTCATCAATTGGTGGTTGGAGCTTGCCACCGTCCACCCTTGCCGGGACAGATTGGTGATGACGCCGTTCCCGATGGTGGCGTCATGGCGATAGTGGACGGCTAACCGCGCACCGAATCGGTCTTGGCGCCGCGCAACCATCCAGGGCACATACGTGGGTTTCGGCATGGTGCGAGTGTACGAAGTCCCTCTCGGCGACGGTATCCCCCGCTGGGTGGGATACAGGACCGACGGCGCCGCATAAACACTCCGGCGCAGCGGCGCATACACGGTAACTGGTGCGCCCGGCAGGAATTGAACCTGCGACCTGCGGGTTCGAAGCCCGACGCTCTATCCAACTGAGCTACGGGCGCACAGCGGGCATTTGACCTGGTTGCTCCTACAGAGTCAAGGCGGGGAAAACGCTGGGAGCAGTAGAAGACCTAGCCTGCATCATCGGGGACAAGTCGCAGGACGTCCGTCACAATCGCCTCGATCGTGCGCCCGTCGGTGGCGACGGTGGCGTCGGCTGCCGCACGATACAACGGCTCGCGCTGGGTCAGGACCTCTTGCACTTCTTCGGTGAACGATTTGGTGCCGGTCAGGGACGGGCGATTCGTATCGCCACCGATTCGGCCGACGATCGTCGGCACGGACGCGGTCAACCACACCAGGCGACCATCGCGCTTGAGCGCCTGCACATTGGCGTCCCGTAAAATGGCCCCGCCACCTGTGTCGATCACCATCCGAGTCCTGGCCCCCATGTCGGCACAGACCGCGGCCTCCACGTCACGAAAATAGTCCCAGCCGCGATCTGCGACAATATCGGGAATCGGCCGTTTCTCGCGACGAACGATTTCCGCGTCCGTCGAGACGACGTTCCACCCGAGCCGTTGCGCCACCTGTTTGGCGACCGTACTTTTCCCCGTTCCTCGATAGCCGATCAGCACCAGATTCATCGTGATCCGCCCGTTCCTTCCGACCGAACCGAATTATGTGAACTTCGATTCCAACACACGCCGCATCACATCGGCAGGCGCAGCCTGTCCGGTCCACAACTCGAATTGCTCGACGGCCTGATTCAAAAACATTTCCAGACCGGGGATCGTATGACAACCGGCGGCGCGCGCGTCGAGCAACAATTGCGTGTCGCGCGGGTTGTAGACGATATCCATGACCGTGAGCGCAGGCGTGAGAAGATGCGCGGGCACACAGCTGACTCCGGTCTTGGGCGACATGCCCACCGGCGTGCAGTGGATCATCACCTGGGACGTCGCCAATGCCTCGCGCAATCGCAGTTCGTCCAACGGACCATCCGATACGGTGAGGCCGGTCTTTGTGCGCACATCCTGCGCAAGCCCGGTCCGCTCCGCGTCATCGATTCCCAACAGCGTCAACCGACTCACACCCGCATGTGCCAATCCAAACGCGATTGCACGCGCGGCGCCGCCCGTTCCCAATACGAGCACATGTCGTCCCTTCACCTCGGCGCCGGCCTCGCGCAACGCGCGCATCGCACCGGTCGCATCGGTGTTGTAGCCGAACAGCCGCCCCTCGCGAACGACGATAGTATTCACCGCGCCGATGTGGCGCGCCATGGTGTCGACCTCGTCCAACTCCGGCAACAGCGCCACTTTGTGCGGAATCGTCACGCTGAAACCCGTCGCATTCCCAAGCGCGCGCATCCCGCGCGCCGCATCGCCGACACGCTCGACCCGCATGGCCAAATACACGTAGTTGAGGCCGCGGGCCCGAAACGCCGCATTGTGAATGCTGGGCGACAACGAATGTTCGACTGGATTGCCGATGACGGCGCACCATTTGGTATGCGCGTCGATCTCGGGCGTGGTCGAGTGATTCTTAGGTTCGGTCATGGGTCTTCCGAGTGATATGGTGAATCGTGGTACGGCGTGCGGCAAGTGATGAGACAACAACCTACTGAGGTCTACTGCGCGGTCATGCCGCCGTCGATGGGGAAGGTGGTGCCGGTCACCCAGGTGGATTCGTCGGACGCGAGGTACAACGCGAGTTTCGCAATTTCTTCGGGGCGCCCGGGGCGCTTCATTGGATAGGCGGACAACACTTGTTCGGCCCAGGCCTTGTCGCCGAGCAACGGCGCGGCCATCGGCGTATCGACCAAACCGGGATTGATGCAATTGCAGCGAATCTTAGACGGCGCGTAGTCGATCGCGATGGCGCGTGTCATCGCATCCAAAGCCCCTTTGGTTGCGGAATAGGCCGCAGCCATCGGAATCCCCACGAGGCTGGCGATCGACGAAATATTCACGATGCTGCCGCCGCCACCGGCGAGCAACTGCGGTACCGCTGCGCGCGTGAACCGGAAGACGCCCGTCACATTGACGTCGAACAGTTGCTGCCACGCCGCGTCGTCGAACTCATGGAGCGGCCGACCGAAGTCGCCGACCCCGGCATTGTTGACCAAGATATGCAGGCCACCGAAGGTGGCCACCGTCCGCGCTACTGCATCGCGCGCATGCGCTTCGTCGGTCACAGAGCCGGGCACCGCAAGCGCCCGCCCCTTCGCCCGTTGAATGGCCTGCACGACCCGGTCGAGTTCCGCCGCGCGACGTCCCGTCACCACCACCGCGGCGCCTTCTTGCGCAAACACCTGCGCGATGGCTTCACCGATTCCGGCATTGCCGCCGGTAATCAGTGCGACTTTCCCGTCCAACCGTCCCATGCCGTCAGTCCGCTCCTTCTTCGCCGGTCGAATGTTTGCCGCCCTCGTCCGCCCCCGAATCACCCCCGGGCACGGTCGGCACGCTACTGGCGAACGACGTATCGACCTTCCGCGCGACGGTCACAAAACCGGAATGGGCCACCATCCGATGGTCCGGCCGCACACTCCGTCCTTGGATATTCCATGTGCGGATCAACGACTCGAACGTGTGGATCATGCCGAACACGGCCGCGCGCTCCAGCGCCTCGACGGTTTGCATCACCTGCGGCACCGTCGGCACATAACTCAGATAAATTCCACCGGGGCGCAACGCCTCCACTGCATGCGGCACGACGCGCCAGGGTTCCGGTAAATCCAAAATGATGCGGTCGAAGGGATCTTCGCCGGGACTGAGCACGATGCCTTCGTAGGTATCGCGCCGCTCCAATCGGAGATTCGGCACGGTCCCCATGTAGCGTTCGATATTCGACATTGCGGTGCGCGCAAAGTCTTCGCGGGCCTCGTACGTCACCACACTCCCACGCATACCGACCGCGCGCAGTAGCGCCATCGTCAAGGCGCCGGAGCCGGTGCCCGACTCGAACACCTTGGCGCCGGGATACACGTCGGCCCACATGGGAATGATCGCGAGATCTTTCGGATAGAGCACTTGCGCGCCGCGCGGCATCTTCAGCACGTAGTCGCCGAGCGTCGGCGCCAACGCCAACATCCGTTTGCCGGCCGAAAACGTCACGACCGACCCATCGGGCTTCCCGATGATGTCGTCATGCGGGACCGTTTCGCCGCTGAACTGGAAGGTATCGCCGGCTTTCAGCGTCAGTGCGTAATGACGTCCCTTGCGGTCAACCAAATGCACACGTTCGCCGTTACGGAGGAGGCGGGCACTCATGCGGCGCATTCTAGGAGAGCGGTCGGAGCGTTTCAACACATTCCGACCGGGTGCGTGCGATCGCGCGAATGGCTGCGCAGCGCACAAGGTCCGACAGAGCCGCCACAGATTAGCCCGATTTAATTAAGTGGCGTTAAACATGTGGCACGGTTGCGACATCCACTGTGGCAGCTGTGTGTTTCGTGCGACGCCTCAGATCTGTTCCCGCTGCGCCTACGTAGGGCAGGGTATACACATCGACAGCCTCCGCCGCGCACCGCGGTAACACAATGATTCTGAATCCTTCTCTATATATGCGTCTCCTACAGTTTCCACACTCGAACCATACACGTGCAACAAATCTTGTCACCGTCGGTTCAAAAGGGCACAGCGCTTGCAAAGTTCTTGGGCATGGTTATCTCGACGCAGGACAAGGAACGGTCAACGGTAGACGAACAGGACGATCGTCAACTCGACAACCACGAGGTGAGTCGCATGATGGAACAGCACGCTCGCTACGATGAGACCTATGTATCGTTGTTGCCTGCTCGGCGCCCGTCATTGGGGAAGCCGCGCTACACCGGCACCTCCATGGAATTGGAGACCATCTATTTCCGTTCGTTCGGCGAGCGCCCGCTCCTGACGAAGGACGAAGAGACAACGCTGGCGAAAAAGATCGATGAAGGCACGCGCGCCATCCGCGCCGCATTGAAGGACGCACTGGCGGCCACGACGCATGTCCAAAAGGATCCGGCGGGCAAAGAGGCCGTCGCGCAATTGCGAGAAGCCAAGGCGCTCAGCGGGTTTTCCGCTACCGCGTTGGATCAGGCTGAAACAACCTTGCGCGAGCTGATGGTGTTAGCCGAGCCGGTCAGCAAAACCGACGCAGCTCGTCTACAAGAATGCTTAGGCAATATCCGCCGAGGGCGCGTGATACTCGAGCGCGCCAAAGACGAGTTAGTCCGCTGCAACTTGCGCCTCGTCGTCGACGTCGCGAAGCACTACACAGGGCGCGGCCTGACGCTTTTGGACCTGACACAGGAAGGCAACATCGGCCTGATGAAAGCGGCCGAACGGTTTGAATTCCGCAAGGGCTTTAAGTTCAGCACCTATGCGACCTGGTGGATTCGTCAGGGCATCACACGCGCCTTGGCTGACCAGTCGCGCACGGTTCGCATTCCCGTCCACCAGACGGAAGCGTCGAATCGCATTCAACGCGCGTCGCGGCAATTGGTGCAGCAATTGGGGCGCCCCGCGAAGATCGAGGAAGTGGCCCGCGTGTTGGAAATGCGCGCGGACAAGTTGCACGAGACGATGCAAGTGTTTCAGGAGCCGATTGCGTTGGAACATCCCGTCGGCGACGGCGACATGATGTTCGGCGATCTGTTGCCGGACCATCAGGTGGTGTCGCCCGACTCGTCGGTGAATCGCACGGAGCGCACACGTGAATTGGATCGTATTCTGGACACGTTGACGCCGCGCGAGCAAATGGTGATCCGCATGCGCTTCGGCATCGGACACGACCAGGCACGAACGTTGGAACAAGTCGGCGACGAACTGTCGGTGACGCGCGAGCGTATCCGCCAGATTGAAGCCAAGGCGCTGAAGAAGTTGAAGACGCCGCAGATGCGCCAGATGCTCACGGCGATCCGCTGAACTCGACGGGCAGCATGCAACACCCACTCCTGGCAGCGACTAGAGTGGGATCGGATACGGGGCGGGCGGGAGACGATCCTGCCCGCCCCTTCACGTTTTGTGTGCTGCAGCGGTGACCTCGCGCCGCAATCGCGCTTGGGTCGCCATCGCAAGTATGTCAGAATGGCGCGCGCTGTGCGCGACGCACAGCGGATATTCCGCTCACTCGCTCCTATACAGACAGAAGAGCTGGATCTCGGCGTGAGACGAAGCACACACCACCAGCGATGGACCAACATGCGGTGCGTCTGCGCGCTCATCGCACCATTGGTACTTTGCGCCGGTTCGGCGCATGCAGCCGACGCCGTCGCGGCTGCCTCATCGTCGCAGCCTGCTCAGCCTAAGGCCCTCACCGTACCCGCTGTCGTGTCCGCCGTCCGCCCCTCCGTCGTCACCATCATGTCGCGCGGCGTATCGCCAAGTCCCGCACCGCATAGTCCCGCTGCAGGATCCGGGTCCGGCATCGTCATCGACGCAGGCGGCTTCATCCTGACGAACAACCATCTCGTCGAAGGCGTCAAAAGTGTCGTCGTCGGCCTGCCCTCCGGACGCCTGACGCCTGGACGTGTCGCCGCACGCGATCTGTTGTTGGATCTTGCGCTCATCAAAGTGGCGGCCGACGATTTGGTGGCCGCGACGCTCAGCCCGGCACCCAATCTAGAGATCGGCGAAACGGTCGTCGCCATCGGTCATCCGCTCGCGTTGAAAGGCGGCTCGAGCGTCTCCGTCGGCGTCGTCAGCGCAGTAGAACGCGCCGTCCTCGCCCCCGACGGCGAAACGTTATACGACCTCATTCAAACCGACGCGGCGATCAATCCGGGCAGCAGCGGTGGCCCGCTCGTGGACCTCGCCGGGCATGTCGTCGGTATCAACGTCGCCGTGGCGCCCTCGGCGCAAGCCATCAGCTATGCGTTGTCGATGCGCGCCGTTGCACCGCATCTCCAATCGATGATGATGCGCGGCAGCGTGATGCGCCCCGACCTCGGCTTTATCCCCCTGACGATGACACCCAGCGTCGCCGCCGGATTCGACCTCGACTTCGACCGCGGCATCGTTGTGGCGCATGTCGTGCCCGGCGCGGCATCAGACACAGCGGGCTTACGGATGGGCGACCTCATCACGGCGGTCGATCATCGACCGATTTATAACGTCGGTGACTTCTGGCACCTTTTCCTCGGCGGGTCGACGCAAGAACCGGTGCAACTCACCGTACGAGCGCGCGCCGGCGAACGGACCGTCACGCTCCCGCGCAGTACCGGCGGCCACACGTCGGGACAACGCAGCGAGGCGCCACCACAGTCGACCGACTCGACCGCTGCCGCATCCCGTTAACCCCAACCGACATGTCACTTCCCGCTACACAAGCAGTCGAGCAGCCAGTCGACGTACGCGCGGGAGCAGCAGGCCACGCTCTCACGTCCACACCGACACCAGCCGAGTGGCACTGGCTCGGGCAACGGCCTTACAACGACATGTTCGCCGAGCAACATCGATTGGTTGACGCGCGGATTCGGGAATCCTGTCTCGACCACCTGCTGCTGCTCGAACACGACCCGATCTTTACCGTCGGACGAAATGGCCCCGACGAGCATTGGCAGATGCAGCAGGCGCAGATCGCCGCAGCCGGGATTCCCATCCAAAAGGTCGATCGCGGCGGATCCGTGACGTACCACGGCCCCGGACAACTCGTCGGCTATCCAATCATGAAGCTGCGCCCGCCGATACTCGGACCGAAGGCGTTCGTCCGGGCGATCGAATTCGTTCTCATCAACACCCTCGCAGAGTGGGGCCTCGTCGGGTATCGTCGCGAGCGGTTGCACGGCGTCTGGGTGGGTCACGGCGGACAACCGCACAAAATCGCCGCCGTGGGCATCCGCCTTGTGCGCGGCGTCACGATGCACGGCTTCGCACTCAACGTCACGAACGATCTCACGCCCTTTTCGTGGATCGTCCCGTGCGGTATCGACGGGTGTCGCGTCGCATCAATGAAGATGCTTCTCGATACCCCACCGAGTTGTCGCGAGGTCGCCGCGCGTGTCGCCGCCCACATGGCGGAGCAGTTTCACCTCCAGTGGGTTGCCGATCCGGGACACGTGACCGGTTCGCCCTAAAGGAGTCAGCCATGTCCGACCCATTCGACTCGCCAGCGTTTCATCTTGCCGTCGAACAACTGGACGCCGCCGCGCACGAACTTGGTCTTGAACCGGCGCTGCGCGCGCGACTGGCTCGACCGCAACGTACGCTGCTCGTCAGCGTCCCCGTTCGTATGGACGACGGGCGCGTCGACATCTTCGACGGCTACCGCGTGCAACACGACAGCTCCCGCGGTCCCTGCAAAGGCGGGATCCGCTTTCACCCCGGCGTCGAGCTGGGAGAGGTCGCGGCGCTCTCGATGTGGATGACCTGGAAATGCGCCCTCATGGGTATTCCCTACGGCGGCGCCAAAGGCGGCGTGCGTGTCGATGCACATCGTTTGTCGGCGGGAGAATTGGAACGATTGACCAGGCGGTACACGACGGAGATCGCGTCGCTCATCGGCCCGCGACGCGACGTCCCGGCACCGGACGTGGGCACGGACGGGCGCGTGATGGCCTGGTTGATGGATACGTATAGTCAGCAGGTGGGCCACACCGAACCGGCCGTGGTCACCGGCAAACCGCTCGCCATCGGCGGCAGCATCGGACGCGAGGACGCAACCGGGCGCGGCGTCACCTCGACCACGTTGGCCGCGATGCGCCGATTCGGCATCGCCACCGCCGGCGCCACCGTGGCGGTTCAGGGATTCGGCAATGTGGGCAGCCACGCGGCGCGTTTGCTGTCCGAGGCGGGATTGACCGTGATCGCCGTCAGCCAGTCGCGCGGCGGCATCTACAATCCCAAGGGACTTCCGATGGCTGCGCTGTGGGCGCATGCGATCGAACGCCGCGAACCGCTCGACACATTTCCAGGCGCCGAACGTATTTCGAACGAGGAGTTGCTGCGCCTCCCCTGCACCGTCTTGGTGCCCGCCGCACTGTCGGAACAAATCACCGGCGCCAATGCCGACGGCATACGCTGCCGTATTCTCGCCGAAGGCGCAAACGGGCCGACCACGTTGGACGCGGATCGTATCCTGGCCGATAAGGGCATCTGCGTCATCCCCGACATTTTGGCCAATGCGGGCGGCGTCACCGTCTCCTATTTCGAGTGGGTGCAAAACCTGCAAGGTCTGATCTGGACCGAGCAGGATATTCACGCGCGCCTGAACGACATCATGATCCGCGCGTTCGGGAAGACATTCGCATTGGCCGACAGCCGCAAGGTCACGCCACGACTCGCGGCACTCATGACGGGTGTCGACACGGTCGCGCGCGCCCATCGCGCACGTGGGATCTGACGGAACATCGGCATGACGGCCCTGCGCGAATTGTGGACCCAGCATTGCGAGGCGGAGTACCCGCGGTTTCAGAGTCCGCATCAAGGCGAGCTGATGACGCTCGACACGGTCATCAGCGGCTGCGCGGCTTACCTGCTCGACGGGCCGGACGGCGGCCCGCCGACAACGGCACCCCTCACACTCGACACACAACGCCGCACGATGCTCGAACAGTGCCTCGCCGACCTTGCCGCGATCCTGCCGGAACTTTCCGACGACGCCCATGCGTATTTCTCACAACTCCACCGTCTTGGCATGCACATTCGAGACACGTATGCCTGCACGTCCTGAGCGCCCATCGGTTGCAACTGCAAAGAACCGTTCGTTAAAATGGACTGTTGCAACGATATGCGGTGCCTCCTCCTACTCCAGGCTGAGCGCATAGACCGCACGAGGGAGGTCGGCATGGTTCGGATCGACACGAAGCGTTCGATGGTTCGATATGGCGCGATGGCAGCATCCGTCGCAGCGGGAGTTTTCGGCGCGTGGCTGACCGCGTTCGCCGAACCGTACGAACTGACGAAAAGCGACATCACCGACGCGGCGCAGGTGAACAGCACCGATGTGTCGTTGTTCGGCGTGAAGCTCGGCGATCCGGAAGCGAAGGCCGTCGACCTGCTGGTGAACGAAAAGATTCAAGGCGTGAAGGCCGAGCAGGAAGGCACGTTTATCCTGCTCTACGACCAACGCAAACCGATCGGCGCCATGGCGGGTGTGCGTGTCATGGACGGTAAGGTCGATCTTCTGTTCGTAAACAATCGCTTCGCCTACAAAACACGCGGCGTGTTCCGCCACGTCCTCAACAGCGAAAGTGCGGACGACGTGCGGCGTTATCTCGGCAAAGAAACGTCCGGAGACGAAAACGTGATGGGTGCGCGCTTGGCTTACGTGGCACAGGGCTTCGAGGTGAACTACCTCGGCAAAGACGTGAACGTCGAGTTCATGCCCACGCACTAAGCCATCGCAGACTCTTCTCCTCGCTCGCGCCTGCTCGCACCACTGCAGGCGCGGCACGTAGCTCCGCATTCCATACCTCATCGAGACGCAGCGCATCGCTGGGCCGGTCCGGCCACGCTATGTTTTGCGTTGATGCGATGTGAACGGGCGTTCAAACCGCTTACGGCGTCGGGGAGTAGAGCGCCGGAGACGAGGATTTTGGAGCGGTAAATTCGACGAGCTTCAACCCGTAGTCGAGCAGCGAGGAGGCGGTGGTCCAGCGGCGGCGCGCACCGAGCAACACGAGCAGGACCTCGTGCCCTTCCTGCGAAACCTTCGCGATCAGGCAGCGGCCCGCCTTTGACGTAAAGCCGGTTTTGACGCCTTCCACACCGGGCACGCGCCCTAAGAGCCGATTGGTATTACGCAACAGATAGACACGATTGCCGTTGAGCGGCGCAATCATGTCCCGCTCTTGTTTCACGAGCATACGGAACGTCGGATTCTGCAGCGCCGTTTCGCTCAACACGGCAAGGTCTTCGGCCGTCGAATAGTGATCGGGACGGTCGAATCCGCAGGCGTTGCCGAAGTGCGTTTCTTTGAGTCCGAGCGCCGCCGCCTTCGCGTTCATCAATTCGACGAAGTGGGCTTCATCGCCGCCCAAATGCTCCGCCGCGGCCAAGCACGCATCGTTCGCCGACACGATCAACATCGCCTTCAGCAAATCTTCCATCTTGAAGACCGCGCCAGGCTTGATACGCAAACGCGTCCGATGCGCGCGTGCAGCACGTTCGCTTACGATCACATCGTCCTGCAGTCGGCCGGATTCGAGGATCAACAAGGCCGACATTATCTTCGTCAAACTCGCGGGCGACAAGCGCTCCGACGCGCGAAACTCGTAGAGCGTCTGCCCACTTTTCATATCCTTCAGCAAAATCCCATGTGCCGGCATGTGGCGCCACTTTAAAGCGCGGACGGCGTTGGTCAACGCGCCCGGCGCATTCGTGCGACTAGGATCGTGCTCGGCCCACGCCGGCGCACCGACACTCGACCACAGCAGCAAGAGCATCAGCACCACGGCCACCACGACTCCCCGGCATCGACACCAGCCGGCAACGGCGTTCGTCTCAAAAGCTTCGTCTGCGCGCATCATCGAATCACCGTGTTCATGGCTAGGTCGTTGCTCGTGGTTCGTTACAGGGTGAAATCTTCGCGGACTTTTCCGCCTCGGACGCCGCTTTGAATGACGCGGTGGAAAAAGCGCAGCAGGTCGGCGAGATCGAGCCAGAACCCGCAATTAATACAACGCGCGTGCAACCGCCGACTCACGGACGAATAGTGCCGCTCGATCAACATGCAGCCTTTACAGCGGAGGCAATGCATCGGTGGATCGGGCCTTAACGCAGGCGGTTCAGGATGACGGCCAGACTGCCCGCAAGGAGCCCGCCGCCCAAGATGGTCAGGACAAACGACCAGACGGCCGCGGTGCTGCCGCTCGGGTGTGTTTCGTAGATGAGATCACGCACGCCGCCCTGCACCATCAACACCGACAGTGTCATGAGCGATCCCATACCGAACCACCACAAAAAGGCTCTCACGCGGCTCCATGTCGAAGGGGCGAAACGGTGTGTACGACAGAGGATTTGATCGTACGTGCGGCCTGCCGAGCTGTCAAGGCAAGCCGGGAAATGCTCCACGTAAAAGAAGCGACCCTGGTTACCGGCTAATCGACGGTCGCCGGCGCCGCTTGCGGCGGCGCTTTGAGGCCTCGATGCAGAAAGACGGAAATGCTGTTGGCGCCGTTGTTGGCGACGATGAGCCCCGGCACCGCCGACTGCTCGGTCATGACGGAAAAGTCTGCGATCGCGAACGGTCCGCCTTTCGTCCGGTAGTTGCGGGGCGGATAGTGAAATGTCCCGTCGCCGACGCCGTAGACGATCGACAAGTCGTTCGATTGAATGTTGACGATGGCGACATCGATGTTGCGATCGCCGTCGAAATCGCGCGCGATGCCGTAGTTCGGGCCCGCATCGGCACCCGACTCGCGTCCGGGCTGGAACGTTCCGTCGCCCTTGCCGAGGAACACCGTAAACGTATCCATCTCGCCGTTGATCACAAGCAGGTCCGGAATATTGTCGCGATTGAAGTCGGCCAAGCTGATGCCGAGCGGACGTTTGCCCGTTTTGTAATCGATAGGCGTCTTAAACGTGCCGTCCCCGTTGCCCAACCAAATCGAAACCGCGTTCGACATACGGCCGCCGTTCGTGACGATCAAGTCGACTTTACTGTCGCCGTTCAGATCGCTCACGGCCAACCCCGTCGGCGTGTCGCCGTATTCGTACTGCACGCCTTCGACGAACTCGCCGCGGCCCTTGCCGATCAGCACTTTGATTTTGTCGTTTCGCAGCGCCACCACGAGGTCGAGTTCGCCGTCGTTGTTCACGTCCTCCGCCACCACGGCGATGGGAATCTTGTTCACACTGTAGGCATGCAGGTCTTTGAACTTGCCGTCGCTTTGTCCGCGATAGATCACGATCTGATCGCTGCCCGCGCAGGCGAGCGCGAGGTCGAGCAGACCATCGTGGTCCAGGTCGCGCACGCTCACGGCACGCGGCTCCTGGCAGACCTTCATCGGCACCGCTTCGCGAAAGCTGCCGTCACCGTTCCCCTGTAAAAACGACAAGGTATTGTTCCCGATATTCGTCGTCAGCAGATCGGTGATGCCGTCACGATTAAAATCGGCGGTCGTGATCGTTGTCGGATTCTTGCCGACTTCGTAATGGGCGAAGAGGTAAAACAGATCCGGTGGGTTATACCGAGGCGCATTCGACGGGCAGCCGACCAGAATCAACCCCAAGGCGGCGCACAATGCCGCACCCTGTGTTATCCGGCCCAGATACCAGGGGAGAGCCGACCGACCAGTCTGGGACCGTACGCAGCAAGACATCAGAATCCCGCGAGTATACAAACTCTTTTACGAAGGGGACAACCGCGAGGCCCGTGCAGAATGTAGCCAGAGAGCGTTTGAAAATGGGACGAGCCGTAGAGTACAATGCCCCCTCGCTTGAGGAGGAGCCCATGTCAGCTACACAAAAAGTATCCTTGACCATGTACGGCATCGCGGAAGTGTTGCGCTGGTGCCATGACCGCAATAACGGCCGCATTCCTGGCGTCGATACGGCGGGATTCAAAAAAATGCAGGCGCTGCTGGCCGAGAAGCCGCAGGGTGCGGACTATTTCGCGCTGGATCAGTTCTGGAAGAAGTCGATCGACCTGGATCTGACGGAAGACGAAATCGCGATGATCGACCGGTGTCTCTACGATATCCCGAACTTCGACAACGAACCGTTGCCGCAGATTCGCCACAAGTTCTGGCCGCAAGCGGCCGGTACGCACTAAGTCGATCGTTTTCCGCGCAGGTATCTGACGAGGTTAAGTGAAGTCCTCACCGACTTCCTTAACCTCGACTGCATTTGAGCCCCGATAGCCTACAAACTGCCTTCGCCCTTTAGGTAGCGGCGGAACCGTCCCATCAATTCTGCCCCGAGCGTCCCGCCTTCCGGCTTCTTCGTGTCCGGATCGGCGAAGTGGCCGCGAATTTCCTGCAGCCGTTTCTCCGCCTGGTCGTTGCCCTTCAACCGCTTCGTCTTTTCCAACGCGGTATCGAAGGCGTCGAAGGTCAATTCCTTGTAGCCGAAGGAGCGGATGCGCTTGACGGCCTTCATCATCGCTTCGTTGCGGAATGACGTGAGGTGGTCTGAGTCAATTTCCGTGAGGCCGAGTTTGCGGGCGCGTCGTTCTGCCGCCTTCCGAATGCCGCTACGCACAAAATCCGGCGAGGTCTGCAGCCGCTTCCACGCCTCGTCGCCCCAGGCCACACGCGCCAGCGGCGCTTCCCAAATGGCGACAACGGCCTGTTCGTCAAGCTTCGTCATGCCCTGTTCGCGCGCCGCTTCTTCCGTGTCGTGCCGGATCATGTCGGCCACAAAATCCATCGCGATCGGGGGCGAGTCTTTGATTTTTTCTTTCAGCAACGCGAGCGCGCCGTCGGTCCATTCCAACGCCGTCTGTTGCTCGCGGCCTTCGCCGAGCGCTTCGACGCGATCGAACAAATCGACGTTCACTTCCATGTGCCCGTCTTTGCGCGCCATCTCTTCGGCGATCTGCTTGATCATGCCGCGCATAAATTCCGGCACCGCCGCCAACCGCTCGCGCGCCGCCGCCGTCCAGGGCAACTCGCCCTTCGCCATGGCATCGGCCGCCGCCGCCATTTCCGACGCGCCGCCCATACCGCCCATCATTTGGCTTTTGAATTGGTCGAGAATGTCCGCGGTAATCTCGGCGTAACCCAGCTCCTTCGCTTTTTTTTCGGCGAGACGTTTGACCATCCCGCGCAAAAAGATCGGCGCGCGCTCCATACGCTGCAACGCCTCCGGGGACCAGATGACTTCGCCGACCGATGCCGATGTATCTGACATGGGTGCCTTTCTCGACTCCGCTGACGGGCGCGCCGTAGGGGCTACGCAGGATTCAGGAGTTCTTTGAGTTCTTTGCCGGCCTTGAAAAATGGAACTTTTTTGGCCGGGACCGCCACCGTCGCGCCGGTCTTCGGATTGCGCCCTTCTTTCATGCGACGCGACCGAAGCCGGAAGCTGCCGAAGCCGCGGATTTCCGTCTTGTCGCCGTTGCGCAAGGAATCGCGGATGCTGTCGAATACGGTGTTGACCACGATTTCAGCCTGCCGCTTCGTCAACGTCGGCACATCTTCGGACAACCGTTCGATGATCTGCGCTTTTGTCATGTCACCCTCCCTGTCGACCTTCGCCTGGATTCGCCGCGCGCCGTCGCGCCGCACGAATCAGAAGGCCATCAAGTACTTGACGCTGATGCCGGGTTGCCAATCGAGCGACGGCAACAACGGCCCCAACTTCGACTCCAACAAGTCGCGCACGGAAAAGCGCTTGCGCGGTTCCACCACCTTCGGGTCGCCGTCGAGCCCGACGAGGTCGGCCGCCAACTGCACGGCATCGTCAAGATCGCCCAACTCGTCGACGAGTTTCAAGTCCTTCGCCTGGCGACCGGAAAAGATCCGGCCGTCGGCCACGGTCCGCGCCACGGCCGGTTCGATGCCCCGCCCGTCCGCCACCGCTTCGATAAACTGATCGTGCACGTCGTCCATGACGGTTTGCAAGACCTGCCGCTCCTCATCCGTCATTTTCCGCAGGGGCGAGCCGACATCCTTAAACTTGCCGGACTTGATGACGACCCCCTCCACCCCGACCTTTTTGAGCAACCCTTCGAGGTTGGCCGTCTCCATGATGACGCCGATGCTGCCCGTGAGCGTCCCGGGATTGGCCATGATGCGGTCCGTCGCCACGGCGATGTAATAGCCACCCGAGGCGGCCACGCTGCCCATGGACGCGACCACGGCCTTGTTCGTCTTAGCGCGGATACGCCGCACGGCATCGTGAATTTCTTGCGACGGGACGACCCCACCGCCTGGGCTGTCGATCCTGAGCACGATGGCTTTGACGGACGGATTCTCCGCAAACCGTTTGAGGTCGCCGATGGTCTCGCGCGCATCCATGATCGGCCCTTCGACACGAATCACGGCGATCCGATCCGTCGGGGCAAAGTCGAAATCGGAGAGCAACCAACTCCCAAACAGGGTCAACACCATGCCGATGCCGACGATACCGAGCGCGCGGCGGATGCCGTGCTTCGGTGCGGGAGTGGTCGGAGAACCGGGCATCGATGATTGGTTCATGGCGAAGGAGACGGCATCAAGCAATGAACCGAGGAACGACGATTTCTATCTCTGAGGCGCGAGGGATCGAAACGCTCGCTGCCCTCGACACCCACGAATGCGGCAAGGAGGGACCGCGCAGATGCGCAGCCCCTCCCCCCGAATCGAATACGACCGCCGAGACGACTTAGTCTTGGTCGGCCTTGCTCTTCTTGCTACGCTTCGCGGCGCGGCCGAGCGATTGATCCAAGCCGCCTTGCGTGGCGTGGAACTCGTCCATGTGGCGCTGATCCACATCGGACTGGTGCTCGCGCTGGCTGAGCGCAATCTTCCGCTCTTCGCGATCGACCTTGATGACCTTCGCCGTGACTTCCTGCGCCGGCTTGAAGGTATCTTCCAAACGCGCGGACGGCTCCATCTTGGTCTCGCTGACGTGGATCAACCCTTCCACGCCGCCTTCGAGTTCGACGAACACGCCGAAGTCGGCCACCTTGCTCACCTTGCCGGTGACGGTTTCGCCGATCTTCAAGCGGCTGGGGATCTCGTCGTCCCACGGATCGCGACTCAACTGCTTATAGCCGAGCGAGAGGCGCTCCTTTTCCTTGTCGATGCGGAGCACCACGGCCTCGACCTTCTGCCCCTTCTTAAACAACTCGGACGGATGCTTGACGTGTTTCACCCACGACATGTCGGAGACGTGGATCAAGCCGTCGATTCCTTCGTCCAAGCCGACGAAGGCGCCGAAATCCGTCAGGCTCTTCACCTTGCCCTCGATACGCGTGCCCATCGGGTACTTGGTCTCGACCACGTCCCAGGGGTTCGGGGCCGTCTGCTTCATACCGAGCGAAATCTTGCGGTTCGCCGGGTCGACGTTCAACACCGCCGCTTCCACCTGATCGCCGATCGAGACGACCTTCGACGGATGCCGCACTTCATGCGTCCACGACATTTCGGACACGTGCACCAGCCCTTCCACACCCGGCTCCAACTCCACGAAGGCGCCGTAGTCGGTCAGGCTCACGACCTTGCCCTTCACGCGTGTGCCGATCGGGTACTTGTTGCCGACGTTCGTCCAGGGATCCGCGCTCTTCTGCTTAAGGCCGAGCGAAATACGGCCGGTCTCGCGGTCGTACTTAAGCACCGCCACTTCGACACGGTCGCCGATGGAGAACATTTCGGACGGATGGCCGACGCGGCCCCACGACATGTCGGTGATATGGAGCAACCCGTCGATGCCGCCGAGGTCGATGAAGGCACCGTAGTCGGTGATGTTCTTGACCATGCCCTGAATAAGCTGGCCTTCCTTCAGGTTGGCTAAGGTCGTCTGGCGGTTGCGGTCGCGCGTCTCTTCCAACAACACGCGGCGCGACACCACGACGTTGCCGCGGCGGTGGTTGATCTTGATGATCTTCATCGGGAACACCTTCCCGATCAACCCATCGAGATCACGCACCGGATGCAGGTCGATCTGCGAGCCCGGCAAAAACGCCTTCACGCCGATGTCGACCATCATCCCGCCCTTGATCTTGGAAAGAATCCGCCCTTCGACGCTCTTTTCATCCTTGAAGATCTTTTCCAGATCTTCCCAGATCTTCATCTTGTCCGCTTTTTCCTTGGACAAGATGAGATTGCCGTCGGAGTCTTCCGTGTTTTCGATATAGACCTGCAGGCGGTCGTCGACCTTCAAGGCCTTCAGCTCGTCGGGCGGGAACTGGTCCAGCGAGATCAAGCCTTCCGACTTGTACCCGATGTCGACCACGATCCGGTCCTTGCCGATGGCCACAATGCGGCCTTCGACAATGGTCCCTTCCTCGATGTTTCGGAAGGACTCCGCGTAGAGCGCTTCCATCGCATTGCGATCCATCTTGCCTGCGGGGGCTGCGGTGCTCATAACTGTTCAACCAATCTGCGACAAATGTCGGCTGCTGAATGTGATTAAGACAACCCGGAACCCCTCTCAGCGTGAAGGGATTCCGAGGTCGGGGACGGCGACGTTGGCGGCGTCTCGCGGGGTGCGCGCGCTCGTGTGGGTGTCGTCCCCGTGGGAACGTCCACCTGCCCGAGCTCGGCGATCCGCGCCATGACCTCCCGACTCACCTGCTGATAAAACGCCTTCTCTGCACCCTCGACCACCGGCGGAAACTGGATCGCCTCCCCGAACCGCACCGTAATGCGGGCCGGCTTCGGCCATCCCCTGCCCGGCGGCATCGCCTCGAACGTGCCCCCGAGATGCACGGGGACCACAGGGCAGTTGGTCTGGGCGACGATCATGCCCAACCCCGGCTTGCCGTGCCGGAGATCCCCCGTCACGGTGCGCCCACCTTCCGGATAAATCACGACGGCCTTGCCCTGGCGAATCAACTCGATGGCTTCGGTGAATCCTTGGCGGTCGAGCCGATCGGGACGGATCGGAATCCATCCCAACGCACGAAAAATCCACCGAAACCCCGGCACCGGAAACAAATCGCGCCGGCCCATGTACCAGAGGCGACGCGGGGCTCCACAGCCGAGAATCGGGATATCCAAATAACTGGCGTGGTTCGCCGCAAGCAGCACTCCGCCGCTGCGCGGGACTCGTTCCGCATGGTCGACGCGCAGGCCGAAATACAGCCGCCCGAGACCGCGGACCGCCACCCACAAGAACCAATATAAGACGCCGCTCACCGTTTTGCCGCAATCGCGTCGAGCATCCGCTCGACCACACCCGCCGGATCCACCGCGGACGTATCGATCGCGACGGCGTCGGCCGCCCGCATCAGCGGGGCCGTCTCGCGCGTCCGGTCGCGCTGGTCGCGCACGGCAATATCCTGCTGCGTTTGCTCCAACGACACGCTGCGCCCCGCCTCCCGCAATTCGCGGTACCGGCGCTGCGCGCGGATCTCGGTGCTCGCTTCCAAAAAAAACTTCACGTCGGCGGAGGGAAACACGCGTGTGCCGACATCGCGGCCTTCCGCGACGACGCCGCCGCGCGCGCCGATCGTCCGCTGCACGGGCAACAACCACTCGCGCACCAACGGAACGGCCGACACGACCGACGCCAACGCGCTGATCTCCGGCTGCCGAATTTCCGTGCCCATCTCGCGCCCGTCGAGGACGACACACATGCCGCCGCTCGGCTCATGCCGCACGTCCAACGTCGTCTGCGCCAACAGCGTCTGCAGCCCGGCCGTATCCGCCGGGGACAGTCCACGCTGCTGCACCTTCCACGCAAGAGCCCGATAGAGGGCGCCGGTATCGAGATACAAGTAGTCGAGGCGCGCGGCCAACAACCGCGCCACCGTACTTTTCCCCGCGCCGGCCGGACCGTCGATCGCAACGACGAACTCGGTCCGCGGACGAGGCAAAGCGGTGTCTGGGACGGGATGCGCCTTCATTATAGACATCGCCGCCCACCAGTCAACAGCGAGTGCAGGGTCGGCAGGAAACCTGGGAACGAGGTGCCAACACATTCCGTGTCCTGCACGGTCGACGATCCCGTCGCCACCAGGGCCGCTACGCTCATCGACATCGCCACACGATGGTCGCC
This sequence comes from Nitrospiraceae bacterium, assembly GCA_046351095.1. Lineage (GTDB taxonomy): Bacteria > Nitrospirota > Nitrospiria > Nitrospirales > Nitrospiraceae > BQWY01. The sequence continues at coordinate 1,982,477 of JAXLZC010000001.1, forward strand.
GTACGATTGAAACGTGCTGCCGGTCAACCGCTTCGTCCCGCCGATGCCTTGGATCGTCATGCCGTCGGGCCGCTCTTCGACCGCCACACCCATCTTGCGCAATTCCGTCGCCATCGTGGCGATGCGGTCGCTTTCTTTCACGCGTAATTCTTCCGCACCCGCAATGGTCGTCTCGCCGGACGCCAGCGCTGCAGCGACGCAAAGAATCGGAAACTCGTCGATGGTCGGCGCAATTTCTTCACTCCGCACGGTGGTGCCGGTCAACGTGGCGGGACGCACCCGAAGATCCGCCACCGGTTCGCCGCCTTCTTCGCAACGGTTCACCACGTCGATCTTCGCACCCATCCGCGTCAGGATCGTCAGCAACCCAGTGCGCGTCGGATTCACGCCCACATGTTCGATGGTGATGTCGCTGTCGGCGACGATGGTCCCGGCGACCAGGAAAAAGGCGGCCGCCGAAAAATCGCCCGGCACCGAAATCGATTGCGCCTGCCAGCCATCGACAGGACGTCCGTCGATTTCGACGCTGCCGCCGTCTGCGCGACAGGGCACACCGAAATATTGAAAGATCCGTTCCGTATGGTCTCGCGATTGTCGCGGTTCGGTCACTCGCGTCGTGCCCTCGGCGGTTAATCCTGCCAACAGCACGGAGGATTTCACCTGCGCGCTGGCGACCGGCGAACGATAGTCGATCCCGCGCAGCTTCGAACCGGTGATCGCAAGCGGCGCCAATTCGCCGCCACGGCGCCCGGCGATGATCGCGCCCATCTCGCGCAGCGGTCGAACAACCCGCCCCATCGGTCGGCGGCGAATCGACTCGTCGCCGGTGAGGATCGTAAAAAATTCCTGCCCAGCGAGCAGCCCCGCCATCAACCGAATGCCGGTGCCGGAGTTCCCGCAGTCGATAAATCCGGACGGTTCGCGTAATCCCCAGAACCCTTTGCCGTGGACGGTCAGCTTCTCAGGCGTTTCCTCGATCTCGATGCCCATCGCCCGAAAGGCGCGCATCGTATTGAGGCAGTCTTCGCCGCGACCATAGCGCGTCACCTCGCTGGTGCCGTGCGCGAGCGACGTCATCATGATCGCCCGATGCGTGATAGACTTGTCGCCGGGCATCCGCAGCGTGCCGCGTAACGTGCTGGTCGGTTCGATCGTAAACGTGTTCATGCGGGTCGATTCGACGATGCTGTGGACGATGCGCCGGTCGGCACCTTCGCCGTGTTGAGTGTCTCGCGCAACTGTTTCGCCTGGTCCATGGCGCGTTCCAATCCAGGCCCGTCGCCCGTTTGGATCATGCGCTTAAACGCGCTCAGATGTTGTTCGTACGTCTCGATCAGCGTGAGCAAGTTGTCGCGATTCCACAAACAGATGTCGCGCCACATTTCGGGCGAACTGGCCGCGATGCGTGTCGTGTCGCGCAAACCGCCGCCGGAATGCGCCGCCAAGTCCAACTCGGGCACACGCCGATCCCGCACTTCACCCAACGCGGTCATCAACGCAAAGGCTGCAATGTGCGGCAAGTGGCTGACGGCGCCAAGAATCATGTCGTGCGCCATCGGGTCCATCGTGAGCAACACGGAGCCGGTGAGCGCCCACATCTCGCGCACGAGAGCCGTCGCCGCCGGATCGGTCTGCGCCGTCGGCGTCAGAATACAGCGCGCGCCGCGAAACAGGCTGGTCGTGCCGGCGGCCACACCCGTCTTTTCCTTGCCCGCAATCGGATGCGCACCGACGAACCGCACGTGACTCGGCAACCAGGACTCGGATTCGTACACGAGCCGCCCTTTGACGCTACCGACATCCGTAACAATCGCGCCGGGCTTGAGGCTGCTGCCCCACTGCGTCAAATGCTGCTTATACGTATCGACGGGCGTCGCGAGCACCACGACATCCGCCTCGCGCACACCTTCGACGGGATCGGAGACGTACCGATCGATCGCGCCCATCGCGACGGCCGTCTTCAAATTCTCGACGCTGCGGCCGACGCCGACGATGGACTGCGCCCATCCGGCCTCGCGCAAGATCATGCCCAACGATCCGCCGATGAGGCCGACGCCGACGATCGTGACTCGCACCCCTGAAGCGGCAGGCTGAGACATACGTACGCGCGCCTTACCCTACAGGTCGCGTCCGACCGCCTGCGCGATCTTCTTGATGTCGCCCATGAGCTCTTTGAACTTGCTCGGACGGATGGATTCTTCGCCGTCGCACAGGGCGCATTCGGGATTGGAATGGACTTCGATCAGCAACCCGTCGGCGCCCGCCGCAACCGCGGCCTTCGACATCGGCGCGACCAGGTTCCATTTGCCGGTCGCGTGACTGGGATCGACGATGACCGGCAGGTGAGACAATTCTTTTAACGAGGGCACGGCGGACAAGTCGAGCGTGTTGCGGTAGTGCGTCTCGAACGTGCGGATGCCGCGCTCGCACAACATGACGTTCCGATTGCCGCGCGACATGATGTATTCCGCCGACAACAAAAATTCTTTGATCGTCGCCGAGAGCCCGCGCTTCAAGAGCACCGGCTTGTCGTAGGAACCGACTTCCTTGAGCAGCTCGAAATTCTGCATGTTGCGCGCGCCGATCTGGATGATGTCCGCCTTTTCCAAAAATAGGTCGATGTCGCGCGTGTCGAGAATTTCGCTGACGACCGGCAAGCCGGTTTGTTTTTTCGCTTCCAGCAAATAGTCCAAGCCTTCGCGCCCGACGCCTTGAAACGAATAGGGCGACGTCCGCGGCTTATACGCGCCGCCGCGCAGGATGGTCGCGCCGCCTGCCTTCACTTCGTGCGCGATGCCGACGGTCAACTCGGGACGCTCGACCGCGCAGGGCCCGGCCATGATCGTCAGTTTTTTGCCGCCGATCTTCACGCCGCCGACGTCGATGCCGGTGTCGTCCTTCTTGAACTCGCGGCTGACGAGTTTCCACGGCGCGAGCACCGGCGTGACGCTTTCGACGCCGGGGAAGGCCGTCAGCGGTTGGTTCTGCAAGATACGGTCGTCGCCGATCACGCCGATGATCGTGCGCTCCTGCCCCGCGGTGATGTGCGACTTTAAACCCAACTCGCGCAACCGGTCCAAAATATGATCGACTTGGCTTTCGCTCGCATCCGGCTTCAAGACAATAATCATGGTGTCACCTTCGGCAGCGCTGGGTCGCGGCGTCAGGACGCCAGCACACGAGGCAGCGCCGCCAGAAACAACTGGTTCTCGTCGGGTAGGCCGATCGTCACCCGCAACATCGTACCCTCGATGTGCCGAATGATGACGCCCTCCCGCAACATGGCCTGAAAGACGGCCCGTCCATCGCGCCCGCTGTCGAAATAGAGAAAGTTCGCTTCGCTGGGAAAACAGCGCAGACCCAACCGTTCCAACTCCCGTCGCACGACCGCCATCTGCTCGCGATTCAACGCGCGGCTCTTCGCCACGTGTCCATCGTCGCCGAGCGCCGCCAGCGCGGCCTGCTGCGCCAGACTGTTCGCGTTAAACGGCGGCCGAATCCGATTGAGATACCCGGCGATCTCCGGCGTCGTCACGCCGTAGCCGATCCGCAGCCCGGCCAAGCCGTAGATTTTCGAAAACGTCCGCAACACGATCGCGTTACGCCCCTGCTGCACATACGCCAGCGTGTCCGGATAGTCCGCACTCGACACATATTCGTAATAGGCTTCGTCGAACACGACGATCACACGCAGGGGCAACTTGGCCATCAGCGCCTGAATTTCCGACGCCGTCATCATCGTGCCCGTGGGATTATTCGGATTGCAGATGAAGAACAGTCGCGTGCGCTCCGTCACCGCCGCAAGCATCGCCTCGAGATCGTGACGCCCGTCGCGCATCGGCACTTCCACCGCCACGCCATGCGCCGCCGTGACCTCCATGCGATAAATCACGAAGGTATGGTTCGCCATGACGGCTTCGTCGCCCGGCGCGAGAAACGTACGCGCGAGCAGACCGAGAATTTCGTCGGAGCCGTTGCCGAGAATCACGTGCTCGGATGTGACTTTGCAGCGTTCCGCCAAGGCCGCGCGCAGACGGAAGGCGCCGCCGTCCGGATACCGATGCAAGGTCTGCGTCACCTCGCCGAGCGCCGCCACCGCCTTCGGCGACGGACCGAGGGGATTTTCGTTCGACGCGAGTTTGACGATGCGCGACAGACCCAGCTCGCGCTGCAACTCTTCGATCGGCTTCCCCGGCACATAGGGCACCAATCGTTCGATATCGGGATGGACGGTGATCATCGACAAGCGTCTTAAGTGGTCGCGACGTGCGCGGGGTACGACCCGAGCACTTTCATAAAGAGGGCGCGGGTCCGCTCTTCGTCCAACGCGCGCTTCACACGGTCTTCCTCCGCGTGGCCTTCGACATCGACGAAGAAAATATATTCCCACGCCTTCCGGCGCGACGGACGCGATTCGATCTTCGTCATGTTGATCCCGGCGGAGGCGAACGGGCGCAACAGATCGTAGAGCGCGCCGGAGCGATCCTTCACCGAAATCATCAACGAGGTTTTGTCCTTGCCCGTACGCTGCGGCGGCGTCTTGGACAGGACGACGAAGCGCGTGAAGTTGTTGATGTTGTCTTCGATCCGCGACTGCAGCACGTTTAAGCCGTACAACTGCCCGGCCAACTCGGACGCGATCGCCGCGCTCGTCGGATCGTCCGCGCAGATCTCCGCCGCCCGCGCCGTGCTCGACGTTTCGGAAAAGGCCACGTTCGGCAGATTGATCTCCAGCCAGTTGCGGCATTGCGCGATGGCGTGCGGATGCGAATAGACCTTTTTGATCTGCGACTTGTCCGTCGCCTTCGACAACAGATGGTGCGACACTTCGAGCAACGCTTCGCCGTAGATCAACAGCGGCGAGTCGACGAACAGATCCAGCGTGTGGCTGACGACGCCTTCCGTCGAATTTTCGATCGGCACGATGCCGAAGTTCGCCCGCCCGCGTTCGACCTCCGAGAACACATCCTTAATGGTTTTCATCGGGATGTACTGCGCGGAGTCGCCGAACTTTTGCCGACTGGCCAGGTGCGTAAACGTGGCGCGCGGCCCGAGATAGGCCACCTTCTGCGGCGCTTCGAGCGACAACGACGCCGACATGATCTCGCGATAGACAGCGCGGATGCCTTCGTTCGGGAACGGACCTGGGTTGGCGGCCGACAGCCGCGCAAAAATCTGCGCCTCGCGCGCCGGGGTGTGCAGATTGGCGTCCGGGGCGGTCTGGCGCTTGAGCTTGCCGATTTCGATGACGTGGGCCGAGCGCTGATTCAGCAGCCGCAGGATTTCGTCGTCCAAACGATCGATCTCGGCCCGGCAGGCACTTAAGTCAGTCGCGGCGCCGGAGGTCGGCGTCCCCGTGGACTGTGGCGGCTGTTGTGACTCGCTCATGGTCGCAGCAACACCTGTGGTTCCAGATACGGTCTCCGGCACGCGTACGCGCAGCCGACGAGACCGCTCCCTGCTCCGCAGGGAGGATCGAACGAACCCAAGGGGAGAATGTTACTAAAAGGTTCTGAAATGTTGCAAGGATAGGGCAGGCAGACCCGAGGTCGGTGCGTGAACGCGAGCGTCACACACCGCACACCCTCCATGCCGATTCGAAGTGCACAGAGGGCGAGTCACGATAACCAGAGAGGGGACGAATTCGTCAGCTAACATCAGAAAGACCAGCCGTCGAGGATGTCCTCGGCTTGAATTACAAATCGTCTCAGAACGGGACCAGCGTGATCTCAACTTTGCATTTGCTGTATCTGCCGCTTCTCCCTTTGAGATGCCCGAGCAATTAATCACTCAATACTTATTAAGAACGGCGAATTCGGCACGGGACACGACTGATCGCAGCTTCTTTAACCGCCTCTTGTTTACGATATTGCTCGGCCTTATTGTCCCTTTGAGCGCAATGTCAGAAAGCCAAGAATCGTTCCACAGATCCACTTCCTTGCCTTCAACAAGACTGCACAGTTTGTCTCCGTAGGTAAGCTTCGGATTGAAGCAATAGCTGATCCGCTGAAGCCATACTTCGAGATGTCCATTATTTGGTAGTTGCGCAAGACGCTTTTGGATGCGCTCAACTGCTTTGAGCTTATCCTTATTTGATGGCAGCTTGCTCAAGAGCTTGCTGACGATCGCAGCGCAGGAGGGGAAACAGCGTGGGCTGTTGTATCCGATGTCGACCGCGATGCTAATAAGCTGCATTGGGTTGTGTATCGACTTTAATGGGGCGAGCCGCCGGTAAAACTGATCGAGGGCGATCATCAAACTGCCGCCGTTTGGAAATTCAACCCCATGAGAATGAATCAGCAACAGGTGCTTCTGTACATTCCGATCCGCCTGCCTACGACGTATCCACTCGCGTTTATCAGCCTTGATTGAATTTCTAATAACTGCCTGTGCGGTGGTGGTCTTAGAGGCATTCAGTTTAAGCCCGAGACCAATCAAAACTTCGGTTAGGGTCTTCAAGATCAGCTCGCCAGCACAAGTGTCATTCACGAATATACGGTAATCGTCTCGATAGCGAAGGATCCGGAAATCCGCGATTCCTATTCTGGCCAATTGCCCGCTAAGCTCTAAGTCGGCATAGCCGAGAACCATCTCAGCAATCAGGTCTACCAATACAGATCCCTGAGGTATGCCGTTAGTTTGTCCGTGCTGCATGCTTTGAAGACATACATCAATGGCATTGCCAATCAGCGATGGCTCGCGCTTCTTCGCCTTCGCGGTCGACTTTCCGTGCATGGCCCACGCAACTGAATGGGTGTACACAGAAGCGTAGCAATCTGTAATGTCAGCATGAAGCACATAGTTGAAGTCCAATGCTAAATCGATGGAAGCCTGCTCGATCCCCTGCCACCAATGGAGAATTTGGGCACCTCGATCTTTCTTCTTGGTCAGGGACTCTTGCGGTATGCTCAGGCACCTTATCTTGGGATCCCCTGCAAACTCCCCAAACCTTGAACGGATGGCAGCCCAAGGTTCGGAGTTGGTCATTAGATGTACAAGGTCGACGTAGATAACGGGGTGGATGAGTTGGAATGGTCGCCATGCAAAGCGTCCGTCCTTATTCGAGTAGATTGTGTAGTTAACAGCTTCAAAGTCTTGCGGCCTTAGCTTCAGGTCTGCAAGCGGTTTACCTTTGAGAAACTTGCTCACGGGCTGCAACAGTCGTCGAAAATCAAAGTACGGTGGAAGATCGAGATTGCAATAACTTTCGGCCTTCATGAAAAATGCACGAGCGTCTTTTGCTGACATATCAAGTACGGACCGCTCTGTCGGCCATCGCTTTCGGCTGGCTGTTTTGCCCCTCACATTAACATCCCTTCCACAATACGCCGGGCACTGCTCACCAACAGCTAGTGCAAGACAAGATTGCTCCGCAGTACCTTACTCAGCGAGTGTCGCCTCCGCCGACGCATTCGGTGAAGCTCTAGATCACTCAGTCTCCTACAAAACAACGATTCTTGTGCACAAAGTTAAAAGTAGGTCCAGCAATCACACAGTCCATTGGTGAGGCCTCAGTTGAGGTGCACCATCTGGACTCCGCAGCGATCGGTCTCGCACTAGGCTGAGCCAGGCACAGGTGCTCGCACGCACCTCGCACGGAGATTGGCTGTTAGGTCAGCAGGTCTTTGCGGCGGCCGAAGTGTTCGTAGGTGAGACGGCTGGCGCAACGACCGCGTGCGGTGCGTTCGAGGTACCCGGCCTGAATGAGATAGGGTTCGTAGACTTCTTCGAGGGTGCCGCGTTCTTCGTTGATGGCGGCGGCGAGCGAGTCGGCGCCGACGGGGCCGCCGTTGAACTTGTCGAGGATCGTGAGCAACACGCGCCGGTCCATTTCGTCGAAGCCCGCCGCGTCGACACCGAGCCAGGTCAACGCGTCGGCGGCCACGTCGCGCGCGATCACGCCCTGCGCTTTCACCTGCGCATAGTCGCGCACGCGCCGCACCAACCGATTTACGATACGGGGTGTGCCACGCGCACGACGCGCGATTTCCATCGCGCCGTCGCGGTCGATCTCCACACGCAAGACGCGCGCGGTACGCAACACGATAGCCTGCAGTTCGTCCGGCGTATAAAACTCCAGCCGATACACGAGCCCAAATCGCTCGCGCAGCGGCGAGGTCAACGACCCGGCGCGTGTGGTGGCGCCGATCAAGGTGAAGCGCGGCAGGTCGAGCTTGACGGTTTTGGTGCTCGGCCCCTGCCCGATCACGAGGTCGAGTTGATAGTCTTCCATCGCCGGATACAGCGCTTCTTCGACGGACGCGGGCAGGCGATGGATTTCGTCGATGAACAACACGTCGCCCTCCTGCAAATTCGTCAGGATGGCGGCGAGGTCACCGGCGTGATTCAGCACGAGGCCGGAGGTCGAGCGGATGGCCACGCCCATTTCGCGTGCGATGATATGCGCGATGGTGGTTTTCCCCAATCCGGGTGGCCCGTAAAAAATGCCGTGGTCGAGCGACTCGCCACGTTGTTTGGCGGCGTCCATACAGATCTGCAACGAGTGTTTCATCGTCGACTGGCCGATGTACTCGTCGAGCGTCTGCGGGCGCAACGATGCGTCGAGGCTCTGCTCGTCGTCCGTCGCGCGTGGGGCGACCATGCGATCCGTCATCGTGTTCGCGCCGATTCCTTACTGCGGTTGGCCGGAGGTAGTGCCGAGATTACGCGACTGGCAGCGACTCATGGCGCCGCCGTCCTTGTTGCACTGCGAGGGATTGTTGGAGCTGCCGACTTTGTCGTAGCCGTCGGGACATTCGCCGCACACAGTCAGCAGCGCATTGCCGAGCGGCGCGCATTGCACGAGTGTCGGGTCGCCGTCCTTACAATTCACCGGATCGTTCGTGATCGCCGTCGTCGCAAATCCATCGGGGCAACTGCCGCAGCGGAGCTGCCGCACTTTCGGCACTTCCTGCTCGGCGGCCCAGAGGGACGACGGGAGGCACGCGCTCGTCACGGCAACCAACGCCGCACTCATCAGCGCGACGTTCGCGATGCGCCGCATTTCCTTCGCACGGTTCGTTCGAGGTGTGGTCGACATAGGCGTTCTACCCTTTCGCCAGTTCTTGCAGTGCGGTGCGAATGACATCCTTCAATGCGGCGCGATCCGTCGGTACGCGGCCCAAGACGGCCTTCGCATCGGCGGGGCGATACCCGAGATTCAGCAAGGCGGACAAGGCATCGTCGTAGGTCGCCGAGGTCGGCCGCGCCGGTTGGACCGCAAGCGTCGCCGGATCCATTTCCAAACGATCGATCTTGTCCTTCAGTTCGAGGACCATTCGACTGGCGGATTTTTTCCCCACGCCGGGCACCGTCGCCAACTTTTCGACATCCTCGGCGCGAATCGCCGCGCGCAAGTCGGCAAGCGGCAACGCAGAGAGCACGCCCAGCGCCATCTTGGGGCCAATCCCGGTCACGGTGGTGAGCAGCAGGAATGCCTGCTTTTCGCCTGGTGTCGCGAAGCCGTACAGCTGCAGCGCGTCGTCGCGTAGGTGCGTGTGCACGCAGACGTGCACGGGCTCATCCAGCGCGGGCAGCGCGTAGTACGTGCTGGTGGGAATGAAGAGTTCGTACCCGACGCCCTGCACATCCACGAGGGCATGGGTCGGCGTTTTGGAGGTCAGACGGCCCGTGAGCGAGGCGATCATGTCGGCTCTGGTGCGAGCCTCCGGAAAGCGCGTGCCAACGTGGGATTATCCCGCGGCCGCCGCCTTTTCCATGATTTCTTCGGAAATATCGAAGTTGGCGTTGACCTTCTGGACGTCGTCATGATCGTCCAAAATTTCCAGGAGCTTGAGCATCTGCTCCGCCGCCTTCTCTTCGAGTTGGATGGAATTCTGCGGAATAAACGTCAGTTCGCCGAACGTGGTCTCGATGCCTGCGTCCGACAGCGCTTTTTTGACCGCTTCGAAATCCTGCGGCGTCGTGATGACCTCGAAGGCCTTCTCCGTCACCTTCATATCTTCGGCGCCCGCTTCGAGACTGAGCGTCATGAGCCGATCTTCGTCGATCTTGCCGCGCTCGACGACCATCAGTCCCTTCTTCTGGAACTGCCAGGCGACGGCGCCCGCCTCCGCCATGTTGCCGCCGTTCTTCGTCAGCAGGCTGCGGATTTCGGCGACGGTGCGATTGCGGTTGTCGGAGGTGATTTCGATCAGCAGCGCGGTGCCGCCTGGCCCGTAGCCTTCGAGCGAAAACTCTTCGATCGTCACGCCCGGCAATTCGCCGGTGCCGCGCTGAATGGCTTTCTTGACGGTGTCGTTGGGCATGTTGGCTTCGCGCGCCTTGAGCAGCGCCAAGCGCAACCGGGGATTGCCGTTGGGATCGCTCCCGCTGCGCGCCGCGATCGTAATTTCGCGGATGACCTTCGTGAACAACTTCCCGCGCTTGGCGTCGACGACGGCTTTGTGCCGCTTCGTAGTCGCCCAATGGCTATGACCACCCATGTTCCCCTCCACCCGCTGTAAAACGAAGGGTAAGAGCTAACATAGGCCACTGAAATGTGTCAACGCGCGGCGGTGCATGCACGCAGTCCGACAACTACCGTTCGCGATACACCAGGAGAAGCAAGCCGACAAGAATCACCGCGACACCCCACACTAAGTCTCCCCAAGCAGCTCCGCGATCATGACTCGAGGCGTTGGCCTGCGTGCCTCGTGAGAGCCCTGTCTCTGCAACGACCTTCGCCAGTCCACCAATGATCGCCAGCAGCCCCATCGCTTCATGGTGACCTGCGATCACCTCCGCGGCTGGATGTTTGCCATGTTGGTGCATAAACAACAGAAGACCGCCGCCGAGGCTATAGAGCGGGAGCACGTACGCCGACCAGCCGGACTGCCACACAGACAGGCGGCGCGCGCCTTCTACCGTACCGACGAGGAACGACGCGATCCCGATCCACTTGTGTTGAACGACTTCCCGGTCCTCGCCGAAATAACTCTCGCCGAACGATCCTGTCCCGATCGGCCAGGCATCGTGGTCGCTCCAGATCGTCAGCAATACACCCATCGCCATCAGTGAGGCAGGGAGCACCAGGGTAACGGCGCGCGACACACGGCGATTGCTGCGAAGCAATTCGCTGAGCCCGAGCGCTAGGACAAGCAGACCCGCAATGCGATGATTGCCTTGTGAGTAGGCGATACCGCCGACACTGCCTTCCCACCCGTTTGTTTGTATGGAGTGACGACTCGCGCCCTCGGCAGATTGCGAATGGTCAGTGGGATGGTCAGCGGCAGAAACAGATAGAGCGCCGATCGAAGTAAACGTGGCGATCAAAAGGATGGCGCAAAGGAGTGCGCTGGAGGCGAGTGTCACCAGACGGCGGTGCACAAACCGAGTGCCTATGCGAACGCCCACCAGCAGCGCACGCACCATAAAAAAGGCCCATCCGATGTGATCGGATGGGCCCGGACTTCCTGTCCACTGCGTCATCGACGCACGACGTCCCTGCCGTGACTTACATGAACTTGAGGAACTTATCCTTCGCCTCGTCCATCACCTGCGCGGTCACCGACGCGATCCCGCGTTCCTTGGCGATCCGTTCAATTTCCTTGCGCGCCATCGGACGGATAAAATCGGGAATATTTTCGAGCCGCTGTTCAGCTTCCTTCGTCCACGACATGCCGTTCGGCTCGCTCTTCGCGTCGTCCATTACTTGCAACGTGATCGACGTGAAGCCCTGCTTCCGCGCGTAGGATTCGACGCTCGCCTGCACCATCGGCTTCACGAAGGACGGCAAGTGCTCCAGCTTTTCTTTGGCGTCCGCTGTCCAGGTGAATTCCGCCGCGCCGTTCTGCGTGGGCTTGGCGCCGGTGCCCATCCCCATCTGTGCGACGACCGCCGCAAACGGACAGCTCCCGCCGGACTTTTCGCCTTCCTTCGGCGCCGCGCCCGACATCGCCGCGTGCATCGCGTCCGCAGGCTTGGCCGATTGTCCGCCCTGAATTTTTTCGTTCAGGTAGGCAGCCATCTGGCCCATGCCGGCCTTCGCTTCATCCTTCAACGTGCCGCGCGTCATCTCGAACGGTTCCGCCGGGGCGGGACGACCGCCCAACTTCACGCCGAGCGAGCTGACCATCTGGGTTTCGCCCGGGTTGGTCACCATCGAAAACTTCGCGCCGCAGGAGGGGCAGCCGAAGAAGACGCCGAGCGAGCCTTCGGACGGCTGCTCGACCTTCTGAAAGCCCATATATGTTTCGCAGTTCAAACAGACAAATTTCATTCTGAAACCTCTTCTGTGGGGCTCGGTGAGCTACAGCTTTTCCGCCAACACTTTCCGATACTGCACCAACGTGGCCACGCGCTCCGCAATCTCCCGATACCGCTGCAGCGTGGGATACGACTCGTCCAACAGCGGCGCGCCCTTGTCGAAGGTCTTCGCCAACGTGCGATCAAACGGCACACGGCCCAGCAACGGCACATTCAAGGCGTCGCACATGGCCTGGGTATTGCCTTCGAAGAGTTCGCCCACCGCACCGCAAGCGGCGCAGCGGTACTCGCTCATGTTCTCCACCACGCCGAGGACGGTGATGCCCATGTCCCGCGCATACGTAATGGACTTCTGCACCACATCCGACGCGACTTCGGAGGGCGTCGTCACGACGACGGCCCCGGCCAAGTCCGGAATAAGGCCGGCGATGACGGGCGGCTTATCCGCCGCAGCTCCGGGGGGCAGGTCCGTGAGCAGGTAATCCAACTCCCCCCAGACGACATCGCCGAGAAATTCGCGAATCACGTTCATTTCCATGAGCCCCAACCACACGGGGCTCAGATCCATCGGGCCCTTCCAGCGGACGGGCGAGGTGTCGTCCAAGAAAAAGTCCATGGACGCGACCTTGATCCCGAGCGGACCGACCGGCGGCAACGCACCCTCCGGCGTGATGGTCAATCGTTCGCCGTGCATGCCGAGCATGCGCGGGACGCAGGGGCCGTTCAAATCCACATCGAGCAGGCCGACACGATGGCCGAGGCGCGCGAAGGCGAGCCCGAGGTTGACGGTCGTCATGCTCTTGCCGACGCCGCCCTTGCCGCTCATCACGGCGATCTTATGCTTGATCCCGCTCATACGCGCCTGCACATGGCGCATCTGCACGGTGAGCTGCTCAACGACCTTCGCGTCGTCCTGATAATTGAGCTTCCTCAGGATCGACTTCAGATCTTTGTCAGCGGGCATGGGCGAAGCGGACGTGGTTGGAGGGGCACTCATACAAAATATTGGTCACGGACCGTAGCACAGCGGTTTCTGGGGAGTCAAACGAGGTGCAGCGCAGGAGGCGCGACACCCCGGCGTCTCCGCCCATGCGTCCCGATGCGCGCGACGCGCACCCGGACGAGTCGGACTAGATCGCGTACCCGGCGCCCGGCGACCCCGGATCCTGCCTAGTGGCCCGGGAGAGGATGCCCCGGGTTTTGAGTTCCTCAATGATATGTTTCGCCATCTCCTCGAAATCTTTCGGTCCGGAGAAGGCAAGGTCGGTATTCGGCGGCGGCGCCTCCGCCTCTTTGCTGAGGTGCACCGCGAGGACCGGCGCCGGTTGCACGAGGGTGCGGACCGACTGGTGGTCTGCGCGGCTGAACGTATTGGTCGTCGAAATGACGAGTAAGCCGGCGTCGATCAGCAGGCGAGCAACTTCACCGAACCGACGAACCATTTCGCTGGCATCTTCATCGCGGATGTCGCTGTCGAGTCCGTGCCGCAGGTTCTGACCATCGAGCAGATAGGCCTGCCGCCCGTCGGCTACGAGCCGCACTTCCAACCGACGCGCGAGGAACGACTTGCCAGCATGGGCGCCGCCGGTGATCAACACGAGCGCGGCGCGATGGCCCGCGACCGCCGCACGTTCATCCGGGCTGACGTCGCCTTTCACCCAGGCGATGTCGCGTCGACGCGCTTCTTCGCGCAGCTGTGTCTGCTCGTCCTGCAACGCTTCGGTGATGATGCCGCCGCCTGAGACATCGTACTGATCGACGAGCACGAACCGTCCGGTGCTTTCGAAATCGCCGTAGAGATCGAACGCAAGAGGCGCCTTCGTGCGGATGGTCAGCTCGGCCACTTCGTTCCGATTCACCGCGGTCTGCGTATGTTTCGCGCCGAGGTCGGCCGTGTCGACGATACGATGGATCGCCGCCACTTCGCATTCCACTTCACGCGTGGCCAGACGCAATTCGTAACTGCGGCCCATTTCGAGCGGCCGTCGTCCCATCCAAAACAGGTTGCAGCGCACGAGCGTCGAGACTTGCGGCACGGCCTCGGAGTGCGAGGCGATTTCCCCACGCTCCACAAAAATCTGTTCGTCGAGCGTGATCCCAGTCGACTGGCCGGCCTTCGCTTCCGTGGGCACCGGCTCGACGTTGAATGCCTCGACGCTGCGCACGACCGCCGATTTATTGCTCGGCGAAAAGACTAAACGATCGCCGACCTTCAACGACCCGCTCACCACACGCCCCGCGAGAATGCGGCGCGCGTCGAACTTATAGACGTCTTGAATGGGGAATCGCAGCGGCTGCTGCTCGCGCGCCGTTTCTTTCGTAAACGATTCGAGCGCCTGCAACACCGTCGGCCCCGCGTACCACTTCATCTGTGGACTGACCTGCGCAATGTTGTCGCCCGCCTTGGCGCTGACCGGGATAAAGCGCTGCGGCTTTACTTTGAGCTGGCGCAAAAAGTCCGAGTACTCGGCTTCGATGCGCTGGAATACATCCTGCCGGTAGTCCGCGAGGTCCATCTTATTCACGACGACCACGACCTGACGCACGCCCAACAACGACAACAGGTAGCCGTGTTTTTTCGACTGTTCCTTCACACCCTCGTGCGCGTCGATCAACAACAGGGCCGCCTCGGCGCGCGCGGCGCCCGACACCATGTTCTTCAAAAACTCCTTGTGGCCCGGCGCATCGATGATGATGTACTGGCGCCCCTTCCACGAAAAAAACGTCCGCGCCGTGTCGATCGTGATGCCCTGCTCCTGCTCTTCCAAAAACGCATCGAACAGAAACGCGTACTCGAATTCCTTGCCTTGCTGGCGACAGATGGCCTGGACCTTTTCGAGTTTGCCTTCCGGCAGCGAGCCGGTGTCCGCAAACAGCCGCCCGACCAACGTGGACTTTCCATGGTCCACATGGCCGACGATCACGATATTCAAATGGGCCTGCGCCTGTTCAGACTTCGGTTCGATGGTAGCTGTCGCGCTCATACATCCCCTGCCCGTAAAACGGTGCGAATCTCTTTCAGATCAGAAACTGTCTCTTACACGATCACACTATCTGCTGATGCTCGCTCTTTCGAAGAACGGTCAAACCGGCTTGGTACTTTCTTAGTCGCATGTGCTCAAAATGGTTGCCCAGCGCGGCCGCAATACTCCATCTATTTCGCGGATGCTCAAGCGGGCTTCCGGCAAGTCCATCTTCAGCATTCACTCTTCGAAGAACGGTCAAAACGGTTTCACGCCAAGGCCGCAAGGAAGCTTCAGTCGCGAGGCGTACTCTTTGTCGGTACGTTGAGCGGCTGAAGCGACTGAGAACGCCGGCGGGGACCGTTTTCAACGTTCTTCTTACATGTAGCCGTCTTTGCGCAACATCTCCATCCCCCTCCCCTCATCCTGCGCCCGGCCCGCCCGCTCGGCGACCTTGGTGTTGCGCAGTTCGATCAAGATCTCGTCCACCGACTTGGCGCAGGACTTGATCGGCGAGGTGCAGGGTTCGCAGCCGAGGCTGCGGTAGCGAATCCCGTTCCCCTTGTCGAGGTAGAGGTCCATGAAGGGAATATTTTCGAGTTTGATGTATTCCCAGATATTGATCTCGGTCCAATCCAACAGCGGATGGATCCGGATGTGCGTGCCCGGCGGGAACGTCGTCTTAAACTGGTCCCACAACTCGGGCGGCTGCTCGCGGAAGTCCCACTCGCCGTGTTTGTCGCGCGGCGAAAAATAACGCTCCTTCGCGCGCGTCGCCTCTTCGTCGGCGCGCACGCCGAGGATGATGCCGGTGTAGCCCTTCTCTTCGATCAACTGTTTGAGGCCGTTGGTCTTGAGCGCGGTGCAGCAGACCTGGCGCCCCATCGTATGGTTCATGCCGGCGGCGAGCGCCTCTTTGTTTTGCCCCACCACCAAGTTCAGACGCCACTCGCGCGCCAAGCGGTCGCGATATTCGATCATCGCCGGAATTTTGTAACTCGTGTCGACGTGCAACAACGGGAACGGCACGTGCCCGAAAAAGGCTTTCCGCGCGAGCCACAAGAGGACGGTGGAATCCTTCCCCATCGACCACAACATGCCGAGGTTGTCGAAATGTTTGTAGGCCTCGCGGAGGATATAGACGCTTTGATCTTCAAGTTGTCGGAGATGTTTCATGGGGCACTCTTACGCGCTCGCCGAAGCGGCGCGGCTCTGGGTCAACGCATCCAAGGTTCGTCCGGCGGCGCCGCTGTCGAGCGTCTTCCGCGCCAGGTCCACACCCGCCGGGATCGACGGCGACACCCGCGCGGCGTACAACAACAGTCCCGCATTCAACGCCACCCAATCGCGCGGCGCGCCGGTCACTTCGCCACGGAGAATTTTGGCGAGCAATTGGGCTTCCTTGTGTTTTTCGCTCGGGGCGAATCCGGCCATGTCGCGCATGGTCCCGACCTCCAGCCCCGCGTCCTTCGGGTGAAAGTTCAGCGGAATGGGACGGTCGCCGCGCCATTCCGTCAAGCGGCTCGGCCCGCCGATCGACAACTCCGGCTCGCCGTCGACGCCACGAATGACGAACGCGCGCGGGCTGCCCAGCATCCCCAAGGCTTCCACGATCTTTTCGAAATACGGCGGATGGGTCATGCCCACCACTTGGATCGCGGCGCGCGAGGGATTCAACATCCGCGCAACAGGATGGACAAAATTTCGGACGCCCAACTCCTGCCGCATCGACAACAGCCGCGCGATCGGCGGATGGTAGGTTGCAATATCCAGATAGGCGAAACGATGCGCCGCGATCGACTGCTCGACCACAGCGGGCGCTCCATCCACGACCAACCCAAGTTGCGCGAAGGTCGCCGAGACACCGGGCCGCTCCGGCAAACCGTCCCACCCGTGCACGAGCACACTTGCGCCCGCGGAGGCCGCAAGAATCGTCGCGCCCGCAATCGCCGAAAACGTATCCTGCTTGCCTGCGTAACAGGCGACGTCCACAAGATTCGGCGCTTGACTGACTTTTAACGGCGCGACATACGACCGCGCGGTGGCCGTGAAGGCGGCCAGTTCCGCCACGGACTCGCCCTTCATACGCATGCCGATCAGAAATCCGCCGACCTGCGCCGGTGTGGCTTTACCTTCGATCAGCGCAGCCATCGCCTGCTTGGACTCTTCCCACGTGAGGTCCTTACAGGTTTTGGCGCCCTTGCCGATTTTCGCGATGAGGTCCTGCATCATAACGTCATCACGTCGTCGGCCTTCGCCACCGCTTCCTTCCAAAACGCCGCCGCGGTCTGCACTTCGTCCAATTCCGGAATGAGGTCCTCGACAAGCACATCGAATTGCTGCAAGGAATCGCGACAGACGGAAAACTTCACGTCGCCGGACTCTTTCGCCGCGCGCATGTAGGCAGTCACGTCGTCCCGCCTTTGCTCCTGCAACAACGTGCGCACCTTCGTTTCGCGGCCGCGATACACGTCCGAGAAGGGAATATTTTTCACCGCAGTTTTTGTGAGGCGCGAGGCGGCTTCGTCGCAGAAAAATACGCTGACCTGCCTCGGCTCGGCGACGGCCAACCGCACCCACTCGCAGGCCCGCAAGATATTCGAATAGGTGCCACGGGACACGATGATCGCTAAGGTTTTCACTCCAGATCTCCTCCGCTCGTACAGCCTTCGCTGCGATTACTTATGCAGTCCGCACTCGGTCTTTCCGAATTGTTTCCACCGTCCCGACCGCGGATCGTCGCCCTCGGCGACCGGCGCCGTACAATGCGTGCACCCGATGCTGGGATAATTCCGATCGTGGAGCGGATTGTAGGGGACTTCGTAGACCCGGATGTAGGTCCACACGTCGTCCCAGGTCCACCGCGCCAGCGGATTGATTTTGACAAGATTGAATTTCCGATCCCATTCGATGAGACCGGCGTTGGCGCGTGTCGGCGCCTGATCGCGACGGATACCGGTGATCCAGGCGTCGCACCCCTCTAGCGCCCGCGCCAACGGCTCGCCGACCTTCCGCAACTGACAGCACTGGTCCGGATTACGCGCCCACAGGGCCTCGCCGTATTCCGCCGCTTGCTGTTCCGGCGTCAGCCGCGACCGGATCTGCAGCAGCTGCGTAGGCTTCAAGCCATATTGTTCGACGATCCGGTCCCGAGTGGCGTAGGTCTCCGGAAACAAAAAGTCCGTATCCAAATAAAACAACGGCACGTCGGGATTGATGCGATGGACCATGTCCACCAGCACCACATCCTCGGCGCCGAAACTACACGCGACAATGATTTTTGGCGCAAATCGTTCTATCGCATACTGCAGCAACGCCTGCGGCGTCTGCGTTTCGAACGACTGGCTCAACGCGGGTAATGCGTCGGCTTGGAGCGCCTGGGCGTCCGCCACGTCAGCCTTCGACTTTCTCGACGAGAATTTTATAGTGCGCGGCTTCCGGCTCCAGCGCCTCCTGCAGCAACACGAGATGCCCGTCGTTTTTGAGGCTCATCGGCACGTTGGTGATCGGCTCGCCGGCGTCCAACCACACTTCCAACCGTTCGCCCGCGTCCATCATTTCGAGTTTCAACTTCGTCTTTACGTAGTTCATCGGACAGGCGACCCCGCGTAAGTCATACACGGGCGCAGCCGGAACGGGCGAGGCCTCCGGCGCCGCAGGAGCGGGCGCGACGATCGGTTCGTCCACCGGCAACGACTTCAATTTCAGATTTTTATCCATGGATTCGGTCGCGGTGCGGCAGGCTTCGACGAAGCCCTTCGCGAACGACATCGACTTCTGCACGAACTCCGCCGTGGCATCCTTCGTCCCCAAGTCGTTGCATTGCGCCGCGAGATTCGAATAGGTCGCGGGCACCACACCGCGTCCCGCCAGACGCTGCTCGAATTCTTGGAACGTCTCTGCGTCAGTGCTGGGCTCGATACCTTCCGTGACCAACAAGGCTTTCACGCCGGCCAAGACCGCGCGGTAGGCCTTGTTCACGGCGATGGGATATTGGTGTTTTTCGACGGCCAGCTTGGCTTGGTACAGCTCCTGATCGGCCTCCAAAATCTGGTTGTCGATCAATTCGAGCGCGCCGCCGGCGCACTCGCCTGGTCCCAAGTCCTCCAACACAAATTCTTTTTCGCCTTCCCAGTCATAGTAGTAGGTCGGATCCTCCGCGAAGCTCGGGAAAATCGTGTAGGCGATCAACTCATCCTTCAGCACGGATTTGCCGACACGCTGAATGAACGCGGGCAACGTTTCCTGCTCGCGCCGATCGCGCCGGAACACGTCGACCAAGTGGCGCATCGCAGCGGGCACATTCTTCGCCGGCACCTTCACAACCAACTGTCCGATGGTCGCCTTGCCGTTCACGCCGCCACCGATATGCACCTCATAGTGCGGCGCCGTATGGTCGCCGATTCGTTTGCCCACACCATGGAGACCGATGGTGGCAATGTGATGCTGCGCGCATGAATTGTGGCAGCCGCTCACCTTGATGCTCGCGCCGCGTAAGTCGTCCGGCACCTGGCCCGGCGGGAATACATCGGCCAACGCACGCGCCACACCTTTCGACGACGTAATCCCGAGGCCGCAGGTATCGGTGCCCGGGCAGGCCACGATGTCCTCGATCAATTCGGCGCCCGGCTCGCCCAGCCCCGCGGCCTTGAGGCGGCCGTAGAGTTCCGGCAAGCGCGTCTCCGGAATCCACCGGATGATGAAATTCTGGCTAATGGTCGTCCGGAGATTGCCGTTGGAAAATTGTTCGGCAAGGTCGGCCATCACGTAGAGCTGGCTAACCGTGAGGTCGCCCATGGGCAACTTCACAAAGACCGACGCATAGCCCGGCTGCTTTTGTTTCAGCACATTAGTACGCGCCCAAGCTTCGTAGTCCGCCGCGTTCACGCCGCTCGGCAAGGCCGACGACCCGTTCGCACCATGCGCACCGTTGCCGTTGCCATTTCCATTAGCCGCGGCGCCCGCGCGGGTCGGCATGATCAAGGGCGTGGGCGGATCGTTGAACGCCAACAGCGTCAACCCGCCATGCCCGTTCGCCGCTTGGCCCGGCGCAGCAAACTGCTGCGCCGGTGGATCGCCGTAGCCAAGCGCTCGATAGGCCGCTTCCCAGCGCACAGCAAATTCGGGGAAGCCGAGTTTGTCGATGACGAACTTCATGCGCGCTTTGTTGCGGTTTTTCCGGTTGCCGAGCGTATCGAACACTTTGATGACGGCTTCGATCGACGGGATCAGCAACGGCATCGGGACAAATTCCCGCAGCACCTGCGCCAGACGCGGCGTCGAGCCGAGTCCGCCGCCGACGACCATCTTGAATCCCAGTGTGCCGCTCGGATGGCGCGCCGCCAACAGGCCGATGTCGTGAATCGGCGTCAACGCACAATCGTGGGCGCAGCCGGAGAACGCAATCTTGAACTTGCGCGGCATACTTTGATTGAGCGGATTCCGCAGCAGATGGTACGCGATGGTTTTGGCGTAGGGCGTGATGTCGAACACTTCGCCTTGGCACACACCGGCAAGGTGGCAGGCCGTGACGTTCCGCACGGTGTTTGCGCAGGCTTCGCGCGTCGTCAGGCCGACTTCCGCGAGGCCGCGCATCATCGTGCCGACGTCTTTCAACTGGACATAGTGCAGTTGAATGTCCTGCCGCGTCGTAACGTGGGCGACACCCGTCGCATATTGATCCGCCAGCTCGGCGACGCGACGCAGCTGATTCCCCGTCACTCCGCCGAACGGCACCTTGATGCGAAACATCTGCACGCCCGGCTGCCGTTGCCCATAAATGCCGTGCTGCAACCGGAAGGGCTTGAAAAGATCGTTGGAGAGGTCGCCGTCCGCCACGCGGCGCGCTTCAGACTCGAAGGCTTCAATCTCTTCCAGGATGGCCTGGGGAATCGGCTCAGTCGTAATCGGCGCGGGTTGGGTCTGTATCGGCGTCATGGCCTGTGTCCTTGGTGGCTGAATGGATTCGGTGATGAAGGCGGGATATCCGCGCTTTGCACCGACCGGGTTGTTCGCACGTCAAATATGGTACATGGGGCTGGCCTGTTGGCTCAGCACCCGATAGGTATTCACTAGTTCCTGCAACGTCATCCGATGCAGCAATTCCTGCTCGGCACGGACGATCGGTTCCCAGATGCCCGCGAGCAATTGCTGCTGCACCGGTTCGCGACGGGCCGCCGCCGGCGCACGCGAGGAAGAGGACGGTGGTAACACAACCGGACCGTCCAATGCCTCAACTATTTGCGCAAGCGAGAGCGCGGACGGCTCTTTCGTTAGGACGTATCCGCCGTGCGCGCCGCGCTGACTGTCCACCAAACCGGCGCGCCGCATCGCATTCAAAATATGCTCGAGGAACCGTGCTGGAATCGCCTGTCGTTTAGCGATGGTTTTCGACTGCACAGGGGACGACGGGGGCTGGAGCGCCAAATCCAGCGCGACCAAAATCCCGTAATTCACCCGTTTATTCAGCAGCTTCACCGCCACAGAAAGAATCTCCACAATTCCTATAGGAATTGCAGTATTTCATGGGGCTGGCGAGAAAGTCAATCGGCGCGTTGCCTCTATCCTTATATAAGCTGGCACTTCCCAGATCACGGCGATCCCGCGGCCCAGTCGAGTGCGTCGCCGAGTTCCCCTTGCCGGATAGATACGGCATCGAGATTTGGGAACAGCACGATCCTGACGCTCACCCTCTTCCCTGCTCACACGGGCTCGATAGCACAGCGTTTCGCATCACGCCTCCCCCACAACTGTCAGCCGACTTTATTTCGCTCGCGTAGAATTCACTAGCGCGTTAATCGGAGCATTTTTTCGGCGCGCCGCTCCAGTCAAGAAGAATACGAAATTGACATGCCTTCGCCCCTAGGACATAATTCGGCCCTCTTCTTCCCCGAAGGTTTCTTCAGCATGCATCGTTCGTGGCCCATCACCATCGTGCTCGTCAGCTCCGACGCGGATCTTCAGGCCCAGGTCAAGCAGACCTTCAAGGCAGCCACGCTGACAGTCGTGAAGGATCAAGCGCAAGTCTCTAGATCGCTCGACAAACAATCGGCGGACGTGGTGCTGATCGAATCCAAACAACGCGACGGTCGTGACGGGCTGGACATGACGCTGGACGACCTCGGCGCCGACCATGAGGCCCTGGTCATTACCGGATCGCGCCGCGCGTTACGGCACGGTCTCACGCTTGTGCAGAATTTGGCCGACCCTAAACCTGCCGCCAAGCCGACGCCGTCGTCGGTCTTGTCGCTCGAAGATCTCATTCAGTCGAAAGTCACGGATTTCGTGAAGGGCATGCGTAACGGATCGGCTCGGAACCTCTATCCCATTCTCCTCTCGGCGGTCGAACGGCCGCTGTTGTCCTCGACGCTCAAGGAAACGCAAGGCAACCAGATTCAAGCCGCGCGCCTCCTGGGCATGAACCGCAATACGCTACGCAAAAAACTCACCGCACTCCATATTCCCCGTACCCGCACCAAATCCGAGCAGAAGGCGGTGCAGTAGTCAGTAGATCGGGTTCGCACGGGCAGTTGATCGGATTCACAGCATCTCACCGTTCACCGGGCGCAGCGCCTGCGGAGAGGCGTCGTGCGCCACGTCGAGAGGAGGACGCGCGCCATGACCAAAGAAGAATTGATCGCGAAAATGTCGGAGAGCGCCGGCATCACGAAGGTCGCCGCGGGGACCGCATTGGAAGCTTTCACCGCCTCGATCACCTCGTCCCTCAAAAAGGGACAGCGGGTCAGCCTCGTCAACTTCGGCACGTTCACGGTAGGCAAACGCCGCGCCCGGACCGGTCGCAATCCGCGGACCGGCGAGCCGCTGAAAATTCCGGCCGCGCGTGTGCCGAAATTTTCCGCCGGCAAGGAACTCAAAGCCGCCATTAAGTAGTCTGTCGTATCGCACGTGGACAGACAGAGGACGACGCGGTCGAGCGCCGCGCCCGGTCGGCCCCGGACAATTCTTGACACTCCTCAAGGGGTTGTAATAGCATCGACCGTTGCGGTTAGGCGCGTAGCTCAGGGGGAGAGCGCTACCTTGACACGGTAGAGGTCGACGGTTCAAGACCGTCCGCGCCTACCATACACGTGACGGCATCGAACCGGGTCGGATGCGTTCGATGCCATTCTTTTTTCCTTTGTCGCCCATGCTTCGACGGCAGTGCAGATAACGATCACCCTTCCAGACGGCTCCCGCCGCCAGGTTCCGCATGGCAGCACGGTGCAAGAAAGTCTGACGGCGCCCGGCGCGCGGTTGGATCGCACCGTGTTGGCGGCCAAGGTCAACGGGACACCGACGGATCTGGCGCGCCGCCTCACCGAGGACGCCGTGGTGGAGCCGCTCACGTTCGCCTCGCCCGAAGGACGCGAGGTGTATCGCCACACCAGCACCCACGTCATGGCGCAGGCGGTGAAGGAATTGTTCCCGTCGGCCCAGGTCACCATCGGCCCGGCGTTGGAAGACAGCTTCTACTACGACTTCGCCTTCGAACGCCCCTTTACGCCCGAGGACCTGACCAAGATCGAGGCGAAGGCGCTCGAGATCGCCAAACGCAATTTGCCGATCAGTCGCCGTGAATTCTCAAAGGCGGAAGCCATCCAATTTTTCCAGTCGCGCGGCGAGCAGTATAAGGTCGAGCTGATCAACAGCTTTCCCGAGGGCGAACCGATCTCGGCCTACTCGCAAGGCGACTTTGTGGACCTCTGCCGAGGCCCGCACTTGCCGGCGACCGGGCACATCAACGCCTTCAAATTGCTGTCGACCGGCGGCGCCTACTGGCGCGGTGACGAACGCAACCCGATGCTCCAGCGGATCTACGGGACGTCGTTCACGTCGAAGGACGAGTTGGACGCGTATCTCCATAAGTTGGAGGAGATCAAGCGCCGCGACCATCGCAAGCTGGGCAAGGAACTCGACCTCGTCACGATCCAAGACGAGATCGGCCCCGGCTTGGTCCTGTGGCATCCCAAGGGCGCGGCAATCCGCTTGATCATCGAAAATTTTTGGCGCGAGCAGCACCTGAAAGACGGCTACGAGTTGGTGTATTCGCCGCACGTCGCGCGGCTCGACATGTGGAAGACGAGCGGCCACGTCGACTTTTATCGCGAGAACATGTTCGCCACGATGAAGGTGGAGAACAGCGAATACCAGCTCAAGCCGATGAACTGCCCGTACCACATCATGATCTACAAGTCGCACCTGCGCAGCTACCGCGACCTGTCGCTCCGGTACGGCGAATTGGGCACGGTCTATCGGTACGAGCGGACGGGTGTGCTGCACGGCCTCTTGCGCGTGCGCGGTTTCACCCAGGACGACGCCCATATTTTCTGCCGCCCGGATCAGATGGAGGGCGAAGTCAGCCGCGTGCTCGATTTCACCTTCTTTATGTTGCGCACGTTCGGCTTCACCGAGTTTGAGGTGTTCCTGTCGACCAGGCCGAAGGAATCGGTCGGCACCGACGAACATTGGGACCTGGCTACCAGGTCGCTCGAAGGCGCGCTGAAGAGCCGCGGGATCGCCTTCAACGTGGACGAGGGCGGCGGCGCGTTTTACGGCCCCAAGATCGACATCAAGATCAAGGACGCCCTGGGCCGCTCCTGGCAATGTTCGACCGTGCAGGTGGACTTCAACAATCCGGAACGGTTCGACCTGACCTACATTTCGGAAGACGGCAAACCGCACCGCCCCATCATGATTCACCGGGCGCTGTTGGGTTCCATCGAACGGTTCATCGGCATCTTGATCGAACACTACGCGGGCGCGTTTCCCATGTGGCTGGCGCCGGTGCAAGCGAAGATCCTCCCGATCTCCGAGAAACACCATGCCTACGCGCAGACCGTTCACCAGCAGTTGCGCGACGCAGGGTATCGTGCCGAGATCGACCTCCGGAACGAAAAGATCGGCTTGAAGATCCGGGAGGCCGAAATGGGCAAGATTCCGTATATGTTGGTGGTCGGCGAACGCGAAGCGCAGAATGGGACGGTCTCCGTCCGCGGGCGCAACAAAGCCGATCTCGGGGCCCTGTCGGTCGGCGCGGTTCTTGACACATTCAAGGCGGACATGCCACAAGCGAGCCGCGAGTCCTAACTTTTAACACCGTCGAGGTGACCTATCGTCCCTAAATTACGGGTGAATCGTGAGATCCGAGTTCGTGAAGTCCGTGTGATCGGTCCGGAAGGCGAGCAGCTGGGCATCTTGCCCACACCCGAAGCCTTCCGCAAAGCCCAGGAAAACGGGTACGACTTGGTGGAGGTGGCGCCGACCTCGATGCCGCCGGTCTGCCGCATCATGGACTTCGGGAAATATAAGTACGAACTCAGCAAGAAGGATCACCAAAACCGACGGCACCAGAAATCGACGCAGGTCAAGGAGATCAAGCTCCGCCCTCGCACGGACAAACACGATTTAGAGATCAAGGTCCGGCAGGTGCGCGGCTTTTTGAGCGAGGGCAACAAGACGAAGATCAGCGTGAACTATCGCGGCCGTGAGATGGCGAACCTGGAATTGGGCCGCACGGTCATGCAGTCGGTCATCGAGCAGTTGGCGGATGCCGCCACCATCGAATATGCGCCCCGCATGGAAGGGCGCAGTTTGATCATGGTGGTCGCGCCGAAGAATTAACGACGGACGGGTTCGGGGTATTACCTTTCATACGAGAGTGAGGCCACACCATGGCAGGGCAGAAATCGAAGTCCCATTCCGGCGCATCCAAGCGCTTCAAGAAAACCGGCACCGGCAAGGTGATGTATAAACCGGCGGGTCGCCGCCACATCCTGACGACCAAAAACAGCAGCCGCAAGCGTCGCCTGTCCGGCCTCAGCGAAGTCGCGCCCGGCGAGCGGCAGATGTTGCAGCGCTTGCTGCCGAAATAACCGGCCTTCCCGCCGAACAGCCGATTCGTCCGACGACGAAATCGACCGTTCAACGGGAACGTCTGAGAGAGATTCGACAACCGAGAGGAGTACAGACCCATGCCACGCGCAAAAGGCGGGCCGAAAACCCGCGCACGTCGAAAGAAACGCCTGAAATTAGCGAAGGGCCAGTACGGCGCCAAGAGCCGCCTGTTCCGGTCGGCGACAGAATCCGTCGATAAAGGCCAACAGTACGCCTATCGCGAGCGGAAGAAGCGTAAGCGCAACTTCCGTCAACTCTGGGTGACGCGTATCAGCGCCGCCGTGCGTCAACATGGCTTGACCTACGCCAAGTTCATGAACGCGCTCAAGAAGGCGAACGTGTTGTTGGATCGGAAGGCCTTGTCGCAGATGGCCATTCAAGACCCGACCGGATTCGAGCAGTTGGTCTCGATGGCGCGGAAGCAGGCTCCGGCCGCAGCCTAGCGACTCGTTCCGTACAGACTCCGAATACACAAAGGCCCTGCGGGAGCTCTCTCCCGCAGGGCCTTTGTCGTCTCAATTGAATCGTTTTATTCGTGCACGAGAACGTCGACAACCGTCTCCCGCGCTCCACTAGTCCGCGTCCGGTAAGTCCGTCAGGTCCAACTCGAACGCAGCGGCCGGCACTGTAATCTGCCACTGCTCCAGCGCACCAGGATGTAACTCGCCGATCGTTCCGCGCACCTGCCCGGCCACGATGATTTCTCCCGCGCGGCCCTCCAGGAACGACGGATGCGCCACGGGTTTCAACTCGTAGGCATGCCCTAAGTAATACATCAGCAGATCGAGCGCCGAGTGCATCTCGGAAAAGGTCACCGCCGCATGCACGGCGAGAACGGCAAGGCTCAATCTGGTACTGGACCCGTTGACGTGGGTCGGATCGAGACGCGCCACTTCGCCCGCTTCGAACAGGCGATGCGGATAAAAAGCCCGTCCGGAGGCCGCTTCGACACGCAACAGCGAAGGAATGATCGACGGACGCAGGCAGGCGTAGTTGAGCGACATGACATTGTCGACTTCGACCAACGTGCCCCACGGAGAACCTTCCGTCTGCATCCGCTCGACATAATCCTGTCGACTGCCCAAAATATTCGAGATGACTTCCTGATAGCCAATGCCGACCATCAGATCTCGCACTTGATCCGATCGTTCTTCGAGGCGCGACAAACTGCCCACGGTGAATTGCTGCGGCATCACCGGCGCAAACGTCTCGTAGCCGCGACAGATGGCGACATCCTCGACGACGTCCACCGCGTGCATCAGGTCGTTCCGGTAGGGCGGCAATTTCACCGTCACGGTTTTGCCGCTGCCCGACACCGTATAACCATACGCGCGGAGCGTGCGCCGCACTTCATCCACGCTGATCGATTCGCCGAGCGCCGACTCGATGGCCGCCAACGGAATCGTGCGGGCCTTCCCGAAATCGCGCGGCGCCTGCACACGCGTACCCATGTCGGTTTTATACGGATAGTGAATCTCAACCGGCTCGATTCGGGCGCCGCGATCCGCTAGGTTGACGGCAAAAATATTGAGCGCGAGCACCACCATCGCCAGATCGGTTCCGGTGACTTCCACAAACAGATCGCAGTCGCCGATCCGCACCTCGCCGATTTCCCGACTATTGATGATTGGCGGAAAACTCAGGACCTGACCTTTTTTGTCCCGCAAAATCGGCAGCCGCTCCTGGCCGCTCACGATCGAGCCGTACTCCAGCCCTTTCGGGTGGACCATCAGAATTTCCGCCGGTGTCATGGCGGTGTCCATGCCGAGCGGCGTGAAGGACACGGCGTCGGGCGCCACCAGGTCGTAGGTCACGGGGAATTGAATCGCCGGCAGACGATAGACGCCGATGGAGACAGTCTTCCGTTTGCGGCCGAAAATATCGGCAAGTTTTTCCTGCGTCTGGATCAACTGCGCGAGCCCGCTCTCCGTCACCGCGTACCCAATCGCGGCACAGGCGGCGACATAGGGGCGTACGCGATCCATCCCCTTGGCCACACGCACCTGACGTGTCGGAGATTTTTTCGACGCAAAAAACGGATAGGCCTCGGCCTTCCCCTGTTTTTTGATACGGAGCTGGCGGGCAATCCCTTCGCTGCACCAGAGATCCGGACGATTGCTGTCTTGTAATTCGACGCGCCATTCGCCGGTCTCGGAATCCTGCCCTTTGAATTCGCCCTTCACGAGGGTGAGCAACGACTCGATCTGCGCGGGCGTCACGGGCGCCGACTTTTTGGCGCCGACACCGGCGAGAAGCGGCAACAGGTCGTTGGGATGGAACGAAATCGTGGGCATGGTACGTCGGCTTACAAACGTCCTCTGGTCGTGCGGATCATATCCAAGTCGCCCGTGAAGAGATCGCGAATGTCGTGAATACCCAGCGCGACCATCGCCATACGATCCAGCCCCAAGCCCCATGCGATCACCGGCACATCGACACCCAATGGCGTCGTCACTTCCGGACGGAACAGGCCCGCCCCGCCGAGCTCCATCCATCCGAGCTTCGGATGGCGCACGTGCAGCTCGACCGACGGCTCCGTAAAGGGGAAGTAGGCCGGGAGGAATTTGATTTCCTTGGCTTGCGCCACTTCGCGCGCGAACAAATTGAGCAGACCGAGCAACGTACGGAAATTGATATCCGCGCCCAGCACAATCCCTTCGATCTGGAAAAAGTCCGTGGCGTGGGTCGCATCGACCTGGTCGTACCGAAAGCAGCGCGCGATGGAAAAATATTTCCCAGGATTCCGCGGGCCGTTCGCCAAACAATGGGCGGACACCGCCGTGCCCTGACTGCGCAGGATCAGCCGCTTCGTCCGCTCCGCATCGAACGCGTAACCCCATCCGGTCGACCCGGTTTTGCCCCCGTCATGATGCGCCGCTTCCACACGCGAGAGAAACGGCTCCGGAATATGCGTGGCGTACCGCGGCGACTTGACGAAGTACACGTCGTGAATGTCGCGCGCGGGATGGAACTGCGGCATAAACAACGCATCCATGCCCCAAAATTCCGTCTCGACCAACTCGCCGCGCATTTCCTCGAACCCCATGCCGACGAGTTTGGCTTTGACGGTGTCGAGAAATTGCCGATACGCATGTCGCTTGCCCGGCGCCACACGCGGCGGCCGCAAGCTGATGGTGTATTTTCGAAAGCGTTTCGAGCGCCAGGAGCCGTCTTTCAACATCTCCGGCGTCAGCTGCGTGACTTCTTCCGCCGTGTCCGCATGTTTGAGCGCCGTCGCGGCTTGGCTCCCCGCATCCGTCAGGCGAAACAGACGATGCACACGCTCGTCGATACGGAACGGCTCCTGCGTATTGCCGCGCCGCACCGCATGTTGCCGAACGACGGTCTGCTGCGCGTCGCCCAATGCGGTCAATTCCACCGCGCCCTTCCGAAGGCGATCGAGTAACCCACGCAAACAGTCCGCCGTCGGGCTCGGCTGCCCGGTGCCCTGTACGTATCCGCCCTGCACGATGAGGATCACGCCCTCTTTTTTCAGCAGGCCGATCACACCGCTGATTTGCGACGGCTCGACCTGTTCGCTCGCCGAGAGCTGCTGGATCGTAAAACTTTCCCCGTGGTCGGCACCCTGTCGCACCGCCGCCAGGATCCGTTCGATCGGGGCGCGCGCTGCTTGCTGCTGCTCGCCGAGCGGCGTCAGCACAACCCACGAAGTAACGGTTTCCGATTCGACGCGGATCAACGCCTTGGCCAACAGCCACTCGACGGCCATGTTGAGTTGCGACTGATCGAGTTGCGTGGCCTGGCGAATGGCGTCCAACGCCATGGCGTCGCCGGACGCCGCAGCGCCGAGCGTCGTGAGGACTTTGATTTCGAGGGGATGCAGACTGTCGATCGATGCCGCGCCGTCCACTGATCCTCGCTAACGTGGCCGAGCGTGGCCGCTGGTGGACGATGCGCCGGAAGCTGACGCCGCGAGCGCCGGCCCGGCAGCCCGCAAGGCGTTCACAGCCTGGCGATAATCGGGATGGGAAAAAATTGCGGAGCCTGCAACCAGCACGTCCGCACCCGCCTCGACGATAGCCGCCGCGTTGGTGGGCTTCACACCGCCGTCGACTTCCAGCAACGCATGGCTCTGCCGACGATCGATCAACGCACGCACACGGGCGATTTTATCGAGGGCGGCAGGAATAAACTGTTGGCCGCCGAATCCGGGATTCACGCTCATCACAAGAATGAGCTCGGCATCGACAACGATTTCTTCGAGCGTCGTAATCGACGTCGCCGGATTAAGCGTCACACCAGGCTTCACGCCGCGCTCGCGAATGGCTTGCACGGTACGATGTAGGTGCGGACAGGTTTCCACGTGAACGGTCAAATAATCGGCGCCTGCGTCGGCGAACTCGCCGATGTACCGATCCGGATCGGTGATCATCAAATGGACGTCGAGCGGCAGCTTCGTGACCTTGCGCACGGCGGCCACGATCGGCGGCCCGATCGTGAGGTTCGGCACGAAGTGGCCGTCCATCACGTCCACGTGCACCCAGTCGGCCCCGGCGGCTTCCAGTTTGGCGACTTCTTCGCCCAGCCGCGCGAAATCGGCGGAGAGGATCGAGGGGGCGATTTTGAGCGTCGGTCTATTCATGCGTACGGCGGAGACTGGCTGCGTAAAATCCATCCATCGGTCGAATTTGCGTCTGCGTTGTCTCGTCGACGAGGGGCTTGTCCGCCACCGCGTCTGTCCCACTCCTCGCATTCGACAAATCGCGGGAGACGGCCGTGCACAGATCCCCTTGCTCGGTCACCCATGGCAACGCTGCGGTCGGAAGCCGATCGGCGACGGATTCGCGAACGAACTCTCTGTGCGAGGCAAGAAATTCGTCAATAATCTGAATGGTTTCTTCAGGTTCTGTAGAGCACGTACTATAGACGATCGTGCCGCCGGGTCGCAAGAGACGACTGACTGCGCGAAGGATCTCGCGTTGCGCATCGCGATGCGCCGACAGGTCGTCCGCGCGCTTCTGCCATTTGCCTTCTGGGTGCCTGCGTAAAATTCCCAGCGCACTGCACGGCGCGTCCAACAAAATCCGGTCGAATGGTCTGCGCAACGGCTCCGGAAGCACCGCGCCGTCATGCACGCGGCGCCAATCGTGCGCCACAACCGCCACATTGGTCGCGCGCAGTCGCGCAATATTGTCGCGCAACGTCGCCAGACGCGGCCCACTCCGATCGACGGTCACTACCTCACCCTGCCCACGCATCAACTCGACGCAGTGCAGCGCCTTGCCTCCCGGCGCGGCGCAGGCATCGAGCACCCGCTCGCCCCGCTGCGGCGAGAGCAGGGTCGGAATCAGATGCGCCGCCTCGTCCTCTACGTAGAACCACCCTTCACAATACCCGGGCCACTGCGACGGATGTCCGCCGTCGACGACCTGGATGCCTGTCGCGCTCACGACCGTCTCGACAGCCGACAAGCCGGCTGCGCGCCATGCGGCCAGCACATCCGCACGACTTTGCAGCATCGTATTAACTCGAACCGTCATCGGCGGAGGCTGACAGGTCGCGGCACACAAGGCCTCCGCATCGGTAAGTCCCATCCGTTCGACCCACCGCGTAACCAACCACGGCGGACAGGAATATCGAATCGACAGATGGGCCACAGGGTCGGCGGCTCGATCCGGCAGATCGGGCGGCGCGGTGCGAATCATCGCGCGTAGCACCGCATTAACGAACCCGGCCCAGTGCGGTTCGCGCATGCGCCGTCGCACGAGCGTGACCGCTTCGTTCACAGCGGCCGACGCAGGAATTTTTGTCAGGTGAATCAGTTGGTAGGCGGCGAGGCGAAGAATGTGCGCGACGAGGGCCGGCAGTTTCGCCATCGGCCGATCGGCCACATGATCAAGACGCCAATCCAACGCGAGCCGATGACGCAACACGCCATGCACAAGCTCCATCAACAGCGCGCGGTCACGCGGATCGACCTGGTGCCCGGTCAGGGCCCGCGCGATAGCTTCATCGAGCTGACAGGCATCGCGATCGATGCTGTTGAGGACCGTCAGGGCAAGTCCACGCGCAGTCGGTCGCGTGGGGGAAGGTGGCGGAGTCACGCCGACGCCGAGGTAGCGCTGTGTTCAGTCTTCGATGGCCCGCCAAGACGGGCGCCCGGCTGTAGACGATGGCCGGCAAGAAAATCTCCCGCGGACATTCGGCGACTCCCCGGCACTTGCAGTTCCATCACGGCCACAACGCCGTCTCCCGCTCGCACGAGAATACCGTCTTTACCGCCACGCAAGAACGTCCCTGGTTCGGATTCTGCCGTAAGCGATGCGTCCGGCGGCACGACCATCGCGCGCCAGATCGTCCACCGTTCGTCGCCAAGATAGGTAGACGACCCAGGCCATGGCGTAAACCCGCGAATGCGGTTCACGATCGCGGCCGCCGAGAGACTCCAATCGATGACGCCATGTTCTTTTTTGATGATCGGCGCCAGCGTGGCCCGCGCATTGTCTTGAGGAATCGGCTGCAGCTGCCCGGCCTTGAGTCGACGAAGTGTCTCGATCAACAGCCGCGCGCCGATCTGCGAGAGCCGCTCGGCCAGTGTTCCGCTGGTATCGTCCGGCCGGATGGCCGTCGCCTCGCGCAACAACATCGCGCCCGTATCCATCCCCTCGTCCATCAACATCGTCGTGATGCCGGTTTCCTGCTCGCCGTTGATAACGGCCCACTGGATCGGCGCGGCGCCGCGATATTTCGGCAACAACGACCCATGGACGTTCACACAGCCGTGCGGCGGCAGTGCGAGAATCGACGGCGGCAAAATACGCCCGAAGGCTACCACAACAATCAGGTCGGGATTCCACGCCTTCAGCGCCTCGAGCAACGCCGGATCTTTCATCTTGGTCGGCTGGATCACCGACTTGCCGTGCTGCTGCGCGAGCACCTTCACCGGCGGCGGCGTAAGTGTTTGCCCGCGTCCCTTCGGCCGATCTGGTTGCGTGACAACACCGACGACCTCATCGTCCGAGGTCAACAAGGCCACGAGCGACGGCACCGCAAATTCCGGTGTGCCCATAAAAATTATTCGCATGGCTCGCTTTAACATTCTTCACGAAGCAACGCAATGCACAGCGGCGCACACCGCGACAGCGGCAAGACATTCCTTGACTCTCCGAGAAACCGTTTGTTACAGTCCGTTCGCGGGGTGGAGCAGCTCGGTAGCTCGTTGGGCTCAATCCGCAGGATCTCCGTGAGCACAAAGCTCAAAGGGGACATCGCAGAACAGGCAACCATTCTTGAGGCGCTCAAGCATGGTTGGGGGGTTCTGAAACCAATCGGAGATCGGCTTCCATACGATCTGGTCTTCGACGTTCACGGAACTCTACTCAAGATTCAGGTCAAGTGCGCTTGGTTTGACGAGTCACGCGGCAACTTCGTTGTCGATAATCGCCGGACTAAGACGAACAGGCGGAGAATGATTCGGGAGGTGTACACACTTTCCGATTTCGATTTCGCCTTAGCGTACCTGGAAGAAAAAAACCTGTTCTACGTGTTTCCAATTGAAGTCTTCATCGCCTATGCCAGTGAAATTCACCTGGTAGAAAGCGAGAAACGTCAGCGGAAACCACGTTCCGCCGCTTATCGGAACGCATGGCACCTGATCCTGCAAGGGGCTGCGCAGAAAGAAACTTCTGCGCGAACACCTGTCAAATTCGGGGAAACCGTTAGCGGGGTAATCCCGAGCCAAGCTCAAGCGACTCATCCAGTGCTTGAGAAGGTGTAGAGACTTGATGGCAGGCACCCGACCGATGGCAACGCGCCGTCGAGGGTGAAGGGAAAGTCCAGACCACGAACTGGCTCAGCCAGGCAGCGAAAGCTGTAGCGGTACGCATAACCCAAAGGCCGCAGGTTCAAATCCTGCCCCCGCAACCAAATTTATGCGCACATGACCGGGCCCTCTGGTACTCCCAGAGGGCCCGTTGCTTTTGTGGCACTCCACACCGACCGGATCACATCTCCATTGCACGGCTCCACTCGTCCGGGTAGAGTGGCCCGACGCTCCGTTTTACTCAACGGCGCATCGACGGACTATGGCTTCTTCTCCATCGACAACGACCGACGCGCAGACGCCGGATACATCCGTAGCGACGACGACGCCGTACGTGCCCCCTGGGACCGATGCGCCTAAACCCAAGGCGAAACGGCGCCGTTCACGTAAAGCCGGGTTGCCGCCGGGCACCCTGGTACCGATCGGCGAAACCCGCACCGGCCCCATCACGCTGACAGTCATTCAATACAACGGCGACCACCACCAGGAAGGTGCGCTCAAAAGCATCGACGACATTCCGACGTTGCTCAACGACAACGTCATCACCTGGATCAACATCAGCGGCTTGCACGATCTCACCTTGATCGAAAAGCTCGGCGCGCAGTTTCAATTGCACCCGTTGGTCCTGGAAGACATCGTCAATACCGAGCAGCGGCCGAAGTGGGACGACTACGTGACCTATGCGTTCGTCGTTGCCAAAGCGTTAATCTACACGGTGCCCACGCGCGAACTGTCGACCGAGCAAATCAGCATCATCTTCGGCCAGGGCTTCGTGCTGACGTTTCAAGAAAACGGCGGCGATCCGTTCGGCCCCGTGCGCGAACGTCTGCGCACCGGCCGGGGCCGCTTGCGCACACAACGCTCGGACTACCTGGTCTACACGCTGCTCGACGCGATCGTGGACAACTATTTCGGCGTGTTGGAAGGCATCAGCGAGGTGACGGAACAGGTCGAAGATCTGTTGCTGACCGACCCGAAACCGGAAGTCTTGAAAGACCTCTACCGCTTACGCCGCAGCATCCTCTTCGTCCGCCGCGCCGTCTGGCCTTTGCGCGAAGTCATCGGCACGTTGCAACGCGGCCAATCGCAACTCATCACCGAGTTCACCCGCACCTACTTGGCCGACGTCTACGACCACACGATCCAGGTGATCGACGCCGTCGAGGCGTTGCGCGACCTCATTGCGGGCATGTTGGAATTGTATCTGTCGAGCGCCAGCAATCGCATGACGGCCGTCATGAAAGTGCTGACGGTCATCACGACGATCTTCATGCCGCTGACGTTTATCGCCGGCATCTACGGCATGAACTTCGAGTACATGCCGGAACTGAAATCGCCCTGGGGGTATCCGCTGACGTTGTTGACGATGTTGGGGATCGCCCTCGGCATGTTGTGGTACTTCCACCGAAAGCGCTGGCTCTAACGATCTGACTCACTCGCCCGCACGCAAACCCTCCGTCATCACCGTCCGATATCTGCCAGCGGATGCTCCGTCACATGAAGGGCGCCGCGCGGATTGTCGCCGACCCGATTCGCCTGGAGGAGTTCGTCGCCCGCTGGAATCGTCCGACACTCCGGCGTCATGACCAGGCCCCACTGCCGATTGCTCACCAGCCGATTTTCCAACAGCATCGCTTGCGCCTCGCCGAACAGCAGCATGCCGCTGAGCCAATTGTCGCGCGATTCGTTGCGCACAAACTCCGCCTGTCCGCCCGCATCGCGCACGGCCAAACCGAAATGATGGTTTCCCCAGGTGAGATTGTCCGCCACGCGCGGACTCGCCCCGCCGAATACAAAAATGCCGGACTCGCGGTTGCCGCACACTTCGGTTTCAATCAGGCACGCGCGACATTCCGGGCCGTACAACAGCACGCCCGAAAGCACGGCCTCCATCGCGCGACAGCGCGCAATCGTACAGGTCGAATCCAAGACATTGACGGCCGAATGCTGGTCGCTGCCCACATACCGAAACGTGATGCCCTCGATCCGTCCCGACGGCACCCCTTGCAGATACAACGGGCCGGCACGTCGCCCGACGACATACACCAGATCCCGCCCCGCACCGACGAGTTGGATGGGACGCGCCGCGACAAACACCTTGTCTTCGTACAACCCTGGCTGAAGAAAAATGAGATCCGTCGGTCCTGCATCAGCCAGCGCGGCGCTCGGCACGGCGTAGGCACGCGGATCGGCGGCGTCTACCACCAACACCTGTCCACCGAGCGGATTCGGCGGCGGCGTCACGCGCGGGACCGTCGCCAAATCGAGCAGCGCACTCAGCGGCGCGCCCGGGTGAGAAGGGCCTGCAGCGGATTGATGGGAATCGGGTGTCGGCGACATGGTCGCTCCGCATATGCCAATGGCCGCTCCGCGCTGTCAAGCAAGGGGCGAATCTGGTGGGTATTTCCACGCCTGGCACGGGAGAAATCCATGCCCACCTTTCAGGCTTCTATGGCCTGTCCTTTTCTCGTCCGCTGTCGGACAAGAGGGGACAAGCCCCAAGCAGCGCCGATTTTTGGCTCCTGGGAATTTCGCCCGTTCGACGGTCAGTTAGCCCCCATGCGCAAAAATTGTCCCTCCGGCGCACGGGCACATGCCTTGCGATTCATCCCGCCAGATGCGCGTTTATCAGCCCCGCATCGAGATGAGGAGACTATGGCACACCAGTGGAACCTGACTCGTCGGTCCATTCGTCCGCTCCATTGCCGGACGGTGCGTCAACTTGGTCGCCGCTCGCGGCATTTGCTCGGGCGTATCATGATGGCCGTCATACTCGGCGGCAGCCTCGTGACTCCTCTTGTCGTCGCCTCGCAGGTTGAGGCGGCTCCCGCCGTCTCGCAAGATGCTCCGCGGCGTCTCTACGACCGTGTGATGGAGGAATTCCGCCAGCGCGACTACGACGCGGCGCTCGCTGGATTCCGGCTGTTCCTCGAGCTCCACGGCAAATCTGGATTGGCCCCGAGCGCGCGCTACTGGATGGGCGAATGCCAGTACCGCCTCGGCCACTACGACCAGGCGATGGAGACCTTTTCGAGCCTGGTCTCCTACTATCCATCCAATCCCAAAATGGCCGCGACGACGTTGAAGATCGGCCTGACGCACACGAAGATGGGGCAGCCACAGGAAGCGCGCATCACCTTTCAACGGGTGGTGACGGAATGGCCGGAAACGATGGAAGCGGATGTCGCACGGAAGGAGCTGTCGAAATTCGACCCGACGGGCGACCGCGACCCGGACGCGACGCAGTAGGCGGCACGCGGCACGCACACCCACCAGTGACGACGAACAACCGCCCGAGTTAATCCTCGGGCGGCTCCAATCCCAACACCTTCTGCAATTCCGAAATCGAATAACTGCCGGCCGCATTCAGATGCGTCACTACGATACCCGCTTCGCGCAAAAGACGCTCGGCGACTTCGCTGTGGCGTCGTCGCGCGTCGGTCGGTCCTGGCTCGCCGTCGAGAATAATGACCTGTTCCACCAGCCGCGTGCCCGGATGGAGCAACGCCATGTCCACACGGCGCAGTGCCACTTTTCGCAACAGCGCGCGCCGAACCGCCGGATCTTCCGTCTGTACCGTCACCAGCGACCAGACCGGCACATGCACGCAGACGAGATACCGATCTTCGACGGCAAACTTGATGAGATTGTAGAGCGACAAGGCGGCGGGGCTGACGAGCGCCTGCGGTGCAACGGACACACCGCCCCAGGCGACACGCTCGTCGGAGGTCGACGCCGACGGCTCTGTTCGCCGTCGTTGCAGGAGGACGATCATGAGACCGATCAGCAGGACAATCGCAGTGGCGACCGCCCAGAGCGGCACACCGAGTTGCTGCAGGAACGCGTTCATGAGGCGCGGCGTCTCGTACGTGGTCGCCGACTGTGCGTCGACGAACGCGGACTCACGACTCGCAGGCCGAGCGACCAGGGTTGTCCGCCAGGCACAATGTCTCCCATCACGACCGGATGCCGTGCGCCGGTGACTTGCGCAAGCGTGCCGCACCCCCCGTGCATCGTCTGATAGGCAAAGGCGGCAAAGGCCGTACATTCCAATGCTTGGCTCGCCCAGCCTACCTCATCCACCGTCCGCACCGTCGCCGGTGCCGCAACGTCGGCCAACGCCGCCATCACCGCGCGGTTGCGCACACCTCCGCCCGCGATCAACAACTCGTGGATCGGGCCGGGACACCAGCACCGCGCCGTCCACACCGCCTCTGCTGTAAATCGCGCCAACGTCGCAAGCAGCGTGGCCGAGGACAATCGGCGGCGACGTTGTACGCGAAAGATCTCGTCCAAAAACGGCTCGCCGAATTCTTCTCGCCCGGTAGATTTCGGCGGACGTTGTGAGAGGAACGGATGTCTGAGCAGTTGCGCCAGCAGCACAGGGTCCGGCTGCCCCGTGCAGGCCAATGCGCCATTGCGATCCATACGCCGACGCCCGTCGGTCAATCGTTGCATGGCACCATCGAGCAACATGTTGGCGGGTCCTGTATCGAAGGCGCGGACGGTCGTGGCATCCCCGCCAGCCGGGAGATACGTGACATTGCTGATACCGCCCAGGTTCACCACGAGCCGCGTCTTCGTCCGATGTTGAAAAAGCAGGTGGTGCACGGCTGGGACAAGCGGCGCGCCCTGCCCGCCGGCCGCAACGTCGCGCGCACGAAAGTTCCCGACTGTCGTGATACCCGTCCGTTCGGCGATCACGGCGGTCTCGCCGATTTGTAAGGTCGAGCGCACGAGGCCCAGGCCCGGTTCTCGGACACCCTTCGGGAGATGATGCAGAGTCTGCCCATGCGACCCGATGAGCCAGACATCGCGCGACGACAACCCGGCCTGCGCGATCACGCGCAAGGCGGCGCGCGCAAACCATTCGCCCAGAACCGCGTTCAGATGACAGATCTCGCGTACGGAGCCAGACAGCGCTGCGTGCATGAGGCGCCGCTGGAAGGCAGCCGTATACGGCTGCGCGGCAAACGCCACCGGCGCGATACGCAGACGTGCCCCGCCCCCGTCGATACGAACGAGCGCGGCATCGACGCCATCGCCGCTTGTGCCCGACATCAGACCGATCACATACATAGGGGCGTTACCCTATCATGGGGTGCAATACGAGGTCATCATTGCACCAGGGTCGCATGCCTGTACGACGATCCGTACGTGCGTCCACCGGTCTTGCCATACGGTCAGCCCCTGCGTTGACAGTGCAAAAAACCCGATGATAGGGTCCGGGCATGTCTCATTCCGTTGTGTATCCGGCCTACACCAACCAGTCGAACAGGCTCAGTGGCCGCATCCGAACATGGGCGCCGAGACTCTGCGTCGCCGCATCCATGCTGCTCGCTGCGACCACGTCGTTTCTCTCGGCACAGGCGACGTACGCCGAAGAACCCCTATCAGTCATTACGACCTTGCCTGTTCTCAAAGACCTCGTCCAACAGGTCGGGCACGAACATGTGCGCGTCGTCTCGTTGCTGTCCGGGCTGGAAAGCGAACATTCGTACTCGCCGAAGCCGAGCGACCTCGTCGCCCTGCGCAAAGCGCAGCTGTTGGTCGAAATCGGCGCCGGGCTCGAAGTGTGGGTGTCGGGTTTGGTAAAAAGCGCGGGTAATCCGCACCTCCACGTCGTCACCGTCTCCCGCGACATTCCGTTGATCGAGGAGTCGGGCTCGCACGAGGCGGAGGCGCACCATGGCCATGTCCGCGGCAACCCGCACGTCTGGCTCGATCCGGACAACGTCGCCATGATGGTGACCCATATCGCGACCGCGCTCGGCCAGGTCGATCCGACCCACGCCGATCGCTACACGATCTACGCAGCCGACTATCGCCGCACATTGACCGCCACCACGGAGGAGTTACGGGCGCGCCTGGCACAATTCACCGACCGACGTATCGTCACGCACCATCCGGCCTGGCCCTATTTCGCACGGCGATTTCAACTGGAGATCGTGGCGGATATTCAGGCGCAATCCGGCTCGGAGCCCTCGCCGCGGCACCTTCGTCAGTTGATCGAACGAATTCGCCGCGACAAGATCAAAGTCGTCGTCTCCGAGCCGCAGCTCAACCAAAAACTGGCGCGCCTCTTGGCCGACGAAACCGGCGCGCGACTGGTCGTCCTCACCCCGCTCACCGGCGGCTTGCCCGGCACCGAGACCTACCTCGACATGCTTCGCTACAATGTGCTCCAATTGGTGCAGGCGTTCGGGTAGATCGACCGGTCGCTCCGCATGACGACGGTTCGGCACCGGCCGTCGCACCAGAGTCCATTTCGCCGTCCCGCATGATCCTCGATATCGTTCGCCGCCCGATCATTCGTTTTGCGTCTGCCTCGTTCGGATTTCCCGGCGGCGTCACGGCGCTCGACGACATCACCCTCGATATCCACGAGGGCGAATTCATCGGCGTCATCGGGCCCAACGGCTCCGGAAAAACGACGCTCTGCCGCGCCATCCTCGGCCTGTTGCCGCCACGAACCGGCACATTACAAATTTTCGACTGCGCGTGCGAAGACATGCATTGCCACCATCGCGCGCGGATCGGCTATCTGCCGCAAATGAGTGCGCGCGATCGCCATTTCCCGATCACCGTGTTCGAGACCGTCATGATGGGGCGATATGGGGCGCTCGGCCTGTTGAAGCGCCCGGGTACACGCGACCGCGAGATCGCAACGCAGGCACTCACCAAAGTCGGCATGGAAGGGTACGCGGACCACGCGCTCGGTCTGTTGTCGGGCGGCCAGCAACAGCGGGTGATGATCGCCCGCACGCTCGCGCAAGAGCCGCAGGTCTTATTGCTCGACGAGCCGACGACGGGCATCGACATGACGACGCAGCAACAGCTGCTCGACCTCGTTCGGCACCTGCACCGCGAAATGGGCTTAACCGTGCTATTTGTGACGCACGACCTGAATCTGATCAGCCCGCATGTCGATCGGTTGGTGTTGCTCAATCGCCGCCTGGCGGCTGCCGGCCCGCCCGCTGAAGTCTTACAACCGCATGTGCTGCAAAGCGTCTACGATAAAAACGTCGTCGTCTCCGACGAAGGCCTCGTCGTCGTGCAGGACTACCATCACCACCACTAAGCCGGACCGACGCGCGCCCACGACACCGACCCACGATGCTGGAACTCCTGACCTTCGACTTTATGCAGCGCTCGCTCCTTGCGGCCGCACTCGTCGGCGGGCTCTGCTCGCTGATCGGCGTCTTCGTCGTACTGCGTGGGCTCGCCTTCATCGGAGCCGGAACGGCGCACGCCGCGTTCGCGGGCGTCACGCTGGCGTATTTGCTGGGCTGGCCTCCGCTGGCCCTGGCCGTCGCCTTCGGACTCGGCACGGTTTGGACGGTGGGGCTGCTCGAAGAGCAGGGGCGCATGAAGCTGGACGTGTCCATCGGCATTCTCTATACGGCGACGATGGCGCTGGCGATCCTCTTTCTCGGCTTGATGAAGTCCTACAATGCCGAGGTCTACGGCTATTTATTCGGCAGCGTGCTCGCGGTCACACGGGATGAACTCTTCACCATCGCGGGACTCGGATGCCTCGTCGTCGCGGCGGTGATCCTCTTTTCCAAGGAGTTGTATTTCATCGCATTCGACCAGGACATGGCGGAGGCCTCCGGCATTCCGGCGCGGCGCATCTACTTTTTGTTGTTGAGTTTGATCGCGGTGACGGTGGTCGTGTCGCTCAAAACGGTCGGCGCCATTCTCGTGTTCGCACTAGTGCTGATTCCCGCCTCCACAGCCTATCAGTGGACGCATAGTCTCTCGCAACTGACCGCCTACTCGGTGGCGATCGGGATCGTCTGCGCCGTCGGGGGCGTATTGGTGTCGTATGCCTGGGACTTGCCGTCCGGGCCGACGATCGTGCTGCTTGCGACTGCACTCTTTTTCCTTTCGGTGTGGCGCTCGCCGAAACGCATGCGTCGCCAGAGCGTCGGCTAAGTACTTTCCCGCTTCAGAGACAGCAACCGACATTGACAGAGTCCCGCGCCTTGAATCGAACGGCATCGTCGGGTATAGATGGGACCGTCACGGCACACACGTCCGCGACGCAGACCATTATCTTTCCCAGGAGGCATGAGTGCGACACGCAACGAAACGTCTGTGGCTGGCGCTCGTCTGGTGCGCGATCGTCGGAGCGGCGGTGCAGGCACCGCCTGCGCAGGCCGAGGATTGGGGTTGGAAATACGAGGGGACGGCGGGTGACGAGCAGTTCGTCATGGGCTTCCGTGCAGGCCCCGGCTTCATGACGCAATCGACCGGCACCTCGAAGGTCGGCCCAACGGTCAACTTCTCCGGCATGTACACGATCAACGCCTGGTTCCGCGCGGGCATGATGCTCGATTGGGACCACCACCATATCCAGCGCAGGGGCGGCTCGCTCAACACCGTGTCGTTTATGCCCGCCGTGTTGGAATTCCGCCCTGGACGTTTCGGCCCGGTCATGCCCTACGGCTCGATGGGGATCGGCGTCAACATCAACGACGACAATCAATCGGACAGCGTCGCCTGGCGCACGGCGGCCGGGCTCGACTATCCGCTGACCAACTGGTTCCCGAACGCACCGAAGAGCTTGATGCTCAACACCGAAGCCGCGTGGAAACGCAATCGCGCCAACAACGCCGACTTCTCGACCTTGAATTGGTTGTTCGGCCTCCGTTACGGATTTTAATCACTGCGGCGCGGCGCCGCATTGTTCCAGCGTGTCGAGTGGGCACCCGATGCGCGAAAAGGAGTCTCCATGCAGATGCACCAGCTTCGACAATTGTTCTGTGCAGCGGCCGTCGCCGCCGCAAGTTTCACGATGCTCCCCACGGCCCAGGCCGACTGGGTCCATGAAGGACAGGCGCAAGAGGGACGGTGGACGGCGGGATTCCGCGCTGGACTGTCGATCCCGACGCAGGAAACGATCCCCACGACGGATGCGGGCCTTGGCCCTGCCGTTAACCTCCAGGTGCAATACGGCCTGAATCGCTTTTTCCGCGCCGGGATGTTGGTGGAGTGGGACCGGCATACGTTCGACAACCAAGTGACCGGTTCGAAGGTCGGGACGTCCAATACGATCACCGTCTTGCCGACCTTGGAATACCGGCCCGGACATTTCGGTGCCGTGATCCCCTACCTCTCGACCGGTATCGGCGCGAACATCAATATGTTCGACGAATCGCGAGGGATCGCGAAGACCAGTATGGGAACGACCTTCGCATTCCGTCTGGCCGGCGGCCTCGACTATGCCCTGAGCGACCGGCTCATGCTGAACGCAGAGTTGGCGTGGAAGCGGAACCGTGGCGGACTGGAAGTGGGTGGCGTGAATGCCGGGAGCTTCGATGCCTCCTCGGCGAATCTGTTGTTCGGTGTGAAGTATACGTTCTAGATTCCGACCGGCGTCGTCCGGCGCCGAGCCCTACGCTTGGTGTCGGACGGAGCTTTTTCTTCCTCCCTCTTGTTGCCTCGATCTACTCCTGCTTCGCGTGTTCCGACCTGGTCCACACGAGCCCTGTTTGCGCTTTCGACGAAAACCCGAGCCGCTCGTAAAATCCCGGACGTCTCGTGCAGAGCCAAAACAATTCGACCTGATTGAGTCGGGGATGGTGCAGAATGCGTTGCACGATCTCGGTCCCGATACCCCGTTTTTGGTGGTGACGGTCGACGATGACATCCCAAATCGTCGCGCGATACAGAAAATCGGTGAGGACACGACCGAAGCCCACGAGGGTGTCGCCGTCCCATGCGCCGACACAGACGTCGGTCTGCGACAACATCCGTCGCGTATCGTCCAGCGTGCGTGTCTTCGCCCAGGGCGCCTGATGGTAGAGGCGGAGCAGGGCCTCCGGCTCCACACCGGCCGCATCCCGGTAATCGATGACGCCGCCCTTCGCCGACGGCTGGGCCTCGGCTTTGATCTTGAGGGACATATCGCCTCTATATTAGAGTAGCGCGCGACCGGCGCTCGGGGTGAGCGTCGGGTCGAGACACAGACGGCGCATCAGGCAAAGGATCTTTCGACATGGCCACCCAAGTTCGCACCTGCCCGAAATGTTTTACGCTCATGTGGCTGACACAGGACCAACTCACCTACATCGACGACAACACGGTGAAGGCGACCTGCCCGAACTGCCATGCCGTCGTAAAAATCTCGCTCGTCTCTCGCGGCGCGAATGCGGCCGGCCCGAAAATGGGCCACTGACAGGACTGCGCCGTACGCCACACGGCGCGCAGCGACGCTCCGTTACAATCCGCGCCCCGCGCCTTCCAACTCCGGCTGATTGCCTGGCAGCATCTTATGCAAACTCGTGCGGTACTCGGCGATCCGCGCACGGTCCTGCGTGCCGACCGTCACGAGTTTCTCGCGATTGAGTTGTTCGATCTGATCCAACACCGCCAACACCGGCTGGATCGTTCCCAACACATTGCCGACTTCGAACGCTTCGAGCGATTCGGTGAACAACGGCGTGAACCGTTTAAACGGCGACGATCCCGCTTGCTCGCGAAACCGCGAGAGCGTTTGCTCGAACACCTCGATCGATTCGAATTTCGGCCGCACGCCGCCCGGCACGGCCGCCAAGTGCACCACGGCCGGCAACTTCGCCGCATAGCCCTTCAGGTGCATAACCAAGGTGCCGATGGTGTCGAGCGCTTGCGTGGTTTCCACGAGGTGTTCCCAGCTTGTCCGCGATGATGATTCGACGCAGCAGACTGATACGCTGCCGGTTTCTCGCTG
Source organism: Nitrospiraceae bacterium (assembly GCA_046351095.1). GTDB lineage: Bacteria > Nitrospirota > Nitrospiria > Nitrospirales > Nitrospiraceae > BQWY01. Next base: position 2,027,040 of record JAXLZC010000001.1, read on the forward strand.
TCAACCCCGCGCGCCTGCAACGGTCGACGTCCCAAACCGATCGCGCACCTGCGCAAAATCTTCCGGCGCCGGCGCGGAAAATTCCTGATACTTCTGCGCCACTGGATGCTGAAAACCCAGCACCCGCGCGTGCAACATGACCCGCGGCACCCGGACGCCCATCAAGCTGCCGACCTTGCGACCGCCATAGGTGGGATCGCCGAGAATGGGATGCCCGATCGACGCCAGGTGCACACGAATCTGATGCGTCCGCCCGGTGCGCGGATGCACGACGACATGCGCCGCCTTCCCGCCAAGCGTCGCGACCACTCGGTAGTCGGTGATCGACGCTTTCGGGCTGCGCGTACGCGCGGAAAATTTTTTGCGCTCTTTCGTATCGCGCCCGATCGCCAGCTCAATTGTCCCGCGTCCGGGCTTCGGCTGCCCCCACACCAGCGCCTCGTATTCACGCGTAATGCTGTGCGCCTTAAACTGCGCGGCCAAGCCCACATGCGCCTGGTCCGTCTTGGCGATCACCATCACGCCGGACGTTTCCTTATCCAACCGATGGACCAGCCCCGGACGTTCCTTGCCGCCAACGGTCGAGAGGGAACCCTCTTCGCGATGAAAATGATGCAGCAAGGCATTCACCAGTGTCCCCGCCCAATGGCCCGGCGCAGGATGGACGACGAGTCCGACCGGTTTGTTCAACACCACCAGACTATCGTCTTCATAGAGAATGTCGAGTGGAATATCTTCCGCCTGAATTTCCAGCGGTTCGGGGCGCGGGACTTCGAGCGTGATCGTGTCGCCGGGTTTGATCTTCTGGCTGGGCTTCACCGGATGCTGATTGAGCTGGATCCGCCCGTCCTCAATAAGTCGCTGGATGGCGGAGCGCGACAGATCCGGATCGCGATTCGCGAGAAACGCATCGATGCGTTTCGGCGCCTCGCCGGCAGTGACGACTATTTCGGTGCGTGTGGGGACCCAAGCCATGGTTCGTCGATTAAATTGAATGGGAGCGAATCGTCTGCGTTGACGGTATGACGAGTCTGCCGTCGTTTGCAAGCCGTCGGAGACGGCGCCCGTCGCGATGCCGTTTCTGCTTCTGCATTGCCTTTCCGCGGCGAGTAGGCTACGGATAGTCATCGGAAAGCACTGCACCGGGAGCGAACCATGGACCTATCCCAAGTATCCGCTACAGGCCGCAAGGGTATCACCGCCTCCATGCGACCGAGCAGCAGGCCATCCCCCCGTCATGCCCTGCGGGGATTCGGCCTCGTATGGCTATTGTGCGCGATAGCCCTCGCCCTCGTGTCTCCATCGCTTGCTCTGGCCGAAGTGCCCGTCCCGACGCCGGACCATGTCGTCATCGTGGTCCTAGAAAATCACAGTTACTCGTCGATCATCGGCTCGCCGGACGCACCGTTCATCAACGGCCTTGCTGCGCGCGGCGCACTCATGACGCAGTACTACGGCATGACGCACCCCAGCCAGCCGAATTACATCGGACTCTTTTCCGGCAGCCTGCAGGGCGTCACGGGCAACGACTGCCCGCTCACGCTCCAGGCGCCCAATCTCGGGCACGCCTTGTTGACGGCGGGAAAAACGTTTGCGGGTTTTTCAGAAGGGCTTCCGGAAGTCGGCTCCACCGTCTGTGCGGTGAATCACTACACAAGAAAACATTCGCCGTGGGTCGCCTGGCAACACAGCGGTCGTTACGGGCTGCCGCCGAGCGTCAATCGCCCGCTGTCCGAGTTTCCCAAAGACTATGCGCAACTCCCGACGGTCAGCATCGTCATTCCCAACAACCTGAACAACATGCACGACGGCACCGATCCCGACCGCATCCGCCAAGCCGATACCTGGGTGCGTGACCGCATCGGCGGATACGCCGACTGGGTGCAGGCTCACAAGAGTTTGCTGATTCTGACGTGGGATGAAGACAACGGGAAGGAAAACAATCGTGTCCCGACGATCCTGATCGGGCCGATGGTCAAAGCAGGCCAGTCGGCACAACGACTCTCGCACCCGAATTTGCTGCGGACACTCGAGGTGATGTATCAGTTGCCGCCCGTGGTGGATCGGCCCGGAGTCGAACCGTACACGGGCGTGTGGAACGCAGCACCGACCCCGCCGTAAGGGCGAGACCTATCGCCCTGCACCGCTTGCGTTGAATTGGGCAAGCAGGTGGTCGCTGCAGCGGTCCGCCAAATTTTCGAAGGTGCCGGCGATTGCCTGTCCCTTTGTCACCGGGGCGGACTTATTGGTCGGCATCCCGACCGAATCTTCCGCTTCAACATCGCAGAGTCCCTGCCACAGCACCTTCCCCTCCGGGAATTGCACAAGGCGCGCGCGCCCGCGGTAGAGCACCAGATCGTGCTGACTGTACGGCAGCGGCGCAACGGCCCAGTACGTGGTGGCGAAATCCATCACTGTGCCGGAACCGACCACGCCACGGAGCCGCTCGATGGACATATCTTGCACCGGTGTCTGCATCGGCGTGAGATTTTTGTTGTCGATCGTTTTGACGACGGCCGTGGTGACCTTATCCCGAATCCGCAACACCGGATCGACGAACATCATATCCCCGGCGTACTGATCGCGCGCATGGGCTTGAATCCCGGCCGAGGTACCGGCCGCAGCACCGTAGCCAAACTGGGTCGTTCCCTGCACTTCCAAATTCGGCGGAAGGTAATGCACGACTTTAATCTCCGGCGTGCGACGCAGTTGTTCGAGCGCCCCCGCATCCAACTTCACGACATCGGTTCCGCAGCCGACGAGCGCGAAACTCATGACCGCCAGGCAGCCTGTCGCACGCCCCCAGGCACGGGTGTTCCGTGTTGCCATCCCTCGCCTCCTCGCCGTGATGAGCCCGCTCTCGTTCATAGGTCCGATGCGATCCCGCGACGTCCGTCGCCGATACTCTCCCTATAACACAGGGGTAGCCGGATAATAAATGCTTGTCCCAAGGCGCAATCGGACATCATCGTTGTGTCCCATGTCCACTGCACCGCCTACCGGGAATACAATCCCGTCAACGTCCCTTTCCCAAGCCGGTTGGCGGTCAGCTGAAAGCCGATCAAGGCGGCGGTCGCGTCGGCCGGGAGGTCGAGCTTCTCGACCTTCAGCGCATGGACGGTGAACTGATACCGATGGTTGCCATGGCCCGGAGGGGGGCACGGTCCACCGTACCCGGTGCTGCCGAAATCCGTCCGTCCTTGAACAGCGCCTGTCGGCAACTGGCTTCCGTCTCCAGCCCCCGCGCCGGTTTTTACTTCACGAGTCTCGGCGGGAATGTTGTACACGACCCAATGCCACCACCCGCTCCCCGTCGGCGCGTCCGGATCGTAGGCCGTGATGGCAAAACTCTTGGTGCCCTCGGGTACATCCGACCAGGCCAACGCCGGCGATAGATTGCCGCCTTCGCAGCCGAAGCCTTTGTAGACGTGGCGCACACTCATCTTCGTATTGGGCACCACGTCGGAGCTCGTCACCTTGATGCCGGGTTTCTCCGCCGGTTTGCCTTTCGCCCATACGGTGGACGTGCCGCCGACAACCGCCAATACCACCGCCAACGCCGCTATTCGCACCATCGGTGATCCTCCTGGTTACGCCACACCTGTGGCTCCATCCTACACTTCATCCCTTCGCATTCGTTCGGCTCAATCGCGCGCGATCGTGCGGCGCCGACAAATCCTGCTGCGGCCCGATCGGGACGATCCTTGTCGGATTGAGATCGTCATGCGTCACGTAATAGTGCCGCGTGATGTGATCCATGTTCACCGTCGCGGCCACTCCGGGCTGCTGATACAAGTCGCGCAGATAGCCGAAGAGGTTGGGATACTCGGCAATTTTACGCGAGTTACATTTGAAGTGCCCGTGGTAGACCGCGTCGAACCGCACGAGCGTCACGAACAGCCGCCAGTCCGACTCGACGGGACGCTCGCCGCACAGGTAGCGGCTCGCCGCCAAGCGCGCCTCCAGATCGTCCAGCGTACGAAACACCGTACGTGCAGCCTGTTCGTAGACCGACTGCGAGGTCGCAAACCCGGCGCGGTACACACCGTCGTTCAGCGTGTCGTAGAGCCATGCGTTCAGCCGATCGATCTCCGCGCGCAGCGGCATGGGATAGAGGTCCACGTCGGTGGTGGCGAAGGGACGAAAGGCTCCGTTCAACATCCGCAAGAGATCGTCGTCAGAGTTCGACACGATACGATGCGTGACACGATCCCACAAAACCGGCACAGTGACGCGTCCATTGTAGGCGGGATCGGTGGCGCGATAGGCCTCCGAGAGAAAGGCAAAGCCGTTCACAGGATCCGCGCCGTGTCCCGGCCCATCGCGAAACGCCCATCCCCGTTCGTCGCGAATGGGATCGACCGCGGAGAGGCTGATGGCCTCGGTCAACCCGAGCAACTGCCGCGCAAGAATAATGCGATGCGCCCAGGGGCAGGCCCAGGACACATAGAGGTGGTAACGCCCGGACGCAGCGGGATACGGCGTGCTGCCGTCCGACGACACCCACTCGTTGAAGGCATCCCCTTGGCGCACGAATGCGCCGTCCTGCTGCTCACGAGGAAATTGCGCCTTGGCGGGTGTGGCGGTCATCGTCATCGGTTGGGACACGTCGTTATGATGGGACCTGAGAGTACGCAAGGCGCCACTGAAAATCCAGCAAGACCGACAAGTAGACTGGGCGCGTCATATATGTCCCTCGCGAAGCACACCCGCACAAATAAAACGGGGATGCTGTGGGTCTCACAGCATCCCCGTCACCACCTCTATCGAGGCGCGAGACTACCAGCGATCGCGCTTGCCGCCACGACCTCCGCCCCCGCCACCGAATCCTCCACCACCGCTGCGGCCCCCGTCGGAACGGGGTTCACGCGGCTTGGCTTCGTTCACCGTGAGGGAACGGCCGCCGAACTGCGAGCCATTGAGTGCATTGATAGCCGTCTGCGCTTCCGCAGGCGATCCCATTTCCACGAAACCAAATCCACGGGATTGCCCGGTGAACTTGTCTGTGACGATCTGTGCGGACGACACGGTGCCGTGCTGGCCGAACAGCTCGGTCAATTCCTGCTCCGTTGCCGCGTACGGCAACCCACCGACGAAAAGTTTTGAACCCATGAGGGGTCCTCCTATGATGTAGTGATATTGTCTTGCGACAGGAAAAGAGCAGGGTGAGATTGGCCGAAGCTGCGAACTGCACGGCGGCTTAGGTCGAAACTTCCTAACAGATTTCCGAACAAAACAACATCGATGATGAGCCCTGTTGTTTCTGACATTACCGTCGGGCTCCTACGATAATGCTGACTTACTCTAGCACGCGCCCTACCCCAATACAACCCTTGCGCCACGCCCATCGCGCCCTTCAGCGATTCGCCCGACCAGCCGCCCGCAATCGACGCTCGACCTCCGGATAGAGACACTCAGCAACACGTTGCTCACCTTCCGGTGTGTAGTGAATGCCGTGCTCAAGAAATCGACGGCTCGGGTCGACCGCCCGAAGACACTCCGTCTGGTCCAACAACGGCAATCCCGCCGCCTTCAGCAACGACGGACTGGCCGGCTCACGATAGGGTCGTCGCTCCCCATAATCTTCCATCGTCGGCAAATACACAAGCATGAGAGGCGCACCGAGTGCGGTCACCTCGCGATGAATCGCTTGGAACAGCGCCCGGTTCACCGTCGCGCGCGCCTCGTCGGAAACCTCCGGTGTCGTTACGTTGTGAATGGGATACAGCGACGTGAGGTAGCGAAACAGATACGAATGATAGAAGGGCCCCCACCCCGCCTGCTCCCATTGCCCGGAGTAATACCACCGGTCGCTCACGACGAACGGCAAGTCGCGGATCGAGGCCCGTTCATACAACTCGCTTACCTTGGGTAGCGGCATATTTACGACCGTCGCCCGGTCGCCGTCCATCATAAATCGCGGGCCGACCCACGGCGAATCGACCCACGCCAGCCCCATCAGAAAGGAATAGACGCCCAGCGTGCGATCGAGCCCGCCATCCGTGTAGCCCATGATCACCAGGTCAGGACGCTGCGGCAACACATCCTGTTGGAGGCGCAAATACATCTGGCCGATGCCGTAGCTCGGGACAGCGTAATTAAGAATGCGGCACCGTGTCCCGATTCGCTGCTGGAGATAGTAAGCCCAGGTCTGCTCGAAGGCCGCTTCTTCGCCGAACGTAAAGGAATCGCCGATCAACGCAATGCGACAAGGCGCTTCTTGGTTCGGCTCGACGCCCTGCACGGCCGTACGAAACCGACCAGGCCCGCTGCGAAAGAGTCCGTCGGCACTCTGCCGACTCTGACCCACCGTCCATCCTAAGCGCGGATCTTCGACGAAGTACCAGGACTCCTTCCCCATTCGCTCGACCATCGGCCGATACCGGTCCTGCACGATCCCCCAGCCGCGAGGAAGCAGGAGCCGCCCCTGCACTTCTTCGCCCCAAATATGACGAACGGCCAACGACCGCAGGGTCACTTCGCCCGCAACGACAGCCAGGCACGCGAGCACGAACACCGCCGCGATACCGCGCCGTGCGCAGGCTCTGCAGTGGACGTTCAACCGTCGACCGGCGAGCGACGTGGCATCCCATCGCCAGACAACCAGACTGCACAACAGGAATGCGGTTGCGGCAGCCGCTAGAAACATCCATCCAGGCGGCGACAGCAAAAAAGCCGACCATGTGGGCTTGTACGTCGATCGATAGGCCAGCAGCAGCGCGGCAACAACGGCCGCCACAGCCGATGTCGTCAACACAGCAGCCGTCCAAAAGGCAGGACGGGTGAGGCAGGTGGTCGATTTCATCTCGGCATGCGATACAAACAATCGATGCAAACAGGTCGAACTTGACGTGCGCGCTACAACGGGGTTTTCGCTACGCCCAGCGCTTTCCCGTGCTGTTCGATAAGCGGCGTGAGCGTCTGCAGCAAACAGGCGGCAATGGCTTCGTTCCCTCGCTTCGAATAGTGGCCCTCGGCCCCACGCACGTACCGTTCAGCCGGTGGAACCTGTTTCAGGCACGTCGTTAGGTCGAGGAAAGGCACGCCGGCCTGCGTCAACACACGTTTCGACTCGGGCAGCGGCATCGGCGTATCGGCGGCGTCATACGACGCAGCGGTCGGCAAGATAACGATCACCGGAACCGCACCGTCCGCACGGACGCGCGCATCGAACCGCTGGAACAATTTTTCATGGACCGCCATTCGCGTCGTGAAGAGCGTGGCCGGGCGGTCGTAGCGATATTGCGGCAGAAACGACAACACAAACCGCATGACGTACGACCGATACAGTACCCCCCAGCCCGGTCGATCCCACTCGCAGGCACAATAGGCCGCATCGTCTTTCACCAAGGGCAGTGCCTCGATCGACGGCGCCCCAAACACCTGCTCCGGGCCGGCGGTCGGCTGGTTTTTTATCGCGAGGTGCGAGCCCTCGACAACAAAATGCGGCTTAGACCAAGGCGTCAGCCAATGCGGTCGCCCGATCACTGGGTACACCAACATGCTCCGCTCCATGTCGTCTTCGATAAATCCCAACACAACGACATCGCCCGGCCTGCTCCACGTCCGCACATCCTTGTCGTACCGCAAAACCATTTGATCGACGCCATACCCGGGCACGCCGAAATTCAGTACCTGCACCTGCGAGCCGAGCGACAACTGCAGCGCCGCCCCCATCGTCTCGGCAAAGGGCACCTCTTCCCCGAACACAAACGAATCGCCAAGCAAGGCGACGCGGACCGGCGCGGCACTCCCGGCATACTGCGCGCCGACCTCCGCGCTACGTAATCCTTCGGCGCTGCTCCGATAGAGTCCGTTTCGACTCTGGCGACTATTCCCGAGCGTCCATCCCAAAAATGGATCGCCGACTTGGAAGGAATCGGCGGTCGCGGCTTCCTTCACGGCAGCCATCTGGCGCTCAGCTACCACAGGCCAGATACGCGGATGGAGCAGGCGCGGGCCGATGAATGTGGCGCCGGGTGTCTCCAGCGCGAGAACGCGCAGCGCGATTTCCAATGTCCCCGCGACGAGTACGAGCATGATCGCCTGGAGTACCACCGACTGAACGGCCCGTCGGCATTCGTTTGCATCCAACCCACGCAGCGACCACACGGCAGCGAGGAACGACAGGAGCACGCCGCTGAACGTCCCCGCAATGACGATGCCCTTCCGACTCAGCAGGTCGAACGTGGGTGCGCCCGGCGCCGTTGCCTGATACAGCGCAAGCACCGCCCCGATCAGGCAGAGGACAAACCCATAGCAAGAAGCGATGAAGAGTGTTTTTTTCATTGTGCGAGAGCCGACGATCGACTGCGCAACAAGGCTACCGTGTGCGTGAGGATGCGGAGTGTCGGTCCGCACGCGTTAGGATTGTGTGGGTGCAACCAGCGACTGATACAGGTCGACGTATCGACGCACTTGGAGATCGCGCGAATAGTCCGACTCGGCGACGGCACGGCTGCGCTCGCGCATGGCTGCCCGGCGGCTGTCTTCCGTCAGCACCCGACGAATGGCGGCGCGAAGACCGACCACATCGCCCGGCGGTACGAGCAACCCCGTTTCTTCCGGCCGCACCATGTCGGTTATCCCACCGGCGCCAAATCCAATGACCGGCGTGCCGCAGGCCATCGCTTCCAGCACGGTATTGGGCAAATTGTCTTGCAACGACGGGATAACAAACACATCGGCGGCGCTGTAGATCAACGACAGCCACCGATCGTTGTCGACATACCCCATGTGCAGCACAGGTAACGACGCGGATACGGCCGGCGCTTCCTTCCCCACCGACACGAGATACACATCCGGACAGACCGGCTCTCCGGCCAACGCCTCAAGGAGCAGCCCGAAACCCTTCCGTCGACTGGATACGATTTCGGATACGAACATGACGACCTTGGCCTGTTGCGGAATGCCAAGGACCTGACGAGCGAAGCCCCGATCTCGCGGAGAGAACGCTTCGAGATCGACGCCGTTGGGAATCAGCGACGAGGGAAAGCGGGACAACAACGGGCTACGCTTCACGAGATCGTGCATCCATCGACAGAGGGCGACGATGTGGAGGCGATGCGCCGGAGTACGTGCAAAGGCATCGCGCTTACGCATCCACACCGCGCGCGACAAATCGCCGTCTTTCGTCGAGCCGAGCTGTGGACAGGCGCCGCACTGCGCAAGAAACCTTGCGCACTCTTCGTCGTAGTGGCATCCACCCGTCAGCGCCACCATGTCGGCGAGCCGCCACACGATCGGCGTCTTCGGCGCAACAGCGGGGAAAAACGTCGTGTAGTCGACGAAGTCGGCGACCCAATGCAGGTTGACCACATCGCAGGCCGGCAACTGCGCGACAAGATCGTCACCGAATTTACTACGATCGTCGCTGAACAGCTCGACTCCGGACGGACGTGTATTGCGATAGGCCGCCGCATCGCTTTCGATGCTGCGCCGCGAGAGGCGACGCTGAATCCGTCCGAACAGGGCCTGCGTCGGTTGAAAAGCGACGACCGACAGATCTTGGGATCGGCGCTCGGCCACGAACATCGAGGAGTCGTGCCCGGCCCGTTGTAATCGTTTGTGCAGGCGATAGGCCGCCAGCGCAGCGCCACCTTTGTTGTCGTATGTGCTGAGATGGACGATGCGCATGCGTGTGATGGGATCGGGACAATACGTGGATCAGCAGCAAGAGGCACGGTGTGAGAAGCCATGCCCTCCCGTGGCAGGCCTATCGCGCTGGAACTACTTATGGAGTGCCCGGTCGGTCGATCCTAAAAAGGGCAGCGCACGTTTGAGTCCGGTGAAGAACCGATACCTCGCCTCTTCCCACAAGGTCTGCAGCACAGCGCGGTAGTACTCCGGCAACCAGGGCATCGCGAACGCCGCGCGCGCCCATCCGAGAAACGGCATCCGCGCCCGATACATCGTCGACCACCGCGAATAGCACGTTTCCCAGCTCATCTTGCCCAACAACCCGCGCAGTTCGCTCCAGGTCTTGGGGTCGCGCTGCGCGTAGGCTTGGATCTGCGGGTCCGTGTCGAGGATTCGTGTGAAGAGCACGCTGGCATCCACCAACTCTTGATAGTCGCACGCAAGCCCCAAGCTCTTCTCGTGTTCGCGCTTGCGCACACAGGACCGATTGACGAAGGCGATAGATCGTCCTACCGTCATACGAATCATCAAAATATCTTCGTCGCCGTTGGCATTCGGCATGATCGGGAATCCACCCGCCTTGCGCACTTCCGGCGTGCGAAACAGCACGGTGGACAGGGTTTGAAATTCGTAGGTGTAGCGGCACCAGGCGCGAATAAAATCTTCTCCCGACAGCAGCTCCGGCACACGATCAGAAGAACTGCGCAGCGCCCGCCCCTGCTCGTCCATCTTTTCCTGACGCGGCAGCGCGACCGGCGCCTGCGGATACCGTCGCAACACCTCCACTAAATCGGACACGAGCGTCGGCGAGAGTTCGTCGTCGTCGCCGAAGATGAGGACGTACTCGCCGCCCGCATCCTGAATCAGTTGGTTGTAGTGGCTGCTGCAATCGACGGTGACGGAATTCTGTCGAAAGCGATACGGCTTGCCGTACCACTGCTTCACCAATGCGGGGATCTTGTCTCCGTTTTGGCCGTTGTCGGAGACCAGCAAGTCGATGTGCGGATAGTCCTGGCCCGCAACGGATCGCAGCGCCTCAGGCAAAAAATTGAGGCGCTTGTACACCGGGATGCAGACAGTTACGCGTTCGCTCATGGCCGACATCCTCTTTGCTGTGCTTCGATGGATCCGCGCATACCTACGTGCCGTTCGCTCCGAACGTTAGGCGGCCTTCTTGACCGACGGCAGCGCCACCATTTCGACTGCGGGATGCGGTTGGACACCGCGCATCGCGTCGAAATACCGATTCCGAATTTTCCCCATAACCGGACCTGGAACCGGCATCGCCGTCCCCGAAAAATTCTTGATCGGCGTGATTTCGTGTAAGGTCCCACAAATCGCCAGTTCGTCAGCAATGAGAAGTTCCGTGCGGTCGATCGGGCGACGAATAAAGGGGACGCCCATCGACTGGGCGATCGCCTCGACGAGGTCGACAGTGATGCTCTCCAGCGCCCCCTCCGTGGCCGGTGGAGTGATGATGGCTCCGTTGCGCACCATGAGAATGCACGAAGCCGTCGCTTCCGCCACACGCCCGGATCCATTCAACAGCACCATGTCTTCGTAGCCCTGCGGGCGCCCTTCGATCCGCGCCAGTCGCGACACTTCGTAGTTGCTTCCGGTCTTGATACGCGGCGGGAGGGCGACATCGGCGCTCCGACGCCAGGTGCTGACGCCGACCGTCAGCGGATCGGCAGGTGTTTTCCCTTGGTGGTACCCCGTCACGATCAAATCCGCGATTGTGTTTTCTCCCCAATGGCCTTCCACACCGAACAACGTGGTCCGCGCCCACATGTCGCGGTCCGGTTTGGCCAACGCACCGATCAGCATATCGACTGATCGCAGGTAGTCGTCATACGACAGGGAGAAGGGAATGTGGAGCAACTTCGCGGAGCGCTGAAGGCGGATGTAGTGTTGCCGCGGCATCGCCACGCGCATCGTCCCATCGCTGGACCAATAGGCTTTCAGCCCTTCGAAGACACTCAGCCCTCGCGTCACGGCTTCCGACCCGACGTGGAGCGTCGCCTGTTCCCACGAGACCAAGCGACCACCGACATATGCCAACTCCGGACGTTGTAACTGCGCCACGCGACCCTCCTCTACGAATCTCTACCGCGGTTGTCGAAATGTCGTGGAGGCCCGCATAAGATCCGCGGGCGTCCCTACATCTGTATAGTGCCCATCAGCAAACGGTATGCACCCTACTCGCATCCCATCGTCCACCGCCACCTTGAACACGGCCCCGACTGGGATATCCCCTCCCGCGTCGATTCGCGTCGCCCCACCGAGACCAGCTCTCCGCTGCATGGCCTCCGACCGCATGAAGCGATGCAAATACTCGGTGAACGCCGGCGTCCACACAGCGCAGGCCCAGGCGTAGTGCAACGTGGTCGTGTCCGGTTTCAACGTAATGGACTGTACGGTCCCTGCTTCGTCATACGCGACCATATCCATGGCGCGACAATCGTGTCCCGCGGGGAACAGACCGAGCACCACATCCCGCTGTCCCGTGTCCAGTTGCGCCAGCATCGGCGAAAACACATCCGCCGGCTCCAGCAGAATATCAGGGAATCCGAATGCCACCACCTGATTTTGAATATGCGGGAAGGCGCGGTCGACACTGTCCGGCGGCCCACTGGAGCCGCCGATGACGACGTAGGTGAGATCAAGCCCAAACGCCCGACCGTCTCCGAAATAGGTGGGAATGTCCCACTTCCCGGAACGAATGACGAGCACCCCGCGGGTCACCCCAGCGCGCACAAGCTTGTCCAGGAGGAACTCAGCAACAGCTTTGGGGCGCGGCCGACCGGTTGTGCCGTCGGTCGTAAAGGCAACTGGGAACAGCTCCTTGCTGCAGGGGAGCAACCCCAGCCGTTTTGACTGTCCTGCCGCCGGCAGGACAGCCACCACCTCAAGACCACACACCCGGCGCGGCGGCCGCTCACTCTCAAGATCGCTCATCGAGCACTAGGCCTGACGGTCGTGCTGATAGATGAGTTGCCCCTTCTCGGCGGTGTTGTCGTCATACAACCGAACGACATCTTCAGGAATGCGCGAACTGAGATCGGCCCCGCAGAGATAGTCGCGCATCGTCGTCCCCGTGCACTCTTCGTCGCAACGCGGCGCACCACGACGAGCGGCAGCATCCTCGGAATTCACGACGCGGAAGTCGATGCTGAAGCGGGTCTTGCCGGACGTGTTCGGCACACTCGAATGCATCTGTGCCGCGGAGAACAACACGATCCCGCCTGCCGGTACGATGAGACGAATCTGCGGATCCATTTCAATTTCTTCGGTCGGCCGCGACAGTGGGCGCGGGTCGGATTTCAAGAACTGGGAAACGTGGCCGCCGCGATGCTGCTTGTTCCATTCGTAGTAGTTGTGCCCGCTGGAATCGTTTTTCACCGCACGATTCCAATACTGCGGATGGAACGCCATCGCATTGTCGGCGCGAATATCGAAAATCGGGATCCACCAGTTGACCTGACAAGGCGGCGCCGAGTACCACGTATCGCGATGGGGATGCCACGCGTACGCGATGCCGGTCGTCAGATAGTTGTCGCTCGTCGAGCTGCGCATCTTCGGCACATCGAAAAAGGTCTTACTCAAATCCGCGCCCATCTCCTTGAGGATCGCCTGCAAATGGCGCTTCGACTCGGGGTGGTGAATAAACGTCGGCTTCAGCTTTCCTAACACCTCCGCATATTGCTCGACCGGCATGTGAAACTGGGCGGTTTCTGGATCGAGAGAGCCGAACGCCTCACGAATGAGCCGTCGCGCATGCTCGATGAACGCAAGCGTGCTGGGTCGCGGGGAAAACGCGAACAGCTGCCCGGCGAAGAGCTCCTGCCGCCGATCATGGTCCGACAGGGTCGAGTCGTAATACACAGTGTTGTTCATGGCATCCTCCCGTGTCGTTAGGCCGGCCCCTGAAGAAGTTCGAGCAACCCGCAGTCCAGCAGAACAGTAGCAGCCTCACGGATCCCAGGAAACGGCAGCCCACTGCGCTCCGCAATGTCTAAAAGACTATGCCGCCCATCCGAGAGATTCAACACCCACAGAAGGTTCAGCTCCCGCGTTTGTTTGTCCTGTTGGCCCGCAATCGCGCGATAGAGCCCGCGTTTTCCAAGCTGCGGCTCGCAATGCGGATTTGTGCTGCGATACGTGGCATCGCCCTCAAGAATATCGATCGCCTGTAGGCAGGCGCGATACGTCCCTTCCAAAGACTCCGCACGCACGAATTCGATGTTATCCCCAGAGGTGTGATACTCAGGGTATTGCCCGTAGGGCGTACGCATCAACGACCCGACCGGAAGATCGAAACCCGGGGAGCAAAACTGTCGCTCGTCGTAGCCATAAGGCGAAAACTCCGCCAGGCTGAATTCCTTACCCGAATGGTGCAGCACGTGGGCCATCACCCTATCGATGGTCGTCGCCCCGTGCCGACTTTTTTTGTATCGGAGCGCCCCCTTATCTCCCACGCCGGTTAGGACAAGCCCATGGCGAATGCGTGGAATGACCTCGGGGTGCGTCGCTAACCAAGTAATCGATCCGATCGTCGTCGGGATAAACAGCAGGCGGTACGTGTAGCGCAACGACCGTTCGGCAAGAGCCTGGGCCAACAACGTCGCCACCGAGATGCCGGACAAATTGTCGTTGCACAGAGACGGATGACAGACATGGGTCGTGATGACGACTTCTCCGTCCGTCGCCCCGTGAATCAGGCATTCTCCGTAGGTCAACGACCCTTTTGAATCGAGGGTTGAATCGATCCGTACGTCATACTCGCCGTCAGCCAGCGATTGCAATTGTCGCCCGGAAAGACAAAAGCCCCAATTCTGGTTGTAGTAGCTGGTCCGAAACGGAATCCACTCGGGGTGGCCCGGTACGGTGTGGAGATGCGCCTTCAATTCGGCCAGCGAGAAACGGCTCTGCACCGGGGTGCTATAGCTCATCACGTGTAGGCTGCACTGCTGAAAATCGACGACCTTCCGGCCGCTCGCATCCTGAATATACGCGTCGCGAATATTCCACTCCGGCGGAACGGTCCAGTCGAACACCGCCGTCCCGCTCGGCACCTCCACGAGTTGGAGCGGAATTTCCTGCTGAATGCGTCGAAGCGTTCGTCGGACGCCCTCACCGGTGATGCTTCGGCAGATCGGGTAGAGCTCGCGGATCAATGCCAGCGCACGCTCACCGATGGCTGCAGTGTGGACGGTTGACGATGCCAATGACATGTGGGCGTTGCACAATACACAAAACGATGGAGGGCCGATAAGGCGCGGCATGGTTCCGCCGCGCCAGGCACGATACGTCGTTTCTTAGTCGAACACTTTGACTTCGGGAAGCGGCACAACAAACTTGCAGCCCCACTCACGCACATAGGCCATCTGCTGCATGATTTCTTCGCGCAAATTCCAGGCGAAGATCATGATGTAGTCCGGCTTCGTCTGCCGAATGCGATCCGGCTCGTAAATCGGGATATGCACGCCAGGCAAATAGTGATTCTGCTTATAGGGGCTACGATCCACCGTATACTCGATGAAATCGTTCCGCACGCCGCAATAGTTCAGCAACGTGATCGCCTTCGCAGGCGCACCGTATCCAACAATACGCTTCCCCTTCCGTTTCGCCTCGATGAGGAACGTCAGGAGTTGCCGCTTCACTTCGGCCACACCTTCGCCGAACGCCTGATAGTGCTCGATCTTGTCGAAGCCAGCCTTTCGCTCACGCTGTTCGAGTTCACGCACCCGATCGCCGGTCGGCTTCGACGCATCGTTGTCGTGCGCGCAAAAGACGCGGAGCGATCCGCCGTGCGTCCAGATTTCTTCCACATCGAACACACGCAGACCGTGTTGCGCGAACATGCGTTGCGCGACCAAAAAGCTGTAGTACGAAAAGTGCTCGTGGTAGATGGTATCGAACTGGCGATGCGCCATGAGCTGCATCAAGTGCGGAAATTCCACCGTCAGCACACCGGTCGGCTTGAGCGCAATCTTGAAGCCGCCGACAAAATCGTTTACGTCGGGGACGTGTGCCAAGACGTTATTGCCCAACATGAGGTCGGCCTGCTTGCCTTCCGCCACCAGCGCCTTCGCCGTCGCCACCCCAAAAAACTTCGTCTCGGTCGGGATGCCCTTCTCGCGCGCAACCGCAGCCACATTGGCCGCCGGCTCGATACCGAGGACCGGGATGCCGCGCTCACGAAAATACTGCAAGAGGTACCCGTCGTTGCTGGCGACTTCCACAACCAGACTCTTCGCATTGAGCCCGAACCGCGGCGTCATCATGTCGACATAGGTTTTGGCGTGCTTCAAAAACGCGTCGGAAAATGAGGAGAAGTACGCATAGTCGCCGAAGATCTCCTGCGGACTCTCGAACTCTTCAAGTTGGGCGAGGAGACAGGAGCGGCAGACATACACATGCAGCGGATAGAACCGTTCCATGCGCTGCACGTCCGCCGGCTTCACATAACTATTGGCCAAAGGCGACATACCGAGGTCGACCAGACTGTCTTTCAACGGTGCTTTGCAGAGACGACACACGGATTCCGCCCGAGGCATCACACCTGTCGTTGTCCCTGTCGATGAAGTCACTGTCTCTCCCTCCAGTCGAAGTGCGTTACTGCGCCGCCGGTGTATAACCTACACCGCGCCATGTGACGCCCTGCTTCATGAATGCTGCACGATCGAAGAAACCGCGGCCGTCGATCACGACCGGCTTGCGCATCAGACGAAGACAATCGCCGGCCTCGATGACTTTGTACTCCGGCCACGAGGTGACCAGGCAGCAGGCATCGGCGCCGGTCAACGCGCCTTGCCAATGCTCCGCATACTCCACACCGGCAAATTCGGGCTGCTGTTTCGCCATCGGCATCGCGATCGGATCGTGTACGACCACAGAGGCACCGGCGGCAAGGAGCGCGCGGATCACAGGAGCCGCCGGCGAATGCCGCAGGTCGTCCGTGCCCGGCTTGAAGGCAATTCCAAGAATCGCGACACGTTTCTTCGCCACATCCATCTCGCGCTTCAGCAATTCCACAAGCTGAAGCGGTTGCGCTTCGTTGATCTGCAACACCGCATCCAAAATGGCGGTCGGCATCCGCTGTTTGGTGCCGAACCCACGCAGCGCCGCCACGTCCTTCGGGAAGCAGCTGCCGCCGAATCCCAGGCCGTGCCATAAGTAGTAGACGACCTCCGCTGCTTGCCCTTCTTTCGGCTTCATCGGCGTCAGTCGACGATCCAAGTGCACGCCACGCCAGACCTCACGCGCATCGATGCCAGGCACTGAGGCGCACAAATTTCCGACTTCGTTGGAAAAGGAAATGAGCGTGGCAAATAACGAGTTCGCCACATACTTAATCATTTCCGCGGTACGAGGCATCGTCACGACGATGGGGCAGGAAAACGGCGCATAGACGTTCGACAAAAGCTGCCCGGCGCGCTCGTCGGATGCACCAATGACGATACGATCCGGGTTGCGACAATCCTCCACAGCCTGCCCTTCGCGGAGGAATTCGGGGTTCATGCAGAGGCCCCATCCATCACCAAGTGGCCGTCCACAACCGGCCTCAATGGCCTTGCGTACGACACCTTCCGTCGTCCCCGGCAATACGGTGCTCTTCACAACCACCACATGGTAGGAAGACTTTTTCTTCAGTGCTTCGCCGATGGATTGTGAGGCGCGTTCGATCTGCGAGAGATCCGCATCGGACCCGATCGTCGGCGTGCCGACGCAGACGAGCGTCACCTCGCTGTTCAACACCGCCTGTTCCAAACCGGTCGTCGCCGTCAGGTTCCGACTTTTCACCACCTGCGCGAGCAGAGCCTCCAACCCGATTTCGTATATCGGCGGTTGGCCCGCATTGATCATGTCCACAATATTGGCGCGCAGATCCACACAGGTCACGCGATGGCCTGTGGCCGCGAGGCATGTACCCGTGACGAGTCCGACGTACCCGGTTCCAACGATCGAGATATTCATCGCGTCTTTCGATGCTCAGGTGCGTTGCAACAGTGTGCGGTACTATTTCACGTTGGCTTCGAGTGGGAGAAAATTGCGATACCAATGGTGCAAGCGGCTGAGCCCGTCCTCAAGCGACACAAGCGGATTGTAGCCCAGTCGAGTGCGCGCCTTTGTCAGGTCCGGGCAGCGCCGCTGAGGATTGTCGGTGAGATAGGCACGATCCTTCGACACTTCGCAGGTCACGCCGAGCGTTCCGCCGGATACTTTGGCCACGAGATTCGCCAAGTCGCGCATCGAAATTTCGAGATTATCCGCACCGATGTTATAGGCTTCGCCGCTTCCGTTCGAGAGCAGTGCCAACAGATATCCCGTCACCGCATCGGAGGCGTAACAGAACGTACGCGTCGGGGTCCCATCGGAGAGCACTCGTAAGTCCCGTCCGGCCAACACATCGGTGAAGAAATCTGGCAAGACACGCTTATCCGTCAGGCGCAAGCCGGGGCCATAGTTATTAAACGGCCGAACCATCTTCACCGGCAACTTATGCTTTTCGGCATAGATGTAACAGAGGGTTTCACCTAAGCGCTTCGATTCGTCGTAGCAGGCGCGCGGCCCGACGCAACCGACGTTCCCGCGATAGGATTCGGACGTCGGAATTTCCGTCGGAACCGGGTCGCCGTAAATTTCACTGGAGCTGAAGAACAACATACTCTTCGCCTTCGCGCGCATGGCAAGGTCCAGCATGTTGCGCAAACCGGTCACGTTGGCATCCAAGGTCTCAAGCGGATACTGGCGGTAAAACGTCGGACTGGCGATGGACGCGCCGTGAATGATGTAGTCGAACTTGGTGTCGCGCGCGTTCCACGGCCAGACAATATCGCATCGACGAAGGTCGAGGTGTTTGTCCGACTTGGCCAGCTCCATGATCCATCGTGGCTGGCCACGGAGAAAATTATCGGCGGCGACCACGCGCACAGCCCCGGCTTTGGTGCGCCCCTGGGGCAACGAGTTCAAATACGAAAAGAAGTGGAGAAAGTTGAAACCGAGAAACCCTGCGGCGCCGGTGAGCAAAATGCGAGAGCCACGGAGCTGCTCGACGTGCTTGCCGAGCGAGGAAGCCACACGCGCCCAATCGTCCGCGAGCCACGCACGCGATTCCGCCGAGAGCGCCGCCCATTTATTGCGTGGTGTCGCTGATTTGGGGGCAGAGGAACCGGCTGTGGATTTGCGTGCTATACGTGTCGTTCGCCCTTGTCCCTTCACTGCATCCTCCCTCTGTCTTACATCATTCGTCTTGGCGCCTCAGCATGTTGCTCGGCGCAACGCTACCACAGTTTCCACGGCGCTTTGCCGGACGCCCACAACTCGTCGAGCGAATTCTTTTCCCGCAGGGTATCCATACAGGACCAGAATCGTTCGTGGCGGAATCCCATGAGTTGACCGTTTTGCGTGAGACGTTGCAGCGGCTCACGCTCCCACGCCGTCTCGTCGCCGGCCACGTAATCGATCACCTCTTTTTGCAACACATAAAAGCCGCCGTTGATCCACCCCTCTTCGCCATGCGGCTTTTCTTTGAATTCCGTGATGCGATCCTGCTCGAATTGCAGTCGTCCAAAACGGGCTGGGGGCAGCACGGTTGTTACGGTCGCGAGCTTGCCGTGTTGCTTGTGAAAGGCGATCGACGCTTGCACATCGACGTCCGCAACACCATCCCCGTAGGTAAAGAGAAAGGTTTCGTCGTCGCCCAACCACTTCTTCAGACGCTTCAGCCGTCCACCGGTTTGCGTGTGCAGCCCGGTCTCGACCAAATGCACCGTCCAATCCTCTGCACGTGCCGCATTGTGCAAAGTGGTTTTACCGGTTCCGAGGTCTACCGAGATGTCGCTGTTGAAGGCGTAAAAATTGATGAAATATTCCTTAATGATTTCACTCTTGTACCCAAGGGCAATGATGAATTCTTTGATGCCCTGCGCGGCATAAATCTTCATGATGTGCCAGAGAATCGGCTTCCCGCCGACCTCGACCATGGGCTTGGGACGGAGATGCGTTTCTTCGCTGAGGCGGGTACCGAGTCCTCCGGCAAGAATGATGGCCTTCACGTCCGCTTCCCCTCCCTTCCCGGAACCAAGGCGTCCCCGACGGCGTGCGGAATGTACTTCGTGGACCATTTCAGCATCGGCCGCACGACGCCCCACACGTCGCCCATAAAATCCCCTCGCGCGGAGTCGCCGTCGCAACTATCCACCACGCGGAACCCGATGGCTTCATCGACACGAATGATCTGTCGGCTTGGATCGATGGAAATGCAGTAGGCGCCGACGAAGTGCGCGCCTTCAGACAGCAAATTTCCTGGAATCCACGCCGTCGCGATGTAACGACCGACAGGCCGCGGGCGCTTCCGCCATTCCGGATCCATGTCGAAAGCTTCGAAAATACATTCACCGTTTTCGCCGAACAGGGCGATGTCAGGAGTCAGAACCCATCCAGGCTTCAAGACTTCGATTTCCAATTCGATCGAGATCGGCTCGCGGATGTCGACGATGTCCGCCACGGCGCCGTCTCGCGTCCGCACGCGTACACCCATCAATTTCGCGACATCATCGCCCGGAGCGGTAGCGACATCCGTCCACTCCCGGCCTCCACGCGCCGAGCTACCCGCGTGCATGTGGGTCCCGACGACATCGTGTACCGCCCCATCGGCGATCACTTTTCCTTTGTCCAAAAGGATCGCCCGCTTACACAAGCGCGTAATGGCCTGCATGTTGTGTGAGACAAACACCACCGTGCGACCGTGGTCGCCGATATCTTGCATACGTGCGAGACACTTTTTTTGAAACGAGGAATCTCCGACCGCCAACACTTCGTCCACGATCAACACTTCAGGATCGAGGTAGGCGCCGACGGCAAACGCGAGACGCACGTACATGCCGCTGGAGTACCGCTTGACGGGCGTGTCGATATATTTCCCGATATCCGAAAAGGCGACAATTTCGTCGAACTTCGCGCGAATCTGATCCTTACTCATCCCAAGGATCACACCGCTGAGGTAAATGTTGTCACGCCCCGTGAGCTCTGGATGGAATCCGGTTCCGACTTCGAGCAAGGTACCGACGCGCCCATACATCTCGGCCCGACCGCCGGTAGGCTCGGTGATGCGAGACAGAATTTTCAGGAGCGTGCTTTTGCCGGCGCCGTTGCGCCCAATCAGTCCCACGATTTCGCCACGCTTGATTTCAAAAGTGGCGTCACGCAGCGACCAAACATCTTCGTATTCGGCCGGACGGCTTGCCCGTGCGAGTGCGGCTTGCACACGCCCTACCCAACCCGGTGAGACGGTTGCGGCCCCATGGCCTTCTCGCCCTTTGCTGACACGGATACGATACCGCTTGGAAAGCCCCTGAGCTGAAATCGCAATATCGTCTGCCATGAGCGTTCTCTCGCACTCCTTCGGGGCTAGCGCCCTACACGGTCCCGTCCTGAGGAAGGAAACTGCACAAACCTGAGGTCATCACACGTGACGATCGGTTCACGAATGTGACCGCCAATCGTGTATGAACGAGGATACCATAAAGACCGTAAGCAGCTAATGATCTTGCGTTTTTCTCCATTGCATGAATCTGCTGCCCTACAGTCACCCTGAGGCGAAGAATTCTCATGGACCTTCGGTTTCTGTCCTTCGGAAGGAGGCTCTTGTCATTTACGCAAGATTTACGCCCATAGCTGATCTTCCACAAGGTCTTGTCCCTATGTTCCTCCTCTAGAGGACATCCGCAAAGACTAGCGGACCCGTGTTACGTAGGAAATGCGCGATCGTTAATTATTTCCATATACCGCTGCATATCTGTGGAGAGCGGCACGCTAAATGATCGCCATTGGTCCGTGGCCGGATCGGCAAATCCCAACGCAAGTGCATGGAGCATCAGGCGGCCCGGGCTGGGCAAATTGGATACAGTCGGCGAAGGAAGATACAGCGGATCGCCAAGAATGGCGTGCCCGATAGCTTGGAGATGCACGCGTAACTGATGGGTTCGCCCGCTCCTTGGCGTGAGCTCGATAAGTGAGGCCTTGGCAAGCGTCTGCACCACTCGGTAATCCGTGCGTGCGGATTGAAGGACCTCGCTCTTGCCTGAAACCCGTTTCTTATCTCGAACATCGCGCCCAAGAGCGAGTTGAATCGTCCCGATTGCAGGCTGCGGGCTACCATCCACCAACGCAAGATATGTTCGCTGTGTTCGGTGCTGGTGAAACTGTTCGCTGAGATGAGCTGCAGCCTGCCGGTCCTTGGCGATCACTACCAAGCCGGAGGTCTCCTTATCGAGCCGATGGACAAGGAAGGGCTTGGCAGGATGTCGGGTGTTTCCGCTACCCTTTCCCCAGTGCGCCAAAAGACCGTTGTACACCGTACCAGTCCAATGTCCTGCTCCCGGGTGCATGGGCACTCCTGCAGGCTTGTTTACGACAATAACTGTTGCATCTTCATAGACAATGTCCAACGATGCGGCGGATGATCCAACGGAAAGATCAGTGGGGGGCGGGGTTTCTACGGTGATGCGGTCCCCGCCTTGAATCCGATGACTCGGTTTGGCGGGCTGCCCATTCACACGAACGCGCCCATAGCGGATCAGCCGTTGGGCTCGTGCTCGTGTAAGATCCCGCTCGTGCAGCACGAGGTACTGATCGAGACGTTTTGGTGACTCTCCAGCGGCGACCGTCACACAGGCATGCATAGCGTCACCTGCGTATGGCGAAAGACCAAAGCCGGATGCACGTGAAAGCGTCTGCGGTTCAGAGCAATGCGATGCAGGAGACCGATATGGAGGCAGTTGGGGTAGACCAACTGCCAGAGGGCGTCGAGCAGATCAATGACTTGTGGCGTGAGTGGACCGGGAACGATCGGCGATCTTCTTTCGCAAGCGTGCTTTTTCGAGACTAATCTCCGCTTCTTTCACTTCTGAGGGTAACCCACCGGCACGTAACCGCTGCTCGGCCTTTTCTACCGCCGCCTGTGCGCGTCCAACATCAATGTCTTCGGCACGTTCTGCGACTTCAGCCATGATGGTGACTTTCGTGGGGGTCACCTCGACAAATCCCCAGAGGACCGACATGTAATGCCACACGTCGTTAACCTGATAACGGAGTTCGCCGATGCGCAGCGTCGATAGGAGGGGCGTATGGCCTGGCAGGACACCGAACTCCCCCTCGGTCCCAGGAGCAATCACCATGTCAACTTCCTGACTGAGAAGTGACTTTTCAGGCGTCACTACTTCCAAGAAAATCTTACCAGCCATGCACGTCTTCCCCTTGCCTCGGCGTCGGAAACTCGACAACTCAGCGCAGACCTCAAGCGACCAGGATGCCAACGCAATGACGCGCAGCCCTGACTCTCCTTTTTCCGCTAGACCTTCACACCCATCTTCTCGGCCTTGGCAACAGCTTCCTCGATCGGGCCGACCATGTAGAAGGCCTGCTCCGGAAGGTGGTCGTACTTCCCTTCGAGAATTTCCTTGAAGCTCCGGACCGTATCTTTGAGCTTCACGTATTTCCCCGGCGCACCGGTGAAGGCTTCCGCCACATGGAACGGCTGCGAGAGGAAGCGCTGAATCTTGCGCGCACGGGCGACAACCATCTTGTCGTCTTCAGACAATTCGTCCATACCGAGAATCGCGATGATGTCCTGCAGGTCTTTGTAGCGCTGCAAGACCGACTGAACACCGCGCGCAACCTTGTAGTGCTCTTCGCCGATGATTTGCGGATCCAAAATGCGAGACGTGGAGTCCAACGGGTCGACCGCAGGGTAAATACCCAACTCGGCCAAGGAGCGAGATAAGACGGTCGTGGCGTCCAAGTGCGCGAACGCCGTTGCTGGCGCTGGGTCGGTCAAGTCGTCGGCAGGAACATAAATGGCTTGGACCGATGTGATCGACCCCTTCTTGGTCGACGTAATACGCTCTTGCAAGGCACCCATTTCGGTCGAGAGGTTCGGCTGATAACCGACAGCCGACGGCATACGTCCCAGCAAGGCGGACACCTCGGAACCTGCTTGTGTGAACCGGAAGATGTTGTCGACGAACAACAACACGTCTTGATTTTCTTCATCGCGGAAATATTCGGCGACGCTCAAGCCGGTCAGCGCGACACGAAGACGCGCTCCTGGCGGCTCATTCATCTGTCCGTACACCAACGCCGCTTTCGACTTGGTGAAGTCGTCGGGATCGATGACCTTCGACTCCTGCATTTCGTGCCAGAGGTCGTTCCCTTCACGCGTACGCTCACCGACACCGGCGAACACGGAGAAGCCGCCGTGGTGCAGCGCGATGTTGTTGATGAGCTCCATAATAATGACGGTTTTGCCGACGCCGGCGCCGCCGAATAGTCCGACCTTCCCGCCCTTGCTGTAGGGTTCTAGCAGGTCGACGACCTTAATGCCGGTCTCCAAGACCTCGGTCTTAGTATCCTGGTCTTCGAGACGCGGAGCGGGACGGTGAATCGGATAGGTCTTCTTCGCCTTAATCGGGCCCTTTTCGTCTACAGGCTCGCCCAACACGTTGATCAAGCGACCGAGCGTTTCGCGCCCAACCGGGACGGAGATCGGCGCACCGGTGTCCTGCACATCCATGCCGCGGGTCAAGCCGTCGGTGGTGGACATCGCGACGCCGCGCACGCGGTTTTCGCCAAGGTGTTGGGAGACCTCCAGAGTGATACGTACGGCGGGCTTTCCAGCCGCCTTGTCTTCCGCTTGCACCACCGTCAACGCGTTATAAATGTTCGGGAGCTGACCGGGAGGAAACTCGACGTCGACGACCGGTCCAATGACTTGAATAACCTTCCCTGTGCTCATCGTTCACCCTTTACTGAAATGTGGAATGTCGAATGGTGTCGCGACCGACTATTTCAGCGCTTCCGCCCCACCGACGATGTCCATCAGTTCTTTGGTAATCGCCGCCTGGCGCGTCTTGTTGTAATACAACGTGGTCTTTTTGATCAGCTGCCCTGCGTTCCGCGTTGCGCCATCCATGGCCGCCATACGGGCGCCGTGTTCGGCGGCGGCAGATTCGAGCAAGATGCGATACGCCTGGATCTGAAAGTGCTTCGGCACGAGCGCACTCAAGAGCTCGTTTTCATCGGGCTCGTACAGATAACTTCCACCGGACGCCGCATCTCCGGACATCGCTGGTGCAGCACCAAATTCTGCTTGCGCATCGACCGGGAACAATTTTTCGACGATGACGCGCTGTTGAATCGCCGACTTAAATTCGTTGTAGACCACGTAGAGTTCGTCAAAGGTCCCCTTCACGAACTGATCAGTGAGGTCTCCTCCGATATCGAGCGCATGTTCGAAACTCAGACGGTCGAAGACACCCGTCCACTCGTGTCGAATGGGCCACGCGCGGCGACGGAAATAATCACGCCCCTTACGGCCGACGATGCTGAGCGCCGTCTGCTTGCCTTCGGCTTCGCACTGCCGGAGAAACTCCGCTGATTTGCGTACGATATTGCCGTTGAAGCCACCGCAAAGACCACGATCGCTGGTGACGACCAAGACCTCGACCTTCCGCCCGCCCTCCCGCTTCTGCAGCAACGGATGCGCGGAGCGATTGACGCGACGGCTCAGGTTGCCCAGCACCCCGCGCATTTTCAGCGCATACGGACGGGCAGCGAGAATACGATCCTGCGACCGCTTCAGCTTGGCGGCCGCAACCATTTTCATGGCCTTGGTGATCTTCTGCGTATTCTTAAAAGCCGCTATTTTTCGACGAAGACTTTGTAAGCTTGGCATGCGTCTGCGCTTTCAACACCACGACGGTTCGCGCGCGCGACGCAAAGCACCGCGCGCCCACAGGACTTTTCTACGACTTCGCGCCGTACCCCATCTTCTGCTTGAAGGTGCCCAAGATTTCTTTCAAACGACCGCCGACCTTGTCGTCGATTTTTCCGATGCTGGCGATTTCTTTTTTCAGCTCCGGATGGTTCTGCTGTACGAAGTGTAAGAATTCGCTTTCGAACTGTAGGACCTTATCGACGGGCACATCGTCCAGGAATCCGTTGACACCGGCATAGATCGACAAGACCTGATCGGCAACGGGCATCGGCTTGTATTGGCCTTGCTTGAGCAACTCCACCATGCGCACGCCGCGCGCAAGCTGCATCTGCGTGGCTTTATCCAACTCGCTGCCGAACTGGGCGAAAGCCGCCATTTCGCGATACTGAGCAAGGTCCAGCCGAAGCGTACCAGCAACTTGCTTCATCGTCTTGATCTGCGCCGATCCACCGACGCGGGAGACCGAGAGACCGACGTTAATCGCCGGTCGAATACCCGAATAAAACAGATCGCTGCCGAGATAAATCTGGCCGTCCGTAATCGAAATGACGTTCGTCGGAATATACGCGGACACGTCGCCGGCTTGCGTTTCGATGATCGGCAAGGCCGTAAGACTGCCTCCGCCGAGCTTATCGCTGAGCTTGGCCGCGCGCTCCAACAAACGCGAGTGGAGATAAAACACGTCGCCGGGATAGGCCTCACGACCTGGAGGACGCCGGAGCAAAAGCGACAACTGTCGATACGCAACAGCGTGCTTCGACAAGTCGTCGTACACGATGAGAGCGTGTTTGCCATTGTCGCGGAAATATTCGCCGATCGCGGCGCCCGCAAACGGGGCCAAGAACTGCATCGGCGCCGCGTCGCTGGCCGTCGCCGACACGACCATGCTGTATTCCATGGCGTGGTTTTCTTCGAGGGTCTTCACGACTCGCGCCACAGTCGAACGCTTTTGGCCGATAGCGACGTAGATACAGAAGACGCCGAGGCCCTTCTGGTTGATGATCGTATCGATTGCGATGGCGGTCTTACCAGTTTGACGGTCGCCGATGATCAACTCACGCTGACCACGACCAATGGGGATCATGGCATCGATGGCCTTGATGCCCGTCTGCAACGGTTCACGCACGGACTGGCGCGTATTCACGCCCGGCGCCACCACTTCGATACGCGAGCGGTGCGGCGAGGTGATCGGGCCCTTGCCGTCGATCGGTTGTCCGATCGCGTTCACCACACGACCGATGAGCGCTTCACCGACGGGAATTTCTGCGATGCGGCCGGTCCGCTTGACGGGGTCACCTTCCTTGATGCCGACGTCATCGCCCATCAACACCGCACCGACGTTGTCCTCTTCGAGGTTCAATGCGATCCCGTAGAGTCCGCCGGGGAATTCGAGCATCTCGCCCGCCATTGCGCCGTCGAGCCCATAGATCTTGGCGATACCGTCGCCGACCTGGATGACGGAGCCGCGCTCGCTGACATCGACGGCCTGGTCGAAGCCTTTGATCTTCTCTTTAATGATCGAACTAATTTCTTCCGCTCGAATCTGCATGGGAACTCCTTCGGGTAACTACTCGCGCGTCAGGCGCGCCTGCATCGAGTCCAATCGGTTGCGGAGTGAGCTGTCGACGACGGTGCTGCCCATTCGGATCTGGAGCCCAGCCACCAGTGCGGGATCCACGCGCAAGGACAACTCGACATCGCGGCGCAGCTTCGCCTGCAGTCGCTCCCTCAACGCAGCCTGGGCTCCGCTGTCCATCGGCTTGGCGGAGACCACCTCTACTTGCTGCGTCCCTTTGGCGCGGTCGGCCAACTCGCCGAATGCCTCGGCAATATCGGCCAGCAACGTGGCCCGATTATTTTTCACCAGCTGACTCAGAAAATTCACACCCGTCGCCGGCGTACCGGCGCGCTTCCCTAACTCCGTCACGACCGCAACTTTTTCTTCGACACCGAATGCCGGCGAGGCCATCGCGTGTTGCAACGGGCTCGACTCGTTCATCGCGGCACCGAGTGTCGTCAACGCCGCACGCATCGGCCCAACAGCGGATGCATCGAGCAATTCAAACAGGGCTTTGGCGTAACGACGAGCGACGGAAGACTTCTTCACTGGCTAAAATCCTTGCGTGGGCATCGATGCCCAAACGTGGCATTGATACGGCAGACCTCGAGCGCACAGGGGTATTGCGTGCGGGAAAGGCCCACAAAAAGCGGCGCAGGGTACCACTGCCGCGAGAAAACTGTCAAGTGAGGAGGGCGAGAAAAGCCCTGTGTTGTTGAGGTGTTGACCGCAGACGTTATGGAGAGGGCGTCACAGGCATGACACGCCTTTTTCTGCGAATACGCCGACGATGTACCGTGAGGCGCTGGAACGTCAGGGATGTGACGATTGAATGATGCCCCCGCCGACCACGCGAGATCCATCATAAAACACAGCAGACTGACCAGGGCTGAGCGCCCGCTGCGGCGATGCAAATCGCACACGGATGGTCCAGGCCGATTCGCCACGTTCAATGGTGGCTGGCGTGGGAGGGGTTGCATACCGAATCTTCACGGTCACGGCCTGTGGGTCCGTGAGCATCCGATCATCGAGCAGATTGAGGTCAGCGATAAGACACTCCGCTTGATAGAGCGCGTCGTCATCGCCTAGCACCACAAGATTACTCGCAGGATCGACCCGCTGCACATAAAGCCGCTCCCCGGTCGCGACTCCCAACCCGCGCCGCTGACCTGGCGTAAAAAAGGCGATGCCATCGTGCCGACCGAGCGTCCGCCCGCTCACATCGACCATATCGCCTGGGCGATGCGCGTCCGGCGCCTCTTGGGCAAGAAAGCTTCGATAGTCGCCATGACTGACGAAGCAAATCTCCTGACTTTCCTTCAGCTCATCGGCCGGCAACTCCAATCCCCCAGCTGCCGTCCACACATCTGCCTTCTGCATGTGACCGACCGGGAACAGGATCTTCGGCAACCAGCTCTGTTGGAGCCGATAGAGAAAGTAACTTTGATCCTTACGCGCATCGTTGGCGCAATGGAGCTCGAGCCCGCCGCTCCCCTTAATAATGCGGGCATAGTGGCCGGTCGCCACGTAGTCGATCCCGCGCTCGGCCGCAAGGTCGATCAACTCCTTGATCTTGACGCGCTCGTTGCAGCGGACGCAGGGATTCGGTGTGGTTCCGGCAAGATACCCGGCGACAAAATCGTCGATGACGCCGCGGCGAAATCGCTCCCGGATATCCACGACCTCGTGCGTGATACCCAGGCGTTGCGCCACAAACCGTGCAAGTCCGACCTTGCAACAGCCGCGCTCCTGCCACCGCTTGGAGGCGGCGACGCTCTCGTCTTCATGTTCCCAGACTTGAAGGGTGATGCCGGAGACGCGGTAGCCTTGAGCGACCAAAAGGGAGGCGGCGACGGAGCTATCGACTCCGCCGCTCATACCAAGCAGAACTGTCGGCTGACTCATGATGGAGGGAATTATACGTCGGCGGCGCGGGCTTTACCACGATGCGCATTGAGATCGTGCACATTGGACGGAAGCGTGGCTTGCTCGTCCACCCACTTGTCGCCCATGTCGCTGTTGCCGTGGAAATGGGCACCCTCTTCGATCGACAAACTCGGCGTGCGGATATCGCCCACCAACATGCCGTTCTTCAAGAGCTGGATTTTTTCCGTCGCCGTGATGGTGCCCTTCATCTTGCCGCTGGTCATCAAGGTCCCGGCGGTGACGATCCCTTTGATGACTGCGCTTTCCCCGACCACGAGTGTGCCCGTCGTATGAATTTCACCTTCGAGGCGGCCGTCGATGCGGACCGTGCCCTCGAATTGGACCACTCCTTTGAAATTGGCGCCCCTGCCGAGAAAGGTGAAATTTTCGTCATCGACCCCGGCTGCGCCCGCCGCCTTTTTCTCCGCGAGTGACCACATACGACTGCCTCCTCTTCCCTCGGTTCGTGCGGCGGGCTACGACCTCGCCTCTAGGACCGCCCCTCGCCCAGGAGCGCCTCAGAGGTCACGCCATGTGCCGCGGCCTTCATTGGATTGGTGCGTGACTTGGTGGACATTTCAATGGTGCCGTTGAACAACACGCCGTCTTCCATGGACATCATAGGGGTTTCGACCCCGGCGTTGATCACAGCCGGCGCACGCAACGTGATCTTCTCGCGCGCCACGATGTCACCCGTGATCTGCCCCTTGCACACGATGGTGCCGGCGGTGACCTTCGCGTTGAGTACGGCTTCTTCGCCGACCAGCAAGGTCCCTTCAGTGTGAATCTCGCCGTCGAGCGTGCCGTCGATGCGCACCGTCCCGTGATACGAGATCACGCCCTTGAAAGAGACGCCCTTGCCCACGAAGGCATTGATGCCGTCGAGATCGGTCGAGACATCCACCGTCGCCGGCAACCCATTTGGCACGCTCAATTCGTCGACCGTCGTGCCGGCTGGGCGCTTCGTTTCTACCTTGTCCTTATTCCACATCGCGTACCTCCGTTGAAGTATAACAAAGCCCGTTTCGATCACCAGGAAAAACCAAAGTTACTCCACCGCAACTCCATCGCCTCGGCGGACTCGCTCCGCCGCCCACTTTACGACATACGTATAATTATCCAATCTCAATTCAACAACAACTCCAAGAGACGCGCCTGCTCAGGCTCCGAATAATAATGGAGCACGATCTGACCGCCCTCTCCCTTCGGCTCGATCGTCACCTTCGTTCCCAGTCGACGTTGCAACCGCTCCTCGACATCGCGAAAGACCTTGACCGCTTGCCGCGCCCGCTTCGTACGGCGCTGCACCGGGCGCGCCTGCACCTGCTTTTCTAATTCGCGCACAGACCATTGCCGCGTCGCCACCTCTCGCGCAAGCCGTCGCTGCTGATCCGGCTCGGCAAGCCCGAGCAACACCTTCGCATGCCCTAACGAGACGGAGCCGCTGGCGACCAATGACTGCACATCGTCCGGCAGATTTAATAGCCGCAACTGATTCGCCACGGACGACCGCTCGCGGCCGACCCGCTGCGCGATCACATCCTGCGTCATTCCGAATTCGCCCAGCATACGCTGGTAGGCCAGGGCCGTTTCGATCGGGTTCAGATCGTTGCGCTGAATGTTTTCGACGAGGGCGAACACCATCGCCTCGTCATCAGTGCAATTACGTACATACGCCGAAATCGTTCCGAGCCCTGCCCGCTGCGAGGCCCGCCACCGCCGCTCGCCGGCGATCAGCTCGTAGAGCCCGTCCCCCTTACGCCGGACGACGATCGGTTGCAGCAAGCCATTGGTCGTAATCGAATCGGCCAGCGCCTGCAACGCCGACTCGGAAAATTCACGGCGAGGCTGAAATCGATTCGGGACAATGTGATCAAGCTCGAGCGTCAACACTTCCGGCCCACGTTCGACAGGAGGCGCTTGCACTTTTGCCGGCGACGCACTCGGGAGGAGCGCGTCGAGCCCTCTACCCAGCGCTTTCTTTTCCATGTTGGAGCAGCTCCTTTGCGACTGCTAAGTACGCCTGCGCACCAGAGGAAGAGGCATTGTATAGAACGGCAGGCCGCCCGTAACTAGGCGCTTCCGCTAGGGTGACATTACGCGGAATCACGGCTGAGAAGACCTTCTGCTTAAAATGGGACCGCACTTCATCCGCCACCTGTCTCGCCAGGGAGTTCCGTGCGTCGTACATGGTCAGGACAATGCCCGTCAAGTCCAAGGTTGGGTTCAGGGATTGCCGCACACGGTCGATACTCGCCATCAAGCGCCCCAACCCTTCCATGGCGTAATACTCGCACTGCATCGGGATCACAACTCCGGTTGCGGCCACTAAGGCGTTAATGGTCAGCAATCCAAACGCTGGTGGGCAATCGAGGATGATGTACTCGAATCGGCTTAGGCTTGTCGCCAAGGTCCGCTTGAGCACCAACTCGCGAGACTCGACCTGAATCAGCTCAATTTCAGCCCCCGCCAAGTCAGGGGTGGCCGGGAGGACCGACAGGTTTTGTAATGATGTCGCGACAATGGCCCGCTCGGCTGGGACAGAACGAATAAGGCAGTCATACACACTGACGCCATCATTCTGGACATGGGCACCGACCCCGCTTGAGGCATTGGCTTGCGGATCCACATCCACAAGAAGCGTCGAATGGCCATTAATAGCGAGCGACGCAGCCAAATTGATCGACGACGTGGTTTTTCCAACTCCCCCCTTCTGGTTTGCAACTGCGAGAACGTGCGCCATCAAATCTCCGGATTAACTATGTTCCACGTGGAACAATGAATGCGGCATCACCGTTTCAAAGAGGCTGCATCTTTTGGAGACGCCTCGAACCCATACCGCAAGGCAGCTCATATTCGTAATCCGCGAATGAAAACTGCCTAGCCAACTCCGCCTGAATAACGCTCTGGGGAGTCCCAAAATACAAAAAATACCCACCCTCAATCAAAAATGGCTCCAGCGAAGCAATTTCTGAGTCGAAATGGACGGCGCGAGTGGTGATAACAGAAAACTTCTTTCGCCACGCCGATTCCCCAACCAGCCATTCAACGTCATAAGGAAGGATCGTCACATGCTCAAGCCGAAGCGTGCCTATCACGCTCGCCAGGAATGAGGTCTTCTTATGATTCTTTTCAAGTAAGACAACACGCAAATCAGGGATAGCGATCTTCAGCGGCAAACCAGGAAATCCAGCCCCAGTGCCAACATCCAATAGATACCGAGTCGAATCGTTGACTCCCAAGCCAGCTAACGCCTTGATCCCATGCAAAGAGTCAAGAAAGTGCTTAATTGCCACCCCCCTTGAATCCTCAATTGTCGTTAAATTGACCTTTTCAGACCAACCCTTCAGGAGATTGGCGTAGATCTCTACCTGCTGGAGCTGCTTTGGGGTGAGACTTAACCCTGCGCTACCCACATATTTCAGGAGATAGCCCGCGACATCACATCCAAACTGTTCCACGTGGAACATCTACGTGAACAGCGAGATGGGGTCAAGACGAAAGTGCCGCAAGAAGATACTAGTGGACTAATTTCTCTTCAACACCGGAGTCAGACGGGCCTCGGCGAGGTACTTCCCTGCTTCTCTTCTCCAACGCGACTAACAGTAGCGAGATAGCGGCTGGGGTGACCCCGGCAATCCTCGATGCCTGCCCAACAGAGGCCGGTCGCACGCGGAGCAGTTTTTCCTGAACCTCCGTAGAGAGGCCTCGAACAGAACGAAACTCAAACTCGGCCGGAATCAGCTTCCGTTCATACTTTTTAAATTGATCGACCTGACGGAGCTGCCGCTTAATATACCCCTCGTACTTGACCTCCATTTCAATCCCATCGGCGACTTCCTGAGAGCCAAGCAATTCTTCGCCAACAACACTGTCGAATAATTCCCGCGTCACATCCGGACGCTTCAGCAGCTGCGCCAATGTATAGGTCGGAAGTACACCTTCGATACCCGCTTGCGCCAACCGCTCTCTGGTGGAGGCTGTCCAAGGGACACGCGATGCGTGCAACCGCTCTAACCCCGCCTCAATAGCCGCACGTTTCCCTGAAAATATCCGATACACCGCCTCATCCAAAAGACCAAGCCTGCGGCCGTAGTCGCTGAGTCGGATATCCGCATTATCGTGGCGAAGCAACAATCGATATTCCGCACGCGAGGTAAACATCCGATAGGGCTCGTCGGCATCCTTGGTGATGAGGTCATCGATCAAAACCCCAATGTAGGACTCGGACCGATCCAACGTAAATGGTGCCTCACCACGAAGCTTCAATACCGCGTTAATCCCCGCCATTAATCCTTGGGCTGCCGCCTCCTCATATCCAGACGTGCCGTTGATCTGACCGGCATGAAACAATCCTTCTACGAGTTTCGTTTCCAACGTGGGGTACAGCTGACGTGGAGGGAAATAGTCATACTCGATCGCATACCCTGGCTTGAGCATAGTGGCGTGCTCAAGTCCGACAATCGTCTTGAGGATGCGTGCCTGTACGTCAACGGGGAGGCTGGTGGAAATTCCATTTGGATAAAACGAGTCCGTATCCAACCCTTCAGGTTCGACAAAAATTTGGTGCCGCTCGCGCTGTGCAAACCGCACGACTTTATCCTCAATGGACGGGCAGTACCGTGGTCCCACCGACTCGATGACCCCG
Source organism: Nitrospiraceae bacterium (assembly GCA_046351095.1). GTDB lineage: Bacteria > Nitrospirota > Nitrospiria > Nitrospirales > Nitrospiraceae > BQWY01. The sequence goes on from JAXLZC010000001.1 coordinate 2,060,592, forward strand.
CTGTAGAGCGGTGAACGATCGAGATTGTCCTGGATCAGTTGATGCGTCTCGCGATTGGTATAGGTAAGGTGGCAGGGCACCTGTGGCTGTTCGATGCGAGTGGTCCGGGACGAAAACGGCGTCGGAGGATGGTCGCCGGGCTGCAGAATCATCTTTGAAAAATCGATGCTGCGCCGATCCAATCGCGGCGGGGTGCCGGTTTTTAGACGTCCGAGCGCAAACCCCAGGTCCCGCATACAGTCCGAAAGATGCTCGGCGGCCGCCTCGCCGGCGCGCCCAGCGGGGAAATGTGTAAGCCCGACATGAATAATACCCCTAAGAAAAGTTCCCGATGTTATAATTACGCATGTCGTATCGATGGTATCGCCGCCGTCGGTGACGACGCCTGCCACACGGCCGCCGTTGGTCAGCAGCCGATCGACCGTTCCCCCGCGAACCTCCAGCCCCGACACGGACGACAGCGTCTCGCGCATGGCGACAGTGTAGCGCGCCTTGTCGCACTGGGCGCGGAGCGCGCGCACTGCAGGTCCCTTGCTGGTGTTCAAGAACCGAAATTGGATGCCGGCACGATCGGTCGTCCGCCCCATTTCGCCGCCTAACGCGTCGATCTCTTTGACGAGATGGCCCTTCGCAATCCCGCCGATCGCCGGATTACACGACATCTGCGCAACACGCGCGGGATCCATTGTCAGCAACAGGGTGGCGGCGCCCATCCGGGCAGCCGCCAACGCCGCCTCGCACCCGGCGTGGCCGCCGCCGACCACTATGACGTCATACCGCAATGCCATTGCCTAATCCGTCACAGGCGCGCGACTACTTCCCGATACAAAACTCGGAAAAAATGGCATCCAATACATCCTCGGTGCTACCGCCCCCGATCACATCCCCAAGCGCCGAGAGGGCAATGCGTAAATCGGCGGCAATAAATTCCAGCGACAACCGCTCTCCCACGGCCGTGCGAGCGGATACCACAGCATCCCTGGCGCGAACCAAGGCTTCGTGATGCCGCAAGCGTGTCACCGTGAGCCCTTCCGAATCGGAGCGGACTGTCGACGAACTCGCATCGCGTAGCCCGTCGCCACCAGGTGGATGAGTCAACAATTGAGCAATAGCTGCTCGCACTCGCTCAAGACCAACCCCGTCTCGCGCGGAGATCGCCAACGGGCCGGACGATTGATCCTGCTTGAAGCCACCCAAGTCCGCCGCTGTTAATCCCTGCGGACGATCGGATTTATTGATCAGCACAAGATGCGGCTTACCGCCGATAGACCGCAGGACAGCCAAGTCTTCAGAATCGAGAGGGTGACTCCCATCGACAACACAGAGAAGCAGGTCGGCCTGATCTAACGCCTCCTGACTCCGGCGCACCCCCTCGCGCTCCACGACATCATGCGCGTCGCGAATACCAGCCGTGTCGCGCAGACGGACAACGATGCCCTCAATAATAATGTCGCCCTCGACAATATCGCGCGTCGTCCCAGGCTCGCTGGAAACGATGGCGCGCTCGTCCATCACCAGCGCATTCAGCAGGCTCGACTTTCCCACGTTCGGCTTCCCCACAATCGCGACCGTCGCCCCTTCGCGCAAAAGACGGCCGCGCTCCCAGGAGTCGATCAAGGGTTGCAGCGTACTGACGGCGTCATCGAGCCGCCGCAGCAATTCCTCGCGCCCAACAAATGAGAGGTCTTCCTCGACAAAGTCGATCCCCGCTTCGACTTCCACGACAACTGACGTCAGCGAGGCCTGAACCGCACGAATACGGGCGGACAGATGCCCCGCAGCAAGTTGGCGGGCCTGGCGCAGGCTATCATCTGTTCTCGCGCGGATCGTATCGAGCACCCCTTCCGCCTGAGCCAAGTCGAGCTTGCCATTGAGGAAGGCGCGCTTGGAAAACTCACCGGGCTCGGCAAGATGCGCTCCCTGCTCGATGAGTAGTGCACACAGTTGCCGAAGCACAAGCGGACTGCCATGCGCGTGGAGCTCGACAACATCCTCACCCGTATAGGAATGGGGCGCGCGCATTACAACGACCAATCCTGTGTCGATCCATTCGCTAGACGAGAAAGGAACAGAACGAGTCGCGCTGTCGGCCGTTACGCGACCGAAAGCGGCCGCATACATTCGGTGACTCTCCGCATCGGCAAGCACACGTCCATTCCGGAGCCGCGCGATTGTCGCCGCAATAGCCACCGCCTCAGGTCCACTGACCCGCACGATGCCGACTCCGCCGGTTCCCGGCGGTGTGGCAATCGCGCAAATGGTGTCATGTGTCGCCATGCGTAGACGCTCCGCATGTGACGCCCGCACCCCGCCCACGTCATCGTGCCATGTGGCAACGTGACGTCCCAGGCACGAGCGGACTGAACTAGCCGGGAGACGGAGCAGGCTTCTTGAGTAAGAAGCGGTCGGTAACAAACTGCTGGAGAATCGTGAGGGTATTATTCGTGAGCCAATACAGCACAAGCCCAGCCGGAAATGTCAGGAACAAGAACGTCATCATGACCGGCAGAATCAACATGACCTTCGCCTGCATTGGATCCATCGTCGTCGGCATGATCTTCTGCTGAATGACCATTGTTGCGCCCATCACGATCGGCAACACATACCAGGGATCGGGCACCGACAGGTCGCGGACCCAGAGCAGGAACGGCGCCTGCCGCAATTCGATCGTCATATAGAGGACATTGAAGAGCGCGACGAATACCGGCATCTGCAGCAACATCGGCAAGCAGCCGCCCACCGGATTCACCTTGTGATCGCGGTAGAGCTTAATCAGCTCCTTGTTCAACCGATCCCGATCGTCCTTATACTTTTCCTGAATCGCCAGCACCTTCGGCTGGATGAGTTGCATGTCCTTCATGGACTTGTAACTCTTGTATTGGAGCGGGGAGAACAGGAGCTTCAGCGCGACCGTCACAAGAATGATGGAGATCCCGTAGTTATGCGTCACATCGTTGATGGTCCGCAGCACCGCAAACAACGGCTTTGCCACCATTTTGACGATGCCCCAACTACCATAAATGAACCAGCCGAAGTCGATCGTATCTTCCAGCCCCAGATTCATGGCGCGAAGACTGTCGTACTCCTTCGGCCCCGCATACAGCTGCAGCTCGATCGGCGCCCCCCCAGCAGGCAACGGCGTCCGCACGGCGGTCGAAACCACCTTATCCAGCTCCTTCTTCACCAGCACCGAGGTGGCCTGGCGAGGAATGATCACGCTCATAAAATACTTATCCTGCAGGGCCGCCCACTTCACCGCACCGGAACGTTCGTTCTCTGTCGACGGCGTATCCTTCTCGACCTTCTCGTCGACCAACGACGCCGGTCCGATCAGCCCGATAAACCCTTCCCCCCATTCCACGACTCCAAAGTTTGCACCAAGGCCCACGTCGACCGGCCCCGAGACACCCTCTAGCCGCACGGCAATATCGACAAGGTAACTGTCGTGGTGGAAGGTGAGTGACTTTTCAGCGCCAACCCCGGTCGCCTCATTCTTATAACGAAGCGTCAGACGACCGGACGGATGGGCGGCATCAAGCGTCGTGAAATCTTGCTCGACCTGATACAGGCCCTCTTGAAGCTCCTTCGTCACGGCGGCATCCGCCACACGTAACGACAGCGGGCCAGGAAATTGCGCGACCTTATAGACCAACTGAACAGGCACCCCACTGTCAACCTGCGTGCTAAACCGCTTGAGCTCCCAACTCTTGATGACGCCGCCTTTGGTGCCGAGCTGCGCGCTCACCAACTGCGTGTCTACGTGAACCGACTGATCGCTCGCAGCCGAACTAGCTGCGCCCGTCGACCCAGAGGTAGAAGGCGTCACGCTTCCCGCAGATGCACCGGCGGCAGGAGTCGAAGCGGGAGCCGAGGCTCGACTGTCAGCCGTTGCAGTCGATGGCGAAGACGCCAGCGACGTGGTGTTGCGGGCAGACTCCTCCACAGGCGTCGTGGGCATCCACCCCATCTCCTTCATCAAATAGTCGTACCCGATGATGATCAGGAGCGAAAGCACCAAGAAGGCAATGACGCGCTTATCCATGGGAGCCGCCACGCTTCACGGGATTGTGACTGAGATGGAGGCGCTGAGGGAGCAGATTGGCGCAGGCATACATGCCCTTAGTCCACCAGCGTGAAACGCCCGCAAACAGGAACCGAGCGGGAGGCACAGGATCTTCTCCTCCAGCATGGAATGGATGGCACTTGGTCAAGCGCACCACGGTCAAGACGACGCCGAGCAGCGCCCCGTGCGTTTCAATAGCTTCAATGCTGTACCGAGAGCAGGTCGGATGGAACCGACAACAGGGACCAAGCCACGGCGAGACGACGAGCCGATACAGACGGATCGGAGCAGTGACCAAGGCCGACCACAGTCCTTTACGCACGCAGCAGGCCCTCACGGGTCAACGCACCTTCCCAAAGAGCGGTCAGCGCAGGATAGGGCTGGGACAGCATGGGCACCTTTGGAAACACCAGCACATGAAACTGTGGTTGCAGCCGCGACTCGACGGCCCGGGCTAGGGCACGTACACGCCGCTTCGCACGATTGCGACTGGTCGCCGGCCCAAACTTCCGCCCGACGATGACCGCAATCTGCGTCCCGCCGTCCGAACCCGGCGCCACCACCATATTAAATTGCGGAAGCGACACCCGCCGCCGACTCCGCTTGGCTCGTTCGATGTCGGCGCTTCGTCGGAGGAACAGCGTCGCATCGGAACCGGTACGCGACATGCCCAGCCTCTTCTTGCAACATCGACGGATCGGGTGTCGCCTGTGCGCACACACATCGGCCTGACGACAGGGCACAGGGCCCTGCGACATTGGCAGAACCTGTCCGCCGGAATTCGACCGAGAGGATGGAGTTACGGAGTCTGGAAAGATGGCGAGGTCGCGCCAGCTCGGCCAACCAACATCGGCATACGCAGCAGATCAGACACTCAACCGCGCACGACCCTTTGCACGACGGCGCGCCAACACCTTGCGCCCGCCCTTCGTGCTCATCCGCTTGCGGAATCCGTGCTCGCGCTTCCGCTTCAGGTTTGACGGCTGCTGATAGGTAAACGACATGAGAATGACTCCTTCACAACACGACCTGGGGCGATGAAGGGGGTGATTATAGGTACCGTCCCCACCCCTGTCAATGAACCGACATCAACGGTGCCCGACCCGATCGCCCCCCGCGCGCACGTCGGCAGCCCATTTTTTGAGCTTCCCACGAGCACTGCCCGAGCGCATGTCCGGATAAAATGAGACTGCCCCTTCATGCTGCATTTGGGGCAGAAATGCCCAGATTCCGGACTAATACGCCCCAGACTTTTTCCTATGATCACGGAAAATCTCTTTTTGCTCGTCACATTACACGGAAATTCAATACGATAAAGCGTTCTGTGCTGGCGCGAGGCTTGCAATATACAAGATGGTTTCTGACTACCAGCCGAACATATCCGGCCGGTAGTCCGCAGTACACTCCGAGCAGAGAGCAGGAAAGGGTCGTATGGCTCCCGTATCCACGATAAAAAAGTCCTTGGTTCTAGCACTCGGTTCGCTCTTTTTGACCGGCACGTTGGCCGTCGCACAAGAGACCATGCCGACCGTCCCGCCGGGTGCCGCGCCTGGGATCGGCAACGAACCGGCCCAACAGTCCGGGGCAGCGACGTCCTCGAAGTCCAAAAAGCAGGTCAAGAAAAAGCGCCACGGCAAAAAAGCGAAGAAGCGAGCCCGCAGTCATCGACCGTAGCAGGAGAAATCTTTTTACCAGGATTTTGGCATGAACACGCCAGGCCTGACATCGCTCCTTATCGGTCTAGTCGCCCTAACCGTCACGGCATGCTCCGAGCGCCCGACGGACCACATTGCGGCTGCAGTGGAAGCCGTCGCGCAAGCAAAGGCCGGCGCCGCGGCGTTTTACGCTGCGGAGGACCTCCGTCGACTCGAAACGCAAGTCGCCACCCTGTCCGCCAGCGCCTCCGCGCATGACGCGCAACTCTTTTGGCTGCGCGACTATTCCAGCATCGACCGCTTGGCGCAGTCGCTCACCAAGGCAGCGATTCGCTTGGAACAGGACGCCGAAGAAAAACGCGCCGCGGCGAAGGCCGAAGCCGAAACCGCCGTCGACGAAGCGCGGGCCGCGTTTTCGCAATCGCAGGCGTTGATCGCCCGCTTGAATACCGACCGTCGCCTGCCGCTGATTCGCCGCCAGGCTGCCGACATTCCCGCATTGGCCATGTCCCTGGTAGCGGCGCAACAGGCTCTTGACCGAGAAGATTACTTAGCCGCGGAAACCCGCGCACGCGCGATCTTGGCGCAGGTGGAAACGGCAACCGGCCACCTGCAGTCGGTGGTCGCACGACTGGATGACCGGGCAGGAACCCGCGTCGCCCACAACTAACTCCATGCTGTCCGTCACGTGGATCCGAGCACTTGCTTAAGACGCGCTCCTGAGACCTCGCCGCCCGCTCGGCGCACACTCGCTCCACGTCCTGTTTTGCTCCGCTCCTTCGCCGCACTGATACTCCTCTTCGCCGCCGGCTGTTTGCAGACACCTCCGCCGGAACTGGTGCAGGATGTCGAAGCGCTTGACCACGAACTCCACGAAATCGGCGTCGCGGAATTTGCGCCCGACGAATACAACGAATTTCTCGAACATTGGGTGGCGTTAAAAACCCGCCTGGAGGAAGAAGACGATCTCATCCGCCTGCCGTGGGAACCCAATCGTATGGCGAACGAAGTGGCACGCGTCGCCGACCACGCGCGGAAAACGTTGTCGCTGACGAAAGAACGTCGCGAGGCACAACGTACCGCCGCCTCCGCACAACTCGACATCGCGAACGAACGCCTCGCCGCCCTCAAGCATCACGTCGATGCGATCGGCGGTCACGCCGTCATTGGGCAACAGTTGCTCGAAGCGGAGATGTTGGTACAGCAGGCCAAGAGTTATTACGACCATGCGCGCTACACGCGGGCACAGGAACAGGCGCACGTCGTCACACAATCGCTGGGCGTACAAACGGTCAAGCTGACGCGCGAACTCAGCCGATACGCCGACGAGGAAAAAGTCGCGGCCTGGCAAGCCATGGCGCAGCACACGGTCGAATGGTCGCGCCGCGCCAAAGCCTATGCCATCGTCGTCGATAAATCCGCGCGCAACCTGCAACTGTATCGCAACGGCAAACCGATGACGTCGATTCCCATTCGCCTCGGGGCCGACGGCGTGCTGGAAAAACGGTTGCCCGGCGACGGCGCGACACCGGAGGGCTACTACCATATCGTGCAGAAACGCGGCCCCGAGCGCACGACACTTCACCGCGCACTCGTGCTGGATTACCCCAACGGCGAAGATCGACGCAGCTTCGGCCTCTCGCGCCCGCTTAATACGCGCCGCGCCAAAGAAGACACCGCCACGATGGTTGCGATCCATGGAGAAGACGATGGCGGGCTACACCAAGCGCTCGGCAGTTTGATTGTCGATAACCTGCAGATCGACGCCCTCTATCGCGACATCGAGACGGGCACGCCGGTCACGATCGTCGGGGCGCTCGACAGCGACAATCCTGTGTCACGAGTCCTCCCCGAGTTAGCCGAGTTCGCCGCCGACGTCGAATAAGTCCTCGCGCGACACACGCCTCGCACCTCTGTACCCCGTTCGTTCCGATACCGCACACACCACACATGGCACGCGTCCGCGCGTTGCCTTTTGCGTGTCACCTACCTAAGATACTTTTTGTTTCGTCCGCTCCACACCATCGAGATCGGCGGTATTGCATGGCCTCGTCCCATCATCTCGTCGCGCACCTCGGCACACTCGCTCCTGTCGTGGAGCAGGCACTTCAACAACTCCGAGACCAACGGGTCGTCGCCCGACTGTGGGAACGCGACCATCGCCTGTGGAAACCGGAGCCGACGGAAATCGCCAATCGGCTCGGCTGGCTGACGCTCGTCGAACAACCAGTACTCGATCAATCACAGCTCAACGCGCTTCGTGCACACGTCCGACAAGAACGTATCCGCGATGTGGTCCTCCTCGGCATGGGCGGCAGCAGCTTAGGACCAGAGGTCCTTCGCCTCACCTTCGGATCGCGCGCAGGCGCACCACGTCTCTGGGTCCTCGATACCACCGTCCCGGCCACCGTCCGCGCCGTCTCGCGCGCCATTCGTCCGGCCAAAACATTGTTCCTCGTCGCCAGTAAATCCGGCGGCACGATCGAGGTCATGTCGCTGCTGGCGCACTTCGAAGCTCTCATACGCTCGACCAAGGGCAATCGCGGCGGCGCACAGTTCGTCGCCATCACCGACCCCGACACGGGCCTGGCCGACCTGGCGCGCGAGAAGGGATTTCTGCGTACGTTCGTCAATCCGCCGGATATCGGCGGACGCTATTCCGTCCTGTCGTATTTCGGCATGGTGCCCGCCGCGTTGATCGGGATCGATGCGCTGCGGCTCAGCGCACGCGCCGGCGAGATGGGATTGGCCTGTCGAGAAACCGAACAACTGGAGCACAATCCCGGTGCGTACCTCGGCGCCGTCCTCGGGGCACTCGCGCGCGCGCGCCGAGACAAGGTCACGTTGCTGACCTCGCCCGCAATCCGCTCGTACGGTCTGTGGGCGGAGCAGTTGCTCGCGGAAAGCACGGGAAAAGAAGGCACCGGTCTGATCCCTGTTGCGCAGGAACCGCCGGTCGCGCCGCGGCTCTACGGATCCGATCGCGTGTTCGTCAGTTTGCGACTGAAGGGTGACGCGAATACGGCGTTCGATCGGCAGGTCGCACAACTCCGCGCGAGCGGCCACCCGTTGATCGAGCTAACGATGCGCGACCGTTACGACCTGGGCGCTGAATTTTTCCGATGGGAGTTTGCGACGGCCGTCGCCGGACATCTGTTACGGATCCATCCGTTCGACCAACCGAATGTGCAGGAGAGCAAGGACAACACCGGGCGTATTCTCACCGACAGACAAACAACCGGCCGCCTTCCGGATGTCGACGCGGTCACACCAAAGCAGGCACTTCCGCGACTGCTCGCCGACTGTCCGCCCGGGTCGTACCTTGCGATCCTGGCGTATCTCCATCCGACGAAACAAACGGACGCGGCGATCCGCCGATTGCGGGCGCAGCTCGTGACGCACCTGCACCTCGCGACAACAGCCGGCTACGGTCCGCGGTACCTGCATTCCACCGGCCAAGCACATAAGGGTGGACCAGCCACCGGCTATTTCCTTCAATTGGTCGAGTCGCCGAAACCGGACGTGCCGATTCCTGGAAAACCGTTCACGTTCGGCACACTCGCACGCGCGCAAGCGATCGGCGACATGCAGGCATTCACCTCGCGCACGCGACCCATCGTGCAGGTGCAGGTCGGTGCCTCGCCGACTGCGGCCTTCCACGCAATGGAACAGTCGATCCGAGCATTCACCAAAAGCCCGGCCACACGCACTGCGACACCGTCCCGCGCATCCCGCTCCACCCGCAAGGCCAAGGCATCCCGTCGATAGTCCATGTCGCGCGCGCCGGAAATCCACGTGCTGCCAGATGAGACTGCCGTCGCGACGGAGATCGCCGACTTTCTCGCCTGGTCCTGCGCCGACACACTCACACGCCGCCCGCTGTTTCACCTGGTGCTCTCCGGCGGATCGACCCCCAAGGCACTCTTCCACGTACTCGCCTCTCCGGCCTGGCGAACAAAACTCGATTGGTCACGTGTCCGTGTGTATTTCGCCGACGAACGCGCCGTGCCGCTCGACCATGCAGACAGCAACTACGGCGCCGCGCGCGCCGCGTTGTTCGCCCCTCTGAATCTTCCCGACGCTCACATCTCTCGCATTCAGGGCGAGCGTCCTGCGGCGGACGCCGCTCACGACTACGAACAGATGATCCGCAAGAACCTACAGGACGGGAGCTCGAACGACCTCGCCTTCGACGTCATTTTGCTCGGCATAGGCAACGACGGTCACACCGCCTCACTCTTTCCCGGTGGCGCTGAGCTGGACGAACGCACACGCCTCGTGGTGGAGAGCGCCTCGCCGTCCGGCATCCGCTCGCGTATCACGATGACGTACCCGTTGCTCAATCGTGGGCGTGTCGTCCTCTTCCATGTCGTCGGTGTGTCGAAAGCGGCGATGGTCCAGCGTGTGATTGATCTCGCCGGCGGGGCACCACCGGTCCCGGCCGCGCGCATCGCTCCCACCAACGGACGCCTCCTGTGGTATCTTGACGAACCGGCGGCGGCGCAGCTTGCCGCCACACGCCGACAACGTCCATCGGACGAAGCCTAATCGAAGACCGAAACGGAGGAACTGATCTCGTGGCGATGATTTTGGCCGGAGACATCGGAGGCACAAAAACCAACCTCGCGCTCTACGACTGGCGCGACGGCCGCGTGGAGCCGATCCGAACGGATACGTTTTACAGCGCCGACTATGCGCGGTTGGAAGACGTGATCGCGGAATTTTTGGACCCGCCGCAGCCCGAGCCCATCGAAGAGACGGAACAGAGCGCAAGCGACGAAAGCGGCAATGAGCCATCCAAGGATGCACCGGCTGCGGCGGCACCGAAGGAACCGTTGGTCATCGACGCCGCCTGCTTCGGCGTGGCCGGCCCCGTCATCGACAATCGCTGCCAAACGACGAACTTGCCCTGGGTGATTTCCGGCGCCGACTTGGCCACCACCTTTAAGATCCCACATGTGCGCTTGCTGAACGACTTGGAAGCCACCGCACACGGCCTCCTGTTGCTGCGCACCGACGAAATCGTCACGCTCAACGCGGGCACGCCGCCGAAGTCGCGCCGCTGCCTCGCCTTGATCGCCGCCGGCACCGGACTCGGCGAAGCAATCCTCGTGTGGACGGGCCAGCGGTATCAACCCTTCGCCTCCGAAGGCGGCCATTGCGATTTCGCGCCGAACAGCGATCTGGAGATCGAACTCCTGCGCTACCTCCGCGGCCAATTCGTCCACGTCAGTTACGAACGAGTCGTCTCCGGCCCCGGCCTAATGACGATCTATGAATTTTTGCGCGATACGAAAAAAAACGAGCCGACGTGGTTGGCGGAAAAAATCCGCGCGGGAGACGGCCCCGCCGTCATTTCCGAAGCCGGCCTCACCGGGCAAGCGGACATTGCCAAGCAGGCGCTGGAGTTATTCGCGAGTATCTATGGCGCGGAAGCGGGCAACCTCGCGCTCAAAGCGATGTCGCTCGACGGCATTTATCTGGGCGGCGGAATCGCACCGAAACTCTTGAAGAAACTCCAGGACGGCACGTTCATGCGCGGCTTCACCAATAAAGGACGGTACAAACGACTGATGAGTTCCATTCCCGTGCGTGTCATCACGAATCAACACACCGCATTACTCGGAGCCGCGTCGATGGCCTCCCAACTCGCGCGAGGCGCCACGACATGAGCGCGCCATCCCTCGACACACTCAAACAACAGGCCGCGCAGCGCGCGGTTGAATTCGTCGAAGACGGGATGGTCGTCGGCCTCGGGACCGGCTCGACGGCGAAACATGTCATCGCCGCATTGGGACAGCGCGTGCGCACCGGACTTCGTATCCACGGCGTGCCGACCTCCAGCGAAACTGCGGCGCTCGCGACTGCGGCGGGCATTCCGTTGCTGGAAGCCGAACGCGCCTGGACGCTCGATGTCGCCATCGACGGCGCCGATCAAATCGACCCGCAGTTTAATCTCATCAAAGGCGGCGGCGGCGCGTTGCTGAAAGAAAAAATCGTCGCGGCCTCCGCGCGTCGGTTCGTCGTCGTCGCGGACCACACAAAACAGGTTCCGCACCTCGGCAAGGCCTTTCCGCTCCCCATCGAAGTGATTCCGTTCGGCTGGGGCAGCACGGCGCGCCACCTCGAACAGATCGGCGGCACCGCCCAGTTGCGCACGAAGGACGGCCAGACGTTCCGCACCGAATGCGGTCATTATATTGTGGACCTGACCATCGGCCCGCTGGACGATCCGGCCGAATGGGAACGCCGCCTCCATACGATTCCAGGCGTCGTCGAAACCGGCTTGTTCGTCGGACGCACACACGTCGTCATCCTCGGCACACCGACCGGCGTCACCGTCCAGACACACGCGTGACGGCATGGCCCAGGCCGACGAGCGACCCGATGCAGATGCCGACGACGAGATCGCGTCCATCGCACCACGCGACCAGGCTTCCCGTCGTACGCTGCTCCGGATGGGCCTGGCCTGCCTCTCGTATACAGTCATCCAGTCGACCCCATGCAACGCCTTCGCAACGGACAACGCCACCATCATGACGACACGCACCGGTCACACCAAGCAGGCGGCAAAGACCGCGTCAAAAAAACGTCCACTCGATTCCGAGCGTCTCCCTCGCCACGTTCGCCCCAGCCGCTACGACCTGGCATTGGAGCCGGACCTGATCGCCGGGACGTTTACCGGCACCACCACCATCGCCGTACAGATCGAACGCGCGACGCGCACGATCGTCCTGAACGCAGCCGACCTGACCATCGAACGCGCATCTATCGTGGACGCCGCCGGCGTCTCCCGTTCGCTCGCGATCGATGTGGATGTCGAGCACGAACGCCTCACGCTCACCGCGCCCACATCGCTCCGCACCGGCGCCTGGACGCTGCGCCTGACCTATCGCGGGACTATCAACGATCAGCTTCGCGGGTTTTACCTGAGCACCTATACGGATGACGCCGGCATGACGCAGCGTATGGCGGTCACGCAGTTCGAAGCCGCCGACGCGCGCCGCGCCTTTCCCTGTTGGGACGAGCCGGACTTCAAAGCCGTCTTTGCGTTGACGCTCACGATCGACCCGGACCATACGGCCGTGTCGAACACACAGGTCCTCCGGGAAACCACCGAGCAGGGGAAAAAGGTCGTGCAGTTCGCCGACACGATGGTGATGTCCACCTATCTGGTGGCGTTCGTCGTGGGCCTCCTCACGGCGACGGAGCCCGCCTTCGTCGGCCGCACGCCGATTCGCGTGTGGACCAGACCGGGCAAAACGCATCTCGGACAGTACGCATTGGACTGGGCCGTCTTTTCGTTACGGTTTTTGGAGGAGTACTACGGCATCCCCTATCCGGGCGACAAACTCGACCTGATCGGCATTCCGGACTTTTCTTACGGCGCGATGGAAAACCTCGGTGCCGTCACGTTCCGGGAAGCCGCGCTGTTGACGGACCCGGCTACCGCCACACACGGCGACCGTCAAAATCTTGCCGACGTGGTCTCGCACGAAAACGCCCACATGTGGTTCGGCGATCTCGTGACGATGGCCTGGTGGAACGGCCTCTGGCTGAACGAAGCCTTCGCCACGTTTCTCGAAGTCGTCGTCGTCGATGCGTGGAAACCCGAATGGCGGCGCTGGGATCAATTCGGCTCGGCACGCGCGGGCGCCCTCTCGACCGACGGCCTCTTTTCGTCGCGCGCGATCGAATTTCCCGTCCGCGCCGTGAAGGACCTCGGCGCGATGTTCGACGTGTTGACCTATCAAAAAGGCGCCGCGGTCCTACGGATGCTGGAACAATTTCTCGGCGCCTCCGTCTTTCGCGAAGGCATCCGCCGCTATCTGCGAGCCCACGCCTACGCAAACGCCGAAACGGACGACCTCTGGCAGGCGCTTGCCGACACGTCGCATCAACCGGTCGGCGAGATCATGCATAACTGGGTCTTCACACCCGGTTATCCGCTCGTGACCGTCTCGCGCAGCACCGCACGCAACGGCGCGACTCAACTCGTCCTGAAGCAGCAACGGTTCACCTATTTGGACAGGCCCGCGCTGGCGCGGCGCGGCGCCCCGTCCACCGTGCGCTGGAAAATTCCGCTACTCGTCGCCACACAGCAGGGTGACCAACCGCGCACCGAGTCGCCGCTACTCATGACCGAGGCGACACACCGCGTTCCACTGTCCTCCGACACCACCGGCGTGCTCGTGAATCCCGGCGGCCACGGGTACTACCGCGTGCGCTACGCGCCGGAACTGCGCGCGCCGCTTGTGGCGCAATACCCGAACGGATTGGAGCCGATCGATCGATTCAATTTTGTGAACGACGAGTGGGCGCTCTGCATGGCAGGTCTCTCGTCGCTGACCGACTATCTCGATGTGGTGACCGTCGCCGCACGCGACCGCAGTCCACACGTCTGGTCGATCCTACTCGCGTCGTTCGACAAACTAGAAACGATCGTCGCGGATGCGGATCGACCGACCTACGAAGCGTTCATCCGCAGTCGGCTGACACCGCTCTTTGCAGAACTTGGCTGGACCGCGCGGCCCGACGACAGCGACCTTGTGCGTGAACTACGCGGCGACGTCATCGAAACCCTAGCGGTACAAGGCAACGACCCCGCTGTGCAGACGGAAGCGCTGCGCCTCTATACGCAGGCCGTCGACAATCCCACGGCGGTGGATCCCAACCTCATCCCCGCACTGATCGCGATTGCCGCCTGGACCGGCGACGCAGCACGGTACGAAGAATTCATCTCGCGACGGACATCCGCCGCCACGCCGCAAACCGAACGTCGATTTCTGTTCGGCCTCGCCGGATTCCGTTCGCCCGAGCTGGTCACACGCACGCTCACAAGCACGATCTCCGGTGAGGTCCGCACGCAAGACGCGGCGGGACTCGTCGGCAGCCTGCTCAGCAGCCGCCACGGGCACGACGCCGCCTGGCGTTTCCTCGTCGAACATTGGGAGATGGTGCACGAGCGATGGCCGTCGAACGGATTGCGTCGCCTCTTCAGCCACCTGGCCGCACGTGCCGACAGCAGCAGGGAACGCGCCGTGGCCCGCTTCGTAAAAGACCAGCGGATCGACTTGGGCGGCAAGGCGCTGGCGCAGTCGCTCGAACAGATCCGTATCGCCGTCGCGTTCCGCGAACGCAACCAGTCAACGATTCGACAGGCGTTGCAGCGCAACACCAACGAGGCGACAGGACGTTGACGCACGGCATCCGGAATTGCCGCCGCTTCGACACGTAGTTTATGATGACGATGTCGGTCCGACAGACGTCCGCGCATCTCCATGATCGGCGCCGTCCATCGGACGAGCCGGTCCCCGCAACTGGTAACCGCATAGGTCGGGACGTATGAAGAAGTGGGCGCTCATCCTCCTCGGACTCGTCGCGCTCTACGCCCTCGCGGGATTTTTTATCCTGCCGCCCGTTCTCAAGTCGCAGTTGGAAACGAAGCTGCCGGCCACGCTCCACCGCGCCGTCGCGATCGAAGCCATCGCCTTTAATCCGTTCACGCTGACGCTCGACGTCAAAAACTTCCGCGCCACCGAACCGACGGGCGAAGAATTTCTCGGCTTTGCGCAACTTCGGGTCGACCTCGAAGCCTCGTCCATCGTGCAGCGCAGCCTCAACTTCAAAGACATTCGACTCGT
Organism: Nitrospiraceae bacterium; assembly: GCA_046351095.1. Classification (GTDB taxonomy): domain Bacteria; phylum Nitrospirota; class Nitrospiria; order Nitrospirales; family Nitrospiraceae; genus BQWY01. The sequence goes on from JAXLZC010000001.1 coordinate 2,075,954, forward strand.
GCAACCGTCGGTGCGGTTTACGCTGAATCCGGACGGCTCGACGAATTTTTCGAACATCGGCAGCGATCCTGGAGCCGCAGCCACGCCGCCGCCCCCAGCGCCGCCGACGGAACCCAGTACACCCTTGCTCGTGCGCATCGACGCGTTCCATCTGGACGACGGCCGCGCACACGTCGAGGACCAGTCGCCCAACAAGCCGTACCGTACGGACATCGGCCCCATCGACGTCGAGATCACGAATTTCAAAACCGACCCGGATTGGCGGCAACCAAATCGGTTCACCGCGCGCATGGATCCCGATACGGTCCTCTCCTGGTCCGGACATTTTTCGGTGACGCCGCTCTGGTCGGAAGGCACAATCGAATTGTCCGGCGTCCACGTGCCAGCCTTCGACGCCTATTATGGACACCTCTTTGAAGGCAAATTGACCGACGGTACAGCCGCACTCAAGACGGACTACCGATTGGATCCGGCAGGCAAAGGCGGCGGACTGTCGTTCGACAAGGCGAACCTCACACTCGCTAAGCTGGTATTCACCGACCCAAGCGCGCGCGCACCGGCCATCACGATCCCCACCTTCGCCGTCAACGACCTGGCGCTGGACCTCTCGGCGCATCGTGTGACCATCGGGGGAGTCCGTGTGGCTGACGCCGTCGTCACCGCCACACGCAGCAAAGACGGCGTCATGAATCTGGCGCGGCTGTTTTCGGCGCCTCGCACGCCCGACACAACACCGCCGCCCGTTCGAGTCGAGAAACGGGCGCCACCGGCGGACGGCGCGAAGGCGTCTGAGCCGTCGTCGCCCTGGTCCGTTGCCATCGCGAAGTCGCAGATCGAGAATCTCGGTGTGACGTTCGAAGACCAGGGACCGACCACGCCCGCACGGATGACCCTCGATCAATTGGGCCTCACAGCGCAGAACTTCCGGTATCCCAATCCCGACCCGATGCCGACGGAAGCCTCGCTCCGCTGGAACGGCCAGGGCACCCTCGCGCTGACCGGCACGATGCAGCCGATGCCGTTCTCGATGGATGTCGATACGGTGATCAAGGACTTCGCGCTGACGCCGTTACAACCGTACATTGCGGATCAACTCTATATGGAGTTGACCAGCGGGGCGCTCGACGCAACCACACACATCGTCTACGGCCCCAGCGGAGCCGACACCACACCGCTCCAGTTACAATGCGACCTCGCGCTGCTGAAATTCGCGACGAAGGATTCGCGCAGCGGCGAGTCGCTGGCGAAGTTCGACGCGCTGCGCCTGAGCCGTGCCGATATCAAACTGTCGCCGACGCGTATCGCCATCGAGCAGCTCCATCTCAAAAATTTTCAGGCGAACGCCTCCACGACGAAAGACGGCGGCTTCAACGTGACCTCGCTGCGGCGCGGCGCGGAGACGGCCGCCCCCGCACCAACAGAGCAACCGACACAGCCAGCCGCCGCACCGGCGCCGGACGGCAGTCAGTACACCATTAAGAATGTCGTGCTGGAAAACGCCGCGATGGGGATCCTCGATCGCACGTTGCAGCCGCCGCTGTCCACCGGCATCACGCAACTGACGGGACGCATCACCAACGTGTCGTACCCGAAAGCCGCCAAAACGAGCGTCGATCTCACGGGGAAGGCTGACGGCCGCGCACCGCTGCGGATCACCGGCCATGTCGATCCCAAAGGTCCGGGCACGATCAAGGATTCGATGATCGACCTGCTCGTCAGCTTGAAAGGCTACGACGTGCCGGTCTTCACCGGCTACAGCAGCAAGTACGTCGGCTATCCGTTTCAGAAGGGAAAACTCTCGATAGACATGAAGTACGGCGTCGCCGACCGGAAGGTGAACGGCGAGAACACCGTCGTCGTCGATCAGCTCACGCTTGGCCCGAAGACCGACAGCCCCGACGCCACGTCGCTACCGGTGAAGTTGGCGCTCGCGATCCTGACCGACCGGCAAGGTATCATCCACTTGGATGTGCCCGTCGGCGGCAACCTCGACGATCCCGAATTTACGTTCGGTCGCGTGATCCTGCGCGCACTACTGAATATCCTCGAAAAGGTCGCGACCTCGCCCTTCGCGTTGCTCGGCGCTATCGCCGGCGGCGGAAGCGACGCGCCGAACACGATCGACTTCGCCGCAGGCTCCGCCGAATTGGCCGACACGGAACTCAGCAAACTCGGGAAACTCGCGAAGGCGTTGAGCGATCGACCCGCGTTGAAGCTGGAAGTGACCGCGTCCGTCGATCCCGAACGCGACCGTGTGTTGATCGCAAAAGAGAAAGTCCGGAAGCTGTTGCTCGAGCAAAAGCGCGCCGCGCTGGCGACAACTAAGAAGCGCACTGCCGCCGCACCGGCGGAAGAACCGACACTCGACGAAGTCGAATACGAGCAGAAGGTGCGCGAACTCCACGCGCGCTTGATGGACGCGGAGCAACGCGCGCGGGGGAAAGCCGCTGCGGGACAACCTCCAGCGCCGGGAAGCAGCGGACAGACATCCGGCGCGACACAATCCGATCAGGCTGCAGTTCCGACGCCGCCGACGGAGGAGATCACACTCGACAACTTGCCGCCGCCTCCACCGCCACCGTCCAGCGGCTTCTGGGGCTTCCTAAAAAAACTGAATCCATTCGGCAGTAGCGAACCGCCGCCTCCACCGCCGCAACCGAAAGTCGCGCGTCCTGCAGCGCCGACGACACCAACGGAAACGCCTGAGCGCACACCCGCTGGCTCGGGCACGCAATCACAGGCCGGTGCGACCGGCAACACCGCGCCGCCGCTACCGCCGTTCGCCGAGGTGGAAGCCGCCGTCCTCGCCAAACAACCGGTCAGCGCCGACGACCTGCATCAACTGCAGCAGGCCCGTACCAATGCAATCATGTCGTATTTGATCGAGCAGGGTCGGCTCGAAGCAGACCGTGTCTTCCCGGCGAGCGGCGACGCGGAAGCCACGGCGGCACCGTCCACGCAGGCCACACTCAAGTTGAATTAGAAAGACGGCGATGGCCGTCGCCTTAGATTGCCCGGCACATTACTCGTGCCGCAGCACGGCCAACGGCGCGCGACCGAGAATCGTGAACGAGGCAAAAAATCCCGTCGCCACCGTCACGACCACGGTCGCGATCACGCTGGCGAGCAGCAACCCAGGGTAGAGCGCCCACCGTACATCGAGCAGATATTCCAACACCGCCCACGACAACACATTCGCCAATCCGACGCCGATGATCCCGGCGATGCCGCCGATCAACGCATACTCCCACCCAAACGTACGCGCGATCGTCAGTCGTGTCGCGCCCAGCGCTTTCAAAATCACCGACTCGTAGAGCCGTCGATAACGTGTGGCCGACAGGGCCGTCGCCATCACGAGCACGCCCGTCACGACGCTGAACATCGCCACCGCACGGATGGCGAGCGACAACCGATCGAGCATACGCGAAAAACTATCCAGCACATCGCCCATGTGAATGCCGGTGACGTTGGGGAAGTCGTTCACCATCGCCTGCAGCAGCGGCACATCCTGCGCGCGCGTCGTACGCACCGTCGCGACGTAGGTGAACGGCGCGCCTTCCAAACTGCCGGGCGAAAAGATCATGTAGAAGTTGGTGGACATGTTGTTCCACTCGACCTTGCGCACACTGCGCACCGTCGCCGAGACGACGGTCCCTTGCACATCGACCGCAAGCGTCGAGCCGACCTTCAGCCCGAGATACTGCGCCGCTTCTTCCTCAACCGACACCTCCGGCGTCGTCGGTCGCTCGCCGTGCGCCCACCAGGTTCCCTCCGTGATCGTATTGTCCTTCGGCAAGGCGCCGCCGACCGTCAGCACGTACTCCCGCGTGCGATACCAAGCACGCCGCCGCTCCTCGCTTTTTTCGTTCGTCGGCTCCGCCTCGTCTTCCGCCTTGACCGCCTGGCCGTTCACCGACGCAAGCCGCGACCGTAACAACGGCAAGGCCTGCACGTCGGTCGCGCCGGTTTGACGCGCGAGCAACGCCAACACTCCGTCTCGTTGGTCCGGTTGAATGTCGATAAAAAAGATCGTTGGGGCATCCGTCGGTCGATTCGTCGTCACTTGATCGAGCAGCGCACGCTCCGCCACCGACACGGCAACGATCACCATCAACGCCAACCCTACGGCGACGAGCATCCCCGCGGCCTGGCTGCCCGGTCGATGCAAATTCCCCACGGCGTAGCGCAACACCAGCGAGCGCGGCGGCGGCATCGCCTTCAACAGGCGCAAGCACAACCGCGCGGTTGCATACAAACACAACACCGCCACACACACACCGGCAAGATACAACGACCCGACGACCCACGAGCGCGCCTGCCACATCGCCAACCCACCGAGTCCGACGACGATCCCCACCGTGCCCACCGCACGCGTACGATCGCCGATGGCGCGTCGCCACCAGGCCCATGGGCTCGGTCGCACCGCAACGCCGGATGCCTGACGGTCCACCTCCGGCATGTCGCCGCCGAGCCGACGCAAAATAACGGATGGGCGAATGTCGCGAATCGCCAAGAGCGGCCAGGATGCAAACAACAACGCCGTCAGCACTCCGAGCACGATGCCCTTTGCGACCACCAACCATTCCATCCAACTGAGGTGCGTCGAGAACTCCACTTGATCGAGCAGGTCCGTGCCGAATGCCGTGCGCAACAATCCAGGCAACGCGCCCTGTACGGCAAGGCCTGCAGCAGCGCCGACAAGACTGCCTGCCAAGGCCAACAACGTCGTCTGCAACAGATAGATCTGCACGACAAGCGCCGTTGACGCGCCGAGCGTCTTGAGGATCGCGACGCTGTGAAACTTCGCGCGAATGAACGCGCGGATCGTCGTCGCCACACCGATCCCGCCGACAAACAACGCGGTTAAGCCGACAAGACCGAGGTAGCGCGTGAGCTGATCCAAAAATCGTTTTAATTGCGGCTGGGCATCGCGATAGCTGGAGACACGCGCCGAGCTCCGTTCCAAGCGGCCGCGTAACTCGTGCGTGAGCGGCGTCAGATCCGTCGTCGGCGTCGTGCGCAGCAGATAGCGTTGCCGCACACGGCTGCCCGGCTTCACCAATTCCGCGGCGCGCAATCCCTCTTGGGAAATCAACACACGCGGCCCGAGGCTGAACGCATTCGCCATGCGGTCCGGCTCTTTGGTGATGACGCCGCGCAGCACAAACGTCGCGCGTCCTAGCTTGATGCGGTCGCCGAGTTGTAATTCGAGTCGGATGAGCAGCCCTTCTTGCACGAGCGCGCCGAAGCAGGGCGACGGCTGACAGCCATCGGCAACGGAAAGACGCGCGGCGAGGTCTTGCGGGGAAAGGGCGATGGATGTGTCGCGGTCCGTCGGCGAGGCGACTGCCATCGCCCCATATAATGGATAGGTCGGTTCGACCGCTTTGAGTTCGACGATCTGCGTGCGACCGGGGGACTCCGGCGGCTCGTCGTCGACAGCGGTCGCCATCGCAATCAACTCGCTGGCGTGCGTGAGTTGGTGGCCGCGCCGCGCCATGTCGTCCAACACGGCGACGCCGTCCGGCGGCATAGCGCGCGACAACCGCACTTCGAGGTCGCCGCCCAACAGGCTGCGCGCTTCGCGCGTGACCGTCCGCTCGACGTTGGTCGCAAAGGCGGAGACGGTGACCAACGCGCCGACACCGACGGCGATGCTCACCATAAAATAGACGAAGTGGCGCCAACTCGCCGCCGTCTCGCGCCACGCCATCCGCCAGGCAAAACGATTCATGTCGTAAGCGGCTCCGGTGACGACACGGACTGCGAAGCAGGCGACGCGCGTCCGGTCAATCGGTCGGATTCCAACTTCCCATCGCGCATCGTGATCACACGCTCCATCTGCTCCGCCAACGCCAGCTCATGTGTCACCAGCACCAGCGTCGTACCCGCGTCGCGATGCAGGCCATGCAACAACGCCATCACCTGACGGCCGGTCGCCGAATCGAGATTGCCCGTCGGTTCGTCGGCCAGCAAGAGCGGGGGACGACAGGCGAAGGCACGCGCCAGCGCCACGCGCTGTTGTTCGCCGCCGGACAGTTGCACGGGATAATGATGTTGCCGGTCGCCGAGGCCGACGGACCACAGCAACTCCGCCGCGCGCGCCTGCGGCTGCGCCGCACCAGACAATTCGAGCGGCACAGCCACGTTATCCAGCGCGGTCAACGTGGGAATCAAATGGAACGATTGGAAGACATACCCGATGGTCTTGCGACGAAATACGGCGAGCGCACTTTCGGACAGGCTCGACAACTCCACCCCGCGCACAGTGATCGCCCCGCTCGTCGGACGATCCAACCCCGCCATCAATCCAAGCAACGTCGACTTGCCGCTGCCAGACGGCCCGACGATGGCGACGGTTTGCCCCGCGGGAATCGTCAGCGACACCCGGTCGAGAATCGTCAGGCGATGGCCGCCGCCGTCCAACTCCATCACCACATCCTGCAGGCGAATCATCGGGGTATCGTCGCCCACGGACCGTCCGGCTTCGTGCGTCACAAGATCCTCATCGTCGGGTAGTTCCAGCGCCTGCGCTCATATTATACTGAGCCATGCGTTACAAATTGTTGTGCACTCTGCTCATGGTTCTTCTCGCGGTCGCGATCGCCGGCAACCCGACACAGGCGGCGGCATCCGCCGCAGCGCACGTGCAGGGACCGGCGCCGACGATCGTCGCGTTCGGCGACAGTCTCACCGCCGGCTTGGGTGTGCCGACGGATCGCGCCTATCCCGCGCAACTCGCGCAACGGTTGGAAAAGGAGGGGTTTCCGCACCGCGTGGTGAATGCGGGCGTGAGTGGCGATACGACAGCGGGCGGCCTGCGGCGCGTCGGCTGGGTGCTGCAGAATCATCCGCAGATCGTCATCCTGTCGCTGGGCGCCAACGATGGACTACGCGGCTTAAAAATCGACGACACGCGCCGCAACCTGGAGGGCATCATCGAGCAGCTCCAGGCGGCGAAGGTGCAGGTCATTCTCGCGGGGATGAAGCTGCCGCCGAATTATGGGGCGGAGTATATAGCGTCCTTCGAGGCGATGTTTCCCGCCCTCGCCGACAAATACCACGTCCCCCTGATTCCATTTTTATTGGCGGGGGTGGCGGCCGATCCGTCGTTTAATCAAGCGGACGGGATCCATCCCACCGAGGACGGCTACCGCATCGTGACCGAGACGGTCTACCGCACGCTGGCTCCGCTAGTGGCTAAGGCGGGATCGCCCACCGCGCCGACGACCTCCAAGCCGACCAAAAAATAAAACGCCCACCGGGCAGAGGGACACATCCCCCGACCCGGCGGGCGTTTCACGAATTCGAGCAATAGCGGGGAAACGGCTTACGACTGCTTCTTGAAGAACGTGTCCCACACGCCGTAGGCGAGAATCAACCCGATGATGACATAGTACATCCCGGTGATGCCGCTATAGTCCGGCGGTCCTTCGGACACGTTCGCCGAGGCGACCGACGCATTCAATACCGCGACCATCACGATTCCAAGCATCCGCTGCAACATAGCCCGCTCCTCCTCTAGATGAACGTGGGATCGTCTCGATCCAGGGCGCCGATTGTACAGAAGGGGCTATCCGTCATGCAAGAGGCGCAAGGGCACAAACACGGCGCAGGGCGACGTGCCGATCTTCCCCCACGGAGACGATGAAAAAGCGTGACGGCCGTGCGGAACGAACCGCGCGGCCTTAGGCTGGACGAGACTTGGCGAGCGTGTGGAGCGACTGCGAGACGTCCTGAAACGACTGGGCCAACTGTTCGAGGTGCGACTGACCGCGCGATAAATCGTTCGTCACACCTTTGATGTCCGCGCTGAACCGGCCGATCCCCTTCGCGAGATCGCCGATCTTGCCGAACGCGCTCTGGTAACTCTCGACTTCGTGCTTCAGCTTATCCGTCGACTCGCGTGAGGTACGCAGATCCGCTTCGGCGCGAGCGAGTTGTTGCCGCAACTGTTCGAGCTGGTGGTCGCGCTGCGCCAGATCGGCATGGAGCGCTTGCGTCACTTCGTCCTGCTGCTGATGTTGCCGCGTGATATTCGTGACCGTCTGGACCCACTCGCCGATCACACCGGCGCCGAGGCGCGGGGCTTCGGGGAGCGGTTGATTCTGCGCCAAACACCGCATGGCAGGCTGCGCCCATTCGACGAACGCAATCACATCGCTCAGCCGCACATCTTGATCGACCGCGCCGCCGCTCGGTGCACTGGCGCGAGGCGCCGCCGCCGGTGGAGCCGCCTGTCCGGCGCCGTTCCCATTCCCATTGCCATGCCCGTTCCCATACGACGGAACCGCCTGCGACGGCCGACCATGGCCGCCGGAGGAATGCGACGCATGCTCCGCATGCCGACCGGTGGACTGCGCCGACTCGCGATGGCCCCGCTGCGCCGCCCATCGGTGAAATTCCAACAGCACCGCCACGCAGTGTCGGCACATCGGCTGCTCGATCAAACTACACGTACAGGCCGTGACAAGATTGCCGTCCCGCAACCGCACCGTCTGCTCGTACGTGCCGGAATTCCCGCGCACCGTCGCCGTCACATCGCGATCGTTGGCTTCCAGCAATCGCACGCGCCCGGCTTTGAAATATTCGTGTCCCCGTTGAAAGGCCTTCGCCTCCACGATCGACTCGATCATGGCCGGTTCCAACAATCCGATCTGGCCTGCGGTACAGGGAATGGTATTGCGCATGCGGGTCGTTCCAGCCGTCGAACTCTGCGGTGCGTGGCCACCATGCGCGAACGTTCGCGCATGACGAGGGACTCAGTTGCTCAAATTGACGTATTTTTTGTTGTACCCCTCGTCTAAAAACCTGTCAAGAAAACCGGCATTGTCGCCACTCGTCTTCCGCCTTCCGTCTTACCTCTCCCATCTCACGCCTCCCGTCTTCCCTCTCACGTCTCCCGTCTTCCCTCTCACATCTCCCGTCTTACGTCTTCCGCTTGTGCTACCGACACCGCGCGGGCGGACCATGGTCACCGACATCGGTCAACCAAATGTAGTCGGCGATCTTGCCGTCGAGCCATTCGCGCAACAGGTCCGCACGGTCTTGTAACGCCGACGCCATTTGAATGGTGACGATCTTCACCTGCCCATCCAGCCGACGGGCCAACCGTTTTGGAATCGGCAGATCATATTGAATGTGGCCCGTCCCGGTGTAGGTCACGAGTGGCCCATTCGCGGCATCCACCTGCGCGCGCAGTCGACGGACCTGCTCGGCCGCCGTACGCGCCATCGCCTCATCGCGGAACAGCGACGCCTCGTACATCCGTTCGAAATGCCGGTCGTCGCCGCCACCACCGTGGCAGGCCTTGAGTTGATCGAGGATCACCCCGCGATAGGCCGGATCCTCCACGAGGTCTTGCCGAGACAGTCCCGAAGCCTTCACCTCATCCGATATGAGCGCGGCCTCCAGCCCCTGCCGCCCAACCATGCGGACCATCGGACGCGGCGCGTTCAACGCGACGAACGGCAACCGGTGCTCCTTGGCAAAGTCGACGAGCGGCGCGTAGTCCGCGTATGGTCCGCCCCAATTCTGCGTCCAGCGTGCAGAATCGAGAAACACGTCCGCCGGTTGCGGATCGGTAGAGAGCTGCCGATCCAGCGCCGCTTGCCCATCCCACGAAAACATTTCCGCTGCCAGTACAGGACGTCGGCCTTCGTCCAACAGCGCACGCGTAACGGACAGGGCCGCCGCTACATGGTGTCGGTTGTGATGCTCTTCACCGAACATCACGACATCGGCTTGCGCCAACGACCCCATCCAGCGGCGCAGCGCATCCTCATCGCCGCTTGTGACGACCGGGCGACCAGTGGAAACATCCAGAATCGTACCGACGGGGAAGTTAGGTAAAGCAGTCGGCGAGGACATCGCCTCAGCAGGAGCTTGTTTGATCGCCGCACCATCGGTCGAGGCGCATCCGGCGACAGCCATGACGCACACGAGCAGTGCAAAAAGCGGCTTCACAGATATCGGCAAAGACATACAGTCACTCCTTTTGGACAATCACGCTCCATATACATATCGTCGCCCGCCTGCTGCGCGCACGTGACCGTGCCACCATACGCAGCAGGACGATCGATCTCAAGCTGGGCGGAATCTACCGACAACGCCGCAGCTTGACGGCATCACCCGCCGCTTCCTATTCTTCGCTGGTTGCCGACACCTCGCGGCATCCATCGCCATGACTACCAACGTGACCGACCATCCAACCGAGCTGTCGCCTAAGGCCTTTCGCGATCAATTGAAAGCGCTGCGCTCGACTGCGCCGACGGAATGGGATGCGTCACGCCACCTCGTCACAGACGAGCGGTTGGCGACAACTCTGGATCGTCTTGCAGATCGCATAACAACCCGGGACGAACTCGGCGCACTTCGGTCGTCGCTGGGTGAGGCGCTGGCCGACGGACCTGATGGCCCCGCACTCGAAGAGCTCAAAACGCTCACCGGCCTCCCAACGACGAAAGCCCTCCGCGCGCTCTGCGTCTACTGCGGCCTCACCAACGAACAGGAACATCCCGCGACACCCACGGCGCAGGTGACGGATGCGACACTCGCGCGGATCGTCACCGGCACAAGTCCATTTGCCTGTCTGTTGGAATCCGCCGCACCCAGCGTGATCGATCTCGGCGCAGGCGACCTCTCGTTCGTCGATGCGCTGGCAAACGACCTGCTTCCACCGCTTCGCGCGACACAACGTCACCTCACCGTGCACGCCGTGGACCGCGTGGATCCGCAGTCCAGTCTCGGCACAGCCTATCAAGCGCCGCCCGAACGCGTGGCGCGGCTACAACAGACACCGGACCTTGCCTTTCGGTATTGGAGCAGCCTGGACATGTTCGCCTTGTCGGCGGCGAACCGACCAAAAAGTTTTTTGCCGCGCTACGACGTCGCCACCTGCTGGGCACCGGCCAATCCAACCTTTGCTTACGAACCGACGCGCCTGTCGTCAGACATCATCAGACGAGATTTGGAACAGTCGCGCGGCCGCTCGTCCACCGTCACCGTCGACGGCGAACCGGCATTGGCCGTCGAACATCGCGGACGCGAGTTGCTGTTTCCCGCCTGGAAGTTCGACATTCGTGGACCGCTCGCGCTCGTCGATCTGCTCGACCGGACGGCGGCACTCGGTGTGCTCGGCGCGGTGGACGATGCCGTATTTTGGGAACTGATCGGGCAACTGATCGAGGAGCCGCGCGCGCGGACGCGCGACGTGGTGCTCACCGCCGAGACCACACCGACGCTGTTCGGCTCGTTGTTCGAACGACTGACGCAACTGCCGATCGGGCAGATCGTGTCCCTTGCCGACCTGACGCCGCTCCGCACGACCATCCCGCGTGTGTTGCCGACCACCGCCACACACCCGCCGCGATCCGCCGCCATCGCCATCCGCCATGTCACGATTCGGCGCGGCGCATTTTTCCACGAGGCGCCCGCGAGCCTGACCGCGCAACGGTTTTCCGGTATGAGCGAAGAGCCGCCACCCTGGTGCCTCACGCTCGCGTTCTAAATCGCACACAACGTCGAAACCTCGCGCCAGTATTGGCGTCTCCCCCTGTCGAGAAAACGCGTTCGCGTTGACCGCCTAGATACCCTCTGCTAGACTTTTTTCACTACCCAGCACAACCCCTCGCGTTGCCTCGGAGCGCCGTCGCGTCGCGCACAGGATCGCCGGTTTTGCGTGCGTGCGGCTCTCGCAGGGACGCTTGGTTTTTTACGGTCGCGCAGCCGGAACGGCCGGATACCAAGGACTATCGGACAACGCATGACGACGACCGCCACCACGATTCGAGCGATTCACGACAATATCGAGCGCGTGATCAAGGGGAAGAGCGAGGTCATCGAGCTCGCGCTCGTCTGCCTCTTCGCGCGCGGCCATCTCCTGATCGAAGACGTGCCCGGCGTCGGCAAGACGACGCTCGCGCACAGCGTCGCGCGCACGATCGACTGCGCGTTCAAACGTATCCAATTTACGAGCGACCTACTGCCGTCCGACATCGTCGGCGTCTCCATCTTTAATCGGCAAAAGCAGGGCTTCGAGTTCATGCGCGGCCCGATCTTCGCGAACATCGTGCTCGCCGACGAAATCAACCGCACCACGCCGAAGACGCAGAGCAGCCTACTGGAGGCGATGAGCGAGGCGCAGATTTCCGTCGACAATCAAACGTACCCCTTGCAGCAGCCGTTTATGGTGATCGCGACGCAAAACCCGTCCGATTTTCATGGCACGTTTCCGCTGCCGGAATCGCAACTCGACCGCTTCCTCATGCGCCTGCACATCGGCTATCCGACGTTGCAGGAAGAGCGCAAGGTGCTGGATCGTCCGCAGTCGCTCCATCCCGCCGACGAGTTGCAACCGGTCGTCACCGCGCAGCAAGTCATCGACCTGCAGGAACTCGTCGAGAAAGTGCGCCTCGAAGACAGCTTGCTCGACTACCTCTTGTCGATCGTGCAGGCGACGCGACAAACCGACTTGCTCACGCTCGGCGTCAGCACACGTGGTGCATTGGCGCTCACACGCGCGGCCAAGGCCTTGGCGCTCGTACGCGGACGAAACTTCTGCATTCCGGACGACATCAAATACCTCGCGCCGATCGTGTTGGCGCACCGCGTCATGCTGAATCGCGCACACGTCGGCACGATGGTCGACAGCAACACCGCGTCCCGCACGACGCGTCCGACGCAGGCATCGAACGCGGCACATACGAACGGCGCAGTCACGCGCGCCGACGATCCGGCCGTCCGTGTCATCCGCGATCTGTTGAACACGATCCCCGTACCGCTCTAATCGGTCGAGACCGACCGCACCTTCTCGATGCCGCCGCACGCGCATCGGCAGGAACCTGACGTGGCACCTTCCTCACTCACGACAGCCGACGCACCGCTGGCCTCCACGATGCCGGAGGTCGCACAAGACTCCGCCACACACGCCGACATACCGACGCCGCCGACTCCGTCTCAATGGACAGAGACCCATCGTATGCAGGCTGCCCAGGCCGATGCGACGGCATCGACACAGAACGGGCGCGGCTGGTGGGCAAACCTAAAACAGGCGATTCGTCTGCATCCGCGCGCGACCTCCGCCCACTTCACCTCCGAAGGATCGCGCTTCGTGTTTTTTACGTTGGCCGTCGGCGTCGCCGCCATCAACACCGGTAACAATTTGTTTTATCTGCTCGTCGCCATGATGCTGAGCTTGATCATGATGTCGGGCGTGCTCTCGGAACTGTGCTTACGGAGACTCACGGTCTCCTGTCACGCACCGTCCGCGCTCTACGCGGGACAAGTCGCCTGGCTGACGGTCGCGATCACGAACGACAAACGCCGCTTGCCGAGTTTCTCCCTTCGACTCGCCGAAGTGATTGCGGGCACCGATGCGACACGACAGGTCATGCTCGGCAGCGTCGGACCAGGCGCCACCGTCATGGCGCGGCTCCCGATTCAATTCGCCGCCCGGGGCCGCTACGCGCTGCACGGCATCAGCCTCACGACGCCCTATCCCTTCGGCCTCTTCACCAAACGACGCTTCTTGCGCACCCCGATGGCGCTGACCGTGTTGCCGCACCCGGAACCGTTACCCGCCGACCTACTGCGCGACCGCGACGGACACGGCGCCGACCATCGGACGATCCAACGCGGCTCGGGCACCGACCTCTACAATTTGCGGCTCTATCAACCGGGCGACGATTCGCGCCTGATCCATTGGATGAGTACCGCGCGCACCTCGTTGCTTATGGTGCGGGAAACGCAAGCGGACCGCGAAGATCGTCTGCGTGTGGTGCTGTTGCCGTGGCAACCGCCGACGGATACGCCGAACGCCGATCAGACAGAACAGGCAGCGGCCTTCGAACGCGCCGTCGGCGTCGCCGCATCGCTGGTGTGGGAAGGGTTACGGAACGGCGCGCAGGTCGATCTGCAAATCGGCCACGACACCACCACCGCGCCGCACGGCACACGTACCCATCGCGCACGCACCGTTCACTGGGACGACCCGGAGCTGACGCGACTCCTCATGCCGCTGGCGCTGTGCGAGGCGCAGCCCGCCGCATCGCAGAATCAGACACTCAGCGACACCTGGCAAGGCGCGACGATCGTGGTCGCCCCCTCCGATGTCCGCCATCTGTTGCCGCGACTCGCACCGACCACGATGGTGTTGGTGACGGACCAGTCGCTCGTCCGCATCGCCGGGAACGCGCCGACCGCCGTCCCGCCCGATTCGCACACACACACCGCGAGCATCCATGTCGCTTGAACGCGCCTTTCAATTCAGCACGCGCCTGCTCGTCTCCCTGGCCTTCCTCGGCCTCGCGGTGACCGCGCCGTTGGCGCTCGGCTTTCGCGCGCTCGGGTCCCTCGCCTGCGTCGTCAGTCTCTACGAGCTCTGGCGCAACAGACCGCAGACGGGATTACATACGCTCTCGATCCGCTTTTGGAACGCCGCCATCCTCGTTGCGTTCGCCTGGTTTTGGGTCGACTTCCTCTGGTTGACCGGCGACCTGTTGAACGCCGGTGTGCATTTCCTCATCGCCTTGATGGTGACGAAACTTTTCAACCTCCATCAGCGACGCGACTATCTGCAGCTCTACGCCATCAGCTTGATGATGGTGCTGGCCTCGGCGGGGATGACGACGGATCTCTGGTACGGCGCGGTTGTGATCGCCTACTTGATCACCGGCGTCTGGACGTTGTTGCTGTATCAACTACGAATGGAACTCGTTGCGCCGCGCGGCCTCCCGCATCCGCCGACAACCGAATCTGCAACCACCGATGCGTCGGCGCACGTGCACCAACCGTCCGCCGCGACGACCATCCCGCCGCTCGACGCCGGATTTTTTTGGACGACCAACGCCGTCGCCTGCGTCTCGTTGCTCATGGCGCTCGCGATTTTTTTCAGCATCCCACGGTTCGGCACCGGCTATTTCAACAAAGGTCGCGGCGACGGCTTACGCACGGCAGGCTTTTCGGAGCAGGTGGATCTCGGCGCGATCGGCAGCATCAAGCTGGACGACACGATCGTCATGCGCGTCGAGTTGCCGGGCACACACAACAAACCCAACGAGCCGCTGTACCTACGCGGCATGGCCTACGACTCGTACAACGGACGCTCGTGGCTCAACACCGCGCACCGCCGACGGATGCCGCAGGACAACGCGACGCATCTGTACCAGCTGCCGCGCCAACGGCTGCTCGGAGCCGAGCAATCCGACAAACCCGATCTTGTGCAAGACATCCTTCTCGAATCGCTCGATACGACGGTGTTGTTCGGCGCGTCCACGCCGCGCGCGATCGGCGGCGACGTGCATCATCTGCAAACGGACGCCATGGGCGGAATCTACCTGCCACAGCCGCCGCAGGCGCGCACCCAGTATCGCGTCTGGTCACGCACCACGCGGTGGCCGGAGGAGACGCCATCGTCTTCGTCATCGGTCACGGCCTATCCGCCGGAGATCAGCCGCCACTTTCTCCACGTCGCCGATGCGTCGCCGGAGTTGCTTGCGTTCGCGCAGCAGATCACGCACGACGCCACGACACCGCAACACAAGGTCCTCGCCGTCCATCGCACGTTACAAACCGGCTACCGCTACAGCTTGGATGTCGGGCGCACCCTGTCGGACCAACCGTTGGACGATTTTTTGTTCCGGCGGAAAACCGGCTACTGCGAACACTATGCCACCGCGATGGTCGTGTTGCTTCGGAGCGTCGGCGTGCCCGCGCGCCTCGTGACCGGATTTCTCCCGAGCGAATGGAACGACTACGGCGGCTACTACACCGTGCGGCAACGCGACGCGCACGCGTGGGTCGAGGTCTACGATCCGACGGTGGGATGGGTGACGGTCGATCCCACACCGAGCGAACCGGCGGCGCAATCGCCGCGCTGGTGGCAACGCGGCGCAAGCCTGTGGGATACCGTACGCCTGCAGTGGGAACGAATCATCGTGCACTACAGCGCAAGCGATCAAGCGGCGGCACTGCACAGCGTGCGCGACACGACGGCGGGCCTCCACGCATCGCTCACGTCGGCCTGGCAGGCGATGACGCGGCCATTTACGCGACTGACGGAGACTGCGAAACAGTTGGTACCGGGCGCACCGCTGGTCGGGCAGGCACTCGTGTGGCTGATCACGCTACTCGGTGGAGTGGCCCTCTGGATCGTCGCCCAGCGTTGGTACCGGAACCAGGCGAAGACAGACGACACAACGCGAGCGTCGACACAGACACCGGCGTCAGCCGCCGTGCGCGAAGCGCAACAACTGTATCGACAGATCGACCGCGTGCTGGCCGAGAAGGGATTTACGAAGGCACCGTCCGCCACACCGCAAGAATTTTTCGACAGCGTGGGCGCGTCCTGGCGCGAGGCGGCACAGACACTGGCCGCACTGTCACAGGCCTACTACGTACGGCGCTTCGGCGCGCCATCGAATGCGGCCAATGGGTCCGGCGACACGCCTGCGCAGCATACCAACGCCGACCACTTACTCACGACCCTTCGTGCGCTCCCGGCGCCGACCGACCAGCTTCGCTCCGCATAACCTCGCGCGCTGCACCACCCGATGTCTTCGCACCGAGAATCGCGCGCACGCCTGCCTCGTCGATATTGCCACCCGTCAGAATCACCGCAACACGCCGATTCTGCAACGCCGGTTCGCCACGCAGCAACGGCGCCAGTGCCACCGCACTCGACGGCTCGATCCAGAGTCCCAACCGCTCGTGCGCATAGCGCAACGCCTCGACGATCTCCCATTCCTCCACCGTAAAAAAGTCGGCCACATGCGCGCGCAAGATCTCCAGCGTGTGTGTCCCAAGGCTGGACCGCAACCCATCGGCGATCGTCTGCGGATTCGTCATCGGAACGATCCGGCCTTCTCGCACAGAGATCACCGCGTCGAGCGCACCGACCGGTTCGCAGCCGTAGACCGCGATGCGCGGATTCCGTCCATGCGCCGCAAGGCAGGTTCCAGAGAGCAACCCACCGCCGCCGACCGGGGCAAGAATCGCATCGAGTTCGCCGACGTGATCGAGCACTTCGAGCGCACAGGTTCCCTGGCCCGCGATTACCGAAAGATCGTTGAACGGATGGATCAGCATCGCGTCGCCCGATTGTGCGCGCGCGGCAGCAGCGGCTTCAGCCTCAGCGCGCGTGACACACTCGACGAGAGTGCCGCCTTGCGCGAGGATAGCGTGACGTTTGGTGGGAGTGATCGCCCCCGGCGCGTAGATGATGGCCGCGCGATTGTGCAGACGCGCTGCCAACGCCAGCGCCTGCCCATGATTACCGGACGAGACCGTGACGACCGGCGTACCGGCCGTCTCCGGCGGCAGCGACGCCACCGCATTGAACGCGCCTCGAAACTTGAACGACCCGGTGCGTTGCTGCTGCTCGCACTTCAGAAACACCCGCGCGCCCGCCTGCGCATCCAACTCCGCCGACGTCACCACCGGCGTGACCACCGCATTTCCCCGCAACCGCTCCACCGCACTTCCTATGTCGGTGGGGGTAACGATGGACATAATCTCCGCGATAATGGTTGGGAAAGGAGGGAGAGCGCACTTCGAAGCAACTGCTAAAAGACCGCCCAGGCCAAAAACTACCGACGAGATCTACGATGGACCTCATCGTGATGTACGTTACAGAGAGTAGTCAGGTTGTCGATCGAATTGTCTCCGCCATCACTGTGGTGCTCAATGTGGTGAAGCTCAAGCATTTTCCGTGGATCGTCTCGAGTGGCGATCCCACGATGCCACCCACATCCCACGTGAGTGCATCTATGCCCATCTCTTTCCAAAACGGCCACTCTGACCGGATCCGGTATGGCACGATCATGCTCATACGCCTGCCTATCCTCTTCGAGGAGATATACGCCGACGGCTAAATCCTCCCGCCCGCTGTTCTTGGTTGCAATAGGCCAGCCGTACTCGGTTCGAAGCTCTCGAACGCGCCTCGCCCATTCCTTCTTATCCTTGGCTAGATACTTAAGCTCCTCACCGGATATCTCCGCTCCAACGTTTTTCCGAAGATACTCCAAGATTTTAGCCATGACGGAGGTGCTCTTCCTCCGAATTTCATTGAGGATATTCCAACGGTGTGCGGCCTCCCGATCTTGATCGGAACGCATAAGCACATATTGCTCCGGTTTGATCCCGGCAGGATCAACACCCAATAAAATCTTAAGGGAGGAAACCTCCGTCAAATTTCCTGCTGCCTCGGCATCAGCCACCATATGGCTGAAGGTGACTCCGGAGTAGATCCACCAGCCGAATTGAACACGGAGCTCTCGAATACGACGCGGCCAGTCGTTGATGCCTGAAACCACCATCAACTCATCACCCTCAACCACGATTTTCGGATACTTTTTCAGATAAAAGAGGATTCTATCTCTAGCGGATGAAGCCTCTTCCCGAGGAATCAATGAACTGCCAAGGTCTCTCAGAAGATGGAACGCCGGTACTAGCGCTCTAACTTTTGAACGTAGGCTAGGAGACGCCAATTCCTTCTCAAAATTCACGAGAAGACGAATCAGGTCCTCCCGGATCGCTTGATGCACTCCCTGCCGTGATCGCCGTGTCATTTGTGCTCAGAACTGCGCAGTACCAGAGGGGTGAAGAGCCGCCTATATATTGACGGTTGACTAAAAAAAGCAACCGCCTATACTGTCGCCCTAGTAGCGTTCTTCCCTTTCCAAGGCCACTTTCAACCCCATAGCGTGCACTCATGGCCAAAAACTTTCGCGGCCGAAACCAACCTGCACTCCCTGGGGACATAGCCGACATACTGGTTCGCCATCCGGAACAAGCCTATGCGTTGCTCCGCTACTCGTTTGCGCGGCGGAGCGTTGCCGACAACATTGCTGCAGAAACTACCTCGATCTATGAGAGGAGCAAATTCAAAGTCATAGATCTATTTTCAGGCGCAGGCGGCTTCACGCTTGGACTTTGCCAGACGGGACGGTTTGAATCGGTTCTGGCCAACGACTTCAACGCGTACGCGGCAAAAACCTACAACGCCAATTTCGGCGATCACTGCATTCACGGAGATATCACCGCCTTACTGGCCGGCGGCACTTTCAAATTCCCCGCGGCAGATGTCGTGATCGGAGGCCCTCCCTGTCAGGGATTCAGCCCTTTAAACAAACAACGTGAGGGTGATCCACGGAAACAATTGTGGAGCGCGTTCATGGAGGTCATCCGTCGAGTAAAACCGAAGACCTTCGTCATGGAAAATGTTCCGGAGTTGTTGTCTTCATTTGAATTCCAAGACATCAAGGCGACGGCTGAATCGATGGGGTACTTCATTACCGCTGGCGTGCTTAACGCAGCCGACTACGGCGTGCCGCAACGGCGCAAGCGAGCGATCATCCTCGCCAGTCGAGCAGGCTTTCTCTCAATGCCGGAGCCGACTCACTGCAATCCTTTAAAAAACCCTACATTATTTCAAAACGGGCTCCTTCCGTGGGAAACCGTGAAGCGCGCAGTGGAAGATCTGCCTGCACCCACTGGGGTTGAGATTAGGACAGGAGAAGTTCCCGCACCACTCGATCTGCATTTCGGCAGAACGCCCACGAAAGAAAGTCTCGCCAGATATCGCTGCGTTCCTGAAGGAGGGAATAGATTCGACTTGCAAAAGAAGCGGCCGGATCTGACTCCAAAATGTTGGATCAGAAAAAAATCAGGAGGGACCGACCTATTCGGACGCTTATGGGAAGATCGACCGGCGTTTACGATACGAACGGAGTTTTTCAAACCTGAAAAAGGACGCTATCTCCATCCGTCACAGGATAGGCCCATTACGCACCGCGAAGCAGCCCGCCTCCAATCATTCCCGGATAGTTTTACGTTTACCGGGACGAAAATTGAGATCGCAAAACAAATCGGGAACGCCGTTCCTCCGCTATTAGGCAAGAAAATCGGCGAAGCGTTGCTCGATCATCTCTGTTCGTAACGACACGGCTTCACCGGCGCATGAAAACAGCGTGACCGACGTTTTCAGCAAAACCAAACGTTCTGAAATAATGTCCCGTGTAAAAGGGAAGAATACTGCTCCGGAAATTCTGCTCACTCGCCTCCTAACCGAGCTCGGGGTTCCGCATCAAGTACACAGGAAGGATCTCCCCGGCTCACCCGATGTAGTGCTTCCAAAAGTCAAAACCGTTCTTTTCCTAAACGGGTGTTTCTGGCACGGACACATCAATTGTCCCCGAGCCGCAATCCCAAGAAGCAATAGGCCGTTTTGGAAAAAGAAAATAGAACGGAATGTACGGAGAGACGCGACACAGAAACGAAAGCTCAGAAGAATGGGCTGGTCGGTTTTGACCTTTTGGACTTGTAAACCACTGACTCAACACATTGTCGTTGCACGGCTCAAACGATACTCCAGACGGAGAATGAAGTTGCGCTTGCTGAAATAGCCACGGCTTTATTTTCCGGAATCCCCTCCTTCCTCATACGCCATTTGAGTTCCACACCCAGATCTCAGGATCGTCCGACTATCTTCCGCCTGCTTTCGTCTTTGGGGTAACGACAAACTCATTATCGCTGTCGAGTACATGCAACAAGGCCAGCAATTGATCGACGGACTTTCGATCGTTCGTTTGATCCAGCAGGCGATAGAACTGCGTCGCCGATGTCTTTAGCCGGCGTACAATCTCTCGCTTCGAGAGAGCGCTCGCTTCCACACGCCGCTGCGCTTCGAGCGTCAGTTTATAGAGCAACGCATTGCGGAGATAGTGTGGATCCTGGTTGTACTCCAAGACTTGCTCGCCATGGATAGTTCCTTCCCGTCCGGACCGCAACACGAAGGTAAAGCCTTCCATCCCGATTTCTTTGTCGACATACAGCGCTGTCATTGGGTTGTCCGCTGTTGGTTGAGGCGACACTTTCGAGTACGGAAAAGACAGGTTCGCCTTGCCCATCTGGACTTCAAATACACGCTTGCGATTATTCGCTCGAACTGAACGAATTTTCATGATGCACCTCGCGCAGGACCATTACCCGCGCTGAACGCAGTCGGCCCAATCCCGGATCCGTGGATGCCGGAAACATGACAGAGGACCGAGGAAAGCTATTCGGAAACGGAAAAATAGAATGCGTTGGAAATACGTAGGCTGCGACGAAGGAAGGCGCGTTTGGAGCGGGAAAAGGGATTTGAACCCTCGACCCTCGCCTTGGCAAGGCGATGCTCTACCACTGAGCTATTCCCGCTCACGACCAAACGCGAAGCGCGCATTCTACTGACGCGACTGGAACGTGTCAACGACGAACTCGTGCGCACGTGACTCGCGCCGCATATTTTCTGCGTACATCGCATCGCGTCGCTCCGCACGCACCGCATCGCAACGGATTTTCTTGTTACCTATTCCGAATCGCCCACGAATCGGGTAACGAATACATCACTCGCTAACACGTTGATTTTTCGTTCATCACATTCTCTCAGCACGCCTCACTCGCTATCGCATTACGAAAAGGTAACGCGCATCTTCGCGTGATTCTCCGTTCTCGACACACACAACCGCATTTTTCCCCTTCCCTTTCTTGCACTTAGGAAACGTTGGCACGGCTGGTGCGCGGCTTGCTCTAAGGTAAGCGTGTGCGTGCCTTGCGGCGCGTCACAGAGGCCTGGTCGTCACGCTGATCATGACAGCGCCGACCATGGCGGACGGACCGGCCGCAGGAGCTTTCGAGGAGGAAGGGGGGTGGTGCGAGGTCGTTGGGTTGTTTTTTGTAGTGGTTTCGAGCGGGAACACACCGCTCACAACTGAGGAGGTGTTCGCAATGTTTCTGTCACGAAGACAGTTTTTGAAGGTCACGGCGGGCACGGTGGCGGCAGCGGCCATTGCCGACAAGGCGCTGGCGTTGACGGCCTTGCAGCCGGTCATCGAGGTGGGCAACCCCCTCGGCGACTATCCGGACCGCTCCTGGGAGCGCGTCTATCACGATCAGTATCGCTACGATTCGTCGTTTACGTGGTGCTGCTCGCCCAACGACACCCACGGCTGCCGCGTGCGCGCGTTCGTGCGCAACGGCGTCGTCATGCGCGTCGAGCAGAACTACGACCACCAGACCTACGAAGACCTCTACGGCAACCGCGGGACGTTCGCGCATAACCCGCGCATGTGCTTGAAGGGCTTCACCTTCCATCGCCGCGTGTACGGCCCGTATCGCTTGAAGGGCCCGTTGATGCGCAAGGGCTGGAAGGAGTGGATGGATGCCGGGTCCCCGGAGCTCACGCCGGAGATGAAGGCGAAGTACAAGTTCGACAGCCGCTACTTGGACGACATGATGCGCGTGTCCTGGGACACCGCGTTTACCTACGTCGCCAAGGGCATGATCTTGATCGGCACCCGGTACAGTGGTGAGGCCGGTGCGCGCCGTCTGCGCGAACAGGGCTATCCGCCGGAGATGATCGAGATGATGAAGGGCGCGGGGACGCGCTGCTTCAAGCACCGCGCCGGTATGCCGGTGCTGGGGATCTTGGGCAAGATGGGCAACACCCGGGTCAACGGCGGCATCAACGCCTTGCTGGACACCTGGATTCGCAAAGTCGGCCCGGATCAGGCGCAGGGCGGCCGCTATTGGTCGAACTACACCTGGCACGGCGACCAGAACCCGTCGCACCCCTTCTGGTCGGGCGTGCAGGGTTCCGACGTCGACCTCTCGGACATGCGCTTCTCCAAGCTGAACACCAGCTGGGGTAAGAACTTCGTCGAGAACAAGATGCCGGAAGCGCACTGGAAGTTGGAGTCCATCGAGCGCGGCGCCCGCATCGTCGTGATCACGCCGGAGTACAACCCGACGGCGTATCGCGCGGACTACTGGATGCCGTTGCGGCCGGAATCGGACTGCGCCATCTTCTTGGGCGCCATGAAGATCATCACCGACGAGAACATGCACGACACGGACTTCTTGAAGGGCTACACCGACGCCCCGATCTTGGTCCGCACGGACACGTTGCAGTTCTTGGATCCGCGGGACGTGGTCAAGGACTACAAGTTCCCGGACTTCTCCAAGAGCTACTCGGGCAAGATTCAGTCGTTGAAGCCGGAGCAAGTGGAGCGCCTGGGCGGCATGATGGTGTGGGACTTGGCCAAGGGCCAGGCCGTGCCGTTGCACCGCGAGCAGGTGGGCTGGCACTTTACCGCCAGCGGCATTGATGCGGCGTTGACCGGCACCTACCGGATCAAGCTGCTCAACGGCCGCGAAGTGGACGCCATGCCGATCTGGCAGATGTACTTGGTGCACTTCCAGGACTACGACCTGGACACCACGCACCAGATCTGCCGCACGCCGAAGGACCTGTTGGTCCGGTGGGCGCGCGACAGCGGCACCATCAAGCCGGCGTCGATTCACAACGGCGAAGGCACCAACCACTACTTCCACATGACGATCAACAGCCGTGGCGCGGCCATGGTGCTGATCATCACGGGCAACGTCGGCAAGTTCGGCACCGGGCAGCATACCTGGGCCGGCAACTACAAGGCCGGGACGTGGACGGCGACCCCCTGGTCGGGCGCCGGGTTGGCGGTGCACACGGGCGAAGATCCCTTCAACAGCACGACGGATCCCAACGTGCACGGCAAGGAGATCAAGACCAAGTCGTATTACTATGGCGAAGAAGTCGGGTACTGGAACCATGGCGATACGGCCTTGATCGTCAACACGCCGAAGTACGGGCGCAAGGTGTTCACCGGCAAGACCCACATGCCGACGCCGAGCAAGTTGCGCTGGGTGGTCAACGTCAACGTGCTCAACAACGCCAAGCACCACTACGACATGGTCAAGAACGTGGACCCGAACATCGAGATGCTGGTGACCCAGGACATCGAGATGACCTCGGACGTCAACCACAACGACGTGGCGTTCGCCTGTAACTCCTGGATGGAATTTACCTATCCGGAGATGACGGTGACCGTGTCGAATCCGTGGATCCAGATCTGGAAGGGCGGCATCCGCCCGTTGTACGACACGCGCAACGACCTGGACACGTTTGCCGGTGTCTCGTCCAAGCTGGCCGAGATGACGGGCGACAAGCGCATGCGCGATTATTTCGCCATGGTGTACATGAACCGGGTGGACGTGTACGCGCAGCGCATGTTCGACGCCTCCTCGACCTTCTACGGCTACTCCGCCGACGTCATGCTGAAGTCGGAGAAGGGCTGGATGGTCATGGTGCGCACGTATCCGCGCACGCCGTTCTGGGAGGAGACGAACGAATCCAAGCCGATGTGGACGCGCACCGGCCGGTACGAGAACTACCGGGCGGAGCCGGAGGCGATCGAATACGGCGAAAACTTCATCTCCCATCGTGAGGGGACGGAAGCCACACCGTATCTACCGAACGCCATCTTCACCACGAACCCGTACGTCCGTCCGGACGACTACGGCGTGCCGATCACGGCGCAACACCACGACGACAAGACGGTCAGAAACGTCAAGTTGCCGTGGGACGACATCAAGCGCCACTCGAACCCGTTGTGGGAGAAGGGCTACCAGTTCTACTGCGTGACCCCGAAGACCCGCCACCGGGTGCACAGCCAATGGTCGGTGAACGACTGGGTGCAGATTTACGAGTCCAACTTCGGCGACCCGTACCGCATGGACAAGCGGACGCCGGGCGTGGGCGAGCACCAGTTGCACATCAACCCGCAGGCCGCGAAGGACCGCGGCATCAACGACGGCGACTACGTCTATGTCGACGGCAACCCGGTGGACCGGCCGTACCGCGGCTGGAAGCCCTCGGATCCGTACTACAAGGTGTCGCGGTTGATGATCCGGGCGAAGTACAACCCGGCGTATCCGTATCACGTCACGATGGCCAAGCACGCGCCGTTCGTGTCGACGCCGAAGTCGGTGAAGGGGCACGAAACACGGCCGGACGGCCGCGCCATCGCGCTCGACACCGGCTATCAATCCAACTTCCGGTACGGGGCCCAACAGTCCTTTACCCGGAACTGGTTGATGCCGATGCACCAGTTGGACTCGTTGCCCGGTAAACACGCGATTGCCTGGAAGATGAAGTGGGGCTATCAAGTGGACAACCACGCGATCAACACGGTCCCGAAGGAATGCTTGATCCGCATCACCAAGGCGGAAGACGGCGGCATCGGGGCGCGTGGGCCGTGGGAGCCGGTCCGCACCGGGTTCACCCCGGGGCAGGAAAACGAGTTCATGATCAAGTGGCTCAAAGGCGAACACATCAAGATCAAGGTCTAAGGACTACGATCGCGACGTGGGCGTGTCTGAGCAACCAATTGGTCATCACTTGATTATGCGAAGGAGGAACGATCATGCCTGAAGTGTATAACTGGCAGCTGGGACGGAAGATGCTGTATCCGTACGAGGA
Organism: Nitrospiraceae bacterium; assembly: GCA_046351095.1. Lineage (GTDB taxonomy): Bacteria > Nitrospirota > Nitrospiria > Nitrospirales > Nitrospiraceae > BQWY01. The sequence continues at coordinate 2,101,287 of JAXLZC010000001.1, forward strand.
ACGGCATCCGAAGTGGCAGTTTGCCTTCGTATTCAATATCAACCGCTGCTTGGCGTGCCAGACCTGTTCGATGGCCGACAAGTCTACCTGGCTGTTCTCGAAGGGCCAGGAGTACATGTGGTGGAACAACGTGGAAACCAAGCCCTACGGCGGGTATCCGCAGTTCTACGACGTGAAGGTCACCCAGCTCATCGAGCAGGTGAATCCGGGCGGTCAGGTCTGGAACGTGCGCGTGGGCCGCAAGCACCATGCGCCGTACGGGGTGTTCGAAGGGATGACCATTTTCGACGCGGGGGCCAAGGTCGGCCAGGCGGCGATCGGGTACATTCCGACGGACCAGGAGTGGCGGTTCGTCAACATCTATGAGGACACGGCCACCTCGATGCGCGCCATTGTGGAAGGCATCGATAAGACCGGGTTCTCGCGCGACGAACCGTGGAAGATGACGGGGAGCTCCCTCCCGGAGCATGAGACCTTCTTCTTCTACCTCCAGCGCATCTGTAACCACTGCACGTACCCCGGTTGCTTGGCCGCCTGCCCGCGCAAGGCGATCTACAAGCGGCCGGAAGACGGCATCGTGTTGATCGACCAGAACCGGTGCCGCGGGTACAAGAAGTGCGTGGAGCAGTGCCCGTTCAAGAAGCCGATGTATCGCGGCACGACCCGCGTGTCGGAGAAGTGCATCGCGTGTTATCCGCGTATCGAGGGTAAGGACCCCTTGACGGGCGGCGAGCCGATGGAAACGCGCTGTATGGCGGCCTGCGTCGGGAAGATCCGCATGCAGTCGCTCGTGCGCATCGGCGAAGACGGCCTCTGGGCCGAAGATCGCTGGCACCCCCTGTACTACGCGATTCGCGTGGAGCAGGTGGCGCTCCCGCTGTATCCGCAGTGGGGCACCGAGCCCAACGGCTACTACATTCCGCCGCGTCATGCCCCGCGTGGGTACAACCGGCAGATGTTTGGCCCGGGCGTGGACAACGCCATCGAGAAGTATCTCGTGCCGAGCCGCGAATTGTTGGCGGTCCTCCAGCTCTGGCGGGCCAGTCAGCAGATCGTGTTCCGGTACGACGTCATTCCGGGGCCGAAGGTGTTCGAAACCCAGATCCACGGGAAGCGGTTCGAGATGTACAACGACACCGTGCTGGGCTTCAACAAGTCGGGCAAGGAAGTGGCGCGCATCCAGGTCGAAGAGCCGATCTACATCAGACCGGCCGAACGCGTAACCTGGTTGTAAGCAGCTTCGCGCAGACGGAGCGCTGCGGCGTCTAGACGAGTCGCAGCCCCTGAGCGCACCGCGCAAGGGCCAGTGGCCATCCGGCCACTGGCCCTTCGTGTTTCACCAGACACTCACGCGACTCATCACCCAGCACACATCGCGGTATCTTTTCTTTTCCCGTCTTTCGTCTTTCGTCTTCCTCGCTCATCACTTACCCTCCGTCTTCCCTCTCACGTCTCCCGCCATTTTTCTTCTTCCCCCTCATCCCTGAGCACTCATTTCTCAGTACTCCGTGCTCAGCCCTCAGCACTTCTTCTTGCACGCTCCGCAGAAACCCTTGACGCCTCGCGCACTGCTTCAGTACAGTGAGTGACAGCGACGCACCCTTCGTTCAAGGTTCCCTCGTGACACCTCCGTCCCAGCCAGTACCCTTTGCCGCGCAGGCGATTCCGTTTGAAGAGTTTCTTGCCGAAGGCAAGGTGCCCGAGGGCTACTTACCGACCGAATACATCGAGCAACAATTCGTCGAGCGCCTCGTGCACTATGTGCTGACGGTGCCGTCGGAAGGCTACTCGATGTCGCTGTTAGGGAAGCTGCTCGAACAGTTGGATCCTCGCGCGCAGGTCTACTTCTTCAAGCGCCTCAAAGAGACCAGCCCGGAAAGTTTGAAGCACTTCGCGCCGCTCTACTACGGCTTCATGAACGAGTTCCACTCGCTCCTGTTTACGTAGTCTCGCGTGGCCGCTCCGACTGTCGGCGCCTGTCCGCACATCGCTCGCATCTCCACTCAAGTGAGCGCTTCTTGGGGACCCGCCCTCGACAGATATCCTCTGGAAATTCATCCAGATATTGCTTGCCGGTGGACCGGGCTCGTGTATAATGGCCAGAGTTTAATCGTTCGCCGATGAAGGGAAGTGCCGACATGACACCAGCCTTGCAACGCGCCGTCACCAGCTTCTACAACCTCATTTACGAGGCTCAGTCCTTTGCGACGGCGATGGCGCGCATCGATACCGCCGATCAGGATCATTACGGAGGCCGCATCGAAGGCCTGAATTGGGTCTTGGATCGCTGCCAACTGTTGGAAGATATGGATTCGAACCTCACGCCGCCGGCCCTGCAGCGCATTTTGGCCGAGGTGAAGTCGGATCTCGATCACGAGTTGTCCGTGCAGCGCCGCGAAAAGGGCCGCCGCGCCGACGGTCGTGAAGATGCGCTGAATTTCGTCGCCGACTATCTCACCAGCATCATGACGGCGACCGAGATCGAGTGCGCCAAGCAGTCCGCGTAACCGTCCACTCTCCTTCGACCACGTTTTCTCTACACCATATGATCAGCCGACGCGCGGGAGGCTTGCCTCCCCGCGCCGCGCTGCAGTACCGTATCGTACGAGGTGTGTCCGTATGATTCGGGAATGGATTATTTTTGCGCTCTGTCTCGGTGCCGGCGGCCATCTGGCGCTGGGGTTCATCATGCACGCGCCGGAAGCCTGGCCCTGGCCGCGAGCCGGTGCCGCCGGATTGCTGACGGGGTTTTGCCTCTACATTGTGGTGCAGATCGGACGTATGGTCTGGCGCTGGGTACGCCCCAGCCACTCGGAACCGGACGACATTCCCGCACGCGATCCCTTTTGGCGATAGGCAACACGGTCGCACGCGCAGCGCGTGTCGCAACGCCGCCACCTCACGCAGCCAGGCCTTGACCCGATTACCGAGCGCTTTCTACAATCCGCACCATGTCATTTTCACCTGCACGACGTCCGATTCGACCAGGTCCGTTTCCCGCCGCAAGACCGGCAGGCGCCCCGCGCCCCGGCGGGAATCCAGCCGCCGCACAAGGCGCCGAACACTACGGGTCGTTTCAAGCGTCGTTGCTGTACTGCGGCCGCTGTCGCCAAGCGACACCGACACGCCAACGCCTCTTACTCGTCTTGCCGACCGGCAACCTCTACGAATATCTCTGTGCCCACTGCGGGACCTCGACCGGCAGTAAGACGGAAAAAGACCAGCCGGACATTTCGCTCATTCGTCCGTAGCCGCTCATCGACAACAGGCTCATCGCCTTGTGCACGTGCGTGCGCGCACGCAGACGTATACCTGCGGACACATGCCTGCACGGAAGCGAATCCGAGTCGCGACACTACAGATATTGCGAGACGGGAATACCCTGATCGATCAGCAGAACGGGGATATTTTCGCGGATGGGATACAGGAGCGCACGATCTGCTCGAAGGAGGCCACCGTCCAGTCGCTGCGTGACGGGTTGATTCGCGCGGTTCGTCACGGTGCCTTTGTCGATGGCGGCATTCAGCGTCTGCACGAGCGCGTCCGGCGCGATTGCCACCGCCTGCTTCGTATCGGGGCAACAGAGTATCGCCAACAGGTCCGGATTGATTGCCACAGCGCTCATCTCGCATCCTCCTCGAAAAGAGGCTTAGCATACGCAGTCGCCGCCCTGGCTGCAAGCGGCATCGCGCGCGGTGGCGTGCGGCTCGCGCGAAAACGTTGCGGTCCTCACGCCACTTTTTGTTAGACTACCGACAGCATGCCGATCCAACCGACTCCGTTCACCGCGGGACTGAAGTGGCTCTGGCAACAATGGTGGGCCGGATTGTTCCTGCTCATCCCCGCCACCGTCACGTTGTATCTGTTGTGGCAACTCTTCCTCACCTTGGAAGGACTCGGCCAAGACCTCTTGCTCCCGCTCGGCATTCTCCCGCGTCCCGGGCTCAGCCTCATCGCGATGCTGATCCTGATTCTCCTCACGGGTGCCGTGACTACACACTATGTCGGCCGCCGCTTCGTGACCTGGGCGGACCGTACGATGGAGCGCACCCCGATTGTTCGCAGCATCTACCTGACGCTGAAGGGTATGACCGACCTGTTGAACTATCGCGAACGGTTCGGGAAGACCGGTGTGGTGATGTTTCCGTTTCCGCGTGAAGGGACCTGGGCCCTCGGCTTGGTGATGGGGAGTTCTCCTCCTGTCATTGTGCAGGCAACGAACGGTGCGCGTTTAATGGTCTTTGTGCCGACCGCCATCCATCCCTTCACTGGGTATCTCGCGTTTCTTCCGACGGAAGTTGCAACACGGCTCGATCTGTCACTCGAAGATGTCATGAAGATGCAATTTTCCGCCGGCCTCTATCGGCCGAGCCGCACGTGGATCGGCACGACGCCGACCGATCGCCCGACACCGTGATCCAACCAGACGCGCTCACCATACGCCCCGCGACCGAAGCGGATATTCCGGCGCTGGTCTCGCAGAGCGCGGCGATGGCGGAAGAAACCGAAGGACGCACGCTCGACCGCGCCAGGCTCGAAGCGGGCACACGCATGATCGTCACTCGCCCCGAACATGGCTGCTTCTGGGTGGCGGAACTTGCAACAGGCGGCGCCACGCACATCGTCGGGCAATTGATGCTGACGTACGAATGGAGCGACTGGCGCAACGGGCAGTTTTGGTGGATCCAAAGCGTCTACGTCGCGCCCGCCTTTCGCCGACAAGGCGTGTTCCGTCGGCTGCACGCCGCCGTCATGCAACGCGCAAAATCCGCAGGCACCGTCTGCGGCGTTCGGCTGTATGTCGAGCGAGAGAATCGTGTCGCACAATCCGTGTACCGACGTATCGGTCTGCGCTCGGTGTCGTATGATGTGTATGAAGAGGACTTCGTGCTCGGCGGGCACCACAAACCCGCCGCCGAGTAAGCCGCACAGAAAAGGAGACGTGATGTCGAGATCCGTCCGCCATATCATGCTCATGTGTCTGCTGCTCGCGACCACCGCCTGTGCCTTCGGCCGCGGGTCGCTCGGCGAGGACATTTCTCCTGAAGCTGTGCGCTTGATTCAGAAGGGCACCACGACGAAGGACGAGGTGCTCAAGCTGCTCGGCGCGCCGGACCGTATCGTGCCGCTCAACGGCCGGGACCTGTTTCAATATTATCGGTATGACGCAAAGGCGGGCAGCTTGCTGCTGATCCTCGTGAACTTCTCGCGTATCGGCATCAAGAGCGACGACGTGTTCGTGGTCCTGAACCGCGAGGGGATCGTCGAAGATGTGATTGCGTCGAAGCGCACCGAAGACCTGTCGTTCCGGTTCTGGCCGTTCGGGAGCTGACACATGCCACGCGCGACACAGTGGATCGAACAAGGGGTACAACGGGCGATCGGACGCAGCCTGCTCGCGCTGGGCTTGTGCGCGCTCCTGTCGGCGTGCAACGTGATTCGTGTCGGCGTCAACCAACCGATCACACCCGCCGATGTCACGTTCATCCAGCCGGGGACCACGACGCTCGCCCATGTGGTCGCGAAGCTCGGCTCGCCCGACTCCATCTTGCCGTCGGAGGCCGGCACCATCGTGACCTATCGCTTTCTCGACACAAAATATTCACGCGTGAATTTCGGCTGGCTGCTGAAGCCCTGGAGCCCGGTCAGTCCCGACCTTATCATTTCACGCACCGGCCTCGGATTGGATCAGTTCGAGGTCCTCTGTAACGCCAATGGGGTGGTCACCAACCAGAGCTTCCTCCGCCATATCGACGCCCCACGGTTCAATCCCTATCCGTTCTGAGCGCCACTCAACGATCGCCGTCGCTCGACCACTCGACGCACACGGCTGCCGGTCCAACGCCGCCGACATTGCTGTGCACCGGGTGCGCAGCTATAATTCGCGCCTATGGTTCCGCCTCCGCCTGACGCTGGCTCCGGCACGCCACAAACGCGCTCGCCTGCGTATCGTCTCGCCTATCTCGACACCGAGTTTCTCAAACGCGAGCAGCTCCGCTCTGCCAGGATTGGGCTGGAGATGCTCAAAGCCGACGTCATTCAGGCCGAGCAGGCGATCCGGTCCACGATCGTCGTGTTCGGCAGCGCGCGCCTCCTTGAACCCGAATTGGCACAGGCTCGCCTGGCAACGGCTGAAATGGAGTTGCGCGCGCATCCCGACGACCCAGCGCGACAGGTCGCCGTGCGCCGCGCCACACGCGGAGTGGCGCTCTCGGTCCACTACAACCACGCGCGGGAATTTGCGCAGCTCGTCTCGTCGACCTGCCAAGTGAACGGCGACTGCGAATTCGTGATCGTCACGGGCGGGGGGCCCGGCATCATGGAGGCCGCCAACCGCGGCGCGCACGACGTCGGCGCCAAGTCGATGGGGTTCAACATCACGCTCCCGCACGAACAACATCCAAATCCGTACATCACGCCCGAACTCAGCTTTCAATTTCAGTACTTCGCGATCCGCAAATTCCATTTCATGCTGCGCGCCCGCGCGCTCGTCGCATTTCCCGGCGGCTTCGGCACACTCGACGAACTCTTCGAAGTCTTGACGCTCGTCCAAACGGGCAAGTCGCAAAAACCGACCATCGTGCTGTTCGGGCGCGCCTTTTGGGAATCGCTGATCGATTGGGATCTGCTGGTCGAAGCAGGGTTGATCTCGCCGGAAGACCTCGACCTCATCCACTACGCCGAGTCGGCGGAAGAGGCGTGGAACATCATCTTTACCGATCAACAACAGAAGAGCATCGCGACATGAGACTGTCGTTCCACGGCGCTGCGCGCTCCGTCACCGGCAGCCGACATCTGTTGGAAGCGGGCGAGACCCGGCTCTTGCTCGACTGCGGCATGTTTCAAGGCTCGCGCGGCGAAGCGGATCGCCGCAATCGGAATATGGGCTTCGACGCGAAGTGCCTCACCGGCGTCGTCCTGTCGCATGCACACATCGACCATTCGGGCGTGCTCCCCGTCCTCACGAAGCACGGGTTCAAGGGGCACGTGCACGCGACGGATGCGACCTGCGACTTGACGAAGGTCATGCTTGAGGATTCCGCCCGCATCCAGGAGCAGGACTGCAGTTACGTCAATCGGCACGAGCGTCGGCGCGACCGCGAATGTCGCGAGCCGATCTACACCAGCGACGACGTGGACGCCATCGTGCGTCGGTTCGTCGGCCACGGCTACCACGAGCCGTTTAGGGTCGATCGCAACACGACCGTGCAGTTGTACGATGCGGGCCATATCCTCGGCTCGACCGCCGTCCACGTGACGCTCGGCAATCGCGGCGCCACCCGCACCGTCCTGTTCAGCGGCGACCTCGGCCGGTCGAACATGCCGATTCTGCGCGATCCTGATCCACCGCCGTCGGCGGACATCCTCATCCTCGAATCGACCTATGGCGACCGCTACCACGACAAGGACGCGCGGGCGCGCATCGAGCAGGCCAAGGCCATGGTCGCGCACGCCGTCGCCCGCAAGAGCAAGATCATCGTCCCGGCCTTCGCCGTCGGCCGCACGCAAGAATTGGTGATGCGGATCAAGGCGCTGGTCGCGAGCGGAGAGGTTCCACCGATCCCCATCTACATCGACTCCCCCTTGGCGAATAGGGCGACGGAGATTTTCAGACGCCACCAGAATGTCTTCGATGAGGAGACGCTGAAGACGTTCGACGAGACAGGCGATCCGTTCGCCGCGCGGTACATCCACTACGTCTCCAACCCGGAAGACAGCAAAAAGCTGAACGAGATGCAGGGCCCCTGCGTGATCATCGCGGCCTCAGGCATGGCGGAAGGCGGCCGTATCGTCCATCACCTGCTGCACGGCATCTCGAATCCCGACAACATCATCGCCATCGTCGGCTTCCAAGCGGAACATACGCTCGGGCGAAAGATCGTCGAGGGGTGGGACACGGTACCGATCTTCGGGCGGCCGATGCCGCTGCGCGCCAGGGTGGAAAAGATGAACGGCTTTTCCGCCCACGCGGATCGCGGCGACCTCTTGGCCTACGTGCGCGCGATGCACCCGACGCCGAGCACCATCTTCATCGTGCACGGCGAGGAAAAGCAGGCTCTCTCGCTCGGCGCGGCGATTCAGGGCGAATATCCCGACATCACGATCGAGGTGCCGCGCAGCGATTCCAGTTATGAACTCTAACCATCCGCTTTTCGTACGCTGCGTTGGTCCGTATACCCTGCTCATGGTTGCGGCGGTCGTTGGTGCGTTTGCAACCGAGCCGCTGTCGTCAACAGGTGCGACAGCCTTCGCCCAAACATCCCCGCCGACATCGACCTCGGTTCCGCCGCCCACGCCGATCCCCGGTGATGCGTCACGCGCCCGGGTGCGAGCGCTCGGCATCACCATCGGCCACTACGCCCCGGGACCGTTGAATGCCATCACCGATGTCGCCGGAGTGAAAGTCGGTCACGTCACGCTCATCGAGGGCGACGGCCCGTTGGTGCCGGGCAAAGGCCCGATCCGCACCGGCGCGACCGTCGTCATTCCACGCGAGAATGTCTGGCACCACAAAGTGCCGGCCGGCGCATTTGTCTTGAACGGCACCGGAGAAATGACGGGCCTCGCATGGGTCGCAGAGTCCGGCTTTCTCGAATATCCCATAGCACTCACAAACACCTTGAACATCCCACGTGTCGCGAATGGCGTCATGAGCTGGATGATCAAACACTATCCGGCCATCGGCATCGAAGACGATACGCTCACGCCGGTCGTCGCAGAATGTGATGATGGTCGCCTAAACGATATCCAGGGCCGGCACGTGTCAGAGCAGGATGTGATGGCTGCGTTAGAAGGTGCAAGCGGCGGTCCGGTGAAAGAGGGGACAGTCGGAGCCGGCACCGGCATGGTATCGTACGGATTCAAAGGGGGGATCGGAACCTCGTCGAGACAATTGCCGGATAAAGACGGCGGCTATACCCTCGGCGTGCTTGTGAATGCCAACCATGGCCGTCGACCGGAACTCGTCATCGCCGGCGTGCCGGTCGGGAAACTCTACGAGCCGCCAGCGCAAGCACAACAACCGTCTCAAGCACTCTCACCCGGTCAGAGTGAGGGGTCCATCATCGTGATCATCGCCACCGATGCCCCGCTCGATAGCCGACAGCTCACGCGACTGGCCAAACGCGCTGCGCTGGGCCTGGCCCGCACCGGCTCCACGGTGCGACACGGCAGCGGCGACTTCATGCTCGCATTTTCGACGGGAAATATCATTCCCCACTACCCCAAAGAACCGACCTATCAGCTGACCCATCTGGCAGATACGCATCTCAACTCGTTGATCACCGCCACGGTCGAAGCTACGGAAGAAGCCATTCTGAACGCCCTCACCATGGCCACCACAGTCACGGGCCGCGATGGTCGGCGTATCGAGGCCATCGACCTGGACCGGGTGAAAACACTGATCGCCGTGCCAACACCCTAGGACATTATCCTAGTAATCCACTCACGATCCTCAAGTCTGACCAGGCCCCCACCGATACCGGAGGACCGTGTTCACCATGGAGGGCATCATGGCCGTTCGCAGTTCGTGTCTGTCTACGCGATCCACCCCCGGGAGATCCAAGGGTCCACACCTTAGCACCTGGGGCGCCGTCATCGGCAAGGTCGTCGTGGTATTGGTGAACAGCTACTTCCTCCTGGGCATGGCCGATTGTGGGAACAATAACCCGGTCCCGTCGGCTCCGCCCCCAACGCTTTCAGCCTTAACCCCGTCTAGTGGCACGTTGACGCCGAGCTTTGCGTCGGCCACCACCGCCTACAGCCTCACGCTCACCGGCGGGTCGAGTCTCACGCTCACGCCGACGGCCGGAGAATCGGACACGACAATCACAGTCGAGGGGACCCCCGTCACGAGTGGAACAGCGTCCAGCGCACTGGCGATTCCCCTCGGCACCACAACCGTCACCGTCGCCCTGACCGGGACGGGAGGCGGCACCACCAGCTACACCATCGCCGTCACACGGCTGGCCACGCCGACCCTCTCAGCGCTCAGTCTCTCAGCCGGGCAGTTGAATCCACCCTTTGCTCCCAGCGTCACGACCTACGACACGATGTTCATCGGCAACACCAACGTCACCGTCACGCCGACGGCCACGAGCGGCACGATCACGGTCAACAGCACGCCTGTCGCCAGCAGCACGGCGTCGGGCGCCATCACGCTCCCGACGGGCAACACGACGATCACCGTGGCCGTAACCGGCACGGGCGGGACCACCACCTATACCATTACCGCGCACCGGCTCACCCAGCAGGCCTATGCCAAGGCTTCCAATACGGGGACCCTCGATAAATTCGGTCGAACGGTTGCCCTGGATGGCGACACCTTGGTGGTTGGAACCATTGGGGAAGACAGCGCCGCCACGGGGATCAACGGGAACCAGAGTGACAACAGCGCGAGTGGCAGCGGCGCCGTCTATGTGTTTACCCGCAACGGGAGTACTTGGACACAACAGGCCTACATCAAGGCCTCCAATACCGGGGCCTTTGATGAATTTGGTGCTAGCGTGGCCCTCTCCGGCGACACACTAGCCGTGGGGGCCATCGGAGAAGACAGCAGTGCGACGGGGATCAACGGCAACGAGGCCGACAATAGCGCAAGTAGCAGCGGCGCCGTCTATGTCTTCACGCGCAGCGGGACGACCTGGACGCAGCAGGCCTATGTCAAAGCCTCCGATACAGAAGCTGGAAATCTCTTCGGCTGGAGCCTAGCGCTCTCCGGCGACACGCTGGCCGTAGGAGCCACCCAGGAAAACAGCAGCGCCACGGGGGTCAACGGCAACGAGGCCAACAACAGCGCGACTGGCAGCGGCGCGGTCTATGTGTTCACGCGCAGCGGCAGTACCTGGTCGCAGCAGGCCTATGTCAAGGCCTCCAATACCGGAGCCAACGATACCTTTGGCCACAGCGTGGCCCTCTCCGGCGACACGCTGGCCGTGGCGGCTCTCGGTGAGGACAGCGCCGCGACGGGGATCAACGGCAATGAGGCCGACAACAGCGCGAGCGCCAGCGGGGCCGCGTATGTGTTCCGGTAGCGGATCGTTCTGAGTTCCTCGCGGGACACGCCGGTGGTCGCGCAGAGGCTCCTCGTCCCGTTACCGTGCCGCTGCCAACCGCCGGCCCCGTGTAGGGCGCTCACTCCCTCAGGGCATCGCCGACCTATCGCCCACTGACAGGCCTCGACCCTCTGGCGCTGTTCGCTTGCAATTGTCGCCGACGCAAGGCTAAGCTTTCGCCCACACGAGGACGCCGCAGCGACGATGGCAGACTATCAAATCGGCGGAGGGTTGCGGCTGACCACCGCCGTGGAGAAGACGCAGTCCTTTGCGAACTTTCTCCAGACGCGGTTGCTGCACGCGATCGAATCCCAAGACCCGACCGAGTTGCATTACTTACTCGCGCAACTCGATGACTACCATTCGTACATGTGGCGCTACTACAAGAAACTCCGCGAGGAGCGCAAAGAGCGGTTCGACCCGAACGTCTAGCTGCCCGCCTCGCGCACACGGCTTTTGATGACCGCAACCGCCCACACCACCTCGCTCCGCTTCGCCCAAGCGCTCACGCATACGATCGACGCCGAAGCGGCCGGTGAGGAGGTGGCGCGTACGTTGCTCGACGGACTCGGCGGCGCCGTCCCCGACCTCGCTTGCATGTTTTTCTCCGGTCATTACTGCGACCATGCGGAACGTTTGGTGGCGGCCGTTCGTGCGCACCTACCCACCGCCAGCCTGATCGGCTGCAGCGGCGAAGGCATCATCTCCGGCGACCACGAGTTCGAAGAAGCGCCCGCCGTCGTCTTGTGGGGCGCGGTATTGCCCGGCACGACCATCGCGCCGGTGCGCCTGTCGTTCGATACGCTGGAATTCGACGGCGTCGATCCGGTCTGGCCGGAGCCGGTCGGCCAGGACAGCGACAAGCCTCCCGTGCTGCTGATGTTGGCGGATCCCTTTTCGACACCCGTGAAGGACACCTTGTCGGCATTGGCCGACGAACATCCGACGGTGCGCGCCGTCGGCGGGCTGGCAGGCGGTGGACGACAAGCGGGCGACCATCGATTGGTGTTGAACGATCAGATCTTCGACAGCGGCTTGGTCGGCTGTTTGTTATCGGGCGGCGTCGAGATCCACACGGTGATTTCGCAAGGCTGCCGCCCCATCGGCGACCGGTACATCGTGACGCGCAGCGAGCACAACGTCGTGTACGAACTCGGCGGCCAACCGGCGCTGGAACAATTGCAGCAAACGTTCGACGCGCTCTCGACGTCCGAACAACGCCACGCGCATCGCGCGCTGCATCTCGGCCTCGCGATGAACGAGCACAAGGAACGGTTCGAACGAGGCGACTTCCTCGTCCGCAACGTCATCGGCGCCGATCGGACGACCGGATCGATTGCGGTCGGCGACACGGTGCAAGAAGGCCAGACCGTCCAATTCCATCTGCGCGATGCAGAATCCGCGAGCGAAGACCTGACCATCATGCTGAACCGCGTGCGTACGCAAGTCGGGCCCACGCCGCTAGGCGCGTTGATGTTCAGCTGCTGCGGGCGCGGCCAACACCTGTTCGGCACGCCGCATCACGACGCGCGCCGCGTCCACATGATGTTGGGCGACTCCGTGCTGGGCGGCTTTTTCTGCCAAGGCGAAATCGGCCCGGTCGGCGACCAGAATTTTCTCCACGGCTACACGGCCAGTATCGTCGTCTTTGCGGAGTCGAAATCATGAACCCCGTTCGCCGCGCCTGTGTCCTGTGTGCACTCGTCGCCGCAGCATCCATTCAGACCGTATTCGTGTCACCGACTTTCGCAGAGCAGAAAGGATCCGTTCCCATGGCAGATGCACACGAGACCGTCACGCCCTCCGGCTTACAATATGTCGACCTCGTGGTCGGCACGGGTGATCAAGCGAAAGCAGGCGACCTCGTCGTCGTGCATTACACCGGCTGGTTAACCGACGGCAAAAAATTCGACAGCTCCCTCGACCGCCGCGATCCGTTTTCGTTCAACCTCGGCGCGGGCCGCGTCATCAAAGGATGGGACGAAGGCGTGCAAGGCATGAAAGTCGGCGGCAAACGGAAACTCACGATTCCCTCTGCGCTCGGCTACGGCGCGCGCGGTGCCGGTGGCGTGATTCCGCCGAATGCCACGCTGATCTTCGACGTCGAACTGTTGGAAGTGCGCTGATCCCCGCCTCGATGGCCCGCACCCCGCTTTACGACGCACACGTTGCCGCCGGCGGTCGCCTCGTCGACTTCGCCGGATGGGACATGCCGATGCAATACTCCGGCGTGCTCGACGAATATCACGCCGTCCGCACGAAGGCCGGACTCTTCGACGTCAGCCACATGGGACGGATCTCCGTCACCGGCGCAGGCGCGCTCGACTTTTTGCAGCGCGTCACGACCAACGATGTCGCCACCATCGCCGTCGGCCAGGCGCAGTACGGCATGGTGTGTACGGAATCCGGCGGCATCAAAGACGATATTTTTGTCTACCGCCTGGCGGATCGCGACTATCTCGTCTGCGTCAACGCGTCGAATCGCGAGAAGATCGTCGCCTGGTTCCACCAACACAATCGGAAACCAGCAGAGTGTGTGATCGTGGATCCATCCGCGGACATGGCGCAAGTGGCCGTGCAAGGTCCCGCCTCACGCGCGGTTCTTGGCGCCATCGGGTTGCCGGACGCCACCACCATGAAGCTGCGCCATTGCGCCGTGGTGACCTTGATGGGTGCGCCGTGCACGTTGGCGCGCACCGGCTACACCGGCGAGTTAGGCTTTGAACTGTATTTTCCTGCGAAGCTGGCTCGCCAGGTCTGGGATCGCGTGCTGCTGGAAGGACAAGCCCATGGGGTAAAGCCCGCCGGGTTGGGCGCGCGCGATCTGCTGCGTTTGGAGATGGCGTATCTCTTGTACGGGAATGACATGTCCGAAGAAACCACGCCGCTGGAAGCCGGAGCAGCCTGGGCGGTTGCGCTGCACAAACCGAACTTTATCGGACGGACGGCGCTGCTCGCACAGAACGACGCGCTCCCACGACGCCTCATCGGGTTTGAATTGTTGGAGAAGGCCGTGCCTCGTCATGGCTGCCTGATCCGCCGAGCTGACGGCGACGGCGGACAGATCGGCGAAGTCACCAGCGGGAATCTCTCCCCCTTACTACAAAAGGGCATCGGTATGGGCTACGTACCCATGGCCCACACGGCGGTCGGATCGCGCCTCGTCATCGACATCCGCGGGAAACTCGTCCCGGCCGTCGTCGTCAAACCGCCCTTCTACTCGCACAAACGCCCCGCATCGACCTGAGGCCGACACGGGGCGTCGTTCGTGCACGACGTCACAGCATCGCGCTACGTTCCGATCAATCCTCCATCGTTCCGACGAATCACGACCGTCGCGGCACGCGGACGGCCTCCGGTCTGCCCATCAGGCCAACTACTGATGGCCTTCGGCTGAGCCGGATCGCTCCGTTCGCTCGCGGTTTCCCCCGGGTGCTGAATGTTGATGAAGAGATTGCGTTGATCGTTCGTGAACGTGATACCGGTAATCTCGCAGCCCTTCGGGCCGGTAAGAAACCGGCGCGTCGTCCCGCTCGCGATATCGCAGGCCAACATTTGATTGTTGCCGATCGTCGCGTAGTCGCCGGTGCCGAGCACGCTGGTCGACACGTCGGTCTGAATCCACAGGATGCCACGCGGATCGAACGCCAACCCGTCCGGGCTCCCGAAAATGTCGCCCTTGAGATTGCCCTTTTTATTCGCATCCGCATTCGCCGGATCGCCGCAGAGCAAAAAGACATTCCATGCAAAGGTCGTCGCCGCCGGATCGCTGTTCGTTTCCATCCAACGCACAATATGCCCAAATGTGTTCGTCGGACGAGGATTCGCCGCATCGACACCGGGCTTCCCTGTCGTCCCACGCTGACTGTTGTTCGTCAACGTCACGTACACGTCCTTCGTGGTCGGATGGACGGCGATCCACTCGGGACGATCCATCTTCGTCGCACCGGCCTGGTCGGCCGCCTGGCGCGTCTTGATACAAATATCCGCCTGCGACTGAAACCCATTCGCCGCGACCAGGTTATTTTTCGCATGGCTGAGTTCCAACCACGTGCCGGTCCCATCGGCATTGAACTTGGCGACATAAAGCGTCCCCTCGTCCAACACATCGGCGTTGGCGCCGCGCACAAGCGGATTCCACGGCTTCTTGCTGACGAATTTATAGATGTATTCGAAACGCTCGTCGTCGCCCATGTACACGACGACACGATTGTCCGCCGCCACCGTGACGGTTGCGCCTTCGTGCTTGATGCGCCCCAACGCCGTACGCTTCACCGGCACGGACTGCGGATCGTACGGATCGATTTCGACGACCCAGCCGAACCGATTCGGTTCGTTCGGATTCGCGTGCGCGTCGAACCGACGATCGTGTTCATGCCAGCGATACCCGCCGCCATCTTTCGAAATACCGTACCGCGCCTGATCTGCCGGAATGGGCGTAGTCGCGTTGACGAAATAGCCGTTCCAGTTTTCTTCGCAGGTCAGATAAGTCCCCCAGGGTGTGAAACCATTGGCGCAATTGTTCACCGTCCCCAAGACGGACTGCCCCGTGGCGTCATCCGCCGTTTTCATTGCATCCGCGCCGGCGGCCGGACCGGCGAGACGCATGGGCGTCCGCGCCGTAATACGCCGTGCAAACTGCGACGGCCGCACGACGGACCAGGCATTGTTCGTCAGCTCCACTTCCACCACGGACACACCGTGGGCATATTGCGACTTCGTCACTTTTTCAGCCGTCCACGGGGTGAATCCGCCCGGATGGAGCAGGCCGTCATCCGTATATTCGTGGTTCACCGCCAGCAATCCCCAGGAGGAGGAGGAAGACCCGGCTGGCAGCGGGAAGAACTGCATCCCGTCATGGTGCATGCCGGCCTGCAGCGCCTGCTCTTCGGCCGTATTGCTCGCATCGGCTTTAAACGCCGGGGTACCGACCGCCATGCCTGTGGCGCCGATCGGGTCGCCCCATGCGTACAATACCCGAGCCGTATATCCGGCCGGGACCTTGACCTCATCCACTGTGGACGACTGAATACCCGTGAACTCAAAGGGCAGCGGACCGGTCGGTCCGCCCGACCCGACGGGAGCGTTGGCAGCAGTCGGCGAGGCGGAGCCGCCGTCGGAGCACGCGGTCAACCCGCCGCCGAACAGGCTGATGGCGGCCAACCCAAGACCACCGCGAACGGCCCGTGTCAGCAATTGCCGGCGCTCCAGATCGGCGTCCAGCAGACGATGCACCAATTCCGCGAATGTGTCGTTGGTCGATGGATTGCTTGGCGGCTCGTACTGGTCGCGCATAGATCCTCCGTAGAATGTAGATGAAGCGTGGGGTCGGCATTACGTGACGCAGCCTACGACCCTGACGAGACACAGAGCTCAGCACACGGTTAAGCTCGCTCAACAACTGCGTAACGCGCACGCCAGGATTTGGTTAAGAAGTCGAGCCGACGCGAGGGCGTCTGCCGGGCCGAGGCGGTTGCCTTCAGAATACGGAGTCGGTACGCTGCCCGGAGGGCGCTACATTGGGGAGAGGAGGACCTGTGACCAGTCGCGATATTTACAAGGGACGCGTGGTGCATCTCCACGTCGATACGGTGTTATTGCCGAACGGCGTGACGGTGGACTTGGAAGTCATTCGCCATCCGGGGGCCGCAGCCGTGGTCCCGCTGAAGTCGGACGGCACGGTGGTGCTGATTAAACAATTTCGCCATGCCACGGGCGGGTTCATCTACGAGATCCCGGCTGGGAAACTGAATCCCGGCGAAGCGCCGCTGGCCTGCGCGGAACGTGAACTGGAAGAGGAAATCGGGTATCGCGCCGGTCGCTTAGACCTGCTGTCCAGTATTTATACGGCGCCAGGCTTCACAGATGAGATCATCCACATTTATCGCGGCACCGATCTGAAACGCGGGCAGCAGCACTTGGATCGCGATGAAGTGCTTGAGGTGGTGGAAATGCCGCTGGCCGAGGCGATTCAGATGATCCAGCGCGGCGAGATCCAAGACGCGAAAACGATCGTCGGCTTGCAGTCGACATTTCTGCTCGGCACACGTGCGGCGATGACGCGCTAACCCAGCTTCGCCACTTGGGCGCGCCGTTGTTGACTCTGCCATTGACGACGTGAGTGCGCTGGGCTTGGAGCGGAACGAGGAGCGGAGGACGGGTGCGGCCTCGCCGCTGATCGGGCGAGGCCGCAGGGCTGAAGACCCGATGTGGCTGCTTACTTCGGCATCACCTTGACTTCGACGCGGCGGTTCTTCGCGCGACCATCGGCGGTGGCGTTGGATGCCACGGGCTTCCTGTCGGCGTACCCGTTCGTCGTATGGCTGTTGCTCATCCCACCGTGCTGCAAGGCCGCCAAGGCGCTCTGCGCGCGGGCGGCAGAGAGTTCTTTATTGCTGGCGAACTTTTTCGCCAGCTCACCCTTGATGGCCACATTGTCCGTGTGTCCACTGATGTCGACGGCATACTCCGGATAGTCCTTGAGGATCCCGCCCACGGATGTCAATGCTTCCGAACCAGCCGGTTTTAACTGATCCGCACCCGACTCGAACAGCAAGCCGGAGGTGAGGCTGACGAGCAAGTGGTCCGGGCGCATGTCCACATGGATGGCGCCTTTCTCGACTTCCTTTCGAAGCGCCTTGGCGATCCCGCGCTGCGCTTCCTTCAATTTTTCCATTTGTGCGGCAAGATCCCCGCGCAAGCGAGCCGCATTTTGCTGCTCTTCGGTCAGTGAACCTTTCAATCGCGCCAATTCGTCGTTGCGCGCGGCCAACTCCCGCTCCAATTCGGCGATGCGCGCCTTGGCTGCAGCCAATTCCTCGGCCGACGCCATCTGTCCCAGCTGTTGCTTCAAACGCGCCAACTCTTGCTCACGCGCGAGGACGTCCTGACGCGCACGCTCCAAATCACTCGCACTGGCGGAGGCCGCCAGCTTCGATTGCAACGCCGCCAGGTCGCGCTGCTGCGCTGCGGCACGTTCCTTCGCGTTCGCCAGTTCATCGGCGCTCGCCGCACCAGCAAGTTTGTTCCGAAGCGCCGCCAACTCCTGCTCTTTCGCGGCGGCATCCTGCCTGGCGCGGGCGAGATCGTCGGGGTTGGCCGCATTGGCTAGTTGCGAGCGGAGCGACGAGGTCTCCTGTTCCTTGTCGGCAAGTTCTTGCCGAAGTCTGGCCAGTTCAGCGGCGCTGGCTGTTCCTGCCAGTTGACTCCTCAAGGACGACAATTCGCGATCGCGGTCCGCCAGTTGCCGTTCCAGGTCGCTGAGGTGCGCGGCATGGGTATCGCCGGCGGCAGCCTTCTGACGCGCATCGGCCAAATCTTGCTCCAACCTAGACGCGCGGGCCTTCTCCTGATCCAGGGAACTGGCAAGTGCTTGCCGATCACGATCAACGGCACTCACCGGCGCGCCGGCGGCCACACCGGCGGCAGGACGCACCCATACCGCTTGATCCGTGCGAGGCGGGCAGGTGCTACACCCTGCTACTGCCACGGCCATACTCAGCATGACGAGGCTGCGTGTCTTCAGCATGAGTTCTCCCTTCGTCTCAACAATCGAGCTTCCTCAGGAACGCCGCTCCTTCAACGCGTCGCGAATCTGCATGAGCAATTTTTCTTCGTTCGACGGCTCAGGCGGCTTCGGCGGGGCAGGCGGCGCTTCTTTCTTCAAGCGATTCAGCTGCTTCACGACGATAAAAATGACGAAGGCAACGATGGCGAAGTCCAGCACGGTCTGCAAAAACACGCCGTAGTTGAGCGTCGGCGCCCCCGCCGCCTTCGCCGCAGCCAGCGACGGATAGTCTTGCTTCCCCAGGTTGACAAACAAGTTCGAAAAATCGACATTGTTCATCAATAAGCCGATCGGCGGCATGAGAATGTCGCTCACCATGGACGAGACGATTTTGCCGAACGCGCCCCCCATGATGACACCGATGGCCATGTCGACCACATTGCCCTTCATGGCAAACTCTTTAAATTCTTTCAGCATAGGCCCCTCCCTAGAGTGTGAGTGCAATACATGACCACCTCCTTCGACTCCTGTCGGTCCTTCCCTGGCTCACCACAAGGCGCTAGAACGAATATCCGAAGGTGATCAGGTAGATGGTGTCGTACTTCCCGGTGGTCGGAGGCAGCACGGCCAGCGCGGATCCGACGCCACCGATATTGGGATTGCTGTTATACCGCCACGTGACTTGCGGTTTGATAACGAAATTCTTGTAGACGCTGAAAATGGCCCCGGTATTGGTGATCAGATAAATATTCTGCAGATTTTCGAGAGACGGGTACCCTTCATGATTGTGATACAGGGTGATGCGATCCTTGATGATTGGCCAATTCAGATTCACGGCCCAACGACCGCGGATCGAATTTTGGTCATCTCTGATCTTGAAATCTTCATTGAAGTACGCGACGCCGGCTTCGGCCGAGAGCGTCAATTGCGAGAAGATTCCGCCCAAGTCCCCCTTTTCGATGAACTGATAGCCAGGACCAGTACCGAGCGCAGTCCGGAGTTTCAGGTCTTGAAAGGTGTCTTGTTCGAAGTAGGCATTGGCAAACCAATAGAAGCGCTTCGTAATGAAGAAGTCGAGCTTGATGGTCCCCAAAGCGTTCCGTGCCGCGATATTGCCGCCGTTCTCACCATAGATATACCGGCCCATGAGGCTGAGTCGCAGCTTTTCACTCCGAGCGACCATGTCGAAGAGACCCGCGATATTCTTCACTTCTGAATTCCCGCTGGCCCCCGAAATGCCCAACGTCGCGTTGCCGATGTATTGGACGGGCGGAACATTGATGGCTTTAATGGACGTCATGGGAATATCGACGGGAACAGAAAGTGGCTCCCCCTTGAGCGTCACCTTACCCCCCTTGCTCTCCATCGCCTGCCCTTGAATAATCGTCCCTTCGTTCGTGGTAAACGATCCCGGCTTGCCGAGGGTAACTCCTGCGACATCCTCCCACTTGATCGTCATCAGGCCGTCCGCGTCACCGAATCCCGTCTTGATGCGCAATTTCCCTGCATAGAGGTCCACCACATCTCCATAGATGATACTGCCGTCCTTGAGGGTGACCATGTCTACTCCCTCTGCGGCCTGCGTGACTCCCCCACTGAGCACGAGCATCCAGGCAACCAACCATCCAAGCATCCGACACCGCATAATTCCCTCCCTCTCGGCAGACACGGTATGTGCCGAGCACAAAGCATTTCACGAGCCGCTCAATGCGCAAAAAACCCCTACACTCGCACAGATAGCCTCCTCGTTGAGTCTCTGCGCATGACGAATTCTTCTTACAGCATTTCCAGCAAGTGGGCGTTCTTATGACATGTTTTCAAAAAGCGAGCAAGCGAGGAGGCCTTGCTCCGGCACCGCATACGTATGAAGAAACGGGTGCAATCTCGCTGGAAAATGGCGTGGCGCTCGCATCGGTGTATTGACGGCGTCGGGAAGCGCTTCGCGCTGCGAGATGACAGGTCGAGACCCAATTCGCAAGAATGCGCGCACGCGCTCAATGCTCAAAGGACCTTTGTCCTGCGAGAGTGAGAAGGCAGTTTCAGAGTGTAGACAACGGATAGGAGACCAGCTGATTTGATGGGTACTTTCTTTAGGTATCTGCCCCAGCATCCGTGGTCTGCTGCAATACCTTCCGCACCGCTTGCAAAAGATCGGTGGGGAGGAACGGTTTCTGAATGAAGGGAGCATCGAGTCCGTGCCGTCCGACCTTGTCGTTCATGTAGCCGGACATAAACAGAAACTGTGCCTCCGGCCGCAGCGAGCGCATCTGCTCCATCAGCTGGCGCCCGTTCAAGCGCGGCATCACCACATCGGAGATAACCAGGTGAATGGGCCCTTGATACTGCGCAACTTGCTCCATCGCCTCGACCCCATCGGCCGCCTCGACGATACGATACCCGCTAGACCGCAACACTTCGCGCAAGAGCTGGCGGACCGTCGCTGCATCCTCCACCAATAGAATGGTTTCGTTCCCGGTCGGAGTCGGCTTAGCCGCCGGCTTCCGCTCGACCGGCGCCTGCCCCTCATGCGCACGAAACTCGATCGTGACAGCTGTGCCTTGCTGCGGTGCGCTTTCCACAAGGATCCTCCCCTCGTTCTTTGTAACGATGCCGTGGACCATCGAGAGCCCCAACCCGGTTCCCTTGCCTGACGTCTTTGTCGTGAAAAACGGCTCGAACATCTGCACTTTTGTCTGCTCATCCATTCCAAAGCCGGTGTCGTACACGACGAGGCAGACACAGGTGATCCGTCCGGACTCGTGGCAGGCCTGATTGCGGGTTTCGATCGTAAGCCGGCCACCTTCGGGCATCGCATCGCGCGCATTGACGACGAGGTTGATGATGACCTGCTCCAACTGGAAGGGGTCCAACCGAACGGGAGACAGGTCGGCGGCAAGTTGCGTGACTAGTTGCACATCTTCGCCGACCACCCTCCGAAGCATGTCTAACAGCTTCTCGACGATGTGGTTGAGATCGACGACCGTCGGCTTCACATCCTGGCCGCGACTGAATAGCAACAGCTGTTGGGGCAGGGCCGCGCCTCGATCCGCAGCGGCTTGAACCTCTGCGACGTAGGCCTGCTGCGTCGCATCGGACTTGGTACTTTCCAGGAGAAAACTGCAGTAGCCACGAATGATCGTCAGTAAATTGTTGAAGTCGTGCGCCACCCCGCCGGCCAATCTGCCGAGCGACTCCATCTTTGCCGCCTGCCGTACCTGCGCCTCCAGCTGCTGATAGTCGGTGATGTCCTCTGCAACCCCGGCCATATGCGTAATCGCGCCATCCGCATTCGCAACGGGAAACGCCCCCTCGCGAATCCACCGAACGCTGCCATGAGGACGAACGATGCGATACTTTTCGTCGAACGTCCCGGTCAGTTGCTTGCTCGCGGCCTTTCGCACTCACGCTTGATCCTGCGGATGGATGGACCGCAGCCAAAGATCCGGCCTCGCGTAGAGATCTTCGCAAAGCCGCCCCCGGATGCGCTCATACGCCGGACTTACGTACAAGGTCCGCTGTGACCTCGTCTCCGCCAACCAGAAGACGTCCCGAGAATAGTGTGCGAGCTGACGGAAATGTTCCTCGCTCAGGCAGGCGAATTGACCGGCGCGCTTCACTTCCACAGCCAACACATCCCGTTCGTCGGTCACTCGGTGTAAATCAGCGAGGCACGCGGCGAGACGCGCTTCGAGATCATGCCGATCCTGAGGATCTGCTTCTCCATTCCGTGCAGGACGATCGGTGAAGGCCTCCTCGTTCCATACGACCTCGCCCGTATTTGCACCCGAGGGCCGACAGCCCCACGACCACTGGACAGGTGATACCTCACCCTCTTCGACAGCTTGATCGACGGGAAATAGCGAAACCAGCATCGCGGTCCGCGCACCCGATGCCGTCAAACACACGACAGTGCCTGAAAAGGCCCCGCTACAGCGCGCGCGGTTCAGCAGCACATCGAACGAAGGCTCAAGAAGCACGAGAGCTGGAGACCGCCCGGCAAGACCGGCGTCCGCATACCCGAATAACGCCGCATGGGATTTGTTTTGCAGATAGTACTCGCCCGTCGCCGTCAGGAGTGCGGCAGCATCGGGGGTGCGGTAGAAGAGTTCTTCGAATATCGAAAGCGGAAGAGAGGAGGAGACAGGCAGCAACCCAGGGCGAGCCGTTCTCATAGGGTGCAGCCTCCCCAAGAGGTCCGTGGGCAGAGGCGGCACCATACCTTCCCCCTGGTGACAGAGGAAACGGAAACACGACGGTATGGACTTCGCTGCACGGCAGGATGACCTGCACCAGGCATTACGACGTCTCCTTGTTATCCGGAAATCGCACCAGGCGCGAACACATCGCGCGCGCGACGGAGCGGAGAGACGCAAGGCAGAGCGAAAAGGCCGCGGATCATAGCACGTGCTACGTATGGGCACAAGGTAGCACGTGATACTACGTGAATTATTACAGGCAGGTGATTCTTATTCGCACGCCTTCCATATCCGGCAGGAACCCGCCAGGCGCTCTTGGATACACATCCACATACCCAGGAGACACGAATTTCGGCAGGCTCGGCGTATCGTTGGCATCTCAAACGAAGCAGTCGGCGAGTCGACTACGCCGCGACAGGCGACCTCTTATCCCCGGCGACAGAATCAACACCTCGCATGAAACCGATCCGAGACAACATGCCGGGCGAAGAAAAGGGGAACTAAACTTGATGGCGATACAATGGACGGGAGCGGCTGAGGACTATAAGGAAGGGTCGGCACGAGGACATAAAAAAAGCTGGCCCCGGTGAAGGGGCCAGCTTGCTCGGCACGAGCAAAAAGCTTACTTGCCGCCTTCCTTCTTCTTCTCGTCGGAGAGGTGCCCACCCTTCTTCTCTTCCTTCTTCTTCTCGTCGAAGAGGTGCCCACCCTTCTTCTCTTCCTTCTTCTTCTCGTCCAACATCACAACGTGGCCACCCTTCTTCTCTTCCTTCTTCTTCTCATCCATCATCGCGAAGGAAGGAGCCGAGAAGGTCACCAACACAGCCGCCGCCATCAAACCAGTCAAGAATTGCTTCATGGTAACGTCACCCCCATAAAAAGTTGTTGTTGGTTCGCCTCTCTGTCGTGAGGCGCTGAGCACGTTGCTCTGACCTAGCATTGAGCAAGCGCAGTGCCAGACTGCACATTCATGCGACACCAAGATAAATCAACAACTTACACACTCATAGCCTGTGACAGAAGGGTCTAGCCTACAGATCGCATGGGGCGGAATTGCGGACTCCTTCTGGCTAGACCGCCCCATCGGACGAGGGCCTCAAACGGCGCGCCGTTCTTTCGCAGCCCGTCGCTCCGAACATTCGCAATACCCCCCTCACGCCCTCCTCAGCGCCGTCACGTACGCCTACCCCTTGGGTTTTCCCCACAATTCCTCGAGGCGCTGCGCTCTTCCGCATGAATACTTGTAGTATTTATACCTAATAGGATTGCGCCTGTAATAATCTTGGTGAAACTCCTCGGCGGGATAGAACGTCATCGCGGCAACGATTTGCACCTTCAACGGATCCGGGAAGCGCTTCGTTCGCTCGACACGCTCTCGAGACACTTCCGCCGCACGTCGCTGAACCTCGTCCCGATAAAAAATGGCCGGGCGATATTGTGTCCCCTGGTCACAAAACTGCCGATCGGCCACCGTAGGGTCCACATTTCGCCAAAACACATCGAGCAGCGTGGGGAAGTCGACCACGGTCGGATCGAATTGCACTTCAACCGACTCGGCGTGCCCTGTCCCGCCTGCCGACACTTGCTCGTACGTGGGCTGCGCGAGCGTACCGCCCGTGTACCCCGAGACCACCGAGCGAACCCCAAGAACGCCTTCGAAGGCCTCTTCCATACACCAAAAGCACCCGCCGGCAAACACGGCACGCTCAACCTGCCCAACCGAAGTCGTACCGGACGCGTCGGTGGCGGCAGCACACCCGACGCTACCGAGTGTCACAAGAACGATGCTGAGGGAAAGCCACAGAAAAAGCGAAGACGGGAGGGAGATCCGAAAACGCATCGCTGCCTCCTTGTGCGGGGTCGGCCCAGAGAAGCCGACCCCATTGTTACACAAAGAGACGAGCTCAAGAAACGCGAAGACTGCAATTAAAGATGAGCAGCTGACGAGTCTTGAAGTTCCGGGGGACGGGTCACGATTCGAAGGGTGATTTCCTTGCCGATCTGCATATGCACCATCTTGGTCTCAAGGCCAGACAAGGTGTTCGAGGCATCGTCGGATGTAAACGACACACGACCACCGCATTGCTCTACCAGGTGGTAGATCAGCAAGGTCGTGAGATGTTCGACTTCTTCCTCGGTCAGATCGTCACTGAAGCTCAGAATTTTTTTCATGCCTCACCTTGTTCGCGTGAATGTCCCGAATGAGGATTCACTTATCGCCGAGGGTCGGGGTTCACAACAATGCCCCGAATGAGGGCAGCCCCCTCGAAAGCGGGAAGCGGGCGAGGAACACACGGCGTCGATAGGTTTTAACCTTTCGGTCGCTCAATGCTTCGATTTCCTCATGTCTGTAGCAGCCACACGAGCACATTACGATGCGGCACACGACGTCCGACGCCTGAAACTTTCGACCACCATCGTTCTATGGTATGTTCTCGCCCCATCGAACGAATACACGACGGTCGCACGGCCGAGCGGACGAGAAGGAGAGGTCACGATGGGGGTGTTGGACGGGAAAAAGGGGCTGATCGTCGGAGTCGCCAATAAACACAGCATCGCCTGGGCCATTGCTCAGTCTGCCGCCAAACAAGGTGCGCAGCTGCTGTTCAACTACCAAGGCGAGCGGCTGAAGGAAAATGTCGAAGAACTGACGGCGACCTTACCCGGCTCCAAGGCCTTCCCCTGTGACGTGGGGGACGATGCGCAAATCGACGCCCTCATGCAGTCCATGCAAAAAGAATTCGGGACGCTCGATTTTCTCGTCCACTCGGTCGCCTTTGCCCCGCGCGAAGAATTAACGGGCCAATTCGTCAATACCACACGCAAGGGCTTCGCGACGGCATTGGATGTAAGCGCCTATTCGCTCGTGGCTGTGACACGCGCCGCCTTGCCGCTCATGACCAACGGCGGATCGATCGTCACACTGACCTACTTAGGCGCCGAACGCGTGGTCCCGCACTACAACGTGATGGGTGTGGCCAAAGCCGCACTCGAAGCGACGGTGCGGTATCTCGCCCACGATTTAGGCCCGAAGAATATTCGGGTCAACGCCATTTCCGCCGGTCCAATCAAAACGCTGGCCGCCCGCGGCGTCTCCGGCATCAGTAAGATGGTCGATCACCACAAGGAGTTTGCCCCACTACGACGTGCAACCGAACAAGACGAAGTCGGCGACACTGGACTGTTCCTAGTCAGCCCGCTCAGTCGCGGCATTACCGGTGAGGTGATCTACGTGGATGGTGGGTACCACATCCTCGGCTCGTTGGCGGGAGCGGAGTAGAGGGTACGAAGAAAAATCAGCTCAAGCAGGCCGCGCGCGACAAAGACAATCGCTCGACCCTAGTCGTCGACGCGACCGCGCATCGACTTTAGCCGCCCGCGCTTGACCTTTTCGTCGACGCGGCGCTGTTGCGATCCTTTCGTCGCCTTGGTCGGCTTCCGTTTTTTCCGTAGGATCGCCACACTACGAATCAGAGCCTGCAGTCGCGCCAGCGCCTCTTGCCGATTCTGTTCCTGACTTCGCGATTCCTGCGCCTTGATCGTAATGACACCATCCGCCGACACACGGCTATCCCGCAGCTTCAGCAATTCCTCTTTATAAAACGGCGGCAACGACGACGCACGAATATCGAAGCGCAGATGGATGGCGCTGGAGACCTTGTTCACGTGCTGGCCGCCCGCCCCGCCGGATCGAACGGCATGAAGTTCGAGCTCTGAATCCGGAATGACTACATGTGTACTGATCTGCAACATTGGGAATCGTCACTCGCCTTCACACAGTGATGCCTACACAGGCTACACATTTAACGCGCCTGTTCATACCTTCAGCGCGCGAATCGCCCGGAGCACCTCGTCCACCTCGCCCGGCGTATTCAGCAGCCCCGGCGCCACACGCACATACTGCGTCGCATAGGGGGTGACGCTGGCGATGATGCGCTCGCCTTTCAACTGCTCCACGACTTTTTTCGGGCTCTTGCCCGTCACGGAAAAGCAGATGATCCCGGCCGAAAGTTCCTGTGACATCGGCGTATGCACCGTCACATGCGGCATGGCCGCCAACCCCTGCTTCATCTGCTGATTGAGTGCGTAAATCCGCTCCGTCACGCGCGCCTTCCCGATGGCCTGGTGAAATCGAAACGCCTCGTTCAGCGCCCAGCGATGCTCGAACGAGTGGAATCCCCCCGGCGCCATCAGCGCCGACATGCGCACCGGCGCCTCGGGGACGACCTTCATCCACATACGATAGGTCTCGGCATCGAATGTCGGAATGGTCGGCTGCGCACGAGGCCACGCAGCCTCGCGCCCCCACACAAGGCCGGTTCCACGCGGGCCGAACATCCACTTGTGCGTACCGGCGACAAAAAAGTCGCAGCCCAAGTGAGGAAGCGATACGGACTCCACGCCCAGACCATGCACACCATCCACGCAGAGCAGCACACGGTCCTTCGGCTCGCGCGCAGCGTTGACCGTCGCCAACGCATCTGTCATCTGCCGAATCGGGAGTTTCAACCCAGTACTGGAATGGACCCAGGTCACTGCGACATACCGCGTCTCCGGCCGAATCGACTGCATCAACGAGTCGACGAGTTCGCTGCCTGTTACCGTCTGTGGGTCCCGATACAACGGCACCTGCCGGAACGTGGCGCCGGTGCGCGCAGCCCGATGCCGCAAGGACATTTCCGTCGAATAGTGATCGTGTGTCGTGGAGAGAATTTCTTCGCCTTCATGAAGGACCAGCCCGCCATAGAGCAGTCCCAACCCCATCGTCGTACTGTCGGTCAGCGCGATTTCCGTCCGGCTCACACCTAAGTAGTCCGCCGCCTCACCGAGCACCGCTGCCTCAGCCGACTCTTCACGATCGTTCCAATACCCGGCGGGATCTTCATCCAACCCACGACGGTGCCGTTCGATCGCCTCGCGCACAGGTGTCGGATGCGACGACAACAGGAACCCCGCCATGTGAATTTTTCGGCGATCGAGCAGGAATGCATTCCGCACGGCGGGCCAGTCGTCATATGGATAGGCGTTTCGGCGCACCTCTTCGTGCGTCTGGCATCCGGAGGTCTGCGACGCGACCAAGCCCGCTCCCAGCAACAGCCCCGTGCGGATCAATAGTTGTCGTCGATTCATGGTCATGGTGATCTCCACCGAAGAAACGCCGTGCGTAACGATGGCAGCGCTGTCGCGCTGACACGATCTTACGCTTTTGCGTTACAGAACGGCAGAGGGAAGACAATCCGAAGGCAGGGGCGCGCGAGAGGAACAAAAATCAAAGGCTCGTGACCGAATCGAACCGGGTGGACGTCGCCAATTCGTGCAGCGCCGCCTCATAGGCCGACGCCTCGTGCACCGGTCCCGCAAAAAAGTAGACGACCGCTTGCTCATCCGGCCCCAGCAGTGCCACCGTGCGCCCGATCACATTACCGCTGAGATAGGCCGCCGTCCAGCGCGCACCGTCTCGTTCGATCGGTCGCGACAATTGCAGCACGACCGACTCACCGAAGTCCTGCGGTTCGCTCAAGCGCTCCGTCAACAGCTCCGGCGTCATACGGTCGAGAATGGCGATGACTCCGACGCCGTCATGCTGAGTGGAACTCAGTAGCAACGCTTCGCTCTCAAGCGGGATTCGCGCGAGCCATTCGGACGGAATCGTGAACCCGACGGCGTGGCCAGCGTCGTGCACTGCCGCGCCGGACTCATACTGCTGGCCCGGTCGCAACTCGCGCGACGTCTGCGCAACGCAGACGGACGCCGTTGCACACACCACAGTCAGTGCAATCGCCACACAGCGACGGATCAATCCAAACTCTGCCGGATTGCAGCAGAACACAGCCTTACGATCCGTATGCATCCACCGGCGGGCAGGTGCACATCAAATTACGGTCGCCGTAGGCTTCGTCGATGCGACCGACCGACGGCCAAAATTTATGCACTCGCAACCAGGGCGCGGGAAACGCCGCCCGCTCACGCGAGTAGGTTCGCGACCAAGTCTCGGCCGTCACGGCTGCGGCTGTATGCGGCGCCTGTTTGAGCGGGTTGTCCGTCCTCGTCAGTCGGCCTTCGGCAATGTCCCGAATTTCTCCGCGAATCAAAATCAACGCCTGACAAAACCGATCCAATTCTTCCTTCGATTCGCTTTCTGTCGGCTCGATCATCAACGTACCCGGCACCGGGAATGACACCGTCGGCGCATGGAAACCATAATCCATAAGCCGCTTCGCCACATCCATCGCTTCCACACCTGTCGAATCTTTGAACGGACGGAGGTCGAGAATAAATTCGTGCGCCACGCGCCCCGTCGTGCCCGTGTACAGAATGGGATAGTGCGGCTCCAACTGCTTGGCCATGTAATTCGCATTCAGGATCGCGACACCGGTCGCCCTCGTCAGTCCCCACTCACCCATCATGGCGATGTAGGCGTAGGAGATGGGCAGAATGTTCGGGCTACCGTACGGCGCCGCTGAGATCGTCCCCATCGACGTCGCTGAGCCTCCGGTCTGCCCGGCCGGACGCACCACCGGATGCGTCGGTAGAAACGGCAGGAGATGGCGCGCCACCCCGATCGGTCCCATGCCGGGGCCGCCGCCGCCATGCGGGATACAAAAGGTCTTGTGCAAATTCAGATGGCACACATCCGCGCCGATGTCGCCGGGGCGAGCCAATCCCACCATGGCGTTCATGTTGGCGCCGTCCATGTACACCTGCCCTCCATGCGTATGCAGGATGTCGCACATACGCCGCACTTCCGATTCGAACACACCGTGGGTAGAGGGATAGGTAATCATCAAGGCCGCCAACGCCGAGCGATGTTGCGTGGCCTTCGCCTCCAGATCCTTCACGTCGATATTGCCGTGCGCGTCGCAGGCGACCGGCACCACCGTCATACCCACCATCGCCGCGCTGGCGGGATTCGTGCCATGCGCAGAAACCGGGATCAAACAGACGGTTCGATGCGCGTCACCACGACTCAGGTGATAGGACCGAATCGCCATCAACCCTGCGTATTCGCCCTGTGACCCCGCATTCGGCTGCAACGACACCCCCGCAAAGCCGGTGACCTCCGCGAGCCAGCGTTCGAGTTCACCACAGAGTTCCCGATAGCCAGCCGTTTGATCGTCCGGCGCGAACGGATGGATTCGACCAAACTCCGGCCAGGTGATCGGCAACATTTCGGCGGCCGCGTTCAACTTCATCGTGCAGGAGCCGAGCGGGATCATCGAGGTCGTGAGCGACAAATCCTTCGCCTGCAGCCGCGCCATGTACCGCGTCATTTCCTGTTCGGCGTGGTATCGGTGAAACACCTCATGGGTCAAATACGGCGTCGTGCGCGCGAACGCGGACGGAATCGCCGTCTCGACCGTCGCAAGCAGATCCTCCATCGTCGCTGCCGACACCAGTGTGCCGGACACGATGCCGAGCAGCGCCTGCACGTCTTCCAACGTACTGACTTCATCGAACGCCACACAGATGGTCTCCGCATCTAGACGGCGGAGGTTGATCTGCTGTTTTTGCGCGCGCGCCATCACGTCGCCGGCCGATCCGGCTCCGCAACGCACCGCCACCGTATCGAAATAGGTCTCCGCACGGACGGTCACGCCAAGCCGCCTCACCCCATGCGCGAACAACGACGCCAGCCCATGGACACGCTCAGCGATTCGCCGCAGCCCCTTCGGTCCGTGATACACGGCATACATACCCGCCATCACGGCCAACAACACTTGCGACGTACAGATGTTGCTCGTCGCTTTTTCCCGGCGAATATGTTGCTCGCGGGTTTGCAGCGCCAACCGATAGGCCGGTTTGCCCGTTGCATCTTTCGACACGCCGATGATTCGACCAGGCAGTTGCCGACGATAGTCGTCGCGCGTCGCCATAAACGCCGCGTGCGGTCCACCGAATCCCATCGGCACACCAAACCGCTGGCTCGATCCCAACGCGATATCGGCGCCGAACTCGCCCGGCGGCGTCAGCATCGTCAACGCCAACAGGTCGGTCGCCACCACCACTAATCCACCAGCCTCATGCACGCGACGGATGACCTCGCGATAGTCCTCCACGCGACCATCCGTTGTCGGATATTGCAACAGCGCCCCGACCAAGCCGTCCTTATGTCGATCGAGATCGGCAACATCACCAACCGTGACCGTAATGCCCAGCGGTTCCGCGCGCGTCTGCACCACCGCAATGGTCTGGGGATGACACGCAGCCGACACAAAAAACTTCGTCCGTGCGTCGCCCACGATGCGCGCGCACATCGCCATCGCCTCGGCCGCCGCCGTCGCTTCATCCAGCAGCGATGCATTGGCCAACGGAAGACCGGTCAGGTCCGCCACCATCGTTTGAAAATTGACGAGCGCTTCCAAGCGCCCTTGGGCGATTTCCGCCTGGTACGGCGTGTACTGCGTATACCACCCCGGATTTTCCAGAATGCCGCGCAGAATTACCGGCGGCGTCACACAATCCGAATACCCCATGCCGATGAACGAGCGCGCGATCGTATTTTTCTCCGCCAACTGACGCAGCCGCGCCAACGCCTGATGTTCGGACAGCGCCGCAGGCAACGCCAACGGACGCGTCAGCCGAATCGTCGACGGCATCGCCGCATCCACCAGTTGATCCAGCGACTGCAGGCCGAGCGCACCCAGCATGGTGCGCACATCCTCGTCGCTGGGACCGATATGACGCGACACAAAACGATCGGGCGGTGCGAGCCACGGATGACGGGACGAAGACGAATCGGAAATCGACGGCATGCCTCACTCCTCAGCGCTGGTGGAGAACGGACGAACTCGCCGGAAGGTGTACCACAGTTATAGGAGGCAGAAAAGCGAGCACACAGCCGCTACCACAGCGCGTTCCAACACACAGGTCCTTTCGTCCAGACACCGACCGCGCCCCCACTGCTTGCCTTGTCCACGCGGATGGGCGATAACCAGCATTGAGGCGCAGCCTCGTTGCCACCGCGACATCCGTCCCATGGCCTCTAGCTCGCATCCACCACAGTCTTCGGCCACAGCCCCAATTGCCGTACACGACCTGCTCATCGTCGGGGCCGGTTTGGCCGGTATGCGCGCCGCCCTTGCCGCCCCCGATCATCTGAACGTTGCGCTGCTTTCGAAAGTGCATCCCGTGCGGAGCCATTCGGTCGCCGCCCAGGGCGGCATCAACGCCGCACTCGGCGCAGACGACGCCTGGCACAACCACGCCTACGACACGGCCAAAGGCGGCGTCTTCCTCGGCGACCAAGACGCGATCGAAGCCATGTGCCGCGAAGCGCCGGACGACCTACGCGAACTCGAACGACTCGGTGTGATTTTCAGCCGCACGGACGACGGGCGGATCGCCCAGCGGCCGTTCGGCGGGGCAGGGTTTCCACGCACCTGCTATGCGGCCGACCGTACCGGCCACGCATTGCTCCATACGATGTACGAGCAACTGCTGCGCCGTCGCTTGCATGTGTACGAAGAATGGTACGTGACCGCCCTCGTGGTGGAAGACGGCGTCTGTTGCGGTGTCGTCGCCTGGGACATGCTCCACGGCGGCTTGCACACCATCGCCGCCAGAGCCGTCTTGCTGGCCACTGGCGGCAGCGGGCGGCTGTTTTATACGAGCACCAACGCCGTCATTAATACCGGCGACGGCATGGCCCTCGCGTATCGAGCCGGCGCCCCGTTGATGGATATGGAATTCGTGCAATTCCATCCCACCACGTTAAAGAGCAGCGGCATTTTGATCACGGAAGGCGCACGCGGCGAGGGCGGCTACTTACTCAACACATTGGGCGAACGGTTCATGAAGCGCTACGCGCCGGAACAGATGGAGCTGGCCACGCGCTCGACTGTGTCCCTCGCCATTGGGCAAGAAATCGTCGAAGGGCGCGGCGTCGACGGTTGCGTCCTGTTGGACCTGCGCCATCTTGGCCGCCAACGGATTCTCGAACGACTCCCGCAGATCCGACAGCTCTCACTGGAGTTCGCCGGGATCGACCCGATCGAAAGCCCCATCCCCGTCCAACCGGGCGCCCACTATCAAATGGGCGGTATCCGCACCGACGCGTGGGGACGCACGCCGATGCCCGGTCTCTTTGCCGCCGGTGAATGCGCCTGCGTGAGCGTACACGGCGCGAACCGCCTTGGTGGGAATTCCCTCCTGGAAACGATCGTCTTCGGACGACGCGCCGGAACTACGGCAGGCGACTTCGCCGCGACACACGCGCTCACGACGGCATCGGGCACAACGCTCGAAACCGAACGACAACGACTCGCGCAATTTCTGTCCAACAGCGGTCCGCTCCGCGCCTGGCAACTACGCGACGAACTCGGCCGCACGATGAGTACGAACTTGGGACTCGTGCGGACCCGCGACTCCATCGCACGTGCGTTGACCGAGGTGCGTCGCCTAAAGGCGTTGGCCCCGACCGTTACCCTCCAAGACCACGGCCAGACATTTAATACAGACCTGGTTCAGGCCTGGGAAATCGGCTGCTTGGTGGACCTGGCCGAAACCATCGTGGTCGGCGCCCTGGCCCGCGAAGAAAGCCGTGGGGCCCATTACCGAGGGGATTTCCCTGTCCGCCGAGACGCCGACTGGCTGAAGCATACCCTCGCCATCCACAGCCCCGACGGTCCGCAGCTCTCCTACGCACCCGTCACCATCACCAGCTTTCCGCCCAAATAACCCGACACTCGTGCGCCACGTGGCGTTCGTCGCGAAGGCACCCCGATACGGTCAGGCAAGTTGCGGTTCGGCTCAGGTCCGCTATCCTTAGTCAGGACCTTCAAGACCGATACGACCGCCCCATGCCCCCCAGCGACACTCTCACCCCCTCGACAACAAAACCGACCGCGCCATGGGTCGGGCGTCTACTCGACGGGCACAGCGCCGCGGCGCATCCGGTGACCATCGACCCGGCGGCAGACGCCTTGACGATCACGCGCGAAGACGGCTCGACCCTGCGTTGGCCCTATCGAGACATTCGTCGCACCCAAGGGGACTACGACGGCGAACAGATTCGGTTGGAATATGGAGGCGCGTCGGGCGCCGCACCGAGCAGCGCGCTCGTCATCGACGACCAGCGGTTTCTGTCGGTCCTCCGCAAGCGGGAACCACAACTCGTCGCAGCCATGCACGATCCGGCGCGCCGCGGACTCCGCCTGCAGTTGACCATGATTGCGGCGGTGGCCGCGTTACTCGCCGTGGGCGTGCTGTATCGTTGGGGTATTCCCGGTATCGCCGCGCTTGTGACGCCGACCGTACCAGTCGCCTGGGAACAACAATTGGGCGAACGTGTCGTCGAACAACTCGCGCCGGAATCGAACCGCTGCGCAGACACGCACCGCTCGCAGGTGATCCACTCGCTGTTCGCGCGCCTCAGCGCCGCGGCCCCGCCGAATCCGTACGGCCCGATTCGCCTCTATCTCGTCAAAGGTCCGACGGTCAACGCCTTTGCGGCCCCGGGCGGACACGTCGTCGTCTTCGCCGGACTGCTGGAAAAAACCGAATCGCCGGAACAATTAGCGGGTGTGTTGGCCCACGAGCTGCAACATATCTACAAGCGCCATACGACGCGGATGCTGTTGGAGCAGGCGTCCACGAGTTTCCTCTTAGCGGCGGTAGCTGGAGACCTGACGGGTGTAGCCGCCGTCGCCTTGGATACCGCGCGCACACTCGGCGCCCTCCGATACAGCCGTGGATACGAGGCCGAGGCGGACTCGGAAGGGTTGAAGCTGATGGTGGCCGCCGGAATCGACCCGAAGGGCATCGTCGACTTTTTTAAGGTGCTCGGCAAGGATGATGGTTCGGACGGCGGCCTCTTCAGCTACCTGTCGTCGCACCCGAGCCATCACGACCGCATCGCGACGCTCACGGCCCTGGCTGGAACCAACATCGGACAAGCGCCCCCGTTGCTGCCTGGCCTGGACTGGCGAGCTATCCGACGGGCATGCAGCCCACCGACTACTCTACAGCCTGCGACACCCACGTTGACCGACCCTGCGACCTAGCCCGACCTCCCGAAGGCCCAGCAGCCCCCTGCGCCTTGCGCTCCCACCGCGATCCGCTATCTTTGAAACAGTATGGCGAGTGCAACCCTACAGAGAACCGTGGTGTGCCCAGCCTGCGAGATCGCGCAGGAGATCGCTGCCGACGAGGTGTCTTCGTCGGACTCGACCAGCACCGCAACCGTGGTGACCTGCCGACAGTGCCAGGTCAATCTCTTGGTCTTGCCTTCCGCCGACACAACCGACTCAACACCTTCATCTCTGACAGGACGTACAGGAGGCGACGCCGACAAGGCGACGGCCTCCGTCGGAACAACAAAACCGAGCACGGCTCGCTCCACGCGTCCCGCAAAAGACGGTTCCGGGCCCAGTTCCATGCCGCGCCAGATCTGGCTCGGCCTCGGTGCGCTCAGTGTCGTCGCCTACGTGGCCGTTGCCCTCCTGATCTATGGCGCGAGCGTCGGGGTGCGGAATCTGCCGCCCTATCAAACGGCAAAACCGTTCATCGAACAGCATCCGGTCCTGATCGAAGCCGTCGGGCAGCCCGTCGAATTCGGCTGGTTCCCCACGGCGCAGATGTATCGAGAAGGTCGGGCGCGCGCCGGCTATGTAGAAACCTCGATCTCCGGTCCGAAGGGTCAAGCGCAGGTGGCGCTCTCGTTGGTGGAAGAGGGCACACACTGGCGCATCGTGGATGCCGACTATCAGGTCGGCGAGGGCGACACGCAGCCCTTGTGGATCCAGTTTCCGGGCGACTACCTTTTGCGGGCACAAATCGAAGACATCATGGCGTCCTACGACGACGCCGTCGATGCGCAGGACGTGGACGGCATGACCGCCGCGATGGAAGAGAACGCCACCGCACGCGTGATCGTCGAGACACCGGCGCCACGACAGGTGCGGGACTTCCCGAGCCGCGAGCTCTATCGACGCGACGTGTTGACCGACATCCTCATGATGAAACATGTCGCCTGGCGCCGAGACGAAGGTCGCGTGCGTTTAGCCGACGACGGACGTACCGGCACAGGAACCTATCGCTGGACACATGACGTGACGGTTGAAGGGCAACCGGTCTCGTTGAGAATCGACGGCACAATCACCTTCGCCTTCCGCGAGGGGCAGGCAAGCATCACACATGTCGACCTGGTCCGGCAGCTGGCCGGAGGTGCGCGATGAGTCAGTCGGACACAGGCGCCGCGACCACGCCCGACGCGTCGTCGAGCGGAGTGGCCGTCACCTGCCGGCAATGCCACGCGCAATTTCGTGTCCGCTCGTTCGCCTCGCTGAAACCCGGCGCGAAAAGCACCTGCGCGGGATGCGGCACACGGTTCCACGTCGTCGCCTGCGAGACCGCTGAGCCATCGACCGCAGCACCGTCGACGTTGCCGCCGGCCTTTCAAGCGTCCGACGCGACAGCCGCGCGCCCCTATCTGTTGGCGACCACCACGCCACGAGGCGAGCAGGCATCGCTCGATTCGGACGGCACGCTACGCGACGGCGAGCAGGCACCGCCGCCGGGGACTCCGGGCGCGGATCCCGCCGCACCGACGCGGCCCCCTGCGCCGAAGACGTACCGCCTTTCCTTTTCCGGCAGCGGCCGCACATTGTTCGGCATTCACATCGTCAACGTCTGCCTGACGCTGATCACGCTGACCATCTATTCGTTTTGGGCCAAAGTCCGAGTACGCAAATTCCTGTACAGCCAATCCGCATTCGCCGGCGACCGTTTCGCCTACCACGGCACTGGGCGCGAATTGATGAACGGCGCCACCAAAGCGACGCTGGTGTTCGGTATTCCGTATCTGGCCCTCTCGAATGCGCCGCAACTGATGGGCGGCAGCACGACCGTCATCGCCGTCTCGCAGATCCTCTCGGTGTTGTTGGCGCTGACGTTTCTCCCGGTCGCCATCGTCGGCGCACGACGATATCGACTCAGTCGCAGTTCGTGGCGCGGCATCCGGTTTTCGTTCCACGGTCAGGCCGCCGAGTTCATGAAGCTGTACATCCCGCATGCGCTCTTGGCGATCGTCACACTCGGCGCCACCTATCCGCTCCTCGATATGAAACGCCAGGCGTACCTCGTTCGACACTCGGCCCTTGGCACCGAACGGTTCTCGTTCGACGGACAGGATTGGGGCGTGGCGAAATCGTTCCTTTGGGCCGTCGTACTCTTCCCGGTGACATTCGGGCTCTCGTGGTTCTGGTACAGCGCCGCGCGCCAGCGCTACGTGTGGAACCACACACAACTCGGCGGTGCACGCTTCAGTTGCACGATGCAAGGCGCCGACCTCGCGAAACTCCGCGTGACGAACTTCCTGCTGCTCGTCTGCACGTTGGGATTCGCCTGGCCGTGGACGACGATCCGCAACGCCCACTTCACGCTCAACACCTTGACGCTACGCGGCGTCATCGACTTCGACCGGATCGCCCAACAGGCGCAGACCTGCACCGCCACCGGCGAAGGCCTCTCGTCGTTCCTCGACAGCGGGTTCGACCTCGGCTGACGCCCACGCGCCCGCACCCCCCTCGCGCCACCTGTTTCCCCTCGATACGTTTGTTATAATCCGGGCCTATGCGAATTCTCGTCATCGAGGACGAGGCGAAGGTGGCCTCGTTCATCAAGCGTGCCCTCGAAGAGGAAAATTACGCCGTCGACCTCTGCGGTGACGGTGCGCGCGGGCTGGAGCTGGCCGGAGGGACCAGCTACGACCTGATCCTCGTCGACCTGATGATCCCCGAGGTGCCCGGCCTAGAAGTGATCCGGCGCCTGCGTGCCGAGAAGATCACCGCGCCCATCCTGATTCTCACCGCGCTGTCGCAAACCGATCAAAAGGTCCAAGGGCTCGACGCCGGGGCCGACGACTACCTCACGAAACCCTTCGCTATCGACGAATTGCTCGCACGCGTGCGTGCGATGCTGCGACGTGGCTCGACCGAATCGGCGGCGGTACTGCAGATCGACGACCTCATCCTGAATCCCGCCACACGCGACGTGACCCGCGCCGGACAACGGCTGGACCTGACGGCCAAGGAATATGCGCTGCTCGAATATTTCATGCGCAACGTCGGCCGCGTGCTGACGCGACCGATGATCGCCGAGCACGTGTGGAACCTGGACTTCGACACCTTCACCAACGTCATCGACGTCTACGTGAATTACCTCCGCAATAAGGTCGACAAAGGACGCTCCCGCAAACTCATCCACACGGTCCGCGGCAGTGGGTACGTCCTGAAAGCCGACTGATGCCCTTACGGGTCAAACTCACCCTCTGGTACGGCACCGCCCTCGGGCTCATCCTTATGC
This sequence comes from Nitrospiraceae bacterium, assembly GCA_046351095.1. GTDB lineage: Bacteria > Nitrospirota > Nitrospiria > Nitrospirales > Nitrospiraceae > BQWY01. The sequence continues at coordinate 2,139,347 of JAXLZC010000001.1, forward strand.
TCTTCGCGACGGCGCTTTACGCCATCGTGGGGCGCGACCTGAACGACCAGATCGACCAATCGCTGCAAGACACGGCGCGCACCGCAATCCGGTCGTTGGAGCAGCACGGCTTCGGCCCGTTCATTCAGTTCGACGACCTCTCGGCGCATTTTCCCGAGCTTGCCGTGCTCGATAAGTTTTTTCAGATTTTCAGTCCGACCGGCCGCATCACGATTCAATCGCCCAATATCAAGAGTCAGGACGTCCCGCTCAGTCCACAGGCGTTGAAGCTGGCCTTCGAAGGCGCCACGACCTACGAATCCGTGAAGGTCCCAGGAGAAACCCTTCGGTTGATCTCCGTCCCGATTTTGTACCAAGGGAATTTGCTGAACGTCGTCCAAGTCGGCACCTCGCTCAAACCGGTCGAGCATACGTTGCGGCGCCTCTTCGCCGTCTTGCTGGTGTCGATTCCCGTGGCGCTTCTTGTGGCCCTGGCCGGCGGCTGGTTTCTCGCGGGCCGCGTCCTTCGCCCGGTCAGCCTCATGACGGACGCGGCGAAAAAAATTGCGGCGGGCGATTTGTCGCAACGGCTGACCGTCAAAGCCTCCGGCGACGAAATCGGCGAGCTGGCGGACACCTTCAACAACATGATCGCGCGGCTCGATGCCTCGTTCCGGCAGATCCGCCAATTCAGCAGCGACGCCTCACACGAACTGCGCACGCCGTTGACGGTGATGAAGGGCGAGACGGAATTGGTGCTGCGCCGCCAACGTGACTGCGACGACTACCGCTCGGTGCTCGACAGCAACTTGGAAGAGATCGACCGGATGACGCGGATCGTCGACGAGTTGCTGTTTCTCTCGCGTGCCGACATGGGCGAGGTGAAGATGGCCACCGCGCCGGTGGCGCTGACCGACCTGCTGGCCGATATTCAGGAGCAGGCCTCTGTGCTGGGACATGCGCAGGACATCACCGTACAAGTCGGCACGATGCAATCGGCCACGGTGCTCGGCGACGAATTGCGCTTGCGCGAACTCTTTCTGAATCTCGTCGACAACGCCGTGAAATATTCCAAACCGGGCGGCACCGTGACGCTCACCATGCACACAGAACGCGGACTGGTGCGGGTGGCCATCACCGACCAGGGCATCGGCATCCGTCCCGACGCAATTCCCCGCATCTTCAACCGTTTCTACCGCACCGACGAAGCGCGCGGCCATACGAAGGCCGGCACCGGCCTTGGGCTCGCCATCTGCGCGTGGATCGCCGACGCCCACCGCGGCAAGATCGACGTGCAGAGCACCGTCGGCGAAGGTTCGACGTTTACCGTCACGCTACCGCTCGCCCCAATTCCAGCCTAAGTCCTAAGCCGCAGGAAGCGGCCTGTCCGCTCGACCGACCACGCGCCCCCTGCGTGAGAACCTTTTAATCCCTGCTTAATCGTGTTCTTAATCCCCGTTGCTAGCCTCTGAGCATACGTGCAAGGCGACGCAGGCTTTACCGCGTCGCGTTCACGAACACTCTTGATCGGAGGAGGGATGCATGAATCGCGATCGCGTGGTTGAAGGAGTCAGCGTATTGGGCATCGTCGGCGTCGGCACTATGCTCGCGTTGGGCTACGGGAATTTTCCGTTGTCTCACGCCGCCACGCCGCAGGCGCCCACCGTAACGGTTGCTGCACCGTTGGTGAATGCCAACGGCTTCGTCGATGTCGCGAAGGCGGTCACACCCGCCGTCGTCAACATCACGGCATCGGCACGCAGCGAAAAAACGAGCCGCGGAGGCGACTCGTCCGACCTCGAACAGTGGAAAGACCGGATGGAAGAATTTTTCGGTATGCCGTTCGGCGGCCCGAACGGGCCTGGCGGACCAGGCGGGCCGAAAATCCCGCGCGGCCATCGCGGTCCGAGCGAACGCCCCAGCGAGGGCATGGGCTCCGGGATCATCGTCTCGTCCGACGGCTACATCCTCACGAACAATCACGTCGTAGCAGGTGCACACGAGTTGACGGTGACGCTGCCGGACAAACGCGAATACAAGGCCACGCTGGTCGGGACGGACGACAAAACCGATTTGGCCGTCCTCAAAATCGACGCACAGCAGCTCCCGTCGGTGACGTGGGGAGAATCGGCCAACCTCCAAGTCGGCGAATATGTTCTCGCCGTCGGCAACCCATTCGGTCTGAACAGCACGGTGACACTCGGCATCGTGAGCGCGCTGGGTCGCGGCCACATGGGCATCACGCAGTACGAAGAATTTATTCAAACGGACGCGGCGATCAACCCGGGGAACTCGGGCGGCGCCTTGGTGAACACGGCGGGACAACTCGTCGGGATCAACACCGCGATCTTCTCGCGGTCCGGCGGAAGCGAAGGCGTGGGCTTTGCGGTGCCGACCTCGCTGGCGAAACCGATCTACGAGAGTCTCGTGAAGTCGGGCAAAGTCGTGCGCGGGTACCTCGGCATCGGCATTCAGGACCTGAACAAAGACCTCGCGCAATCCTTCGGCATGAAGGAGACGAAGGGTGCATTGGTCAGCGAAGTGCGTGACGACAGCCCGGCCGACCAGGCGGGCGTGAAGGCGGGCGACGTGATCGTGCGGTATCAGAACACGGCGATCGACGATGCGACGAGCCTGCAGCGGCAGGTGACGAAGACCGCCGTCGGCACATCGGCCACGGTTCGTGTGATGCGCGACGGGCGCGAGAAAGACCTCACCGTCACCATAGGCGAGCAGCCGGATCAGGTGAAGACGGCGAAGGCCGATACCGACACACGCGACCATGCGCTGGCGGGATTGTCGGTGCAAGAATTGGATCGGAAAGTCGCCGGCGAGTTGGGTCTCAAAGCCGGCGTGAAGGGCGTGGTGATTTCGGACATCGAGCCGGATAGCCCCGCCGGTCAGGCTGGTCTCGTCCGAGGCGACGTGATCCGCGAGATCAATAAACAGCCGGTCACATCGGTGAAGGACTATGAGCGTGTGGCCGGGGCGTTGAAGAAGGATCAGTCGGCGCTGGTCTTGATCAACCGGCGCGGCGCGACCTTGTTTGTGTCCGTGAAAGTGTAAATCGGTCGGGACAAGTCGATACGAGGCGGGCGGGGTGGCGACATCCCGCCCGTTTCTTGTGCGACGCGAGAGCGCAGCGATTACAGTAGCCGCCTAATCGAAGATCACGGTCTTCCGCCCATACACCAGCACCCGGCGTTCGACGTGGAGGCGCACCGCTCGCGCCAACACCAACTCCTCCAGATCGCGTCCCTTCCGCACCAGATCGTCCACCGTGTCGCGATGGCCGACGCGTGTCACGTCCTGTTCGATGATCGGCCCTTCGTCCAACTCCTCCGTCGCATAGTGCGCCGTCGCGCCGATCAATTTGACGCCGCGTTCGTACGCCTGGCGATAGGGATTCGCGCCGATGAACGCCGGTAAAAACGAGTGGTGAATGTTGATCACCGGGCAACCGACCTGCTGAAGAAACGACGCACTCAGGATTTGCATGTACCGCGCCAGTACGACCAACTCGATACGCTCGCGCGTGAGCAGCGCCAACACCTGCCGCTCCTGCTCCGCCTTCGTCTCTTTCGTCACGGGCAAGACATGAAAGGGGATGTGGTAGAGGTCGGCCCACTTGGCGCAGGCGTCGTGGTTGGAGACGATTAGCGGCACCTCGAACGCCAATTCGCCACGATGTTGCCGTTGCAACAGGTCCGCGAGGCAATGGTCCTGCTTGGAGACCAACAACGCCACACGAGGGCGACTCGGGACCGGATGGATCTCGTACCGCATGTCGAACACACGCGCAATCGGCGCAAAGGCCGCGTGAATGTCCTGCAGCGGCAACTGAAATCCGTCCAGCGCAAACTCGGTCCGCATCAGGAAGGCGCCGGATTCGCGGTCGGTATGGTGATCGGAGTCGAGGATGTTCCCGCCGAACTCGTGCAGAAATCCCGCGACACGCGCGACGATCCCTTTGCGATCGGCGCAATGGATCAACAACACAGCGGCTGGAGACGATGGCGCGGAGGATGACAGAGACATGACGTGCGCCCTCGGTGTCAGGCTGTCGACTTATTGGTAGTTTCGACCGGACTTGCTCGGTCCAATGGACAATAATCCATGACCCAGCGGCTTGGCCGTCGGCGTCGGCGCGCGCCGCACCTCGGCGCCGGTGTCGGTCCCAACGAGGTCGTAGCCGACCGCCTCGGTGATCTCCACGGTGACCAGATCGCCAGGCGACGCATCCGTTTCGTTCAGGTACACCACGCCGTCGATCTCCGGCGCCTGCCCTTCGTGGCGCCCTTCCAACACCAGCTCGTGTTCGTCCGACGGGCCATCGACCAACACGGACATCGTCGAACCGATCAGGTCGCGACCTTTGGCCTGCGCAATGTCCTCTTGCAGCGCCAACAATTCGTTTCGTCGTTCAGCAATCGTCTCCGTATCGACCTTGTCGCCGAATCCGGCCGCCGCCGTATCATCTTCATCGGAGTAGCCGAAAATCGCCACACGATCGAATTCTTGTTCGGCGATGAACCGCTTCAGATTCTCGTACATCGCGTCAGTCTCACCGGGGAAACCGACGATGAACGCGGTGCGAAACGTCACGCCGGGCACACGCGCGCGAATCCGTTCGACCAGTGCCGTCAGCGCCGCCTGATTCCCGAGTCGATGCATACGGTGCAGCATGGCATCGTCGATATGCTGCAACGGCATGTCGATATATTTGGTGATCGCCGCTTCGCCCGCATACAGATCGAGCAGCTCATCGCTGACCTGCTGTGGGTACAAATAAAACGGACGAATCCACCGCACACCCTTCACCTTCACCAACGCACGGAGCAGCGTGACCAGTCCGTGTCGCAGACCGATATCGACGCCGTAATTGATCGTGTCCTGAGAAATGAGGTTCAGTTCCTGCACGCCCTCGTCCACCAACCGTTGCGCCTCCGCCACGATCGACTCCACCGGACGACTCCGCTGCGCCCCGCGCATGATCGGGATCGCACAGAAGGCGCAGTTCCGATTGCAGCCCTCCGCAATTTTCAGATAGGCGGAATGCGGACGCCCGAGCCGCACACGCGGTGCCAGCGCGTCGTAGAGAAACGGCGGCGGACTGATCCAACTCCGTTGCGTGGGTTTCTTCGGCGCAAGCAACGCGCGTGTGATCTCCGCAATTTTCCCGAGTTCACCCGTGCCGACCACGCCGTCGAGCTCCGGCAATTCTTTGAGTAAGTCGCCTTGGTACCGCTGCGCCAGGCAGCCGGCGGCGATCAAGACCTTACATGCGCCGGTCTGTTTGAGTTCCGCATGTTCGAGAATCGTCGTGATCGACTCCTGCTTCGCCTCCTCGATGAAGCCGCAGGTATTGACGATGACGACCTCAGCCTCCTCGGCCTTAGCGGTGAGCTGAAAGCCGTTGGCCACGAGCGAGCCGAGCATCACCTCGGAGTCCACCTGGTTTTTCGAGCAGCCCAAATTGACGAACCCGATGGTCGTCTTCCGGTTCGGCGGTTCGGTCGATGTGGTCGCGCGGCGGCGCTTGGTGCGCGCCCGCGGGCTGCGTGGTGATGTCGGCATGGGGGTTGGAGTCTACGGGCCCGTTCGAAAGTCTGTCAATTCAGCGACGGGCGCTCGGCGAACCTTTCGCGCCTTCCGGGGATTCTGCTAGAGTGCGCGCATGATCCGAACCTTTCAAGGCATCGCGCCGACCATCCCCAAATCCTGCTTCATCGAAGAGTCGGCCGTAATCATCGGCGACGTGGTGATGGGCGAGCAGTGCAGCGCCTGGTTCCATGCGGTGATTCGCGGCGACGTGAATTACATCCGCATCGGGCATCGCACCAACGTGCAGGACCTCTGCATGTTGCACGTCACGCACGACACGCATCCGCTCATCATCGGCGACGATGTCACCGTCGGCCACAATGTGGTGTTGCACGGCTGCACGATCAAAGACCGCGTGTTGGTCGGGATGGGCGCCATCGTCATGGACGGCGCCGTGATCGGCGAAGATTCCGTCGTCGGCGCGGGCGCGCTCGTGACGGAGGGGACTATCGTTCCGCCTAAGAGTTTGATCCTCGGATCGCCCGCGAAAGTAAAACGGCCGGTCACCGAACAGGAGCTGAATTGGATTCGCGAATCCGCCTCGAACTACGTACGGTACTCGCGCCAATATATGGGCGGGCCCGACAAGCCGGTGGGTTTCTGGGTGTGAGGAAAGTGTCGAGTGCAGGTCCTGAGTAATGAGGACTGAGGACGCGGACCGCCGGCTTACTCGCCGATTTTCATAAAGCAAATGGGATCGCCGACCGTCGGCGATGGGTACTGACGCCGCTCCACACGCCACGGAATATTCTTCTCGCCGCACCAGTTCGCCACCCAGTGCGCCTCTTCCGTCGAGGTCGCCACCAACCCAGGCAGCGTCAATCGTCGCATACAGCGATCCAGCACACGGAGCACGGTGCGCCGTTCGCGTTCGAAACGCCGCACGTCGAAGGTCGCCGGATTCGCCCGACCGTACGAGAGCTCCGACAGTTCGGGATAACATTCCGGATCATTCAACACGCTGACCAACCAGAGATGGTCATACCGACCAGCCATCGTCGCGGCATCCCGGGCCTCGAACCGAAAGGCCTGGTCGGCGCAAGCGCGATTGAGAATCGCCACTTCCTCGCGACGTAAATTACAGGCAGCGACGGACCTGCCGCACTCGTTCGTCTCCATCACCAGCAGCGGAATCTCCGCAACACCGGCGCCGACATAGAGGCTGCGCCCACCCGTCTTCACCCGCTTCCGCAGCACAGGCGCCAGCGCCAACCCCAGACGCTGACATTGCCGCCGCTTCACGCGCCAAAACTCATCGCCGCCTTCGTGACAATAAATGTCGCCGAGCGCCGCATAATCGAGGCGGTCAAAAATCTGTGCCACGCGAGACCGCGTCATGGCGCGCGCGTTCGAGCGAACCTCTTTCGCACTCTTGGCGTTCACAGGCACAGGCTGGCTTTGTGTGTTCTTCACGTCATACACCTTCGCCGGAATCCGCCGATGTCAGCGCTCGAACCGCCGACGTGACACACCGTGTGACCTGCGCCATAAAATCGAGGTTGAGTGTCTCCACCGTATCCGTCGGCTGATGATAGTGCGGATTGCGGAAGTTGGCGGTGTCGGTCAGCATCACCGCGGGATACCCGTAATCCCAGAAGGCGGCATGGTCGCTGCGTCGCGTATCCGGCAAGGCTTCGCCGTTTCCGGGCACCGTCATCGCCACGATCGGCAAGGGATGCGTGGCTTCGGCGGCGGCGGCCGTCAACGCCGTCGTGAGCGGACGCGCAGGATCGTTACCGACCACACCGAGAAAATTGCCGACGTTCGGGAGCGGCACGGGAATCGGTGGCTGCCGTTGTGTACCTAGCGCGTCGTTCGCGAACCCGACACACTCCAAAATGATCGCACCCCGAATCGCTCGTCCCTGTTTGCGCAGCGACGCCACGTAGGCACGACTGCCGAGGAGATTAAACTCTTCCAAACAAAACGCTACGCACCACACAGGGCGAGCGGGCGGATGCGCGCCGAGCGCCGCGGCCGTTTCCAACAGCACGGCCAACGCGCTGGCGTTGTCGTCTGCGCCGGGCGACCCTTCGTGCGTGTCGTAATGCGCGCCGAGGATCAAGGGCGGCAACGTTTGCCGCGCCCGCAACGACGAGGCGGGGAAGGCGGCCACAACATTGTGATAGGTGCCGCCAAGGGCGCGAAAGGCGTGCGCCTTTACGGCGCCGCCCGCTTCCTGAAAGGTGCGGGTCAGGTACTGTTCGGCGTACTGCAGCGCAGCGGGAGCCTGATGCGGATGGCGCTCGCCGGCAAGATGCCGCAAGTGCTTCAGCAGGCGCGCGGTCAAGGCGGATTGGCTGGTGCCGGCGGTCACGGCGCTCCGTCGCGGGCTAATTGACGATTTCGGTGCCGATCCCGCGTCGGGTGAAAATTTCCAGCAGCACGGCATGCGGTACGCGCCCGTCGATGATATGCGCCTTACGCACACCGCCGTCCAACGCATCCAAGCAGGCGTGCACCTTCGGCAACATGCCTTCGCCGATGACGCCCTTCTTCACCATCCGCTGCACGTCTTTGCGCGACACGGTCGAGAGATGGCGACTGTTGGCGTCGCGAATGCCTTTCACGTCCGTCAGCATCAGCAACTTCTCGGCCTTCAACGCACCCGCGACGGCGCCCGCCACGAGGTCGGCGTTGATGTTGTACGTATTCCCCTCCGAATCCGTGCCGATCGGCGCAATGATGGGGATGTAGTGATCTTCTTGCAGATTGCGCAGCAGACTCGGGTCGATGGACTCGATGTCCCCGACCAACCCAAAGTCGCTGTCCTCGCCCTCGAAATCCTTGTCCAAACTTTCCGCCCAGGCCTTCGCCGTGAGCGGTTTGCTCTGGATCAATCCGCCGTCCTTGCCGCTCAAGCCCACCGCCTTGCCGCCGTGGCGATTGATCAAGTCGGTGATTTCCATGTTCACGCTGCCGGCCAGCACCATCTCGACGATTTCCATCGTGGCGCGATCCGTCACACGCACGCCATGCCGAAACTTCGCCTCAATCCCCAATCTGTCCAGCATCTTGTCGATCTGCGGTCCGCCGCCGTGAATAATGACCGGATTGATGCCGACGTATTTCAACAACACGATGTCTTCGGCGAATCGCTCCTTGAGCGATTGTTCCGTCATCGCGTTGCCGCCGTACTTGATCACGATCGTCTTGCCGCGAAACGTACGGATGTACGGCAAGGCTTCGATGAGTACGTTCGCCTTCTTGATCAGCTTATCCATCGTATCCGGCTCCCGGCCTGTGGCCTACGGCCTGCCGACGTCGTTGCGCGGCAGGCGCCTCCTCACAAAATGTAGCGACTGAGATCTTGATCCTTCACGACGCCCTGCAGGCGCGTTTTGACGTAGTCGGCGTCGATGACGATACGGTGCGGCGTCGCGGCAGGCGACTCGGACTGACCAGTCTGTCCGGCGCGCTCGGGCGCGTCGAACGACACCTCTTCCAACACCCGCTCCATGATCGTAAATAGTCGACGCGCGCCGATGTTTTCCGTCCGCTCGTTCACCTGCACGGCGGTCGCGGCAATTTCCTCGACGCCGCTGTCCGCAAATTCGACGGCGATACCTTCCGTCGCCAGCAGCGCCTGATACTGCGTCACCAACGACCCGCGCGGCTCGCGGAGAATCCGCACGAAATCTTCCTTCGTGAGCGGGCTCAACTCCACACGAATGGGAAAGCGCCCCTGCAACTCCGGAATCAAATCGGAGGGCTTCGCCACATGAAACGCGCCAGCCGCGACGAACAACACATGGTCCGTGCGCACCGGCCCGTACTTCGTATTGACGGTGGAGCCTTCGACGATCGGCAGGAGGTCTCGCTGCACACCCTCGCGCGAAATGTCGGGCCCGGCGCTCCGCTCGCGCCCGGCGATCTTGTCGATCTCGTCCAGAAACACGATGCCCGTTTGCTCGACCTTGGTGATGGCCTCGCGCGTGACCTCGTCCATATCGACGAGCCGCTGCGCTTCTTCCTGGGTCAAATACTTGAGCGCCTCCGGCACCTTCATGGACCGGCGTTTCTTTTTGCCCGGCAACATGCCGCCGAACATCTCGCGCAGATTTTTTTCGAGGTCTTCCATGCCGCCGCCGGGATTCCCGATCACGCCGATAGGCATCCCGCGTTCTTTGACGTCGACTTCCACGCTACGATGGTCGAGCTTGCCGTCGCGCAACTGGAGCTTGAGTTTGGAGCGCGTCGCGTCGGTCGACTCGTGGGACGAGCCCTCGCGGGTGGACGATTCATCCGATGTGAAACCGGCGGACGGTTTCGGACTCGGCAACAGAATGTCGAGCAGCCGTTCTTCACCCAGCGTCTCGGCCTTTTTCTGCACGTCTTCGAGATGTCGCGCCTTCACCAAACCGATGGCCGACTCCGTCAGGTCGCGTACGATGGATTCGACGTCGCGACCGACATACCCGACTTCCGTGAACTTCGACGCCTCCACTTTGATGAAGGGCGCATCGGCCAGCTTGGCAAGGCGGCGGGCGATTTCGGTTTTCCCGACGCCGGTCGGCCCGATCATGATGATGTTTTTCGGCGTCACCTCGTCGCGCAACTCGGGCGCAAGCTGCTGCCGACGCCACCGATTGCGCAAGGCGATGGCCACCATCCGCTTGGCATCGTGTTGGCCGATGACATAGCGGTCGAGCGCTTCCACGATCTGCCGCGGCGTCAGGCTGTTGACGCGTCGGCCGAGCGAGTCGGCGGTGTCGGTCGATGCGGTGGGAGACGGGAGCGTCACGGAACCGTCAGGTGAGTTCTTCAAGGGTCAAGTGCTGATTCGTATAAATATCGATACCGCCGGCGATCTGCATGGACTCTTCCACGATGCGCCGGGCGTTCAACGTCGAATGGGCCAACAAGCCGCGCGCAGCGGACAACGCGTAAGGACCGCCGGAGCCGATCGCCAAAATACCGTCCTCCGGTTCGATCACGTCGCCGGTGCCGGAAATGATCAACGACTGCTCGCGGTCGGCCACGGCCAGCAACGCTTCGAGGCGACGCAGCACACGATCCGTGCGCCAATCTTTCGCCAGCTCCACGGCGGCGCGCGTCATGTTACCACGATACTCTTCGAGCTTCGCTTCGAACTTTTCGAAGAGGGTGAACGCATCCGCCGTCGCGCCCGCAAACCCCGCCAACACCTGATCGCGATACATACGGCGCAGCTTCTTCGCATTCTGCTTCATCACGGTCGTCCCGAGCGTGACTTGGCCGTCAGATCCCATGGCCACACGCCCGTCGCGCCGCACACATAAAATCGTCGTAGACCGAATTCTCATGACCGACCTTTCCCCTTACCGCTCCTGCGTGCCGTCGTGCGCGTGACGGGCTGTGTAACCACCGGCTCCAGCGGGACCGAACCGGCCCGCGGATGGGCCTGGTCGTACACCGCCATCACCTGATCCATCGCAACGTGCGTATAACGCTGCGTCGTGGCCAACGACGCATGGCCCAACAATTCTTGAATCGCGCGCAGGTCCGCGCCCTCGTCCAGCAAATGCGTCGCAAAACTATGGCGCAACGCATGCGGACTGACTCGCCCGCCGGGCAACGCCGCCGAATAGCGCGACACCATACGCGCGACGGATCGGACGGTCAATCGTGTGCCGCGACGATTCCGAAACAGGGGATACGCCGCCGACGACGATGTCGATCGGTTGACATCCTGGGCCGCCGTTAGCGCCGGACTATTCTGCAAGTACGCCTGCAAGGCCTCGAGCGCCACGGCGCCGATCGGCACGAGGCGTTCCTTCCGTCCTTTTCCTTGTAACCGGACCAGCCCATTACGCCAATCCACATCGTCCACGTTGAGCGCCACCAGTTCGCTGACGCGCGCGCCGGTCGAATACAACGTTTCCAATAGAGCACGGTCGCGCGGTTCGCTGGGTGCGCCCGGCAGCGGCTGATCCATTAGCGCCGCGGCATCGTCCTTATCGAGGACACGCGGCAGGGGGCGCGGCAATTTCGGCGAACGGACGCGCAGCGCCGGATTGTCCACCGTACGATGGGATCGGACCGCATACCGAAAGAAGCTCCGCAGCGTGGCGAGTTTTCGAGCAAGCGTCGAGGCTTTTTCGCCGCGCCGGTCGAGTGCGGCCAGGAACTCACGAATGCGGTCGGTCGTTACATCCGACAGGGCCGGAGGAACGTCGTTCGGATGCTGCTGGAGGAAGGCGCGCACTTGCGCCAGGTCGGACGCATAACTGCGCAGCGTCTCGGGCGAGGCGTCGCGCTGCACGCGCAGGAAGGTCAGGAAATCCCGGATTGCCTCGTCCATGCCTCCCAGTCCTTGAGCGCGCGCTCCGCGATCAGGCGGCGCTTCTGCTCCTTGTCGCGCACCCGCTGCGGCAGAGGGGGGAACAGACCGTAGTTCGTATTCATCGGCTGGAAGTGCGCCGGCGACGATCCCGTAATGTGCTGAATCAAGCAGCCATGCGCGCAGGTCGGCGGCGGCGTCATCGGCGCCTGCCCCTGCAGCAATCGCGCGGCGTTGATTCCCGCAAAACCGCCCATGGCCGCCGACTCCGTATACCCTTCGACCCCGACGATTTGCCCGGCGAAGAAGATGTGCTCGCGCGAGCGCAGTTGCAACGTGTCGCGCAGCAACGCGGGCGAATTGATAAACGTATTGCGGTGCAAACTGCCGAAGCGCAAAAACTCCGCCTGCTCCAAACCGGGAATCATGCGAAACACACGGCGCTGCTCGGGGTAGGTCAACTTCGTCTGAAAGCCGACGAGGTTATAGGCGGTGCGATGGACGTTTTCCGCGCGCAACTGCAAGACCGCCGTGGGGCGCTGCCCCGTGCGCGGATCTTCCAACCCAACCGGCTTCAGCGGACCGAACACCAGCGTTTGTTTGCCGCGCTCCGCCATAACCTCGATCGGGATACAGCCTTCGAAATAGGCCGCCTGTTCGAAATCCTTCGTCTGCACTTTTTCCGCCGCCATCAACGCGTCGTAAAACGCGCTATAACTCGCCTCATCCATCGGACAGTTGACGTAGTCATCGCCGCCCTTGTCGTACCGCGAGGCGCGAAACGCCTTCGTCATATCGATGGAGTCGGCGTCGATAATCGGCGAGATCGCATCGTAAAAGTACAGGTGTTTGCTGTGTGTCAGCGTGCCTATGGCCGTCGAGAGTTTCTGCGAGGTGAGCGGCCCGGTCGCCACGATACACACCGCGTCGGTGGGAATATCCGTGATCTCTTCGCGCACGATCCGAATATTCGGATGCGATTCCAACTCCCGCGTGATCGTCTGCGCAAACACATCGCGGTCGACGGCCAAGGCCGATCCAGCGGGCACACGAGCTTGTTCGGCCGCGCGGATGATCAACGAATTGATCGCCCGCATCTCCGCCTTCAAGATACCCGGCGCGCTGGACACCTCTGCCGACCCTAACGAGTTCGAACAGACCAACTCCGCAAGAAACCCGGTTTTATGCGCCTGCGTATTTTCCTTCGGCCGCATTTCGTGCAGCGTGACCCGCACACCGCGCGACGCCGCTTGCCACGCGGCCTCGGAGCCGGCCAAACCGCCGCCAATGATAATGAGATCGTCGCGCATGGATAGGGGGTGAAACGGGACGTTCAGAATGGGAGAACGATGGATGAGGCGCGCATTCTACGAACCGCGTTTTTCCTGTGTCAACCAGGCCTTCTATAATCGCCTAAAGACCGAAGCTACTCTGGAAGACTCAAATGAATTCAGCTAGTCCTGATACTCGTACTCTGGGTTATCACTAGGAGAAAAGCTGGCCCCTTTGGCATTCAATTGTCTGGCAATAGCAGTACGGTATTTCCGTCCCAGATCATCAGCGTATTGAATGTACCCCAATAGCACCTTGTCTGTCTGGAAATTGCCGAACCCTATTTGCATCTCGATGTCCTCAATTTCCTCTTTGGATAAGGAGTGCGTCATTTCCTCCGACTGGCCGGAATCGAGTCGCATCGATATCTGCTTAGATTCTGCATATGGCGGTTGCCCTGGCAAACTGCCGGGAGGGAACGAGTCCAAAAGGCACAAACTAATCTCTCTACCAATGCCAGCCGTACCCCCTGTGTTTACTACTTCAAATCTAATGCAGTCTCCAGGAATGCCTATGTGACGCACAATAAATTTCTGACGGTTAGCAAACAAGAAAGTCTTCTGCGCAAGATCGGCGCTATCCTTTCCTGCTTCTGCAGCGACTTGATTTGCAGTCACCTGCTTCTCAATGCCGTCAGTGTACGAGTCGCTATATTGGCTGCGCGCCATGCTATGAATGCCGTTGCAACTGCAGCACTAGCGCTAATAATGGCAGCCACTAATCCCGCCCACCTTTCCCATGACGTATCACTCCCCGTTGCAGGTGGGAATCCCTTCACGACAAATGGCTGTTCAGGAGTGCCTCGCCTATCAACCTCAGGCGCAGGGGAGCTCGTCACAGGTTGCGAGCTGCGACTGCTATTCTTTTTATCTGAGGTGCAGTTTCAACGCCTGCCACGCGGTCTTTACCGCGAACATTCGTCGACCCCTCGTTGGCTGCCAAGAGACAAGTTTGCCCACTCACCGATAGCACCACAAAAAGCAACAACTGTGCGACTCGTGCGTGGGTCATAAATGATAGGCACTCCTAACAGCTCGTGGGTTTTGGCATGACGACACTTTCACGCCTAGGGGCATGCGCTATTTAGATCCAACTCAATTAGATACACGCAGTCAAGCTTGCCATCGACGTCCGCTGCCGCGTTGACTGCCCCTGAGGCGCAATGGTACTGTTTGCCGCGTTTCGAGCCGTCAGGGCCCAGGGCGGGCGATTAGCTCAGTGGCAGAGCGCTTCCTTCACACGGAAGAGGCCACAGGTTCGATACCTGTATCGCCCACCATCCACAGCCTTCGATCCCGGTCCTCGTTCACCGCCTCTAGGCCAAGCACCCCGTTTCCGCCGTTTCCTAGACAGATTCCAGACCCTCGGCTAGACTTTCCACAGGCGGGCTTAGGCATAGACCGAGCACGCCAACGTCCTATTACAAGAGGTGACGCATGCGGACCGAGGCACGGACATGGACAGCGGCAGTACTCCTGGGGAGCCTGATTGCCACGGGGTGTGCGAGCACCTCGCAGAATTCGCAGGGCATGGCGATGGGGCAGATGGACAGCAATGAGCGCACCAGCGTCTATTCGACGCTCGACAGCACCGCGTTGGTGTACACCGACCCGGCGGCCGGCGCCCCGGCGGACGACAACCCCATCCGCTGGACTGGTTTCTTGCTGCATCCGGTTGGGCTCGCCCTCGACTACGCGATCAATCGTCCGCTGTACACCCTGGCGTCGCATCTTCAACGCCTCACGGGGTACACGGCGGAGGATGCAATGTTGGATTCGTCCCGCCGGAGATAGTCGGCGCGGCGCATCCCCTCTGCTTCCTATTCCTCGTCAATTCCCGGCATAATCCCTTGGTTGGCTGCACCAGCGCCGACCAAGGGATCCTATGCGCCTAGCTCTCGATCTCCAGACTCCAGCTATCGCATCCACCGTGCGAGGACACCGCGCCTCCTCTGCGCTGATCTCGTGCTGTGTTGCGATCTTGCTTACAGGCTGCGCAGAGCCGGACATTCGGCCGCCGCTGCCACCCTCAGCCTCGGATCTTGAACTCCTGAAAGCCGCCAAGCTCTGCGACACGGCAGAACAGTTTACGTCCCACACCGTGAGCACGCAGGTCGGGACCGTGCCCTGGGGCAGCGGCAGCGAGCGCCGCATCTCCGCAGCCGTGAGCCCAAGCCATGGCGACGAGTCATGGTATTTCGACGCAGAAGGGCGTCTGGTCGCCGCCGTCTTTACCTATCCCTCAGGCCTACCGCTCGCCGCCTATCCGACCCTGCGCGAAACCCTGTCGCATCTCAAATCGGCCAGGGACTTTTACCTCAGCGTGGCGAAGCTGCCGACGAAAGGGCAGATGGACATCAGCCGGGTCTATCAAACGGGCGACGAAAAAACGACGACGCAGTATCTCGTGACGGGCATACCCGATACGCCGACGCTCCTTATGGCGACCTTCGCGATCGACCCCTACGTGCAACTCTTTACGCCCAATCGCAAGGAATTTCTCGACCGGTTCCGCGGCCCGGAGCGCGAGAAGGCGCCCCAAGGCACGGTCGATCAGTTGCCCTATCCGGCGTTGCAGGAATTCTCGCGCGGGGAAGCGGCGCTGTTGGCCTACTGCGGGACCCGCGCGCCGCAGGTGGCGGTCCAGGCCTATCAACGCGCCATCGACAACGGACTCTCGAAAGATCCGGTGCGGCTCGCCGAAGCGCACCATAAGCTCGGGCTTGCGTGGGAAGGCTCCGGGGATTTGGAAAAAGCGAAGAGCGAGATGGAGCAGGCGCTGGCGCTACGCCCCAATGCGCCGGAGATCATCAACAATCTCGGCACCATCGCCGCGCAGACGGGCCGGCGCGATCAAGCCATCGCGTGGTTCCAAAAGGCCGTCACGATCCGGCCGAATTACCCACTGGCCCGATACAACTTGGCCGAAGCGCTCGAACCCTCCAACCGCAAAGTCGCCATCTCCGAATACGAAACCTACCTGGCGCTAGTCGAAGGGAACCCCGACGAAGCCACTCGCGCGACCCTGGTGAAAAAAAAGCTCAAAGAGATGCAGCGTTAGCCACCAACTGCTCGCAAAAACGATTCAGATTCTACGTAGTATTTTCAAGATCTCTCATCCCGCCTCCGCGCCCCGGCACTTGACAGTCTGGCGGACCAACTGCCTTGACGCGGCTCCTTCATCGGCTAGGCTTCCTAAGAAGCGCTGCAACACCGCTGAAAAGGATGACGCCCATGGCACGCACGCACACGACTCGACGTACCACTCAACGATTTGCACGGCTGGTCCTGGCGGTGGCGCTTGGCCTATCCCTTCCCGCATTGGCACAGGCAGACGATCGTACCTGGCGTTTTTCGATCTCCGCCTTTGGGGGAAAATCGTTCGCCGCGAATCAAGATGTCGATATCAATTGCGGATCCATCTGCAATCCGACGGATCCGTACCACGGCACCGCGCATGGCGTGCAACTGCAAGACGCGCCGTCCTTCGGCGGCAAAGTGACCGCCTGGTATACGCCACGCAACTACGACTGGCAGCCGCAGATCGGCCTGCAACTCGACTGGACGCGCTTCACCGGGGACGTACATCCTCAAACGCAGGGCGCGACGGGAACGGTCTCCACGCCTGGCATGCAACTGGGCTCGTTCACATTTGCCGGGCGCGAAATCGGCGTCAATGTGCTCGCGATGAACCTGATGTTCCGCTATCCCATCGGCGTGAGCCCGAGCTTGCCGGAAGGTCGCTGGTATCCGTACGTCGGCATCGGCGGCGGCGTCCAACGTGCAAACATGACGTATGTGCCGAACGGCGAGCGAGAGACGAGCTACACCCCGGCCTATCAAGTCATGGCGGGTGTGAACATCTTCATCTTTAAGAACCTGGCGATCTTCGGGGAGCTCAAACGGACGAGCGGCACGCACACGTTTACGTATAACGGCACCTTAGGCGATCGTACGGATCGGTGGACGATCACCTCGAACCACGTCACGGGCGGTGTGTCGCTGCATTTTTAGGCGACGGAGGACCGTCGACGACAGCCCACGTCGGCCACACGATCTACGGTGAAATCAGTGGGGTGAACCCGATAGGTCCGAGAGCGGCGGGCACTCGA
This sequence comes from Nitrospiraceae bacterium, assembly GCA_046351095.1. Taxonomy (GTDB): domain Bacteria; phylum Nitrospirota; class Nitrospiria; order Nitrospirales; family Nitrospiraceae; genus BQWY01. The sequence goes on from JAXLZC010000001.1 coordinate 2,156,635, forward strand.
TCGAGCGCCCGCCGTCGAAGATCCGCTACCGAACCTGCTCTTGTTCTTCCTGCATCGTTTTACACGCGATACAGAGCGTCGTCACCGGTCGCGCTTTGAGACGCGGCGTCGGAATGTCCTCGCCGCAGCGCTCGCACAGCCCATAGACATGCGCCGACATCCGAGCCAAGGCCTCGTCAATTTTTTTGATGAGGTTCCGCTCGCGCTCGCGAATACGTATCGCAAATCGCTGATCGGCTTCTGCCGTCGCCTGATCGCTAACATCGGGAAATGTCGCGTTCGCGGATTCTTGAATGACGCTGACACCGGCATCGTCCAGCAACTGCTGGCGCTGGCGTTCCAACTCGCGGCGAATGTCGAGGAGATCGGCTTCGCGCGTCGAGGCGTCGACGGCGTGACCGGACACTGAGGTGACGACCTGCGGGGAGAGGACGGCTGCTGCGCCGCCGCTACTGACCTGCTCGCGTGATCCGACTATCCGTGGTCGAGGCATCTGGCCCTCCTACATCTGACACCACTGGGGACTCGGTTGCGAAATCGGCGGGACTATAACAACGGGGCGCGGAGCAGTTCAATTCCGTAGCAACCCTCATGTGGGCATCAAAGGTCGCGGCGACCTTCCAACGATTTGATCAGCGTCACTTCATCCGCATATTCGATATCCATGCCGACGGGAATGCCATACGCAATACGCGAGACGCGCGTGCCGTAGGGCTTGAGTTGTTTCGTGAGATACAACGCCGTCGCTTCCCCTTCGATGGTCGGATTCGTCGCGATGATGACCTCGTCGATCCCGCCCAGCTTCACACGATCGACCAACTCATGGGCCTTGATATCGTCCGGCCCGACCCCGTCGATCGGAGACAACGCGCCGAGCAACACGTGGTACAGCCCGCGATAGCTGTGCGTCCGTTCGATGGCGTAGAGCGTGCTCGGTTCTTCTACGACGAGGATGCGCGTGCGATCGCGTTTCGGGTCGCGACACAGATCGCACAACTCGCCTTCTGCGATATTGCGGCAGTCGCGGCAAAAGCTGAGGCCGTCTTTCACGGCGCGAATTGCGTCGGCCAGCCGCAACGCATCTTCTCGCTCCGCCTTGAGGAGGTGGAACGCCAGGCGCTGCGCCGTTTTTTGCCCGATGCCCGGCAGCCGCACCAATTCGCGGATGAGACTTCCGAGCAGACCCTGCTGATCGCTGGTTTTGACTCCGAGCATCGCGGCGCCTCGTTACATCAGCCCGGGGATGTTGAGCCCACCGGTCAGCGATTTCAGTTCGTCGGACATCATCTCGCGAGCTTTGCGCAAAGCTTCGTTGGTCGCCGCCAGCGTGAGGTCCTGCAGCATCTCGACATCGCCCGACTTCACCACTTCCGCGTCGATCTTGACCGATGTCACCTGCATGCCGCCCGTCGCCGTCACGGTGACGATGCCGCCACCGGCCGACCCGGTCACCTCTTTTTTCGACGCCTCTTCCTGAATCTTCGCCATACGATCTTGCATGGCTTGGGCTTGTTTCATCAGGCCCGCCATATTCGAAAACGGATTCTTGCTCATGGTTCCTATGCCTCCTGTTCGGAACTGAGTCGCCGCACGTCCACCACATCGCCGCCGAACGCCTCCAGCGTATGCTTCACCAGCGGGTGGGCGCGTGTGCGCTCGAACAACAACATTTTTTCTTCCTGCTGCTTGGCCGCACGAACCTGCGCCATCGTTGGGCCGGCCTTCTGCTCGTCCGACAACTCCGTGATTCGCACACGTACCGAACGACCGGCGACGCGCTCGCACACCTCGCGGATCGCACGCAGATTGTCTTCCGCTTCCATACGCGCGCGCGCGACCGACGCCTTCGCCGGAAAACCGACGGTGACCTCATCGCCCTCAATGCCCGCACAGAGACCCATTTCTAAAAACGGCGCGATACTCGGATGCTCATCCGCCACCTGCGCGACAACCTCTTCCCAGTTCAGCGTAAGCGGACCGCTTACAGAGGCCGCAGTTTGAGACGAGCGCGCTGTTACAGAGGACGGCGTATCCGTTGCGGTGAGCCCGCGATCGGACTGTCGTGCGGGAGTGCCGCTTGGTGCCTGTGGCGCTGCGGTACGCGGCGTTGCCGCACTCGATCGCTCCGCAGGTCGTGAGGCTGTGGCACCCGCCGAACCGGTCATTGGTCGAGCCGAACCGCTCGTCGACGCAGGACCAGTAGACGTCGGTCGCGAACTTGGCGGCGGGGCGGACATTCGGGACGCACCCGGCGACGCAGCGCCACTCGTATCTCCAGCACGACGCGGCGGCGGAGCCGTACGTGACGGACTGGTTGTTGGGGGTCGAGTTGGTGTCGGTCGCGTTCCACTTGGCGAAGTCGGCGTAGACGTCGGCGATGTGACGGAAGGATTCTGCATGGTCGGCGAAACAGCGCCTACCGGGCGACCGGCTGGACGGGCGGGCGCAGCTGTCGTATCGACTGCCGCGGCTGCCACAGCCGACGCCTCGTCGCCGCGACGCAGACGGCTCGCGCGAATGGCGGCCGTTTCCAACACAAACCGCGGATGCAAACTTTGGCGTAAGCTGTCCTCTGCCTGAGCGAACAATTTGAACAACTCGCTCAAATACTCCGGCGTCTCCGCGCGAGTGTCTTCGAAGAGTTGCGCCAAATCTTCGGCCGACGCTTCGACCAACCCATGCAACTCGTCTGGCTTCGTCACGACCGTCGCCACCAACAGATTCCTGAGGTATTCCACCACCTCCGCACAATAGGCGCGTAAGTCGAGGCCCTGGTCCAACACCCGCGCAATCGTCTCGACCGCCGCACGGCCGTCTCCTTGGCGCATCGCGTGGATTAAAGCATGGACGTGCTCCTGCGGCACCGCGCCCACCAACGCTTCCAAATCCGCATGCGAAATGGTCGTGCCGCAGAGCGCGACGGCTTGATCGAAGAGACTCAATGCATCGCGCATGCTGCCTTCGCTCGCACGCGCGAGCAGCAGCAGACTGCGCGGTTCGACCTGAATCGCATCCTGCCCCGCGACCATTTCCAAACGACCGACGATCTCCGCGCGCGCAATCCGGCGAAACGTGTAGTGTTGGCATCGCGACAAAATCGTCGCCGGAATCTTGTGAATCTCGGTCGTCGCAAAAATAAACACGACGTGCGCCGGCGGCTCTTCCAAAATCTTCAACAGCGCGTTGAACGCCGAGTTAGAGAGCATGTGCACTTCGTCGATGATGTACACACGGTAGGCACCGCGGAAGGGCGAGAACTTGGCGTTTTCGCGGATCTCGCGCACATCGTCGACGCTGGTGTTGGACGCACCGTCGATTTCCACCACATCGACGGACGTCCCTTGCGCAATCTCGGTGCAACTCACACAAGTCCCGCAGGGCTGGCCGGCGACGGCCTGTCCGCAGCTCAGCGCCTTCGCAAGAATTCTGGCTACCGTCGTCTTCCCGACGCCGCGCGTGCCGGAAAACAAAAAGGCATGGGCCAGTCGTTTGGTCGCGACCGCATTGGTCAACGCCTGAACGACCTGCGGTTGACCGATGACATCGTCAAAGGTCCCGGGCCGGTACTTTCTTGCCGAGACTTGGTAATCCATAGGATGTGGCGAGAAGGATGTAGGCTATTCGGAAAAAACCGGTGAACACTCCGTGATACCGTCGACACGATGGCGGACGGGCCGACACTCTGGAATCGATGACCGTTCCGACGGCGCCGAGGCGGCGGTGGTTCGTGTCAGGGGAACGAGGAGAGATTGTCGCAGCGCGGCGACGTCATTCACGACGCCGACGCAAGTGGGGCCAGGTGATCCTGCGGCACACAGACTGGCCCGCTTACCGTTGCTTCCTTCCGGACCTGGCGGGATTCACAGGATTCTGTTGCACAGGGCCCAGCCCCGTTTTCGCCCTACCCAAGGGCTGCATTGCAGCCGTGCGGGATCGTGACACACGTCCTCACCGAGCCTGCGCGGAATATCGGCACATTGGCGGAGAGGGTGGGATTCGAACCCACGGTCGAGTTGCCCCGACGCATGCTTTCCAAGCATGTCGATTCGTCCACTCTCGCACCTCTCCGCGGCGAATCGAGCCGCGAATCTTAGCATGCGACCACTAGTGCGGCAAGCGCGCGAGACTGCCTATCGCAGCCCGAGGCTCAACTGAATTGGTCCCAGGTATCGCACTGCTTGATCGACCAAAACACCGCTTCCTTCAGCTTCTTGTGCTTCGGATCCTCGCTGCGTATGGCTTGGAGCTTCCGGTCGAGTGCGTACAACGGTTCGATCGACCGTTTATCGGGGATTTTCCCGAGCGCCCAGGCGACTTCCGTTTGCACCTCGATCGGAATGCCCGGCGCATTCAGCATCTGGAGCAGCGGCGGAACAACCGTCGCATCGCCGTGCAACCCACCGACTTGCCCAAGTCCCTTCGCCGCAGCCGCCTGCAATTCCGGTTGCGACGAATTGTGTAAAATTTCCACCAGCACCGGGATGCCTTCACGCCCGATATTCCCGATCGCCACGGCAGCTTGCCGCGACAGATCTTTGTCCTTTAGCGCCTCCTTGAGGCGGGGGAGCGCATCGTCCGACAACATTTCCCCCAACTGCGTGATGATCAGGAGCTTGCGCGCTTGAGACGTCTCGGACGATTCCAGCGCGCGCAAGAGCCGATCGTCGTGCCCCCATTGAGCCGCCAGCAGCACGGGAAAGTCGTACCGCTCGAGCTGTTTGGCCAGATCGACCATCGCGTAGGCCCCAGGATCCGCGGCGCCGCTTTGTTTTGCCGCCTCAGCGGCATCCTCAAACGAGGCACGAATCTCTTTCTGCCATTTCATTTTCTGCCCGCCCAGCAGATAGGTGAGCTGACAAGCTGGCCCCTTCCACAGTCGGGAGGGAGCATCGGGTTGATCGTTGTCGCCGCCGACGGCCGTCGTCCCCTCCCAGGTCTTCCGCTGCTCGCACTTTGCCCGCACGGCTAGACCATCCTGCGCAACCGACTTGGAATCGGTTGTCTGATAGCCCAATTCCCCAAGTCGCCGGACGACGAGGGCCCGAAGCGAGGCAGGATCCTGCGTCCCCGCATCCGTCAGGACGATTGCCTCGACCGCAATCGGCTGGTTGGCCGCGAGCACCCGCCGCTGATCGTCGGTCAGGGAGTCCCGTGCGGCTAAGGCCTGGGACTGCGAGGTCAGCCCGACGGCCAAGGACAATGCACTCAAAAAGGCGGCGCGAGGAACATCGAGACAGAGTGACATGGGTCCCTCCGTTCTAGTTTCAAGTGTGGGTAGAAAGACGGCTCCGCACGAGGCACAGCGTAGTATACGCGTTCACTCTACACAGAGCTATGGCTTGCAGGAGCCCCGAGAAATTGGGCTCCACAACCCCTTGGAATGGCCGTGTTCGTGGCGAACCCAACTACGAAACCGCCGTCGCATGACGTAGTGGATTCCCGCTGTGCGATGCCCCCATTCGGACAGCCCTCGCGCAACTGAATATCCGGCCTATCGGCGTGCCCGTTGCCGCGGTTCTTCTGGTTGACACACCTGTATAAGCAGGGGTAGAACAAAGGGTCGCAACGCCGATCACGCCCCCAGGCCTCGCTGCGAGAGTGGCGGAACTGGCAGACGCGCGAGACTTAGGATCTCGTGGGCAACCGTGGGGGTTCAAGTCCCCCCTCTCGCACCAACGAACTTTCCTCAAGTCAGTCAACCGCAGGTCACAGTTGAACCCGAACACCCAAGGATTGTGAGCACAACCATGAAAGTCGATGTCACCGAACTCGGCCCCATGAAGCGGGCACTACAAATTGAAGTCTCCGAAGCGGATGTGAAGGAGCGGTTCCGTCGTGCCTATGCCGACCTAGGCCGCCGCGTCCAGGTCCCCGGATTCCGCCCTGGGAAGGCGCCTGTAGCCCTCCTGGAAAAGCGCTACGCCAAGGCCGTCGAAGAAGACGTCGTCCGCTCAATCGTCCCTGAGTATTACGACCGCGCCGTCCGTGAGGCCGGCATTGTCCCCGTGACCGTCGATATTCCCGCCATCGACCGCGTGAAGATCAAGAAGGATGCGGCGTTTGCCTTTACTGCCACCGTCGAAATTCGCCCAAACATCGAACTGCGCGACTACAAGGCGCCGAATCCCATTTCCCTCAAAAAAGACGAGCGCACGGTCTCCGACGAACAGGTCGATAAGGCGCTCAGCGTCTTGCGCGAGCAGCAGGCCCAACTGCATGTCGCCCCCGCCGGGAGTACGTTGGTCGACGGCGATTTTGCGGTTGTCGATGTCGAGGGCTTCCTCAACCAGACAGCGCTCGACGGCACCAAAAAGCAGGGCCACATGCACCGCATGGGCAGCAAAATTCCGGTGCTTGGGCTGGACCTGGACCAAGCGCTTCAGGGTAAGACCGAAGGCACCACCGTCGAGGTGCCGCAGACCTATCCGGCGTCTCACCCCGACGAACGAGTAGCTGGGAAAACCGTGCAGTTCCGTGCGACCATCCAATCCGTCAAGCGTAAGGAATTACCCGCGCTGGACGACGAATTTGCGAAGGATTGCGGAGCGTACGAGTCCCTCGCAGCCTTGAAGGACAAAATTCGTAGCAGCCTAGAAGACGCCCTCAAGCGAGACAGCGAGCAGGGATATAAAGACCAAGTGATCAAACGCCTGCTCGAAACCCATCATTTCGATCTCCCGGAATCGCTCGTGGAACGTGAAGCGACGGCAATGATCCGGCACAAGCTCCACGCCACCCACTCGGGAGAGGCCGAGGATGGCAGCCCCGCCGGCGTGAAACCAGAGGAAGTGCAGAAGTTGCGCGACGAGGTGCTCCCGGAAGCGCAGCGGCGCGTGAAACTCGGCCTCATCTTGGACACTGTCGCCGAGAAAGAGCGGATTCAGGTCGAAGAGCTGGATATTCAGAACGAGCTGCATAAGATGTCCACCGAACTGAAACTCGACCCGCGCGAACTGTTGCGGATCATCCAGGCCGGTGGGCAGGAGTCTCTCAACGAATTGCGAGGCCGCATCCTCGCGGACAAGGCGTTGGATTTCGTGTATCGCCACGCCGTCATTCAAGGGTAGGTTCGGAGTAGAATGGATGGAAGGAGGCGTCGCCTCTCGCCCGTCCCATTGTCGCTGCTGAGCCGCTTTTTGCCAGCCGTCAGACAAGTCGCGTTTGTCGCACCGGGGTTCAACGAAAGGATTGTGTGGCATGCTGGTACCGATCGTAGTTGAGCAGACGAATCGCGGAGAACGGGCCTACGACATCTATTCGCGCCTCCTGAAGGATCGCATCATTTTCCTCGGCACTCCTGTCGACGATGTCTCCGCCAATCTGATCATTGCCCAGTTGTTGTTCCTTGAGGCTGAAGACCCCGAAAAGGACATCAATCTGTACATCAACTCGCCGGGCGGCAGCGTTACGGCGGGCCTCGGCATCTACGACACGATGCAGTACGTCAAACCGCCGATCAACACCATCTGCCTCGGCCAAGCCGCCAGCATGGGAGCCTTTCTCCTGACGGCCGGCACGAAGGGCAAACGCTTTGCCCTTCCCAATGCACGTATCATGATCCATCAACCGATGGGCGGGTTCCAGGGACAGGCGACAGAGATCGACATTCACGCCCGCGAAATTCTCAAGATCCGCGAGCGCCTGAATGAGGTCATGGCGAAACATACCGGGCAGCCGCTCGAGAAAATCGCCCAGGACACCGAACGCGACTACTTTATGTCGGCGGAAGAGGCCAAGCGGTACGGCCTGATCGATGAAGTGATCTCCCGTCCGCCCAAGATCGCGAAGGATGCAGGCACGTTCGGGGGCTTGAAGGACAGTGGTTCGAAATAACGACGACGGACCAGGAGGCGGCATGGCGAAGCAAGAAAAGATCGATCGTCACTTGCGGTGTTCCTTCTGCGGCAAGAGCCGTGATGAAGTCCGCAAGCTTATCGCAGGGCCGACGGTCTATATCTGCGACGAGTGCGTCAACCTCTGTAACGACATCATCGCTGAAGACTGGGAAGAGGCAAAGGAGGAGATTTCCTCCAAGCTTCGCAAACCGGCGGAGATCAAGCATCACCTCGATCAATACGTCATCGGACAGGAACGCGCAAAACGTATCCTGTCTGTGGCCGTGCATAACCACTATAAGCGCATCTCCAGCAAAGACGTCGACGAGGTGGAGCTCCAAAAGGGCAACATCCTCATGGTCGGCCCGACGGGTACCGGGAAAACCTTACTGGCGCAAACGCTGGCGAAGTACCTCGACGTGCCCTTTACACTCGCCGACGCCACAACACTGACGGAAGCGGGGTATGTCGGCGAAGACGTCGAAAACATCATTCTGAAGCTGCTCCAAGCGGCCGATTACGATGTGGAGCGCGCCGAGCGGGGCATCGTCTACATCGACGAAATCGACAAGATCAGCCGGAAGAGCGACAGCCCGTCGATTACACGCGATGTGTCGGGTGAAGGCGTGCAGCAGGCACTGCTGAAATTGATCGAAGGCACGGTTGCGAATGTGCCGCCGCAAGGTGGTCGTAAGCATCCGCACCAAGAGTTTATCCAGGTCAACACCGGCAATATTTTGTTCATCTGCGGTGGCGCGTTCGTCGGCTTGGAAAACATCATCGAACAACGCCTGAATCGGAAGCAGATGGGCTTCGGCGCCGACATCCGCAACCGCAAGGACGTGCGCCTCGGCGAGATCCTCTCGCAGGTGCAACCGGAAGACTTGCTGAAGTACGGCTTGATCCCGGAGTTCATCGGCCGCTTGCCCGTGATCGCCACGTTGGAAGAACTGGACGAACGCGCGTTGATCCGCATCCTGACGGAACCGCGCAACGCGCTTACGAAGCAGTACGAAAAGCTCATGTCGTTCGAGAAGGTGAAGCTACGGTTCACCGAGACGGCCCTGCATGCCATCGCGCGGCGTGCGCATGCCCAGAAGACCGGTGCGCGCGGACTGCGTGCCATTCTGGAAGAAACCATGCTCGACGTCATGTACGACATCCCGTCGCAAAAGCAGATCAAGGAAGTCGTGGTAACGGAAGATGTGATCGAAGGCAAGTGCGTGCCGATCCGTATCTATGAGCAAGATATGGATGTGAAGAGCGCCTGACCGTTTGCTAGACTGACGCTCAGCTCCTGAGGCTGGGCGTCAGCCTGCTCATCTCCTTCCACCGTTTTCTCCGGCCGTCACAAGCTACCCCCCGCAGTTCGACCGATTGAATGCCGAGTTCTTGGACCAGGCATTTCACACGGCAGAAATCCCTCATTTCTTAGACAAATCGAGCATCTGCGCTATACTTGGAACAGATTTTTACGTACGGCAATGCCCGAAGGGACGATCTCGTCAAAACCCATGGACAACGCACATGACCAGCGCCGCCTCCCCGTGCCGCCGAACCGGCGCCACTCGGGGAAAACGCTCGAACTCGATCAGGCGCACGAAGTGCTTATTTTGCGCGGGGTTAACGGGGAATTGATCGGGAGTCTCTCGTGGGATTCGATCATCGATCAGATCCTTGCCTACCATGAGGCTCGGCCGATCGACGAGTCCCGGCATGAACCGCGCGTGTCCCTCTCGTTACACGTCCGGTATCGCACGCCGGAAGGTCAAACGTTCGAAAGTCGGGCCGGCGGTATCGGGGGGGGTGGAATTTTTATCGAAAGCACATCGCCCTTACCTGCCGGGACCCATCTGTCGCTGGAGTTCACCCTCCCGGATCGCCCGACCGAATGGTTGGCCGCACGCGGGGTCGTCGCCTGGGTCTGCCCGAAAGCCGACCAATACACCTGCTCCCCGGGTATGGGCATCAAGTTTCACGAGATCGCGAACGACGCGCGGAACAAGGTCATCGACCTCGTTCGCTCGATCAAGACAGCCAGCCGTTAAGTCGCGTCGACTCGCCGCCCGTCACCCATCCTATTTTCCTTCGGACCGTACTGAAGCCGCTGCCACAGCCGCCGATGGCATAGCCCATCGACGCACCGTTTCGCTTGGGTCACTATTCGCGAGACGCCGAGCGACTGCGCTCGCATCCTCGCCTCCGAGCAATCCAAGGCGATACACAATCTCTGCGCGAACGGCTGCCGAGGTCTCTCCTTCCAACCGCGCGACCAAATCCGTCACAGCCTGAGATGCTCCTGACTCGCCGGACACCGCAGCCAACGCCTGTCGTACTGATGAAGACGGCTCACCACGTCCGATACTAGTTATTTCCAGGCGGCCACGATCAGCCACATTCAGCCACGCATAGGCGGCAGCACGCCGAACGTCTTCACGCTCGCTCTGCAGTAGCAGCATAAGATCATGGGTCATATCCGTATAAGACGGTACTTCTCCAAGCGCCATCGCGGCTCGACTCCTCGTTTCTGAGGACGAATCCGCCAACAGCGTCACCAACTGTTGCGCGGCGGAAGATGGCGCGCGCTCACCGAGTTGACCAAGCGCCCAGGCAGCCCATTGCCGCACGCGCGGATCTTCATCGCGAAGGAGCGGGAGGAGAGAGGGGCCTGCCGACGGCACGCCAATTTTCCCCAACCCCATGACGGCGGTTCGGCGAATTTCTGGATTGGGATCGCTGAGGAGATCGATCAGTCGTGTGATGGCAACTTGGGGATCGCCACCGGTTGATGGGCCATAGCAGCCAGCGGCGCAGAAACAAAGTGTGAGGACACTCGCGGCTCGCAGGCAAGAGCGCTGGATAGGAAACATCGTACGAAGGGAGACTGCTCAGGTCACAGGAATCGACCCAATCCGCCTACACACACGAGGCATCAACAGCTAGACGACCAGCCGATTCCTCGACGGTGGATTACACCGACTTAGCCGGTGCCTCTTCTTGAACGGCCGGCAATTCCTTGGCTGCTTCGATCGACTGCTCGATTTCTTTCGTCGCCGCATCGACCTCGGCACGGAGCGTTCTGACTTGCGGATCGATCGCGCCACGCACTTCCGCCGTCACATCCTTCATCATACGGAACGCTTCACCAAGTCCCTGACCGAAGTTGCCCATGTCGTCCGGCGTGAGCCCGCCTGAAGCGGCCGCACCTTTGGATCGGATCGCCGCCTGCTGCGCTTGGACACGCGCCACCGCGTCTTTGTTCACGATAGCGGAAGGACGTTTGGCGACCGGTTTGGCTTGCGCGGTCGGCGGCAACGGAGGATATGAAGCACGCATCGTCGGAACCGGCTGCGCCATACGCTCTTCCATGGTCGGCGGCGCCTGGCCTGCCTGGGCAGTAGGCGCGGCGAGCGGCGAAGGAATCGGTTGTCCCACAGTAATCGGCGCCTGCTTCGGCGGAGCCTTATACACTTGCGGCGCAGCCGCCGCCATCATGGCCGCAGTCGTGCCTGGCGTCAGCTCAGGACCTGGGGTATAGGGCGCCGTCGGCCGCAATGCAGCAGGGGCGGGAGCTGCCGCCTGACCAACGGCTGCCGGAGCCTGGGCCTGCCCCACCGCTCCCACTTGCGCTTCCTGTTGAACCGGAGCCGTCGCGTCCGGAGCCACCGCGCCTTCCGCCACCGGCATGGGTTCCTGCACTTCCTTTTTGAATCCGCGCAACGCCTTGCCGACGCCCTCGCCGATCTGCGGGAGTCGCCCGGCGCCGAAAATAATCAAGATGATGACCAGGATGATGATGAGCTCGGAAAATCCCATTGTCCCGAACATGGCCACTCCTCCTTCGGCAGCGGGCGCGCGCAACCTGCGCGACACGCACTCCGCCCGGCGAAAAAGTCACTCTATCTGGCGATTCTTTGGAGTGTCAAGGCGAACGAGGCTCGAACTCGGCGTCGAAACCACGGCACTAGTGAGCCCCGGCATTCGTCGACCTATCCAAGGCACCCGCACGCTTTAGGACGCCGACACCGCCCGAATGCCTTCACCTTGTCCATTTACTTTGGAGCCCCATGATCTGAGAAGAACGTATCTGCAACGCCAAGCAGTGCCGCGCCTCGTACGGTCACCTCGTCGAATGTCTTGGCCCACTTCATTGCGTACGAGAATCCTTCTGCTTTAACAACCGCGCGTGCAATAGAACGGATCGTTGTGTTACCGGCTCGAGTCTGTTCCGCAGGCTCCGCCTGCTCCCAACTCTTGAGCGCATCGGCATAGTCGCCGCGATCGGCTTGAACCTAGGAAATGACCAGCAGATTCCCGGTGGCCCCTGCAACATCGAGCGCCTTCTTGAGATTGTTCTTCTTCAAGAGCGCTTCAAACAATACCGGATAAATTTCTTCGCGGAAGGCAGAATCCCGGACCTTGCCCTCAGCCTTTAGAGCCACATCCATCACGCCTAATGCGGAAGCAGGCTTTCCGATCGCATTCCACACCGCGCCTGCCCAGTCATCCCTCCTAGCGTCGGCATTCCCAAGAGCCTCAACAGCCAGATTAAGGTACCGCACCCCATCTTCGTAGTACCCAGCATGCGCATAGGCATCAGCCACATTGCCAAGATCGACAACCCGTTTCATGCGATAAGTGTATTCGGCTTCGTCTCGTTCATGTTCCGCTCTCGCCTGAACCAACAATCGCCGAACCTTAGCCAGTTCCTCAAGACTAGTCTGCACTCCGCTCCGATCGCCGCTGCGCGCCTGGAGCACGGCAATTCCAGGAAGAAACGTCGAGCTCACACCAGGCACGCCGACGTCATCCAACGCAGTGATGGCATCTTTGATTGTCGTGCGAGCGACCTCGTACATCTGTGCATCGAGCGCCCACACCGCAAAGACCTCTCGAAGTGTTCCCTTTTCATGTGCAACACTCAGCGGATCCGCAGACACCAGCTCAGCTGCGTCGAGGGCTTGCTGCAATTTCTTTCGTGCCCGCTCGGCGTCATGCTGCTGCAGGTCATACTGCGCGACCTCCATCAGACTCCACGGTTTCGTCTGCGGATGTGGGTCGCTTGCTGCGAGCGCTTCAGCGCGACGAACGTAGTGCGTCACGACTGAGTCAGACTCGGCAGTCCGCCAATTGCGCGCAATATGCAGCAATGCATGTATCTCATACTGCATTTGGTATGACGCGTACTTCCGCTTCTGAGACCTCATGTTTGCCAATTCGCTGGACAGTCGTGTTACCGCGGTTTCAACCCCATCCTTGTCTCCCGTTTTCGCATAGAGGGATGCGATCTCTTCCAGCAACCACACGGTCGTTGGCGGCTCAACACGACTCTGGGCGAGTGTTGTGAGCTCCTCCAACACCGCCCGAGCCTCTTGAGTACCCTGACCATCGCATCGCCCCTCGGACGGCATGGTGCAGACCCATAACGCCCCGATGCACAGGAGGAAGGCAGGTATCCGCAGCTCATCGCCATATCCCTCGCACTCAAAGGATAGGCACGATGGTGGTCTGGATCGGCTGTCCGTAGATGTGGGCGTCTCGGTCGGTCACGTACACGTCGAGTTCGCTGCGCACACCGAATTCACCGGGAAGATAAATGCCCGGCTCGATGGAAAAACAGGTTCCCGGCAGCAGACGGCGACTGTCCTGCGTCTCCAGGTTGTCGATATTAGCGCCGTTGCCGTGGACTTCCTCTCCGATGGAATGCCCGGTGCGGTGCACGAACTGATCGGCATATCCCGCCTCGCGGATCGTCTGCCGGCACACATCGTCCACTTCCCATCCGCACGGAAGCTGCCCCGCTTGCGCACGCGCTGTCACGAAGGCCACCGCAGCATCGCGTCCCTGTCGCACGATCTGAAACACCGCTTCGTAGCGAGCCGGCACTCGGTCGCCGACAAATCCCGTCCAGGTGATGTCGGCGTAGACGGCTCCGACGCAGTCGGCTTGCTTCGCCCAAAGGTCGATCAATAAAAAATCTCCAGGAACAATGGGATGCGCCCTCTCCACCGTCGGCCCGTAATGGGGATCGGCGCTATGCGCGTTCACCGCGACGATCGGCGGGCTGGACGTAACGACGCCATGCTGCCGGAACCGCCCCATCATGAACTGTTGCAGCTGATACTCATCCAACGCGCGCTTGGCGCGAACTGCATCAGCCACTTCGCCGAACGTTTCCGTCACCACACGTCGTAGGACTTCCGCTGCCATCTGATGGGACTGCAGCTGCGCGGGCGTCCACACAGCTTCCAACTGCTGAACCAAATCCGCCGCGCTGACCACCTCAGGGCCGAAGCTTCGGATCAATTCCACAGTCCCGGCATCCACGCGCGACACGTAGGGAATGGCATTCAAGGGCGAATACTGCATGGCCACGCGCGCCGCGCCGCGGAGAATCTCGCCCAACGCCTCACGCTGCGACTGCCAGGACACATAGGGACGCAGCTCACCGGGAAGCGGATCCAAGGCACGCGGCTCGATGCGATGCACCAGTTTGATCGGCCGTCCCTCACGCGGCACCCAATAGAACCATCGCCGCGTCACATGGCGATCTGCATCCAACAGCAGAATACGATAGGCCAAGGGATCGCTGTGGCGAAAATCGTAAAACAGCCAGCCGTCGATCGTCGGCGTTGCGCGCAAGGCGGATTGAATCCGCGCGACACGCTCTTGATGACGTGGGGATTCCTCATGGGCAGTCGACATGATGTCCTCGCAATTCGACACAGGGGTGGGCGCTACGGAACGGATCTTATCGACCGATTCCCAAGCACGTCAAACCGCATTCAGCCACCGACGACACGCGCATGTACGCAGGCGAGCGCCGATCCAGCCGTGATAGACTCCGGCCATGTCGCACGCTGCAGAATCGCATCCTCACGACCCGTCGCACCTCGTCACGCCACCTGCGACGCCGCTGTATCGCATCACCTTATTCTTCGGCCCGGAAGCACTGGACGAAGATCCTGCCACGCGCCAGTGCGTCTTCAACGTAAAAAAGCGCAGTTGGAAAGCCGGCATTCAGGTGTCGGTCCACCTCGCCGACAGCGACCTCGCTTCGGTCGACCGCACCCTTAATGTCCGAGCACGCCTCGGGACATTGGTCGCTACCGTGCCGCCGGACGAACGGACGGACATGCTGCACCGAGCGCACGAGTGCTGGCAGGTAGAACTGGCGCGCATCAAACTGCAGCACGCGTTGGACGCAGGACTTCCGCAGGAAAACGGCACGCTCCCGGTGACGCCAACCGATGCCGCACACTGGGCACTCACGTCGGACGACATACACCGACTGCTAGCGCACCTGCGCAGCGAACTGGACCTGCCAGACGACCATTCGCAAATAAATACGTAAGCACCGCAGGGGTTTGTTTTTAGGGATAAATTTGTTATATCTGCAGAAGGTGTCCTGTTTTTGTGGAACCGTCGACGGACGGCCCTGACGGCGGCACCCACACTCATTCATCTCGAACCAGGGGGTTACTCGTGACGGGCAACTGGCTTGGGGCACACACCCAATCATCCGGTCGACGTGGGTCGCGTCTCCGCATGGTGGTCGCGCTGCTGATGCTGCTCACCGTCGTCCACCTGACTCTCCTTCCGGGCGCCTGGGCGCAGACGAAGGAAGAGGGCACGTCCGACTCCACCACGTCGCAATTTCTCATGGGCGCCGGGGTCTTCTTCGGGAATTTGGTGTACATGCCGGCCAAGTTCGCCTACGCTGTGTTGGGCGGTGTCGTCGGCGGCCTCGCCTATCCGTTGAGCGGAATGGACGACAAGGTCTCGAAACGGATTTGGGATTCGAGTCTGCGCGGCACCTACGCGTTGACGCCCGACCATTTCCGTGGCGACAAGCCCGTGCGCTTTTTGGGTGTGCCGCAGGAGGAGGAAGATGCCAACACTCCTCCGCCGCCACCTGCCACCGTGTCTCCTCGGTGAATGAAGCCGATCATCGGCGTCTCCTCAGATTACAATCAGGGCGACCGTGAGGACATGGGTGGGAAAGAACCCACCTATTTCCTCCGGGCGCGGTATATTCGTGCGATCGAAGACCTCGGCGGCCTGCCGGTGATTTTGCCGCTGGCCGAGGCGACCGCCGACCGGCGGCGCCTTCTGAAGGACCTCGACGGCTTGCTGCTGACCGGCAGCGGCCCCGACCTCCCGCCACGCCTCTACGGGGAACGCCAACGGTATCCATTTAAAGTCGTCAGCAACCGACGCTCGGGCTTCGAACTGACCGTCGCGAAGCTGGCGCTCACGCGGCGCATCCCGACACTCGCAATCTGCGGCGGCATGCAGTCGATCAACGTCGCCTTCGGCGGCAGCCTCTACCAAGACATTCCCAGCCAACTCGATTCGCCGCTCGCCCATCGGCAAGGCCCGCCGGCCACGGAGCTGTCGCATACCGTGCGTATCGCCGATGGCAGCCTGTTGCATAAGATCACCGGGCAGACGGAGATGCGCGTCAACAGCTCGCATCACCAATCGGTGAAACGCGTCGGCCGCGGCCTCGTGTCCAGTGCCCAGGCGCCGGACGACGTGATCGAGGCCATCGAAGCACCCGCCGCGCGACGCCATCCGTTTTTCTTGGCCGTGCAGTGGCATCCGGAATTTTTGTACGAACGGCACGAGTTACATCGCCGCCTGTTCCAATCGTTTCTCGCCGCCTGCCGAGGCCGTAGGACCTAGCCCCCCCGCGTGAACCCGATCTTCCGCACCAAGTCCATCGAACGCATCCTGGCCGAAGCCGACCGGCCGGAGTACCGGCTCAAACGCACACTGTCCGTGTGGGACCTGACCGGGCTCGGCATCGGCGCCATCATCGGCACCGGCATCTTCGTCCTGATCGGCACCGCCATCGTCGGCGACGCCAACAGACCGGGATCGGGCCCCGGCATCATCATCTCGTTCATCCTCTCCGGCATCACCTGCGCACTCGCCGCCCTCTGCTACGCCGAGTTCGCCGCGATGATTCCTGTCGCCGGAAGCGCCTATACGTATAGTTACGCCACACTCGGCGAGTTACTGGCGTGGATCACCGGCTGGAATTTGATTCTGGAGTACGGCGTTGCCTGTGTGGCCGTCGCCATCGGCTGGTCCGGCTACTTCAATAAGCTGCTGAACATCGCGGGTATCGAATTGCCATTTTGGGCCACCCACGCGCCGGCGGAAGGCGGCCTCGCCAACATTCCCGCCGCCGTCATCGTCCTGCTCGTCACGTGGATTCTCGTCGTCGGCATCAAAGAAAGCGCACGCGTCACCTGCGGGATCGTGCTGGTAAAGTTGGCCGTCATCGTCTTTTTTATCGTGACCGGCGCCAGTTCCGTCGACTCCGCAAACTGGACCCCGTTCGCGCCTGGCGGTTTCCAAGGTATCGGCGCCGCGGCGGCCCTCGTCTTTTTTGCGTACATCGGCTTCGACGCCGTCTCGACGACCGCCGAAGAATCGAAAAATCCGCAGCGCGACTTACCCATCGGCATCTTCGCCTCGCTCGGCATCTGCACACTCTTATATGTCGCCGTCGCCGCCGTACTCACCGGCTTGATCCCCAGCCCGGAAATCGACGTGCATGCGCCGGTTGCGGAAGCGCTGCGAAAAGTCGGCTTTACCTGGGGCGCCGCACTCGTCGCCATCGGCGCTGTGGCCGGCATCACCAGCGTGCTCGTCGTCATGATGCTCGGACAGATCCGCGTGTTCTTCGCCATGTCGCGCGACCGCTTGCTCGGCCCCTGGCTCTCCACCGTCCATCCGCGCTTCGGCACACCGCACAATGCCACGATCCTCACCGGCGTCTGCGTCTCCATCCTCGCCGCCTTCATCGGCATCGGCGAAGCCGCCGACATGACGAACATCGGCACCCTCTTCGCGTTTGTGCTCGTCTGTATCGGCGTGTTGACCCTCCGCAAACTCCGCCCCGACCATCCGCGCCCCTTCCGTATTCCCCTCGTCCCCGTGCTGCCGATCCTCGGCGCACTCGCCTGTATTGGGCTGATGAGCTTCCTCCCCGGCGTAACCTGGATTCGGTTTTTCGTGTGGACGCTGATCGGGATCGCCGTGTACTTCGGCTACAGCGTGAAGCACAGCAAGCTCAACGAGCCGATGCCCGAACAAGGCACCGCCTCGCGTCACTAACCCGTCGCATAAACATTTCGGTCGTGGATGAAACTGAGCGGGAGTCGCTTAGGTCGACGCAGGTGCGTCGCTCGGCGAGCTGCCTGAAGCAGGTGCCGGTGCAGCCGGAGGAACGGCAGCGGGAGTGGTTTGAGCTGCTGCCACAGTAGATGCCGCAGATGCCGCGGGCGATGCTGAGGGTGTTGCAGGAGCAGTCGGAGGTGCAGCCGGCTTCTCAGCGGCCGGTGCGGGAGCCGGTTTTGGAGCCGCAGCCGGAGCGGAGGCAGCGGCAGGAGCTGGCGCTCCAGCGGCTGGCGCGGCAGCAGGCTTCGGTGCAGCGGCGCCTGGTGTCGCCACCGCTGGTTTGGCTGCAGCGGGTGCTGCGCCTGCTTCACCAGCCGGCTTCGGCGGTGCCGCCGGTTTGGGCGGAGCCGGACGCTCAGGCTTGATGCCGCCTTCCCAACTTGGGCCATCGTACATGTCGGCCGCAACCAAGGCCTTCGTCTTCCACTTTTCCTCGAAATCCGCCGCCGCCTTGTTCGGTGTCTCGGCTTCGCCCACGACACTGTTGAACGGATAGACCTTCGGCGAGATCGCCACCTTGTCGCCGTTACGGCGCAGATACAATGCGACCGGATTCCCACGGTAGGGACCGAGGAAGATATGGATGGACCCGACGTACTCGAGCGGCGTGACCGACACAAACCACCTCACGAAAGATGCGGACTATGCCACAGGCCAGGGGCCCTGGGCAAGCGCGTCCAAAATCACCGCAGAGCCAAGATCGCTCAGCGCCGGCACGAGGACCTCTCTTCATTTTCTTGACTATGACGTCTAGACGTCATAGTCTCCAGCCGTCAATGGAACGTATCGCGACACTCAGTAAACGGCGACCAGGAGAAGTACGTGACGCGATCATCGCAGTCCTCTCTGCGCGACCGGAGAGCTTACCGGTTCGAACTATTGAGCGTGGTGTCGCCGAACTCATCGGCACCTCCGCAACATCCAGCGTTCGCTCCTATCTACGATTAAACACTCCTTCACTGTTTCTGCGTACAGACCGTGGCCACTACGGCCTCGCGGACCTCCTCGCACATCAGTCGAGTGGCGTGAAGGAAGCACGACCTCAATACCACCGAAAATTCGACTACGGTCGCACGCACATGGTTGAAGCCGACTGCCTCGACTGGCTCCAAGATCAACCGGCAAACAGCATTCATGCCGTCGTGACGGATCCGCCGTACGGCCTCTTTGAATATTCCCCCGAGCAACAAGATAAACTACGGAACCGGAAAGGCGGAGTATGGCGTATCCCCCCTTCCTTCGACGGTTCTCAACGATCACCCTTGCCGAGATTTACGGTTCTGACGCCGCACGACCTCCAAGCGTTACGCGATTTTTTTGCACGCTGGGGTTCTCGCCTCATGCCGATTCTCAGACCGGGTGCGAACGTGATTGTGGCGACCAATCCGCTCCTCTCGTATGTCGTCTCAGGGGCCCTCGCTGAAGCCGGACTTGAGCGACGCGGAGAAATCGTACGACTGGTGATGACGATGCGCGGCGGCGACCGCCCCAAAGCCGCCCACGAAGAATTCGCCGATGTGAGCGTGATGCCGCGCTCTATGTGGGAACCGTGGTTGCTGTTTCGAAAACCGTTGGAGGGGCGAGTACGGGACTCGCTTCGTAAATGGGGAACCGGGGGATTCCGTCGTCCATCCACACACAAGCCGTTCGGAGATGTAATTCCTTCGGCGCCGACACATAAAACAGAACGGCACCTCGCGCCGCACCCCAGCCTCAAGCCGCAGCAATTCATGCGAACGCTTGTGCGCGGATGCCTCCCGCTGGGCGAGGGTATCGTACTGGATCCATTTTGCGGATCAGGCTCTACACTTGCGGCAGCCGAGGCGGTGGGATACTCAAGTGTGGGCGTGGAAAAAGATCCCCACTATTTCGAGATGGCTCAGAAGGCGATTCCGAAACTTGCCGCCTATAAAAACACGCAGGGACTACTGTTTCAGGAATCCAGCTTGTAGATCCAATTTCGCCGCAGCTTCTCGATGCCCTGGCGATGCAATGTCGCCGTACGGGTTCCGAGTTCAGAACGGGCATTCTTCCGAAAATCCGCACGCGTCACGTGCCCGAGGTAGATTTCGGACACGGTCATCGGCGTACGTGAGGCGATCGGTTCCGTTACCGCATCAATCGTATAGACAAACACGCACATCCATTGCTCGCGTGCCCCGTGAGTATCCACCGCACCACCGGACTTGCGCGTAGTCTTGATCTCAACGCCTTCCGTACCGGCTTTCACCTGGTTCTTCGGATACACCCCGCTGACGACCAAGTCTGGATGCCCGTTATGATACTGGTTGACCGTCAAACTGCGGGAGTGTTTGGCGAGACTGGCGGTCAGCATATCGGACAAGACGCCAGACATGATTGCGGGGCGCAACATTTCATCCAGTCGCTGGAGTCCGCGAACGACCAATCCTTTATTCACATCGTAGAAAAAGTCGTAGATGTCCTGCATCGCCATTTCGAAATCTTTCAGGCGAAGATCGAACGGCAGTTCGACGTTTCTATTGAAGCACTCCGTGCGGACCTCGTTGCGCTTCATCCGATACTCACCATCGTGATTCTGGGGAAGAGCGATGCTTACGCGTTTCCGGCGGGGCCTGTGGGAGCGGGGGGTTCGTTGCGCTGGCCGAATTTGAGGTCGTTCATCGCACGGGAGGTCATCGTATGGCCGCAGCAGTCGACGCCTTCGAATCCGGCGCCACCATCGATGATCATGACGCGCAGCCCGCAGGAATCGGGAAACTGCCGCTTCTCTTCGAGCATCAACGCGGGCGGGAGCTTACCCTTTTTGCGCCCCTTGGACGGCAAAATGTCCGGTACGATATCGTCTTCCGTCAGCGCATGGCCGCAGCAGCGCACGGCAACAAAGCCCTCGCCGCCGCCCATGATTTTAACCACGAGCCCGCAGCTGTCCGGAAACCGTTTCCGTTCGTCGAGTAGATCGCCCCGTTTCAGTGCCACAGTCGTCGCCCTCCCGGGGGCGACTATACCGCGACACTCCCGCGACGTCCACGGGACTCCAGCACGCGCGCCAGCACCGCTTGATGCGCCGCGCAGCCGACCACTTCCTTGGCGTCGGGCACACGCGCCGGTTCGTAGGGCACCACGAACCGTTCTTTCACACGCGCGATCCGACGGAGCGACGCTTCCAAGCGCGACACGCTGATCGTGCCGTCTTCCACCGCGGAGAGCATCGCTTCCATCGCGGCAACTTCACGCGCCTGGTCTTTGCAAATGAGCAACACATCGACACCGGCGAGGAACGCCTTCACCACGGCCTCTTCGATGCCGTAGTGATCGATGATCGCGTGCATCTCCAGGTCGTCCGTAAAAATCAGGCCGTCGAAGCCCAACTCGTCCCGCAACAATCCGCGCAGGATCGTCGGCGAGAGCGTGGCGGGCAGCGCCGGATCCAACGCGGGATACATCACGTGCGCCGTCATGATGCTGGCCAGTCCGTTCTCCACCGCGTGGCGGAACGGACGGATCTCCATGTCGCGCAACCGCTCGATCGGCGCGGCGACCTCAGGCAATTCCTTATGGGAATCTTTCGTGGTGTCGCCGTGGCCGGGGAAATGTTTCCCGCAGGCCAACACCCGATGGTCCTGCAGACCCGCCATCGTCGCGAGGCCGTACTCGCACACATCCGTCGCCGTCGGACCGAACGACCGATCGCCGATGACGGGATTCGTCGGATTGCTGTTCACGTCCAGGACCGGCGCCATGTTCATATTGACACCGACCGCGCGTAATTCTTTCGCCACCGCCGCGGCGGCCGCGTAGGCCACCGTCGTCGACCGGCTTTGCCCGACCACTTCAGCCGGGGGAAAAATCGTAAAT
The DNA here is from genome assembly GCA_046351095.1 of Nitrospiraceae bacterium. Classification (GTDB taxonomy): domain Bacteria; phylum Nitrospirota; class Nitrospiria; order Nitrospirales; family Nitrospiraceae; genus BQWY01. The sequence goes on from JAXLZC010000001.1 coordinate 2,178,501, forward strand.
CCCTTCGGCAGACGCGACACACGACCGCCCTCCTGATCGATCGCCACCAGCAGCGGAATCCGCACGCGCTTCTGGAGGTCGTTCGTGAGGTGGATCATCTGGTCGCGCGATTCGCAGTTACGGGAAAACAGAATCACGCCGCCCGGCTGGTACTCGCTCATCACACGCGCCCACTCCTTGGTGAGCGTCGTGCCGAGAAAACCCAGCATAAACAACTGGCCGATCTGTTCGCGTAAGGTCATCGTCGCCACCCCTTAGAGAGACTGGTCGATGAGGTACTGGACCAACAGGCGCGCGCCGATACCGGACGGCCCCTTCGGGACATAGGCGCGTTCGCGTTCGCTCCAATCGGTGCTGGCGATATCCAAGTGCACCCAGGGATACCCCTCGGCAAACTTACTGAGGAACAACGCCGCGGTGATCATCCCGCCGCCACGACCGCCGATGTTGCGCATGTCGGCCACGTCGCTCCGGAGCTGCTCGAAATAGTCGTCCCAGAGCGGCATTTCCCAGGTGCGCTCGCCCGCCTTCTGGCCCGCGGCCGCCACACGCTGCTTCAGCTTGTCGTCCGTGCCGAACAGGCCGATGGCGAATTGGCCCAGCGCCACGACGCAGGCGCCCGTGAGCGTCGCCACGTCGATGACCGCCGCCGGCTCGAACCGCTTCACATACGCCAACGCGTCTGCCAGGATCAGGCGTCCTTCCGCATCGGTATTCTGCACTTCGACCGTCTTGCCCGAAAGCGTGGTCACGACGTCGCCGGGACGCATCGCACCGCCGCCCGGCATGTTCTCCGCAACCGGCAACACACCGATCAGATGGATCGGCAACTTCAACCGCGCCGCCGCCCGCACCGCCGCCAACACCTCGGCGCCGCCGGTCATGTCGGCCTTCATGTGCTCCATGTTTTCGGACGGCTTCAGCGAAATGCCGCCCGTATCGAACGTGACGGTCTTGCCTACCAACACGGTCGGCTTGCTGCCCTTCGCGGCCTTCTTCGCCTGCGGGCCCTTGTATTCGAGCACGATCATCTTCGGCGGCTTGTGGCTGCCCATACCGACGCCCAACAACGCGCCCGCGCCCAACGCTTCCAGATCCTTCTTTTCCAAAATCGTCAGCGACGCGCCCGTTTCCTTCGCGATCGCCTTCGCCTCGTCAGCAATCCGCGCCGGCGTCATCACGTTCGACGGATGGTTACAGAGGTCGCGCGTGAGCCAGGCCGCTTCGGCCGTACCCGCGCCGCGACGCACACCTTCCGCCACCGCCTTCAGCGCCGTCTTGTCGCCGACCAAGATCGTCAACTGCGGCCAGGCCGACTCCGGCTTGCCGTCGCGGTCGCTGCGATAGTCGTTGAAGTGATAACAGCCGAGCATGGCGCCTTCGGTCATCGCCTGCGCGGCCTCGACCGCCGAGCATCCACGCGGCAACACCGGCGGCGGCGCGACATAACAGGACACCGCCTTCGCCTGACGCATCCGCTTCGCAGCTTGCCCCATCGCCTGCCGCAACGTATCCATCCGGTACGCATCGCGCGCGCCGAGGCCGACCAACAGCACCCGCTTCGCCGGAACTTTTTCCTGCGTATGCATCAGGAGGCATTCGCCGAGTCGGCCGTCGAACTCGCCGCGCGTGCGCGCCTCGCCGATGGCGCCATGCAGCGCCTTATCGAACCACGCAGCGTCCCCCTTCAAAGCCCCGTCGCCGTCGAACAATAAGACGACGACCAGGTCCGCCGCCTGCCCTTCCACACGTCCTTGCTTCGCTTCAACCTGCACGGTCTTCATGCGTCTACGCTCCTCGTGAAGGATTCGATGCTCAATACGCCGCGAGCGCGACGGCCGCCAGGCCCGTCGTTCCCAGTAGGCGTATTCCGTTATACCCCGCGCATGTCCGGAGACCAAATCAACTTGTGTAATTGAACCTGGAACCGCACCCCGAGCCGGTCGGCCAAAATCCATTCGGCCAGCTCACGAAAGTCCTGCGTGCCGTGCACCGGGCTGAAATGGACGGGGCACCGCGCCGCCAGACCGCGCGCCTGCACGACCGCTTTCGCCCATTCGTAATCGGCGCGATCCTGAATGACGAACTTCGCCTCGTCCTCCGCGCGCAACCGGTCCACACTCGGCCAATGCATCCGTTCGCTCATCCCGCTGCCCGGACATTTCACATCGAGGATGATCCGCACACGCGGGTCCACGGCGGACGTATCGATCGCCCCGCTCGTTTCGAGCAAGACCGTGTAGCCCGCATCGCACAACGCGCGCAGCAACGGCAGCGCCTCCGGTTGCGCCAACGGCTCGCCGCCGGTGACCTCCACCAGCGGGCAGCCGAACGCCGCCACCGCCTGCAGCACCTCGTCGAGCGTCCGTTCCTCGCCGCCGTAAAAACTGTAGGTCGTATCGCACCAGGTACAGCGCAGCGGGCAGCCGGTCAGGCGCACAAACACGCAGGGCCGTCCGGCGAAGGTCGACTCGCCTTGGATACTGTGAAAAATTTCGGTGACGCGCATCGCCGCTCAGTCCCAACGACTCACGGGCCAGCGCCGCGCCGCAGCGATCCGCGCCATGCCGCGAATGGGATTCACCACACGCGGATAGCCCACGGCGTCGAGCAGCCCGACATCGCCCGGGCTGTCGCCATAGGCATAACTGGCCCGCAGGTCGATCCCGCGCGCCTGCGCCAAGGCTTCGATGTGATGGCGTTTTCCGGGACCGTAGGGTAGCGGCGGAATCAGCTCGCCTGTGTACCCCTGCGCATCGCGCGCGGGCGTAGCGGCGATGACCGTATCGACGCCGAGGAAGCGCGCCAGCGGCGCCATGAGGCAATCGAGCGACCCCGTCACCAGCACCAACTCGTGACCGGAGCGTCGATGGTGATCGACCTGCTCCAAGGCCTGTCGCGACAACGCGGGAATCAACTGATCGCGCGTGAACGACTCCGCGCACCGCTCGATCGTCGACGGCAGCTTCCCGATTAAATAGACTTTGCGCAAACGTAGCGGGTGATACGAGATCGGCGGCATGTGGCGCAGCAGATGCGCGGCGCTTGCGGTCAGTTCGCGCCAGCCGACGATTCGCGCAGCCCATAGGTGGCGGAAAAAGCGGACTTCACTGGCCGCACCGGGCAGCAACGTATTGTCCACGTCGAAAAACGCGGCGACGCGCGTCCCGGTTGGGGCTGTGCCCACGTGGTCTGAGGTCGACCGTTCGTCTACCGGCACCATACACTCGCTCATGGATCAGAAAACCGTTGGGGGACCGTGGGGACAACGTGCGATGCGCGAGAGCAGTCGCAGGAAATTCTAACGAACGGTCCCTTGATTGACAAGGATTTTTGCCCACTTCTATAATGCGGCCGCTTCTTCCTTCCCTCGTTGAAGCAGGGTCGCCCAGCAGAGACTCTCCCCAGGTCGGAACGCCGAAGTGGTGGAATGGCAGACACGCACGTTTGAGGGGCGTGTGGCGCAAGCCGTGCGGGTTCAAGTCCCGCCTTCGGCACCAACAATCGAATCGTCTTCACGCGTAGATCGTGGTCGCCGGTCGTTGTCGATCCCGTAGGCTAGCATCCGCACCACGGACACCTCTTGTTCGCTGAGCCGTTCAGTTCTCTCGTGTTCCTGTGAAACGCCCTTTTTTTGACGGTTTTACGCCCCTCTGGGAGCATGCCAGCTTAGCAGCCCCACAGGCGCACATGGCGTCGTCAACCGATTCGTGAGGTCTGCGTTAGAGTCACCAAGTCCCTGGGCGCCAACCACTTTCTCCTGATGGAGGTTCACATGAAGACGTTGCTTTCGCTGACGCTGTCCGGGCTGGTGCTCTCCAGTTCCTTCGCCTTTGCGCAGGCCAATACGCCGGTGATCGACCAGCGACAGGCCAACCAAGAGCAGCGGATCGATCAAGGGATCGCGAGCGGCCAGCTCAATCAGCGCGAAGCGCGTCGTTTGGACAAGCAGCAGGATCACATCGACAATATGGAAAATCGCGCGAAGGCCGACGGCAAAGTGACGAAGCGCGAGCGCGCGCGACTTCACGCGGCCCAAGACCGCGCGTCACGCAACATCCACAAGCAGAAGCACGACGCACAACATCGCTAATCGACTCGACGACGCGCGACCGCTCGACACCGTCGGGCGGTCGCCTGTCGCCGCATTGCTGTCTATCCGCTCCGCGCCGCACGTTCGCCCGTCCGCGACCGTCACGTTTTTCCTGCCGTCCGACTCCATGCCTGGAGTACAATGGGCGACACATTCGCACCGAATCCGCTCGCAGTTTGCACTGACTCCATGTCGCTCGACCCACAACATCCGATGACATCGCATGCCACGCCGTCGCCCGCTCGCCTCTCGGCGGACGATCTCTATTGGTTCAACGAGGGCACGCACTGCCGGCTCTACGACAAACTCGGCGCGCACCTGACGACGGAAGACGGCACGCAGGGCACGCGGTTCGCGGTGTGGGCGCCGAATGCGCAGCGGGTCTCCGTCATCGGCGACTTCAACAGCTGGACGGCGCCCGGCCAGGCACTGACGCCGGTCAGCGAATCGGGCATTTGGTCCGGCTTTCTCCCGCACATCGGGCACGGCACCCACTACAAGTACCGCATCGAATCGCGGCACAACGGCTACGTGGTCGAAAAGGCGGATCCGTTCGGCGCGCGACATGAAGAACCGCCGCGCACGGCCTCGCTCGTGTGGAATACCGAGTACGTCTGGCAGGACCAGGCGTGGATGGCGGCGCGCGCGACACGGCAGCCGCACGTCGAACCGCTCTCGATCTACGAAGTGCACCTCGGCAGTTGGCAGCGTGTGCCGGAAGAGGGCTCCCGCTGGCTGACCTATCGCGAGATCGCGCCACGCTTGGTCGATTACGTCACGAAGCTCGGCTTCACGCACGTCGAATTGCTCCCGATCATGGAGCATCCGTTCTATGGATCGTGGGGTTACCAGACCACCGGGTATTTCGCGCCGACGAGTCGCTACGGCACGCCGCAGGATTTTATGTTCCTGGTGGATACGCTGCATCAAGCCGGGATCGGCGTGCTGCTCGATTGGGTACCGTCGCACTTTCCCACCGACCAACATGGGCTCGGCTATTTCGACGGGACGCATCTCTACGAACATGCCGACAAGCGGCAAGGCTTCCATCCCGATTGGCAAAGTTCGATTCCCAATTACGACCGGCACGAGGTGCGGAGCGTGCTGCTGAGCAGCGCGCACCTCTGGCTGGACCGCTACCACATCGACGGGTTGCGCGTGGACGCGGTGGCCTCGATGCTCTATCTCGACTACTCGCGCCGCGAGGGCGAGTGGATTCCGAATCGGTACGGCGGGCGGGAAAATCTCGGCGCGATTCAGCTTTTACGCCAGCTCAATGAAACCACGTATCGCGACCATCCGGGCATCGTCATGGTCGCGGAGGAATCGACGAGTTGGCCCGCCGTGTCGCACCCCACGTCGTTAGGCGGCCTCGGCTTCGGCTTCAAATGGGACATGGGCTGGATGAACGACAGCCTCGTGTATTTCCGGAAGGAGCCCATTCACAGGCGCTACCATCACAACAGCCTGACCTTCCGCATGCTGTACGCCTTCACCGAACAATTCGTGCTCGCGCTGTCGCACGACGAAGTCGTCCACGGCAAAGGCTCATTGCTCAACAAGATGCCGGGCGACGACTGGCAACAGTTCGCCAACCTGCGCCTTCTATTCGGGTATCAATTCGCGCAGCCGGGCAAGAAGCTACTGTTCATGGGTATGGAGTTCGCGCAGCGAGACGAGTGGAACCACGAACGCAGTTTGGATTGGCACCTCTACGAGTCGGCACCGCATCGCGGCATGGCCAAATGGGTCGAAGACCTGAACCGACTCTATCGCGCGCAACCGGCGCTGTATCGGAGCGACTGCGACGCCGCGGGTTTTGAGTGGATCGATTGCGCCGACGAAGCGAGCAGCACGGTCAGCTTCCTCCGTCGCGATACGCAGTCGAACAGTCATGGCGCCTCGATCGTCGCCCTCTGCAACTTCACACCGGTGCCGCGCCACGGATATCGCATCGGCCTGCCGCACGGCGGCTACTGGCGCGAAGCGCTCAACAGCGACGCCGCCGAATACGGCGGCAGCGGGCTCGGCAATCTCGGCCGTATTCACGCCGACGCGATTCCCCACCATGGCCGACCGTTTTCTGCCGCGGTGACCTTGCCGCCGTTGGCCATCGTCCTATTTATCGCATCGACCTAGGGCCATACGACGGTACTCGCCTCAGAAGCCACGACAATGGTCCCGTTTTCTGATGAGATTTCACCGGACATTCCTGAAAAATCCTTGCAAGGCGGGCCGGAAGATGGTGGAATTTATCATCGGACTGGTATCGTCATTCGCAGGTGCTCGTAAGGAGTCTTATGGCCTCGGTGTTGGTCGTCGACGATGAAGAGCCGGTTCGTCGCTTGATGCGGTTGGCATTGGAGCAGGCGGATTTCCAGGTACGCGAAGCGGTGGACGGGAACGACGCGCTCAAGCAATATCGCCTGAGCCCCGCGGACCTCGTCATCATGGACATTTTGATGCCGGGCCAGGACGGCTTGGAGAGCATCATTCAACTCCGGAAGGAATTCCCCCTCGCCCGCGTGATCGCCATCACCGGCGGCCACGAAATGATCGGCGTGCTGAACTATCTGGAAGTCGCGAAGATGCTCGGCGCGCGACGGACATTGCACAAGCCGTTCGACCTGAAAGAACTCGTCGAAGCCGCGGAAGCGGAGTTAGTGCGCTGATCGGTCGAGCGTCGTCCAACGGCGGCCGCCTCGTTTACACGTAGCGCCGCCACATTCCGTCCTCGCCTTTTCCCACTCAGACCTCGTACACTGCGCCGACCGGTCGACGCGCGCCCCGCAGTCGCCGTCGCCGTTATGTGGATCCATCAAGTCAACGCCCTGCTCGGCAGCCTCGTCGTCACCGTCGGTCTCTGGATCGCCGCCGGCGGTCTCCCCATTGAACTCGCCCTCTTGGTTTTGGTCGGCGTCGCCATCGGATTGGCGTGGATCAGTTCCCACGTCCTGACGATCTGGGCCTGGACCACGGCATTGATGGGTGTGGAAAGTCTGGCCTGGCCGATGGTGCTGATGTTCCAGATGAAGCAGGCACTCGGCCCTGGCGTCGAGCCGACGGACGAGCAGATGCAGACGATGTTCGGGGCGATCCTGTTCGGGCTCTTCGCGTCGATCTTCTGGCTGACGTTTTCCTACGGCCTGTTTAAATGGGCCGCGCGCGCAACTGCGCCGGCGTCTCCCGAAAACGCAGGATCGGGAGCGAAGGCCGACGCGACACAACCTTCGTCCAAAGCTTCCGGCTCTTCATCACGTAAGCGCAAACGGAAGTAACCTAGTCAACCGACACCGGATCGACATCCACCGACAACTTCACACGCGCCCTGCTCGCAGCTTCGTCGAGCGTCGTCAGGGACCGCGCAACAAGGAGGCGCAGCGCCTCGCCGTCCGGCCCTTTGAGCAACAGGCGCGCGCGCACCTCGTTCGCCCCGCGCACGACGGGCGCCGCGACCGGCCCCATCACCGTCATGCCCTGCCCAAGCGGAGCCCGCGCCGCCGCTGCCGGCAAAATAGCCCGCAACAGCTTTGCCCACCGCTCGGCGATGTCCTGCACACGAGCCGCCTGCGTCCCCACCACGTGCAACGAAATCAGCGCGCCATACGGCGGATAGGCCAGCGCCTGCCGCAACGCCTGCTCCTCACGGTCGAGACAGGTCCGGTCACCGGTCGCGAGCGCCTGCATGACGGCGTGATTCGGCAAACAGGTCTGCACGAGGGCACGGCCGCCGACGGCGGGATCCGCCAAGGCCACGATGGCCGACAATTCTTGGTAGGTCCGCTCTGACGCGCGAAAATCCGGGACGTGTAAACCCGCCTCCGCGTACACGATGCCGACAAGATGGCAGGACCGTGACGGCAACTCGCGCGTCAGCAGACTCGTCCCGATGGCGATGTCCCAGTCGTCGTCGGACGTCGGTTGATCCGATTCCGTCACCACCGTGTCGTTCTGCGCGGCGCGGGCGGCAGCCGCCACATCGCGATCGATCCGGCGGCGACGCGCCTGCGGAAACCGCACCGACACCTCCGCCTCCAGCCGCTCAGTCCCGTAGCCGATCATATCGAACTGCAATCCGTCGCAGGCCTGGCAGCGCTCCGGCGCAGCCTGCTGCGTCCCACAGGCACGACAGCGCAATCGCCGAGTCGTTCGCGAAAACGACAACGCGACACGGCAACCGGGACAGCGCGGGATCGCACCGCAGCCGACACAAATGAGCGCCGGCGCGTAGCCGCGACGATTGAGATAGAGCACGATACGCTGTCGGTTGGAGAGGGCCTGTTCAATCGCCTCGCACAGCGGCGGCGAGAGCGCTTCCTCGCGCGGCGGATAGGCCAACGGCACGATGTCGACGGGCGCGGCCGCACGCGACGAGTCGCTAGTTTGCACTGCGATCATCTCGCGCTCGCCCTGCAGACGATGGCGCGTTTCGAGCGACGCACGATGACTCAACAGCAGCAATGCAGCGCCTTCACATTCGGCGCGGCGCCACGCCACATCGCGCGCGTGGAAATGCGGCGCCTGCTCCGACTTCAACACGGCTTGATCCGCGTCATCGACACACAACAACCCGACATTCGCTAACGGCGCAAATACGGCCGTCCTTGTGCCCACGACGATCCGTACGGTTCCCGCGCGCACACGATCCCACGCACGGCGGCGCTGCGCCGCGGTGCGCGCGCCACCCCAACGTTCGACCAGCGCCGCGCCCCAGCGCGTCTCAAGGGCCGACGCAATCGCGTCCACACGCCGCACTTCTGGCGCTATGACAATGACCGTCTGACTACGCGCCAGCGCCAACGCACAGGCCTCACACAACACATCGAGCCGCGTCTCGGTATCCCCCTCGATAAGGAGCCGCCGTGCGCCATCCGTTTGCTGTACGAGGGCGGCCACTCGTTCGGTCAGATTCGTATCGAGCTGCGGCGCGCCATCTGCAAAATTCTGCGGGCTTGGAGGCGCTGTTGTCTCCGACGTCGACGATGCGGCCGTTGCGGCCTTGGTTCGCCCAACAATCACCCAGCCGCGCTCGACCGCCATCGTCAGCCGTGCGCTGCTGAACGACGGCTTCTGTTTGCGCAGCCAGGCCAACGACGCACCCTTGGCGCGCTTCGCAAGACCATGCAGCCATGTCCATTCTGATCGTTCGGCGCCATTACCCAACGCAGGATCCGTCGCCAGCGCCTGGCGACCGTCCTCCGTTACCGCGTAGCGTTCCGATTGGGGCGGCGCCCCGGCGGGCGGCAAAATAAATTGCAGGCAGGCTCCCAGCGGCGCGACATAGTAGGCCGCGAGCCATTGGACCAATTCGAGCATCCGGCTCTCGACCGAACCGGCTCCATCCGCCTGCGATGCAGCCTCGGAGGACACGCGCGAGACAATTGCACGGAGACGGGTAGGGGGCGCGCCAGTCATTCCTGGCGTTCCATCGGGCACACGGTCGGCCACACTGACGACCAAGCCGCGCAGTGTCACCGAGCCGAAAGGGACAAGCACGCTGTCGCCGACAACAAGCGATCGCTGAAGGGCAGGCGGCACGGAATAGGTAAACAGCCGGTGCAGATGGCGCGGAACGACGACGTCGGCGTAGCGTGGCACGGCAGCGAGACGATCGAGCAGTTGGAGGATGGTAGAGAGGCCGATGAGGCTCGGCCGACGAACGGGAGGAATTCTAACAGCGCAGGGCCGGCCGCACAATCAACGGTGCAACCGGCCCTGCCACTGATCGCGCACACTATGTACAGACACGCCCGGCGAACGGAGCGACTTAGGCGCCTGGAAGCGCCTGCTGGCCCTTTGTATCGGGAGCCTCGCTGGCGCCGCCTTCAGACTGCCCGCCGACATTCCCGCCTGCGCTGGGGACATCGCCGCCGCTCGGCATGCCCGAACCGGACCCGGCGTCCACGCTGCCGACATCACCCGACCCGCTGCCCACTGTGGAGAGGGTGGCGCTGCCGCCCGTCACCTTGGGGAGATTCTGCTCGGTGTATTCGGCCGGCGCGGCATTAGCGTCGCTCGGCAAGGGAAGCGGGGCCTGGTCGGCCGGCTTCACACTCGGTTTCTTCGCAGCATCCGACAGCACATCGCCGGGGAACACGATCTCCACACGGCGGTTTTTCTGGCGGCCTTCGTCCGTGGCATTTGTCGCAACCGGCTTCGACGAGCCATACCCGACTGTCGTCACACGCTCCTGACCCAATCCCGCTTCGCGAGCCAAAAATTCCGCGACACCGACGGCGCGCGCCTTGGACAACTCGCGATTCGTCGGATACTTGCTGCGGAGGGACGGGCCGATTTCCTGCGCGTCCGCATGGCCTTCGATCCGGATCGGTTTCTCCGGCATCGACTTCAGCAACGTGCCGATGTGCTTCAACAACTCCTGGCCTTCGCCGCGAACCGACGCATCGCCCGACTCGAAATACAGGTGATCCATCAACTCGTTTAAGCTGACGACCACGTTATTCGTCGCCGCGTCCGCATGCATCGTGACGGGCGCCGGCGCTTCACGCACGAATCGATCGATATTCTTCGCGGCGGCTTTGCTGACGATGGGTTCGGTCACCGGAACCTGTGCGGTCGGCGCCTCCGGCTGATCCATAGCCACGGCGGGTGCGGCAACCTTCACCGTCGTGACGCGATCGCCGATCAGGACCGGGGAGATGGTCTTCGCAATCATGGCCGTCGCCGTATGCGCTTCCACAGCCACGATACGCGCTTCTCCGAGCGTGCGGCGCGGCAATCCGCCGCCGACGCGATAGAGGGTCATCACATCGCCCGCCTGCAGGCCATCGTCCTGGCCGCGGTCGAGGTAGACGATCTGGTGCTGGGCGGTCAACGTCAAATTCGCAAGAAAGTCGACCACCATGCCCTCGACCTCGCCCGTGGCCTGAGCCGTCTGCTTCGGGGCGGCGGCCGTCACGTCCTGCGGGACGAAGGGCATCAGATGGTCGCCCGGGCCGATGGGGTTTGCGCTAGCCACGACCTTCCCGACGGCCAAGGCCCCTTCGACCTGAGTGATCCGCACGACACCGAGCTGGTGGATCAACTCACCGAGGTACTGGCGGGTGACCGGGTGGTAGACCTTATGATAACGACGATAGACGGTATAGAGGTCACCGAGCTTCGCCTCCGCCGGATTGTTCAGCCGGAGGTAGACGGAGTGGGTCCCGGCGCTGATCATGCGATTGCCGGTCAGTTGGTTGTCGCCGGTCACCTGATTCACCACACCCGAGAAGGGCTGGTTCATCCGGATATACCCGGCAGGGAAGGCGTAGCGTTGATCGCCGCGCACGGCCCCTTGCACGGCCGGATCGGTCACATAATCCGAGGCCCAGGCGCCCGGCGCCTGCGCACTCGCGAGGAGACCTACAAGAAGGACCTGCCCGACAACCTGTACATGTTTTTTCATAATGTTCTCCTACAACAACGAACCTTATCAGATCGCTTCAACCTGTCAACAAACGCGCGGTTTTACACATGCCTGGATCGCGAGGGTGAATCGAGCGCGACGCAGCGGTCATCGGACAGGACAGCGCCGTACGACGCGGCGTATGATGGGGGAGTCGTTACGGAGATCGGAGGCGTCGAGCGAGTTTCCAGATGACGATTGAAACATCCGATAGGCAGGACAGCTCTCGTCCGGAGCAGGTGAACGAGGCTACGACACCGACGCGATCGGAGATTCCGCCGCGTGCGCCGAGAGCGCGGATCGAGACGCAGATTCCGAGAAGAAAAAAGGGCAAACCGATTCTTCCGCTCGAATCGGAATGGGACCGTCAGGTGAACGACGGCCCACCGGACCTCAAACGACCGGCCTCGCACATGGTCCGGCGCGATCCACCGAACGAATCTTCATAACGAATTCCTGACCACAGCACCGCACTTCGCAGACTCCGTCCACTCACGCCGCATCGCAGTTCCACACAAAAAATTCGTTGCGATCCGCCGCGCACAGAGCGTGAACGGCCTCGCATCGCACCAAAAATCTCGTCTCCCTCGCGCTGGTCCTTTAGGACTTTCGGGCTCTAGGGCTGTAGGTCCTTTGTACGCTTGCTATTCAAAACACCCCCTGACTAAGATTGCCGCTCTTTTTTTGCCCAGCAAGGCAGCTGTGGCGCGGGGTTGCGTGCGCAGGCACGGCGAAGGATTGCCGATGGCTAGCTCAGAATTACTCCTGCAGTACCTCGATACCTATTTCCCGATCCTGCTCTTTGTCTTCGTGGCGCTCGCTTTCGGGGTCGTCACCCTGGTCATCAGCTACCTCGTCCAGCCCAAATATCCGGAACCGGAAAAGTTGAGCACGTACGAGTGCGGCGCCGAGCCCTTCTCGGACGCGCGTATGCCGTTTCCGGTGCGCTACTACATCTTTGCGATGTTGTTCGTCTTGTTCGATATCGAAGTGATCTTTCTGTATCCGTGGGCCGTGGTGTTCAGCAAAATCGGGCTCATCGGCCTGATCGAAATGCTGATCTTCATCGGATTGTTTGTCGTGGCCTACGCCTATGCCTGGCGAAAGGGAGCCCTCGAATGGGACTGATTCATATCGGCCACGAGAAGGATGCGCAGGCCGACATCATCACCACCACGGTGGAAAAGGCCGTCAACTGGGCGCGCAAAGGCTCGCTCTGGCCGATGACGTTCGGCTTGGCCTGCTGCGCGATCGAGATGATCGCCGCGGTCTCCGCCCGCTACGACATGGACCGGTACGGCGCCGGGGTCTTCCGCGCCTCGCCACGCCAGTCGGATTTGATGATCGTCGCCGGCACCGTCTGCCGCCGCATGGCGCCGGTGATCCGCAAAATTTACGACCAGATGCCCGAGCCGAAGTACGTGATCGCGATGGGCTCCTGCGCGACGTCCGGAAATATCTACGACAGCTACAGCGTCGTCCAAGGCGTCGATCGATTCGTGCCGGTCGACATCTACGTGCCCGGCTGCCCGCCGACGCCGGAAGCGCTCTTCGACGGCATTTTGAAACTCCAAGAGCGCATCATGCAGAAGCGCGTGTTCGTGAAGCAGCCGGAGCAGGTCAAGGCGACGTTGAAAGTGTAACTGCGGACCATGGCGACCGAACCCCTCACATTGTTGGCCACGCGTGTTCAGGAGGCCTTTCCCAAGGCCGTCGTGAAAGTCGTGGAATGGCGAGGCGACCTGGCCCTGACGGTGACGCGCGAGTCGTTGCACCCGGTTGCGCGATTTCTCCACGACGACCCGGCGCTGGACTTCGACTACATCGTGCACGTCAGCTCCGTCGACTGGCCTGACGACGAAGAACGTTTCGAAGTCGTCTACGAGTTTTATTCGATCCGGAAACGCCACCGTATTCGCCTGAAGACCCGCGTGCCGGAGTCGGACTGTGCGGTGGATTCGCTGGTCGATATCTGGAAGGGCGCCGATTTTATGGAGCGCGAAGTGTTCGACATGATGGGGATCCGGTTCCGCCATCATCCGGACCTGCGCCGTATCTTGATGCCAGACGATTACACCGAGGGCTATCCCTTACGGAAAGATTTCCCGCTCCGCGGCAAGGGCTGGCGCGATACGTTCGACTTTTTGAACGAGCCGACGAATTAACCGTTTTCCGTACGCACGACGATGACGACGCGTCCATTCGAAGACCAGCGCACGACCGTCTATAAGGTCGACCCGGCCAATCCGGAGACCGAGACGCTCCCGACCCTCCGGACGGAAGAGCTGCTGCTCAACATGGGCCCGCAACACCCGAGCACGCACGGGGTGTTGAAGGTCATTTTGGAATTGGAAGGCGAACGGATCGTGAAGTCCACCCCGGTGATGGGCTACCTGCACCGCGGCGTAGAGAAATTGGCCGAAGACGGCACCTACCATCAGTTCATCCCGCATACCGACCGGCTCGACTACGTCTGCGCGATGTACAACAACTACGCGTACTGCCGCGCAGTCGAAAAGTTGATGAACATCACGGTGCCCGACCGCGCCGAGTATTTACGTACGATCGTCGCGGAAGTGCAGCGCATCGTGGGGCACCTGTTTTGGTTGGGCACGCAAGCCCTGGACATCGGCGCGATGACCGTCTTTTTTTATACGTTCCGCGACCGCGAGATTCTGCTCGATTGGTTCGACGAGCTGTGCGGCGCGCGTCTGACGACCAGTTGGTACCGCATCGGCGGCATCGAGCGCGATTTTACGCCCGAGCTGTTGGATAAGGTCCGCCGATTTCTCGACTACTTCCCGCCGAAGATCGAGGAGTATGTCGTGTTCCTCGAAAAGAACCGCATCTGGTTGGCGCGCACGAAGGGCGTCGCGGTGATTTCGGCGGAAGATGCGGTGAGCTTCGGTTTAAGCGGGCCGACCTTGCGCGGCTCCGGCGTCGACTTCGACCTGCGGAAATACGAAGCCTACGGCGCCTATCCGCGTTGCGAGTTCAGCGTGCCGGTCGGCAAAAACGGCGATACGTACGACCGGTATTGGATTCGTGTCATGGAGCTCCACGAGAGCGTCAAAATCATTCGGCAATGTTTGGAGCAATTGCCGGAAGGTCCGGTCATGGCCGACGTCCCCAGCGTGACGTTTCCGCCGAAAGACCGCGTCTTCACGAATCTCGAGTCGATGATTCAACAGTTCAAACTGTTTTCGCAGGGCTTCGACGCGCCGCCGGGCGAGATCTACTGCGGCACCGAAGCGCACAAGGGCGAACTGGGCTTTTATATCGTGAGCGCGGGAGGTGGGAAGCCGTATCGGCTGAAGATCCGCTCCCCCTCGTTCATTCACATGGGCGCGTTCGATTACATGGCCAAGGGATACATGATCGCCGATGCCGTGACGATCTTCGGCAGCTACGACATCGTCATGGGCGAGTGCGACCGATAGCGCGAACCTGAGCGCGCACTGACCGTTATGGGATTAAAACCCGCCACCAACCCGGAAACCGAAGCCGCGACGATCGAGTTGTCGATCGACGGCCAAACCGTGACTGCGCGCGACGGCGTGTCGCTGTACGACGTGATCGCCAGCACCGGCAAGATCATTCCGGCGATGTGTTACCACTACACGTTCGATCCCTTCGGATCCTGCGGTATGTGCCTGGTCATGCAGGAAGGGAAAAAGGCGCCGGTCCGTTCCTGCACCGCAAAGGCGGCGGCGGGGATGGTCATCCGCACCTCCGGCGACGACCTCCACCAGGCGCGTAAGAAGGCTGTCGAAAAACACCTGTCCGTTCACCCATTGGATTGCCCGGTCTGCGACGCGGACGGCCACTGCGAATTGCAGGACATGGCTTTCCAGCACGGCGTGACCAATCTCGCGACCGCCAAGCAAAAGCTCATTCCCGAAGACACGCGCAGCCTCGTGCTCGACTTCAACATGAACCGCTGCATCGCCTGCGGCGAGTGCATCAACATCTGCAAAGACGTGCAGATGATCGATGCCCTGCAGTTCATGAAGAAGGGCGGCTTCAACCAAGTCGTCGCCAAGGGCGACCTGCCGCTCCAGTGCGAATTCTGCGGCGACTGTCTCGCGGTCTGCCCCGTCGGCGCGATCACGAACAAATATTCGAAGTATCTCTACAAACCCTGGCAGATGAAAAAGACCCGCACGACCTGCAACTACTGCGGGGACGGCTGCCAGATGGACGTGGAGACGAAGGACTCGCACGTCGTCCGCGTGACGTCGCAACTCTCGTGGAAAAATAAGTGGGGCGACCGCACCCAAACGTCCAAGGGACACGGCGGCCTCTGCGTTCGCGGCCGGTTCGGCTTCCAATTCATCGACAGCAAAAACCGCCTTACACGCCCGCTCGTCCGTCGAGACGACAGCCTGGTGTCCGCCCCCTGGCTCGACACAATGCACGAGTTGGTCGATCGCCTCACGGCCATCCGCGAACAACATGGCCCGCGATCGGTAGCCGGTCTCATTACCGCCCGCTGCACGAACGAAGAACTGTATCTCTTCCAGAAATTGTTCCGCGGTGTGTTGGGCTCGAATCAAATCGACAGTAGCGCGCGATACGGCCATGTGAATTTTGTCCGCGCCATGCAACGGGCGCTCGGCGTCTCGCGAAACACGGCGGACTCCGAAGACCTCACAAAGGCGAAGGCCATCCTCCTGATCGGCTCGAATATCACGGAAACCAATCCCGTGGCGGCGATCCGCATCAAGGAAGCGATCCGCGTATACCGCGCGCAAGTCGTTGCGGTGGACTCGATCAATTCCAACATCGCGAAGTTGTCGTCGCATCCCACGCTGCTCAAGGCCGGGACGGAAGGGTGGTTCATCCAAGGGTTGGTCAAGGCCGTGTTGGATCGCGACCTCGTCGATACCGACGTCGTCAATCAACACCCGCAGGCCTTCACCGCATTGAAACAAGCCGTCTCGGCGCTGTCGCTCGCCAAAATCGCCGAGCTGACCGGCGTCTCGGAAGAACGCCTCGTCGAAGCCGCAACGTTGTTTGCCGAATCGCCGCGCTCCGTGATCGTCGTCGGCGAAGGGCTGCTGCGTCGATCAGGCGGGTACCGCGACGTGCTCAACCTAATCGACCTCGTCTGGGTGACCGGCAAGCTGGGCCAGCCCGGCTGCGGACTCATCGCCCCGGTGGAAGAAGCCAACGAACAAGGCGCCCTCGATATGGGCGTGGCCCCCGAGTCCTTGCCCGGTCCCTCGTGGATCACCGACGAAGCCGCGCGCACACGGTTCGCCAAAGCGTGGAGCGGAAACGAGTCACCCGCGTCGCTGCCGAAGATCGACCAAGGCGCCTCGCTCGTCGATATTCTCGAACGGTGTCGGAACGGACAGATCAAGGCCCTCTACTTAGTCGGCGAAAATCCGCTGGAGACGCTCCCAGCCTCCTTCAACGTGAAGGCGGCGCTGGAGAAGGTCGAGCTCCTCATTTGCCAGGACCCCTTCTTGACCGAGTCGGGCAAACTCGCCGACTTCGTGTTGCCTGCCGCCACCTTCGCGGAGAAGGACGGCACGGTCACGAATCAAGAAGGCAAGGTACAGTACGTACGCCCGACACTCGAACCGCCGGGAGAAAGTCTGCCGGACTGGCACATCTTCACGGCGCTCGCGAGCGGTCTGGGTGCGGACTGGGCCTACGAATCGGCGCAGGACATTCAACACGAGATCATGCGGTTGCTGCCGGGCTACTACAACTTGGGCCAACCCAAGCGTGTGACGGGCAACGCCGGACCGTATCTCTCGACGACCTACGCAACGACCGTCGCCGCGCGCTATCCGCAATTGCCGACGGCTGCCGGCCCGACGGACAAACCGTTCCGGTTGACGATGGGGCAGGTGCTCTATCACTCCGGCAAACTCTCGTTGCAGGCGTCCGGGCTCATCAATCTGGCGCCGAATCACGGCCGCCTGCACATGAGCCTTGAAGATTGTGCGCGAATGGGCGTAAAGGAAGGCGCGCTCGTGCGGGTGACCTCCTCGAAGGGCTCGCTCGTGTTAGGGGTCTTGCCGTCCGCCGTGATCATGCCGGGCCATTGTTTCTTCCCCGAGCATTTCAACGAGCCGCCGGTGAAGGACCTGATGTCGGTCGAGATCGACACCGTCACACAGGTGCCGACGTTTAAATTGACCCAGGTGTTCGTCGAAAAGGCGTAACGACGCCGAACGAGACAGGCACCACAGACTTTTTCGATAGGGATCGGATACACAGGACGTCACATGGGAGCCAGCGGACTGACCAAGAAACTGCTTCACGCGATCCTCTTCGACGAGATTTGGGACGCGATGAAGGTGACGTTCAAGCACATGTTCCACAAACCCATCACCTTCCAGTATCCGCGCGAACAGCGGCAGATTCCCGACACGCATCGCGGCGCCCTATCGCTCCTGCGGTACGACGACGGGAAGGAACGCTGCGTCGGCTGCGACCTCTGCGAGGCCGCCTGTCCGTCGCGCTGCATCAAGGTGATCAGCGGCGAAGACCCCTCGCTGCCGCTCCAACGGTACGCCAAAGAGTTTTATATCGATATTACGAAGTGCGTGTTCTGCGGGTACTGTGTCGAAGCCTGCCCCGTCAACGCGCTCGCGATGACGAAACTCTACGAATTCTCGACGCACGATAAACGGACGCTCATGTTCGATAAACGTCGGCTCTACGAATTGGGCGAAAAGTTCCTGGATGACGGGAAGAAGTACCTCTACGCCCACGGCCAGGAGAAAAACGCCGAGTCGAGCCGCGAATACCGATATTTTTTCCCACAATCTGTGGTGAAGGCGACCCAGCCGCCACCCAAGCATCTTACGTAGCGCGCCCCAGCGTCCGGCGCGAGACGGCGGAGACCGATGATCGTCCTGTTCTTTATTTATTTTTCCGTGGTGTCGATTGTGGCGGGTGCCCTCACGGTTGCGCTCAAAAACCCGGTCCACTGCGGCATGGCGCTGCTGGCCGTGTTGCTGCACGTCTCCGGCCTGTTCATTTTGCTCAACGCGGAATTCCTCTGGGCCGTCCAGGTCATCGTCTACGCGGGCGCCATTTTGGTGCTCTACCTGTTCGTCCTCATGTTGCTGAACCTGAAGACGGAAGAGCGGTACTTCCACCGCTCCGCCTATTGGTTCCTCGGACCGACGGTGCTCGGCAGCCTCTATATGATCGGCGTGCTGTTCACTTCGCCTTGGAATGGGGCGAAGGGCGACGCCCCGATGGACCTCGTCCTACAGACGACGGACACGACGGCCATCGGCTTAAAAATGTTCAGCGACTACTTGTTGCAATTCGAAATCGTCGGCGTGTTTCTCCTGGGCGCGGCCATCGGCGCGATCGTCCTGGCGAAAACCCCGTCGCAGATCAACCAGCGTGACGGCAAAGTCGACGCCTAAGTACCTGACGCCATGATCCCTTTGTCTGCCTATGTGACCGTCAGCGCGATCCTGTTCATGACGGGCTTGCTCGGTGTGTTGATCCGTCGGAACTTCATCATCGTGTTGATGGCCGTCGAGATCATGCTGAACGCCGCGAACATCAACCTGGTGGCGTTTTCGCATCATTTGGAGTCGATCGCCGGGCAAGTAGTGGCGCTTTTTATTATTGCGATCGCCGCAGGCGAGGCGGCCGTGGGATTGGCGATCATCATCGTCGTCTTCCGCGGCAAGATCTCGACCAACGTCGACGAAATGAATGTGTTGAAGTGGTAACCGCGTGCCCGTCCGGGTCGTACGACCGACGGGCCCCCGTGGTTTTCGGTGAAGGACTGTGGTCGATTTAGCGATTCAACTCATTCCGCTGTTTCCGCTGGCAGCCGCCATCGTCAATGGGTTGCTGGGAAGCCGGTACTCGCATCATATGGCCGGGCGGTTCGCCGCCGGGTCCGTGTTTCTGTCGTTCCTCTGCGTCGTGTTCGTCGTCGCGGACGTCATCCGCACCGGCACGCCCCACGAAGTCGTCGCCTATAAATGGATCTTCGGCGGCGACCTAACGATCAATCTCGCCTACCTCGTCGACCAGCTCACCAGCATTATGCTGCTGGTCGTGACGGGGGTCGGCTTCCTCATTCACGTTTATTCGACCGGGTACATGCACGGCGAAGAGGGCTTCACCCGCTTCTTCACCTACATGAACCTGTTTATGGTCTCGATGTTGCTGCTCGTGATGGGCAACAACTACGTCGTGCTGTTCATTGGGTGGGAAGGCGTCGGTCTCTGCTCGTATCTCCTGATCGGCTACTACTACGAGAAGGTCTCGGCTGCGAAGGCCGCCACAAAAGCCTTCGTCGTCAACCGCATCGGCGATGCCGGGTTCTTGATCGCCATCTTTTTGATCTTCGTCAATTTCCGCACGCTGGATTACACGAAGGTCCTGTCGCAGGTCAGCCAACTGTCGCCGGACACGGCCTTCTGGATCGCCTTCTGC
This sequence comes from Nitrospiraceae bacterium, assembly GCA_046351095.1. Classification (GTDB taxonomy): domain Bacteria; phylum Nitrospirota; class Nitrospiria; order Nitrospirales; family Nitrospiraceae; genus BQWY01. Next base: position 2,198,432 of record JAXLZC010000001.1, read on the forward strand.
CTGTTCATCGGCGCCGTCGGCAAATCAGCCCAGCTCCCGCTCTATACCTGGCTCCCGGACGCGATGGAAGGTCCGACGCCGGTCTCCGCGCTGATCCACGCGGCCACCATGGTGACGGCCGGTGTGTATATGGTCGTCCGCAACCACGTGATTTACGACATGGCGCCGGGTGTCTTGACCATCGTCGGCGTCATCGGCGGGACCACCGCGTTGTTCGCTGCAACCATCGGCCTCGTCCAGACCGACATCAAACGTGTGTTGGCCTACTCGACCGTCAGCCAACTCGGCTACATGTTTTTGGGCTGCGGCGTCGGCGCCTATGCGGCGGCCGTATTCCACCTGATGACGCACGCGTTTTTTAAAGCGCTCTTATTCTTGTCGGCCGGCTCCGTGATCCACGCGCTGCACGGCGAACAAGACATCCGCAAAATGGGCGCACTCCACAACAAGATTCCCTGGACGCATCGCGTCTTTTTGATCGGTACCTTGGCCATCGCCGGTATTTTCCCCTTCGCCGGGTTCTGGAGTAAGGATGAAATCATGGCGCACGCCTTCGTGCACCACCACTACATCCTCTACGGCATGGCGGCGTTGGGTGCTTTGTTGACCTCCTTCTATATGTTCCGCCTGACGTACCTGACGTTCTACGGCGAATCGCGCGTCGACCACCACACGCTGGAACACATCCACGAGTCTCCCCCGGTGATGTTGGGTCCGCTGACGGTGCTCGCCGCTCTCTCGTTGCTGGGCGGGCTCCCGGGCATTCCTCCGGAGAACGGCTGGTTCCATCAGTTCCTCGCACCCGTCACAGGACATGCAGGCGGGGAGGGCGAACACGAAGGCGGCGCCGGGATCACGTTTATGTTGATGGGCGTCGCGACGGTGATCGCGTTGACCGGTTGGTTGATCGCGCACTACCTCTACACGGTGAAGCCGGGTACCGCCGACCGCTGGGCCGCCGGTCAACCGGGCCTGTACAACGCCTTGCTGAACAAGTGGTACGTCGACGAGCTCTACGACTTCCTGATCGTCGAGCCGATCAAAAAACTCGGCTTGGTTTGGGATTGGTTCGACCGCACCGTGCTCGATGGATTGGTCCGGGGCGTGGGACGCGGCACCGAATTGACCTCCGCCGCGACGACCTGGTTCGAAAAGTATGTGGTCTACGCCGGTCTCAATATCATCGGCTACGCCAACCACCTGTTGGCCCGCTCTTGGCGCAAATTGCAAAGCGGTATGGTGCACCATTACGCGGCCATCATCGTGGCGGGACTCTTTGTGATCGTGCATCTGGTGATGCTCTGGTGGACCGCCTCGTAAGGAAGGCAGATTAGGCGCACGTCGTTATGATGGAAGAGCTCACCTTTACGTTTCCGATTCTCTCCTGCTTGCTGGTGGTGCCGATGCTCGGCGCCCTCATCTTGTGGTTTTTGGACGATGAGGAAATGGCCAAGGCCGTTGCGCTCGGCGTGACGCTCTTGGAGCTCACACTCTCGATCGTGATCCTGGCCAACTTCGTCTCCGACTCGCCCTCGATGCAATTCGCCGAGCGTGTCGCCTGGGTGCCGCCGTTGGGTATCAGCTATCACCTCGGCGTGGACGGCATCAGCGTCCTGTTCGTCGGCGTCACGGCATTTTTGACGACCTTGATCGTCATCTACTCCTGGGACACCGTCCGCCAAAAAGTCCGCCTGTACCTGATGGCGCTGCTGGCGCTCGAGACGACCATCATGGGCGTCTTCGTGTCGCTCGACCTCGTGCTCTTTTTCGTGTTCTGGGAATTGATGCTGCTGCCCAGCTACTTCTTGATCAAGCTCTGGGGCGGGGGAGCCGAGCGGCAATACGCGGCGTTGAAGTACGTCCTCTACACCCTGCTCGGCAGCGTGTTTATGTTGGTCGGCATCGCGTTGCTCAACATCAACTATCACGGCTGGGCCGTCCGCAATCATTTGGACGCGGCCTACTCGTTCGATTTCCTGGACCTGCTGAGCGCCCCCATCTCGCTCGACAAACAGCTCATCATTTTCTGGTTTTTCTTCCTCGGCTTTGCGTTTAAGGCGCCGATCTTCCCGTTCCACACCTGGCTCCCGGATGCGTTGATGGAAGGTCCCATCGGCATGTCGGTGATTCTCGCCGGCGTGAAACTCGGCACCTTCGGATTCGTTCGGTTCAGTCTGCCGCTCGTGCCGGAAGCGTCGAAGAACGAAACCGTGGTGACGATTATCATGGTGCTGGCGCTGGTCGGCATTCTCTACGCCGCCATCGTCGCCCTGATCCAACCGGACTTCAGGAGACTGCTCGCCTTCAGCAGCGTCAGCCACTTGTGTTTTGTCGTGGTGGGCGTGTTTGCGCTGAACTTCCAAGGCCTGCAGGGCAGCCTGCTCACGATGGTCAACCTCGGCTTCAGCACCGCCGGACTCTTTTTTGTGGCGGGGTTCCTCTATTCGCGCCGCCAGAGCACACACCTCTCGTCGTTCGGCGGACTGGCCAAACAGGCGCCGCTGCTCGCGAGTTTTCTGTTGGTCATCGGCCTGGCCTCGATCGGCTTGCCCGGCACCAATGGATTCGTCGGCGAATTTTTGGTCTTGATGGGCGCGTTTAAGGCGAAGTGGTGGTACGGCTCCATCGCCGTGCTCGCCGTGATTTTCGGCGCCGCCTACTTTTTGTGGTACTACGAGCGTGCCATTTTGGGTCCGCTGGGCAAGGGCCTCTCTCAGGCCGTGTCCGATTTAAAAATGGGCGAGTTGGTCATCAGCATTTCGTTGGCGATCATGATCCTCTGGATCGGGCTCTATCCCTCGCCGTTCCTGCGCATCATGAACGGATCGGTGCAGGCCCTGGTCGACCGACTCGACCGCGGGACGTTGACGTTGCTCGAAACGACGCCGCGCACCATGCAAGATTGACCGAGACGACGCACGTACGACTATGGCCGACTATCTGCTGCTGATTATTCTTTTCGCCCCGTTTGTGGGCGCCTTCGCGCTGATTCTCATCCCTGAGAAGCAGAAGTTGATGGTACGCGTAACGGCCGCGTCCGCCGCGGGCATCAGCCTCTTGGCGTCCTTTTATCTGTTTTTTGCGTTCGATCCGATCAAAGGCGGCTATCAGTTCGTCCAAAAGTACGAGTGGTCCAAACAACTCGGCATCGCGCTCTACCTCGGCGTCGACGGCATCGGCACGCCGCTGGTCTTGGCCTCGTGCATTCTGTTGTTCGCCGGGATCTTCGTGCAGTGGCATACGAAGGACCGCGCGAAACAATTCTACATTTGGATTCTGATCCTCGCGGCGGCGACGATCGGCGTCTTTATGTCGCTCGACCTGTTCTTCCTCTACTTCTTCTACGAAATGTCGGTCATCCCGATGTACCTGCTGCTCGGTATGTGGGGCAGCCACACGAAGAAGTATTTGGAGATGACGGACCCCGAGGGGATGAAGAAGCGCGACTCCGTCGGCTACATCTTCAACTTCGGCTCGAACAGCAAAGAATACGCGGCCATGAAGTTGGTGCTGTTCCTGTCGGCCTTTGCCGTGTTGTGTTTGATGGGCATCCTGCTCATCTATAAGTTCTCCGGCCTGAATACGTTCGACATCATCGAGTTGCGCGAGAAGGCGCACTTCTCCGGCCCGTTGGCAACCTTGATCTGGTTGCTGATCTTCTTCGGCTTCGCGTCGATCGCGCCGATCTGGCCGCTGCACTCCTGGTCGCCCGTCGGCCACGCCGCCGCGCCCGCCGCTACGAGTATGTTGCACGCCGGCGTCTTGATGAAGCTTGGTCACTTCTCGATCATCCGCGTCGCCTTCGAGATCTTGCCGGACGCTACTCGCGAGTTGATGCCGATTGCTGCCATCTTAAGCATCTTCAGCATGCTCTACGGTGGGTTCGTCGCCTTCTACGCCCGCGATACGAAGTACGTCATCGGGTACAGCAGCTCCAGCCACATGGGGTACGTGTTTTTGGGCATGGCGGCGTTGGACTACATCAGCTTGAGCGGCGCGGTGATCTATATGTTCGCCCACGCCCTCGCCACCAGCATGTTGTTCGCCATGGCCGGGTGGGTCTACGACCAGACGCACACCCGCGACATTCCGTCGTTGGGCGGGCTCGTGAACCGTATGCCGTTTATCGCGGGCTGCACCATCGTCGGTGTGATGGCCTCCATCGGTATGCCGGGCACGGTGAACTTCCTCGCCGAAGTCATGATCATCGTCGGCAGTTGGAACAAGTATCCGCTGCAAGTCATCGTGGCCATTCTCGGTATCGTGCTGACGATGGGCTACCTATTCCGCATGATGCGCGGCGTCTTTTATGGCGCCATGGACCAACACCATGCCCATACGCGCGACGCCGTGAGTTTTGTGGATCGTATGCCATTCGTGCTGATGATGGCCTGCAGCATCGGTTTCTTCCTGATGCCCGGGCACTTCTATTCCGTCGTCCGTGCGGGAGTCGATCCGTTGATCGCGCGTATCACGAAGGTCGAAGCCGTCGTCCAGCAGGCTCCGCCCGCGTCGGGTCCGGCACCTGCGCATCAGCTTGTCGATTCAACCGGGTCGACGCCGACCGGTGTCGCCTTACGCGTCGATGAGACGAGGGTGGTCCGATGACCTTCCAACTCTCGCTCAACGCCTCCGACCTCCTCTTGATGCTGCCGGAGATTTTCCTAACGCTCTGGCTCTGCGTCGTGCTCATCGTCGACTTCTCGTTGCCGAAGCTGCAGAAGACGCACATCGCCACGTTGAGTGTCGTCGGCTTGCTCGGCACTCTGGCCTGCTTGGTCTGGCTCGACCTCAGCCATATCACCGGCGCACTGTTCCACAACATGTTCGTGCTGGACCGACTGGCGGTCTTTTTTAAGATCTTTGTCGTAATCGCCTCCGGGCTGGTCGTGCTCGTCTCGTCGGACTACATCGACAAGTTCCGATTTTTCCGCGGCGAATACTATTTCCTGATTCTGATGTCCGCCCTCGGCATGTTGTTCATGGCGTCCGCCAACGACATGCTCTCGCTCTTCGTCACACTCGAGTTTTCGACCTTCGGCTTCTACGTCCTGGTCGCCTACTTGCGCGACGACTTGGGCTCGAACGAATCGGGCGTCAAGTTTTTTATCCTCGGTGTCTTCGCAGCCGGCCTCCTGGCCTACGGCATCAGCCTCGTGTACGGCGAAACCGGGAAACTCGTGTTCTCGGACATGGCCGGCGCCAAGGCGACCCCTGGCTTGATCATCGGCTTCCTACTCATCTTCGCGGCGCTCGGCTTTAAGATCGGTGCGGTTCCGTTCCACTCTTGGATTCCGGACACGTACCATGGCGCGCCGACGCCAGTGACCGCGTTCCTGTCCATCGCCCCGAAGGGCGCCGCCTTCGCCATTCTGATGCGGATGTTTTATGTGGCCCTGGGCTCGCTCAAGCCGCAGTGGGTCATGGTGCTCGTCGCCGTGTCGATCCTGTCGATGACCTACGCCAATATCGTCGCGATCGCGCAGCGCAACATCAAACGTTTGTTGGCCTACTCCGGTATCGCCCAGATCGGCAACGTGTTGATCGGCCTCGCCGCCGGAACGAAGATGGGCGAAGACGCCATCTTGTTCTATTTGCTCACATACCTATTTGCGAACCTCGGCGCCTTCGCCGTCGTCATTGCGGTGAGCCGCCTGTTGGGCAGCGACGAGATCGACGACTACAGCGGTCTGAATCGCCGCTCTCCCTTGTTGGCCTTCGCCATGCTGGTGTTTTTATTGTCGCTCGCCGGTGTCCCGCCGTTGGCGGGCTTCATCGGGAAGATCTACATCTTCGTGGCCGCGATCAAAGAAGGCCTCTACGCACTGATCACGGTGGGGCTCATCAACATCGTCATCTCGCTCTACTACTATTTGATCGTCGTGAAAAAGATGTACATCAACGAACCGGTGGATCCGTCGCCGCTCCACATTTCCGGCTCGATGAAGGCGGTGCTCACCGTCACGGTAGCCGCCACCTTGCTCCTCGGCATTTACCCGCAGCCTTTCATGGATTGGGTCGTTTCCGCCACCTTGATGTTCTCGAACTTCGCCGGTCCCGTAGCCGGAACCGTCCCCGTTCCTCCGATCGGCGGCTGAGCGTTCGCACACCGTTCAACTGCTTCATCACCAGCCGACACACCGACTCCGCATCGACGTCTCCTGTGCACGCCTTGTCGCTTTCGTTGACGCCCTAGGGATAGCCTCGTATAGTGCCTTCACCATTGCCTCGCACACGCGGCACCCTGAGCACAGGCATGCGTCGACATTCATCGACCGACCCACGCGCAGACAGCCCTCGCACATTCCACCAGAGCACCCTGTCGCTTCTCCGTACGGTCGTGCTCTCTACCGCCGTCGTCTGTCTTCCAACTACTTCGCTCACGTGGGCCGGCTCAGCGCCATGGGACACACTCGATCCTGGATTGGAAATCAGCCTCTGGGCGCCCGGTACCGCCTGTCCCGAAAGCGTCTCGGCCGCAATCCTCCGTGTCGATCCGGAACGGTATAGCTTCGCCGTGCACTACTTCCGGGAAGCCGGACTGTCCGACCCCATTCCGCTCAGCGCCTGGCGGCAACGCACCGGCGCAGCACTCGTGCTGAACGCCGGACTCTTCTTCGATGACTATACGTATATGGGATGGTTGGTGAAAAACGGCGAGGCCCTCAGCGCGAAACGCCACGCGCAGTGGCAGGGTTTGTTCGTCGCCGAACCGATTCGCACGGGATTGCGGCGCGCGGGGATTCTGGATCTCGCGGTCGACGAATTTACCATCGACGCGCCCAGTTATGCGGAAGCTGCACAAGCGCTCATGCTCGTGGATCGGCAAGGGAAGATTCGTGTGCGGCAATCGGGCAAACGCGCGCAACAAACGTTGCTGGCGGAAGATGGGAACGGGTCGTTGTATGTGGTGAAAACGATGAGTCCGGCCAGTCTCTTCGGCCTCGCCACCTGCATCCGCGCCACACTCCCGTGGCTGCAGCAGGTTATGGCCATGGACGGCGGCTCCTCATCCGATGTGATGGTGGGGAATCAGATCCTGTCGCGGACGACGAAACCGACGACCTCATTGCCGCCGCCATGGCGCGCACTCCTGGACGGCACGGCGCCGGCCATCCATATTCCTTTGCCCACGGTGATCGCCGTCTATCCGCGCTCGACGACACACCAGCCGACGCCTCGTCCGAACAATCCGCAAGCTCAGCCCAAGCAATAACGCGTCTCGCGCCACGCGACACAACCGGCCTGTTATTGGCCGCGCTCCACGGGATACCCCGCTTCTTTCCACGCATTCATGCTGCCGACGACGCTGTACACGTGGCGATAGCCCAACTCGGACAACATCTTCGCCGCAATACCCGCACGGTGCCCGGACTGACAATACAGCACGACATGGCCTTCTGGTTTAATCCCCAACTCGCGATGCCGATCTTTGATCTCGCGATAGTCAATATTCATGTCAGTGCCTGGGATAAATCCTTCCGCATGCTCCGTCGGGCTGCGAACATCCACGAGCACAAATCCCTTCTCGGCCGGCGAGGCCGCCTTCATCATCCCTTCTCGCAACTGCTCCACCGTCAGCGCGTAGATATCGTGCGCGGATGCCGTGACCGGCGCAACCGTCAGCACCGTCGCAATCGTCACACCCGCGAGTCGTCGTATCCATCGATCGATCATCGTCGTCCTCCTTGTTCCAGCCGTCGACCCCATATCGCGAGCCGATGCTTGTGCGTCACACGTCACGTTCGTATGATACGAACCCGATGAAAAGAGGGTCAAGTTTCGTGCTGGCCTGTATCGCCCTGCTCTACGGGTGCGATGGTGGCGCGTCCTTGCTCCAGGACACGGAGCGCGGCGGTGTCGCCGCCTATCCCTATGTTCCGGAGCGCGGACCAGTCGTCTCGTCGTTTCGACGGGATGCCGTGGCGCTCATGAACGAGCGTTGCAACGGGCATTACCGGATCGTGCATGAGGGTGAAGTGCGGGGACGCACGCGCGTCTCAAACGTGGTGCAAGGGGCGGATGAAGTGGTGCGCGACCGCCGATGGGGGATTCAGTTCGAGTGCCAGTAGGCGAGGGCGGGAACGTCAACACGTGCCGAACGGACTACACCCGCGCCATCAAGTCGTCGATCGTCAGCAGGCTGATCACCGACACACCTTCCGCTTCAACCTGCGCGCGCCCGTCCTGCTCTTTGCGATCGACGATCACCAACGCCTGCGTAACTTCCAACCCTGCCGCACGCGCAGCGACCACCGCCTTCAGCAACGACCCGCCGCTGGTCAACACGTCATCGACGACCAACGCGCGCATACCCGCTGTGACGCCGCCTTCAATTAATTTTCCCGTGCCGTGATCTTTGGCTTGTTTGCGCACGACAAACGTCCGCCAGTTTGCGCCCGCATCCTGCGAATAGGCGTAATCGGAAATCGTCGTAGCGATGGAGATCGCGCCGATTTCCAATCCGCCGATGCAATCCACGGCAATTCCGCGTACGTGCTCCCACGCCGCCTGCGCGACGATCCGACGCGACCGCGGATCGGCCATCAACATCCGGCAATCCACATAGAAGGGGCTCATCAACCCCGAGGCGAGCTTAAACCCACCGGCCGGGTCGTGACGGAACGACTGCGTGTCGAAAAACGCCCTCACGAGATCGGCCCGGCGATATCGCGGATCCGGCGAGGTCACCACACCGGCAGTCATACGCACTCCTCTCCTCCTAACAGCCCGCCGCCTCAACATGGCTCAAACCAGGCTCTGTTTTCACACTACTTCGACTGGCCATCCCAAACTGCCGAAAACTTGCCCACATATAAATACTATTATCGCGCAGCCAGGACCTTCTTGCTTTGGGACTGCTCCATTCGCATCGTATGCACATACAGCAATAGTTCGTACCGATTCTCAACACGTAACTTGCCGTAGATGGTCGTAAGATGACGTCGCACAGTCGCCTCTGAGATACCAAGCTCAGATCCGATACGGCGATTACGATAGCCCCTTGCAAGGGCTCGCACTACCTCTCGCTCCCTACAAGTCAACACGTGCTCCTGAGGAAATGCGTCGGACTCGATAGCCTGCTCTGCAGCTTTTCCTTCAGTTTGCGGAAGGAGGAATTTGTGTAACAGTTTCCGATTGATCCACACATCTCCCAGCAACACCCGTTGCACAGATTCCAGTAGCGTATCCGAGCGCCACTGCGACTTCACCAAGACAGCACTGGCCCCCGCAGCATACACAGCACGAACAAACTCTTCGCATTGCGAAGATGTAAGTGCCAGCACTCCACACGGCATGGGCATGCGCACCAGTTGCTCTACCAATTGCAGATGGGCTTTGCACTCATCCAGATCGAGCACCACAATGGATGGACGGCGCTGCATGGCGATCATGGGGACCGCGCCTAAAAACACTTCTCCGAACTGGGCGCTTGGCCATGCAGATTCCAATACAGAGCGTATTCCTGCGCGAACGAATTCCCTGTCACCACCAATGACACAACTCAGCACTTGGTTCAATCGCTCCGCTTTCATAAAACTAAACAACCCCTCGCACTAGCCAAACCCTCACCACCTGCACCCGGGTCGCAGGTGAACCTTGCACTCTGCTAAGAGCAGAACGGCCACCGGTTACAGTTCTTTATGCATAACCTTGGCTTGAAACATTTCACGCGTCCATTTTTTGGCCAACCTCTACCACAATATCTACAACAACTGTCGCAAAAGCGTGGATATCTTGCCACTCTGGATGTTCACTTATCAATGTTATCTGCAAAAAAACAGACCCTCTTGCCTGAATTTAAGAAGGAACAAAAGAAGACGTCGAACCGCATGCTCGCACCTGCGCAACAGATACGACATTACGCGATAAACCCGGCACATTCTGATGATAGCCAACCTTGCAATCCTTACAATAAATTCTCCCCTCGGATACTCGGGAGGCATCAGGGAATCGACTTCATCCGTGCACCTACTGGAGATAGTGAAGCAATGTGTCGTGGTACCGGGCCCTTCTGACTCATACGCGTGAGAAAACTGGTCCGTTGCTGAATACTCTACATCGATGATCATGCGCTCAAACATTCAAGTCGTCATTGTGGAAAACAAACCTGGAGACTGCCGCAGCCTCGGCCTCCCCGTCGGGCAGGAGAGCCTCGTCGAGCGTCTCTTCACCATCCTAGGGCAGTCCGACATCAGCGATATTTTTGTCGTCACGTCCAAGACCCAGAACTACGCAAAGCTGCTTGCCTCACAAGCGGCAGAGGCGCGAGCGCTCTCGCTCCACTGGCAGGAACTCCCGTCCTTTCAAGGAACGGCCGGAAGCCTGAAGGCACTCCATCCTCGACTTCATGCGCCTCAGGTTCTTGTCCTGCACGCTGCACTCTTCCTCCGGCAGCTCGACATCCCCACACTCGTCTCAACACACAGACGAACGCACGCAAACATCACCTTCGTGACCGAGCACAAACCGGACGACGACGAGGATCTTGAGAACCTGATCGTTGACCACGGGGGTGCGATTGAATCCGTGCAGATTCTGCACCGTTCGCGCAACCGACGCCGCCCTTTACGATCCTGCGGCATCTACTTAATGGATCGAGAAACCCTGGAGCACATTCCCGCGAATGACTATTTCGACATTAAGGAACAGTTGGTTCCCGCCGTCCGAGCCAAGGGGCTATGCGTTCGATCCCACACCGTCAGAAATTCCGCGCGATTGATTCGAACCGCGCAAGATCTTCTAAGAATAAATCGCGAACTGCTGCTAGGCCATGAAACCCGGCATGAGCATGGAGCTCGGTGGCTGTCGCACGCCAATCGTATCGTGATCGGCGAGAACACGCAGATTGCTCCGACAAGCTATCTGCTCGGGCCCCTGGTCATCGGGCCAAACTGTGTTGTGGAAGACTATGCTCAGGTAATCGGCCCCGCCGTAATCGGCGCACGGACCACCCTCGAGAAGGGAAGCACCGTGCGCGAGAGCGTCGTCTGGACAGGTGCGCATATTCGGACCAACGCCCACGTGGAATATAGCTTCCTCGGAAGCGACGCGGTCATACCGGAAGGCATTCGCGTCCACAGTGCGTTGTGGGCCTCGGACAACCACTCAACGGGTCACCCTCATGAGGACACCTCGAGTACTCCCCACGACGGTTGGCTCGAGCATGAACCACCTCCGCTTCATCGTCCCTCTACCGGAACCTCCTTCTGGGTAACAGCGTACGAGGCCGCCAAACGGAGCTTCGATTTGGCGGCTGCCTCTATCGGGCTGTTATTGGCCCTGCCGATTGCGATCCTCATCACTATAGCGATTGTGCTGGACTCCCCGGGCCCCGTGTTATTTTGCCAGCGCCGTTGTGGACGGGGAGGAGTAGAGTTTTCGATGCTGAAATTCCGCACGATGGTTGTCGATGCGGAGCAACAACAACACAAGTTGCGTACGGCGAACGCAACTGACGGTCCAATGTTCAAACTACAAGAAGATCCGCGCATCACACGAGTTGGGAGACTCCTTCGCAAGACTAGCCTAGACGAATTGCCTCAACTCCTGAACGTCCTGAACGGGGATATGAGTCTCGTCGGTCCTCGTCCTCTTGCCTACCAAGAAATGAAATATTGCCCCAGCTGGCGCGATCTCCGCCTGACCGTCAAACCCGGCGTGACAGGCCTCTGGCAGGTGCGGGCTCGACATCGCAATCAGTTTTCCGAATGGATTCGCTACGACATGGATTACGTCCGACAACGATCGTTTTTCTTCGATCTTCGCATTTTGCTGCAAACAGTCGGTGTTCTCTTGAAAGGAGTCTAAGGCCTGTGCTGACGGATAAAGACCTTCTGCCACCGGTTGCACTACATCCGCTCATGGAAACCGGATATGGTCTCCGCGAACACCTCGCCACAGTATTCCGCCATAAAGCGTTGATCCGTGGGATGCTGGTCGGCGCCATCCTAATTGCCGGGCCAGGATCCTTCCTTCTGACAAAGGTCTATTCGACCGATGTCAGATTTTTGATCCAGAGCAATCGCACGCCGTTTTCCGTCGGAGCAGCCCTGACTGGACCGACGTATTCCGCCATGGATTTCAGCCAGAAGGACGAAGTGGCCACCGAGGTCCAGATTTTCACAAGCCCGGTGCTGTTGGACAAACTGGTAGAGACACTTGGAGAAGATCGCGTCCTTGCCGGAATGCGCGGTCGGTGGGACTGGGTCCTCGAACTGCCTCGGAAAGCGATCGACGGTGTGATCGGCTTTGGGCCGCTTCCTTCGCTGCTTGAGAACTTTGGAATCTCCCGCGCACCGGAACATCGGCATGACCAAGCTACCCAAGCCATTCGCGACCACCTCTCCGTAGAACCAGTGAGACAAACGCATGTGTTTGTGGCCTCGCTGGACAGCCCACATCCGCAGTTCGCCGCAGACGCATTAAATGCATTGGCGACCATTTACCTCGATCACCACCTAACCGTGCGCAAAGGGAAAGGAGCTCACGAATTTTTCGACGAGCAAACGGAGCGTCTACGCGTAGAGCTGCACGAAGCAGAAAAGCGCCTACAATCTTTCAAAGAGCGCTGGAACATTGTTGCGCTCGACGACCAAAAGCGACATTTGCTGGAACAGGTGACACGGGCGGAGGCGGCCCTCAAGGAAGCGCAAGTTGTTGTGGCTGAATCTGATGTGCGGGTAGCGCGCCTTCGTGATCGATTGAATATGCAACAAGAAGCGATCCCACTCACCAACGTTTCCGAGCGCAACCCCGTGCTCGACCAACTCAAGGCTCGATTAGCACAATTGGAGCTGGAACAAGCTCAGTACGTCTCGGACAGCCCAGCCGTCTCGGAAATCAAACGCGAGTTGATAGCCCTTCGAGCACGCATTCAGTCCGAGAGTGCGAAGGTCACCGGCCCTGTTACGTCAGGAGTCAATCCAGCCTATCAGGACTTGAAAAAACAGCTCACCCTGGAGGAGGGACGTCGTGACGGTATGCGTCCGCGCGTGAACGAACTGACGAAACAAGTAGCCTCGTACCGCGAGACTCTCAACAATTTGGACCAACGCGAGTTGGAACTTCGCGAGCTAATGCGAGCAGCCAAAGTCAAACAAGAAGCCTTCGACCTCTACCTCAAAAAGGAAGAAGAGTCTCGAATCAACGAGGTGCTCGACCGGAAGGGTATTTCCAATGTCACGCTTTTCCAGCCCGCATCCGTGCCCACAAAAGCCGTCCGCCCTCGCAAGGCCCTGAATCTATTTCTGGGGCTCTGCGCCGGTCTTATCGCCGGTGTCGGCTCGGCTTACGCGCTGGACTACGTGCGACGCTCGATGGCCACCCGTGAGGATGCGGAACGAATGCTTCGCCGCCCAGTCCTCGGAGCATTGCCCTTCAACTCCAAGGGGAAAGCGCACCGTGAGCCAGGCTTTACCCTCCAACTCCGACGCATCACCCAACATATCGCTCGTAACTACTACGAGCGAGGGTACCGCACTTTGTTGGTCACCAGCACGATGAAAGGCGAAGGTTGCTCCACTATCGCTACCGCACTCGCGCAGATGCTCAGCGAAGAGAACCTTCGCGTGCTCTTACTGAGTTCGGTGGAACCTCCCCCTCTCACCGTATCTCCCTCCGTATCGGAGGAGCAGCCATCAGCGAGTCCCTCACATGAGCTCGCGCCGTCCACGATTGTCCAGGATGGAAGATCGCCGCATCATCTCGCCCACCTACGAGTGACCGAACACGGCACTTCGACGTTGGGGTATGCAAACAAGCTGACGGAGGCCGCCAAGCACTATCAAAGTCAGTACGACTTTGTCGTGATAGACGGCCCCCCGCTGAGTTCCTTCCCGGAAGGACGGCTGGTGGTATCCAGAGTGGACGTCACCATTCTCGTAGTCGAGGCTGAACGCACCTCCGCTGAGGCGGCGCGACAATCGCTGGCCGCGATCGACGAAGCCGATGGCCGCCTCGCTGGCATTGTCCTTAACAAGTGCCGCCATGTCATTCCTGCGTGGATCTACGACCGATGGCTGGCCGGTAACTAAGGAGTGCACGCATGATGAGTAGCACGGCAGGATCACTAAACCTCGACATTCCTCCGGCCTCGAACCATCTTGTCGGTGAAGACGGTTCCTATGGCCCATATGAATATTGGTTCTCCCTGTGGGGACTGCCGGAGTTGTATGCGTATGGCCTGCGCCTCCTAGGAGACGTACAGGGAAAGGCTGTACTGGACTGCGGCTGCGGCCCTGGACACATCTCCGTCATGCTAGCCAAACGAGGCGCGAAGGTCACGGCATTCGACACCGATGGGCACCAACTCGCCACAGCACACGCACTGGCAAAGACCAACGGTGTCCAAGCAACATTTCTCCAAGAACCCTTTGAAACACTGTCACTCCCGGATGCCAGTTACGATCTGCTGTTCGGCACCTTTGTCCTGCATCATGTGAACCTCCCGCAAGCTTGCGCGCAAATCCGACGTGTGCTCAAACCTGGCGGACGAGCCGTGTTCGTGGAAAACTCCGCACTCAATCCATTCCTCATGGCTACACGCCGATATGTCTGTGGTCGGTTCGGGATAGCTCGATACGGCGACGACCATGAGCACCCCTTGACGAGAGCCGATATCGCCACGCTCAAACGTGAATTTCCGAATGCCTGTCAGGTACATTTCCCGAATTTCCTGTTGTTCCGCTTGCTCGACTTTTATCTCTTCAAGCGCCGATCCGCCGCAATGACAGCATTGCTCAAATCATTGGACACGACCTTCAGCAAATCCGCGCTGATCCGACGGTATGGCTATCTCCAAGTCATTCAATTGGAGAAGTCCACATGAGGATCCGCCGACTTCAAGAGTCTGCAGCAGACCACGATGAGCCTGGAACAGAATCGCCGACGTCCATCAGGTCGCAGCGCATACATACCATTTGAGGAACTACCGCATGATTCCGCCGTTCGCTCTCAGCCGTGTGCCTGGCCCAGCAGTTATCTTTGCGATCTGCCTGGTGATACGGCTGGTTGTCGCGTGGGGAATCGATTCGGCCATCCCCGTGCACAAGTCAGTCGACATGTACGCCACGTTGGCCACAAATATCTTGCACGGACATGGTTTTGTCATGGAACCGGGTGGGGAGCCGATCGTGTGGCGTGCGCCGCTCTACCCGTTCTTTCTGGCGGGATTGTTTGCCCTCTTTGGCGAATCCAACACAACCGCACTCCTCTGGGCTCAATCGATCATGGACGCAACCACGGCTACTTTTGCATGGTGGATCGGCGGCACCTTGTTTTCTCCCACCTGCGGCCTGCTAGCCGCTCTCGGGTTCGCATTACACCCATTGTCCGCCTACTACACCCTTCGCTTTCTTTCCGAACCGCTTTTTACGCTGTGCCTAACGGCAACAAGTGCGGGTCTCGTGTGGGCCTGTAGGCAATCGAACCTGTTACCGTGGGGCGTAGTTGGCCTCACCATCGCATGCATGGCGCTGGTGCGCCCCGCGGCATTGCTCTTTTGTCCATTCCTATTACTGGGGCTCCGGTGGTGTTGGCATGACACTGAAGGACAATGGCTTCGTGTTGTTGCCATAGTCACGGCGGGCTCGTTGGTACCCCTCGCGCCCTGGGCACTGCGGAATGCATTCGTCAGCCATAGCTTCATTCCGGTTGCCACCGGCGGCGGTTATGCACTCTGGATCGGAAACCATCGCCTGACGGACGGGCGAGAAGATTGGGAAGTGGGCCCAACGACGCTCCAAGTACTTGAGGTTGAGCGGCGAGCCATCCGCGCCTCGGTCGAGCCGGTTGCCCCTCCGGGCGAAGCAGATTCTGACGCATATACCAACATCAGCCCAACCCTCGACCAGGCATTCGCCCGTGCAGCGTTAGCCGAAATCAGCTCCGATCCCATCGGCTGGGGGCGATTACTCCTGCGCAAATTCGCTCGGTTTTGGTTTTCGGTGTTCCTCCCAAAAAATACATGGGCTCAATGGTATGTTTTCGCCGCACAGGCAATGTTATTGAGTTTGGCACTCATGGGAATCGTGGCGGGCCGAACTCACGGTACCAAGTTGGTCATCCTGCTGCTTCCTGTCCTCTACCTCGCGTTCCTGCACACCCTGACGTTCGCTACGTTACGATACAGCATTCCATTGCTCCCCACGCTGTTCGTACTGGCTGCAGCAGGGGCGCTCGCGCTACGCCAAGCGGTCGCCCGATGGGACACCGCAATGCCGCACGGGTCGTTGGTGTTGAAAATAAAAGCGCTGAAGACACTGTTCTAACAGGATAACGCACCATGTTAACTCAAGCGCTCATTCCCGCAGCAGGTCGAGGGCTCCGAACCTGGCCGAAAGGTCGCACCGTTCCGAAGGTGCTGTTCCCACTTGAAGGGAAACCGCTCATCCAGCACAACATCGAATTGTTGCGCGATCACCTTGGTATTCGTGACATCACAATCATCGTGGGCTATGAGAAGGAGCAGATCATAACCCACTTAGGTTCCGGCGAAGCGTTGGGTGTCACAATTCGCTATGTCACCTGTGCCGCCCCTGATGTGGGATTGGCGCGAGGCATGCTATTGGCGCGTCCGTACCTACGCGATCGATTCGTAACGATCCTTGGCGACACCGTCTATATTGACTCCAATCATCGCGACTTGTTCAGCTTGACAACTAGTACCTTTGACGCGGTGTGTAGCCTGCTGCATACAACAGAATTGCACGAGATCAAACGCAATTTCTCCGTCACACTCAACGACAACCGCATCACCTCCCTTGTCGAAAAACCGACTGTCGTCGAGAACAACTGGCTTGGATGCGGAACCTATGTCTTTACGCCCCGCATTTTCGACGCCATCGAGCGCACCTCCCCATCTCCGCACTCTGGTCGTGTAGAGCTCACCGACGCCATTCAGCTCCTTGCTCAGAGCTCACCCGGCGTGTTGGCCTTTTACCTCAAAGGCATGACCTTCAATATCAACACCATCGACGACTACCACTTCGCCCAATTTAAGATCCGCGCCCTCCGCTTTCACGACTATCGCATTAGCGTGGTCATTCCTGCCTTTAATGAAGCCGCGTCTATCGGGCACGTCGTGCGCGATTTCAAGACCGTTGCGGACGAAGTCTTTGTCGTAAACAATTCCTCAACCGATCAGACGGCTGCAATCGCGCACGGGGCCGGCGCACGGGTGGAAACGGTCTGTCTGAAGGGTTATGGCGATACAATTCGATTTGGGCTGGATCATGCAAGCGGTGATATTTTGGTCGTCGTAGAAGCCGACTATTCGTTTCGCTCCCGCGACCTCACCAAATTGCTCGAATACCTTAAAGATGCCGATATGGTCGTAGGTACCCGTACGACTCGCGAACTGGTCCAACAAGGCACAAACATGCATGGATTGGTCCGATGGGGGAATGTCCTCGTCGCCAAACTGATTGAAGCTCTCTGGTGGACACACCAACCGCGGTTCACTGATGTCGGTTGCACATATCGAGCACTTTGGAAAGATACGTATCGTGCGATGAAGCCCTATCTTCGGGGCGTCGGCCCCGAGCTCTCCCCGGAAATGATGATCGCGGCTGTACGTATGAACCACCGCGTCATCGAGGTACCCGTGTCCTACCATACCCGCATCGGAGGCGAATCGAAACATTCCGCCAACTACGCAGCCATAGCACGCACGGCATTCCGGATGTTGCGCACTATGGCACGCATGCGGGTCGAGGTATGACAGGCATGGATACCCCGACGAAGATGATCCGGGTCGTGATCGTTCGTAACTGTCGCGGGATCACCGGCATGACTGGCGGCGAAACCTACCTCTTGTCGCTGCTCAAGGGATTGGATCCAACACGATGTCGCTGCTTATTAGTCTGCGTGGTCAATCCCGACCTAGGTGAGACAACGTGGCTGCAAGAACTACGCCGATCCGGCTTCGAGCATGTGACCATTCCTATCCGCAACCCATTCGATCTGCGCGACGTTACTCGCCTCGTCGATATCATTCGCTCGTTCAGAGCCGATATCGTGCATGCCTTGGATCACCGTTCGGACCTGATTGCGGCACTCAGTGCCAGGCTGACCGGAAAACCGGTCGTCGCCTCGTTTCTCGGATGGGTGAATTTCGCCAAAGGATCCTGGCGAAGTCGCCTGTATCCCTGGATTGACCGGACGATCTTGAAGCACCTCGACGCTGTGATCACCGATTCCGTTGCGATCGGCAGCGAACTACGTATGGGAAGTAACGATCCGCCGGTTGTGGCGATCCGCAACGGGATCGATACGGAGTGGTTCGACCCGAACCGCAGGCACACCCCCTCATCCGTAGCAGACTTTGCACGTGGGGGAGGCTTTACGTTCGGCATGGTGGGACGCATTCACCCTGTGAAGGGCCATACGCTTTTCCTCCAAGCCGCTCGTAAGATCCTCGACCGGCATCCGCAGACACGGTTTGTGATCGTCGGCACGGTCCTGCCGGGATTCGAGGCATACCGCCAATCGTTGATCGAGCTGATCGTGTCGCTGGGCCTCCAGCACGCCGTCCTCATGGCACATGTCTCGCTTCCTGAAATCCCAACGGTGTTCGGCAGTCTCGATGTATTGGTCGCTCCCTCCTTCGCCGAAAGCTTCAGCTTCACGATGTTAGAAGGAATGGCCATGGGCAAACCCGTAATCGCCTCAAACGTCGGCGGGGCGTCGGAAATGATCACGGACGGAGAAACGGGATTCCTCATTCCCGCGGACAATGTCACACGACTCACAGAAGTGATGATCACGCTGCGCGAGGACCGCGCTCTGGCGCAGACCGTCGGAGAACAAGCACGACATAAGATTCTCACGGAGTTGAGTCTTGCATCGATGGCCGACCGAACGCTCTCCGTGTATCAACGCGTGACTACCTTGTATGCCGATCGACCACGCATACCGGCAATCCGTGCGCAGCTAAGACGTCAGCTTGAGGAGATCGGCAAGAACTGACTGAGGAGGAGCCGTCTATGAAAGATGGCATCAAGCTATAGATGGTTGATGGCTGCGACTATGGGGTATTCCGAGGGCCAAACGCATCGTGGCCAAGTTTTTCCAGGATCAGGCCTACACGCTGTTCTATGAAACTCAGATGGGGAACTGTTTTCTTCTCGCTAAAACACGAACTGAACCTGTGTGCACACAGGAGAGGAACCATCCGGCATGAAACTGTTGGTGACGGGGAGTCGAGGGTTCGTCGGGCGGAGTATCGCTGAGTATGCGCTACGCCAAGGTCATCAGGTGATTGGCGTCACGCATACCCAAGACAATACACCGGGAGCGCAAATACACTCCATTGTCATCCCGCTCGACAGTGCCGACTTTGTCGACCTGATTAACAGTTATAGCCCTGATGCCATTCTGCACGCGGCCGGATCGGCCTCCGTCGGACATTCGTTCCAACAACCTCGCGAAGATTTTCTCATGGCCGTTGAAACATGGGGCGCAGTGCTAGATGCGGTAAGAAAATCCTGGAATAATCCGCTCGTGCTTTTTCCGTCGAGCGCCGCTGTCTACGGCAACCCTCATCTCTTGCCGATCTCCGAGTTAGCGACCTTGCAGCCGATTTCTCCCTATGGCTTTCACAAGGTTATTTGCGAGCAATTGGCTCAAGAGTATTGCCGTTGCTTCGGCTTGCGCGTGGCAGTGACACGGCTGTTCTCAACCATCGGCGCATACCAACAACGCCTTCTGGTCTGGGAGCTGTTCCGGCAAACCCGAGAGGACTCCCCCTATCTCACGCTGCAAGGCAGCGGCGACGAGACCCGAGATTTTTTACATATAGACGATATTGCGGAATATCTCTTGGGGCTTGCGCATCTTCAGCCGGACGGATTCTCCGTCGTGAACATGGGATCGGGCACGGCAACATCCGTTCAAGCAATCGCCCAATACGTCCTCGCAGCCGTGGGGCGCGAGCAGAAAATTTTGCCCTTGAATAGGGAATTGCCGGGCGACCCCAAGGCTTGGCAAGCAGAGGTGACGCAACTGCGCCGGCTGGTTCCACATACCCCACGGTCAATTCAGCAAGCTATCGAAACCTCTGTTCGATACTGGTTATCGATGGAGTTGAGTTTGACCGAACGTGACGTCGCCTGCGGAGACCCAGTGCGACCATGACCGCTCAGCAACGCCCGATACCTCACACAGAGGGGTTGCCCCCATCCCTCGACATCCCACCGCGCACAAGCGTTGCACAGTGGGGTCTAGAGGCGATTTTGCGCGATACGGCAGTGGTGTTTGTCGGGCGAGTTGGAGGCGCTGGCTTCGGATTTGTGATGAGTTGGGCGGTTGCGCGATGGATGGGACCGGAGACGTTTGGGCTCTATTCGCTTTTTATCGTCATGCTGATATTGGGCAACGATGTCCTAGGAGATGGGCTCAATCCTGGAGTGGTACGCGACTACATGCGACACCGTCAAACCGGTCCGTTCTACGGATCAGACGTCCTCTCGACGGCACTTGTTTTACGCCTGATTTTAGGGTTCCCCATGGTCGCCGGAGGCATTGCGGTTGCTGTGTGGGGTACTCGCTTGCCCGCTCACTACGCAACCTACACTGGCCCCGTTGCACTGGGACTCATCGGCTCACTCGGCGCAACCCTGTTGAGTTTCGCGTTAGCCGTATGGCAAGCCCGTCAGGAATTCGTGCCGTATGGCCTATTGGCCGCAGCGGTCAATACCCTTCGCGTGGCAAGCGCCATCCTGCTGGCGGCCGTAGGCGCATTTTCGTTGAACGCTGTGATGGGCCTACACGTTTTCTTCTACTACCTCTGCGCTGGCATCGCCCTGTGGCTGTTGTGGCCGAAATTGGCCGGGCTGCGCATCACGCGGGGTCTGCTAAAAGACCTGATGCACTTCGGGAAATGGCCGGCGATCGCAAGCCTCTGCTTTGTCCTCCAAAGTAATTTGGCGGTGCCCGCCCTTACGTATAGCGTGAATCCTGGGGAAGCGGGGCTCTATGCCGCTGGCGCGTCCTTGCTCTTGCTTATCGACTTCATTACGGTCAGCTTGTTGACCACACTGTTGCCTCGCGTGAGTCAATTGCAGACCCAAGAGCAATGGCGAGCGTATGTAAAGCGTTTCTCCCCTCTGTTCTTGTTGATGGCAATCGGTCTCCTTCCCTTTATTTTCATCGTGCGCCCACTCATAGAATGGCTGTTCGGACCAGCATATAGCGGCACCGTACCCGTCCTTCAAGTTCTTTTCTTCGGAGGCCTCGGCACCTTGTTGACCCACCCTCTCTATCCTGTCCTCTATGCGATGAATCGTCCGCAATTGTTCAGTCTCACCCAGGTCTGCGCACTACTCGGCTGGCTCCTCGCCGCCTGGTGGTTGATCCCTCGCTACGGCGCGGTCGGAGCCGCCTGGACCACGCTCCTCGCTAGACTTCTTCAGACCGCGTTCATAATGGTCGTGGTGACCTATGTCCTCGATCTTCGCCGGATCGTCCCAACACCGGGCGATCCGATCGACAACGAGGCGCACGCACAATGAGAATCCCCTCATCAATCACAACCAATTCAACGATCGTGGGTGCAATACTGGGCGCCTCCATCCTCGCCTTATCCACCAAGGCATTGGCCCTCCTGCTCGCCGGCATGGCGGGAGCTGTTATGGCGACATCGTCGGCTGCAGCCTACTATGCCCTTGTGGCAAGTATTCCTGTGCAAGTCGACTTTCTCGGCGGTCTCACAATTACCAAACTCGTCGTACCGGCCGTCTTGGCCATTGTGGCGATGAACGCGCTGATTCGACGTGGCCCTTGGCCCCCCGTCTTCCGGGGACCTGAAGGGTTTCTTGCTTGTACATTTTTCCTGGCCTCGTTGGTGTCCCTCCTAGTCCAGGGGCTCCGACAGTTCCCTGGTGAAGCGGCCAAAGTGCCTGTCTATGCCAGTTTGTTTTTTCTCACGCTGACTTTCAATCGAACCCCCGCGGATTTTCGACGACTCTTGTGGGTACTCGCCGTGGCCGGGACGATTGAAGCCCTCGTGACGGCAGCTCAGGTGCGATATGGATTCGTCATGCCCGGCGACTGGCGTAGAAACCTTGGACAACCAGGAGAAGGAGGCGTGGATGGCGCCCTCGACTCCATATTGGGAGGGAAGATTCGTGCAGAGGGCACCACCGCGCACCCGATCTTTCTCGCCAGTTATTTCTTAATGACTATTCCGTGCACGACACTTTTGCTGCTGCAAGAGCACCATCCGGCTCGGCGGATGCTATTGGGAACAATGTTGGCGCTGATGGGATATGCATGGTTTTACACGTTTGCCCGCAGCTCAATGATCGGGTTCGCAGTGATGGCCGTCGTGACCTTGAATTTTTACTCCCGAGCCGCTCGAATTATGACACTCCTCGGTCTACTGATGAGCATGACCGGTCTCTTGAGTTACCAGGTGATCTCGGAGTCCGTCTCCAGCGGAGTCCGGGTCTTCGAAAGTCAGTCCTTTTGGGGGCAGGCCGACGTCAATGCCGCCAGTGGCAGCTGGCAGTTTCGATTAGAGTCGATCGTCGGAGGATGGAATCTGTTTCTCGCTTATCCGTGGTTCGGCGTCGGCTTCGGCCAATCGATCTGGAATTACATGCCATACCTGCCCTCGTGGGCCACCCATTCGTCTCATCCATCGACAATTCATAATACGTTTCTCGAGGTAGGAAGCGAGCTAGGAATTTTTGCCCTCGTAACCTTCATCGGCATCTGGCTGTGGGGATTTTTAGGCATCCGACGCGCGCTCCAGCGACCCGAGACCCGCCATTACGCCATACTCATGTGCAGCATTTTGTCCGGACAGATGACTTTCGTAATGATCACCCCGATGGTTCGAGAAATCTGGCTGACCATTCCGATGGCAATCGCTCTCGGCTATATGCACAAACCGGAGACGGTCTGATGCACCAGCCGATGCCTATGTACCACGGAGACTCATCTCGGTCTGTACAGGAGAGGACTCACTGATGGACCACTCTCGCCCTTCACGTGTTTCGATCGTCATCCCGGCGTACAATGCCACCCGAACGATTTCTCTCTGTCTGACCTCGCTTGCAGGACAAACCTATCCTGGCCATGCGCTGGAAATCTTCGTAGTGGACGATGGCTCCACAGACGGCACCCCAGAATTCATTGCGCAGTTGGTTCGTGGGTGGGATGCGACGAAACCACGCGTTACCGTCCTTCGGCAAGCGCATCAAGGCCCCGCTGCAGCCCGCAATCGCGGAGCGGCCGCAGCCACTGGCGCGTTCCTCCTCTTTACAGACGCGGACTGCGAAGCAGAACACGATTGGGTCGAACAGATGACGACACCGTTTCGCTCCGCAGAAATTGCTGCTGTAAAGGGAGCCTATAAGACAAAACAACGCAGCCTCGTCGCACGGTTCGCGCAAGCGGAATTCGATGCACGGTACCGGCTGCTCGCCGAGGCACCTTACATCGATGTGGTATTTTCTTATTCGGCCGGATTCCGTCGGGAAATCTTCACAGGAATAGGCGGATTCGACACATCGTTTCCAGTGGCCGATAACGAGGACACGGAATTGTCCTATCGCGTGGCCACCGCCGGACACCGTATCGTGTTTAATCCTCGCGCCATCATCTACCACCAACACCCTGAGACGCTTCGGCAATACCTTCGAAAAAAATACAGTCGCGCGTACTGGCGCATCATGGTGTACAAGCGCTTTCCCGGCAAAGCGGTGCATGATTCCTATACGCCGCAGAGCCTGAAGGTGCAGATCGGAGCCGTGTTTCTCAGTGTAGCGGGTGCACTGCTATTACCGCTGTCGTCCGCAGGGACCTATATCTTACTCGCAGCAGGGACGGCATTCATCGCGACTGCCGCCCCGTTTGTATGGCAGATCCCTCGCCGTGAACTTGGGTTGAAAGTAGCAGCACCTCTCTTATTATTTTGTCGGGCGGCGGTCATGGCGTTGGGACTCACCCGTGCCGTGCCCCGTCTTTTCGTCAACACTGCGTCGTAGCGCTGAAGCAAGCGGGAGGAACGGACATGTTGCACCGATGGTCTGTGGTTATGTGTGCTTTCGTCATGAGTACGATGCTGGGACTCGTCCAACTAGCTGCAGCAGCAGAAACACCCAGCACAGACTCGGCTCCCCGAGAGATCGGCTGGGCGGGCCCCTTCAAACTTGGTGCCGGAGATGTCTTGAATGTCTTTATCTGGAAACACAAAGAATTATCTACCATCGTAACGGTACGCCCTGACGGCAAAATTACGTACCCTCTCCTCGGAGAGATCGAAGTCAGCGGCTTAACAGTCGCGGAAGTAGAAGAACGACTGAATAAACAACTCAAGTTGCAAATCCAAGATCCGCAGGTCACCGTCATCCTCGAGGCCACCCATAGTTTCCGCGTCTACGTCTTGGGCGAAGTCATGCAGCCCGGCGTATTCGACCTCAAAGGTCCTGTCACCGTCGTACAAGCGCTAGCTATGGCTCGAGGTCTGACGACATTCGCGTCACGGACCAAGATTTTTGTCGTGACCGCCGGGAAAACCGGCCAACGAATTCCGTTTAACTACTCCAAATACTTGCAAGGAGAAGACGTCGAACAGAATGTTGTCCTTCGCCCTGGAGACACGGTCATCGTTCCGTAATATGCGTGCTGCCTCTGTCCAAATGGTCCACCTCGCGGGCGGACCGGTCCAATTTTATGGGGACGCGGCGGCGTGGGTGAAGGAAATCAACAATGACACGACCGGAGCGGAAGGTGGGCTCCTGGCGATGGCTCGCCGTGGCTTGTGCGCGCCGAGGCCTTGCGAGCCTCGGCCTCTACACCTGTCTTGGCACGGGACTCGTTTGTGGAGCGGAGCCGGATGGACCTGACTTTACTCGGCCGACCTACGAATTCGCGATGCTCCCGTCCTGGTACTCACAGCAGACACTGGACCGCTTACCGCAATCCGAACGTTTGCTGTTAGGATTGCCGATTCGCCGAGAGGGAGTAACCCCAAGCCTCAGCATTGCCGAGGAATACACGGACAATACGTTGTTCTCCACAAACGGACGTAGTACGGATCTCATCACAAAAATAGCGCCAGGACTCAGATATGGACTCGCTGGACGGGAAGGACAATTGGCCCTCTCATACGGAATCGAGTCCAGACTGTATGCGAACAATACCAACCTCAACCGGGTCGTATCGAAACAACAAGGCGATCTATTGGGGCGATGGACACTCTCCGAAAGAACGACCGTGATAGCCTTCAATCACTTTGAATCGTTCCAAGACCCGACGGAACAGACCCTGACAGGGATCTTGCCCGCATTCGGCAGGAGTTCCATCAACATCGGTAGCGTGTCTGCAACACACCGCGTCACCCCGACGGTAGATGTGCTCGCAAGTTACGGAAACTTTTTATGGTCGCTCACCACACCGGGCTCAGTCAACAGCATGACGCACGAAGGAGAAGTGGGGTTACGCATGCAAGAAGCGGCCGAGGGCCGCACCACCCTGAAATATCGGCTGCGCCATTTCGACTTTTCTTTCGGCCAAGACTTTCAATCGCACACCGCCTCCGTGACCCAAGAATGGGCCCTGTCTGAAACGGTGTTGATCAGCGGCGGGATCGGAGCCATCAAAGTCATGCCGCAAGGGAATCGGCTAGAACCTATGGGACACGTCACAGTGAAAACCTCGCACAGAGACGTGACTTTCGAAGCAGGGTATTTTCGCGATGTCTTCCCTCCCTCAGCCGGGATCAGCCAACCACTTGTCTCCGATCTACTGCGTGCCGCCACGCAAGTTCACATTGCCAACGGGCTGCTGTTGGACAGCGCAGTTGGGTGGGTCCGCACACGGACGCCTACGGAGGATGTGGCGTTCAGCACAATCCGATTTAATCTTGGGCTCTCCTATGTCCCGGAACCGTGGATGGTCGTACGCCTCGGCTACGACCGCATCCAACAAGACGAGGAGATCTTTTTCACGACGCTCAACCGCTTCGCCAACAAAGTCAGCCTTCGCATCACCGCTTCGTTTTGAATCCGATGGCGACACACAAGACCAGACTGCAACCCAGCCGAGGCCCAGAGTCCACCGAGCACACCGATCGGACGCAGAGGGCAGCCTGCGTTGCAACGGACAACACCCTCCACATCTTGTTCATCGCACCCGCACCCCGTGCGGGTACGTTGCAATATACGCATAACCTTGCCGATGCCCTGGCTAGGCGCGGACATCGCGTGACGGTCGCCACCGGGATCGGCTTTGAATTACATGCCTACCGAAAAGCATACGAGGTACACGAAGTCTTCGACGGCCTTAGACCACGCCCCTGGCGACTACTTGGTTTTTTCTGGCGATACGTCGCACACGCCCCCCACATCGTCCACTTTCAGGGAGCGCAGTCGCCGCTGATCTATGTGATCCTTTGGGCACTACTCCGGCTGATAGGATCGGCAACGTTCGTGTACACCCCCCAAGACGTCCTTCCCAATACGACTCGTCGCTATCACCGAACCGCCCTGCGTTTTTTGTACACGAAAATGCGCCATGTGTACCTCAATGCGAAGCAAAACGAATCGCTCGTGGTCGAACATTTTCACGTTCCCCCGCACCGGATCACGGTGCTTCCTATTGCGGATCTGACCGCATTCGTCCGTGACTCCGGAGAATGCACCCCGCCGGATCTTCCGCCAGACCGTACAGTAGTGTTGTGCTTCGGCCTCATCGAACCGCGTAAGGGCATCGATACACTCCTCGCCGCCGTTCCCGACATTATTCGGCAGAAGCCGAATGCTCTCATCCTCATCGTCGGCAAACCTCTCATGGATGTGACGCCTCATCAGCGCCTGATTGCCGAGCAGCACCTTCACGACCATGTGCACCTGCGCCCCGGCTATGTCGATTTCGGCGAGATGGCAGGATACTTCGCCGCTGCCCACATGCTCGTTCTACCCTACGAAAGCGGATGGAACAGCGGTGTGCTCGCTTCCGCGTTTGGATTCGGCAAACCTGTCGTAGCGACGCGAGTGGGCGGATTCGATGAAGTCATTGTCGACGGGGATACCGGCCTTCTCGTACCACCCCGTGACCCCGCCTCACTCGCCCACGCCATCGTCCGTATGCTGCACGACAAGCCGCTCTATGCCCACATGATTCAGCGTGTACGCGAAACGGCGACGGCAATTTCATGGGATGCCATTGCCGAACGGACCGAACGAAGCTACATGAATGTCACGGAGAGCCTTTCCGGTGCAGTATCGCAGACTCGGTAATACGGACCTTAACCCATCGGTCCTTGGTTTTGGATGTTCCATGACCGCCTCGGTAACCACTCGGTACCCCAAGGCAGATGTCATGCGCACCCTCCATGAAGCCGTCGAACACGGTGTGACATTTTTCGATACGGCCGATGTATATGGACAAGGCGACAGCGAACGATTGCTGGGAGACTGTTTGCGCGACACTCGCAACCATACCCTCGTTTGTACGAAAGCCGGGCTGACCGTTGGACCGATGAGTCATCTCATCCGGTTCATCAAACCGATCGCCAATCGCATTGCTCGACGGTGGTCGAGCGCCAGCCGATTTACAGCCGACACGCGTCGTCGCCAAGAGCGGCAGTGTTTTGACCCAGCCTACCTGCAACAATCGATTCAAGGAAGTCTACGGCGATTGCGTCGAGAGCAGATCGATCTCTTCTTGCTGCACAATCCTCCCCCGGCCCTCTCGTATGATACCGAGGTGTTTGAACTTCTTGAGCGTCTTCAGCAAGCCGGAACCCTTCGCTGGTTTGGGGTTTCCTGCCGCACCTTTGAAGATGCCCTCGCATGGGTCACGCACCCGGGCATTGCGGCCCTGCAAGTGCCGCTGGATCGGACCGCCCTACATGCGGCTCAACCATTACTCACACAGGCAACAGCTTTAGGGGTCGGCCTGATTGCACGAGAAGTCTTGGGATCCGGATCGCGCACCGGCGAGGCGATCGTGCAGGCTCTAGAACCAATCCTTAACCAGGACAGCATCAATGTGGCCTTGGTGGGTATGAGCTGTCGGCGACATTTGTTGGAGAACCTTCGCGCAACTGAGCTCGCCACTCAGGCAAACCGATCACATGATTCTTGACGCCCACACCATTCCGAACGGTCAGACCCTCACGGCCGATCTCTGTATCATCGGAGCAGGAGCAGCCGGGATCACTCTCGCCATGGAGCTCCGCGCGACAGGACTCGATATCCTTCTCCTCGAAGCCGGGGGAAAAACGCACGCCGGTGCCAGCCAACAGCTTTATGCCGGCTCTGTCAACGACGCAGGACGACACTTGCCGTTAGACCAAGCTCGTTACCGCCAACTCGGCGGCACGACGTCATTATGGGGGGGGCGCTGCATCCCCTTCGATCCGATCGATTTCCAGACTCGCCCCTGGGTACCGCATAGCGGATGGCCGATCTCTCGCACCGCCTTGGACCCCTTTTATCGCCGTGCGCACGTGTATTGCGAATGCGGCGCCTATGACTATCATGTTGTATCGGCCTTGCCCGGCGCACCGACGGAGATGGTGGCAGGATTAAGCGACGGCGCCGTTTCGACCTCAATGCTTGAGCGCTGGAGCCCGCCGACCCAATTCGGCAAGACCTATCGTGAACCACTTGCACGTGCTGAACGCGTGCGTGTGCTGCTGCATGCTATTGCGCTCGAACTACAATGCAGCCCCAATGGAACCCGTGTCGAAACCATTCGCGTCGGAACGTTGGACGGGCGACGATTCGCCGTCCGCGCTACAACAACAGTACTAACGGGCGGTGGTCTCGAAACCACTAGGCTCTTACTCACCTCGACAGGCGTTCATCGAACAGGCATCGGCAATCATTCCGATTGGCTTGGGCGCGGGTATATGTCCCACTTTCATGGGACGATCGCACGGGTACACTTTACGGCCGGTCGCGGCGTCATGTTCGGCTATGAGACCGACCCGCAGGGCGTCTTTTGCCGACGCCATCTTGCCCTCGCCGAGGATATCCAGCGGAAACACGGCTTGTTGAACCACTACATGGTGCTGGATCGCCCACTTCTCGGCGATCCAACCCACGGCAACGCGGTCTTGTCCGCGGCGTTTCTTTTCAAACGTCTCTTCGGCGGTCGTCAACAAGAAGACCTCGGCTCGGGGAAATATGCACTCTACTGGCGACATCTCAAGAACGTGCTTCAAGGCTCGCCGCAGGCGGTGTCGATCTTGCCGAAATTCGGCCGACGACGATTTCTACAACGGCGCCGCATGCCGTCGCTGCTCCTAGGCTCTCGTTCCAACAGCTATCACCTTTATTTTCAGAGCGAGCAAGTCCCGGATCGGAACAGCCGGGTTACGCTGAACGAGACGCGCGATGTCTTGGGCATCCCTCGGCTGCACCTAAATTTTTGCGTCTCTCCGCAAGATTATGACAGCGTCTTGCGTGCGCATGTTTTGGTGGATGAAGAACTGCGCCGACAGAATGTCGGCCACCTAACCTATCTCGACCGCGATGTTTCGTCCACGATACGGGAGTCCACCGCCGTATTAGGTCACCATCTTGGAACCACACGGATGTCGACCGATCCAACGCACGGTGTAGTTGATACCCAGTGTCGTATCCATGGCATGACCAATCTCTACGTCGCTAGCAGCTCCATATTTCCAACGGCCAGCCATGCCAATCCGACCTTGACGATTGTCGCCATGGCCATCCGCCTCGCCGACCATCTGACAGCCACTGGACAAAGAGAATAGCCACGCGCCTCATTCACAGGTCTTACGAAAGGATTTCACGATGTATTGGCAAGGAAAACGTGTGCTGGTGACGGGCGGGGCCGGGCAGATCGGGTCTCATTTGGTCGCGCGATTGGCGTCTTACGGCGCAACGGTCACCGTTGCGGACAATTTATGGCGAGGCAAAAAATCCAATCTAATCAGTGCTGATGGTCGACCGGTGATCGACATGGCCACCCGCTTTCTCGAAGTGGACTTGACTGATCCGGCTAACTGCAGGCTGGCAACGGAAGGGCAGGATGTCGTCTATCACCTCGCCGATGTCGTGGCCGGCATTAATTACGTATTTGGGAACCAATTTTCGCTGTTCAATACCAACCTACTGATCGACTCCAACATGCTACGGGCCGCCATTGGAAACGGCGTGCAGTCCTACGTGTACGTCGGCACAGCATGCAGCTATCCCGCCGAACGACAAAACCAGCTCAATGCCCTGCCGTTCAAAGAGGACGAGGTGTACCCGGCCTCTCCCGAGTCCTCCTACGGATGGAGCAAATTGATGGGTGAACTGAGTTGCGAACTAGCGGGCAAGGAAAAGCTTCTGGATATCGGTGTGTTGCGGCTCCACAACGTGTATGGCCCCCACTGCGAAATGTCCCCGGAAAAATCCCAAGTAATTCCGTCGTTGATCCGAAAAGCCATCCGGTACCCCCAAGAGGATTTTGTGGTCTGGGGATCTGGTCGGCAACGTCGAGCGTTCGTGTTCGTGCAGGATGTCGTCGATGCCTTGGAGACTATTATCTTGAAAGGCATGAATCACGGTGTCATTCAAATCGGTCCACACTTGAGCACCTCCATTCGTGAGATTGCGGAGGCGATCCGCACGATTTCCGGGAAACCGATCGAGATTCGTTACGACACCAGCAAACCGGAGGGCGACGTCGACCGAGCGGCCGACTGGAGCAAGGCCAAGGCGCTCCTCGGATGGTCGCCGAAGACGTCCGTGCAAGCAGGCTTGGAGCAGACCTATGCCTGGTGCCAACAACACCTTGCTTCGCACTCTGAACACGGATAGAAATACTCGGAAGACGCAGCGCAAGGGACAGCCGGGAAGGACGAATGGCTGAGGCTGTATGCGATGCGACCTACCGCCCCCGCAAGCGAGTCACTATGCGAAGACTCGCTTGCGCGATCTTCGGCGGTTCGTACGCTAGTTGGTACAGAGGGGGTGAGGCTTCCCATCAGACAGATACACACACGAATGAAATTTGGTTGGCGTTGTGACCAACACCGATTTCAACGCAGCCCCTTGTTGTGTCAGGGGACGAATCAAACAATCCCACGGGAAAAAACTCATCCACGATGGATGAGCCGACCACATGGCAAACCCATTGATCTTCGGGTAGGTCGCCAGCATCCTGGGCAGTCCCTGTGAGATTTTCTGCGCAGCCCAACTTGAGTTCTGGCTCAGCCCGTCGGGGAACCCTAGCTCCATGATAAAGACCGGCTTGGCCGGTGCTATCACTTTGATCTCGGCCATTAGTTTGTCCAATTCTCGCATATGCTCGTCCACCGAGACGACGTAGTCCTGCGTCAATCCGGGGAGGTCCGCTGCGTAGTAGTCCAGCATGTAAAAGTTGATGCTTACCCAATCTACGTACGTATCACCCGGATACATATTCGCAAAGGCATGACAACTTTCGAGCAATTGTCGCGCGTAGGCTCGATCGATCGTCGCCGGCAACTCACTGAGATCATAGTCGATCTGATTCACTTGCTTGACCGCCCACCCCATGGTGTCGAACGTCAAAAACTGTAACCCTTCTCGTCGCACAAAGAAATCGTAATAGTACCGCTGGGCAGCTTTGAGGCGCTCAGCTCCATCACACACCTGTGCGTTCCCAGCATCGCTGTAAAGTGACGCATAGGGGAATCGTGAGGGGTTGAACTCCGCGAGTCCGCGCTTGTTTTCCAATGCCCACTGCAGCGACTTATCACCCACCGCTCCAAATCCGCCGAAATAGTCCGCGCCGATCCCGTTTGGTTCACGCCCCGAGATGAAAAACATCGGCTTACCGAACTGTCGCAACTCTGCCGCGAATCGGCTGAGGTCTGCATCATACTGTCCACTAAGTAATTTATCTACAGTAAACCCAGCGGGAGCCTCCGACTCATCGGGGGAGGGATGAACATTATAGGCCTGTACGACGATCACCTTACCCTCTTGCCAGGCCGCATTGGCCTCCTGGACATCGAAATGAGGCTGCCCATAAGCATCATACCCGTTCGCCCATGATCCGCGATGTTTGGACCACAAGGCCGTTTTTCTGCCGCTAGCGCTTTCAAATGTGGCGATGTCCCCCGGGACCCATTCATACTGACCAAGATACATGCCACCGTTCGGATGAGGCACGATCTTCAGGCTCGCCAAATCGCGGACTGGTGGCGGCGGGGGAGGTGGTGGGGCAGAACTTTGCACACCTCCTCCTTGGCGCTTTCTCAGACTTGCGCCCTGGGCTTCTACTGCCACCCAGAGCTGTTGAACCAGCAGAATTACCAGCACAAATACCGCACCCGCTTTGTTTCCAATATTGTTTCGCATGGGTATGGCTCCAATTGGCACAACGAGCCCAGCAAACGGTGTGCCGTGCAGATTCAACCACTAACTGCAAACAACACGAACTATTCGAGCAAGCCCTGATTCAAGAAGATTCTGGACTGAGGAACAGTTCAGAACACCGCCGCACTTAAACGTCCCCCTCCAACTGAAATACTGTGCATATTCAGTCCATCGCCAACCGACACAACAACGACTCAACAGCAAGTGGTCGGCACAGACAATGAAAGCGACCACTTGCTTGCAGACTTGAGAAATCACCCGATTCGCTAACATATCCGTTATCTCGATGCGTGAGATGACAACTCAGACATGCCAAACCAAGCAGCGTACCGCAGAAGGTACACTCTTGAACCTATTGCCGTGACACTCAACGACAGGATCCCTGAAGGCTCGGAGGGCAATGCATCTTGGGCGGATTCGGGACGGGGACACGTTCGACGGCAGGCGGCGGCCCGTCGCTTGTCTCCGACGCCTGGGATGATCCATGCGGCACATCGGGCGAAGGCGGCGAGGTCGAACAACCGGCAACCAGAACCGCGCAGAGGACGCACCTCGCCATTCCGATTGCGACACAGTTCGCCAGCGCATCCCTCCTCGCGAGTCTGCCCCGCACGTAAATGGGGTTTTCCTGGGTCACCTACGAACCTTCCCGTATACTTGACCACGTATAGGATGGACAGGTCTGTCCAGAAGAGACGCTAGGTCTATTCGACACCACAACCATGCACAGATCCGCCACCATACCGCGCAAGTCACAGACGCGACGATCGTTGACGGTCGTGCGCCGCATACGCTCGCGCCGAGCTCTTGCGGTCGGCGGCCTCGTCGCAGCACTGCTGTGGATACCGCCGCTCGTCTCCGCACAAGCAACCGCGCCATCGACAACAACCGCGCAGCCCTCGAACGACACCGAAGGCTCTCGGCAGGAACTGTCGCCGCGCCCGTCCATCATCCGCGCCGTCACGGTCCGCGGCACGACCGTCTTCTCTCAAGAAGATTTTATTCCGCTGTTTACCTGGTATCTCCACGAACCGCTGACGCTCGCCACACTCGAGGAAGTGGCCGCCCACGTCACGGACATGTACCGTGCCCGTGGGTACACACTGGCCTCGACCTATGTGCCGCAGCAAGAAATCCGCGACGGGTATGTTGAACTGGCGGTCTTGGAAGGTCAACTCGGCGCCCTATCGGTCACGGGGCAACGCGCCTATTCGGAAGACTTCATCCGCAAACACTTTGCGCCGGTGATGGAAGCACGGCTCATCCGCAACCAGGATGTCGAACGGTCGCTGCTGCTGTTGAACGGGTATCCGGAATTAAAAACCTCCGCCACCTTGCGGCCCGGCGCCACACCAGGCAGCACGGATCTCGACGTACTCGTCGAAGACCGCCGCCCGATACACCTCACCCTCGACTACAACAACTACGGGTTTAACACCGTGTCCAGACATCGCTTCGGCGCGACGGGAGAAATCGGCAACCTCGGCATCGACGGGAGCATGCTGACGCTCAACGGCATCATCGGCGACAAGCCGGATCAATTGTTGTTCGGCACGGCAAGTTATGCGGTGCCTCTCGGTGTCCACGGCACAAAGCTCGCCGCCAGCGTCTCGACCGGACGGTTCGACGTGGGCGCGCACCTGTCCGCGCTGGAAATTCGTGGACGTATCAGCACCTACGATCTCTCCCTCAGCCATCCGCTCGTCAAGACCCGCACCCAGACCGTGATCGTCGATACCGGCTTCGCCTCGAAAGACAACCGCCTCTCCACGCTGGGCAGCCTGACCGGATCGGATCGCGTGCGCCTGCTTAAGGCCGGCGTCAACTACGACCAGCTCGATGGATCGGGGCGCACCTATGCCTCGGTGTACGGGTTCCAAGGGGTAGGGGAGGTGTGGGGCGGCATGGATAACAACGACCGGCTCACCACACGCCAAGGCGCCGACAACCGTTTCACAAAAGGCACCGTCTCGGCAGGACGTATCCAGAGCTTGCCGCACGACCTATTGTTCATCCTCAAAGGGTCGGGCCAAATCTCGACGGGTCCCTTGGTCGTCATCGAGCAACTCCTGCTCGGCGGCCCGGACTCGGTGCGAGGCTACCAATTGGGCGAACGGTTCGTCGATGAAGGGTATACGGTCAGCGGAGAACTCCGCATTCCGGTGTGGTCGTCGAAACTTCCGCCCACGCAATTCGGCGTCTTCGTCGACCACGGCGGCGGCCGCGTGCGCAACCCCGCGCCGGGCGAGCACCGCAGCGCAAGCCTGACCGGTGTCGGCTTCGGCGTGCAGACCATGCTGTCCACGTGGGGGCAGACCAGTATCAGGGCCGATCTCGGGTTTCCTCTCTCCGCGCAGCCGGTCGGCGGAACCCTCTCCGGGGACCGCTCGCCGACCCTCTATCTCCAGGCCATCGCCCGCTTCTAAAGAAATCCGACAAAATCCCAGGAAAACGCCTGTGCTGTCGCAGGGTTGGCGTTTCGCGCCTGCTACACTTGTTTGAAGGAGCGCCCATGGAGGGCTGCGCCTTGAGACGAGCTCGGATGCCGTTCGGTCGCACCAGCAGAGGAATCGTTCTAGCGGCGGTACTCGTCGGCCTCACCTGGGCTGCGCCGTCGCGCACGGACGCACTGCCCGGCGGCGGAACCGTAGGGAGTGGCCAGGCGACCATCCAGCAGGTCGACCCGCAGACGCTGACCGTGCAGCAAGGGACGAATCGCGCCATCCTCAACTGGCAGCAGTTCTCCATCGGCTCCGGGGAGACCGTCCGCTTCCTTCAACCCTCCGCGAATGCCGTCGCCTTAAACCGCGTCGTCGGACTCGATCCCTCCGTCATCCTCGGACACCTGCAGGCAAACGGACAGCTGTTCCTCGTCAATCCCAACGGCATTCTGTTCGGCGCCGGTGCACAGGTGAATGTCGCCGGCCTGTTGGCGACGACACTGCAGATTCGCGACAGCGACTTCATGGCGGGGAAGTACCTCTTCGCCCAGGATCCTCTGAAAGAATTACGTAGCGTCGTCAATCGTGGCGAGATCCGCATCTCCGACCATGGGTACGCCGTCTTCGTCGCGCCCGGCGTCGCCAACGAAGGGCTCATCGTCGGCCACCTCGGCACGACTCTGTTGGGATCCGCCCAACGCCTCACGCTGGATCTCATGGGCGACGGACTGATTCGGTACGTCCTCAGCGACAAGGTAGCCACGCAGGTGCGCGACACGGACGGCACACCGTTGGCCAGCGCCGTCTCCAACAGCGGCACGATCCAGGCACCGGGCGGTCAGGTGATCTTGTCGGCCAAGGCGTCGGGCGACATCTTCTCCTCCGTCGTAAATCAATCGGGTGTGATTCGGGCACAGAGCCTCGTGGAGCGCGGCGGCGTCATTCGCCTGGAAGGCAGCGACCCGGTGCAGAACAGCGGTGTCCTCGGCTGGCAGCAGCACCAGGGGGAGGTCCGTCATGCCGACGGGCGCGTGCTGAACACCGGCACGTTGGATGTCTCGGCAGCCGAGGCACAGGCGCAACCAGGCACGGTCACACTGAGCGGCCAGATGGTCGGCGTCGGCGGGACGATCCTCGCGCGCGGCGCCACGGACAGTGACGGCGGCAACGTGCTCGCGACCTCCAGCGACTCCACCGTGATGTCCACCAATGCGCACATCGACACGTCGGGGGCCGATCGCAGTTCCGCAGGCAACGTCGTCCTCTGGTCGGATGGATCCACGGCGTTCCGTGGAACGATTGCCGCGCGCGGCGGCGAAGCAGGTGGCGACGGCGGGCAGATCGAGACATCCGGCCATCGGCAACTGGAATTCACCGGGCAGGTCGACGCTACGGCCCCGAATGGGCAGTTTGGGTCCGTGTTGCTCGATCCGACCAACATCACCGTCGCGACCGGCGGGACCGCGACGCTCTCTCAAGTCGATCAATTTGCGGACCCCAACTGCGCAGCGTCGCTCTGCACCATTGCACCGACCACGATCAACGGCGCCGGCGCCAACGTGCTGTTGCAGGCCGACAACGACATCACCATCTCCAATGCCATCTCCATGACTGGCTCCGGCCTCGGCATCACGATGCGGGCCGGGCGCGACATACTGGTCAACGCCGGCGTGGCCACCAACAACGGCGCCATCGCGATGACCGCCAACGATGCCGGAGCCGGCGGCACGCGTAGCACGGGCACCGGCGATATCTCAGGCACCGGCACCATCAATGCCGGAACGGCGAACATCGACCTGACGATCGGCACCAACGCAGGCGGGGCGGGAGCCATCAACCTCACCGGCGCTCTGACTTCGTTAGGGACCACGACGGTCACCGCCGGCTCGGCGGCCGCAAACAACGTGACGCTTTCGAGTGCCACGAATAATTTCGGCACGGTCAGCATCGTCAGCGGCAACAACGTCACGCTCCGCGACAGCAACGCGCTGATTCTTGGCGCCTCGAGCATCAGCGGCACACTCAATGTCACAACGAATGGCGCCCTCACACAAAGCGGCGCCGTCACCGTGGCGGGCACCACGACCATTGCCGCCGGATCTTCCAATGCCGTCACGCTGACGACCGCGGGCAATAACTTCAGCACGGTGGCGGTGACCAGCGGCAACAACGTCAGTATCGCCGACAGTAATGCCCTGATCCTTGGCGCCTCCACGATCAGTGGCACACTCGGTGTCACGACGAACGGGGCCCTCACGCAAAGCGGCGCGGTCACCGCGACGGGTACGACCACACTCGCGGCAGGCGCCGCCAACGACATCACACTGAATAACGCGAGCAACAACTTCA
Organism: Nitrospiraceae bacterium; assembly: GCA_046351095.1. Classification (GTDB taxonomy): domain Bacteria; phylum Nitrospirota; class Nitrospiria; order Nitrospirales; family Nitrospiraceae; genus BQWY01. The sequence continues at coordinate 2,235,558 of JAXLZC010000001.1, forward strand.
GCACCGTGGCCGTGACTACCGGCAACAACGTCACGCTCCGCGACAGCAACGCATTGGCGCTAGGTGCCTCGACCGTCAGCGGGAATCTGGACGTCACGACGGCAGGAGCCATCACCCAAAGCGGAACCCTGACCGTCGCAGGCACCACAACCCTTGCCGCTGGATCCGCCAACGCCATCACGCTGACGACGGCTACCAACAACTTCAACACCGTGACGATTACTAGCGGCGGCAATGTGTCGTTACGCGACGCGGGCGCACTGGACCTTGGTGCCTCCACCGTCAGCGGCACCCTCGGCGTCACGACGGCCGGCGCCATGACGCAGAGCGGCCCGCTCACGGTCACCGGCGCCACCACGCTCACAGCCGGTGCCGGCAACACTATCTCACTGACGAATGCCGCCAATAATTTCAGTACTCTGTCGATCGTCAGCGGCAACAACGTCAGTATTGCCGACAGTAATGCTCTGATCCTTGGCGCCTCGACCGTCAGCGGCACACTCGACATCACGACAAACGGGGCCCTCACGCAAAGCGGCGCGGTCACCGCGACGGGTACGACCACACTCGCGGCAGGCGCCGCCAACGACATCACACTGAATAACGCGAGCAACAACTTCAGCACCGTGGCCGTGACCAGCGGCAACAACGTCACGCTCCGGGACAGCAACGCGCTGATTCTGGGCGCCTCCACCATCGGCGGGAATCTGGCGACCACGACCGGCGGTGCGCTCAGTCAAAGCGGCGTCCTGACGGTCGGCGGCACAAGCACCTTCTCCGCCACCGCCGCCGCCAGTGACATTCTCCTCGGCACGCAAGCCAACACTTTCTCCGGCGCACTCGCCTTCGGCGGTACGCTCACCAATATCCGCGATGTATCGATCCGCAACGTCAACGCGGGAGCCACGGTCCCAAGCGTCACGGGCATGACCAACCTGCGCAATCTGACCGTCCTCTTCGACGCCGCCCCGGTGGTGCTCCCGGCCTTCACACTTGTGACAGGCGGCAACCTGACGGCGACGGCGGCCGGCTCGATCACGCAAAGCGGCGCGATCGTCATACCAGGCACGGCAACGCTGACGGCCGGCAGCAACGACATCACGTTATCCAACGCCGGCAACAACTTCGGGACGGTCGCCGTGACCACCGGCAACAACGTCACGCTCCGGGACAGCAACGCGCTGATTCTTGGCGCCTCCACCATCAGCGGCACACTGTCCACCACGACCGGTGGCGCACTCAGTCAAAGCGGTGTCCTCACGGTCGGCGGCACCAGCACCTTCTCCGCCACCGCCGCCGCCAGCGACATCCTCCTCGGAACCCAAGCGAACAATTTTTCAGGCGCACTCGCCTTCGGCGGCACGCTCACGAACATCCGCGACGTGTCGATCCGCAACGTCAACGCGGGAGCCACGGTCCCAAGCGTCACGGGCATGAGCACCCTGCGCAATCTGACCGTCCTCTTCGACGCCGCCCCCGTCGTACTCCCGGCCTTCACGCTTGCCACCGGCGGCAACCTAACGGTGACGGCCGGTGGGACGATCACCCAAAGCGGCGCCATCGTCGTACCCGGCACGGCAACGCTGACGGCCGGCAGCAACGACATCACGCTCTCCAACGCCGGCAACAACTTCGGGACGGTCGCCGTGACCACCGGCAACAACGTCACGCTGCGAGACAGCGGTGCGCTGATTCTCGGAGCCTCTACCATCGGCGGCAATCTGGACATCACGACGAACGGGGCGCTCACGCAAACCGCCGCACTATCTGTGGCGGGGACCACCACCATTGCCGCCGGATCCGCCAACGCCATCTCGCTGACGACGGCCACCAACAACTTCAACACCGTGGCGATTACCAGCGGCGGAAACGTGTCGTTGCGCGACGCGGATGCACTGGATCTCGGTGCCTCCACCATCAGCGGCACACTCGGCATCACGACGGCCGGCGCCTTGACGCAGAGCGGCGCGCTCACGGTCACCGGCGTCACCACCCTCGCCACCGGCGCGGGAAACGACATTACGCTGAATAACGCCGCCAACAACTTCAGCACCATGGCGGTCACCAGCGGCAACAATGTCACGCTCGTCGATTCCAATGCACTGGTGCTCGGCACATCCACGGTCAGCGGCACATTGGGAGTCATTACGTCCGGTGCGGTGACACAAACCGGGGCGCTCACCGTGTCGGGCACCACCGCCATTGCCGCCGGCGCGGCAAGCGCCATCACGCTGACGACGGCCACCAACAATTTCAACACCGTGACGATTACCAGCGGCGGAAACGTGTCGCTCCGAGACGCGGGCGCGCTGGACCTCGGCGCCTCCACGATCAGCGGCACCCTCGGCATCACGACGGGCGGCGCCCTGACGCAGAGCGGCGCGCTCACAGTCACCGGCGCCACCACAATCGCCGCCGGTACCGCCAACAACATCACGCTGAATCACGCGGGCAACAACTTCGGAACGGTCGCCGTGACCAGCGGCAACAACGTGTCGCTCCGCGACAGCAATGCGCTGATTCTTGGCGCCTCCACCATCAGCGGCAATCTGGACATCACCACGAACGGAGCGCTCACGCAAACCGCCGCCGTGACCGTCGCAGGCACCACGACCCTTGCCGCCGGTACCGCCAACAACATCACACTGAGCAATTCGGGCAACAACTTCAGCAGCGTCGCCGTAACCAGCGGCAACAACGTGTCGCTCCGCGACAGCAATGCGCTGATCCTCGGCGCCTCCACCATCAGCGGCACACTGTCTACCACGACCGGTGGCGCACTCAGTCAAAGCGGCGTCCTGTCCGTTGCAGGCACGACTTCGCTCGCGGCCACTGCCGTAGGAACCGATTTTCTGTTGAATACGCAGCCAAACACCTTTACAGGCGCCTTGTCTCTCTCGGGGACCGTCGCCAACATCCGCGATGTGGCGATCCGCAATATTCACGCTGGGGCGACCGTTCCGACGCTGTCCGGCCTGACCGGCTTGCGGAATCTGACGTTGCAGTACGACAACGCTGCCGTCCTCCTCCCGGCAGTGACGCTGACCTCCGGCGGCGCCCTGACCGTGACGGCCGGTGGGACGATCACACAATCCGGCGCACTCGTGGTGCCCGGCGCGACGACAGTCGCCTCCGGCAGTAACGACATCACATTGACCAATGCGAGTAACAACTTCAGCAGCGTGGCCGTGACCAGCGGCAACAACGTATCGCTCCGCGACAGCAACCCACTCGTGCTGGGCACGTCGGCCATCGCAGGCAATCTGGCGGTGACGACCGGCGGGGCACTCAGTCAAACCGGCGTCGTGACGGTCGGCGGCACCACCTCGCTCACGGCGACCGCCTCCGCCAGCGACATGCTCCTCGGCACACAGGCCAACAATTTCTCGGGTGCGCTTTCCTTCGGCGGGACGCTCACAAACATCCGCGATGTGTCGATCCGGAACGTCAACGCCGGCGCGACGGTGCCGACGCTCGGCGGCCTGACGAACCTCCGGAACCTGACACTCCTCTACGACAACGCCCCGGTGGCGTTGCCCTCGCTCACACTTGCAGCCGGGAACAGTCTTACCGTCACAGCCGGTGGGGCTATTACGCAATCCGGCGCAGTGGTCGTGTCGGGAACCTCCACCCTCAACGCCGGCACCAGCCATAACGTGACGCTGACGAACGCGGGGAACGACTTCGGGACGGTCGCCATCACCAGCGCCAACAACGCCGCGCTCCGCGATGCGACGGGATTAGTACTGGGCCCGTCCTCTCTAGCAGGAACTTTGGATATCACAACATCCGGAGCCGTGACTCAAAGTGGCGCGCTCACCGTCGCAGGGACGACAACCGTGACGGCCGGCGCGGCAAACAGCATCACCCTGACGAATACCGCCAACGACTTCAGCTCTGTAACCATCGTCAGCGGCAACAACGTCGGGCTGCGCGACATTACCGCGCTCAACCTCGGGACCTCCACGATCAGCGGCACGTTGGATGTCATCACAAACGGCGCACTCACACAATCCGGGCCGGTGACGGTGACCGGCGCCTCCACGCTCACCGTCGGCGCCCCGAACGACATCATGTTGACGAACGGGGGAAACAACTTCAGTACAGTTGCGGTGACCAGCGGTCACAACGTTGCACTGCGCGACGCCACTGCGCTCGACCTTGGCGCGTCCACGATCGGCGGCACCTTGGATGTGACCACGAACGGCGCACTCACACAAAGTGGGCCGCTGACGGTGACCGGCGCAACCACACTCACCGTCGGCGCCGCGAACAACATCGCGTTGACGAACGCAGCAAATGACTTCAGCACCCTGTCGATCGCCAGCGGGAACAACGTTGCCCTCCGTGACGTGAATGCGCTCGACCTGGGCGCCTCGACCATCAGCGGCACACTGGATGTCACAAGCGGCGGCGCCCTCACCCAATCCGGCGCGCTCTCAGTAGCAGGCAATGCCACGTTCGATACCACCGCCGCCGGGACGGTCGGCTCCGTCACGATCTACAACAGCACCGCGTTGGGGTTGGGCACCTCGACCATCGGCGGCCACCTCACCGCCAGTACCGGCACCGGCGATATTACGATCCCGACTTCGGAGACAATCACCGCAGCTGGGGACGTGACGCTCACGCCAAGCGGCATGATCGCGCTCACCGGCACGATACGGAACGGCGGCACACGCTCACTGGTCGGCGGCACCGGCTCACTCATCACGCTCGGCTCCGATACCAACCTCAATACCCTGCCGTTACCCGGATCCGGCGATGTGATGATTCACACAAGCGGGAGCACGTCGCTGTTCTCAGGCGCGCCATTGACCGGCTCGGCCATCACCTTGACCAATCCCGGAAATACGTTCGGTGGCTCGGTTCGGTTTTCCACCACCTCACCCGCACTGACGAGCACCGCGCTCCAAACCTATAACCTCACGCAATCGGCGCCCGTGACGCTCGGAAGCGGTCGGACACTGACGATCACCGACCTCGGGGGTAGCGGCGGCGTTCGCGGCAACGTGACCTTGACCAACGCAGGCAACAGCTTCGACGCCGTCAACATCACCGGCGGCAACATCGCCCTCACCGAAGCCGGACCGATTACCATCGGATCGACCGGTCTCAGCGCCAACAGCGGTACGACCTCCACCGGCACACTCGCGTTGTCGAGCACGGGGGCCATCACACAGGTGGGACCGATCTACGCCGCCGGCACCACGACGCTGGCAGCCGGAACAGCGAACAACATCACGCTGCCCCATGCGGCAAACGACTTCAACACGGTGTCCATCCTCAGCGGCAACAATGTCGCGCTCCGCGACACCAACGCACTCGACCTCGGGACCTCGACCATCAGCAGCAACCTGGATGTCACAACAAACGGCGCGGTGACGCAAAGCGGCCCGCTCACGGTCGCGGGGACCACCACACTCACTGTCGGAAGCGGCAACAACATCACGCTGACCGATGCGGCGAACGACTTCAGCACGGTGTCGATCGCCAGCGGGAACAATGTCGCCCTCCGTGACGTGAATGCGCTCGACTTCGGCGCCTCGACCATCAGCGGCACGTTGGATGTCGTCACCAATGGCGCACTCACACAAAGTGGACCACTGACGGTGACCGGCGCCACCACGCTCACCGTCGGGGCCACGAATGACATCGCACTGACAAACGCCACGAACGACTTCGGCTCTGTAGCCATCGTCAGCGGCAACAACGTCGCGCTACGCGACGCCAACGCGCTCGACTTCGGGGCATCGACCATCAGCGGCACGTTGAATGTCGTCACCAATGGCGCACTCACACAAAGTGGACCGCTGACGGTTGCGGGGGCAACGACGCTCGATGTTGGAAGCGGCAACGACATCACGCTGACCAATGCAGCGAATGACTTCAGCAGCATCACGATCATCCGTGGCAATAACGTCGCATTGCGCGACGCCACTACGCTCGACCTCGGAACGTCGACCATCAGCGGCACGTTGGATGTCGTCACCAATGGCGCACTCACACAAAGTGGACCACTGACGGTGACCGGCGCAACCACGCTCACCGTCGGGGCCACGAATGACATCGCACTGACAAACGCCACGAACGACTTCGGCTCTGTAGCCATCGTCAACGGCAACAACGTCGCGCTCCGCGATGCCAATGCGCTCGACCTTGGCGCGTCCACGATCACCGGCACGCTGGATGTCGTCACCAATGGCGCACTCACACAAAGCGGACCGCTGACGGTGACCGGCGCAACCACACTCACCGTCGGCGCTGCGAACGACATCACATTGACGAACGCGACGAATGATTTCAGCACCGTGTCGATCGCCAGCGGTCACAACGTTGCGCTGCGCGACGCCAATGCGCTCGACCTCGGTGCGTCAACGGTCAGCGGCACATTGGATGTCGTCGCCAATGGTGCACTCACACAAAGTGGACCGCTGACGGTTGTGGGAGCAACCACCGTCGCAACCGGGACCTCCACCGACATCACTTTGACGAATGCGTCGAATGATTTCAGCACCGTGTCGATCGCCAGCGGGAACAATGTCGCCCTCCGTGACGTGAATGCGCTCGACCTGGGCGCCTCGACCATCAGCGGCACACTGGATGTCACAAGCGGCGGCGCCCTCACCCAATCCGGCGCGCTCTCCGTAGCAGGCAATGCCACGTTCGATACGACCGCCGCCGGGACGGTCGGCTCCGTCACGATCTACAACAGCACCGCGTTGGGGTTGGGCACCTCGACTGTCGGTGGCCATCTCACCGCCAGTACCGGCACCGGAAACATCACGATTCCATCATCGGACACGCTCACGGTGACCGGCGACGTGACGCTCGCGCCAGGCGGCATCATCGACCTCACCGGCATTTTGCGCGACGGTGGCACTCGCTCGTTCATCGGCGGCAGCGGCTCGCTGATCATTCTCGGTGCAGATACGCACCTCAATAGTCTGATCCTGCCAGGCTCCGGGGAGATCATCATTCACACCCGAGGCACGACCTCCACATTTGCAGGCCCGCCGCTCGTCGGCTCGGCCATCACCTTGGCCAATCCCGGAAATACGTTCGGTGGCTCGGTTCGCTTTTCCACCGCCTCACCCGCACTGACCAGCACCGCGCTGCAGACCTATAACCTCACGCAATCGGCGCCCGTGACGCTCGGAAGCGGTCGGACACTGACGATCACCGACCTCGGCGGTAGCGGCGGCGTTCGCGGCAACGTGACCTTGACCAACGCAGGCAACAGCTTCGACGCCGTCAACATCACCGGCGGCAACATCGCCCTCACCGAAGCCGGACCGATTACCATCGGATCGATCGGTCTCAGCGCCAACAGCGGCGCGACCTCCACCGGCACACTCGCGTTGTCGAGCACGGGGGCCATCACACAGGTGGGACCGATCTACGCCGCCGGCACCACGACGCTGGCAGCCGGAACAGCGAACAACATCACGCTGCCCCATGCGGCAAACGACTTCAACACGGTGTCCGTCATCAGCGGCAACAATGTCGCCCTCCGTGACATGACTGCGCTCGACTTCGGTGCGTCAACGATCAGCGGTACGTTGGATGTCGTCACCAATGGCGCACTCTCGCAGAACGGACCGCTGACGGTTGCGGGTGCAACGACCCTCGATGTTGGAAGCGGCAATACCATCACGTTGACCCATGCGGCAAACGACTTCAACACGGTGTCCATCACTAGCGGCAACAACGTGGCCCTGCACGACGCCAATGCGCTCGACTTCGGCGCCTCGACGATCAGCGGCACGTTGGAGGTCATTGCTACCGGTGCGCTGACGCAAAGCGGAGCCATTTCGACACCGACGCTGGAAGTTGTCAGCGGTGGAGCTGTGACGATGACGGACGTGGGGAACCACGTCGATACGCTGGCGCTCTCGGCATCAGGCCCGGTGCAATACACGGACGCTGACGCCCTTCATATCGCGACTGTAGGAACGACCAGCGGCATTACATCCGGCAACCACGACATTACGCTCGTGACAGGCGGTGCATTGGCGGTGGACGCGCCGATCCACGCAGGCTCAGCCGTGCTTGGTCTCTCGAGCGGCGGCGCCACGACACAATCATCGGGTGGGACGCTGACAGCGCGTCATCTGAATCTGGCCGGCACTGGCCCCTTCACGCTCACATTGCCGGGCAACCAGGTGGGCACCGTCGGAGGACGAACAAGCGGCTCCGTGCAGCTCGTGAACGCAGGTACGCTCACGATCGGATCGGTGCCGGCAGTGGGAAGTCTCGGCGCTGAGAGCGGATTGACCAGCACAAGCGGGTCGGTGTCGATACGGAACCAAAGTGGCGATCTCGTCGTCGCGTCAGTCTCCGCATCGAACGGATCGGTGGATCTCGACGCCGCAGGATCGATTCTCAGCGGGTCCGGCACCGGACTTTTGGCGCTCGGCCCGTCGACGCTCACGGCTCGCAGCGGCGTAGTCGGCACGCTTGCTCAACCGATCCAGGTCGGTATCGTAAACGGGACCCTCGGCATTGCTGCCACGGGCATCCGCGGCATCGTCTCCGGCGTGTTGAACGGCTCCATCGCGCCGTCGCAACAATTGACGTTGCTCAACCAACCGCCTGGCCTGTTATGTTTCAACGGTTGCACGGTCGCGGGCGGCGGCGCATTGACGGGACAATACGGCAACCACCTCTCGACAGGATTCAACACGTTGTCGTTACTGAACGTTGAGGCCATCGTACCGGGATATACACCGACGGCGAATGGCCAGGATCTGATGAGAATACTCAGCCTCGGGTATACCCCCACATCGCTCCTGTGGGAACCGAGTCTGTCCATCGGCGGCATGACAGACGGCAGCGTGCGGCAAATCATCCCGCCCTGTCTCGCGCTGGACACCTGCAAGCCGTCGTCGCCGACTATGTCGCACCCACGTGAGGCCGAGAGCGACTAAGCACATCGCGTCGTTTCAGCAACTTCGCGTCCCGCCCGCTCGCTATCAGGCATGATTCAGTTGCGTGGCCAACATGCCCGCCGCCAGGTCCAAATCGAACGGCCAGGCATAGTGAAAGCTCACCGCAGGATATTCCTGGCGCAGCGCCTCCAAAATTTCAGGAATCTCCAATTCAGAATGGGAACCGCCTGGCGTGAACATCGTCGTGATGACGCGGATCCGCGTGGCACCCTGACGGATGAGGTCCGCCGCGGCCTCTTCCAATGTCGGCGCGCAAAATTCGTTATACGCGACGCCGAATAACTCGCCGTTCAACTTCGGCTGCAACGCCGCCGCAACGGCTTCCAATCCAGACCGGTAGGGATCCGTGTCCTTCGTCCGTGGCCACCGGCGAATCTTCGTATCCAGCTCGTGTTCTTCCGCACTCATCGGCGACTTGGTCGCGCGCCGCTGCGCCTCCAACCGCTTCAGCTTCGTGACCAATTCACCCGGGCAGTCTTTGGGAATACCGCCGTGACCCACCAAAATGACTCCGTTCGTTCCAGCACTCATGACACACTCCTTTATGCTTCACCGTGATCCATCAAACGCTCACACATGATTGCGCAGCATCAATTCTTTCGGGTGTGGATTCAGGTAGACCTGATCGCAGACATACGGCACGTCGACCAGTCGCACATAGTGCCGCACCAGCGTGATCGGCACGATCAACGGCACCATCCCGCGCTGGTAGTCGTCGATCACGGCGAGCAATTCCCGCTTTTGCGTCGCCGACACGTGCTTCCGAAAATGCCCCAGAAGATGCTGCAATACATTGACGTGTTTGCTCACCGTGGCCCGCTTCGCAAGCGCCTCCATAAAAAGCGCGCCGTAGCGTTGTCCGATGTCCTTCATCGTCGATCCGTGCGCCTGCGCCACGATGGTCCCGAGCGTCCGATACAGTTGCGGGCTATGGGCGAGGAGCAAATACTTATGCACCCTGTGAAAGTCGATCAACCGCCGATGCGTCAGCCCTTCGCGTTGCATCTGTAGCCAACGATGATACGCGAACACCCGCTCGATAAAATTCTCGCGCAGCCTCGGATCGCTCAACCGTCCTTCTTCTTCCACCGGCGTCAACGGAAACTGCGCACGAAACGCCTGGGCAAACAGGCCTGCGCCTCGCGTGGCAGGCATACCGTGTCGGTTGAAGATCCGGACACGCTCCATCCCGCAACTCGGGGAGTCCTTCTTGAAGACATATCCAGACAAGGACAGCGCGACCAATTCTTGAAGACGCCCAGCGCCCCAGCGCACGACACGATCGGTATGATCCACGCTGGTGTGGATCGTCACGAGCCGCGCATGCTCCGACGTGCCGACAAGCCGCATCGCCTCGCGCGGCGTTCCTAAACCGGCTTCCACTTCCGGGCACACAGGCACCCATTCGACGTACGGGCCAAGCCCGTCGATCAAAAACGTGTCGCGCTTATGACCACCGTCATACCGCACCGGTGCGCCGAGCAAACACTGGCTGATGCCCATTCGCATCGGCAACGCCTCAGCCACCATACGACGACGCGCCTCCCGATGACGTGAGCGCCAGGTACTCCTCACGCGCTCGCTCGTGCTCCACAACCGGGGCCGGATAATCGACGCCGATACGACAGTCCGCATCGGCCTGGGTCGCGACACTCATTCGATGCGGCGCGTGGATCTGCGCCGTCGGAACCGCTGCCAACTCCGACACGTACCGTCGCACGTAGTCTCCCCCGGGGTCGAATTTTTTGCCTTGCAGCTCAGGATGAAAAATCCGATAGCCCGGCATCGCATCCGTTCCGGTCGACGCACACCATTGCCAATTGCCGTTGTTGACGCCGAGATCCGCGTCGAGCAACCGCTGCATGAAGTACCGCTCGCCCCAGCGCCAGTCAAGCCGCAAGTCTTTCACAAGGAACGACGCGACGACCATGCGCACACGGTTATGCATCCACCCCGTGCGATTCACTTGCCGCATCCCGGCATCGACGAGCGGATAGCCGGTGCGACCGTCGCACCAGGCTTGGAACAAGCGGCGCGCGACCGCATCGTCGGGTCGGCTGGGGGCCACCCGCGCCGTCGGGCGAAAGGGCCCATCGACCACATGCGAATACCCCGCCATGACGTGGAGAAAAAACTCGCGCCAGATCAATTCGTCGATCCACACATGGACATCGGTTCGAGACACCGCGCCGCCCTCGCCAAGCCGATCGAGCGCCGCACGAATCGCCGTGCGCGGACTCAGCGTCCCGAATCGGAAGTGCGGCGACAATACACTCGTCTCATCCACCGCAGGGCGATTGCGTCCAACACTGTATCGATGCAACGCTCCTTCGACGAAGGCGCGCAAGCGCGTGTGCGCAGCATGTTCACCGCCATCGATGGTCACTGGTACATCCTCGTACCCAAGATCCACGCTGGAGGGGAGGGGAGCATGCGCTCCAAGAAGCGTCGCACGCAATGTGACTACAGACGGCCGCATCAAGGACGATGATGGAGACGATGCCGACGTCCGCTCGCTTGCAGGCAACGCGAACCATCGCTTCCACCAGGCGGAGCGAAAAGCACTGTAGCGTTGAAACGTTTGGCCCTGCACATTGCGGATCTCATCCGGCTCGAAAACCAGATGATCCTTACAGGTGTGTACCGCAACGCCTGCGGTTGCCAATCCTGTAGCGACATCACGATCACGCCGCACAGCCTCCGGTTCGTAGTCGCGGTTCCAATAGACGGCATCGACGCGCAGGTCACGCGCCATACGTGGAATCTCTTCACGCGGATCGCCGATCCGCCACTGCAACGGACAGCCCAGCGCCTCAAGCGAAGCCGCCAGATCGCGCAACGCCGCCACCATAAACGCCACGCATGTCGCGCCGAAGACCTTGCGCTGCAAGAGAGCTTCGTCGAAGATGAAGACCGGCACGACATCCCCCGCCGCACGCGCAGCGGCCAATGCAGGATTGTCGTGAACACGAAGATCCCGGCGAAACCAGACGAGCACTCGACCGCTCATAGGACTCGACCCCGTCCGATGGTCAGCCCCCCGGTCCGCAAGACGAGAGGGCGCCGCCCAGACTCGAAAACCGAGACCTGAGCGGCACCGAAAAAACCGAGGGAGTGGAGCAACTGTGAGCCCATCGCAGCCCCCCACTCGCCTCGTGGGAAGCGCCGTGCGGAGTCGCGGCGCTTCCTCCCTCGTGTCATCCTGCCCACAGCGTTCCGATTCACCAATTCCACTCGCGCGGCACACCGGCCCACCAGCGATCAGGCTCCGCTTTCCGCCACGCGGTCTGTTGCACCCATAAGCGATCGCTCTCGGCCTTATCCAATCGCGCCGCCATCGCCGCATGCACATCGGCCTGATACCGCACGCTGCCTTGAATCATTTCCTTCGCCATGCGCGCGAGGCCGCCGGGCGGGTCCACGAGATCCATCGCATCGCGATAGGCCAGGTTCCAATACAGCGCCTCGACCGCGCCCCATTGCTCGGCGCCTGCGGCATGATCGAGGTATCCATCCAATGCGTGATAGATGTAGGTGAGATACGTATAACTCGCCGCGGAGGGACGCTCGCTCACTTCTTGCTGACAGGCCTCTAACGCCCGACGATAGTCGCCCGCCGCCAGAAAGATCTTTGCGCGCGACAACGGAGTCGCCGCAGACACCGCGCGTCCATTCCGCTCGCCGCCGGAAGCGTCTTCAGCCCGCACCGCCTGGGGCACCGCACTACACAGCAGCACGGCCACCACCGCACACACCGTCCCATACATCTTCATATTTCACTCGTAGACAAGGTTCATGACCCAGAAGTCCGAACGTTCCGACGCGCACTCAATGGAACGGGCGCGGGCCGCTGCACCACGTCTCGTCTCCACAACAGGTAACTGGCCGTCGCCACCACCGCCAACAAGGAGCCGACGCGCAGACCCGTCACCCCATCCGCAGCCGCTGAGAGCACATCGCTGACACATTGAAATCCCAACATGGCCATCGTCATCTCCCATCTCCATGTCCGCTCGAACGCCCAGGCATCGCCGAGTGCGGCCAGCAACCCCACCGCTATCGGCCAGAGCCACAATACTTTCGGTCCCACAATGGTGGTGCCAAACAGCATGATCGTCTTGGGCCACACCAACGGGCCGATCGTGGACAACAACGCAGCGACGTACAGCAGCCCGCACCCCCAGAGCTGTAATGCCCTGCCGCGCCGCTGGAAGTTCATCACTCGTCTGAGAGACGCCGCAGACAACGGGTCGGCGGCGCGTCCCTCGTCCGACACAATCGGCCCCATACGTATCACCAACGCCAGACGACTACTTCTTCGTTGCCCCGTGATGATCGGGGATCATCCCATGTTCCATGTCATGATCGTCCCCGCCAGGTTGACGCAACGAATCGGCCGCCACACGAACGACCTTCACCTCCCGCGCGCCGCCGTCGCCCTTCACCGAAAGGGTGACCGACGTACCCAATTCACCGCGAATGAGCAGCGCCACCTGATCGTAGGTCTTCCCGGTCAACGCCTGCCCGTCGACAGACACGATCTCATCGCCATGCGAGAGCCCCGCCTTTTGCGCCGGACCTTCCGGATGGGCAAAGGCGATGTACAACACGGCCGGATCGCCGACGCGTTCCGCACCAACTTGCAAAGCCACACCGATCACACCCTGCGGCGCACGCGAAGTATCTGCGGCGAGAGCAACGTTCGACCAGAGGGCAAGCGAGAGCACAGCGCCCACCGCCATCAATCTCGGAACGTGCATGAGCGTCAGCCCCCACGAACGATTCGTTTGCATACCAGCATTCATCACATGAACCTCCTTCTTTATGCCAATTGCAGCGCCACTCCTAACACCACACATCCCACCATCAAGACCATCGTGTTCAGCCATAATGAGCGGCGATGCAGTCGGGCCCATGCCGACTGCACGGTCGCCTGCAGGGTCCCTTTCGCGTCGTGACGCTTCATTTCGTCGCGCATCGCGTTGCTCTGAGGCGTGAGTACCGACCCGCAATACGATTCCGCCGCGGCGACGACGCTCCACAAACACAGAGCGACGGTCACACCCGCCGACCATCCACCGAGAAACGCGAGACCAACCACCGCTGCCAACCCCAACCCCGACGCAACGACCCCCATGGCATAGTAGGCCGGGAAGAGGCGACGCACGACCTGGCTAAAGCGTGGCGGGGCCAATTCCTTCGCCAAAATCGGCGCGACCACGGCAGACAGCAACAACACCTTCCCGATCAACAACCCGGCTGCCAGAACATGGACGTAGGTCAACACTGCCGTCATGGCACCCTCACTACAAACCGAGCCGCGCGCACCCTAGTGCAGCAACCGCTGCGCCGTCTCAAGAGCACGGGCAAAATTCGGCGCCTCGCCGATCGGCGCGACCTGCAGATACCGCACGATTCGGTGGGCATCGATCACCAACACGGCCCGTTGTAAAACATCGTACTGCGGCAACAACAACCCGGTCGCCTTCCCGAAGGCGCGCGCCGGCACGTCCGATAAAAACCGCACATTCTCGATCCGCGCCTTTCGTGCAAACTGCGCCTGATCGACGGCTGTATTCGTACTGATCGTCACCAATTCGATACGCGCATCAATCCGGTCGCGCGCCTCGCTGAGTCGATGCGTTTGCTCGTCGCACACTGGCGTATTGAGTTGCGGCACAATACTCACGACCCGCACGCGCCCGACTTCTTTCGCGAGGTGCACAGGCTGTCCGTCGCTGCCGGTCAACACAACATCGGGGAAGGCATCGCCAACCACGATCGTCGGGTCGCCGCCTTGTTGGGGCCGCACCGCAGACTCGCTGGGGACAGCCGACGCCAGGGCTATCCCAATCGCACAGGCCATGGTGACGACCGCGTGACTCGTATACATCGTCTTTCGTCGGTTACGACGCGGCTATCGTGTCGACGCCTCGTTCCGAGCGATAGACGGCCGACAGCGCGTCCTGAATACTCGGATACTCGTACGTAAACCCCTGCGCCAATGCCTTCTTCGGGACAACACGCTGCCCCGTCGTTAGCATACTGCCCATCTCGCCCAACCCCACACGCACCGCCAACTCCGGAACCGGCAACCAGGACGGTCGATGGAGCGCATGCCCCAATGCGCGACTGAACTCGTTCATCGTCACGGAATGGGGCGCCACCGCGTTGAGCGCGCCGACAACAGCGGGCTGTCGAATCGCCCATTCGATCAGGCGAATCAGATCCCTGCGATGAATCCACGAGATCCACTGTGTACCCGGCTGCACCGGCCCACCAAGGCCCAAGGCGAAGGGGAGGTGCATTTTTGCCAAGGCGCCGCCGTCACGCTCCAACACCATGCCGATTCGCAACCGCACGACTCGCGCACCGAACGACTCCGCACGCATCGCTTCCGCTTCCCACGCAGCCGATAACTCGGCCAAAAATCCTTGGCCTCGTCCCGACTGCTCGTCAAATACCATCTCATCGCTCGGCCCGTAGTAGCCGATGCCGGAGGCGTTGACCAACGTGACGGGACGTCTCGACCGGCTCGCTATCGCCTTGACCAATACACGCGTGGCATCGACGCGGCTGGCAATCAATTGCCGCTTTCGCGCCTCCGTCCATCGCCTGTCCGCGATCGGCGCGCCGGCCAAATTGACGACGGCGTCGGCCTGCTCCACACAGCCTTCCCATGACCCGCTTGTGGCGCCATCCCAGAGGACGTGCGTGACATGACCGCAAATGGGTGCAACGCGTGACAACGCCTTCCGCACCAAGAGCGTCACGGAATGGCCCTGCGCAGACAGTGCCGTACACAGGGCGCGTCCGATAAATCCTGTCCCACCTGCAAGGACAATGTTCATAATCGACACCTATTGGGACAACAGGTTACAGCTGGCACACACGCATGGCCACAGAGCCTCAACGCGCACAACGAAACCCCGTACCGTGGGTCTGCAGGGCAAACCCGCCACGTCCTCGCGAAGTCGATGCAATGTCTGCTACGGGACTGTGCCACGAGCCGCCGCGAATAACGCGGACGATCCCCTTTGATGGTCCAACAGGATTGCGATCGGGCGACGCGGCGTAGTATTGCGCGTCGTACCAATCTTCCACCCATTCCCGTGCGTTCCCGGCCATATCTTTCACGCCGTACGGAGAATCCCCGTGTGGCAGCGTCCCCACCGGGCGCATCGTCGCCGTACCGTCCCACTCCACATCGTACCGTGCGCGTGTCGCGTCTGCAGGCTCGTTGCCCCAAGGAAACCTTCGCCCGTCCGTGCCGCGCGCGGCCTTCTCCCATTCGGCTTCCGTCGGCAACCGTTTTTTCGTCCAGGCACAGTACGCCTTCGCGTCGTACCAGGTCACTTGCACAACGGGCAGTGCCGCAATGTCCGGAGACAACGACAAGGGGCCGTCGCCATACGGGCTTGGAGGCAATCGATGGCCCGTCGCCTGGACAAAACCCAGGTACCGGGCATTCGTCACTTCAACTTCGTCGATCGCAAATTGATCGACATATACGGATCGCCGGGGTCGCTCGTCGTCTCGGCCATTGTCTTGATCAGTGCCCATCAGAAACGGACCGGCAGGAATATCGATCATACGAACCGGATCGAGCACGGTCGCGCTCCAACTCGGCGCGACAACCACCCCCACAACCATCATGCCCATGAGCGCGGCATGGAGCATCGCGAACGATCGAGGCACACCGACAGACATACTCATTTTTTTCTCTCACGACTGCCTGCGATTGAGGCATCCACATGGTGACGTATCTTCTGCAGCACCGCGTCCAGTTCGGCGCCATCGGAACGCTCAGACAAGGCGCGGGCCTGAGCCACCAGACCGCGCGCCTCGTGTAGATGCTGCTCGATAACCAACTGTTGATCCGGTGAGGACACCGTACCGCCGAGCGCGGCACGGTGATAGACCTCCCAGGCGCGATCCACGGCGTGCGCGGCCTCTCGAACGCGCGCTGCCGTCTCATCCGTCGAGTGCGGCGGAATCGAACCCTCCGACATCTCGGCATGAGCCAGCACTGTCCCGTAGACGAGCAACGTCGCACAAATCGCCGCGACGAGACGTACCGCCGTCCGGTCTGTCCGGTATGTTCGGCATGCAACCCAAGGGTTCATCGTGAGACTCCTTCTTCTCGACGCATGGCCCGCAACCAGTCTCACTTCATGTTCTTCTTGATGACATCGCGCGTAGCAAGAAACTCTTTGTTCTTCGGATCGTCTTTCAGCGCACGCTCGATGGCGGCGAATGCCTCCGCCCACTTCTCCGTGCCCATGCTGACGAGCGATTGCATATACGCATCTCGCCCCGTCTGCTCGGACTGCAGAATCGGCGCGACGGATTTCGCGCACCGGAACCCCAATCCCACGCCGTATGAATTGTTGTCCGGCTGATTCCAAAATCGATGGCTGGTATGGAGCGATGTTTCCGGAGCCAGCCATGACCCACCCCGCAGCACCCTTACCGCGCCTTGGTTGGCAAAGTTGTAGCCGCTTTCCGGCCCTTGCGGGTTCAGCGCGTTGCTCTTGGTGTATGACTTCGGGTCGTACCAATCGGATACCCATTCGAAGACGTTGCCCGCCATGTTGTAGACGCCGAAGCCGCTTGCGCCTTCTGGATACGCATCGACCGGTTGTGTGCGACCGACATTCTGTCCGTAGTTCGCCTTCGTGCTGTCCAGCGTATGGCCGCCCCACGGATAATGATTGTCGCCCGCCGGACCTTTCGCGGCACGCTCCCACTCCGCCTCGGTCGGGAGCCGCTTCCCGTCCCACTTGCAGAAGGCCGACGCATCGTGCCAACTGACACCCACCACGGGATGCGTGGATTTATTCAAGCGAGGATCGTCCCAGTACGCCGGTGCGGCATGGCCGGTCGCTTTCATGAATTCTTTGTACCGCCCATTCGACGTTTCGTACTTGTCGATCTGGAATGCATCGAGCACAACTTGATGGCGTGGTTCGTCCGCATGTTCATTGCTGCCCATGGTGAATTCCCCAGCAGGAATGGTCACCATGGGCGCCTCCGCACTTCCGGCCTCCGCGTGCGCATGGCGCACCGTCCCCACTGATAAAGACATCGCGATCGTCGCAACTGTGATGGTGATCGTACTCCGCATCATAAGCCCCTCCTTGGGTAGTCGCCCGTTCTCCGCACTACTACTGAATCCTTACAAATCACGCATTCGGATGACCCAGCGCGATGCCTCGCAACACCGGCGCCGGGCCATTCGATATCCCGACGGCATGCATCTGACGGTTCGCCAAAATAACGGCGTCAACCACATCTCCACATTGAATGCAGCGCGCAGCAGTGAGTTCGCCACCTCCTTGCACCACATCGACGCAGTAGTCTCGAACCAACAGTCCCCCGCACCTCACACACCCATCGTCAGCGGCAGCTGGAGACAGCGCACGTGTCGCTGACCGCATACGTCGCAATTCAGACTGCTCTTCATGGAGACGCGCTCTAGTTTTGATATTGCGGTTCGCCATGAGGTCACCTCCTTGGAAAGTGCACTTCAGTTCAATCATTGTCCAATGTTTGTTCAATGTATTGACTTATTCATACCATTGTCAATAGTTTTTCACGGATTTTCCTACAATTTATTGTACAAACATTGGACATGCATGCTACTATCACCTACACGATCCTATGAATACCCATAGAATTCATCGTGTTGCGAAGCTCACGGGCCTGTCTAAGGACGTGATTCGGATGTGGGAGCGGCGGCACGGCCTGATCCAACCGACACGCAGCGCGAACCGCTACCGCCAGTATTCCGATGACGATGTGTTGTTGTTGCGACACGTCAAAGCAGAGGTCGACAGCGGCGCGTCGATCGGAACGTTGGCGCTGGCAGGGCGAGACGAACTCCTCGAACGGGCGAAGCGAACAGCGCCGCCAGTGGCGCGTGTGGTGGCGGCACATCCGTACACGCGACTACTCGACGAACTCTGCACTTCGTTGGACCCCCTAAACAAGACGATGTTCGAGCGGCGGTTGAACGGCGCGGTGGCGATCGTGCCGTTCGAAGAGGCGCTGCACGGCATTCTCATTCCGCTACAGCAGCGGGTGGGCGACCTGTGGCACGAGGGGCGGCTCAGCGTGGCCGTGGAACATTACGTCAGCCGACTCGTGCAACAGAAACTCTACGCCGTCCTGAACCAACTTCCAGTTCCTGAGCAAGGACCGCAGGTGATCGTGGCCTGCCCCGCACAGGAAACGCACGAGCTCGGCGCACTGACGGTGGCGTATCACTGTGCGGCGCGCGGATGCCGCGTGATTTATCTGGGTGGCGACGTGCCGGTCGGGGAATTGGCGCGACTCTGCCGGGAGATTCAACCCGCACTGGCGCTGGTGTCGTTGACGGTCATTCCGAACGAAAAACAGCTCACGGAGCTTGTGTCGTCGTTACACAAGGAGGTCAGCTCGATCTGTCCTGTCGGGCTCGGTGGACCAGGGATCGCACCGCTGCTCGCAGCCCCGCCACACACCCCCCCCAACCTCATCCTGCTCGAAGACCTCTCGGCGCTCAACCGCGTTCTGGACGACGTGCTCGCACCGCACCAAGCCGTTCATCGCTAATCTGTTCTCCGTCTGCCAACGACTTACCGACTGACATGCACGGAAGTTACGGCGTACCAACCGTCGTCACGACGTCCTTCGATGGCCAATTGTACGTAAGGTGATTGTCCAGCTTGATCCAACACTGCCACGTCCAGCGTGTACGCTCCCGGCAGCACGGAGTCGGGAACGAGCACGCCATCCTCAATCGATTGCCGGTCATTTGGCAGCCATTGCCGAAGGTCCGCACGACTCGTCCATTGGAGCACAACTGCGTCGGCTGCATTCCGCAGCCGGTAGGCAAGCGGCCAGGTGTGATAGATCGGCGCAACACCGATATTCTCCCAGCTCGACCGCACACGAAACTCGTCGCTCGCGGTTAGATCAACCGGACACGACAGCTCGCGCAGCACCAACCGATACCCCATCTGCTTTTGGTACTCGTTCAGCCGTTCCCGCCACGCCGTCGGCAAGGGATGCGATTTGGCATTGAGCACGGAGACGTGCCACTCGCGCCCCTTCTGAAGAATCTTTTCAAGATCGAATCCCTTGTCGTACCAATCTTGGATGTAGCCGCACACCTCGAATTGCACGGGCCCGCGCTTCCAGGCATCGGCGATGGTCGGATCCTTCAGCACCGGCGCATACGCATCGTCCATGTGATTCCACGTACTCGTGAAATACCCGTAGTCGCCGAAGCAGTCGCCGCGCCACCCCGCGCCTTTTCCCGTTGCGTAAGCCAACGGCCCATTGTGGAGCATCACCAGCGGCGTATCGGGGAAATAGCGGAGGTAGGCATCCACGATGGCCCGCTGCTCGTCCTCCGTGGGATAGAGGCGCTGACATTGCGGAACTTGCTCGGGTAAGCAGCAGGCCGTGTTCCACTCGCCCCAACAGCCGACGCTGCCGATATCGACATGGTCGATGGACGGGGAACCGTTGTAGCGCGCACCGAAGGCGGCAAGCAGTCGCTCGTGATACGTCTTGAAGATCGGATTGCGATAGTCAGGGAACGTGCCGTCCGTTTCGTGGAAACTGTCGACCCCTTTTGCCAGCAACCACTGCGGCGTGCCGCGCTCGTACTCCGTGAGGATACGGAAGGCCAACGTTTCACCCTTCGCTTTAGCTTGCGCGATGATGCCGTCCACAAAGTCGAACGCGTACTTCCCCTCTTCCGGTTCCAATTCGGTCCACGACCAGCGAAAGTACGCCACCGTCGAGCGCGGATACTCGTCCGGCACAGCAGGCTTGCTGTATTGGCCGAAATGAAAATCGGCGAACCCCATCCCCGGGTTGTACAACACATCGTCGATTCCCTTCGGATGTACCGTCACGAACGCGCCTCGCGCCGCCGAGCCCTCGGCCACCGACGGAGGCACAGGCACAGTTGTGCAGCCGACAACGGCCGACATCACTAGCGCAGACGCAGCCAGGCCCTGGATCGTCCTACTTCGCATCGTCGATTCTCCTGCACACAATCATGTCCGAGAAGCGACAGCATTACGCGAGAGCGGTACGGCGGATCAAGAGCGTGCGACAAGATCTCTTGCATTCAGCTCAATGGAGCCGCGAGTAGAACGGAAAAGATGTTGATGGGTCGAGGAGAAGGATGTTCCCGCCTCTCTAGGCCATACGGCCACGAGAGGCGGGAGCGGAGAGAAAACCGAACTGCTACTTCATGGCGCGAACGATGTCGCCGACCTGCAAGGGCACGCCCGACTCGTTCTTCGCTTCGGATACGCGCTCGTTCTGGTGGCTAGTCAGGACGATTTCGCCGACCTGCTTTTCCTTCTTCCCCAACGACCGGCCTGTGTCCGGATCGATGAGTTCCTTACCCGCACGATAGACGGCCAAGCGAGCGCCTTCCGGCAACTTCGACCGTTCGCCCGCGCGGATGAGCACTTCCGATCCTTCCACCGAGAGGATGCGGCTCTGGAACGGCTGCGAGCTGAGCTTCGTGATCATCTTTTCCATGGCCTTCGAGAAGGCGTCGCGGAGCGCGCCGTCACGCAACCCGACGTCCGCCGACGAGCGTGAACCGAGGCCTAGCGCACCGCCGGTCTCCTTCCGGTATTCGCCCATACCCGAGTCGGCCACGAGGCTGCGTCCGGTCGCCACGTCGATCAACGAGTAATCGACCTGGACACGCGCGACCTGCGCCTTCTTCTGATAGACCATCAAGTTCGTCGCCTCTTCGGCTTCGGAGTAGCCGGTGATGGCGCCTTGAATGCGGTAGTCGATGGCGTCGAACCCTTCCGCCGCATTCTTCGCGCCGCTCTTGACGGCACCGGTCTGCTGCAAGCGGATCACTTCTTCCTGCTGCTGCAACGCGGAGGTGCTGATGTCGATCGGTTCAAGCCCCGCGCTCTTCAGCATGGTCCGGAGGATGTCGGTTGCGGCTTCGCCCACGCCCAAGACCTTGGACGGAGTTTTGTTGGCGAAGCTGACCAATCCAACCGTGTACTGCGGGCCGGTATAGTTTTTCCCGGCGGTTTCGAGCTTCTGCGTCTGCCCGGTCACACTGGCGTCGTCCTTCACTTGGCCGGTCATTTTGGCTTCGCAGCCGATCAGGCTCACGACCAATCCAACGGCAAGCGGGAGGTGAATGCGTGCGGTGACTGTCACAGGTAATCTCCTTTAATGAGGATGGTTGATGTGACGCCCCAAGTTACGGAGCGGATTTCTTCACTGGTGCTGTGGTTGCTGCCGGCTTCGTCGCTTGGGTCGGGGATGCGGTCGAAGCCCCCCCTGTACCGGATGCCGGCGGCGTGACGACAGTAACCCCCGGAGCCGGCACTGAGGATGGCGCAGCGGCCGCCGCCGCATCGACGATCGGTTGTACGTTTCCGGGACCGGTTGGGATGCTGTGCAGGACGCCGCGCACCGCCTCCTTGGTCTCCGCATACAGCGGAACATTCATGGCACCCGTCACGACCTTTTCTCCGATTCCGCCGACGGCACCGGCGATCAGTCCTGCCTTGCCGCCCATCGACGACAGGCCCCCCGATCGATGCTCGACCCACGGCGCTTGAATCGGCGTACCGAACAACGGCGGCAATTCCTTCGCGCTGTCGTCAAGCAACGACCCTGCCGCTTTTCCTACCTGGCCGCCCGAGCCACTGACGATTCCTATTCCATTCGACCAGACGGTTTCTCCGGACTTGCAGTTGACGAGTTTCGCACGAACCCGAACGCGCTTCTCATTGCCGACGCCCATCACGCTATGGCTGAAATCCTCGAGCGATCCGTACAAGACGCCGTCCACACCGAGCGTCTCACCCAGCTGCTGCGGGGTCGCCATGTCGAACTGCTTGCCGAGCGTGATGCCCATCTGATCCTTCAGGAGTTGATCGGTCTCGGGAATCGGCTTCACGACATAGGCGTGGCGCCCCATCTCCTCGGCAAGATATTTCCGCACATACCCAGGCGCATCCACATCGTTGGTGTTGTTCACCAACTGCACCACGGCGACCTTCTGAATAGGATTCGATGGGTTCGTCGGAATGGTCTGCGCGAAATCCGAACAGGCCGCGAGGGAGAAGCCCAGTGCGACATGCCCGAGTCCCGTGAGTAGTCGTGCACGAACAGTCCGTCTCGTCATGGGCATAGCGGTGTCCTTTATGCTGGCATCGTTGCAAACAGGCTGTACAGCGCCGCTCACTTCGCTTCCGCCGCAGGAGCTGGCTGGACAGGCGCCGGGACAGCCGGCGGCGCTGCAGGCACAGGCGGTGTAATGGCCGGTGCGGCGGCGCGCGGTTGAGCCGCCGACCACTTCGCAAGAATCTGCAACGCGAACTTCTCCGTCACACTCTCGGCTGCGCGTGCCAACGCTTCGTTGCCGCCGCTATGTTGGGCGACATGGCGGGCCGCCGCATGGCCGCGCGTGCTCGCCAACACTTGCCCGGAATCGACACGGATCGCGCTCAACGTAATGTCGGCCAGGTACGACCCCACGCTGCTGCCGGGCGTGCGTGGCCCTTCTTTGGCCAAGGCTTTGCCCGTTACGACGATATCCGCATCGAACTTATTGCCGAACGTTTTCACCGCCGCAGTGGTGAGATCGGCCATACGATACGCGTTCGAGATTTCAATCGTGCCGGTTTTGGTGGAGATGTCGATGACATCGAATCCCTGCGCAAGAAAACCGTCTTTCAGGGTGGTCTCGCTCACCGCCATATCAACGCTCTGGCCGGCAAATTGGGCGCCGCCCTGTCCCCACATACTCCACCAGAACATCGCCAACTCTTGTCCGATATTCTGCTCGGACACCATAAACAGCACCTTGGGCATGGGCGGCGTCTGTGCAGCCGCCGCACCACCGCCAGCCGATGCAGACGGATTCGCTAGGGCAGGACTCCCCACGAACAAAAACGCCGCAGCGCAGAGCGTCAAACACCCATTGCGTACAAACATGGTGATTGCCTTTCTCCCCCACATCTCAGGGTGGACCGTGTATACACCGACTCGCCTCTCGGTAACGGACGTTACACACAACCCGATACCGGATCGATGAGACCTATACGCAAGACCAATGCCCGACGCGATCACACTGACGGTAGGGCGTTGGCTCACAATACTGGCGAATAGACTAGGAGGTTGGGATGGGCCGCACAGAAACACCTCCCTCGGTATCGAAAAGGATACAGAGCGGATTCGCCGAGATACAACCGACTATCTGCGCACGCCCCACCGCACCTCTGCATGGTTCTACGTGAGGGTTCTTGCTCAGACTCGAATGTTCCAGCGGGCGGATCATACCGCCCGATCGACGGCAAGACAATGCTCTTCGCAAAACGGACAAGCGCCGCGACGCGACAGCCCCGTGACACGCGAGCCCGCGTGGGGAGCGACTGACCTGTTACAAGCGTGAAGCCACAAACATGGTGCCGAAGCCGGGATTTGAACCCGGACACCCTTGCGGGCGCTAGACCCTGAATCTAGTGCGTCTGCCAGTTTCGCCACTTCGGCATTTGGGGGAACGTGGGAAAGCAGGAGCGGATTATGGCGAAGGGAACAGGTGGCGTCAAGGTTTGTGCAGGTACGGTGCCGCCGCAACGGACCGCGCAGATCGCCTAGACACCGGCGGCCTGGCCCCGCGGAATGAGCCAGGTCGGCGGCTCCGTTTCCGTCGCCCAGGCCTGTGTGGCGGGAAAGTCTCGCACCGTACCATTCAGCACCAGGCGTTCCCGCACGAGCGCCGCAGCTCCAAGAAGGAGCGCTAAATGGATACGTGCCGGGTCCACCACCACCAACACGTCGAACCGCACCTTGGCGAAGAGCGGATCGCTCGCCGCACGGGCGGCTGTGGTCGCGACGATCCGTCGGTTTTGGATGAACGCCTGTCGGTTCGTGCCCTCTTCCGCCGCCAGCATCTCGCGAATCTTTTTGGTCCCGCCGAGATGCACGACTTCTTCCTTGAGTTCGTCGTACTCGGGACGCATGTCGCGTGGGACGGCGGCCTCCGGCACGAGCTCCGCGATCCGCGCCTTGGCGATGTCGACTTCTTGTTCGAGTCCCTTCGCCTGCTGGGCGTACAACACATTGTACTCACCGAGCGTCGCCACGTTTTTTCCGACCGTCTGCATCGTGAGACGCTTCCAGATGGGCAACGCTTCGTAGTTGGCGACCAGCGTATCGATCTCGGCGATCTTCGTACGAAGATCCGTGAGCTGCGTCATCAACCGCCATTCGAGTAGACGCACCTCGTCCAGCTCCTGCTGCTTCTGCGCCTTGTAGGCGAGGATCGGCGTGAGCTCGCGGAAGCGCTCGTATTTCCGCCGCAACGCCGCCTTATCCGCGCGCGCCTTCGCAAAAAACTGATGCATCTGCGCTTCGAACCCCAACTCGCCCAGTGCCACACCATACGCGTCCGCGGCGAGCGCCAGGTCATACCGCGTGAGGTGGCTTTTATAGGGAAGACTTGCGGCCTTCGTCGCACGCGCCACAGCGCCCAGGGCATCGTCGGTCGTCGCCGCGTCGGGACCGATCAGCAGCACCTTCTTATTGTGCCGGATCAGGTCGAGCAGCAACGTCGCCAACTTCGTGCGCCGCTCCGGTAACGAGTCGTTCCACTGTGTGGTCACCACCGCCGCCGGAATCGCGCGCGATGCCTGTTCGATCTGCTCAGGCGTCGCATCGAACAGCGTGTTCAGCCGCTCCGCGGGCCCGAGCGTATACACATGCGGTTTGCTCGCAATGTCGCTCAACCGCTTCGATACCGTCTCCAGCAACCCGGTCACGTCGGGCACAATCGTCGCCGCCATCGGCCCACTGCCGAGACTGTCGACCAATTGCAGCGTAATCGTGGCATCGCGACGACAGAGCAACAGCCCTTCGGTCGGCTCGCCGCCATCCGCCGGGACAACGGTGATCGGCGTATCGTCAAACACCTGTGCGTCATCGGGCGCGACCAGTGTCGCGTGATAGATAAAAAGTGTCCCGACCGTTGCGCGAAGCGTCAGGTCGCGGACGTCGAGGGGACGGTCGAATCCGAGACCTGCCGCGCGATCGCGTTCGCCGCGGAGGCGCGTGGCGCAGGCATCGATGTGATCGAGGATCGACATGGTCGTGAGTCAGTCCATCGGACAACTAAAGGACAACCGAGCGAAGATAACGAATCCGCCCGCGCGTCGTCTACGTGCGAGTTTCGCGGCTGCGCCGCACCGCCTGCAGGTCGTCGCCCATGAGACGCACGCGGCGCCGATTCGGGCACCCTCCGAATTCGTTGACTTTTATAGCGGTTCGCCAGTATCTTGGGGTTTCTTTTTTCCAGGCCAGGAGTCAAGGAGAGTCGTCATGAAGGTCATTTTACAAGAAACGCTCGATGGTATCGGCAATCTCGGCGACGTCCTGGAAGTGTCGGACGGGTTCGCGCGAAACTTTTTGCTGCCGCGGAAGAAGGCCGCTGTGGCCAACGACCGCAACGTGAAGGAGTTCGAACACGCGAAGCGCGCCGCCGCGGAAAAGGCGAAGAAAGAGAAGCTAGAAATCGAAGCTGAAGCCAAGAAGGTGTCCGCCGTCAGCCTGACGATCCCCATGCAAGTGGGCAAAGACGACAAGCTGTTCGGGTCGGTCACCAGCAAAGATATCGCGGACGGCTTGGCGGAGCAGGGGTTCACCGTCGATCGGCGCAAGGTCCAGTTGGCGCATCCGATCAAGGACCTCGGCACGCACACCGTGTCCATTAAGATGCCGCGCGATGTGGTGGCGACCGTCGCCGTCCATGTCGTGAAGAAGCAAGACGCCGAGGCGCCCGCCCCGGCCGCCGCCGAAGCCTAAGCCACTCGAATTCATCGCCGAGTCGGAGAGGGCTGATCCGCCGTCATCGACTCGGCCCGCATCGCGCAGGCGATGCCACTACCGAAGGATTCCCTCCATGAGCGATGCCATCGGCTCCCTCGACGCCCTTAAAGCCACCGACCTCGACACGTACAACGCCATCCTGGCCGAAGAGCAGCGCCAGCACGACAAGCTGTTGCTGATCGCCTCGGAGAATTTTGCGAGCCCGGCAGTTTTAGCCGCGCAAGGTTCGCTGATGACGAACAAGTACGCGGAAGGGTATCCCGGGAAGCGGTACTACGGCGGCTGCCAACACGTCGATGTCGTTGAAACGCTCGCCATCGAACGGACGAAGCAGATTTTCGGCGCCGAACACGTCAACGTCCAGCCGCACTCCGGCTCGTCGGCCAACATGGGCGCCTACCTGGCCGTGCTGAAAGCGGGGGACACGATCCTCGGCATGGACCTGGCGCACGGCGGCCACCTGACGCACGGCAGCAAGGTCAACTTTTCCGGCATCCTCTTCAACGCCGTGACGTACGGTGTGGATCGCGCGACCGAACATATCGATTACGACGACGTGCAAAAGAAGGCCGAGGCGCACCGCCCGAAGATGGTCATCGTCGGCGCCAGCGCCTACTCGCGTATCATCGACTTTCCGCGGTTCCAGCAGATCGCAAAATCCGTCGGCGCGTACCTCTTAGTGGACATTGCGCATATCGCCGGATTGATCGCGGCGGGCCTGCACCCGAATCCCGTGCCCTACGCCGACTTCGTGACGACCACCACACACAAGACGCTCCGCGGCCCGCGCGCCGGCTTGATCATGTGCAAGGCTGAGCATGCGAAAGCCGTCGACAAGTTCGTGTTCCCCGGCATGCAAGG
Organism: Nitrospiraceae bacterium; assembly: GCA_046351095.1. Classification (GTDB taxonomy): domain Bacteria; phylum Nitrospirota; class Nitrospiria; order Nitrospirales; family Nitrospiraceae; genus BQWY01. Next base: position 2,263,247 of record JAXLZC010000001.1, read on the forward strand.
CGGCCCGCTCATGCACGTGATCGCGGCCAAAGCTGTCGCCTTAAAAGAAGCGCAGGAGCCGGCGTTCGCCCGCTATCAACAGCAAGTCATCGCCAACGCCAAAACCTTGGCGCAAGGGTTCCTCTCACGCGGGTACAAGGTGGTGTCGGGTGGAACGGACAACCATTTGATGCTGCTGAATCTGTCGAACAAAGGCGTGACTGGGAAGGAAGCCAACGCCGCGTTGGATGCCGCCGGTATCATCGTGAACAAAAACGCGGTGCCGTACGACGAAAAGCCGCCGGCCATCGCCAGCGGGATCCGTATCGGCTCGCCGACCGTCTCGACACGCGGCATGAAGGAACCGGAGATGCAGCAGATCGTGGACTGCATCGACCGCGTCATCCGCGCGCCGCAAGACGCCGCCCTGCACGAGCAGATCCGCCTTGAGGTCAAGGCGCTGTGCAACCGCTTCCCGCTGTTTGCGCAGTACTAGCGAGGACGCACCTATCGTTCGGCGGCGCGACGCCGTGTCGTCCGTCAGATTGTGCGTGATGGAGAAGAGACCCGCCCGGTGAAGTGCCCCTACTGCGACGCGCTCGAAGATAAAGTCGTCGACTCGCGCATGGCGAAGGAAGGCGAATTGATTCGTCGCCGCCGCGAGTGCCTCGGGTGCAAACGCCGCTACACCACCTACGAACGCGTCGAAGAAACCCTTCCGCTGGTCGTGAAAAAAGACGGACGGCGCGAACCGTTCGATCGCGCGAAGATCGTCAGCGGCCTCAAAAAAGCCTGCCAAAAACGCGACATCAGCATGCCGACCATCGAGGCCGTCGCCGACCGCATCGAAAAGCGCATTCAGGAAATGGGCGAGACCGAAATCGCCAGCCGCACCGTCGGCGAAGAAGTCATCAAAGCGCTCCGAGAATTGGATCAAGTCGCCTACGTACGTTTCGCGTCGGTATACCGCGACTTCAAAGACATCGACCAGTTCATGGAAGAGCTGAAAAGTCTCTCGCGCGACAAACGCGACCGTCCGTAAGTGGACTCACGGAACACCTGCCTCGATCGTCACACCCGTTATCTCGTCCGCTCGTCGCAGCCCAACACGCCGTCCGATGGTACCCACTGCCGCACTAGGCTTGTCTGCGTGAATGGAGTAGAGTGGGACACATGGCCCCTCGTGCCCGTACAACACGTCGAACCGTCGCATCGCCACGTGTCTCAACACGCATGCCCATGCGCCGACGTACAGCAACTCTTCGGAGCAGTCGAACCGTCCCCGCGCCGACGACGCCGAAATCCAAAACACGCCCCGTCTCCACACAGGTCGCCCGTACGCAGACACGCGCGACCCCGCGATCCGCACCACGTGCCGCCTCCACAACCCACGTCGTGATGATCGGCGCGGGACGCGGCGGTACGGCGCTGATGGAAATTCTCGCGCCGGATCCTTTGGTGCGTATCCTCGGCATCGCCGAACTCGATCCCGCAGCACCCGGCCTCGCACTGGCACAGCGCCTACGTATTCCCGTTACAAAGGACTACCACAAACTGCTGGCGATGCCGCAGGTCGACCTCATCATCGACGTCTCGGGCGACCTACAGGTCGGCCGCACGTTACAGAAGTTTCACCGGACCGGCGTCACCGTCATCGGCGGCGCAAGCGCCAAGTTCATGTGGGAATTGATCGAGGCCCGTGTCCGCGCGACGGCCGAAATCGAAAAAACCCTGACGAAGTATCAGACCCTCTACCAACTCTACGTGAAAGAAGCGACGACCGCGGTGGGCGAGGAACGCACGCGCATCGCCTGCGAAATCCACGATGGGTTGGTGCAGAGCCTCGCGGGCGTCAATTTCAAACTGGAGCTCTGCCAAGAGCTGGCGCAAAAAGATCCCGCCGCGTGTCAGGCGACGCTCCAAGAAACGAAGACGCAGCTCAAACTCGCCATCCAGGAAGCGCGCCAGGTCATTTTTAACCTGCGCCCGCTTCAGTACGACAAGATGGAGTTGGTGCCCGGACTGACGAACTACCTCAAGTCGTACGAAACGCAGACACACATCCGCACGGAGTTTACGGTCACCGGCGACGAACATCGGCTGTACCCGCGCACCAAGATCTTTCTGTTCCGCATCGTGCAAGAAGCCTTGAGCAACGTCGAGAAACACGCGAAGGCCGACCGTGTCACCGTGCACCTAGCCATCGCGAACCAGCGCCTTACCGTCACGATCGTCGACAACGGCATCGGGTTCGACGTGGAAGCGGTCAGCCGCGATCCCGAGAAGTGGGATCATTTCGGGCTTCGTGGTATTCTCGAGCGCGCAAAACTCGTCGGTGGAGACGCGACGATTTCATCCATCAAAGGGCAGGGCACCCGTATCGTGATCGAGGTGCCGATGGTCTCGAAGGAGGCGGCAGCGCATGGAAAAAATTAAGGTGCTCATCGCGGACGATCACCGCGTTGTCCGAGAGGGGCTCGCCGCCATCCTGAAGACGAAGGAAGACATCAACGTCGTCGGCGAGGCGCAGGACGGGCAGGAAGCCGTCGACAAGACGAAAACCCTGATGCCCGACGTGATCTTGATGGACGTGAGTATGCCGCGTATGGGCGGCGTCGAAGCGACGCGTCACATCAAACGGGAGTTTCCCCACATCGGCATCGTCGCGCTGACGATGTACGAGGAACAACAATACATCTTCGACCTCGTGCGCGCCGGCGCCACCGGCTACCTGCTGAAGGACTCGGAGTCGTCGCAGATCGTTGCGGCCATTCGCGCCATTTACCGCGGCGAGTCGCTCATCCATCCATCGGTGGCGAGTAAAATCCTGGCCGAGTTTTCGTTGATGGCGCAGAAGAAGGGGAAAAAGTCCGCCTGGGTCGAGCACGACCTGACGGAGCGAGAAATCACCGTACTACGGCTCGTCGCCGACGGCAAAACGAACAAGGAAATCGCCAACACCCTCGACCTGAGCGAAAAGACCGTCAAAAATCACGTGCGCAATATCTTCCATAAACTCCAGGTCTATGACCGCACCCAAGCCGCCATCCTGGCCATCAGAAAGGGCTTAATCAAGCTGTAGCGCAGGGGCCGCGCCTGCCTTCCCAGTGAAGAACCTGGCTCCCACTGTACCGAATCCCCCTTTTTGTAGTCCTCCATCTGTGGAAAGCACACACTTGTTTTATTTTTACAACAGCGTGCATTTTTGAGAGATTCAAATAAATACCCTCACATAATCATGTAGTTATGTTACAAGAATGCTCGGATTTATGTCTGGCACGCAAGTTGTAATAAGTCCCTCCGCTACTATGCGCACGCAACACACCATCGCGTCTCCCATCACCTGCTCAGGCGTCGGCCTGCACTCAGGTCAACCGGTGTCCATGACCCTGTTGCCTGCACCGCCCGACTCGGGCGTGGTGTTCATCCGCAAGGGTGCCGGAACACCGATCCGGTTCAGCGCAAGCATCCACCATTTGGTCTCCACAGAATTGTGCACCGCACTCGCCAGCCAAGGCGCCCAGCTCAAGACCATCGAGCACTTATTGGCCGCATTGGCGGGATTAGGCGTGGACAACGTGCTGGTCGAGATCGACGCATCGGAAGTGCCCGTGCTGGACGGCAGCGCCGGTCCCTTCGTGCGCTTGATCCGCGAAGCGGGCATCTTGCCGCAAAAGCGCGCACAGCCCTTCTTGAAAATCACTCAGCCGATCGAAGTGACGGACGGCCACCGCCGCGTGACGATTGAACCGTCGTCGACGCCGCGCGTGTCTTACACCATCGCGTACAATCACCCGATGATCGGTCACCAATCATTCGAGTTCGAGTATTCACCCAACGGCTTTGCTCAGGAAATCGCCGACGCGCGGACGTTCGGCTTCCTCAAGGAAGTCGAAGCGCTCTGGTCCCGCGGCTTGGGTAAGGGCGGATCGCTCGACAATACCGTCATCCTCTCCGAAACCGGAGTGGTCAACGAAACCGGCCTTCGGTTCCAGGACGAGTTCGTCCGCCACAAGATCTTGGACTTGATCGGCGACATGGCCCTCATGGGCATGCCGTTTATCGGCCACGTCAAGGCGGAGCGCTCGGGCCATGCCTTGCACACCAAGTTGGTGTCGGAAATCTTGCGCCGTCCGGATTGCTGGGTGCTGCTCACCGGCACCGATACCACCCCGGCGGTCGAGTACAACATCCCGACGCATCAGCCGTTCGCCCCCGCAGCTTCCATCGCATCCGCCGCGTAATCTTCGCTTTTTGCGTCTCACTCCGACTCGTACCCACTATAGGGTCGTTGACGGTTTGTGTTGTTCCGCGACCAGTACCGGCGCACACCCGTACGCTCAACGCACGACATACCACTCGCCGAACACGTTCGCCAATCCCGCTCGACACAGAATCCCGCAATCAGGACGCGTCGATAGACGCTCACGAACGTGAGGCATGCCGACAAGCCGACAGGACACCCGCTACAAGGCAATGGCTGGATCATGCCCGCAAGTCACGGGGATACTTACGGAAGGAACCGTGCGTAGGGATATTGTACGGAGGGAAAACCCACGTTGGACGTGAGTAGCCTCACGTCCAACGTGTGAAACCTGGCGGGGATTACTTCTTCTTCTTCTTCGCCGCTGCTTTCTTGGTCGCCAACGCACTCACCTCCCTTCAACACTCATGACTGCGGTGAATACCCACTCGAGACGGCCTTCGGTGTAATTGCGTAGACCCTCCAAGAGCCTCTCGCAAGACCGGTCTCACTGCCGACGAATGCGCGCACTCGACATCACACGCTCAGCTCGCAGAGCGAGCCGGCGTCGTATCGGTTCTGTGGACACGCGAAAGCAACGACTCGATCTGCCTTGCGGCAGAAGCGGTCGTCCTCGTCCCAGTACGAATGAATGGAATATCTCAGATGAGTGTCTGCGTTCAGGAGGTGCGCTTTGAGTTGTCCAGTACTCAGGATGTCACCCAAAGATTGACGGCTTTATAACAACACTCTGCAACGAGATCAAGAAAAAAGTATTTGACACATGAAATTTCTTCTGCTGAGGATTCCGACATACAAGACTTTTACGCAGGACGCTTCGTGCACAGGCATCACACACCGACGCGCGTCGTCCGTTCACCTTCGACCGACCGAATAGGAGCGCCATGCATCCTCGACTCGCCGCCGATCCACGCGCACCGTTCCTCCGCACCGCCATCGAAGCCGCGCACGAAGCCGGAGAGGCGCTGCGCCTCGCCACGCAAGACGGCTTTCGTATCGAACGCAAGAGCAGCGTGGTGAATCTCGTGACCGATGCCGACCGCGAGGCCGAGCAGCGCATCGTCGCGCACATCCGCCGCACCTATCCCGACCATCGTATCCTGGCGGAAGAGGGTGGGCGCGCAGCCGACGCCGACTCGCCCTATCAGTGGATCATCGACCCGCTCGACGGTACCACCAACTTCGCCCACGGCTTTCCATTTTATTCGGTGTCGATTGCTCTGGAAGAGCAGGGCACCTGCATCCTCGGCGCCATTTACGATCCGACACGCGACGAACTCTTCACCGCCATACGCGGGCAGGGCGCCTACCTGAACGACCGGCCGATCCACGTCTCCACCACCGACACGCTCGACGACGCCTTACTCGTGACCGGGTTCGCCTACGACATCCGCGAAACACCCGACAACAATCTGGATCACTTCTGCCGCTTCGCGCTCGCGGCGCAAGGCCTCCGCCGCACCGGATCCGCGGCCTTGGACCTGTGTTATGTGGCGATGGGGCGACTCGACGGATATTGGGAGGTCACGCTGAGTCCATGGGACTCGGCGGCGGGTTCGGTGATCCTCACGGAAGCCGGCGGACGCATTACCCATTTCAACGGCTCGCCGTATACGATCTACGGGAAGAACCTCTTGGCCAGCAATGGAGTGCTGCACGACGCGATGCAGGCCGTGTTGGCGCAACGGCAACCAGCAAGCGGTGCGCCTGACACACCGAGCACATAGCCAGAGCGAGAACCGATCGGGTAAGATGCACCTCGCATCGTTTTACCAAGGAGACCCGTCATGGCTACACACATGCCCCCGCAACCGGACCCCTCGGCGCAGAGTGGCACCGTCAAAGAAGTCGAACTGCTGCGCGTGCTCGTCAGCCGTGCCGGCCAGGCCGTCGCCGCTGAGTGGGCGATTCACCCGCAACTCAAACAAGACCTGAAGCCGGAGGAGTGGAAGGAAGTCGTCGATCTGATGGGTAAGGTCACCAACCTGGTGGGCAACCGCTTCAAGCAGGTGCTCTCGACCGTCGAACCGGACGCGCCGGGCAACGCCTAACTCCCGACAGGCATTACTCGCCCCGCCCGCCACATTCGCCATTCACCACGAGCATTCGCACAGAAGAGGCGCACCATGGACACCTACTACCATCCCAAAGACCTCGGCAAATTCGGCGACATGGCCAAGGGCAACAAGGAGCTGTGGGAGAAGTTCATGAGTTACTACTTCGCCGTCTTCGCCGAAGGCGCGCTGACCGAGCGGGAAAAGGCGCTCATCGCCCTCGGCGTTGCCCACGCCGTGCAATGCCCCTACTGCATCGATGCTTACACCCAAGCCTGCCTGGAAAAGGGGTCGAACACAGAAGAAATGACGGAAGCCGTCCACGTCGCCTGCGCGATTCGCGGCGGCGCCTCCCTCGTCCACGGTGTGCAGATGCGCCACGTCGCCGAAAAACTGTCGATGTAGGGGAGAGGAAAACCTGCCAGGCCCGACCGAGCCGGGCACGCTAGTAGTAGGGATTTTCAGGAATCGCGAGGGTGAAGTATCGACCACGCTCTTCGTAGAGGATCCGCTTCTCGATCAGATCGGCCAACACCTCCACCGACCCAGAAGCCGACGGACCCGCCGCTTCGCCGCTCGCAGCCGACCGCACGGAATTCCAGCCCGACACAATCTGCTCCGCCGACCGCGCCTGCTCGTTGCACGCCTCGATGGCATACGCCGCCAACCCGTCGAACCGGTACCGCCGCGGCTGCCCTGCAATCCGCCCGTCATAGACCGTCACAAAGCTCGGCGCCTTCGAAAAATACAAAAACGGCCGGTCGTTCGACGCATGGCGCCGCTGCCACTCGCCGATCACCGCCACCAACTCCTGATACACGTGCGGGTCGACCGGCCAGCGGTCGAGCTCGTACTCGAAGTCATAGGCAATCTTCATCAAGTCTACGCGCCGCGCATCGTACACATACTCGTACGCCATACCCGGACCGGTGAGACGCACGCCGTACTCCGTCGCCCGCGTGTGGTAGGGGCTGAAGCGCTCCAGCCAAAACTTCCCCGTCGCCTCCGGCGGATGCAGATGGAACAGGCTCGGGATCAGGTCGATCTGGCGGCGGTAGTCCTCATTCGTCTCACCCGGAAATCCCAGCAAAATGTTCCAGGACACCACCACCTTGTAGTACTCGCACCACTTCAGACATTGAATGTTCTGGAGCGGCGTCACGCCCTTGTCGATCGCGCGGAGCTGACTCAGGCTCAGGCTTTCCAACCCCGGCTGCATACATTTCACGCCGCCCGCCGCCAGCGTCCGGATCTGCGCCTTCTGCAAATTGCTCTTCGTCTCGATAAACACGTCCAAGTCGCAATGTTGCGCCGCCAACGTCCCGAAGAGCTGGTCGACGTATTTCATGTCGATGATGTTGTCCACGAGGCGAAAGCGCGTCGTGTCATACCGGCTGGAGAGCGTCGTGATTTCGTCCAACACCTGCTGCGGCGTCTTCGCGCGAAACTTCATGCTCGACGCATTCAACCCGCAGAACGTGCAGTGGTGTTTCTCGCCCCACCAACAGCCGCGCGAACCTTCGTAGAGCAACACACGGTCGAGCCCCGTCGGCGCCGACGTGCCGAGTTCTGCCAGCAGGTGATAGTAATCGTCGTAGTCCGGCGGACCCGTCTGGGCGAACTCCGTGAACAGCGTCTGATTCGGCTCGAAGCCGATGCCCGTCGCGCGGTCACCCGATCCGCCCGTTCGATAGATGACGCCGTTCGGAAACCCGTCCGCCTCGCCCGCCAACACCCGCTCGATCAACCCCGGCACCACATGCTCACCCTCACCGACCACCACATAGTCGATAAACGGGAAGGCGCGGAAATACTCCATGCCCATCTCGCCGTCGTAGTTCGCGCCGCCGAAGACGATCTTGATCTGCGGATAGAGATCCTTGATCAGTTTTGCCATCGTCAGGCTCGCCACGTTTTGATCGAAGGTCGAGGTGAAGCCGACCAACGTGTATTGCCCCCAGTCGATCGCCGCCATCGCCCAAGTCAAAAATTCCGGCGCCACCCGGTCGGCCAACGTCAGGAAATAGCCGAGCGGTTGCCCCGTGTCCTGCGCGAGCTGTTCGAACACCGGCTTAAACACGCGCGGATACTCGGCGCGTTTGGGATTGTCGCGGAAGAGCAGGTAGGAAAAGAGCCACTCGCCGAATAACGCCCGCTTGTCGCAGATCTTTTCGTACAGCGGCAGACCGATCTTATGCGCAAACCGCACGTTGAGATGGTGACAATCGACCGCCACCCCACGAGCCTTCAACAGCGCGGAGAGCGTGCCCAATTGGATCGACGGATACTTCGCCGAACTGAAGGGCATGTTCACCAGGGCAACTTGCGCCGGTGCCGACGGCTGATTGGTAGGGCGATCCGTCATGGCATCACACGCGATACAACTCGAACTCCCGATCCGCCTTCGCCGCCAAAAAGAAATCGCTCTCCGTCAGGCCGTCGATCTTGTGCGTCCAAATCTCGACACCGCACTTCCCCCAGGCCAGGTAGAGATCCGGATGGTGCCCTTCGGCCTCAGCCACCGCGCCAACCTTGTTCACGAAAGCCAACGCCTGCGCAAAATCTCTAAACGTGTACAGCCGCTCCAAATGCCCCTTCGCATTCAACGACCAGCCACGCCCCAGCTCTTTCAGCAGCGCCTGCGCCCGCGCCGGATCGATCGGCGGCACCCCACCACGACAGGGAACACAGGTATTATCAGCCAATGCCATGATCCGTACTCCTTCTATATCCTGAGCTGCACGTTATCCATCAACCCACTATTCGGATTCGTCTGGGGCGCCGCCGGATGCGGCGAGGTCTTCCATCTTGATCTTGCCGGCGTCGAACTTCGTCGCGGATGCGAGCATCTTCCCCAATGTTTCGTCGAAGGCGGGTGGTGCCGCATCTTTCGGGCGGAACCGGATTGGATTGATACGCGCCACGACAAAACTTTTTAGGTACGGACTGGTCAACCCCTTCGCCTTGAGCGCCTCCACTTGGCGCACAACGGCATCGTCCAGATCCATCACCATCTTTGCGCGTTGCTGCCGTAGCGCCCAAGCACGCGCCAGCGGATCGCCTACAAACGACTCCACACGCTTTAACACAGGATGGTAGGCGCCGCCGCTGAACCGCGGCCGCTCTTCGTAACACAGTCCGAGCGTAATCAGCGAGGGCTCTTCAAACTCCAATGCGTAGCTGTCTTCTTGCGCATCGCCGCCCAGTCGCGCCAACTCGCGATACATACGAATAACTTCCAACGCCTTCTCGCGCAGGTTGTGCGCCTTCTCCGTGTTCAACGCCAAAATCTGATAGGCCGCCGCCGCTTCGGGCACAAGGATCGCCGTGATACTCTTGGCTCCGAGCATCTTCATCGCGGACAGGCGATGGTGTCCGTTGGGCGTCCAATATGCGACGCCGCTATCCGTCTGCGCGACCGCACGCACGGCAATGATGGGATCGAGAAAGCGCCCGACTTTACCGATCACGGCTTCCAACTTACGAACATGCGGCTCAGACAGATTGCGCTGGTAGGGCGTTGCAGCAACTTTGTCGATCGGCAGCGCCGCAAACAGGAGCCAGCGTCCACCGTAGGGTTCGCGATAGGTGGCGAGCACCTTTCCGCCGTCTTGTTCGACCTGTCGATGGAGCGCAGCAACGTCGCCCGACGGCGCAGCAACTTGCAGCTCCGTGGCGGATAGATCGATGGCGGCGCCGACGGGCTTGCGGCGACGCCGCGTACCGACCTTTGCGCCGGATTTTTTCGTGGCTTTGGGTTTTTTCTCGGCCATGGCTTACGGAGTCGGACAGCGGTCACGAACAGACTACCGATCGCGATTCGGTATGGTAGGACAGGCTCCAGGGAGAAAGAAAGGGCTGGAGAAACAGCAAGTCACTGGATAAGCACGTAAACCCCATCAATCAAATATGGCGCTCTCCGACGCCGCGCACGCTGTGCACTACCACGTCATAGGCGCCCGCATTCCAATTACCGTACGCGTTTGGTGTAGGCGGGTGGTGGAACAAAAAGTGCGTCATCAAGCTTCCGGCGTTCGATTGCCACAGCTTCGGACTGTATTTGCGCCACCCCTGCCGAGTTGCGCATACTAGTCTTGATGGGAAATCTACCGCCCCCATACAATTCCCTTTGCAGACTCCTCTCGCCGCTCGGCTCACCGGAGATGACCACCATGAACTCAGCGGTAGAGGCAGGTGCAATACCAGACGCTATACACACCTCGAACGCAACGCGGTTGCCGTCCTTCACCTCATAGACATCGCAGGGAAGGCCGGCCACGTGCTCCTTTCTACTAGTCTGTCGCAGCAGGGTGTCCCCTCCCCGAGACTGCTGGTTCCCCGCTGACTCGTTGAGCCCTGGCGGCACCGGCATTTCACGGTAACTCTTCTGGTCAAGCTGAATGTCGTACATAACTCGCTTCTTCATATCGAAGATTATCGCCCCCGGCCTTCCGGATGTTCCCGGTCCTACTCCTTCCATCCTCACCTTATCCGGCTTGAAATACCACCGCATCTCTGTTGACTGTCCATTGCCCACATAACGTATCACGACCAATCCCTCAAACTGCTCGGCCGACGCAGCTGACCTCAGACCCAATACCAACAACGCACCGACAACGCTGAGGATCGTCTTACGCATCGTCTTCTCCTTGCCAGGTAACGATTCCGTATTCAATTCTTCAGTGAGTAGTCCGTTGTACCAAGCTTCTCTCACCCTCCAGGTGCCCCCGATGTGCGGATAACCGGATTGGCCGCCGACATCCTGTTAGGAGTGGCTGACGAAATGGTCGCGGCGGGTCACCGCCACATCGCTCACGAACATCGCTCCCGAGTGTTTGTGAAACAGCGGGCCCAATCCGGCCAAGATCGCTTCGACTCGCTCTTCCGGGACGACCGTGAGCACCATCGCCTGACTGCTCGTGTCGTTGAACAACATGTGGCCTTCGTGAAAACCATGATGGCCTTTGCCGGACACGCTGTTGATGATCGTGTAGCCGGTCGCGCCGACACGATCGAGCAAATCCGTCACCGCCTTCAACAAGTCGCCTTCGACCACGACCTTAATTTCTTTCATCTGATGCAGTGTGAGTCCGCCCACGTGCGCCTCCTTCCAGCACTTGCCACCCGGTCATCGGTTCATACTGCGACATCCGTCGCGTCTCAGGGTCGATCGCGAGCAGCGAGACCCACTCCAAATCGAACAGCCGTTCCAACAAGGGATGGCGCATGACGATACGCTGAATCCGCTCCGTCGGCGCTTCGATCACCGCAAGGAGGCGCACCGGTTCATGATACGGCATCGACCCATCGAGCACGGTCTGCGCGGGAAGGCCGATCCGCAGATCGCTCGCGACGCCGCTCATCACCCCGACGCGTCCCACCACATTGTGGTAGACCTTGCTGCCGCTCCCGTACACCTCGTTGTCGACCGCGGAAAAATAATGCTCCATGTTGATCCACTGGGCCACGACCAACGGCGCGGTCATGATGGCTTCCAGGATTTTCCCCGACTCGTCCTGGCGCGGATCGTACGAATGGAGGAACGAACGGCCGCCAAGATCGAGCCCGCGCGTCATCTCGCGCCGCCCGACGATCAACAGACTGTTTTTCGACAACCCCCACTCGGGCCGCACCTGCGCCCAATCGACGCTGCGCCGCATCGCGCGCATTTCGGCTTCACGGGGCACACGCGCCGCGCACTCCGGATTCAGCGCACGGTCCCGTTCGAGGGCGGCAGAGGCGCCCGCTTCTTCGAGGTCGACCAACAGCCGCGTCAAATCTTTGCGATGCGTCGCGGGCACGTCTTCCATATCCGAAATACGGACGACATCCGTGGCCGTGTCGTGTTCACCCGCGAGAAAATGTGTGTCGGCCGGGATGATGATGCCGCGACTCGCCAGGATTTCGCGCACTGCGGTCCGGTTCGCCATCGCCGCAAAGGCGCGTGCATTCGGCACGCCCCGATTGCCGCCGCAGGCGCCGCAATCCAGCGCCGACTCGTAGGGATTGTTCTGCGACGTACTCCCGTGCGCGCAAAAGACGACCAGGCGCGCAAAGTCGTGCGTCATGCCCATCAGCCGCAGCGCGGCTTCCACCCCGTACGCTTGTTCCTGTACGGCGAAACCCGGCTGCGTCATCCGATGCAGGCGCCGCGACATTTCGCGCGGCGTCACGGCAAACTCGCGCCGAATCTGTTCGTACAACGCCGTGCGCTGCTCCGGCGTGAGACCCAACGATGCGATGATCCGCTCCTGTCCGGTCGTCTCCTGGTCACTCAACACACGTGTGCGGATCGCCTCGATCACCGCAGGCGTTACGGCGGCCCCGGGCACCGCGTAGTCGCGGCGTACCAAGGCACGAATACCGGCGCGTTGTTCCACCGCCACCATTTCTTCCGCCTCGGTGCGCGTCAACCGGTCGATGGTCAAGGTCGTCGCCACCGGCGGCCGCAACCAGGCCACGATCCACTCGCGGATACGTTCGTAGCGCAATGGGGCGAGGGTTTTCCCGAAGAGCGGCAAGCCGAAGAACCAGCCCATCGCCTCGACCATGACGTAGGGCGTCACGACGTTTTCTTTCAGCTCGTGCAACAACTCGTGGCCGAGATGTGCAAGGCGCGCGACGAGCCGGTACCGTTCGACGACACGCCCATGCGAGCTGCGCGGAATCTCGCGGATCTGATTTTTCGGTTTGATCAGCACCGGGCAATGCGCCACGCGATGCTCTGCGCCGAAGGATTGGTATTCCATCGGAATGCCGAAAAATCCCGCGAGGCCGAACGTGTCGTACCCGCCCAGCGCTTCCACATGACGACGGAATACTTCCGACCGCACGTCGATACAAAAGACGAGTTGCCCCAGTGGACGACCGACGAGGGCGCTGTCGCGCGTAGCCGGATCCGAGGCCGCGTCATGTGTCGGCTCATTCGACGCTGCATCGGCAGCGGCTCCCGCACCGGATAACTCGGCGACGAGGCCACGACGGCGGGCAACTTCTAAGGCTTCCAACCAACGCGGCGCATGTTGCGACGCGGGGAACCCTTCCAACCAATCGACGAGCTGCATGATCTCGCTGGGTGCACTGTTCAAGACCTCGTCCACCGGCACATCCGCGGCGCGCGCGAGCGCTAGGACATGGCGGGCCGCACGACCGATCATCGTCGGTTGCCGCGCCGCCACCCATTCCTGATGGATCGTCTGCGCCAGCGCATTCTCATCGCCTGCAGCCTTCCGCTCGGCATGCGTGGCAAACAGCGGTGTCAATCGTTCGATCAGGGTGTCGGACAATTCACCAGCATGCGCATGGCGGCGCGCCCAATAGGCAAAAGGCGCCGAGGTCATGTAGCCGCAGATCGCGTCGACCTGTCCGTCGATCCCAAGTTGCTCCGCACACACGGCCGCCACCAGTTCGCGTTCGTAGAACAGGCGCACCGCGAGATACTTCACCAAGTCGATGGGGTACCGCGCCTGCCAGGGATCGTGCGGATCGTCCGACCGCCACTTGATGTAGCCCGCCCAGCCGGGCAGCGCCGCCAGATGCAACGCGAGGTACGTTTCCCACGCGGCTTTCGGAATACGCATGGCGCGCAAGTGATTGAGCAATGCCTCGTCGGGACGATCCGACAACGCGTCAATACGCGCGGCCGCATCGGCAAGACCGAGCAACGACAGCGACGCATCGTGCGGCGCCAGACGCTTCCAGGCGCGGTAAAACGTCTGCTCGCGGTACGGCATCGCCCAGGTCGCTTCGCCTTCGTCCAGAAACGCGCTGCACCACTTGATCAACTGCGCATTGATCTCCGCCGTCACCTCGCAACCGAACGTGCGGTCGCACCAGCGAGCGAGGGTTTCTTTCGTCGGCAGTTCGGTCGGCTCCCAGGCCATCACCGGCTGCGATTCGGCACGAAGCGGTCTTGTCCAATTGGCGGTCAACCACGCCGACAACCGCGCGAGCTGCGCTGCATGCTCAGCCTGCTTGGGAGCGGTCCGTGGATTCGGCTCGCCTTCGTCGGTGATGCCGTGAATCATGGAGAGCCGCAACACCTCACGATGCGACAAGGCGCGCGCACCGACCATGACACGTTTGTCGGCAGCAATGGCGCCGAGCACCTCGTCGAGATCGTCGGCGGCAATCGCGCCGCGCACGAACAGCGCGCGGGCATGCGCGTTCGCAAGGTACCCGCGCCCGCCGAACAACGCCTCGCCGCGTTTCACCGCCTGTTCGAACGGCAGCATTTCCAACCCGTGCAACGGATTGTGGTGAATAAACGTCCGCATCGGCCAGAACTGCGAGATGGATTCCGCCGCGAGTTGGACATAGGAGCGCAGCTCCATCAACTCGGCTTGTGTCGCCGATGGCTCCACGGGAGACGTTTGCGCTGGTGAGGGCGTGTGGGTCATGACGTCCGCTCCTCAGCATGCGCGACACGGCCGACGGGTCGACGGGCACGCAGCGGAGAACCGCCGGTCTTGGCGCGAAGGATCTCGTCCGTATAGAGGCCGTTAAGGAACGCGACATAGAACCGCACACGCCGCGCCTCAAGGAAGCCGGGGGCGAACCACCGATGTCCATGTTCCTTTGCGTAGATATTGCCCCAGGCCGCGATCACCAACACTGCGGCGACCGCGATGAAGAGATCGAACAGGCCGCGCGGCCATTCCGCCGCCGCAAAATAGCGCTCCGCCTCGCCATGCACCGGATACAGCAGATGCGTGAAGGTTTCGCCCGCCCACAAATACGTCAACCCGACGAGTGTGAGCGCGCCCACCATGATGGACGCGACTTTCCACGAGGCCGCACCCGGCAATCGATACAGACTGAACATCGCTTGCGACGACGTGACCCAGCCGAAGAACAAGAAGATTACGGTGCCCTGCGCATCGAGCAGCGGAATCTGCACGACGCCGTGGGCGGCCAGCAAAATGATCAACGGCAGGACGAGCGTGACGCCGAACCCGGTCGCCCAGGTCGACCAGGAGAAGGGGCGTGCTGGTTCGTCCTCCCCATGCGGCGGCAATCGGAAGTCCACGCGGGCCTTGTGAATCTGCGACCCTGAGTTGAGGAACAACGTGGCCTTAAACAACCCGTGTGCGCAGAGGTGGAACACAGCGAGCGCAAACGCGCCCAATCCGCACTCCATCACCATGTAGCCCATCTGGCCGATGGTGGAGTAGACGAGGGTGCGTTTCACGCTCGACTGCGTGAGCATGGTCGTCGCGCCCACGAGCGCCGTCACAGCACCGATCACAAACATCAGATACAACGCGCTCGGCGTTGCGCCGAACACCGGCGCAAATCGATTCACGAGAAAACCGCCGGCATTCACGATACCTGCATGCATCAACGCCGAGACCGGCGTCGGCGCCTCGACCGTGCCCGGCAGCCAGATATGAAAGGGCACCTGCGCCGATTTGGTCATGACCGTCAGTAGGAAACACAAAGCCGCCGTGCCGACCGGATCGATCGCAACTCCTGCGAGGGCAAACGGTGTCGGCGCCTCGGCAATCCGCGCGAACACCTCCCGTAGATCCACCGTGCCGAAGGCCAACGCCAGCACGAGCGCGCCCGCCACAAACGCGACATCGCCCAGGATCTGAATCCATAGCGTCCGTTGCCCCGCGGCCTGCGCCGCCGGGCTCGCGCGGTTGAACCGCAACAGCGCCGCGAGGAGCCACGAGACAGCATGCCAAGAGACCGCCATCCAGACCAGGCTTCCGCTCGATACACAGGCCAACAGCAGACCGGTCACGAGACTCAACAACACAAAAAACCGCCGGTAGCCGACATCGCCCGTCATGTACCGCGCCGAGTAGACGTGGATGACCAAACTCACAGAGCTGATCAAGGTCATCATGATCGCGGCCAAGCGATCGACATCGACGATCAGATTCAGCCATGAAAGCGACGGGGCGAAATCCAACACCCACCGAATCGGCCCCTCGGAGAAGACACGGAACAGGACGACGATGGAGCAGAGTGCCGAGATCCACAGGGCGACCACGCCGAAACGTGAGCAGCGTTCGCCGATGGCAGGTGCAGCAATCTTCGCAGCAGCGCTCGCGAGGAGCGGCGAGAGAATGACGATAAGCGAGAGCAGGATGTCCATGAATGAATTCGTGTCAGGGAATAGTTGCAGACAAGACCGCAAGACCGCTGGACGATCGTACCCTACGACCGCATCGATCTCAGGATATCTGTATAGCGGATGGAGAGACGGAAAAACTACCGGAGAAAACCCCAGGGGCGCGACCAACTCTTAGGGGCATCGAACGAATACCGCAGCTGCACGGCGATGTATTTCTGGACCAAGCCCGCGCGGTCGAGCGGCCGATCTTCTTCCCGATACACGGCCACTTCAAAATCCCGATACCGCACCGCAAGGCCGACGATCCAATCCAACTCGGTCGGATTCGTGTTGTTGCTTGCCTGGCGATCGGTGAACAGGTTGGTATCGGCGTAGAGCACGACCTTGTTTTTATAGAGATCCAGGTCGGCATGCGCGACATACCGAAACAACGCCTTCCCCGTGTTGTCCGGCCGCGCAAAATACTGGCTGTTGTGAAACAGCCATCCGGCCCCGGCGTACGCCGTCAGGTTCTGCTGTGGGAAGGTCCGCCGCCACCACCTCGCATCCTGCATGGCAACAAACCGCGCGGTCACCAGCACATCCGCATATTCCTGCACGATGGTCCGCCGGTCGAGTCCGGCGTCACGCTCGTATTGCAGGCGCCAACTGAAGCGATCCACCGAGCCGGTGAACGCATAGGTGCTGTCCCATTCCGACAGCCGCACCCACCCGTCGCGCCGGTCGGAGAAAAAATTCTGATCCGTATAAAACTGGAGGTAGTCGCCGATCAGGTCCGTTTCGAGATGCAGCATATGCCGCAATCCGACCAGGCCCGAGTTGTCGGGACGCGCGGCGAACGTGGGATTTTTGAGGAAGGCGGCGGACAGGAGATACCCGCTGAACAGCGGCTCGTCGGGCTCCTCGTGGCCAGGTCCGCCGCTTGAGCCGTCGACCCCTTCCATGGACGGTAACGGCCGACCGTATTTTTCCAAGGCGGCCGCCGGCACGGCGCACGCAAGACACAGCAGGAGACAACAGACGCTCGTCCCGCCTCGGAACGCGTTGCGGAGAGAACCGGCCTTCATGACGTGTGGTGTATCAGAAAACCTTGGGCGCCGCCTTCAAGAAACGGTTACGTCCGCTGTCAGGAGCAGGGATCGAAAATCGCCTCGCATTGGTCGGACGCATCCGACTCCGGCGGATCGGAACGATAGTCGATGCGCCTGACGACACCCTGTTCCAACTCGACGGTCGCCCAGCAGGCATAATGCGGCGTCGGCACAGAACTCTTGGCGCCCACCGTCGAGCGATCGAATACCGGCGCATGATTGTAATAGATCCAGCGGGTCGAGGTGCCGTGAATCTCTTCTTTCAGCGGCGGTCCCGCACAGGCTCGGACCTCACTCCACGATTTGTTCACCATGGCCTGGCGATTGGGATAGTCCTGGTGATGCTGCGTCGACGCGCAGCCGGAGAGCCACAGCACCAGGGCAGCGCTCGCCATACAAAACGACCGGCAACCACGTGTACGAGGATTGTACGGAGAGGAAGACATTGCGGCGGACGATACCACGGATCGAGGGACGACTCTAGCGGTGACGGCGGAGTTTGACTCGATGCACGATGCGAGAACGACGTGGGCGGGACTTCTCACACGCGTGGAGGGGAGAACGCGTTAAGACAACACGTCCATCGGCTGGGAGAAAATGGAAGCGGGTCACCGCGTCTGCCCGGCAGGAGGTGACCCGCAACTGGCGCTTAGGACGCCGGCATTCAATCACTATGTGCACACTGACTCACACAAGGCGAGCTGTCCGTTCCAATCTCGGGGGAGACCTCTCGGTCGATCCTGGGCGCTTGTGTTCCCCATACGACGACGAGCAACCGGTGTGTGCCGCTGCAAGCAGCCGGCTTGGGTTTGCGTGTGCCATGAGGCACAGCCAAGTGGCGCTCGTGACGTATGACCGAGCGGAACGCGACCTCTACCTCGGCAAGCCCAACTGACCCGGCGGGGACAAATCGCTCATCGCGCACCCCCTTTCGCTTCTCGTGTGCGGGAGGGGACTCGACCGACAGGCGCGCACTGCGGCGCCCCCGTGCACACATGAGACACAACCAGGACGCAGTGTCTACGTACGCTCCTTCGCGTAGGGAGTCAATCTGATCTTTTGTCCCTAGGACGTTCGCCTCTGTGCCTGGTGCTAGGCAGCTGTTGTGCACGCACCACGTTTGTCCGGGCCGGCGCAGGGGCGTATAGTGCGGACATCGTCGCTTCGCTCCTATCGTGAGGAACCGTATGGCTCCGCGCCCGACTCTGTTCATCGCTTCGTCGTCGGAAAGCCGCCCTGTCGTGACGGCCGTCGAAAAACACTTACGGCAGTACGCACATGTGATGTCTTGGTGCCACCGGACGTTTTTCGGATCGGGGTTGTACTACCTCGACAGCATCATCCAACGCATTCCAGACTTCGATTTCGCGGTCGTCATTCTCGGCCCTGACGACCTCGTGACGAGTCGCGGGAAATCCCAATCGGCACCGCGCGACAACGTGCTGTTCGAGTTCGGCTATGCCATGGCAAAACTCGGGCGGGAACGAGTCTTTCACCTCGTGCCGAAGGGCCCGAACCTGGACGTGAAGGTCTTGAGCGACCTCGCCGGCATGAAACCGTGGGAGTACTGGCCCAAGGGGCGCTCGGCGGCCGCCTTGTCGGCCGCGCTGAAGGAGCCCTGCACGCTCATCGGGCAAACCGTGGCGCGGATCGGCCCGCGGCGTCACTTCGAACGCGGCGTGATGGAAGGCCCGCAATATGTCGGCGACGTGTACGACGATCTGTTTCGCGCACTCGACCGAAAGACGCAGGTGAACACTGTCCGCAATATCGCGCTCGACATGGAACAGACCTGGCCGGCGATCCGCGACCGATTTATGTTGAACGACGCCTGTCCCTCCACACGATGGCAGTCGTTGATCGTCGACCCGAACGCGGCCTCGCTGAAGCCGCTCGAAGGTCCGTCGTTTTCGACCGACATCGCCGCGGCCATGCTGCGGAACATGCGCGCCGTGCTCGACAACGAAATCATCCGCAAGCCGCCGGGGACGGTCCAATACGAATGTCGGGCCTATTCGACGCCGCCCGGCATTCACGGATTTTTGGTGAACGACCGCGTCGCGCTGATCAG
Source organism: Nitrospiraceae bacterium (assembly GCA_046351095.1). Lineage (GTDB taxonomy): Bacteria > Nitrospirota > Nitrospiria > Nitrospirales > Nitrospiraceae > BQWY01. The sequence continues at coordinate 2,282,790 of JAXLZC010000001.1, forward strand.
CCTCTGCGGATTGTCCAGCAAATGGGTCGGCGGCACCGCCAGTCCCTACTTACGATTCGAAAAAGGCAGCGGCATCGAGGCAGCCGACCACATGGTGGAAAGCTTCACGACGCTGTTCGAGTTTCAATGGGCGGGGGCGCGCAGGCTCTGGCCTGCCAAACGAAAGCGGGGACGATGACGCTCCGCATCGGCCATCGCGGGGCGCGCGGACTCGCCCCGGAAAATACGCTCGCCGGGATCGAGTGCGCCATCGCGCATCACGCGCATCTGGTGGAATTCGACGTGCAACGCACCCAGGACGGGCAGCTCGTCGTCCTGCACGACGCCACGCTAGATCGCACGACCACCGGACATGGCGCGGTTGCGCAGAAACCATGGGCGGAGCTGCAGCCGCTGACGGCGGGCGACGGCGAACGGATCCCTCTCCTACGCGATGTGCTGCGTACTGCCTCCGGCCGCACCGGTGTGATGATCGAACTCAAAGCGGAAGGGCTCGCGGAAGACGTCTACGACGCCGTGCAGGCAAGCGCGTTCGTCGGACCCGTCATCTACGCGTCGTTTTTTCACGAGGAATTACTGACGATCCATCGCCTCGACCGCCACGCGCAGACACTCGCGTTGATCGAAGCCGTCCCCATCAATCGCACCGCATTCGCAACCGACGCGCACGCGACACACGTCGGCCTCGCGTACGAGACGTTGACGCCGTCCTTCCTGGCCGCACTCCACGCCCAATCGCTGCGTGTGTTCGTCTATACCGTCAACGACCCGGTCGACATCCGCGCGGCGAAGTCCCTCGGCGTCGACGGCATCATCTCCGACTACCCAGATCGCTTGCGCTAAATCGTGACCACATTGCCGTGCGACAGAATGGATCGCATGAAATTTGATCGCATCACATTCGACCCACATGTCATGGGCGGGCGTGCCTGTATCCGTGGCATGCGCCTCACTGTCTCCTTCTTGGTCAATCTCGTTGCAAACGGCATGACGCCCGACGAGATCCTCAAGAAGTACCCTACACTCGAACGTGAAAATGTGGCTCACGCACTGCACTATGCCGCCTCGCTCGCCAATGACGACGTTTATCGGCCCACCTTGTAATGTGCCGCCGCGCTTTCACCTAGCGCTATCGTGATGGTCGAGGACACACGTTACCGCGTGCGCCATCTTCCCATCAGCCGCAGCTGACACCACACGCACTCCCATCCGCCCTATCAGTGAAGGAGGATACCCGATGGGATGGCCTATTCTGAAAAGACGACGCCTTTGCCAGGGGGAAACGCGCACTTTGGAGTTTCTACGTGCAGCGGAATAGATTGGAATCTGTCTAGTCCAACACAGGTTGGCCGGACTCGCTCGGGCTAGCACCGAACGCCGACGGGTAATAGGACACTTCGATAGCTGCGCGATAACCAGCCGCGATATCCACACATTCTTTTGGAATCTGCACGGCAGCCATCGGCGTATCAAAGTACACGGCAACATCAAACCATACGGCAGTATCAGGAGCAGAGGCGAGCAGACTGTTGATACGCTCCGGGGGAACCTGCGTCGTAAGTTCGGAGAACGCCGTCTCAATACGATGTGCTGCCCCCGTTGGTGTATCCAAACGCCAGACGGTCATTGCCAGCACCTCTTGCTTCCCCAACTTCGAACCCTTCTCCCGAGAACCAGAGGCATAGGGCAGGCCAAGATGGGCAGAGATGTCTGACAGCGACAATGTACGGCTTGTAATCAGAAGCCCGACTTCAATTTCCTTCATAGTGGAACCATCTACTTGGCAGATCCAGCACTGGCACACCGACAGGTCCGGCTAAAACCGTGAGGCGGGGAGGGTGACGTCGGCGCGGGTCCAAGCGGCGCGGAACCGTTTCTCGGCGGCCGCCGCCTCGTCCGTTTTTTTCTGGGCGGCCAGCGCCTGGCTCAATCCGAGTAACGACCAGCCGTTATTGGGGTACCGACGCAAGTCGGCGCGATACATCGTCTCCGCCTGCGCCGCCTGTCCAAGCGACAACAACAGCGCACCGGATACTTGGCGTACGGGAATGGGCCAAGCGGGCGGCTCCTGATAACCGAAGCTGTCTTCGAGCGTTGCGGCATCCGCCAGCGCCCGCACCGCAAGGTCCTCGTACCCACGCGCAACAGCCAGCTCCGCGACCAACAACTGCGAGGTCAATTCCAGCAGGTCGGTCGCCGGTTGGCCGTCGACGCGATAGTCGCTCGGTGTTTCGTCCACCACGATACCGAGCAACCGCCGCTCTTCATCGGCCGCATCCAACTGATTCCGTCGTACGTAGGCGAGGCCGCGCGCGTAGTGCCAAAGCCCCAACGCATACCGACGATCCGACGGCGGCTCCGCCTCTTGCAGGACGGCATCCCACTGCCCGAAGCGGACCTGGGTCAACAGCGGCGTCGTCGTGAACGCCTCCGTTGAGGCCGCGCCATTACCGGACGCCGCAGCGCTACTCACAGACTGCGCCAATTCGGTCGCCGCACGCAGCGCCTCGCGACTGCGTCCGTCCATCGCGAGCGCCGCCCACAAAAAGTGGCGGTTGTGCGGCATATAGGATGTTGCGTAGGTCGTGCCGGGCGCACGGTCGCGCTCAGTCGATTGATCGACATGTACACCTTGGACGTTGCGCTCGGCCGCCTCGGCATATCGTCCGACACGCATGAAGATGTGCGACGGCATGTGCACCAAATGTCCGGCACCCGGCATCAGGCTCGCCAATCGTTCGGCGCAGGGCACGGCGCGTTCCGGTTGCGGCGACGCTTCAACCGCATGGATGTAGAAGTGGCAGGCACCCGGATGGTTCGGATTGGTCTTCAGCGCACGTTCCAACGCCGCCACCAATTCGGCGGTGTGGCGACGCGGCTGCCCATCCGATGCCCAATAGTCCCAGGGGCTCAAGAGCATCAAGGACTCGGCGAACAGCGTCCCCGCGTCGGGATCGTTCGGATATTTCGTCGCCAACACACGCATCGCATCGGCGTAGGTGCGGTCGCGTTTCGCGCGCTGTTCGGCGGCCTCCTCCCCGTATCGATAGGAGAGGGCGCCGATAAAATCGCGCTCGCGCTGACTCAGCCCCGCAGCCGAGGCCCGCGCCTGTTTGACGGCCTGCAGCGCCTGTCGTTCGGCAGACGCCGTCATCGTCGAATTGATCGTCGGACCAAGCGCGTAGGCCACGCCCCAATGCCCCATCGCCGCTTTCGGATCAAGCCGCGTCACTTCCTGAAACGCGCGCACAGCTTCGGCGTGATTGAAGCCGTAGGTGAGGCGCAGTCCTTGATCGAAAAATTGCTGCGCGCTTTTGTTGGAGGTAGTGATCGCCATGTGATGCGCGCCGAGGTCCTGGCGCAGCGTGGGAGGAGGACCGGCGGGAACCGGCGCTGGTTTCTGCGGAACCGCTGCCGGAGCGGGTGGCGCAGGAGGTGTCGAAGCAGGCGGACGAGCAGGCGCCGCTGTCTCGCGTGGTTTGGTTCGCGCTGTAGGAGCCGTGTTCGGAGGCACCGACACACGCGGCGACGACTTCGGCGCAGCGGTGGTCGGCGCGCTGCTGACCGCCGCACGTGGCGGAGCAGCCTGGCGAATCGGTTGCTCGACGACGGAGTCGACGATGCTAGGCGGCGATGAGGGTGGCGCAGCGGACGCAGCCCGCTCGACGCCGCCCCCGCAGACGGGCAAGAGCAGCAGCACAGGGACGCCGACACGCCAGAGGCTGTGTGTCATTCGATGCGGAGCCGCTCCCAATCGATGTCGGTCGCCGCCGCAGGAACCGGCAGCTTCATTTTTTCCAAGAGGTCGACCAACACGGAGGCCACGAGATAGTTGCGGAACCATTTCCGGTTCGCCGGCACGATGTACCACGGCGCATGGGCGGTGCTTGTCGCTTCAATCACGTCTTCGAACGCACGCTGATAGGGATCCCAAAATTTTCGCTCTTCCAAGTCGCCCACGTTGAACTTCCACCGTTTCTCGGGATCCGCCACACGCGCTTCGAGCCGTTCTTTCTGCTCGTCTTTGGAAATATGGAGGAAGAACTTCACGATCGCCGTGCCGTTCTCATGGAGCAGCTCTTCGAATTCGCGGATTTGTTCGAAGCGGCGTGTCACCGTCTTTTTCGGGATCAATCCGTGCACACGCGTGATCAACACATCTTCGTAGTGCGAGCGGTTGAAAATGCCGATCTTGCCTTTCGACGGCACCTCCCGGTGCACACGCCACAAAAAATCGTGCGCCAACTCGGTCGACGACGGCGCCTTGAAGGTGGCGACCCGACAGCCCTGGGGATTGAGCCCCGTCATCACGCTCTTGATCGTCCCATCCTTGCCGCTGGTGTCCATGCCCTGCAGCACGACCAGCACCGCGTGCTGACCGCCCGCGTAGAGCCGCTCTTGGAGGCAATCCATTCTGGCGATCAGCGCTTCCGTTTTTTCCTTCGCGCGAGCTTTCCCACGGTCGTTCGCCTTAAACGGCCCGGTGCCGCCGGCATCGATCTGATTGAGCTTGACCTTGGAATCGGGCGCGACACGATAGGCGTCGAGGAACGACGGCTTTACGCCGGTCTTTTGTTTCGTGTCGTGTCCCATACAGTTCCCCAGTCGAATCGAGCGACGGATGTATACGAAGGTCGACCGCGCCTACTTTCGGTCGGCTCCAGGACTGAACTCTTCCATCGACAGGCGACGATACCCGGCGGGCGGCGCAAACGCCTTGTCGTCGACTTTCTTCGCCTCGATTTTCGTCGCGTAAAATCGGGAGACGACTTTTCCGTCCTTATCGCGTTCGATGCTGCGGATGGGGAAGGCGCCGTCTTTCACCATTTCGCCCAACCACGAGGGCAACAAGGAGGCGACCGGCGAATCGCTGCCGCTCAACCCGAACAGGCTCGAGCTGCCCAATCCCTTGGCGATACAGAGTTCCGTTGTCCCACCGCTCAGCTTGTCTTTTTCGAGGTAGAGCTCGCAGGTCTGTCCGGCCACCTTGTCCTGTTTGCCCAGCTTCGTCACTTCAAAATTTTTCTCGGCGGCCAGCTCTTCCCCCGTGCGGGTCGGCCAAGGCAACGGGAAGTAGGCCTTCTCCTCCGGATCGATGATCAACCCGGACTTGGCGCTACCGTCGAAGATGATCGCGCTGCCGTCGGCATGCGGGCCGACTTCTTCCATCCGCAGCTTTTCGCCTTTGAACGAAAACTTCTGCGTCACCGCGTCCATGCCGGATTCGTCGACCATCTGGATGATGCCTTCGAAGCCGGCCGCTTCTGCGCGTGAGACACCGACCGCTCCCAATAGCAGCATCGCACCGACGACGGCCACGTACGGACTTCTACGACGCATCATGATTCCTTTTGAAATGCGTGGACTGGTACTCGCGGATGGTCGACAGGTTCAGGCCTGGTGCGCGTTAGGCCGACAATGACGTGGACGAGCGCCCGCCGAGGTCCGCCGCCAGCGTCCGCGCCAATTCGGGATCGTGGATCTGCACGAGATCGGTCAGCAGCCTCGTCACATCGGCCTGCGCGCCGACGTACCACGGCGCCCGCGACGTTTGTTTCACGCCCACGCGGATGGAGAAAATCCGCTCGTGCGTCAGCGCGAACACGTCTTCATCCGTGTCGTCGTCGCCGACGTACAACGCCTGCTCCACCTTCGCGCGACGCAGCAGCGCGAGCACCGCGTCGCCCTTGTGCGGCACTCCCGCCGGCATCGCGTTGACGACCGCCTTACCGAGAATGAGGCGCGGCGCGGGTGTCAGGCGCGCGACCGTCTCGAACAGCAGTTGTCGCGCACGCGGTTTATTCGGCGAAAGCCGATAGTGCAGCGTGAGCGAATAGTCCTTGTCCTCCAGCGACACGCCGACCTGTTCGAGCTCGGCGAGCGGAATACCCGCGAGTTGCTGTTTCCATACGGCGCAAATTTCCCGCGCCTGCACGATGACGGACGGCGGCGTATCGGCGCCTTCGAGTCCATGATTGCCGACGAGGTAGGGAATGTCCGGCCCGACACGCGAAGACAAATCGGTCAACGACCGCCCGGAGATCACGGCGACGGGAACCAGCTTGGCGAGCGCATCGAGCCAGCGGCGCACGCTCGGTGCCAGCCGCGCGGCGTCCCGCTCCCGCACGATCCGCGATAGGGTCCCGTCGAAATCGAATGCGTACAAGGTGGGCTGCGCCAGAAACGTCCGCAGCGCGGTTTTCCCGGCGGGCGACAACACATCTTGCATCAGCGTCATCGGCGGCTCACCATGATCGGGTTCCCTCCATCTTCTCGGTCGTCGTCGTCCGACGCTGCACACGCTGCCGCTGTCGAATGCGCGCCGCGTCCATCAACATACGCCCGGCCCAGCGGTAGACGTTGAACTCCTGGATCAGGTTTCGCATCGTGCGCATACGCGTCCGTTGCTCCTCCGGCGACATCGTGAGCGCCAAGTGCAAGGCCGCGGCGCATTGGTCGATGTTGTACGGATTGACCACAAGCGCTTCCGGCAATTCGCCCGCCGCGCCGGTGAACTGGCTGAGGATCAGCACGCCTTGCTCGTCGTCGCGCGCGGCAAGAAATTCCTTCGCCACGAGATTCATGCCGTCGTGCAAACTCGTCACGAGACACACGTCCGATCCGCGGAAATAGCGGAACACGTCGGCCGGTTCGTGATGTTCGATCTTCAGATAGACCGGCTGGTAGCCCTCGCGCCCGAAGCGGCGATTGATCGTCTCGGCCAGCGTCGTGACCTGCTTCGTAAAGTACTGGTACTGGTCGATGATCGCGCGACTCGGCGCGGCGATCTGAATGAACGAAAATTGCCCGATCCATTCAGGCTGCAATTCGAGCAACCGCTCGACGGCCATGAGTCGTTCGAGGATACCCTTCGTATAGTCGAGCCGATCGACACCGATGCCGATCCGTCGCTGCGGATCGATGCCGTCATGCGCGCGTACATAGGCGCGACAATCGTCGATGGATTCCTGCTGCTTCGTCCACCGGCTCGGCCACTCGATCGAAATTGGGTAGGGGTTCACCGCCGTGAGTTTGCCGCCGAACGAAATGGTGGAGCTGTGGCGGTCGATGCGCGCTTCCAACGACCGGTCGACACTGTCGAGGAAGTTGTTGCAGTGCACGCGCGTGTGAAAGCCGAGGATGCTGCTGCCGAGCAACCCTTCCAGCAATTGCTCCTGCCACGGGCAGATGCCGAACAGTTCGGCGTTCGGCCAGGGAATGTGCCAGAAGGTGATGATGGTGGCGTTCGGCAACCGGTCGCGGATCATCTTCGGCAACAGCGCGAAGTGATAGTCCTGCACGAGCACGACGGGGTTGTCCGTCTTCGCCTCTTCCTGCACGGCGCGCGCGAACCGCTCGTTGATCTCGACGTACTGTTTCCAGTCGGACGAGCGAAAGACCGGGCGCACATGCGCGACGTGACAGAGCGGCCACAAGCCTTCATTGGCAAAGCCGTAGTAGTAGCCCATCTCCTCGTCGGGCGACATCCACACACGGCGAATGTCGTAAGCCGGCGCATCGGGCGGCACACGCACATGGTCGCGATGATCGACCACGTCGCGGTCGGCGGAGCCGTTCCCGTGTGCGATCCACACGCCGGAGCAGGCACGCATCACGGGCTCGAGCGCCGTGACGAGGCCGCTGGCCGGCAGTTGCACATCGATCTTGGCGCCGCGCCAATTGTGAATGTACGGCTGGCGATTCGAGACGATCAGGATTTCGTCGCCCGCCAATTGGTCGTGCAGAATCGTCCGCAAGGCCGTCGGCGACCAACTCACCTGACTTTCGTCACGCATCCGTTGATCGGATGCCAACTCTTGAAACAGCGTGCGTAAATCCTGGGCGACCGGTTGTAGCTCGTCGCCGTGATCGTCTTGAAGCGGATTTTCGTGGCCCTTGCCGCGCACCAACGCGCGCACGCCGGTGATCCAGCCGCGCCAACTGAGATGCGCGACCAACACCGTCACCAACGAGATCACGCCGCCGATGATGGCGAAGAGATAAAAGAGGTACCACTTGGTGTCGGCGCTGCGCCGCTCCACCCAGCTCATGTCGTGCAGCAGGATCAGCGAGCCGATCCGTTTCCCCGCCGCATGCAACGGGACCGCCGCCACGTGCACCGAGCCTTGCGGCAGCTCGACCATCATGCTGTCGTCTTCCTCGAGCGACCCGGTGCCGGGGCAGCCGATCGCATCGGGAAACGTGACGGTGCGATGCACCAACTTGTTGTCGACGTCGCAAAAGCCGACGGCGTACAGGCGTTCGTCTTGAATCAGTCGGTGAAACGCCGTGAGGAGTTTTCCGGAGGCGTCCGGAGCGAGCAGCGCGGGCAGCGTCGGCTCGATGGTATGCGCGATCATCTGCGAGCGACTGTCCAAGTCGCGCACAAACCACTTCAAGGTCAACCGTTCGACCAGGGGAATGACGGCGTAGGCGAGGAGGGCCAACACAACCGCCAACGGCAGGATAAACCGCAGCGACAGTCGCATCTCAGCACATTAGTTTACTTTCGTCGGGAAAATCAATAATGTGGGCCCCATGTACCCCTACGGCTTAGTCGGTAATTGTCAGGTCTCCGCGCTCATCAGCACCTCAGGATCGGTCGACTGGATGTGTTTCCCTCGGCCGGACAGTCCGCCCGTGTTCGGGCGTCTACTGGATCCCGACGGCGGCCACTTCACAATCACCAGTCCCGCGCCCGCCGACCAGATCCAGACGGCGCAGCGCTACATCCAAAATACGAACATCCTGGTCACGACGATTTCGTTGCCCAACGGCGACGCCTTCCAGATCACCGACTTCTGCCCGCGTTTCCACCAGTACAACCGCATGTACCGGCCGGCGTCGCTGTTCCGGATCGTCGAGCCCATTGCCGGCACCCCGTCCGTCGTCGTGAGTTGCCGTCCCGTCTCCGGCTGGGACAAAGAACCCGTTCGCCCGACGCGGGGCAGCAGCCACCTGCGCTACGACATCCGCAACGACACGTTGCGCCTCCTGACGAACATGCCGCTGACGTACTTGGCGGAAGAGGAACCCGTCCCGGTGGCGCTGACGCACCCGCTCTATTTCGGCCTCTCGTGGAGTTTGGGCATTGAGGACGACCTCGTGAAGGTCGCACGCGAATTCCTCGAACAGACGATGCGCTATTGGCTCACGTGGGTGAAAAACTGTACGGTGCCGTTGCTCTTCCAACAAGAGGTTATCCGCTCTGCCCTCACGCTCAAGCTGCAGTGCTACGAGGACACCGGCGCGATTCTGGCGGCGCCGACGACCAGCCTGCCGGAGCAATTCGGCGGCACGCGCAATTGGGACTACCGCTACTGTTGGCTGCGGGATTCGTATTATGCGCTCACGGCCTTCCATAACCTCGGCCACTTTGAGGAAATGCAGGAGTTCCTGACCTTCCTGCTGAACATCGCCCATACGCACGAACATTCCCGCGATCGGCTCCGGCCGGTCTACACGCTCAGCCAAGGCATGCCGTTGCCGGAAACCGAACATCGCAACTGGCAGGGCTTCCGCGACAGCATGCCCGTCCGCAGCTTCAATCAGGCGGCGGAGCACGTGCAGAACGATGCGTACGGCGAGATGATCCTGGCCTTCGCACCGATCTTTTTCGACGAACGGTTTTACGACCTACGTACCAAAACGCTGGAAGGGCTCATGGGGCACCTGGCGCAGCTTTGTGCGCGCAGTATCGGCACCCCGGATGCGGGACTGTGGGAAATACGGAACGGCTGGCAGGAACACTCGTTTACAAACCTGATGTGCTGGGCTGGCCTTGAACGCATCGAGCGCATCAAACGCGCGGGCTTCCTCGCCAACCTGAGCGTCCCTGTAGCAAGCGAGCGCATGCGCGCGGCGGATGCCTTGCTCCGTGCCGCCAAGGATGGTTCCGTCCGGAACGGCCCGAACGACGACACCTACGATGCATCCCTGTCGCAACTTCCCGTGCTGGGGTACCCGAATCAATCGTTGTGCGAATCGACGACCTTGGATATCGTGCGCGAGCTGGCGCTGCGCGTAGACGGCCAGGACACCGGCTTTTTCTATCGCTATGTGCGGGAAGACGACTTCGGACGTCCCGACGGCGGGTTCGTGATCTGCTCGTTCTGGGTGGCGCAGGCATTGGCGCGGCTCGGCCGCACCGGACAGGCTCGCACGATCTTAGGGCAGGTGATGGAAGGGGCGAATCACTTAGGGCTGTTTGCCGAACACTTCACGCCGAAGACGAAAACGCAATCCGGCAACTTCCCTCAAGCCTACTCCCACGTCGGCTTGATCAATGCCGCCTTTGCCTCAAGCCCCGCGTGGAGCGACGTGCTGTAGACGAATACCTCCCGCAGGCTCGTCTCGGCGAGCCTGCCACCGCATCTACTTTTTCGGCGGCGCCTGAAACAGTTCCCACGGCTGGTCGCCGTTCGCGGCATCATGCATGGCGACCGTCGCAGGCGCCGACGCGAAGGCCAACGAGGCGAAGACATAGGCGATCATCCCGAAAAACGGGATGCCGAACATCACAAAGACCATAGCCGGCCCGTCGCTGTGCCAATGGGCCGCCGAGCCGACGTAGAACAGACCGACTGCCGCCGCCGCTGCCGCCAGCGACACCAGTAAGCAGAATCCCTTCGCGACCCCGCGCACGATCCCGCTCTTCGAGGCGATCGCCATGAAGAGTACGATGCCGAAAACGAGCCAGCCGAGTTCTGCCATCCGCGCGTCCTCCAAGCCGATCTACGTCCGTCGACGGCCTACGGCAAGTCTAAAATGAGCCGCCGAAATCGCGAATCGAATTAACGAAACTGCGCGGCGCGCCGACTCCGTCCCGACCTCTCACCGTAGACCGAAGCATTCGAAACGCACGCACTTTTCTTCGCTGCCCACCTTGATTGTTCCACCTCTTGAAGTTATCTAGCGGGCGGTTCAATGTAGAGGATGTCACCGAGATTCGCCGCCAACCAGGAGTGCAGAGCATGCCGATTAAGGACGTGACGGGGGACATTTTGTTGTCGAAGGCCGGTGCGATCGCCCATGGCGTGGCGCCGATGGACGATTTTAAGCAGGGCTTGGCCCTCTCGCTGCGTGAGCATTGGCCGGGGATGTATAAGGATTTTCGGCACTACTGCCAGTCGCAGTCGCCGAAAGCCGGAACCGTCTGGGCGTGGAAGGGCCCGGGCACGCCGGTGATTTTCAGCCTGCTCACGCAGGAAGCGGCGCCGCATGGACAGGGGCATCCGGGCAAGGCGACCGTCCCGCAGGTGAACCACGCGCTACATGCGCTGAAGAAGGAAATTCAAGGACAGGACATCAAGAGCCTGGCGATCACGAAGGTGTCGACGGGCGTCGGCGGGCTCAAGTGGGAAGAGGTGCAGCCGCTGATCAAGCAGATCTTAGGCGACCTCAAGATTCCCGTCTACGTCTACACGGGTTATAAGAAGGGCGTCGCCGCCGAAGAGGCGTAACGCCGACACCTCGGCTTGCCAACAGGTCCGTTACCACATAGAGTTTCCTTTTCCTCGCGTGAAAGGGGGACTCTATGTGGTGGGGCCTCGCACTCCTCTCCGCCCTGTTCGCCGCCCTCACAACGATCTTCGCGAAGATCGGTCTGTCGGAGGTCTCGCCGACACTGGCGACTGCGATTCGCACCGCCATCATCGTCCCGCTTGCGTGGGGACTGGTCTTCGTCACCGGCGATGCAACAAGCGTCCGCAGCGTCACGTCGCGCGGATGGTTGTTCCTCACACTTTCCGCCATAGCGACCGGCGCTTCATGGCTCTGTTACTTCCAAGCACTGCAGATCGGCACCGCTTCCGCCGTGGCCGCCATCGATAAAACCAGTCTCGTGTTGGTGCTGCTGCTCGGCGTGATATTTCTACAGGAGCCGCTTGACCTGCGCACCGGCCTCGGCATCGCACTTATCGTGAGCGGCACCCTCGTGCTGATTCGGTAGGAAGAAGCTGACGTGCCCGCAAACCCTCCGCCGATCGTAAACAGGGACCGTGCGGTGCTCTAACCACTTAGTAATATACATCGCCCTTCACACGACACTACAATCCAAGAAAACTGCTGAGTACGAGAAGATGTAGTGCCTGGGTTTGGCTCAAGCTCTGATAGTGAGCCAAAAAAAACTATCGATGGGACAATGGGTTACCAGTCATTCAAGCCCATTTGGCTTGCCCCTTTGGCTCACGATAGGAAGATAGGAGAAGATTCGAGCCAAATCAGGAACGGCGGTACTGCGTACCGCTTCCCACCCCTTCCGAAACCAGCTTACCGTCTTGCACTAGCTGCTTAACCGCACGTCGCACCCGTGAGCGTGGGATCTCAAGACCCACTCGCTCGTGAATGTCACCCATCTTTGTGCCAGGATACCGACCCACATCTTCCTCGATGAGCGCAAAAAGGCGATGTGTCTCTATGCGCTTAAGCGTAGTTGCGCGAGTGAAATTGAGACTTCTTAGTAGGTTCGGGTCAATAAAGTAGCGGGTGGCCTGAGTGCGTCCAACACTCTGTATCAAATGCCATTCCAGCGGCCGTTTGAGCCAGGAATGGAGCGCATCGACAGATGGTAACTCCAATGCGGCCACGAGCTCGCGAGCTGTCAATGCTTCATGCTGAGCAACTAGGCCGAGGCCAATACGCTCACGTTGGGTGAGCTGGTAAATCTCATCGGCTTTAGCGATGAAGTCGATCACCTCGGGCTTGAGAATACGGCGGCGCACCGTCACCTGAACACGATCATGGATCTCTATCACGTCCGGAGCTGGGCGGCCTTGCGACAGCAACACCTCAAAGATCTTGTCGAATCCACTCCCTTCTCGCTCCATCAGCTTCAGATCGTGAAAGAGGCGAGCCAGGTTTTCGTTACGTCGCACCGTGGTGTGGAGCACGTTCTGAGGTGTCACACCTAGCGGCAGCAGGCCAGGGTTAACCACTTCCAGCCGGTCAGGGTGAAGGTTCAAGAAAATATCGCCGCGCTGAGTGTAGGGGCGATGCACGACGGCATTGACCAATAATTCACGCACCACGATTTCGTCGAAAGCAGGTACATTCTGTCGATACAAACCATCCGGCAGCTCATAGCGTTCTCGGAAATCCGGGACTTCAGACCAAACATCCTCAATCAATTCCATGGGACTGAGTGTGTAGTCGTCCCAGACCAGCTTATTCACCTTCTGGCCATGCTCGTCGTACTTGAGAAATTGGATGACTGGTGCCGTACTCAGTTGGGCGCGGTGTTGCTGCCGACCGATACACAGAACACCCAGATTCGTCAGGACATCTCCCCGTGCCAGCAGGTAGTGATCGAGCAACTCCTCGTCGGATTTTTCCTTTACTGAGCTTTTAACCCGGTCTGAAGCACGTAACCCTAGTAGCAGCTTGCTTCGCTTATCGGGATCAACCTGCGCACGTGGAACCTGCAAGGTGGTCTGAGGCTCCCAAGGCAGTGTGGATCGTTCACTCGCCAAACGGATTATGTCATCACCTGTAATCGGTTTGCTCTGATCAGCTATACGAAGAAAGTAGCGCCCATCAGTAGTCGAGGCTACGGCCGAAGCGCGAGGAATGCGTAATTCGAGGTACTCACCACCGTTAGGTGCGCCAATCACTTCGGGCAGTACGGTGACATTTACCGTGCGATCCTTCACCTTGCGACGCAGAACGTCAGGGAGATCAGTTGGAATACGTTGGCCCGGCGAAGGGAGCTCATGACCATCCTCTATGCCGAGCAGCAAACGACCGCCCATTGCATTGGCAAAGGCAACACAGTCTTTAACCAATTCATCCCAATCGGGATTCCTGCCGGTCACTACGCGCAGCGATTTCCGGTCGAAAAGTTGTCCTTCCTGGCTCATCGAGTCATTCCTGAGACTTGCTTTGGCTCCGCAGTTGCAAGGTCATGCCCATCAACCGCCATGAGCCGACGGATATTTTGAATTTCACCTGGACCACTTACTCGACCCTCTCGGACAAGCAACACCGTGCATACACTCCTGCACGGAGCACCAGAAGTTGCCTCCAAACTATTCGCTCACACCCTAAAATTTTCAAGAAATAAAAAGGGCTCGGAGATCATCCGAGCCCGCAAGGTTGGTGGAGGTGCCGGGAATTGAACCCGGGTCCGAAGACCGTCAGCGCACCGGCTCTACATGTGTAGTCGACACTTAGGATTCGCCACCCTGCATGTCCATCGACAGGCTAAACAGGGCCGCTAGCTCAGGATAGTCTCGTCCCCCGCCGCTGAACACCGGCGGAGCACCAGCCTGCCACATCGCGCCCTCACACCGCCGCAGGCAATCGGTGCGAGAACGTCACAGCCTAAGCTGCGAGTGCCAGTTCTTGGTTGGCAGTTGTGTGTTTTCCTAGAGGTTTTACGAGTCCCCAGGAGCTCGACATGCACCAGTGACCTCAGTATCTCCGTCGAGACCTGTCACCCCCTCCTTTCTCGACATCGACGAATATGGAATGATACCGCACAGACTCACGAGATGCCACAGACACAAGGGATTCGCACGGTGATCCGTAAGGCGCATGCATCCTACGGTGTGATTCGAAATGTGTTGCGAGCGTGATTTAGGCTGCTAGACTGAACCCAATAGTTCCAATTGTTGGATAGGCGCTCAAGCCGCCTTTCATCCCATAAGCGATCGAGAAGCACAGATCTCTTCATGACGCGCCGAAGCCCACCACAGACAAGAATAGATGACGACAAACTCTCCATGAGGCAATGGATTGGAATTGCGCTCATCGTAGTAGGTGTGATCCTTCTTCCCTTCGGCTATTGGATAAAACCCATCTGGTTCCTGACAGGTCTTATTTTGATCGTAGTCGGAGCCGTACTGGCAGATACACACAAGCAGAAGGAGTGCATCAAGGATCCTCCGACAGTCGGCGACCACCTGCACGTTACTTATGGCACGAACGATCTCCGAGGATTTCCTGGATCACGCACCAGCGAATCGCACCACCCCCCAAGCATAGACGTGGACGCCGACAGTCACTAGCTCATGAACCAGGACACTTTTGGGAGGATGGCAGCTATATGCGCGGCCGTGAATCGGGGCGATCCTCCACAGAAAGAACGTCACCGGCTCAATTGAGAGACTGGGGTGAAGAGGAACGCTTGGTCCTAGCCAAAATCCATCACGCGCTTTTGAAGCGGGTGACTTTGGCGAAGAGGATCGCGAGGAAGGGGAGGATGAGGCCGAGGACGAGTTGCGCGATCAGCAAGGCGCCGAGTTGGCTGTAGTCTTCAGGCGTTTGAATCGCACCGGTCGCCGGATCTTTCACCACCCGCGTCACGACGTAGAGGTCGTTCAAGTACTTCGTTCCGAGCTGACTCAGCGACAATGCGAGATTCGTGAACGACGCCATCACGGCGAAAAACGTCGCCTTCAGATGCGCCGGGGCGGAGTTGGCGATCCACGCGAGCAGCGGCACCATCGAAATCTGCCCGAGCGGCGATTCCAGCGCCGTGTCGATCAACGCGATGAATCGCGCATCCACGATCCCGCCCGTCATCCGCGCCGTCCATTCGTGCAGGCCGTAGAACATACTCACGATCGGCAACGACAAGATCGTGCCGATCACCGTCAGAAATCCCACCACGTACGCAATCGACCGCTCGGCCATAAACCGCCGAAACACGAACATGCCGACCAACGTGAGACTGCTGCCGATCAAGGACAGCAGCGAGAGGAACTGCTGATCGAATTTGAGCGTGTCGATCATCCACCAGGTCGTCCCCGGTCCGGTGCTGGGAATCGCACGGAATAAAAACACGACGACCGCAGTGCCGACCAGCGTGAGGCGTTTGTCTGGCTCCAACTCGCGCACGAGCCGGCTCATCAGGAACAACACGATCGTCATCGATCCGAAAAACACGATCTCTTCGCTGTAGGTCAGGCCGCTGAAGCCGACGGTGAGCGTGAAGATCACAAAGGCGAGACTGCCGCCGAGAATCCACCAATTCGGCGCCGTCTGCATGTCGTCGTCCCGCACCTCCACCATCTCTTGCGCCTGCGCGCGCGTGTAGCCTTGGGCCTCCAACTGCATCCGCTGCCGTCGCTGCAACCACCAGGCGACACCGACGCCGAGCACCGACACAAACGGAATGATCATCGCGAGCAGATAGATCTGTTGATAGATGCGGACCTTCTCCGTTTCCGCCAACGCCTCCACGCCGGTGAACAGATACAGGTTCACCATCGCCACGAGGATCCCGCCGCCAATGATCGCGACACGCCCAAGCGTTTGCATCGTGGTGTGCATAAGTTTGCGCGTGGCGTCGTCGAACGGCCGCCCGTGCTCGTCCACTTTCGGCACGGCTTCTACCGTCATGGCGTCGGCCACCGCGTCTTGCACGACGTAACCGATCGGCGCGAGCAACACGCTGAACACGTACCAGACTTCGGCGGAGAGGATCGTCGTCATCGTTTCGCGATGCCCGATCAACGCCGCCATGATGCCGAGGCTCCCCGCCAACAACAACGCGCCGAAGCCCACCAACCAACTTTTCCATTTCCACAACAGGTCGACGGTGTGGCCGATGGGCATTTTCAGCGCCCAGGGAATCCCGGCCCAAAATCCCAGCGCCGCCAAAAACGACGCGGAGAGTCCGAGATAATCTTTCACGAAAAACGTGCCGACGATCCCCGTGAGTCCGGAAATGCCGTAGGCCATGTAGACCATGAGCGGCGGCAGATACGACAGCCGCATCTCGCGCCCAAGCGAGAGGATGTTGCGGTCGATCCATCCCCACAGGGAATGGGCCGACGTGTCAGGAGTGTGTGTTGAATGGTTTGATGGTTGGCTGGTCATAGGGATGAGCGCATCGTCACAAAGACACAGTACGAAACGGCAGAGTACATTCCATCAAAGAGACTCACCGACCACTCACGACGAGTGTCTGTGCGAACCGCTCGGCGCTGACTCGGTTCCATAGATCGCCGCTTCCTCGATCGGCACGGGCAGGGCATCCGCCTTCGCCTTGAGCCCGGCGCGCAGTCGCGCCGTGTATCCGCCTCCCGTAGCCGGCACGATGGGCGCGACGTTCAGCAAGCCAATCGGGGAGGGCACGTCGTTGTAGACCGCTTCCATCCCGCCGCGCATGAAGTAGGTTTCGTGCCAAAATCCCGTGCCGCCCGTGTCGCGCAAAAAGTCCTGCCACCACTGCCGATGCGGATCCGAGCGCGCGTACCGTTCCAATGCGTCGAAGTCACGCCAATACTGACGCATGCCGATGTGCGGCGGGAACAGCGAGTAGACGAGACTCTCATGCCACAGCAGACCGTCCGGTGTGTCGGCGACACTCGATGCGATTTTCGGCCCGAACCCGAATAACGTCTTCAACCCGGTCAGGCGATTCACGCGCATACCGAGCATGATCACCACCAGATCGGGAAAGGCGGACAGATCCACCGTTCGACGCAGATGCGACGCGATCATGAGTCGTCCTCCTCACCGGCCGCGACGAACGCGAACGACACACTCGCTTAGTGCGCAGCCGACGCGCCGCCCTCGTCCGCCACAATCGCTTCGGCTTCGATCTCGACCAACATCTCCGGGTCGATCAACTTCGCGACTTCCACCATCGTCGTCGCCGGGCGAATCCCCGCGAACAATTCGCCGTGCGCGCGCCCGACTTCTTGCCACTGCGAAATGTCGGCCATGTAGATGCGCGTGCGCACCACATCCTTCAGCGACGAACCCGCTTGCTTCAACGCCGCGTCGATCGTACGCAGCGCTTGCACGGTCTGCGCGTAGGGATCGCCCTTGCCCGCCAGCCCACTCGGCGTCATGGCCGTCGTCCCGGACACATGGATGTTCGCCCCCACACGCACCGCGCGCGAGTACCCGATCTTCGCTTCCCACGGCCCACCGCTCGAAATCAATGTCCGCTTCATCGCCTTCTCCTGTTCGTCTTCGTCGTCGTCGCCGTCGCCGATATGATCCGGCGATTACATCGCCACGCCGCCGCCCGCTTGAATCGTATCGCCCGTGATCCACCCGCCTTCCGGACTCACGAGAAACGCCACAACCGCCGCAATGTCTTTCGGCGTCCCGATGCGCTTCAGCGGCGACGCCTGCTCGCCCATCGTCTTAAACGACGGATCGCTCAGCATGTCCGTCTCCGTGTAGCCCGGCGACACCGTGTTCACCGTGATCTTGCGCGGCCCCAACTCCTTCGCCACGACACGCGTGAATTGCTCCAGCGCGCCTTTGGTGCCGACATACGCCGCCATACCGGGAAATCCGAGACGCGTCGCGCCGGTGGAAATATTCACGATGCGCCCGCCATCCGCCATCACCTTGGCCGCCTCCTGCATCGCAAAAAAGACGCCCTTCGTATTGATGGCAAACAGGCGGTCGAACTCCTCCTCCGTGGTTTCCCCGAGCGACTTATAGATGAAGATGCCGGCGTTGTTGATCAAGATATCGAGGCGCTTGAAGACCTTCAACGTCTCCTTGAACAGGCGTCGCAGCTCCGCCACCTGACTCACGTCGGCTTGGATCGCAATCGCGCGGCCGCCCTTCGCTTCGATGCCCGCTACCACTTTTTTCGCCGCATCCGCCCGCGCCGTGTAATTCACCACCACATGCGCCCCGTCCCGCGCCAACCGTTCGGCGATCGCCTTGCCGATGCCGCGCGACCCGCCCGTGACGATTGCGACCTTTCCTTTCACCAACCCCGGCGTGCCCATGATCTGTGCTCCCATACCGCTCCACTCTCGACAGACGTTCGTTGCACGCGCGATCGGCGCCTGACCATGGCAGGCATCTCGTCGCCCAGAACTTACTTAATCCCCACCACCATCGAGTCCGGCCCGACAAGCGGCTCGACATAACTCTTACGGAATCCGGCCTCTTTCATCCAGCCCCGGCAATCCTTCCCCGTATAGTCGAAGCCTCCGGGCGTTTCAATGAGCATGTTCAAACTCATCAGCAACCCCAGCGCGTTCGTTTTCCGATCGTCGTCGATCAACGCCTCGTACACGATCACGGCTCCGCCTTTCGGCAAGGCGGCATAGGCTTTTTTGAGCAACATCCGTTTTTCTTCAAGGTTCCAGTCGTGCAGGATATGGCCCATGATGATCACATCGGTCTGCGGCAGGGGATCGGTAAAAAAATCGGCCGAGTGAAAGTGCAGGCGCGACGCCAGTCCCTGCGCCTTCACGTAG
The DNA here is from genome assembly GCA_046351095.1 of Nitrospiraceae bacterium. Lineage (GTDB taxonomy): Bacteria > Nitrospirota > Nitrospiria > Nitrospirales > Nitrospiraceae > BQWY01. Next base: position 2,301,971 of record JAXLZC010000001.1, read on the forward strand.
GACTCGAAGATCGGCTGCACCACCGGCAGATCCATCCCTGTCCCAAGCAGATGCGGATGCGCCAGCGCCACTTGGACCGGCAAACAACCCTGCGCACAGCCCACATCCACAAACGTCTTGTACCGCTTCCAAGGGAATTGTTTGGCGATCGCCTGCGCGGCGCCGAAACTCACCGCCGTCATCGCCTTCAGAAATCCCTCCAGTTTGATCGGATCGGCATAGAGCGTGGCGAACAGGTTGCCGCCGGCTTTCGCCTCGTTCTGCGGCGCACCGGTGCGCAACCCGTCCGTCAACGAGCCCCAAAATCCATACAGGCGCGCATTGCACATTTCCAAAAGGCCGCCGGCGTACGACGGTTTATTGCGATCGAGGAACAGCTCCGTCTCCGGTGTATTGGAGTACAGGCGTCCCTTGCGTTGCACCATCCCGAGCGCAACCAATGCATCGAGGAAATCACGCACACTGCGAGGATGGATCGCCAGCCGTTGTCGAATCGTGTCGGCGTCGCGTGGCCCCTTGGCCAATTCCGTGAAGAGCCCCAATTCGATAGCGCTCAAAAGCGTTTTGGATCCCCAGAAACCCAGCCCTAGTCGCATGATTGCATCGGGATTCAGAGCCGGTTTCTTCGTGGCTTTCTTGGCCTGCTTCCGTGAACGTGGTCTGGCTGCCATATCCCCTCCTCTTCTACCCATCCGCGCCAGTCAGCAATCACAACCGAGCCTTCACCTTGCACACCACTGACTCCGATACGCTCCGCAACCTGCAACGTCAGCTCAACGGAATCCGATCTTTGTTTGCGGCCAGCCACGTGGCGAAGGACTGCAGCTTCGGATGCAGCACACGAACCACCTCGGGATTACGCGCGCCGCAAAAGAGCTCATTGAAGTCGCGTTTCAGCTGAAACATATTCGCAAGGTCGTCGGCCCCCGGAAATCCGAAAGCGGCGTATTGCGCCGGCGTCACTTCGTTGTAGCGCACCGTTTGTCCGAACGCTTTCGTCATCGCGGCGGCCATTTCGGCACCCGTCAGATGTTCGCCCGCGACCCCGACGGTTTTGCCGACAAACTCGCGGCCCTTCTTAAAAATGCCGAAGGCGCAGGCGCCGATGTCGTCCGCAGCGACCCCCGGCAGCTTTTTGTCGCCCATGGGCACCGTAAACGCCAGCACACCGTCCGGGCCCTTCTTCGGCCCCATGCCGAAATAGATCATGTTGTCCCAATAAAACGACGTCAGCAGAAACGAGGTCGGCACACCGCGGGTCGTGAATTCGTGATCGGCCTCGCCCTTCGCGTCCAAATGCGGCACCTTATACTTCCCCATCAACGTGGGCATGCGGTTGTCCGTCAGCGGCACCCACTTACGGGAATCTTCCAGGGTCGACCAGATGACGTGCTGCACACCGGCGTGCTTGGCGGCCACAGCCTGCGCCTTCGCCTGGGCATATTCTTTTTCGGGCGAAAAATGTTCCCAGAAATTCGTCACACAGAAGACCCCGTGCGCCCCGGTGAACGCGCGCACCAGGCTGTCCGTATCGTCCAAGTTCGCCGCCACGACCTCGGCGCCGAGCTTGGCCAACGCGACCGCCTTGTCCGACTGCACGTTGCGCGTAATCGCGCGCGCGACGAATCCGCTGCTCGGATCGTTGACGATCGCGCGCACGAGCCCGCCGCCCTGCGCCCCGGTCGCACCCACCACCGCAATAATTTTTTTCTCCGCCATCGCCTACGCCTCCTTACATCACCATGCCGCCCGCAGCCTGAATCCGTTGTCCCGTCAACCACCGCGCCTCATCGCTCACGAGAAACGCCACGACATCGGCGATGTCTCTCGGTTCTCCCACACGCTTGAACGGCGACAGCGCCACACCCTTCGCGCGCACCTCGTCCGTCAGCACGCCCGTGTCGGTGATGCCGGGCAAGACCGTGTTCACCGTAATACCGCGCGACGCGACTTCTAACGCAAGGCCACGCGTGAATTGCTCAAGCGCCGCCTTACTACCGAGGTGGACGGTCGCACCGGCGAAGGTCATCTGCGTCAGCACCGACGAAATATTGACGATGCTCCCACCGTCGCGTATCACACGCGCCGCCGCCTGCATCGTAAAAAACGGCGCCTTCGTATTCACCGCGAAGATCGCGTCGAAGTCGGCCTCCGTCGTCTCGTCCACGGACTTCGGCACGAAGCGCCCCGCGTTGTTCACCAGAATGTCGAGGCCCAACCCTTGCGACTGTGCCCATTCGTCGGCTTGTGCGATCAGGCGCTGCGCCTCCGACACGCGACTCAGGTCCGCTTGGATCAGCGTCGCGACACCGCCGCCGGCCTGAATCGACTCGACGACCTGCTGCGCACGCTCCAGTCGCGTTCCGCAATGGACCACGAGATGCGCGCCGTCCTTCGCCAGACGCTCCGCAATCGCGCGGCCCATTCCACCGGATGCCCCGGTGACCACGGCCGTTTTTCCACGTAGGGGTGTAGTGTCCGCCATCGGTCGATGTCTTGCGCCCGCTCAGTGCGCGCCGACTCGCGCCAGCACCGATACCGTCGCGTACCACACCGCCCATCGTTGCGGGTCGCGCGCGCGGGCCACATAGTGGTCGATATCGGCGTCGGTCGCAAGGCCCGTCTTGGTGTAGGCCGCTCGCAACGCGAGTGCCGATTCGCCCATCACCTCGGCGATTGGCCCGCCGCCCGGGGCGAGGTGCAATCGGCTCTCGACCTGCACGATATCGAACCCGGCCTCCTGCATCTGCTGCGGCAAACGCAGCCCATAGGACGGATCGAGACCGCCTTGTACGAACATCGCCCCGATGGCCTGATGGACGCGGTCGAGCGCGGAATCGGAGTCCGGCTGGAGGACGGCGGCGCACCTGAAGTCCGGCTCCTCACACACGAACCAGCCACCCGGCTTCAGCATCGACCGCACACGACGCAACAACGCCGACGCCTCGCGATTGTGAATAAACACGTAGCGCGCATGCGCCACGTCGAAGGGGGTGGGCATGGCCACGTCGGCCAGATTCCCTTCCAATACCGTCACCGCCGCGTTCGGCCCACGGCGAAAGCGGTCGAGGTGCACCGTCTTCTTATCCAGCGCCACGACGCGCCCCTGCGATCCGACGCGCGCGGCGAACCACTCGACCAACGACCCGGCACCCGCACCGATCTCCAATGCCGACTGGCCGGCCGCAAGCCCCGTACGCTCCAACCATGTGATTGACGTGGCATCCAGCGCACGCTCGATCAACTGCAGACGCCGCAATTCGCGCGCATCCGGATGGTCGCTGAAAATATAGTCGCTCATGGGAATTCCACCGGCTCGGGAGTTGCGGCGCGCCGACGTGCCACCAATTCATCGAACGCCTGCCGCATCGTCTCGCGCGGCAACCGCACGCGGTCCCCGTGACCCGCCACCACCCAGTCGAAGGAGTATTCGCGCAGTCGCGCGATCGACGCATCCAACTGCGTCCGATCCCACACCAACTGACGCGGCGCATTCAACCGTTGTCGGTCCGGCTCCCACCACAGATGGTCGCCGGTGAAGAGAAACCGCGTGCCTGTGCCACGATACAGCAACGCGCAACTGCCCGCCGTGTGGCCAGGCACGGGAATAATCGTGAAGTCTGACATGATCGCAATGGGCTCGATCCCGTCGACGATTTGTTCCGCCTCAGGCATCGCGTCGAGATCGGCTCGGTGGATGATGCGCGTCGCGCCGAAGCGCGCGGCATACTTCGCGGCATCGGCCACATCGTCCTCATGCGTCAGGAAGATCCAGCGAATCCCGCCCGCGCGCTCGATTGCCGTCACGAGGTCCGGCACGTAGCGCGGCGAATCGACCAGCCAGTTCCCGTCCGAGTGGCGGATAAAAAAACTGTTCGCCCCGAACGAGGCCTCCGCGTTGTAGCCGCAGTACAACACCTCGTCTTCGATCGGCAGCGGGAAACTCGCGCGTGCCTCGCGCAATAACTCGGCATCGTTGCGCTCAGTCCCGATTGACCCGGTCGGGCAGGCGAGGAGTGCGCGATAGGACCGCAGCTCCTCATCGCGAGAAGTCGGCTGACGCACAACCGCCGATTGTTCGCCGGCCTCGGCAAAATTCCCTGGGGCCAGTTGTCGGCAGGCATCGCAGTCGATGCAGGACGCATCGACGAAGAAGTTTCCGTCGACGTTGGCCTCTACTCGTGTGCGCCGATCCGCCATTCGGGACCTTTACAACAGAACCGGAGGAGCTGTTCTGGCTGCCACCGCCCGGTCGGCGGCCCGCCAGAGATACCAGGAGGCCACCGTGCGATGGGGGCGCCAGCGTTCAGCGTATCGGCGGACGTGCGTCGGCGTCGGCATGGTCCGTTTCCTGTAGGCAATCCGAAAGCCGTTGCGCACGCCGAAGTCGCCGACCGGCAAGACGTCGGGACGGCCAAGGTGAAACATCAGCAACATCTCCACCGTCCAGCGGCCGATGCCGCGCACGGCGACAAGCCGCTGCACGATGGCTTCGTCGTCCAACGTCCGAATGGCACGCGCGGTCGGCACGGTGCCGTCCAGGGTTTTGGCCGCCAGGTCGCGCAGCGCCGCCAATTTAGCGCGCGAAAATCCGGTGCTGCGAATCGCCTCGTCGTCGAGTACCGCAAGGTCGTCCGGTCGTGGGAACCGACGCCCGGGAAACAACGCCATGAACCGGCGCAGGATACTTTCGGCCGCTTTGCCGTGCAGTTGCTGATGCGCAATGGCCCGCGCCAACGACTCGAACGGCGAGCGCCGCGCCTCCGGCACCAAGCCGCACGGCCCGATCTCGCGGATGAGCCGTCGCATCACCGGATCGATCCGTGCAAGGTGTGCGGTTGCGGCTGTATGGTCCACGACCTGCGTACGAATGGCAGCTCTAGATGTCACAGTGTCGTCGCCCTTTGCGTGCCTTCATCGGCGAATGCTACGGTGCCGCGTGAGCATCCGCCTCGATCAGACCGTACCCTTCGGCCGGTCATGCCGCGAATATGCCTTGATGTTCGGGCTCGACGCCCTGGGCGACAGGGCGCGCACGCTGCGTTTCCTCGATTGCGCGGCAGGCCCTTCCAGCTTCAATGCCGAAGCCACAGCCGCGGGGTGGACCGTCACATCGATCGATCCACTCTATCAATTCGCCGGAATCGATATCCAACGCCGGTTCGCGCTGACGCTCGATCACGTCATCGACCAAGTACGCGCCACGCCGAACAACTGGGTCTGGAGCTACCACCGCGATCCCGACGATCTCCGTCGCAACCGCATCGCGGCAATGGATCGTTTTGTCGCCGATTACACACAGCCGAGCGCCGCCGGACGTTACTGCTGCGGCGCGGTACCGAACCTGCCTGTGGCGGCCGATCGATTCGATCTCGCCCTCTGCTCGCACTTCCTCTTCCTGTACTCGGGCCACTTCGACGAGGCATTTCACGTCGCATCGCTCATCGACATGTTACGTGTTGCGCGAGAAGTCCGTGTCTTCCCGTTGCTCACGTTGGCGTCGGTGCGCTCGCCGCATCTCGCGCCGGTCCGCACACACCTCGCAGCCGCCGGCTATGACGTGACCATCGAGCGCGTGCCGTACGAACTGCAACGCGGCGGCAACGAGATGCTACGCGTGCGGCGCCTGTAAAAAAGCCCTCGGTCACTCGGCGTCCCACTCGTGGGACGGCGGCCGCGGCATGGCCGTGGCGCCCTCGTACAAGCGATCGATCTCGTCGTCGTCGAGCGCCAAACCGAAGCGCGCGCGCAAGACTGCCGCATACTCGTCGCGTGTGTGAATCGTCGTCCGCTCCGACACCCCGTTGCGTCGGATAGTGAACCGGCGGTCTTGGAGAATGAGGCGACCATCCGCGGTCGGCTTCGTACAAATTCGCGTCTGGGTGAAGATCGACTCCGGTGCATGCGACAGGTAGTAGTTGGCGTGCAGATAGTCCACTGGGAGCTGCGCCTCACGCGAAAACCGATACAAGCCTTCCCATCGGCCGCGAATCTCCGCCTCCAGCCGATACTGACCGGGCTCGGGTTCGCGCAGGTGCAGACGTTCCGCACCCTGTTGATGGACACGATCGACCTCGAACGGCAGAGGATCGATCAGGCCGTTCCCGCCGAACCCGACATCGGCGAGCCACTCGCGCCCGTCGCCCCGCACGCGCAAGAGCCGATGACTCCGCGGGCGCACCATGTCGTCGCCGAGCATCACACGCGCCGCAAGGTGCGTGACCTCGAAACCAACGGCTACGAGCAACTCGGCAAAGAGGCCGTTGAGTTCGAAACAGTACCCGCCGCGGCGGCGCGCGACGATCTTGTCGAACCACGCATCCGCATCGAGCGCGATTGTCCGACCGAGATGCATGTCGAGATTTTCGAACGGAACGCAGAAGGTGTGGGCACGATGGATGGCGGCAAGCACCTGGGCCGAGGGCGCCACCGGTCCGGCGTAGTCGATGCGCCGGAGGTAGGCCGCCACGTCCATAGGTCAGCGTGTCGGTGTCGTCGAGGACACGGGAACGGCCACGGCCCCCGGTTGCACAGCGGCGTTCGATGCGGGCATGCCGTTCATATCCGGCGACCACCCGCCGCCGAGGGCCTTGTACAGTTGCACGATTGAAACCAAATGCAAGCGGCGCGACCCGGTCTCGGCCAATTCGGACTCGAACAGATTGCGGCGCGCCACGAGCACGTCCAAATAGTTGGCCAGCCCGCCTTTGTAGCGCAGTTCGGCCAACCGCAACGCGGACTGCAACGCCGCCACTTGCTGTTGTTGCGCCTCATTCTGATCGCGCGCGGTTTTCACCGCGATCAACGCGTCTTCCACTTCGCGAAACGCGACCAGGACCGATTGCTCATATTGGGCCAGCGCCTGTTTCGCCTGCGCTTCCGCCGCTTCCTGTTGAAAGCCCAACACTTGCCCGTTCAAGAGCGGCGTCGTGATCCCCGCGCCGGCCACACCGAAGTAGGCGGGATCGGTGAACAGTTTCGACAACTGCGGGCTCGCCACGCCGATCAGGCCGGTCAGCGTCAGCTTGGGGAACCGCTCCGCCTTCATCATGCCGATGCGAGCGGTGGCGGCCGCAAGGTGCTGATCGGCGACGAGAATATCCGGACGGCGCTGCAGCAATTCCGACGGCAATCCCGGGGGCACGGCCGGCGGCATCACCTGCTGGGTCAACGTCCGGCCGCGCGTGATCGCATGCGGCCGACGCCCGACCAGCACGCTGAGCATATTTTCCGTCTGGATCATCTGCCGTTCCAATTCGGCGGTTCGAGCCACGGCATTTGCGCGTTCCGCCTCGAACTGATCCGCGTCCAACTTCGACGTCATGCCCTGGCGCAGTCGCGCCTGCGCAATCTTCACCGATTCGTCCCAGGACTGGAGGGTGCGCCGGGCAATGTCGAGCTGCATATCGAACTGCAGGAGGTTGAAATAGGCCTCGGCGACGCCGCTGACCAATTGCAGCACGAGGGCGCGGCGATTTTCTTCCTGACTCAACAGATCGGCACGAGCCGCCTCGTTCGACCGCCGCACCCGTCCCCACAAATCGAGCTCCCAACTCAGGTTGCCGGAAATGTAATAGTTGAACGGATTGGCGAACCCGGGGAACAAGAAAATCGTCTTCCGCCCGAACGCCGGTGCGTTGGCGCTCAGCTGCGCGCCCGGCAACCAGTCGGATTTCGCGACCAAGGCCCGCGCGTGATACTCTTCAACCGTCGCGGCAGCCCGCTGCAAATCTTTGTTCTCGGCCAACGCCTGTCGCACCAACTGTTGAAGCTGCTCGTCGCGCAACAACTCCCACCACGACAGGTTGGCCACCGAGGACATCTCGGCGTCCGACTGGTCCATCCGAAACCGGTCGCCCGTCTCCGACGCCGGTCGGTGATAGTCCGGCCCCATTGCGCAGGCGCTCAACACCATCGCCATCGCCAATCCGGTCACCCGTCGCATCTCAATGGACTCCTTCGCTGGTCTCGCCCGTGATCGCCGTCGCCGATCCGTGTCCGGCCGCCGGCCGCGTCCCGCGCCCTGTGATCGTTCGAATCAACACGTAAAACAGCGGCACAAAAAATATCGCGAGAAACGTCGCCGCGATCATCCCCCCCATCACGCCGGTGCCGATGGACTGGCGGCTGGCGGCGCCCGCACCGCGCGCGATGACCAGCGGCACCATCCCGAAAATGAACGCCATCGACGTCATGATGATCGGCCGGAACCGCAACCGGGCCGCTTCGATGGCCGACTCGATCAACGGACGTCCGGCCTCGTAGCGCGTGTTGGCGAATTCCACGATCAAGATCGCGTTTTTCGCCGACAACCCGATCAACGTCACCAGACCGATCTGGAAATACATGTCGTTCTCGAAGCCGCGCAGCCACACGGCCGTCAACGCGCCGAAGATCGCAAACGGCACCGCCAGAATCGCGGCGAACGGCACCGCCCAACTTTCGAACTGCGCCGCCAACACGAGGAACACCATCAACAGCCCGACGAGGAACACCTGGCTCGACTGTCCGCCGACCCGTCGCTCTTGGAACGAAATGTTGCTCCAGTCGATCGAGTACCCTTGCGGAACGAGGACCTCTTTCGACACGCGGTCGAGCGCTTCGAGCGCCTGCCCCGAGCTGTAGCCGGGGGCCGCCGCGCCGAGGACCATCGCCGTATTGTATCCGTTGAAGTGGTTCACGGGATCGGGGCCGCCTTGGTATTCGGGCGTCACCACTGTATCGAGCGAAATCATGTTCGGCCCTTGCGGTCCCATGGTCCTGACGTAAATTTTCGAAATGTCCTGCGGTGTCGCGCGGAACTCGGCTTCCGCTTCCGTCTGGACATGGTACACACGGCCGAACTTCACAAAGTCGTTGATGTAGAAATTGCCGAAGTAGGCCTGCAGCGTGTCGAAGATGTCCGAGATCGGAATGCCGAGCGCCTTCGCCCGCTCCCGGTTCACGTGGGCATAGAGGCGGGGCGACGACACACGAAAATTCGTGCCGATCCGCCCAATGGCCGGTTCCTTCTGCGCCCGCGCAACGAATTCCTGTGCAATCCCGGCGAACTTTTTGAAGTCGCCGCCGCTGGGATCTTGTAGTTGCGCCGAAAATCCGCCGACCGCCCCGACCCCGCGAATCGCCGGTGCGTTGAACGCCAGCAACAGGGCCTCCGGAATCTTTGCGAACTCGCCGTACGCGGCGCCGACCATCGCCTTCGCGTGGTACTGCGGCTCGGGCCGGTCGTCCCACAAGACCATCGGCACGAACATCGTCGCAGCGTTCGGCCCACGTGTCCCGAACACGAAGTTCTGGCCGGAGAGTGCGTCCGTCGAATGCACGGCGGGAATTTTCTGGAAGAAGCGCTCGATCCGCTCCAGTACCGCATCCGTCCGTTGCTTCGAGGAACCGTCCGGCAACTGGGCCATGATGAGGATGTAGCCCTGGTCCTCCTCCGGCAGGAAGCTCTTCGGCAGACCGGTGAACAATGTCCACGACAACGCCAACAGCCCGGCGAATGCGAGCATCGCGATCACCGGTCTGGCGACGATCCGACTGACGGACGCAGTGTAGGACCGTTGCGTGCGGCCGAACCACCGGTCGAACCATGCCCAGAAGCCGCCACGGGCCTCATGTTGCGGTTTCAGCACCAGCGCGCAGAGCGCCGGGCTCAACGTCAAGGCGACGAACCCCGACACGGTGACGGAGATCGCAATCGTCGCAGCGAACTGTTTATACAGTGCGCCGGTGATCCCGCCGACGAAGCCGACCGGAATGAACACGGAGACCAGCACCAACACGATCGCGATGATCGGCGAAGTGACTTCGCTCATCGCACGTTTGGCCGCGTCTTTCGGCGAAAGCCGATCCTCGCGCATGTGCCGTTCGACGTTTTCGACGACGACGATCGCGTCGTCGACCACGATTCCGATCGCCAAGACCATCCCGAACAGGGTGATCGTATTGATCGAAAAGCCGAGCGCCGCCAACCCGATGAACGTCCCGATCAACGAGACGGGCACCGCGACGGTCGGGATGATCGTCGCCCGCCAGCTCTGCAGAAACAGGTACACTACAAGCACGACCAAGATCATCGCCTCGCCCAGAGTCTTCACCACCTCGCGGATCGACACTTCGATGAAACGCGTCGTGTCGTACGGAACGTCATAGGACATGCCGGCCGGCACGTTTTGCATCAGTTCGTCCATCTTCGCGCGTGTGCGCCGGACCGTGTCGAGCGCGTTCGCGCCGGGCGACAGGAACGTCAAAATGAACGTCGTCGGCTGACTGTTCCATCGGCCTTCGAGCGAATACGACTGCGCGCCGAGCTCGATCCGCGCCACATCCTTCAGACGCACGGTGGAGCCGTCCGGCAAGGCGCGCACGATCAGCTCCTCGAACTCCTTCACGTCCGTGAGGCGTCCCTTGGTAATGATCGGGATCGTGAGCTCCGTGCCCTTCGGGGCCGGTTCGCGGCCGACGGTGCCGGCCGGGTAGTCGCGGTTTTGATCCCGGATGATATTGATGACATCCGTCGGCATCAGGCCCAGCTTGGCCATGTGCATCGGATTCAAAATGATCCGCATGCTGTAATTCTGCTGGCCGAACACCATCGCGTCGCCCACGCCCGGCACACGCTTCAGGTCGTCCACCATCCGCAGCGTCGCGTAGTTGGAGAGGAACACGGCGTCGTGGCGCGGATCGGTCGACTTGAGCACGAGCACCGCCACAAGGTCCGGCGACACCTTCCGCACCGAGACACCTTGGCGGATGACTTCCGTCGGCAACTGAGGCTCCGCCAGCTTCTCGCGGTTCTGCGTCTGCACCTGCGCGATGTCCGGATTCGTGCCGATCTCGAAGGTCAGCTTGATCGAGACGTGGCCGTCGTTGCTGCTGGTCGAATCGAAATAGAGCAGATTGTCGATGCCCGGCAGGGTGACTTCGATCGGACGCGCGACCGATTCGGCGGCCACCTCGGCGCTGGCGCCCGGATAGTCCGCGTCGATCTGGACGACCGGCGGCGTGATTTCGGGAAACTGCGCGATGGGCAAAAATTCCATCGCCAGCAACCCCATCACCACGATCACGATCGAGATGACGGAGGCGAAGATCGGCCGATCGATAAAGACGTGCGACGTCATGCATCAGCCTTTAGGGGACGCGGGTGTGCCGCGCGACGGCGGCTCCTCGGAGCGGTCCGGCGCGACGTCGGATGCGGGACGTTCGGTCGGCGGCGCGGCGTCCGGGTCCGGTTTCGACGCCGGCGATGCCTCAGGACGTGCTTCGGCCGCAGACGCGGGCTTGTCCGGAGCGGGTGATGCAGGCGGCGCGTTCGGTGAAGCGCTCGGATTCGCAGACCCACCCTGCGCGCCGGGGCCGCCGCCGGCCGCCAGACTGCCCGCCGGCACCGCCTGTACCGGCATCCCCGGTCCGATCTTCATCAATCCGTTCACCACGACCCGCTCGCCGGACTTCAACCCGCCGTCGATCAGCCATTGATCGCCTTGCCAGGCGGCCGCTGCCACATCGCGCATCTCCACCTTGTTCTCGGCGTTTACGACGAACACGAACGGCCCCTTCGGGCCCTGCATCACGGCGCGCTGCGGAATCAGCACCGCGTCGGTCTTGATGTCGCCGATGATGCGCAACTTCAGAAATTGTCCCGGCAATAGCTGACGCGTAGGGTTCGGGAACGTCATGCGGATCTGCCGCGAGCCTGTGTCTGCGCGCAAGCCGACTTCCAGCACATCGAGCGTCCCTTCGTGCGGATAGGGCGTCCCGTCCATGAACGTGACGGCGCCGCGAATTTTGTACGGGTCGGACCGCTGAATGCGTTTCGCCTCCACATCGCGCTGCCGCTTCAATAAAAACGTTTCCGGCACGTTGGCGACGACATACATCGGGTCGACTCGATGGATGATCGTCAACAGGTCGGTCTGCGCCGAGACAAGGCGTCCTTCGTAAAATCGGCTGCGCTCGATCAAGCCGTCGATCGGCGCCGTGACGATCGTGTTGCGATTGTCGAAATCCGCGCGGATCTGCTCCGCCTTGGCGCCTTCCAACATGGCGGTGGCGGCCAACTGCTCGGCCATCGCATCGTCGAGATCCTTTTGGCTAACCGCTTGCTCTTTCACGAGCGGCCGCACCCGCGCGAGTTGCTGTTTCGCCTGGATCAGGCGCGCTTCCGCCTGCGCCACCTTCGCACGGGCGCTCGCCGCGTTCGCCTGAAACGGCACCGGGTCGATCTGATACAGCCTGGCGCCTTTTTTGACGTCCCGCCCCTCTGCGTAGAACACCTGTTTGAGGATGCCGGTCACCTGCGAGCGGATTTCTACCGGCCTGGAGGCTTCCGCTTGTCCGATGAATTCCGGTTCGTCGGGAATTTCCTGCGCGGACACGGTGACCACTTCGACCGTCACCGCCATCTGCGGCGGGCCGGGCGGCGGACCGCCTTCCTGTTTGCACCCGGCCAGCATCGCGAGGCTGACGGCAACACAGGACCACAGACCGGATGCGCGCGGCGAAGGGAGGACCGACCGACCGACCGTATCGTCGAAATCGGTCTGTGGACTGCCGGCGGCTTGTCGTACGGATGGTGATGTCATAGTCGAAAACCTGTATGGACGCTCCACGGCGCTCGGCACCGGAGCAGTCGGGGATTCTCGCTTTTTCCCCGAGATGAGCGCAAGGACATTCCTAGTGTCCTCGTGAGTCCGACATGAAACTGCGTCGGCGAAGATGGCGGTGCGCGCCTCGGAGCGCGATCGTGCCGCTCATTGTCCGTCGACCCCGTGTCCGACGGACGTCCGACGTTCCGGACGTCCATTCGACAGCGTCTCGACGATATAACGCAACAACCGTTCGGAGCGGACGACGCCGACAAGTCGCCTGTTCTCCTTCGACGCGACAACCGGCACCCAGTCGGCATCCTCCTTGTGCATCGCCTCGGCGATGGTCAGACAGAAATCCTGCGGCGTCGCCGTTAAGACCGTCGTGCGCATCAACCCCGCCACCGGCGCGTCCGCCGTGGCGCCGCGCGACAAGGCATCGAACAATTCGGTGCGTCCGACCAGACCACGGAGTTCCCCCTGCGGCGTGAGCACCGGCACCTGTTCGAGTCGATGATCGTCCAGAAGCGCAATGGCCGTCGCGAACGTGTCCGTGGGCGACAGCGTCGGCTCCGGCGGAGGCTCCTGAAAACGCGACACCGGCTCCTGCACCAGACGATCCCACGCCTCCGACAGCAAGGGATTCGTGCGCGGCTGCCGCCAGCGCAGCGCCTGCGCCATGACCGAACGAAAGGGGGCCAGCGAGGCGGACAGTTCCGAAAAGAGATCGCGCCCCATCACGACGACCTCCACCTCCGACGTGGCGCGCGCGGTCGCGGACCGCTTCGCCCCTTCGAGCAGCGCTCGCTCGCCGAAAAATTCGCCCGGCCCGACCGTCGCCACAACGCGCTCACCGCCGCCCACGGTCGACCGCCGCACAATCTCTACCGTGCCGGCTTCGATCATATAGAGGTCCGTCGCGGGATCGCCTTCGCGCATGATGAGGTCGCCGCGGCGAAAATGCGCGCGGTGGATACGCTCGGTCGGCGCCGTGTGTGGGTGGGCGAGATCCCGGGGGAAAAAGAGTTCCCACGTCCAATCGAACGCCAGCTTGATGCGGCGCGACCAGCTCGGCATCTTCAGCAAGTAGACCGTCCGCCAGAGCCACCAGGCGGGGAAACCCGCGAGGCGCACGCCGAGAATTTCCGCGACCGCCTTTTTCCCGCCGATCCCGCAGAGCTGCCCCAACGGCCGAAACCGGAAAGGCTGCGTCGGTTCGCCGCGCAGCGTGCGCAGCATATTGTCGGCGACCTGCCGTCCCTGACGATCGGCAAACTGTCCGGTGGGCGGACACAGGGTCCCGTCGTGCGCATTGACGATGCGCGCACAATCGCCGATCGCCCACACCGACGCAGTGCCGCGCAGCCGCATGTCCGGGTCGGTACAGAGCCGCCCGCGATCCTTGGGCACATCGAGGCGACGAACCAACTCAGGCATCGTCGTGCCGATGGTGCAGACTATCGTGGCCGCCCGCAGCACCCGCCCGTCGTTCAGCTCCACGCCGTCCGCCGTCGCGGACACGACGCGCGCCTGCGTGACGACGCGAATGCCGGCGCGCTCCATATGTCGGTGCGCAAAAGTCCGCAGTGCCGGGCTCACCTCCGGCAGAATTTCGTCATGCGAATGCACAAGCGTCACCGTGCAGCCGTCGGCGCCGAAGTTGTTGTAGAACGTCGCACTTTCGCGTAACAAGTCGTTCAACTCGCCCGCAACCTCCACCCCGCTGAACCCACCGCCGACCACGACGATCGACAGGTACCATCGCCGGCGCTCCGGGTCGTCGCAGACTTCCGCCTTCTCCATCTGCTGCATGACGTGATGCCGAAGGTCGAGCGCATCCGCCACCGACTTCAGCGGAAAGGCATGGTCGGCCATGCCGGGGACTTGATGCAGATGGACGACGGAGCCGCAGGCGATCACGCAGTGGTCGAACGACAGGCCTCTCACGGTGCCGTCTTCGCCGAGAAATTCGAGCCGCTTTCCCTCCACGTCGACGTCCCAAACCGCTTCCGTCCGACTGACGATCTCCGGCAACATCTGCCGAATCGGGACGGAGACGGCGGAGGGGCTGATGGCGGCGCCCGCCACTTCGGCCAGCAGGGGGTAAAACACCATCGCGTTGTGGTGGGCGAACAACACGATCTCGCAGGAGCCGCGCGGCGCCCGACGCACCAATTGCCTGGCGCAGCTGATCCCGGCGAATCCGCCGCCGATGATGACGATGCGGAGCGGGGCCGCCTCCATCGGTTCGGCATCGACGGCGGGCAGCGCCAGCGTCGGCAACGACAAGGCGTCGACGCCGGTGGCAGCGCTCAACGCGGACTGACGCGGGGCGGGGGGTTGTCCCAGTACCGGCACGAAGATCGGACTCCACGATGACCATCGCAAACCGAGCTGCCAGTCTAACCAGTCTCCACCAGCCGCTCAAGCCGCTCGGAGGGCACCGCATTCCCACCGCCATGCCGTCACGTCGGCGTGTCCGGTCCGAACGAGGACGGGATCGCACCCGATCCGTCGCGCCGTGCGCGGGGCAGACAGCCGGAGGCACGAAACTCGACATTGTGCGCGCACCAGTCCTCCCGCAAGCCTCATCCGTCGGCGTCGCCCGTCGCGCGCCCAGGTCCCACGACCGACCGGCTGAGTAGCATCGGCATCCCTGGTCGTGGCACCGCATGAGGCGGATTGTCTGCATGCGTCGCCTGCGCCTCAGTATTCAAACGCCACGTCATAGAGCGCCGGCGTCATATCCACATTCAGCTGCCGCAACGCAGCCTTCATCGGCGTCACCGTTTTTTCGTAGGCTTTCCAATAGATCGCTTCGTTCTCCCAGAGCGCCACATTGATGTAGTTGAATCGGCTGTCCGCTTTGATCGATTTATGAAATTTGCCGCTGATGAACCCTGGCTCGTGGGTAATATGCGCTCTCACCTCGTTCCACCATGTCACAAACGCGGCTTCATGTTCGTGTGGAACCGAAAAGACATTGATCAGCGTGACGGCCATGATGCACCTCCTGGGGCCAGTAGACTCACGTAATGACAGCCCGAGAAACGTTCCAACCCATCCAGTCCGTTCTAGGCATCCCTTTCATCCGAGGGGAGACAGGTCGCGTATCCGCAATCACATGTCCTCGAACCGCTCCATCCACGCCCGAACATGCTCGACCGCCTCCGCTTTCTGCGCTGGCGTCAGACTCGCGTGCCATTCGCTGAACTTCGGCAACACCCGGGTGACGGTGCGTGCCTGCAGTGCGCGATGGTCTTCGATCAATTGTGTCATCTTCGCCTGATCCATCCGGTCGCTGTGGAACTCCGTGATCGCCGCCTCCACAATCGCACGATGCTCGGCTCGCGATTCGGCTCGCGCTGCCAACGCTTCGTCTTTCACGGCCGAGAGCAGCACCTTCTGCTGATCGTTCAGACCCAGCTCCTTGCTGATCTTACTCGTCACCCAGTCGGCTCGCTCCGCCGGCGTATGGTGTCGATGGCAGGCGGTTGCAACGAGCAAGCCGCCGGCTATGAACAGGGCCAGTGTTCCTCGAATCGCCTTCGTGTTCACGATTCGTCCTCCTCGTGCCAGTACCTGGATGAGATCGGTCTTCTCGTTGCGGTTAAGAGCGGACGCCGAACGCTTCTCCCTTCACCATCGGTCGCATCGCCGGCTGGGCTTCGAGCTGACGCGCGATCGCCCCGTCCACCGACCACTTGCCGCCGCCGGTGACCAGGAGCGCGAGACTCATCGCGATGACGAGCATATGGAATTCGAATCCCTCGCCCTGCTGGTGACCGAACCAGTTCATGAAGAACCCTTGGGCCCAATGCTGCGGGATTGCGCCGAGCATGATCACGATGAAACTCGCCGCGGTGAAGCGTGTGAGACATCCGGCCATCAACCCCACGGCGCCAAACGACTCGCCGACGATGACGAGAAACCCGATGATCCACGGCAAACCAAGCGCGCCCGTGAAAAACCCCATCGTGCCGTCGAACCCGTTGCCGCCGAACCAGCCCAGCAACTTCTGTGCGCCGTGGGCGAACATCACACTGCCCAATCCGACACGGAGCATCAATGGCGCGACCGAGTCGTCCGTGCTGAACATCTGATGCATGGCATCCCCCTTTCCGTCCGACCAGCCTGTGACGTGCAGGTCCTCTTTCCGTCTCGTGCGGCGGCTGCCGCGCGCACCACCTACCCACGACAAGGCAACGCGCGTTCCACGGACGCGCCGTAGGGGGGGCGTCTCTAAGTGCTTGGTGACCCTCGACTGTTCCTGCGAACACGTGGGTGAGTCGAGTGTGTACGCCTGGACTGACGAGGGACACGTGACGGTCGATCGTCAGGTGACGAACGGTTCGTCATTCTGCCGCTGGGGTTCCTCTCGGCGGAGGAGAAGGCGCTGAGGAAGCCGAGGATTGTTGTGGAAGCGGTATGTGGGGGACAGACGGGACGGCATCGAAGAGACAAGGGAAAACCAGGTCCGAGGGAAACACGCAGCGGTGCGCGCACCACGCTCCCGTGCTCCAAGCGCGCACCACCTGTGATCTGTTCGGCGTTACGACGACTTCCCCGTCTCTATCTCGCCGAGAATCTCGCTCTCCGCTTCGAGCCAATCGTCTAACGCACGCCCTTCGCGAGAGCCCCGCGCGATGTAGAGCGCAAATGCACGTGCCGCGATACGATCCCACTTCACCTCCGAGCCGGTGGGCCTCGCCGACGAACCAGTGCGAGAGGCGGGGGCCGTCCCGGGGATCGCCGGCGCCGTATCGCCGGTGGCGTGAGGCGGGGCCTGCGGAGACTCCGGTATCGGCTGGGACGCCGGCATCGCCGCACGAGACGCCTCTGCATTCGACACGACGGCGCTCGCTGGAGGGGTGGTTTTCATGGGCGGCCCTGCGGGGGGTTGGTTCTTGCGCTTGGCGACTTTCATCGGGACCTCCTTGTGGTGAAGGATCAGCACGTCCTCATCGTACATCTGAGTCCGGCCTGCTCATGGACCCCTCTCGGCGTCGGCGCAACCGACTTCCGTCGAGACGTATCCGCGTCGAATCCCCGGCAACCACGACGTGCGCACCCACGGACAACCGGCCTATCGTCGTCGCGTACCATGACATCCCCCTCAAGAAACCCACAAATTACGGTAGCAAAACCGCCCCGATTGCACAAATTGCCCCCATGTCGTCCTCGGCGCAGAACCTTCCCGGCCGCCTGTCCGGTCACAACGGAAGTCCAATAGTTTTACGCAGTCGTCCCAAGGCGACCGTAAAAAAGATACCCCCGATCGTCGCCAGCGCAAGGAACTGCGGCCACACCACGGACAGGCCTGCCCCGCGATACAGGATGGCCTGCGCCAACATGACATAGTGGGTGGTCGGCGCGATCAGCATGAGATCCTGCAACACCTCGGGCATACTCTCCCGCGGGGTCATGCCGCCGGACAACATCTGCAACGGAATCACCACGAGCATCAGCAGCAAGCCGAATTGCGGCATGGAGCGCGCCACCGTGGCCATCACGATCCCCATCGACGTCGTGGCGAACAGGTGGACCAGGGTTCCGGCCAGAAACAAGGCGGCGGACCCTTCGATCGGGACCGCAAGCCATCCGTGCACCACCCCCCACAACGACAGGGCGCAGGCCACCACGACCACCAGACTCATCGACCAGACCTTGGCGCACATGATGTCCAGGGGCGTCACCGGCATGACCAACAGATGCTCGATGGTGCCGTGCTCGCGTTCCCGAATCAGCGCGGCGCCCGTGAGTACGACGGACAGGAGCGTCACCTGATTGATCAGCTGCATCACGCTGCCGAACCACGAGGGGGTCAACCCCGGATTGAACCGCACCCGGAGCGCGAGCTCCACGGGAGACACCGGCGCGTCCGCCTGACGCTGCGCGAACAGCGCGGCCTCTCGCGTCAGGATGGTGTTGAGGTACGCGCTGCCGACGAAGGCTTGCGTCATGCGCGTGGCGTCGGCATTTAATTGCACCGCGGGGCGACGCCCGGCCAGCACATCACGCTGGAAATCCGGCGGGATGTTCAGCGCGAAGGTAAACCGGCCCTGGTCCATCCCTTCGTCCATGCCCGCCTGTTCGATCGAGACCGGCGGGAGAAAATGCGGCGGATACAAGGCATCCACCAGACGAGCCGACAACGGCGACCGATCTTCGTCGATGACGGCGATCGGCGCCTTGTACAGAGTTTGAGGGAGGGCTGTGGCCGCGCTGTAGACGCCGATCGTGAACGAGTAGACCATGAGAATCAGCAGCACCGGATCACGCGCCAGACTGTACAACTCTTTCACGCCGAGCGAGGCGACATTGGCCGGCCGCATTCAACGCTCCTGTTTCCGTAAGCGCAGCACACAGACACCGATGATCACCGGTGTGGCCAGTGCGAGCGCGAGCAAGGGTCCCTGCACGTCGCCGAAGCCGAGGCCTTTCGAAAACGTGCCGCGCACGATCGTCAGAAAATGCGCCGCGGGATACACCCGACCGATGGCGGCGCCCACGCCTTGCAGCGAGGAGACGGGGTCGTTGAGGCCGGAAAACTGCGTCACCGGCAGAATCGTCAGCAGGATCGTGCCGAAGATCGCGGCGATCTGACTGCGCAAAAACGACGACATGAGGAGCCCCAGCGCCGTCGCCGCCAGCACGTAGAGGACGGCGCCCACGGTCAACGCCCCGAGGCTGCCGGTCAGCGGCACGCCGAACACCGTGACGGCCAACGCCGTCAACAGCGTATAGTTGAGGAGCGCCACCAGCACATAGGGCAGCTGTTTTCCCAGGAGAAATTCCAGCCGTGTGACGGGGGTGACATAAAAATTGACGATCGAGCCCATTTCCTTTTCGCGCACGACGGACAGCGCCGTGAGCACCGACGGGATCAAGATCAGCAGCATGGCGATGACACCGGGCACCATCGCCACCAAGCTCTTCACGTCGGGGTTGTAGCGAAACCGCGTTTCGATGGTGATGGGAGGAAGAGTGCCCCGGCGTTCCGGTCGGCGCATGGCCAATTCCGCCGACCATCCCGCATGCATCGCCTGTACGTAGCTTTGCACGGTCTCCGCGCGCTGCGGCATCGCGCCGTCGACCCACGCGCCGATTGCCACCGGCGTGCCCCGGTCCACGTCGCGCGCGAAGCCGGGCGGAATCTCGAAGGCCACGCTGAGTTCGCCCGCGCGGAGCCGGCGATCCAAGTCCGCATCGTCGGCGACGGGCCGATGCTGGATGAAGTAGCCCGACCCGGCAAGATTCAACGCGTATTCGCGGCTGAGCGTCGTCCCGTCGCGATCCAACACCGCGAAGGGTAAGTCCTCCGCATCCATGTTGACGCCATAGCCCATGACGAACATCAGGAGCATGCTCCCGCCCAGCGCCAACGCGGCGCGAATCGGATCGCGCCGCAGACCGAGCGCTTCCACACGGCTGTAGCTCAGCAACCGTCGGACATCGAAGCGACGCGGCGGCGCCGCCCGCACGCCGGTCGCGGAGGGGCGCCTCTCCGCGACCGGCGTGCGTCCCGGTTCACGCGTCGTCGCCATCGCGTCTTCGAGATAGCCGATGAACGCCGCGTCGAGAGTCGGAGCCTGTTTGCTGCGCACGATCGCGGCCGGGCTGTCGCTGATCAACACGCGCCCGGCGTGCATGAGCGAGATGCGGTCGCACCGCTCCGCTTCGTTCATAAAATGCGTCGAGACGAAGATCGTCACCCGGTCGCGCCGCGCCAACTCCACCAGAATCCGCCAGAAGGCGTCCCGCGCGATCGGATCCACGCCCGACGTCGGCTCGTCCAACATCAGCATGTCGGGGCCGTGAATCATCGCAACGGCCAGGGACAAGCGTTGCCGATGCCCGAGCGGCAAGGCGCTCGGTCGCGCCTCGACGACCTCCTCCAGGTCGAACCGCGTCGCCATCGCCTGCACACGCGCCGCGATCTCCGCCGGCGGCACCTGGAACAACCGCGCATGCAATTCCAAATTCTGGCGGACCGTCAGTTCGGCGTAGAGCGAAAACGACTGCGACATGTACCCGACGCGCCGCCGCACCTCGAGATCGTTCGACTCGACCGGACGGCCGAAGAGCCGGGCGTGCCCGTCCGTCGGCGGCAGCAGACCGGTCAACATTTTCATGGTCGTCGTCTTGCCGCAGCCGTTCGATCCAAGAAATCCGAAGATCTCGCCGCGTAGAATCCGAAAACTGACGCGGTCCACCGCCGTGAAGTCGCCGAACCGCAGGGTCAAATCCTGGGCTTCGATGGCGACATCCATCTCCGAGGGGTCGGGGCTGTGAGGCAGGATCGTCACCGGCCGATGCTCGCGGCGTCGGTCCTCCGGCAACAACGCAATGAAGGCCGCTTCCAACGACGTGGTGGCGGTTCGCGACATCAAGTCGTCCGGCGTCCCCACGGCCAATACGCGGCCGCCGTCCATCGCCACCAATCGGTCGAAGCGTGCAGCCTCCTCCATATACGCCGTCGAGATGAGCACGCTCATCCCTCGGTGCTCGGTGCGGATGCGGTCGACCAAGTCCCAAAATTGCCGACGCGACAGGGGATCCACGCCGGTCGTCGGCTCGTCGAGAATGAGCAGGTCCGGGTCGTGGATCAAGGCGCAGCACAGCCCGAGTTTTTGCTTCATGCCGCCGGAGAGTTTGCCGGCTTGGCGGTCGCGAAAGGGCGCCAACCCCGTGCCGTCCAACAACGCGTCGATACGGTGACTCCGCGCCGCGTCGTCGCGGCCGAACAGGCGCCCGAAGAAGTCGATGTTTTCAAAGACCGACAGCGTCGGGTAGAGGTTCCGCCCCAGCCCTTGCGGCATGTAGGCGATCCGCGGGCAGACGGCGCGTCGATGCGCCGCGTCGCGCAGGTCGCCGCCCAAGACCGAGAGTCGCCCCTCCTGCACCGCACGTGCGCCCGCAATCAGCGAGAGGAGCGTCGACTTACCGACGCCGTCCGGACCGATCAGGCCGAGCAGCCGACCGGCCGGCAATTCCAGGTCCACCGCATCGAGCGCCCGCAGCGGGCCGTAGCGCAACGTCAGTCCACTCGCGGAGACGACCATGTCGGGCACCGTACGATCGTCGAGCGAGGCGGGCGCGCTCATGGGAGTGCAACATGCAACTGTGCGGGCCATTCGACGGCGGGGTCGAGCCTCGCGTACGCCATACCCGGGAGCCCTGTTTTCACCTGACGAATGTGTTGTCGGAGGAGGGCAGGATCGATTTGGGCTTTCACGCGAAACATCAGTTTTTCGCGTTCGCTCGCCGTCTCGACGGTCTTCGGGGTGAACTGCGCCGACGAGGCCACAAACGAAATGCGGGCGGGGATGACGTACTGCGGGTAGGCGTCGAGGACGAGCCGTGCCTCGGCCCCGATGGACAGGCGGCCTGCGGCGGACGTCGGGAGGAAAAACGTCATGTACACATCGGACAGGTCGAGCATCGTAAGGACTTTACCGCCCGCGCCGAGCACCTCGCCCACTTGCGCAACACGATATTGCACACGGCCGTCGCGCGGCGCTTTCAACATCCCGTCGTCGAGGTCGGCCTGCAGGCGAGCGACCGTGGCCTGTGCGGCGTCGACCATCGCGCGCGCTTCCACCTCTTGGGTCTGCGCCGTGACGACCGCCGCGTCGGCCGCCGTCACCTGCGCGCGGGCGGCGTGAAGGGCCGCGACGGCGCGGTTCACCCCGGCCCGCGCTTCATCCAATTCCTGGAGGGTAATGGCTCGATCGGCTTCGAGAGGTTCCGTGCGGGCCAAGCGCTGGCGCGCCAACGTCAGGTCCGCCTGCCGTTGTGCGACTAGCGCGGCGGCCACGGTCTTCTCGGCCTCACGCTGAGCGATCAAACTACGCGATCGCGCTTCCCCACTGTGGGCTTGCTGCAACTGGGCTTGGGCTTCGCGCTTCTGCGACTCCAACACCTCCATGTCCATCGTCGCGACGATCTGACCGGCGGTGACAAAATCGCCTTCGTTCGCCACGATCTCCTTGATGCGACCGGGCGCTTTCGCCGCGATGTCGATCTCCACCGCTTCGATACGCCCGTTCCCGAACACGAAGCCGTCGCCCAGCCCTGTCGGCTGCAGCTGACGCCAGACCATCAGGGCGAGGACGAGCACCCCGAGCGCGATCCCGCCGCGCAGCATCCATCCGGTTCTCGACACGTCCTTCTCCGTCGCTCATCACGCGCGCCGGGGGTATGGCCACCGTCGGTCGCAGGCCCAGGAGCGACATCGCCCGATTGCCGCCTGCGCGCCCCCGAGCGCGCCGACTACTTACGCAGCGACAACAGGGAGGCCCCCACGTCGTCGATCTCGGCGTTCAACAGTTGGTCGGTCCAGGCGACCATCCCGGTTCCCGGACTGCCCTGCCGAACGATCTTCAACAACTCGGCTTCGCGCTGGGTCTTGCTCTTGGCGCTGGACAACTCGGCAGCGGGCGGCTTCAGTTGTGCGCCGACAGGCCCGTCGGCTTCGCCCTCCGGTCCATGACGCATGGCGCACCTGGCCTGACAGATCGGCTTGCCTTTCGCCGCGTTGCCTGCGGCGAGAACGCCCCGCCGACGACCACCAGAGCGGCCACCGCTGCCTGACTCTGTACACACATGCGCGTCGTCGACTCCTCCCTTGCGAATGACCCGGGTGTGCACCCCTCACCAGCGGACGGTTACAGCTTCGCGTGGGTCCCGTCGCAGAAGGGCGGCTTCTTCGTGTGTTTGCACTGGCAGAGGGCGACTTGTTTCTTTTCCGTCAACGTAAATTCCATCGGAGTGAAGCTCGTGCCCGCATGCGACCCGTCGCAGAACGGTTGGCTCTTCGAACGTCCACACTTGCACCAATAGTACGTACCCGGATCGAGGGTCAAAATGACGGGTTGTTTGGCGGCGATGACTGGTTGTTCCATGAGCGACTCCTTCTCCGTCTTCCGACGGACTGACCGTTGATGGCTCGAGGCGCCCTGTGCCGGACGCGACGATACCCGACCTCCCACGTCTGGCCGTCGATAGCTGCACCTTCCTTCTGACACGACGCGCCGCCGCGATCAACTCTCGTCGACATCGAGAGGCAACGCAGGGAGGAGTCGAGCCACATGGCGACACACTGGGTGCGGTCCTGAGCCCGCCACGACCACAGGCCCCGAGCTGTCTCTGGGGAGGGAAGCCGTCGAGAGCGGGATTCGCAGCAGCATTCGGGGCCAACCACCCCATGCGGAGGCAACGGCTCTCCCTTCTTCGGGGGCCGATCACCCAAGGGCCGCCCTGTCGAGCTTCGACAAGCAGGCGACGACATCCTTCGACTTCTCCAACTTCTCCAACTCCTCCGACGGCGCAACGTCGAGCGTCAGCTGGAGAAGAATTCGACCGAAACCCCAAGCACGGATCGTCAACCGAGCGGACGGGCGATATTGAGTCTTTTCATTTTTGATGCGAGGGTCGTTCGCTTGAGGCCGAGGCGTTGCGCCGCGCCATCCGGCCCGCCGATGACCCATTTCGTCTCCCGTAGAACGCGGAGAATTTGATTTCGCTCCGTATCGTGCAGCGTGGCGGACGGCGCAGCAGGCTGACTTCCTCCCATCTTTAATTCCAGAAGGGGTACCTGGAGTCTGCGCCCTTGCGTCAGAATCACCGCGCGCTCGATGAGGTTTTGCAACTCACGAATATTTCCCGGCCATCGATAGCGCGTCAGCACCTCCATCGTCTGACTCGGAATCATATCGATGGCTTTCTTCATCCGACCCGCATAGTGCTGCGTGAAGTATCGAACGAGCATGGGAATGTCGTCGCGGCGCTCTCGTAACGGCGGCACCGTTATGGGAAACACATTGAGGCGATAGTAAAGGTCGCTGCGGAAGGCATGCTGTTCCACCAAGGTGGCGAGCTCGCGATTGGTCGCGGCGATCAAGCGGACGTTCACGCGAATCGTTCGCGTACTGCCGAGGCGCTCGAATTCCTGCTCCTGCAGGACACGCAGGAGTTTGGATTGCAGGTCCAGAGGAATTTCGCCCACTTCGTCGAGAAAAATCGTCCCGCCGTCGGCCAACTCGAATCGACCGAGCTTTTGCGAAATGGCGCCGGTGAACGCCCCACGCTCGTGGCCGAACAATTCGCTTTCTAGGAGACCGGTCGGAATGGCCGCGCAGTTCAGTTTGACGAACGTGCGGTCACGACGCCCGCTAAGGCGATGCACGGCGCGCGCGATCAACTCCTTGCCGGTGCCGGTCTCGCCTAGGATCAGCACGGTAGAATCCGTGGGCGCCACGACTTTCACCTGCGCCAGCACGTGTTTGAGCGCGGCGCTGTCGCCGACGATGTCGTCGAACCGTTGTTCACTCCGTAGCTCTTCCTCAAGATAGAGTTTTTCCTCGGTGACTTTGTCCTTCAGCTCGGCGATTTGTTGATAGGCCAGTGCATTGTCGACAGCGATCGCGATCTGTCCGGCGATCTGATTCAGGAACTCCACATCGGCCGCCGGGAAAGCGCCCGCCTGACGGCTCCCCACGTTGAGACATCCGAGGGCGCGGCCACGGGACACCAACGGGAGCGAGCATAACGAGGCAAATCCTTGTGAGACAAGCAACCGAGGCACCGGATGATCGTAGGCCTTCAACGCCGCCTGGTCGTTGACGACGACGGCGTGTTTCTCATGCAGCGCCTGGCCGGGCGGCGACCCCGCCGCCACAAGTGAGTCGCCCTCGGTCAGCCCGCCGGGGTTGTCCGGGAAATCGAGCGCATGCAGCAACAACCGTTCGTGTTCCTGATCGTAGAGCACGAGGCTGGCGTATTCCTGCGGGACCATGTCACGTAGCCCAAGGCTGACCGCTTTGAACACGTCCCGCGGATCCAACGTCGCGCCCATCGTCCGAGTCATCTGGAGCAACAGCGCAATCCGCGCACACTGTCGTTCGACGGCATGCTGCGATAACGCGGCGGCTTCACGGTTCAACACGTTCTCTACCGCGACCGCGACCTGTCGACCGACCTGCAGCAGGAGGTCGCCGTCGGCGTGATCGTAGTCCGCAGGCTTACAACTGGCCAACGTCAAGACCCCGAGTCGTTTCGAAGGGGAGGTGAGCGGCACCACACAGAGCGAGCGAATCCCGTCGGACCGCATCAACGACAGTACGCGAGGCCAACGCGGTTCGGTGTCGAGGTCGTCGACGAAAAAGGGTTGTTGAGTGTCCCAGACTACTCCGGCAGGCGATTCGTCGAGCCTCGTTTCATGGCCGCCGACCAGTTCGGCCGGGACATTGGATTGCAGAGTGTGAAGACGCATCCGACGCCTCGCGGCGTCATACAGTGCGATGGCGGCGAAATTCACGGGCACCACGCGAGGCAGAAGTCGCACCAGATCATGGACAAGCGCGGGGAGTTCCGCATGGCTGACGATCGCGCCCGCGACCTCCAGCAGGGCGCGATACCGATCCAATTCGTATTGCGCGGGGCTGGCGGGTGGGTGCATGGGGCTCGTAGGGTCAGTAACCCACAAAAAATTCGGTGCGGATTTCGTCGGCGGGCACGTGCAACTCGTTCAACACAGCGCGCATCGCTTCCACCATTTTCGGCGGACCGACGATGTAGTAGATCGGCCGTCGACCTGTCCCCGCGGACGACGTGGGGTGTCGACGGATCATCTCGGCCGTGATGTAGCCGGTTTCGCCGCGCCAGGGTACGGCGCCCGCGCCGGGATCGGACAGGGTCGAGACAAGCCTGAAGGGCGTATGGCGCCGACTCAGGGATTCCAGTTCTTCGTGAAACGGCGCGTCCTCGACACGACGGTTCGCAAAAAAGAGCGTGAGCGGTCGCGACGATCTCGACTGTGCCTCCTGCACGATCATGCTGCGAAACGGTGTGATGCCGATCCCGCCCGCGAGGAAGACGACCGGTTGTGTAGCGTCCTCGGGAAGCGTCAGGCGGCCGTACGGCCCATCGATCTGCACGGCCGTGCCGAGCGGAATCTCTTGGAGTTGTTCTTTAAACGCGGTGCCGCGTAACCGCGTGGCCACCATCAGACGCGGTTCGCTGGGCGCGCTCGCGAGCGAGAGGGAGCGGCTGTTGCCGCCTACGACTGAGTCGG
Organism: Nitrospiraceae bacterium; assembly: GCA_046351095.1. Taxonomy (GTDB): domain Bacteria; phylum Nitrospirota; class Nitrospiria; order Nitrospirales; family Nitrospiraceae; genus BQWY01. The sequence continues at coordinate 2,328,638 of JAXLZC010000001.1, forward strand.
CTAAGGCAGTCAACGTGATGTCGACGAACTGTCCGGGCTTGTAGTCGAAGCCGGCGGGTTTCTCAAAGGTGAAGGCCATCGTGCCGTTGGCCACCTCTTTTCGTTCGACCAATACGACGTTCGTCACCATGCGACACTCCTTACGTCCTACAGATGCAGGGGCTTGATCGGCGAGACGACGGCGGCGGGATTCGTTTTCCAGGTCGACTCCGGCGCATCGACGTAGATCTCGACTTCGTTCCCGTCAGGGTCGCGGAGGTACAGGCTTTGGCTGACCGTATGGTCGCTCATGCCGTCGATGACAACACCGGCCGCTTCCAGCTCGCGTTTGGCGGCGCGTAATTCGTCGAGGCTGTCGCCGACCTTAATCCCGATATGGTATAGCCCGAGCCGATGGCCGGACGCCGGACCCGGCGCATCGCCCACTTGGATCAGCAACAGCTCGTGATGCGTCCGACCGGAGGTCAGCGCCGACGCCGCGCCGTTGAAAATACGGCCGACTTCCGTGAACCCTAACAGGTCGCGATAAAACCGCAACGACCGTTCCAGATCTTTCACGTAAAAGACGACGTGCCCGAGATAATGCGCTTTCATCAGCTCGCCTTCCGTCTAGATGGTCGCGAGCTGCGCGCGTACGGCGGCATGCGCGAAGCTCACGTCGGGGTCGCGCTGGATCGCTTCGTAATATTGACGCCCGAATCCATCGCCCTCCTCCGTCGGTCGCAACAGCGCCTTCACCTCGGCCAGCGTCGCCTGCAGTTCGGCCTGCGCCTCCGGCGCGCCGTCTTCGCTCAGCTCGTCGATCCGCGCGATCGTCTGCGACAGGGGTCGCAACCACGCGAACCAGGCGTCGTTCAGCACCAATTGAAAAAACGCGCCGTTCGTTTCGATCCGCCCATGCACACGCTCGTAGGTGATGCGTTCGCCGTCCAGCAGGGCCTTGTGCAAACGCAGCAATCCCTTCGTCAGCTCGGTCAGTTGCGGATTCGGTGTCGGCTTGTGTTTCTGTGCCGCCATATCACTCAGTCTTTCCTGTATCCAGTCCGTGCGCCTTCCGTCCGCCGCGCGCCAACGGATGGTCAAGCGCGCGCCCGTCGACCATCACTCGCGCCAGCGCCACCGCGCGTGTCACCAATTCTTGCGACGCGTGTTTCAGTTCCACGCTCTGTTGAATATCTAGATTGTTCCGCTCCATATCCTCGGCGCTCCACCCGCGCGAATGGCCGATGAACGGAAACTGCGGGAACTGGCAGCCGACTTCGGAGAAAAACGTCAGGAGTTGTCCGGCCACGGCCTGCACGTTGTCCTGACCGCCCATGATGATGAAGGCCGCCACTTTGTTCTTCAGCAGATGTTTATTCGCGATGGTCTCCTGATTCTGAATACAATTCAACCGCTCCACCATCCGGTAGTAGAGACTGCTCGCATTGCCCCACCGAATCGGCGTCGCGATCAGGATGACGTCGGCCCAATGGACGAGGCCTTCGTAGACACGATCCATCTGGTCGTCGGGATCCATCTGCGTAATCGAGCAGGGCCAAGTGCAGGCGTAGGCCGACTTGGAATAGTACCCTTCGCAGGCGCGGAAGTTCAGATCGCGCAGCGCGATCCGTTGTGTCTCGCAGCCGAGTGTCGTCTTGGCATGGTCCAGCGCGACGTCGAGCAACGCATCGGAACCGCTGTAGCGCGGAAAGTTCGGCGTCATCATCGTGGTCGCCAACCCGAGCACGCGCAACGGGCCCTCCGCGCGCACGATCGGCCGCGCCAGCGGATGTTTCGGCTTCGGCGTCTTTTTCCGTTTGCTGGCGGAGGCGAGGTCGATGAACAAACGTCCGTCTTCAATCTTCGTCGTATAACTCGGCACCTGGTCCTGCTCGAATCCCGGCTCGCCGTGACCCTTTTGGCGATGGAATTTCCAGTAGTGCCAGGGGCAGACGACATACTCGCCGGCCAACCAGCCGTTGCCCAACGGACCGCCGACATGGTTGCAGCCGTCGGCGATGGCGCCGAATTGCCCGTCGGCATAACTCAGGGCGATCGTCGTCGATCCGGCGGTGACCTGCTGCACCGGTTTCGTCCGAAGCGCCTCAACCGACCCGACATCCACCCACTGCGGTTCCGCCATGACCAGGCTCCATCTTCAGGCTAGTAGCGTCGCTCTTCGAGATCGTACACATCGAAATAGACGTAGACGGGCCGATTCGGCGGTAAGTTCTTGGGAATGTAGTCTTCGAGGAAGCGTTGCGTCTTCAGCGGGAGCTGCGACGGCCGCAGTTCGCGCATCCGATTGTTCCAGCGGAGGATCGCATCCGGCGCCGTGACTTTCGATTGCGACGCGATCCAGACGCCGAGTTCCTCGTCCGTCGCACCGGTGGCGACGGCGCGCTTCAAGGCGGCGGGTGTAATGCCGGTGAAGTCGAACCACAAGCGGCACAAGGAGCAGGGATAATAGGTGTAGTCGCCCTGCGTGCCCGCCAACTCGGCGCGCGCCTTGTCGATGCAGCGCGCGACGATGACGTAGCCGCCGAGCACGACGCGCGGGCTGCGCGGGAATTCCTTCGTCAGGTCTTTCGCAAGCGTCCGCACACGATCGGGACGGTCGGGGAGCGGCGCCGCGCGACGCGTACGTTTCCCACGCGACACGCTGGTGGTCGACCTGGCGGAGGGCCGCCGCGTCGCCATCAGCGCGCACCCGTGTCGTAGTAGAACCGTTCCTGCACGATCTTCCCGTCCTTCCACTTCGCCACGACGACCTGCTCCAGATGTACGGCCTTGCCGTCCTGCGCGATGAAGTCGAAGGTGCATTCGTAGAAGGTCGTGTTCTCGCCGACCGCGCTGGCCGTCACTTCGAAGCCCTTCCATTCCTTTACGGAGCTCATGAACTGTTTTTCGCGTTCGATGTTGGCCGCCAAGCCTTGTGTCGGCGGATTGCGGTTCTCCTGCATCGAGACCTGCGGGTCGTAAAACTCGTGCATAGCCTCGATGATCTTGCCTTGGCGGATATGGTCGAATAGGCTGTTCAAGCGCTGCTGCAACGGCTGGTTCATCGGGTGCGCTCCTTCTTCGTTGTCGGTGTCGTGAACGTGATGCCGCAGCCCTGCACTTCGCGATAGGGGAGCAGCCAGACGAGCGACTCGTCGTGCAAGTCGACGACTTGTATCCGATTGCCCCAGGGATCGCGGAAGTCACAGCGGAAATTCGGATGCATGGCCAATTTATACTTACGGACGATTTTCTCGCGGACGGCGGCGACCTGCGCGGCGTCGCGCACCATCAGTCCGAAATGTTTCGCGCGATCCGGCTGTAGCGTGTCGACTTCGAGGATCGCCATAAACTGATGCTCGCCGAGCTTGCACCAGGCGGCGCCCTCGCCGCCGGTCAACATCGTGAGGCCGAAGACATCTTCGTAAAACGCCACGGCCTTCTTCGCGTCCGTGACCTCGATGGCCACGTGATTGCACCCGAAGACCTGGACGTCGGACGCCGTCCGTCCGGCTGTCGTCCGTCGATTCGTTGTGCGTGCCATGTCGAAGTCCTCCGAGGGAAAGAGTGCCATTCGCCCAAAATCCAATCAAGGGCCGACCGATTCGCGCAGGCACACCCTAGGACGTTGTGCGGGAAGGGCCTCGTGTACCGGCCGCGACGGCGCCGACCGTCGCAAACGCGGCGAGAAAGGCTTCGACCGGCTGGGCGCCGGAGAGGATGTCGACCGGTCGCTCACCGTCGGCGGCGACCGGTCCTTGGATCACGAACAGCGGCACTCCACGGATACCCATCGTCCGGCCGCGCGCTTCTTCGTCGCGTACCGCATCGCTGTGGTCATGTCCCACCAACAGGTCTCGAATGGTGTGCGCATCGAGTCCCGCGTCGGCAGCCGCCGCAACCAATGTCTCCGGATCGCCGATGTTGCCGCCTTCCAGAAAATAGACACGGAACAAACGTTCCGCGAGTCGATCTTGGACATCAGGCCCACGAAGCGCCGCCGCGTGCATGACACGATGCGCCGCAAATGTATTCGGCGAGCGCCGAATTCGATCGAACGCAAAGTCGATCCCCACGGCGGTCCCGGCGGCAGCCACCCGCTCGTGAATGGCCGCCACCTCGCGTGGACTGCCGAACTTGCTTTCCATATAGACACGCCGATCCATACCCTGCTCCGGCATCGTGGGATTCAGTTGAAACGGTCGCCACGTCACCGTCGCACATGCGCGCAAACCCGCCGCGTCCAGCGACTGCTCCAACCGGCGTTTCCCGATGTAACACCAGGGGCAGACGATGTCCGAAAACACGTCGATCTGTAGGAGTGCGTCATTCATGACAAGTGTCCCATCTTGCCCGCTTGATAATCCTGCACGGCCTGGACGAGTTCGGCTTTACTGTTCATAACGAACGGGCCGTATCGCGCGATCGGTTCGTCGATCGGTTGTCCCGCCATAACCAACAGACGACTGTCGCCCTGTGCACGCACCGTCACCTGCGTGCCTTCGCGCTCGCACACCACGAGTTCGGCCGGTCCGGCCGAGGCGCCGTCGTTGACCGTCACCGCACCCTGCAGCACAAACAACGGCACGTTGTAGCCGTATGGAAACTCGAACGAAACCTCGGCTCCGGCCTGCAACGTCACATCGTACAGGTCGATCGGCGTGAACGTCCGCGCCGGACCGCGCCGTCCGGCGAACGACCCGGCAATGACACGAACAGTCCCCGCTCCACCGGCGACCGGCACGGCGGGAATGTCGCTGTTCAGAATGGTCTGATACGCGGGCGGCGCCATCTTGTGTACCGCCGGCAGATTCACCCACAACTGCACGGCGTGTAACGTGCCGCCCGCCTTCGCCCAGTCCGCCTCGTGAAATTCCTCGTGGACGAGGCCGGAGGCCGCCGTCATCCACTGCACGTCGCCCGGACCGATGACGCCGCCGTTACCGGCGGAATCGCGATGCGCGACCTTGCCGTCGTAGACGATCGTGACGGTTTCGAACCCGCGATGCGGATGTTCGCCCACACCACGCGGCTGATCCGTCGGCGGAAAATACTGCGGGCCCGCGTAGTCGAACATCAGAAAGGGCGTGACCTCTGCATCCAACTCGTTGGTCGGGAAAAAATTCCTGACGGGAAATCCGTCGCCGACCATATACGAGGCGCCTGCACCGAATACGCCTCGGATGCCCTTCGTTGTCGTCGTCTGCGTGGTCATTGTTCGCTCCTTTCTCGCCGCCTGTCTTCCAGCGGCTTGTTTCACACCATGCGGCGCAACGCGTCGTGCAGCGACACGGTTCCGCGTACGACCTTCTCCGGAAATTCGGAATGGATCGTTTGCTTCGAGAACGCCGTGTACATTTCTTCGAACAAGGCCGCTGCGTCGTCGGAAAATCCGAAGGACTTCATCGTCGGCACCACCGCGCTCAATGGCGCCTGCTGCGCCGTCACCGTCCGTCCCAACAATTGCGTGAGGATCTCGGCGGCTTGTTGGCCACTGTATTCCTCCGGCCCGGTCATTTCGACAATCTGCCGTCCGTTCCCACCGGCGAGCAGACGCTCCGCCCCGATGCGACCGATATCCACCGTCGAAATCATCGGCAGCTTCGCCTGCGGCGGCATAAACATCGGCAGCACACCCTGCGCCTTCGCCATGCCCACCGTGGCCCCCCAATTTTGCATGAAATAGGTGGGCCGCAGGATCGTGAGCGCCGGCGCCGCCGAAGCCAAAACTTGCTCGCCGTAATGCGCGGCGCGGATCGGCCCGGTGCCGCCCGACAACTGTCCGCCGACGGACGACAGGAACACCACGTGCGGCACGCCGCTCGCTTTCACGGCCGCCGTCGCCTGATCCATCGTCTTGTGTTGATGCAACAGCCACGGTTGTGCGCCGTAACTCGGCGGCACCAACAGGTACACGCCTTTCGCGCCGCGCATCGCCTGCGTCATCGCCGGCACGTCGTCGTACGAGGCCACCGCCACCTCGGCGCCTTTGGCTTTCCACGGCGCGCCCTTCTCGGCCGTCCGCACCACGACACGAACCGGCGCGTGTTTCTGCAGCAAGGTCTCCGCAACCACCGAGCCCGTATTTCCAGTGACTCCGAGGACGACGTACATACGACTCTCCTTCTGTGAGGGATACCGAGATAGTGTCGCGACGACCGCCGCCCCGACGACCTCAAGATAATTCTATGTAGAACTAAAGTCAAGCCCGCCAGGTTCTCCGCATGGATACCGCGCAGAACTGCGTAATCGTCGCGGCTCGCCCATATGGCGCCAAGGCGTAACGGATGCCGCTTGGCGGGCGGACCTGCGCCGTTTTGCGTAGCCCTTTGACGAATCCTCGCGCGCAGACTAGACTGCAGATCGACGCCGTTCGGTGTGTTGCCGGAGCCGGATCGCGCGTCCGCGCAGCAGGTATTCCCGGCGTCCCCGATCATCCGGACGATCTCCATGGCTCCGACCGACCTGGGTAAAACGCTGCTGCAACGATATTTTCTCGAAGGCTGGAACCAAGGCCGCCTGGACGTCTTCGACGAACTGCTGCATACGAACTTCCAGAACCACACGCCCTATTCCCCGAATCTCCTTCCCGGCATCCAGGGTATGAAAGCGACGGTCGCCTTGGCGCGCGCAGCGTTCCCGGACCTGCGTTTCGTGATCGAAGATCAAGTGCTGACGGAGGGGAAGATCGCGACGCGCTGCACGATGTACGGCACGCACCAAGGGACCTTTTTCGGGCTGCCGCCCTCGGGCAAACGTGTGTCGATCAAACAGTTTCAGATCGACCGCTTGTTGGACGGGAAAATCGTCGAGCAGTGGCGGCTGTCGGACATGGCGGGCCTCCTTAAGCAAATCGGCCAAACGCCGCAGACACCGTAGCGCGTCGCCGCAGGGAAAGTCCGAGGACTATGGAGACGGGGAGAGCAGGACGCTTCAACACTTCGTGGAGAGCCTGTTCCGTCGCCGCCCTGCTAGCGGCGAGCCTCGGCTGCACCAGCATGGCCGCCGTCACGAACGCCCGCGAGCAACCCTGCCAACAGAATGTGGCCACGGCGCTGTCGGAGATTCTCGTCGCGCAAGGCGAGCAGCCGGAGCGCGCGCAGAAGGTCGTCGACCGAGCGGACCTGCTGGCCACAGCTTTCGACTACGGACCACGGCCGTTCACCGTCAGCTCGCAATCCGGAACCGACTATTCGTTGTTTGTGGAGAAGAAAGGCGAGCGCTGCCTGATGCGACTGTACGGACGGCAACGGGGATTCATCAGCTACACGAACAACCTGACCTACATCGAAACGCGGGAGTTACCCGGCTGCCAGTGCGCCGAGTGACGCGTGACCGACCCGACGGACGCCCCGCTAGATGCCGCACCGGCCGCTGCTTCGACGAGCCTTTGCGCCGACCTTAGTCCTTGTTGCGATTCCGTAAGGCCCGTTCCATTTCGCGACCGGCCTCGCGCGCCTTGAGCGACTCGCGGCGGTCGTGGTGTTTTTTGCCCTTCGCCAGGGCGATCTCCACCTTGGCGCGCCCCCGCTCGCCGAAATAGACCCGCAGCGGCACGATCGTCAGGCCCTTTTGTTGCGTCCAGCCCATCAGCTTGTTGATCTCTTTCCGATGCAGCAGCAACTTCCGCGTGCGCGTCGGCTCGTGGTTCATGATGTTGCCGTGGCTGTAGGGGCTGATGTGGCAATTGTGCAGAAACACCTCGCCGTCCTTGATGGACGCGAAGCTGTCCTGCAGATTCACGCGCCCCTGGCGGATGGACTTCACCTCGGTGCCGCGTAGGACGATACCCGCCTCGAACTTCTCCTCGATGGCGTAATCGTGGAAGGCCTTCCGGTTGGTCGCCGCGATCTTATATCGCTCGGCGTCCTTCTCTTTGTCGGTTTTGGCGGTCATAGTGTGGACATTCTCGCATGCGGTTCGCCGAGCGCGGATTTTTTTCGTGGACTCCGCAAAAACCCGGTCGGAACCGTTGACCTCATCTGACTCGTGGACTAGAATTCCGGCTCATGTCGTCGCCGGGATTCGACTCCTTTTCTTCCATCCTCGAAGCGGTTGCGCAGCGGCTGGGCCTCTCCTCGAAGCTCGTCGAACAACGAATTGCGCTCGATTGGGTCGAGATCGTCGGCGAACAGATCGCCGCGCATACGCGCCCGGAAGCGATCCGCAATCGCCGCCTTTCCGTCCTCGTCGACCACTCGGTCTGGATGCAGCAGCTCTCGTTTTTAAAACCCGACTTACTTCGGTTGATCCGCGTCCACACGGGCGACGAGACGGTGCAGGATCTAGGCTTCCGTATCGGCGACCTGTCGAAGGTGCCGCTTCCGGTGAAACCGGCCGTGGCCGCATCCTCCGTGTTGCCGGATTTCGAACCGAGCCCGCAACTCTTGCGCGAAGCGGAACCCATGACCAGCCGCATCACCGACCCGGACCTACGCGCCCGTTTTACAAAGGCGATAGCGAAGGCGCTGGTGTCGGCCCCGTCGACGCCGGTAACGGATCGGTCACCTTCCCTCTAAACAGCTCCCGCGAATATTCGTCCGACTGCGCACGCGCGGCGCCCGTCCGCAGCGGCCCGATCCGAGCTTCTTCGTCGTCCCCGTTCAGCTCGTAGTACCCGCGCATCGCATTTTCGAACGACTTCCGAAAGTCCACCTCTTCCCGCACCGTCGAGTTCGCCGCCGCGATATACCGATGCAACATCTGCGGCTCCGCCCAGGTGTCATGCGTAAAAATATAGAGCGTGATCCGATCGTACCGTCGCCCCGGATGATCCGGCGTCGTCGGATGGATCTTCATTCGTCCGAAATTCCGATCTTCGTGCGCGACCTTGCGGAACCGTTGCAACAGCGCCGTCATTTCCTCGTCCTTCGTCCACGGCGGCACGTGCATCGCGACGAGTGTGCCTTCCTGCGAGCCGATACTGTAGGGTGGAATGGTCCGATCCGGTCGGCTGAGATACATGCCGCCCCAGATCAGCATAAACGAGCCAACGAACACGCCCAAGGCGAGTTTCACGACGGTGTCGAGCCGAGTGAACCAGCCGAAGGGAAAGGTTGAGCCGCGCGCGGGCTGCGGACGCGGCGCCTGCGGCGTGGAGTGCGGCGGCGGTTCGTGCGACGAGGTCATGGCGGCAGGTACAACAGCGGGGACGGAGGCCGCGTCGGTTAGGCGGTGCCGCCTTCTTCAGCCTCGTCTTCGGCTGCGGCGGTTTCGGCCAAACGCGCCACGCTCACTACGCGATCGTCGTGCCCGTCGAGTTCGAGCAGCCGAACGCCTTGCGTGTTGCGGCCGATTTCGCGGATGTCGCCGACGCGTGTGCGCAGCACCTTCCCGTGCGCCGCCATGATCATGACCTGATCGCTGTCACGCACCTGGAGGAAGCCGACGGCGAGCCCGTTCCGCTCCGTCGTTTTCACGCTGATGATGCCTTTCCCGCCGCGCCCTTGAATGCGGTACTCGTTCACCGGCGTCCGTTTTCCGTAGCCGCCTTCCGTGACCGTCAAAATCGCGGTAGTCGAATCCGGCGTGATCGTTTCCATGCCGATCACCACATCGCCCTCTTCGAGCGTGATGCCCTTCACGCCGTACGCCGTGCGCCCCATCGGACGAACGTCTTCTTCTTTGAAGCGGATCGTGATGCCCTGACGCGTGCCGATGAGAATTTCTCGCTGCCCATCGGTGATGTGGACGGCAATCAGCTTGTCGTCCTGCTCCAACCCAAGCGCGATGATGCCGCCTGCGCGTGGATTGGCGAAGGCGGCGAGCTCCGTCTTCTTCACCACGCCCTGCTTGGTCGCCATCACCACGAAGCGATCTTTTTGGAATTCTTTGACGGCGACGGTGGCGGTGACCTTTTCGTTCGCGGCCAGGGCCAACATGTTCACCATGGCCTTGCCCTTGGCGGCGCGGCCCGCTTCCGGAATCTCGTGCACCTTCAGCCAGTAGACCTTGCCGGCGTCGGTGAAAAATAGGAGCGAGTCGTGCGTCGACGCGGTGATCATCGTCTCGACGAAGTCTTCGTCCTTCACACCCATGCCGATCTTGCCCTTGCCGCCGCGCCGTTGCGCGCGGTAGAGCGACACGGCGTTCCGCTTGATATAGCCGGCGTGCGTGATCGTCACGGCGACTTCTTCTTCGGCGATCAAGTCTTCGACGTTGATCTCGCCGGCTTCGGCGACGATCTGCGTGCGACGCACGTCGCGATATTCTTCGCGCAGCTCGGTCAACTCGTCCTTGATGATTTTCCGGACGAGCGCTTCGCTGCCCAAGACGGACTTGAGGTATTCGATCCGCTTCAAGATCTCCGCGTACTCAGCGAGCAGCTTGTCGCGCTCCAACTGCGTGAGGCGCTGCAGACGCATTTCCAAAATCGCCGTGGCTTGGATCTCAGAGAGGCCGAACTCACGCATGAGCCCGCTGCGGGCCTCGTCCGGCGAGGGCGACCGGCGGATGAGCGCGATGACCGCGTCGAGATGATCGAGCGCGATCTTGAGGCCTTCAAGAATATGCGCGCGTTCTTCGGCCTTGCGCAGCTCGAACGCGGTACGCCGCACGACCACTTCGCGCCGATGCTCGATGAAGTGTTCGAGGATCTGCTTCAGGTTGAGAACTTCCGGACGATTCCGCACGAGCGCGAGCATGATGACGCCGAAGGTCGTCTGCATCTGCGTGTGTTTGTACAGATTGTTCAGCACGACCAGCGGGATCTCGTTGCGCTTAAGATCCATCACCACGCGATAGCCGTCGCGGTCGGACTCGTCGCGCAGGTCGGCGATACCTTCGAGGCGTTTGTCTTGGATCAGCTCGGCGATCTTTTCGACCAACTTCTGTTTGTTGACCTGATAGGGAATTTCCGTGACGACGATGCGCTCGCGCTCCGTCCGCGGGTCGGTCTCGATGGCCGCCTTGGCGCGCAACGTCAGCAGCCCGCGTCCAGTGTGGTAGGCGTCCTTGATGCCTTGTTTGCCGTAGATGAACCCCGCCGTCGGGAAGTCCGGTCCCGGCACATGTTCCATCAATTGGTCGATGGTGATGGCGGGGTTGTCGATCACGGCGAGCAGCGCCTGAATGATCTCGCTGATGTTGTGCGTCGGAATATTCGTCGCGTAGCCGACGGCGATACCGCCCGCGCCGTTGATCAACAGGTTCGGCACCTTGGCGGGCAGCACCAACGGTTCGACACGCGACTCGTCGTAGTTCGGGCCGAAGTCGACGGTTTCCTTGTCGATGTCGACCAGCATTTCCTCGGCCAGCTTCGTGAGCCGCGCCTCGGTGTAGCGCATAGCCGCGGGCGAGTCGCCGTCGATGGAGCCGAAATTGCCTTGGCCGTCCACCAGCGTGTAGCGCATGTTGAAATCTTGCGCCATACGCACGAGCGTATCGTAGATCGCCGAGTCGCCATGCGGGTGGTAGTTACCCATGATTTCGCCGACGATCTTGGCGGACTTGCGGTAGGGCCGGTTGTGCGCGAGGCCCATCTCGTTCATGCCGAAGAGGATGCGGCGATGCACGGGCTTCAAGCCGTCGCGCACGTCGGGGAGCGCCCGTCCCACGATCACGCTCATCGCGTAATCGAGGTACGAGGAGCGCATCTCCTCTTCGAGATTGATCGAGCCTAACCGTTCGTCGTTCGGCATTCGCTACTCCACAGATGCGGATCCGGCGCCGCTTACACGTCCAAATTGCGCACTTCCAGCGCATGCTGCTGGATAAAATTGCGGCGCGGTTCGACTTCGTCGCCCATCAGGATCGTAAAAATCTCGTCCACGCCGGTCACGTCCTCCAATTTCACTTGGAGCAACGTCCGGCTTTCCGGGTTCATCGTGGTCTCCCACAATTGGCCGGGGTTCATTTCGCCGAGACCTTTGTAGCGTTGAAGATTGAGTCCGTCTTTGCCCTGTTCGAGAATCGCGTGCAGCAGTTCGGCCGTGCCGACGTGTTGCGTCTCCTCGTTTTTGATCCGCAGGCGGAACGGCGGTGCGCCAAGCCCCATCGATGCGGGCGCCGACTTTTGTAATTCGCGGAAGTCGGCCGAGCCGACAAGATCGTGCGTGAGATCCAACGTGCGGGTCACGCCGCTCGACAAGACGCGACAGCGAATATGGTGCGACTGGTGTTCGACGTCCGGTTCGATCTCGATCGTCGGCGTAGCCTTCGGGAACATCACGGCCAACGTGCGCGTCACACGCTGCACGAGTTGCTCCAACGCCGCACGATTTTTCAGCAGCTCGCGGTCGAGCGTCGGTTCGTTGCTGAACGCGCGGACCAATCCGGGATCCTGCTGCTTGCGCTGGAAGCGCTGCGCCAAATTTTCGTACGCGATCAATTTTTTCAGCAGCGGCAACAGGCGCTTCCCGCCGATAAAATCCTGTCCGTTGTCGAGGTAGACCTCGACGCCTTCGACCGCCAAGTCCGAGAGATAGTCGTTTAGCGACGGCTCGTCCTTCAGGTACCGTTCGGTTTTGCCCTTCTTCACTTTAAACAGCGGCGGCTGCGCAATGTACACGTACCCGCGCTCGATCAACTCGGGCATCTGCCGGAAAAAGAACGTGAGCAAGAGCGTGCGGATGTGGCTGCCGTCCACGTCGGCGTCGGTCATCAAGATGATTTTGTGGTACCGCGATTTGGCGATGTCGAACGAATCGCGGTCGTCTTTCGCGCGGTCGCCTTCTTCGCGTTTACGGCCGATGCCGGTGCCGAGTGCCATGATCAACGTGCGGATTTCGTCGCTTGCGAGCATCTTGTCGAAGCGGGCTTTCTCGACGTTAAGAATTTTTCCCTTGAGCGGCAGGATGGCCTGGAACTTCCGGTCCCGGCCCTGCTTCGCGGAGCCGCCGGCCGAATCGCCCTCGACGATAAACAGTTCACTCAGCGCCGGATCTTTTTCCGAGCAGTCGGCCAACTTGCCGGGCAACGAGCCACCATCCAGCGCGCTCTTGCGGCGGATGAGATCCTTCGCCTTGCGGGCCGCCTCGCGGGCGCGGGCCGCGTCGATCGCCTTGTTGATGATCTTGCGCGCGATCGGGGGATTTTCCTCGAAGTACCGGCCGAGCGCTTCATTCACCGCCGCTTCGACGAGCCCTTTCATCTCGCTGTTGCCGAGTTTGCCCTTCGTTTGGCCTTCGTACTGCGGATTCCGGAGCTTCACGCTGATGACGCCGGTGAGCCCTTCGCGGACGTCTTCGCCCGTGAGCGACTCGACTTCTTTTTTCAGCAAGTCGTGCGCGTTGGCGTAGTTGTTGATCGTGCGCGTCAACGCCGCCTTGAACCCGACCAAGTGCGTACCGCCTTCGCGTGTGTTGATGTTGTTGGCGAAGGAGAACAGATTTTCGGCGTAGCTGTCGTTGTATTGCACGGCCAGGTCGATCATGTGATCGGGTTTCTGGACGCTGATCGAGATCGGCTTGTGCAACGGCGTCTTGGCTTCGTTTAAATGCTCGACGAAGGAGACAATGCCGCCCTTGTAGAGAAACGTCTGCGACTTGGTCTTGCGTTCGTCCGACAACGTAATCGCGAGGCCCTTGTTCAAAAAGGCCAGCTCGCGAAGGCGTTCGGCGAGCACGTCGAAACTGAATTCCAACGTTTCGAAAATCTGGCCGTCGGGTTTGAACGTGACTTTCGTGCCGCGCTTTTTTGTTTTGCCGGTGACGGCCAGCGGCGCGCGCGGTTTCCCACGGTCGTACTGCTGCTCGAAGACTTCTTCGTTACGCCAGATTTCCAGCTCCAACCATTCCGACAACGCATTAACGACGGAAATGCCGACGCCGTGTAAACCGCCGGACACGGAGTAGGCGCCCTGTTCGAACTTGCCGCCTGCGTGCAGCACGGTCAACGCAACTTCCGCCGCGGATTTTTTCTGCGTCGGGTGCATGTCCGTCGGGATGCCGCGTCCGTTGTCGATCACCGTCACGCTGCCGTCGATATGGATGGTGACATCAATGGTTTCGCCGTAGCCGGCCATGTGTTCGTCGACGCTGTTGTCCACGACCTCGTAGACGAGATGGTGGAGACCGTCGACGCCGGTGCTGCCGATATACATGGCGGGGCGCTTGCGGACGGCGTCCAACCCTTCCAGCACCTTGATGGATTCGGCGCCGTAGGCCGGTTGGGCGGACTGTGCGTTGGGATCAGATGGCATACGTATCCTTCGTATCCTTACTGCGTGCGCCGCTCAGACGCAGGCGCGCCGGTCCGAGGGGACGACGGGACATGTGACGGTCCGACCTGGAGGGAACGTGCCTGCAGGGGGCGACAGGGGTCATATTTTGATCGGCATCACGACGCACTTGAAGCCGGGACTCTCCCGTTCCTGAATCAAACAGGGACTGAGCGCGCTGTCCATCTGCAACGACACTTGCAGGCCGTCCATCACGGCGAACACATCCAACAGGTAGCGCGCGTTGAAGCCGGTGGTCAGGTCGTCGCCCTTGTACTCCGCCGCCAATTCTTCCGTGGCTTCGCCGAAGTCCGGGTTGTTGGCGTAGAGCGTCATCTTGCCCTTCGTGAACGTCACGCGGACGGCGTTGGCTTTGTCGCGCGAAAGCACGGCCACACGACGACAGGCGCCTTCCAACTCTTTCCGATCCACCAGGATCCGTTTGTCGCTTTCTTTCGGCAGGACGCCCTGGTAGTTCGGGTAGTTGCCTTCCATCAAACTGGACGTAAGCAACAGGCCGCTTTTCCGGAAGATCATCAACTTTTTATTGAAGCCGATCTGAGGTTCGCCGTCGCCGCCTTCGTCCAACAAGCGGCGCATTTCCTGCGCGGCTTTTTTCGGAATGATGGCTTTGATCTCGCGCGGTTCTTTCGAGCCGTCGCCGACTTCCTGCTCCGCCACGGCGAGGCGATGGCCGTCGGTGCCCACAAGGCGGACGGTCGTTTTTTTCTCGCCGACCGTCAACGTGACCAACAAGCCGTTCAGGATGTAGCGCGCGTCGTTATCGCCCGCGGCGAAGAGCGTCTTCCGGATCAACTCGAGCAACACTGGGCTCGCGATCGGCGTGAGCCCTTCTTTGTCGATCGCGGGGAGGGTGGGGTATTCGCCCGCCGGCAGACTGACGATTTTAAATTGGCTGCGGCCCGCTTGGATCGTGAGGCAATTGTTGTCGCCGGTGGCCAATTCGATGTCGCCGTCCCGCAGTTCCTTGATGATCTCGAACAGCTTACGCGCCGACACGGTCAGGGTGCCGGGATCCAACACGGTGGCTTTATAAATGGCGCGCATGCCGATCTCGAGATCGGTGGCGCTGACTTCCATCCCGTCGGATTTCGCCTCCAACAAAATGTTCGACAAAATCGGCATCGTGTTGCGCTTTTCCACAACACCTTGGACGCGCTGCAGCGCCACAAGCAATTCATCCCGAGCGATCCGTACTTTCATACCGCGACTCCTGTGACGCCTCTTACCCGCGTACGATTTGTTCTTTCAAACTATTCACGGTGGCGCGCAATGCTGTGTCCGTTTCCACCGCTTTCGCCACCTGTTTGCAAGCGTGCATGATCGTGGTGTGGTCCTTCCCGCCGAATTGGCGCCCGATTTCAGGGAAGGAGGCGTCGGTCAACTCGCGACAGAGGAACATGGCGAGCTGCCGAGGTTGGACGAGCGTTTTGCTGCGCCGCCGCGACTTCAGGTCCGAGACCTTCACATGGAAGCGGCCGCTGACCGCATCCTGAATATCATCCATCGACACGATTTTCTTTTTGTCGCCGATCACATCGCGCAACACGGTCTTGGCCATCTCGAGCGTGATGGGCTGACCGGTTAATGACGAGTAGGCGCCGAGCCGGACGAGCGACCCTTCCAATTCACGGATGTTGCTCTTCATCGTGGCGGCGAGGAATTGCACCACGTCGTCGGCCAACCGCACCCCTTCGTCCTCGGATTTTTTCCGTAAAATGGCGATCCGTGTTTCGACATCGGGCGGCTGGAGGTCGGCGATCAATCCCCACTCGAACCGCGAGCGGAGGCGCTCGTCGATATCGGGCATTTCCTTCGGGAACCGGTCGCTCGACACGACAATTTGTTTGTGGGCCTCGTAGAGGGCGTTGAACGTATGGAAAAACTCTTCCTGCGTCCGCTCTTTGCCGGCTAAAAATTGAATATCGTCGATCATCAACATGTCGACATTGCGATACCGTCTCCGCAAGTCGAGCATCTTGTCGAAGCGGATGGAGTTAATGACTTCATTCGTAAACTGTTCGGTCGTCACATAGGCAATCTGCATATCGCTATGCCCGGCGATATGATTGCCGATCGCATGCATAAGGTGTGTCTTGCCGAGACCGACGCCGCCATAGATGAACAGGGGATTGTAGGCGCGAGCCGGTTGCTCGGCGACCGCCATACAGGCGGCGTGGGCGAATTGATTGCTGCCGCCGACCACGAAGGTGGAGAAGCTGTACTTCGGGTTCAAGTTGACGACGCGGCGACCATGCGATGCGTGAGCGGCCATACGAGTATCGTTTCCAATTCCACTCGACGATATTACCTGTGGAGATTCCGCGCTCCGAGAGATGGCTCGGGACGACCGAGCGGGAAGCGCAGCGGGAGCACCTTCTAGATCTTCCCGCGCACTGTGCGACTTCTGGTCGCCGACAATAAACACCAAATCTAAGCGGGTGCCTCCACCCCTCACGGCCATCAACGCTTCGGTGAGTAAGTCGCCGTGAAATCGGCCGATCCAATCTCCAATAGCCTTATTCGGCACCACAATACGCGCACCACGATCTTCTACATCTTCCAGATGCGCCTGCGCGAACCAGGTATCATAGTCTTCAGGCGATACGCGTTCCTTGAGATAGGCCAGCGTATTGCTCCACAGCGTGTCGATCGTCATAACCACTCAATAATCAGGATATTCACAGGCTTGTTCACACCTGTGGATAAGATCCGCCGTTAAAAATTTTCGTCCGATGTTGTGGATAGGCTGTCGATCTGCAGGGGAGAAATCGGCTCGGCTCTGAGACGATTCGACTAGCCCCACAGACTCCATCCACTTGTCCCCAGCCCATCCCCCCGTCGTCCCACTCTTGTGCGCCTGGTATCCCGAAACTCCTGCACAAGGACAGGCACACAGAACTCGTTCACATTACGGGATAAATCTGTCTTCCACACCCTCCACAGGTCCTACGATTACTCCTACTCCTACTACGGTTTTTCTTTCTTTAGAGAAAAGAACACTCTTAGGAGTCCTCACACACGAATGACATAGTCCGCTGCAAAAATTTCTTCAAGGAGTCTCGGGTAGTCGATCGTGTTGAATGCAGACGACACACCCCGAGTCTTCAAGTCGTCACCTAAGACAAAAACTGTCCCGAAAGGAACCTCTTTGAGCCGCACAGCGTCTTGAAGGAGCACGGCACGATCTGCTGAGCCTTCGTTACGAGAAGGGGGAAGCAACGGATCTCCCGCCGCAACAGCCTTCGTCATCAAATACAACGTGTGTCCCATCTTTCAAAACACCATGACGCGGTCGGCGGTTCGCGACAACGAACGAATCGTCTCCGGTGTCGCTTCCGTGACCTGGTAGTCCGGTTCGAGTTCGACGCTCGAGGCTGTGCCGCTGGGCACAACAAACGGAATCTCCAAATGGGCAAACGACGGCAAATATTTTTCCAACGTCTCGACGTCTTCGATCTCGTCGCGGTCCGTTGCAAGAAGTTGCACAGCGCGGTCGAGCAGCACCACGGTGATACGCGCATCGCCTGCGGCCAATCCGAGAGCAATCCGTAAGGCCTCGACTGCTCGAGGGGACGCAGTGGGATCCTCGCGGATCACAACGACAACATGTTGGGACACGGCCACGCAGAGTTGCAGGGTCAGTTAAAAGCAATGAAGCGGTCGCATCCCGCTACCATATTAGACAGCACGACGAGTCCGCACAGGGTCACACGAGGATCGAGTTGATCGGTTTTGACCCCGTGTTGTTGGCATCCATACGCGCAGACAAAATACTTGGCGCCGCCCCCAGCCGCTTCCAATAGGCTGGAGTCGTGGAGATTTTTGACCCCTTCGTCGATGAGGTACAAATAGACATCGTGACCATCCCGCAAGGCCGCCTCTGTCAGTCGACTGACCGTCGTGACATGGGGATGACCTGGGGGTGTGGATAACAACAGGCCAAGCTTACGCTTTTCCATGGAAAATAGCGGCAGGAAACTTTATAAATCAATATGTTATGGAATATAATCGAACTGCAGCGTATGCCCTTTGTCGGGGTAAAGTCAAGACGGAATTCAGACCTGTTTTGTTACGAATGAGCGGTCGAACTGAGGCGTGACACGACGGCGGACAACAGGTCGGCCAGTGGGAGTTCGTCCTGCGCTTTGGTGCTCATATTGCGCAGAATCGCCTTGCCGGCGGCGACCTCGTCGTCGCCGACGATGAGGGTATACTGACAGCCCATACGATCCGCTTGGCGGAGGTGCGCCTTGAGCGTCGCGGAGCGGTAGTCGATATCGGCGCCGATACCTTTGGCGCGAAGATCGTGGAGCAGTCGCAGTCCGATCGGCGCGGCTTGGTCGCCGAATGCGGCGATGTACACCCGAGACTGCGACGTTGGCATTGTCTCCGGCGGGAGGAGCAAAAATACCCGTTCTAACCCGACGGCGAATCCGACGGCCGGTGTCGCTGGCCCTCCCAACACTTCCACGAGCCCGTCGTAGCGTCCGCCAGCACCCACCGCATTCTGCGCACCCAAGTGTGTGCAGGTCACTTCGAACGTGGTCAACGTGTAGTAATCGAGGCCCCGCACGAGACGCGGATTCAGGTGCACAGGGATGTCGAGCGCAGCTAATCCACGTTGCACGGCCTCGAAATGGGCACGAGATGCGTCGGAAATATGGTCGACGATGTTCGGCGCGTCCGCCGAGGCCTCGCGGCACTCGGGCACCTTACAGTCCAGCACACGCAAGGGATTCGTCTCGACACGCCGGAGGCAGTTCTGACAGAGGCGATTCGTGCGCTCGAGCAGAAAATCGCGGAGCACCGCCTTATACCTTGGCCGGTCCTCACGATCGCCGAGCGTATTGAGTTCCAACGTGAGGCCGGGAAGGCGCAGGTCGCGAAAAACATTCCAGAGGAGGGCGATGACATCGACATCGGCCTCCGGCGTCGGCACGCCGAGAAATTCCACCCCGAATTGATGAAACTGCCTGAGCCGCCCGGCTTGCGGACGTTCGTGGCGGAACATCGGCCCCATATAAAACAATTTCGAGGGGACGGGATTGGCGGCCAGATTATGCTCGATATACGCGCGGACGGCGCTTGCTGTGCCTTCGGGACGCAGGGTCAGCGAACTGCCGTCGCGATCGGGAAAGGTGTACATCTCCTTTTCCACGATATCGGTCGTCGCCCCGATCGAGCGGGCAAACAGTTCGGTGTATTCGAAGATGGGCAAGCGGATGTGTTGGTAGCCGTAGGCCTCCGCCCAGCGGCGCGCGGTCGCTTCGATCAACCCCCAGCGCGGCGAATCCGCCGGGAGCACATCCTTCACACCTTTGATCGCTTTGATTCCAGCCATGGTCGGTGACCGTCGAAAAATCGCGCGACTATAACGACGGCCTCACGGGCAAGTCAACGCGAGGTCTGTTGGTATGAGGTCTGCGGTATGGTTCGTCGACAGCGTGTTCCCACGCCTATCATCGTTGCGCCGTCGATCGGCCAAGGGGTATAGTGCCCGCGCGTTCGTTGGACTCACCAGGAACCGTACGCCGACCCCACATGAATATAGACGGTCCGCAGCGCCGCGTCGTCGCGGTGGCCCCCATGCCGCCCGAACAGGCGGCCTATGCCCTTGCGCGGTATAGCCGTTCGCCGGATTCGATCGAGCAGAGTATTCGCTGGGTCCACGGCCACTCGTCGGAAAAATTCTGGGAACAGTTTTATTTCGCCTATGGCCATGCGTCGATTGCCGACCTCGGCCATACGATCGTCTGCTTCGAACATATTTCGGAGTTGGCCGCCATCCGGATCGAGGATGAACCAGTGTGGGATGGCCAGGCGAAATCCAGTCGCTATCAAAACTTCGGTCCCGGGGGATGCCACACCCCGAACGACATTCGCGGCACCGAAACGGAAGCCGTCTACCAAGGTATTCTTGGCAGTCTGTCCACCGCCTACCGTTTGCTCCACGATCCGATGAAGGCGTGGATGGTCCAGCAAACGCCTCGACCAGCGGACATGAAAGAGGTCGACTACGACCGCACGATGGCGGCGCGTGCCTTTGACGTGACGCGCTACTTGCTGCCCTTGGCGGCACGGACGAATGTCGGCCAAGTCGTCAGCATCCGGACATTGGAAAAACAAATCGTCCGCTTCTTGTCGTCGGCGCTGCCCGAATTGCGCATGATCGGCGAAGACCTCAAGGACGCTTGTGCGCGACCGCCGACGAATGTCTGGGGTGAACTCACCGGACAGGCGGGTGCGCGGATGGAACCGTTGGCGCCGACGCTGGCGCGCCATGCGAATCCGAGCCCCTATCAGCAGCGCGTCTATCAAGATGTGGCGCGGGCGGCGCGCGAGATTTTGCGGTCGAGCGGCTTGGATCAACCGCTTGCCTGGGAGGATCGACAGGATCAGGAGTCGCAGGTCGATTTGATCGAGCCGCATGACCTGACGGATGAGTTGGCCGCGACGTGGTTGTATCGTGTGGCGCAGGCGCCCTATCGAAAAATTCTCGCGCTTGTGCGCTCAATGCCGGAGAAACATAAACAAGAGCTGATCGCGCTTGCGCTCGAATCGCGCGGGCCGCACGACGAGTTGCCGCGAGAATTCCGCAGCGGGTACGCGTTGATCTTCGATGTGTTGATGGACATCGGCGCCTGGCGCGACATGCACCGGCATCGCCGCTGCCAACAGATCCAGCAAAACTTCACCACCGTGCACGGCTATGTCACGCCGCGCGCGCTGACCGAGGCGGGGCTGGACGAGGACTATCGCAGCGCGATGAACGCGGTGAAGATCGACATCGAATCGATCCGTAAAGACAGTCAGGAAGCGGCGCTCTACGCGATTCCCTTCGGTTTTAAAGTCCGGTGCCTCTTTAAGATGGACTACGCAGAGGCCGAATACATCGCCAAGCTGCGCTCCGGCGTGAAAGGCCATTGGAGTTACCGCACGGTGGCCTGGCAGATGAAGCAGGCGCTCGCGGAACGGTATCCCTATCTGGCCGACCAGATCCACGCCACCTCGCCCGAGGTGGAAGACCGCCTCACGCGGTAGACGGACCGATCGTTGTAACCGACTCGCACCATTCGTACCAACGTCATGAGCACCCCGTCTTCACAGTCCGATCCCGCCGCGTCGATCCTCGCAGCCTGGTGCGAGGCCAAGTGGGACGAGGCGCGCGCGGCAGCGACGGCGTGGGACGAATCGCTCACCGCGCAGGGCACGCACGATCCGCGCTCGGCGTTTGCGCTGAACATCGGGTATTTGATGGCCGGCGATGCTGCCCGCGCCTGGCAGTACCATGGCCGTGCGCTGCAAGAGGCGCCGGACATCGAGGCCGTCACGGCGTGGCTCACCGACGCCACAACGCGATATGCCGACAATGGCTGGCTCGCGCTCGTGATGGCGCTGTGTCTGTCGCAGAGCGGCCATTCCGAAGACGCCATCCCGCACTTCAAGCGGGCGATTGCGTTGCTGCCGACGGCGCCGCAGCCACATCATTTTTTGGCGCAGGTTTACGAACGCGCCGCGCAGGCCGACATGGCGATCCGTTCGTATAAGGAAGCGGTGCGTCTCGATACGACCTACACACCTGCGCGCGCGGCGCTTGGTCTGCTGTACCACGCGCAAGGGCAGGTGGAATTGGCGTTGCCGCATTTCCGCGAAGTCGTCCGTTTGTTGCCGGAGGACGCGGTGGCGCACGGCATGTTGGCGTCCGCGTTGGCGACACAGGGGAAGTTCGAACCGGCGTTGAAAGCCTATAAAGACGCTGTTCGGTTGGATCCGCGAAATGCTGAGCTGCGGTTTGCGCTGGGCAAGTTTTATCAAGATCGCGGGCGCGAGCAGTTGGCGCTGCAGGAATATCGAGAGGCGGTCGCGGTCGATCCTGACTGTTCTCCGGCCCACACCGAACTGGGCTGGATGATGCTCGAAAAAAACGACATGCTGAACGCAATGGATGCGTTCAACCGCGCATTACGCGCCGACGATAACAATGCCCGCGCCTATCTCGGCGTAGCGAAATTCTACGTGTCGCGCGGCAAACGCGAAGCCGCCTGGCAAAACTACCAAAAGGCGCTCAAACTCGAGCGCGACCCCCAAGTCCGCAACAACATCATCAATCAGCTCTTCCTCGAAGGCGGCAGCTGGGACGTGTAGCTGGGCCATCCGACTGCCGCGTCTGCGTGTGTCGGCGGACGCGAGACACGCTCGCCCTCGAACACCCAGCTTCCAAGCGGATTCTTTGACGCCACAATCGTATGACGATATACTCATCGATACACTTTTAGTAAAGGGGTGGAATATGGCCGTTGCGACTATTTCGCCGAAATTTCAAATCGTGATTCCAAAAGATGTGCGCGAAAAACTTCGCCTGGTCCCGCAACAGCGATTGCATGTCGTGGAAAAGGGCGGTGTGATTACGTTAGTCCCTGAGATACCGCTGAAGTCGTTGAAGGGAGTGCTGAAAGGGATGAATACGAGCGGCATCCGGGAAAAGAAGGATCGCACGTGAAGATCCTGCTCGATTCCAGCGGCTGGATAGAGTTTTTCACGCAAGGCGCTCGCGCCGAGGCATTCGCCGCATACCTGAGTCCCAAGTACGCATTGATCACCCCGACCGTGGTTCTCTACGAGGTGTACAAAAAAATCAAACGCGAGCGGGGAGAAGAGACGGCGATCCTCATGGCAGGAAGACTCCAGGGCACGGAGGTAGTGCCGCTCACCGACTCCATCGCCTTCCTCGCCGCCGATCTTGGTTTACGGCACGGATTGGCCATGGCCGATGCCATCGTCTACGCGACGGCTCGGGATCGGGAGGCTGAGGTGGTAACCGGAGATGCCGACTTAAAAGATTTGCCGGGGGTCGTCTATATCCGCTGATGTGTCGAGGAGTACGCGGAGCCGGAACCTATTCGTGAAGGGAAAGCCCGCTCCAGGGCCCGTCCAAGACGAAAGCGCCTCCCGCAGAGATGACTTCTGAGGTGGTGCGTGTCGGATACGAGCGGGATGTGGATGAGGAGGCTTACAGTTCGCGCAGGGCGCCTTGGAGCACGGTGATCTGTGTGATCGGATCGCCGGCGGTTTTGAGTTCGCCTTGGATCAAGTCGCGGAGGTACGTGGAGTAGCCGACCTTGTCGAGGAGCACGTTCAAAAAGCGTTCGGGCGGCAAGAGGGATTCGGCCTTCAGTTCTTCGACGGTCTCGTCGCTCACGGGCACGTAGGTGCTCCCGATGTGGAACACGACGTTGTAGTGCTGATCTTTTCGAATCCGATCGAACCGCAACCCTTTCACAAGTCTCTCCTCGCGTCCGGCTGTTCGTAGCGGACGCATTCTAAACGGGGCGCGCGCGCAAACACAAGAATCTCGCCCGTCGGCCCGGAGGTCGCCCGTCAGCTCCGTTTCCCGGATTTGCCGAAGTATTCCCGCCGGCTCACCGCCACATCGGCCACGAACATGACGCCCGAATGCCGATCGAACAACGGCCGCAGGCCCGCCAGGATGGGCTCGACCTTCTCAGTGGGCACGATGGTCATGATCATCACGAGGCTCTCTTGCTCGCTGAACATAAAATGCGCTTCGCGCACGCCGTGATGACCCTTCCCCGAAATGTTGCCGATGATGGTGTAGCCGCTGGCTTCCATCTTGTCGAACAAATCGGTGACGAACGGCCGATGCTCGCCGGCCACCACCACACGAATTTCTTTCATCGGATGCAGCGTCAGGCCGCTCATACCGTGGTTCCTTTCCCTCAGTGTAGCGAGGTGATGTCGTGCGCGCCGGCTACACGAGCCCAAGCGCCCGACGGGTCATATCGGTACAACGATCCGTCCTCCGGGTCAAGCGCGACCAGGTGGACCCATTCGTTGTGATAGTAGTGCTGCAACAAATCGTGGCGGTCGATCAACGCGGTGATCTTGGCGCGAGGTGCCTCCACGATGGTCAACAATCGCATCGGTTCGTGGTGCGGGGTGTCGCCGTTCATCACCGTCTGCCAGGCGAGCCCCAGCCGCAAGTCGCTCCAGGGCCCGGACATGATGCCGAAGCGCCCGACGACGTTGTGATAGATCTTGCTGCCGCTGCCGTACACACGATTGTCGACGGCGGAAAAATAATGCTCCATGTTGATCCACTGCGCGACCAACTGCGGCCCGGTCATCAACACTTCAAGCATACGATTCGTCGGGTCGTCGCGGTAGTCGTACGACTGGAGAAACACCCGGCCGTTGAGGTTGAGGCCCTTCGTGATGTCGCGGCGACCGATCACGATGGCCGTGTTGCCGGAGAGTCCCCACTCGGGCCGCACCTGGCCCCAATCCGCACTGCGCTCGGACACCGCCTCGGCGGCTTCTTCCGGCGGCAGGACGGTGTCCACATCCGGGAAGCGCGTGCAGCGCTCTTGGCTGGTGAGCTGCGCCGCTTCGCGCAGATCGTCCGAGAGATGCAGGATGTCTTTGCGATGGGTCGGCGGCGCGTCTTCGAGATCGAAGAGCTGCACGGATTCCATCGTCGTATCCACCTGGCCTGCGAGGAAGTGGGTGTCCTGCGGAATCTGCAGGCCCTTTTTCGCGAGGTGTTCGCGGACTTTAGGATTGTTCGCCATTCGCGCCAACACACGCGCGTTGGCCTGGCCTTCGTTGCCGCCGCAGGCGCCGCAGTCGAGGGCCGACTCGAAGGGATTGTTCTCCGACGTGCTGCCGTGCGCGCAGAACAACACGAGCCGCGCGAAGTTTCGCGTCAGCCCCATCATGCGCAGGGCGGTTTCCACCGTCATGGTTTGTTCGTCGAGGGTGAACCCCGTACGTGTGATGCGCTCCTTGTGCCGTGAGGCCGCCCGCATGTTCACGCCGTAGTGGCGCCGCAGGTCGTCCAAGAGGCCCGAAAGCTGTTCGGGTGAAATGCCGATGCTGCGCGCGGTTTGCGGGATCGGCAGGTCGATGACGGCATCGGGGTCGAGTGCACGGAGGCGCAGTCGCTCGACCATTTCCTGCTTAACCTGCGTGCCTTTCAGGCCGAAGCGATCGCGGAGGGCGCGCCAAATGAGTGCACGCTGCTCGGCGATGAGCATTTCTTCCGTTTCGGCGGGCGAGAGTTTATCGACGGTCAGTGTGGTCGCGATCGGCGGGACAAACAGGTGGCGCAGCCATTTGGCGACGCGTTTGTACACGGCCGGGAGAAACGTTTTGCCGATCAACGGTAGACCGTAGAACCAGCCGATCGATTCCACCATGACGTACGGCGTGACGACGTTTTCTTTCAGGTCATGCAGCAGGGTATGGCCGGCGTGCACGAGTTTGGCGCGCGATTGGTGCTTCGAGACGAAGTGGTCGAGGTAACTGCGCGGGACTTCGCGCACTTCGTTTTTGGCGCGCATGACGACCGGGTATTGCTCGGTCTCGTGTTCCTTCCCCCAGGCGCGATATTTAATGAGCACGGCGAAAAATCCGGCAAAGCCGAAGGTCTCGTTCGCGCCGGTCGATTCAAGGTGGCGGCGGAATGGTTCCGAGCGCACGTCGATGCAGAAGACCGATTGGGATTGCGGGCGTACGCTCGTTGCCTCGGAGACGGGCCGTATTGGTTGCGCGCGGCCGCGCCCGACCATATGAAGGAGTTGGTCGTGGTACCCGGCTTCGAATGCCTTAAGCCAGACGGGACCGTGCAGACTTTCTGGAAAGGCTTCCATCCATTCGACGAGGTGCCGCAAGTCGGACGGAGCGCTGCCTAGATACACACTCGGTACAATGTCGAGCGCGTGGGCCAGTCCGATCAATCGTCGCGCCATCGATCGGCGATGGGCGCGGTCGTGCAAGGGGCCGTATTCGGCTTGGTATCGTTCGGCGAGGGCGATCCACTCGTCGTCCGGTGCGCGTCGATGCGCGAGGTCTTCGACCTCTTCCGTGTAATGCGGAGGGAGACGTCCGGCCACCGCATCTCGTCGGAGGACGTAGGCGTGCGGATGTTGATCCATGAAGGCGTTGATCGACGCGTAATTTCCGTCGATCCCGAGGCGCGCGCGGCAGGTCTGCTGCACGAGCTCATGGACGTACCAGAGGCGGACCGCGAGAAATTTCACGAGGCCGACGGGATGGGCCTGTTGCCAGGCGTAACTGGACGACTCGGCGCGCCACTTAATAAATCCCGCCCAGCCGGGCAGCGTCGCCATTTGGAGCGCGAGGTAGTCCTGGCGCATGGCGTCGGGAATGCCGAGCGCCGCGAAACCTTCGAGCACCGCGTCTTCGGGGTGTTCCGGCAGCGCCGAAATTTTTTCGCGACTGTTCTCGATGCCGCAGGGCGCCCACTCGTACCCGATCAAGGATTTCCAGGCCGCGTACAATCCCTGCTCGCGTCCGGGCATGGCCCAGGTTGCATGGCCCTCGTCGAGAAACGCTTCGCACCACTTGATCAATTCGTGATTGATCTCGCGCACGATCGTCGTGCCGAGCGTCTGGTCGCACCAGCCGGACAGGGTGAGGTAGCGGCAGAGCACGGCGCGGTCTTCTTGAATCGTCGCCTGCATCCGCTCGTGGATCGTCGGGGCGGACAACTGCGAGAGGTGATCGGCGAGGGTGTCGATCTGATCCTCGCCCGGTCCCTGGTCCATGAGCGGGTTGAGCGGCTCGCGCGTCGGCGACGACAGCCCGTGCGTTAGACATGCGCGCAACACGTCGAGGTGCGACACGCGGCAGGGGCCGAGTGACAAGGATTGCGCGAGCGCCCGGGCTTTCAGCGCGTTGTCGATGTGCCGAATCTGAATACGTCCCGACTGTAAGTATTGCCGGTACACATCGCCGGGAAGGTAGCCGGATCCGCCGAGATACTGTTGCCCGCGCCGGACGGTTTCCTCGAACGGGAGATACTCCAAGCTGTGCAGCGGATTGTGGTGGACGAACGTCCGCATGGGCCAATACTGCGCGATCACCTCGCTCGCGAGCTGAATCGTCGCGCGCAGCTCCATGCGCCGCACGTCGATGTCGGTCTGGTCGCTCAGGGATGCCATTGAGTCGTCTCCACGAGCGGACGGGGCGTCCGCGTCGCGCCCCCGCCGTCGAACCAGCGCGACGGCAGCGTCCCCAACAAGACCAGCAGCACGAGCAGCATCGATAGAGCGGCGACCTCCGTTTCCCGCATGTCTTCGTAGCGATGTTCAGGACGTGTC
This sequence comes from Nitrospiraceae bacterium, assembly GCA_046351095.1. Lineage (GTDB taxonomy): Bacteria > Nitrospirota > Nitrospiria > Nitrospirales > Nitrospiraceae > BQWY01. Next base: position 2,355,944 of record JAXLZC010000001.1, read on the forward strand.
GGGCCGAACAGTAGGCGCCGCATCACTTCGAGGTAGTACCAAGAGGCGCTGAGCCACACGAGGATCACGATAAAAAACGATGCGGGCAATCGGAAGTCCGGCGACAGCACCATGCCCATGAATCCAGAAAAAACGCCGAACGGCGGCATGCCGAGCGCCGCCAACGCGAGCAGCGAAAACAACACGGCGAAACGCGGCATCGGATGGACGAGTCCGCTCAAAGCACGGATGTCCAACTCGCCATGCCGCGCGCGCAGCGCGTACCATCCGATCGCCAAGCCGCCCGTGACGAGACCGAGGGCCAATACATAGACGGTCGATGAGGGCGTGAGGATACCGGTGACGGCGAGGAACCACCAGAGGATCGAGGCAAAGGCGATGGACGCGTGGGCCAGCACGGAGAGCGGATGGCGCTGACCAAGTGCGCGCACCGACCCGTAGATCATGCTGACGATGGCGGCGGGCCCGAGCCATTCCGCGACGACCATCGGCAAGTCGGCACTGGTGGCCTGTAGCGCCAACAGCCCCACAAGCGGCAACGCCGTCACGAGAAACGCGGGCAAATTGCCGGGCAGTCGCATCACCATGGCGACGTGACCGGCGTGAAAGGGAAACAGCGGCAACAGTGTGCACGCGGCCAGCAGGCCCGCCAGCGCAGCCGGAACCGGTGGGGCCACGGCCGCGCTGGCGGCCATCACGGCGCCTACGCCGTACGTAGCGATGCCCCAGGTAGGCGATGACGTTCCCACGGTACGCGCCCAGCTGAGGATCGCGACGAGGCTGGCCAGTAGGACTGCGACGAAGACCCACAGCATACGCCCGGGAGCGATGAGGACGCCGAGTACCAGGCCCAGCATCGCCACGGAAATTGCCCAGGGCGCTCGGTGACTTATATGGAGCGGTTGAGACAACAGCGAGATAAACGCCGCGATCGGTACGATCGCGAGCAGCGCCAGGTGCGGTAGGCCTGGCCCGGGCAACATCGACAAGACGGCAACCAACGCGCCGGTTGTGGCCGGCGTAAGCAGTAGGAACCGTTTGGCCTCGCGCGGCGTTGAGCACAGTGGTAGGCCGGCGAGGGCACCGAGTATCGGCACCGCGACCAACGCCCATGGGCTCCATTCGACGGCGCTCATGTGCGCCACCCCGCCGCGAGCCGCTCCAACCGCGTCACCCCGCGGGACAATAGGCGGCCGATCCGGGCATACACGAGGTCCATGTACAACCGGTTCATAAACAGCACGTAGAATCGCCGAGACAGGCGCTGCACGATCGTCGGGATAGGCATCGTCCGTCCGTGCGCGCGCGCGTAGAGATAGCCCCAGCCAATGACGGTGAACACCGTCATGCCGACGAGCACCACGTCGAACATCCGTCCGGGTAAGGCGGCCGCCTTAAAGTAGCTGGCCACTTCCTCGGGGTCCGGGTAGAGGAAGTGTGTAAAGGTCTCCGCGGCGAAGAGGTAGGTGAAAATCACCAACACCAGCGTCACCAACATCGCGAGCGACACTTTCCACGAAGCGACCTCGCGGATACGCGTGAGCGACAAAATTGCCTGCGAGGACGTGACCCAAATAAAAAAGAGGAAGATCACCGTGCCGTGCGAATCCAGCAACGGAATACGAAGAATCCCGTGGGTTCCCAAGAGGATGACAAGCGGCACGATCAACGTCGTGAAAAAGCCGGTGGACCACGTCAGGGTCGAAAAATCTCGATCCTCCACGTCGCGTTCTACGTGCGGCATGATCGGTTCCTGCCGAGCCTTGTGAATCACATTCCCACAGTTCAGGAAGACGGTGGCTTTGAACAAACCGTGGGCGATCAAGTGGAACACGGCGAGCGAAAATGCGCCGAGGCCGCATTCCATGATCATGTAGCCCATCTGTCCGATCGTCGAATGGCCGAGAGTTTTTTTGATGTCGTTCTGCGTGAGCATCATGGTGGCGCCCAACATGGCCGTTAGCGTGCCGACGACGAATGCCACGTGCAGCGCCATCGGACTTTGACCGAAGACCGGCGCCAGCCGATTCATCAAAAAGCCGCCGGCGTTGATGATGCCGGCGTGCAAGAGCGCGTGCACCGGTGTGGGTGCGTACAGCGAGTGCGGCAGCCAAATGTGCAGTGGAAATTGTGCGGACTTGCTCATGCCGCCGACCAACAGGAGGAGGGCGACTGCGGTCGGCCCATCCATCTCCCATCCAGCGAAGGCCAATACCGCCGGTTCGTTGGCGATGCGGTTAAAGAGCTGGTCGAATTCGACGCTGCCGTAGAGCGTGTAGGCCACAACGATGCCCGCAAGGAACGCGACATCGCCGACTCGCAGCAGCGTGAACGTGCGCACCGCGCCCTTGAGCGTGCCGTCATGTTCGTGGTTGTGCGCCAGGAGAAAGAGCAGCCACGAGAGGATCTGCCAGAACACGAACAGCATCAGCAGATTGGCGCTGGTGACCATACACAGCAGGACGAAGGTGGTGAACGCGATCAACCCCATGTACCGTCGATAGTGCGGGTCCTGGTACATGTATTTGCGGGAATAGACGTAGATGATGCTGGCGACTAAGGTGATGAGGGTCATCATCACGCCGCTCAGCCGGTCGATATAAAACCCGAGGGGAAGGGAGAAGCCGCTGAGTCCGTCTGGATCGTACAGCCGTGCAACAATGGGACCTTCCATGGCCACGGCGATTAGGGTCGTTAGGGAGCCGATGAAGGCCAAGACCATCGGCACGGAGCCGAGACGCAGGTTTTGTTCTTCCTGCTCGCGATCGCCCGCCACGACCAAGAGGGCCGTCGCCAAGGGGAGGAGCGGAACTAATGCGAACCAGATCATCATAGAGCGGTCGATTGTCTTCCGGGCGCAGTTTCGGCGTGCCCGTGCCTGTCCGTCACATCACACGCCGGCCGTTGAGTCCCTGCACTCGCATTGGGCAGACCGACGGCGCCGTCGATGCCGGAGCGGCGACGAGGGATAGGCAACGCGGGTGTGTACTGCCGCCGACCGCATCGCAACCGATGAGTCGATGGCCCTACAACCTGATAGAGAGCAGGCGGGCCCGTTGTTTCGCATCCTTCATCCCCTTCTCTCTGGCATGAAGCGCGCACACCGGTTCACCGCTGCGGGGCAGTGGGCCTCTTTATAGAGAGGCGTAGCGATGGCGGTCAAGTCTCGCCTGGTGATTTTGCGGGAGCGACTGTGGCCGGAGGATTGTGGTCCCAGGCTTGGGGCTGCATAATGCCGCTCTCCGTCTCCGGCGGAAGTGCGAGGTGGGGAGACAGGTCGGAGACGGGCATGATTCCGCGGCGTCACGAATGAGGATCAGATGAAGCGGTTGCTGGAAGGCTATCGGCGGTTTCACCGAGAGGTGTACGGAAATAAACGTGCGCTCTTTGCAGGGCTGGCGCGCCGTCAAACGCCGCGTGCGCTGTTCATCACCTGCTCCGACTCGAGGATCGATCCCTGTTTGCTGACGCAGACGGAGCCTGGAGAGTTGTTCATCCTTCGGAATGCCGGAAACCTTGTGCCCTCCTATGCGACGAGTATTGGCAGTACGACAGCGACAATCGAATATGCGGTGGGTGTACTGGGCGTGAAGACCATCATTGTCTGCGGCCACACGGATTGCGGCGTCATGAAGGCGTTACTGCATCCCAAGCGGGCGGAGGACTTGCCGGCCGTGACGACCTGGTTGGCGCAAGCGGAGGCGACCAGGCGAGTCGTCCGGGAAAACTATGGACATCTGAAGGGGAAGGCGTTGCTGGCCGCTACCACGCGGGAAAACGTGCGTATTCAGATCGAACATTTGCAAACGCATCCGACGGTGGCGGCGAAACTCCGGAAAGGCTCGTTGGCCATTCACGGGTGGGTGTATTCCATCGGGTCCGGCGAAATTGAAAGTTACGACCGCAAACGTGAGTCGTTCGCACCCCTTCTTCCCGCACCAACTGCAACGGGCCGGGCCACTTCTTCGCGGAAGTCGTAGTGTCTGCCGATGGACACCGGTGGCCCAGGGCGACAGCTTGAATCGCTAACGTTCGATAACACCTTCGCGCGGCTTCCCGAAGGCTTCGCCGTTCGTGTCGATCCCACTCCGTGCTCGGACCCCCCACGGCTGATTCATGTCAATCCGCAGGCGCTGGCGCTGCTGGATCTCGATCCACGCGAGGCGACTCGACCCGAGTTCGCCGGTGTATTTGGCGGGAGTTTGTTGGTGCCAGGGATGGAGCCGCTCGCGATGCTGTACGCCGGACATCAGTTCGGAATCTACGTCCCGCAGCTTGGCGACGGCCGTGCGATTCTCTTGGGAGAAGTCCGCAACCGCGCCGGTGACAAATGGGACCTTCAACTCAAAGGCGCGGGGCGGACACCCTTTTCACGCGATGGCGACGGGCGCGCGGTGCTCCGCTCGACAATTCGGGAATATCTCTGCAGCGAGGCGATGTATGGGCTTAGGATTCCTACTACACGCGCGCTTAGTGTCGTCGGATCGTCGGACAAGGTGTATCGGGAGCGGGTAGAGACTGCGGCGGTGCTCTGTCGGCTGGCGCCTTCACATGTGCGGTTCGGCTCGTTTGAGGTGTTGTACCACCGCGGGCAGCATGAACGGTTGCGACTCCTCGCAGACTACGTAATCGAGCACAACTATCCCGAGTGTCGCGAGGCGCCGGATCGATATGCCCGATGGTTTCGGATCGTTGTCGAGCGCACCGCGCGCTTGATCGCCCATTGGCAGGCTGTCGGCTGGGCCCATGGAGTCATGAACACCGACAACATGTCGATCATCGGCCTGACGCTCGACTACGGGCCCTTTGGTTTTCTCGACGACTACGATCCCGGGTTCATTTGCAACCATAGCGATTTCAACGGGCGCTACGCATTCGATCGGCAGCCGGATATCGGCCATTGGAACCTTCGTTGTCTCGCGCAGGCGCTGACGCCACTTGTCGAGCGAGAGGTATTGCAGGACGCGCTGACGAACTACGTAGGTTGGTATCGTGAGACGTATTTCACGTTGATGCGAAAGAAAATAGGACTGGTCACTGTCGAGGGAGGCGATGAGGAGCTCATCGCCGACTGGCTGGCATTACTTCAGGAGAATTCTGCGGATTACACGAATACCTTTCGAGCGCTGGCGTCGTTTTCCACGACAACGGGTGCCACGAACGAGATGCTGCGCGACCTGTTTGTGAATCGTGCCGGGTTCGATGCGTGGGCGGTGCGTTACAAGGATAGGCTGTTGAAGGAGTCAGTAGGGGACGCCGAGCGGCCTGCCGGTATGGAGGCAGCCAATCCGCGGTATGTGCTGCGGAACTATCTTGCCCAGCAAGCCATTGAACATGCCGAAAGGGGCGACTACACCGAAATCGACCGACTGCTGACCATTCTGCACGATCCCTATCGGGACCATCCCGGCATGGAACGCTACGCGGCCGCCCCTCCGAACTGGGGCAAACACCTCAACATCAGCTGCTCTTCCTAGAAATGCATCGTAGTAACGGCAGGGACACCCATTGGGGGTACTCCTCTGCTTGGTCCCTCGAGTGACGCGTTCTTTTTAAATATGCACAGAATTTACCTATAGATTGTTCGAACAGCGGATGCCAAATCATCCCGATCCCCCCTTTTTGTCTAATGGCTCTGACTCCCCTGTCAGCGTACAACTATGCCAGTGCGTTTACCGTCTTGAGATTTGACGGCACGAAATTGTGAGCAGAATGTTCTGAACGTGAACCTGCACTGAAAAGGTGTAACACCATGAAGGTTTCGAAGGCGATGAGTTCGGCGCATGTGAAAGTGGCTACGTACATGCTGCTGTGTTCCTTGACACTTGGACTTGCCGCTTGCGGAGGGGGCGGAGATTCCGCTCCAGCAAGCATTCCCAAAACCTCCACCGCTCGGACTGTCACGATTGTAACCCCAACGGACAACCAGTCACTTCCCGCAGGTGCTGTTGATGCCACATTTTCTACGGCCAACTTCACGGTCCGAGACGGGGCGAAGTTGAAAGTGGTGTTGGACGGGACCGTATACTATCTCCTTAATGCGCCGGATAATGTCGTGCGGAAAGAGGATGCTGCTGCTGATGATGTGCACTGGACCGGTATCAACAGCATGCGCTTCGACGCGCTGTCTGCTGGCGCCCATGTGTTGCACGTAGAGGCGTTCGACAGTACCGGGACAAAGTTGACGAATCCAGAGGCGCAAGTAACGCGCGCCTTTTTCGTCGGCGTTCCGTCTTCGGGAGTGCCGCAAATCATTGCCGGCGATCCTAAAGAGGGAACCACTCAGCAATACGGAGTTGTACAGGTCAACTTTGCGACGGTGAATTTCGCCATCGGAGAGCTGAATCAGCCGCACATGCGGTTTTTCGTCAACGACGATCCCACGCCGTTTCACTTCTATAGTGGCCCCGGTGTCTCAGATGAAAATGGGGTGTTGTTAAAAGGCCTTCACTACCATCCCATCCATTGGAAAAGTGACAACACGTTTGAAATGTACAACTGGGACAACGGCGAGTACACGATTCGATTCGAATTAGTGGACGCGCAAGGTAAACCACTCCCGAATCCTGAGGCTAGTGCGACTCGTCATTTCACGTGGGAGAAAGTGCCTTCAGGCGAGATGCGCCTTGAGGAGAAGATTTCAGGTGTTTCGACCATCACGTTCGAATTCGCTCCGAGTGGTGACGACCGCATCTTTGTCTCGGAGGGTAAGAGCGGCAATATCTCCATCATTGATACGAGTGGTGGGCAGTGGGCTAAGCGCAACACACCGTTCTATCACGTGGATGTTGCCACAGATGTCGAGCAGGGGACATTCGGCGTGGCCCTTGACCCGAATTTTTCGTCGAATCATTTTGTGTATCTCTACTACACTACGGCCGATGGACCGAATGGGCCACGGAATCGTGTGATCCGCCTGACGGATACCGGTGGGGTCGGGACCAATGAAACCACGATCATTGACGACCTGCCGACGGCTCAAATTCACAATGGAGGTATCTTACGGTTTGGCCCGGACGGCAAACTGTACATCACGGTCGGCGATGGACTCGTAGAAGATGAAGTTCAGAATATGAGCAAGACAACCGGAAAGGTGCTCCGGTTGAACCCTGATGGATCTACCCCACCGGACAATCCATTCCCAGGGACAAAGTTTTATTCAATTGGATGGCGAAGCCAGTTCGGCATGACGTTCCATCCGGTAACCAATGAGATGTGGATGACTGAGAATGGTACGGCCGAGAAAGATCAAGTCGATCGAGTGTTGCCAGGCAGGAATCATGGATGGCCAGTTTACTTGGGTAATGATCTGGTCGATCCGCCCATCGTCAATGTCGGACATGCTATTATCAATTTCCCTCCCATCACCACGTATACGCCGACGCTTGGCATGACCGGAATCCTTGCGATCCCGGATTCAGCACCCTATCCGGCGCCGTACCACAACACGCTTCTTTTTACGAATGTGAATACGGGTGACATTCATCGACTCACGTTGACGAACAATTACACGCAGCTGCTGAGTGATGATGTGGTCGCCGGTGGTGTAGGGGCTCTCATCGACCTGAAATTTGGTCCCGATGGGTATGCCTATGTGAGTGGGTTCTCCACGATCTACAAGATCGTGGTGAATTAGAAAGTTCGGCAGTGCGCGGGAGCGTAAGCTCCCGCGCACTGTAGTTTGCTGCAGCCTCGTCACGCAACCTTCCCGCACAATCTAACAAGACATCTTTCTACCCTCGCAATATCACAGCTCTACGTCGCTGTAGGCTCATTGCGACAGTTTTACACTCCATTTACCAACTCGCTACCTAGTGAGTTGTACTGCTTAAAAACTCCAAACCCGTCGGTTTACTGCCACTTTCAAAAAATTCGGTATTCATAGTGCAATATCACCTATGCCGCTAGGATGGGTGCAAGTATTGCAAGGAGTGCAGGGATAGACTCCGCTAGTTCGCCGAGAGTGTAGCGGCTGTGTCCATCGTGTCGCTCGGTAGGTGCTCGGTCTCGAAGCCCTCCCTTAGATCAGATTACTCGACATCATCGACACCGTCTTCGGGCGCAATCTGCGCTCTTCCAATGAACTCGTGGCTAAAGGAACGAGAGATGAAGCATTGTGATGTGAAGCGTGGACGCATATGTATGGCATTGGTGCTGGGACTGCTGCCCTATTTGACCTTTGCAGGTTGCGGAGGAGGGGATTCAGCTAGTGGACCACTGCAGCCGAACAACTCCGCTCCAACTGTTGGCCAAAACTCCACCACACCGACAGCTCCTTCGGCTACGAGCGGGAAACCCACAGTCACCGTGAGTGGTCCCCTATCGAATCAGACGGTGCCGTCCGGTCCCGTGACGGTCGCATTGACGACTTCGGATTTTCACGTCGGCGGGCAGGGGCAACCATTTGTCAGAGTCTACTTGGATGCTGACCCAACACCCTATTACCTCTACAACGCGCCGACGAATCAAGTGCACTACCAAGGGGTTCAAGCGGGGGAAGTCCATTGGGTAGGTGTCAATCAACTGCGGTTTACATCGTTGTCGTTGGGACAGCATCTGATCCATGTTGAACTTGTGGATGCCAATGGGAATCGGTTGACCAATCCGGAATCTCGAACGTCGACGGTCTTTTCGGTAGGAGTAGCGGCAAGCGCTGTACCCCAAATCATTCCCGATCGTCCCGGCCAAGCGAGCAGCGTGAATCGAGGCGTGACGCCTGTCTCGTTTGTCGTTCTGAATCACAAGATCGGTTTGCCGGGCCAGCCGCATCTGCAGTTTTTCGTCAATGACGATCCGACTCCGCACCAGTTCTACGACGGGCCCGGCATCGACGACGAAAATGGCGTTTTGCTAAACGGGTTGCATACACACGCGATTCATTGGAAGAGCTCGAGCTCGTTTGAAATGTATGGATGGGATGCCGGCGAGTATCGTCTTCGCTTCCGGTTGGTGGATGGGCAGGGCCAGGCACTCCCAAATCCGGAGGCAACAGCTACGCGCACGTTCACTATCGTGGAGGTACCGAGAGGCGAGGCTCGGTTACAGCCTATGATCAGTGGCGTTCCGACGATCGCCATGGCGTTTGCCCATGACGGACGTTTATTCGTTTCAGAAGGGAAGTCCGGAAATATTTCAATTGTCGATACCACAGGGGCAACGTGGCAGAAGCGCCAGGTCCCGTTCTACCACGTAGATGTTGCGCAAGCTGTCGAGCAAGGTACGTTCGGAATTGCCCTTGACCCGGCGTTTGCCACCAATGGGTTTGTGTATCTCCATTTCTCGGTGGCTGGAGGCGCCAAGAACAAGGTCATTCGCGTGAAGGACGTAGGCGGTGTCGGCACGCAAGAGACGACGATTTTGGACAATTTACCGGCGGCGGAAATTCACAACGGCGGAGTCATTCGTTTCGGCGGCGACGGCAAGCTCTATGTGACGACGGGTGAGATCACCCAGGATAACCTGGCGCAAGATCGGACATCCCTTGGGGGAAAAATACTCCGCATCAATTCCGATGGGTCGATTCCGGCCGACAACCCCATCCCCGGTTCGCCGGTTTATGCCATGGGCTGGCGCAATGGGTTTGGGCTGGCCGTGCATCCTGCGACAAAGGATCTCTGGGGGACGGAGAATGGTCCAGACACCAACGACGAAGTGAATCGTATCGTGGCGGGCGGCAACTATGGTTGGCCCCTGGTCGGAGGAATCAGCCGCAATCCTGCGTATATGGATCCGTTGCTCGCGGTAAATCCTACGGTGGGGATTACCGGTATTGTTGGCGTTGCGGCGACACCAGTGTATCCACCGGCGTATCACAACACGCTCCTATTCACGAATGTGAACGACGGCGATATCCGCCGACTGACGCTCGGTCATGACTATTCCGAGCTGGTGGATGACACCACGATTTATGGTGGAGGCGGACCGCTAGTGGATCTTCAGCAGGGGCCTGATGGGTACGTATATGCCAGTGGGTTTTCGACCATTTACAGACTTGTAGTGAACCCCGCGCAGTAGCTGCGAGGGATTTCTCATCCATCTACAGTGTGTCCGCGTAGTACAAGAGTTTGTGGACGGAATCCGTACCTGATGGCGTGATTTGTCCAGTGGCAGTGTGGGTCCTTAATTTCGTAGGCTGTCTCTAAATCCAATAGAGGGACTCACAGTATCCATGGTGCAGAGGTAGGTCTGCGCCGATGAGGTCCTTTTGTCTCGTTCGTGAAAAGGGAAAAGGGTAGTACGTATGGGGTTATGTGAATCGTCAATGAGTGGAAACAAAGGGTTTTCAATCGTTCGAAACGCGACGTTGCTGGCGGCCTATCTTGTGCTGGCTTCTTGCGGAGGTGGTGATTCAGGGACAAGCCCCCAGAGTGCAGCGAATAACACCCCGCAGCAGCCGTCGACCAATAGGCCGACAACGCCAAACCCAAATCCTTCCACTCCAACGGTAGCGAAGCCGATTGTTGCCATTACCGCACCAGCTGCCCTTGCCACACTTCCTGCCGGCGATGTGCAAGTCACGTATACGGCTACAAATTTTACCGTCGGCGACCCAACGCAACCCCATGTGCAGGTCTTTGTGGATGATGACCCAAAGCCGTATTCCGTGTTCAACGGCACCACAAAGAGCGTGCTGTATGACGGGGCCGCGGCCACCAATGCGACGTGGGTCAGCCCGACCTCTTTCAAGCTAGCGGGGCTCGCTGCAGGCGAGCATACGGTACGTGTGGCATTGGCCGACGCCACAGGTCGAATTTTGGTGAACCCTGAGTCCACAGCCAATCGGCTGTTCAGCATCGTGACGTCCCTGCCGATTACCCCGCTCCTGAAGTTTACGGGACCTGCCCCGGAGGCTGAGGTTCCGGGGCCAGTATTGGTGTCTTTTGTGACAGCCAATCACACCATCGGCTTAAAGGGCACGCCACATGCGCGCTTTTACATAGATGACGACACCACCCCGCATGAGTTTTATGTCGGACCAGGGATGGATGAGATCACGGGTGTCGTCTATCAAAACGCGCATACCCACTATGTGCATTGGCAGAGTCCCACAAGCTTCGCCATGTATGCGTGGCCACCCGGCCCGCATACCGTGAGAATGGTCTTGGTGGATGCGGTCGGCAATGAACTTCCCAATCCGGAGGCGTCCGAGACGCGAACTTTCACCATAACGGGATCCTCGGGATTGAGCGAATTTGTGTTGGAGTCCGTGCTTCCCGGTGTGGAGGGCGACTCCATTTCGTTCACCGGTACGGGGAAATTGTTTTTCACGGATGGCCGAGGCGATGAAACAGTCGGCGGCGCGGTGAAGGTCGGCAAGGTGTGGGTGGTCGACACCACCACGGAGCCATGGACCCGCAAGGATACGCCGTTCTATCAAACGAACGTCAGTACGATCGGCGAGCAAGGGCTGACCGGCGTGCTGGCCGATCCGAACTATGCGGTCAATCAGTTCGTCTATATCTTCTTCACGAAGCCGGACGGCGTAGGCAATCGCGTTGTGCGTGTGAAGGATGTCAACGGTCAGGCGACGGAGGAAACGATCATCCTCGACGATCCGCTTGCATCCGATCAGCACAACGGCGGTGTGATGAAGTTCGGACCGGACGGCAAGCTGTATGTCACGATGGGTGACGCGACACAGCCGGAATTAGCGCAGAATGTGCAAGTTCCAAATGGGAAAATTCTCCGCCTCAACTCGGACGGGACGATTCCTCCGGATAATCCGTTCCCCAATTCAAAGGTCTGGGCGTACGGTCTCCGCAACAGCTTCGGGATGACCTTCCACCCGGTGACCGGCGATTTGTGGGCCACGGAAAATGGCACCGATATTCACGACGAGGTCAATCGTATCGTGAAGGGTGGAAACTATGGGTGGCCGGTGGTGACGGGTATCGCCCAAAACCCGGCTTACCTCGACCCGGTCTACAATCTTGCCACGACGGTGGGCATCACCAACATTGTAGCGCTTGCGGCGACGGACAAGTATCCGACCATCTACCACAACAATCTGTTTTTCACGGATTTTGTGGAAGGAAAGATTCGCCGGCTTGAGCTGGGAGCAGACCATCGCACGCTCGTTCGTGACTCGGAGGTGTTTGACGGCGGTGTCGGTGGATTGATCTCCCTCGCGCAAGGCCCTGACGGCTACATCTATGTAGGCGGAACAGGCGGTGTCTATCGCATGAAATTGAATGCAAATACCGGTCATTAACTCGCGCAATCAAATGGGGCCTGGTTTTCCAAGGGCCAGGCCCCGTATGCTGTTCCTCAGTTCGTCCTCACTCTTCTCATCCTAAGTCTCGCGCGCAACCGAGTCGTCTCTTCCTGCGCCATGCACATACGTACAGTACCTATCGGGGGTCTGACGGTCCGAGCCACCGGCGGACATGATGGCGACGGCAGTGGCAATGGTCCGCTGGTCATCCTGCTTCATGGCTTCGGCGCACCGGGCGACGATCTCGTCCCGTTGGCGGAGGTGTTGGAGGTGCCGCCTGGCACGCGGTTTCTGTTTCCAGAGGGACCGTTGTCGCTGAATGCCGGTTACGGCGATGCGCGCGCCTGGTGGATGGTCGATATGAATCGGATCGCGCAGGATCGAGCTGCGGGCCGGATGCGGGACATGTCCGCCGACGTGCCGCGAGGACTCCCGGCGGCTCGCGAAGCGATCGAGTCCTTCCTCGCGGAGTTGCCGAAAGCAATGCCTGTCGATCCCACTCGTACCGTCCTCGGTGGGTTTTCACAGGGCGCCATGTTGAGTTGCGACCACATCATGCGGACGACGTATCCTTGTGCAGCACTCGTGCAGTTATCCGGCTCGCTGCTGGCGCGTATGGACTGGCAGCCGAGTGCGAGACGACGGGGCCTGCCGGTCTTTCATAGCCACGGCACGCACGATGAAGTCTTGCCCTTTCAGATGGCCGAACGGTTGCGCGACGAATTGACCGGAGCCGGGCTCACTGTCGACTGGCATGCGTTTCGAGGTGGGCACGAACTACCCCACACAGTCTTGGCGCGACTTGGACAATTTCTCACACGTGTGTTGGCCCCACGATGAGCGAGCTGGTGCCGATCAGATTCCATGGTGCCGACGGGAAAACAATTCGCGGCGATCAAATTCTTGGGCGAGCCAGGCAGATTCTTTTTATTACGGGATTTCTCTCCAAACGGTGGGGCACAAAAAGCACCGCCATTGCGCAATGGTGTTGCGAGCAGGGTTGGGCCTTCTGTTGTTATGACGTGCGCGGCTTCGGCGAGTCCGATGGCGCATTTACCGACTACACTCTGTCCGATTGGGTGAGCGATGCGCGGGCCGTTGTGACGTCCCTCTGCGAAGGCGGGTCACCGATCACGATCGTCGGCAATTCGCTGGGTGGCTGGATCGCCTGGCTGATAGCGCAGGAGTTCGCCATCGTCGACGAACTGATCCTGATCGCTCCGGCCTTCAACATGATGGGCGAACGCGCAAAAACCATTGCGCCTGAACGGCGACGGATGTGGCAGGTATCCGGGTGGATGCCGTGGGACGACGATCCGCTACATCTGGACTGGCCGCTTGCATGGAAATGGGTGGAAGAGAGCGAAGCCTATTGGGCAGGGAGCTTCGATACACTCCGGCACGTTCCGACGACTATCGTTCACGGCGAACACGATGTCGTCATCTCGCCGCAGGGCAGCCGATCCTTTACCGACGAACTCTTGCGGCGCGATCCGACCTTTCCTCTCGATCTGCGGATTGTGCCCGGCGATCATCGGCTGAGCCGACCCGAGCATGTCGAGTTGCTGCGCCGGCTCATTGTGGAGCGTCGCTCGCGTTCGGTATGATCAGCGCCATGCTGACGCTTATCCATAAAGCCTGCAGCGGTCCTGCGCTGGAAGACTCGCCGGTCGGCGAGGTCTGCGCCGTCCCCATCGACCGGTTCCCCTTTGCCTGTTTTACCTGCCTGGAAGAAATCGTCGACGAATCCGAACTGCGATTGGCCGAAGACCTCGGCATCTAGTGCTGTACCGTCTGCAGCTCCGCTGCACGCTGTTGTGCCGCCGCAGGCCTTTTGGTATCGTGAGTCTCTCCGTGCGCGTTTCTTGACTCATACACAGAGGCAGCGATGGCTACGAACGACAAACAAGTCATTTTTTCGCTCGTCAACGTCGGCAAGGTCTATCCGCCGAAGAAGCAAGTGTTGCGCGAGATCTACTTAGGATTTTACTACGGCGCGAAGATCGGCGTACTCGGCTTAAACGGGTCGGGCAAAAGCTCGCTGCTCAAGATTATCGCTGGAACGGATCCGAACTATACGGGAGAAATCACCCGCTCGAAGGGCTACAGCATCGGCCTACTCGAACAGGAGCCGCAACTCGACCCGAATAAGACGGTGAAGGAAGTCGTGGAAGAAGGGAAGGCTGAATTGGTGGGCCTCCTGAAGGAATACGAAGCCGTCAGCAACAAGATGGGCGAGGCCGACCCTGACGAGATGGAAAAACTCATCGACAAGCAGGCGCAGCTTCAGGAAAAGATCGAAGCGGCAAACGGCTGGGAGCTGGAGAACGAACTGGAGATCGCGATGGATGCGCTCCGTTGTCCACCGGCCGATCAAAAGGTCGGGACGTTGTCGGGCGGCGAAAAGCGACGTGTGGCGCTCTGCCGCCTGATGATCCAGGAACCGGACATTCTGTTGCTCGACGAGCCGACCAACCACTTGGATGCGGAATCCGTCCAATGGCTCGAGCAGCATCTCCAGCAATACAAGGGCACGGTCATCGCCGTTACGCACGATCGCTACTTCCTCGACAATGTGGCGGGATGGATTTTGGAATTGGACCGTGGCCACGGCATTCCGTTCCAGGGTAACTACTCATCCTGGTTGGAACAGAAAAAAGAGCGGCTCGAAAAGGAAGAAAAGGCGGAGACCAAGCGCCAAAAAACTTTGGAGAACGAGTTGCAGTGGATTCGTATGTCGCCGAAAGCGCGGCAATCCAAGGGCAAGGCACGCCTTAATCGGTACGAAGAGTTGGTCAATCAGCGACAAGAGCAGGTCGCAGAAGATCTCGAAATTTATATTCCCCCAGGGCCGCGCCTCGGCGATGTGGTTGTGGAGGCGACGGGCATCGGAAAAGCCTTCAGCGACAAGGTGCTCTACGATAACCTGTCGTTCAGCCTGCCGAAGGGCGGTATCGTCGGGGTGGTCGGGCCGAACGGCGCGGGAAAAACCACGCTCTTCAAGATGTTGGTCGGGAAGGAAAAGCCCGACACCGGATCGATCCGTATCGGCGAGACGGTGAAGTTGGGCTATGTCGATCAGGACCGCAGCCTGGATCCGGCGAAGACGGTCTACGAAGTGATCTCCGAAGGCCAAGATACGGTGAAGCTCGGAAAAACCGAGGTGAACGCGCGCGGCTACTGCGCACGGTTCAACTTCGCGGGGACCGACCAGCAGAAGAAGGTGAAGGATTTATCGGGCGGCGAGCGCAACCGCGTGCACCTGGCGCGTATGCTCAAGGAAGGCGCGAACCTCATCATCCTCGACGAGCCGACCAACGACTTGGACGTGAATACGCTACGCGCGCTGGAAGAAGGCCTCGAAAGTTTCGCCGGCTGCGCCGTGATCAGCAGTCACGACCGCTGGTTCTTGGACCGACTCGCCACCCACATTCTGGCCTTCGAGGGCGACAGCAAAGTCGTCTGGTACGAAGGTAACTACAGCGACTACGAAGCCGACCGCAAGCGGCGTTTGGGCAAGGAAGCTGATCGTCCGCACCGCATCCGGTATCGCAAGTTGACCAGAACCTAAGTTCCGCCTACCCGTAGGATGGCACTGTCGTCGACGAGCGACGGCAGTGCCGCCAGATATCGGCCGAACTGCTACGCTCCCAGCCTATGGCAGGCTGGAAATCCATCCAGTCTTTTCCTCCGTAGAGACAGCATGGGGCGATATATCCTGCTGGTTGTGATTGTGGCGCTGTCGCTGCAGGCATGCAGCGGTCCGCGCATCCGCACGGTCGACGTAGCCCCGTTTACTGGATCCGACCGCCCGTCAGGCGATACCGATCTGTCCCTAGGGGAACAGGAGCGAGAGGACGGGCAATTTCTCGGGCTCGCGCTGTCGGGCGGCGGCAGCCGCGCGGCCGTGTTCGGGGCCGCAGTGATGCGGGAACTTCAGGCCCGGTCCGTGCTTTCGCGTGTCGACGTGATCTCCGCCGTGTCTGGTGGGGCGCTGCCCGCCACGATGTATGCGCTCGATGGACGGCAGGGCATTCGGTGGGACGATCGCGCCACCGAGCTGCTCGCTGCCGACTTTCAAGGCGACGTCATCGCGCGCATTGCGAATCCCCTCCACTGGCCTCGCTACTGGTTCACGAGTTATTCGCGCGGCGACGATCTCGAATCGGTCCTCGATACACGGCTTTTCCACGGCGCGCATCTTTCGGGCGTGGCGCCGAACCCGAGGTTGTTGATCAACGCGACGAATGCCCTCACAGGCGAACCGTTTGTGTTCACACCTGCGGCGATGGCGCGTGTCGGTTTATCGCAGGCCGAGCTTCCTGTGACGCGCGCGATTTCGGCGTCGACCGCCTATCCCGATACCCTGCCGCTCGTACGGTTTCGAGCTGCTGCAGCGACTGCGGCATCAAATACTCCCTCGTCGCTCACGTTGTACGACGGTGGTGTGGCCGACAATTTAGGGGTTGGTACGTTGTTGACGTTGCTCGACACAGCGGATCGCGAACGGGCGTTGTCCGACCAATTTCCGCAGGGCTGCCTCATCATTGCCGTGGACGCTACGCCTCGGTCGCCCGACACCACGCCGTTGTCCGCCGCGGCAGGACTGCTCCGAAACAATCGACGTCAGATGCTTGCCCGCGTGGGACTGTCGCCATCCGAACAAGATCGGGAGGCGGTGACGACTTTTGCCGTCGGTCCACAAGGCGGTCGCTGCATGCTCTGGCATGTGGCGTTGCGCCACTTGGGCGACGAGTCCCTCGGCCGTCGGGCCACGAGTATTCCCACAAACTTGCGACTGTCGGCGGACGATCGTACGGTGCTCGAACAGGCGGCCCACCAATTGGTCGAGCGGAGTTGGCCGACCCTGTCGTCTTCCGGTGCACCATTCCATCGATTCGTTGAATCTGCGCGGCAATCGCGGTAAGAAATTATGGATACTCGGACGACCACACGATTTGCCCTGTGGAGACGGCTGCCATGTCCGGACGCTCATCCCCATACGCTACACCTACGGAATCCTGCTCATACTTGAACGGTCTCCTGCTGCTCGCGGTGTCGCTGCTGTTGAGCGGGTGCGCTGGGCGCACAGTCGTGCAGGAGCGGGCTGTGGAGACCGTCGCAACAGTCACCACCGAAACCGGGTCGCCGTCGTTTGCCGTGCTGGAAGGGCAGTGGGAATATGAAGAAGGTGCAGCGTCCGTCGAGCTGGTCATGGATCGGGCCGGCCGCGGTACTTATGCATTCAAAGGCGGACGATTCGAGACCACCAGTTTGGTCGGGCATGAATGGCGCGGGCGATGGATTCAAACGGAAAACGACCGCGAGGGCGAGTTCGTGGTGCAGTTGGATCAG
Organism: Nitrospiraceae bacterium; assembly: GCA_046351095.1. GTDB lineage: Bacteria > Nitrospirota > Nitrospiria > Nitrospirales > Nitrospiraceae > BQWY01. The sequence continues at coordinate 2,373,513 of JAXLZC010000001.1, forward strand.
GCCTTCCAAGAGGGCGATGGACGCTGGTGGTATACGCGGATCGGCCGCACGCTCAATCCTTCCGACAAGGGCGGGACGTTTCACCTCACCCGTGCCGGCGAAGAACTCGATGGGGCTGCTCGCCCCGCGTCCTTTCAGCCGTAGTGTCTGAGTCGGTCGCCTGCGGCGCAGGTGGCGGTTTTCTCCCATCCGGTCGATGCCTCCAGCTCTTCCCCAGTTACGTGTCTTCCAGTATGATCCGGCCCACGACCCTGGGCGCTCATCTGCCGTAATCGAATAGGATATTGTGGCCAACGTTTTCGTGACCGGAGGCAGTGGGTATCTCGGCTCACGCCTCATCGCCCAGTTGCTCTCGCGCGGCCACACCGTGTCCGGGCTTGCGCGCGCGGCCTCTGCGCCGAAGTTGCCCCAAGGCACGCGTGTGGTGTTGGGCGATCCGCTGGTGATCGACTCGTTTCGCGACGCGGTGCGCGGGCACGACACATTCGTGCATCTGGTCGGGGTAGGCCGACCGGCGCCGTGGAAAGCGAAACAATTCCGCGATATCGACCTTGGGTCCGTCAAAGCGGCGCTGTATGCGGCGCAACGCGCGGGCATCAAGCACTTCGTCTATCTCAGTGTTGCGCACCCCGCCCCGGTCATGCAGGCTTACATCGATGTGCGTATGGAATGCGAGGCGCGCCTGCGCGTCGGGAAAATTCCCACCACCGTGCTGCGCCCATGGTACGTCTTAGGACCAGGCCGTCGGTGGCCGACGTTTCTGTTGCCTGCCTATCGCCTTTGCGAAGCGATCCCCGTTACGCGCGCATTCGCCTTTCGACTCGGATTAGTCGAGATCGAGCAAATGATTACGACGCTGACCTGGGCGGTGGAACACCCCACCGACGGCTGGCGTGTGTTGCAAGTGCCGGACATCCGTCGCGGCAGGGCGGAAGACGAGCCGCACCGTGGGTGACGTAGCCGACAGGCGCCCATTGGTCTGGGTGACCGGCGCAGGCGGCTTGCTCGGACACTATCTTGTGGCGACCGCGCCGCGCTACGCGCCGCAGTGGCGCCTGCTGGGCGTCACGCGAGATCTCGTCGATCTGACGAATGCCGCCGCGGTCGAACGCCTCTGGCGACAAACCTCTCCACAGCTCGTCATCCATTGCGCTGCGATCAGCAAAGCCGTCGCCTGTGAAGCCGATCCGGCACGCACGCATGCCGTGAATGTGGAGGCCACGGCGAATTTGGCGCAGCTGGCGGCGAACGGCCGGCTGATTTTTATTTCCACCGACCATGTGTTCGATGGCACGCAGGGCGCCTATCGCGAAACCGATCCAGTGAGTCCATTGACCACGTACGGACGCAGCAAAGTGGAGGCGGAGCGGCGAGTGTCGGCGTATCCGCAACATACGGTGCTGCGCACGTCATTGACGGCAGGCTTATCGCCGACCGGCGACCGCAGCTTCGTCGAGGAGACGCTCACCGCGTGGGCTCGTGGGGGAATTCTAAAACTCTTTACCGACGAATTTCGCTGTCCGCTCCCTGCGGCGGCGACGGCGCGGGCCATTTGGGAGGTCGCCACGCAGGACATGCCGGGCCTCTATCATCTGGCCGGTGCGGAGCGGTTGTCGCGCTGGGAAATCGGGCAATTGCTCGCCGCGGAGTATCCCGAAAAACACCCACAGTGTGCGCCCGGTTCCTTGCGTGACTATGCAGGGCCTCCACGCGCGCCGGACTTGTCGCTCGATAGCGCCAAGCTGCAATCCACATTGTCGTTTCGTTTGCCCGGCTTTCGTTCGTGGTTGGCCGCCCATCCGCGCGATAATAACGATGCCATCTGGGATCCACTCACGCTGTAGTTACCTATAGCCTCCGATGCTCGATCCACTTGCGCTGCTTCTGTGGGCGGCTCTGTTTTCCACGAGCGTTATGCTGGCGCTGTGGTGGCTCGACCGGTGGATCCGCGACGCGTCGGTGGTCGATGTCGCCTGGTGTCTGCTGTTCGTCATCGTCGTGTCGGGCTACGCCTGGTTCGGCGCAGGCGAACCGTTTCGGCGCCTCCTGGTGGCCATGATGGCGGCGGGATATGGCCTGCGTCTCGGAATACACGTGTTGTATACCCGCGTGCTGGGACGCGACGAAGATCCACGCTACCGACGGCTGCGCCGCGAATGGGGTGCACGAGCGTCATCGTATCTCCTCGGATATTGTTTGCTCCAAGCCGGCGCCCTGGTGCTGTTCTCGTGGCCGCTCCTCGTCGTCATGCAGTCGCCGCGCCCCACGCTGAGCGGCTGGGAATATGTGGGCATCCTGATCTGGGTTGTTGCGTTGGTCGGCGAAACGGTCGCGGATCTTCAACTCGCCGACTTCAAGCGCAAACTCTGGAATCGCGAGCGTGTGTGTCGCGACGGGCTGTGGTATTACTCCCGACATCCGAATTATTTTTTCGAGTGGTTGCACTGGTGGAGTTACGTGGCAATGGGCATTGGGTTGCCGAATGGGACGATCACCTGGCTCGGCCCGCTCGCGATGGGCTGGGCCTTGCTGAAGGTCAGCGGCATTCCACATGCCGAGCGCCAATCGCTGCAACGACTCGGTGACGAGTATCGGCGCTACCAACGGACGACGAGTCGATTCATTCCTTGGTTTCCGCGACGCGATTTCGTTCACTCGAATGAACAAGACCCGCGAGGCATGCCGTGACCAATAAGGCGTCGACATCGTCAGTCACGCTTCCGCCGCAGTGGGAGACACTGGCTGCGCGTGCCTTGAACGCCATCCGCGATGCCGGAGCAGACTACGGCGACATACGCCTGATGGAGAGCCGCACGGAGTCGTTGCGTGGGGAAGATGGGCGTGTGGCGCAGGTACAGGATGCGCGGGACAGCGGGTTTGGGATTCGTGTGTTGCATCGCGGTGCCTGGGGGTTCGCCGCCAGTGCGATTCAATCGCTCGAAGAAGTGCCGCGTATCGCCGCGCTGGCCGTCGAGGTCGCCACGCAAAGCGCGCGGTTGATGCGGGAGCCCGTCACATTGGCGCCGGAGCCGAGCCATCGCGATGTGGTGGTGACCTCCGCGAGGATCGATCCGTTTGCCATTCCCTTGCAAGATAAATCGGGGTTGCTGCTCGACACCATGTCGGCGTTGCAGCGCACTTCGGGTATTGTACGGAGCCGTGCCGAACTTTGGGCGCGTCGGGATCTCAAGCTGTTTGCCTCGACCGAGGGTACGCATCTCGCGTTCGACCTGCTGGCGACGCAGGGGGAATGCGCCGCGACAGCGGCCCATGATGGACGCTTCGCGTCGCGATCGTTCAATACACCGCATTTGCGGATGGGCTACGAAGTGATCGACAACGCGCAGTTTGTCGAGGTCGCGCCGCGCATTGCGGCACAAGCTCTGGAGAAGGTTCGCGCACCTGCCGTGGATGCGGGTGCTTACGATCTGGTCTTGGACGGCGAGCACCTGTCGTTGACGATCCATGAATCGTGCGGACATCCGAGCGAACTGGATCGTGCGCTAGGGTATGAGGCCAACTACGCAGGCACCAGTTTTCTCACGCCGAATCATCTCGGACGGTTTCAGTACGGATCGGAGCAGGTCTCGCTGGTGGCCGACAACACCGAATCCGGTACCTTAGCCGCGACCGGCTACGATGACGACGGCGTGGCCTGTCAGCGGTGGGAGATCGTGCGCGACGGCACCTTCGTTGGCTACTGCACGAATCGTGAAGTCGCCGGGGCAATCGGCGAGGCGCGCTCGCGCGGCTCGAATCGCGCCGACGGATGGAGCGGGGTGCCGATGGTCCGCATCGCCAATATCGGTCTCCAGCCGGGTGTCGGCACACCGGATGATCTGATCGCCGGCATCGACCGTGGTATTTACATCGAGGGCCACGGGTCGTACAGCATCGACCAGCGACGCTACAATTTCCAATTCGGCGGCGATGCCTTTTGGCTGATCGAACACGGACGTCGGACGCACATGCTCCGGGATGTGGTGTATCACGGCATCACGCCGGATTTCTGGGGACGCTGCGACGGCGTGGCCGACGTGCGCTTCCGCACACGCTTCGGGTTTATTACGTGCGGTAAGGGACAGCCGACGCAAGCGGGATGGATGACGCATGCCGCCAGTCCGGCGCGATTCAGGCAGGTGCAGGTTATTCGCGGGTGATGTAGTCACGGTATCGGAAGCGATGAGCCAGGGTCTCACGAGTCGAGAGGAGTTCGAATTTCTGGCGGATCTCGTCATGCGGCACCGCTCCGCCGAGCATGCCGCGATGTGGCTTCAGGATATCCGTAGCGGAACGACACGCGTCGCCGACAACCGTGTCATCCAAAATCTCGACACACGGAAAGTGATGCTGCGAGTGCAGGTCGCGAGCGGTCGGCGACAGGGCAGTGCGACGACGACGTCTCTGACGGCAGGGGCGGTTCAGGATGCCTTTCGGCGTGCGGAGCGCATCGCGCAGGTTGTGCCGGAAGATCCAGAATGGCTGCCGCCGGTTGGGCCGGAGACCTTCATCCATGCGCCGACATGGGTACAGGCCACCAGTTCAGCCGGGCCAACCGGGCGCCTCGATGCGATGGAGCGAGCGATTCTGTTGTGCCGGCAGGCAGGTGTCAGCGGGGCGGGCATCGTAGCGACGAGTGTGGCGACGGTCGGTGTCGCCACCAGTGCGGGACTGCGCATCTATGAGCCACGCACCGATGCGCGATTCAGCCTCACGGCGACGGCCAACAATGCCAGTGGTTGGGCGGCCAATGCCCATCGAGCGATCGATCGTCTCGGCATCGACACGCGCACGGCGACAGCTATCGAGAAGTGTCGGATGGCGCATGCGCCTCGCGAGTTGCAGCCGGGGCGGTACACGGTGATTCTCGAACCGGCAGCCGTGGCGGGGCTCCTCGGAGGGTTGATCTGGCAGCTTGACGGCAAGGCGTACGATAAGGGGACGAGTGCGCTAAGTGGAAAGGTGGGTTCCCCGGTGCTGGATGCGCGATTCACCCTGCGGAATAGTCCCGAGCACCAGGATCTCCTCGCGAGCAGTTTTACCGCAGACGGATTGGCGAATCGGGAGTGCACCTGGATTGACCGCGGTCGGTTGCGACGGCTGGCGTACGATCGGTTTACCGCGCAGACTCACGGGGTGGAGCCGTCCCCGTTTCCCGACGCACTCTGTCTGTCGGCAGAATCACTCGATGCCACAGCGCAGACGCTCGACGCGCTTATAGCGGGGACGGAGCGAGGCATCTTGGTGACCAACTTGTGGTACATCCGACTTGTAAATCCCACCGACCTGACCCTGACCGGGATGACCCGTGACGGAACCTTTCTGATCGAGCAGGGGAAGATCCAAGGCGCCGTCAAAAATTTTCGTTTCCACGACAGTCCTTTGCGTGTCTTCACAGCCGTTGATGGATACACAATGCCACACGAAGCGGTGACGGCCGAATCCCAGAAATGTCTGGTCCCTGCCATGCGGGTGCGGGACTTCAATTTTTCGAGTGTCACGAAGTTCTAGTCTCTCGCCTCTTCCGACAGACGCTAGGTGCGCCCCTTCGAAGTCGACAATCGGCCTTAGAACATATGGTGCAGGTGAAGGCCACTGGTGGCGGCCGTCTGCTCTAAGTCCTCGCCCAGAGCCGGTTTTGATCCATTTGCTATGCTTTATCTAGGATCATTGCCGCAGGAGGCTTGCATGCGTCTATCGTCTTGTCCGTCTCATGGGTTGGTGCGTACGGTGTCCTGCAGCATCGCGGTGTTCGGACTGTGGATGGCTCAGGGCTGTACAACGGCGCAGGTTGCCGAGGGTGTGCATGGAGAAGCTCAGCAGGAGCATTTGGGGCGAGGGATCGTTGTTGGGAGTTTGGCGAGCCTCCCCGAGAATGGTGCCGGAGAGGTCCAGCAAGAGCATCTTGGGCGTGGAATCGTGGCAGGGAGCCTGGCCAGTTTTGAGCGTGCCCCCGGTCAGCATGCAATGAGCGGCGAGCGCGTGCTGGTGGGACAGGTTGTGAAGTTGGAAGGTGGGGCCTATGTGGTGCGCGAATCGTCAGGCCGCGAGTGGCGCGTTCCGCACGATGAAAACACCCATAGCGACCGTCCTGCCCATGTGGGCGATGCCATCCAAGTAGGGCTGGACCATGCCGGTCGTGCATTGCACATTGCCAATGTGGATCAGCCGTTGCGCTAAATTCGATAGTTTTTAGATCACGAGCAAGGGAGCAGGAAGAGACATGGCCAATCAGAGTGCCGCGCAGCCCGAGCCCGTCGTGCCGGTCGCGTCCACGTGCGAGCACCGGCGCCATCCGCGCTACACCGTGCATTACAACCTCCGCTACACCGCCAAGGTGAACGGAAAAACCATCCGAGGCGGCGGGACCCTGATCGACGTGTCGGTGGAAGGATGCGGTATTCAGGGGAGTGCAGCGGTGAAGCAGGGCGATCGACTGGCGTTGGAGATTTCCCTGCGGAAGGTCACCCTCCTGCTGAAAGACGTTGTCGTCATGTGGGCGAGCGGGTCACGGTTTGGGGTGAAATCTGTAGAGTGCAGCAAACTCGTGTTACAACTCGAACTTCTCCCTCCTCAGTCTCACTAGTCAGTACATCCCGTTTTCAGCTGGAAAGCGGTCGTGCTCGGTGCCCGGAGTTCATTCTGGGCGCCGAGGGCTAGTTCGCACCTTTCTACGCCTCTGCTCACATCGTCAGCCGTAATCCAGGGAAGCTAGACTCTCAAGCTTTCGCCACTGTCCCTGTCCCACCCAACGAGGGGCTACGCGATGCCCCTATCGAGTCATGGCGGAATAGCCTAGAGGCGATAGCCTTTCCTCATGGGGTTGAGGGGCGACCATTCACAGGAGGAGGGGACCATGGAACAACAGACGATTGTGACACCGGCTGGGCATCCTACCGAGGGGACGCAGGTGGTTGAGCAGCGGCGGGTGCGCCGCTTGGCGGAATCTTGTTACATCACGTATTCGGGTTTGTCCGGTGGTGCGGTGGTGGTGGGGGAAGGCACATCGGTCGATATCGCTGCCGAGGGTTTTGGCATCGAAGGTAGCCGTCCGGTGAAGATCGGCGCGCTGCTGACATTGTGTTTTTGTCTTCCGGATGGGCAGGAGCCGTTGGTGGTGGAAGAAATGCGTGTGGCGTGGGTGAATGGGAAGCGCTTCGGCGGCCAGTCGGTGGCGATCGGTCACGAGGAGCGCAAGCGGCTGGCGCAGTATGTGGCGCGCCATCCGGCCCGCCACAAAAAATCGGATCCAGCGGCGCTCGACTTTGTGCTGCCCCTGGAGCCAGTCGTGATCGACGCCTAAGTTGTCGAGTCGTGTCGTCGGATCGCTCGAATCCTCTCCTCAGGCGGCAAGGTTGGTCGCCCCATATCTGAGACCTTGCCGCCCCCCTTCCTCGCATTGCCGCCCTACTCAACGTCTTGAGATTGCAGCCTCTCGCCGACTGTACTACTCTCCGTCTTTTCGGTGACCGGCAAATCCCAATAACTGTGCTGGTTCCCGTACAGTATGGGTCAGAGGCATGTTGGCGAACGTAACACGCGCATCCATGGAGCAGAACGCGGATATCGATGTATTGGTGCCAACCCCACGAACGATCGCCGTTGTAGGATTGTCGTCCAACCCTGAGCGGCCATCCTATGGCGTGGCCGCCTACATGCGTGCGCAGGGCCGCCGAGTGATTCCTGTGAATCCACGCGAACGCGAGGTGTTCGGCGAGCGCGCGTATCCGGCGCTGTCCGACGTGCCCGAGGAGATCGATCTCGTGGTGATTTTTCGCCGCTCCGAAGAGGCTGGTGCTATCGTCGATGCTGCGATCGCACGGGGCGTGCCCGGAGTCTGGCTACAGGAGGGCGTGCTGGATGCGGCGGCGGTTGCGCGTGCGCGTCGGGCGGGTCTTCGAACTGTGATGGATCGGTGTTGGTTGAAAGAGCATCGTGCACGAACCGCCGATGTGGCGTCACGGACGTCGGCACGCGAAGGAGACGCATGACACGGCGAGCGAGGACCGTTAAACGGAGTGCAAGAAAACCGGTGATCGGAGTGATGGGGCCTGCCAAAGCCGGACAGCGCGAATTAGCGGCAGCCAGAGAGTTGGGTGAGCTTATTGCGCGCCAAGGGTGGGTGCTGCTGACGGGCGGTAAAGCGAGCGGGGTGATGGAAGCGGCGAGCCAAGGGGCGAAGCGCGTTCCGAACAGCTTGACCATCGGTATTTTGCCCGATGAGCACGCTCGGATTTCGAGGTTTGTCGACCTCGCGATCATTACGGATTTGGGGAATGCCAGAAACAACGTCAATGTGATGTCGAGCGATGTGATCGTCGCCTGCGGGCTTGGCGGAGCGGGGACGGTGTCTGAGGTGGCGCTGGCGCTGAAGGCAAAGAAGGGTGTAATCCTGCTCGACGCGGGCAAGGCGGGAATCGGGCTCTTTAAGGACCTTGCTCCTGGGCTTGTCCACGCAGCCAACTCGCCGGAGGAAGCCGTTCATTTGATCATGCAATTGTTATAGCCGCTGCATCGGGGTTCCCCCGTATTCACGTCCACAGTCGTCCCTAGGTGTCAGATGCAGTCCTGTGGTGGAAATCACACGACTGCATCGTTTCCGTTCCCGTAGATTGTCCGATCCCCCAACAGCTTCCCTGCTGTTGACAGCTCGCCTACAGCAAGTTCAAGTACTTACACGCTTGATCAGTGGCATGTTTCTTGGTTTGTATGATCGTAGGGGCGACACTTCTGCTTACGGCAATGGGGAAACATATGCGGCTGTACACCGCCATTTTGACGATCGCGATCTTGGTTGGGGCGTCTTTGGGGGCCTATACCGACGTATCCGCCGAGACGACTTCAGGGCCAGGGGCGGCCATCGCTCAAACCGTGGCCGAGATCCAACAGGCACTGCATCAGACGCCGGTCTCCGACTCCGACGTGGTCACGCAGCGTGAGGCGCTCGATAGGATTCTTCGTTCGCGTGTCAGCCACGAGGATATGGCGAAGCGGGCCCTTGGTGCCCAGTGGGGGATGCTCACCGATCCTCAGCGACAGGAATTTACGGGGCTGTTTCTCACGTTGCTGCGAGATACGTTTGCGCATCATGTTGCGCAACTGACCGACAATCGTATCGACGTGCTGGCGGAGCAGCAGAATGATGCGACACACGCCGAGGTACAGACGCGACTCTCCGGTTCCAAGGTCGATACGCCTGTCGACTTTCGACTGCTGCATAGGAACGAGGAGTGGTTGGTGTACGACGTGGTGGTCGACGGGGCTAGCCTCGTCCAAAATTATCGTGCACAAATGGCACGTGTCATCAAAGCGGGATCGTACACAAGTCTCGTGGAGCAGCTGAAAGCGCGTGCCGTTTCAGTAACGCATGTGGGGTCCGCGCACTAGGCTCTCCCCTCCAAGCCAGACAAGTAGGCCATCACGCACACACGCCTTTTACGGGCGCCCGCTCTTCATTGACAGTTTCAGTTGGAATGCGCATGCTCCGAAGCGCCGCTTGCCATGGAGTGTGCTGTCATGAAAATCGTCACCGTTACTCGCTCGCTTCCTAGTTCCCATCCCGACAGTCTTGTCGATAGCGAATGTCCCATTCCAGCTCCAAGCGGGCGAGACGTGCTCGTTCGCGTCGAAGCCGTCTCCGTCAATCCGGTCGATACCAAAGTGCGGGTTGCGCATCGATCCGAGGCAGAGCCGAGGGTGCTCGGTTGGGATGCTGCGGGGCATGTTGAAGCCGTTGGTAATGCGGTGACGCTGTTTCGACCAGGCGATGCGGTGTATTACGCAGGCGATATTACGCGCCCTGGAAGTAACGCGCAGTATCAGTTAGTGGACGAGCGTATTGTCGCCCACAAACCGTCCACCCTCGATTGGGAGGATGCCGCGGCCTGGCCACTCGTCGGCATTACGGCCTACGAAGCGCTCTTCGAGAGGCTACGTATTCCTCTCGGAGAGGCTGGAAGTGGACGGCGGTTGCTGATTATCGGCGCAGGTGGAGGAGTGGGATCGGCTGCAATTCAGTTGGCGAAACTTGCCGGACTTACCGTAGCAGCAACGGCGTCCAGACCTGCCTCCGCCGCGTGGGTGAGACAATTGGGCGCGGATGTGGTTGTGGATCACCGGCAAGCGTTACGACCTCAGCTCGAGGATGCGGGTATCCAGGCCGTCGACTATATCCTCAATTGTGTCGATACGGATGCCTATTGGGACACGATGGCCGACCTGATTGCGCCACAAGGGAGTCTCTGTACGATCGTCGACCACAAACACCCGCTCAACCACGCCGCCCTTAAAACAAAGAGCGTCACGCATGCGTGGGAGTTTATGTTTACGCGCGCCAAGTTTCGTACTCCCGATATGATCGAACAACATCGATTGTTGACGCGGCTGGCCGCCTGGATCGACGAGGGACGGTTGCAGCCGATCGTGCACGTGCGGAAGCGTCCGATCTGTGCCGCCTCGTTACGAGAGGCCCATGCCATGCTGGAAACCGGAACGATGATTGGAAAATTGGTCTTGAGCGGATGGTAGGGAAAACGTGACCGAGGAAGGGAGCGGCCTTGACAGGGGCGATGCGGCCCCTGTCGAGGCCCCATCACGATCTACAGGCAACCGATCGGTACGAACCCACGTCCAAAAATATTTGCGAGAGTGACGTAACGCGCGTTGTCCCAAAAACCGTTCGTGTGTGTGAAATTTCTGCCTGACGGATCCGCTCCGTAAGCCGGATCTGATCCAAAATAAAATCCGCCTCTGGTGCGTTGAATCAGTTGCAGCCATTCTGAGTAGAGCGAGCAGACTTCCGATTGCACAGACGCATCAGAGGAATTAGCGGCGTACCAATCTTTCCCCCAGTCAGGAACCGCGCGACTATGTGCGGGCGGAGCGCCCTCTCCGTGCGGAAGAAGTTCGTGGCCGGTAGACGGGGTTCCGTTATGCAGTCGGGGCGCACGTGCTGGAGATTCGGACATTGACGGGACGCTCGAGAGCGGCTTCAATTCCATTTTACGACAACCGGTCTGCTCGCGGTTGGTGTACAGCGTGGGCCCGTTCTCTATCGGACATTCCCACATTCCATTAGGATCCGGCTCTCGTGTGTCGTCCGCATGAGCGGGGACTCCCGAGAAGCTACTGATAAAAACTGCGGCGGCGACCAGGGCGAGGGTTCGCATAAGACCTCCCATATTCAGTAGTAGACCGTACGGATGTGCGTTCGTCCCGCGACGCCGTCATCCACGTCAGCCCGTTCATCACGACAAGACGCCCCACCATAACGACGTGGTAGTAACAGGGGCTATCCCGCCTTTGGGGATGGCCGAATTGTGCCGGTCGCAAGTCGGCCTGAGCTGTGTCGCCTGATACGGGGTTATTGCCTACGGGAGGCAATCCGCGACTAGACGGGAGGGGGGCTCCCCAGTTACAACGGATTTCATTGGTTGATCCGAGTGTTCCGAGTCCAAGCCGCATGCGCCAACTGCATCATTTTCTCACCCGCGATCTTTGGATACTCGATCTGGCGGAGGTCCCATTGTGGGCCCGCTGGAGCCTTCGCGCCCTGCGCGTCACGCTGGCCGCTGTGTGGGAATTTCAGTACCGATTGCTCGATGCGCGAGCGTCCGGACTGGTCTACACGACACTACTGTCGGTAGTGCCGCTGCTCGCGGTCATTGTGGCGGTGCTGAAACTGTTCGGCATTCACGAGCGGCTGGAGACCGTGCTCGATCAACTCCTCGTGCCTCTAGGCCCCAACAACCACGAGCTAACTGGGTGGGTGGTGCAGTTCGTCGGAAACTTCGATGTCGGCGTGCTCGGCACCGTTGGTGTCCTCGGTTTGCTCTACACGAGTTATTCCCTCATCGAGCGGATGGAGGACACATTCAACGCCATTTGGCGAGTGCCGCGGGGACGTTCATGGACGCGGAAGATCCTCGTTTATTTCTTGCTGATCTTGCTTGGGCCGTTGGTGATGGTCGGCGCCTTCGGATTGTTGACCTCGGTCCATCATCATTGGCTGGTGCAGCGCCTGTTGGATTTCCAGCCGCTCGGTTCCGCCGTCGGATGGATGACGCAGTACCTTCCCTATGTGCTGCTGGCGACCGTATTCACCGCGTTTTATAAATTTCTCCCACATGCGCGAGTACAACCTTTGTCGGCCCTCGTTGGTGGTCTAGCTGCAGCGGTGCTGTGGGGGGCCGCAGGAGAAGCCTTTGCATTTTTTGTCTCGCGCTCGACCAGCTACAGCGCCATGTATTCCGGGTCGGCCATCTTGGTGCTGTTTTTGTTATGGCTCTATGTGAGCTGGTTGATCATCTTGATGGGCGCGCAGGTCGCGTTTTTTTACCAACATCCGAATACGTATGAGTGGCAGTATCTCGGCGCGCATGGCGTGCAAGCGTGGCGGGAGCGAGCCGGCCTCCGAATGCTGCAGGCATTCGCTCGACGACATATCGCCGGACAACCGCTCGACTATGTGGAAGAACTCGCCGGCGACATGACCGTCTCGCTGGCCATGGCCGGTGAATTAATCGAGATATTTCTCGAGGCCGGATTTTTGAAGCAGATACCGAAGTCGGAACGGTATGAATTTGCACGGCGCCCGGCGGACATTCCCGTTGCAGAGGTGCTGCGCGTCATTCACCAAGGTGGCGTGTCGAATGGGCCGCCTCCCATGCGTGGCTCTAGTGCGGCCGGCGAGGCAGCCGATGTGGTGTTACTCCGTCGAGATGCGGCGGTTGCCGAGGCGCTGCGAGGTCTGACTTTAGAGCAATTGGCGCTCAATCAGCATCCTGCGGTGCCACGAATTGAAGACGCCCCTACGGCGCAGAGAGCGGCGGTTCGGTAGTGTCTAGTGGAGAGCTCATCTCCACACCGAAACGCGGTGCATCGATGTGTTCGCTTCGGCAGCGTGGGCAGCGGCTCGGGCGTGTCAATTTTGCTCGTCCACGAAAGACATACTCGCAGACCTGACAGCGCGCAGGCTCCAACAGAAATGTGGCTAACGGCTGTTTGGCTAATGTTCGTACTACGTGAGGGAGATGTTCTTCGACCTGCCGCTCCGGCATGTTCAGGCGTTCCGCAAGTTGGCGTGAGGACAGTCTGGTGCCAACCAATGCCGCAAGCAATCGTTGTCGAGCCGTGCCGGTCGTCATGCGAGGGTGTTATACTGCGACTATGAAGCGATCGTTCGTGCGCTTAGTCTGGACGTTGTGCATCCTCGGACTCTTCGCGACGGCGTGCGCGCGAGATATCTATCAGCAGCGCGCCGATATCATCAAGGATCGGAGCAAGTCCTTGTATTCGCTCTTGCGGGACGATCGTGTCGCCGGTGCCGTCGCCGAAAACGAGCAGATCGAAGGGCTTGCGCTTGAAATGGAGCGGGGATTGCTCCGACGCGCGATGGCAATGGACGCGAACGCCAAAGCTCGAGAATGGTTGCTGATCAAAACAGCCAATCATGCGGCGGCGGAAAATTGGCTGAGCATTGGGCGCTATCTCGCCGAGACCAACCGTGTCGATCAGGCGAAGGCCGTCTATCAACGCGTCGTCGAGACCTATGAGCCGAAGGGTGGCGAATATGCTCCGACGGTCGAGCGTGCGCGCCGCGCCATCAAGGATGCCGCAATCCTGACTCCGCAGGGCTCCTCACGATAGGCTGCGATCTCCGATATCCACTCGCTCAACATTTCTTACTTCGCGGGGCGCCTCTCTAAAGGCAGCAACTGGAGGCGCGCCGATACCTGTTGGCCAAACGCTCCAGCGACCTGCTGAACGGTCTCTTCAACCGACATCCCGTCGGTGCCGACTTCCTGCGACCACTCCATCGTGTTCAGTCGAACCGCATCGGCCGCTGTTTCGAACGACGGTCCTTTCAACCGCAGAGTGAGATGCGGATCCACAATCCGAACCGCATGCACCCGGAAGGTTTGCGTTTGCTGGCCGGTGGAGCGAGTTGCCTGTGGCGATCCGGTCGGCGGCGTGTCCTGACCGCCTTGCCATCGTGACTGGAGAACCGTCCAATTGTTCTGCGCAGTGGTCCCTTCGATGTTCAGATGGAGTCCTTCCGTCTCTACCACCTGTACGATGTGACGAGACGAAAACACTTCCATCCAATCAAAGGCCATGCTGATACGCGTAGCGCGTAACGCGTGAGGCAGCGTAAAGCCCTCGGGATTTGCAATCGAAAGATCGTGCAGAACTGCGCGGGCTGGCCAGAGACCAAGTCGAACGGTTCCGACCGTGACAGGCACGCCGAGCGCGCGCTGTCCCATCGACTCTAACTGTGTGCGGATCCACCATTCGCCGAGGAGCACAGTGCAAAACAGGAGGAGCGGTACCGCGACCGCAGCGAGCAGGAGCCAGGTCCGCTTACGCACCATCGCGAGGGGACGATTCCGACGGTGGAGGAGGGAGGTGGCGGCGTAATTGTTCGACGAAAGGAGCAACGGCCGACAGGGCCGGCGCGGACACGCCGATGGTGCCGCGATAGGTCGGTGTCGGTTGGTTGAAGCGGAAGGGGCGGCCCTCTCCATCGGTGATACTGCCGCCCGCTTCTTCCAACAAAACGGTTGCAGCGGCGACATCCCATTCGTTTTCGCGATCGAAGGTGATCATGGCGGGTGCGGCGCCGGATGCGACCAAGGCGAGACTGTACGCAATCGATCCTAAGGAGCGATGGGTGACACGGTCGCCGAGCACGGCAAATCGTCCGCCCTCCGCTTCCGAATGGTTCACGAGCAACGGGAGCGGCGACACAGCACCGGCGTTGGCGCGGATCGGATGGCCGTTGAGGAAGGCGCCTTTCCCACGCTGCGCCGAAAACAGCTCACCCGTCGAAGGATTGTAGATGCATCCGAGGACGACCTGATGGTCGACCGCCAGGGCGGCGGAAATCACCCATGTAGGGCGGCCGCCGACCAACGCCTTGGTGCCGTCGATCGGGTCGACGATCCAGACGCGTGTGTGCTGCAGTCGTGCCGGAGTATCGGGGGATTCCTCGGAGAGCCACGCATCCTGGGGGAATGCGCCGATGAGCGCCTCGTGCAGCAGGCGGTTGACCTCTAGATCCGCGGAGGTGACAGGGGAGCGGTCTGCTTTCGTCTGCACGTCCATCGTATTGCGCGCGACGATGAGTGCGCGCTGCCCCGCCTCGACGACCGCGCCTGCTAACACCCGCTGTTCGTGTTCCATAGAATTCGGATTCGGCGATGGAGCGTGGTTATGCCCGAAACGTCCTGGCTATTGCGACCGAACGGATCAGCGATCCGGCGCTCAACAGCGCCGCACATCGTTAGGGCGTCTGGTCGTCCAACACCTTGGCGTGGTCGACGAAGTGCCCCGTTTCGCCGAAGCAGTCAGTCGGAATTCCGCGATATTCGCGGTAGTGCAGGATTACCCGTTTCCCCAAGAGGTTCAGGTCGTTGATCTCTTTTGCGACCTTCTCGTCCCAGACGGTGAAGGTCCAGAGCGTCGGCGCCACTCCCGGCACCGTGGTCATGGCGAGCTCACCCTCATAGGTGCGACAGATCCACCCCTTACGGGAAAATTTTTGCAGATAACCGGTCCGGTCACCTTCCGAATAACTGAAGTTCAGGACGACGGCGAGGTACATCCCGACGAGCACGAGGGGAATCAGTAGAAGAAGAAACAACGTCCAAAACAGCTTCCTGCGCCAAGTCGATTTTCGTATCGGTGGCGAGGGTGGCGGCGGAGCGGTGGGAGCGTGCGAGGAGCCGACTGTACCGGGGGATGGTGGGAGCGTCGAGTCGGTTGAGTCAGGCATTGACCCTCACTTCACGAGGTCGGGGAAGAGCCATGGCGCCTCCGTTTTACGGCGTGTTTCGTAGGCGGCGATGGCGTCGGTGTGTTGCAAGCTCAGACCGATAGCGTCCAAGCCGTTGACGAGGCAGTGTTTGCGAAAGGCATCGATCGTGAATGCATAGGAGGTTCCCGCAGGCGTCGTGACCGTCTGTGCGGGTAAATCGACGGTGAGGCGATAGGCTTCGGTCGCTCCGGCTTCCGTGAAGAGAGAGGCCACCTGCTCGCCCGTCAGGACGACGGGAAGAATACCGTTCTGGAAACAATTGTTGAAAAAAATGTCGGCGAAGCTGGGTGCGATCACGCAACGAAATCCCTGATCGAGCAACGCCCAGGGCGCATGTTCCCGTGAGGAGCCGCAGCCGAAATTGTCGCGCGCCACGAGGATGCTGGCGCCGTCGTACCGCGGTTGATTCAAAAAAAATGCAGGATCCGGCGAGCCGTCCGCCCGTCGGCGCCAATCGTAGAACAGGCCCTCGCGCAAACCCGTGCGTTTGATCGTCTTGAGGAACTGCTTCGGGATGATTTGGTCGGTGTCCACGTCCGCTCGGTCGAGCGGCGCCACGAGGCCCGTTAATGTCGTAAACGGCTGCATACGATCGTACTCACTTCCCTGCTGAGGCCAAGAGGCCCGATTACACGTAGACGAAGGTCGTCGGCTATCGCCACTGTCGAATGTCGACGAAACGCCCTTCGACGGCTGCCGCAACGGCCATGGCCGGCGAGACGAGGTGCGTCCGACCACCCGCGCCCTGCCGCCCTTCGAAGTTCCGATTGCTCGTCGAGGCGCAACGCTCGCCCGGCTTCAACACATCGGCATTCATCGCCAGGCACATACTGCATCCCGGCTCGCGCCACTCGAAACCGGCTTCGCGGAACACGCGATCAAGGCCTTCTTGTTCGGCCTGGGTTTTCACGAGTCCCGAACCTGGGACAACCATCGCGTGTACGGACGACGCCACCTTCCGACCCTTGGCGTATTGGGCGGCGAGGCGGAGGTCTTCGATACGCGAGTTGGTGCACGAGCCGATGAACACACGGTCCACTCGAATGTCCGACATGGGCGTATTCGGCGCGAGACCCATGTACTCCAGCGCTCGGGCGGTCGATTGCTGCGTCGCTTCATCGGCGGCCGACCGGGGATCCGGCGTTTTCCCGTCCACGCCCGTGACCATACCCGGGTTGGTTCCCCAGGTGACTTGTGGGGCCAACCGATCGGCGCGGATCTCGATCCGCCGGTCGTAGGTCGCATCGGGATCGGACGTCAACGTCTGCCAACTTTTCACCGCGCGCTCGAACAACTCGCCCTTTGGAGCCATCGGACGATCTTTGAGATACAGGAACGTCTGATGATCCGGCGCCACGAGACCGGCCTTCGCACCGCCCTCGATCGACATGTTGCAGAGCGTCATGCGCCCTTCCATGGTGAGGCCGCGGATCGTCGAGCCCGTATATTCGATCACGTACCCGGTGCCGCCTGCCGTCCCGATCTCCCCGATGATCGCGAGAATCACGTCTTTGGCCGAGCAGTGTCGCGACAGCGTTCCCTCGACGCGGACTTCCATCGTCTTGGGTTTTTTCTGCAACAAACATTGCGTCGCCAGCACATGCTCCACTTCGCTCGTGCCGATGCCGAAAGCCAGCGCCCCGAAGGCGCCGTGGGTGGAGGTGTGGCTGTCGCCGCAGACGATCGTCATCCCCGGCAGCGTAAAACCTTGCTCCGGGCCGATGACGTGCACGATGCCCTGACGCGCATCGCTCATCGTAAAAATCGTGATGCCGAAATCGCGACAATTCTCTTCCAGCGTCGCAATTTGTTTTGCGCTGACCTGATCCACGATGCCCAATCGCCGATCCGTCGTCGGCACGTTGTGATCGGGGACGGCCAACACCGCTTTCGGCCGACGCGGCGTACGTCCAGCCAGGCGCAAGCCTTCGAATGCCTGCGGGGACGTCACTTCGTGGACCAAATGCCGATCGATATACAGGAGCGTCGTTCCGTCCGATTCGGCTCGGACCACGTGCGCATCCCAAATTTTTTCAAAGAGGGTTTTCCCTGCCATGCCCGCACCCACCTCCACGGCACAAAATCAACAACCTGCTACACTTACGGAAGGCGGCATTATACATGGACGGTCGGGCCCGCATGCAAGGGGCGACGCCGTCGACGACCGCAAGGATATGTCACTCGTGATGTGAGGGATCGTATGGAATCCAAGGATGTGGATAGCAACGCGATTCGAATCCCGCGCTGGACGATCTGGCGTGAGTCGGAACCGCTGGGATGCCCCGACTGCGGATCGACCATCGTCTGGGTGCAAATGGACCGCCAGTGCCTGGCGTTCTGCGAGTGCCGGATGATCGAAAGCCGCCGCCTGCGTCCGAACCGCCGCAAAGCTGCGTAATTCACCCGAAGCTGTTTTCGGACGACCTCCTGTGTGCGTCGCCGTCCGTCGTGCCTGCGCGTCAGAACGATCGACGACAGCGTGCCGGCGGGCATCCTGTCGGATCATCCGACCAGTCATTCCGGAGTTCACTGTCGCCATGCCACGTCAGGCATCACATTTGAGACTCCCCATCCCCTATCGACGTGCTGTTGCCGCACTGTCCGGAATGGCGGTATCGGCCGTGGTGTGTGTGGGGGCGGGGTTCTACGACGATGCAGATGTGCTGGCCGCGGAGCGTGCACAGGCAACGAGTCATGCCACAGCCCGCCCGGCGGTCCGCGCCGTCATTACGCACGCGGCGTTGGCGGTGAAACCGTGCGAGAGTGCCGACGTCGAAGGCACGTGGAATCTCGTGTCGTACAATGTCGCGCCCGAGGCGCGTGACGCGGCACGACCGTACCTGTTTCCCTACCAAGTCTTTCAGTTTGCCCCGGATGGTTTGCTTCGCTCCGTCCATTCCAAACAAGCCTTGCCGAGCGACCCCTCGCCGCTTTTGGATCGCACACAGGATGCCTTGCGCTATGAGATCCCCGTGTCGCAACAGGGTGCGGTCGTCGTACGCGCATCCGATCGGACCGACGCTGTGGAAACGTGGCAATGCCGTCGCGTCCTCAATACGCCGGACCGCAAGGATGCCATGACCGATGTCGGTCCACGGGCGGTGCAATCGGGCGATCTTATCCTCACGCTCGTCAGCAAACGCGGCACGCCGCTGTTCACACGCCAACTCCGTCGTCCCTAACGGTCGATCTTCCGCACGATCACTCCAGCTTCTTTTGCTCCCCCATCGGACGCTCGTATCTCGACGTCATCCATCGACCTCTGTGCGCGCGCTTGATAGTATTCGCTTCGCACTGAGCGTGTTCCCGGAACCTGCCGACTGGATCGAATGTCATGACGTCTCCGTCTCCAGAACACATCGCTACGCCTTGGCGCAGTCCAGCCCTCGTCGCCTGGTGTCGGCTGTTGCTCGATAGCTACCGTCGAGTCACGGGGGAAGATTTGCTTGTTCGCGAAGGAACGCCGGAGGCGCAGGCAGAGGCCTGTTACCTTGCACCCTTCGCGCTCCTGTCCCATGGGAATGAAGCGGACCCCATCCTGAATTATGGCAATCGTACGGCCCAGACTTTGTGGGAGATGAAGTGGGACGACCTGACGCGGACGCCGTCACGGCTGACGGCTGAGGCCGTGCATCGAGAGGAACGCGCACGTTTTCTAGAAGAGGTGACGCGCCGAGGCTGCGTGCGCGACTATCGAGGAATACGCATCTCGCGAACGGGGCGACGCTTTCTCGTCGAAGGCGCGACGGTTTGGATGGTGCAGGATGGAGCGGGGCGGATTCTTGGGCAAGCGGCGACGTTTACGCGGTGGTCGCCGCTCGAACCTGTGTCGGGTGCAGCAACTGTTTCGTAACGGGCCCGCACTGGCGCAGGTACGGGCGAACGCTCACGAGGCAGGCTCGATCCACTCGAACCGTGGGACCGACTTCCCATTGACCTCGACCGCCTCCGTAAACATCGCGCGCGGTCGAGCCCACAACCCGCGGTCGCCGTACAACGCCCGATAGATCACAAACTCTTCTTCCGTCTCGCTGTGTCGGGCGCACCCGACGACGCGATACTCGTTCCCCTTGTAGTGGCGATAGCGCCCCTGGCGCACCAGAGGAGCGGTCGGAGCACTCGGGGAATCTTTCACAGCAGTTTGGCGATCACGTTTCATGGGAGATTCCACGGTAACAACATGACGAAGGTGGTGGTAAATGGGAGCGCATACGCCACACGACGAAACGGATGGAGGCGACGGCGATTCCGACTGCCAACAGACGGAAGAACGATCACCGGTGAAATAGTCCGACGAACGTGGGCGGTGCGCGTCATGGCCTGCGCACTCTAACAAGCTCGTTCTCGGACTCTCAAGAACGAAGCGGCGTCTGCAGACGCGGAATGCCCGTTTCGGCGTGAAGTAAACGGGGGGAGCCTCCTCCCTTCGCGGGGATCGAGCTGTTCCGATGTACACAGATGTGTGCCTCAGTGCCGTACGGCTGCGTTAGAACAGCACCCAGGAGAGGCCGACATACGGGAGGCCGTAGTTCACGCCGCGGTTGGTCGGGCGTGTCCCGGCATTGGAAATGTGCGCGAAGCGTCCACCCAGCACAAGCGACAGGCGTGGCGTCACTGCATAGGACACCCCACCGCCGCCGAAGACGAGAAAATTGAACCAGCCCGGTTGCTCGGGAATTTTCCCGCCGAGTTCGGTCCATATGGGGCCGCCGCCGCCGTCGATAAACGGTCGCCAGTGCCCGCCGTGGGTGAATACGTAGGTCATCTTGGGCGTCACGGCGACACTCTCCGTGACCAGAGGTCGGTCGGTTCGGAGAATGTGGACCTCTACCCCGAGCCGGAGTTGTCCTTCGTACCAGCCCTGACCGATCGGGTCGGTGAGACCGATACTCCAGGTCGGCATCGCCGCAATCCCAAACAGTTTGCTAGATTGCGCACGTTTCGCTCGCCAGGGAAACATCGGTCCAGCCAAAAGACCAATCTCTTGGCTTCCAAGTCGGAGGGCTGGATCACTGTCGGCTGCGCGTACGATGGTCGGAGTGAGACATGCCGCGAGGCAGAGCGTCAGGGCGCAGAGGCAACGGAAGGATCGTTCGACGAGCGGCAGCATAGAGGCTGGGGATTCTTAGAAGAAATCGCTGCCGAAAGCTAGCGGCTTCAGTACAATGCGGCGCGCGCGATCCGAAATGTGGCGTTCGGCTTCGGGGGCACGATAGCGCAGATTGCGCAGCGGGAGGTCTATGGCGGCGGCGTATGATTTTGATCTTGTTGTGGTCGGCGGTGGGTCGGCTGGGTATGCGGCGGCGCGGACGGCGGCCGATCTCGGTGCGCGGATCGCGATTGTGGACGAAGGCCCGTTGGGAGGGCTGTGTATTTTACGAGGCTGTATGCCCAGCAAGGCGCTGCTCGCGTCTGCCGACGTGGCGGCGGCCATGCGGCGCGCGGCCGACTTCGGGTTGGCACCGGTCACGATCCGAGCCGATCTGCGTGCGATGGTGCAACGGAAACGACGCCTGGTCCGCGAGTTTGCCGACTACCGCATCCAATCGCTCCGCGATCCACGATTTACGTTATTCGAGGCGCGTGGGTCGTTTTGTTCCCCGCACGAACTGCGTGTCGGTGAGCGGACGATCACCGCAGGAGCCTTTATCGTCGCGACAGGGTCGACCATTTCGTCAGTTGCGGTGGAGGGGTTGGAGGAGGTCGGGTATGACACCAGCGATTCCATCATGGAGTTGGAAGAGCAGCCGCCGTCGTTGATCGTGTTGGGCGGTGGCGCGGTGGGGACCGAGCTGGGGCAGTTTTTTGCCAGAATCGGGACGGAGGTCACCATCCTTCAGCGGACGGGAACGCTGTTGTCCTGGCACGATGCCGATGTCGGGGAAGCGTTGGCCCGTGCGCTCCGCGAGGACGGGATGACGGTCTGGACCGGCGTGGAATCGGTGCGTGTGTCACAGGAGGCGGGGCGGAAGACGGTCCGTTTTCGACAGGGCGGCGAGGAGCGCGTTGCGACGGCGGATCTGCTCCTGCACGCACTGGGGCGCGTGCCCAATCTCGCGTCCGTGAATCTTGCCGCGGCCGGTATCGACGTGTCGGGCACTGCACCCGTCGTCGGCAGCGACCTTCGTACGACACAGCCGCATATCTTTCTCGTGGGCGATGCCAACGGCATCACGCCGATCGTACATCTGGCGATTCAGCAGGGCGAGATCGCCGCCTACAACGCGCTGCGTCCGACGGCGCCGCAGAAACGTCTCGATCATCGCCTGGATATGGACGTGGTGTTCACGGATCCCGAGGTGGCACAAATCGGCCTGAACGAGCGGGCCTGTCGGCTGGCGGGGATTGCGTATAAGGCCGCGCGGTACGATTTTGCCGACCATGGGAAGGCCTTGTGTCTCGGCGCAACGCATGGGTTTGTAAAACTGCTGTGCGACCCGACAACCGGCACAATCCTCGGTGGACAAATCGTCGGTCGGCACGCCGGTGAGCTGGTGCATGAACTGGCGGCGGTCATGTATTATCACGGCACGGTGCACGATCTGGCTCGCATTCCGCATTACCATCCGACGTTGGCCGAGATTGTGACCTATCCGGCCGAAGCGTTGATGGCGCGGGTGCGCGAAAGAACGGCGTCGTAGTTGGCGGAAAAACGCGCGAGCCTGTTTGTAACACGGTACATGACATGACACAGCGATACGGTGTGCTGCTTGTGGTGCTCGGGCTGTTCGTTGGTGCCTGTTCGGAAGAAAATTGGGAAGAGAGTCTTCAGGCCGGGCTCCAGGCGGCGCAGCAACGGCGGTACGCCGATGCCGAGCACCTGATGCGTGCGGCCATCGAAAAGTCGCAGGCCTTCGGAGCGGAGGATGTGCGTGTGGCGCGGGCGATGAGTCACCTCGCGCAGTTTTATTCCGCGCAGAAACGGTATGTGGAAGCGGAGGAGACCTATCAACGTGCGCTGCGGATTTTTCAGTCCGTCTATGGCGATCAGCATGCCACTGTGGCAGCGACGTTGAACAACCTCGGCGTCCTGCATCGCATGCACGGGCAATATGCCGAGGCCACGCCGCTGCTGCAGCGCGCGCTGACGATCAAGGAAGTGGTCTTTGGGCCGGAACATCAAGAAGTGGCGTTGACGCTGGCCAACCTCGGGCAACTGTTCATCACACAGGGCGACATGAGAGCCGCCGAACCCTATCTCAAGCGCGCGCTCGCCATTCGCGAAAAAGTCTTCGGGCCGGACCATGCCGACGTGGCCAAGACGCTCGACGACTACGCCGCCGTGTTACGCGCTTCGGGACGAGACAACGAGGCGCATCGCCTGGAGTCACGCGCGCGCGGGATCCGGATCACCGTGCCCCCGACACGCTAGACGCCGCCCACGAATTTGTGTAGCGTGCGGCTGTGGCGATGTCCCGGTGAGGGCACGCCGATAGCCTGGGAGCCGATCCAATATTTTCAACATCGTGCGGGCAGAGTCGGACGTATGAACCCACCAGCATCGCAGACAGATTCGACACAGGCACAACAGCATGCGGCGATGATCGCGCGGAGCGTCGGTATCGTGGCGATCGCGATCGGTTTTGTCGGCGGGATGTACGGGTTGGATCATCCCGAGTCCATGTGGCTGCGCACGTCGCTTGGTTTGCTTGTGACCGGGATGATGGCGCAGGGGTATGCACTCGTGTGCACTGCACGCCGTTATTGGCAGCGCAGCCCCACGGATCGAGCCTGACGTGGGGGGGGATGACCGCTCATCGGCGTCGAGCGCTCGACGCGTCGTGCAGATCCTGTTCAGCCTGTTGTGCGTGTTTCTGCTCGTCGCCTGTCATCGTCCGTGGCGCGACATCTACTTCGACAAGGGGCTGCATCAGCTGACGCAGGACGATGTGCAAGAGAAATTGGGCCCGCCGCATACGATGCGAAATCTCGTCCTCGGCGAGGAATCCATCTGGAGTTACCGGATTCCGCTCAGCGAAGACGACATGGATTCGTGGAACGGGATGGGAAAGACCGCTGCTCAGGCCGGTGCCAGCGCCGCCGCCATCGTCGGGCAGGGGCAGGAGACGAGCAAATACCCGACGCTGCGCTGCCAGAAGTACACGTTGAAGTTCGACAAAAACAAAATCCTCCAGGACTGGAAACGCGAATCCTGTGTGCCGCCGACCACTCCAGCCTCGTAATCGTCCACCGGTCGCGCATCGTCCTCCGATGCCGGTGGGCCCGCCATGACTGACGCCTTGCCGACGCTCGACAGCCGCTGGTTTCTGCACGACGGACTGAAAACGATTGTGCTCATCGTGGCGATTATCGCGCTGCGTGCGCTACTCGTCCGGTGGGTGTCCGATCAGAAAGGCCTGACGGTCGAAGCGCGGCGCCGATGGGTCATCCATATCCGCAACGCCATGCTGCTGCTGTTCGGCGTCGGCATGTCGGCCATTTGGGCCAACGAGCTGCAAGCGTTTGCCGTGTCGCTAGTCGCCTTGGCCGCGGCGATGGTGATTGCGACGAAAGAGCTGATCCTCTGCATCAGCGGGTCGGCGCTGCGTGCCAGTTCGCGGTTTTACGGTATCGGCGATCGTGTGCAGGTCGGCACCCAACGCGGCATCGTCCTGGACCATGACCTGTTCGCAACAACGTTGTTGGAAGTCGGCCCCGGGCAGGTGTCGAATCTTGCGACGGGCCGCGTGGTCATTTTCCCAAACAGCATGTTGTTCACCACGCCCATCATCAACGAAACGTTTTCGAAAGATTTTGTCTTCCATATTCTCGTCGTCCCGCTGCGCAACGAAGACGATTGGCAAGAGGGCGAGCGTGTGTTGTTGGAGGCGGCCAAAATGGAGTGCGCGGAATTTCTCCCCGGCGCGAAAGATTACTTGCAGGCGGTGGAGGAGAAACAATTGGTGGAGGCGCCGAATCCGGAACCGAAGGTGACGCTGCACATCGACGAGCCCGGGCGGATCAACCTTGTGTTGCGCTTTCCGGTCCCGGTTCGGGCGCGCGCCCGGACGGAGCAGGCGATTCTTCGTCGTTTTTTGACCGAGATGCGGCGGTTTACACTGGGAGGCGGGACGCAGGCATGAAGGTCGCGACGTTTAATGTGAACTCACTCCGCAAACGCTTGCCGATTGTGCTGGACTGGTTGCGTGCGCATCGTCCCGATGCCTTGTGTTTGCAAGAAACCAAGGTGCAGGACGCCGATTTCCCGTTGGCTGGGTTCGACGGCAGCGGGTATCATGTGACGTTTCGTGGCATGAAGGCGTACAACGGTGTCGCGGTGTTGAGTCTCGCGAAGCCCGATTCGGTCCACTATGGATTTGACGACGGCGGGGACCCGGAGGATTTTCGATTGTTGCGCGTCGTGATCGGCGGCCTGCCGATCGTGAACACGTATATCCCCCAGGGATTCGAGATCGACTCGCCCAAATATCAGTACAAGCTGGGATGGTTCAGACGCCTACGGGGATATTTCGAGCGGAATCTGTCGCCCACTGAGCCGGCGATTTGGTGCGGCGATATGAACGTGGCACCGCGGCCGATCGACGTACACAGTCCTGAGAAACACCTCGACCACGTGTGTTATCACGAGGCGGCGCGCGCGGCGTATGCCGAGACGGCCGCGTGGGGATTCGTTGATGCGTTCACGACGCTGTACCCGGATCGGCAGCAGTATACGTTTTGGGATTATCGGGCGCCGAATTCGTTGGACGCGAATAAAGGCTGGCGGATCGACCACATGATGATCACGCGGCCGTTAGTAGAGCGGTGCAAAAAAGTTGAGGTGGACATCGGGCCGAGGCGAGCGAAAGACCCGTCAGATCATACGGTGCTCTGGGCAGAGTTTTCGATCTGACCCCGTGCGCGATGTCCACACAGTCGGCGGGACGTGTCTTCACGACACGCTCGCCGCAACGATTACGCCGCTTTCCCCACAGGGTCGCGGTGAAGGGCTTGCAACCGGCGATTCTCCGCAATCAGCGGATCCACCATCTGGCCGCAATTGATGCAGCGCCAGACATTGGTCGCCGGCGTAAATTCAGTGCGATGTTCGTGGATCATGAGCCCGTGGCATTTATGGCACGTCATGGTCTGTCTCCTTCTACCGTCCCACATTGAGGGGACCCTCGTTCGACACAACAGACCATAAGGGCTGGAGATTAACAGCCGATTAAGTTCCTGTTAGAACTTTCTAATTTTTTGGTCTTCCTGCGTGCTCGGCCGGTTCTGCTGAAAAAGAATCGAATAATCAGCATGTTATAGATCCAGATCGTGACGCCGTGATGAGGAGAAGGCGGGTGATATGAAAGTATCGGTCGTCATGCCTGCCTATAACGAGGTCGCCACAATCGAAGAAATTGTGGGCCGGGTGCGGCGTGTGCCGATCGAGAAGGAACTGATCATCGTCGACGACGGGTCGCGCGACGGCACCAGGGAGAAATTGGCGACGCTTGGGACGCTGCCGGACGTGCGCGTCATTCTGCAGCCTACGAACCTGGGGAAGGGCGCGGCGCTGCGTACGGGTTTCGCGGCCGCGCAGGGGGACATCATCATCATTCAGGATGCGGATCTGGAATACGATCCGGCGGAATATCCCGTTCTGCTGCAACCCATCCTCGACGGTCATGCCGATGTCGTGTTCGGGTCGCGGTTTCTCGGAGGGCCGCATCGAGTGTTGTTTTTTTGGCACTCGGTTGGAAATCGTGTCCTCACGCTGTTGTCGAACGCCTTGTCGAACCTCAACCTCACCGACATGGAGGTGTGTTACAAAGTGTTCAGGCGGGAGGTGCTTTGCGATATGCCGCTCAGTTCGAACCGATTCGGGTTCGAGCCGGAATTTACGATGAAGGTCGCCAAACGCGGCTATCGCATCTACGAAGTGCCGGTGAGTTATCGTGGGCGAACCTACGAAGAAGGAAAAAAAATCGGCTGGAAAGACGGCGTGTCGGCCATCTATGCGATCATCCGCTTCCGATTCTTCGATTAGCCGGTATTCGCTCCCGCTACACGTCGTATGCGACTGATGATGGCGAACCGACGCTCCTTCCTTCCGAGAGTCATCCTGTCTGGGGCCTGCTATGGCGCGTGAGCGGTGGGCGCTGCTTGCCGCCGCCGTTCTGTTATCCGCCACAACGCTGCTGCTGGGATGGGACGGTCTTCGGACCGCTGCCGATCCCGATTGGGAAGATACGGCTCCCTATCTTGAACTGGGCCTCTTCCTTCACGAACAGGGAGGGCCCATCGCCTTCCCGGCGCTCTGTCTCACCGGCGCCTACCGCGCCAATAATCAACATCCGCTCTATCCGTTGCTGATCAGTCCGTTCGCCGCTCGCAACGTGGCCTACTTCGATTCCGCCAAGATGGTGTCGTTGGTCATGGGCTTAGTGGCGGTGCTGACTTGTCTGTACGTGGGCTATTCGATGTTCGGAGTGGCCGCCGGAATAGTGGCCGCGACGCTACTGGCGTTGTCTCGCTCGTTCATCCAAGTCTCGTCACATGTCGCCTGTGAATCGACGCTGATCGTGTGGTTCCTCTGGTGGTTCTACAGCGCCGTCCGCGCGTATGAACACGAAGGGCGAGCGGGCTGGGCGCTGGCCGCCGGGGCATTCGCGGGTGCGGCCTTTCTCACAAAAGGCACCGGGCTCTTGCTGCTGCCGGCGTACCTTGGAGCGCACTTGTGGCAGAGCGGGTGGCGCGGCGTCGTGCATCGGAGGCCCGCGTTCTTCGTTGCCATGTTTGTGCTGATCGCGGCGCCGTTATTGGTGCGGAATTGGGTGCTGTACGGCAGCCCAACCTACGGCGGTATCAACGCCAGCGTATTCTGGTTGGATCGATGGGAAGACATCTTTGCTCCGTCGCGTGGCCTGATACGGAGCTGGCCGGAGGTGGTCTGGCACCTGCAGAATCCGCCGACGTGGCGCAGTTATCTCGCGACACATTCCGTCGCGGACATCGTGGGGCGCGTGGAGCGTGGGGTTGTCGGCGTGTTGGGGCTGTCCCAGCAGGCGACGGCGTCGAGCGTTCCGCTGGGCGATCAGATCTGGACATACGCCGTATTGGGCTTCGGCGGCCTCGGCCTGTGGCGGGATCGAAACCGGACGAGGCAGGTGCTGGTGGTGCTCCATGCAGCGGCCCTGCTGGGCCCCTTGCTCTGGTACTACCAGGTTGTGCCCGCCGTTCGGTTTTTAGTGCCCTTGTTGTCGCTCCTCTGCCTCTATGCCGCTTGCGGGATTCGCGAATGTATCCGGTGGGCGAGTCGACGCACCGTGCGCGAGTCGGATGGCCTGCGGATCGACCGTATGCTCAGGAACTGCCTGACGGGAGTACTTGCCGCGCTCGTCGCGAGCCTGCTTGTCAGGACGGCTACCTCGACGGCGCCGTCTCCGATGACCTTTACGCGCGATGTCGAGGCGGTGCGTGTCTGGATGCAGACGCAGGTACATCCGCACGATGCGGTGGTCACCTTCAATAAAAATCCCTACTGGAACTATTCGTGGTACGTCGGCATGCAAGGCGAGATCGTGGGGTGGGGGAAGGGCCATGAACAAGCACCGGACGGCGGCGAGGACGTTCTGCGCCGACTTGTTGTGGCAGTGCCGAAAGCATCCCGTCGTTGGTTGCTTGTGCATGAGCGGGATCTGCCCAGCCTTCCAGTCTTACAGCGATTCCTTTCCGTTGACCCGCAGCGTGGGCTCATCGACATCGAACGCGCGCGACCGGCTGGCTGGGAGATTGCGTTCGCCGATCCCGAAGTGCCTGCGCGGTTCGTGATCTATCGACTCCCCATACCTACGGCGTACGCGTCGCGTTAGCGAGGGATGGTGCTCCTCACGTCGCCATCGTGCGACATCTCGGTTGCGCGCGTCCGTGCGCCCTTCGTATGCTCGCCGCCGCGATGACTGATTCGTCCGCCACGTCTGTCGACCTTGCGATTGTCGGTGCCGGTGCCGCCGGCCTGGCGACGGCCGTTTTTGCCGGAGAGTCGCAGCCGCGTCCCCAATCCATCGTCGTACTCGATGGCGCCACGACGCTCGGCGCAAAAATTTTGGTTTCCGGCGGCGGTCGCTGCAACGTCACGCACGATTGTGTGGAGCCCGCCGACTATGTGGGGAATCGGCACATCGTCAGAAATGTCCTCGCGGCGTTGTCCGTGGAGCAGGTCATCGCGTGGTTCGAGTCGCTCGGCGTGGCGCTGACGCGAGAGGAAACGGGCAAGCTGTTTCCCGTCAGTAATCGTGCGCGGACAGTGCTCGATGCGTTACTCGCACGATGTCGGACGCTTGGTGTGCGGACGCTGGCGAGCCACAGAGTCGCTGCGGTCGGACGCACGTCGGATGGGCGATATCTCATTCATCACACCAAGGGGCAGACCGTTGCTCGGCGGGTCGTCCTGGCGACAGGCGGACGGTCGCTTCCCCGCACGGGTAGCGACGGTGGCGGGTATGCGCTGGCGATAGCGCTCGGCCACACGGTGACGCTCACCAGTCCCGGGCTTGTCCCGTTGGTGCTGTCTCCCATCTGGTTTCATGCCGCCCTTGCCGGGCTTTCGCATGAGGTCGAGCTGACCACCATGGTCGATGGGACCGTCGTCGACTGTCGCTCCGGTAGTCTCCTGTGGACTCACGTCGGTGTGAGCGGACCGGTGGTGATGGATGCAAGCCGATTTTGGACGCAGGCGCACACGCAGGGGCGGCACGCCGACATGTCGATGAATCTGCTGGGCGGCGAGACGGAAGAGCGGTGTCGGCAGTGGTTTCAGCAGCAGACCCACACCCATCCGCGCCGGACTTTGGTCCACGTGTTAGCGGAACGTATCCCGCAGCAACTGGCGGGACACCTCTGTGAGGTAATCGAACAACCACGAGATCGTCCGTGCGCACAAGTGCCGCGCGAAGGACGTGCGCGACTTTGTCGGACGCTCACGGCGTTGCCGCTGCCCATCGACCGCGATCGTGGCTGGAACCATGCGGAAGTGACCGCCGGAGGTGTACCGCTCGACGAAATCGATTTTCGCACGATGGAATCGAAACGGTCTCCTGGACTGTATCTCGTCGGCGAACTCTTAGATTGCGATGGACGGATCGGCGGTTTCAACTTCCACTGGGCCTGGGCCACCGGGTATCTCGCGGGGCGCGCCGCGGCGGGACGATAGACACATACTGTTGTGAACATTGCAGAACCGGTGCTTGTGCTTTACCGACCTTCCCGATCTGCTATCTTTGATCTTTAAGGTCGATCGAGATTGTCGGCGCGTACGCCGTCTGTTGTTCGGGAACAAGTGATGGCATGATCCCCACCTTCGTCTGTCCGAGTTGCCGCGCCGCCTCGCTGGTGTATACGTCCGCGAAGACCTTGTCGGAATCGATCTTGGGCCTGCTGCGCATTCGCCCGTTTCGTTGTCAGGAATGCGGGTATCGCTGTCTAAAATTTGCGCGGCGTCGCCGTCGGCAGGTTGAAGGGGCGGAACGCCGCAAGCACCTCCGTATTCCGGTGCGCCTCTACTTGTCGTTTTCCGGCGGACGGATTCGCGGCGAGGGGCACGTGGTCGACCTGTCGCTCGGCGGGTGCATGATCAAAAGCGACGCGCATGTCAAAGTCGACGATATTTTTTATCTCGAAATCGTCCTGCCGGATCAGAGTGCTCCGGTAGAGGTCGCGGCCATCGTGCGTTCGGTCGGCGTGCGGGGGATCGCGTTCCAATTTCTCCGCAAGTCGCTGGACAATAAACGCCTGCTCACGTTCATCCAATCTCAGACGGGCAAACCCGCTACAGCCCCCGAGCAGAAACCTCCCTGCGCAGACGCCGCATAGTAGTGTCAGGTGCGTAGACACCCTGTTGTCGACGTGTCGCGGCTACGCCAAGGCTAGGTTTAGCGGCCGGATTCCCAATCGGTGTCGAGCGGATATTCCGTGATCAGCCGGTCATGCTCGGCATGGTCGAACGGTTCGATGCGGACATCGGTCCGCGCGAGGGGTTCCGTGCAGTCGGGCGAGCAGAAAAAATCGACGTAACGTTGCGCATCCGCCTTTGTGGCGAAGCGACAAAGGCCATACTCCGGCATGTGCGAGGAGGGATGCCAGCAGGCCATCTCCAAGGCCGTGCCTTGAAAGATACCGAGTGTCGTGTGGCGGAGTTGAAACCCGCCGGGTGGACGGTGTGTGCGGTCGTCGGCCATAAGACTCGCATTGTACGCGACGGCACACAATCCCGCCAAACCGTGGACGGCCTTCCGCACATTCGTTAGAATCGCCGCAATGCCGCATCCTGCCCCGCCGCCGGCGTCAGGTTCCACGTCTTCGCCGTCTCAACGCGACAATCAGTCGGTGGTGAAAGCCGCCGGCCTCATCGGCCTCGCCACGTTCTGCAGTCGGGTGCTCGGCTTCGTCCGCGACATGGTGATGGCCGGACTCTTCGGCGCCACACCCGCCGCGGACGCATTTTATGTGGCCAACCGTATCCCGAATTTGCTGCGGGAGCTATTCGCCGAAGGCTCCATGTCGGCGGCGTTTATTCCCGTCTTCAGCGAATACCTGACCAAAAAAACCAAACGCGACGCGTGGGAACTGGCGAGCGCGGCGTTCACCACCCTACTGACGATCGTGACCGGCGTCACGTTGCTGGGTGTGCTGGCCGCGCCGTGGCTCGTTTGGTTGATGGCGCCGGGTTTCCACGATCAGCCGGAAAAGTTGCAGCTTACGGTGGTGCTCACGCGGGTGATGTTTCCGTACCTGATCTTTATCAGTCTGGCGGCCCTGGCTATGGGTATTTTGAATTCGTTGCGTGCCTTCGCCGCGCCCGCCTTCTCGCCGGTATTTTTTAACGTGTTCATCATCGGCTGCATGCTGTGGCTTGCGCCGGTGTTGCCGGACCCAATCATCGGTGTGGCCATCGGTGTCGTGGCGGGAGGCGCCGCGCAGTTTGCGATGCAGCTACCAGGTTTGCGGAAACGCGAGTTGCTGTTCGGAATTCGCGCGGACCCCGGTCACCCTGGCGTACGGCGTATCGGCCGCTTGATGGTGCCGTCCTTGCTGGGCCTCTCGGTGACGCAGGTCAACATTACGATCAGCACGGTCCTCGCGTCGTTTTTTGCAGGCGGGCCGACGTATCTCTATTACGGCATGCGGTTGATTCAGTTTCCGCTCGGTATTTTCGGTGTCGCCCTTGCGACGGCGATTTTGCCGACGCTCTCCGCCCAGGCGGCGCGCGGCGCGCTCGACGAATTGCGCGAGACGCTCGGGTTCGGCCTGCGTATGATTCTGTTCATCATTTTGCCGGCGATGCTCGGGTTGATTCTGCTGCGTGTGCCGATCGTGCACCTCTTTTTCGAGCACGGGACATTTACGCAAGCGGATACACTCGAGACGGCGCGCGCCGTGTTCTATTACGCGGTCGGGCTCTGGGCCTTTGCGGGTGTGCGGATCATCGTGTCGGCCTTTTATTCGATGCAGGACACGACGACACCCGCGTTGACTGCCGGTGCGGCCGTGGTGGCGAACGTGATCCTGTCGTTGATTTTGATGAACACATTGGGCGCCGCCGGTTTAGCGTTGGCCACGGCCTTGTCTGCGATATTGAACGGCGCGGTGTTGGTCACGGTATTGAATCGACGATTCGGCGGCGTGGCGTGGGGGACGATCCTCGCATCGTCCGTGCGGGTGGTGCTGGCCTGTACCCCGGTCGTCGCGGCCTGCTGGTGGGCTGCGGGACAGTCGCTCTGGACCGAACCAGCTCAGTGGATGGTCAAATCGGCCTTGCTGGCCGGCGCCATCGGTGCGAGTGTGGTGGGATATGTCGCGGTCCATGCCCTCCTAGGTTCTACAGAGTTGCGGGTAGTCTGGGACATTGTGGCCCGTAAAATTGGCCGCAAGTTCGGGAAGTCCGTAGGGGCGGCCTAAGGAAGGACGACAGGTCGATCGATGGCGACAGTCTGCTTCGACTCGCCGGTGGGATGGATCGGGCTCGAGGTGAGTCCTGTCGGCGTGCGCCGCGTGATGCTGGGTGTTGGCAAGCGGCCCGCGGTCGAACGAGCCTTGCGGGCGGAACCCCTGGTCTCCCATGCAGGGGATTCGCACGACGAAGACGTATTGCTCGACACAGCGCGGGCGCAGCTTCACGACTATCTTGCGGGTACCCGCCAGACGTTCGATCTCCCGATCGACTGGACGATCGGCACGGCGTTTCAGCGACGGGTGTGGAAGGCGACGCTGAAAATTCCCTACGGACGGCTGCGCAGTTACGGATGGGTGGCGACGCGTGTCGGCGGGAAACAGTATTCCCGCGCGGTCGGTATGGCCTTAGGGGCGAACCCTGTCCCGCTCATCATTCCGTGCCACCGGGTCGTGGCGCAGGACGCCTCCCTCGGAGGGTTTTCCTGCGGACTGTCCATCAAGCGCCAGTTACTGCGGCTGGAAGGGACGTTGGCGGAGCTGACGCGACGATGAAAGCCGTGCTGCAGCGGGTGCAACGAGCAGGTGTGACCGTAGACGGACAGACGGTGGGCGCCATCGAGGCAGGGCTGGTGGTGCTGCTCGGTGTGGCGACGGGCGATACCGATGCGGATGTACGGTATCTCGTCGAGAAGGTAGCGACGCTTCGTATCTTCAGCGATCAGGCTGGAAAGATGAATCGGTCTGTGGTCGATGTGGCAGGGGCCGTGCTGCTCGTGTCGCAATTTACGTTACTGGCAAATACGGCGGACGGTCGGCGGCCCAGTTTCGAGCAGGCGGCTCCTCCGGACGTGGCGCGGACGTTGTACGAGGCCGTGGCGAGCGGATTGCGGGACAGGGGAGTGTCGGTGGCACAGGGCGTCTTCGGCGCCCATATGCTGGTCGAATTGGTCAACGATGGGCCTGTGACGCTGCTGCTCGACAGTCGGCGACCCGCACGGGAGCTCGTGCCGTCGCCTGCGCAGCCCGGTCGCGCGTAAAAATGTTCACGTGGTCGACAAAATTCGCTCAAGTGTCGGCGTCGATTGCCGATACCGCATGTGAGAGCTCAGTCGGGGCGTCGGCGAGGCTGTGGGATATGTGACGCGAGTAACCGTGCAGGTTCGGGTGAGGATCCGATGGGCACATCGATTCCTGAGCAGCACCCTCTCCGCCAGTGGTTCGGCGCGCTGACCGAGCGGACCTTCGTCGAAAAGCTCGGCTGGTCGCACGTCGGGGTCACCGACTACCTCTCCAATCTCCTCGTCGAATTTACCCACGTCGATACGCTCTACCAGATGTCCCACGCCACGCCGGAGGGCGAGGCCCGTGTCGATACGCTGGTCGGCCTGCTCTACGAATCCGAAGTCCTTCTCAATGCCCAGTCGTTCGAACGCGAGTGCGAAGTGCATCGCCACATCGGCGACTTCACGTTGTTTATGGCCGGACTCTTCCCGGAGTACTTGCGGCGGCTGAAACGCTCGGGCATGATCCACCATCCGGATTTTCTGGTGGACTACGTGAAAACCGGGAAACGCTCGTATCGCATCGTGGCCGAAGCCTTGGCTCCGCGAACGGACGAGGCGTCGCCGGTCTTTCAGACCTTGTCCGAAAATTTCGAACTCTGTGTAACGGGATTGGGGTTTGTGCGCCGTGACTTGGATCGCCTGCAACAGCCCGACGCGCGCCGCCTTCGCGAACAACTCTTCCACTGACACGCGCTTTTTTCGCGCGTCTTCTCATCCTCCATTTGCATCCTAGGTATCGACCCTGTGCCACGCGTATCTCGTCGTCCGTTGTTGCTGATCCATGGTGGGGCTGGTGTGCGTGCCATCACGGCCGCCCAGCGGCGTGTCCTTCGGGACGCGTTGGCCGAGGGCTGGGCGTGCCTGGCCGCCGGTGCGCCGTCTATCGATGCGGTTGAGCGGGCGATCCGTGTGATGGAAGGCAGCAAGCAGTTCAACGCGGGAGTGGGTGCGCGGCGGCAGTTGGATGGCATCGCGCGTATGGATGCCTCGATCATGAGGGGCGACACGCTGGCCGCTGGGGCGGTGGCTTCGATGGAAGGGATGAAGCATCCGATCAGCGTTGCGCGTCGCGTCATGCAGGACACGACGCATGTCATGTTGGTCGGTGCGCACGCCACACGATTTGCGCGCCATCTTGGTCTGGAACGGATGCCGCGCGACACGGGCGCCAAACACTCGACTCAGCCAGCGGAATTCACAACGGCGCGCGGCCTCGAAGCGTCCTCGTTGTTTCAGGCGATGACCGCGAAGGCCCTGCGGCTTCGTGAAAAACATGGCCGTGAAACGGTCGGGGCGGTAGCGGTGGATCGAAAGGGGCACGTGGCGGCCGGGGCGTCCACCGGGGGGATCGACATCATGTTGCCGGGGCGTGTGGGCGACACTCCGTTGATCGGAGCCGGCGTGTATGCCGACGACGAATGTGGCGCGGTTTCGATGACGGGCTGGGGCGAAAGTATCATCCGATTGGTGGTGGCGAAATCGATCGTCGAGCGCTTGGGTATGGGGCAGAGTCCCATGGTGGCCACGCGCGCCGTCTTTGCCGCATTGGTTCGGCGCGTACAAGGCACCGCTGGGGCGATCGTACTGACCCCGGACGGCCGATTTGCCCTGCGCCATACGACGCCGCGTATGGCGGGTGGGTATTGGGATGGGCGCGGTGCGCCGGTAGTGGGCGACCGATATGGGCGGTAGCGGCTGGGGTTTGCTTGCATAGATTGCGTCCGAGGACCGGACACTTTTGCCGCAATAGTCGTTACGTTGGAATTGGAGATCCGGTATGACACAGGCATTGTTTCATCTTGCCTTTCCCATCCACGACATGGCCGCCGCGAAACAGTTTTACGTCGACGGGCTGGGCTGTTCGCTCGGACGGCAGACGGCGTCTGCGATGGTCCTCGGCCTCTACGGCCACCAGATTGTCGCGCATGTGGGCGAGCTGCTGCCGCCGCAGCAGGGCATCTACCCGAGGCATTTTGGGCTGGTGTTTCCGAACCTCGCCGACTGGGATGCGCTCTGCGCTCGCGCGAAGGAGCAAGGGTTGACGTTTTATCAGCAACCGCGCCGTCGTTTTGAAGGCACCCGCCTCGACCACCATACGTTCTTCTTGATCGACCCGTCGAACAACCTGCTCGAGTTCAAACACTACGTGCACGAGAGTGCGATTTTCGGCGATGCCGACCAAAAGATGTTGGGCGACGCGGTCGCGCACCGGTAACGACGAGGTGTCAGGTTCTGAGGCGCTGCGCGCGAGACACCCGCGACTACCGTTGGCGCGCCGAGACCAGTTCCATGTTCCGGAGAATCGTACGCTGACGCGACAGGATATGCGCGGTCATGCGGAGCGGATCGTACCGGCGCGGAGCGGGAAGGATGGCGGCGAGGGTCGCCGCCTCCTCATCGGTGAGGTCGGCGGCGCTTTTGTGGAAGTGATGTTGGGCCGCGGCTTCCGCGCCGAAGACGCCGTGTCCCCACTCGGCGACGTTCAAATAGATTTCGAGGATGCGGCGTTTGCTCAGGCGATGCTCCAGTGCCCGCGTGATGAGTGCTTCACGCGCCTTCCGTAACCAGGACCGTTCGGCGCTGAGGTACAGATTTTTCGCCAGCTGCTGTGTGATTGTGCTGCCGCCGTGCGTGACCTTCCCGGCTTCCAAGTCTTTGACGGCCGCTTCTTTTAGTCCTTCCCAGTCGAACCCTTCGTGCGAAAAAAACTTCGCGTCTTCGGCGGCGATCACCGCGCGTTGCAGCGTCGATGCGATGCGTGCCAGTGGCACCCAGGTCCAGCGACGGCGAAACGGTTTGTGGTCTTCAAGGGCTTGCTGCTGCCGCGCGTCCATCAAGGCGGTACTGGTTGGATTGGTGTTTGCGAGGCCGGCGATGTCTGGGAAGGTGAGCAGCCAATAAAAACCGAGCGAGGCCAGGAGGACGACGATGACGAGCAGCCCGAGCACGAACGGGTGCAGTCGTCCGTGCTGATCGACGAGTGTGTGTGCGGAGTGGTGAAGCGGTCGTTGCATTGACTTCTGTCGCAACGCAGTGCTACGGGAAACGCAGCGGCGATGAGGGTCTATGCGAATTTTGCAGGCGGAATTTTTCAAAACGTGTGTGGCGCCCGATCAATTTCCGGCCGATCTGCGCCCGGAGTTTGCCGTGGTTGGTCGGTCGAACGTCGGCAAATCGTCGCTGATCAATGCGTTGTTGCAGCGCAAAGGTTTGGCGCGAGTGAGCCGCACGCCCGGCAAGACACAGGCCGTGAATTTTTTCGACATCCGGTTGTCGGACGCCGCGTTGCCGCAGGTGCGGTTGGCCGACTTGCCCGGCTACGGCTATGCGAAAGTGTCCAAGGCCATGCAGCGCGAGTGGGGCCCGCTGATCGAGGCGTATCTGACGCGGCGCGAGGCCTTGCGTTGTGTGCTGCTGTTGGTCGACGCGCGCGGTCCCGAAGTGTCGGATGCGAACACGTATGCCTGGCTTCGGCGCTGCGGACACGACCCGTTGGTGGTGATCACGAAGATCGACAAATTGAAGCGCGGCGAGCGTCGGGCCGGCGAGGCGGTCATTCGAGAAGCCTTGGGGTTGGCGCCGGAGCTGCGCCCCGTCGCAACATCCGCCGAAACGAAAGAAGGCCGCGAGGAATTGCTGCAGGCTATCGCCTCCCGCCTTAGAACTTGACCTCGATATACGCCTTGTCCTTCAGCTCCGCCAACCACGTCTGAAAAAAATCTTCGCTCTTTTGCGCGAACACCAACGATTGGATTTCAGCGCGGACTTCCTCAAACGGACGGAACTGCCGTGGCCGACGATCGTCGATGCGGATGATATGGATGCCCTCCGGGCTCTCGATCGCGCCGGTCGTCTGTCCTGGCTGCAGTGACGCCAAGGCCTGTTCGATCGGTGCGTGGAGCTCGCCCTGTCGGACTAGTCCGAGCCGTCCGCCGCGCGCCGTATTGACCCCATCCGAGTAACGCAGCGCCAACTCTTCGAACGTCTCTCCTGACTTCAGCCCGTCTATCACGCGCGCCGTGCGAACACGCACATCTTCCGGTGTGTCCGTGGGACGCGGCTGAATGAGAATTTGGCTGAGCGTATATTCTTCCGGCAGCGCGAAGCGACTTTCGTGCTCCTTAAAATAGCGCCGCATCTCGGCATCGCTGATCGTGATGCCGCCGCGCACCTCCCGCTCGACTACGCGCATGAGCAGCAATTGTTCCTTGATGCTCTGCCGCGCTTTGGGATCGGCGGGGTCGACCTTCTCGCCGTGGCGCTTCATTTCCTCCAGCGTGCGATTGACGTCGTCATCCGTCACTTCCACGCCTTTAGACTTAGCCGCCTGGAGCTGCAGCCTGCGTTCGATGAGGCGTGTTACGCCGACGTGATGCGCACGCTGACGTTGGCGGTCCAGTTCGTCGCCCTGTGTCGTACGGGCCAGCCGGTCGAGTTCCGGGGCGATCTCCGAGGCGACATCGCTTTCCATCACCAAATCGGTATTGACGATGGCGACGATCCGATCCTTCAGTCGTGCATCGGTCGATGGTACCGGCGCGACGAGCAGACTCCAGAGACCAATTGTCGTACCGGCGAAGAGACAGACGAATCTATGTAAGGCGGATCGATCCATGAGGCACTCGCAACCTGCGAGGGGGCTATTGTAGCAAGTTGTGCTGCGGATCCCTAGCTGGTTGTGCGTGCGGGGGTGATTTGGGAATCGCGCGGTCGCGGGGTTGGGGTATTCCGGTGATGCTTCGCGAACTCCCTTAGGGCTGCGCCAAGGTGGCGCTCGACGACGGTCCGGGCGCCATCAATTGGGCGCTACTATCCAAGCGTATGGTCGCCGTCTTGCGAAGATCGGCTACGACGTCGTCTAAGCGCTGCCGGCGTTTGTCATTGAGCAGTTCTTGGCGCAGGCGCTCGCGTGTGGCGAGATCGGCTTGGATCGTCTCTTGATCGAGCGGCTCGGTGCGGACGATGTAATAAGATTCGTCGATCTTCGTCGGATCGCTGATCGTCCCGGGGCGCATCGACAGGATCAAATTTTCGAGCTCGGGGCGCACGGTCCCTTTGCGCAGGGGACCCAGGTCGCCTCCACGCGCCTTACTGACCGGCTCAGTGGAAAACCGAACTGCAAGCTTGCCGAAGTCCGCTCCATCGCCCAGCATACGGCGAATGTCCTTCGACGCAAAAATATTGGGCGACACGATGATCGCGGCGCGGACTTTTGCCGGGAGCAGGAGTTCCTTCGCGTGTCCGGCCAAATACGCATCAAGCTCTTCCTTCGTCACGTCGACGGAGGTCTTGATCCGTTGGCGCAGCAGCTCGTCCAGGATCAACTGCTCTTTGTAGCGCAGGGTACGGTCGCGAATGGATTGGCTTTGGTCGAGGCCCTGTTTCTTGGCCTCCTGCATGAACAGTTCGCGGGTGATGAGCTCGTCCAGGAATTGCCGTTTGCCGCCTGTGCGCTCATACCGCGCGCGGGTCGGCTCGGAGAGTTCAGCCCATCGGTAGTCAAATTCGTCCTGCGTGATCGAGCGGCCGTTGACGATGGCGACGATCGGGGCGTCGTTGGCGACTTGCTGGCAGCCGACTGCCGAGACACTTGCAAGGAGGGCCACTGTACTGAGCAGACGTGACAACAAAACGACTCGATTGGACAGCATCGACGCGCGATTCACCATGGAGATCCTATGTGTGGAGGCCGCGCACGGGGGAAGGAGACGGTCACTCGTGCGGCATTCACCCTGTGGTATCACACGGTTGGAGGGTTTGCAAGGCAACGGTCAATTCCTGAAACAGCGTCGGCCAGGGGTCGGTGGGCATCTGCACTTCGATCGTGCTGGGCGACGGAAAGCGCAAGCGACCACGGTAACGATCCATAAGGGTTTGCACGGCGGTCTGCGAGGGCCCGTTTTTGCTCGGCAGCGACAGGTGGACGGCCCCCGACTTGGCTTCCACGTTCACCAGGCGCAGCGTTTTGGCTTGCACACGAATTTGCATGACTTCGAAGAGGCGTTCGAGCGGGGCGGGCGAGGGGCCGAACCGATCTTGGACTTCGCTGTGGATGAGGGCGAGCTCGCCGAGCTGTGTCGCAGCGGCGAGGCGTTTGTAGAGTGCGAGGCGTTGATGGGCGTCGGGCACGTAGTCTTCCGGAATAAACGCGGAGACATGAAGCTGGAGGGTCGGATCGACGTCTTCCTCGATGACCTGGCCCCGTAGTTGAGCGACGGCCTGTTCGACCATTCGCATGTAGAGATCCATCCCGATGGCGGCGATGTGGCCCGACTGCTGACGGCCGAGGAGATTGCCTGCGCCGCGTATTTCCAAGTCGGCGGCCGCGATGCGGAATCCGGCGCCGAGCTCGGTGAATTGCTGGATCGCCGCCAGCCGCTTTTGCGCGTCGCCGGTGAGTGTCCCTTCGTCAGGCACGAGAAAATATGCATAGGCCTGTTGCCCGGATCGGCCGACGCGCCCGCGGAGTTGATAAAGCTGGGAAAGGCCGAACGTGTCAGCGCGATTCACGAGAATGGTATTGGCGTTCGAGATGTCAAGACCGGATTGAATGATGGCCGTCGCCACCAAAATATCCGCCTCGCGCTGAAAAAACTTCATCATCACGCCTTCCAAGACTTTGCCGTCCATCTGTCCGTGGGCCATGACGATGCGCGCCTGCGGCACTAATTGCTGGATCCATGTGCCGATGTTCTGGAGCGTCTCCACGCGATTGTGGACGAAGTAGACCTGGCCGCCGCGATCGAGTTCCCGCACGATGGCGTCGCGGACGACCATGTCATTTGAGCGGATGACTTGGGTGCGGACAGCGAGTCGTCCTGGTGGCGGCGTTTCGATGACGGACAGATCTCGAACGCCGGCCATGGCCATTTGCAACGTGCGCGGGATCGGTGTGGCCGTCAGCGTCAGGACGTCGACTTGGGTGCGGAGTTGCTTGAGACGCTCCTTGTGTCGCACGCCGAACCATTGCTCTTCGTCGATGATGACAAGCCCAAGGTTCGGGATGACGACATCTTTCTGCAGGAGTCGGTGCGTGCCGATGATGACATCGACGGTGCCGGCTGCGAGGTCTTTGAGGATGGCTTTGGTTTCTTTCGGATTCTGGA
The DNA here is from genome assembly GCA_046351095.1 of Nitrospiraceae bacterium. Lineage (GTDB taxonomy): Bacteria > Nitrospirota > Nitrospiria > Nitrospirales > Nitrospiraceae > BQWY01. The sequence goes on from JAXLZC010000001.1 coordinate 2,414,387, forward strand.
ACCGAGACAGTAGCCCGACGCGTGCGGGAAAGGGCGCGAAGCGTTGGGCGAAATTTTCGTAGTGCTGGTGCGCGAGCAGGGTCGTCGGCACTAAGACGGCGACTTGACGATTGTGCTCCACGGCGAGAAACGCCGCGCGCATGGCGACTTCGGTTTTGCCGTAACCGACATCGCCGCAGACGAGGCGGTCCATCGGTTTGGTGCCGGAGAGGTCTCGACGAATATCTTCAACGGCGCGCAGCTGATCGGCCGTTTCCTCATAGTCGAAGGCCGCTTCGAAATCACGCAACATCGTACGGTCGCCGTGATAGGCCCCGCGCTGGACGATCTCGCGGTTGGCATACAGCGCCACCAACTCGTGCGCCATTTCTTCGATGTCTTTTTTTGCGCGCGCTTTGGTTTTTTCCCACGCGGTTCCACCTAAGCGGTCGAGGCGCGGCGCGCTCCCTTCGGAGCCGATATAGCGCTGCACTTGGTTGAGCCGATCGAGCGGGACATACAGCGTGTCGGCACGCGCATATTCGAGGATCAGATAGTCGCTTTCGTACCCTTGAATCGCGAGCCGTTTCAGTCCGCGGTAGCGCCCGATGCCATATTGCACGTGCACGACGCAATCGTCGACGCTGAGTTCGTCCAGCGATGAGAGAAATGCGGCCGCTTTGCTTTTCGACGCAGCCTTGTGGCGTGTGCCTTTTGCAAAGACCTCTTCCTCCGTGACGATCGTCAATCCGATGTCTCGGCAGACGAATCCTGCGGACATGTCGCCGTGGAGCAAGTAAAACGGCGCACGATCCGGCGAGTCGGTTGTCCAGGCGGACGTGGCCCAACGGGTGGCGGGAAGGTCGTGTTCCGCAAACAGTGCGAGTAGCCGCGCCACCTGTGCATGGGCCCGCGCCACGATGATCACTGGCCCGGCTTGTCGCAGGCGGTCCAGCAAGGCCAATGTCTCGGTAAATGGCGTGCCGCGTAAGTTGAGGCCCGATGCTGCGGGCGGCTGCGCGGGAAACTCGACGACCGGCTGCCATTCGGGATCGGGGGCGACGACGGACTCAAGCGCCAGCCACGGCCCTTGGCGAGCCGTGTCCAAGACAGATTCCCACAGGGTGAAGTGGTGGTCCGGTGTGGGATAGGCGTCGTGCCCAGCCTGTTCGCTGTGCCGGAGGTATTCGTCTTCGATGCGAGTCCAGTAACTCGCGGCTTCCGCCTTGAGGGCGGCCGGTTGGTCGAGGATCAATAATGGGGGCGTGCTGAAATAGTCCCAAACGGTTTCCATGGAGCGATACCACGAAGGTGCGTGCCATTCGCTGTCGACGGCGAGAGCGGCGTGGAGATCGTCGGCGTTCGATGGGCGGATGGCTTCACGGGCTGGTAATACCCAGGCTTCGCGGCGCTTCTCCGATGACTTTTGCGTGCTTGGATCAAAGGTGCGGATGGCGTCCACCGTGTCGCCGAGGAATTCGACGCGGAGGGGCGAGTCGTAGGCGGTGCTGAAAATGTCTACGATTCCACCGCGCACGCTGAACTCACCGGGAATTTCGACGACGGATGCTTGTCGGTATCCGAGGCGAAGCAGACGACCCAAAAGGCTTTCGCGTTCGATGTCATGCTGCACTCGGAGCGGAAAGCAGGTATTGCGAAAAATCTCCTGCGGGACGATCTTCTGCAGCGCCGCGTGGAGCGGAGCCACCAAAATCGTGGGCTGATGTTCCGTCAGGCGAAGCAGCGCGTTCATGCGCTGCGCCACCAGGCCTATGGACGGTGTGGCCGCTTCATAGGGAACTAGGCCCCAGGTAGGAAAGAGTGCGACCTGCTCAGGCGGATATGCGAACAACTCATAAAAAAATCTAAGGTCGTCGCAGAGGGCTTCTGCCGCTTCGTCAGTCGAAGTAATGATCAGGGTTGACGGTGCTGTCTTCGCGCCCTGCACACCGCGTGCGAGCAGTGTCGTGACGAAGGCGTGGGCAGATCCGAACAGGCCGGTTATGGCCGCTCGTCCGCTAGGCTGCTGGACAGCAGCGTGGATCGGCTGGAGGAGCGATTTCCAGTAATTGGGAAGGGAGGCCACGGAGCTGCTATGCCTGTGCGCTTCGAATGCGTCGGATGAGTGTGGTGGTGGAGAGGTCGGGGACAAGCGGAATGGTTACAACACGCCCTCCGCGTTTTTCGACAAACTCCCGGCCCACGATGCGAGAGAGATCCCAGTCACCACCTTTGACCAAGACAGTTGGTTGAATGGCGACGATCAGGGCCAGCGGATCGGGTTCTTCAAAAATGGTGACGTAGTCGACACAGGCTAGTGCTGCGATGACTTCCGCTCGTTGGGAGGCTGGGACGATGGGGCGGTCTGGACCTTTCTCAAGTTGTCGAACCGACGCGTCTGAGTTGACGCCAACGACGAGGACATCGCCCAGCGCACGTGCGGCTTGTAGATATCGGACATGACCAAGGTGCAGGATATCGAAGCAGCCGTTTGTGAAAACGAGGGTGCGTCCTGCCGCATGGACGGACGCAAGCTGCTTCACTATATCTGCTCGTGTCAGTAGCAATCCCATAAGCGCCAATTGCAGGTGCGCGCATCATAGTGACCTGCTGGGTATGAATCAATGTGTGGGTGGTGTGAGGGGCTTTAGGGACAAAGTTATGAGCAGAAACCAAGCAGAGAGTCCTTCCGCTCACCAGGGCTGGAGCAAGGTGTAAGTTCTCCTCGACAACGTCCGCATCGATGGCGTCCTGGATCGATAGTCCGTCGCTGTCGCTGATACACGAGTCCGCATGCGCGGCAAGTCCAAGTATGGCGGATATGCACCCGTATATGATTGGTGTACTGGTGATAGGTGGAGACCGTGAGGCCCGCGCTGCGGAATCGACGTACGTAGTCGCGGAAAGTTTGCCCGTGGTTTGGTCGCCGATGGAGGATCTCATATTGCCATTGGTGCACCATTTCATGAGCTAGTGTTTCCTCAAGTGCTTGTTCAGCCAGCGCGGGTTCCTTGGTCAAGGAAAGCAAGATAGGAGCAGAGAGGCGAATTACTCCGCTCGGTTGTTCCAAGCAGCCTGTCCATGATCTAGGGGGGATTGTGGTTAAAAACATTCCCAATGAGGCTGTCATTCTCCAACTCCACACGATCGGAATGTGCCGAAGAGAATGGTCAAAAAATTGTTGATTGAGCCGCTCCCAAAGTTCCGTTAATTCAAATGAAGGAGGTTGTTTGTAAAGTCTTGGCAAGGTTAGATAACCTTACTCGTTTGGCAGTGCAGCCAAATATGTAGGCGAATGCCTTCTTCTAAGGCAGTCGTGGTCGGCATATGCCCCCCTCCGAAGGGGGGCATAATTGAAGAACAGGGGATTGTTCCTGGATCCAAGTTATAGGAATCTAGCCAGGTAACGACAAGGTCTTCGTTTAGATTCGAATGCAGTTGAGTGCCGCAGGCGCTACAAGGGCAGATCAGAGGCATCTAGGGCTGTACTTTAAATAGGAGGAAGCATGCGACGCAAGAAAACCCGTTCAGTTCTAAAAGCCGTGTCCGTGGTGGCGATCTGCGGAGGATTGGCAGCGTGTGGCGGCGGTGGCGATAGCGGAACTCCAGCTACTCCACCGACCGTGACCAGCAAATCACTATTTTTTGACGTTGGGCAACCTGCTGCTTCTGGGATCAAACTCGAAGCAACTGGTACTGGGCCGTTTACGTGGAAGAGCGATGCATTGCCCGCCGGTTTATTTCTCTCTGAAACAGGTGAAATTACAGGAACTCCAAGCGTAGGCGGACAGAAGACAGTTAAGGTTACGGCCACGGGTCCTGGTGGTACGGATGACGAATCAGTTGTTGTGACGGTTCTTGGTAGGACGTCAATGGTCTCGGTTAGTAGCACAGGGGAGCAGTCTTCCGGTGGAGATAGTGGAAACGGAATTCGTTTCATTAACAACACGAATCAGCGGAGAAGTTCTTTCCCTGGCATTAGCGCTGACGGACGGTTTGTTGTGTTTGATTCAACCGCCCCGAATTTCGGCGCCAACAATGGAAAGCGACAGATCTATCGTCGGGATCGTGTGAAGGGTGAGACGATTCTGATCTCTCAGTCAAGCTCGGGTGTGGCCGGCAACGACGATAGCCATGTTGCGAGCGTCAGCCAAGATGGACGTTTTGTTGCGTGGGATTCGTTCGCCTCGAACCTTGATTCCACAGATTCTGCGGACATTACGCGCGATGTGTTCCTTCGCGATACGGTGACGGGGAAAACGGAACGGATTTCTCAGCGTGCCAATGGGTCTCGTCCTTGCCAAACGACAGTCGGTGAGCTGTGCAATAGTTTTGGCCCTACCATGAGTGCTGATGGAAGTCTGATAGTGTTCGGAAGCTTTGCTAGCCTCGTTTCAGGGGATGAGCAGGCTGATGAGCCCAAGGGGGATCTCTACCTCTATCAGCGCGATACGAAGATCTTGAAGTTGATTACCAAGGGGATCGGCGGTGCCAGCAATGGGATCAGTGGGGGGCAGCAGATTAGCCCTGACGGTAAGTTTGTTGTGTTTCAATCGAGGGCTTCCAATCTGGTGGAGAATGATCCGGACCAAACCGATTTGTACAATGACATCTTTGTCTACAACGTGGCGACCGAAAAGGTCACAAAGATTTCTGTAGCCGAAGCTGATCCAACAGTTTCACCTGTTGGTGCGAGCGAAAACCCGACTATTTCTGACAATGGTTCGAGAATCGCTTTTGCCGCAGTGGATGCCAACGGGATCAAGATCGGCGATGCTAACAATGTTCGTGACATTATCATTGTGGATTGGAGTGGCGATGGGAGTGTTCCCACGAACTATCGTCGGGTTACATACGGTGCGGGTTCCGGGGATCTGGATGCAGACAGTCCGTCGATCTCGCGAGATGGTCAGTACTTAACGTTCCATCGTGGAACAGTGGAGCCCGATGGCTTGTCTGGCGATAGAAGAGTCCATGTGATGCGGGTTGGTAGTGCGCCGCAAATCGTTTCGGCTGATAGCAACGGCGTCCCTGCTGATGCGGACAGCCGTTTCCCGCGGATCAGTGCCGATGGTCGCTACGTAACCTACTACTCGGGTGCCGGAAACTTGGTGCAGCCTGACAACAATGGCGCAATTGACGCGTTCATTACGCAGCGCTCGCTGGTTGTTCCTAACTAAGCTCTCCTAACGTACCCTCGGCCCGCTTTAAAGGCGGGCCGAGGATCTCTCCTCTCTTCGCTGGCACGACAGGGCATTTATCTCGGTGCTAGGTGGTCTCGATAGCTCCCTCGTTCGTGGGGTCCCTTGGGCTTCCCCTTGTCCGTAGCCTCTTAGAAATCCCTCCTTTGCAGGCCACTTTCTGAGCTGAGCCCTAGTACCATTTCGGGATATGCACGGGCCTCATTCCGTAAGACAGTGACGCATGGCAAGCATTCACCTCAACCGGTCTCAGGCTGAGAGGTAGGAAACATGCGTATTCGGAAACGTGCTTCGTGGTCTAAGGGGCGGCAGATTGCAGCAGTGGCTCTGATTGCGATGATGGCGGGCTGTAACGGTAGTTCAGGAGGGGGCGGCGCTGCGAGTTCCGTCAGCGCCTCTCCGACTATTAATGCCGGCTTGCCTGTCGGAGACGTTGGGATGCCCTATTCGGCTTCGTTGACGACGGACACAGGCTCAAACGTGCAGTGGACGTTAGTTGGAGGAGAATTGCCCGCAGGATTGACCTTTTCGGAGGCCGGCCTCCTGCAAGGTACGCCGCTCCAACACGGTGTAAGCGCGATTACCGTGAAGGCTACGACGGCCGCCGGTAACGATACAAAAACCCTGTCGCTTCGCATTCGGCAGAAGACGTCCAGCATCTCGACTACGAAAGCAGGTATTCGCGGCAACAAGGCGAGCGGTGTGAAGCCGAACTTTGGCGGTGAAGCTGCGATGAGCGGCGATGGCCGCTATGTGGTGTTCCAGTCGTTGGCCGACAATCTTGTGTCGGACGATACGAACAACGCGCAGGATCTCTTTCTTCATGATCGTCAGACTGGTGAAATAACCCGCGTTTCGGTTGGAACTGGAAACCTCCAAGGTGACCGTGACACGGTGACCGGGACGATCAGTGATGATGGGAACACCATCGCGTTCATGTCGTTTGCGGGGAATTTGGCGGCGGGTGATACGAATTACGTCGCACCGGCCGGATTGGTATTGGATCCGAGTGGTGGCGATATCTTTGTGCACGATCGTAACACCAAGCAGACCACGCGAATCTCCGAAGGACCGAATGGGACTCTGGGGACCTGCGATCAGCCTCCGCTCGACAACTGGCCTTGCAATAGTTTTGATCCGGCCTTGAGCCAGGATGGCAACCTGGTTGCGTTCGGCTCGACCTTCACGAACCTCGTCCCTGGTGATACCAACAAACGTGCCGATATCTTTGTTTACAATCGCACGACGAAAACCATGGAGAAGGCCTCCGTGGGATTCGGTGGCGCTGAAGCCAATGGGTGGTCTGGCAATCCTGGTATCAGCGGGGACGGACGCTATGTGATTTTTGAGTCGACGGCGTCGAATCTTGTGGCGGCGGGTGAGGACACCAACGGCGCGACAGATATCTTCGTCTACGATCGTAACGACGGTACCATCACGCTTGTGTCGAAGAATGACGGGGGTGCGGTTGGAAACCATAACAGCATGACTCCCTATATCAGCCGTGATGGTAAGTGGATTACTTTCTGGTCAGCGGCCGACAACCTTGTCGCTGCTGACACAAACGCCAAAGCGGACGTGTTTGCGGTTGAATGGAAAGCCACGCCGCGCACGATGCAACTGGTGTCAAAGTCCGGGAGCGGTGTGCAGGCGGATGATGATAGCCAGGTTTCTGTGATCAGTGGGAATGGTCGGTACGTGGTGTTCGAGTCGAAGGCCACGAATCTTATCGATGGCACGCCGGATACCAACGGCAACGTCGATATCTTCGTAGCGGATCTCCAGGGCACCGGGGCAGGCTTCATGAAGCGTGTGTCGGTGAATCACAATGGCGATGAGGCGGTGGGTGGAGCGAGTGAAACGCCGTCCATCAGTGCGGACGGGCGGTTTATCTCCTTCTCCTCGGACGCGACAAACCTGGAAGATGGCGATACGAACGGAACGAAGGACGTGTTCGTAACGCAACGGCCATAATCTCGGACCGTAGTTCGGTAAGTGAGCCCCCATGCAGCCTTAACGGCTGCATGGGGCTTCGCATTTTTATGAGGCGAGATTCTCGTAGATTGCTGCCGCAAGGAGGGGAAACATGATTTCGTGATGTCCGGTGAGGGTGTACCCGGTCCCGCCTTTTTGCGTTGGGCGTCGAACCACGTTGGTCAGTGGGCGATAGTGTGTGAGGAAGTCCATATTGACCGTCGTGATCTTACGAAGCGGGTGGCCAAGGTTACGCCCCAACGTCACTGCTTTCAGAAAGACTTCCGGCAAAATGACGGCAGAACCGAGGTTGAGGTAGACCCCGCCTTCCATCGAAGACACCACCGCAGTCAGTTTGCGGAAGTCCACGAGAGAACCTGCACCGATGGCTGCGCCGTCGGCAGCTGGATGCATGTGGATGATATCGGTGCCGACAGCCACATGTACGGTGACGGGAACCCCGAGTCGATATCCATTGGCAAGAATACTCAGATTGTTGTTAGGAAAGTGTTTGCTGTGCTCGACTAAGTAGTGTCCGACAGCTTCGCCGATGCCTTTCCCATCTCGTGCGCCAGCGCGCATGGCCATATTGAGGATGTGCCCGGTTTCCTCCGCCATGCCGAAACGGCCGGAGTCAATTTCAGCTTCGACGTCTTCGGACGTCTGACCCAACAGGGCGATTTCGAAGTCATGGACAATGCCAGCACCGTTTAACGCGACTGCCGTGACGATCCCTCGTTTCATGAGATCGATCACGAGCGGACTGAGCCCCACCTTGATCGGATGGGCTCCCATGCCCAGGATGACCTGGCGATCTTGTCGGTGCGCGCGCGCAATTGTCTTCGCGACAGTCCGAAAGGTATCGGCGGCCAGAATGTGAGGAAGCGAATCCAGAAAATCCGAAAAACGCCCACCGGGTCGCCAGGCCGAGGCGAAGTCGGACATGCGCACTTTGCTTTTGCGCCGACTGAGCGGGTAGGTCTTCAACCGACTGACATCGATAGGGAGGACTGGGCCGCGTGGGGAACCTTTAGTGCGAGGGGGTGCCAAAGAGCTCTCCCTCAATCAACTCGCACAATACGTGGCCCATCGTGATGTGGCATTCCTGAATTCGTGCCGTAATCGTCGAAGGCACGACAAAGCAGTGGTCTACCCGCGTACGGAGCGCACCGCCTTGATGGCCGGTCCAGCCGACGGTCGTGAGTCCCAGCGTACGTGCGGCATCCACGCCGTGAAGTACATTAGGGGAATTCCCGCTCGTGCTGATACCGACGGCGATATCGCCGCGCACCCCATGCGCTTCGACCTGGCGGGCAAACACGGTGTCGTAGCCGAAGTCGTTGGCGATGCAGGTCAATGCCGAGGTATCGGCACCGAGCGCGAGGGCGGGCAAGGCGCGGCGATTGTTGTGGTAGCGACCGACAAACTCTGCGGCGAGGTGCATCGCATCCGTCGCACTGCCACCATTGCCGAAAAAGAGCACCTTTCGGCCTTGCTTAAACGCTGAAGCCATCAGCTGCGCAAGCGAGACAAGCTGGTCGGCATAGAGGCGAATGAACTCGCGCTTGACCGAGGCACTGTCCTCGAACGCCTGAAGTGCGGCCGCTTTCATGCGCGGCATTCTAGAAAAGGGGGTGCACCCTGTCAAACAATGCCGCGTGGGTTATGTGCGGCGTGAGGGCGTGTCCTGTGAAGACGGTGTGGTCGGATGCGTAGAGCCTTTCCCGATGACGTTCATGGCAAGGGCCATCATGGACCCAACGTCGGAGACCGAGGCGGGGAGCACCAGCGATGTCGTCGAACGCGCTAGTTCGCCGAAGCGAGCGATGTATTGTTCCGCCACACGAAGTTGCACAGCCTCCTGACCACCAGGCACCTGCGTGGCGAGCGCTACGGTTCGCAAACCCTCGGCCGTTGCCGTGGCGAGCGCCGTGATGGCATGCGCAGCACCTTCGGCCTCATTGATCTGCTGCTGTTTTTTCGCTTCGGACGCCTTGATCACTTGCTGTTTTTCACCCTCCGCCTCGTTGATGGCGGCATCGCGCTGGCCTTCAGACGTCAAAATGACGGCGCGTTTTTCGCGTTCCGCGCGCATCTGTTTTTCCATCGCGTTGAGCACGTCCTTCGGGGGCGTAATGTTTTTGATTTCATAGCGGAGCACTTTTACGCCCCACGGCTCTGAGGCTTTGTCCAGTTCATGCACGACCTGGACGTTGATGTTGGTTCGTTCTTCGAATGTGCGATCCAGGTCGATCTTGCCGATCTCGCTCCGCAGCGTCGTTTGCGCCAACTGCGACAGGGCAAAGTTGTAATCGGAAATGCCGTATGACGCCCGCTCGGGATTCATGACTTTGAGGTACAGCACACCGTCGACGCCGACTTGGACATTGTCGCGTGTGATGCAAATTTGCTCGGGAATGTCGATCGCGGTTTCCTTCAGCGAATGTTTGTATCGAACAGCATCGACGAACGGAACCAAGATATGGAATCCGGCATTCAGCGTACTGTGGTATTTCCCGAGGCGTTCGACGACGTAGGCGCTCTGCTGCGGGACGACTCTCGCCGTCTTGGCGACGGTAATGAGCGCCAAGATAGCGAGTACCAACATCACCAGGACTCCACCCGACATTGTGCTGTCCTCCATACGTGAATGCCCTCGCGATCGTTAGGCGGCGGTAACCCAGAGCGTCAGCCCATCGACACGATCCACCCGGCAGCGCTGGTCTTTCACCAGCAGCCCTGGCCCCGCATTGCAGGCGTTCCAGTGTGAGCCGCGCAATTCCACTTTACCCATCGCGCCTTCGGCCATCGCCTGCACGACCACCCCATGTTCCCCTACGACACTATCGACTTCGTGTCGCCCCGGCAGGGCGGCGGTGGCTCGCGCGAGCGGTTTGCGGAACATCAACAATGACGCAACGGCGAAGACGGTGAAGAGGCACCACTCCACCCAGGTCGGAAGGGTGAGGCCAAGTCCGCCGAACGCACCGACGAGCAGTGCCGAGAGTCCGAAGAAGAAGAGATAAAATCCGCCGGGCGTGACGAGTTCGAGGCCGATGAGGACAAGGCCCAGCACCATCCAATACCACCAGACCATGCATCACCTCGGTATGCGCCGGCGCACGGACACTGCGATCCTGGTGAGACTACCTAGCGTGTGGGAAGCGGCAGAAGTCTAGACACAATCGGGTGAAGGGTCAAGCGTCGCCCGCCTCGACAGCGCCTGCGCCGCGCGTTTGCCCGCCTTCGGGGCCGATGGTATAGTCCGCGCGTTATGCATCCGACCGGCTCCGGGAAGGCACTCCTCTGTGCGATGGTGGACAATGTGGCTCCTCTCGTGCGGACGATCAATGAGCTGCAACCGGAGCTCCTCTGCTTTTTTGCCCCCGAGCACAGTCGCGAGGTGATCGAACACCGTATCCAACCGTCTCTCACCCACATGCCGCGTCGGTGGGATTGGGTGGTGACGTCCGACCAGCACGATCTCTTTGCCTCGCAGCGCGCGTTGACCGACCATTTTCTGCCACTAGTCGATGCGTGGCGCATTCACCCCGGTGAATTGGTCGTTGTGCTGGGTGATGCGACAGCGAGTATGGTCGGCGCAGTGATGTTGGCCGGGATGGATCGCAGTTCTAAGCTCATCCAGGTGGTGAATCGAAGCGAGTCGACCTCGACGGACGATACGCCGACCATTCAAGGCAACGTGTGGGATGAAGCCGCCGCGAGCGGGCGGCGTGATGCGAGCCTGTTTTTTAATCGCGGCGAATATGAAGCGGCGGCCTCACTCTTTCGTCTGTGCGAAGGGCGCGTCAGCGGCGGGAAAAAACCGTTGTACCACGCCTTCGCTACGATGGCGGAGGCGTATGCCTGCTGGCATCGGCTGCAGCACCGGCTTGCGTGGGACAAATTAAAAACAGCAGTGAAGGGGCTGGAAGTTGCGGCGCTCTGGGGTGGTCCGCCCGGAACGGCTGCATTGGTTACCGCCATGAAGGCGCACGTCGCCTTTCTGGAACGAATCGTCATGGACCCTTCGGAATCGAAGGAAGGGTTGGTGGTCGATCTACTCGCCAACGCCGTGCGACGCCTGCAGATTCAGCACGATGCGGAAGGCGCGATGCGCGTGCTGCTGCGAGGGCTGGAGCAGGCCTCACAATACCGACTGTTTAAGGCGCACCGGATCAAGTCGTGGGATGTTGCCGCCGACGCACTCCCGGCACGGTATCGCATGGCGTGGGAAAACCGCTTTCGCGACGAGCGTGACGGCAGACTCAAGCTGCCGTTCCATGCGCAATATCAATGGCTGGAAGAACTTGGTGACGACCTCGGGCACCGGTTTGCCAAACAATCGTCCGCACTCATGCCGCTACTTGATGCGGCCGACCGCGCCGTGCTCGGTCACGGCAACGAGACCGTGAAGCCCGAGCGTGTGCAACAACTGCGGGAAAAGGTGTTGGCGATCGTGGACATCGCCGAGTCGGCCTTGCCGACGTTTCCCCATCTCGCCTTGTGACCATGCACGCACCGCATGTCATGCACATTAAGATCTATTACGAGGATACCGATTGCGGCGGCGTGGTGTACTATGCGAACTATCTGAAATATTTCGAGCGGGCGCGGACCGAGTGTCTGGCGGCGAAGGGTATTTCAGTGGCCGACCACGCGGCGCAGGGCACGCAGTTCGTCGTGATTCATGCCGAGGCGCACTACCGAGCGCCGGCGCGGTACGGCGAGACACTGCGGATTGAAACGCTCGTGACGATGCCGAGCCGCGCGCGGCTGACTTTTCAGCATCGTATTTTTGGGAGCGCGTCCGATCGCCCGATCGTCGAAGGGCAGGCCACGCTCGTGCCGACGGACGCGGCCGGTCGCCCGAAACGCCTCGAGCCTGGGTTCGTGCAACAACTACTCGGTACGTAGGAGTCGCCCACCGATATGGAAAAACTTGGAACCTGGCTCGCCATCACCGGCGTCGCCATCGGCTTTTTGGTCTTGGCGTGGTTGCTGTTTTCCGACAATCCGAAGAATAAGCCGCCGCGCAAAAAACCGTAAGGAAATTCTACGGCGCGCCGACTCCGGCGCATCAACGATGCGCGTTCAGTAGTGGAGTGAGAATAGGCTCCAATCCTTCCGCCCACCGACGGTATCCCTTTTCGCTCAGATGTAACAGATCCGGCATGATGTCCGTCGAAATGCGGCCGTCCTGTTCCAGGAATCGTCCCCGCAAATCGATGAAGCGTCGATGCGCATTGTCCGGTGTCCGGCTGAGCAGCGCGTTCACACGATCGTTGTGTTGCCTGCGCGGATCGTCGGCGTCGCCGCCGCGCGGAAAAATCCCCAGCACCAGGACCGTTGCGGACGGCAGCCGTGCATGGAGCGTGGCGACGATCGCGTCGATTCCAGCCGCCGTCTCTGCTGGAGATTCGCGCCGCTGGCCGCGATTGTTGGTGCCGATGTGGAGCACGACGACTTGGGGCGTAATCCCTTCCAACTCCCCGTGCGTCAGCCGCCACAACACATGGTCCGTCCTGTCGCTGTTGAATCCGAGATTCGCCGCCCGCCGCTTCCCATAGAAAGCCGCCCAGACTGCGCGCCCCTCATCCTCCCAGCCTTGTGTGATGGAGTCGCCGATGAACAGCAGATCGACGGGGTGCTGCGCCAGCTCGCGCACTTTGCTGTCGTGGCGCGGCAACCACCAGTCGGCCGTTTGCGGTGTGGGAGTAGCGGCGGCAGGTAGTGCCTCGGCCGATAACGACGGCGCATGTCCACTCAACAAGAGTGCGAGGAAGCCGCCGCAGAGTCCGATGCGGAACAAGCGCACGCGGGAGAGGCATCGAGACATCGGCGATCCTTACAGCGCCAGTTGGTTTGAGCAGGGACGGCCTTGTTCCAGCGCCGTGAGACTATCCAGCGTCGTGCGGGCGATCTGCTCCAATGCCTGACGCGTAAAAAACGCTTGGTGCCCGGTGATCAGCACATTCGGGAAGGTCAGCAAGCGCGCGAAGATATCGTCTTGCAGCACGACATTCGACAGATCCTCAAAAAACAAATCCCCTTCTTCCTCGTACACGTCCAAGCCTAGGTAGCCGATCCGGCCGCTCTTTAAGCCCGCAATGGCCGCACTCGTTTCGATCAGGGCACCGCGACTCGTGTTGATGAGCATGACGCCGGGTTTCATCTGCGCCACCGCCGACGTGTCGATGATGTGGCGTGTCTTCGGCGTGAGCGGGCAGTGCAACGTGATGATCGACGAGTGCGCGTACAGCGTCGCCAGGTCGACATAGCGCAGCCCCAGCGTCTCGCCGTCCGCGCGCGGAGTCGGATCGTACGCCAACACCTCGCAGCCGAATCCGCGCAGCAGCCGCGCCACTTGAATGCCGATCGTGCCCGTCCCCACCACACCGACCGTCAGGCCGTGTAGGTCGAAGCCGAGCAGGCCGTCCAACGCAAAATTCCCTTCCCGCACACGGTTGTAGGCGCGATGCACTTTTCGATTGAGCGCTAGGATCAGCGCGATCGTGTGCTCCGCGACGGCAAAGGGCGAATAGGCCGGCACGCGGACGACGCGAAATCCGCGCGCACGCGCCGCCGCGAGATCCACGTTGTTGTAGCCCGCACAGCGCAACGCTAGGATCGTCGTCCCACCGTCCGCGAGCGCGTTGAGTGTGGCGGCGTCAAGCTCATCGTTGACGAAGGCGCAGACCGCGCCGAAGCCGCGCGCCAGCGATACCGTGCTGCGTGTCAGGCGCGGTTCGAGGAAGACCAACTCATGCGCGTGCGACGCATTCGCCGCCTCGAAGAACGCTTTGTCATAGGATTTGGTGCTGAAGACGGCGACGTTCAAGTGTGGAATACTCCGGTGTGAGATGCGCGTGTCGATTGAGGAGGATGTCGACTCTGGAGGCTCGTGCCATGCCAGCCGACATCGCGCCTATTCATGGCAAGACGCGCCAACGCCGTCAAGTTAAGAGGGTGTTATCAGAAGGCTCCGACCTGTGAGGAGCAGGACGATACTCCGGATGGTCGTTGTGAGCCGGGAGCGACTACCGCGACGTGTGGTTCTGATGGACAAAATTGAGTGCGGCTTCGATAGCGGACGTGATTGCAGCCTTGGCCTGGGGGCTATTCTTCCAGCATGAGGAGCCTGAGAGTTGAGCGCCACGGACCAAGAGGTCGCGCACATTCGCCTCGGCCAGTTGGGACATGGACGAGATGCCCATCTGCTCGATCCTCTCGATCACCTTTGGGCCTACACCTTTGACTCGAAGTAAGTGCGCGCGATCGGTCTCATTAAACCGCTGCGTCAGTCCTCGGCGTGTGTCGTTCATGTGCTTACTGTTAGGTCGCAATAGCACGTAGATGCACGATGTTGCCCTCCGGGTCGCAGACATTGCGAATCTGCATGCCTGGGCCAGGCCAGTCCGGCCCCAGCACTCGCCCTCCACACTCTTCTGCAATGCGCACCGCTACCGTCAAATTTGCAACGGTGAAGAAGGGCTTGATCGCTTGGTTCTCGCGCGCCACCGGTGGCACGTCAATGACGATGGAGTTGCTGTGCGAATCCGGTATCGCGTGGATAATGAGTTGGACATCTGGAGATTGTAGGACTCTGTGTTCGTTGTCCGCATGGAGTACCGCAGCCCCCAATACTTGCTCGTAGAAGGCGGAGACGGACAGCACGTTCTTTGCGTAGATGAGCACACCCGTTCGTGCTGGACCGGACATGGAGCCCTCCACGCGAAGAGAGGGGGAGAGCCGTCAACGTGCTGCGCTCACCCAGACCTCAGTCATACAAACACACACAATACACATCCCCATCTGCGAAGGGATCAACGATACGGTGAATGGAATGGTTTGGGAAGGTCAATCTCTAGTGCATAGTTAGACATCGAGCGGAATGCTGTCACGATCAAGATCGGTGTACGGATACACGCCGTGTCGCTTCAATCTTGCGAATAATTCCTCAGCACCATGCTCGATCTTGAACTGCAATTCCGCCTTCGTGATGCCGACGCATAGGCGAAGGTCGAACTCTTCGCCAAAGAGCGTGAATTTCCGATAGGTGTCGAAAACGAAAGCCTTGATGAGGGAATCCGCCGGCGTGGCCGAATCAATGTCCATCGACTCTCCTTCGTCGATGGATGACTCTTGGGTATACGGCGCAAGCCGACTGATCACGTTCACGCCCCAATCAGCATCTGTGCGGTGGCAAATCATCAACTCGTAGTCTGCGTAACACGCATCTGGTTTGCCCGTCAGCTCCGCTGTCACATAGACCACGCCGGGAATGTGGTGGTAGAAAGCCACAACGTCCGCCTGCCTGCCAAGCCCGAAGGGATGCGGAGCGTGAAAAACATCCTCATGCTTTGGCCCAAGCACACGGGAGAGTGCCTGGGCACGAGCATCCCAAACCTCTTCCCACTCGTCCTCGTCAGCCATACGTGCTCCCTGCCTATCTTACGTATGAATGTGCGACCTCACCGCGTATCAGTACACACGTGAAACTAGAGGGGGTAGGTCTTGTCTCTCACTAAAGTGCAAGGCCTCGTCCACCACGTGTGCCGAACGAGTGCCTGGACTCGGGCGTGCCAGCAAGGTCGTGAACGTCGCGACGTGCGCCGGCGAAGTGTGCAGGAACGCGATCGTAGGAAGCTCGACGGTCATCTGCTGCGCCTGTACCGGAGATGCGTCGGCGACTACTGAAGAATCAGCACGTTGTTGAATTGAATCACCGGCTCGATGTCCGTGTAGTTCGGCATATCGCCTTGAAGCGTTGCGGCGTGCGGCATGAAGGCCGCGAGAAAGTCGTCGATGGAGGTGAAGAGGAAGTGACACATGGCGATGTAGGCCGGTGCAGCGCCAGGAACCGCTCCGCCCAGACCATGTTCGACGGAGACCCCTTTAAATTCGGGATGTGCACTCAGGAGCCTGATCGACATCGGCATATGCGTGTCGATGTAGTAGGACAGGTCGAATCGCGAGCCCGGTGTATTCGGATACAAGATGCTGATTCGTGTCATGGGCGTCCTCTCGCTAAGACTTCAGTTGCGGAAATACTACGCGGCATAGTGCGCAATGGCGCGGATGACTTTCATGTCGACACCGAAGTGAAACACTTCCGCAGCGAGCCGGCCATGGGCTCCGCGATAGGAGAGCGTGATGGAATTCATCCCAACGAAAACAGACAGCAGTTCGAATTGAAGATCCGGGATGAGCGTGAGTGCTTTTCTCCAGTAGGCGCCGACGGCCGCTTTCCCGCGTAGCATGCCGCTGGGTTCGCCCACCACCTGCACGATCACGGGCGATGACATTTCGAAGTCGTCGGCATAGTGCGACAAGACGCGGTCGATATCGCGCGCATTCCACGCGGCAATCCATTCAGCCGCAAACTGTTCTGCAAAGGCGTTGTCTACTGTTATGGGTGTCGTCATGCAAGTTACGCGATCCGGCCGTGTTGGCGCTAGCGCCTTATTCGGTGCGGCTAGGTTTTGGGCGGCCATGTTGCCCCTTTGAGTTCTGGCGGAAGGAGCGTGGGGTCTTGTGGGTAGTACTCCTTCAAGTCAATCTTGCCGGACTCGGACTCCTTGTCGGGTGCACCGAGAATGAGCCACAGCACCTCCGAGTCGGAATCATTGAATACTTGTCGGAGGACAGACGGCCCAACGAGAACGCCGCCATAGCGTGGTATAGTCAACGTCTCTTCCCCGACGCGCATGCGACCCGTGCCCTCCAGTACGAAGTAGAATTCCTCAGCGATCACATGCTTGTGGAGCGTATTCGCACTAGTGGGAGGCAGACGCCACAAGCGCGCGCCAAGTAGTTCGCTTCCGGTGCGCTCCAGGTAGTCAGCATTCGGGATGCGCATCAGATTCGAGGGGCGCCAAGTCAACTCGCTTGGCGTGATCAATCGATACCCGTCGATTGCTTTCATGATTGTGTCGGACCAATGAGTCTGTGGTGAGTGCTCGTACAGCAACGCCAGTTAATATACGACGTCTGCTGGAAAGCGAGTCTAGAAGAAAATATTTCTATTATCAAAACTGCAGCACATCTCCAGGCATTATCTGGATTTCAATGCGTGCAAGAGAGAGGGATATTGGGAAAGGTTGTGCTTAGATAGTGACGGCGACAAGAACCGTCAGCAGCTCGGACTGAAGATCTGGGATGAGCGTGAGCGCTTTTCTCCAGTAAGCGCCGACCGCCGCCTTCCCGCGTAGCGTGCCGCTGGGTTCGCCCACCACCTGCACGATCATGGGCGATGACATTTCACAATCGTCGGCATAGTGCGATAGGACGCGGTCGAGATCATGCGCATTCCACGCGGCAATCCATGCAGCCGCAAACTGTTCCGCAAAGGCGTTGTCCATTTTCGGAGGAGCCATCCTATTGTGTGGATCTAAGCATGGCCCCAGGTTTGGACCAGAAGTTACGTGGGTTGACTGAGTCGGAGATACTCACCAGGAGACATTGATTTAATACCGAGCGAGTCGCAGGCCGCACGCATTTGGTTGTCGCGGGTGATCAGCGTGTAACCATCGACTTTGGCGACGGCAACGAAGATGTGGTCGCCACCCTTGAGCGGAGGTAGGTGCTGGTTGGCATACTTGCACATGAAGTGGTCATCGATATGGATAAGCTTGATAGGTAAGGTTCTAGAGCCGGCGATGATTGGGCCAGCAAACTTCTTGTCAATACTAGAGAAGCGGAGAAGTGTGCACCAGACCTCGAACCAGGCGTGCGCGGGCATCGTCGCTGTGATGCCGGTTGTTTGGAGCTTCTCAAGGAAAGCAATTGCATCTGTCCGAAATGGTGAGCTCGCCTGAAAGACGTCGCAGAGCGCACTCGAATCAATAAGCAGTTTTTCCATGCACAATCGCCATCCAAACTCGCAAATACTAAAGGGTATAATGCGCAGCGCATTGAGTACACTCTGTAGTGATTCTTGCGCGGGCTCAATCTCTTGTCAACGTTGACTCCCCGCCATGCCCCTGTCGATAGAAAGAGCTTACGGTTTACTTCTCACCGCTCAGGTCTTCTGATTCACGCTGAACTAATCCTTGCGGGCGTAGCCTTCGGCGATCATACGTTCGGCGAGGTTGTAGCCGTTGAGCATCACGGTTGCCACGGTGCGGCCGTAGACGTCACGGGCTTGCGGCATGATCGTGACACGTCCGGTTTGGAGCAGCGCCGCCAAGTGTTGCGCCGCATCCGATCCTCCTGGTGCGCCGAGTTCGGGTGCGTCCATGCCTGCGATACGAATCGAATGGCCGTTGTACGCAAACGTGTCGCCGTCGATCGGTCGAAGAAATTGCCCGTCGACCTCGACCGTGCCGTGAAGTGCCTGCGCGGCTGCGGCGCGAGGCAGACCTCGTAACCCTCGCGAACGTCGAGTCGAATGAAATGACGATGCGATGCGTCGACTCCGGATGCGATGGATGCGCGAAGGCCGACGGGAGATTGGTTGTCCCTGTCTGATGGTATGTTTCTGCGGCGTTGCGATCGACGCGGACGACGTCGCGCGGCTGCTGTGCGTCGCGGTATTGGTATGACTACGTGACTGGTGTTTCGATTGCGTTGTCGTGTGTGCGGTGTCGATCCTATACAGGTACGGGTTGCGATCCGAGCCCTTTGTATCCGTGGCGCTCACGGTGTGAGGCGCGGTGACCAACAGAACACTCCCGATCCAAGCCGCGAGATAGGTGCGTGTCATTCCTGTCGATCGATTCTCTGCAGCCATACAAAGCTCCCTCCTGCGTGCGCTCGTGTGACTGACCGTCACTCTGCAAAAGCTATGCATGGCGCATTCGCCAAAAATCGGCGCGAGGGGATTCGTGCGTCACTTGCGTCGCGTCCGTTGACAAGGCGAAAAACCGCGTGCTGAAATGCCGCCTTCCTCGTCGAGCTGTGCCACATCGCGCCGCGTCAGAGCGGCCTGTTGCTGTGTGGTCGGCGGGGCCTCACGGAACTCAGCAGGCACCACCAGGAAAGGGACAAAGGGTATCGTATGGATATGTTTGGCAAAGTCGGATTGGTCGAAATTCCCATCTTGATCGCGCCCGATCAAAAGGCGTGGCTCGACAAGATGATTAAGGAAGGGCGCATCGCGGTGCCGCCCGGCGGGACGCTCGAGAAGGGTTCGCTCTACTCGATGTTCATTCGGATGCTGCTGCACAACGCCATGGAGGAGCAGCGGCGTCAGGAAGCGCTCGAAATGGAGGACGAAGACGAGTAGCCCCCCGGAAAGGGCTGTATCGTTCTGGTTAGAACTGTATCGGGACGGATACGGGCGAAACCGGCCGGGTGGGCCGGTGAGGCCCGTGAGAAATGCTCCGGACTCCGGCGCTAGAGTTTCGCGAAGGCCTTGCGGACGGCCTTGAGGGTGGCGGTGATGTCGGTTGCGCTGTGCGCGGTCGACACAAACGCCGCTTCGAACTGCGACGGCGCGAGGTACACGCCCTGTTCGAGCATGGCGTGGAAGAATGTGCCGTAGCGGGTCGTGTCGCAGGTCTTCGCCGTCGCCCAATCGCTGACCGGGCCTTTTGTAAAGAAGGCGCCCATCATCGACCCAACACGCGTTTGAAAGAGGTCGATGTTCGCGCGTTTGGCTTCGGCGGCCAGGCCGGACGCCAGCGCCTCCGCCCGCTGATCCAGCTGCCGATAGACCTTCTTCGCCTTCAGTTGCTTCAACGCGGCGATGCCCGCGCTGACTGCCAGCGGATTCCCCGACAACGTGCCTGCCTGATAGACCGGTCCCGCCGGTGCGATGAGCTGCATGATGTCGCGCCGTCCACCGTAGGCGCCGACCGGTAACCCACCGCCGATGATCTTCCCGAGAATCGTCAGGTCCGGCGTCACCTTGTAGAGCGCTTGCGCGCCGCCGTAGTGCACGCGGAAGCCGGTGATGACTTCGTCGAAAATCAGCAGCGCGCCATGCTGCCGCGTCAGCTCGCGCAGGCCCGGCAGAAATTCCGGCCACGGCGGGACGACGTTCATGTTGCCGGCGACCGGTTCCACGATTACGCAGGCGATGTCGTTGCCGTGCCGCGCGAAAACTTCTTGCGCAGCGCGTAAATCGTTGTACGGCACCGTCAGTGTGTATTTCGTAAAGTCGGCCGGCACACCCGGACAATCGGGAATCCCCAACGTCGCCAATCCCGACCCCGCCTTGGCCAGTAGATAGTCGCTGTGCCCGTGATAGCAGCCTTCGAACTTGAGGATCGTATTCCGCTTCGTGAAGCCGCGCGCGACGCGAATTGCGCTCATCACCGCTTCCGTCCCGGAGCTGACCAACCGCACCTGTTCCATCGACGGCACGGCCTCGCGGATCATTGTCGCGAGCGTCACTTCGAGCTCCGTCGGCGCGCCGTAGCTGGTGCCTTGGCCCGCTGCTTGGCGAATCGCGCGGATGACCGGCGTCGGCGCGTGGCCCAAGATCATCGGCCCCCACGACAAGACGTAGTCCAGGTAGCTGTTGCCGTCCGCGTCGTACAGGCGTGCGCCCTTGGCGCGGGTGATGAAGCGCGGGACGCCGCCCACCGCGCGGAATGCGCGGACCGGACTGTTGACCCCGCCGGGAATGACGGCCTTAGCCGCCTCGAAGAGCTTTTCGGATTTTGTCGTTTTCATAGAAGGCGCGCACGGTAGCATTCCGCTCGGAACAGGGTCAAGCGAGGGAGTGGCAGGGGAGACCGCCGTCGTCTTCCCGCCTACACAACTTCCGCGGGTGCCATCTCGTGTGCCCAGAGAATTGGCCGTATTTACACATGTGCCCCTATAGTCTGCCGCATACAGTCCTTCACATCCGTTTGCCATACCTGTCCTCGTGCGCACGACAGTCCCCTCAATTTTTGGGCTAGATCGGCGGCACGCGAGAGACGCGCGTCGCGGCGCAACTCTTGCGAGGGTGAACGCTCACTTTCGTGATGGGCGTCGAGTGACATGCTGACGGCGAAGCGAACCAACCGAGGATCTATGAAAGTCGTGTGTGCGTGGTGCGAGCAGGAAGGGCAGGGTGCGGTCTTGAGCGAGTGCGCGCCGCTGCACGACGACCGGTTCACCCACGGGATCTGTTCGGTTCACCAGGAACAGTACCTTCTTGCCGGAGGTACGGGCGGCAGTGGGCAATGTGTGCCGTCTGTCTCTGCGCCGCGGCGTGCCGGTGTCGGACTGTTTATCGTGAGTCGTTCTCTCGCGGGCACCGCGCAGGGTGCATCGGCGTCAGGCGACCGGTCGCACGTGGTGCAACAGCAAGTCGCCGTCCCCGAATCCAGTGGATTGAACCAGGGGATTGCCTAGCGTTGTCCCGGCAGCCGATTTGTTACGGTCTCTCAACGGAGTGCTGAGCGCGATGTGATCGACGTGCATCACTAGTCGAACCGAACCAGGGAAAGTCGGAGGCGGATATGGCCAGTCACGGCGCATACACAGAGTGGAGCGAGGCGGAGTTGGCGGGCGTCGCGGATATGGCGACGGCGGTCGCCACGGAGGGCCTGTTCGATGCGGGGCCGTCCTCCCTCGACGGTGACCCTATTCCGACGGCGGCTCGGCTGCGTGCCGGGATGAAGCGCGTGCAGACGGTCGCCGGCAACGTACGCGGCCGGGTGTCGCGAGGGGCCCAGTTGTAGATCAGTTGCGAATTGATGTGAGCTGTGTCTAGACGCGCCGTAGAATAGATACTGTCCAATACAATAGACAGTGAATAGAAAGCAGCGAGGGGGCGTCGTGGAAGTCCACGGCGCCCCCTCGCTTTTTCACCCCTGATCGAGCGCGACGAGCGCGTTCGACCTTAGCCCAATTTCCCGCGAAGCAAGTTCAAACCCTGCTCCAAGATGTTCGACTCCGGAATGTGTCCATCCGGCGTCAGCTTATCTACGAGCGACGGCAGCAGGCTCGACAGCTGATGGCTGGCTGCGTCCGTGCTCAAGCCCGCTTGCTTCGCCAATTGTTCCAACAACCCACCGCCCAAGCCCTGCTGCACCTGCGCCGGCGAAATCGGGAGGTTCTCGCCCTTGCCCACCCACGAGTTCACGATGTCGGCCATGCCGTTCTTCTGGAACGACTGGACCAACCCGGCGAGTCCGCCGATGCCGCTATCCTTCCCCAAGAGTTGTGTGGCCGCTTGCAGCAGTTGGCCCTGAATGCCGGCATCCTTCCCGCCCAGCAGCGCGCCCGCCGCTTGTGTCAGTGCGTCGAACATTCCCATGGTGTCCTCCCTATGGTGCAAAAGGTTGTGGGTTGCGTCGACAACGCCCGGCACTATATCAACCGCTTTGTAAATCTGTCACTGGGCGCTCCAGACGGGAAGGCGCCAGGCTGCGGGTTTTTTCGTGTTTGTGCGTGCTGCAGAGGTAGGGGCTTTGGTCCCAGAGCGGGAGGTTTTGGAGGGCGCTGTGGCCAGGAGCGTGCGAAAGACGCGCTGGTGCGAGTCGGCCCAAAAGTCGCCGGCCGCGCGCAAGATAGCGAGCCACGTCGCCCGTTCCGCCGGCTCGTCCGCCAAGACGTCGTCGGCGTGGTCGATTACGAGGATGTACCCATCCGCCGGGAACCATTCGAGGTCCGTGAGACACTCTTCCAGCGCATCCCAGTTGGGATCGAAATAATCGGGGAAGGCAAAGGCGCGCGCCATCGCGCGTAGGAGATCGGCCTTGGTGCGGCAGGTCGCGCCGTCCAACGACACGAGGCGCGCCTCGGACGGCACGGGGATCCACGAGGCCGCCGTCTGCCCACGCGGCACAATGACGCGGTAGACCCAGGGGGCGCTCAGACGCAGGAGAGGATCGGAAACCGGCATGAAATCTCCTGTCAGTTCACCGGCGTGAACGTCCGATAGTGGTCGTCGGTGTAAAAGGCTTTGCCGCTGCGCTCGATCACCAGTCGTTCGGCGCCGCGATTCTGCCCCGGCACTTTGGGATTTACGTCGTACTCGCGGTACCGCCCGCGCGGGAGCCGCTGCTCGCGGTTTTCAAACGACCGTCCACCGACGTATCCGGCTGGCGGGCGTCCCTCGTGGCTCGTGACATA
This sequence comes from Nitrospiraceae bacterium, assembly GCA_046351095.1. GTDB lineage: Bacteria > Nitrospirota > Nitrospiria > Nitrospirales > Nitrospiraceae > BQWY01. The sequence continues at coordinate 2,437,558 of JAXLZC010000001.1, forward strand.
CTCCAACACCTCCAGCACCTTGGCAGGAATGCCGTCGGGCTGACGTTGGCGTGCGGATCGTGGGGCGTCGGTCGGCGCTGTTGCATCGCGTGCAGGGCGCGGCGCAAGACGAGGCGCGCGATCCTGATCGAGCGTCGATTGCGGCGGTGGCGCCGTGCGTGTTGCCTCGACCGCGCTTGGTGCGGCCGATGTCGAATGCGACGGAGCGGGCCGCGAAAATAGTGTCAGCGCGGCGATGGCAACGAGCAGCAGGCCAAGCACCGCGAGGATCATCCCTCGGCGTGAGCCTGGCGATCGGTGTGGTCCCTGTGGTGTTGGTGACGTCGGCATTGTCTGTATCCTGTGCGCGTGCACTCTAGCATGTGCCTGCGCGACCAACAACGCACAGACTTCACACAGTGCTGACGTGGACGTGACAGACGGATGAGACGCTTTGTAGTTGGAGCAGTCGGCGTCGTCGATGACGTCACGATCCACGCGCCGTTCATTGCGTGGCTCGGAAACCTCCTGGTAGAATCCGTCGTCGCATCCGTGCGAATCCCCCTCACAGCATGCGGAAAGCCAAAATCGTCTGCACGATCGGTCCAGCCAGCGCCACCCTCGAGGTGGTCGGGCATCTGCTCGATGCGGGAATGGACGTTGCGCGCCTGAATTTTTCCCACGGCAGCCACGAGCGGCACGGCGAGGTGATCGCGATGTTGCGCAAAGCGGCAGCCGAGCGTGGGCGTGCCGTCGCGATTCTCCAAGATGTGCAAGGTCCGCGTATTCGTCTTGGGATCTTGCCGCCGGACGGGGTGCTGGTGAAGGCGGGCGAGACGATTGCGTTGACCGGCAGCGCGTTGCGCGCCGGCGGCCAACATGGGTTTCGTCAGGTGGCCGCGACCGCCGAGGCCGAGCGCGCGACGACGCCTGAGGCCGTGGCGCTGCCGGTGACCTATCCCAATTTGGCGCGCGACCTCAAAGTCGGCGCCCGTATTTTGATCGACGATGGGTTGATCGAATTTCGTGTGCTCGCTATCGAACAGGGCACCGTGCGCTGCGTCGTCGTGCAGGGCGGACTGCTGCGGTCCAACAAGGGGCTCAATCTTCCCGGCACGGTCGTAAGCGCACCGACGTTGACCGACAAGGATCGCGCGGATATTCGGTTCGGCGTCGCGCAGGGTGTGGATTACATCGCGCTGTCGTTTGTGCGGAGTCCGGAGGATGTGCAAACGGCGCGTGCCTTCGTGCAGGCGAGCGGCGGGACGCAGCCGTTGATCGCGAAGATCGAACGCGCGGAAGCCATCGAGACGTTGCCCGCATTGTTGACCGCGTCCGATGGCGTCATGGTGGCGCGCGGCGACTTGGGTGTGGAGATGGGGCCGGAAGCCGTCCCGATTTTGCAGAAACGGATTATTGCGTCGGCGAACGCTGCGGGCCGCCTGGTGATCACCGCGACGCAGATGTTGGAGTCGATGACGCGCTCGCCGGTGCCGACGCGTGCGGAAGCGTCGGATGTGGCCAATGCGGTGTTCGACGGGACCGATGCCGTCATGCTCTCGGCGGAAACGGCCGCCGGGCAATATCCCGTCGAGTCTGTCGCGGTCATGCATCGGTTGGTGACGGCGGCCGAACGGGCGATGCCCGAGCGGGCCTGTCGGCTGCCGGATGACGAATCGCCGCGTGTGGCGGATCCCGCGCGCTGGCAGGGTTGGGCCGATCCGATTGCCGAGGCCACCTGTCGCGCGGCGGCGGATGCGGCCGAACGGGTGCAGGCACGCGCCATCGTCGCGTTGACGGAATCCGGCCGCACCGCGCGGTTGCTTGCGCAGGATCGTTCGCCAGTGTCGATTGTTGCGTTGACGACGACGGAATGCGTCCGGCAGCGGCTCGCACTCGTCTGGGGTGTGCGCGCCGAATGTGTGCCGGTGCTGGCGCCGAGCGCCGACCGCGTGGCGCGCGTCGAACAGGTGTTAAAAGCGCGCGAACTCGTCCGCGTCGGCGAACGCATCGTGCTCGTATCCGGCATGGTCGCCGGACAACCGGGCGGGACGAACATGATGCACATTCACGAGGTCGCCTGATGCGTCTGTGGCTTGCCGCGGTGTTTGTGCTCTGCGCGGCGGCGCTCAGCCCCTCTGCCGCGTCCGCGCAAACCGGCTCGCTTTCGCACAGTCCTGTGGAAGTCGTTAAAAAATTCATCGGCCTGGATACGAAGGGCGCGCGGCTCGCGTCGACCAGCTACGGTGCGGTGGCGCCGTACATCGGCTGGGGACAGGACCCGGTGTGGGGCCATGTGGTGATTACCGACGGGTCGACCATTACGGAAGATTTCAGCAAGTGGGAAGTGGTGAACACGCTCGAAGTCGTCATCCCTGTGACCTATACGGTGCTGGGCTCCGTCTATTTCGATACCGGTGTGTTTCTCCCGGAGCCGACGACGGAGGAAGTGCGGTTTCGCCTGAAGGCCGTGAAAAATCGCTGGCGGATCGTCGAGCCGATTCTGCCGCCGCACGTCGGCCACAAGCGGATGGTGAACGAAGTGCGCCAATCGTGGTTGGATGAACCGGATGCGGCCAAACGCCAACAACTGAGCGACCTACAGGATGCGTTGAAGCAGGCGAAGGCGGCGGCAACACGCCCCAAGCCTGCGACCGCGCCGGCGCCGACGAAGGAGTGAGACGCGATCTATGAGCGGTGCGAACAGGACGAAGACGCCGGTCGATCTCATCATGTGGGATTTAGATGGTACGCTGATCGAGTCGAAGTGGGATATCGCGCTGGCGGTGAATTTGACCTTGCGCGAGTTGGGCCTGCCCGAGCGGCCGCAGGAAGAAATTTTCGGGTTTGTGGGCGACGGCGTAAAAAAACTACTGCGGCTCGCGGTCGGCGAAATGGACGAGACGCGTAATGCCGAGGCCTTGCGCGTGTTCCGCGGTCACTACCTCGCGCACTGTCTGGATCGGACGCGCTTTTACCCCGGCATCGAGGCAGTGCTGACGCACTTTCGCGGCACGCGGCAGGCGATCGCGACGAACAAGTCGTACGAATACACGTTGGCCATTTTGAAAGGGCTCGGTGCGCACCATTTTCAATTTGTCGTCGGCGGCGACAGCGGCTTCGGCATGAAGCCGGAACCGGGTATGCTGGAGCATCTGCTGGCGCAGGCGGGCGTGGCGCCGGAGCGTGCGGTCTTGATCGGCGACAGTACGAACGATATCAATGGTGGGCACAATGCGGGTGTGCGGGTCTGCGCCGTCGGCTGGGGCATGGGGAATCGCGAACGGATGGTGGCCTGCAAGCCGGATTGGTTTATCGAACGACCGGACGGACTGATGGAGATCTTCACATGAACCACAGGGTGCGGGTGCGATTGCGGTTGAACTTGGCGCGGTGGGCTCGCTCCTGTCGTGCGGCGGCCGTGGTGCTGGCCCTCGCGATGGGCGCGGCGGCGTTCGGCGGCGCGACGGCGTCGGCCGACATGTCGGCGCTGAAAGATCGGGTGATCGAACATCGGTTGTCGAACGGGCTGCGCCTGTTGATGGTCGAACGGCACCATGCGCCGGTCGTGTCGATCAACGTCACGTTCGGCGTGGGTGGTGTGAACGAAATCACCGGCCAGACCGGCGTCGCGCATTTGTACGAACACATGGCGTTTAAGGGCACGCAGCTTCTCGGCACGAAGGACTACGAGGCCGAGCGGCCGTTGCTCGACGAATTGGATCGTCTGAATGCCGAATTGGAAGCGGCGCGGCGACCGATGGCGGCGAGGGCCGAACGCGGTGAAACGCCCGATGCGACGGCGACGGCGAAAGTCGCCGAGTTGGAAAAACGCTTCGCCGAGTTGCAGGCGAAGGCCGGACAGTACGTCGTGGAAAACGAAATCCCGCTGCTCTATCAGCGCCATGGCGGCGTGGGCATGAACGCGACGACCGGCAAGGATGTCACGCGCTATATCGTCAGTCTGCCTTCGAATCGGTTGCCGCTGTGGGCGGCCATCGAATCGGATCGCATGGCGAATACCGTGATGCGCGAATTTTATAAGGAGCGCGCCGTCGTGATGGAAGAGCGGCGTCTCCGCACGGATGACAGTCCCTCGGGACTGCTCTATGAAGCGCTCAGTGCCGCGGCGTTCCAAGCGCATCCGTATCAATTCCCGACCATCGGGTGGGGCGCGGACATTCAAGGGCTGACGCCGGCGATCACGCAGCAATTTTTCCAAGCCTATTACAGTCCGAACAACGCGGTGATCGCGATGGTCGGCGACATCAAGCCCGCGGAGGTCATCGCGCTGGTCGAGCGCACGTTCGGGTCGATCCCGTCGGCACCGGTGCCGCCTGCCGTGTTCACCGAGGAACCGCCGCAACGTGGCGAACGACGTGTCGACGTGGGATTCGATGCCGAGCCGATGTTGGTGATCGGCTTTCGGAAGCCGGGCATCGGCCATCCGGACGACTACGTGTTCGACGTGATCGAGTCGGTGCTGACCGACGGCGTCACGTCGCGGTTGCACGACAAACTGATTCGCGAACAGAAAGTTGCGGTTGCCGTCGATGCGGACACCGGCTTTCCCGGTTCGCGCACACCGACGTTGTTTACGATTCATGCCGTGCCGCGCGCGCCGCACACCGCGGCGGAGGTCGAGGCGGCGGTGTACGCCGAATTGGAACGGCTGAAAACGGAACCGGTCACCGAGCAGGAACTCGACAAAGTCCGGAATAATTTGGACGCCGGTCTCACGCGCTCGCTCCGGTCGAGCAGCGGGCTGGCCGGATCGTTGGCCTACTATCAGACCGTGTTCGGCGATTGGCGCTACGTCATCACCGGGCGGGATCGGATTGCGGCGGTGACGGCGGCGGATGTGCAGCGTGTGGCCGCGTTGTATTTGACGAAGCAGAATCGGACGGTCGCGACGCTGGTGCGTACGCCCAGCGACGCGTCCGATGCACCAGGACCCGCCACGCCGCGCGGCGCTCGAAAGGAGGGACGGTCATGATCGCTCGAACGATATCGGCGGTAACCGCCTCGACCCTTTTGGCGGTCATGCTGACGGCCTGCGCCCATGCGGGCGGTGCGCCGACTGCGCCGACGACGGCTGCCGCGACGAAGCGCGCTGTGGCGACCGGCGTCGATCCACGCAGCATGACGTTCGAACCGGTCGCCTTTGTGCCGCCGACTGCGGAACGTGTCGTGTTGGAGAACGGCATGGTCGTGTACCTCCTGGAAGACCACGAGCTCCCGCTTGTGTCGCTCCAAGCGATGATGCGCGTCGGCTCGTGGCTCGATCCCGAGGGCAAAGACGGTCTGGCCGAAGTCACCGGACAACTCATGCGCACCGGCGGGTCGTCGCGACAGTCGGCACAGGAGATCGACCAGACGTTGGAGCAGATCGCTGCGTCGATCGGCATCAGTATCGGCGACGAATCCGGCTCGGCGTCGCTCGACGTGCTGAAGAAGGATCTCGGGACTGGCCTCAAGATGCTTGCGGACCTCCTGCGCACCCCCGCCTTCGAATCCGATCGGTTGGAGTTGTTGCGCTTGGAGGGCTTGGAGTCGATTCGTCGTCGGCAGGATCAGCCGGCGGGTATTGCGGCGCGGGAGTTCGCGCGGCTCGTGTACGGGCCGACGCATCCCTACGCACGCGAGTCCAGCGTGCAGTCGGTGAAAGCGATCACACGCGACGATGTCGTGGCGTTCCATCGCGCGCACCTGCATCCGAACGGCATCGTGCTGGGGGTGAGCGGCGATTTCGAGAAGGCCGAGTTGCTGCGGCTCTTGCGCGAGGTCTTCGGCGACTGGGCCAAAGGCGAGGTGCCGACGTTGACGTTGCCGCCCGTTCCGGCGCCGCCGACTGGTGCGGCCGGGAAGCTGCCCGTGTATTACGTCGGGAAGGAAACGTCGCAGGCGCATCTGCGTGTGGGGCAACTGACGCTGAAAGAAAACGATCCGGACTACCCGGCCTTCGCAATCGTGAACGACATCTTAGGCGGCGGCGGCTTCCGCAGCCGATTGTTTAAGGACGTGCGCACGAACCGCGGGTTGGCCTATTCCGTCGGCAGTCGGATCCAGTCAAACGTGCGCGAGCGGTCGCTCTGGACGATGCGCGCGGAGACCAAGCTGGCGTCGGCGCAAGAAGTGGTCGGGCGGTTCCTCGCCAATATGGAGCGGATGCGTGCTGAGCCGGTGAGCGATGCAGAACTGGCGGAGGCGAAGGATGCGTTCGTGAACGCGTTCGTGTTTTCGTTCGCCAACTCCGGCAGCATCGTCGCGCGATTGATCGACCTGGAATACGACGGGCTCCCGCGCGATTGGTTGCAGCAGCTGCGCGATAAGATCGTGCGTTTGACGAAGGACGACATTCAGCGCGTGGCGCAGCGTGTGTTGGATCCCGCGCAGGTGCGCGTGCTGGCCGTCGGCGCGCCGCAGGGCCTCTCGAAAGCGCTGGCCGGCTTCGGCGACGTGCGCGAAATCAAACTCCCGCCGGAAGGCTGAGCGGATGGAATCGGCCTAGCACTTCACTCCGTTGTTCGACGCAACGCATGATAAAGCGTAAAACGAGGAAGGTTGTAAGTGCGCTTCGTCCCGAGTATGTCTTCGACTATCGGCAGGCTGTGCGTGGTAAATATTCCCAGCGTCTCCTTAAGGAGGGCGCCAATATCGCTGTGTTGGAGCCGGACGTTGCGCGAGTATTTCAATCCTCTGCGGCCGTGAATGAAGCCCTCCGCTTACTGCTTGCCGCAGGGCAATCCGCCCGACGCGTATCGGCTCGTACTCGGAGGAGCTCCCGTAAGCGAGTGGCGGCCTAAGTCATCGAGTTCTGAAGGAGAATGGTCGACACATTTTGATCCCTTGGTGACGATGACATGGCGCTTGAAGACGAACTGTCGGACATTTTGAAAAAATCGCGGCATGGGCAAGGGCTGTCCGCGGAACAGGTCGCGCAAAAAGCCGCCGTCCCGCCGGCCGAGGTCACGGCGCTCGAGCAAGGCGAGCGGCCATCGCATCGTGATCGGCTGGCGGCTGTGGCTCGTGCGTTAGGTTTGCGACCGGACCCGCTGGCGGCGATTGCGCTCGACAATTGGAATCCGGTGCCCACGCCGAATATCGCTGGGATCGAAACGGTGCGCGGTGAAATCGGCGGCTATGAAGTGAAGGGCTACATCGTGCACGATCAGGGGCAGGCGGTCCTGGTTGATACGGCGTACAACGCGCCTGCCATGCTGGAGCGGCTTGCCGCGCTAAACGTAAAGGTCGTCGGCATCTGTCTCACGCACGGCCATGTGGACCATGCGGGCGGCATCGATCAGGTGCTCGCACAGTATCAGGTGCCGGTGTATCTCGGCGACGGCGATGAACCGTTGCTCGAATGGCATCCGCCGAAAGGTACGCTCGTGACGCCGCGCGACGGACAGGCGATACAGGTCGGCGGGCTGTCGCTTCAGTGCGTCATGACACCTGGGCACACACCCGGCGGCATTTGTTATCGCATCGACCGCAATACGCAGCCCGTCTGTTTTGTCGGCGACACGTTGTTTGCGGGATCCATCGGCCGTTCCAACCCCGCGTCACTCTACCCGACGCACCTGGCGTCGGTGCGGAATCGCGTGTTAACGTTGCCGGAGCACACGGTGCTCTTCCCGGGGCATGGCCCCAGCACGACGGTGCGGGAGGAGCGGAGCCAGAACCCGTTCGCTGCCTCCGCCTAAGTCATCGCATGGATCAGTGGGGTCCGACAGATCCCCGCAGTCGGGAGGCTGATCCGTCGGCGCCGTCGTCGTCTGTTCCCTCCGGGTCATCCGATGTGCCCCTCTTGCCCGCGCGCGATGCCGTGGTGCTGCCCCACGATCCTTCCGCAGCACACCATCCCATTGCCGGACCAACTGTTTCTGCTGAGGTACCCTTCGACGACGATGAGGAAGATACACGTCCGTCGGTGTTGGTGCCGGCGGTGCTGTTTGTCCTTACGGTGTTCACCACACTCTGGGCCGGTGCGTATAACGCGGGAGGCACCGGTGGGCGAGGACCCTGGCAGTTCCTCGTGGACAATCCATGGGGACTTCTACGAGGTATCCCGTTTGCGGCGACCTTGTTGGGCATTCTCGTTACGCATGAGTTCGGGCACTATTTTATGTCGCGTGTCCATCGAGTGCCGGCGACGTTGCCGCTGTTCATTCCGGGGCCGCCGCATTTCATCGGGACGTTCGGCGCGATTATTCGAATGCGACCAATTCTGAATCGGAAGGCGCTCTTCGATATCGGCGTGGCCGGGCCGATCGCCGGATTTGTTGTCGCCGTCCTCGCACTCGCGGTCGGCTTGGGTCTGTCGCGTGTGATCGACCGCGAGTCGAGTTACGGGTTGCAATTGGGCGAGCCGTTGCTGCTCCAGTTTATGTCGTGGCTCATCATCGGGCCGCTGCCCGCGCGGGCGGATGTGCTGCTGCATCCGATTGCGTTCGCCGCTTGGTTCGGCCTGTTCGTCACGGCGTTGAACCTCATCCCCATCGGTCAGTTGGACGGTGGTCATGTCGCCTACGCCCTGTGGGGGCCGATGCAACGACGTATTGCGTTGGTCGCCGTGCCGATCCTGCTTGTGCTCGGCGTCATTGGCTGGCCCGGCTGGTTTTTGTGGGTCGGGATGGCGAGCTTCATGGGCGTGTCGCATCCGCCGGTGCTGGACATGCACGAGGAGCTGGGACGGACACGTGTCTGGATCGGGCGCGCCGCCCTTGCGATTTTTCTCCTCTCCTTCGCACCGATTCCTTTCTCCGTCGGCTGATCGAACTCCCTAGGTCATTTCATATACCAGGCATGAGGCAGGGATACCTGCGTCGCACGACCATCACCTACTACGTAGGAAAGGGAGGTTTTGGTATTCAGCCAGAGGGGAGGGTGATATGACAGGGACCGACGATGGAACACGCGGCACGCAGTACCTATCCCTGTCCCTCCTGTGGCACAGCACTCGCGCCAGCCGCGCAGGGCTGCCCGGAATGCGGCGTCGAGGTCGCGCCATCTCGTCGTGCGACGTCGACGGTTCGTCCGAAACCCGTGCGAGAGCGCCCCACAGCGGACCCATCGCTTGTACGCCAGCTCTGGGAAGCCGTGTACGAGGCGGCGATTACCGTCGACGCGCCGGGCCATGCGGTGGTGCTACTCGGTCGCGCGCTGCTGTGGCTTGGGCTGGTGATCTGGGGGTGGAAGCTAGCCACGGCTAGTATCGCGTCCAACTACGTAGGCGAGTCGTTTCTCCACCTGATCAATCTGCCCTTTCATGAAGCAGGACATATTTTCTTTTCGCCGCTCGGGCGTTTTCTGCAGGTTTTAGGCGGCAGCCTCGGGCAGCTCCTGATGCCGGCGATTTGCGCAGGTGCGTTGCTGTTGCAGCATCGCAACCCGTTCGGGGCGTCGGTCGCGACCTGGTGGTTGGGTGAAAGCCTGCTCGACCTCGCCCCCTATATCAACGATGCGCGGGCGCTCGAATTGATGCTGCTCGGCGGCGTAACTGGGAAGGAGGTAGAGGACTACCACGACTGGGAATATCTGCTCCGTACCACCGGACTGCTGCCGTACGACCATGTCTTCGCAGGCGTCGCCCACGCGCTCGGCACACTGACGATGGTGTTTGCCCTGATCTGGGGCGCCACGCTGTTGATGAAACAGCAGCGCCGGCTCAGTCAAGCCCACGGGAGTCGAGGGTAATCAGGGCGAGTCGAACGTCCAGAGAATGCCCAGTAGCAGCAAGTGTTGCGAGCCGGTTAAGCCGGGGACACCCGGCGTTATGTCGCCCCGTCTGAAGAAGCCTCCGTCGACTCCGGTCGATTCGTCCCATCGATATTCCAACCTCACTCGCGTATTGGTCCATCGATAGGGGAGTGTATACTCGAGCGTGGTGGTCACGGCCTTGACGAGTTGTTCGGAACCCGTCCATCGACCGTTCCGATCCCAGTAGAATTCCGTGCGTCCGCCGATCGCCCATTGTTGGGCGAATTGCCAGCGCGCCACAACGTTAGCCCCGGTAACGAATGCGCGCGGATTCCCAGGGCGGAAGGCCACGCGCTCCGTGCCGATATCGTAGGAGAGGGCCAGCAACACGGTCTCGGCGCGCCATTCGACGATATTGTTGAGATACCAGCGCCAAAACTCCACGCCGGTTGACTGCTGATCGGGTCCTGCGTACGCCGTCTGCGTGATCGTCAGTCGCTCGGCCGGTTTATATTGCACCTGAGCGCCGTAGCTGGGGGCATCGTTGGGGCGCGAAAGGTGCGCATAGCCGTTGACCACGAAGCCGCTGAGGTTCAGCCGGTCGCTCACGACATATTTGGCGGTGAGGCCGAGCATCATGTACGGCGTGTAATCTGCTAGCCAGGATCGTGTGTAGGTGACGTTATCCTTGGCATAGAGTGATTCGTACCCGATCAGACTGTTGAAAAGGCCGGCGGTGATGGTGAGCCCATTGCCGATGGGCGCGAGATACGACACGTTGGCGCGATGGAGATGCCGGAGGGTATCCGCACTCCCCACTTTGGGTTCTCCCGGCAAGTAGGCAAAGTCCTTCGAGTCGTACCCCCCTTGGACGCCAAACTCCATACCCCATGGCGATGCTCCCGACACATCCTTTCGGACATAGGCCAACGCCATGTTGGGCGCGAACTCGTTGTGTCGAGCCGCCGTCGATCTGTTGCGCCAGCGATGATTCTCAGGGGAATTGAAATTCAGCAGATACCCGATATCGACATAGGCGCCGTAGTGCCATCCGTCGGGGGGCGCCCATGTGGACGGGGACGTATTCGCGGCCGATCTGTCATCCGATGAATGGTCAACGGGTCGGGCCGGATCGGGTAACTCATTGGCCTGCGCTGCGGCAAGCCACCCTCCCACATTCACACATGTGGCCAAGCAGGCACACAACCAAGGAAGTGACCAGGAGAGGAGATGGGGAGACGTCACAAAACCGTATCGTAGCAGGTTGTCCCATGGATGCCCAGGTCCATGGGCGGTCGACCGGGACGATGTCTCCCTGAGGCCGGCGGCTCACGCGGGTGTGTTCGGAAGTAAAAAAGACTCGTCACGATTTTGACGGTTGATATACTGCAAGCACCGGTTCGATGACCAATCCCACGAGGAGGACGCCGCCGATGCTTTCCCACACCGCTTTGTACCTCGCCAAGAGTCACAAAGGAGTCGGGGTGTATACCGGAAAACTCATTCATCCCGGCGATGAAGTGCTTCGCTTTAATGGGCCGCTGATGGATTTCGAGGGCACCGTGGCGTTGGGCGAGCGCGAGTGCGACGCGCTGCAGATCGGGCCGAACCTCTACATCCACCTCGACGAACCAGGGTGTTTGGTAAACCATTCCTGCGTACCGAACACCGGTGTGATGGACGACCTGCACTTGGTCGCGCTCCGCACCATCTATCCCGGACAGGAAATCTGTTTCGACTATTCCACGACGATGGACGACGGACATTGGACGATGGAGTGCCGCTGCGGTGAAGTGAGCTGCCGCGGACGCATTCTCGATTTTCGGCAGTTGCCTGCGCCGCTGCAACGCCGGTATCTGCAGCAGGGCATCGTGCAGTCGTTCCTCGCGCGCGAGTTCGATGGTGCGCCCGTGCGACAGATCGTCCAGCGTCCCGCGGCGGAGGCGGCCTACTCCGCCATCGACGCGAAGTAGTCCTTCACCGCGACCATCGCGCGACAGTCGTCCTCGTTGTACTGGAGGATACGCGTCAGCGCGGCCTCGTTCGCCGGATTCGCGAGGTACTCGTTGTACCACGCGATCGAATTGGCTCCGCCCGGATCCGAATCCCGCCACTGAAATCCGATCAACTTCGCAATCTGCTTGATGCCGTACGAATAGGTCGGCCAATCGGAGTAGGGCACGATCAATCCATGGTAGAGGTCGAATTCGCGCGCCTCGTAGGCGGCGAGCACGTCCGGGTCCAGCGCATAACGTTGTTGTAACTGGCGCAATGTCGACCGTTCCTTGGCCGAGTAGACGTAGTACACATCGTCGCCGGCCGCCGCGAGAAAATTCCAAAAGGCACGAACCGTCGCTTCTTCCTCCTCCGGCTTCCGCGCGACAAAATATTCGAAGCGTGGCGCCTTCCGACCATCCTTGATGAGTAGCCCAAATAAATACGTGAGCCCCTGCGTCGGATCGTCTTCGATGTCGAAATACACTTCGCGCTGCCTGACGGGAAATTCGTAGCCGGACCGGATCTGCGGCTTGCCGTCGAGGCGTACGAGCGCTCGTGTCTTCATCCGCTCCAGCGACGTCTGTCCCATCCGCGGAATTTTTTTCGGTCCCTTCACGAAGTCCGCGACGCGCATACGCGCGATATCGGCGATGGTCCGCAGCCCCGCCGCTTTCAGCGCGAACTTCTGTTTGCCCACAAAAAAGAGTCCGGTTGGATCGTTCGTCTCTTTCACCCACCGTTCGCAATGCGTGAACCACGCGCAGAGATGGCACTGACTGCCGAGCACCGGCTCCGATTGTTCCTCGCCCGAGACAAGTCGGCGCGCTTCCTCCAGCGCCGCGTCGAACTGCGCCTGAAAATCGGCAGGGTCGAACGTTTCGATTTCGTGCTCGACGTTCACGATCCGCGCAAGCGGCGGCAGCCTGCCTTGTATCGGTTTGAGGAGGCGCCGATAAAACAGAATCTGAAACGCATAGTGCGTCTTAAACTTCGTGCGTTCGCCGTCGCGTTCTTCCCACCCTTTCCCCGCTTTGATGTCGATCGGTTCGTAGTGGTAAGTGCCGAAGCGCGACGCGCCGTCGCGTTTGATCAGGAGATCTGGGCGACCCACGTAGTCACCCTCGTGGAGGCAGCCTTGGTAGATGAGCGGCGCGCCGTCGTGCATGAGGCGACGCGTTTCCTCCGCCGCGATCTGAGGTGACAGAGCTTGAAGATCGGCGATCTCCCCGTCGGCCTGCTCACGCAAGAATTCTCGCTCGGTGCGGAGGCCGAGTTCCCAGAGCAACTTCACGAAGGGGCTGACCTCGACCATCTCCTTCGGGTCGCCGTTCGCGTCGAGGTACACCCGATGTGCGCACTTCGTGAGGTTGTAGAGATCGTTGGCGGTGATCGTCCCGGTGCGGCTCATACCTAACCGAGTAGAACGGTATCACAGCGGCCTATGCCGTCCAACGGTGCGCAGAGAGGAACGGTTGAAGTAGCAGGCGACCGGTTAGAGTTCGCGGGAGGCGGCGGGGCGGAGCTGCTGATAATTCCGAAGCACGTCCTGCACGTATTGATGGGTGGCGGGGAACGGCGGGATCCCGTCATGGCGGACGACTTGCGTGGGGCCTGCATGATATGCGGCGATGGCGAGTTCGAGATTGTCGGAGAAACGATGGAGGAGATAGCGAATATGGAGCGCACCGCCGCGAATATTTTGATGCGGATTCATCGGGTCGTTCACGCGCCACTGCGACATCGTGTCCGGCATGAGTTGCATCAACCCCATCGCGCCCTTTTCGGATATGGCGTAGGGATTAAAACTGGATTCGACGCGGATCACTGCCGTCAACAGGGCCGGATCGACGCCGTACCATTGTGCATAGTGCCGAATGATCGGTTCGTAGTACCGGCTGAGTCCCGCAGCGCGCGGCGCCGTCGGGTCGACGAGTCGATACAAATAACTCTGCTCAGTGGCAGTCGGAATGGCGAGCGTGGCCAACCCGACGAATGCGGCACAGGCGAGTGCGCCGAGAATACGCAGTGGAGATGAGGATGCACGTGAGTGATTCTTGTGAAGTCGCGACTCGTCGGTGTGTGACGTGTCGTCGGTCGAATCCGACGTATGCGAGAGTCCGTAGTGGGAGAGATCGATCGGCATACAGCACCCCAAGAGCTGACGCTGCGGGACGATGCGGACACCGGTACCCTAACGCGATCGTTGGGAGAATGCAAACAACCAGCGAGATGACTCAACGTCCCTGTGTGCGATCGTCATGCGCCATATCGGCACGATCGAAAGCGGCTGCCTAAAATCCGCTGCCGCCGCCCCCGCCGAATCCGCCGCCTGACGATCCTCCTCCGGACGAGCCGCTCGAAAATCCCGATCCGCCGGAACTGCGCGGCGCCGATGTCATGGTGGAGCCGGTCTGCCGCGTCATGTGATCCAGTTGTCCGAGAAACGACCGGCTGTTGAAGTCCGAGAGATTCGAGCCGCCGTACCAGGAGGGCGGTGCGGTGAGGATCGATTCGAATGCGCGCGCCCAATTTTTTTCCACGCCGAGCGCCATCGCGAACGGGAGAAAACGCTCGAACAATTCCGGCGTCTTCACCACACGCTCGATCCGGTCGCCTTCGACGCGTGTGAGAAATTCCTCGAAGCCGCGGATGCCTTCCAACGCACGCGTTCCCTTCAACGTGCGCGCCGGCATGATACGGCCGACCAGGATGACGATCAGTCCAGACAGCGGTCCCGCGACAAGGGCCGGGAGCGGCGCCATCCCTTGTAGCCCCGCCCACCAGCCGAGCCCAATCGTCAGGACCAAACCCAGGATGAAGCCGCCGACGAGATAGGCCTGTTTCACGAGGTCGGGCCGACGCGTGTAGTAGTGCCGCTGCTGCAGTTGCTGAAAAATGGCGGCTTGGATCCCGGATAACGACGAATAGAACGTATTCTCCAACGCGCTGAGGGGGACCTCGTCGTTGTTGTGTCGAAAAATGCCTTTGAGGATCAGCTGCTCGTGCAGCGGCAGCGACTCCCACTCTCCGCTCGGCTTCAAGCGGTGGAAGCTGTATTCCGTGCTGGTCCAGAGCCCGAACATCTGTTCGGTGCGCGCGACGTCGATGCGCAAGAACCCGCGTACGGCCAGGTCGACGACGGTGGCGGTGATGTCGCGTAGGTCCGGCGATTCGTCGATGAGCGTGCCGACCTCTGCGGGCGTCAATCGGTCCGGCGGTTCGTACGCGACGGTGAGGGTGCGCAGGCGCGGATCGCGGCCGCGGCTGTACCAGAGCCACAGCATGCCGACGAGCGTGACGAGTGGAATCGCGAAGGGCCAATTCGCTGAGGCGAATTGTGAGGATTGTTCCAAGGCGGTCGGACCGCGGACGATCCCCTTGTCCCAGCCGATGACGGCGGTGAGTCCCTCGCGGAATCCCAACTGCCGCATCATCTTCATCTCGACCGTCGGACCGGCAATCTCGACCGTCGCCGCATGTTCGCGCGCGCCGTAGGCGCCGGTGAAGGTGAGTGCGCGGATGCCCGTCGTATTCGTTGGGAGGAGAATACGCGCCGTCGCATGTTCGATCGGCACGTCCCATTCGTCGCCGGTCACGTTCCAGTAGAGTTCGTCGTGCTCCTCGAAAAATTTGAGTCCGTTGCGGACACGATATTTCAAGATAAACGTGCGGGTCGCATCGACGGCGCCGGGAATCCAGACGCGAATGTTGCGGTAGTGTCGGTCGCGACTGAGTTCGACCTTCAGCGAGGCGCCCTGCTCGTCGGTGGCCTCGATATGGTCGAGCAGGAGACTGTAGTTGAAGCCCTGCGGCGTGTGGTACTCGACGGGAATTTGTCGCTGAATGCCGTTCCACGAGCCTTCGAAACGCGGCGAGACGGTTTCCGTGACCAGCAGTTCGCCGTCCGGCGTCACCGTCAATTGCACATCGAAACGGCTGATGACGAACGAGCGGGCGTCGGCGGGGAGCGCATGCGCAAACGTCAACAGGATCAGCGCGAGTGCGGCGAGGAGCCACATTCCGAGCGATCGGTGTGCGTGGTACGTCTCGCAGGATGCGGTCGATCCGAGCACGCGGGCGCGCGAGTCAGGTGTCACGGCGGAAGCCACGGGTGGAGGTCGTGCGTCGGAGGCCACGCGACGGTCGCGCGACCTCCGGCTCGTTAGAACTGCACTTTCGGCGGTTCGCGTTGCACCGTGTCGCGCAGTTCGAAGAACTGGCGGCCTTCGAAATTAAACAGCGTCGCGATGAAGTTGGTCGGAATTTCCAGGCGCTTCGAATTGTAGTCGCGCACGACCGCGTTGTAGTAACGGCGGGCGTTCTGCACGGCATCTTCGATCTGATTGAGGCTGTTTTGGAGTTGCGTGAAACTTTCCACGGCACGCAGTTGCGGATAGGCTTCGGCCAACGCAAAGAGCGACTTCAGCGATTGGCTCAGCATGTTTTCCGCGTCGGCTTTGTCCGCCGGTCCCTGGGCGGACATCGCTTTGGCCCGCGCGTTGATGACCGCTTCGAGCGCGCTCTTTTCGTGCGCCGCGTAGCCCTTCACCGTCTCGACCAAGTTCGGAATCAAGTCGTAGCGCCGCTTGAGTTGCACGTCGATATCGGCCCAGGCGCTGTCGCAAGCCGCGCGCAAGCGCACCAGGCTGTTGTACATGCCGATGACGATCATCACCAGCACGACCAGCCCAAGTATGATCATCCACGCCATGAAGGTCTCCTTGTGGATTGGGGGGAGCTACGTATGTCGCCGAGAGATGATACCGTGCGGACGGGACGCTGTAAAGCGATGGGCCGATGCGCGTCAGCGACGCGGCGTCATGTCCGGCGTCTCGACGGAGTCGGGGGAATCGGCGCCTTCGGGCGAGGCGGCCGCCTTGGCGATCGTCCAAATATTGGTGGCGACGCCCTGCACGCTGTCGCTGTCGCTGAATGGGATACGCCGCCCGTCGAGCGTCAGGAAGAACGTGCCCTTGCCCGGTTCGTGGACGGTCGCTTGGACGGCGACCTGATCGCCGTCGTCGACATCCGGATCTTTCACGATAGGGAGGCCGCATCGTCCCATGACGATCACGGGGATGGAGCCGGTCTCGTCTTCGAGAAGAAAC
Organism: Nitrospiraceae bacterium; assembly: GCA_046351095.1. Classification (GTDB taxonomy): domain Bacteria; phylum Nitrospirota; class Nitrospiria; order Nitrospirales; family Nitrospiraceae; genus BQWY01. The sequence continues at coordinate 2,454,345 of JAXLZC010000001.1, forward strand.
GAATAGGCGCCGTAACAGACTGTGCCGGCGGGAACCTTGTACGGATCGAACGCACGGACGTCATGCGCCGTGCCTTGCAACAGGACTTGATGCAGATGGTAGCGATCGGGATATTCGCGGAGTTCCGCGACGGGCGTCGGTTCGCCGCTTTGGGCATCGGCCGCGGTCGGCGCGAGTATCGCGGTTGCGGCCAGAGTCGCGACGAACAGTGAGAGCAGCAGACCCTTAGGGGAAATTGTAGGCATGCCCCATTGTAACAAAGCGCGGCGGATGTGCAGCAGAAAGCGCGCTTCATCGCGCGGCGCCTCCTGGGTATAATGCGCCGCCATGTGGGGTGCGTGGGGCGAGACGGGCGACGACGAGAGGGGACGATTGCGATGCGTGACGACGACCGGCAACTGACGCAATACATCGCCGACCAGCGGCCATATTTCGAATCGACGCTCGGGCAGATGGTCGAAATTCCATCGGTGAGTATGGATCCCGCGCGTGCGAAGGACGTGCGCGCCATGGCCGAGTTCGGCGCGCAATTGTTACGCGCGCATGGGGCGACGGCCGAGGTCGTCGAGACCGGCGGGCATCCGTTGGTCTCCGGCGGTTGGATGACGGGCGCGCATCATCCGACCGTCACCATCTATAACCATCTGGACGTGCAGCCGGCACAAGAACCCGAGTGGCGACAAGAGCCCTTCGCGTTCCGTAACGAAGACGGTGTGTATCGCGGACGCGGTGCGACGGACGACAAGGGGCCCGCGTTGACGGCGATGCTCGCGGCGAAGTTTGCAATCGAGCAAGGACTGCCGATCAACATCCGTTTTCTGTGGGAGTGCGAAGAAGAAATCGGCAGCCCAAACTTTGCGGCCACATTGGCGAAGAGCGCGGCGATCCCACGCCCGGATTCCGTCGTCATCTCCGATACGATTTGGATTTCCAACGAGCAGCCGGCGATCGCCGTCGGCCTACGCGGCCTGCTGGCCGTGCGCTGCGGATTGCAGACGGGTACGAAGGACGCGCATTCCGGCGTCACCGGCGGCGCGGCGCGCAATCCGCTGGCGGAACTGGCTGAAATCGCCGCCGCTTGCGTCGATGCCAAAACCGGTCGCGTCAAAATTCCCGGCTTTTACAAAAAAGCCCTCTCGCCGACGGCGAAAGACGTGAAGAGTTTTCTTAGGTCGGGATTCCGCGTCGACCGATTCATGGACGCCTACGGGTTTACCTCGATGCGGACGAAGAAACCCGCCGACGTGATGACACGCATTTGGGCGAAGCCGACGTTCGAAGTGCACGGACTGACCGGCGGGTACCATGGCCCCGGCGTGAAGACGGTCGTGCCGTGGAAAGGCGAACTGAAGTGCAGCATGCGCTTGGTGCCGAATCAAACGCCTGAAGAGGTGTTCGCGCTGTTTAAACGGCACGTCAAAAAACTGAACCCGTCGATTTCTGTGGAGGCCGACGGCATGCTGCATCCGTTCCGTGGCGTCTCAGACGGGCCGTATGTGGAGGCGATTCACACGGCGATTCGCGCGGGATTCGGCAAGTCGCCCGCATTCACGCGCGAAGGCGGGTCGATCGGCGCGGTCGTGAGTATGGAAAAGGCGTGGAAGGTGCCGATTCTCTTTCTCGGCTTGAGTCTGCCCGAGCATGGCTATCACGCGCCGAACGAACACTTCGACTGGCGGCAAGCCTCCGGTGGCATGCGCGCCTTTGCGACCTATTTCCAGCGCCTAGCCACCATGCGCCGGTGAACGCAGTCGACGCCGGTGCAGTGCGCTGCTTCGCGAGTGCGCGCGAAGCAGCGAATGCGTTAGGTCAGAGTGTGCTGAGGTCGAGAACGAAGCGGTAGCGGACGTCGGCTTTGAGGAGGCGCTCGTAAGCCTTGTTCACCTGCTGCATCGGGATCACTTCGATATCCGAGACCACGTTTTGTGCGCCGCAGAAATCCAACATCTCCTGCGTCTCGCGAATCCCGCCGATCAACGACCCGACGAGGCGACGTCGTTGCATGATGAGCGAGCCCGCGCCGACGGCGTACGGTTTCTCCGGCACACCCACGAGGATCAACGTCCCGTCCGTCTTCAAACACTCCAGCAGGTCCTCGATCGAATGCGGCGCCGAGACGGTGTCGAGCAGGAAGTCGAACGATTTCTTCAGGCCGGTTACGCCGCCGTCGGTGGCCACGTACTCGTGGGCGCCCAATCGTCGCGTATCGGCGCGTTTGGCGTCGCTGCGGCTGAAGACGGTCACATGTGCGCCCATCGCCACGCCGAGTTTCACCGCCATGTGGCCAAGGCCGCCTAAGCCGATGACGCCGAGGCGATGGCCTGCACCGACGCGCCAATGTTTCAGCGGCGAGTAGGTGGTAATCCCGGCGCAGAGGAGCGGCGCAGCCGCATCGAGCGGCATGCCGGTTGGAATGCGCAAGACAAAGCGCGAGTCGACGACGATATGGTCGGAGTACCCGCCGTAGGTCGGCGTGGTCCGGTCTTGTTCGAGTCCGTTGTAGGTCCAACTGACGGGACCGTCGCAATATTGCTCATCGCCGCGTAGACACGACGGGCAGGTGCGGCAACTGTTGACCATACAGCCGACGCCGACGGGATCGCCGACCTTCAACGCGGTGACTTGCGGGCCGACCTGCGTGACGACGCCGGTGATTTCATGGCCGGGCACCATCGGGAACAGTGCGCCGCCCCACTCGTCGCGCGCCTGGTGCAGGTCCGAATGGCAGATGCCGCAGTAGCGAATGTTGATCGCGACATCCTGCGGGCCGACGGCTCGACGCGAAAAGGTCCAGGGCGCCAGCGGCGCCTTGGCGGTCTGCGCCGCGTATCCGCGCGCCTGCGTCACGGCCTAACCTCCGGTTCGGCGTCGGCTTTTTTCACCGGCGGCCATCCGGATGCGGTTCGTATCGGATCGAACGTCGGATCGGCGTCCAGGAGCGCCTTCAACGTTTCCTGCCCGAGCAAAAATTTCCACGCCACGGGGTTGGCGCCCGCCGCCAGGTCGAACCACTTCTTCGATTCCGTCAGGTGCGCCGCCATCGCCGCCGTGTCGCGGTTCGGCATAAACAGTTGGCTGAAGGCCATCGCGTAGTAGGCCATCGATTTTTCGAGCGGGTCCTGCGCGACGTTCGCCGCCTCTTTCGCATTGTCGAATCCGAGTTGGATGTCCCGGTCGTCCATGATGCGATTCCACGCGACCTTACTGATGCGGGACCAGGCCAGCTCCGTCAGCGCACGCGCATGTTGATCCGGGCGCGCGGTGGCCATGTCGTTCGCCAGCGCCTGATGCGTGGTGATGCTTTTGACTTGATCGTTGTTCCACCGGTACGCGATGCCGAGGTGCATGCGGTTGTCCAGATTATTGGGACGCACCTGCGCCAGCATATCCATCGCCGGAATCATGCGGTACAAAAAATCCGCGGCGGTCGGCTTGGAAAATCCTCCGACTTCCATGTCGAGCGACAAGTCGGTGCGTGTCGTCTGGGCGTAGACGTTCCAGGAGATCTCGGCCAAGCGACGGGCCATCGTCGGATCTTTCGTGAGCGGCGGCGGCGCGGCATCGCCCGTCGACAAGACCCGCACGTAGAGTTCGTTCGCCACGGCGTTCAACGCCTCCGGCTGACGCGGGTCGATCAACAGCACGCGATTGAGCAGGCTCATCCGGTCTTCCAACTCGGGAAACAGGACGGCGCGCGCGACCGCGGCGAGTAACACACCCGGCATGTCGTCCGCTTTCCAGGCGACGACCGAATCGTCGACGATACGACTCTTTTCCGTGCTGAATGGAATGGCTTGCGTCAGGCCTGCCGTCGTCACACGCCCGCCCACCGCGACCGGAATATTGAGGATGGCGGCATCGCTCGGGTAGCCGAGTTTCTTGAGCCCCGTCACGACCGGCAGTTGCACATCGATCGAATGGATCGCCAAGCGCGGGCGCGACACGGTACTGGCGAATTTATAGGTATCGGCCACGTGGGTGAGCGGCGAGGTGAGCGGATCTTTGTACGTGACGTTCAGCCGTACCAACGTCGTCGGTGCCGAGACGACGGACTTGCCATCGCGCGATGGGAACGATGCGCTCGGGATCGGCTGTTCGCGCACGACACGCACATCGAACCCGCTGCCCGGCGGCGATTGACCCAACAACTCCATCAGAAAGGCCGAGCCGACGTACTCCGGCAACGGCTTCGAGAAAAACACCGTGCGGCCCGGTCCCGGCCATTGTCCGTGCACACCTTCGTGCGCCTGCACGACCGGCGGCAGGTGCGCGGCGACCAATCGCTCGTGACACGACGGCCCGCCTTGCTCCGCTCCCGCTGGGGTGGCGAGAAACAGGCAGGAAAAATCGAGTTGATCGAGGCGCGCGCGGTCGCCGTGCCCCATCGCCTCGGCATATTGCATGGCAGCCTGCCCCGCAGCGGAGGGGATCTGCGCGGCGGCGGATTTCCCACGCGTCGGCGCAGGAGCGCCTTTCGCCGACACGATCTGTGTCTCGCACAGCGTCAACGCAAGCGTTCCAACCAAAACGAAACCGGCGAGCGGCGTCGCAGACGACCGACGCAAAGGCTCGAATGTCATGACGGCCTCATGGTGTGTACAACGGATGAATCGATAGGCCGACGGGTCGGTCGGCACAAGGACCGGGCAATCTACCATGCGCCTTTGCAGAGGGAAAAGGGGGGAGACGCGTCGAGCGCGATCACATGAAATGAGACGAACTGAGGTGGAACGGCCGCGAGGCGGCGCGTCGTGTGTCTCAGCGACGCGGCGCGCCGGGAATCGGCGTCGGTAAGGACGGCGTGAAGCGCACGAGACTGCGGATGTAGGCAAGCACGTCGCGCTGTTCTTCCGGCGTGAGCGTGCCGTTCCACGCCTGCATCGCTGTGCGAGGTTTTCCCGCGGCGATGATCTGCAGGAGATCCTTGTCGCTTTTTGCGGAGGTGCTGGCGGAGATCAAACTCGCCGGTCTCGGCGAGAGGCCCAGCGCTGCGGGGCCGTCGCCTCGGCCTGTGTCGCCGTGGCAGGAGATGCAATATTGATCGTACACGACGCGTCCACGATCCGGATCGCCGGCGGGCGATGCTGGAACGGTGGGTGCGGAGACGGCGGCCGCAAATACGATCGCTAACCCTGCGAGCAGGAGCGCACCGCCTGTGCGTTGTCGAGGAATGTGTGAGGACACGGCGCGCCTATTGCGCATGACGTGGGTTGCGCGACGAGTCCGTCACGCCGTGAATCGTCAGCGGCTCCCATGGTCCGCGACGCGCGCGAATCCATCGGACCAATTGGGCATGGACGCGTTCCGCATTCGGAATGCCGCGGATCGTGCAGCAGTCTTCGGTGCTGCGCGAGGCGAGCACCACCGCGCCGAGGTCGAACCAGCGGTTCAGCGGTTCGTAGCGTAACGTCACGTCGGAAATGCTGGCGAGCGGAATGTCCGTCACCACGCGGCCGTTCCAGCCGGAGCGGACTTGCACACGCGCGGTCGTGACTCGGTAGACGGTGCCGTAGTGAAACCAGGCCGCCAAACCCATAAACGTCCCGACGGTGACCACATACAGCAGCGCGATGGACCAGTCGCCTGCGCGCACCGCGACGGCGCCGCGCACGACGGCCATCGACATCAGGACGTATAGCAACGCATGGTCCATCCACGAGGTGCGGCCTTCCCAGATGACCTGTTCGTCGTCAGTGTCGGGGGCGATGGACGTGGGGGATGGCGAATCGGGGGATCGCGGCGCTGCGCTCATCGAATCGTACTCGTCCGTGAAAAAGGTAATGGACATCGCGTCATTCCATCGACGCGTGCGGCATTCTATCATCGGCTTGTTGTGTGGAGACAAGCGGCGGCGGCGACTAGGCGCTGGATATGTTTCGTCGTCGGGCCGGGCGTTTCGTCCAGAACCGCCGGTCGACGAGTCGCGGCGTCAGGCCGGTTTGCGGAGGATACGCTGACGGAGCAGACGCTTCTCGTCGTCGGTGAGCGTGGGCGTCGGGACGTGTCGGCAGAGCCGCAACGTGTGGCGGAGTGTCGCCGCAAACCGTTCGCAGTTCGGGCAGGCGCCGATGTGGCGACGGATCTGCTGGCACAGGTCTGCGGGCAGTTCATCGTCTAGAAATTCCGACACGGCGCGCAGGACGGTCAGGCACGTGGCCGCGCCCGGCGACAGGCGCGCGGGTCTGGATCGGCGTTGGCTGGCGCGCGAGGTGCGGCGCGCGGCTTTCTTCTTCGTGGTCGTACGGCGTGGGCTCATGACGAGGCTCCCGAGGCCGGTTGGTGTAAGGCGTCGTGGTCTTCGGGGGACATGGGCGTGAGCGGCGCACCGAGGCCGCAGGCGCACAACTCTCGGCGGACGAACAGGCGCGCACGGTGCAAGCGCGACTTCACAGCGCGCTCCTGCAGATGCAGAATGGCGCCCACTTCCTTCGCGCTGAGTCCTTCCATGTCCCGCAGCACCAACACTTTGCGATAGTGAGGCGGCAATTGCACGATGGCGCGATTCAGCGCTTCGCGCAGTTCCTTGTTCTCCAGCGCCTCTTGCGGCGAGAGACCTTCCACCGGAATTTGCAGCCGCAGGTCGCCTTCTACGGTCGGAATGAACGAGTCGAGCGAGAGACTCTGCGCCGGTTCGCCTTTGCGTCGTCGGCGCATGCGCGTGCAGGCGTGCGAGGCGATGGTGTAGAGCCAGGTGGAGACTTGCGCGTCGCCGCGAAAGCGCGCCATGGCGCGATAGGCGCTGAGAAACGTTTCTTGAACGAGGTCTTTGGCGATTTCCGATTCGCCGCAGAGGCGATGGGCGAAGCGGTACATGCGGTCGACGTGGTCGCGATAGAGTTGTTCGAATTCGACGGCATGGCCGTTACGTGACGACGGCGCCGCCGCGGGGCGACGTGTGGAGCGAGGCGGACGTGTCGGGATCGCCGTCGGGGCCATGAGGACTGCGAGTCTACGGAGGCCCGTCGAACCGTGTCAAGGCGAGCGGCGCGCGCAACGTGAGGTACGCGAAGAACTCTCGCGCGTGTGCAACCGAGGTCGATCAGTTGAGTTTGCGGATCTCGCGCAACGTGCCGCTGCCGTCGAGTTCGATCACGATCGGCGTACCGTCTTTGGCCATGCCGAGCGATCCGGCGGCCTGCGCCGTCGAAAACGATTGGATGCCGGACGGTGTCCACATGGACAGCGACTGTTTATCCGACCGGTCGTATGACGCTTTCCCCGACAGGAGCCGCTTAGTCGGTGCGCCGCTGCCGCCGGGCGTCAGATCCATCACCGCGGTGGTTTCGTGGATCCAGAGCGTGAGCCCGTCGCCCACTTTCACGAGGCAGCGATCTTTGGCCGTGCAGAGGCCGGTTTTACCCGTGATGGGTAAGACGCCGAGCGGCGTCTGCACGTGGATGTAGCCGTTCTTGATTTTGCTGACGGTCCCGATCGCGTGTAATTCGAGCGAACCGGGTTGTGCCGGCAACTGACTGACTTGGAGATCCAACTGGAGATCGTGCAGGCCCGCGACCGTTTGATTCGGGCCGAGTTCGAGTGTCACCGAGCGATTCGCCGGCGCGGCTGCAAGCTTCGGTGCGATTTTGTCGATCGCAAACGACTGCTCGCCGTCGGGCGTCCAGAGCGTGAGCGGCGCCTGCAGGGCGCGGTCCGTCGGCATCGTCCCGAACCAATAGCGTTGCTCGCGCGCGCCTGCGCCGTGCGGTGTGATCGTCACGACGCCCTGCGCGCCGTGTACGTCGATGGTGATCGTCGGGTTGCCTTTGAGATCGCGTAGGCACGTCTTACACGAGAGCGTCACGAGTCCGATTTGTGTGCGAAGGAAAATCAGCCCCGGGTTCATGCGCCAGATGTGGCCGGTGATATGTGCGCGCGGCGTGACGCTGGGCGCTGCGGCCGGTGCGGGCGTCGGTGTCACTGTCGGTGTCGAGAGCGTAGGTGCAGCCGGTGCCGTGGTTGTGTCGGCAGTCGTTGGTTCCGGCGCGGCGGCTGGTTCTTCTGCGGGAGCGGTCGCGTCAGATTGATCGGGCGTGCCGCTGTCCGGTTCTGCCGCAGCGGGCGGTTCGGCCGTCGGTTCAGCGGCGCGTGCGCCGGAGGCGATGAGCAACAGTCCGCAGACGAAGACCGTACGGAATGTCCATGAGGATTTGGAGGACCCGATGGATGGACGAATGAAATCAGCAGTCACGCGTAGCCCTCGCAAGCTGGTCGAGATGACACCACGACGCACTCATTGGCGATAACACGCAGGTGGAGGGCTGTCAAGAAAAACGGCCGCTTACTCAGGCGAGAGCGGATGCAGCGTGACGAGCACGCGCGTTTGCGCGAGCGAGGCGCGCGAGGGAAACACGTAGGCGCGCACCACCATCGCGTCGTCGGCGTTGCCGACCAGCCGACAGATTTCGAAAGGCTGCCACAGGTTGTGTTCGCTGCGATCCGAGAGCGTCTGATGCGCGTCGTCGCACACGGCGTGCACCGTCGCCGGGAGGTCGCGATACTCCGCGGGCGCGGTATCGTCGAGACTGTAGGGTTCGGCGGATTGCAAGCGACGCAGCCGCTCGAGATAGCCGTTCGCATGCGAGTTCCGCTGCAAGATCGTTTTGGTGCCGGACAGCAGCACCAGCAAGCCGAGGTCTTCGTCCTGCTGTGGCGAACGGGTGACGGCCGTGGGGCCGTGCGACAGGTTCGGTTCGGGTGCAAGGTTCATGGGGCAACTCGCAAGGGTCGAAGCCATGCATCGTCGTCGTGCCGGATCCGTTCGGGAATCCGTGACGGCGTCGCGCAGTGGCGGCGTTGTAACACAGGTCGCTCGACGCACCACAGTCTCGTTTGGACGACAGGGATGTTCTTGAGCCCCTCTTTACTGGGATGAAACAGCAAGAATCAGACCATCGAGGACGGAGTGCGGATCGTCAGGAAAGATAGGAAATTGGTGCGTGCGCGCGAGTGTGAACGCGGTGTAGATGAAGGCGTGAGCCTTCAACGCAGTCACCGACCGTATCTTTTTTGTCGCAGAATGTATCGAGGCGATACAGTGCGAGACGATGTCGGCTTGAAAAAATGCGGCGCGCCCGAAAAAATTATTTTTTTCGGACGAGAATGCGGATGGGTGTGCCGGAGAGAGGAAATTGCTCACGCATGCGGTTTTCGATGAAGCGGAGGTAGGCGGGCGTGATGCTTTGCGGTTGGCCGACAAACAACGCAAACACCGGCGGCTTCGTGGCGACCTGCGTCATGAAGCCTGCGCGGGTCGTCTTAGAAATCTTCCCCTTTTTGACGGGCAGGGGGTGGGTTTCCATGAGGGTTTGGAAAAATTGATTCAGCGGGCCGGTCGCGATGCGGTTGCTGAACGCGGCCATGGTCTCGTCGATCAACGGAAAGAGGCTGCGTAGCGACGGCGGCCGTTGCGCCGAGGCGTAGATGATCGGCGCCCAATTCAAAAACGCGAAGCGCCGCTGTAGGTCGCTTTCATAGGCCTGACGCGCGCCGGTGTCGTGCTCGCGCAGGTCCCACTTATTCACCATGAGGATACAGGCGCGGCCTTGGCGAAGGATCAAGCCGGCGATTTTGGTGTCCTGTTCCGTGATCCCTTCCACCGCATCGAACAGAAGCACCGCGAGATCGGAGCGTCCCAGTGCGCGGAGCGACCGCGCAATGCTGAACCCTTCGATGCCCCGCTCGATGCGCCCGCGTCGGCGAATGCCCGCCGTGTCGGTGAACAAATAGGGTTTGCCGTCGATGGTGGCGAGCGAGTCGATCGCGTCGCGTGTGGTGCCGGGGATGTCGCTCACGACCATCCGCTCTTGGCCGAGTACCGCGTTGACGAGCGTCGACTTGCCGACGTTCGGGCGACCGACCACCGCGATACGCGGCACGTTGCTGAGGCCGTCTTCCGCGGGCGCCTCCGGCAAGTTCGGATAGACGGCTTCCAAGAGGTCGTCCACACCGATGCCATGTTCGGCTGAAATCCCGAACAGTGGGTCGAGCCCCAGCCGATAAAAGTCCGCCACAAGCGGATCGGATTTGGGTGTGTCGATTTTGTTGACGGCGTATACGACCGGCTTGTTGATGCCGCGCAGGAGTTTTACGACGGCTTCGTCTGGTGCGGTCAGGCCGGTGCGCCCGTCCATCACAAAGATCAAGACGTCGGCTTCGGCGATGGCCAGCTGCGTTTGATGACGAATGAGCGAGAGCATGCCCTCTTTGGCCGAGGGATCGAGCCCGCCCGTGTCGACCAAACGAAACGGCCGACCGCGGAACGAGGCGTCGGCGTAGTTGCGGTCGCGCGTGACACCCGGCACGTCGTCCACGATTGCGGAGCGATGGCCGAGGATCCGATTGAACAGCGTGGATTTGCCGACGTTCGGACGACCGACGATGGCCACGAGCGGCCCACCGCCGCCGGGCGGCAGTAGGAGCGACGATTGTGCGGATGCGGGGCGCGATTTCTTCACGGCGGCGACCCTAACACGGCCCTTTTGCGAAACACAACGCACAGGATACGTCTCCTCGCACGCGACAGGAGACGAGAGTGTCTCGTCTCGCTGCGTCCCCTCGGCTATACTCCAGCCATGATGCACGACACCTCGCGACAGCCTCGCCACGACATTCTCTGGGACCGGATCGACGACGTGTTGCTCGACATGGACGGCACGTTGCTGGATCGCAATTTCGACAATGTGCTCTTCGAAGAAGAATTGCCGCGTCGCTATGCGGCCATGCATGGGTTGTCGTTCGAGACGGCGCGGACGACGCTCATGACGATGTATCGATCCGTGGAGGGCGAACTGGCCTGGACCGACTTGGACTATTGGACGGAGCGTGTGGGGATCGATGTCGTAGCGTTACACAAGGAGCTCGACGGACTGATCGGGTTTTTACCCGATGCGGAGACGTTTCTCGCCGCGCTGCAGCGACGCGGGAAGCGCTTGACGATCGTGACGAACGCCCATGCCGCTGGTGTGGCGGTGAAGTGCGCGAAGACGGGTTTGGACAAACACGTCGATCGGATCGTCGATGCGTTTCAGGTGGGCGCGTTGAAAATGCGAGCGGACTATTGGCCGCGTTGTCGGCGGTTGGTCGGGTTCGATCCAGCGCGGTCGCTCTATATAGATGACGATGAAGGGTGCTTGGCGGCGGCACAGGCGTTCGGCGTCGCGCAGGTCGTCCACCGCGCCAAGTCGAGTTCGCAACTCCCGCCCGAATGGTCGTCGCGGTTTCCGTCGATCGCCTCGTTCGAGGCGTTGGGCGCCTGAACTATGTGAATGTTCGGGTGCGTACGCAGGACGCTACGGCGTCGCTGTGCCGCGATACATTTCGCCGCCGATCCGCGGAAGGCCCGCCAACACAAATCGATCCAACCTCGTGAGCTGCAGTCCTGCCTCCAACACCAGTTTGTCGATCCGCCGATTCAGATTGCAGCCGCAGGCCACGATCTGTTGAAGCGGATTCAGCCGATCCTGCCAGGCGGCGATCCGCGCATCGTCGCTTCGTCCATGTTCGGTGAACAGAAAAAGCCCGTTCGGCTTCAGCACGCGCTGGACTTCACGGAGTGCAGCCACCGCATCGGGAATCGTGCAGAGTGTCCAGGTGCTGACGACGCAATCGAAGCGTCCCGCGTCGAACGGCAGGCGTTCGGCGCTCTGATGGACGATGTCCACAGGGAAGGGCGCGGCACGGATGCGCGCCGCCACACGATCCGGCAAGATACGCGCGGGATCGACGGTCACGAGTCGTGCGATCGTCTGCGGGATCGCCGGATAATGCGGCAAGTTCAGGCCGGTGCCGAATCCCAATTCCAACACCTCGCCGTGGGCGCGAGCCAGCACCAGGCGGCGTTCCTCCTGAAAGACGGGCCGCTGCATGGCCCAGTCCATCACGCGCGGAAAGATGTGCTGCGCGTAGACACTCATCGGCGTCGAGTCCGCTCCATTATAGAAGCACCGTCTGGATGCCCGGCGAGGCGGCAGTATATCGCAGCGCCGTGGAGCGAGGCATCGTCATCCCGGCTCGCTTGAGGGGGCCTGGTGGCTATGCTAAGTTTTCCCGTTTTGCCGATACGTAGCACAGCCTTCACCGGAAGATCCTCGACATTATGAGCCGACCGTACGACGTTCAAGCGATTGAAGCCAAGTGGCAGGCCTACTGGGAGACCGCGAAGCCCTTTGCGGCGAGCGACGATCCGTCGAAGCCCAAGTATTACTGCCTCGATATGTTTCCCTATCCGTCCGGCGCGGGCCTACACGTCGGCCACTTGGAAGGGTACACGGCCACCGATATCGTCTCGCGCTACAAACGGATGCGCGGGTTCAACGTGCTGCACCCGATGGGATGGGACGCGTTCGGTTTGCCTGCGGAACAGTATGCGGTGAAGACCGGCGTCCATCCGGCCATTACGACCGCGCAAAATATCGCGACGTTCAAACGGCAGATGAAACGTGTGGGTCTGTCGTACGACTGGTCGCGTGAGCTGAGTACGACGGATCCCGACTATTACCGCTGGACGCAGTGGATTTTTCTCCAATTGTATAAACGCGGGTTGGCGTACGTCGCCGAAGTGCCGGTGAACTGGTGTCCGGCCTTGGGCACCGTGCTCGCGAACGAAGAGGTGATCGACGGCAAAAGCGAAGTCGGCGGCTTCGAGGTCATCCGCAAGCCGATGCGGCAGTGGATGCTCAAGATCACGGCCTATGCCGACCGTTTGCTGGAAGACCTGTCGTTGGTCGAGTGGCCGGCCTCGACCCTGGAGATGCAGAAAAATTGGATCGGTCGGTCCATCGGCGCCGAGGTCGACTTTGATTTGGCAGGTGTGAACGGGCGGCTGCGTATTTTCACCACACGGCCGGATACGCTCTTCGGCGCAACCTATATGGTATTGGCGCCGGAGCATCCATTGGTCGAGGTCGTGACGACGGCGGATCGCCGCGCGGAAGTGACGACCTATCGCGAGGCGGCGGCGCGGAAGAGCGACCTGCAGCGAGCCGAGTTGGAGAAAGACAAAACGGGCGTCTTTACCGGCGGCTTCGCGATCAATCCGGTCAACGGCGAGCGGTTGCCGATCTGGATCGCCGACTATGTGTTGATGAGTTACGGCACCGGCGCGATCATGGCCGTGCCCGCGCACGACGAACGCGACTGGGCCTTCGCGAAAACGTTTTCCTTGCCGATCCGCGAAGTGATTACGGGCGGCGATGTGCAGCAGGCCGCGTTTACGGATACGGATCGCGGCACGGTGGTGAATTCGACCGCGCCCGACGGCAGCGTCTCCATCGACGGATTAAAACCGTCCGACGCGATTCCTCGCATCACCGCGTGGCTCGAACAACGCGGCAAGGGCAAAAAGACGATCAATTGCAAACTGCGCGATTGGCTCTTTGCGCGCCAACGCTACTGGGGCGAACCGTTCCCAATCGTGTGGACGGACGGCGAGCATCGTCCCTTGCCCGAAGAGCAGCTGCCGCTGACGTTGCCACCGACCGACAATTTTAAACCGTCCGGGACGGGAGAAAGTCCGCTCGGGAATCTCACGGAGTGGTTGGATACAGTCGATGGGACATCCGGAAAGCCCGCGCGCCGCGAGACAAACACGATGCCGCAGTGGGCCGGCTCCTGTTGGTATTTTTTGCGCTTCATCGATCCCCAAAATTCGCAGCAGCTCGTCGACCCCGCCAAGGAACGCTACTGGATGCCGGTGGACCTTTACATAGGCGGCAGCGAACATGCCGTGTTGCACCTGCTGTATTCGCGCTTTTGGCACAAGGTCTTGTTCGATATCGGCGTCGTCAGTACGCCCGAGCCGTTTAAGAAACTCGTGCACCAGGGCATCGTGCTCGGCGAGGACAATCAGAAGATGTCCAAGTCGCGCGGCAACGTCGTGAATCCGGACGACATGATCGAACGGTTCGGCGCGGATGCGGTGCGCCTGTACGAAATGTTCATGGGGCCGCTCGAGGCGATGAAGCCGTGGAGCACGCGCGGCGTCGAAGGGGTGACGCGATTTTTGGATCGCGCCTGGCGTATGACGATCGACGAAGATGGGCGCGTGAGTCCGGCGGTGGTGTCTTCGGCGCCGACGATCGAGGTGCAACGCGTGTTGCACCAGACCATCAAAAAGGTGACGGACGATATCGAGGCGCTGCGCTTCAACACCGCCATCTCGCAGATGATGGTGTTCGTCAACGAGCTGACGAAACTCGAACAGCGGCCGCGCGCCGCGTTGGAGTCGTTCGTGCGCCTGCTCGCCCCGTTTGCGCCGCATCTCGCCGAGGAGTTGTGGGAGAAGTTGGGCGGCGCGCCGAGCGTGGGGCAGCAGCCCTGGCCGACGTTCGATCCGACGTTGATCGTCAGCGACCGCATCGAGATTCCGCTGCAGATCAACGGCAAGTTGCGCGGCAAGATCGACGTGGCGGCCGACGCATCGCGCGAGGATATCTTGGCGGCGGCGCGGGCGGACGTAAAGGTGGCCGAGGCGTTACAGGGTAAAGAGCCGAAGAAGGTCATCTACGTCGAGAAGAAGTTGGTGAATTTCGTCGTGTGACGTCGTGCCGAGTGCGGCGTGCTGCCTGCGGACCTGTACCTAGGAAAAAATCGTCGCGATGCCTGGTCGAAGCGTTATAGGCTCAGCACTCAGCACCCCGCATGTGGGGCTGGCACGCGCCGGCGCGTTGGTGTTGGCGCTGATACTCACGGCCGGGTGCGGGTATCAGTTCGGCGTGGAAGGTCCTGGCCCGACCATCGGCGGATCGGTTGCGCCGCAGCCGGTGGGACCGCCGAAGCGCGTCAGCCTCGTCAATCTCCTGAACAATACGCCGGAGCCGAACCTCGAGGTGAAGTTTTCCAACTACCTGCGTCGCGAATTCGGGTCGGCCAGCGGTGCCGAAGTTGTAAATAGTAACGAAGCTGCCGACTACGTCGTGAAGGGCACCATCATTTCGTTGCTCGTGCCCACCCTGAGTTTTTCGCAATTCCAGACGTTGGAAAGTCGCGTCGAAGCCATGGTGATGGTGCAGGCGGAGGACGTGCGCACGAAGAAGATCGTCTGGGCGCAAACGTCCAAAGGATCGTCGGAATTTTTTGTGACGAACGACCTGCAGTTCAATCGTGTGTTGCAGACGCGCGCGCTCGAGCAGGCGGGCCGCTTTATTGCGAACGATTTGGCCTCGCGCTTTTCGCTGTACCTCGAAGAAGTGCGCGCGGGGAAGACGCCGGCGGTTAATTTACCCGCGGGCCAAGTGGTCCCGATGGTGCCCGGCGTGCGGCGATGACCCTATCGATCCGAGTGAGCCCCTCACGACCATGCTGCTGAAAGCCCACCTGCTGCCCGGCGCCCTGTCCGGCGTGGACGTGCCGACCGCCCTGTTGATCGAAGGCGAGGAGGACGAACTGCGCGCGCGTGCGTTGGCGGCGGTCACGGCCTGGGTGCTCGGCGACACGGCGGATGCGACATTTAATTGTGACGTGCTGTATGCGGACGAACACGATGCCGCCACCATTTTGGGTTGCGCACAGGAACTGTCGGTGTTTGCGCCGTATCGGTTGGTGATCGTCAAACGCGCCGAAAAAATTTCGGCGAAAGACGGCGACCGCTGGCTGGCGTACCTCAAAGAACCGAACACGACGACCACGCTTGTGTTTGTCGCGTCGAAATTGGACAAGCGGTTGAAAGTCGCGCAGGCGATGCAGAAGTCGCCGGTGGTCGTCGATTGCGGACCGTTGATGGGCGCGGCGCTGAATGCGTGGATTCTCGACGAGGCGCGCGTCGTCGGCGTGTCGTTGTCGGACGACGCGGTGGCGGTGTTGCGCGAGTCCGCCGCACATTCCCTCTCGTTGGTGCGGCGCGAATTGGAAAAGCTTGCGCTGAGTACGCCAGAAGGCACAACCGCAAGCGGCCGCGATGTGGAAACAGCGCGCGGCGTGGAGCCCGGCGCGTCCGTATTCGATCTGACGACCGCCATCGGCGGACGCGATGCGCGACAGGCGCTGACGATTCTCGCGCGAAATCTTGAGGCGGGCGAAGCGCCGCTCCGTGTGCTCGGCGCACTGACTTGGCAGTATCGTCGTCTCTGGAAAATGATGGAGGCGGCGCGGCAAGGCGGGCGCGAGGGCGAAGTGGCGCGGACGTTGCGGATCGACCCGTCGAAGGTGCGGAATTGGGCGCGGCGCTTTACCGACGGCCATTTTCGCCAGGCCTTCGGCCTGTTTTTGGAAACCGATTCGAAGTTGAAGGGCGCGGCGGCTGGGTCGGGGAAGCGGGTGTTGGAGTCTGTGCTGCTGCAGCTCTGTCGGCAGTAACGAGCGTCGTGTGTCGAGCGGCGGCGCAGATCAACGCCGCTATTCGCTGAATTGACGGATGCTCAAAGAGCTCACGCTACACTGTCGCGATGTGGTGGTGCGCCGAGGAGAGTACGACACACCGTGAACGCGAGAGCAGCGAAGGCGTCGGCGCCTCACGCCGTTCGGCTCACGGTGCTCCGAACGACGTTACTTGGCGGACAGGCTGTTGACGCGGCGAGTCAAACGCGACACGCGGCGCGACACCGTGTTCGGCTTCAGGACGCCTTTGTTGGCGGCCTTGCTCAAGGCGGCGGTCGCCTTCTTGAGCGCGGTGGCGGCGACGTCGGCTTGTTTGGAGTCGACGGCAGCGAGCGTCTTCTTGATGAGCGTGCGGATACCGCTGATGGTCGAGCGGTTGCGATCGCGGCGCACTTCCGCCTGACGCGCGCGCTTGATGGTGCTCTTGTGAATAACCGGCATAGTGCGTAGACTCCTTCTAGAAAGAAGCAGCTCTTGTAACACAGCGGTTGAGCATGGGTCAAGGAAGTCAGGGCGTGGAACGGGACCAGGGCCCGCGTCGCCAGGCGATGCGCGCGACCAAAGGAGTGGGAGCATGACCGGTGTACCGGTGGATGTGCGGGATCGATTGATCGTCGCGTTGGACGTGCCGTCGGAAGAAGCGGCGTTTCGTCTGCTCGACCGGATGGGCGACAGCGTCACCTTCGTGAAGGTGGGCTTGGAATTGTTTACGGCGGCGGGGCCCGCGTTCGTCCATCGCCTGCGCGACATGAAAAAGCGCGTGTTTCTCGATCTGAAATTTTTGGACATCGAAGAAACGGTGCGGCGCGCCACGTCGCAAGTCGCGATGATGGGGGTGGAGTTTTTGACCGTCCACGCGAACCGCAAGGCGCTCACCGCGGCGGTGAAGGGACGCAGCCAGGTCCCGAATTCGTCGCTGAAAATTTTGGCCGTGACCGTGCTGACGAATTACGACTCGCAGGATTTACGCGAGATGGGTGTGCAACTCTCTGTCGCGGAGTTGGTGACGGCGCGCGCCGCGTTGGCCGCCGAAGTCGGCTGCGACGGTGTGGTGGCGTCCGGCGAAGAGCCGCAAGCGATTCGGGCGCGTGTCGGCAAGGAGGTGTTGGTAGTGACGCCGGGTATCCGTCCGTCGGGTGCGGAGATCGGCGACCATGCCCGCGCGACGACGCCCGAGCAAGCCATCGGCGCGGGCGCCGACTATTTGGTGGTGGGACGGCCGATTCGCGATGCCGCAGATCCTCGCGAGGCGGCAAATCAGATTCTGGCCGAGATGCGTCGCGCGTTCGAAGCGCGTAGCGCGTGAGCTGCGCGCCCGCGCCAATCACGACGTTCCGCAGTCACAGCCGCGAGTAAATATCCGCCGGTGACCTTGCAGGCGGCGAAGCCGTTTGTGTAGGATACGCCCTCTTCAGCAGCCTTCCGCAGCGCCTCTCTTCGAGTGGTGGGTGTAGCTCAGTTGGTTAGAGCGCCGGATTGTGGATCCGGAGGTCGCGGGTTCGAAACCCGTCATCCACCCCAATAATAATCATCAACAGGTTCGAGGTCACAACAGGGTGCATTGCCCCCGTTATTGACCAGTCCGTCGAAATTCGACGCCTATAGTCCGCTCTCTACTTCGCTGAAACGGGTAACGGACGTATCGCCGTGATCCACGGCTCATGCCGTTGTCCGAACCGCAGGGTGACTTCATACCGAGGTATCGTCTGCTCGTATGGAAGCCAGGTGGTGGAGTCCGATGAGGTCCGTCCAGCCTCTCGGGGAGCGGGCAAATTTTCCAGCACGGAGCGAAACTCAAACGGCACGTGGACGTCGTCGAGGAGCAGACGAGTCACATCGCCCTGCAGATGCCGAGGTGTGATGGTGCCGTCCTCCGCCTTGCTCTCGCTGAGTATGGAGAGATGGACCTGTGCACGCAGGATCACGATCTGATTACGAGCCGGGTATTGCTGCCGTAAGCGAGCCGGGTCGAGGCCGACATCAATGACGATCAAGCGCGAGGCGGTGAGCGGCAATCGTTCACGCGCGTCCTTGAGGTCTGTGCCGTCTCGGGCGGCCTGTTTCCCCGCCGCAATCTGATCTGCCAGTGCGGCCTGATCGCGTTCCCACGCCGCCAGCCAGGCGGTCCATGAGGGACCGTCGTATTCGACGACGGCATACACGTCGCGCGGCAACTGCTTCCCATAATACAGGTCGGCTGATGCATCCGTGAGCGGGACAAAACAGTCGTAGCCGATCGCCTCCAGTTTGTGTTGGTCAAACCAGATCGGTTCTCTCGGTTGCGCGGGGACGCCGGACCATCTGTGGTTCGGCGAGTGCCAATTCAGCCGCAGCGAGATGTCGGTGTTCTCGGTATTCCGGAACGAGTCGTACGAAAGCGGCAGCTCTCGCTCGGTGAGCGTCACCTCCGCGTCCGGCTCGCCGCTGCGATTGTACGCGACGCCCATCAACGCAACGGCGTTCGTCAGCACCACCAGGCTTGTGCCGAGTGCAATGCGTCGCCAGTTCATGCAGTGGCCCTCGCGGAGCTGTGTGTACGGAGTTTTTGAAACACGAACAGCAGCAGGATGGCGATGCAGCCGAGCGACAGGAAGAAGAGATACTTCGGCATCCAGTCCCACCACCAATCGTAAAACTTCGTGAACAGGTCGATGGCGAAAAACGTGCTGCCGAGGTTGGTGATTGAAGGCCAACCCTGTCGGATGCCGAGCCAAATAGTGAGTCCTGCGGCCAAGAATCCGATGAGTTGGTACCCCACTTCGATGCTGTGCGAGGGCAGCAGCAGATAACTGCTGTGGCCGTCATGCGACAGCACTAGGATTGCCAGCAGAATCGTCAGCAGTCCGGAGAAGCGGTAGTAGGCAGGGAAGTCCGCATGCGAGTGGTGGCGAATCGCAACAGGAACGAGACATAGCAGGAGCCCGGCGGGGAAAAGGTTTTCGGGGCGGTCGCCGGCGGACAGCCAGTACAGGCCGCGCCAGGTGCCGACTATTACCGATAGGTACGCCACGCTACAGAGAATACCGGCCACAAGGAGCAGTCTGAGGTTATGCAGGTAGGCCAGCAGGAAGGCCAATGCCGCCCAGGGGAGCAGCGCTTTCGGTGACGGCGTGATGTTGAACAGCCTCCCCACCAGTTGCAGATTCAGTACAAAGGCGGCGAAGGCCACCAATCCCGCGATGGCCGTAAAATACGGTTGCCGTTTGTGCTTCCGCGTCCATTCCATGATGAAGAGGGCGAGGATCGGCGCGCTGATCAGGAGGAGGAGTTGAATCGGCGTCGTGATCAGGCCCCAGATCCGATAGAAAAATAGGAAGATCCCGGCGGCGAAGGCGAGAGCGCCAAGCAGGGATACGATCCGCATTCCCAGGGACATCTGTTTCTGCTCGGTCGTGGTGTCGACATCGAAGGTGTGCTCAAGTGTGTGGAGCAGTTCAGTGTGGTGTGTCGCGAGCTCACGTTGCGCGTCGGCCGATAACGTCAGATGCCCCTCCTGTTGGAGTTGCGTCAATTCGGCCTGGAATGCATGGATACGATCGACGCGCGCTTGCGCGGCTGTGCGATCTTGTATCGGCTCCTGTGCCATTGAACCTGCCCTCGTGCGCCAGTAAGGTGAGCTACTCAGAGGCTACCATGGCTCCAGCAGGCTGCCGAATGAATAACTCTTGTGAACTGGGATGAGGTGCGGGTGGGGGCCTACTACGTGATCGTGCGGGTGCAAATGCTCGGGCAATGTGTGTAGAGTTGGTCGTGTGGGTGGCTAGTTGAAACAGCAATGCTGAGCCTTCGATGAAGGTGGAAGGATAGACGCCATGGTACGATCGAGTCGACCGGAGTTGATCAAGGACAATCCTGCCGCGCCGCAGATCTATGTCGGTCCGCGTCGTCGGCGTGCGCTGGCGGCGCAAGGTGTGCTCGAAGAATCTGCGCCTACAGTGGAGCAGGAGTCGAAGGCTGCTGAAGAGCACATGAGTCCTGCGTCTGCACCGAAGAAGACGATGCGCAAGAAGATCGCCGCCGTCGTCGCGGAAGCCATCACCAAGGGTGGGCGGACGAAAAGGGGAGCACGATGAAAAACGTCGAGATGTCGGTGCAGGGGACGATGCTGACGATCAAGGTGGATTTGTCGAAAGAGTTCGGGCCGTCGGCCTCCGGCAAGACGATCATCATTGCGTCGACGGAAGGCAACGTGACGATCCCAGACCGTCAGGAAAAAATCGGTCTCAACGTTTACAAGAAAAAGTAAGCGTCGCTCGCGCTTCCGCGATCAGCGGAATGCCAGCGCGTGCGGTTCGGGTGCGGCATCGTCCGATGGCTCCGGCGCACGTTTTGCCCGCGGCGGGGCGGACCACCCCTAAGCGGCGGGCAGCACCAGCAGAGTCAGCAACATCGAACTCACCAATCCGCCGATGACGACGACCATGAGCGCGGCTTCGATTCACAAAGGCCCTCCGACGGCACGTTCCAGACGCGTCAGCGACACGGCTAATTCGTACCGCGCTTGCGCATAATCCAGGAGGACCTGGCGCTGGACACGTTGCGCATCCAAGACGTCCAAGAGACTCGAGGCGCCTTGGCGGAAGCTGAATTGCGCGATACGCAGCGCTTCGTCCGTTTGGCGCAGTAATCCTCGCTCGAAGACGTCGATCAAATTCGCGGTGGCTTGCGCATCTTGAAAATGGAGATTGACGGCGCGCAGTAGTTCGTTGCGCGCGCGAAACAACTCGGCCTCTTCCTTGCGCCGCGCCCCCAACGCCGACGCGATCTCGCCTTGCCGCTGATACCACAAGGGAATCGGCACACTGAGGTTGGCCGTGAGCGCCTCTCGGCCCACTTCACGCCAGTAGGATCCCTGCACCGTCACGTCGGGCGTCCGCGCTTGCCGGTGAAATTCCGCCGTGGAGTCCGCCTGCTCGACTTGTTTCGCGAGCCGACTGAGACTGGGGTGTTGGTCGAGCGTGCGCGCCGCCAGCGTGTCGGCATTCAGCGCCGCCGGGAAGGATTGGAATTCGCCCACCACCGTATACGTACGACCCAGTGCTCCGGCCGTGAGCGTATCGAGCGCGACACGTGTCGCGCTCACCGTGTTTTCGGCACGCGTTACGGCTTGTTTCGCTTTCAACGATTCCACTTCGGCCTTGACCGACTCGAACTGCGGGGCCTCGCCTAGGCGCACGCGCGCGCCGACGATCCGCCGTACGTCTTCGACGGTCCCGAGGTTTTGTTGCGCCAGTTGCAACTGCTGTTGCGCGAACAACAGGTCGAAGAACGCTGTCTTCACGTCGGCAATCAAATTCAGTCGCGTTTCGGCGATGCCCGCATCTGCGCCTGCCACGCCCGCAGTCGCCGCTTTCTGCCGCGCGTTGCGTTTCCCAGGCCATTCCAAGGGCTGCCCGATGGAGACGGAATATTCCGTCGTCGAAAAGCCGTTCGACGGATCGCGCAGCGAGCCGCGGCCCGTCTGTCCTCCCAGAATGGGGTTGGGGTAGGCGCCCGCAAGCAGTTGCTGCCCCTTTTGCTGATCCAGCGTGCCTTGCGCGCCAGCCAGTGCGGGATTGCGTTCGAGCGCCAAGTCCAACACGGCCTGAATGCCGTACTCCGGCGCCTGTGTTGCCGATATGCCGGCCGTCGGTGTGCGTTCCGACGCAGCCACGGCCGTTGTCGCGGCCGCGATAACGCCCAGGCAGCCGACAACCAAGATGCATGGTTTGACGTACAGGGAGCGGCGATAAGATGAGAGCGACAACGACATAGAGCATTCCCCTGGGTAAGGTTCTCGCGTAGGAACTCACCATACAACAGCGCCGTAGGGCGAGACTACTCGCACGAGACTGTGAGGGTCGTTTAGACGACAGCAGGGGGACGAAAGCAGTCGTACTGGAGTGCGTTGGATGGATCAGAGTGAGACAACCTAGGGAAATATATGGCATATGCGTGAACTGGAGCATCGGGTGCGTCGCCGGTGTCGCTCTCGTCCGGTTGGTCTGACGATGCCTCGTCTACATCGACCGTGCCGACCGCGTGCAGCGAAAGGTCGGCGCCCAGCATCGGGGTGTGGAACAGCATCAACAGGAGGCACAGGCCGAAGGCAACCCGCATCACGCGTGTGAGGTCGAGAGGGTTTGTGTAACGGGTTCGCCCGAGTGAGCAGCGCACGCTTTGCATCAACATGGCGCTTGTCGAAAACGACGGTCGTTGCGGAATCCTCTTCTCGGTAAAAGCGTGTGAGCGGATGGAGATCCCATCGGGTAGCCGATCGACCCCCATCCGCCCACTATGTTTCACCGCGAGGAATTTATAGGCCCGAGAGTGGAAAGGACACTTCGCACCCGCTGCACATGAGCCGTAGCCCACCGCGGTTGGTGAGGGCTTCGGCGTGCAACACCAGCGAATATCGCTCGCTCCCGCAATGGGTACAGCTGAACGGCGAGTACCGCCTGTTGCGCGTCGCGACGAGGGCCGGCGTTGCCGCCGCCGCACGTCGGCCGTACAGCGCGCCGATCCCGTTCGTCGGATTGGCTGTCGGTTCGAGAAGACTTGCACGCATGACGACCTCCACTCTCGCTCAGTATCAGGAAACATCTATGGCACAGCTCGCGTCGACTGTGTGGGCAGTATAGCGAGCGATTGGCGTCATCGAACTGACATTTCCCCTAGGTCTACGATCCGTGTTTCTCCGTGGGAAATCGGTTAGGAGATGATGCCCCAGGTGGTCCACATCATGAGAGCGGAGAGCGCCAAGATCACCCAGGCTACCTTGTCACCGACTTTATTCATTGCTGCGTTCATGGTGTCCTCCGTGAATTCGCTGATGCCCAGCTAATGAGCAAGGTCGGTGCCACGGAAAACCCGTTAATTTGGCCAGTTTTTTGGGGTTTGAGTGGGAAAACGAGCGATTTCGCACGGTGTGCTCGGTGCGAGTTTTCGCACGGTCTCGGGGGGCGAGAGATGGGAGAAGTGGAGCGGAAGACGTGAGAGGTCAGATGTGAGAGGGAAGACGGAAGACGAGAGACGAGAGACGAGAGACGGGAGACGGAGGAAGTGAGACGAAAGACGAAAGACGAAAGACGAAAAACAGAAGACGAAGGGCCAGAACGAGTGTCGATTGTCGTGTGGCGGAGACGCCTCCAGCACCGAGAGACAGCCTCTCGGTGCTGGAACGTGACGGCGTGCTGCGATTAATGCGTGCGGGAATCGAAACGGGGAGAGAGGGCTGACTGGTCACGGGAGTCGTACCGTGTCCCTCGGTCGTCATGATCGAGACCGCCTTGCCATGGCTGTCTGAGTTGGGAATCCTGCCGCTCTTGCAAGCGATCCAACGATTGCCGGTCGCGCCATTCGCGTGCAGCGGCGGCAGGCGGCGCGATGTCTCTGGTCGCGCCGGGCGCGGTGCGGCGTGTGGCCATTCGTTCGCCTTCTGCGCGTGACTGGCTGCCAGGCTCACGGCTCTGCATGCGCTCAATCCCCAGCGGTCCGTCGAGATCGAACGCCTTCACCGCTTCGTTCACACGCTTCGTCGATTTTTTCGCGGGTTTGGTCATGGGTGTGATCTGTTCATCCATGTCCTGCGCGATGCGTGGACCGTCTTCATCCGTCACGACCAGGTTGGCCACGATCACGTCGTGCGCAATCGCGTCGGCTGCAGGCAACTCATCCGCGTACACGTCGGTTTCGTACTCCGCTGTTGAGGGCGTCGCATGCGACGTCCAGACGGATTGCCCTTCGCCGCTGATGTCGATCTTTGTGTAGGTCGAGAGTCCGGGCCGGATCGGATGTTCGCGCAACTCCTCGACCGGGAGCGCAATACGAACGGGCACACGCTCGACGATATGAATGAAGTTGCCGGTGGAATTATCCGGCGGCAACAGCGCAAAGGCGCTGCCGCTACCCGGGACGAGTCCTTCGACCGTGCCGTGAAATGTTTGTTTCGTCCCGTACAACGTGACGTTCACGAGTGCGGATTGTCCAGGGCGCACATGCTGCAGTTCCGTCTCGCGCAGATTCGCCTCGACCCAGAGGTGATCGAGCGGCACGATCGTCAGCAGCGACGCGCCCGGCTGCACGCGGTCGCCGACCTGCGCTTTGCGTTTGGCCACGTAGCCGGAGATCGGCGCCTTGATCTTTTGGCGTGTGTATTCGAGATAGGCTTCGACCAATTGGTTCTTCGCGAGTTCGACGGCGGGATGCGCCGTTACGGTCGTGCCGCCGACCTGCGCATCGAGCGTATCGAGCTCAGCCTGCGTTTCACGCACTTCCGCTTCGTACGACAAAATTTTATCCGCCGTGTTCTGCACGATCTGTTTGGACACCGCGCCGCTCGCCACGGCCGCGCGGTAGCGCTCCATGTCGTGCACGGCGAGATCCAGCCGCGCGGTGCGCGCCGCCAACTTTTCGGCCAACTGCTTACGCGTCATAAAGAGCGCGTTGATCCGGCGGACTTCTTCGCCGAGGCGGCCGCGCGCGCGCCCCAGCGCCGCGTAAGCCTGGTGTTCGTCCAGCCGCACGATGATGTCGCCGCGATTCACGAACTGCGTTTCTTCCGCCAAGACCTGCGTGATGATGCCGGAGGCCTGCGCGGCCACCGGCACGAGGTTGCCGGTGACATAGGCGTTGTCCGTCCGTACCCAGAATCGGTCGACGCTGACCCAGTAGGCAAAATACCCGATAGTCGCGAGCAACACGATGGCCGCCATAAGGACGAGGCGACGATTGCGCTGCGCGCGGATTTCTTTCGGGCGTATGCGTGTCGGAGGTATCGGTCGGGATCGGTCGTACGAGGCGGCGCCGGTGCCGTTGGGCGCGTGCGTATTGTCCTGTTGCGGATACGGTTGCGTTGGTCCGCCTACGGTCGGTTGTTGTGGAGTCGGTGTATCCATGGGTCGCTCGTTGTGTGAGTGGGTGAGTGCCTAGTGATTCATCGGTGTCGCCTGCGCCGTCGTGTGTCCCTGTTCTTGATCCGCCGACACCGGCTTCGTTTTGACCTGCGTCGCCGGGTGTTTCGCAATATCCGCGTTGTGATACCCGCCGCCGAGCGCCTCGATCAAGCCGACCGCGGCCACCAATTGATCGCTCTCCAGCGCGCGGAGGACGTATTCCTGTTCGAGCAGCGGGTTGCGATGGCGCAACACGTCGCGTTCGTCGTCGAGTCCGGCGTTCACGCGGATTTTCGCCAAGCGCCAATCGTCGCCTAACGACGCGACGAGCCGTTTGTGCGAGCCCATCATTTCACGCGTTGCCTGCCAGGCGCTGAGGCTGTCGGCGACTTCGCGCATCGCGTCGAGTAACGTGTCGTTGTACAACTCGACGGCGGCGTCGAATTCCGCGCGGTGGGCAGCCAACTCGCCGCGTAACCGTCCGCCCTCGAACCAAGGCATTCGCAAACCCGGTGCCACGCCGTAAGAAAAACTCTGGCCGCTGAACAGGAGGTTCGCCAACTTGTCGCTGTGTTTCGCCAAGGTCAGCGCGTTGAAGCCGACCACGGCGGTGAGATCGATGGTTGGATAAAACTGCGTCTTGGCGACCTTCACCATGCGGGCGGCGGCGTCGGCGCGATAGAGTGCAGCCGCAAGGTCGGGCCGATGGACGAGCAATCCGATCGACAGGTGATCCGGCGCTGAGAGCTGATTCGGGATCGACACCGCCGGTTGCGCAAAATAGTGGTGCCCTTCATCCGGCCCTTTGCCGACGAGGCGCGCCAACAAAAAGCGCTGCACATCCAATTGGTCGCGCACACGCGTGCGGCGTGTGAAGGCGGCTTCGTATTCCGCGACCGCGATCTTCACCGGCTGATCGTTATCGAGGCCGAGTGTGTAGCGCGTTTCGGCGTGACGCTTCAGGTCGCGCTGGATGCCCACGAGTTGATCGAGGATCGCGAGTTGGTGGCTGAGCGCCTGCCCACGGAAATAGGCGCGGGCCACGCCGGTCGTCAGCCGCAGCTTCACCTCGGCGCGTTCCGCTTCTTCCGCCGCCGCATGGCCGAGCGCCGCTTCGAGCGTTGCGCGGTTTTTGCCCCAAAAATCGAATTCGTACCGGAAGGTGAGTGGGTTGATGATGCCGAGTAAAATCTTGTCGCCCGCCACTTTGGGGTTTAACGCCGCGAAGACGCCGTGCTGCGAAATACGCTCGTAGCTCAGCTCCGCATCGGCCTCCAAAAAGGGCAACAGTCGCGCACCTTCCACTTTTGCGATGGCTTCCGCTTCGCGCAGGCGCGCCGATGCAACCTTCAGGCCAGGATTGTCGCGTAAGGCTTGGTCGATCAGCTTCGTGAGCTCCGCATTGCCGAACTGTTCCCACCAGCGATCTTCCGGCCATTGCTGTAAGCGCCCCTCGACTTCCGCGAGCGTCTCGCGTAGTTCCGGCGGCTCGATAAATTCCGCCGGCGGCGAGCCTTCGGGAATCCAGGCGCAGCCGCTTGCCATGCCGACGGCGGAGACGAGCAACGACGCGAACGTGTTTCCGAATCGCCTGAGCCTGGATGGTTTCGCAATCTGGTTCATACGGTCGTCTACAATCAGCGGTGTCATCCTCGATCCTCGACAAGACGTGGGCCCGATCGTCTCGGCCACTGCGTCTCTCCGTCCACCGGTTTTATGGGCCGATACTCTTGCAAATCTTCTGCCTCGTCATCGTCGTCGAACTCCGTCGGCAGCGGCTTCGTGGTCGGATGTGCCAGCCATACGAGGAGGCCGATGCCGATGAAGATGGCACTGGCCACCAGGAAGGCATCGTTCATACTCAGGATGGACGCCTGTTGTTTGATGAGCACGCCGACTTTGACCTCGATCTGCCCGGGCGTCAGTCCTTGTGCCGCGAGTTTCTCCGCCAGCTGCTGCAGCGGGTCGTACGAAATGGACTGGCGGCCGCCGAAGCGATCGGCCAGATGTAACTGATGGAAGTGCGCGCGGCGGAACAGGATGATGCCTTGAAACGTGATACCGAAGGCGCCGGCGGCGATCCGGAAGAGGTTCGTCACCTCGGCGGCGCGGATCAGCGCTTGCCCGCCCAGCCCGTGCAGTGTCAGCACCGTGAGTGGGGTGAAGAAGGAGCCGAGGAAAATGCCTTCGACCACCATCGGCCAGAAGAGTTCTTCATACGAGTGCGGGTCGTCGTAGCGGCCGATCCAGTAAAACGTGCCCGCGAAGCCGAGCGCGTTCAACGTGACCAGCCAGCGCGCGTCGAAATGTTTGCAGAGCAGGTGCATCACGGCGATGGACGGCGCGCCCAACACGATCAGCGGCAGCAGGGCCAAGCCCGCTAGCTTCGAGGAGTACCCGAGCAATATTTGGATCTGGACGATCAGGAGCGACAGCAATCCTTGGATGGAAAAGAAGCCGAGGGTCATGCCGAGGATGCCGATCACCACGTTGCGGTACTTGAAAATCCGTAGGTCGAGGATCGGGTGCCGCTCCGCCAATTCCCAGATGACGAAGGCAGGCACGGTGATCGCCACGATCGCCGTGATGACTTGCAAGAGCGGTGAGTCCATCCAGTCGAAGTCGTTCCCCATGTTCAGCACCGTTTGGGTGCCGAGCAGGATCACCAATAACAGCAGATACCCGACCAGGTCGAAGCGGCCATAGCGGCGGCGGAACCCGCGCCCCCACATCAGCGCCGTGAGCGTGCCGACGATCAGCATCGTGAAGATGAAGTCGAAAAAGAACAGCGTGCGCCAGCCGAACAGGTAGGCGATGTAGCCTCCCACAGGCATGCCGATGGTAAACGGGGTGACGGTGAACAGACCCCAGACGGTCAGCGCGATGGCTTTCCATTTTTTCGGGTACTCGTTCATCAAGAGCGATTGCGCCAACGGCAAGGTCACGCCGCCGACCACGCCTTGGACGATCCGCGCGGGGAGAAATTGCGCGAGCGTTTGGCTGGCGCCGCACAGGTACGAGGCGATGCTGTAGACGAGAAAGGCGCCGATCAGCAAGCGATATTCGCCCACACGTCCGGCTAAGTAGCGGGCGACGGGAAAGCCCAAGGCGAGGCCCACCATGAAGTCGGTTTGCGCCCAGGTCAGGAAGCTGGGGAAGACGCCGCCGAGGTCGCCCGCGACGTGCGGCAGCAGCGCGATGTAGGAGCCGGCGTTAAAGAGGACGACGATGTGGGAAAGGCCGAGGATGGCGTTCAATAAGATGAAACGCCATCCTCGAATCCGTCTGAGATACACAACGGCCATACGACAGGTTCCGACGAATGCGGGTGATCACATGACGTCCGCGCTTACAACGTGGCGGCGTAGGGATGCAGGGCCGTGGCGGCACTATGTGCGTGCGTCGTGACCGCCTTCGTGTCGGCGGTTGGATGCGCTTCCGTCGGTGTCGCCGTGTGGCCGCGGTGCGTCAGGTACAACGCGAGACCCGTGAAGACCATGCCGCCGAACAAATTCCCCAGCGTGACGGGAATCTGATTCCACATCCACCAGGTGGACACGGGAATATCCGCGCCCAACAAGATGCCCACCGGGATGATGAACATGTTTACGACCGTGTGCTCGAAGCCCTGGGAAAAGAACAGGACGGTGGGGCCCCAGATCGCGGCCATTTTGCCGGTGAAGGAGGTGCTTGCGAAGGCGGCGACGACCGCCAAACTCACCATCCAGTTGCAGAGGATGGCTTTGGTGACGACGGTGATGACCCCGGCCGAGCCGTGCGCTTGATAATACGTCGTCTTTGCGTCGGCAATGGCGATGAGCTTGGCGCCCACCGCCGGGACGGCGACATCGCCCGCCATCGTGATCGAGATGGTGAACATCGCTGCGTAGAGCATCGAGCCGAGGAGATTGCCGAGGAACACCCAGCAGAAATTCGCCAGCACCCGCCCGATAGCGCCGCGTTCCCGCTTCGCCAGCGCCGCGCAGGGCACCAGCGCAAAGCTGCCGGTGATGACTTCCGTGCCCAACAAGACGGCGAGGGCCAAGCCGATGGGGAACAGGAGGGCGCCCGCGATCCAGTAGCCGGTTTCCACCGCCACCGTGACCGACATGCTGGTGGCGATCGCAAGGTACGCCCCGGCTAGCATGCCACGAATGACCAACTTTCCCGGAGTCAGCCCCAACTTATACGTGCCGCCTGCCACGATGCCGTCCGCGAGTCCAGGTCCTTTGACGTAATCCATGTCGTCCCCCTTGCCCCGGTCGTAAGTGTGTGGACGGCTCGTTCCTGAACCGTCGATTCGTCGGTGAATCGGTCGCGAGGCAGGGTAAAGCAAACGCAGTGCCGGGACGGATTCGCGATTGGCGCGGCTTTGTTATCTGCGGGGAGTGGTCATCGATCGAATCGAGCGATTTCGCACGCTGCGCTCAGTGCAACGATCGCTGAGGCAAAACCCTAGTCGAATGGGGTCGGGAGTCCTTGCTCTGTCGCGTGGCGCGCGGTACAACAACCTATGCCACGTCGACCACGTCTCGCTGCGGGTGACCTTGCCTATCACGTGCTCAACCGGCGGGTAGGGCGCCTGCCCCTGTTTGAAACGCCGTACGACTACGCCATGTTCGAGACGGTGCTGGCCGAAGCCGTGGCGAATACCAAACTGCGGATCGCCGCATACGCATTGATGCCCACGCATTGGCACCTCCTATTGTGGCCTCGCGAAGATGGGGAGCTGTCCGAGATACTTCGGTGGATCACCGTGACCCATACCCAGCGCTGGCATGCAGCCCACAAAACTTCCGGCACAGGACCGGTTTACCAAGGGCGCTTTAAGTCGTTCCCTGTGCAGACGGATACGCACTTTTTGACCGTGGCGCGGTATATCGAACGGAATGCGCTGCGCGCCAAGCTGGTCCTCCGCGCCGAAGATTGGATGTGGTCGAGCCTGTCTCGCCGTGTACGTGGCGCGAGCGGCACGGCGCCGACGACCTGGTTGAGCGAGTGGCCTGTCGAACGCCCGCGCGATTGGATCGCCGTCGTGAATCGAGCGCAGTCCCTCAGTGACCTGGACGATATTCGAACTAGTGTCCAGCGCGGACGCCCCTACGGAGACGAGGCATGGGTGCGCCGTATGGTGAAACGATTTGGGATGGAATCCACCATGCGCGCACGAGGTCGTCCCAAAGGCTCGTGAGGCGACGGAGTCTGGCCGTGATGTCATGATCGTTCCTGCTGTGTTGGCCCTACGCATCGCGCTCCGCTCGACAGTTTGACTCCACTCCTGACGCGCGACTACGATTCTGCCTCGTCCACGACGACTCTTTATGCGCGCCCTTATTCGTGTCTTTACAGACCTGCCGATCGCCAGAAAATTATTTCTGGCGTCCGCCGTGCCCGTGCTCACCCTGGTGTTGCTCAGTGCATTTACCTATTGGACCGTGCAGGCGTTTTCGGAAGACGAAAACGCCCTGAACGAAGTCTATGTAACGCAGCGCCTGGCCGAGGAGTACCTGCGCCTGGTCGTGGACCTGGAAACCGGATTCCGCGGCTTTCTCCTGACGGGTGAAGATAAATACTTACAGCCGTATCGGATGGCGCAGAACCACATCACGCAAGTGGGGCTGTCGCTCGAAGCGCAGGTCGCGGGGCTTGAAGAACAGCGGGCGCAGATCGCCAAGGTGCGCGTGCTGGTCGACGACCTCATGGCCGACAAGGAGGCGATGATCGTCGCCTTCAAAGAAGGGCGGCCCGAGTTGGCGCGCCGTCACATCGAAGAAGGGCGCGGTCGCAGCAAGATGCTGGCGATTCGCAACGAGATGGGAACGTTCGACCGTCTTGGGTTCGAACTGCTTAATACGCGGATAACGCGGTTGGCGCAGGATCGCGACACCATGCTGCGGGTGATCATGGGCGGCGGCATCGCTGCGTTGCTCTTGATGGTGGCGACGCTCCACTTGATCGCGCGCTCGATCACCACGCCGCTTGCGGCGTTGGCGAAAGCGGTTGCGACGGCACCGACGGGCGCGGAGCCTGCCATGCCGACGACGGAACGACGCGACGAGATCGGGCACTTGGCGCGCGCGCTGCAAACTATGGGTGTGCAGATCCGCGACTACGTCTTGACGGTCGAGCGGGCGGTTGCCGATCAGCGTCGGCTCAACGAGGACTTGTCGGCGTCCGAGTCGAAGTATCGCAATGTGGTCGACCTAGCACCCTTCGGAATTTTTACCACCAATGGGTTTTCCGTTACGTTCAGCAATCGATACAACCAACAACTGGCGGGTTTGAATCCGGAAGGCGACGATCCGGAGGCGTTTCGGCGCGCCATCCATCCCGACGATCGCGAGCGCGTGTTGAGCGAGTTCGCCGCGGCCGTCGAATCGGGCCGCGCATACGAAACCGTCTTTCGATTTCGTCAGCAGGACGGATCCTTGCGCAAGGTCCTGAGTCGGCGCATTCCCTTAGAGCGCGAGCCTGGGCAACCCGTCCAATACCTTGGCTTCAACATCGACATCACCGCGCTCGATCACATGCAGGTGCGTCTGAGTCGCGCGGAGCGGCTCGCTACGCTTGGACAAGTGGCCGCGGGCATCGCCCATGAGATCCGCAATCCGCTCGTGGGTATCGGCGCGACCACGCGCTTGTTGATGGACGACTTCGACGCGAACGATCCACGCCGAGCCGATCTCGACATCATTTTGAAGGAAACCAAACGGCTCGACCGAATCGTCAACCAAATCGTCGAGTACGCGCGCCCGCGCGAGTTGGTGGTGCTGCCGTTCGATCTTGGGGATCTGGTCGACGAGTCGCTCAAATTGTTGGATGCGGCGGCGACGGCCAAGCAGGTGGTGGTCGAACGCGCCGTGGCGCCGTTGCTGCCGGCGGTGCACGGCGATCGAGACCAGGTGAAGCAAGTCGTGCTCAACTTGGTTCAAAATGCGGTCGAGGCGATGTCCGTCGGCGGACGGTTGACGCTTCGCGGCGCCGTGTCGTCGCGCGGCGGCGAACGCGGCATCGCGCTTTCGGTGGCGGACACCGGGTGCGGCATCAAAGCCGAAGACCTGCCGCATGTCTTCGAACCGTTTTTTACAAGCGGCAAAATCAAGGGCACCGGGTTGGGTCTGGCCATCTGTCGGAACATCGTCGATGCGCACGGGGGCGATCTGCAGGTGACGAGCGAGCTTGGAACCGGTACGACGTTTCATCTGTGGTTGCCGTTGACGCCTCCGGAGTTGGGGCGATTGGGGCAACCGCCGGAGTCGACCGCTGCCCAGACGAGTCACGCGCAGGCGTAGAATTCGTTGGTCGGTCGTTGAAAGGATGTCATGCAGGCTACGATTTTTGTCACGGACGACGAGCTGGCGATCCGTTCGGCCATCGTCAAGCGCCTGTCCCGCAAACAGCATCGGGTGACGGGGTATGACTCCGGCGAAGCGTTGCTGGATGCGTTGGCGCACGACACGCCCGATGTGGTGTTTCTGGATCTGAAGATGCCGGGCATGGGCGGGCTCGAAGCGCTCAAACGGGTGCGCGCACAGGCGCCGCAGGTCTTGGTGGTGATGCTGACTGCGTACGGCACGGTGCAGGATGCCGTGGAGGCGATGCGGGCCGGCGCCTACGATTTTCTCATTAAGAGTGTCGATCTGGAGGGCGTGGACCCGGTCGTCGAGCGCGCCGTCGGCTACGTGGCGCTGCGCCGTCGAATGGAATTCGAGTCGGCTCATCACGAGAGTCGCTACGCGCTGGACCACGTCGTTGCGCACAGCGGCGCGATGAAGCACCTGCTTGGGCAGGTGCGCGACGTCGTCGCTAATCCCAAATCGACGGTGTTGCTCCAAGGCGAAACCGGGACGGGTAAAGAATTTTTGGCGCGCGTCATCCACCATAACGGCTCGCGCGCGAAGGGCCCGTTCGTCGGCGTGAACTGTACGGCGATCCCGCGCGAGTTGTTCGAGAGCGAACTCTTCGGGTACGAGCGCGGCGCATTCACCGGCGCCAACCAGCGCAAACTCGGTCTGCTGGAAAAGGCCGAGGGCGGGACGCTGTTTCTCGATGAAATCGGCGACTTGGATCTGCCGATGCAGGCCAAACTGTTGCGTGTGTTGCAGGAACGCACGTTCCGGCGCGTGGGCGGTACCGAAGATCAGGCCGTGGAGTTTCGCCTGATCACGGCGACGAACCGCGATCTCAAAACGGCGGTCGCCAAGGGTACCTTCCGCGAGGACCTGTATTTTCGCCTCAACGTCGTGGCGTTCGAATTGCCGCCGTTACGCACGCGGGTAGAGGATATTGTGCCGCTCTGCCGTCGCGCGGTGCTGCGGTACGCGCAGGAGTGCGGCAAGGATGTGCAGGATCTCGAACCGGACGTCGCGGCGATGCTCGAGCGGTATGCGTTCCCCGGGAACATTCGCGAGTTGGAAAATATCATCGAGCGCGCGATGATTTTTTGCCAAGGCAAGACGCTCAGCGTGGAGAATTTCCCGAGCGACCTGCGTCAGGCCGCCAAGCCCACCGTGGTGACGGTGAAGACCGGCGCCGAGCCTGTGTTGCGACTCGAGGTGACGCTGGGGCAGCAAAGTTTGGTCGACATCGAACAGGCGATCGTCGATGAAGTGGTGCGCCTGTCCGACTTTAATAAGACGTTGGCGGCGAAACATTTAGGGCTGACACGGTTCGCGCTGGACCGGCGTTTGCGAAAAGCGCAGGATCACGAGAGCTGATCCGTCACTCGCACGCTCCGACGACTCGACTTCATGACGCCCGTCGACCCACATGCAGATCCCCTCCGCCGCACGGCGTCGCCCTCCGGTGCGCCGCCCATCGCAGCTGCGGGCAACGTCTCGCCGGACTCGGACGAGACCAACCGCATGCCGACGGATAACCGCCACGCGGGATTTGTGTTGGTGGTGGACGACGACGTCGCGATGCGCGAGTTGGTCAGCGACATTCTGACCGATCGCGGCCATCGTGTGATCGTGGCCGGCAGCGGCGTGGAAGCCGTGAAGTCCTGCGACGCGCACAACCCCGATGTCGTGCTGACCGACCTGCGGATGAAAGGCATGCACGGCCTTGAGGTCTTGGCCGAGATCAAACGGCGTCATCCGCAAGCCAACGTGATCCTCATGACCGCATTCGGCTCCGTGGAAACCGCAGTCGAGGCGATGAAACACGGCGCGTACGACTATCTCACCAAGCCGGTCAAGAGCGACGACTTGGTGTTGACGATCGAGCGCGCCATCCGCGAGGCCGAACTGCGGCGCGAAGTGTCGCACTTGCGCCGGGCCGTCGGGCAGGCGTTCAGCTTTCACCAACTCGTCGGCAAGAGCAAGGCGATGCGCGAGGTGTTCGACCTGATCCAGCGCGTGGCCGAGAGCCCGACGAATATTTTGATCAGCGGCGAAAGCGGTACCGGCAAAGAATTAGTGGCGAAGGCGATCCACTTTAACAGCGACCGTAAACAAGGTCCGTTCGTCGCGATCAACTGTGCGGCGATTCCCGAGACCTTGTTGGAAAGCGAATTGTTCGGCCACTTGCGCGGCGCGTTCACCGACGCCAAGACGGATCGGCGTGGGCTCTTCGAAGAGGCGGACAAGGGCACACTGTTTCTCGACGAGATCGGCGAACTGCCGGTGACGCTCCAAGCCAAGCTGCTGCGCGCGATTCAGGAAAAAGAAATTCGGCGTGTCGGGTCGCCGCGGCCGACATCGGTCGATGTGCGTATCATCGCAGCGACGAACGTCGACCTGACCGAAGAGGCCAAGGCCAAACGGTTTCGCGAGGATCTGTTCTACCGCCTGAACGTCATCGAAATTCGCCTGCCGCCCTTGCGGGATCGTCGTGAGGACATTCCGCTGCTGGTCGAGACGTTTTTGGAGAAATGTGCGCGGGCGTTGAATCGTCCGGCGCGCACCGTAGCGGAGGCCGCCATGGCGCGCTTGGTCGATTATCCCTGGCCGGGCAACGTGCGCGAGCTGGAGAACGTCATCGAACGCGCCGTAACGCTCTCGCGGACGCCGGTGATCGCCGTCGAAGATTTGCCTGCGACCGTGCGCGAGGCGCGCGGCGAACGGGAGGTGATCGACCTTGGTGTCGATCGCGATTGGCCGCTGCAGGAAGTCGAGCGGCGATATATTCTGCGTATCCTCGACAAAACCGGCGGCAACAAGGTGCAAGCGGCGCAACTCCTCGGGATCGATCGCAAGACGCTCTATCGCAAGCTGGCGGAGATCGGCGAATCGGCTGGTGAGGATGCGTAGCCTGCGGGAGATGGTTCGTGCGCTCTTCGCGCGGGCGGTTTCGACGACGACATGACCATGACGCCTTCCCATTCTCCGAAACCCGCCGTAACACCCGCTCCATCCGGATTCGCTTCCGCCCATTCAGCCACGACACCGACCGCCGCTGCCGCGTTCGAACGTGTCGTCGGCGCGATCAAAGATTTTTCCATCTACCTTTTGGATGCCGACGGCGTGGTGCAGACGTGGAACGAGGGCGCACGTCGTATCGAAGGATACGAAGCCGAGGAGATTATCGGCCGCCATTTTTCCATCTTCTTTCGCGAGGAGGATCGACGAGCGGGCGCACCGGCCGCGTTGCTGAGTCGGGCGCGAGCGGAAGAACGGGCCGAGGACGACGGCTGGCGCGTGCGCAAGGACGGCACGCACTTTTTTGCCGAAGTCGTGATCACGGCACTACGCGACAACGCCGGGCAGACGACGGGCTTCGTGAAGGTCATCCGCGACCGCACGGAACAAAATCGGTTGCACGAGCAGTTTCGGTTGGCGGTCGAAGCGGCGCCGAGCGGGATGGTGTTGACCGACGAGGTCGGGACCATCCATTTGGTCAACGCGCAGGTCGAGCACATGTTCGGGTACGAACGCAGCGAATTGATCGGCCGCTCGGTGGATCTGCTGACGCCGACGGAGGTGCGGGGGCGCCATGCTGCGGAGCGGGCGCAGTTCGTCCGCACGCCGCAGGCGCGGGCGATGGGTCAAGGGCGCACGCTATACGGTCGCCGTAAAGACGGCCTGCAGTTTCCCGTCGAGATCGGACTTAATCCCATCCACACGCACGAAGGCATGCGGGTGCTTGCGGCGATCGTCGATGTCACCGAGCGGACGCGGCTCGAAGAGCGCTTACGTCGGACGGAGCGGATGGCGGAGCTCGGCACGGTCGCGTCGGGCATGGCGCACGAAATCGGGACGCCGATGAACGTGATTCTCGGACGCGCCGAATATTTGCTGCAGCGTGCGCGCGACGAGAGCGCCCGAAAGGGATTGCAGACGATCGTGACGCAGGTGGAGCGCATCACGAAGGTCATGCAGCAGTTGCTGGCTTTTGCACGGCGGCGGGCGCCGGAGCGGCGCGCGGTCGATCTGCGGCAGACGCTGCGGGACAGTCTGGAGATGTTTCAGGAACGCTTCGCGCAACGGGAGGTGCGGCTGGTCGACGAGCTCGACGCGCCGCTGCCGCCCGTGCAGGCCGACCCGGACCATATGACGCAGGTGTTCATCAATCTCATCATGAATAGTCTGCAGGCCATGCCGGAGGGCGGCACATTGCGCGTCCGGACGGAGGCCGGACCCCGAACGGTGACGGTCAGCCTCTCCGACAGCGGCGCCGGTATACCCGCGGAGGCCCTCGGAAAAATTTTCGAACCGTTTTTTACGACGAAAGACGCCGGCGAAGGTACCGGACTCGGACTCACCGTCGTGAAAGGGATCGTCGACGAACACGAGGGGACGATCGCGGTCACGAGCACGGAAGGGCGTGGGACGACGGTGACCTTGTCGTTGCCCTGCGAGACATCGTAATCCTCACGCATGATGCCTATGTGCTGGCGCATTCTGCGACAGTGGCGCCGACCGCAACTGTCGCCTTTCTCCCCAATCGACCCGAATCTGTAAAAATCTTTTGACGGTGTGCGTGTGTATTTCCGCGCCACTGTAGGTGATCGACGACAGCCCCCACTGTTGACGTCTTCGGCCTTGTCTTTGCATTCTTCGTAGATCCGCATTGGTTCGTACGCGTGAGACGTGTGTTCCGTCGTTCGTGGCTTCCGACGACATGAGAGATGAGGCGTTTCAGCCTCGCCGTTGCGCGAGCGCTCTGTTGACCTAGCACGACATACCAGCAGCACAATATCGAGTAGGAAGGCGTAAGGGGGGCGATGGCCGGACGAACCCCGGACGACGGACTGCCGTCCGATCCTGTTTTAGCAGCCCGCATTGAAGCGATTCGAGCCTTAGGGGATGGGCACAGCGACCATGTGATGGTCGTCGGTCCCGACCACAGGGTCGTCTACGCCAATTTTCCCCCTGGGTCTCCAGGGGCTCCCGACGCGTCTGCCGCTCTCACGGCCGATGCGGCCGAATCCGGCACAGCCCGCCGCTGTTACGAAGCCGCCCTCAATCAGACCGAACCCTGCAGTACCTGTCCCGCCCGTGCATTGCTGGCGCCAGGCGGCGGCACGCTGACGTCGCCGGACCAATCTCCCGCTCCTTGCGGGACCGGTCTCTGCGGCATGACACGAGTGTTTCCACTGAAATCATCGGAAGGCGTCACGGACTCAGTCCTCGTGCTGTTCCGCAACGGCGATGGAGGGTTGGCACCACCGACTGGGCTTGCGTTGGGCGCTGCGCAGGCTGTGTCTCCGGCGGATGCGGCGGTCGAGAAGGGCGAGTCGCGCGCCGTGTCCGATCTCGCCGCACGAGTCGCCGATGTTCAGCATGAACAGGGGTTCGGCGACCTCATCGGTCGCAGCGAGCCGATGCGGCGTCTGTTCGAGACGATTCGGATGGTGGCGGACAGCCACGCGACGGTGTTGATCCAAGGCGAAAGCGGCACAGGCAAGGAGTTGGTGGCGCGGACGATCCACCGTCTGAGTCCCCGTCGCGACCGGACGCTCGTCGTGTTGGACTGCAGCTCGCTGCCCGATACCCTGCTGGAAAGCGAGTTGTTCGGCCATGTGAAGGGCGCGTTCACCGGTGCCGCGCAAAATCGGCGCGGGTTGTTCGAGGAAGCCGACGGCGGGACGATTTTTCTCGACGAAATTTCCGACACGACGCCGGCGTTTCAAGCCAAGTTGCTACGCGTCATTCAAGAGGGCGAAATCAAACCCGTCGGCAGCAACCGTTCCGTCCAAGTAAACGTGCGTGTGTTGTCGGCGTCGAATCGCGACCTGTTTCAGATGGTCAAGCAGAAGGAATTCCGCGAAGACCTGTACTATCGCTTGGCGGTGCTGCCGCTGTTCCTGCCGCCGTTGCGCGAGCGTCGTGAGGACATTTCGTTGCTCGTCACACGGTTCGTCGACGCGGCCAGCCGACGGCATCGCCGTCCTGTTCGTCCTGTGTCGTCTGAGGCCATGCTCAAGTTGGTGGGCGAGCCCTGGCCGGGCAACGTGCGCGAGCTGCACAACTTGGTCGAGCGCGTTGTCGTCACCGCCAAGGGCGATGTGTTGCAGCTACACGACTTTTTCTCCGGCGACACCGATACCACAGCCAATCCGGGGTTGCGCTCGGTGTTGCGGGAAGTCACGTCGCACACTGAGCGGGCGCAAATTCTCGACGCGCTGCAACAAGTCGGCGGCAACCGGTTGAAAGCCGCGCGTTTGTTGGGCATCAGTCGCGCCGGTCTCTACAACAAACTCCGCAACTACGGTATTTCGTAATCAGGGTCGTCCCTCTCCTCGCTATTCGTCCCTCGGTCCTCTCCTGTTCTCGACATCCATCGCACTCCTGAGAGCGACCTCCGTCGGGGGATCGTATCTCTGCATGCTGTCCTATTTCGCGGCACTGACGGTCAATCGAGTGTCTAGGTATGTGGACAGCGCAAGTGATTGAAATACTTACATAAGAAAAGTTGGCTGCGTAAAAAATGTCTAGGTGTCTAGAACGAGGCGTGGGGGTCTCGTGCAGCGATGTTCCGGACCATCGTCACAAACGCCGCTCCCAGCACGGCGTTTCGACGTTGCCTTGCGCGGAGAAGCGCGGAGGCATGGGAGTTGCGGATAGAACAAGCCGCTGGCGGGGGTCTGGGGAATTGGGACCGGCCTCCGAATGACCCACCTATCGCGAGATGGGACCCCGCCAGCCCCAAACGTATCCGAGTGCAATAGGGCTTTTTAGGCGGGGGTAAATGCGGCAGTCGTTCCACTCCGCAGGCCCGACAGCCCGTATCTCTCTCGCAGCAAATGTCGTGATGTGCTGATGTTTCGTGTTCTTCAACCACCCGCCGATGGAGGCGGGGTATTCACAGAGGAGGCCGATCTATGACGAGTGGGTATTCTCACCACACACGCAGGCGTCGCCGGCGCGGGTTGAAACCCGTGCAGGCGATGCTGCTCGCGGGAAGCCTGGTGGCGACACCGGGGCTCTTCACCGCGCAGGCTGCGCAGGATGGTGGTCCTGTCGGCGCGGAGCATGGAGCCCATGCGACGCCCGTCAACGCCACCGGCCAGTTGCCTGGATGGACGCAGACCCTCAAGGGCCAGACCTTGCGGGAGGATGCCATCGAAGGACGCGCAGGACGTTCCGAGCGGAACGAGTTGCAGCATCATCGTCTCATGGAGAAGTTGGACGAGCAGATGAAGTCCGACGCTCAGGTCACGCCGGCCTCGGGCGGCGCGTTCAACGGCATGTCGATGATGCACCAGTACATGGGGCAAGATGGCTCCAGCTGGCTCCTGATGAGCGACCCCTCCAAGGGGGAGCCGGTATCCATGAACGGCGGCAAGTGTCCCGCCGGCACGCCGGTCAAGAATTACGACGTGTCGATGATCAACGTCGAAGTGACGTTGAATCGCTGGCTGGACTTCTACCCCGGGTACATGTACGCGCTGACGAAGGACATCGAAAAAGTCCGCGCGGAAGAAACCCGGAATAAGGAAGCCCGCGAGAAGGACACCTACGATCCCGGAGCCGTCACCACCGGCTTGCAGGGCGACATGATTCAGCCGCTGGTTTTGCGCGCCAACCAAGGCGATTGCGTCAAGATGACGCTGCGCAATGCGATGGAAGCCGAAGCCGGCAGCATGCACATTCAGGCCTCGAGCATGGTGATGAGTGCGACCGGTCAGCCGGCCACCACCACCAACCCGGAATCGATCGTCGAAGCCGGGAAGTCCATCGAAATGGAATGGTACATCCACCCGGCCACGCAGGAGGGTGTGCGCCAGTTCCATAGCTTCAGCAACGATCGTGAGTTGACCGTCTTGGGTCTGTTCGGCGCGTTCATCATCGAGCCGAAGGGGTCCAAGTATTTGGACGCGTTGGGCACCGGCCCGGCGCCCGATACGCAGAGCGGCTGGCAAGTCATGATCGACAACGGATCCGGCCCGGACTTCCGGGAATTCGTGTTGTTCTATCATGAGGTCGGCGACGAAGCGTTCCGCCCGGTCAATAAGAAGGGCGACTTCTTGCCGCAGCGCGATCCGTTGACCGACGCCTACCGTCCGGGTGGCCGCGCGATCAACTATCGCAGCGAACCGTTCGGCATCGACCAGATGCACCTCCAGCACGAGTACTTCGGCTTCGAGGACGAGTCGATGGGCTACAGCGCCTACACCTTCGGCGACGTGCCTACGACCATCGCCCGCGGCTATCTCGGCGACCCGGTCAAGTGGCGCCTGGTGCACGGCGGCTCCGAAGTGTTCCACTCGCACCATCCGCACAGCGGCACCATCCGCTGGCAGCGCAGCCCGGGCACGGAATTGAACAGCCTCTGGGCGGCGGGATCGGACGGACCGGTGAAGTATCCGGTGGTCCGCACCAAGTCGGATCGTGTGGACGTGGAAGTCGTCGGTCCGTCGGAAGCGTTGGACCTCGAACCGGAATGCGGTGGCGGTGGCTGCCAGCACTTGGCGGGTGAGTTCCTCTATCACTGCCACGTCGCGCACCACTATGTCGCCGGTATGTGGGGCTACGGCCGTATCTACAATACGTTGCAGGTCGGCAAGGCGCATACGGACACCATGCCGGACATGCGCGAATTGCCGGACCGCGTGGGCCGCATGAAGCTGGGCGTCAACTCCGGCGCCTTGGTCGGCACCACGGTCGATTGGTTCGGGAAGACCTTCAAGATCGTCGACAAGAATCAGAAGACGACCTGGAAGACCGATCCTGTCGTGGTCAACGTGAAGGATTGGGTCGAAATGTTCGTGCCGGCGCAAGGCAAGCCGGGCCATACGGATGACGAGAAGGGACAGATCGTGTCCTACGACGCCACCGTCTGGGATTGGAAGTGGGACGGCAACGTCGCCAAGGGCGAACGGGAAAGCACCGCGCTGAACCCGAAGTACCCCGCCGCGGCGAAGTGGGACGAGAGCACGCGGCCGGACATTCTCTTCGATCCGACCACGGGCAAGTTGGCCTGGCCGTTGTTCAAGCCGCACTTCGGCAAGCGCGTGCCGTTCTCCGCGAACCACAGCGGTGCGCCATGGTTGGAGCCGATTCACCAGGACGAAAACGGCGAACGCACCAGCGAACCGGCCAAGCCCGGCGAGCAGGGTCGTTGGTCGCTCTGTCCGGACAATGCGAACCGCAAGTTCTACAACATCCACTTCATTCGGTTGCCCATCACCCTGTCCAAGAAGCAGGGCAATGAGCCGCCGATCGTGGACAAAGACGGGTTGATCTACGTGCTCCATGAAGAAGAGCGCGTCACCCGGGCCAACGACGACATGAAGTATCCGTTGGTGATCCGCGCCAACGTGTACGATTGCGTCGACGTCGTGTTGACCAGTGAGTGGGACGACGACGATTTCACGAACTTCCAAGCGTCGAAGATCAACATCCACCCGCATTTCTTCCAATTTGACACAGGGAATTCGGATGGCGTGATCTCGGGCTTCGAGTACGAAATGTCGACCCGTCCGTTCACCATGTTCACCAAGCCGAAGAAGGTGGGCATGCCGGTTCCGATGAACAGCAAGATCACGGAAGCGGTCAAGGCAGGTGCCAAGTCCATCAACATCAAGATGGCCGGCGGTGCGACGAAGTACCACGTGAACACGGAAGTCTTGGTGGGTGCGGATTGCTTGCGCCCGTCCAAGGATGCGTCCGTCTCCGTGGATCGCGATTTCAGCTGTTCCGAAGTCGCGCGTATTAAGGAGATCAAGGGCGATACGCTGACGTTCTTCAAGCCGCTGAAGCACGACCACCCGGTCAACGACATCGTGACCGCGGAGTTCGTTCGCTATCGGTGGTGGGTGGACGTCGATATGGGCACGGTGTTCTGGCATGACCACGCCTACGGCGCCACCACGTGGCCGCACGGCGGATTCGGCGTGACGATCGTCGAGCCGTTCGGCTCGACCTATCACGATCCAAAGAACGGCAAGAAGGTGTGGAGCGGTCCGATCGCGGACATCCACAGCAACGAGCCGATCGGGTACGGGGTGAACGGCAGCTTCCGTGAGCTCATGGTGTCGATCCACGACACGGTGCCGCACACGGTCAACGTGATCCAAGCGGGCAACCCGCCGGGCCAGCCGGTGGAAGTGGCGCTCGAAGCCGGCAAAACGGTCTCGTTCCAAATGCCGGATAAGATTCTCAATGCGCCGAACCCGTACATCAACGGCGGAACGCATACGACGGGCAGCGGTTTCAACTTCCGCGCCGAACCGTTTGCGCAGCGCCTGTCGAACAACCCGGATGCGTCCAAGTTGTTCAGCAGCGCCATCCACGGCGACCCGGATACCCCGCTCCTGCGCGGGTATGTGGGCGACACGATGGTGTTCCGGTTGTTGCATCAATTGATGAACGAATCGCACGTGTGGACCATCTCCGGGCACACGTTCCTCACCGAGCGGTACGCGGGTGATGCCAATCGGAAGAACTCGATTCACGTCGGGATCGCCGAGCGGTACGACCTCGTGACCAAGGCCGGTGGG
Source organism: Nitrospiraceae bacterium (assembly GCA_046351095.1). Lineage (GTDB taxonomy): Bacteria > Nitrospirota > Nitrospiria > Nitrospirales > Nitrospiraceae > BQWY01. The sequence continues at coordinate 2,497,416 of JAXLZC010000001.1, forward strand.
TTCCAGCGCATGCCGGGCGACTACATCCACTTCAACGGCCGGAGCTCGCACTTCGCCGAAGGTGGATGGGGCATCGTGCGTGTGTTGGATAAGCCGCAAGCCGACCTGATGCCGTTGCCGCGCGGGACCAACCCGTTGGGCATCGCGCAGGTGCCGTCGTCGGTGTGTCCGGCCGATGCGCCGGTGAAGAACTTCAACGTGGTGGCGTTGGACCGCCCGATGAAGCTCAATCCGAAGTCGCCGGATGCGATCGAAGTGGACTTCGAGCGCAAGATCGAAATGACCATTCCTGAAGGCAAGATCTTCGCGCTGGAAGACGAAATCACCAAGGTGGCCGGCAACGTGACGCCCAATCCGCTCACGCTGCACGTGAACCTGGGCGATTGCGTGAAGGTGAATCTGAAGAACAAGATGGCCAAGAGCCGGGCGTCGTTCTTTGCTCCGGGCCTCGCTTTCGACCCGAAGGACTCCTTGGGCTTGAACGTCGGGAACAACCCCGGCGATCAGACCGTGGCCCCGGGCGAAGGCCGTACCTATACCTACTACGCGCATCCGGACAACAAGGAGACGACGTCGTTGGTGTGGGACGGTGGCAACATCGTGGTCAATCCGCGTAACGGCCTCTTCGGCGCCGTGGTCGTCGGACCGCGCGGGTCGCAGTATCGCGATCCGGTGACGGGCGAAGACCTCTCGCAGAAGAACAGCTGGCGCGCGGACGTGATCGTCGATACGTCCTTGCCGGAAAACGCCGGCAAGCGGAACTATCGTGACGTGGCGTTGTTCTTCCAAGACGAAGACAACATCATCGGCACCTCGTTCATGCCGTACGTGCAGAACGTGGCGGGTCTGACCGCGGTGAACTACCGCTCGGAGCCGTACAAGTTCCGTGAAGAGCAGGGCTGCAGCCTCGGGAAGATTTTCCAACCGTGCACGGTGGATAAACCCGAGGATCCCGCAACGCCGCTCATCGAAGCGCATGCGGGCGATCCGGTGCGGATCCACGTGATCGGTGCCAACAGCGAGCAGAACGGGATGTTCTCGGTCGAGAGCCACGAGTGGCCCATCGAACCGTACATGCCGGGCGCCGACATGATCAGCGTGGTCGAATACGCGGGCTCTGAAACGCTCGACGTGTTCATCCGCGGCGGGGCGGGCGGTCCGTATCGGTTGCCCGGAGACTATCTCTGGTCGAACCAACGGTTGCCCTACACGCAATCCGGACAGTGGGGGTATTTCCGTGTGCTGCCGGCCGGCGATCAGCGGCTGCGTCCATTGGGCGCGGCGGTGAATGCCGGACAACGCGCCGAGGTGGCGCCGGTGCCTTCCATCAAGGAAGCCCAGGCCATCCCGACCGCGATGAAGTAGCAGGCGGGTAGGGTCGTGACCGGTCGAGGGCGGCGCGGAACTCCCGTGCGGCCCTCGGCGTAGGTTGAGTGAGTCGGAAACGACATGGGGGAGAGCCGCGTGGACTCATGTGGCTCTCCCCTGTGTGTTTGTGCGGTACGTCGTACGTATGCGCCACGGGTGCGGGTGAAAAGGCGGGCGAAAGTGGGTACACTGAGACCCGGTCTCCGTGTTCGCCACCGAGCGCGGAGCCTTCACCACTTTTTCAGCAAGGAGGCCGGTGTGAAACACGTGATGCATGCGATAGCGGTGGGACTGTTGGCGGCTGCGGTCGCCGCCCCCGCGCACGCCTATGAAGAAACCCGTGTGACCGACGGTGGGACCCTCAGCGGCAAAGTGATGCTCGACGGGAAGGTCCCGAAGCCGAAGGGCTATAACCTCATCACCTTGCCCGACCAGTTTTATTGCGGACGTATCTCGGACGGCAACGGCTGGCGGATTTTACAGCCCTTCCAGGTCGGACCCGGAGGCGAGTTCCGCGATGTCGTCGTCTATCTCGAAGGGATCGACAAGGGGAAACCATTCGAAGAGGGCATGATCCCGCAGATCGAAGCGCGCGACTGCCTCTTCCTGCCGTTCACCACCGTCGTGCGGGACGACCAAACCGTGAGCGTCGTGAATATGGACCCGGTCATGCACGACATCCAAGCGTATGAAACGTCGAACCTCGGGCCGCGCGTCTTGTTCAACGTGCCGCTCCCGATGAACCCGCAGCATCCGCGCAACTTCAAGGATCGCAGCGAAGCGGGCCTGTACCACAAACATATGGCCGGTCCGCCGAGCAAACAGTTGGTCAATTTGAGCAAGGGGCGCCGGATTTTTGTGATGCAGTGCGGCTTCCACGCGTATATGGAGAGCTGGGGCGTGGCGGTGCAGAATCCCTATTTCGCCAAGACGGATAAGGACGGTCGCTTTACGATCACGGGTATTCCACCGGGGACGTATAAGCTGGTTGTCTGGCATCCGTACATCCGCACCACCAACGAACAGACGGTCACGGTGGGGCCGAACGGGATCGAAGAATTGACGATTCCCATCGCGGCGCCGACGGGACGCTTGTACGCAAATGAGGTCTTGGACCATCCGTACATTCGGTATAACATCCCGGAAGAAACGCAGAAAGAAATCGAGCCGATGGTCAATAAGCAAGGGCGTTAGCGGTGTGTACGAAGTCTGGGAGGTAGGGCCGCTGGGGCGGTCCTGCCTCTCACGACTCGGATCGTCAGCACAGACTCGCGTGTCGGCAAGGCCGGGGATACGCGGGTACGCCGTCGTCATGGTCGTTGAGAAAGGGCGTCCCGGCCGTCCCATGCGTCGCCTCCGTCCACACCAGGTTCCCGTTCTCCTCTTCATGCAGCCTCATCGGTTTGCGCACCGGTCGCGCTCGCGACGGACGTGCTGTCGCCTGACGTTCTACGTAAAGACAAGAGGGCGGCGATGAGCACATCCTGCGATCTCTTTACCCTCTCGGTGCCGTTGCGAGATTTGGAGAGCGAGCCCGCCTGTTTGGCGCTGTTCAAGCGCGCGCCGATGTTTGTCGTAGATCCGACCGGCACGAACGCCCAAGCCGTGTTCCCGCATCTCAGTCAATTCAGTGCGGAGGTGCGCGAATTGGTGACGGCGTTGGCGGCGCATCCGTTCGGGACGGTCGAGGCGAACGGGCAGCGTGTCGACGATATGCAGGCCTTGTTGGCCATGCTGCAGTGTTACGGGACGAGTGTGGCGTGGGGAGATCCCACCTCGTTTTGTCGTGCGATGCGGACCACGTCGGGTGCACAGATGCCGTTGGTGCACGAGGCTGACGGGGGCGTGTGCCCCTTTGGCGGTCCGGTCGATGACGGTGCGGATGCGTGTGCGCCAGACGACGCGGGAGGCGATCGGACGGCGCAGGCGCGGAAGGTGCTGACGACGGTCACCGTGTGTCCGAACGCCACAGGCAGGCTGTCGCGAGGTCTATCGCCTGTCGATGGAGGAGGTGCCTGAGCGGAAGTACGTAGGTGAGCCTCGTCAGCGAGTATTCACAGCTGCGATCCTGGGCCGGCGTGATCGATCAGCGCAACCCTCCACGTTCATGAGGATGAACGGGGGAGGACGTCGGAAGGGGAGTCGCAATGGAACGTGAAGGTGTACGCAGTGGTCAGGTGCGGTCTCGAGGTTTCGGCCGTCGAGTGATGTCCCAGGTCGCCGGGGTGTTGTGCGGTGTGTTCGTGACCGTGGCAGGTGTCGGGCCCGTCGGGGCGGAAGAAGTCGGGAACATGATCGCGTTTAAGGGCGGATTCATGCGCCTGGACAGCGATCGTGCCAATGCATTGTTTACCGATGCGCGGAATCCGCTCGGCGCCGGATTAAACAACAGCAACAACGGCTGGTACGTGGGCGCCTGGCTCGATTTGGTGATGTCGAAAGATGCCTGGGGCATGAAGGAGGGCATCTGGGCGGTCGGTGAGATCGGCCTGCAATTTAATCGGATCAATTCCAAGGTCGTCACGAATACCACCAACATCGGCGTGGGCACGACGCCGCCGGCCGGGTTGCAGGTCACGTCGACCGATCCGTCGCTCCAGCAGTTGACGATGGTCACGATCGACATCGCGCCGAAGCTCAAGTTCATGGAAGGCAGCGCATTTCGTCCGTGGCTCATCCCCATCGGGCTCGACATCCACGTCATCAGCCCACCCTCGAATCAAACGCAATATTTGGATGTCGGCGTACAGTTCGGCGCCGGCTTCGAGTGGCAGGTCTTCAAGGCCTTTAAGCTGGGTGTGGATGCGCGCTATCACCTGACGGCCAACATGACCAACACGGTGAACAGCTACGCGCAAGTCGGACCCTACGTCGGGATCAGCTTCTAAGGTCGGTTTGTTTTGAACGACGGGAGACAGGGCGAGGCTGAGGACGTACGTGCAGGCCTCGCCCGCTCTTCAGTCGATGCGGTCGCACGGCGACGCGTAGACGCAGGCCCCTCGCGAATGGTACAGACTGGGTGATGCGCCCCGAGCTGTCGGTGCACGTGGTCTTGCACAGCGGGCTGTGCACCGTGTGCCTGAGGTTTTCGCGTCCGCCGATTCAGTTTCCTGCCCTATGACATTCCTCACATGGATCCATGTGCTGGCCGCGGTGACGTGGATCGGCGGAATGCTGTTCCTATCATTGGTGATCGTGCCGGTGTTGCGGTGCCCGCAGGTCGCGCCGCATCGTGCGATGCTTTTCCCTTTAGTCGCGCGGCAATTTCGCCTGGTCGGCTGGGTTGCCATGGCGACATTGGTGATGACCGGCCCGGTGCTTGCCATGTCGCGCGGGATCGACCTCGGCGCTCCTTCGACGTGGCCGTCGATTTTTTACACCAAATTGATCGTCGTCGGGCTGCTCGTCGCCTTGTCGCTCGTACACGATGCCGTGCTTGGGCCGCGCGCCTCGATCATCGCCCGTAAGCCCGAGCCGGACCGTACGCCGAGCGAGCGGCAGTTCCTGCGCCTCGCGCCACTGTTCGGGCGGTTGAGCCTCATGCTCGCCTTGATCGTCCTCTATTGCGCCGTGTCCCTTGCACGCACGTAGGCCTGAATCCTTTCACGCTGTGTTGCCTCATACTAGGTGCGAAGGTGTGCGTGGTGGTCGATCTCGTCCGAAAGGAGCTGCCTGATGCATCCGATTCATCCTATGATCGTCCATTTCCCGATCGCGCTGTTGGCCGTCAGTACGGCGATCGAAGCGGCTGCCGTACTCTGGAAGAAGGAGCAACTTCGGGAGACATCCTTTCTGCTGCTGGCGTTAGGGATAGCGGCGGCAGGCGCGGCGGCGATCACGGGGCACTTTGCGGAGGAAGCAGCCGAAGCGCAAAAAATCCCCGAGGCCGCCATCGAATTGCACGAATCGTTCGCTATTGCGGCCGCCGCGATTTTCGCCGTCGTATTAGGGCTTCGGTTCGCCATGCGCCGAGGCATGATGACGGACATGCCGGGCCTCACGCTGGCCGGTGCCATCGTCGGCTCAGCAGTGCTGGCGGTCGCCGGATATTTCGGCGGCGACCTTGTCTACTCCCTCGGAGCCGGTGTCCTCGGCCGCATGGGCGGCGGCTGATTCCGTCCTCTTATCCCGCTCGGGCATCTGCGTAGATTCCCGAGCGGGATCACTCGCCTTGCACTGCGCGCTGTCTCCCCTGCCGACCTGCAGCGCCTCTTGATGTGAATTTCCTCCGCGGATCTGGTAGGAAGGAGCCCATGGCGTCGTTTCCCGACCAGGCACCGATCGTCGCACTGCGACCGTCTCCAGCGGCGCGGGCAGGTTGGGCGTCGTGAACGAATCGGGTCGCCCGTCCGGGCACCGACCGTTGATTGCGCCGGTCGTCGAGCCGTTCCAAGCCTTCCTCCACACCGAGTCGGCCGGCGGGATCTTGCTGCTCACGGCAGCCGTCGTCGCGATGCTCTGGGCCAACTCGCCCTGGGTCGATACCTACGAGGCGTTGCGTAGGGTACCGATCACGCTCGGCGTCGGTTCGCTGTCGCTGACCGAGCCGCTCGTGCTGTGGGTCAATGACGGCTTGATGGCGATGTTTTTTTTCGTCATCGGCCTTGAAATCAAACGCGAAATGTTGGTCGGTGAGTTGTCCTCGCTGCGACGCGCGGCCTTGCCGCTGATCGCTGCGTTGGGCGGGTCCCTCGTCCCGGCGCTGATCTACGCCTGGTTTAATGCGGGCACGGAGGGGGCCCGTGGATGGGGCATCCCGATGGCGACGGATATCGCCTTCTCGTTAGGCGTGTTGTCGTTGTTGGGCACGCGGGCCCCGCTGAGTTTGAAAGTGTTTCTGGCGGCATTGGCCATCGCCGACGACCTGGGAGCGGTGCTCGTCATCGCGCTGTTTTATACGTCGAGTATTTCCGTAGGGAACTTGGCGATCGGCGCCGCGTTTCTGTTGGTGCTCGTCGCGGCGAATTATGCGGGCGTCCGTCATCCGCTGGTGTACGCGGTCGTCGGGATCGGCGGTGTGTGGCTGGCGTTTTTGATGTCGGGCGTACACGCGACGATCGCGGGGGTGTTGGCGGCGATGACGATTCCGGCGCGTACGCGGTTGTCGAGCGAAGAATTCGTCGCACGCGGGAAAGTCTTGTTGGAAGAATTCGAGTCGGCCATCGCGCCGAATGTGCCGGTGCTCGCCAGCGAAGCGCGCCACGGGGCGATCCATCGCTTGGCGGCGGCGGCCAAACATGCGGATACGCCGTTGCGTCAGTTGGAAGAAGGGCTGCACCCGTGGATGACGGCGGTGGTGTTGCCGCTGTTTGCATTGGTCAACGCGGGGGTGACGTTGAGCGGCGGCGAGGCGTCCTTCGGCCATCCGATCACACTCGGCGTGGCTCTGGGGCTGTTGTTCGGCAAACCCATCGGCGTGGCGGGTGCGGCATGGGTGTCCGCGCGATTCGGGATCGTAGATCTCCCGCGCGATATCACCTTGCAACAGTTGCTCGGCACGGGATTCCTCGCGGGTATCGGATTTACGATGTCGTTGTTCATCGAAGGGTTGGCATTCGGCGCAACTCCTCTGGATACCCCGGCCAAAATCGGAATTCTTGCCGGATCGACCGTAGCCGGTTTGCTTGGAGCCTGTTGGTTGTGGGTGGTCGGCTCGAATGCGTCGTCGGTGAGTGGCAGCGAGGAGGGGCGTCGTGCAGACCGTATGTGAATGGGCACCTTGGGTGGTGACCAACGGCGGGTAGCTGGGGAAGGTGACCTTCCGGATTCTGCTCGTCATCCTGGTCTGGTTACTGGCGATTCGATTCGTGCGGGCGGCCTTCGAAAAACTCGCATCGATCATTGTGCAGATGGGGTACCGCGTCGTAACCAACTTTTCCGTGTCGGACTTCGCGCCGGTCTAGGCGGCGCTGCAACGCCTCCAGCTCCCGAAGACCGCTCGCCAATCCCAATAACAGCCTCCTCGCTGCGCGGTACGCGCCGGTCCTCCGGCGCACAGCCCGCAGGCCTCCGATCGGATACGCATCGTGATCTTGCTGTACCGTTTTCGCTGTGCCGTCTGTATCTCTTCGGCTACACAGGCATCGAGAAAATACACGTATTCGAACGGGTTTCCCTTACCTGCGCCAGGATTTCGGCCAATTTTCGAATGGAACAAACCTTGCGAGTGTTCCACCTGTTGCTTGCCGATCACCCACGCGTCAGGAGGACACGAGATGCATGCTCATACACACAGCCGGAAGGGTGAACCATTCAGGGTCGCTGCACCCGGTGCATCGGGTGCGATCGATGCGCCGGATCTGACGGCGCTGCTCGATGGCCGCGAGGACGGTGTCGCACTCGTCATCGACGACCATTCCTGTGTGCGGGCCTTGCTGGCATGGGTGCTCGCCGACGAAGGTATACAAGCTTGCGAGGCGGCCAGCGGCGATGAAGGTCTGCTGATGGCGCGTTCGATACGCCCTGACCTCGTCTGTGTGGATCTCGACATGCCAGGCGGCGGGCTTGCCGTGATCGGACGACTGCGGGAGGTGTTGCCGACGGCCACGGTGATTGCTTTGACCGATAGTCCTCGCGCGTCGCTGCGTGATGCGGTGTTGGCTGAAGGCGGCGACGACATGCTGGAGAAGCCGTTTCATCCCGATGAACTGCGATGCGCCGTGGCGGCGGCGCGGCTCCGCGCGGGTATGCGGATAGGGCCGCACGATCCGACGACGACGTTCGTCGACTCGCTCTAATTGTTCTCCTCAATGGTTTCGGTCTCCTCCGTCGCGCCTCGGTGAGGTGCGACGGCCCGCTTGAAGGCGTATCCGCGCCATATCCCCCCAAGTGAATCCTTTTCCCCTCACCGTGCCTCCTACATCTGAAGAGAGGAGGCACCTATGACACTCCATGCCTGGTTGCGACTCATCGCGGGAGTATTCGTCTTGATTGCGGTGGTGCTCGGTGCAACAGTACACCCCAACTGGAATTATTTGGCGGTGTTCGTTGCGGCGAACTTGATCCAGTCGGCGTTTACCGGATGGTGCCCGATGATGGCGCTGTTGCGGCGACTGGGCGTGCAGGAATAATCCTGGGCGATGCCGTGACGACCATCGCGTCACCGCTGCGATGGATCCCAAGGATATGAACGAATCACGGCAGTCCCCTATACGATTGGTGCTGGCGGGAGAATTCGACGACGAGGCGGCGGTTCGTGCGGCTGTTCAGCGCGTCCGGCTCTGTTTCGACCACGACCCGCTCATCGTGCGCGACGGCACCAAGCATTTGATCCAAGTAGGATTTCAACTGAATCTCTACGCCGCCTTTCAAGATCCGCACCATTTCCCCGGCAGCGATGAGCGAGAAAGTGCCGAGTTGTCCCTGTTGCTTGGGCGCGTCTGTCGCGTGCTTGCCCATACCGTGGAGGGGATCACGCCCTGCTCCCATCCGGAACCGGTGATGAGGGGAGTGGTCTACGCGCCGGAACGGGGGTATCGCGCGGAGGTGCGGCTGCACGTGCAGTTCGAGGAACAACCGATCGACGGCGAACCTCCTGTCGCGCGTGAGGGTCTCGCGCTCGCGGCGGTGGAAGCCGTGTTGCTTGCGATGGGAGCGCGGCGCGGCGTCTGGGAGGTGCCGTCGGAACATGCGACGTGGTAGGTGGGGAATGTCCGTAGGGATACGAGCCGATGGCGCGAACGCGGCTATCGCATGGCCGGCGATACGCATGATTGCGGGGAGCGCGCTCGTTCTCGCCGTCGCCGTCGGCGGGTGCGGCGCGAAGGACGAGTCTGCGCCTGCACGTGAGACGCACACGAGTGCGGTATCGACGCCGTCCGCCGCCGCACCGAAATCGGTGGCCGTCGTCGAGGTCGTATCCCGTGCCGTGCCGGTACGCGTGGAAGTCACCGGGCAGGTTGCGACGGTCTATCAGGCGACGCTCTCCAGCCGCATTCAAGGGACGATCGAGCGGTTACTCGTCCGTGAAGGATCGGTCGTGAAGAAAGGTCAGACGTTGATCGAGTTGGATCGGCGCGATGCGGAGGCCGACGTCGCGCGGACCACTGCGGAGGTGGAAAACGCGGCGGCCCATCTGCGTCGGATGGAAGGGTTGCTGGGCGAACAGGCTGTCTCGAAGCAGGAAATGGAAAACGCCACGCGCGCCTTTAAAGTCGCGGATGCCGCCAGGAAGACGGCGGTGGCGCAGCAGAGTTATACGCTGGTGAAAGCGCCGTTCGACGGCGTCATCACTGAGAAAAAAGTCGAGGCGGGCGAGATGGCCTCGCCGGGGCAGGCCCTGTTGAAAATGGAAGACCCGCGACAGCTTCGGCTCGAGGCGACGGTGGCGGAGAGCGACCTCAGTCGCGTGTCGCGCGGCGACGCCATTCCCGTGTTGATCGACGCCGTCGGACCGCAGCCGCTTGCCGGAACCGTCAGCCAGATTTTGCCTGCGGGTGATCCGCAGACGCATACGTTTATGGTGAAAGTGGATCTCCCCGCAAGTCAGACCATCAAGACCGGGATGTTCGGCCGCTTCGTCCTGGAGAGGGGCACCGCGCAGACGTTGCTGGTGCCGGTGTCGGCCGTCGTGACGCGCGGCGAATTGACGAGCGTGTTCACGGTCGGTGTCGACGCCGTCAGCCGCTTGCGTTGGGTGAAAGTCGGGCGGCGTCTCGGCGACGAACTCGAAGTCCTCTCCGGTGTGACGGTCGGCGAACGTGTGCTGGTTGACGCCGCACAGGGTGTCGATGGGCTCGCCGTGCGCGTCGCCGGATGATGTGCGGCTGAGCCGATCCATAGGTGTCCCGAATCTCGACGTTCGACGGTCCGATCCATGACGACCTTCCATCCGGGCCTCAGCGGTCGCATCGCCGCCCTCTTTCTGAATAGTAAACTCACGCCGCTCGTGATGCTGGCCTCCTTGCTGCTCGGCGTGCTGGCCATCATTGTCACGCCGCGTGAGGAAGAGCCACAGATCGTCGTGCCGATGGCCGATGTGTGGCTCCCCTTTCCGGGCGCGTCCGCCAAAGTTGTCGAAGAGCAACTCGCCAAACCGTTTGAACGGCGGCTTTCCGAAATCAAGGGCGTCGAGTACGTCTACTCGATGTCCCGTCCCGGCGGCGCGCTGATCATCGTGCGGTTCTACGTCGGCGAGAACATGGAAAAGAGCCTTGTCGATGTCTACGACAAACTCATGTCGAATCAGGACCTGCTGCCGCCCGGCGCGTTGCCGTTTCTCGTGAAGCCGAAAGACGTGAACGATGTGCCGATCGTGACGCTCACGCTGTCGAGCGAACGCTACGGCACGTTCGAGTTGCGGCGGCTGGCCGAGCAGGTACTCGAAGAAGCGAAAAGAGTACCGGGGACGTCGGTCGGTTTTATCGCGGGCGGGCAGCCGCGCGAATTTCGTGTGCATCTCGATCCGACGCGACTCAAGGCGTATGGGCTGACGCCGCTTCGTGTTGCGTCCGTCATTCGCGGCGAGAACCGCGCCTTGCCCGCCGGGCGCATCGACAGCCGTAACGAAAACGTGTTGGTGGACGCCGGAGGGTTTATCCGTACGAAGGACGAGTTGGAGGCATTGGTCGTCGGCGTGCAGGAGCAGCGGCCTGTGTACTTGCGGCAAGTGGCGAGTGTGACGGACGGTCCGGCTGAAGTCACCAGCTACACCTGGTTCGGTTTCGGGTCTGGTTCGGCGCAGGCGCATGGAACCGCCGCCGCGCCTCCTGATGCGAGTGCGACGGGAGTGGAATGGCCCGCCGTTACGGTCGCGATCGCCAAGCAGGGCGGTACGAACGCGGTGACGGTGGCGAGCGATGTGTTGCGAACGGTCGATGCGCTCAAAGGCCGCACGATTCCATCCGACGTGCGCGTCACCGTCACGCGCAACTACGGCGAAACGGCGCGCGAGAAGGCGGACGAATTGTTGTGGCACCTGCTGATCGCGGTCGTCGCAGTCGTGGGATTTCTCGGTCTCACGCTCGGGATACGCCCGGCCGTCGTGGTGTCGATGGCGATCCCGCTGACCCTGTCGTTGACGCTCTTCACGTCCTACCTTATCGGCTATACGATCAATCGTGTGACGTTGTTCGCGCTGATCTTTTCCATCGGCATTTTGGTGGACGATGCGATCGTCGTCGTCGAAAACACCTACCGGCACCTGGTGCGGCGTCGACAAGGGCATGATCAAGCGTCGATCGAAGCCGTGGATGAAGTCGGTAATCCGACGATCCTCGCCACACTCACCGTCGTGGCGGCGCTCCTGCCGATGGCGTTCGTCTCCGGCCTCATGGGCCCGTATATGCGGCCGATTCCGGTGAACGCGTCGTTGGCGATGTTGTTCTCGTTGCTCGTCGCCTTCATCGTGATCCCGTGGTTTTGCCGGACCTGTTATCGGCCCGGTGCCACCGTCGCGGGTGTCGACGACGAGGAGCAGGAAACAGGGCTGACGCGCGCCTATCGACGTCTACTCGGTCCGCTGTTGCGGCATCCGGCGTTGGCCGTGCTCGTGCTGGCCTTTGTGGCGCTGCTGCTGGTGGCGTCGACGATGTTGTTTTACACGCGGCATGTGGCCGTGAAGATGTTGCCGTTCGACAACAAGAGCGAGTTGCAACTCGTCGTGGACATGCCGGAAGGCACGACGCTGGAGCAGACGGCGCGTGTGACGCAGGCGCTCGGCCGTACGCTTCGGACGGTGCCGGAGGTGCGCGACTATCAGAGTTACGTCGGCGCAGCCTCGCCGTTTAATTTCAACGGGCTTGTGCGCCACTACTATCTGCGCGATCAGCCGCACGAGGCCGACATCCAGATCAACTTGGTGCCGAAAGACGAACGTGCCGCGCAGAGCCACGACATTGCGCGACGGCTCCGACCGCAGGTGCAGGCGGTCGCCAAGGAATTCGGCGCAAATGTGAAGGTGGTGGAGGTGCCGCCCGGTCCGCCGGTGCAAGCGGTGTTGGTCGGTGAGGTCTATGGACCGGACTATGCGCGGCAGATGGCGGTCGCGCGAGACATTCGCGGCCTCTTCGACACCACGCCCGGCGTCGTCGACGTGGACGACTACATCGAAGCGGATCAGGTGAAATACGTCTTCCACGTCGATCGTGCGAAGGCGGCGCTTGCGGGCATTCCCACCGACGAGATCGTGCAGACGATTCGGATGGCGTTGGACGGCGCGCCGGTCGGCCTCGTCCACACCACCGAGGAGCGCAGCCCCGTGCAGATCGTGTTGCGGCTGCCGCTGGCGGAACGGACCGGGCTCGAACACCTTGGCGAGATCGGACTCCGCACCGCCACCGGCGGCATGGTGCCGCTCTCGGAACTCCTCACCGCCGAACCGACCGTGCAGGACAAAACGATTTATCACAAGAATCAGAAGCCGGTCGTGTATGTCGTGGCGGATGTCGGGGGGAGCGAGGCGGAGCACGCGGAAAGTCCTGTGTACGGCGTGTTGGGCGTCGGGACATTGTTGGAGAAGTACCGGGCGTCCGACGGCCGGCCGGTGGAGCAGTATTATCGTGCGCAGCCCTGGTCGGAGGAACGGATCGCGCTCAAGTGGGACGGCGAGTGGCACATTACCTACGAAACATTCCGCGATATGGGCATGGCCTTCGCCGTGGCGATGCTGCTGATCTATCTGTTGATCGTGGGGCAGTTCCAATCGTTTGTGACGCCGCTGATCATCATGGCGCCGATTCCGTTGACCTTGATCGGTATTCTGCCCGGCCATTGGGTGACCGGATCCTATTTCACGGCGACCTCGATGATCGGCTTCATCGCGCTGGCCGGCATCATCGTGCGCAATTCCATCTTGCTGGTCGATTTTATTCAGATCCAGGAGCGCGCAGGGGTGTCGGTCAGCGAAGCGGTGATCCGCGCGGGCGCAATCCGAACGAGGCCGATCGTGTTGACGGCAGCGGCGCTGATGGTCGGCGCGTTCGTCATCATCCTCGATCCTATTTTTCAGGGGCTCGCCGTGTCGTTGCTGTTCGGGGTGGGCGCGGCGACGCTGTTGACCTTGGTCGTCATTCCGGTGCTCTATTATCTTGTGGCGCGCCGGACGATGCGTACGACTGTCGGATAACCGGCCCCTGAATCCTTCGGGGCGACTCGTGACTCACAATAAAGCGGAGCGGTCGTGCGAGCAGCATCGCCGTGTTCACGGAAGATCGTATGAAAGGATGATCGTATGGACTCGAAGCCGAAGGTGTACACCTATCAAACCAGCGTGATGTGGACCGAGCAGAAAAAAGGCATCGGCGCGGTCGCGGGCAAGCCGGACATTCAGGTGGCGACGCCGCCCGAGTTCAAAGGGCATGAAGGCATCTGGTCGCCGGAAGATTTGTTCGTGGCGTCGGTGAACGTCTGTTTGATGACGACGTTTCTTGCGATGGCCGAGCGGGCAACGGTCGGCTTTACCGCCTATACCAGTGACGCCGAAGGGACCTTGGAATTGGTGGACGGAAAATTCCGCTTCACAAAGATCGTTCTGCGTCCGCGCGTCACGCTGAAGCCGGGCGAGGACGCGGCGAAGGCGAAACAGGTGCTCGAAAAGGCCGAGTCGAACTGTCTGATCTCGAATTCGATGACCTGCACGGTCCACCTCGAACCGACAATCGTGTAGCGCGGTTTGCGGTGCCGGTGCCATGCGGTGCGTGACTCGAAAGGATTGTCGAACATGAAGTGGCTCGGTGTCGTCGCCATGGGTGTGTGGGCAGTCACGGCCGCCGTGGTCATCTGGTTTTTTGTCCACGGCGTGACGGAGCCGGGAGCCGACGGGCGCACGAAGGTGCTGCTGGCGCCGACGGAGCGCGACCTGATCCTCGGCGAGATGCGGCAGCTGCTGATCGGGGTGGACGGCATCGTCGGCGGATTGGGCGATCCGGATCCCACGGCTCGACAGGCGCGTGTGGCGAAGGCCGCGCGATCCGTGGGCATGGGCATGGCGGCGGATGTGGAGCCGGGGCTCATGGCGAAGTTGCCGCTGGCGTTTAAGCAAATGGGAATATCGGTGCACAAAGATTTCGACGCAATGGCCGATGCTGCGGAGCGTGGTGCGGACCCCGCCGACCTTCTGCGCAGTCTGGCGAGCATCACCAATCGCTGCACCGTGTGCCACGCCTTGTATCAATTGCCTGCGGCGCCCGCGCGCTAATCACTATCACGTTCATCCTGTCTGCCCGAGACGCGACGAATCCTTTTGGCGGTGTCGCGTCTCTTACTGAGTGAGGGGTTCACACACACTGACCGAGGTCGACATCCCTAGTCCACAGCGATGCCGACCTCACTGCGAGGTGACATATGGCTCGTGTCGTTGTGCTCGGCGCATCCATCGGTGGGTTGCCGGCGGCGTTGGAGGCTCGTGCCTTGCTCGACAAGCGGCACAGCGTCACCGTCGTGTCCAACGTCGAGAACTTCCACTTCGTCCCCTCCAATCCCTGGGTAGCGGTCGGGTGGCGCACTCGCAAAGACATCAGCCTCCCGATCGCGCCGATCCTGACCAAAAAAGGTATCGAGTTCATCCACTCGGCGGCGGAACGGATCGAGCCCGCACAAAACCGGTTGATCACCGCAAAGGGCGAAGTCCCCTACGACTACCTCATCATCGCCACGGGGCCGAAACTGAATTTCCCCGCCGTGAACGGGCTGGGGCCGAGCGGATTCACGCAGTCCGTCTGCACGGTGGACCATGCCGAACAGGCCTGGGGCCACTATCAATCGTTTCTTAAAGATCCCGGTCCGATCGTCGTGGGCGCCGCGCAGGGCGCGTCCTGCTTCGGCCCGGCTTATGAAATGGCGTTTATTCTCGACGCGGATTTGCGCAAGAAACGCCTTCGCAAAAAAGTCCCGATCTATTTTGTGACGCCCGAACCCTACGTCGGGCATATGGGATTAGCGGGCGTCGGCAAGTCGCGGCGCTTGATGGAAGACGAATTCGCCGAAAAAGCCATCACGCCGATCAGCGGCGCAGCGATCAAAGAGGTGCAGCCGGGGAAAGTGGTGCTCGACGGCGGGCAGGAGGTGCCGTTCCGGTATTCCATGATCATCCCGCCCTTTGCCGGTGTGGATGCGGTAGCGGGAACGGCGGGGCTGTGTAATCCGAAAGGATTCGTCTCCATCGATCAGCATCAACGGCATCCGACGTTTGCGAATATTTACGCGGTGGGTGTGTGCGTGGCGATTCCCCCGGTCGAGGTCACGCCGATTCCGACGGGCGCGCCGAAGACGGGTTACATGATCGAGTCGATGGTCGCGGCGGCGGTGCACAACATCAAGGCGGACATCGAAAACGTGGAGAAACGCGCGACGGCCTCGTGGAATGCGATCTGTCTGGCGGACATGGGCGACACGGGTATGGCGTTCGTGGCGCTGCCGCAAATGGCGCCGCGCAACGTGACCTGGTCGAAAAAAGGAAAATGGGTCCACGTCGCAAAAGTCGCGCTGGAGAAATATTTTCTCCACAAGATGAAACGCGGCGTCAGCGAGCCGGTGTACGAAAAGGCGGTGCTCCAGGCGATGGGCGTGTCCAAGTTGGAGCCGGAAGGCTAGCGGCGCGCTCGTCGAGCGAATCCTTTCCGTCGCGCGGGGCTCCAATTGTCGTGGAGAGAACGGGAGGCGACCGGCGGTCGACTCGTAGGGCGCTTCCTCGATTCAGCGGAACGGCGTAGACTACGGTCGTCTCCAGTGCGAGGCGCACCACACAAGGGAGGTGTCCCATGGCCTGTAATGTCGGTGGCATCGAACGGCCGATTCGGATCGGCCTCGGAGCGGTGCTGATTCTGGTTGCGGTGATGGGCGAGTTTCCTCCACTCGGTATGTGGGCGTTGGTGATCGGCGGCGGGATCGCGCTGGTCAGCGGGCTGATGGGCTTCTGCCCGGCCTGGGCATTGCTCGGCATCAATACCTGTCCGGCGCCGATTGGGAAAAAATCCTAGGTGTTGCGACGGGACCGGCGGGCGGCGCGCTTGCTTTCATCCTGTGCGCCACGTATTTTCTGTCTACGGTCTACGCCGAGGCGATGCCTATCGCAGGCATCTGTTGAGGTGTGTCAGTAAGGAGTGTGCCCGTGCCGCCTGAGTCCGCTGAACGGGCATCTTCGCACGATGCGCATGCGGCGTCGGACGGCGCGCTGACCGGAACCCGTCGCCGATTTTTCTCCTGGGTGACGACCGTCGCCGCCACGATCATCGGCCTCGGCGTCGGCATCCCATTGATCGGATTCATCGTCTCGCCCGCGTTGAAGCGGCGCGAACGGCCATGGGTCGACCTCGGCCCTGTCTCAGACGTCCCACTCGCCACTCCCACGCAATTGGAATATCAGCAGACCGTGCAGGACGGCTGGTTTGCGTCCACCGTGCGGAAAGGTGTGTGGGCGGTCCGCCAAGACGACCACCGTGTGACCTGTTTTTCGCCGATGTGTACGCACCTCGGGTGCGGCTTTGCGTGGGACCAGGCGGAGCAGGTGTTTAAGTGTCCTTGTCACGGCAGCGTCTTCGAAAAAGACGGACGCGTAAAGGCGGGGCCCGCGCCGCGTCCGCTCGACGTGCTGCCGACCAAGATCGAAGACGGGCGTTTACACGTCGTCTATAAGGAATTCAAAGCCGGTCTGCCGACAAGCATCGAATTATGAATGATGAATTGTGAATGTTGAATGTTGAATGGTGAATGAGGCGTCCTCCGCCATTCATCATGCAACACTAATCATTCAACATGATTCCTCCGCATCCCATGCGCGTGACTCCCTACAAATGGCTCGATTCGCGGCTGAAGCTGGGCCCGATTCAGCGGACGTTGCTCGACGAACCGATTCCGGGCGGCGCGAGCTGGATCTATGTTTTCGGCTCGGCGACGTTGTTTTTGTTCGTCCTCCAAGCCGTCACGGGCATGTTCCTCGCCGCCTACTACGCACCGACGCCCGACCACGCGTACGACAGCGTGCAATTTATTCAGAACGAGATCCCGTTCGGCGGGTTTGTGCGGGGCCTCCATCACTGGGGTGCGTCCGGCATGGTGATCGCCATCGGACTGCACATGCTGCAGACCTTCCTCTACGGCGCGTACAAACGGCCGCGCGAAGTGATGTGGATGATCGGCGTCGTGCTGTTTTTGTTGGTGATGGCGTTTGCGTTCACCGGCTATCTCCTGCCCTGGGATCAGACGGCCTATTGGGCGACACAGATCGGCGTGAATATGGTCGGCACGGTCCCGATCGTCGGCGATTTCCTGATGCGTGTCGCACGCGGCGGCGAGACGCTCGGCGCGCTGACGCTCTCGCGTTTTTTCGCCACGCACGTGTTGTTTCTCCCGGCCCTGTTGGTCGGCTTGATCATGCTGCACCTGTTTGTGTTGCGGCTGGTCGGACCGGCCGGTCCGTGGACAGACGACCGCGCGAGTTTGAAGAGCGAGCCGTTTCATCCGCGCCAAGTCTACATGGACGCCGTCGTCATGCTGGGCGTCTTCGCCGTGTTGGCGACGCTGGCGCTGGCCGTGCCGTTTCCCTTGGCCGATAAGGCGGATCCGTCGGACAGCAGTTTTGTTCCTGTGCCGGAGTGGTACTTCCTTTTTTATTACGAGCTGCTGAAGTACGTGCACGGGCCGCTGGAACCGCTGGCGACTTGGATCCTACCCACGCTGGTCGTGCTCGTCATGTTCTTCTGGCCGCTTATCGACCGGAATCCTGCGCGAAATCCTATCCGGCGTCCGCGCGTCATCGCTGGCGGCGTCGTATTTCTCGTCGTAGTGTTCGGCCTGCTCGGCATTTCGTTGCGGAATTTGTACGCCGTGCCGCATGCCGATCCGTCCATTGCGAGGGGCAAGGCGCTCTACGCACAGTTCGGCTGTAACGGCTGCCACCGTATTCATGGAGAGGGCGGTGCGGTCGCCCCGGATCTCTCGTTCGTCGGGAGCAAGCGTCCAGACCGAGAGTGGCACATCCGCCATTTCAAAGATCCCGCCTCGGTCTCACCCGGCTCCTTCATGCCGAAGTTTCCGCTCAACGAGAAGCAGTTGCACGACATGACGAGTTATATGCTGAGCCTGAAGCAGGCCGAATAACCGAGTCGGCACAGGGGCGCGAGGGCGGTCCGGCCGACACCATCGTCTGCGTGGAGGTCACCATGGGGATGACGGTTACCTACCGAGGCGGGACGCGATACGACATCCAGAGCGGTCGGCACACGGTCGTCACCGATCAGCCGGTGGAGGACGGCGGCGCCGATGCAGGCCTGACCCCGGTGGACCTGCTCGCTGGATCGTTGGCCAGTTGCGTGGCCTATTACGTCGGGAGCTACTGTCGGCGCCACGATCTACCGCATGACGGCTTCTCGGGGGCCGTGGACTACGACATGGCCGAGCAGCCCCATCGCGTGGGCCGGTTTATCCTCACCATAAATTTACCTCAACGTCTGAATCCTTTTGAGCGGGATCGGCTCTTACGAGTTGCCGAGGGGTGCACTGTTCACCGGACGCTCTTGCATCCCCCGGAGGTGCGTATCGAGTACCCGGCGACGGAGCAATCAGTCCAAGAGCGGCAGCGTTCATAGGCGCGTAAGAGAATCAGATTGCGGAGAGGTTCACAGGACGACGACGGGCTGAACGAGGAGGGGTTATGCATTGGACAGGCTGGAGTCGAGCGGGGGCGGCACGGTGGGGGATTGCGGCGGTCGTGGCTGCCGTCGTGGGGGGCGGCGCATGGTCGGCGTCCTATTCCGCCGACGGCGCGCACGGCGTCGAGCAGTTGCTTAAGAACCAGTGCGCCGGGTGTCACCGGTTGCAAGGGAAAGAGGACTCGCGCTTCAACCTGAAAGCGCCGGACCTCATTTGGGCGGGCAGCAAGTATCAACGCGCCTGGCTGGTCCGTTTGCTCACCGGTAATGAAGAGCCCTTGTACGTGAAGGGGTATCGCTGGGATCAGTCGCAAGAGCCGCACAAACACATGACGGTCTCCGAGGCGGACGCCAACGCCATCGCCGACTACTTCAAAGAGCACAATAAAGATGCGCGGGTGACGATCGGGGCGTTCGACCTCGCCAAGGTCACCAAACACGATGCGCAGTTGGGCGCGATGGCGTACAAGGGGCACGCCTGTTTGGGCTGCCACACGATCGAAGAGGGCGGCAAGTTGATCGGCGGTCCGCAGAGCGCAGCGTTGCAGAAGGCCGGGCAGCGGTACGACAAAGACTGGCTGTTCCGCTTCGGCTTGAACCCGCAAGATTTTGTCCCGCACAGCGGCGAGTTTTTGGCCGACGCCACCGAGCCGCAACTCCGCGCGGTGATCGGTTATCTCATGACGCTGGGTGTGCCGGACTTCAAATTCTACGAGCCGTGGACCAGTGAAGAATTCGGCAAGGCGAGCGCGGTGCGCGGCAAGCAGCTCTATAAGGAATACTGCATGCAGTGCCACGGGGCGACCGGTAAGGGCGACGGCCCGGCCGCGTCCGGCTTGAATCCCAAGCCCGCGATTCACGCCAACATGGCCTTCGATAAGTTGCCGATGGAGTATCTCTACACCGTGATCAATCACGGCGGTGTGGCCGTCGGCAAGTCGCCGAACATGCCGTACTGGGGCTTGACCATCGGGCAACAGGGCGTGGCCGACGTGATCGCCTATCTCAAGGATACGTTCCATGGTGCGGAGGGCGCGGCAGCCGCCGGCGCGGTTGCGTCGAACGCGCCGGGCGCCTGCCCGCAGGATCGTAAGACGCAACAGGCGCCGGCGGAATTTTTGTCGAAGGCGAATCCGTTGTCGGCCTCGGCCGGGACGATTGCCGCGGGCAAGAAGTTGTTCCAGGAAACCGCGACGCCGTTGGCCTGTGCGAATTGCCACGGTCCGAACGGCGATGGGCGTGGCGCCATGGGCGCGGCCTTCCAGCCGCCGCCGCGGAATTTCACCTGCGGCGAAACCATGAAGGGCCTGTCCGACGGACAGTTGTTCTGGGTGATCAAGAACGGCTCGCCCGGCACGGGGATGATGTCGTTCGGGAATCTCTCGGACGACGACGTGTGGAAGTTGATCGCATATATTCGGTCGTTGGCGAAATAACGCGCCACGATCGCGTATCGAAGAGGCACGCCGACGATGGCAGATGAGATCTACTCCAGACGTCGGGTGCTGACACTGGCGGCAGCCGCAGCCCTCACGGCCGCGGCTGCTCCGCGAACCCTGTTCTCCCTCACAAACACAGCGTCGGCTGCCGAGCCCGCCGCCTCGACGGACTCGAAACCATCCCCGCAACTTCGTCCGCGTGTCACGCGCCCTTACGACGCCGAGACCGACGTCTCGGTGTTTCGCGAATGGATCACACCGACCGACCGTTTGTTTGTGCGGAGCCACTTCGGTCCGCCGCCCGTCGCCACAGCCGATCCGGCCGCCTGGCGATTGGTCGTCGGCGGACTCGTTCGTACAGCGCACGCGTTCACGCTTGACGCGTTGCGTCGGTTCGAGCCCGTGACGCTGACCGCCGTCTTGCAGTGCAGCGGGAACGGGCGCGCACACTACCGTCCTCCCGTCCCCGGTGTGCAGTGGGAACGCGGAGCCGTCGGCAACGTGCGATGGACCGGCGTGCGATTGGTCGATGTCTTGAAACACGCCGCCGTCGATCTCGACCGTGCGCGGCATGTCCAGTTGGAAGGCGCCGACCGCCCTGTGTTGCCGACGACACCGTTGTTTACGCGCAGCATTCCCATCGCGCGTGCGCTCCATCCTGATACGTTGCTCGTCACGCACATGAACGATGTGCCGCTGACCGCACTACATGGCGGGCCGCTGCGCCTCGTGGTGCCCGGATGGATGGCTGACGCCTGTACCAAATGGCTGACCGGTATCACCGTGCGTGAGCAGGAATCCGAGGGCTATTACATGCAGACCGCCTATCGCCATCCGGCGAAGCCGATTGAACCTGGTGCTGTGCCAGGCGGTGCCACGATGCATCCCGTCGAAGCGATGATCGTGAAGTCGCTGATCGCGAGTCCCGCGGAAGGCAGTACTGTATCGGGCGAGACCGTCACCGTGAGTGGTGTGGCCTGGACGGGTGAGGGGCGCGTGACACGCGTGGACGTGTCGACCGACGGCGGCCTTGTGTGGCGTGAGGCGACGTTACTCGGCGAGGATCTCCCGTATGCCTGGCGGCAATGGGAGTGGCAAGGCTCCGTGCCGAATGGGTCGGTGACGATTCTCTCGCGTGCGACCGACAGCACCGGAGCCGTGCAGCCGGAACAGTCGCCGTGGAATCCCGGAGGATTTTTGTGGAACGGCTGGGATCGTGTGTCGGTTGTGAAGGCGTAGCTCGGAAGACGTAAGAAGTGAGACGGGAAACGGAAGACGGGAAACGGAAGACGTGAGACGGAAGACGTGAGACGGAAGACAGGACGCGTGACGTTTGTGTTTAGAACGGTGCTTGTGGGCCTATCGATTGTCGGGTGTGTGGCGGCGCTGTCGTGGGCTGAGTCGGAGGCGCCGACGCCACAGCTCGATCCTGCACTCGCTGGGCATACGCAGGGTCTTGTGCTCGCCCGCTGCGCCGTGTGCCACAGCACGGATTTGATCGAGCAGCAGCGGTTGCCGCACGACAAGTGGCAGGCGATCGTCGACAAGATGCGGCATTGGGGCGCGCAGCTGACGGACGAAGAAGGTGCGGAGGTCGTCGCGTATCTCTCCGTACGGTATTCGCCGACAGTGCCGCGATCGAATCCGGCTGAGTCAGTCGCGGCTGCGGCCGCCGCGCCGGCAGTCAGCGACCGTCCTCACGGTCTGCCGCGTCGCGGTGCCACGCTGTTTGCGACCAAATGCCAAGCGTGCCATGGGCCCAAGGCTGCCGGCGGCGCCGGCCCGAAACTCTCCGGCAATCCTATCCTGCGCGAGGACGATCGGTTTTGGGAGACGGTGACGCGCGGACGCGGCGGCATGCCGCCCTGGGGGGCCGTACTGAAGCCGCAGGACATCGCCGACATTCACGCCTGGTTGCAGTTGCTCGCGGAATAGGTCACAACGGTCGCATGCCACGCATCACATCTACGGCGCGCTCACTGCATCGGGTGAGCTGGTCGATTGCCGCGGTGCTCAGCGTGGTCGTCGCCGGGACCGTCGGGTACGTGCTGATCGAAGGTTGGAGCGTCTTCGATGCGCTGTACATGACGATCACGACCGTCGCGACGGTCGGGTTTCAGGAAGTGCACCCGCTGTCGGAGCAGGGGCGTGTCTTCACGCTAGGGTTGATCGTCTCCGGTGTCGGGACGTTGCTGTACGTGCTGGGCGAGTTGGGACGCGTGTTGATCGACGGCGAGGTGCGACGCGTGTTGGGACAATATCGAGCGGATACCAAAGTGAAAACGTTGAACGGGCATTACATCGTCTGCGGCTACGGCCGCATGGGGCGGCGTGTCGTGAAGGAGCTGCAAGCGAAGCCGCGCCCGTTTCTCGTGATCGAAAAAAATCCGGCGGCGCTGGCGGGCTTGGCCGATGCGGGCATCCTCGCGATTGAAGGCGATGCGACGCAGGACGAGGTCCTGCTCGATGCCGGCATCGAACGTGCGAAGGGGCTGGTGTCGGTTGCGCGCACCGACATGGAAAATTTGTACATCGTGCTCACGGCGCGCGGCTTGAACAAAGATCTCTACATCGTCGCGCGGGCCGGCGAAGAAGGATCGGAGCAAAAACTGCTTCGTGCTGGAGCGAATCGTGTGTCGTCGCCGTATCTGATCGGCGGCGCGCAGATGGCGCATGCGTTGATTCGGCCCGCCGCATTGGACTTTCTCGAATTGGCGACGCAGAGCGAACATTTGGATCTGCAGATGGAAGAGTTCGTCGTGCAGGACGCGCGCTTCGACGGGCAGACGCCCTGCGCCTGCGGCTTGCAGGATGATCGCGGCCTCATGTTGGTGGCGGTGAAGCGGCAATCGGGGCACATGGAATTTAATCCGGGGCATGACGTAAAGCTCAGCGTCGGCGATACGGTCATTGCGCTCGGCGAGCCGGCGAGTCTCAAGCGAGTGGAAGCGATCTTTCGAAAACAGGGCTAGCGGCGGCAAGACTTCCGTCGCGCGAAGGCGTACGATCTTAGTGAAGGGAGCAGACCATGGCGACGATGATTGTGTCCGGGAGTCACGGGACCGACGATCCGACGATGGCGACCTTGCCGTTTATGGCGGCAAGGACGGCGAAGGAGCAGGGCCACGACGTGATTTTGTGGTTGTGGAACGAGGCGGTCACGCTCGGCCACAAAGGCACCGCCGATCACATCACTGGTGTGAATCTGACGCCGCTGAAAGATTTGTTGGCCGCCGTGCAGACCGCGGGCATTCCCATCTGGGTGTGCGGCGCCTGTGCCGTCGCACGGCAAATTGGTGGTGCCGATTTGGTGGCCGGTGCTAGTATCAAAGGGATGGCCGACTACATTAAGGCCGTCACGGAGCGAGACCGCAGTCTCGTGTTTTAGCGTACCGGAATCCGCGCGGGAGGGCCCTATGGCACACGATGAGTCCGACGACAAAATCAAACTGAAACGGTCGCGTCGGGCCGAATCGCAACCGTCGATGGATGACGAGACCGACGAGATGTCGTTGGCGGAGCAATTGGAATCTATTCCGACCGTGGCGCCGCGCGTCGGCGACGGGTATTCGGAGAAGTCGTCCGGAGGACATCGCATCGGCGACCCCGGGTTCTCGATTTCGGAACAAGACATTCGACGGGTCAATACGCGTCGGGGGTTGCTGTCGCTGTTGAAACATCGCGATGTCAATCTCGACGAGGTCGCCAAGACCCTGCGTTACGAAGAAGAATTGAAGCAGCTGCAAGTCGAGTTGGTGCGGCTCCAGCGCTGGGTCCAAGGGGATGCGCAACGCATCGCCATCTTGGTCGAGGGACGCGACGCCGCCGGCAAGGGCGGAACGATCCGTCGATTTACGGAACACCTGAATCCGCGCGCGATGCGTGTGGTCGCCTTGCCGAAGCCGACGGACGAAGAGCGCGGGCAATGGTATTTCCAGCGCTACATTCGTCAATTGCCGAACAAGGGCGAGATCGTGTTCTTCGACCGCAGTTGGTACAACCGCGCGGTGGTCGAGCCGGTCATGGGGTTTTGCTCGAAGAAAGAACATCAGCGTTTCCTACAGCAGGTCACCGAGTTCGAGCACATGCTGTACGAAGACGGCGTGACGATCATCAAGTTCTGGTTTTCGATTTCCAAGGAAGAGCAGTTGAAGCGCTTCGAGGCGCGTCGCCAAAATCCGCTGAAGCAGTGGAAGCTGAGCCCGGTCGACGAGAAGGCGCAAGAAATGTGGGACAGCTACACGCGCTACAAAGAAGAAATGTTCAGCAAGACGCACACGACGTTCAGCCCGTGGATCATCGTGAAGGCGAACGAGAAGCAGGCCGCGCGCCTGGAAAGTCTGCGCTACGTGCTGAACTTGCTGCCGTATAAGGGCAAGGAGACGGCGGGCATCCGGCTCACGCCGGACCCGAACATCATCACACGATTCCACCGACGAATGGCCGAATTGGATTTTTGACGCGCGGGGGCGCGACGGCGCCCCTCCGCGCGCGAGAGAGAGGAGGGTCCCATGCGTACGTCCATGGTCATCGGTCTCCTGCTCGCGAGTGTCGGCGCGGTCGCCGCGCAGGTGTCGGCGCAAGACAGCACGGGGAATGTCGAAAAGGGCAAAGCGATCTACCAGAAGCATTGCCTCCGTTGTCATGGTCCGGCCGGTGACGGCCGGGGACCGGATGCCAACGATTTGATCGTCCCGCCGAAAAATTTTCAAAGCCCGCAGTCCCGCGCCAAGAGCGAGTTCGAACTGCTCGTCATATTGTCCAACGGCGTGATCTTCAGCCCCATGCATTCCTGGCGCGACAAGCTCAACCAGACGGAGATGCTGGACGTGATCCGGTACATCCGCACGTTGGCGCCGAGCCAGTCGACGTTCTAACCGTGGCGTTGACGAGGACCGCGCGATGATCGGATATGGGAAGAGACGCCTGGCCGTGACGTGTGGCGTCGCGTTGGTGATGACGGCGCTGTTTGCAGCAAGCGGTAGCGGCGCCGATGACCGCGGTCCAGGCCTCATGCGTCCACGCGTGCCTGCCGATCAGTTGGAAGCCGCGCGCGCCCTCACAAATCCGCTCCCAGATTCGCCATACGTCATCGCCCAAGGCAAGTTGATGTACGAAGGCAAGGGAACCTGTGTCACCTGTCACGGTACGAATGGGCGCGGCGACGGACCGGCCGCCGCCGGCCTGCAGCCCTCGCCCAGGAATTTTCACCACCGCGGTTTGTGGCGACATCGGAGCGAGGGCGAACTGTTCTGGGTCGTCAAACACGGCAGCCCCGGGACGGGTATGCCGGCATTCGGCGCGTCATTGTCCGATGAAGACATCTGGTCGATCCTTCGATACGAACGGACGTTTGCCCCGCAGGGCGGACCGATGCATGGTCCCGGCGCAGGTCACGGTCGCCACGCGCGCTGACGCCGCTTCGCGCCGTTTGGTCGCGTTCATCTCCTTCATCTTCCCTATCCCACGTACGAGTACGTCCATTCGGTTCGTTCCTACTCCTGTTATTTTTCCGTAGGTGTGTGCCTCTCCTCCAGCAGTGAATCCAATTTCGTCTCGGTGACTCCAACGTAGTGAGCAGAGTGGTCGACGCGAGGTTCGGATTCAGCATCGTCCGGGTACATGGGGTACCCGGCGAGGGTGTTCACACATCGTCATCTGTGTAATGAGGAGGGGGCCATGACGACATTAGCGAGACCCGGTGTGCCGGTCGGGGGATTCAAGACGGTGGGACAGATTCAGCCACGAACGATACGGTGTTTGTGCGGACACAAGATGCAATGGGCGTGGCGGTGGAGCTGTTGACGTCGCACACGTCCGGCGCGTCGGTCATCGACGAGCAGGGGGATTTTGTCGGCTTCATCAGCGAATTCGACATTCTCCGCGCATTGGAGGCGGGAAGGGACTTGAACCGGATGACGGCCGAGGATGTGATGGCGAAGGATCGTATCGCCGTCACCGAAAACACCTCCGTCGACGAGGCCGTTCGCATCATGGAAGAGAAGCGCCTGTTGAACTTGCCGGTGCGGAAAAACGGGAAAGTCACCTATTCGATCACGCGGCACGACCTCCTGCGCGCGTGGATCGGGTTGGGCGTCTCGATCGAAGGATAAATCGTTAGGACGAGAGAACGGTGGGGCCGCGCGATCGCGAGGCGACGCGTGCCCTCAGCCGTTGCCGCGTATGTGTGGTAAGGGACAACGATGAGCATGAAGTGGATGCCGGTGTGGATCGCAGGCGTGGCCATGGCGACGCCGCTGGTTGTCTGGTCCGGCGAGATGCGCGCTTCCGATGCGCTGCCGCTCCAGAAAGGCGATGCGGCGAAGGGCAAAACTATTTTCGGCGAGAGTTGCCGGCATTGCCATGGTGCGGAGGCGGACGGTACGGGCGAGATGGCGGCCTATCTGGATCCGCCGCCGAGTAACCTGACGGCGGCGACGACACAACAGAAAACCGACGATCAGTTACGGACCACGATCCTCACTGGGCGTCCGGGAACGGCGATGTCCGGATTCGAGGGCGCACTCACCGACGAGCAACTGGCGGATGTCATCGCGTACCTACGCTCGGTCACACGATAACGAAGGAGGGCGTTATGTATACCGACTGTGTTCGGCCTGTAGTGGTCGTTGCTCTGGCATTGCTGCTGTGTGGGAACGTCGTGTCGTCGGCGCAGGCCGAGGAGGTCTCGCGGGAGCAGGCGGCCGCCGCCGTGGCATCCGCTTTCGTGAAAGAACTTGGTGAGGCGATGGCGGCGCAGATGGCCAAGAGCGGGCCGACGGAGGCGATCGCCGTCTGTGCAGAACTCGCACCGAAGATTGCCGGACGATTGTCGCGCGAACATGGCTGGAAGGTGACGCGTGTCGGCACGCGAGTACGCAATCCGTTGATCGGATGGCCCGATGCGTGGGAGCAGCAGGGGATGGCGGATTTCGCGGCGCGTCTTGCGAAGGGCGAAGAGATCGCGTCGCTGCAGATGAGCGCGGAGGTCACGGAGCCGGCCGGGCGTTCGTTCCGCTATCTCAAGGCGATCGGTGTGCAGCCGAGATGCCTGTTGTGTCACGGGCCGGTGGAGACGATTCCACCGCAGATTCGTGAGTTACTTGCGGCGCAATATCCCCACGATCGCGCCGTCGGCTACAAACCAGGCGAACTCCGCGGTGCGGTGAGCATCGTCCAACCTGTGAACGTGGACCGGTAGCCGGCGTGTCGGTCTGCTCGCGAAAGTAAGCTCTGCAGCGCTCCGCTTATCGCGTCGTCTCAGGTATACTGCCCAGCGGGCGTGCGTCTGCACGCCATGGAATCCTGTCACCAGCGGAGGCGCGATGAGTCAGTCGGACACGGTTCGTGGATTTTTCGAGCACGATCACGATCGCCTGGATGGGTTGTTCGCGTCGTTTCGGAGTCAATATACGGCCGACCGCGCGGCTGCGCAGTCGGCGTTCGCCGCGTTTCGCGCCGGTTTGGCGCAGCATATTGTCTGGGAAGAAGAGTTGTTGTTTCCGCTGTGGGAAGCCAAAACAGGGATGACGCAGGCCGGGCCGACGGTCGTCATGCGACACGAACATCGCCAAATTCATCCGCTGCTCGAACAACTGCAACGCGAATCGGACAAGGGCGAGAACATCGAAGCCACCGCCCAGCTGCTGTCCGATATTCTTGCCGCGCACAACATGAAAGAGGAGCGTGTGTTGTATCCCGCCATCGATCAAGCGTTGACCGACGAGCAGCGCGTCACCGTCTTCGATAAAATCGAACACTCCCGCGCTTAACGACTCTCGTCGGGGAGTGTGCGGGCTATTCTCTCCCGTCCCATGTCCGTCTTGAGCGTGTGTATGCTCCTCTGCGGTGTGGAGCGTCGGTTTGTGTCACTGATGACAAAAGGCACACGTTTGTTTAGCATCGGGCTGTGAAAGTCTACCGCTGGAACGAGGAAAAGAATGAGTGGCTTAAGCGCACGCGAGGAATCTCCTTTGAGGAGATCGTTCTTGCGGTTGCGAAGGGTGGACTCGTTGATGTGGTCGCTCATTCCAATCCGGTGCGGTACCCGATCAGCATGTGATGGTTGTGGTTGTCCGAGAGTATGTGTATCTCGTGCCTCACCTGGATGGGGACAAGGAGATGTTTCTGAAGACGATCATTCCCAGTCGCAAAGCAACACGTGTGTACCGGAAGCGAGGAATCGTATGAAGAAGTTGAGTCGTGACGAGCGAGAGATACTCACGGCATTTGAGCGAGGAGCCTTGAAGTCTGTTGTGACATCCGATGCGGCGTTGCGCCGATACCGAGACTATGCACGGGCGACGCTTGCAAAAAATCGACGTGTCAACATTCGAATGTCTGCGACGGACCTAGCTGATATTCAGGTACGGGCGGAAGAGGAGGGGCTTCCCTATCAGACACTCATGGCGAGCGTGCTTCATAAGTTCGTCACGGGTCGGCTACAGGAGAAGCGCCTCTCGTCAGTGGCTCGCCCAAGACGTACCATTCGGAAGCGCAAGGCCGCATAGGTTTTCTGCGTCATGCATGCATTGCCATACGCGAGTGCGGAAGAGGCGGATATTTATGCCTGGTTCGGCTTCGTAGTGTCTGAGGTGCAGTTCGTAGAAGCGCAACTCCTTACGCTTGCGTGCCTTCTCACTGCGCAGGAAAGTGGGCCGGAGGGAATGGCTGCAAGGAGAAAATCCTACGAACGAGCGACAATGGGAGGCTTGCTTGCCGCTATTCGAACCGAAATGCCACTGCCTGAATCTTTACTGAGAGAATTGAATCGGCTCATCAGCGACCGCAATAGACTTGCTCACACTTTCTTCCATCCGTATGTGGGGTTAGGAGAGCCGGAGCCGGTTCCTGATAAGAAATATCTCTACGAGGTCATTATGCGAGCCGAATCGGTGTCTCGCCACATTGAACGAGTCACCAACGGGGCGCTCGAGGCTTTATGAGGCGATCTGGCCTCTTTAGATTGTGAGGGTGCTTCGCTCAATGAAACCCGTTGTGCAATTGGATCGTACAGGGTGTGGGATCGCCGCGGCGGCTGCGATCAGCGGACGGACCTATCGCGAGGTCAAACGGAAGGCTGCGGGCATCGGCGTCTTCGCCGAGGATCCGCGATTGTGGTCCGACAGCGAGCCTATCTGCAAAGTGCTCGCGACGTTCGGGAATAAGGTCGAGAACCGGCGGAGACCGTTCACCGGATGGGACGCTCTTCCCGCGCTCGCACTCTTAGCGACAAAATGGCACCTGGAACAGGGGCGGCCGTTTTGGCACTGGGCGGTGTTTGTCCGCGACGGCGATGAATCCTACGTCCTGGACTCGAAGCGATCTCTGCGGTCGCACCGCAGGACAGACTTCGGGCGCATCAAGCCCAAGTGGTTTCTCCGCGTGTCGGACCAGGCCCGCAGCCGGTAAGTTCCCCTACGAACGAATCAACAAGACCGGACAGCTGACGTGGTGCAGCACGGCGTGCGAGACGCTGCCGAGGAGGAAGCGTTCCATCCCCTTGCGTCCGTGTGTGCCGATCACGACGAGTTGCGCATTCTCCGCTACGCGCGCAATTTGATCCGCCGGGTCGCCTTTCAACACCAGCTTCTCGCCGATCGTAAATTGTCCGCGTAATGCCTCCGCCATCTGATCGTTGTGCGCGTGCGCCGCCTTTTCGACATGGTCCGACCAGGAGGCGTAACCGCTCGCGAGCAACGGATCGCTCAAAAACGGAACCGGAACGACGCTCACGAGGACGAGTTCCACACGCTCGGCGAACGGATGTAATAGGAGCCAATCGCGGAGGCGATGCCCGTCTTCCATCCCTTCGCTCGCCACGACGACGCGACGAATCGGTCCCGGATCTTGCCGGACGATCAGGTTTGCGCACTGCGTATGTTGCACGACACGCTGCGAGACGCTCCCGAGAAACATTTCGGCGACGCGCCCGCGTCCGCGTGTGCCGATCGCCACGAGGTCGGCCTTGTGGTCTTTGGCGGTGTCGATGATCACGTCGGCGGGATTGCCGAATTTGTGGAGCGTCTCCGGCGCGGGCATCGTGGCGGGCACGAGTCCGGCGGTCTGCTGCAGCAACTTTTCTCCGGCTTCGACCAGCGACTGCCGTAATTGCGCCGCCGCTTGGGAGGCGATCGGGAGCGCCATGGTCGACGTTTCGAAGGGGCGCGTGTCGACTCCGTGCACGATCGTCAAATGTTTCGGTGCGAATAACCGACAGGTCACCTGCACGGCATTAAACGCTTGATCGGACCAATCGACGGCGATGACGGCGCGCATGGGAAACCTCGTGGTGTCAGGACAGCCGACCGGCCTGCTCGGCTGCGTACAAAAAATAAGTGTGGAGTACTCTTCCAACAATCATACACGAACGGCTTGAATGAACGAAGGGGCGCGGACCCTCGGCTGGACGGCGGTTAGTGCCCGCCGCCGAACGGCAGAAACGGCAGGACGATGGAGATGGCGATCAGCGCGACGATGATCCATTCCAACAATTCCATACGGTGGTTGGATGCGCGGTCCGTCATTTTCCCGTAGATGCTGTCGAGCGTGTCGAGTTTACGAAGAATCCCGGCGTCCCATTCTTCGAGGTGGAAACGTTGCGAGATCAGCCGATACACACGCGCGAGGTATTGGTCGCCGACGAGCTTCAGTGTATTGGCGACACGTTCGAAGAGGATCGCGCTGTCCACCTGCATTTCGGCGATCTTTGTGGAACTCGACTCGTGTGCGCCCGGCCACGACCAGCCTTTCCATCGCGCCGGCGCCAGCGCCTCGTAGGCTTGGTCCAAGGCGCCGTCCAATTGCCGATCGAGGAGGCGCATCTCCAGCAACTCGACGTTGGCGAATTCCAGCACCGCGCGGACGTCTTCCATGTCCGAGCCGAAGAGGAAGGCGGTGTTCCAGTCGATGACGGCGATATCGTCCGGGCTGAATGAGATGCGACACGACAGCGCATCCTGCACTTCCTGCTCGGAGAGCACCGCGCGCTCGCCACGTAGGATCTGCGTCAGCTCCTGCTCGAACGTCGTCCACAACACCGCGCCGGATGCGCCGTTCGACGATTCGATGTGCATGATCGCGTAGTCTTCCACTTCGCCGGCGAGGCGAGGCCGCTCGACGGCTGCATCGAGGGCCGCCATCAACTGTTCTACCTGTTGGCGCGAGTCGGCGCGCAACTGTTGGTTGTCGTAGAGCGACTCGCTGAGGCCGAGCAAGCCGACGAACGGGCCTTCGATGGGAATGCGATAGGTGACCGAGACGGCGCCGAAGTCGTAGAGCATCACTTCGACGCTGGGTTGTGTCGTGTAGTGCCATACCGTGATCGGTGTGGCTTCTTGCGTGATGCGCAGGGGCGCGGGGCGATATTCGAGGTGCGACGGCGCGCGCAGTTTGTGGCGAATGCGCGCGCGTTCTTTCAGCGCCGTGATGCGGCGATCCGCTTCGCCCAAATTGACGGAGGCGCCGATTTCGTAGGCGAAGAGGACGTAGCAGGTCCCCTTCTCGATGCGGAGGTCTGCGCTGCGTTCGTGCGTCGACATGGCGGAAGCGCGGTACGATGGCGAGCCGTCGGCGCGCTGCCCCTACGGCGCCGCGCCTTCGTGTGAACGCGGCGCGACGAAGGCCGTTCTTAGGCGGCGGGCAGGTCCAGCGTGAGTAACTCGCCTTTCATCTGTTGGTGCAAATCGCAGCGGAACGTGTAATTCCCGCCGCGTTCCGGCGTAAGGTACAGCACGACCGTCTTGCCGGGATCGACGTAGACCCCCTCAACACCTTTTCCGTAGGCAACAACCCCTTCGCCTTCGACGCTGAGCGGCACCGACGACAGGGCGGGCGCGGTGAAGCCGTGGCGCACGATGTCGCGGTTGCGCAAGATGAACGCGGTCGGCACGCCGAGTTGTAAGGCGACCGGTTTCGGCAAGACGAAGGAAAACGCGTCCATGACGATTTCGATACGTTGCAGTTCCGGCCCCTGCGCCTGGGCCGCCGTTGGGCCGACCGGTGAGGTCGTCCACGATCCGGCGCTCAGTGTTCCTGCGGCGACGGCACAGGTCAGTATCAGGGTACGTACGGCACGGCGCATAGTCGTCTCCTTCATCGAGCCTGTCGCACGACGGCGACGGAGCAGCCCGCATATTTGAGTACAGTCTCGGCGACGCTGCCAAGCAGCAACCGCTGGTCGCCTAACAACCCGCGCGATCCGACGACGATCAACTCGGCTTGCGTCGATTTCGCCTGTTCGAGAATCGCTTCACTCGGATGGCCCGCTGCCACGTGCGTCGTCACGGTGCACCCGGTCGGGAGCAGCTTGGTGCGTGTCACCTCGACGACGGCTTCGGCTTCATCGAGATGCGGCTGCACCAATTTTTGGACGTCTGTCGCCGACAGCACATCCGCAGCCAGATCCGTGAGCCCGCTGTTCGCCACCGACACGACGGAGACAGCCGTCCCCGCATCGAGCCATGTATCGACGGCAAACTGTGCGGCAGCGCGGGACGGTTTCGAGGCGTCGACGGCCAGCACCATACGCCGGAGCGAGCGGAGTGGACGTTTCACCACCAGCACGGGACAGGGGCTATGCGCGGCCACATAGCGCGAGACGCTGCCGAGCAAAAATCCGCGGATGTCGCTCAAGCCACGCGAACCGAGCAAGATCGTATCGGCCCGGCGACGCTTCGCTTCAAGCACCAGCGAGGGGCCGGGTCTACCTTGGACGATCGTGGTGTCGATGGAGATGGCGGCGCCAGTTCGGCCTTGACCCAAGGCCAGAGAAGCGCGTTGGCTCATGCTGCACAGGAGTGTGTTGCCGCGTGTGTCGAGCCGACGGACGAGGTGTGCCATACGAGTGGGCGTCGGCGCCCCGGAGCGCTTCGGCATTTGCGCATCGATCGTATGGACGAGGCTGACACGCTCGACGCCATGTCCGGCGAAGAGGGCGAGCGCGTCCACCGCCCACTGCGAAAATTCGGATCCGTCGACGGCGACAAGCAGATGCACGATGTCCTCAGATGCTCGGCGAGGAGCGCAGGGGAGGGAGCCTCCGGGGTGAGTCTACCACGGGGGTGGAAGCCGACGGAAATGGGCACTGATCGCCCACTGGTGTTTGCGAGAGTGAGTTGCTTACAATCCCGCTATGAGCCGCGAGGGGCGACGATGACGCAGGTGCGGACGATCAAGGGGCGTATCGTCCTGGCGATCGTGCTGGTGGGCTGTATTCCGCTCGGGATCGGACTGGCCTTGGCCTACGTGTCCGGCATGCAGTCGCTGCGCGATGTGATCGGCGGCAATCTGCAAGCGGTCGCGGTGCAGGCGGCGGACCGTGTCACGATGCTCGTGCAGGGTGAAGTGCAGGGCGTGCGGCTGCTTGCCTCCGCGCCGTTGCGTGTGCGCCAACCGGTCGAATCGGCCAACCTTGCCTATACGGGCGATGCGGTGGAGAACGCGCGGCTGATTCAGGACCGCGAGCGGGTGTGGGATAAGAGTCTGCGCAGCGCCGCCGATTTGCTCGATACGGAATTGTCGCGGTTTCTCCTCGAAACCAAAGTTCGCGGCGGCGATAAACTCGTCGGACTGCTGATCGTCGATCGCGAAGGCGCGCTCGTCGCGGCTAGTTCCGAGCCCGATCATTTTTCCTTCCATGAAGAACCCTGGTGGTTAGCGGTCCGCAAAGGGACGGCCGACGCGGTCTATCTCAGCGGCGTGATTCCCGCAAAAGACGGCTCGTTCCGGACGCCGGAAGAAACCTTCGACATTGCCGTGCCGATTCTCGACGACCGGCAGCACGCGGTCATCGGCGCGATCAAAGCCTCGTATCGTTTCGAGGCGCTGTTCTCGTTGATCAATCACATTCGGATCGGCCAGACCGGCCACGCCATGTTGTTCGACGCGGCGGGCCAGCCGCTCGTCTGCCCGATTTTGCCGCGGCAAGCGCACCGCATTCCCAGTCAGCTCATGGCGATGATCGTCTCGACGCAGCCGGGGTGGGGCATCGCGGAGGACGACGGGCACGGCGCCGTCGATACGGTCGTGGGGCATGCGCCGGTCACGGGCCTCACGCTCCCTGACAATACGTGGCATGTGTTCGTGCGCCAGCAGCCGAGCGAAAGTTATGCGCCGATTCGAGACCAGGTGCGGAATCTCGCCGTCATCGGCTTGGTCATGTTGGGATTGTTGTGGGCGATCGGCCGGTACGTGGCGGCGCGGATCGCGCGGCCGATTCAACAATTGCAGGCGGGCGTCGAGGCGATCAGCCACGGCACCTACGATCGGCCGTTGGCGATGACGACGGGCGACGAATTCCAAGAATTGGGCGCGGCGGTGGACCGGATGGCCGAACGGTTAAAGGCGTCGCGCCTCGAATTGGAAGCGTTGAACAGCGACCTCGCGCGGCGTGTGGAAGAAAAAACGGCCGAGGTCACCGACCATCTGAAGAAACTGCAGTTCGCGGAACGGCTGGCGACCTTGGGACAAGTGACCAGCGGCATCGCGCACGAGATCAACAATCCGCTGGGCATCATCGTCAATCGTATCGAATGTATGGAGGCGGATGCGGCGCATCTGCATTTGCCGGCCGAATTACGCGGCGACCTGCGGGCCATTCGGTCGCAGGCCGACCGCATCTCGCGCGTGACGCGGAGCATGCTCGTGATGTCGCGCGGCGCCGCCACCGTGTTGAAGCCGTTGGATGTTGCCTGCCTGATTCGCTCCTGCTTCGAAGTCGCGCGCGAGCGCGCGGAGTCGCAAGGTGTGGCGTTGCGGACGGAATGTGCGCCCGATTTGCCGCCGGTGATGGGCGATCGGGATCGGTTGGAAACGGTGGTGCTGAATCTCATCAATAACGGCATCGACGCCGCGAAGTTGGGCACCGGCGTGCCGTCCGTCGTCGTGCGTGCGTCGCGTGCGGCGCAAGGCGACCGCGATGTGTTGTTGACCGTGCAGGACACCGGTCCGGGGGTGGCGGCCGACATCGCGGAACGGATTTTCGATCCGTTTTTTACGACGAAAGACGAGGGGCGTGGTACGGGGCTCGGGTTGTTTCTGAGTTACGGCATTGTGCGTGATCACGGCGGACGGCTCGAAATCGCGAACGGCGACGGTGGCGCCGTCGCAACGGTGACGTTGCCCGCATTGGTCACGACAGGGGAGAGGGCGCAGGAGGTACCGTGGAGCATACCGGCAAGATCCTGATAGTGGACGACGAGGTCGAGGCGTTGGAGAACTGCCGTCGTATTTTGACGCGGCTCGGGCATGACTGCCTGACGGAAGCGGATCCCGTGCGCGCCGTCGAACGCATCGAAAGCGAACGCCCCGAGCTGGTCTTGACCGATCTGCGGATGCCGCGGTTGGACGGCCTCGGTGTGCTGGCGCAGGCGAAGCGGATCGATCCGTCCATCAAGGTCGTGTTGCTCACCGCCTATTCCTCCGTGCAGACGGCGGTCGCCTCCATGCGCGACGGCGCGATGGACTACATCCTGAAACCCTACTCCAGCAAAGATTTGGAAGACGTGGCGCGCCGCGCATTCGGCTCGGACGACGGGTGGACGCCGTCCGGCGACGCGCCGGTCCAGCGTGCGTTGGCGGCTGACGCGCATCATGCGGCCCTCGAACCGACAGTGCGCGGTGGGGACGATCTGCACGAGGCGGGCGCCGACACGTTTGCGCTGCGGCAGATCGTCGGGCGCAGTTTCGTCATGCAGTCCGTGCTCAATTTGATCCGCAAGGTCTCCGGCACCGATGCCAGTATTCTCATCTACGGAGAAAGCGGCACCGGTAAAGAGTTGGTCGCGCGCGCCATTCATGCCGCCAGCCCGCGGGCGCATCAACCGTTCGTCACCGTCGATTGCGCGGCGTTGTCCGACACGCTGTTGGAATCGGAACTGTTCGGCCACGAGCGGGGCGCGTTTACCGGAGCGCACACGACCAAGGCCGGCCTGTTCGAAGTGGCGCAGGGCGGCACCGTCTTTCTCGACGAGGTCAGCGGGATGAGCCACATGCTGCAGGCGCGCCTGTTGCGCGTGTTGCAAGAACGGCATGTGCGCCGCGTCGGCGGGACACGCTATTCGAATATCGACGTGCGCGTGATCGCGGCGTCGAACGCCGATTTGGAAGAGGCCTGTCGCAAAGGCACCTTCCGCGAAGACTTGTACTATCGCCTCAACGTGATTCCGATCGTGTTGCCTCCGTTGCGCGAGCGCGACGGGGACGTGGAATATCTGGCCCGCGTGTTTCTCGCGCGGTTTATGGCGAAGGGATTGCGGGCGGGCGTCCGGACGACTCCGCCGGATTTTGCACCGGAGGCCCTGGCCGCGCTGACGCGCTACAGCTGGCCCGGCAACGTGCGCGAATTGCAGAACGTGATCGAGCGAGCAGCGGCCCTGTCCGACGGCCCGATCATTCGCTTGGAACATCTCCCCGCGCATGTGCAGGGTGTCGCGCGCGAGCCCGTGAACGAGCCGGACGTGACGCCGTATAAAGAAGCCAAGCAGGAAGTCGTGCGGTCGTTCGAACGGTCCTATCTCATGGAGCTGCTCAAGCGGCACGAGTGGCATATGGGGAACGCCGCGCAGGAAGCCGGGGTCGATCGCAAGACGATCGAACGCATGGTGAAGCGGCACGGTCTGCGCGAGAATTGACGGCCGGCTGGTTTCGCGGTAGATCGTTCATTTCGCGCCGGCGATCCGTGCCGCGCACTGGTCGTCCACGAATTCGTGGGTATCTTCTGTTCGCGCCTTCCTCCCAGCACCCATGGCTGAACCGCTCACACGCCACTATGGCCCAGAGATTCCGCGCACGATTGCGCGGATGATCGCAACCGTCTCGCCGTCGTTCGACACCAAAGGTTTCGTCCGGACCGCGTTGGTCGGGTACGAGTCGCTGGGCTTGATGCCGCGTGGGCGACAGATCGCGCAAGCCTTGCGACGGTTTCTTCCCGCGTCCTATCCGGACGCCATGCGGGTCTTGCTCGCGTCGCTGGACCATGCGCCGCCTCGCACACCCGGCCAGAGCATGGCGGCCTTTCTGTTTCTGCCTCACACGTATTTTGTTGCGGACTATGGCGTGGACCATTTCGAGTGCTCCATGCGCGCGCAGTATCTGTTGACGCAACGGTTCACCGCCGAGTTCAGCATTCGTCCGTTTTTAGAACGGTATCCGGCGGAGACGTTGGCGCAGTTGGCCGAATGGTGCACCGATCCGAGTGAAGATGTCAGGCGGTTGGTGTCCGAAGGGACGCGACCCAGGTTGCCCTGGGCGTCGAGGCTCCGAGCGTTTCAGGCCGACCCGCAGCTGGGGTTGGCGTTGCTGGAGCGGCTGAAGGACGACTCGTCGCTGTACGTGCGCCGGAGTGTGGCGAATCATTTAAACGACATCGGGAAAGATCACCCCACGGTGCTGATCGACACAGCGCGCCGTTGGCTCGTCGATGCGACGGACGAACGGCGTTGGATTGTCCGTCACGCACTGCGGTCCGCTGTGAAGCGTGGGGATCGTGACGCGTTAGCGCTGCTGGGTTTCGGACGCGCGGCGAAGGTGCAGGTGCAAGCCGTACGCATTGCGCCGTCGCGTGCGGCGATCGGCGGCTCCGTTCAGTTGGCCTGCGAAGTAACAAGTCGTGCGGCCGAGGCGCAGCGCCTTGCCGTAGATTTTTCCGTCGGCTACGTGAAGGCTAACGGGACAGTTCGTCCGAAAGTCTTTAAGTGGACGACGCTGGAACTTGCGCCGCGTCAACGCGTGTCGTTGCAGAAATGCCTTTCGCTCGTCCAGCGGACGACGCGTACGCACTACCCGGGCACGCACACCGTGCATCTGCTGATCAACGGCGCCGCATATCCACTCGGCTCGTTCCTCGTGACAGAATCGGAAAGGGCACGGCGTCGATAGCCTGCTTTATTCGGATTCGCTTCGATACCGGCACCGCACTTGCTTGTGTTGTCCTCGTGGAAATTGTTCACGATACAACGAGGTGTCACGCCACCATGAAACATTCTACAGCGGATGGGTCTATGCGTACGGGTGTGCCGGTACTCGCGTGGTGCTGCGCGTGGTTCGCGAGTGCGTTCATCGTGGGCGAGGCGATGGCGTTGGAATTTGCCGCCGACCGTGTGGTGAAAAAGGGCAAACAGGTCGTCACGACGCATATCAATGCGAAGGACGATCGGTGGCGGTTCGAGTTTACGATGCCGGAAGAGGGCGCGAGTATCGTGATCGTGCAGGCCGACCAGCATCGCGCGTGGCAAATTTTATCGCAGCGGCGGATGTATCGAGAGATTCCGATTCCCCCGAAGTATCGCCTAGTCACGGCGGCGCAGGTGGAGGGCGAGGTGTCGCGCGAGTACGTCGGGGACGAAACGTTACACGGCCATCTGACGGGACTGTACGAAGTGCGCGTGATGCGCGGCCCTGTGCGCTTGGTGTTGTATCAATGGGTCACGAAGGCGGAGGGCTTTCCCATCAAGACCGTCAACACGGAAGAAGATTGGTCCGAGGAATACCGTCACCTCAAGTTTGTCGAACAGTCGCCCTGGCTGTTCGAGTTGCCGCGTCGCCTTGATCGGGAAGGGGCGACACCGTCTGACCGCTGAGCGGCGTTACGGGCGAGGCTTGTCTGCGGCGGCTGGTGCGAGCGGGCTCACCGCGTTTTGGTCGCGCCCCGGCGTATAGGTCTCCAGTACCGTCGCGAATTGCTTCAGGAGCTGCTCCGCCTCGCCTGCCGGCATTTTCAGTCGAACGCCACGCCCTTCGTTCCGACCGACGGAGAGGAGATGGTGCTCGATCGTTTCGTGCCCGTCTTTGTCGCGATAGCGAAACACCAGTCGTTTCGCGGGATGCTTGCCGAGCGTGGCGTTGCGATCCGGTTCCCAGGTCAGCGGAATCTTTTGCTGTTCGTAACGTGTGGAGAGAATGCGGTGGTGCGCCGCGACGAATTCGTCGAGCGTTTGGCGGCCGTCTTGGCTTGATCCGCTCGTGATATTCATGAATCCCGACAGCGCCATTTGGCTGCCTTCGACCGGGGGAAAGAGGGTAATGCCGATGCCGTCCGGCATCGGTTCGCCGCGCCGCCACTCGGATGGATACCGAAGTGTAAAACCGAAGCGCGCGTTCGCATAGATCGCCGAATCGCCGGGCCGCGGCGCGTCGAGAAAACGATTCCACGGATCTCGCTGCGGAGGGACGTCCTCCGCGGGTGTCTGAGGTGTCGGGACAAACGCCGACACGAGACACAGCGTCATCATCGCCCGCATCATAGGCACTACGTACTTCCGCATCGTCATCTACGTACTCCGAAGTTGTTGCTGCGCGCCTTCTTCTTACCACATTTCTTTTCGCATGCTGTCCTGAAACGTCAGCGAGTGTAGATTCGCCGAATGGGACGCCTGCGCCCCATTGCCCCGATGTGATGGGGCAGGGGAATCCCAATTTCAATGCCTCTCTCTGCAACCACTGGGCGTTTCCCTGGAAAAGAACGCATTTTGTCGGCGGTATGGACGAGGAATGTCCCTTGCTAGGCGTATGTCCGTTGCAGCAGGCAGTGTCAGTGAGTGACGCCACGCGAGACGCAACGAAGATCGTCTGGCGGGGGAGTGGGAACAGAAGGACCGGCCTCCTCTCATCCCCCCGATTTCGGTTGGCCCCCGCCAGACCCCATATCTCGACGCAGGATGTGTTCGGTTGGGTGCGTGTGTGTTTGTGTTCATGGGCGTCATTGTGAGCGGAAGGAGGCGTATCACTATGGGGTCATTTACGAGGTCTGGCTGGACGCGAATCTTAGGACTCGCGGCCTGCCTGGGCGTAGTGAGTGCGGGAGCCGCACTAGCTGCGATGTCGCATGAGCAGCATGGGACGCCGACGCAGGACGTGGCGGTTGCCACGCCGGTCAGCATGCCGGCCGG
This sequence comes from Nitrospiraceae bacterium, assembly GCA_046351095.1. Taxonomy (GTDB): domain Bacteria; phylum Nitrospirota; class Nitrospiria; order Nitrospirales; family Nitrospiraceae; genus BQWY01. The sequence goes on from JAXLZC010000001.1 coordinate 2,537,694, forward strand.
TCCGATGCTGCAGGACAGAATGTCCAAGGCGATCGAGCAGGTCGAGCGGCAAGTGCAGACCAACGGACCATTCAAGGGAGCGAGCGCCCATGCGATGCAGCAGGGTGTGCTCCTCGTTGCGGATGATCCGGACAAGGTGCAGGTCTCGCAGGGTATGCGGTGCCCGGCCAACGCGCCGGTGCGCAAGTACGATGTCACCGCGTTGAACGTGGAAATCACGGTCAACCGCTTCGGTGATTTTTATCCGGGCTACATGTTCGCGTTGACGGAAAACGTCGCGGGCGTGCGCGAGGAAGAAGCCAAGAACAAGGCGGCGCGCGAGAGCGAAGACGAGACGTTTGCCGCCGGTGCCCTGTCGAACGGGTTGCAGGGCGATTTGATCCAGCCGTTGGTCATTCGCGCCAACCAGGGCGACTGTCTGCGCATCACGTTGAAGAACGAGATCGCGGAAGAAGCCACGAACATGATCATCAACGGGTCGCAGATGGTTGTGGCCGCCACCGGCAAGCCGGCGACGGCGAACAATCCCGATGCGTCGGTTCCGACCGGCAAGACGGGCGAGTTCGAGTGGTACATCCCGGTCGACCTTCAAGAGGGCGGTCGTGCGTTCCATAGCCATGCGACGCGCGATCAGTACTCCTTGGGTATGTTGGGATCGTTGGTCGTCGAGCCCCGCGGCTCGAAGTTCTTGAGCCCGTTCACGGGCGGCGACATGAAGAGCGGCTGGGAAGCCATCATCGATGTCGACAACGGCTCCGACTTCCGCGAATTCGTGATTTTCTATCACGAGGCGGGCGACGAGACGTTCCGCTTGTTGAACCGTAAGGGCGACATGTTGCCGCAGCGCGATGCCCACACCGATACCTATCGGCCGGCCGCGCGGTTGTTGAACTATCGCAGCGAGCCGCACGGCGAGCGCTTGGAAGTGCAGGCGCACCTGATCGGCTTCGCGGACGAATCGCAGGGGTACGGATCCTATACGTTCGGTGATCCGGCCACGACGATTCCACGTTCCTATTTGGGCGACCCCGCCAAGTTCCGCATGATCGGCGGATCCGAGATCGTGCACTCGCACCATCTCCACGGCGGGTCGATTCGTTGGGCGCGCCAACCGGGCACCAGCAAGCTGGACCCGACGTTGTCGAAGAACGGCCCGGTGAAGTTCCCGTTGATCAGCGACACCTCTGACCGTTTGGACGTGCAGTCCATCGGTCCGTCGGAGATCTACGACGAAGTCATCGAGGGCGGTTCGGGCGGCTTGCAGGCCCTTGCCGGCGAGTTCGTGTTCCACTGCCACATCCCGCAGCACTATGTGACGGGTATGTGGGGCTTCTGGCGCGTGTACAACACGTTGCAGCAGCCTGGTGCACAGACCGACGTGATGAAACCGTTGGTGGAATTGCCGGATCGTAAGGGCAAGATCCTTGCGGCCGTCAGCTCCGACAAGTTGGTCGGCACCACGGTCGATTGGTACGGTGGGAAGAAGTACGAAATCACGAAGGACAAGACGGATTGGAAAGCCAATCCGGTGAAGGTGTCCATCAAGGACTGGGTCGAGTACATGCTTCCGCCGCAGGGTCTGCCCGGTAATACGGAAGATCAGGTCAAGCAGGCGAAGGCGAACGACGCCACCGTCGTGAACTGGAAGTGGAAGGGCGATCTCGCGTTGAACGAGCCGGAGACGCCGCATAAGTGGGCGGACTACGTGTCGCCGACGCCGAACGAGCGTCCAGCGATCACGTTCGACCCGCAGACGGGCAAGTTGGCGTTCCCGTGGTTGCGTCCGCACCTCGGAAAGCGCCCGCCGTTTGCGCCGAACCATGGCGGTGCGCCGTGGTTGGAGCCGTTCCATGTGCGCGAAGACGGTTCGAAGAGCACTGAGCCGGCGAAGCCGGGTGAGCAGGGGCCGTGGAGTCTCTGTCCGGAAAATTCGCCGCGGAAGCACTTCAACATTCATGCGATCACTTTGCCGATCACGTTGAAGCCGGCCACAGCCAAGACGCCGGCGGTGGTGGATCCGATCGGGATGATCTACGTGTTGCATGAAGAAGAAGCCGAAGTCCGGAAGAACCCGGCCATGCAGGTGCCGCTCGTCATCCGGGCGAACGTGTACGACTGCGTGGACGTCGTCTACAAGAACGAAGTGCCTGACGATGCCCGCACGGGTTGGGCGAACAAAATCAACCTGCACCCGCACTTCTTCCAGTTCGACACAAGCGCATCGGACGGCCCGACCATCGGGTTCTCGTACGACATGTCGCTGCGTGCGTTCACGATGTTGAAGGACCCGGAGCCTGAAAAGGGTATGCCGTTGCCTGCCAACACCGTGCAGACGGAAGATTCCAAGGCGGGAGCCACCAGCATCACGGTGGCGGATCCGTCCAAGTTCCACCACAACATCGAGTTGGGTGTGGCGATGGACGATCCGAAGCATTTCGAAGTGGCCCGCATCAAGGAGATCAAGGGTAAGACGATCACCTTCGATCGGCCGCTGAAGTTCGCGCATCATAAGAACGATATCGCCAGCGTCGAGTTCATTCGCGAGCGCTGGTACCTCGATTCGGACCTGGGAACGGTGTTCTGGCACGATCACGTGTTCGGCACCGACACCTGGGGCCACGGGCTGTTCTCCGCACTCATCACCGAGCCGCCGCGGTCGACCTACCATGACCCGGTGACCGGGAAGGAATTGCGGAGCGGTCCGATCGCCGACATCCATACCCTGGAGCCGGTGTCCGCTCATGTCCGCGGCAGCTTCCGTGAAGTCATGATGCACATCATGGACAGCAATGCCCGGTCGGCGGAGTTGATCATGACCGACAATCCGCAGGCGAAGATCGGTGCGGTGACGGTCGACGGTCCTCCGTCGCACCAGTTCCCGGATCGTATCAATAAGTCTGCGATGTGGTTCTTGAACGGTGGTGAAGCGACCACGGGCAGCGGCTACGGCATGCGTGTCGAACCGTTGAGCGTGCGTTTGGCCAACGATCCGGATCCCTCGAAGTTGTTCGTCTCGCGTATTCACGGTGACCCGGGCACGCCGCTCTTGCGGACGTACCTCGGCGATCCGATCTTGGTGCGCGCGTTGGTCGGTTCGGCCAACGAAGTGCACACCTGGCACGTGACCGGTCACTGGTTCCCGATGGAGCGGTACGCGAAAGACGCGATGCCGCGCAGCACGGTGCACCTCGTGATCGGCGAGCGGTACGACCCGGCGATTCCCGCCGCGGGCGGTCCGCAGCAAATGGCGGGCGACTACCTGTACTACAGCGGTCGCGCCTCGCACTTTGCCGAAGGCAGCTGGGGGATCTTCCGCGTGTTCGACGAACCGCAGAAGGACCTGAAGCCGTTGCCGGGTCGTGAGCAGATTCAGAAGTCCGCCGCGTCGGTCTGTCCGGCGGATGCTCCGGTGAAGACCTTCAACGTGTCGGCGATCGATCAGGCGATCCGCTATCACGATGGAGCGCCGGGTGTGATGGAAGTGGACCTTGAGCGCAAGATGGTGTTCGGCAACGAACAGGGCAAGATGTATGTCCTCGACGGGGATCGTGGAAAGGTCAAGGCCGGCGAATTGCGTCCGAGCCCGTTGACCCTGCACGTGAACGTCGGCGATTGCGTGAAGGTCAATCTGAAGAACGAAATGGCGAAGGAACGTGCGGGATTCCACGTCGACATGATGGCGTTCGATCCGAAGGACTCCTTCGGCGCCAACGTCGGTGTGAACCCCGGCGACCAGACCATCGGTCCGGGCCAGTCGAAGACCTATACGTACTACGCGCATCCGCAGTACGGCGAGCTGGCTGCCTTGATCCAGGATTGGGGCAACGTGGTCGAGAACCCGCGCAACGGGTTGTTCGGGTCGATCATTGTCGGGCCGAAGGGCTCGCAGTATCGTGACCCGATGACCGGCGAAGACATCACGATGAAGAGCAGCTGGCGCGCCGACGTGCTGGTGGACCGCAATGTCCCCGGCAACGAGAGTCGCAAAAACTACCGCGACTTCTCGTTGATGTTCCAAGACGAGGACAACATCGTCGGTGTGAGCTTCATGCCCTACATCCAGCAGGTGGCCGGCATCACGGCGGTGAACTACCGCTCGGAACCGACCAACTGGCGCGCGGAGCAGGGCTGCGGCTTGCAGGAACTCTTCGCCTGCGTGAAGACGGGCGAAACCCCGCAGACGCCGCTGTTGCAGGCGCATGTGGGTGACCCGGTGGCGATCCACGTCCTGGGTGCGTTCAGCGAGCAAGTGCAATTGTTCACGGTGGATGGGCACGAGTGGCCGCACGAGCCGTACATGCAGGGTGCCGACCAGGTCAGCACCATGGAGTTCGGCGGATCGGAAATCATCAATGCCTATCTGACGGGTGGCGCAGGCGGACCGAACAAGATCCCCGGCGACTACCTCTGGAAGAACCAGCGCCCGGCGTTCGCGAATGCCGGACAGTGGGGCCTCTTCCGCGTGCTGCCGATCGGGAATCAACAGATCCTCCCGTTGATGCCGCAACTCCCGGCTACCAAAACCGCCGAGAGCGAGGTGAACGGACAGGTGTCGTTGACCTCGACCGCGGTGCGGTAACCACACAGCCAACGGGCGGGGCGGAGAGATCCGTCCCGCCCGACGACTGTAGGGCCGTGCGACATAGGATCTGAGACGTGAGACGCCGGTGCCTCCTTGGGCCGGCGTCTATCATTATGGGATGTCGGGTGTGGAAAGGATCGGAGAACGCGATGCGTACCGTGCAAAAAACAGTGGCCGGACTCGTGATGGGCGCATGTGCGACGGTGCTGGCAGTCGGTGCGGCGACCGCTCCGCAAGCTGCCGCCTATGAAGAGGCGACGGTCGCCAACGGAGCGACTCTCACAGGACAGGTGTCGTTTTCAGGGACGGTTCCTCCTCCCACGCGATTCGAATTGCGCCGCTACTATGACCGGGCCTATTGCGGAACCATTTCAGACGGAACCGGGTACCGATTGTTGCAGGAAGTGGTCGTCGGAAGCACCCACGGGTTGAAAGATGTGATCGTAACGGTCGAAGATGTGCCGCAGGGGAAACCGTTTACCTTAAACGAGACGACGATGGAAGCGAGTATGTGTCAGTTCGTCCCGTTTGTGGCGGCTATGCGCAATGAGCACCCGCTGCACGTGGTGAATCTCGACAGCGTCGCGCACGATCTTCAGATTTACGAGCGCGAGCGCGAACATATCTTCATCATGTTTCACCGGCCGGCGCTGACGAAGGAAGGCACCAGCGACAACATTCGTTTCAGCGGCAAGCGGCGCGGGGTGACCATGCAGTGCGGGATGCATCCCTACATGCAGGCGCATGGTGTGGCGGTGGAAAATCCCTATTATGCCGTGACGAGCTTGGACGGTAGTTTCAGCATAACGGATCTGCCGGCCGGCACCTATCGTGTGCGTGCGTGGCATCCGATCTTGGGCGAAAAAGAGCAGACGATTACGGTCGCGGAAGGTGGACAGACGCAGGCCACATTTGCGTTTGAAGGGCGGTGAGCATATGTCTCGATGGACGGTGACGGTCGGTTCATTGTTCCAGGTCGCGGTGTTATGTGTAGGTGCGGTGGAAATGCAGGCGGGTCCCGCCGGCGCAGCGACGGAGGCCCCGCGCGGCGTCAGTCGTGTCGAGGTCGTGTTGGCGCACGAATATAAGGCGCGTGAGGCCGAGGTGCGTGAGGAGTTCGTGCAGGCAGGCCTGCAGAACATCCATTTCCAATACGCGAAGCGTGGGCAACCGCCGCAGAACATCGGCATGGGGCGTGAGGTCCCGGCCGAGTTGGCGCGTGAGGTGATTCGCCTTGCCACAAAATACAATATCGGCGTGAATATTTTGTTGCACGAACGGCTCTTTCCGCCGCGCTTCGTGACGATCGCCTCGTCGAACTACGATGATACGGTCGAGTATCCGATCGATACTACGGGACTGGCCAAGTTATCCAACCCTGAGCTGAGCACGGACGCATTCCACGAGATGTATCGGTCGCTGACGATCACGCCTACGAGTTACGGTGGGCGGAATATGGGACCGACCCCCGAACAAGGAGCGGCACCGAAGCCATGGCGATATTGATGCGACACCGCTTGAGCACCCTCATCCGTCTGTGTGTCCTAGGGTGCGTTGGACTGGTGTGGGCGGCGGGCTCGGACGTCGGCGCGTCTGCGCCGTCGGCGTCGCTGCAGGAGCAGGGTGATGCGCTGGTGAAAAATGTGGAAGATATGGTCGCGCACGGGGGGATGGGCGACGGCAACGCGATCATCCATCACTGTGCGGAAGCCTCGCGTATTGCCGAGGCCATGGTGCAGCAGGCAGGCGCCACGGCGACGGAGGATGCGCGTCGTTCGCTGAACGAAGTGGTGGTGCAATGCCGTCGTGTGGCCGAGCGCGGCGTCCAAGCCGACCCCGGAGCGCTGCTGAATCCTGCTATTAAGGCCAGGATCGCTGCGCGGCAGTCCATTCGTGCAATGGGGTTAGTCATGCCTCGGTAAACGTTGGGCTGGTTCGTCTCCGTGCTCTTCTCCCTTTTTGGGGTTTGTCACAACATCCTGTTCAATTCTGCCGGCTCTTCACCTGGGCGATCCGCCCTCCTGCGTGTGTCTCTGCCCCAACATTCCAAACGTTCCAATGGACATGAGTGTCCATATTTTTGGACGCATGGGACCTGTGCGCCCCATCGATGGGGCGCGAGATTCTGCTGAAATTCAGGCAAACCAGCAGTTGTATAGGACATACGTGCGCTTGTGATGGGGCGATGGTGTCCCAAGCAGGATTGTGACGTCCCATTCTCGACGCGCCGATCTTTGAGAAATTCCCGCCAAAAGTACCCAATTGTGACTCGTCTCGTAGGGACGGAACGTAATTTGCTGATCCTCGGGCAATCTGCATCGTGAGTCAGAGGAGGCCGGTCCTCTCGATATGTTCCGAGCGGGGTGTCTGGTGGAGTCCGGGGGTTCTTAGCCCTTGCCCTCTGAGATTCCCTCTGCCCAGCCTGTGGGTCTCCACCAGGCCACTCTGTTCGCCAGTCGATAGGGTGTCTACACGCCGCTGTGCCGACCGTGTACCAGCGGTGTGTCTGCCTGTGCCTGTTCCGCCCACATCCGCGATGAGTGTTCTGTGCGGTGTGGCGCAGAGCGTCTCGTCATCACACGACCCTCGCCGTTGCATCCTGCCCGTTCTGCGACCACTTCAACCGCCTGCACGTTTCCGTTACAATTCGCCTTGGGAGAGGAGTCCACGTTCCCTCGCTCCAGGAGGCTGCTATGGATACGCGGCCGATCGGACAGATTCTCGTCCCCATCGATTTTTCTCCCTGTTCCGAAGCGGCGCTTCGGATGGCCGTCATGTTGGCGCAGGTGCATCGTGCGGTCATCACCGTCGTGCATGTCATCGACACGCCGGCGTTGGAGTCGCTGAACCGTGCGGGGCTGGTGGAGGCCGCTGCAGTCGGGCAGGCCATGGGTGGGCAGCTCAAGCGCCTGCGTCACTATGCGCGACTGAACATGCGCCGGTTGTTGGGGCGGGTGGCGTGCGATGGTGTGTCGATCAGGCGACAGGTCCTTGAGGGCGTGCCGTACGTGGAAGTGGGCCGCCTAGCGCGGGACCAGCAGGTGGACCTGGTCGTCATGGGGACCTACGGCGGAACGGTCGGAGCGGTCGATAAATTGTTTTTCGGCAGTACGGCAGAAAAAGTGGTGCGTACGGTGGGACGCCCGGTCCTCACCGTGCCGCTTGTGAGCGGTGCGCCGTCGGGCGCAGCATCACCTGCCATCACGCAGTCGCAAAGGAGTCAGGCATGACGTACGGATATGGGCGCATGGCAGCAGTGACCCTTGGGTTGGTGGCCGCAGCCTTGGTCGGGACGGCGGCTCTGCCCTCGGTGCAGGCGCAAACCGAGCAGGTCGTGGACGTGACGATTCGGGACAATGCGTTTCGTGTGACCAAGCAGGTGCCGTTGTTGCCGAATGTGCCGATTCGTATTCATATCGTGAACGAAGATTCCATTCGGCATGATTTCGGTTCCACGATTTTCCATGGGACGCCGACACAGGTTGAGCATGCGGGGGTGTCGACCTACGGGCAGGACATCGGCGGGGTGTATCTCGACGGCGGGAAGACCGCAAAAATCCAATTCACCCTACACAAGCCCGGCAATTTCGAATTTAAGTGTTCGATCCATCCGAACATGAAGGGCGAAATTCTCCTCATGTCCGTCAGCACGGTGTAGTCAAGACGAGGGACCGTGAGACGGAAGACGGAAGACGGAAGACGAAGAGCGTCTAGAAGTATGACGGCAGAAACGAGGGTGTTGTGACGAGTGCCAAGGCGGTGTGGTCGCGGATTCTGGTAGCCACGGATGGATCGGAGGCAGCGCGTCCGGCGGAGGACTGTGCGCGCGACCTGGCGCAGGTGTGCGGCGCGTCGTTGGACCTGGTGTCCGTCGTCGAATTCGAATCGTGGCGGGACTTGTCGTACGACGTCAATCGCCTTTATCTCGACGCGCGGCAGCGTGAAGTCCGTGAGGCGCTGGATGAAGCGGCCGCTCGGCTCCGTGTCGGAGATCGGCCGGTTACGACGCATGATCCTGTCGGGAATCCAAGCCAGGAAATCGTGGCGCTTGCGGCGTCGCTCCCGGCCGACCTGGTCGTACTCGGCACGCACGGACGTACCGGCCTCGACCATGTGTTGATCGGCAGCACCGCCGAGCGTGTGGTCCGTGCCGCGACCTGCGATGTGTTGACGATACGCGCCGGCGTTGCGCACGCGAGTGTCGGCGAGTCGGGCGCTCAGCGCAAACCGCCGTTCCAGCGTTTGCTGGTCCCTGTCGATTTCAGCGACTATTCGCAGGCCGTCGTCGATGCGGCGACGCGGCTCGCCCGCGGATTCGGCAGCTTGCTCACCTTGCTGCACATTGTGGAACCGATCGGGTACGGTGTGGATTTCACGATCCGACATGCCCTGTCGGGCTCGGCGCTGCGCGAGGATGCGGAGCGGGCCTTGGATCAGTTGGTGGCGACCTGTCGTGCGCAGGGCGTCACGGCGGAAGGGCGTGTGGTGCCGGGGCTGCCCACCGACGCGATCGTGCGCGCCGCCGAGGCCTGCGAGAGCGATGCGATCGTGATGGGCACGCACGGCCGACGCGGCTGGTCGCGGCTGCGGTTCGGCAGTGTGGCGGAAGCGGTGGTGCGGCAAGCCGGCTGTCCGGTCATCACGGTGCGGTGCGGCGACGAAGCCCGTCGTCAGCCGTCCTGAGCGGCATTCGAGAGCGTGGAACTCGCCGTTCGTTACCGAATGGTGAGCGGTTACAGACCCAGAGATAACATCGACGTTCAACGATGAAACTGTCCAGCGAACTACATGCGGGATGGAGCCACCCGCTACCTCCGGCCGTGACCGCGCTGTTCGACCATGCGACGGCCTTGTCGCTCGAGCGAAATTTCAGACGACATCGGGACGCGGGTTTGGCGCTGGCCTTTTCCGGGTACGGGACGACCGGCGAGGGGGCGCCGCTCGAACCGCTGTCGCACGAGCGCGATTTAGCCGAGTGGTGGTTGTGTGCGGACTATCGCGCGTCCGGATCCGGTGGTCCGCTGATCGACCAATTGCGCGACCTCGTCACGGAACATCTGTCGAGCGAGGAGCGGGACTGGATCGATCCGGTTCGTCGCTCCGCAATGGACCTGCTGGAAATTACGCAGCAGCAGGTCGGCGCTGCGGGCACCGAGACGATCCTTCGTTCTGTCGGTGACGGGCGCATCGTCTCCGTACGCGCGAATGCGCCGCTCTCGGCGATGGCGGTGGGGAGTGTACTACTCACGCGCGTGATCGCGGCGCCCGGTGCCGCTGCGTCTCCCGCGCTCTGTGTGACGGGCGGCGGGCTGGTCCTTTCGGCGGCCGACGGACGCGCCCTGTTCGAGCGTGTGCGCGAGGTGCAGCGCGATTTGGAGTTGCGCTCCGGCTCGTTTGCGCTCGGCGAGTGGGCGTCGTTTTGTAAAGACTACGGTCATGCCTTGTTCTGGGCCTTCGCCCAGATGCGATTGGATGCGCTGGTGGAGGCCGTGCAGGACATCGAATACCGCGCGCCACAGCAGGGTCGCTGGTTGTACGCCTTGGCGGCGTACGAACATCATGGCGCGGCCGCCATTCGCGCGAGCCTTCCCGAATTGAACGAATTGACGCCGGAGCCGGTGACGACGGGTGACCCGACGACCTGGACGATGGGTGCGCCGGAGACAGTGGCGCGCGTGACCGTCACGCCGTATCAATTGTTCGTCGAGTGCGACTCGCCGGAACGCTTGGACGATGTGAAGCACCGCCTGGCTTCGACGTTCGGGTATGCCTTGCGCTTTCGGAAGGAGGTCACGACGCCGCCGTCGCGACAGATCGCCGAAGAAGATTTGGCTGCGACCGACCATTATCGAGTGCAAGCGACGGAGCAGGATGAGCGCCGGTTGGTGGCGGATTTTCTGGAGGCGCTGTACGCCGACTGGGCCGACACCGCGTCGTTGGCATTAGGGGGCGCGACGCCCCGCCATGCGGCGGCGAAAGCATCGTCGAAAGAACAGGTCGTCGCGCTCATAGCCGAGTTGGAATGGTTCGACCTCGGGACGAGGCGTGGGGGATCGCCCGGGTACGACTACGATCGTCTCCGCGCACGTATCGGACTGCCGGAGACGCACGCGTGACCGGTGCCCGATGCAATTGCAGATTCCGATTCAAGCATGTACGGTTTACGACCCGCTGTACGATACACACGACGGGAACGTCGGATACGACAGGACTCGTTCATACACGGCGCGTAGGAAGGGCGCTCGGCACGACCATATCCCTATGATTTATACAGTCACGCTGAATCCTGCGCTGGACCGGTACATCGAAGTCGAAGATTTGGTGGTGGACGACGCCAACCGGATTACGTCCGAGTGTTTCTACGCAGGCGGAAAAGGCATCGACGTCTCGCGGGCGATCCGTATGTTGGGCGGCGAAAGTTTGGCGCTCGGGTTCATCGGCGGCTACAGCGGTCAGCTCCTGACGGATCTGCTCAAACATGAAGGGGTGATGACCTACTTCACGCCCATCACGGCCGAAACTCGGCGCAACATCATCGTCAATCCGCAGCGCCGCCGTCACCATACGATGCTTAATGCGCAGGGCCCGATCGTCACGAAAGACGAATGGACGGGTTTTCTGACGCACATGCGTTTGTTGGACCTGCGCGATGCGATGGTGGTGGTGTCGGGCAGCTTGCCACGCGGCGTGCCGATCGATGCCTACGCCCAACTGGTGCAATTGGGGCGCGACCGTGGGGCCAAGGTGTTTGTGGACGCCGATGGGCCTGCGTTGCGTGCGGCGGTGGAAGCGAAGCCCTTCGGGATCAAGCCCAACGTCAACGAATTGCGACGTCTGGTCGGGGAGGTCATCTCCTCTGAACTGGAACTGTTGGAGGCGGCGCAACAGCTGAATCGACAGGGCATCGAAATCGTCCTCGTCTCGCGCGGACCCGACGGCGTGCTCTTGGTCAGCGACCACGAATGGTATCGCGCGGTGCCGCCGGCGGTGGCGGTGCAAAGCGCGGTGGGGGCGGGCGACTCGACGGTGGCGGGATTTGTGTTGAAGTATTGCGGCGGGAAGGGGCTGGAGGAGTGCGTTCGATTTGCCACGGCCTGCGGGACGGCGGCCACGTTGGCGCCGGGGAATTCGCTCTGTCTGGCGAGCGATGTCGAACGGCTGTTCCCGAAAGTGCAGGTCACGGCGATCGGCCCCGCCCGCGCACAACATGCTCGACGCGCCAGGACGAAGGCGAAGAAGCGACAAGGTGCAGCATGAACGTTGTGGTGGCGGTCGACGGGTCAAAGTACAGTCGCTGGGCGGTAGAATGGGCGCAGCGGATGCCGCTCCGACACTTGGAGCGGATGACGGCGGTGCACGTCGTCGATGTGGATCGGATCGCGACGCCGCTGGTCCCGACGAGCACGCAGGCCTGGCATGTACCCTACCTGAAAAAAGAAACGGCGCGGCTGCAGGCCCATGCGCGGACGGTGATGCGGGAAACCAAACGCGCATTGGCCGGCGGATCGGTGAAAGCCGAGGTGGTGCTGGCGCACGGGCCGATCGCGACCGAAGTATTGGCGCATGCGAAGGGCGCAAACACGCTTGTCGTGCTGGGGAGTCGCGGGTTGGATGCGTTGGACCGCGTTATGTTGGGCAGCGTGTCGACGAAAGTCGTGCACCATGCGATTGGGCCGGTGCTGATCGTCAAAGAACCGCCGCGTCGTATTCGGCAGATCCTGCTCGCGGTCGACGGGTCGCCCGCATCGGATAAGGCGCTCCGCTTTCTGATCCAACAGATGCAGGCCGCGCGCGGCTCCGCATCCGGTGTGGAGGTCGCGTTGCTGTACGCGATGCCGTTGCTGCGGTACCCCGAGTTGAAAGACGCGGGTCATGAGCTTGTGGCTCGTGCGGCCGTGCGACTGGAAGCCGTCGGGTATCGCGTCGAGCCGCTGTTTAAGATCGGGCAACCGGCCGATGAGGTGTTGTCCTATGCCGAACGCCATAAGGTCGACCTCATCGTGACGGGCGCGCGCGGGCGCGGCGCCATCGCGCGGTTTCTCCTCGGTAGCGTCTCCACCAAACTCGTCCAACATAGTCATACCTCGATCCTCATCGTCCGCTAGCCCCTGCCGGGCGCCCGCCGACCCGTCTGATACACTTGGGGTATGACTCGGTGGCGTTCGTCAGGCATTGTTCGGCTCGCCGCATTCGTCTGCGCACTCTGGCTCGGTACGGACGAGTGTCGCGCCGCCGGCGAATTCCACGCACGCGTCTACCGCATCATCGACGGCGATACGGTCGAACTTCGGTATGACGGCCGGATGCAGATGGCCCGCCTCCGGGGCATCGACGCCCCCGAACTCAAACAACCCTACGGTCCGCAAGCCAAACGCGCCGTCGCCGCGATGGTGACCGGCATGGTCGTGCGTATCAGACCCTACGGAACCGACAAGGGCGGAGCGGTGCAGGTCGACATCATCCTTCAGAGCGGGCGCAGCGTCAGCCGGTCGTTGTTGCAGGAAGGGTTCGCCTGGCGTCGCCCAGACGCCGCACCGGATTTCGACTTGGAAGCGGCCGAAGCGGACGCGCAATATTCGCATCGAGGCCTCTGGTCGGAGCCGAATCCGACGGCGCCTTGGGTCTACCGAGCCTCCAAATCTCACGCACGCCGATAATTTTTCCGCACAATCTTCGTCGTCCTTCGCAGAGGCTGCTATCGCCGCCGATCGGCGCGCTGTGCGCCGCTGCCGCCACCTGGGCCGTAGAAACCCGTGTGCTACACTTGCTCATGACGACGACTATGGATCGCCAAGACATCCAGACCCGCGTTCACGCCTTCGCCAATCGCCTCCTGACCGAGGCGAAGGGCGACCCCATTCGCGCGCTCGGGCTGCTCGTGCTTGTGCTCGAAGGGGTCAAGAACGAGGACATCGCGTTGGTGCGGAAGTTGATGACGGAAGTGCGCCGCATTTTGGTGCCGACCCCCGCGCCCTTTTCGATCGATCCGGAGTTCGGCGCGCCTGCCGAACCGACGGCGGAACAGGAGCCGGAGCCGACGCCGATTCAGCACCTGGCGGGCGAGATGTCGTTCGAAGGTGTGCAGCACTGCATCCGTTGCGGAAAGGTGCTAGCTCGCGCCGGGACCGAACCGCGTCCCGATTCAGACGGCTTTGCCTCGGGATACGTCTATCAGGTCGGTTCGAAATTCCTGACCGGGGAGTACGAGGATTTCGAGCACTGCCACACATTTCGTCCGTCCTGAGCTGCCGATCCAGGGTCCCCTCCGGTCTCGTTCGCACGGTTTGTTCCTCTTCCCCTTTCCAGATTGTCATCCGACTCCAGTCTTTCCACGTTTCTGCCGATGAGACAGCAACGGCTGTGTGTCTCGTGGGGGAGCTCCGCTCGCGAGACGCCGGTCGACATTCACAGGCCTCGTGGAGTTGAACCGTGGCGCACGATAAGAAATCGGCAGGTCGTTCGGATAAAAAGCGGGGCGCGACCGCCGGGGCAGGCGGCCGTAAGGCGGAGCTGCTCGAAGAAGCCATCACGCAGATGAACGCCGGCAAGTACGGCCGGTCGTCGAGCGTGCTGAAAGAGTTGCTGGCCCTCGATCCCACCGACCAAGAAGCGCGTCGACTCTCCGCTACCTTACAACTGCGGATTGGCAGTCTCGCGGGCGCGCGCAGCGCGTTCGAAACGCTGGCGACGGAAGCCGTCGAGCGCCAGGACTATTGGCTGGCCGAGTCGTTGATCCGCGAATATCTAGTGGCCGGGCCCCGCTGCGTCCCGTTCATCGAGCGGCTGGCTCAGGTCTTGGAGCGCAAAGGCGATCCTGAAGCTGCGGTGAAGGAATATGCGCGCGGTGTGGAGATCCTGATCGCTCATCCGGATCCGGAGCACCCGGATCAGATCGAGACGATCCTCGGGAAAATTTCGGAGTTGGAACCGCGCGGACGAACAGTTGCGCGACTGCGGTCGTTGATCGATGCGGCGAAAACGGCTGCTACGGCGCCGAGCGAGAGCTCGACAAGCGAGGTGGGTGCGCCGGCTTCGGGATCGACGCCATCCGCGCCCTCGTCTCCGACGTTGACGTCGCAAGAGGAATCGCAGCCCGCCCACATTCCGGCCGTGTCGTCGTCGAGTGCATCGACCGGTCGTACGCGGTTGCCGTGGGAGGACGAAGGGCAGGAGGTACAGGTTGCGCCGACCAGTGCGCCGGAGCTGTCGAGTACGACGGAGGCGCCGAGTGTGCCGGATACGGTGGCGACGCCGCCGGTCCCGGAGGTTTCGGCAGAGCCTGCGGTTGCGACGCCGGTAACACCTGCGCCGATGATTCAGGTGTCGGATGCGGTAACGGCGAAGAAGGCCGATGCGCTCACCGATATTCCGTTGATCACCATTCCCAACGTAGTTGCCACGTCGACGCCCGCCACTCCGCAGTCGTCTGGGCAACCTGCCTCGACCGCGCCGATGGCGTGGGAGGATATCGTCGCGCGCTTCGCGTCGTTTGCGCCTAAGCCCCCCGATGTGGCATCGAAGCCTGCTGAAACGGCGCCGGCGCCTGTCGCTCCTGTAGCGAGCGTACCTGCAACGGTCCCCACACCGCCGATTGTTTCTAGTGACGAACCGCTGATCAAAATTTCTGCCGACGTTGTCCCGACTCCCGCGGAGATCACGCGGGTCGAGGAGCCGCCGCAGCCGTCGCTCTCGCTACAAGCCCAAGACGAATCGCCGTCGCCGTCCATCGAGCAGGTTGCCACGAAACACGATTCGAAAGAGACGGCCTCATCGGCGCTGAGCGCGCCGATGCCCTGGGAGCAGGTCGACGAGCCGATCGTTATTCCGGCGGCGGCTCCGTCGGAACCGGTGTCGTCGGCTCCGGTGGACAACGATCGGTTGATCGCCACGATTCTGGATCAAAAGGATTTGCGCGATACGCCGCTCGCGTCGTTGGCTCGTCCGCAGGCGCAGGGAGAACCGGCCGTATCCGCACCGCCGTCGTCGCCTGTGAGTGTCCATCCGTCGCAACCGCAGGGAGAGCCGGCGTCGATCCGTGCCTTGCTCGACAGCGCCATTGTGCGTGTCGCACCAGGGCCGTCGACTCAGGTGCCCGTCGCACCTCCGTCCGTCGAACCGGTTGTTACCGTGCCGCCGGTCGCGCCACCTGTCGATGTCGTGTCGGTCGCGCCGGTCGAACAGGCGGTTCCTGTGGCACCGGAACCTGTCGTGGAATCCGTGGTTGCAGAGACGATGGTGGAGCCTGTTGTTGCGGAGGCGGTTGCCGTCAACGAGTCTCCCGTGACGGAGGTCGTTGCGGCGCCTGCCGAGTCGATCGGTATCTCCATCGCAGAGCCGGTCCAGGAGACCGTCGTCGAAGAAGCTGCCGTGAGTCAGCCGTCGGCGCACGTCGCCGAGGTGCTCGAGACGCAGGAGCTGAAGATCGTTGAATCGGTAGACGCGTTGTTGCCGACTCCGGTGCCCGACGTCGTGCCCGTAACTCCGGAACCGAAGCCCTCGGCGTTTTCCTTTTTCCCCACCATGTTGCGATTGGTCGGGGCAGGCAAGGACGATGCGAGCGCAATGTCTGCGCAAAGTGAGGTCACGTCTGCACAGCAGGATGAGTCGACGACCCGCTCCGATGCGGGCGCGAACGACGCGCCTGTCGTTGAAGAAGCGGTCGTGTCGCCTGTCAGCGAGGCGGAATCTGTTGTGACACCCATAGCCGTTTCGTCTGTAAGAGAGGACAGCGCTGCAGTTGTTGAGGCCGAGGAAGAACAGGATCAGGCAGATACAAGCGCCCTGTCGGATGTCGAACCCTCGTCCTCTCCAAACATGACAGCCGTGCCATCGCGCTCGAGCAACAGCGACCAGTCGCGCCGTAAGCGCCGCGAACGGCGGAAGCGGTCGACGCCGTCGTATTCTGCGCCCGTTGCGGCACAGCCGAGTGCGCCGACGGTTCCAACTCCGGCGCCGGTTGCCGAGACGCCCGCGATGCCGATCGCAGCCCCGGCGGTTGTTGCCCCGGTTGTCACTGCCGCCGCGCCACCGGAGGTCCCAGTCGCGCCATCAGTGTCCGTTGCCCCCGTCGTCCACAGCGCACCAGTTGAATCGGTTGCGCCGGTTCCCATAGCTGTTCCTGAAGCCGTTGCCGCTGTCGCCGTTGCGACGGTGGTGCAGCAGGCCTCGTCGTATGCCGAGGCGCCTCAGACTGCGACCGTGCATCACGAAGAGCGCCAGACCGCATCGGCGCCGAAACCGTCGCGCCCGCGCCGTTCGGTGTTCAGCACGCTGTTGGGATATGTGACCGGCGCCGCGTACACCGGCATGCGGACGGCCCACGCGCTGACCGTCATGACGATCAGCCTCGTCACGGCCACGGTTGGTGTGGCGCTCATCGCCATCGGCGGCCTCGCCGTGACCGGCGTCATGCTGGAAGAGCAGCCGAATGCGAATTTCACCGCCATCATGGGGGCGCAGCCTCCTGCCGTCGGCGGCGGAAAGTCTGGATACGGGACCTATGCGAGTCTCGCAGTGACCGATCTCGGTCTTGGTGCCGCGACTACCACGGGACAGTCCGGCACAAGCTGCAGTGATGTATCGGCGGGATCGTCCGATGCTTCACCGTTGTCCGGCTTGCACGTCGCCTATCGTGAAGCGAATCCTGCCGCGGTCCTCGCGAGTAAGGGTGCGGCGATGAAGGATCTGGCTGGCTCGGCGATGGGACCGCTGGCGCGCTACCGTCAGTGGCTTGGGACGCCGTTCGAAGATACGGGGTACGGGCAGACCGCGGAACCGCCCTGCGCGTCGCTATTGACGCTGCACCGCCTGTCGATTGCGGAGACATTTGTTGCGTCGCCTTCGTTGAGTGCTGGAACGATCGAGGCGGGTGTGGCGCGTGTGGAAAGCGACTTGGCCCACTGGCGGACGGTCCTGCGGAATGCGCGGACGGTGGGTGTGAAAACGCTCGCGGCTACTGCGGTGCAGGACGATCTGCGTGTGTTGTCCGGCCTGTTGTTGGTCCCGGATCTCGACAGTAAGTATTTCGCCCGTATCGCCAAGGCGGCCGTGCCGTTGGATGCGCAGGAGCGGTCGTTGCAATGGCCGATCCACAGCGAGGTGGTGGCGCAACAGAAGCGGTTGGACGGCGCGGTGAAAAACGAACGGAATGAAGAGCGGGACTGGTATCTGTCCGGGGCGTCGATGTTGCCGTTGCCCAAACAACGGGTGATGAACGGGTATGCGGACTACGCCGCCGAGGTCATGAAGGCGGCCGATGTGACCGGCGAAGTGTCGTCTATGCCGAATCGGTATACGTATGTACATACGCCGGCGCAGGGCAGGAAGGATTATCTGTACAACCCGCTGAACAATGTGTACGGCGTCGATGCCGGTCCCGCATGGGATCGCGCCGTCGCGCAGGTGCGCGAGACCGAGGCCTTGCTGCGGTTGGTCAGCCTCCAGACCTGGTTGCGTAAAACCGCGCAGGAGACGACCGGCGACACCAAGGCGCGTGTTGCGAAGGCCGGACAGAATTATTACGATCCGTTCACCGGCTTCCCGATGTTGATTAATGCCCAGAAGGGCCTGCTGTACAGCGTGGGCATGAACGGTCGCGACGAAGAGGGCAATGCCCCCGGCGATGTGAGCGTCGTGGTTCCGCCGTACAACGGCAGCGCCGGTTCCGGGGCGTCCGCATCGTCCAATCAGTCTAAGAAATAGCGCCCTTTCCGATGACCGAGGGAAGCCGGTGACCAATTAACCGGCTTCCCCCGTCGCACCGCTTGGCCACATCTCTTCCTGCCCACAGGGCTCCTCGCCCCTATAGCTTCGCCTCCGTCAACCGATCCGGCCTCCGTGCGTTAGATCCTCGTGGTTAGCACGACGGCCTCTAGACGCGAGATTCGGCTTGATCACGAGCGCGTGCCAGCAGACAATCGACGACGCCCCTGAGGGGCGCCGTGGTCTCGCGGCAATGGCGGCGCTGGCCGGTGTGCCGTGGTTGGTGAGTGGTGCCTCGCACATGAGCGACCGGTCCCTGTCGTCGCGTGCGGACGAGGAGAGGAGCGCTCTGCTGGATCGCGCCGGTGCGTTGGATCGATTTCTCGCGTCGGTCGAACGCCGGGCCTACCGGATGGCGCGGATTGCGACGGGCGACGAGGAGGAGGCGTTGGACCTAATCCAAGACGCCATGCTCACCCTGGTGCAGCGGTATCGGGATAAACCCGAAGCGGAGTGGGGCCCGCTGTTTCATCGTATCGTGCAGAGCCGCATCCGCGATTGGTACCGCCGCACGCGGGTGCGCCGGATGTGGCGGCGCTGGTTGACCTCCCCGAACGCGGACCAGGACGACGCCGAAGATCCGCTGGAAGCGATGCCCGACACCGAGCGTCCGCAACCGGATCGGGCCGCAATGCAGCGCCAGGCGATGACGGCGCTCGATGCGGCGCTCCATGCGCTGCCGATGCGGCAACAACAGGCATTTTTGCTGCGGGCGTGGGAAGAGCTGGATGTAGCGGAGACGGCGGCGGCGATGGGCTGTTCCGTCGGAAGCGTCAAGACGCACTACTCGCGCGCCGTGCATACGTTGCGGAAACGACTGGCGGCGCATGACGATCGTGCGGTTGCGGGCGGCACGGACGAGGCGCCGTGATGGGCGAACACCCGATGGACACTCCAAGGAATAGACCGACAATGACGGAACCGGACGACGAGCGCGCTTTTGTTGCCGCTGTGCGGCAGTCGCTCGATGCGTCCGTCGAGGCGATGCCCTCGCGCACGACCTACGCATTACAACGGATGCGTCGAGAAGCCTTAGCGCAGGCGCAAGAGGGAACGACATCCGGGGCCGCCTCATGGTGGCGTCCATTCTGGGTCGGCGGCGCCGTCACCGCGGCGGGGTTGGCCGCGTTGCTGTGGTGGCACAGCGCCGTCCCGGTGCTCGAGGGCCCGCTTGTGTTGGCGCCGGAGGACATGGAAGCGTTGGTCACGCTCGAAGCGGTCGATATCGTCGACGACTTGGAATTTTATGAATGGCTCGCGAGCGACGAGCGCGCGACATAACGTCGCCACGGTCGGGCTCGCGGCGTTGTTGGTGATGAGCCTCTACTCCGCGCAGACGTTCGCCGCGGCCAAGCCGGATTCGATACCGCCGCAGTCCGATGTTCCGGATGAGGACCTGTTGGAATTTCTCGGCGAATGGACGGTCGACAAGGGACAATGGCACGACCCTCTCAAGGAGGAGGCGTGGAGTCTCGACGCGCCGTCTGCACCGGCTGCGCCGACGGCGCGTTCCCAGATGCCGGCGGTCGGCACATCGCCACGCCCGCGTACGCCGGAGGCGTCACCGTCATCGCCTTTCCCAGACTCTCGCAATCGGAGTGCACGGCCATGAGTGCGCGTCGACGCAGTCGAGTCACCTGTGCGGTGCTCGTGGCGCTTATGCTCGCGGTGAGCACGGTGTCGGCGCAGGAACCGGGCGCGGAACTTGGTCCTGGCCCAGGTCTGGCGCAGGAGCATGCAATCCCGTGGCAACAACTGCCGCCTGACGAACAACAGGTGTTGCGCAAATTCAGCGACCGCTGGGATCAGCTGCCCGCCGACAAGCGCGAGCGGTTACGCGCCGGTGCGCAACAGTGGGCGCAGATGTCGGAAGCGGAACGCGGACAGGCGCGAAACAGTTTACGGCAGTGGCGGCAACTGAGTCCGAGCCAAAAGGACGAGGTGCGGGCCAAGTTTCAACGATTCCGGAACCTGTCGCCGGACGACCGCCATGCGCTGCGGCGCGCGCGCAAACATTTTCGTTCGCTGCCGCCGGAGGAACGCCAGGCGTTGCGCGAGCGATGGCGTCAGATGTCGCCGGAAGAGCGCCGCGCCTTTCGTCGCGAGCAGGGGATCGGGCCTCGCGCCGGGCGCGGGCCGCACCCTAAGCAACAACACTAGGAGCATGCGGTCGACATTTTTGTTGGCTGTTTCGCCGGCGATTCCGTCGTCTCACGCTTGACAGGGTCCCGCGCCTCCCACACAATTCCCCTCGCCGTTGGTCCGCTGGTTCGGGTTTGCCGCACGAGCGGGTCTTTTCCTATCCGGTTTGCGCCGATCGTTTCACTGCACCTGCACCGCACTCACCAAGGATCGATTGTCATGACGAACGAAATTCTGTATCCCGGGGCGTTCCCCATGGTGCGTATTAATCTCGCCGCAGGCGAATCGTTGAAGGCCGAATCCGGCGCGATGGTGGCGGCGTCGCCGACGATCGACGTCGAAAGCAAAATGGAAGGCGGTCTGCTCAAGGCGTTGTCCCGCAAAGTGTTGAGCGGCGAACATTTTTTCTTCCAAACCTTGCGCGCGTCGCGTGGGCCGGGTGAAGTGTTGCTCGCGCCGACGGTCCCTGGAGAAATCGTCACATTCGAGCTGGACGGCGTGAACGAATATATGGTGCAGAAGGACGGCTTCCTGGCTGGTGCAGACACCGTCACAGTCGACGGGAAAATGCAGGGCCTCAGCCGCGGGTTGTTGGGCGGCGAGGGCTTCTTTATTTTGCGAATTTCCGGCAAAGGGTTGTTGGTGTTGAACAGCTTCGGCGCGATTCATCGTGTGGCGCTCAAGCCGAATGAAGAATACATCGTCGACAATGCGCACCTCGTTGCCTGGAGTGCCACCACGACGTATGCGATGGAGCGCGCGACCTCCGGGTGGATTTCGACGTTCACGTCGGGCGAAGGATTCGTGTGCCGCTTTCGCGGGCCCGGCCTCGTGTTTATTCAAACGCGTAATCCGCGCGGGTTCGGCGCCTGGATCCGACAGTTCATCCCGGTCAGCGAATAGGTGCCCCGCGTCGACCTGATTCGAGCGGCTTCTGTGGCGAGTCCGTGACGTGACGACCATTCCCCAGCCTTCGTCGGCCGACCCGTCGCCGAACGCCCTGTGTTACTGCGACGCCTTTCCCGAATCGGGTGTGCCCGCTGTTGCCACGGTGCTATCCGACGCTCTCACCGTCGAACTGTTGCCGCCGGAGTTTGCCCGACAGTTTCGTCTCCCTTTCGACGCCGTGCATGTCCAAGCCGGCGGATTCGATCACGATCAGCTTGTGCTGCAGTGGACCGGCGAGACGGACGCCGTCGCGTACACGCTCTACATCAAGGATGCGACGGTCATCGCGGCGTTGCGCCGCGCGGCGGGCGGTCGGTTCGGCGAACAATTGCACGAGACAGCAGCGGCAGTGCGGCGGCATCGCTCGCGTGGGCGCACGGTGTTGCTCTCCGTATTATTCGGACTCATCGTCGGTGCGGTCGGCCTCTGGGCCGCCTCGGATGTCTTGACGGCGTGGGCCGTCGCCCGTGTCCCGCTCTCGTGGGAGGAGACGATCGGCGAATCGGCCTATCGGCAATTTCTCGCCTCGCACACCGTCGTGCGGGACGGTCCGGCCGTCGATGCCGTGCAGCAGATCGAGCAGCGATTGACCGCCGCCATTCCGGCGAGTCCCTATACCTTCCGCGTGACCGTCGTGGAGAGCGGGGAGGTGAACGCTTTTGCGTTGCCGGGCGGGTATATCGTCGTGTTCACCGGTCTGTTGAAAAAAGCGGAACGTGCGGAAGAAGTCGCGGGGGTGATGGGCCATGAGATCAACCATGTGCTGAAGCGCCATGCGGTCGGCCGCATCGTGCGCAGTCTTGGGATCATGTCCGTGATCACCATTGTGACCGGCAACCAGCAGGGGTGGGTGGGGTTGGTGCGTGAGTTGGGTCTCGAACTCGCCACGCTGAGTTTCAGCCGTGAGCAGGAAACGGAGGCCGACCTCGAAGGGGTGCGGCTGTTGCACCGTGCGCATGTGGCGCCGGACGGCATGGTCACGTTTTTCGAGCGATTGGGGCGCGAAGCGGGCGCGCAGATCGAATTGCTGTCGAGCCATCCGCTGAGCGAGGAGCGTGCGGCGCGGATCAAGGCGGAGATGGCGCAATTGCCGCCGTCGTCCCCGGAGACATTCGCCGTGTCATGGCCCGCTGTTGTCGCAGCACTCAAGTAAGCCATCGCGAGCCGACGCCGACAGGGCCAGTCAGGGCTGGACAGATGTTTGATCGTAGGACTGCGGACTCGGAACTACGTACACCTGCCTTGACATCATGTGCTGGCGCAACTATAGTGCGCCCTGTTTAAGTGTGGTATTTCGAACACACCTGCATCGTTCCACATGTGCGGTTCGTTGGTCTCCACATCTCACTCATAGGGAGGTATTCCATGAAGAGAGCATTGATGTCCTTGGGTGTGGTTGCGTTTGCCGCATCGCTCGTTGGCTGCTCGGGCGTGGGTGGGTACACCCAGCCGGCGGGACTTCATCCGCATGGATGGGTCTTCTCCGAGACCACCTCGGGAACGATCCTGAACGACAACGGCACCTCCCCCTCTAAGACCGGCAGATCGTGCGGAACCAGCATCTTGGGCATGGTCGGCACTGGTGATACGAGCGTGGAAGCTGCGATGAACAACGGCGGCATCAAGAAAGTGGTCTTCACCGAGCACTATGTGAAGAACATCTTGGGCGTCTACGTCGAGGTCTGCACGATCGCCAAGGGCAACTAAGCGAACCTAGTGTTCGCAGCGTGTGCGAAGGGGCGTGGCCGCTCGGCCACGCCCCTTTTTTGTGTGTACGTGGGGGCTATGCGGTGCCCTCGCACAAAGTCCACTGCTTGATTCTTGGCGGTCGATCGTGCCAGATGCATGGCGATGTGCCGCCGCTCCTCCCGTTCGAGGCCTAATGTTTTTACAACGTTGACCTGCGCAGTCGCGGCCTTCCTCTTTCTTGCGAGTGCTCCGAATATGGCTCGGGCCACCGAGTCGATGGATATCTACATCAGTGGATACGGCATCGGGGCGGTCGTGCAGGATCGTCCGGTACAGCTGGCGAATATGTCGAGTGTCGCGGCCAACATCAGGCCTGGCGCGGGACTCGGCTTGCGTATTGGATTTTTCCCCGAACTGACGCGTCGTGTGGCGGGCGTCGAGTTGGAATACTTCGGCTTCTATCAAAGATTTTCGTTTCTGACTCCCAATCCAAGCGGATCGCCAGGCCTCGCGCAAGGATCGAGTGGGCTCCTGGTCACCAACAGCATGGTCAATCTTGTGCTCCGTCGACCGACGGGAGACCTTCGTCCATATGCGGGATTTGGCGTCGGGTATGCCTCCGGTGTGTTGCACAGCCCCACGATTCCAGGCCGGAGTACGGGCGATTGGGATTCCACGGCGGCGTTTGCGTATCAGTTCATCGCCGGGGTGCACGCGCAGGCTGGTGCACGCACGTTTCTCTTCGCCGAATACAAATGGGTCGCAGCCGACTACCATTGGAATGGATTTGCGATGGATGTTCGCACGCAGGCCGTCGCGTTCGGGGTCGGATACATGTTCTAGAAAAGTGTCAGGGGCAACTCCTCGCTTGATCACAATACTCACATTGTTATAATGGCGGCGTTTGGTTCGGACGGGCATTATTTTCTTTACCCAAGGAGGGGAGCGATGAAGAAGTCTGTCTTGTTCTTGTCCGCCGTGTCCATGGTTGCGTTGTCCAGCGTGGCCTTTGCCGGCAACCCTGACACGGGCCCTGGCTGCGGTTTGGGCAAGTTGGCCTGGGATGGCTATAAGAACCAAAAGAACATCGGGCCTCAGGTCATGATGGCTACCACCAACGGGACGTTCGGGAGCGGCACGTTCGGGATCAGCAGCGGAACGTCCGGTTGCACGAACGACGGTCAGGTGTTTACCGAGAATAAGTCCACGATGTTTGCGAATTTGAACTTCGAGAACTTGGCCCAAGATATGGCTAAGGGGCAGGGCGAAAACCTCGCCTCGCTCGCAACCTTGATGGGCGTGCCTGCCGAACAGCAGGGCGCGTTCTTCTCGCTCGCGCAGGAAAAGTACCAGGGTTTGGTTGAAGCGGGACAGGCCTCACCGGTTGCCTTGATCAAGGCGTTGAATGACGCCATGGTCGGGAGCCCGATGTTGGCGCAAGTCGTTCGCTAAGCGTTCTGCGAGAGGCTCCTGGGCATTCGGCTCAGGGGCCTCTTTTTCTATTCCTCACGGTTCACTCACGCCCAGGTGTTCGAGCGGCGCCAGTGCTGAGGTGCTAGTTCCTCGTGTCACCGATCCGGATCGCCGTTCTTCTGTTCTTCTCCCTGCTCAGTGCTGCCTTATGTGTTGCCGCTGAGTCCACAGCGCCATCTGCGGTCGCACAGAACAACTACCTCCTAGAGCTTCAGTCACGCGCTGCCGAGTTACGACTCGCGGAGGCGCGTGAGTGGCAGGTGCTGCTGCGCTACCGTCCCCAGTGGATGGGCGGTGTCGCCAGCCAGCAAGACGATCCGAGATTTTTTCTCGCTCCCGCCGGCAAGACAGACGCAGTTGCCGAGTTAGAAGCGACCTTAACTGCGTTTTTCAGCGATCGGTTGGTGGGGCGGTCGCAACAACCGGCGCAATGCGCCTTTGTCGGGCGCTACCATTGGTTGCGCGAGCAGCTCCAGTTCGACGACAGCCGGCTCATGCCCAATCCCTGCGAACGTTTCCAGCGCTGGTTCGACGAATTTAAGGCTGCCGGCGTCACCGTCATCGTGCCCGCCGGATTTATGAACAATCCGTCGTCGATGTTTGGCCATACCTTTTTGCGGATCGACCAGCGGGGGCAAACCGATCAGACACGTATCCTGGCCTACACGATCAACTATGCCGCCGAATTGCCGCCGGACGCAGGCGTCGAATATGCCTTCAAGGGCGTCTTCGGCGGCTATAGCGGTTTTTACACGACCATTCCCTACTATTTGAAAGTCCAGGAGTATCGCGACCTCGAAAATCGCGACATCTGGGAGTACCGCCTCAATCTGACGCCGACGCAGGTGCGCCGCATGCTCATGCATGCGTGGGAAATGGGCAACGCCTCGTTCGACTATTTTTTCTTCGGCGAAAATTGTTCGTATCACATGCTGTCGTTGCTCGACGCCGCCGATCCGTCGTTCCGATTGGCCGATCAGTTTCCCGCCTATACGTTGCCGACCGATACCATTCGTGTGTTGATGGCCGTGCCCGGATTGGTCGGGCCCGTGACCTATCGCCCATCGCGTCGGACGGTGGTGCAACGCAAACGCGCGCAGTTATCTGCCGAGGAAGACCAGTGGTTGTTGCGAGGCATCGCCGATCCGACGGCGCTGCGATCCGACGTGTTTCGTGACCTCGCGGCGCCGCGTCAGGCGCTCGTGCTCGATACGGCCTCGGATTATTTGTTGATGCGCGGGGAAGGCAGTGGGCCCGACGACGACAAGGGATTTCGCGCAAAAAATCGTCAGGTGTTAACAACACGGAGTCAGTTGAAAACGCCCTCGCCCGACGTGAACGTCGCGCCCCTTACCGAGCGTCCCGATATCGGCCATGGCACCACGCGTGCGAGTGTCGGCGCAGGGTGGCGGAACAACGCGCTGTATGAAGAGGCGTCGTTTCGGTTGGCCTACCACGATCTGTTGGATCCCCAGCCGGGGTATACGCCGGACGCGCAGATCGAAGCGATGAGTGTCAGCCTGCGGCACTACCATCGGTACGACCAAAGCCGCGTCGAGCGATTCACGCTCTTGAATATGACGTCGCTGTCGCCGATGGATCGTCTCTTTCACGCGCCGTCCTGGCGGTTGAATCTTGGGATGAACACCATCCGGCATGGCGGCTGTCAGCTCTGCAGCAACGGTCTGATGAGCGCTGGGATCGGCGGTGCCGTCGAATCGACGGTGCTGCGTCGGGAACTGTGGTTCGCGTTTGCGGATGCGGAAGGCAACTACAGCCGCGCGTACGACGAGCGGCATCGTGCAGGCGGCGGCGGGACGGTTGGCCTGCTGACCGATATCACCGAGCGATGGAAGCTGCTGGCCTCGGCCTCCTATTTTCGATATGTCCTCGGTGAGCACTCCGAAGAGTGGCGCTGGACCGTCGGGCACCGTGTCACGCTGAGCCGCAATTGGGCGCTTCGCCTCGACTATTCGCATCGGCCGCACGACAACGACGTCTTGCTTGCCGTCCAAGCATTTTTTTAGCGCACCATGCTCGACCAACTCTTCGTCTACCATCCGGCGCCGTGGAACGAACGGAATTGGGCGGCGGAAAGCGGCCTGCCGCTGGAGGACGTGTGGTTCCGCACGCCTGCCGGCGCCATGCGCTTTGGGTGGTACGTTCACGTTCCGCAGAGCGAGTGGGTCTTGCTCTGGTGCCACGGCAACGCCGGGAATATCGCCGATCGTTTGGGCAATCTTCGGTTGCTGGTCGAGGCGGGGCTGTCGGTATTTTTGTTCGACTACGGGGGATACGGGCGCAGCCCAGGGCGGCCGTCGGAGGCTGGACTCTATGCGGATGCCTTGGCGGCGTATGACCATGTAATCGTACGACGCGGGGTTCGACCGGATCGTGTCGCACTCTTCGGGCGGTCGCTCGGCGGCGCAGTTGCGGGGGAGGTCGTCGTCCAACGTCCGATCGGCGCGTTGATCTTGGAGTCGACGTTCCCGTCCATCGAAGCGGTGGCGAAAACGCATTATTGGGGATTACCCGTACATTGGCTGTTGGGGGCGCGCTTTCAGTTGGATGATCGCGTGCGGACCGTGTGTGTTCCGACACTCGTGGTGCACGGCGACCGCGACGATATCATTCCGATACAGCTGGGGCGTGCGGTGTACGATGCGCTCGGCACACAGCAAAAGACGTGGTATGCCGTCTCCGGCGCCGACCATAACAATGTGCTGATGGTCGGTGGACAGGCCTATCTCCAACGACTCCTGACCTTCCTCCGCAGCGTCCGTCAGCGTGCATGAATACGATGCGCTCGGCAGTGCCCAGTTCGTCTGCAAGGCGCGCGCCACGGGCGTTTGCGCCGAAACGATCGTGCGATTTTCTCTGTTAAAGTTTCCCGATAAAGCGGGTAAGATGTCCGACTATGGATTTCCCATTTCGTCAGAGTGAAGCCTATCCCGGTGCCCGGTTACACGTCGATCCGGAGCGGGAGGAAATCTCGATCCGCACGGCGGACGGCACGGTGCTCGGCGTCGTCGGCTGGGAAGCGGTCGCGCAGGCGGCCTTGCAGCAGGGCTCCGCAGCAAGCGAGCCTACGCCGATGATTCCGCTAGAACTGCGGGTGCGGTACCAAGCGGCGGGGACCGTCGCCGGCGAAGGGATGACGGTCGAGTTTGGCGGCAGCGGATTTTTTCTCGAGACGAGCACGCCGTTGCCTGTGGGCACGGAGCTGTCGGTGGAGTTTGCGCTTCCCGATCAGCCGCAACGCAAAATTGCGACGAAGGGGCATGTCGTGCGGGTCCGGCAGCGTCCGGAGCGCCAGGTACTGTTGCCCGGCATGGAAGTGCGTTTCCACGATATCGCTGCCACGGATCAACAGCAGGTCAGCGCGTTGGTGTCGGCGTTAGAACGCAATCGCGTGGCTCACCGCTCGTAATCGCGATGTGCGTCGTGTCGTTGATGCCCTGTGTCTGTGCGTGACACGTCTCCCGGTTGTCTCCTCTCCCAATCGATCAATCCACAGGCACAGATCGTTGCGTAAATCGTTTTGAGCTTTGTCGAACGATTTGGTAGAGTCCGCCGTTACGTAGTGTGCCGAGGTGTGGTGGGGTTCCCGTCTGGTCGGGCCTGCGCACCGTGACCAGGAGGGGTGCGTGGGGATTCGATTCGGACGGGCGATGGCGTTGTGCGGGTTTGCACTGCTGCTCTTGAGCGGATGCGCCGGGCACGCACCCTCACAGTCCGATCCGCTGGTTACGCCTGCAGCCTCTTCTACGAAAGCTGTTGCCTCTTCCGCTCCTGTTAAATCTCCGTCCACGTCCGCGACGACTGCTGTTACCGAGACCGACGCGGCTGACGAGCCCTTCGATCCGTTCGCCACCGAACAGGAGTCGGTAGAAGAATACGATCCCTGGGAGCCGATGAACGTCGCGCTGTTCGAAGTGAATCGGTCGATCGACCGCTACGCGCTGAAACCCATTGCCAAGGCCTACAACTTCGTCATGCCCGATGCGGCGCAGCGCGGCGTGGAAAACTTTTTCCACAACCTGCGCACCGGCCCGCGATTGCTCAACAATGTGCTGCAGGGCAAGGTAGGCGGCGCAGGCCGGGAACTCGGCCGCTTTCTCCTCAACACCACGTTCGGCTTGGGCGGATTTTTCGATGTCGCCAAACACATGCACATTGAAACGCCCGACGAGGATTTCGGCCAGACGTTGGGCTACTACGGGGTGCCGCCGGGCCCCTACATGATCATCCCGCTGTTCCCGCCGTTTACGCTTCGCGACGCCACGGGATACGTGGTCGACCTCGCGTTGGATCCGATCAACTGGTTGGTCTTCCCGCTCGTGGAAATGCGGAACGTGCCGTCGCTGGTCTCCCATCCGAATCGCACCACCTCGAGCATCGCCCAGGTCGGCGGGCGATCCGCGTTCATCGTGAACGAACGGTCGCGTAATCTTGAAGCCTTCCAAGGCGTCGAGGAAGCGACCGTCGATCTCTACAGCGCCGTGCGGAACGCGTACCTCCAGAAACGCGCCAAACAAATCCGCGAATAACCGATTCCCGCCTCCTGTTTGCCCGCCGCGAGTGCGCACCGGTGCCGCGCGCAGGGTTGAATCATTTTCCGAGGATCAGTACCATAAGATGCCATGTTCCGAACTGCCGCCACTGTGCCGGTGATCGTCCTTGCCGCCTTGGCATGGACAGTCCAAGCGACGGTGTCGGCAGGTGCGGCTGCGCCTCCACCGTCGGCATCCTCGTCGGTCAAGGCGATTCCCAAGCGGAATCTCTCGTTTTCGTTGGAAACTGAGGCGGTCTCCGGGACCGTACCGTTCGGATCGGAGCTGTCGCTCGGTGTGTTCTTGAGCGGCGGAGTAGCGACGACCGATCAGTTGGTGGCCGTGGTCGAAGGCGCGTCGCTCGACACCATTATGGTGCCGATGGAGCCGGTGGAAGGCGCGACCCAGTGGAAGGCCGTCGTCGCGATTAAGCCGAAGCCGCTGGGGTATACGTCGGTGCGGCCGAAGGCGTTGCGGCTGCGCGTGACGGTGTCGCAGGTCAAACAGTCCGGGTTGGCGCGGTTGATCGGACGGTCGGCCTACGTCACGCTGACGCATGACGAGCCCGAACTGCCGCCGCCGGGGACCACGCCTGCTGAAGGCGAGTCGGTCGCGAGCGAGGGCGATGTCGAGATCGTGACCGGCGCCGTCGGCTCCACGAGCGACGAGGTGCAGCCCGATGTCGCGCCCGTGACGAACGTGTTGATCGCCGAAGAGGACCTGAAGCCGTTACCGGAATCGAAAGACGAACAGGGCTATTGGAAAGAAGTCGCGCGCCTGATCAGCCGCAGTTGGGGCCAGCGCGTACGCTACGTCAAAGGCCTCTCGACGGCGAAGGAAACTGTGCGTGTGCGTTTTCAGATGCACGCCAACGGCGAGGCGCAGCTTATTCAGATCGAACGGACGTCCGGCGTGCGGGACGTCGATGAAGCCGGATTGTTGGCCATTGTGCATGCCCACCCGTTCCCGAGTTTTCGGGATTGGCTGGGCGACGGAGTGATCGAAGTGCATGTGCGGATGCGGACCGGTGCGCGTCCCACGGCAGTGGTCCAAGATGGGGCCGTCGCGGTGACGCCAGGTAAAACGAGCGGCGACACCAAGCGGCCGTAAGTGCGAGCGAGAGAGGAAGGAGTACGGTATGCGTGCACAGGTAGGACTGTGGGTGGGGCGGATGGCGCTCGGCGTCCTGATGGGACTCTGCGCGTTCGAGGGACCGGCGGCGGCGGATACGGCGCGGTTCACCCTCGATCCCGACCATTCCATCATCGAGTTTCAAGTGCGGCACATGGTCATTTCGAAAACGACCGGCCGCTTCAACGACTACAGCGGATTCGTCGAGCTCGACCCGGAGGCGGGGCAGGTCAAGGCGATCGAAGCCACCATCAAGGCCGCGTCGCTCAGCACGAACCACGAGAAGCGTGACGCGCACTTGCGGGGCGCCGACTTTTTCGACGTCGAGAAACACCCCACGCTGACCTATAAGCTGAAGAACCTCAAAAAAATGGGCGACGAATACACCGCCTTCGGCGACCTCACGCTTCGCGGCGTCACGCAAGAAATCGTGCTCGTCGGCACCTTCAACGGCGTGACGAAAGATCCCTGGGGCCATATTCGCGCCGGGTTCACCGGCAAGGGGAAGCTGAATCGGAAAGACTTCGGCATGGTCTGGAACAAGACCCTCGACAGCGGCGGCCTGGTCGTCGGCGAAGAAGTCGAGATTCGCCTGGAGATCGAAGCCATTAAGGCGAAGGCGGAAGTGAAAAACGAGAAGAGCGAGAAAAACGACAAGAACGACAAGGGCGAGAAAAGCGAGAAGTAGTCGGGCGACGTTCCGCCGCGCCGCGGAATGGTGCTGAGCCTGACGTGATGGATTCGAAAGTCGTACGATGAAATCCGCGAGTGATGGGCTGTGCCGACTCGGCCGCTGTGTAGCGGCGATCCTGTGCCTGTCGTCGATGAGCGTCGTGGGTTCCGCGTGGGCCCTCGAATTTTCCGCCGACCAGATCGTCAAGGCCAACGGGAAGGTCCGCAAGACCATCATTTATTATCGGGACGACCGCTGGCGGCTTGAACACAACGATCAAGGGCCGGTCAACATCACGATCGTGCGCAAGGACAAGCAGGAAGTGTGGTTGCTCCTGTCGCGCATCAAACATTTTAAGACCGAGCCGTACGACCCGTCGCTCGCGCCGAAAATCGAGCGGACGATGGAGGGCGAGATCAAGCGGGACGTCATCGGGGAAGAAACGTTCGACGGCCACCCGACCACACTCTACGAAGTGACCGTGGATCGCGGCGAAGGCCCGGAGCAGTATTATCAGTGGCTCGCGACCGATTTGAACTTTCCGCTGAAGTTGGCCAAGAAGGACGCCAGTTGGATCATCGAATATCGCCACTTGAAAATGCGTCCCGTCTTGGACTATCTGTTTGAGCGTCCGTTGAACTTTCAGCCGTTGGAAACCTTCGATGGGAAACAGGTCGGCCCTGCGAAGGAATAGCGACCGCGCCAGGCACTCACCCAGGGCAAGGGAGAGGAAGTGGTCGGATTTATGGATCGTGTCATGAAACAAGGTGTCCGAATCTGTGGGACGGTGGGAGTCGCGCTCTTGAGCGCGACGATGGCGCTCGGCATGGACGTCGGCGACGAAAAGCAGGAGTGGACGCCGGACGGGAAGAAACTCGCGCAGGAGCGCATCAAGCTCGCGCCCTACGACGAGATGGTGTTGATCCCTTCCGGCGAATTCCTGATGGGGAGCGACAAAAAAGTCGATCACGCGGCGTATCTGCAAGAGATGCCGCAGCGGAAGGTGTTTCTCGACGCCTACGAGATCGACAAGTACGAAGTGACCACCGTGCAGTATCTGAAGTTCGTCTTGGCGCACAACATGCCGCCGCAAGTCGACTGGAAATTCGACGGCGGCAACTTCCAAGACACGATGGTCAAGCACCCCATCATGCACGTGCGCTGGGACCAGGCCGACGCCTTTTGTAAGTGGGTGGGCAAACGTCTGCCGACCGAGGCCGAGTGGGAAAAGGCCGCGCGTGGGACAGACGGGCGTATTTATCCCTGGGGGAATCAGCCTGCCGGATTATCACGGTCGAATTTCGGTCGCGGAGGCCTCTCCGGGCCGGTGCGCGATCGTCCGGAACGATTGCTGCTCTATCCGCCGATCATCTCCGTCGATAAGTACGACAATGCGGTGAGCCCTTACGGGTTGTTCCAGATGGTCGGCAACGTCGCCGAATGGGTCGCCGACTGGTACGACAAGGACTATTACAAGGTCGCGCCGAATAAAAATCCGAAGGGCCCCGAGAAGGGCACGCAGAAGGCGTTCCGCGGCGGCGGGTGGGTCGACAGCACACCCAGCGTGCGAACCACGCAGCGCAACGGCACGGAACCGGTCACGTCGATGAACTGGCTCGGCTTCCGCTGCGCCCGCGACGCGAAGGATCCCGTCGATGCGCATCCGGAGAAGGCGAGTATGACGGTCGAGCCGTCGGCCGCAACGTCGGAAGCTGTGCAGACGAACTGACGACAGTCGTCGATCGTTTACACGATTCGTAATACACAGGGCCGCCTGCATCAGAACGATGCAGGCGGCCCTTGTCGTTTTATTGCTGCCGGATCGATACGACGCGACGTTATGCGGAATGTCCGACCCGTTCGCTGACTTCCTTCACGAGCGTGCCCATTTTCGAGCGCGACGGTTCCAGCGTAATCGGCCACTCCAGTTCGCGCAAATGTTCGCTGGTGGTCGGGCCGATGGAAGCGATCACCATACGACGCAGGGCCGTGCGGAACGCGTCGGTCGTGCCGTCGGCATCCAGCACCTGCATCACGTGATCCGCCTGCGCTGCGTTCGTCACGAGCAGCACGTCGACCTCACCGGCGATGATGCGGTCGATGGCTTGTCGCACCGGCGACAAATCTTCGGGAAGCGCCCACTTATAGATGGGCACCGCGAACACCTCGGCGCCGCGCCGTTTCAGCGCATCCAGTAAGTGCGGATTCGAGACGCCGTATTCTTGCACCGCGACACGTTGTCCCTTCACCGGACGATAGCCATCCAGTGTCGAGACCACCTCTACCCAGGTGTTCGGTGCGGGGACCGTGAGCGCCGGCTTCAGGCCCAACGCTTTCAGCGCAGCCGCCGGTTTAGGACCGCGCGCGACGAGCGAGGTGTGGCGCAGCGCTGCCTGAATGGCTGACCACTCGTAGTCGGCCCGTAACGCCTCGAAGAGCGCCGTCGTGCCGACGCCGGTCATCAGGACCACCACGTCGACGCCAAGACCCTCGTCGTGCGCCAACACGCGTTTGGCGAAGGTATGGACGGCGGACAAATCCGACAACGGCAGTTCGCGCAGTGCGGGCGCGATGAGCGGGCGACCGCCGTGGCGTTCGATCAGGCGCGCCAATTCGTCGGCCATGCGGCTTTCGAACGAGGCCACCACGCAGCCGCTGAATCCTGGCTTTGTCGAATGGTGCGGGGGAGCGGGAGAACGCGAGGGGTCGTGGGTCACAATAGGCGGTCGGTTCGGATGCACTGCACACTGCCCGTCGGGCAGCAGGCGCCTCGAAGGGCAGGGCGCCGTTATTCGTCTTCAGGGCGAATGCGTACTAAGGTCGCTTCCAGCACCGGATCGCCGGGTTCATGCGGCGCGGTCTGGACGATGGCCGCGCGCACCAGCACCCGCTGTCCGCGCGTAAACCGCCCTTCCACCGCCGGGACATATTCGCCGTCGGTACACGCGCCTTGATTGAGAATCGGGAGTTCGCCGGTTTCGTCGCGGAGGTACAGCAGAAATCCCGGGCCGCTGCCGCATTCCAATTCGGTGCGGAGTGGGCGCACATCTCGGATCGTGCCGAGTAGGGTGACGACGTCGAGATTAAAACTGGACGGATCCAGCAACACCCGCGCGATGGGAACGGGCGGACCATCGCCTTCGGATTCGGCAATCGCGAGCGGCAGCGTCGACGGATAGATGGCTCCGACGATGCCGGCGGCGACGATCAGGCGCGTGGCCTGCTTGATGACCCGCCGTAGGGAACGACGGCGGACCCGATGTGTCGGCTTTAGGGCGCCGTTGTGCTCGCGCACCGGAATCCCGTCGTTTCGTTGCGGATCTGCGGATTGCTGCTGACCCGGGTGAAGACGCGGACGAGCGGCGCCTCGACCGCCCAGCCGGAGCTACGCAACACCTTTTCCGCGCCGGTTTCCGGACCGGGAGGATTTTTCTCCGGGCTCTTTTCGTAATACGTCGGATCGTACCAGTCGTTGACCCACTCCCAGACGTTGCCGGCCATGTCGTACACGCCGAAAGGGCTTTTGCCCGCTTCGTAGCTACCGACGGGCATCAAGGTTTTTTCCCCATGCCAGCGCTGTAAGTAGTTCAGGTGTTTCGCCGTCGGTTCTACGTTGCCCCATGGAAAGCGCCGGTCGTCGCCGCCGCGTGCCGCTTTTTCCCACTCCGCTTCGGTCGGCAGACGTTTGCCGGCCCACTTGCAGTAGGCCTCGGCGTCGTACCAGTCCACGTTGATCACGGGCTGATCCTTGATCGACTCGGGCATCAACCCCTTCTGCCAGAGATTGCGTGTGTCGTCCTTCGGGTGTTGCGGCACACGATGATTGGTCGCTTGCACGAAGGCGATGTATTGGGCGTTCGTCACTTCGTATTTGTCGAGATAGTAGTCGTCCAAGGTCACGTGATGCCGGGGATATTCGTCGCGCCCGCCGTCGCGGTCGCCGATGGGCACGCCCATGGGAAAACTGCCCGCGGGAATCAAAATCATCGGGGCGCCGTCTTTTGCCTTCACTTCCGTCACGGCTTGTGCCGTCTGCGTACTCACGACCGAGAGCATCGCGATACCAAGGATCATTGCCGAACCGATGCGGGACATGCTCGACTCCTTTTGTGTACATACAACGTGAAACCGAGGAATCCTACCATGTTTAACCGAGCGGACGCGAACGCAGATTCTGCATGGAGGCCCTGCGGGACTCGTGTCCGGAGGCGGTCGCAGACAGGGGCTTATGAATTGACGACGACGCGAACGGGCCCTAGTATAACGGCGCGTCCGGGGCGTTCCGATTTATGCGGCGCCGCATGCGCATTTCACCGGAGGAGGCGAGCGGTTCGATGGCGACCAGTCCCGATCATGGCGGTCTGCGGCATCTGGCGTTGCGCGTGACGGATCTGGCGCGGTCGCGCCGCTTTTACGAAACGTTGTTCGGGATGCGCGTGGTGTGGGAGCCGGATCCGGAGAACGTGTATTTCAGCTCCGGGGCGGATAATGTGGCGCTGCATCAGATTCCTGCGGCAGAACTCGCCGAGTATCGCGCCGAGCGCGGGCAATTCTTGGATCATGTCGGCGTGATCATGTACCAGCCGGAGGATGTGGATCGGTTTTATGCGCGCGTGCAGCAAGAGGGCGACTCCGTCGGCGCCCGTATCGTGAAGCCGCCGAAGCGTCACCGCGACGGCAGTTACTCCTGTTATATCGCCGACCCGGATGGAAACGTGATTCAAGCGCTCTACGAGCCGACCATCAGCGCGTTGCGGATCGTGCCGTGACGAGATCGTCAGTGTGCGTCGTGTCCATGCCTGTAACGAAGATCGTATGAAAATTTGGGACCACTATCGACCCACCGACTACCTCGCGCTTGCGCCCTGGGTCTGGATGCAGTTCGAAAGTGCGGAGGCGCCGGGGCCCTTTCCGTTTCTCGGCGGGCTCGCGCCAGAAGTCGCCGTCGCATTGCATGAGGCGCATCAACATCTGTTGAGCGCGGTCGAGACCGTCATCAGCGACGTGTTTGCGCAGCGGGCGCCGGTGGACGATCCGCGCCGCCGCCGTATGGTGGAAGATGCGTATGCCGAGTTGGTGCAGTCACGCCCGCAATTGCGGCAACACATTCGCTGCGGTCGCGATGCGCAGGGACAGTTTCACTGGGAGTTTGCGCGGGACGCGGCGCGGTCGGCGACCGTCACAAGCGCCGGAGCGCGGCTGTTCAACGCGGTGAAGCGCCAGGCGATTCCGTTTCAACTGGAACGCGGCGCGTCGCATGCCGTGGCCAAGTTGCTTGGTATGTTGGACGGCACGCTGCACGTCGGTGCTATCCGTACGGTCGTGGCGGCATCGCGTGAGCAGGAGCGCGTGTTGACGCAGGTGCTGGAGGCCATGCAGCACTACGAGTGCCTCGTCGCCTCGCCCACGTCCACCGTGCGGCAGCGATGGTTCGATGTCGTCGGAGATCGCGACCTCGTGCACCTCGGCCATGCAGCGTTGCTCTATCGCCAGCGCGACCAGTGCCTGCTGTTCGATCCGTGGTTGTTGCCGTGGTTCGCCGAGATGCCGATGCCGTCGCTGTGGGGCATGGTGTTGCCGCGTCCTTCCGCCGTGTTCCTGACGCACGATCACGACGACCATGTGGAGCCGCGGTCGCTGCTCAGCCTGCCGAAAGAAATCCCGATTGTCGTACCGAGTCGGCGCAACCGGAAGCACTACCACTACGACTACCACGCCTTGTTGCGCGACCTCGGATTTACGCAAGTCGTCGAGTTGGCGCACGGCGAGCGCTGGGCGTTCGACGGCGGCGCGGTCGTCTCGGTGCCGTTTTACGGCGAGGATCCCTGTGACCTCGAAATGCCGCGCAACTGTTACTTGATCGCCGACCGTGGACAAAACACGTTGATCCACGCCGACAGCGGGCCGACGAATGGCGGACGCTCCGCGTTGACGGACGGCGTGATCCAACGCTTGGTTGAGCAGCACGGGCGCATCGGAACGGTGTGGGCGTCGCAGCAACAACTCAAAGAAGTGCGCACCTATGCGGCGCACGCGGCGCTGGCGCATCCGGGTACGTGGCTGGATGTCGGCGAAAACGGATTTCTGACGAACGCCTATTTGGCCGAGCTTTGTCGTGTCGCCGGCGCGACGCAGTTCGTGTCGTACGCCACGGGTGGCGCCGACTGGTATCCCGATCATCTGTCGTTTACGTTCAGCGCACGGAATCCCGCGCGCACGGCGCTGTTGACGGCGCAGTGGGAACCGCCGCGCGAATTGGCGACGGCGTTGGCGCCGTTCGGGTGTCGTTATCATGCGGCGCATGCGCTCGATCGTATCCGCGTCGAGGCTGACGGCGTCGTGTCGATCGCCTCCTGCGCGCGCGAGTTGGACCCGATGGCGCTGTATCGGCTCGATCACGGGTTGCCGGCATTTATGACCACTCAGGCGGCGCAGCCGCGTCCATCCGCACAGCCACGATAAAGGAGTCTCATGGCCTCAGCACCTATTCTCGTGACCGGCGCCGCCGGCTTCATCGGCTTCCATACGACCAAACGGTTGCTGAAACGCGGCGACACGGTCGTGGGGCTCGATAATCTGAACGACTACTACGACGTGCGGCTCAAAGAAGCGCGGTTGGAGCAACTCACGCCGCACAAAAATTTCCGGTTCGTGAAAATGGATCTGGCGGATCGCGACGGGATGAAGAAGCTGTTCGCCGAGAGCGGGGTGCGGCGCGTCATCCACCTGGCCGCGCAAGCCGGTGTGCGGTATTCCCTCGTCAACCCTCATGCGTACACGGACAGCAACGTCACGGGATTTTTGAACATCCTGGAAGGCTGCCGTCATCAGAAGCTCGACCATCTGGTGTTCGCTTCGACCAGCTCGGTCTACGGCGGCAATACGCATATGCCGTTTTCCGTGCACGATAACGTCGATCATCCGGTGTCGTTGTACGCGGCGACGAAAAAGGCGAACGAGTTGATGGCGCATTGTTACGCGCACCTCTATCGGCTGCCCTGCACCGGCCTACGGTTCTTCACCGTCTACGGACCCTGGGGACGGCCGGACATGGCGCTGTTTCTCTTCACCAAAGCGATCTTGGAAGGTAAGCCGATCGACGTGTTCAACCACGGAAAGATGCAGCGGGATTTCACCTATGTGGAAGACATCGTTGAAGGCGTCGTGCGGGCGCTCGACCGCGTAGCGCAGCCCTCGGCCGACTGGACCGGCGAGACGCCAGATCCCGGGACCAGCAACGCGCCGTACCGTCTGTACAACATCGGCAACAACAAACCCGTCGAATTGTTGCGGTTCATCGAAGTGTTGGAGCAGACGCTCGGGAAAAAGGCCGAGAAGCGGATGTTGCCGCTGCAGGCCGGGGACGTGCCCGCCACGTACGCCGACGTCGACGACCTCATGCGGGATGTGGGCTTCAAGCCCAGTACGCCGATCGAATCCGGCATCGCGCGGTTCGTCGAGTGGTATCGCGACTACTACAAGGTCTGACCGCGTCGTACGATCAAGGGAAACACCTAGTGTACTCGCAGGAGTAGGTTGCGGTATCCTGATTCCC
This sequence comes from Nitrospiraceae bacterium, assembly GCA_046351095.1. Lineage (GTDB taxonomy): Bacteria > Nitrospirota > Nitrospiria > Nitrospirales > Nitrospiraceae > BQWY01. The sequence goes on from JAXLZC010000001.1 coordinate 2,576,201, forward strand.
AATGAGGCAGCAGGGGAGCCGTGCTCTGTAGCGGTACGCTCTGCGGTCGTTTCCCGACAACACGCGTATAGCGAGAAACAGGAAGGAGTAGCGCCATGCGACGAGTGGGATATCTGACGATCATCGGGGCCCTCGCGGTGAGTGTCATGGGATGCGCCGGGACGCCGAGAACGAGTCGCACCGCCGTCATTCAAGACGTGAATATCGGCGAGTCGCTCGCGCCCACCGAGATCGTGGTGCAAACGGGCGACGAAATCCGTTGGGTGAACGTTCGGAAGCAGGAAGTGTCGATCGAAATTCCCAATTTGAAGTCGGGCGACCTGGCCTGCGAACGCGGCTTCTCTGGTTGGATGGGCGGTGTGCGGGAAGATGTCGAGCTGGAGCCGAACCAAACAGCCTCCTTGTGTTTCAAGAAGCCTGGTTCATTCCCGTATAACGTACGAGCGGAAACGGCCGTGTCCGGCGGGAAAAAGATTCTCCCTGGGACCATTCGTATTACCCCAGCTCCCGCTGCCGGAACCAATTAAGACGATTTGCGTCAGCCGACAGACTGCGGCGGTCGCCTTGTCATGGGGCGGCCGCCGCGTCGTTTTTTCGGGGGATGGTTCCCGGCGTCACGCCGGTGGTGACGGGGCACCGCCTCTGCACGCTCCCGCAAGCGAGAATCGCTTGTGCGTCGACCCCGCCTCCAGTATTCTCCTGATACCTCAGGGTGTGAGCGAATCCCTCCGGCAGCCGGGCGCCGGGCCACGGCCGCATAGTGCGCATCTGACGACATGAGCCACCATCCGATCCTCGATGACCTGCTCACGATCTTTCTGCTTTCGATCGCGATCGTCTTCATTTTTCAGCAGATCAAACTGCCGTCGATCGCCGGGTTCCTCTGCGCGGGGGCGCTGATCGGTCCGCACGGGCTCAACCTGGTCTCCGACAAAGACCAAGTACAGGTGCTGGCCGAAATCGGCGTCGTGCTGCTGCTCTTCACGATCGGTATCGAGTTTTCGTTGGCGCATATGACCGCCATGGGACGCCTGATGCTCGGCGGCGGCATGCTGCAAGTCGGCGGTGTCATCGTCGTGTCGTGCGCCATCGGTCCGCTGGCGGGCCTCTCGCTGATGCAGTCGTTTTTTTGGGGCTGCGTGTTGTCGCTCAGCAGCACCGCGATCGTCTTGAAGGCGCTCACGGACCGCGGCGATCTCGATACGCAACATGGGCGATCCACGACCAGCATCTTAGTGTTTCAAGACTTGGCCGTCGTGCCGATGATGTTGATGGTGCCGATGCTGGCCAGCCCGATCGACCGCGCGGCGCCGGGCGTGCTGGTGACGATCGGCAAGGCCATGCTGGCGGTGGGCCTCATCCTGATCGGCGCGCGGTACCTCGTCCCGAAATTTCTCGAAAAAATCGTCCAGAGCCGCAGCCGCGAATTGTTTTTGCTGACGATCATCGTCTTGTGTCTGGGCATCGCCTGGCTCACGTCGCAAAGCGGCCTGTCGTTGGCGTTGGGCGCATTCATAGCCGGGCTGGTGATTTCGGAGTCGGAATACAGCCATCAGGCGATGGCGGAAGTGCTGCCGTTTCGCGACAGTTTCAACAGTCTGTTTTTTGTGTCCATCGGCATGTTGATGGACGTGCGTACGATCATCGAACATCCGCTGGCCGTGGCCGGGTTGATCGTCGCCGTGTTGGTAGTGAAGTGCGTCACGGCGATGGGGGCGGTGCTCGGCGTGGGCCAGCCCGTGCGGATGGCGGTGATGGCGGGGTTGGTGTTGGCGCAGGTCGGCGAGTTCGGGTTCTTGTTGGCCGGCGAAGGGGCCAAGGCCGGGTTGATGACGCAGGGCGAGTACCAAGTGTTCCTGGTCGTGTCGGTCATGACGATGTTGGCGACGCCGTTTTTGATTCAATGGGCGCCGTCGGCTGGACGCCGCTTGGAAGCCTGGCAACGGGTGCATCATCTGCTGCCGGCGCGCGCGCTCAGGCCGTCCTCGCCGGAGGCCGAATCGCAACTGCACATCCGCGATCACGTCATCATCATGGGCTACGGACTTAACGGGCGGAATCTTGCGCGTGTGCTGGGCGAAACCGAATTGCCCTACGCGGCCGTCGACCTCGACGGCGATACGGTGCGGCGCGAGGCGCGCGGCGGCGTGCCGATTTATTACGGCGACGGCACGAATCCGAACGTCTTGCGGCATTTGCGCATTCAGCACGCGCGTGTGTTCGTCGTGGCGATTTCCGATCCGTTCGCGGCGCGCCGCGCGGTGCAGGTCGCACGGTCGCTCAACCCGTCGATCCATATCGTCGTTCGCACGCGCTACCTACGGGAATTATCGGAGCTGCACGACATGGGCGCCGACGACGTGGTGCCGGAGGAATTCGAGACGTCCATCGAAATTTTTGCGCTGGTGTTGCGCACCTACAAGCTGCCGCAAGACTTCATCATGAAAAAGGCGGAGCAGGTCCGGCGGGAAGGGTATGCGTTGTTGCGACGCAGCGAGATGCCGGAGCTCGCGCATCATTTACGCGCCGGCACCTTGAGCGATGTCGAAGTCGAGACCTGCCGGATCGACGAGGATTCGCCGGCCATCGGGAAAACCCTGGCCGATGCGAACGTGCGGCAGACGACCGGCGCCTCGATCATCGCGGTGACGCGCAACGGCGAGACGGAATCGAATCCGTCCCCGCGGCACGTGTTGGAGGCGGGCGATGTCGTGACGTTGCTCGGCTCACGGCCGCAGATCCGTCGCGCGATGGCGGTGCTGCTGAACGTCGACCCTGCCAAGTAGCCGTCGCCTCGGACGACATCGAGCCGCGGAGCCACTACCCACGCCCCGGCGGCCCCTTGCTTGACAAGGAAAAAAATCAACGCCTATAGTCATCAGATTGTCTGAGGCCGCCCTGTCGGCGGAAGGAGTGCGCCATGTCCACCACACAATTGGAACCGCAGGTCGCATTGGCGGAACTCGCCGAGAGCAAGCCCGAGCGCGTCACGATCGTGGTTTTGAGCGGCGACATGGATAAGGTGATGGCCGCGTTCATCATCGCTACCGGTGCCGCGGCGATGGGGATGCAGGTCACCATGTTTTTCACGTTCTGGGGCCTGAACGCGATCCGGAAGACCGACTCGTCGGTGACGGCCAAGGATTGGATGCGGAAGGCCTTCGGCTGGCTGAACAAGGGCGGCGCGGATCGTTTGCCGCTCTCGCGCTTCAACTTCGGCGGCCTCGGCGCGTCGATGCTGCAGAAAGTCATGCAGGAACATCGGATGCCGGGCATTCCGGAGCTCAAGGAAACGGCGAAAGATTTGGGCGTGAAGTTCATTGCCTGCACGACGACGATGGGCCTCATGGGTATTTCGAAGGACACCTTGACCGAGGAAGTCGACCAGCTCGCCGGGGTGAGTACGTACTTGAACGAGGCGCGCCAGGGCGCGGTCAATCTGTTCATCTAAGGACCATCATGCTGCAATCCGATGTGACGCTCGATACGCTGGGGTACTTTTGCCCCATGCCCATCATCATGACCTCGAAGAAGATCAAGGAGCTGACCGTGGGGCAGGTGCTCCAGGTCATCTCCGACGACGAGGGCATCAAAAAAGATATGCCGGCCTGGTGCCAGACCACGGGGCATCAGATGGTTGGGCTGGAGGAAGACGGGCAGTCCGGCAAGCGTGTGTTTAAGGCGTTCGTGAAAAAAGCGAAGTAGGCCTGGTACTTACCGCGTCCACTCGGTGGACGCGCACATTCCCTTCGTCGTGTTCGGCCTCACCGGTCGTCTCCGATCCCTCAAGCGCCCTGCACGCGGCGCGGAGAGTCCATGAACTCCCTCATCGAATGTGTGCCCAATTTCAGCGAGGGGCGCGACCCGGCGGTCGTGCAGGCTTTCGTCGATGCCGTGACGTCGGTGCCGGAGGTCTGGCTACTCCATCGCACGTCCGACTCCGATCACCATCGCAGCGTGTTGACCTTTGCCGGGGCGCCGGACGCGGTCGGTGAAGCCGCGTATCGCGCCGTGGCGGTCGCCGCTAAGCGGATCGACCTTCGGACACATCGCGGCGAGCATCCGCGCGTGGGCGCCACGGATGTTGTGCCGTTTGTCCCGCTGCAGGGCAGCACCATGGCCGATTGTATTGTGGTGGCCGAGTCGGTGGCCGCGCGGATCGGTCGTGATCTTGCCGTACCGACGTTCCTCTACGAAGCCGCTGCAAAACATCCCGATCGAAGCCGCCTCGAAGTGATTCGGCGCGGCGGGCTGGCCGGGTTAGCCGATCGTATGGCGCGAGATTCGGCCTGGCGGCCGGACTTCGGTCCGCCGAACCCGCACCCGACGGCCGGGGTGACTGTCGTCGGTGCGCGGAAGCTACTTGTCGCTTTCAACGTGAACCTGGATTCGCAGGATCTAACGGCTGCGCAGGCCATCGCCAAAACAATTCGTGCGTCGGGCGGTGGGCTACCTGGCGTGAAGGCGCTCGGCCTGCTCTTGGCGTCGCGTTCGCAGGTACAGGTCTCGATGAATCTCGTGGACCTCGACCGCACGCCGCTTCACGAGGCGGTTGCCGCGGTCCGCCGAGAGGCGACGGCTCGTGGGATCGCGGTGGCGGACGGCGAATTGATTGGGTTGATTCCACAGCACGCGGTCGCCGCTGCGGCGCAGGCCGGGTTGAGTCTGCGGCAGTTGGAGGCTGGACAGATTCTCGAATCGCAACTTTCTACCGCGCAACGTGCATCCCCACGGATCTCCGATCAAACAGTGGGCGCGCTCTTGCGTGCGGTGGGCGCGCACGAGCCGATTCCTGCCGGTGCGGCTGTCTGTGCGACCGGCGGTGCGTTGGCGGCGCAGTTGGCGGCCAAGGTCCTGCGAGTGATTGCGGCGCGGACAGCCGGCGATCCATCGCCGACGATGCAGAAGCAGATCGCGACACTGGACTCGTGCGCGTGGGCGCTACTCGAAGCGGCCGACCGCGACGCGGAGGTCTATCGCGCCTATCTCGATGTGCGTCGCGCGACGAAGGGTGCCGACGTCGCCGATGCGGACCGTATGGCCCGCCGTGAGGCCGCACTCGTCGCCGCCACACATCCACCAGTCATGATGTTCGAAACGTTCGTGACGATTCTGGGTGTGTTGCAGGCTGCGTCGATCGACCGCAAACAGTCGGTGCGTGCGGACTGGGATGCGGCGATGCAGATGGTGCGTGCCTGTATGGTCGGCGTGAAAACGCTTGTGGATAACAATCTAAATTCCGTGCACAATCAATCGCTTAAAACATCTTTGGTGTCGCGTGTGCGCGAGAGTGAAAGTTGTCTTGAGGGGTTCGGAAGCCTGTGCTAGGATACGCCCCGCTTTTCACACACGACCCTTTGCGATAGAAGGACACATGGAAATTCGCGTCTTCAATAACAATGTGGAGAAGGCCCTGAAGGTCGCCAAGAAGAAATTGGCGGGTGAAGGGTTGTTTCGTGAGCTCAAGCGCCGTCGGTTTTACGAGAAGCCGAGCGTGCGGAAGAAAGCCAAGCAGCGCGAGGCGCAACGCCGTCGCCAGAAGTGGCTCTCGAAGCATCGTTCTGAATAGGTTCTCCATTCGCCCCGACATCGCCGGTCGGTGTTCCGCCGCGGTGTCGGGGCTGTCTCTTTCCAGCCGCATCGTTCGTTCACCGGTACAACCTCCGTTCGGCGAACCCACGAGTGGGTCGTGCTGCGCCTATGCGCGACGCTGACATCCACACCGTTTTGCGTCTCGTACGCCGGACGATTCGTCAGTGGCCGGACCCCGTCGTCGGTATCGTTGCCCGCGAGTCTGGTTGCGATCCCTTTCGTATTCTCATCGCCACGGTTCTGAGTTTACGCACCAAAGACAAAACAACCGCCGAAGCCAGTGCGCGTCTGTTCGCAGAGGCCGATACACCGGCGGCGGTGCTGAAGTTGGAGCGCGCGCACCTCGAGCGGCTGATCTATCCCGTCGGTTTTTATCGAACGAAGGCCGGCCAGATCCAGCAGATCTGCGAGTGTTTGCTGAAGGAGTGCGGCGGGCAGGTGCCCGATGAGATCAATGCGTTGGTCGATTTGCCGGGTGTCGGCCGTAAGACGGCGAACCTCGTCGTGACAGTCGGCTTCAAGAAGCCCGGCATCTGTGTCGACATCCACGTGCACCGCATCAGCAATCGGTGGGGGTACATCGCGACGCGAACTCCGGACGAATCGGAAACTGCGTTGCGGAAGAAACTGCCGCGACGGCATTGGATCACCTACAACGATCTGCTTGTCCCGTTCGGCCAATACCTCTGCCAACCTGTCTCGCCGTTCTGCAGCCGTTGCCCCGTGCGCGACTACTGTGCCCGCGTCGGCGTCACCACCTCCCGATAATGTGCGATGACCATGGTCACCAGCCGTCTCCACGCGAGATGGTCGTGTTGTCGGACGTGCTTGCAGGCCGCCGTTGTCGAGTTGATGACCTCGTCATGCGGCCGATATGATGATTGGACGTTGCACTGTGTGCGTCCCGTGCCGTCCGATTCGCCGACTGCTCCCAAGGGAGACGTGTATGTCCACACCGCCCGTTCATCCGACGTCGTTGTCTCGTACGTCCACACCGACCGTTTGGTTGCTCATCGGTGCAGGCGCGGCGCTGTTCCTCGGCCTGATTCTGTTGGCGACGGTCCTCGATGTCGGCGAGCGACTCGGGCGACTCCATGTTGCGGTGGAGTATCTCTTTTATGTGCTTGTTGCGGCGGGCCTGTATGGCCTGTTGGTACGGCCGATCATGGGTGTGTTCGCCACGTCGACCGTGTCGTTGCAACGCTTTCTTGTGCAAGACGCGTCACTGACGCCGCGTGAATATCGAACGGTCGCGAAACGACTGCTGAAGACCGGCGGGCTCTCGCATGAGACAACGACGCGATTAAACGCCGCACTCGCATCGGGAGCCGACATGACCGGCCTGATGAAAGTCGTCATCGAAGAAAAGTCGGCGCGCGCGACGAAGATCGTCAAAGAACATGCGCGGCTCGCATTTGTGAGTACCGCCGTGCTGCAGAACGGCAGCTTGGACGCGGTGATGTTGGCCTACGCAAACCTCAAGATGGTGCGCGCACTCGTGGCGCATTTCGGTTATCGCCCGTCGCTGCCGGCGTTGGTCACGATGTACGGCCAAATTCTCGCGGCCGCGTTGTTGGCGGAACGTGTGGAAGACATGCAGTTGGAAGATATTTTCCCGCAGTTCAGCGCGTCCGTCGGCGGCGGCGTGATCTCCGCGATTCCCGGAATGCATTTGATCGTGCACGCCCTGTTGCAAGGGATGGGGAGCGCATTTCTGACGCTGCGCACCGGGTATCTCGCGGAGGAATATATTCTGCGCGGCGCGGAGGCATTCGACCGCCGTCGCGAGCGCAAGTCCGCCAGTCGTCGCGCGGCGAAAGACCTGTTGGGTGTCGTGGTCTCCACCGCCGCGCAATTGCCCGCGTCTATGCGTACCATCCTCAAAGCGGTGAATGTGTTTCGCGATCCCGTGCCCCAGCCGTTGTAAGCCTCTCCCGCTCGTTCCCGTCCATCCGTCTCTAGTCTCCACATCGATTGTGTCTTCGCGACCAGGGGCTTTCCTAGGTGCGGGAATTTACCTGTTGGTTATGCTCTAGCCAACGACACAAGACAGGGTTCCCCTCCGTGTCGTCGCTCGGTGAACGTTGTGGGACGTGCACAGGGAGGTTGATCGGGGGACGTTGGACACGTGCACACACTTCTGTATTTGAGGGGAGGCCACGAACATGACACAGCACACACGTACAGCAAAAAAGATGGCGGTTGCGATGATGATGGCGGCGGGCGCGCTGACCTTGACGGCCTGCTCGCAGGACAGTGCGCGGACGGCGCACATTACCGGCGAGGCGTCGCGCACGGCGCAGTCGGCGGCAGATCAGTACCAAACCCAGACGAGTGCGTTCCCGGGCAACCGAACGGTGATCGGGACGGTTGAGGAAATCCGCAGCGAGCAAGTGAAGGTGGATACCGGCGACATGCAAGCCCGGTACGTCCCGCTCGCCGGGCGCGATAAAAAAGGTCTGCCGCGCTTCCAGGTCGGCGACAGGGTGATCTTGACGCTGAATGCGCAAAACCAGTTGGTTGACGCGCATCTCGACGGTGAGTCGCACGAACACAAGATTCTACGTGGGAAGTTGGCGCAGCCGCTTCCGACTGGACAAGACAAGGCCGTGATCGCGACACAAAACGGGATGGAAGTGTCGCACGTCATTCGGCCAATTGTCCGCGCCAAGGTCGGCGGGATTCCGGTGGGCGCGCAGGTGTTGTTCCTGATCGATGAAGCGAACCAGATCAGCGATGTGACCTATGAAAACGTGGCGGCCGCGAAGGCGGCGGCTGCGGCGGGAGCCGATCGGTCGCCGTTGAAGAATGCGTTCGCGCGTCAGTCCGGCGTGATCGCGACGCCGTTGCACGACAACAATATCGCAATCACGAACCAGGATGGGAAAGAGGCGACCTACGAAGTGCGTCCCTTGGCGCAGGCCCGCTTGAAGGACATGTCCAAAGGCGACCGCATCATCCTGTTGTTGGACGATGAAAACAAGGTGACCGATATCGCCGTGCCGCCGATGCAGTAGCGGTACGAATAGTGCGAACAATGCCCCGGGCCCATTACGCCAGGGGCAGCAGGTCTCAAACACAGCACAGGCGATGGATGCTCTCATCCGTCCCTGTGCTGGTTTTTTATGTGAGCAATCGGGAAGCGCGATCACTGAAGAGCGGGCGAAAGTGACGCGTGGCGAAAAGCGGCGTGGTCGTGGCTAGATAAATAGTGTGGTCTCGGCGCCGGCGGTGAAACTCAAGATGGCCGGCAGGCCCATCACTTCGTCGACGCCCTTGGCCACGGCCTCGTGGTTGACGCCCATGTACTCGAGGCCGGCACTGCAGGCGATCACGCGCAACGAACCCACGAGCTTCGCTTCTTGCAGCATTTCCGTAATCGTCGGGACTTTTTTCTCGCGCAGGAGTCGTCGCACTTCATCGCCCTGTACCGCGTATTCCGGTGGAAAGTCCACCTCATCCATCCGCCCGTCGGAGAGTTTTTTGATCGTCCAAAACATCAGGACGATCAGGACATCCTTGCCCATTGCCGCCGCCGTTAAACCCAGCGTCGCCACTTGGTGCAGCTTGTCGTAGGTGGAGTGGTGCGCAAAAATCACGAAGCGCGGCTTGGCCGCTTTTGTCGTCGCGCTCATGGGCGGCACCCGCCGAGTTGCGTGCGTGCGCTGCTCACGAAGTCGGCAATCGCGTCGTCGACTTCTTGCGGCACCAACGAACGGTCGTGGGTCTCGCTTTCGTCCACGAGATAGGTCTCGCCCTGTTTGTGTTGTCGTACAACTACCGTGTTGTCCGGCGTCACTTCGACCAGCATGTACCACTCGTGTGCGCCCTGCGAAACGATAACTTCCTTGCCCAGGCCTTTTTTATTGACGACGACCTCAGGCTCGGCGGCGCCTTTGTCGGCTTGCGAGGTGGCTGACGGTGTCGAGCAGGGCGCGGCAAATACCGGTGCGGCGGCGCAAAACATGGCCAGGAGACTCATCGCCGTCCAGCGGATCAGCGGCGAGCGAGGTGTCGAACGAACGTCGAGATGGTCCATCGTCGGTCGTGTGTCGGGTGGTACGGAAACACCTGTCGTACGGCGGGCATTATAGTCTGCGCTGCGTCGGCAGGTAAACGGCACGGAACAGCCGTCGTTCCACCCGAAGCAGTCTGCAGCCGGCACACGAGACGGTAGGGTGTTTCCGCTCACGCTCGTTGTTGTGGCACAAAGTCGCGTGATAGGATTTCGGCGTCTTGTATGGATGCGTTGCTTGCGATGGTCGAACAGTATGTCTCCGGGCCCACGCTCTTGTGGATGGCCGGGGTGTCGCTGGTCATGTTCGTCGGCACCCTCATCGCCATTCCCGTGATCTTGGTTCGGCTGCCGCCGAATTATTTCGACGGCGACACGCCTCACGACATGTTTCACGGCTGGCCGCCGTTGCTGAGTGGCCTCGCGCATGTGGTGAAAAATCTCGTCGGCCTGATCTTTCTGCTCGCGGGATTCGCGATGTTGTTTTTGCCGGGGCAGGGGTTGTTGACGATGCTGATCGGGATTTCGCTCATGGATTTCCCGGGGAAACGCGCGCTTGAACGGAAAATGATCGGGCAGCCGGCCATCCTGTCGACGATCAACAAGATGCGGGAAAAATTCGGCGCCCCGCCGCTGGTCATCTCATGACCCGACGCCGACCGGACGGGCGCTAAGTCATGGCCTCCGCCTCGCCTCCCACCACGCGCCCGACGATCTACTTAATCGACGGGAGCGCCTACATCTATCGCGCGTTTTTTGCGCTGCCGCCGCTCTCCAATTCCAAAGGTTTGCCGACAAACGCGATCTACGGCTTCACCACGATGCTGCTGAAGATCCTACGCGATCATCAGCCCTACGGCATCGCGATCGTGTTCGATGAAAAGGGTCCGACACATCGGCACGAGGCCTACGCTGAGTACAAGGCGCAAAGGCCGCCCATGCCGGACGGGATGAGCGCGCAGATTCCGTACATCCACCAGGTCGTCGAGGCGTTCGGCATTCCCATCATTCGGTTGGCCGGGTACGAGGCCGACGATTTGATCGGCGCGTTGGCGCGGCGCGTGGAAGCGGCGGGGCTCGATGTCGCGATCGTCACCAGCGACAAAGATATGTTTCAACTGCTGACGCCAAAGGTGCGGATTTACGACCCGGTGAAGGAGAAGTGGTTTGCCGAGGCCGACTGTCAGGCGAAATTCGGCGTCGAACCTGCGCGTGTCGTCGACGTGATGGGGTTGATCGGCGACACCAGCGACAATATTCCCGGCGTCAAAGGCATCGGCGAAAAAACCGCCGCGAAGCTGCTAGCGGAATTCGGCACCATCGCCGAGTTGCTCGCGCGTGTGGATGAGGTGAAGCCGCCGAAGACCCGCGCGCTCCTCACCGAGCAGGCCGAGCAGGCGCGGATGAGTCGTGCGTTGGCGACCATCGATGTGCAGGCGCCGATCGAGTTCGACGCCGACCGCTTCCGGACGCGTCCGTTGGATCCTGAGCAACTAGCGCCGCTGCTGCGCGAGTGCGAATTCCATCAGTTGCTGAAAACGTTGATCGGCACGACCCAATCCGCGCCGGTCGACGAAGAGATAACGGTCAGTCTGTTGGCCGATGCGGCCGGTGCCGCGACGTTTGTCGGCGCGGCGCGCGCGCAAGGTGTGCTGGCGATTGCGCCGATTTTGAGCGATGCGCCGCCCGTGCGTGCGGACATTCAAGGACTGGGGCTTGCCACCGTCGGGCAACCGCCTGTCTACGTCGACGGCGCGGCGGCGCAGATGGCCGACGCGATCAAACACGCCTGTCTCGATCCCAAGTTGGATAAAGCGGCGCACGACCTGAAGCCGCTGCTGTTGGCGTTGGCGCGCGAGAGTATGACACTGGCGCCGCCGTCGACGGACACGATGGTAGCTGCGTACATGCTTGCGCCGAATCGGCGCGGCCACGGACTCGGCACCGTCGCGCTCGAAGTCTTGGGCGCGCACTTACAAGGCGAGCGCGCTGCGTCGCCGCCGCCGACGGATCTGTTCGATGTGCAACCGCCGCCCGGCGCGGCGCAGGCCGGCGAAGCGGCGCATACTGTCGCGCGGTTGGCGCCGGTGTTGCGCGAACGACTGCGCGAACAGGGCATGCTGTCGCTGTTCGACGACGTGGAAATGCCGCTCGTGGCCGTGCTGGCCGACATCGAACGGCAGGGATTTCTGCTCGACGTCGAGGCCCTGTCCGCCCTCAGTCGTGAGCTGGAAGGCGAGCTCGACCGGTTGATGGCGCAGATCGCCACCTTGGCGGGTGGCTCGTTCAACATCAATTCGCCGAAACAGCTCGGAACGGTGCTCTTCGAACAGCTTGGGTTGAAACCCTTACGGAAAACCAAGACAGGATACTCCACCGACGAAGAGACGCTCATGCATCTCGCGACGCAACATGAGCTGCCGTCGTTGATCCTGAGCTACCGCAGTCTGAGCAAGCTGAAGTCGACGTATGTCGATGCGTTGCCGACGCTCGTGAATCCCGACACGGGGCGCTTGCACACGTCGTTGCATCAAACGGTCGCGGCGACGGGACGCCTGTCGTCCGCCGATCCAAACTTGCAGAACATTCCCGTGAAGGGCGAGCACGGCCTGCGCATTCGCGAAGCGTTCATCGCGCCGCCCGGCTCCGTGCTCGTGTCCGCCGACTACAGCCAGATCGAACCGCGTATCCTTGCGCATCTCGCGCAGGACAAAAAACTCGTCTCCGTGTTTGAGCGAGGCGACGACATTCACACGGCGACCGCGATGGAAATTTTCTCCCAGCCCGCCGATGCGGTGACGAAAGAGATGCGGCGCGCCGCCAAAACCGTCGTCTTCGGCATTCTCTACGGCATCAGCCCCTACGGGTTATCCCAGAACCTCGGCATCACGCAGGCGGAAGCGAAGACGTACATCGACGCCTATTTTGAGCGGTACGCCGGCGTGAAGGCGTTTATGGACCGCACCATTGCGCAGGCGCGCGAGCGCGGGTACACGGCGACGATTCTCGGCCGCCGTCGGCCCATTCCGGAATTAACCAGCGCCGATCCCGTGCAGCGCGGATTCGGCGAACGGATGGCGGTGAACAGTCCGATTCAAGGTTCTGCGGCCGACCTCATCAAGGTGGCGATGATCGCCGTTCACGGCGCGCTGCAACAGTCGTTGCCGCGTACGAAGATGATTCTGCAAGTGCACGACGAATTGATCTTCGAAACGCCCGAGGCCGATGTCGAAGCCACCAAACGGCTTGTGCGCGAGCAGATGGAGCAGGCGGGCGTCCGACTCGGCCTGACCGTGCCGCTGAAAGTCGACTTCGGCGTCGGCACCAACTGGCGGACCTCGCATCCGTAATACCATTGCTGCCGCACGAACGGCCGCGCTGGAGCGGGACAGGTTCGTCAGCGTAGAATTGAGTCGGCGGGGCGTCGTGGTCGTACCTCGCGGCGGTGTTCGCAGAGAGCAAGCGGTATGCGTAGCCAATGGGCCCATCGACTCACGGTCACGGATGAGGAGTTCGAGGCCTGGGTGCGCGAGGCCCTCGATGGGTTGCCGGACGAGTACGCGAAGCTCGCGGCGGAGGTGACGGTCGTCGTCGAACCGGAGCCATCGAAAGAGGTGCTCGCCGACTTGAAGATCGACGATCCCAACGACTTGCTCGGTCTCTACCAAGGGCATTCGCTCGCCGAGGTGTCGTTTTTTCAGTCGGGTGGAACCATGCCCGCGCGGATTTCCATCTACCGCAAACCGATCCTTCACCTCTGTCGCAGCAAAAAAGCCGTCATTCAAGAAGTGCGCGATACCGTCGTCCACGAGTTGGGACACCATGTCGGGTTGGATGACGACGAGATGCCGTACTGACCGGTCGGCATGAAAAAACTGTTTGTGGCGCAATCGTTACCGGAGGTCGAGTCGCTGGCGGAATTGTTGGCCGTCGAGGGTATCGCCTGCTTCGTGAAAAATCGCTACGGGTCATCCTTGGCGGGGGAGGTTCCTTTTGCCGAGGTGTTTCCGGAAATTTGGGTCAACGAAGAGGATGAGGCGCGCGCGTCGGCCTTGATCGCCGCGCAGCGAGCGGTCTCGTCGGACGGAGGTCTCTGGACCTGCGCCGAATGCGGCGAATCCCACGGGGCGGTCTTTACGGCCTGTTGGCGCTGCCGTCGGTCGCGAGCTATTGTTACGCGCTGAAGTCGGTGGGTTACGTGCAGGGTTCGTCCGCGAGTATCGGGATGCAGTGTTGTCGGTTGTAGAGTTCGATCGTCATCTTGTTGAAGGAGGGCTTCCTATGATGCGTCGTCTGTGTGCACTCGCGTGTGCGTGTCTGGTGTCGGTGCCGATGGCCGGATGGGCGGCGAAGTTTCCGGAGCCGACGGTCGACTACTCTGCGGATACCTCCATGGAAATGGAGTCGCACCAGATGAAGGGCCACGTCTATTACTCGCCGGGGAAGATTCGGCAAGAAATGGGCGGCAAGGACGGGATGGCGGCCATCGTGCGTCTCGATAAAAAATTGGTCTGGTCGCTGATGGGCGACACGTACATGGAGATGGCCATCAACGAACGGGACGAAAACGATATTCGCAACATGGACATCGAGATGACGCCCATGGGCGAGGAGGCCGTGAACGGCATCAAGACGACGAAGTCGAAGGTCATCGCCACGACGAAAGACGGCAAAAAATTCGGCGGGTTCTTTTGGACCACAAAAGAGAACATCACCGTGAAGATGGATCTGTTGATGAAAGAGGGCGAGCAGAAACATCGAATGCTTTCGGAGCTGGCGAATCTGAAAATCGAGAAGCAGAATCCTGCCTTGTTCGAGCCGCCGCCCGGCGCGACGAAGACCGATATGGGTGCGATGATGGGCGGCATGATGGGAGGCCAGGGGAGAGGGAGAGGCCCAGCTCCAGGCGGCCCGGGAGCGGGTGCGCGTCCCAACATCGATGAAATGATGAAGGGGATGAAGGGCGGCGACGGCGGCATCGACATCGAGAAATTGAAAGAAATGATGGGGCGGTAACCATTCGACGCGAGGAGTCCCGAACATGAATCGATGGATCGTGTCGAAGCGAGTCCCGTTCGTGGTGCTGGCGTGCTGCGCGGTGAGCATGGTGTCGGGAGCGGCTTGGGCCGACGATGTTTGCGGGGGGAAAGAGGAGCAACAGCAGACGGCCCGCTTGCGTGCGAGCGCGACCAAGGCCGAACAGTCGGGGGATAAGGCGGCGCAGATTGCGGCCTATCGCGCGCTCGTGTCCGACGACTGCGCACCGAAAGACGTGTTGGCGCAGGCGAAGTCGCGTGTGCCGACGCTCGCGCGCGAACTCGCGACGGAGGCCGAGGCCAAGGGGCAGTTCTACGCCCACGGGAAGGCGTCGGCGTTCCTGTGGTTCGAAACGGCGGGCGCGTTTGCCGATGCCGACCGCGTGATGTTGAAGGCCGTCCGCGCGAAGCCGGACGACATCGAGACGTTCCGCGCGGCGATGAAAGTCGATACGTTATCGGAGCGACAGGCCGGTGCCAAGCCGCATACGGTCGATGCCGCGTATCGAGCCGAATTGGAAAAAACGGCGACGGCGACGGTGGCGCGATTGCTGGCGCAAGAGGAAAAAGACGCGGCTCGCCTGAGCGGGAGTTTGATGGACGCGTCGATGGCCGCCACGCAATCGCTCACGACGCTCGAACGGGCGGCGCAGTGGATGGCGTTTCTCCCCGGCGGCGACGCGGCGGCTAAGGCCCGCGCCGAACAACGCGGCGATGCGATTCTGAAACGCAGCGATGCGGCGCTGTCGTCCCAATTGGCGGTGCCCTACTACAAGTTTGCCGGATCGGCCAAGGCGGCGCAGGTGAAACAACAAGCCGACGAGCGCGCGAAGGTGATGCAGAAGAAGGGCGAGCAGCTGAAAGATGCGGTAGAAAAGTCCGTGACGGAAAAGAGCCAGGCCGATCAGAGCAAGTTCAAGAAGGGCCAGGCCGACCTCGAAAAAGAGCTGGGCTTCTGAGGCGTATGCACGTCATGACGCAGGGAGATATTCTGGCGCGAGTTGTACGTGCGGCGTCGGTTCGTCGCGTGTGGCGCGCCGGTGTGGCCGTGGTGGCCTGCCTGCCGTTGACCGCGTGCCTGTTCGGGAGCGGCGGCGGCGCCAATCAAACGACGTACGAGGAGGCGCGGCAGGAGTACGCCGCGGCACTCGAACGCGATCTTCGTGCAGGACGGTTCCCGAATACGCGGCTGGTGGCGATTCCGTCCGCCGTCGAACCGTTTAAGCCTGGTGCGGCGTTTACGCCGGGCGCTACAAAGCCGGTGAGTCACGCCTGCATCGTGTCCGAGCTGCGTATGCCGGAAGCGAAACAAATGCCCGAGTTGTGGGCCGGCGGGCAGCAGCCGCAGTTTGTGTTGTCGAGCGAATCGAGCGATATGGTGGCGGCCGCGGCGCGCGACGTTCAGGCGGTGCAGGCGGCCATCACGAGGAAGCAGCCGGCTATGGTGAGTTTAGCCGACACGACGCAACTCGCATTGGCGACAAACGATTTGCTGGGCAGCATGCGGAACGAAACCTGCTTGGACGCGGTCGTGGGTAAAGAAGTTTGGGTGGTGCAGGGCATCATCTACGGCGCGGAGGCGCTGTCCACGTCGAAATATTTGGAGATCGGCGCGAAGCAGCTGGCGCTGCAAAACAGTCGTGCGCGTGTCATGTACGACGGCACAGGATCGTTTTACATTCAGGAAACGAAGGTGCGTCCGAAGTATTGGATGCTCACCGGCGTGACGCTGGATCTGAAAGTCGATCAGCCCGTCGGTACGCCGGCGGCGCGTGCACAGGCCCTCAAGGCGTTTGTTGCGGAGCAGGGCGGCGAACTGACGGCGCAGGAGCGGACGCTGTCTGATGCGGAGCTGCGACAGTTTGTCGAGGCGATCAGCGCGCCAAGGCAGAAACCTGCGCGCCGCTGACGCCTACCTCGCGCTGTAGCAGGCGTCGATGATTTCGGTCAGGTTCGGCAACATTGCCTGCAGGCGGGTGTACGCCGCATGGCCGAAATAGTGGTCGCGCGCCGTCGTCGATCCGGTGCAGTCCTTGTAATCGATCAGGCGACACAGTCCGTCGTTCGGGCAACGGACGGAGCGCCGCGCAATTTCCAACCACCGTTCGAATCCATCCCACGGCTCGAGCAGTTCCCACAGCTGTTTGTTCAGCGCCTGCGCTTCCGGCGTGGCCGGTCGCGCATCGGTGCCGGCGGTCGCCAATTGCTGTACGTAGTCGCCGCCCCAGGCGATCGGCATCTCCATCGTGACCTGCGGCAACTCCATTTTTGCCAGCCAGCGTTTGCCGTCCAAACGTAGCGTTCGATGGTTGATCAGATGCAACAGGCGGTCGACTCCATCGAGATCCCATCCATAGCGGACGGGCGCCCCGAGTGTGACGACATCGAGGCGTGCGCCGAAGAGCCCCTCGCCTTGTTCCAAACTCGATTCGAGTGCGCGCAGTTGATCGGTCGACAACGACGGCGCGGTCGTTTGCGTGACGTGTTGCTGTAGGGCTTGAAGCAACAGCGGCCGTCCGCTGAGCGGCGCGGGATCGAGCAGGTTGGTGATGAGCGCCATCAGCAGCGCGGCATGCCCGTGTGCTTGCACGAGAATACGGTCTCCGGCGCCCAAGCCGTAGGCCTTCACCCACTGACGCAGTTGATCCAACAGCAGGCAGGCCGCTTGTGCGCGACCGAGGTGGTGCGATTCGCAGGACCACAGATACCGCTCGCAACGAATCGGGTGTGCGGCGCCACGATTCACGGCCTTCTGAAAGGTCGCCACATACTCGTCCGTAAAATTGCAGGCGTCCCGGAGCGTTTCGTCCAGTCCCTGTTTGGTCGCAGCATCGTTCTGCCACGGGGGTGTCGGCCATTCCGGCGGTCCTGCGAGACCGTTCGTTTCGTCGCGGAGCAGCGAAAGCAACGAGTCGAGCCCGGAAATGCCGCGCGAGTACCCGCGTTTGAGTCCACCGACATCGTCGAGCCGTTGTGCGCCGAACAGATCCGTTCCGAGCGGCACGCCGTGGAGAAAGACCACGAGCCGGACGCCGGACTCTCGCAATCGTGCGCCATACGCCGCCATCTGGTCGTGCCATGGCGCCGAGTCGACGGGCGGCTCCGTAGTGACGTCGCGTGTTGCGAGTCGAGGTCCTGGGTCGGCGCGGCTGTATTCGGTATGTTGAAAATTATTCGCGTGTGGCATGGACGCAGTACTTACCGGAAACGGCAGGGGACTTCAACGGAGCGGGCGAGCGGCGGGCGACGGATCGTGGGCGGGTGCGGCGGCGGCAGTCGTGTCCGACGTCGAGACAAGGAGCGATTCGCGCGGCATCACAGCGGTGCAGGAGCAGAGGCCGGCTGGTTCATCCACATGGCGGTCGACGATCTGTACACCGCGCAATGATTCTTGGACGATTTCCTCACGCGTGATTTCGAGATCTTGCTCCACTGGATGGCCGGAGCGTTCGCGCGTGCGATCGACGGCGTGTTCCTTGATCAGCACGCGGATCTGCTTCGCCAGTTCGGCGCGGGCCGCTAATTCAGCCACACGCTGACAAGCCAGCCGGCCCTTTGTCATGTCGCCCTGGCCATGTCCGATGACATACCGCTCTGGCGCATAGTCGGCGGAGTGAGTGCCCGATGCGCTGGTGAGTTGGTGGAGTGCGGGCGAATTGCGAATCGCTTGGTCCAACAACTGAAATGAACGGTCGGCGCCGGCTCGTATGGTTCCCACTTCAGCGCTGTGTGCAAACGATGGCAGCAATAGGGTCATGAGTACCAGCCCGAGGGTTGTGGGGCGATGCGCCTGCATCATCGGGGACCTCCTCCGCCTGAACGGATACCGCCGCTGACCGTGTTCCCACTGTTTGTGCTCGACTGCTGCGGTTGGCTGAGTCGTGGCGCCTGTCGCATGGTCGACGAGTTGGACGGATTCGTCGTCGACGGGACGGTTGCACGTGGCGCACCGCCTTGGACATACGTATCCGGGTGATACATCCGCGGCAACGTCGAGACTGAGGGCAGCGGTTGTGTCCGTTGCGGCACGTGAGTCTGAGGCGGCGCGATCCGCGGCCCAGGAGACGGAACAAATTGGGGCGGTAGTTGCGTGCCGTTCGGTGTGGTCCCATATCCCGGGCGTGTGTGTCTGAAGCCGGAAGCGTCTGGAGGGATGCCGATCACGCTATTGGCCGGACGCTGCAACGGCGGCACCAATTGTTGATACGAGGGAATCGTACCTGGCGGCGACGGCGGAATCGGAGGCGCAGGCGGCAACGGCGCGCCGGTTCGTGCAGTGATGATCGTGCCGACGACGGGCACATGCGGATTGTTCGGATGGAGTCGGCCCGCCCAGGCCAACAAATTCGGGACAGATACACCGTTGGGATATCCATTGCCGTACGGCCAGACGTAGGGGCCGCCGATGATCCACTCCGACCAGGCCTGCTGCACCAGTGCGTTGGATTGTAATTGGTTGAGCAAGGCCACACGACGGTCGGCTTCCGCTTGGGCATCCGAGGGAGGCAAGCCTGCAGACAGGGCGCGCGTGGCATCGTCCAACTCGCGCTGCAGTTGATCGTATTCGGTCTTCAGCGCGGCGAGTTCCTGGCGGATGTCTTGTTCGTCGCGAAGTTTTTTGAGTGCGACCGCCACTTCATCCGTGTCGATTTGGGCGGTGAGATCGACATAAAACATCACGCTGTCGCCGGACGGCTCCGCGCGCACCGCCTCATGCAAAACTGTGACGATCCCCGCCGTGTAACTGCGGATTTCTTCTCGCGTCAGTTGGAAGTCGACGGAGACAGTGACGCTTTCCAGATAGGATGCGACCTGTTCGAGCGCATCGCGTTTCGCCGCTTCCATCGCAAGCCGCACCGCATCGTCCTTCGTGTCATGTGGACCGAGGAGATGTTCGCCGTGTGCGGAGACGACCTGAATTTTGGCGTACGAAGATGTTGTCGACGCAAAGATGAACGCAACACCGAGGACGGTTGCGAGGGCGACACCGACAAGCTGCCGATGAAGAGAACGGCTGCCGTATTTCACAGCGTCCACACTCCTCCATCAGGACCAAGAGGAACCGCGACATGGTCGCGCCGTCCTGATGTGGCCTCAGCATAACACCCGCAAAGGGGCGCGACTAGGAGGTGGACCCGCACTTCGGGAGGGGGCGCGGCGAGAGAACACAGGCGCCGTGCTCATGTCGGTGCGGCGCGCAGGCGAGCGGATGGTTGTGGACGGTCAGGCGCCCCGACGAACAGGACGTTTTGAGTCGGACGAGGGGGTAATCAGGGCGCTGGGTTTTGGGCTCAGCTGCTGAGCTTCCATGGCCTCGAACATCAGGCAGCACTTGAGTCGGCCACAGAGCCCAAGGAGTTTCGGGTCGTCCACGGCCACGCCGAGTTTGCGAGCCTGTTTGACGCTGACGGGAAGGAAATCGGTCAGGAAGCTGGTGCAGCACAGGGTCAGGCCGCAGGTGTCGACCCCTCCTAAACGGCGAGCTTCTTCACGGACGCCGATCTGACGCATTTCGATTCGGCAGTGGAATCGGCGCGCCAGAACGCGGACCAGTTCGCGGAAGTCGATACGGTCATCGGCGGTGTAGACGAAGGTGATCTGGCGACGGTCGAGCGCCGCGAACACCTCCACCATTTTCATCCGCAACCCTAATTGCGCCGCCTGCTCACGGCAGAACGCCATGCCTTCTTGGAGCAGTTGTTCGTGGCGTTGGATGACGCCGCGCTCGTCCGAGGTCGGCAGGCGCAAGATCGTCCGCGCCATCCGCATCGGCGGCGTAAACGGCATGGCGATCGGGGCGCTCTCGCAGACCGCGAAGGTGAGTTCCCCTTCGTATTCGACGATCACGGCCTCGCCTGCACGCAGGGACAATGTGCCGGCGTCCATCTTTTTTACGTCAC
Source organism: Nitrospiraceae bacterium (assembly GCA_046351095.1). GTDB lineage: Bacteria > Nitrospirota > Nitrospiria > Nitrospirales > Nitrospiraceae > BQWY01. The sequence continues at coordinate 2,596,744 of JAXLZC010000001.1, forward strand.
CGCGATTTCGGATCTTCACCGAGACCAACCGGACGACGGACGGATAGGGAACCGAGAGTTCTTGTTCGACGAGATCGGGAGTCATGACATTCGTGAATATTCGCGGCGGCATCATACACGATTCGTGGTGCCGGACAACAGGTCGCGCCCTTGTCTCCGTCAAAAACCGCGTGCTAAGGTACTCAGCTCACCCTTCGTGTCGCGACGCGGTGTCGCGACATAGGGGGCCGTCTGTTCCCGCGACATGCGCCGGTCAAGCCTGTGCGGGAACTCATGTCTATGTATGTGGCGCAAAGATAACGACGCAGTGATCCCATGGTAAGATTTTTTGTTCGTCGTCTCATTTCTTCGTTCTCGGCACACCCGTCACGCCGCTTCCTTGGTCGCCGCGCAGCCGTATCGATCGGATGCGCGGTCTTCATGTTGCTGGGCGTTACGTCGATAGTCGGCGCCGATCCGAACCGTCCCGATACGCTCAAAGTGGTGCCGAAGGCGGCGCAGGATGATGCGTCGGCAAAACAGGCGATCCTCTTTGTATTGGAAGGTGTCGGGCAGGAATCGTTGAAGACCAATACGATGCCGACCCTGTCCAAGTTGATCAAGGACGGATCGGTTACCTGGTCGGCTACGGCGGTGCAGCCGGCCAGACGGTTGCCGACGATGGCGTCGTTGATTACGGGCATGTCCGTGCTGAAACACGGCATGACGTGGAATAGCTTCGAGTTCGCACGCGGCTATCCGCGTCCGCCGACGATGTTCGACTACCTCGACCTGAGCGGCGGTCGCGACAGCACCATTTTTTATATGGACGAGTCGCTGTATCAGCTTGCGAAGCCGGAGCCCTATACCGACCATCAGTTCTGCGGCGCGCTGCGACCGGAATGCCGCGCGTCGACGCTCGTCTCCTACATCCGCCAATATTTTAAGAAGGCCACCAGCGGTCATGGCTATGGCCATGCGATTCCCGCCTTGCCCCATTTATTGATCGTGCACTTGCCGGACGCAGGGCGTATCGGCGCCGCGCAGGGCTGGACCTCCAAGCCCTATCGTGAAGGCCTGAAGGCCGTTGATGACGCGATGGCTGCCGTGTTGGATCTCTATCGCGAATTGAGCCTTGCGGATTCCACGGTGGTGTTTGCGACGTCCATCATGCCGGTTGGGGCCGTCGGGTTCGGCGAGGTCGGTACGGACGAGGGCATTGCGGCCAAGGAAATCCCGACCGCCGCGCCGCCGAATGTGATGTGGGTTGCCTCAGGCCCCGGTGTGAAGAAAAACCATCAATTGACGGCGCCCATGTCGATCATCGATACCGGCGCGACGATTTTGCGCGCGTTGGGCCTCGAAACGCATACCGAATGGGACAGTCGTTCGGTCGACGATGTCTTCGCGCAGGTGCGGCGATGAGCGGTGTCGTTCGTGCGGTATTAGCGGTGGGGGCGTTGGTCAGTCCGTGCGTCAATGCGGCGGTGTTCGCCGCGCCACCAGCCCAAACCAAAGAGTACAGCATCCACTTCGATGCGTCGAAGCTGGAGCCGCCGACCTTTTGGCAAGTGCCGGGTGTGACGCAGGAGATCGCGAATAACGATCCCGACAGCACCGACGCGCTGCGCACCGAGCATCCCAAAACGTTGCAATTGAAGCCCGGCACGTATTGGTACGGGACGTGGACGTTCAGTTTTAAATTTACGGTCACGCTGGACGGCCGGCTGGAGTACGACAAGACGCTCGATCAATGCGTCCGGGGGCGGGGCACGCAGACCTTGGAAGTGCTGTGTCGTCGGATGTATCCCTACGGCGGGCAACGCGAGTATTAATCGGCGATCGCGCGCGCCACGGCCGTCGCGACGAACCAACCGGGTGAGGAACATATGGCTCTCGCTGTCGAAACACTGTTGGAAGCGCTCGAAGATGTCGATGATGCTACACGCGAGGAAGCGGCGCGTGAGCTGGCGGACCGCGGCGAGCCCGCGACGCTGGATGCGCTGATCCAGGCGACGGAAGACGAATATTGGTCGGTGCGCGCGTCCGTTGCGCGGGCCATGGGCAAAATCGGCGGTCCGAAGGCGCTGGAAGCGCTGATCAAGCTGTTCAACGATCCGATCATGGAAACCCGGAACGAGGCGGTTGCCGCGGCGGCGACACTCGGAGCGGCGGCGGTGGATCGGCTCATTCCCGCGATGAAAGACGAACGGTGGCGAGTGCGCGAGCATGCGGCCAAGGCTGCCGGCGAAATTCGCGACGCGCGCGCCATCGATGCGCTCCAGATCGCGTGTCGCGACCGCGACGGCGCCGTGAAGAGCGCGGCAGCGGAAGCCCTCGGCCGTATCGGCCAGGCGAAGGCGATCCCCACCCTGATTAAATTGTTCCGCGATTCGTCGAAGATCGTCCGTGAAACCGCCGGGACGGCGCTGGTCGCCATCGGGCAACCGTCGGTCGATCCGCTGCTCGATACGATGAAGGACAAGGACTTCGTGGTGCGCTGCCATGCGGCGCGCGCGCTCGGCGGTATGACGACGGACTATCAGATCGGTCGCAGTTGGGTGCGCGACGAAAAGGTCGTGGATGCGCTGTGCGACGCGCTGAAAGATCCCGACCGCGCGGTGCGCGAAGACGCCACCATCGCCCTGGGTATGATCGGCGACGCGCGCGCCATCGATCCGTTGATCGAGGCCATGAAGGACGGCGCCGTGAAGCGCCATGCCATTGCGTCGCTCGGGATGATCGGCGATCCGCGTGCGCTCCCGCCGGTGCTGAATGCGCTCCGGGGCAAGGGTATCAAACAAGAAGGCACGCCGACGCCCGGCTGTATCGTCAGCGAAGATGCGTTCATCAAGGAAGCCGCCGCCACGGCGCTCGGCCATTTCCGCCATCCGATGGTTATTCCCGACCTGATCATGTTGTTGAAGGACGGCGTGCTTCGCGAAAAAGCGGCCGCTGCACTCGTGCTGATCGGCGATGCGGCGATCGAACCGCTCGTCGCGTTTCTGCACGATCCGAAGGCGTCGGAGCTGCAGCTCGAAGGCGAACGTATTTGGTCCTTCGCCACGTCGCGCTTGAACGCCACCGACGCGCTGCGCAAGTTGACGATGGATACGCTCGAACAATTGGGATGGACGCCGTCCTCGGAAGATCTTCAAGTCGATTCGAGCCAGACGGACAATGCGCGTGTCGACTTGCCGTTGGGCGAAACCGGTCGATTCGGTCCGGCGGGCGACTTCGCCAAAGGCGCGATGTAATCGGCGGCGCGACGATTCGCGGAGTGCGCGTACCGCGCAACGGCTCCGCGACGCATAAGGGTATCTGCAGATGGCCGATGCAGTGGCGGAACAGATTGCAGCGCTGCGCGACGAGGATTGGGCCATCCGTGAAGAGGCCGCAACCGCGCTCGGTACGCTGCGCGATGCCCGCGCTGTTGGGCCACTCGTCCGTGTGTTGGGAGATGCCGATCGATCCGTGCGGCAAGCCGCGAGCGCCGCGCTTGTGTCGCTCGGCGAGGCGTCGGTTCCGTCGCTGGTCGCCTGTGCCGGACAGTCGGATGTCGGTATCCAGGAAACGGCCTTCGCGATTCTCGCAGACATTGCGGATGCGCGTGCCGTGCCGGTGCTGCTGCTGGCATTAAAAAGTTTGAATTGGATCGTCCGTTCGCACGCGGCCAAGGCGCTTGGGCGGATCGGCGCAGCCGACACGGTCTCCGCGTTGCTGCCGCTGTTGCAGGACAAGGTCAAGGCGGTCCGTGTCGAAGCAGGGTTGGCGTTGGCGCGGCTTGGGCCCGCCGCCGTTGCGGATCTGGTCGAGGCGCTGTCGCACCACGAATGGTTGGTGCGGCTCCATGCGGTGGAAGCCCTCGGCAAGATGAAGTCGCCGGATGCCGTCGAGCCGTTGCTCTACGTGTTGTTCAACGACAGCGATACGGCGGTGCGCGAAGATGCCGTGCGCGCGTTGGGCGAGATTGCGGACCGTCGCGCGACGGAATTTTTGTTGAAGGTCGTCAAGGAGCCTGGTCTGCGGCCGTTGGCGATCGAGGCCTTGGGGTTGATCGGCGATCCGAGTGCCGTTGCGGCGCTGATCCCGATTGCGCGGGGCGAGGCGCGGCCGGAAGACAGTCGGGCGATTGCTGGATGTGGCGATGCGTGGAATGAGGAAATGTTGGCCATGCCGGCGGCCGCCAGGGCGCTGGGTCGTATCGGCGACGAAGCGGCGTTGCCGGCGTTGGCGGCGGCATTGCGCCACACGGTGACGCGTGCGGACGCGGCAGCCGCGTTGGTGCGATTCGGCAGCAAAGCCGTCCCGCATCTGTTGCCGTTGCTGCAACAGACGACGGACGACAATATTCGCTACCACGTCAAGGATACGTTGACGCAAGTCGGATGGCGGCCCGGCCGTATTCCGGTGTCCAAAGTGGCACCGGTGGCCGTGCGGCGCGCAGAGTCCTGAGCCGTACGAGAAGGATCGACATGTCGCGCGAATCCATCGAGACGTTGGTGGCCGAGCTGATCCACGAAGAGGATTGGCGACGCATGCGCGCGACAGCGGCCTGTTTATCGGGCGGGCCGAAGGCGGTCACGGCGTTGATCCAGGCCACCGAGCAGGGAGCGCCGGCGCTCAAGGCCGAAGCGGCCGCGATGCTGGCGCGTGTGAAAGATCCACGTGCGGGTGTGCCGCTTGTGCGGATGTTGACCAGCGATGAGTCCACCGTCCGACAGGCAGGGGCGCAGGCGTTGAGCCAGATGGCCGGTGTATTGGATCGCGAGGCGGCGACCGTCTTGGTCCACACGCTGAGCGATGTGACGGATGACGAGACGCGGAAGATGATCATGACGCTGGTCGGCGCGGTGCCGACCGCCATCGATCCCCTGTGCGAACTGGTGCGGAACGGGCGCGAGGATGCGCAGGTGACCGCGGCCACGATGCTGGAGCATCTGTTGGAGCCGCGCTCGGCCGATGCGTTGGTCGATGCGATGGGACGCCCCGCGTTGACGCAGATCGCCGTGCGGACGTTGCAACGACTCGGCGCCGTGCGCGAACGGATCGACGGCGCGATGAACGCGCTGCGCGATGTCGAAGGCTCGATCGAGCGCGAGGACGCGCGGATGAGCACCGTCATCGCGCTGCTCGGTATCGGGCGCCCGGCGGTGGAAATTCTCATCGAATATTTGGACGACGACGATTGGGTGGTACGCGAGGCGGCCGCCGACCTGCTCGGGAAAATCGGCGATGTGCGCGCGGTGCCGGCGCTGATGGAGCGGTTGGAGAAGGACAAGGACACCGGCGTCAAGGAGCATGCGATCAAGTCGTTGGGGTTGATCGGCGATGCGCGCCCGGTCCAGTTGTATATCGAGGCGATTCCGGTGCGTCCGCTCCGGGTGTTCGCGATGGAAGCATTGGCCAAAATTAAAGAAGTGGAAGTGCTGCGGCCGCAAGCCGAGTTGTTCGAGCGGCTGAAGACGGATCGCGACGGCTTGGTCTCGTACAACGCGGGACTGATCGTCGATAAACTTGCCGCCTTGGCGGAAGCGCAAGCGGCGCAGGCAGAGGAGGCGGCGACCGGTGGATAACGTGGAACAAGAAACCGGCCGGGAGTTCGATCGCATCGAACAGCTGATCTCGGCGCTGCGCGACGACAACGAAGCCTTGCGCGACCATGCGGTGGCGAGTTTGGGCCAAGCGGGAAGCGATGCCTTGCCGCGATTGATCGACCTCATGGCCGATGAAGACGCGATGATCCGCGAAGCGGCCACCAGCGCCGTCGTGCGGATGGGCCCGGAGGTCGTGGAGCCGTTGATCGAGGCCCTGCGCGAGAGCGACGAATGGGCGATTCGCGAGCAGGCCGCGCATGGCTTGGGGAAGCTGCGCGATCCGCGCGGCGTCGAACCGTTGGTGCGGGCGATCAAAGATCGCGACGGCGCCGTTCGTTCGGCGGCGGTCTGGGCGCTCGAACGTGTGGGCGATCCGCGTGCGGTGCCCGGTTTGGTGGAAGCGCTCCAAGACAATCAATTGCGGGAAGATGCGGCGCGTGTGCTGAAAAAAATCGGCGACGTGCGCGCGGTGGATGCGCTGATCGACGGCTTGATGGGACCGAGTTGGATGGTGCGTCGGCATGCGGCCGAAGCGTTGGGCCGAATCGGCGATGTCCGCGCGTTCGATGCGTTGATCCAATCGTTGGCCGACGAAGATTGGCTGGTGCGACGCAACGCGGCGGAGGCGCTCGCGCGTCTCGGCGATCGCCGCGCCGTGCCGTCGTTACGCCCGCTTTTGAACGATGAAAATACGATGGTCGTCGAGACCGTTGAAGCCGTATTGGCGAGTTTAGGCGAGAAGACGTCGGAGACAGCGAACTAATTCCGGGACCGACAGGACCCGACGACCGGCCAGGGCGAGGCGGCGGTCGCAGGGATCTTGGCAAGAAGGAGTGCAACATCATGGCTGACGAACCAGTACGGCTCATACAAATCGGACAAAAGGACGGGGGCAAGAAGGACGGCTTCAACCTCGTGACCGAAAAAGTGGTGGCGGTGAATCCCGAAGCCCGCCAGATCGAGGTCGAGCTGCTTGCGTACGACGGCAAGACCGTCGTGCTCGATGTGGCGGAAGAAGTCCTCGAAGACCTCAAAAAGATCAAGCCGGGCGACGGCGCCACGATCCGCGTGGTGGAAGAGGGCGGGAAGCGCATCGCCAAACATTTCCGCATTCGCGCAAAAGATCCGGATGCGGCGAAGGCCGACGCGATGCTCGTCGATATGAAGGATTCGCACTGGTTGAACCGCAAGTACGCCGTCGAAACGTTGGGTGAACTGCGCGAGACCCGCGCGGTGGGGCCGCTCATCGATGCGTTGGCGGATGAAGTTTGCGACGTGCGGCAGCGCGCCTACGATGCGTTGATCAAGATCGGCGCGACTTCCGTGGCGCCGCTGATTCCCTTGCTCGTGTCCGAAGAAGACGAGTTGCGCCAGTCGGCGACCGAGATCATTCGGAAGATCGGCAAGCCCGCGGTCGAGCCGTTGGCCACTGCGTTGGGCGATGCGGACGATCGGTTGAAGAGCCGGATCGTGAAGGTGTTGGACCGGATGGGTTACAAGCCGAAGACCGGGACCGAAACGAAGGCGGCTCCCGCGCGCTTAACCAGCGCCTAACAGCGGGTCTCGCTCGTCGAGCGTCGGGTCTGTATACACAAAGGGCCGCGTCTGGATTCTCAGGCGCGGCCCTTCTGTTTGGATGTGCGAACGGAACTGCGACTACTTCGACGTCGCCTCGCCTGTTCTCCGTCCGACCGACACGTGGCGGAACCCGAACGAGGTCACACGCTCCGAGTCATACACGTTGCGCAAATCGATCAAGAGCGATTGGCGCATCATCTTTTTCAGCCGCTCGAAGTCCAACGTGCGGAACTGATTCCACTCGGTCATGATGATCAGCGCGTCCGCTCCCTGCGCCACATCGTAGGTGTCCTTGCAGGCACGGATTCCCGGCAACAGCTTCGAAGCCTCTTCCATGGAGACCGGATCGAAGGCCTGTACCTTGGCCCCTTCCTTCATCATCTCGCCGAGAATCGTCAAGGCGGGCGCTTCGCGGAGGTCGTTGGTGTTGGGTTTAAACGAGAGGCCCAAGACGCCGAAGACTTTCCCCTCGAGTCCGCCCGTCGCTTCGCGAATCTTCGTCACCATCCGCATGTGCTGCTCGTAGTTCACCTTCGCGGCGGCCGTAGCGATTTGCATGGTGAAGCCGGACCGTTCACCGGTCTGCACGAGCGCGGCCAGGTCCTTGGGGAAACAGGATCCGCCGAAGCCCGGTCCCGCATGGAGAAACTTGTTGCCGATACGTTGATCCAGCCCCATGCCCTTGGACACCATCTGCACGTCGGCGCCGACACGTTCGCAGAGGTTCGCCATCTCGTTGATGAACGAAATCTTCGTCGCGAGGAAGGCGTTGGAGGCGTACTTGATCATTTCGGCCGTCGGGATGTCGGTGACGACGAACGGCGTCTCGATCAAGTACAGCGGGCGATAGAGATCCTTCATGATCGCGACCGCTTGATCGCTATCCGCCCCGATGACGACGCGATTCGGGCGCATGAAATCTTCGATGGCGGACCCTTCCCGCAGGAACTCCGGGTTCGACACGATATCGAAACGATGTTTGCCCGCCTGGCTGGTCTTGATGACTTCGCGTAATTTTTCGCCGGTGCCAACGGGGACGGTCGACTTGGTGACGATGACCTTGTAGCCCGTCATGTTTTGTGCGATTCCGCGCCCGACCTGTTCGACGTACGACAAGTCCGCGGAACCGTCGGCCTTCGGTGGCGTGCCCACGGCAATAAAGATCACCAAAGCTTTATCGACCGCCTTCGCCACGTCGGTGGTGAAGCTCAGGCGACCTTCCTTGATGCCCTTGAGGACCAACTCCGTGATCCCCGGTTCGTAGAACGGCACTTCGCCCTTTTCCAGTCTGGCGATCCGGCTCGCATCCGTATCCATGCACGTCACGTGGACGCCGAATTCGGCGAAACACGCACCCGTGACGAGCCCCACGTACCCTGTGCCGATAACGCTGATGTGCATGGACCCTTCCTCCCTTAGGCGATCACTGCAAGACGATCCGGTCCGAGCCGATCGTGTACAGAACTATACTGGATGGGTCCTAGGCCGACAAGGAAAATTGCCTACGTGGCGATGTGCGCATCGTGCCGTACGTGTGGAGCAAGGGCCACGCCCTGCCACGAGAACGTGTGTCGCAGCGCGTTGACAGCCTGTGAAGCGCATGCATAGAATCCGGCCCGTCTCGTATGGCCGATCCATCATGGTGGGGCGAGTCGCGCCGATCTGTCAGAATTCTGGACGACATCGGCCGAGCGCACATAGGAGGGATTGCGTATGTCCACACCAGGCGTGATGGCGCGACCCTTAGCGATTTTGATGAACCGTGCGCCGCGGACGATCCATGTCACGGCGACCCTGGCCGAGGCCGCGGTCCGTATGCGGGACGAACGTGTCGGCGCATTGTTGGTGAAGGACGGCGATCGCCACGTCGGCTTGATCAGCGAGACCGATCTCGTGCGTCGCGGGATGGCCGTGCATCTGGACCCGCAGGTCGAGCAGGTCCGGCGAGTGATGAGCCAACCGCTGGTGAGTATTTCCATCGAACGGACCGCCCATGACGCCAGCGATCTCATGGCCGAGCACGGCATCCGACATCTGGTCGTCACCGAAGATCATGAAATCGTCGGCATGCTCTCCGTCCGCGACCTGCTCCGATATTTCAAGAATTGGGGAGGGTGAGGACGCTCGTCATCCTCGGCCGTCGGTCGTTGTGCTGATGCGCCGGTCCCGCTCCATGCTCCAGCCGGCTGCACTACTCGCCCAATGATGCTCCCGATTACCGCCTTTCTCTCCGGCGCCATCGTCATGGCCATGGAGATCCTGGGCAGCCGCCTCCTGGCGCCCGTCTTCGGCAATTCTTTATTTGTGTGGGGCGCCTTGATCGGCGTCATTTTGGCCGCCATGAGCTCAGGCTACGCCTTCGGCGGCTGGGCGAGCGATCGGTTTCCCGGACATCGTGTACTCGCGGGACTGTTCGTGGGGTCCGGGCTTTGGACCGTCGCCTTGGCCGGTATTTCGCAGACCGTGCTGACCTCGGTGGCGTCGTGGATCGACGATCCGCGTTGGGGGCCCTGCGTGGCGGGGACGATTCTGCTGGCGCCGCCCGCGTTCGGCCTCAGCGGTATTTTGCCGGCGCTGCTTCGCTTAGCCGTCCACGATATGGGCCATCTCGGGCGGAGCACGGGGCGGATGATTGCGGTCTCGACCGTCGGAAGTTTGGTCGGTACCTGGGGGACGGCGTTTTTTCTCCTCTCATGGGTGGGAACGCGGTGGCTGTTGATTGGGCTGGGGCTCGCGCAGCTGGCGTTGGGACTCGTGTGGATGCTTGGCCGCGGTGCCTTCCTGCGTACGGCGACTACCGCCACCCTGGCCGGACTAGTCGGAGTGGGCTGGTTGGCCGCGCACCCGTTGTCGCCGATGGCCATGCCGGTCTACCAAGAGGAAAGTCCGTACCAGCAACTACGCGTACGTGACGACGACCTGTTTCGCTACCTCATCCTCGATCGGACGTTTCACGCCGTCATGTGGAAGACGGATCCCGTCCAACTGTACCTACCCTACAGCCAAGCCATGATGCTGGCCTTTACGTTCGTGCCCGAGCCGTCGCGTGCGCTGATCCTCGGGCATGGCGGGGGCTCGTTGGCCAAGTGGTTGGGGGCGACCTATCCGAAGATGGAATTGGACACGGTCGAGGTCGACCCGTCGGTGGCGCGGGTGGCAGAGGAGTATTTCGGTTATACGCCGGCGCCGACGCACCATGTGTATGTGAAGGACGCGCGCGCCTTTTTGCAGGCGCGCCAGACGCAGTACGACATCATTTGGATGGATGCGTTTGCGCGCCACATGATTCCCTTCCACCTGACGACGCGGGAATTTTATGCGGAGTTGCGGCGGCGGCTGTCGCCGGGCGGGGTGCTGGCGGTGAACCTGGCCTCATCCGGAGAAGGCGGCGATCTCGCGCGTGAGCGAGCGGTAGTGGAAACGCTTCGGACCACGTTCCCGACCGTCGAGACGCTGTCTGTGCAGGGGCCGTGGAAGTCCAAGCAGGGGCGTGCGCGCAATCTGATTTTTTTCGCCGGGGCGCCGGTCGATGGGCAGGGTGTGGCGACGGCTCAGATGCGGACGCCGCAGATGATTGCGGATCGGAAGCTCCCGATCGAAGCGCTTGAGCTGTGGGCGACGCGCCGCACGGAGCCGTGGTCGTCAGGGGCGGTGCTGACCGACGACTTTGCGCCCTACGATCTGTTGATGGGGCGTGATGTCGAGGCGCCCGCGCTCGACGGTCCGACGCGGTAACGGATTCTCAGCGCGCGCTGTATGAATCGGTCGGAATGCGGTCGTTGCGGTTGAAATAGCCGCCCAGTGGACCGGGCAGTTCGTCCTTGCTTCCCTTTGAAGCGCTGTGCTATAAGCTCGCGCTGTTCTGCCGGTCTGTGGGGACCGGCTTGCGTTCTTTGCAGTGACTGGACACGATTCAGGGTTTCGGACCTAGGCGTTCGGGTTCATCTCATTACTCTTCCCCTAAGGAGGTCAGTCATGGGTAAGGCGTTCATCTCAGTTTTTTTCGGTCTCATGGCGCTCATGGCGGCGAACAATGCTATGGCGTTGCAGGCGGGCGGTGTGGAAGTCGGCGATTTGGAAACCGGATCGGTGGTCGGCCAGCCGTTTAGAGAGCTCGAAGTCGACGCGTCGCTCTACGCCGTCGAAATCGGCAACATGAAGGCCTGGTATCCGCCAAACACGATCATCGATTTCAAGGTGCGTCCGGGCCGTCCGGTCGTCTTGAAGGTGACGAACAACTCGACCGCGGATCATGGCTTCCAGATGACCGATGCCGTGAATGCCGTCTCCCCGTTCGTCGTGAAGGCAGAAGTCGTGTTGAAGCCGGGCGAGACCAAGTACATTGGTATCCCGACCAGCGACCTCTTCTATGCGACGCAGGGCAACGTGTTGACCTATCGCTGCCATCTCCATCCGGCCCACGTGGGTGGGAAGTTGTTGATGATCAAGTAGTCGATCGGTCGGTCTAGGGTTTGCAGACGAAGGCCCCGAGCAGGGTTTCCTGCTCGGGGCCTTCGCGTTTCTCTCGCCTGTATCTGTCGTTTACACGTCTTCCGGCTTACAGTCCGCGTCTCCCGTCACCGCAATGCGTTGCGCGCCGACGACCTGTCCACGAGCGATCAGCAGTAGGAACCGTTCGGCTTGCGGAGCCGTGTCGCCCGTCCAGCGAACGACCGTGCTGATATCGACGGTGACTTCGTCTTCTTCCACCGTCGCATAATTGACCACCCAAAAATGTTCGCGACTGCCGGCGGACGTTTTCTTCACGAAGGTTTCGATCAACGACCAGAGGTCCGGCGATTCCGCTGGTTCGCCGGTGAGGGCGTCGATCTCGGGGGATGAAGAGACAGCGGACGGCGGCTGGGCACCCGCAGGGTGAGGCGAGGTGAGGACGAACGTGAGGCCGAGAACGGCAAGGGCACAAGAGACACGTCGCATGAGGCACCTCCTCGTCGGATCCGCGATAGGTCGCGACTCGAGTAGTCGCGCATCGGCGGGTCGGTAGTCGGTTGGGTCACCGCGTGGTCGATCTGCTCCTAGTCTACTGCGTGAGCGGTGGAGGCGCGAGCAGATGCGCAAAACCGCCCCGGCATGCCTCCGGGGCGAATGTTGGCCCCAAAACGGAAGCGGCCCCGCCACGATAACTCGTAACGGGGCCGCTGTCTCGATACAAACGGAACGGGGCGACTTAGTTGCGCACGCCGCTCCAGACCTTCGCCGGATCGATCGCCTTTTCCGGATTCACGGTCTTCGCCTTTTCCAATAAGACTTCGGTCGTTTCCGGATAGGCCGGGTCGGAGATGCAGCAGTTGTCCACCGGGCAAACGGCCGCGCATTGCGGTTCGTCGAAGTGCCCGACGCACTCGGTGCAGCGATCGTGGGTGATGACATAGATGCTGTCACCGACGCCCTGGCCGTCGCCTACGTGGAAGCCCTTGGACTCCGCATCGCTTCGTGTTTCGAAAATGGCTTCATTCGGGCATTCCGGCAGACAAGCGCCGCAAGAAATGCATTCATCGGTAATCAGCAGTGACATAACCTGTGCCTCCTTATCGACACGACCACAATCCCTGAATCACCTGCGTGAACGCCGTTGCGTTCCCCGCATCGTCGCTGCCTCCGCGACGTGTGACGTACATATGAAAACGCTGCGCACAGCCTTCACAGTTGCATCGAATGCGGGCTGCATTCTAGACTGCCAAAATTCTGCAAGTCAACGGGCCGCGTGCGGCGCAGAAGCCCTATCTCATTGATCTCGTGGGCCCTTGGGCCTAGGTGCTGTGCGCATGTCGATGAAGAGTGCGCGCAGGCGTCGGCCTGTGTACGGTCTCGGTGTATGTGCGACGCGTCGCGTGGAGATCGTCCGCGTCGATGCGCAGCGATGTCACGCGGACGGCGTGTAGCGAAAAGGCGGTCACTCGACATGGGCGGTTTTGGGGCGCTGCTCTCGAATGCGCGGCATCGCATCGGCTTGCTGATTGCGATGGCGATTTTGTTGATGTCGCTCAGCGTCATCCTCAGCGGCGATAAAGAAACGGAGACGATCCGCATCGCCTTTCCCAATGAGCAGACGTTGGAAGGGGAAGTGGCGAATACGCCGGAGAAGTTGCTGTTTGGTCTGGCGTTTCGCGACAGCATGCCGGCAGGCGCAGCGATGTTGTTCATCTACGATCAGTCCGGACTCCACCGTGTGTGGACGAAAGCCTATCGGTTCCCGGTCGATATCGTCTGGGCGGATGAGAGCAAACACATCGTGCATATTTTGGAAGGCGTGCCGCCCTGTGCGCAGGAACCTTGCACACGATACGGACCGCCGCCGTCGGACGCGCGCTACGTGATCGAAACGAATGCCGGTGTCGTGAAGCAGTTAGGCATCGCCGTCGGGATGGAGATGAAGTTTACCTTGGTCATGTGACGTGGTAAGGTCCCGCGCCGTTGCGTCAAATGCCAGTGTGTGCGGTCTTGTGATGCGGCCTGTACCTGAAGAAGAAGGGCATGTCCATGATGGCATGCGGACGATATGGACGGATTCGAGTTGGTTGCGCAGATGGACGAGGTGCCGGTTGGCGGAACCAAGCTGGTCAAGGTGCAGTCGCGCCCGATTGCACTCTTCAACGTCAATGGGCAGATCTATGCGATTCACGACCTTTGTCCGCACGAAGGCGGGCCGTTGCATGAGGGGCGCTTGAAGGGCTGCGTCATCGCCTGTCCCTGGCACGACCTTGCGTTCGACGTCCGCAATGGACGGGGCACGGACGGCGGCGGCTATTGTGTCGGCAGTTACGAGGTCAAAATCGACGGGACCGCCATCTATGTGGGGCCGCGTCGTCGCGGATAGGGTTGTTGCACAATCGGCTGCGCTGAGTGGTGTAGCTGCAGACTGAGAACTAAGGCGGAGCGCGTGGGAACCGGGCAGGCGAGCGGAAAAAGCGAGACGGATGCAATGACGCGTGTGGTGACGTCACGTCCCGGTGCGTCTGTGATCGTCAATCTCTGGGAAGATCGGACCCGCGGTGAACAGTGGGTGCCGACCTTCGACCGCACGGCCCTTTCGTTGGTCGCCGACGACTATCTGCGTATCGCCAGCAACAACGCCGTGGACACAGGCCAACGTACGTTCGAATTTTCCGTCGTCCGTTCCGGTCGCCATCGCATACTGTTCGAAAAGCGGATGGGCTGGAAGTTCACCGCTGAAGATCGCCGTGTGTTTGTGGTCGATGCGGGTGATCCGGCGTCCGGCGCCTAGCCCGTTCTTCGTGCCGATCGTTCGGCGCACGCACGCCGTTGCCACCGACAGTTATGCCCAACCTTGCCTACATCGACGGAACCTTTCTCCCGCTTGCGGAGGCCAAGGTCTCGATCGAAGACCGCGGCTACCAATTCGGCGACGGGATCTACGAAGTCATCAGGACCTATCGGGGGAAACCGTTTCAGTTGGCGGCGCACCTCGATCGTTTAGCGACGAGCGCGCGCGCATTGTCGTTCGAGCTCCCGCGATCGCTTGCCGATCTCACGACAATTATCGAGGATGGTGTCCGGCGCGCCGCCCATCCCGACACAAAAATTTATCTCCAAGTGTCGCGCGGGGTCGCTCCGCGGGACCATGCCTTTCCGAAAGGCGCCGTCCCCACGCTGGTCTTGACGTTCACCGCGCTGATGCCGCTCGATCCGGCGCGCCAGTCCACCGGCGTCTCCGCAATCTTCACCGACGATCTTCGCTGGGCGCGATGCGACATCAAGAGCCTGAACTTGCTCGGCAACGTGCTCGCGCGCCAACGCGCGCTCGATGCCGGTGCCTTCGAAGCGTTATTAGTGCGGCAGGGGCAGGTTACCGAAGGCTCGGTCAGTAATGTGGTGATCGTCGAAAACGGAGCGCTCGCCACCACGCCATTGGGCCCGACGATTCTGGCAGGTGTCACGCGGCAGGTGGTGCTGGATCTTGCGCGACGTAATGGCATCGCCGTGCACGAAACTTCGTTGCCGATGGAACGGGTACGCCACGCGCAGGAAGTGTTTCTGACGGGGACGACGGTCGAGGTACTACCGATCGTTCGTATCGACGGTCGTCCGGTCGGTGCCGGTGTGCCGGGTCCAGTGACGCAACAGCTTCAGAATCTGTTTCGGACGTTCACGCAGGCGGGGTCATAAGCGAGCGGTATCGGCCTGTCTGGGAGCGCCTTCAGAGCCGGTGGTTTAGACCTTCAGGTGTGACCCAGAGACCGTCCCTCGCCCTTGCATTGCCAAATTGCAAAATGTTAGAGTTTCGCGGATTTTGAAGTGGGCGTTGGCCCACTTTTTTGTTTGTAGGCCATGTCCGGTAGTGGTCGGCGTTCTCCCCTGCTCATGACCAGCACCCACGTTGCCCAGCGCGTGCAGGACGTTGCCGCGCCGATCCTCTGGGCCATGGGAATCGATCTCGTCGAGGTGGTGTGCGTCGGACAAGGGCCTCGGTCGGTCGTCCGTGTCTTTGTCGATAAGACCGGCGGCGTGACGGTGGACGATTGCGAGCGCGTGCATAAGGCCTTGAGCCCCGCGCTCGATGTGGCGGATCCGATCCCGCACGCCTATACGCTCGAAGTGTCGTCGCCCGGGTTGGACCGGCCGCTGAAACGTCGAAGCGAGTACGAGCGGGTCATCGACAAGTTGATCAACGTGAAGTTCACGCGCCCGATCGACGGGCAGTGGCGGATCGTCGGGCGTGTGCGCGCAGTGGGAGACGGCGGCGTGGAGCTGCTCGTCACCGAAGGCAAACGCGAGCGAACGGTTACGCTGGCGTGGGACGCCATCGCGTTGGCGCGTCTGGAAGTGGAATTTTAGCGGCAGGGGTCGAGCGGAGACGCTCCGGATGAAGGAAGGTCGCCATGAATAAGGAATTGATCGCGGTCATCGACGAGATCGGTCGCCAGAAGGGCATCGATAAACAGCGCGTCTTGGGCGCGGTCGAATCCGCCTTGCAGACGGCCGCAAAGAAGCGGTTCGGGCAGGGCGAAAACATCCAAGTCGAAATCGATCCGAAGACCGGCGAAATCTCGGTCGTGTCGGTCAAGACGATCGTCGAGACGGTCAGCAATCCCAAGGCCGAAATTTCCATCACGGAAGCGCGCAAGGTCGACGAAGGCGCCGAGGTCGGCGACGAAATCGGCTCCGTCATCGAAATGGACGAGCTAGGCCGCATCGCCGCGCAGACCGCCAAACAAGTGATCTTCCAGAAAGTCCGCGAGGCCGAATGGGAAGTCGTGCAGCGCGACTATTCCAATCGCCAGGGCGACCTCGTCAACGGCGTCATCATCAGCATGGAGCGGCGGAACTACCTCGTCGATCTCGGCAAGACGGAAGCCGTGTTGCCGATTCAAGAGCAGATCCCCCGCGAAGCCTATCGCCGCGGCGACCGCGTCAAAGCCATGTTGCTGGAAGTGCGGCGTACGCCGAAAGACGTGCAGGTCATCTTGACGCGCACGCATCCGCAATTCGTGTCGAAGTTGTTCGAATTGGAAGTGCCGGAAGTCACCGAAAAAATCGTCGAGATCAAAGGCATCGTCCGCGAGCCGGGCGACCGGACGAAAATCGCCGTCGCCTCGCGCGACAAGGCCGTCGATCCCGTCGGCGCCTGCGTCGGCATCAAAGGCTCGCGTGTGCAGGCGGTCGTCCGCGAGTTGCGCGGCGAAAAAATCGACATTGTCGCCTGGACGACCGATCCCCGCGTGTTCATCGCCGAAGCGTTGAATCCCGCGACGATCGAAAAGGTCGGTATCGACGAAGAGAAAAAGTCCGCGCTGGTCGTCGTGGCCGACTCGCAGTTATCCTTGGCCATCGGCAAAAACGGGCAGAACGTGCGGTTGGCCGCTAAGCTGACCGGCTGGAAGATCGACATCATCAGCGCGACCGAATACGAAAAAGAAAAGGTCGAGCGCGACAAAGAAATTCGTGCGGCGCTCGCGGAAGAAGCAGCGGCGCAGCGCGAAGCCGAAGAAGCCCGCGCGCAACGCGAGGCCGATGCCGCGCGCGAGGACGATTCGCCCAAGGCCTAGGGCCTGTCGGAGTGTCGTCTGTCGCGCGTCGTGGGGAGCCGCGGCAGCGGCGGGTGAGGAGTGGGGCGCCAGATGCGCGTATACGAAATTGCCAAAAAAGCCGGCGTCGAAAGTAAGGACGTCCTGGCTGAGTTGAAGCGCCTGGGTGTGACGGTCGCGTCGCACAGCAGCACGTTGGAAAGTGATGTCGCCGAGCGGGTGTTGGCTCGATTGCAGGCGGGGAGTGCTCGGACGGACAAAGAGGTCGGCAAGGACGCCGGTCCTGGTCGGTCCGATGTAGAGGGAGGCGGAAGCGTGGCGAAATCTGGTCCTGGTCGTACCGTGTCGGCCGCCGTGGAGGAGCCAGCGAAACCGGACAAGCGCCGCATTCTCATCAAGAAAAAGAAGAGCGAAGACGAGCCGGGTCCCGTCGACATGGCGCCCATCGCGGCTGAGCCGCAATTGCCGCCGATGACGCCCGTCGTCGAGCCGCCGCCGGTGGTCGTCGCCGAGGCGCCCGTTGTCGAAGCCGTGGTCGAACCGCCCGCGCCTGCGCCGCCCCCAGTGGTTGAGTCGCCCGCGCCCGTTCCTCCGACGCCTCCGGTGGAAGTGCCCGTCGGAACGATTCTCGCCGCAGGTCTGACGCTCCATACGCAAGCCGTGATTCCGCCGACGCCGTCGGCGAAGCCCAGCACGCCTGGGTCGATGATGTCGCAGGCCGATCTGGCTGCCGCGTTAAAGAAAAAAGGCGTGATGGGACCGGACCTCGGCGAAAAGGGCCGCGGGGCCGCTGCGAAAAAAGTCAGGAAGCCCGGCGCGCGCGAGCGCGAGGGCGAGGATGCGCGGGTGCACGAAGACGCGACGCGTTGGGGCGATTTGCGCGCCATCTCCGTCCATCGCCGCGACGATCGGTCTCGCCATACCGGTGCGACGCCGGTCACGGAAATTACCAAGCCGCGGAAGAAGAGTGTGAAGCTGACCGCCGGAGCGACGGTGAAAGAGTTTGCCGAGTTGGTCGGGCAACGTCCCGCCGATGTCATGCGCAAGTTGATGGAAGCCGGGCAAATGCTCACCCTCAACATGCCGATGAATTTGGAATTGGCGACGTTGATCGGCGAGTCGTTCGGCGTGAAGGTCGAAGTCGCCGTGCAGAAAGAGGGCGACGAGCTCCTCGAAGAAGCCGCCGAATGGACGGAAGACGAGCAGCTCGAAACGCGTCCGCCGGTGGTGACGATCATGGGCCACGTCGACCACGGCAAAACCTCGCTGTTGGATGCGATCCGGCAGACCAAGGTAGCCGAAGGCGAAGCGGGCGGCATCACGCAACATATCGGCGCCTATTCAATCGAGTTGCACGGCAAGCGCATCACGTTCCTCGACACGCCGGGCCACGAAGCGTTCACCGCCATGCGTGCGCGCGGGGCGAAGGTGACCGACCTGGTCATTCTTGTGGTGGCGGCCGACGACGGCGTTATGCCGCAGACGGTAGAAGCCATCCACCACGCGACCGCGGCTGGTGTGCCGATCATCGTAGCCGTGAATAAAATCGACAAACCGGAAGCGAATCCCGACCGCGTCAAGCACGCCCTCGCCGAGCACAATTTGATTCCGGAAGCCTGGGGCGGCCAGACCATCATGGTCGAGGTCTCCGCGAAGAAAAAACAGAACCTTGATCTGTTGTTGGAAATGATCCTGCTGCAGGCGGACGTGTTGGAACTCAAAGCCGATCCGCGCCGTCCGGCGAAGGGCACGGTCATCGAAGCGAAGTTGGATCGCGGGCGTGGTCCCGTCGCCACGGTGCTGGTGCAAGACGGCACGCTCCATATCGGCGACGCCTACGTCGTCGGCACATTCAGCGGCCGCGTGCGCGCCTTCCTCCCGGCGCTGGGACACAAGTTGAAAGAAGCCGGCCCCTCGACGGCGGTCGAAGTCATCGGCCTCTCCGGTGTGCCGTCCGCGGGCGATACGTTTATGGCGGTGAAGGACGAACGTGTGGCGCGCGAAATCGCCGAGACACGGTTGCAGAAACAACGCGCCGCCGATTTGGCTGGCCCGGCGAAGGTCAGCCTGGACGATCTCTACGCCCGCATCAAGCAGGGCGACATGAAGGAACTGGCCGTCGTCATCAAGTCCGACGTGCAGGGGTCGTCTGAAGCGTTGGCTGCGGCGGTCGAAAAGTTGCCGTCGGAGGTGGTGCGTCTGCGCGTCATTCACAAAGGCGTCGGCGGCATTACGGAAACCGACGTGTTGTTGGCGGCCGCGTCGAAGGCCATCGTGATCGGTTTCAACGTGCGGCCGGAACCGAAGGCGGCCTCGTTGGCCGAGCAGGAAGGCGTCGACCTCCGCTTGTACAGCGTAATTTACGACGCCATCGCCGACATTCGCAACGCGATGGAAGGGTTGTTGGAGCCGACGTTCAAGGAACGGACGCTTGGGCGCGCCGAAGTGCGCCAGGTGTTCAACGTGTCGAAGGCGGGCGTCATCGCCGGCTGTTACGTGGTGGACGGCAGCATGACCCGCGCTTGCTCCGGCGTGCGTGTGGTGCGCGATTCCGTCACGGTGTACGAAGGCAAATTGGGCTCGTTGCGGCGCTTCAAAGACGACGTGCGTGAAGTGCAGCAGGGGTACGAGTGCGGTATCGGCGTCGAGAATTTCAGCGACATCAAAGCCGGCGACGTCATCGAGAACTTTGTGCTGGATCGTGTCGCCGTCAAGTTGTGAGGCGACGGCGGGACGTTGACGCGCCATGATCGTCGGGCTCTGTCGAGCGGAGATCTATTTCCCGGACAGCCACTCGCTGAAGGATAAGCGCCACGTCCTCCACAGCATCAAAGATCGGCTGAAGAAGCTGAACGTGTCGGTGGCGGAAGTGGGCGAGTTGGATTTGTGGCAGCGCACGACGCTCGCGGTGGCCTGTGTGGCGAATGAAGGCGGCCACGTCGAGCAGGTGCTGACGCAAGCGCTGAATCTGATTCAGGCCGTGCCGACGATCGAGGTGTTGGATTCCCGGATCGAATTGCTCTAGCGGCGGAACGTCGTAGGAACACGCAAGATGAAGCCCGCGAGCAAACGCGCCACACGAGTGGCCGACCAGATTCGGATGGAAGTCGCCGACATCCTCATGCGGAAAGTGCGCGATCCGCGGTTGCGCGACGTGACGATCACGGATGCGTCCGTGACGAACGATCTGCGGTTGGCCCGCGTCTATTACACGACGCTCATCAACGGGCACAGCGACCGCGAATTGGCCGATGGATTGGCGAAGGCGAACGGGTTCATCCGTTCCGAATTGGGGCATCGGCTGGGCATTCGGTATACGCCTGAGCTGATTTTCCATCGGGACGAGAGCGGCCCGCGCGGCGATCGTATTTGGGCGTTGCTCGATCAGGTGCGTCCGGGGGGTGAACGCGCAGACGACCCGGCGCAGTTCGAAGAAGGCCCGGAAGACGAGATCGAGCATCAGCCTGAGGCAAGCGGAGAGCCTGCGGCCGATGCATCTGCGTCGCCCGGCGCGGTGACATCTTCGGCGCCGACCGGCGAACGACATGAGTAACGTGGCCACGGTGACGACGGCCGCGTTGCACGGTGTGTTGGCGGTCGATAAGCCGAGCGGATGGACCTCGCACGATGTTGTCGCAAAAGTGCGCGGACTGCTGCGCGGCGCGAAGGTCGGCCATGCGGGGACACTCGATCCCGCGGCGACCGGTGTATTGCCGGTGTTGATCGGGCAAGGTACGCGGATCGCCGAATATTTGGTCGAGTGGGATAAAGAATATCGGGCGGTCCTGCGGCTGGGCGCTACGACCGATACGCAGGATGCGACGGGCCAGGTGTTGGAGACTCGTCCCGTTCCGACGTTGACGGTCGAGCAGGTACGGCAGGCCGCGAAGGCATTTATCGGCGCCATCGAACAAGTGCCGCCGATGTATTCGGCGATCAAAGTCGCCGGAGTGCCGCTGTATCGCTCGGCGCGAGCCGGCAAGGCGGTGGCGCGTGAGGCGCGGACCGTCACGGTGTACGAGCTCGATATTTCAGCCGTGGTCGGTGCGGATGTGTCGATGCGCGTGCGTTGTTCCAAAGGCACGTACATTCGGACATTGTGCGCGGATCTCGGTGAGGCGCTCGGATGCGGCGGACATTTGTTGTCGCTGCAACGGTCGCGTGTGGGGCCGTTTGCGGTCGAGGACGCTCTCTCGATGGAGACGGTCGGTCGTCTCGCGGGAGAAGGCTCGCTCGGCGCGCGCCTGTGGAGCCTGAACGAGGCGCTCACGGGATTGCCGATTTTGACGGTGGACGAGCCGACGGCGGCGCGTGTGCGACATGGCGTTGCGGTGCCTTGGTCGCCGGCAGTGCAGGCCTTGGTCGAATCGCTGGGATCGTCGCCGGGTGAGCAGACTCAGGACCAGGCAGCCTCCGATCTCGGGCGGGATGTGCGGATACAGGATCAGGCAGGGACTTTGGTGGCCATCGGGTCGCTGCCGACGTCGATACTCGGTGCAGGGGCGAGCAGTTCCCCGGCGTCGACCGTGCGGATTCGAAAAGTGTTGGATGGAGTAGCGAGCGAGTAGAAAAACAGAAGCCTCGCCGAGCGAGCGCCGCTCGGACGAGTGCGCAGACGGGTGGATCAAGGAGGAGTAGAGCCATGGCGTTAGCGAAGGCAGACAAGGATGCCCTCATCGGGCAGTATCGTCGGACGCAAGAGGACACGGGGTCGCCCGAAGTCCAGATTGCGATCCTCACGAATCGGATCACGTATCTGACCGAGCATTTTAAGTTGCACAAGAAGGATCATCATTCACGTCGCGGGTTGCTGCAGATGGTCGGTCGGCGTCGCCGGCTGTTGGACTATCTGCGCCGCGTCGATGCGGAACGCTATCGGTCGATGTGCGACCGACTCGGCATCCGTAAGTAGTCCCACATCTCATGGACGCCCGGAGCTCGTCTTCGGGCGCCCAGATGCAGCACACAGGTGTACACGGACATGGGCTCCCGGGCGCAGGTGCGCGCGTGAGCCTATCTCTGTGGGCATCTGTGGAGCTGGCAGGAAGGAGCCGCTCCTATGGTACAGGTTGTTGAAGTGATGGTGGCCGGGCGCACGTTGCGCCTGGAAACCGGTCGTATGGCGAAACAAGCCGACGGGTCGATTCTCGCGACCTACGGCGACAACATGGTCTTGGCCACCGCCGTCTCCTCGCAGACGATCAAGCCGGGCACTAATTTTCTTCCGTTGACGGTCGACTATCAGGAACGCGCGTACGCCGCGGGAAAAATCCCCGGCGGCTATTTCAAGCGCGAAGGGCGTCCAGCGGAAAAGGAAGTGTTGACCAGCCGGTTGATCGACCGTCCGATTCGTCCGCTCTTCCCCGAAGGGTACTACTACGAAACGCAGGTGATCGCGTCGGTGTTGTCCGCGGATAAGACGGGCACGACGGATGTGATGGCGATCACGGCCGCTTCGGCGGCACTCGCCGTGTCGAGCATCCCGTTCGACAATCCTGTGGCGGGCGTCAAGATCGGCCGTGTGAACGGCCAGTTTGTCGTGAATCCCGATATCGAGACGTTGGAAACCGGCGAGTTAAACCTCGTGGTCGCAGGCACGGCCGATGCGGTGATGATGGTCGAAGCCGGCGCGAGCCAATTGTCGGAAGCCGTCATGCTCGAAGCCATCGAGCTGGCGCATGCGGAGATCAAAAAGATCCTCGCGGCGGTCGGCGAATTGCGCAAGAAGGCCGGGAAGCCGAAGCGCCAAGTGGAAGTAGAGCAGGTCGATCCCGCCTTGGTCGAGCAAGTGAAGCAACTCGTAGTCGGTCCGATGCAAGAAGCCATCGTCATCGCCGACAAAAAGGCGCGGCAGGAAAAGCTGGACAGCATTTGTGCGGCGGCGGCGGAGACCCTCAAAAAAGAGGACGATCCGAAGCGCAAACATTTTGTGTCGCTGGCGTTCCATCAGATCGAATACGACGAAGTCCGCAAGGCGATTCTCGATACGAAGAAGCGCGCGGACGGCCGCGGGTTGACGGACATTCGGCCGATCACCTGCGAAGTCGGTGTGTTGCCGCGTACGCACGGATCGTCGCTGTTCACGCGCGGCGAGACGCAGAGTTTGGTCGTCGCGACGCTCGGCACGATGGAAGACGAACAGCGGATCGACGCGTTGGAAGGCGAATACACCCGCTCCTTCATGCTGCATTATAATTTTCCGCCGTTCAGCGTCGGCGAGGCGAAGCCGTTGCGTTCCCCGGGACGCCGCGAAGTCGGCCACGGTGCGTTGGCGGAGCGCGCACTGCGCGCGGTCATTCCCACCAAGGATCAATTTCCGTACACGCTCCGGATCGTCTCCGACATTTTGGAGTCGAACGGGTCGTCGTCGATGGCGTCGGTCTGCGGCGGCACCTTGGCGATGATGGACGCCGGTGTGCCGATCAAGGAGCCGGTGGCAGGTATCGCGATGGGGTTGATCAAGGAAGGCAACCGCGTCGCCGTGTTGTCCGACATCTTGGGCTTGGAAGACCATTTAGGCGACATGGACTTCAAGGTGACCGGCACAAAAAACGGCATCACCGCGTTACAGATGGACATCAAAATCGGCGGCATCACGCCGGCCTTGATGAAGGATGCGTTGGAGCAGGCGCGCGTCGGGCGGCTGCATATCCTCGACAAGATGCATCAAGCGATCAGCGCGCCGCGTCAGAATTTGTCGGCCTTCGCGCCGCGCATCTTCACGATGAAGATCAAACAGGACAAGATCCGCGACGTCATCGGCCCGGGCGGCAAGATGATCCGGTCGATCATCGCCGATTGTGGCGTAAAAATTAACGTCGAAGATACCGGCGATGTGTCCATCGCGTCGGCCGATGAAGCGTCGGCCAAGAAGGCGATCGATCGGATCAGCCAGTTGACCGCCGAGGTGGAAGTCGGACGCCTCTACTTGGGCACGGTCCGGAAGATCATGGATTTCGGCGCCTTCGTCGAAGTGCTTCCCGGCACCGACGGGCTCGTGCACATCTCGCAGCTCGCGCACCATCGCGTGAAAGCCGTCACGGACGAGGTGAAAGAAGGCGAGCAGATCATGGTCAAGGTGTTGGAGATCGATAAGCAGGGCAAGATCCGCCTCAGCCGTAAGGAAGCGATGGCGCCTCCTCCGGCGGCGGAGAAAGAGCCGGCTACGACGTAGCGCCGACGCGACTCGGTTGCGTATCGACTCGGGGCCCGCTCTTTCGCGACGAAAGGCGGGCCCTCGCTCTTTGTGGCTCCGTGCTGAACTGATTCGAGAAGGGGAGATCCGCGTGTATCGAAAATTTCAATTGGACAATGGGCTCCGCATTGTCAGCGAGTCCATTCCCACGCTGCGGTCCGTCACGGTCGGGATCTGGGTGGATGTCGGCTCGCGCGACGAGGTGGTCGGCGAAGAAGGCCTCTCCCATTTTTTGGAACACATGTTTTTTAAAGGCACGCGGACACGTACGGCGCGCGATATCTCCCATGAGATGGACGCGCTCGGCGGCGAAATGAATGCGTTCACGGGTCGTGAGACGACGACATTTTACGTGAAGGTGCTCGATCAACATCTGGAGCAGGCGCTCACGCTGCTTGCCGACCTGTTCCACCGGTCGCGTTTCCCGACGCGTGAATTGGAAAAAGAAAAACAGGTCGTGCTGGAAGAAATCCGCACGGTGCAGGACGACCCCGAAGACCTGCTGCAGGATCTTCATGCCGAACAGGTCATGCGGCGCCATCCGTTGGGACGACCGATTCTCGGCAAACCCGAAACGGTGTCGTCGTGGCGGCGGAAGGATCTGCTCAGATACGTCGGGACCCATTACGATCCGCGTCGCACCATCATTTCCATCGCCGGAAATTTTCAGGAGCGGTCGTTGCGAAAGATGATGGAGAAATTGTTCGGCGGGTTTCGCGCCAATGGCCACACACGCGCGGCGCGCCAAGCGCCGTCGGTGTCGGGCGGGACACTCGTCCGGCACAAACAATTGGAGCAAGTGCATGTGTGTATCGGCCTCCAGGGTGTCGGCGCGTCGGACCCGAACCGCTACGCGGCGCATGTGCTGAACACCATCTTGGGCGGCAGCGTCAGTTCGCGGCTCTTTCAAGAAGTGCGGGAGAAGCGTGGCTTGGCCTACTCGATCTATTCGTACCTCTCGACCTATTCGGACGCGGGCACGATGACCATTTACGCCGGCACACGCAGTCAGGAAGCGGGACGTGTGGTGGAGGTGGTGTGTCGCGCGTTACGCCGACTGCAGCGCGACGGTATTACGAAGGCCGAGTTGACGCTCGCAAAAAATCATTTGAAGGGCAGCCTCATGCTCGGACTCGAAAGTTCGCACGGGCGCATGAGTAAGCTCGCAAAGGACGAATTGTACTTGGGCGCGCCCGTGTCGTTGAACGATATGGTGGCGCGAATCGATGCGGTGTCGGCGCCACAAGTGCATACGCTGACCGCACGATTATTCGACGAACGGTCTCGTTCTGTGACGGCATTGGGACCGGTCCACGAGCGCACAATTACGAGTGCAATACATTAGTCGTCGTTAATCTTTCTTTCATGGACGGAAAACTTTTTGCGTGTTAGATCTTCGCAACGTGTTGAATGTACAAATGAAAAGTGAATTTTTTACTTGTGGATAATTGGTCGCTTATTTCCTTGACTCGGAATGCCAATTTTTATACCATCTCGCCACTTTTTCTCAGAAGACGATTTGTTTCGTGCGAGTGGCGTCGTCGCGCAGAGTAGAAAGGAGGTTGCGTAACATCCTTCGTTGCTCTTCGAGACGCCCGTTATCAGCACTTATTTTTTCGTTACGTATTAGTCAGGGAAGACATTGTGGGTTCGATCTCATGAAGGAGGTGCTTTGATGAAGAAGGTTGTCGTCATCGCCGCAGCGGCAGTTGCCGCACTGGGAATGTTGACGTCGGGCAACATCTTTGCCGCCGACGTCGCTGGAGGAGTCGCCGAAAAGTTTGTGGGCGGCGGCCAGATGCTCAAGGGCGAAGTCGTCAAGACGCTCAAGGGCCGTGTCTGGTCGCAGTGGGCGGATAACCCCGAAGCCGAAGTGTTGTTCGGCATCCAGTACTGGAACACGGGCGAACCGGCTTCGGGCAACCCAGCCGGTCGTTCCTCGACCGACATGGATGTGAAGCCGCCAGATCCTCTCGTCAGCTGCTGCGCCTGGGGTTACCAGGGTGGCGTTGAGAAGAACAACCCGTACTCGGGTTGGTACCATGCCGCCACCACGGTGCGTCTGAACGTGAAAGATAAGGCCCTGATGGATCGGTTGATCAAGGCCTCCCAGGAGCTCGTCGCCATGGAAGTGACGCTCGATGGGCGGACCATCACCGATTTCAAAGTGTTGAAGTAGGTTGCCGCAGGGCACTATTTTTTCTTCTTATTGTCTTTTTATTAAGGATTAAGGAGGGGCGCATCATGAAGCTTCAGATGAAAGGCTTGGCCCTCGTGGCAGCCGGGGCTCTCGTTGCCTCGATGACCACCGCCGCGTTTGCCATCGAATCGTTCCAGGAACGCTTTGAGTGGGGAGATATGAGCAAGCCGACGACCCTGCAGGGTCGCGTGATCATCATCGATCCGTACGATGAAGCGGTCTGGTTGAATATCGCCGTGTTCGGCGGCAACGCCGAGAGCGGTCTCTGGTGGCAGAAAGTGCATCCGGGCAAGAACGTGAAGTTCTACGCTGCCAACAAGGAAGTGTGGGATCAGATCAAGGGCATGGCCCGTCCACACTCCGGTCCGGCCGCTGCGAAGGAAGTGCCGGAAGGCTCGAAGACCACGTTGGTTGAGTTTGTGGCTCAGGAAACCGAGCAGAACCACCGCGTGATTTCCTCGATCAAAAAGCTCGACGAAAACGCAGGCGCGCCAGGCAAGACGAAGAGCATCTCCGCTCTCCGCTTGAAGGAGTGTGGTCCTGGTAAGGATGAATCTGAAGCCGGTTGCGCAAAGGCCAAGCAGGGCTTGAACACCTCCCCGAAGGGCGAGAACACCGTGTTGATGCAGTACGATGTGATGATCCCTGGCGGTCAGCCGGTTGCCGGCATGATTCCTTGGACCGCGGAGTACAACAAGGGCGGGGGAGCGCATCACTAATCCTTGGTCGTAGTCTGTTGTAGCTGAAGGGCGGCTCTCGAAAGGGAGCCGCCCTTTTTGTTTGTGTACACTAGAGCGGATCGGGCCGGAAGAAGGTGCGTAGCAGGTGTGAGGTCGGAGTGTGACGGCGCGGTGATAACCGCGGGCTAGGTCGATTCGCTGAGGCGACGTTTGGCCGCCGCAAGGTAATTGAGCGCGTCGAGCGGCGTCATGGAGAAGAGGTCGAGTTGTCGAACCTCTTCAAGGAACGGATGTTCCACCGGCTGAGGAGGGTCGAGAAACGAGACCTGTTTCGATGTGCTGTGAGTCGGTACGGCAGGCGAACGTGAATCGCGCGAGCCGTCGCTTTCTTCAAGCGAGCGAAGGACTTCTTGTGCGCGACCGATGACGCGCGCCGGCAGGCCCGCCAATTTCGCCACGTGAATACCGTAGCTGCGGTCGGCGCCCCCTTCCACGATCTTCCGTAAGAACAACACGTCGCCGTCCCGCTCCTTCACCGCCACGCGGCAATTGCGTACGCCGGGCAACCGATCGGCCAGTTCCGTCATCTCATGGTAGTGGGTGGCGAAGAGCGTTCGCGCGCCGACCAGGTCCGGTTGATGGATGTACTCGGTGATGGCCCAGGCCAAGCTGAGGCCGTCGTAGGTGCTGGTGCCGCGCCCAATTTCGTCCAACAGAATCAAGCTCTGTCCGGTCGCGTGGCGTAGGATATGCGCCGCCTCCGTCATCTCCACCATGAAGGTGCTTTGGCCGGCCGCCAGGTTGTCCGACGCGCCGACACGGGTGAAGACTCGGTCGACCAAGCCGATCTGTGCGCGTTTTGCCGGAACGAACGATCCAATTTGCGCCATCAATACGATCAGCGCCACCTGGCGTAGGTACGTACTTTTTCCCGCCATGTTCGGGCCGGTCAGGATCACTACGCGTCGATCCGTCGTGTCGAGCGTCGTATCGTTCGGGATGAAGCTCCAGTCGGCCACGAGACGTTCCACGACGGGATGCCGTCCGTCGACGATGACGAGCGATCCGTCGTCGACCAATTCCGGTCGAACATAACGAAAGCGAGCCGCGGTATCGGCGAGGGATGCGAGCACATCGATGGTGGCCAAGAGGTCGGCGATACGTTGCAGGCGTACGGTGTGGGTGGCCAGCGCTCGAAGGAGCGTTTCGAACAATTGCAGCTCCAGCGCCAGCAGCTTACCTTCCGCGCCGGTAATTTTTTCTTCCAGTTCCTTCAACTCGCCCGTCATGAACCGTTCGGCATTCGCCAGGGTTTGTTTGCGGACGTAATCCGCCGGAATCTTGGCGAGGTGCGTTTTGGTAACTTCTAGGTAATACCCGAAAACCTGGTTGTATCGCACCTTGAGCGAGTCGATGCCGGTGCGTGTCCGCTCCTTTGTTTCCAATTGCACCAGCCACTGCTTCCCGTCGCGCATGGCGCCGCGGAGCGTATCGACCTCCGCATGAAACCCGTCGCGGATGACACCGCCGTCGCGAGCCAGCACGGGTGCATCCGGATGGATAGCGGCGGCGATGGTCGCGACGAGATCGTCTCCGCCATCGAACCGCGCGGCGAGGTCTTTGAGCAAGGCGGCATCGAGTTGCGCAAGCGTGGCGCCGACGGCTGGTAAGGCGCTGAGCGACCGGTGGAGCGCCAGCAAGTCGCGCGGAGAGGCTCGCCCCACCGCAATACGGCTCGACAGGCGCGCGACATCTTGCACGGCGCCGAGTGCGTCACGCAGCTGCGTGCGTAGCGCCAACCGTTGACGGAGTTCGTCGACCGCATCGAGGCGGGCGAGGATTTGTGTGCGGTCGATCAGCGGGCGAACGATCCACTCCCGTAACAGCCGTCCGCCCATGACGGTGACTGTGGCATCCAACACATCGAGCAGCGTCGAGGGACCTCCGCGCTCAGTGGCGCCAGTGTCGTGAAAGGGCCGAACCAGTTCAAGGTTCCGGATGGTCATGCCGTCCAACTGCATCGTGTCGCTGATTCGGCGGACGACGATCGGTTGCAGGTGGCGTAGGTCGGTCGTCGCTTGTGTGTCTTTTAGGTACAACAACACGGCGCCGGCGGCTCGACAGGCGGCGTCCGCCGACGGGTCGCAGATCGCTTCGAGTGCCTGCGCGGCATAGTGTTTTTGCAGGACAGAGTGGGCCTGCGCTCGGTCGAAGCGGTGTGTGTCCTGTGTGGTTGTCCGACAACGAGGCAGTGTCTGCACCAGCGAGTGAACCGTCGACGGCAGATCCGTCGGCACGAGTAATTCCTTCGGCTCCAGGCGCTGTAACTCGTCGGCCAATTGCGCGGGCGCCAGCGCGCCGTCGAAATGGCAGGCGGTAAAGGCGCCGGTGGACAGGTCCAACGCCGCAAGCCCGAATCGTGCGCCGGATGCGGGTGCGCTCATGTCCGCATAGAGCGCTGCCAGCCAGGCCGATTCGGACGCGGGCAGGAGGTCCGCATCGATGAGCGTGCCGGGTGTGTACACACGCACGACGTCGCGCCGGACCAAGCCCTTCGCGGCCTTTGGATCTTCGACTTGCTCGCAGAGCGCAACCGTCCGCCCAGCCTTCAGCAATTTCGCGATGTAACCGGTGGCCGCATGGTACGGCACGCCGCACAGCGGGATGGGATTGGCGCTGGTTTTGTCGCGCGAGGTCAGCGCAATGCTGAGAATCCGCGAGGCTTCCTCCGCATCGCGGTCGAACATTTCGTAAAAGTCGCCGACACGGAAAAAAAGAATGGAGTCGCGGTGCGCGGCTTTGATCTCGCGATATTGCCGCATGAGCGGCGAGGCGTCGGTTTCACTCATGGAAATCGTCAGGATCGTCGAGTCGGGCCGAGGCGCTGTGTGGGCCGCGCACGGCGGCGCTCAGGGATGTACGTAATCGTTCCAGGTCGGCCTCCGCATCCTGCAAGGCGGCCGTGCGGCGGCGTAATTCGATACGCGCTTGGAGCCAGGCGGGAAACAACAAAATGCCGGCCACGAGCAGCCCCACGACGAAGGCCGAGAGGATTGGTTGATAGATCGGGGTGGATGCCGAGAAGAGTCCAAAAAAATATTGGAGCGTCACTTCCTGCTCGCGGTTTTGTAGGAAAAACGCGAGGGACAGCAGCAGGAGCAGGCCGACCAGAATCAGGCGAATCATCGAGATGGCTTTCGCGTGCGGCGCGTCTGGCGTCGCGTGGCAGCCGGTGTCGGCCGCGGAGCTTTGGGGCGATAGGCGCGACGTAATCCGTCAAGGAGTTGCTGCGCAATGGGGCCGCATGCCGTGCAGCGCAGCATCCGACTTGTGCGCGTGCGGTGACTCAGCGACAACACAAGCCGATCCTCAGGCATCTGCGCACCCGCGCGCTCCGCCCACTCGGCGGCCACGACCCATCGGCCGTCAAGATAGTCGGACCACCCTAGTTGGTCAAGTTCGTCCGGACGCTCCAGGCGGTAGAGGTCGACATGGGCGAGCGGCACACGTCCGCGATATTCGTGAATGAGCACGAAGGTCGGACTCGCAATCGAATCGACCGGTGCGCCGAGCGCGTGTGCGAGGCTGCGAACCAGGTACGTTTTTCCGGCTCCGAGCTCCCCGTCGAGCGCCAAGATTTCACCGCCCCGTACGAGTGATGCGAGGACGGTCCCGATCCGCGCCGTCTCGCGTGGGGATGCAAGCTGGACCGTCCACGTCGAGGAGACACGTGCGGCTTTTGCCCGGCGTGGAGCGCGTTGAGGACTACGCGCGGAGCGACGAGATGGCATGGGGCAGATGCTCCGCAACGTCACTGGCCAACAATCCGATCGATCCGATGGCTGCGGCGGCCTGGTCGCCGGCCAGACCATGCACATACGTACCTGCGCAGGCGGCGTCCCACGGCGAGCGGCCTTGCGCCAGCAGCGCCGCGATGGTGCCCGTCAGGACATCGCCGGTGCCGCCGGTCGCCATCCCCGGATTGCCGGTTGGATTGATGGCGCAGCGACCGTCCGGATCGGCCACGATCGTGCGCGCTCCTTTTAAGACGACGATGGCGCCATGCTTCGCGGCGAACTGCGTAGCAATGGCGAGGCGGTCGGCATTCACCAGGCGTGCGTGAGAGAGGCCGGCGAGTCGCGCCATTTCTCCCGGATGCGGCGTCAGAATACGCGGTGCCTTGGCGCGGGGCAGATGTGTGGCAGCGGGCGCCACTGCGTTGAGCGCGTCGGCGTCGACTACGCAGGGAATCGGTACGGTCGGTAACCACTCGCGGATGAGACGGACAGTATCTCGGTGTTGGCCGATGCCGGGGCCGACGGCGAGCGCCGTCTTATCCTTGGCAAATTGCCGCAAGGCGGACGCCGACGAACGGGCGAGACTTCCGTCGCGTGTGTCCGACAGCGGCAGCGTCATCGCTTCGAGGAGGAGTGTTTCGACGATGGGGTTGAGTGACTTTGGAATCGCGACGGTGACCAAGCCTGCGCCGCAGCGGAGCGCGGCACGCGCGGCCAGTGCCGCCGCGCCGGTTTTTCCGCAGGAACCGGCCACGATACCGAGATGTCCGTAGGTGCCTTTGTGCGCGGTCAGCCGCCGCGGCGGAAACATCTCAGTGATCTGTTGAGAGGTGAGTAGCGTGACGGAACTGTTGATCGCCTCGGCATAGCTTGTAGGGATACCGATATCGACGACCTCGACGGTGCCGGCGCAGTCGATGCCGTCGCCGAGAAACAGGCCAAGCTTCGGCAATCCGTAGGTTGTGGTCATTGTCGCGCGGACGGCCGTGCCGAGGATCGCGCCGGTATCCGCGTGAAGCCCTGAAGGAAGATCGACGGCCACAACCGGTGCGCCGCATGTATTGATCGCGTCGATAGCGGCTGCGTAGGGTTCGCGGATCGGACTGCCGAGGCCGGTGCCGAGTAGTGCGTCGATGACCAATTCCGTGCCCTGCAAGGCCACGCGCCAGCCATCGGCATCGCCGGTGTATGTTTTGGCGGCGCGTGCTCCCGCGACACGGCGAAACCGAATCAGCATCGTGCGGGTATCCGGTGCGAGGTCACGTTCGTCGTGCAGGAGCCAGGCGGTGACCTGCGCACCGCGTCGGTGCAGCAGCCGTCCGATTGCCAGGCCGTCGCCGCCGTTGTGCCCCTTGCCGCAGAGAATCGCCACACGGCGACCGACCGGCACACCCCAACGCGCTTCGATGTGCGCGACGGTGCCGTCGCCCGCGCGTTCCATGAGCGTGAGGCTGGGAATGCCGGCTTCGTCGATCGTGCGTCGATCGAGCGCCTGCATCTGTGCGGCGGTGACAAGTTTCATGCAGTGTGTCGAGCGTCCGCGCCTTGACGGCGGGACACGCTGGTGCAAGCGGTCGAACCTGTGCGGACGAGGGCCTGTTGCGGCGCGCCGGAGCCTATCCCACCAACTGTTTCATCTCGCGCACCGCCCGTTCGAAGCCAACGACTACGGCGCGCCCCACGATGCTGTGGCCGATGTTGTATTCGACGATTTCCGGAATCTGCGTGAGCCGCTTCACGTTGCGATAATTGAGGCCGTGGCCGGCGTTGACGCCCATGCCGAGTTTGAACGCGAGTTTTGCCGCCTGCGAGATCGACTCGAATTCCGCCTGCTCTTCCTTCGCGAGGCGCGCGTTGGCGTAGCGGCCCGTATGCAGTTCGACGTAGTCGGCGGCGATCTTATGCGCCAGCTTCACGTGCGTAAGGTCCGGCTCGATAAACAGGCTCACGGGAATGCCGCCCTCGCGCAGGAGCTGCACGATTTTTTCGATCCGGTCGCGTTGGCCGATGACGTCGAGGCCTCCTTCGGTCGTCAGCTCCTGGCGTCGTTCGGGGACCAGCGTGATCAGGTGCGGTTTCACGGACAGGGCGATCTTGGCCACCTCTTCGTCCGGCGCCATCTCGAGGTCGAGTTTGGTCTTGATGATGTCTTTCAGGAGCGTCAGGTCGCGATCCTGAATGTGTCGACGATCTTCGCGGAGGTGCACGACGATGCCGTCAGCGCCGGCGGATTCCGCCAGCAGGGCCGCTTCGACTGGGTCCGGTTCGACACCCCCGCGAGCCTGGCGCAGGGTTGCCACATGGTCCACATTCACTCCGAGACGCGCCACAACACTTCTCCTTGTGCACAGGCATCGATAAAGGGTCTTGCCAATGGGCGCCGGTCTTTATCGGGACCAGGGGCCGCCACGGCGGGCGGCATTATGGCACAGCGTTTCGGCGATGTCACAAGGCGCGGGGCGAATACGCGTATGGCCACAGGGCGCGCGGCTCCGGAGGGAGCCGGTTCGCCCGATCGGCAAGTTTCCCTGCAAATTGACTAAGTTAAGGCCCTTCACTAAAATAGCCGGTCTTCAACAGTCGCCTGACTCGCACACTCACGAATGACCTACGTGCAACGCATGGATCAGTCTGCCCCATGATGGATTTCTATCGCCTGAAGCGGTTGCCCCCCTATGTCTTCGCCGTGGTGCAGACGCTCAAACAGGAAGCTCGCCGCCGAGGCGAAGACATCATCGACTTCGGCATGGGCAATCCCGACGAGCCGACGCCGCCGCATATCGTCGAAAAAATGGTGGAGGCGACGAAAAAAGGCGTCAACCACCGCTACTCGGCCTCGCGCGGCATCACGAAACTGCGCCATGCGATTACGGCGTGGTACAAACGTAATTGCAACGTCGACCTCGATCCCGAAACCGAAGCGATTGTCACTATCGGCTCGAAGGAGGGTATTGCGCACCTCGCCTTGGCGATGATCGGCCCCGGCGATGTGGTGCTGACGCCCACGCCGACGTACCCGATCCATATGTACAGTGTGATCATCGCGGGCGGTGAAGTGCGCGGCGTGCCGCTGCGCCACGACAGCGATTTTTTCGATGACCTGCTGCAAGCCTATAAGCAGACGTTGCCGCGGCCGAAAATTTTGGTGCTGAATTTTCCGCACAATCCGACGACGGCGGTGGTCGACCTCGACTTCTTCAAGAAGGTGGTGGCCTTCGCGAAGGAACACAACCTGATCGTCGTGCACGACTACGCCTACGCGGACTTGGTGTTCGACGGCTACAAGGCGCCGAGTTTGCTGGAGGTGCCGGGCGCAAAGGATATCGGCGTCGAGTTTTATACCCTGTCGAAAAGTTACAACATGCCGGGGTGGCGCGTGGGCTTCTGCGTCGGCAACAAAGAAATTATCGGCGCGCTCGCCAAGATCAAGAGTTACCTCGACTACGGCATTTTTCAGCCGGTGCAGATCGCCAGCATCATCGCGATGAACGGACCGCAGGAGTGCGTCAAGGAAACAGTGACGCGGTACCAGAAGCGTCGTAACGTACTCGTAAACGGCCTCAATCGGATCGGGTGGCAGGTGGACATGCCGAAGGCGACCATGTTCGTCTGGGCGCGGATTCCGGAGCCCTTCCGCGCAATGGGCTCGTTGGAATTTTCGAAGTTGCTGCTGAAAGAAGCGAAGGTCGCCGTGTCGCCCGGCATCGGGTTCGGCGAAGGCGGGGACGACTATGTCCGCTTTGCACTCGTGGAAAACGAGCATCGTACGCGGCAGGCCGTACGCGGCATTAAGCGTGTGTTGAAGTTGGAAGGACCGAAGAAATGACCGCGCGCAAGGAACGCATCGGCGTCGGCATTATCGGGTTCGGCACGGTCGGCACGGGCGTGGCCAAGGTGCTGATCGACAACGCCGCCGTGATTCGGCGCCGTGTCGGTGTGCCTGTGGACGTCGTGCGCATCGCCGACTTGGATGTGACGCGCGACCGCGGCGTGACGCTCGCGCCGGGTGTGTTGGTCGCCGACAGTCGCGCCGTGTTGGACGATCCCGCCGTCGATATCGTCGTCGAACTTATCGGCGGCTACGACGCGGCCAAGCGTGTGATGTTGGAAGCCATCGCCAAGGGCAAACAGGTCGTTACCGCCAACAAGGCGTTGCTTGCGGTCCATGGCGAAGAAATTTTCGAGGCGGCGACGCGGCGCGGTGTCGACCTTGGGTACGAAGCCAGCGTGGGCGGCGGCATCCCCATCATTCGTGCGTTAACCGAAGGGCTTGCGGCGAATCGGGTCCTGTCGATCTACGGCATCATCAACGGCACGTCGAATTACATCCTAACGCAGATGACGCAGGAGAACCGCACGTTCGCCGACGTGCTGCAGGACGCCACGCGCAAAGGGTATGCGGAAGCCGACCCGACATTCGACGTCGAAGGCATCGACTCGGCGCACAAACTCGCGATCATGGTGAACCTGGCATACGGCACGCCCGTGAACGTAAAAGATATTTCGACCGAGGGCATCACGAAGCTCACCCCAGTGGATTTTGCGTATGCCAAGGAATTCGGCTACGCGATCAAGTTGTTGGGTATCGCCAAAATGTCGGACGGCGAGGTGGAAGCGCGCGTGCATCCCACGATGATTCCCGTGAACTCGCCGATGGCGCAGGTCAACGGCGTGTACAACGCGATCCAAGTCGTGGGCGACGCGGTAGGCGACGTTATGTTGTACGGTCGTGGGGCTGGCTCCATGCCGACCGGCAGCGCCGTAGCGAGCGACGTGCTCGCGATCGCGCGTAACCTTATCACCGGCGGGACGGGGCGTGTGCCGTTAGCGTCCTTTCAGCAAGGTGAGCGTCGGCCCATGCGGGTGCGCCCCATGGCCGACATCCAGTCGCTCTACTACTTGCGGTTTATGGTGGTGGATCAGCCGGGAGTGCTCGCGCAGATTGCGGGCGTGCTGGGGACGCAGGGCATCAGTATTTCGACGATGCTGCAGCAAGGCCGGAAAGACGGGCAGACGGTGCCGGTCGTCATCCGCACGCATCAGGCGACGGAGCGCGCGGTGCAGGACGCCTTGCGCGAGATCAATCGGATGCCGTTCGTGTCGGAGCCGACGACGTTGATTCGTGTCGAAGGGCCGGATGAATAATCGTGGAGTGTCGGGCGCGTAGGATACCGTCATGACTGGGTGGCGCGGGCTCATCGAAGAGTATCGGAAGTTTTTGCCGGTCACGGCACAGACGCCGGTGGTGACGTTGCTGGAAGGCAATACGCCGCTGGTGCCGGCGCCGCGTGTGGCCGCGAAGATCGCGCCGGGGATTCGGCTCTATTTGAAGTTCGAAGGTGCGAACCCCACCGGCTCGTTTAAAGATCGCGGCATGACGATGGCCATTTCGAAGGCCTGCGAAGCCGGGCGCAAAGCGGTGATCTGCGCCTCGACGGGCAATACGTCCGCCTCCGCCGCTGCGTACGGGACACGCGCCGGACTCGCCGTGTACGTGTTGATCCCTGCCGGGAAAATCGCCCTCGGAAAATTGTCGCAAGCGATGATGCACCACGCGACCGTCATTCAAATCGAAGGCAACTTCGATCAAGCGCTGACGATCGTGAAGGAGCTGTCCGAAACGCATCCAATCGAACTCGTGAACTCCGTCAATCCGTTCCGGATCGAAGGACAGAAAACGGCCGCGTTCGAAGTCTGCGATCAACTCGGCGAACCGCCGACGATCCATGCGTTGCCGGTAGGGAACGCGGGCAATATTACTGCCTACTGGAAAGGCTATACGGAGTATCGCCAGGCCGGCCAAACGACGCGTGTGCCGCGTATGTTCGGCTTTCAGGCCGCGGGCGCGGCGCCGATCGTGTTGGGGCATGTCGTGGAACAGCCGCAGACCATCGCCACGGCCATTCGTATCGGCAATCCGGCCAGTTGGCAGGGTGCATTGGCCGCCGTGCAGGAATCGGCCGGGCGCATCGACATGGTGACGGACGAAGAAATTTTGGACGCCTTCAAATTAGTCGCGCACGAAGAAGGGGTGTTTTGCGAACCGGCCTCGGCGGCGTCGGTGGCGGGTATCGCCAAAATGTGGCGCGAAAAAAAGATCGAAGAAGGGGAAGTGGTGGTGTGCACGCTGACGGGGCACGGCCTCAAGGATCCCGATACGGCCATGAAGGTATCGGTGCAACCGTCCACAGTGAAGGCGGACCGCGACGAAGTTGCGCGGTTTTTACGAGTCTAAGCAGGTAGCGAGGGCATGAAATATCTCATCATTCACGGCGAAGGGTTGACGCGCGGCGCAGAGTCCACGAACCAACCGACGGTGTTAGAGGCGGCCGCCACGCCGCATCTCGACACGCTGGCCAAACGAGGCGAGTTCGGGTGGGTGGCGGTGCCGGTCGAAGGCACGGCGCCGATCGGCGAACTCACCGGCTTGAGCGTCCTGGCCTATGACCCGAAGAAATACTCAACCGGACCGGCGCCGTTGGAAGCGGTCGGCTTGGGGATTTCCGTCGGCGACCACGATGTCGTCTATCGCGTGCATTTTGTCACCTTACGCTCCGAGCATGCCCCGGCCGGGAAACAGGCCAATGCCGACGCCAAGAAGCTGTCCCCGCTGTCCGTGTTGGAAGATGCGACGGCGGGCGATATCGACACCGAGTCGGCGCGCGAATTGGTCGACGCCTTAAACGAAGGCATGGGCTCGGAGACGATTCAGTTTTATCCCGGCGCCGACCATCGCCATTACATGGTGTGGGTTAACGGGAAGTCCCGCGCGACGACGCGCGACCCGCAACTCGTCCAAGGTTCGGCCGTCGGCGAACATTTACCCAGTGGTGACGGCGACGATGTGCTGCGGAAATTGATGGATGCGTCGGTTATTTTATTGCGCGACCATCCCATCAACCTCGACCGGCGCGAGACGGGCCAGCCTACGGCGACCTGCGCCTGGTTGTGGGGGCAAGGCCGTGCGCCGCAATGGCCGCCGTTGCCCGACAAACTCGGGTTGTCCGGTTCTATGGTGTCGACGAGTCCGCTCCTGAAAGGTGTGGGGACCTGCGCGGGTTTTGAAAGTGTCGACGTCGAGCCCAAGGACTCGAATGCGACGTCGCTGCTGTCTGCGTTAGCGCAGGCCGCGGCGTCGGAATTGTCTCGTCGCGATATTGTGTATGTCCATGCGAGTCTGCCTGTGTTGCTCGGCAACGAAGGCGGCGAATCTGCGGCGGCCGATGCAAAGGCCGAGCGGGCTCGTTCCGTTGCGGCTGTCGAAGCGTTTGATCGGTTGTTGGTCGGTCCGCTGACGCAAGTCATGACCAAACACGGCGGTCGTACGCTGGTGGTGTGCGATCCTGCGGATGCGCGTGGTGTGGATCGTGCGCCGACGTACCAAGCCCTTTCCGTGTTGGCGGACAGCGACTCGACGGCCGAACGTGTTCCGGACGCCGCATTCAACGAGCGCCTTGCGACGGAACGCGGCGGTGCGGCGCGCGATGCGCTCAAGTTACTGATTCGTTTGGTGAAGAAATAGTCCCATGGCCTTGATCGTCCACAAGTACGGCGGGACCTCCGTCGGGTCGCCCGAACGCATTCATCGTGTGGCCGACCGTGTTGCGAAGGCGCATGGCGAAGGACACCGCGTCCTGGTCGTGCTCTCCGCAATGAGCGGCGAGACCGATCGCCTCATTCGTTTAGCGCATGAGATGACGCCGCGTCCCGACGAACGCGAACTGGACATGCTGCTCTCGACCGGTGAGCGCGTGACGATTGCGTTGCTGGCGATGACGTTGCGCGCGCGCGGGATCGATGCCCGTTCGTACACGGGGCGTCAGGCCGGGATCGTGACCGACAGCACACACACGAAGGCGCGGATCACGCGTGTGACGGCGGAGCGACTGCATCAAGTGATCGAAAAGGGCATCGTGCCCGTGGTTGCGGGTTTTCAGGGCATCAACGCGCATAATGATGTGACGACACTGGGACGCGGCGGGTCCGATCTGACGGCGGTGGCGTTGGCCGGTGCGTTGCACGCGGACCGCTGCATTATTTTTACGGATGTGGACGGCGTGTATACGGCGGACCCGAACGTGGTGCCGGCGGCGCGTCGACTCGATCGCCTGTCGTACGAAGAAATGCTGGAGTTCGCCAGTCTCGGCGCCAAAGTGTTGCAGAGCCGGTCGGTGGAGTTCGCCGCCAAATACAACGTGCCGATCGAAGTGCAGTCCAGCTTCAAAGAGGGAAAGGGAACGCTCGTGACGCGTGAAGATGCCGACATGGAACGGGTGATGGTGTCTGGCGTAAGCGGTGATCGCAATCAGGCGAAGATCACCATCGTCGGTGTGCCGGACCATCCCGGCGTTGCGGCGCTCGTGTTCGGCGGGGTGGCGCAGGGCCAGATCATCGTCGACATGATCATTCAGAACGTGAGCCAAGCGGGCTTGACCGATATTTCGTTCACCGTGCCGCGTGTGGATTTGGCGAAGTCGATGGAGACCATCGAACGGGTGGCTTCCGAAGTCGGCGCCAAGTCGGTCGCGGTCACGGAGTCCATCGCGAAGGTATCACTGGTCGGTGTAGGCATGCGGTCGCACTCCGGTGTCGCGGCGAAGATGTTCGAGGTGTTGTCTCGCGAGCGCATCAACATCATGATGATCAGCACGTCCGAAATTAAAATTTCCTGCGTCATTGAAGAAAAATACATGGAGCTGGCCATGCGGGCGCTCCATTCCGCCTTTGAGCTTGATGCGGCTCGCGCGACGTAGCGCACGAAGGGCCAGCGCATCCACGGTCCGCAGGGTCGCCCCGACCTGTACCACCCATCACCACCGATCGATCCATGGCACGTCGCACTCGCTCCCATCGCACTGCTGATCTTTCGACGTTGTCGTCGTCGCGGACGCCGACGCGTGGCCCCGGTGCGATCGAAATTTACGACACGACGTTGCGGGACGGCGCACAGTCCGAAGACGTCAGCTTCAGCGCCCACGACAAGGTGTTGGTCGCGCAGCGGCTGGACGAACTCGGTGTGGATTTCATCGAAGGCGGCTGGCCGGGAGCCAATCCGAAAGACATCGAATTTTTTCGCCTCATTCAGGACGTCGCGTTGACACGGGCGCAGGTCGTCGCCTTCGGGTCCACGCGCAAGGCGACGAATCCCGCCGCAAAAGATCCCAATCTGCAGGCGTTGCTTGCGGCCGAAACCAAAACCATCACGATTTTCGGCAAGAGCTGGCCGCTGCACGTGACGGATGCCTTGGGCATTTCCTTAGCGAAAAATCTCGACCTCATCGGCGATTCGATCGATTACCTGAAGTCCAAGGGGCGGCAGGTTTTTTACGACGCCGAACATTTTTTCGACGGCTATAAGATGAACGCCGACTACGCGATGCAAACCTTGCAACGCGCGGTTGAGGCGGGCGCTCAACGCGTGATTCTGTGCGATACCAACGGCGGGACGATGCCCTGGGAAATCCGTGAGATCTGTGCGGTGGTTGCGCGGACCTTGTCGGTGCCGCTCGGCATCCATGCGCACAACGATTGCGACCTGGCCGTGGCCAATTCCGTGGTGGCGCTCG
Organism: Nitrospiraceae bacterium; assembly: GCA_046351095.1. Taxonomy (GTDB): domain Bacteria; phylum Nitrospirota; class Nitrospiria; order Nitrospirales; family Nitrospiraceae; genus BQWY01. The sequence continues at coordinate 2,637,343 of JAXLZC010000001.1, forward strand.
AAACCGGTGTGCGACAGATCCAAGGTACGATTAATGGCTTGGGCGAACGCTGCGGCAACGCAAATCTCTGTTCGATCCTGCCCAACCTCCAGCTGAAGATGGGCAAACCGGTGCTCGGCCCGCGCTTAGCGCGCCTCCGCGAGGTGTCCCATTTCGTGGCGGAAATCGCCAACATCGTGCCGGATAAGCATCAACCCTATGTGGGGGATTCGGCCTTTGCGCACAAGGGCGGCGTGCACATACACGCCGTGCAAAAAAATCCGGCGACCTACGAACATATTCGTCCTGAGCAGGTCGGCAATCGGCAACGGTTTTTGGTGTCCGACGCGGCCGGACGCAGCGGACTCTTGGCGAAAGTCGAGTCGTTCGGTGTGGTTCTCGACAAGGAACATGCGTCTACGCACGAATTGCTGGCGACGCTGAAAGCGCGCGAAAGCGACGGGTACCAATACGAAGGGGCCGAAGGCTCGTTTGAATTGCTTGTGCGGAAAGCCTTAGGGACGCATACGCCGTCGTTCGAGTTGGTGGGATTTCGTGTGATTGTCGATCAAGAGGATCGAGACGAGACGGCACGTTCGGAAGCCACGGTGATGGTGCGTGTGGGGCAGGAAGTGGCGCATACGGCGGCTCTCGGTAAGGGGCCGGTAAACGCGCTGGACCATGCGCTGCGGAAGGCGTTGGAGCCGTTTTACCCGGAGCTCCGCGAAGTCCGTCTGCTGGACTATAAAGTGCGGGTGCTGGCCGCTAGCCACGGCACGGAAGCGAAGGTGCGGGTGCTTATCGAGTCCGGCGATCAGTCCGCCAAGTGGGGAACGGTCGGCGTGTCCGCCAATATTATGGAAGCCAGTTGGCAGGCGTTGGCCGACGGCATCGAGTACAAACTCCTGCAGCGGCGCCGCGCGCCCGGGCGGGCGCGTCGTACCGACCCGTAGGAGTTTCCCTTGACACCCATGATAACCTCGCGTAACTTATGCCGAAATTTCTCTTTTCGGTAGGCGCGGTTCTGGCCGGACCCGCGTCGGTCGACGCGGTGGCAGGGGGGACGCATGAGGAAGGCTGATATCGCGAACGAGATTTTTAAGCAGGTTGGGATCTCGAAAAACGAAGCGGCGGATATCGTCGAGCTGATCCTGAATATGCTCAAGGCCGTGTTGAATAAGGGCGAATCGGTCAAGATTGCAGGGTTCGGAAATTTTATCGTGCGTAGTAAAGGACCACGGAAAGGGCGCAATCCACGAACCGGCGAAGAAATCGGCATCACGCCGCGCCGCGTCGTCACGTTCCGCCCCAGCCAAGTATTTAAGAAGTACGTGAATTCCTGATGGATCTCAGTCCTTCGACCGTGACGACCGGAAGGAGGTCGCTGGTGCGCCCTGAACCCCAGTGGGGGGCGAAGGTCTTTTATAAGATCGGCGAGGTCAGCACGATGACCAAGCTGCCGGCGTACGTGCTGCGGTTTTGGGAGTCGGAATTCAGTTTTCTGAAGCCGAAAAAAAGCCGAGGCAATCAACGTCTCTACATTCAACGCGACATCGAGACGGTGCTGGAAATTCGGCGTATGCTCTACGACGAAGGCCACACGCTCGAAGGCGTGAAGCGGTTTTGGGCGCGGCGCGGGCGGCATCACCAGGCGAAACAGTCGCCGCGAGAAATTGCGACGCGGTTGCGGAGCGACTTGCAAGCCATTCTGCGGCTGCTCGATATGCACGGCGCGTCTGATCGCCGCGAACGCGTCGGAGGATAATCCACGGGTGATCGTCGGTATCGATACGAACATGGAGTCGGGGCGTAGCGCAGCCCGGTAGCGCACTCGCTTGGGGTGCGAGGGGTCGTGGGTTCAAATCCCGCCGCCCCGACCAGTTCGTCCCTCAAAAGGAAAAGCTGCCCGCGGGCAGCTTTTTTTGTGCCCATGAGGTCTCCCTCTCGATCCAAGTCGCGCCCGATCATTCTGCTGACGAACGACGACGGCATCTCCGCCGCGGGGCTGCAGGATCTAGCGAAGGCGCTCGCGCCGGTCGGGGATGTCTGGGTGGTCGCGCCGGATCGCGAGCGGACGGCTGGTGGTCATGGCGTCACGCTGCATAAACCCCTACGTGTTGTCACGATTCGTTCGCAGTGGTGCTCCGTCAACGGCACACCGGCCGATTGTGTGAGCCTCGCTGTGCTGCAACTTTTGCCGAAAAATCCTGCGTTGCTTGTGTCGGGAATGAATCGCGGAGTGAATGTGGGCGACGACGTGATCTACTCGGGCACGGTGGCGGGCGCACGCGAAGGGATGATGTTGGGCGTGCCGTCGTTGGCCGTGTCGTTGGAAGGATCCACGCGCCTGTCCGGGCACGAGGCCGGGAAGGTGGTGCGACGTCTTGTGCAAACGGTGCTTCGTTCCGGCTTGCCGCCGGAAACATTTCTGAATGTGAATGTGCCGGATGTGGCGCCCGGACGGATCAGCGGCACGCGCGTGACGCGTTTGAGTCGCCGGCGTTTCGACGATCCAATCATCGAAAAAATCGATCCGCACGGACGTCCCTATTATTGGATCGCCGGGACACGCGTGACCTGGAAGCGCGATCCAGATTCCGATGTGGTCGCGCTGCAGAATCGATACATTTCCGTCACGCCGCTGCACGTGGATGCGACGCAGGAGTCGGCGCTTCCTGCGCTGCGCGACAGGCTCGATTCGACGGGAATGCGTCGTGCGTCGAAACAAGCAGGCAAAGCCCGTCGACCGGGCTCACGCGCTGTGTCACGGAGCACGCGATGATTGGGTCGTTGATCGAGGCGATCGTCACGGAGTTGAGCCGGTTTATCATCGCGACGATTTCCCGGTTTGGCTACACCGGCATCGTGCTGACGATGGCCATCGAAAGCGCCTGTATCCCGTTGCCGAGCGAAATCATTATGCCGTTCTCCGGGTATCTTGTGTTGGGCGGGCAATTTTCGCTGTTGGGTGTCACGTTGGCCGGCGCGGTCGGAAACGTTTTGGGATCGCTCGTGGCCTATTATGTCGGTGTGTACGGCGGGCGCGGATTTGTGGAGCATTACGGGCACTACGTCCTGTTTCGTCCAGAAGATCTGGCCACCGCCGATCGGTGGTTTGCGCGTTATGGGCAATGGGCGGTATTGATCGGGCGGCTGTTGCCGGTGATCCGTACCTTTATCTCCCTGCCTGCGGGAATTTCGCGGATGCCGGTCGGGCGCTTCGTCATCTTCACGTTTATCGGCGCGGTGCCCTTTTGTTGGTTGTTGGCGTATATCGGACTGGCGATGGGCGAACACTGGGGCGAACTCCGGCACTATTGGCATCAGCTGGATATCGTCATCGGCGTGGTGCTGGGGGCGGCTGTGGCGTATTTTCTCTACGCCCACTGGCCACGGCGCGGCGGACCTGTTTCAAATGGATCGTAGGGGTGTACGGGCATGCTGAAACTGTTTAATACGCTGACGGGACACAAAGACGAGTTCGTGCCGTTGGAGCCGGGGCGCGTGCGTATGTATGTGTGCGGCGTGACGGTATACGACTACTGCCACCTTGGGCATGCGCGGAGCGCACTCGTGTTCGATGTGCTGCGACGACAACTTGAACGGCAAGGCTTTCGAGTCGACTTCGTAAAAAATTTTACAGATGTCGACGACAAGATCATCAAACGGGCGCACGAGCAAGGCGTGAGCTGCGACGCCATTACCGAAAAGTTTATCGCCGCGTACTCGCACGACATGGGACGGCTAGGCGTACGTCCGGCAACCACTGAACCGAAGGCCACGGAGCATATCGGCGAGATCGTTAACTTGGTCCGTAGACTCGAATCGAAGGGACTGGCGTACCAGGCGGATGGGGATGTGTATTTCGATGTCGAGCGGTTTCCGGCCTACGGGCGACTGTCGAAGCGGAAACTGGACGATATGCAAGCCGGTGCGCGTGTCGATGTGGATGAACGCAAGCGCAGTGCGATGGATTTTGCGCTGTGGAAGTCGGCGAAACCGGGAGAGCCGTTTTGGGAAAGCCCGTGGGGAAACGGCCGCCCTGGTTGGCATATCGAATGCTCGGCGATGTCGATGCACCACTTAGGGGATACCTTCGATATTCACGGCGGCGGAATGGACCTAATTTTCCCCCACCATGAAAACGAGCTGGCGCAGTCCTGCGGTGCGAGCGGCAAGGAGTTTGCGCGTTATTGGGTCCATAACGGGTTTGTGCAGGTGAATCAGGAGAAGATGTCCAAGTCCTTGGGCAACTTTTTTACGATCCGTGACATTTTCGAGTTGTCACAGCAGCAGGACGGATGGTCGGACGAGACGACGGGAGAAGTGCTGCGGTATTTTCTCTTGACCACCCACTATCGTGGTCCGTTGGACTTTTCGGATCAGAGTTTGCGTGAGGCGAAAAACGCGCTCAACGCCTTTTACGATCTGTTCGAGCGGCTGAAGGAATCCAGTTCGGTCCATGATGGTGACGCTGGCGTGACGCAGGCCATTACGACAGCGACGAGCGCGTTCGATAACGCGATGAACGACGATCTGAACACGCCGGTCGCAATCGCTGAGTTGCAACGGTTGCGTGGCGACGTCAATAAATTGCTTAGTCGCGGATTGTCGGATTCGATGCGGGTTTCCGCGAGGGATGCCTTTCGCCGCCTGGGGGCGACGTTGGGACTGTTCCAATTGGACCGGTGGCAGTTCGGCGGAAAGGCTGCGACAAATGATTCCGCGGAAACTGCGCAACAAGTCGCAGGACAAGGGAGCTTGTCCGACGCTGCAGTTCAGGATCTGCTCACGGCGCGAAAGGCTGCTCGGGCCGCAAAAGATTTTTCTCGCGCAGATGAGATTCGCAAGCAATTAGCCGCAGCCGGCATCATTATCGAGGACAAGCCTGATGGCACGACCCGCTGGAAGCGCTGATCGCGACGAAGTGCTGTATGGCGTGCACGCCGTGACCGAGGCGTTGCAGGCTGGCCGACCGTTCATGCGGCTGCTGGTCGTGCATACACATGGTCAGCTGGAGGATCTGGTCGAGTTGGCCCGCAGTCGGCGTGTGCCGATCCACATCGAACCCAAGGTGATGTTGGATCGACTCGCTCAAGGGGGACGCCACCAAGGTGTTGTCGGTGTTGCTGCGGCGCGTCGCTATTCCACGGTGGACGACATGTTGAGTACGGCGGCCAAACGAGGGGAGGCGCCTTTCCTGGCGATCTTGGATGGGGTGCAAGATCCGCAAAATTTCGGATCTGTATTGCGGAGCGCCGAAGGCGCCGGGGTACATGGCGTCATCATCCCGGATCGTCGCGCTGTTGGATTGACCGGAGTCGTCGCCAAGAGTTCGGCAGGTGCGATCGAGCATATGCGTGTGGCGCAAGTGACGAACGTCGTTCGCACGCTGGAGGAACTGAAGGCGGCCGGACTGTGGCTCTACGGGTTGGATGCGCGGGCGACGCGTTCGGTCAGTGAAGTGGATTACTCGGGGCCGGTTGGGTTTGTGCTGGGCGGGGAGGGGCAGGGCGTGCGCCCCGGTGTTCTGGCGGCCTGCGACGAGTCGGTGCGGATTCCGATGCGAGGGAAAGTGTCCTCGTTGAACGCGGCCGCAGCGGCTGCGATCGCGTTCTTCGAGGTGGTTCGCCAGCGGCAGCGTCGTTAGCGGAGGCGCAGCATCCCGCCCTGAATGGCGGCCTTCAGCAACTGGGCCGTATTCGACACGCGAATCTTCTTCATCATGTTCGCGCGGTGCGCTTCCACGGTCTTCACGCTGATCTTCAACTTCTGTGCGATTTCCTTGTTCTTGAATCCCGACCAGATGAGCTGCAGGATTTCCGTTTCCCGTGTCGTCAACGACTCCGGCCGTTTCTTCCGCGCCGGGCTGGTGGCGGTTGCGGTGATTTTCTTTGCGCGAGCTGCTGTCTTCGCCATAATGTAGACTCCTTAGGCAGTGCCCCGTGAGGGAGGATGTGAATCCCTCAGACGCGCCGGAGTATTCCAGACTTTCCGAAAAACCCGCAATGGCTCAACCCTCCCAGGCCGTGTTCTCCTGAGGGAAATATCCCTACCGGACTCGTCGTAGAGGAACACCATGGAGAGCTTACTCATAGTGGTCTTTCTGTTCGGCGCGCTGGTGGGCAGTTTTCTCAACGTGTGTATTTATCGCTTGCCCCGCGAAGAATCCGTTATGTGGCCCGCCTCGCATTGCCCGCAGTGCAGTCGCCCCATAGCGCCGTACGACAATTTTCCTGTGCTTAGCTATCTGATTTTGCGAGGACGTTGCCGCAGCTGCGGAGTACGCATCCCCTTGCAGTATCCGCTTGTGGAGTTGGCCAATGCCCTTGGGTGGGTGGCGGTCGTGTGGCACTTCGGTTGGGGGTGGCCTGCTGCGGCGTATATGGCGTTCGTGTCCGCGCTGATCGTCATCACCGGAACGGATCTCTCGCATACCATGATTCCGGACGCGGTCACCTTACCGGGAATGGTGCTCGGGCTCGGTGCGGCCGCCACTGTGTTGCCGATAGGCCTAGGAGACAGCGTATTGGGGCTTCTCATCGGCGGTGGGTTGCTGTGGGGACTCGCTGTCGCAAGCCCGTATTTGTTCGGGAAGGAAGGCATGGGAGGCGGCGATATCAAATTACTCGGTATGGTCGGGGCATTTTTAGGCTGGCGGCCGGCGCTGCTCACCATCATGATCGGCGCGTTGATTGGATCGATCGTCGGCCTCAGTCTGATCGGCTTCAAAATCCTCCGTCGCGACGAATACATTCCCTTCGGGCCGTTTCTCTCCCTGGGCGCGCTGCTCTCGCTCTTTTTCCATCAGGCCTTGCTTGATTGGTATTGGTCGTTCCTCCAGCCGACACCCTAGTCGGTAATCTCTCTCTCCCTGCTCGCCTCTGAGCGGTGTATCGCTTTCGTCAGTCCGGCGTATCTTTTCCTCCGGCACATTACGCTGCATCGTCTTGCAGCTGTCCCCTCGAAAGCTGAGTGTGTCCACACCTTGGCGGAGTCATTTCATCGCGAATCGTGATGTGTGCGTGCACGCCCTGCGTCGTTTCAGCGCAATTCACAGCGGCATGACATTTGGAATGTTCGTCACCCGTCGCACCCACATCGTGCGACGTACGGAGGCGGGATGCACGAATATCATCGATCGCAGGTAGGGTACACGCTGCTCGAGTCCATGGTGTCATTAACCATCATGGGCATTCTTGTGGCGCTGTCGAGTCCGGCATTCGGAAGCTTGTTGGCGCAGTACAAGGAACAGGCCGCGATTGCTGAACTGGCGAGTGAGCTTCGAATGGCACGAATGATAGCCATCGCGCAGCATCAACGAGTGGATGTCCGTGTGGCGGATCAACGGCGGAAGGTTGTGGTGGTGGCGTCGAATGCGCCTGATGCACCGATGCGGCGGTATCAGTTGCCGCCCACGGGTGTGACGATTGACGCATGGCCGAGTAAGGGGGCGATCAGTTTCTTCGCCAGCGGGCGCTCGGCAAGCCCCACGCGAATTGTGCTCAAAGGAGCGAATGGGCGGCAGCGTACGATTACGGTATCGCTTGTAGGAAGGGTGACGGTGTCCTGATGGTTGCGAACCAACGGAAGTTCGTTTGTCGTGCTGGGCGTGAAGAGGGCTTTACGCTCATCGAAGTGATGGTGGCCACGGTGATTGCAGGCGTCGGGGTGATGGCGGGATACGGGATGGTGGAGTGGGCGGATCATGGTCGTGTCTATGGGGCGCAGGGGACGAGAGCTCTCTCATTGGCGACCTCCGAGTTAGAGCGTGTGCGCGCTGAGCCGTGGGATACGTTGCTGCGTGGACCGCGCGTGACGGAAGAGGATGTCGACGAAATTCATATGGTACGGAGCCTTGAACCGAGTAACCCGCACCAGCCAATGCGAAGTGGGCACGTCTACATCCATGTATCCGCCGACTATCGTTCTATTGGCCAAGTGCAGCGGTCGATTGACATCGGAACGGTTCGCGCAAATCCAGTGTTTGTGGGGCACGAATAGATATGGATATGTCGCCTGTCGGGATTCATCGGATGCCTCTTAACCATGAACGCGGACTTTGTCTGACTGAGTTAATGTGCGCGCTTGGTATCGGATCAATGTTGGTGGCCCTCGCATTTCATGGGCTTGGCACGATTGCGCAACAACTTCGTGCCCAACAAGACGCTATGGGGCAGACGCAGGAGGTGCGGTTGGGGCTTGCCGTATGGGAGGCAGACGTACGTGCCATGTTGCCTCTAGTGGATGCGGGAGCGCCGTCCTTGAGTCGTGCCTCGGCGTCGGAGGTTCAGTTCCAAGCCAATGTTCATGACCTAGAAACGGTGTTATCCGCTCCTGCCGACGCAGGGCAAACCCTACTCGCGGTCAACGATGCTGCTGGGTGGCCGGAGGGGAAAGAGATCCGTCTGTGTTCCCAAGGCGCGTGCCTAGTGAATCGGCTACTCAAGGATGGGACGGCGGCACAACTTGTCCTTGCCGAACCGTTAGGGCGTGCGCTCCCAGTCGGAAGTACCATTGTGGTCGTGAACGACGTGCGCTACTACAGGATGGAAGCTGGTGCTGGTCGCTACAAGCTGATGCGCTCGGTGGACGGTGGTGCTGCATCGCTCATGGGAGAACTTACGAAGGTTGAGTTTCAGTATTTTACTGAGCAGAGAAATCCAACTACAGATGCGGCGCAAATTCGGCGAGTGCGGCTTACGGTCGAGCCGTCAAGTCGACAGACTGCACATCGTCCAATCATGCAGGATGTGGCGCTGAGGTCGTAGGCGCGAGCACAGCCGGCTTCGGTATTGAATGCAAAGGGTCGTGGAATATGGCGTCGGTTTTGTCTAATACCCATTCTCAGTCTGCACAACGTGGCATTGCTCTCATTGCGGCGCTCATCTTGATTGTGGTGGTGTCGTTAACAGGTATGGCCGCTCTTCACTTGGCAACACAAGAAATTCAGAGCGTGCATGCGCTCCAGCGTGATGCGGTCAGTGTACAACTGGCGGAAGGGAGTGCCGAACTCGTCATGAGTTGGATGCACGCGCCCAGTACCATCCCAACGGCTTCACTGCAGTCCGTGCTGCAGAAGCGACACAGTTTTGCCGATGGAGCGGACGGCGCCGGGGCCTCCGCATCATTTTTCGATGCAACCGGGCGTTCTCAGTTTCACGGCACGGCCGACAGCCCAGATGTGTTGCTCGATGTCAGACGGTCAACCGATGCCCCGATTCTCGATGGTGTCACACAACATGTGCTGCATGGGCAAGGTGGTCGATTGACGGAGCTCAAACTGTACGCCCCAGCGAGCCCTGAATACTTGTGTACGGTTGAGGTCCAGGCGGAAGCTGGACAGGCAGAAAACCTCGTGTCGCGAAAAGTTCGTGTGCAATTAGCAGCCATCCCGCTGCCGAATACATCGCGCGCAATTCGTGCCGGGACTGTGCCTGCTGTCGGTGGTGCGGCTTCGGCTGTGTTTGCACACTGGGGGGAGATCGATGTGCTGGGTGATGCCACTATCGCGGCGTGGAAGCGTATTCCAGCGCGCGTGGGAACTGCGTCCGTTGACGGTCGCAGCTACTACGATATGCCGGGACTGGAAGATCGATGGACAGGGTGGGCTGTGGGCAGTCTCATCCGAGTGTTGGAGCCGACATCCTATGATCAGGGGCTTCCGCTCAATGTCAGGATGCAACAACTGCCGATTCCCGGCATGGCGCCCTCGACATGGACATATGAAAAGATGAAGCAGTTGGCGGTGGAATATGGCAGCTACTATCGCTCCGATCGTATGGGACGCCTTCACCGACAAGGAGCTTCTCTAGATGACGAGGGGTTGTCGTTGGATGATGTGATGAAGAGTGAAGCCGTCGGAAGCACGCGCGGATTGATCTTTGTCGATACCATCGATCAGCAAGCGCCGCGTCATGACAATCTCGCGCATTTGAGCAGTACGGCCTCATACGCCGAAGGGGTATTCGTTCTAAACGCGCATGTGAGCTGGCTGCCGGAGGAGACCGGTGTCTCATTGGCTGCACTGTCACCGCCGCTTGGAGAGGCGCATCAGGTGGCCACGCGTGTTCCGGTCGGACTCTCGGGGATCAATCTTAACGGCGCCTTGATTGTCGCCGGTGATTTGGTTGTGCAAGGAAGGGCGCGCGTCTATGGGGCGGTTCAAAGCGATGGGGCACTTACTGCAAGCGGTGCGGGGCTGGAAGTGTGGTTCAACGACGACATGAGGGATGGGTATTACCGAGGGTTACCAGTGGTGAAACTTGCGCGTGGAACCTGGCGATTCAGCTAACAGGTAGTAGGTCGAATCATCTCACGGTGCGTCACGGTTGTGGTGTGAAGGGAGCAGGGCGATGCCACTTGTGGAGAGAGCGACGAGTTCAGACGAAATAGGATATGGCGCATCCGATCCACGGACAGAGGCGTTCAGGAAACTGGTGCATGAGGGGATCATCGACGCACAAGAATTTGATCGCGCGGTGATGACTGCTCGCCGTGATGGGCGTGACTTGGAGCAGGTACTTATCGACGATTGGGAGATTAGTGTCGACCGACTTGGCGATGTGTTGGCCGCGTATTACCGTTGTACCTATCTCCCCTGGCGCCAGGGGCTGGTGCCAGAGCGAGAGTTGTTGTCGCGGGTAAAAGCCGACTATCTCAAAAAGCACCGATGGGTGCCTGTCCGGCGTGAAGGAGCAGTACTCCATGTAGTGACCGATGACCCGTCCAATCTCGACCGGGTACGGGATGTTCGCTGTGTATTTTCAGAGCTGCGTGTGCTGATTGCCGTTGGGTTACGACTCGATGTTTCCCAGTGGTTGGACGCTGCAACTGACACGGCGCCACAAAAGGTCGTTCAAGCCATTCTCGGCGAGCTTGCTCAAGAGGAGCGAACTCTTCAGGTCGATGACGCAGATGGTCCCCTGCACGAGAATGCCTCGGCCATTGTGAGACTCACCAACCAACTTCTTGCGGACGCGCACGCGATGGGTGCTTCCGATATCCATATTGAACCCTATTCGGCGCGCAAGGATGCGGTCGTTCGGTTTCGTGTCGATGGCGCCTGTTTCACATATACGAAAGTGCCGGCGGCCTATCGGCGAGCTGTGATTTCTCGCATCAAAATCATGGCCAATCTCGACATCGCTGAATCGCGCAAGCCGCAAGACGGGAAGCTGAAATTGCGTTTGCCCAATGGCGGTGAGTTGGAGTGTCGCGTGGCGACCTTGCCTACGGCGGGCCAGAATGAGGACGTTGTCCTCCGCTTGTTGACGGCAAAGGGGCTCCGCCCACTTGAAGAGATCGACTTGTCGGCGTCGTTGATCGAGTCACTTGGACAGATGGCGGCACGTCCGCACGGGATTCTTCTGTGTGTCGGACCCACGGGGTCTGGGAAGACGACGACGCTACATGCGTTGCTCTCACGCATCAATACCGATGAGCGAAAAATTTGGACGGTCGAAGACCCCGTCGAGATCACACAGGACGGGCTGCGCCAGCTCCAAGTTCACCCCAAAATCGGACTGACATTTGCCACCGCGCTGCGGGCCTTTTTGCGCGCCGATCCGGATGTCATCATGGTCGGTGAAATGCGGGATAAGGAAACGGCGGATATCGCCTTGGAGGCATCGCTTACGGGGCATCTTGTGCTTAGCACCTTGCACACGAATAGTGCGGTCGAGACTGTCACCCGATTGTTGGATATGGGCTGTGATCCATTCAATTTTGCGGATGCGTTGGTCGGTGTCTTGGCAAAGCGCCTGTGCCGACGCCTATGCAATGCCTGCAAAACCTCTTATGTCGCCTCCCAACGAGAATGTGTAGAACTCCAGGCCCTGGGAGCTAAGGTTGAGCAAGGGGCCGGAGTGGTCGGTTCAGAACTCACCCTGTGGCGAGCTGTTGGTTGCGATGCCTGTTATGGCACTGGATACTCGGGGCGCGTGGCCTTGTACGAATTGCTTCCCGGGACGGAAGAAATGAAGGGCCTCATCCAAACGTGTGCGAAAACGCCTGACCTCCTACGCCTTGCGAAACAGGAAGGTATGGTGACGCTGCTTCAGGATGGTGTCTCCAAGGTGCTGCAGGGCCTGACCACCCTTGCGGAAGTTCGCAAAGTAGCCTGTAAATAGCCACGCGAGCTCGCCTCTCGGACAGACTGATTGTAGTCCCTTCTGAATAGAGCCTAGCCTACAGAAAGTCGTCTTCGGTTTCGCGGATAGCGCCCTACGCACTTCTCCTACAGCCGCAAATACCCCTTTCAGTTGCCAGCTTGCCGATGCCTGCTAGACTTAGCATTGGCTTCCCCTAAGGTCCATGCACAGGTGTGGGCGTTTGGCAAGCCACAAAAAGTGGAGATGCAGTGCACAGAAAGCGTCTGTGTCAGCGGACGACACGGCGGACTGGTGCAGGGTGTTCCTGAATAGGCCATTACAGTCAATAACTTAAGGGTGCTCATCGCGATTCGATAAACGGCATACCGCTTGCTCAATGACCCCGCAGTCGAGGTGTCCGATGGCTTGTTCGTGTCCACAACCGTTTTGTCGCCATGGCCAGTCCGGTTTCACCCTGGTGGAGCTAATGGTGGTGGTGGGGATTGTGGCGGTGTTCGTCGGCATGGCCCTCCCGGCGTTCCAACGTATGATCGTGCGGACCGATGTCCAAAAGGCGGCTCGAAACTTAGCGGCCACGGTACAGACATCTAGGCTCCTGGCTATGAACCAAAACGTGACCGTTGCGGTCCTTCCAACGTTGGCTGCGGGATCTGACGGTCAGCAGCTGGTTGCCACCGTCGTGAACGCTAACACCGGGGCGCCCTTAGTCAACATAACTACTGGGGCGACAATATCGGCGGGTCTCCAGCAAACGGCAGTGCATCTCACAACGTTGTCGAATGCCGGTGGTGGTCCTGCCACCCAGGTGGCATTTAGTCCTCAAGGATTGCTGGCTCCCGTGGGAGCGCCTGCCACTGTGTGGGTCCTACAGAATGTGCCTCAGAATACCGTCTACATGGTTTCGATCACGCCGGGAGGTCGCGTGCGCTGGTGTGAGGTGCCGCCTCCGCCGTCTCCACTTCCAGCTCCAGGAGCGGTTTGCCCATAAGGGACATACAAGATGGGATCACGATTGAGGCACGAGAAGGGGTTTTCACTCACCGAAACCATGGTGGCGGCCGGCATATTGGCGGTTGGGCTCCTCGCTCTATCCGGCATGCAGATCATTTCATTGAATAAAAATGTCGATGCGAATGATCTGACGATTGCAAACAACATGGCAGGTGAAATGATGGAGCGTATCCAGTTCAACCGGTTTCGTGCGGGGAATGTGCCAAGCCCATACAACGCGATTGATACGCTCAATAATGGCACAGCTCCCAATGCCGGTACGGAACCCCAAGCGAATGGCGATTATACGCAATGGGTTGCTGAATTGGCGGCAAGTGGTCTGCGAAATCCCCAAGGCCTGGTGACCGTGCAGCCTATCGTCACCGTCCCCTCGCTGAACCAATATCAGGTGCAGGTTCGTGTGAACTGGCAGGAGCGTGGAGGGGCAGGCGCTGCTGGCCAAAATCGAAATGTGACCGTGGTCTCGGTCTTGGCTTTTGAATAGGCAATAAGGATGAGCCTCGCCATGAATAAGCGTATGAATGGGCGACCGTCACGACATACACAGACGCAGATCGCGCTCGACAAGCGAGGATTCACGCTTGTCGAGGTCATGATCGCAGCGCTGGTGACGTCCGTTATTGTCGGAGCTGGATTCGGAGTGCTAGTGGCGAGTGAAAAGGCGACGCGGACGAGCGGGCAGATCGTGGATGCGCAGCAGAGTGCGCGCCTGGCGATGGAGCTGCTGGCGCGGGACATCAAGCTGGCCGGGTATGGGTGGCAAGCCAATGTCAATGTGGGGAACTGCCAAGTGCCGGTTGCACTGCCGAATACTGCGGCGCCGATCGTGCCAGTCGAAACCAATCCGGCTGGCCCCGACACTGGGCCGGACGGCATTCGATTGATTGTCCCCATGACTAATACCCAAGTCGCCGGAGGGGCTGCGTGGCAACTGGCAGCACCGACGATTCCAGGGTTTTCCACGATTCAGTTGCAGAACGGTGCTGTCGCAGCAATGCAAACAGCGGGTTTATTGAATACGACGACGGCCATTTCGATCAACGGCAGCTATTCCGCACAGGTCATAGGGGTCAATGGCGCCAATCTTCAGCTCGCAATGTCTGCGAATGAGCACATTAGCTTTCCTGCTGGAGCGCAAGTGTACTTGCTGCAATGCGTCAACTATACGGTAGCCAACACACAAGCGCTCTGCGGCAATATCGGCGCACCTTGCTTGTTGCGAGGTCCAGTCGGACCGAACGGTGCTCCGAATTTACAAGTCGCTATTGCGGATGGGATCGAGGACATACAGTTTGCCTACGCCTGCGACGGATGTACGGTAGCCAATCCAAACCCAGACGGGATCATCGACAATCAAGATGGGGTGGCAGGATTTTCAGCAGGAGATTTTATCACCAATGCGCCATGGAATCTAAGCCCTGTTACGCCGACCAAGATTCGACTGGTTCAAATCAATCTGGTGGCGCGACAGACTGCCAGGGGTGCCGACCAAGGTGTTGGCGAGGGGAATGTCACTGCCCTGTTAACGCCAAATCCATTGCAGATCAGTGACCACAACCACGTCAACGGCGTCTTCGCAGCTGGTGACTTCGGTGTGCAGACGCCACCCTACACCAGTGTGCGACGTCGTGTGTTGACCAGGACGGTCGATGCCCGTAATGCCGCATTGTGCGATGTGTGTTAGCCGAAAAGGGAATCAGCCGACTATGGAATCGATGCGACACGCCATGACGAACGAGCGAGGGGCGGCGGTTCTCGTGGTCATGGTCATTTTGATGATGATGACGGCGTTGGGTATTGCGGCGATTACGGTGACGAATATGGAAAGTACGTCGGCAGGGTACGCTCGGACCAATGAAGCGGGTGTGCAGGCTGCCGAAGCCTGTGTGGAGACGGGAGTCAATGTCGTCCAGCAAGTCATGTTAGCTCGAGTAGTGCCGGGAACATTGGTGTGGCCGAATGGTCCAATTGCTGCCGCGGCGGCTCCGACCTTGGCTGCCGAAATCGTGCAGCTGGATACCAACAATGCTGATTTTGCGATCGGCGCAGGATCGACCCCAGACCTGTTCATCAATGTTCCAGCAATCAATCCTGCGTACCAGGTCACTGGGGATATCGACAAGGACTACAGAAAAGCACAGGGGGCATTTAATGATCCCTCCACAGTCGTCGAAACCTTCTTTCGAATAAACTGCTTTGCCCAAAATCTCACGACGGGATCGGTGACCAACGTGCAGGGCGAGTACTACTGCTACGCCTCAGCGGGCGACCAAACGTGTAAACGAAAGCCAACATAAAGGAGCTGGAGTATGTCGACAATGATGCGCCAAGTCATATCCCAGCCAGTTATTCGGTACGCTTGCTGCAGACAGCTGATGTGCATAGAGAAAGCGCTACTGGCTCTTGGGTTGGGAATCGTTGTCCTTCTAACCTCGATGGCGCCGGTGATGGCTCAGAGCGGTCCCGACACGCCTTTGGTGGGCTATCGTACGGGAACGGTGACGGCGATTCACGGAGAGACGCTTGATATCGACGGGGCTTCTTACCAGTTGGCCCCGAATGTAGTGATTGTCAGTCCGACCGAGCAGCCGATGGAGCCTGCCAGCATTTGCGTAACGGCAGAGGTCAAATTTCAAGTCAAGCGGGAGCAGCCTTCTCGCATTGTGAAGATGGTGCTCTATCTTCCGCAGTAAGTCGGGGAGTGACGTCATGAATGCTCTCGTTGATACCGACACAAATCCATGTCTTTCGAGAAGGCATCAGAATGAGGAGGGGATGGTCATGAAACTCCAGACTATTGCCGGCCTTGTGATGTTGTCGTTATTAGGGCTCGGACTGGTGACGCCCGATCGTCCGGCGTCGGCTCAGTCGATGGTCGACTACCAATCGACGCCGCCGTTTGTGTCCGATATCGTTCCGCCGAACATCCTTCTATTGTTGGACAACTCCGGCAGTATGGCCGGACGCGCCTGTGATCCCACGTGGTGCGGCGTGCACTCCGACGGCTCCTTGACGCCCGTGACTCAGAGCTTCGTGTCGACGTCGACGTACAGCGGATATTTCGACCCCAAGGGGTGCTACACCTATGACGCGACAAATACCCGATTCGACCTTGCGGCGAATCGGGTTAGCATCGGCGCCACCTGCGTCAATACACAGTGGGACGGAAACTTCCTCAATTGGGCGACCTTCCGGCGGTTTGACGCGTTAAAAAAATCCATGTCTGGGGGCGATTGTGTCGTCACGCGCGCAGCTGATGGATCCTGCCCGCAAACTGCAGGAAAGATCACGATCAAGGCGCAGGATATCTTCAACAATAGTGCTGGGGATTTCACGACCAATGCTGTTCCGAGCGGCGGCGCAAACGGGTATGTCGGACGAATACCGTCCGCTGCGACTCCAGGGACGCCGGCTAATATCTGGATTCACCTTCGCGGCAGCAATGTGGGTGCGCAGGGTACGTTTTGTGTCGACAACGATAGTACGGATCCAGGCGGCAGTGCGACATGCGGAGATGGCGATTCATTCGCGGAGTCGCAGTATCGCCTGCGCGTGACATTTGCTTCGGAGCCGACCGGTGTGGTGCAGCAGATCGGTTCCAAGGCGCGGTTTGGACTGTTGGAGTTCAAGAGCAGTTCCGAAGGTGCCCGAGTGCTTGTCGGTCTCGGATCGCGGCAATCCATTGACTGGTCGGGGGCATCGGTTGAAACATTTAATACCAATATGGCTGCCGTGCTTGATGGTATCGGCGAGTCATTTCCGTCGACATGGACACCTCTTTCGGAGTCTCTCTACGAGTCCGCGCGCTACATTGCCCAAATCAATTCGACGATGCCAGGAAATACGTCGTACATCTATCCGATCGCATTTTCGGGAGGGAATTCCAATGCCGTTTCCTTTGCCGCGAACGGCATCGGGAGCATTGGTGCCTCGGAAATCAGTGTGCTTACAGGAGCAGAGACTTGCCCTGCCGGCTATATCGCAAATGCCTGCGGACGCGATCCCTATTTTTATGGGAGTAACCACACTCCAGCTTGGGCGAGCACATCGAGCCAAGTCCCCTGCTGCAAGACCTTCGTCATCATTGTGACGGACGGAGAGCCGACGAATGACACGAACGTGCCCACAAGCCTCCAAGACTATGCGCATGCGCGTCACGGGCAACACTGTATCGGTGGCAGCACAACCATCCATGCGCCGAATGGCACGTGCAATACTAACTCGGCCACTCCGCCGATGACGCTTTTGGGAGAGCATAAGACGGACTACGCGTCCAGTGGGAATCACTATCTCGACGACGTGGCCTATTGGATGCACATCAACGATTTGCGTCCGGATAGTGGTGGCGCCACCCCGTGTAGCGGTGGCACGCCCAATATTGCCGTCATTAATACTCCTGGCCATTGTTTGCCAGGATTTCAGAATGCCACTGTCTATACGTTCTTTGCATTCGGCAATATTGCAGGACGTGAATTATTGATGCACACGGCGCAGCTCGGAGGATTCGACGATTCGAATGGCAACAACGCTCCTGATCTTGCCATCGAGTGGGACAAGGTGAACAACGCAAACGGCACCAGCGGATCCACTGTTCCCGGGTGCAATGCTGACTGTATTCCCGATACGTACTTTGAGTCGTCGAACGTCGATGACCTCCAAGATCGCTTGCTTGCCGCATTAACCGCGATTCTTCGCAAGAGCGCATCGGGAAGCTCAGTGTCCGTCCTGGCGTCGTCGGTTACTGGTGATGGCGCCCTCTATCAGGCCTATTTTTATGTGAGTGATGTGGGGACCGGCGGGAACGATGTGCGCTGGCTCGGATTTACGGAAGGTCTCTTCATCGATCGATATGGGAATCTTCGTGAGGATTCCGTCCAGGATGGTCGTCTGGTGTTAAAGGACGACATGATCATTACCACGCGGTATGACGATCAGCAGTCGAGTCCGACATATGGGAAAGTGCTGGTCGATAAGTATGCCGATGCGGACGGCGACGGGGTTGCAGACAGTACGACGCCGACCCAAGCCAATCAGGAATTGAAAGACATCAAGCCGATTTGGGAAGCAGGGAAGAAGTTGGCTCTCATGCCATCCTCTTCACGGAATGTTCTGACATGGGTGGATCTTAACAATAACCACGTGGTGGACGCGGGCGAGCAGATGGCATTTTCAACCACCAACAGCGCGATTTTGAAGCCGTACCTCCGAGCCACCGCTTCGGCTCCCTACACGGAAAACAACATCATCAACTTCATCCGGGGTGACGAAATCCCCGGCATGCGCACGCGCATGATGGATGTGCAAACGACGTCCGGTGTCACGCCGATGGTCTGGAAGTACGGTGACCCGATTCATTCGCCGCCGACCCTGGTAGGCGTGCCGCAGGCAAACTTCGATCTGATTTATGGTGATGCGACGTACAGCAACTTCTACGCGCAATATCGAAATCGGCGTCAGGTCATCTACGTCGGAGCCAACGACGGGATGCTACACGCCTTCAACGCGGGCTACTACCATTCGGGCGACGATCCAACGACGACGTCCCAATCGGAGAACGGGTGGTTTACCAAGAACCCCACCGACAACACTTCGGGGAAGGATTTGGGCGAAGAGTTATTCGCCTATGTCCCCTACGAGTTACTCCCGCAACTGCGGTTCCTTACGCAGGCGGACTACAGTCATGTCTACTTCGTCGACTTGAAGCCGAAAGTTGTGGATGTCCGCATTTTCACGCCGGATGCAGATCATCCGGACGGGTGGGGCACGATTTTGATCGGCGGATTCAGAATGGGGGGAAGTTGCGGTCAGTGTGTAGCCGGAACGGGTGCTCCTCCGATGGTCGTTGATATCGGCGGTACGAATAGAACTTTTTACAGTGCGTATTTTGTGCTCGACGTCACCAACCCTGAAGTCGATCCGAAGTTATTGATGTCGTTCAGCGATGCTGGATTGGGGTTGACGACCAGTGCACCCTCCATTGTCCGCGTAAGCCCGTCGGCTGATGTGTCGACGGATCCGACCAATGCCAAGTGGTACATGATCATGGGATCAGGTCCGAACGGATATAAGGTGGATATGAGCACGGGGAATCAAACCCCAAGCCTCTATGTGGTGGATTTGAAAGCTGGTCCTGGGGTGAATAATAGTCTCGTAACAGCCATGCCATGGGGATCGTGGAAGTCCATGCTGTCCGATTTGGTGAGCATGGATCGCAATCTCGACTACCGAGTGGACATGGCCTATTTCGGCCGTGCCGCGTTTGACGGCGCATTGCCGTGGCGAGGGAAATTATACCGGCTCTCCGTTGGCGCGTGTACGTCTGCGCCCTGTTCGCCCAATACCTGGGGGGTCCCGTTTGGGAGCGGACGCGCGCCGTCCGAAATGTTGGACACGTTTCTTGATAAGGCGAGTGTCCTAAGGGAAACCGGCCCGATTGTAGCCGCTCCGGTCATCACCTTTGACGATGCAAACGACACGTGGGTGTTCTTTGGAACCGGGCGGTACTTCAATTCTTCCGATAAGGTCAGTACGGACCAGCAGTATCTATTTGGAATCAAAGATTCCGTAGCAAAGGGAACCTGTACTGAGGTCAGTCAAACCAGTTGTATGGACAATGATCTGGTGGACGTCTCCGATGCTGTCTTGTGCACCACCTGCGCATCCGGAGGAACCAATCAGATTTCCGGTGTCTCGGGCGCCACGGATCTTCAGAGCATGATCGGCTTGGTGCAGAGCAAGAGAGGATGGTTCGCAAAACTGAAAACCGTCGGAGAGCGGGCGATCGTTCCGCCGACGTTGATTGGGGGAACCGTCTTCTTCCCGACGTTTGTGCCGACCAACGACATTTGTGCGTCGACCGGGTCGAGCCGTCTCTACGCGATGTATTATAAGACCGGAACGTCCTATAAAGATCCGATCCTGGGCACGACAACAAGCGGTGGTAACACGACCTCCAACACGTCCATCAGCCTGGGAACGGGCTTGGCGTCGTCGGTGGTCATTCAGATCATTTCAGATCCGAAAGGACCGGGTTCCTGTCCGAATCCGCCGTGTACACCGACAAACGCCATGTTGTTTATCCATACCGACTCTGGGGCCACTACCAATCAAGGTGCCCATCTGATTGGCAAGCCGTGGAGCCGGTATCTCACCTGGTTGCATCAACGGGATTGATGTGTCGAGTTCAGCACCGAAAGTAGCCTCACGGGGACGATGGCAGCCGCAGCGAAAAGCTGCGGCTCCGCCGTCGGCCCCCAGCTACCAGGGTGATCTCAAAGATACGAATGCGCCCGCTCGGGCCAGTCGGGTTATGCCCTATTTATTCGGTGCGGCGGGGATACTCTTCCTTGCAGCAGGCGGATGGATGTGGTCGAGCCTCCAACCGCAGATGGGCGCTCAGCCTGCCTCAACTACATTGCCAGAGGTCTCCCCATCGACATCGTCCACTCTGTCAGCAGCAACAACGGCAAGAATTCTCCCGGCGGAATCAGGCGGGTTTGCCATCGATGTCGATACGACCAATACTACCGATAGCCGGTTCACATGGTTTCGCAACAACGCGCTGATCAACGGACAGACAGGCCGCCTCCTGCCCATAGGCATTGCGAATGCCGGGGATCGCTTGCATGCGGAGATTCTCTCCACGATGCAGGACGGGAGTCAGCGGACGGTCGTCAGTTCTGTCTATATGGTTGAGGCGTCGAGTGCCCTGATTCGTGGCTTCAGGTTCGAACCGTCCGTGCCGCGATCTGGAGAGGCACTGACGTTGATCACGGAAGCGAGCGATGTGGATCCGCAGAGTCTGACGTTGCGGTATCGATGGATTAAGAATGACAACGTTGTGCAGGAAAGCGCCTCCGCAGTGCTTGCCGCGGACCAGCTTGCTCGTGGCGATCGCGTGCAGGTCGAGGTGACGGCGTCGCTCAGCGGGTCGGGTGATGTCGTGCACAAGTCCGATACCGTGACCATCGGCAACGCGCATCCGCGCATTACATCGACGCCCATGTTCAGCCTCTCGGGAAGCGTGCACGAGTATCGCGTCGTCGCCGTCGATCCTGAGCACGACCCGGTGCACTTCCAACTTTCCGGCGCGCCGGTTGGTATGGCCATCGATGCGAGCAGTGGCCGCCTGCAATGGACGCCGTCTGGCGCACCCGGCAGCACGCATCGCGTTCGTGTGGAAGCGCACGACGACAGCGACGGCGTCGCTGTGCAAGAGTTCGATGTGACCGTTCCGGAGCCGCCGAAAGCAGCTAGCTAGTTGCCAGTGCTCGATTCCAACCTCGCTCCCACACGCCTGGTTCGATCAATCTTGAGGCCGGATCCTGTCGGTGTGGTCTCGGCCTTGTCTTCAGAAAATCGCTTTTGATACCATCCTCACGTCGGACGACGCTTGAGAGGATAAATCACCCGCGTGCGCAAACTGAAACTTCGGGAAGGGACGAACACCGCCGCGCTCTTCGGCCACCATGACCGACACCTGAAGCTCGTGGAAAGCGAGCTTGGAGTAAGGTTGGCGGCGCGAGGGGAAGAGTTGGTGATCGACGGCCCTTCGGACGCGGAGCGGAAGGCCGAACACGTCCTCACCGAACTCGCGACGTTGACCACGCAGGGGTATAACCTCCGTTTGGACGATGTGCATGTGGCTCTGTCTGCCTTACGCCACGGGCACGAGCATTCCGTGAGCGACTTGTTGGCGAATCCCGTCGCCATCGCAACGCGCAAACGCGCCGTCGCTCCCAAAACCCCGACACAAAAAATCTACATCGAGGCGATCGAACAGCACGACATCGTGATCGGTATCGGTCCGGCCGGGACCGGAAAAACCTACTTGGCGATGGCCATGGCGGTGCAAGCCTTGGCGCAGCGCGAGGTCAGTCGGATCATTCTCGCGCGTCCGGCCGTCGAGGCGGGCGAGAAGCTCGGCTTCTTGCCGGGCGACATGTTTGCGAAGGTGAATCCCTACCTGCGGCCGCTCTACGATGCGCTGTACGACATGATGGAACTGGAGCGAGCGAATCGTTTGGTCGAGCGCGGCGAAATCGAAATCGCACCGCTGGCCTTCATGCGCGGACGCACGCTGAACGATTCGTTCGTGATTTTGGACGAAGCGCAAAACGCGACCGCCGAACAAATGAAAATGTTCCTGACGCGCCTCGGAAACAATTCGAAAGCCGTCGTCACCGGCGATGTGACGCAGGTCGACTTGCCTGGCGATAAAGTCTCCGGGTTAGTCGAGATCCGTGAGATCTTGCAGAACATTCAGGGCATCGAATTCGTGTACTTCAACGAGACAGACGTAGTGCGGCATCGATTGGTGCAGGACATCATCCGCGCCTATGATCGTCACCACGGTGCTGCGCCGCCTGCGCGCCCTGGCCAATCGGTGTTCACCCGTCCTCGTCATGCGCCGTCGTCCTCGTCGCTCCCGCCGACCGAACACCCGGCTTCCGGGAGTCAGCCTCACTAATGGCCATTCATGTGTCGAGTCGTCTCCGGCAGCGCCGGGTGCACGCTCGTGTCGTCACGCAGCTCGTTCGCACGATTCTCGATCGACTTCGTTGCGGCGATGTTGAAGTCGGAGTGACCTTTCTCGGCGATCGAGCAATGCGGCGCTTAAATCGCGAGTATCGACACAAAAATCGGACGACGGATGTGTTGGCCTTCGCGGGGCGCGAGACCTATCAGCCCCCGACCGGACGGTCCGTACTCGGCGATGTCGTCATTTCGGTTCCGCAGGCGCAGCGGCAGGCGCGGGCAGCCGGACATAGTGTCGATGCGGAGTTGACCATGCTCATTGTCCATGGGATGCTCCACCTCCTCGGTTACGATCATGAAACGAACGCACGCGATGCGCGGCGAATGTTTGCTACACAGCGACGGATGTTGACTGCGGTGGGAACACCAGGGCGCTACTTCACCGTGAACAGGCCAACCGCCCGCCGCGGCTGAACACTACGAGTAGAGGCGAAGAGGACTGCATCATGGGGTGGTTCGATAAACTCACGGCGGGACTATCGAAGACCAGGCAAGCGGTACGTAGTTCGCTGGATCGTTTGCTGGGACGTGCGCCCGATCCCGAGACGTTGGAAGAATTGGAGGCTGTGCTGCTACAGGCGGACCTCGGGGTCAATACCGTGGAGCGGCTGATGACACGTGTGCGCGCGACTTCCTTTTCGCAAGGTGGCGGCATGCAGCAGGTGCGGCAACTCATCGAGCAGGAGCTGCACGCCAGTCTTGCGACCAGCCAGGGCGAGTCGTTGATCGAGGCCATCCGGAAAGGTCCGCGCCCGTTCGTCCTGTTGACGGTCGGGGTCAACGGTGTCGGTAAGACGACCACGGTCGCGAAGCTGGCGCAGCGACTTACACAGTCCGGGCTTACGCCGCTGCTGGTTGCCGGCGATACGTTTCGTGCCGCGGCGATCGAGCAACTGCAAGTGTGGGCACAACGGCTCGGCGTGGAGATCGTGCATCAACGGCCGGGTAGCGACCCCGCCGCCGTTGTCTTCGACGGGTTGGCTGCGGCAAAATCCCGCAATGTGGACGTGGTCCTCATTGATACGGCAGGACGTCTCCACACGAAGACGAACCTCATGGACGAGTTGCGCAAGGTGACGCGGGTCATCGCGCGTGAGGTGCCGGGTGCGCCGCATGAAGTCTTGTTGGTGCTTGATGCGACCGTCGGACAAAATGCCGTATCGCAAGCGAAACAATTCCACGAAGCGGTGAAGGTGACCGGCATCGCACTGACCAAGCTGGATGGAACGGCGCGCGGCGGCGTCGTCGTGGCGATCGCCAATGCTTTGAAAGTACCGGTGCGTTTGGTCGGTGTCGGAGAGTCCGCCGAGGATCTACAAGATTTTAATGCCCAAGCGTTTGTGACCGCACTGTTCGGCCAGGATGTGCCCGTGGCGCCTTCCTAAGTCGCGCCGGCGTTCAGCAAGGTGCCACGCCGGTACCCTCCGTAGTATCCCTCTACCTTGTAACTCCCACAAATTCCGCGTCCAGGCCGTTCGCGCTGCCGCGCTGTGCCGAAATCGCAGTCTTCCTTTGGATCCCTTCACTCCCGTGATAGGGTGGTGACCATAGTCACATAGGGTTCGGAACGAGCACTCAAGAGCGGCGGTTCCGTCGGCTTACGTCGAGCGTGAGTCGTCACGGGGCGGGTCTGCGCGGGAGGCAATTCAGCATGGTGACGATGTTGGTGGTCGACGACGACCGGTTGAATTGCGACCTCATTCAAGCCGTATTTGCGCGCCAGGGGTATCACGTCCTGACGGCGCTCAGCGGACGCGAGGCGCTGGAATTGTTCGACCAGCATCGGCCGCTTGTGACCTTGCTGGATCTGCGGATGCCTGAGATGGACGGCTTGGCCGTATTGAAGGAAATTCGTGCGCGCGCGCCCTATGCGGCCGTCGTGATGGTGGGCGCCGGCGCGACCGATTTCCACGAGAACATGGCGCGCGAACTCGGCGTCACCGATTTTCTCCGCAAGGGCCTGTCGCTGGATGTGCTGATGCAGAGCGTCAACCATGCGGTGCAGACGTCGGAGCAGGCTGCAGATGCCGTGTCGGCTGGCGTGACGAACTCCGGGTACGAGACACCCTCGTTCGGCGAATCGACCGATTCGATCCTGGTCGTCGACGACGAATTTTTGGTGCGCGATCTGTTGGTGCGGTTCCTGTCGATGCGCGGGTATCGCGCGCAAGGCGCCGCGTCCGGAGAGGCCGCGCTCGCAGCGGTGCAACGTCAGCAACCGGATTTGATCCTCCTCGATTTGACGATGCCCGAGATGTCGGGGGTCGAGGTCTTGCGCGCGCTGCGTGCGAACGATTTCCCGGGTGGTGTGATCGTGCTGACAGGGAGTCACGATCAAAGCGTGCTCTACGAATCCTGGGAACTGGGTGTGCAGGAAGTGCTGTTTAAGCCCGTGGATCTCGATCGGCTGCTGACGGCTGTGCAGTTGGTCTTGGTCTGTCGCGAGTGTTGAGTTCGTCCAGGTAGTCTGTGTAGTGTGGGGCGATGTCCCTCCTACGCAGAGTCGTGGCCTTCGCCCTATCCTCTTCGGTCGCCCTGTTTCTCTGTCCCGTTTTTCCTGTCGTCGACGCAATCGCCGCCGAGCAGAACCCTCCGTCTTCAGCATCGGATACGTTCCGTATTACCCATCACGATCTGTCGGTCGCGATCGATCCGGCTACACATCGATTGCGCGCAACCGACCGTGTGACGGTCTTGTCACCAACGCCGAACAACTCTCCAGACACCAAGCAGACCGAGGCCCTGCAATTTACGTTGGCCCCGACGCTGCGCGTAACGCATCTGGCTGCCATGTCTGGAGCCCGCACCCTGCCGGTGCGATACAGCCAGAGCACGCAGGTACTGCCGGGATTCGGCGGTGACGCCACACAAGTGATCACCGTCCAGATGGAGGAACGCCAGGTGGCGTCGTTCACGCTCCAGTGGGATTACGAGGGTGTGGTTCACGATCCGCCGCGAGAGCCGCGTCAGTTACGGTTTGTTACTCCGAGCGAAACGTCCGGCACCATCGGCCCCGACGGCGTGTACCTGAGCAGCGAGTCGCAGTGGTATCCCGATGTCACCGGATCGCTACCGACGTTTCATGTCGCGGTGTCGCTTCCCTCCGGCTGGTCTGCCGTGACGCATGGCCGAGAGGTGCTCGCCTCTGGCGAGCAGGCCGGGACGACTTCGTCTCCGCATCGTTCCGAGTGGGAGGTGCCGGAACCGACCGAGGCGTTGACCCTCGTTGCCAATCAATTCGTACGCTCTGTGCGCATGTGGCAGGATCCGAGCGGGCGAGCCGTACGATTGGAAACGGATTTTTTGCCGGACAACGCGACGTTGTCCGCCGAGTACCTCGACGCGTCGGGGCGGTATCTCGAGGCGTACACCAAAATCCTCGGCTCCTATCCGTTCGACAAATTCGCCGTGGTGGAAAACTTTTTTGCCAGCGGTCTCGGCATGCCCTCGTTCACCTTGTTGGGCAGCGGGTCGATCAAACGGCACTATACGCAGCCCTACGCACTTGGGCACGAGATCGTCCATAGCTGGATCGGCAACGCAATCTTCAATCGACCCGAGAGCGGCAATTGGGTGGAAGGGCTCACGACCTACCTCGCCAACTATTATTACGATGAACTCACGGGGCATGTGCCGCAGGCGCGCGATCAGCGCCGCCAAATGGTGGCGGCCTATCCTGTGTACGTGGCGCCCGAGCAGGATTATCCCGTCGGGCAATTTATGCGGAAGGTCGATCAGAAGGACAACGCCATCGGCTATCAAAAGGCGGCGATGGTGTTTCACGCGCTGCGACAGGAGATCAGCGACGCCGCATTTTGGGCGGGCATTGCGCGTCTTGGGCGTGAGCATCGCTGGCGTCATCTGGCGTGGGCCGATCTAGAACGTATCTTCGAAGCAGAGCACGGTCGGTCGTTGAGGTGGTTTTTTGCGCAGTGGGTGGAGCGCGCCGGCGCACCGGAATTGACGGTGACCGCAACGCGCGCCAGTGCTGCCTCGTCCGTGGAGATTGCCGTGCGGCAGCGTGAGCCGTTTTTTCGTGCCTCGTTGCCGCTGCTGTTCCTCGGGAAGAACGGCGCGCAGCACTCAACGACCATGATGCTGACCGGTGCGACCGACACCACGACAATATCGCTGCCGTTCGAGCCGACACATGTGGTGGTCGATCCTGATGCGCACCTGTTTCGTCGATTGTCGCGCGGCGAATTGCCGCCGATGCTGAATCTCCTCGCGACCGATACGCAGCGGACGGTGGTGCTCACGCATCGCTCGGATGGCGAGGAAGCCAGCGTGTATCGACGGATTGTCGAACGGTTGACGGGGAGCGAGTCTGCAGGCGCGTCGGCTGACGAGGCGCCACGCACCGAGTTGGTCGAACGGCTGTCCGACGGCGCGTCGAAGGCGGCGCATGCACAGGGCTCGCTGTTGTTTCTGGGAGCAGATCAAGCGGCGGCCTGGGCGCAGGAAGCAGACCCTGTCTGTGCGCAATCCGTGACAGTCGGTGAAAAGTCGGTGTCTGTCGTCGGCACGGCGTACGATGCGCCGGGATTGGCGCTGTTGATCAACTGTCCGCGCCGACATGACGGGCGTCCAGCCGATGGGCGGATGGCCACCTGGTTTTTCGGAACAGCGCCGGACGCGGCCGGCCGTGTCGCACGCCTCTTGTTCTTTTATGGATGGCAGAGCTACCTTGTATTCCGCGACGGCGCCGTGGTGGCGCGTGGAGAGATCGGCGACGGGGCGCTCCGTATCCCCGTGAGGTGACATGACACAGCATCAGCAGAACACACATCGGACAGGCGAGCGTTTGCGGTATCAGCGTACGGTATTCCTTTCGGCGTATGCGCTTACCGCAGGCATGACAGTGATGACGGCGCTCGATGCGCATGCGGACATGCCCATGGCGGTGTCATCCGAACGCGTGACCCACTCGGCCTCGACGAGTCCCGGCGCGGAACGACACTTTGCGAACATTCGACAGCTCACCTTCGGCCGCCAAAATGCCGAGGCCTATTTTTCGTTTGAAGGCGACAAGCTGGTGTTCCAGTCGACGAACGATTGGACCGGCGCGACCGGCAACGATTTGCCGAAGGCGGACGCCGTGCCTCCCGGCCAGTTAGGCTGTTACCAAATGTATGTGTTGGATCTGGAGACGAACCAGGTCCGGATCGTCAGCCGAGGCATCGGCGCAACAACCTGCGGATACTTTTTCCCCGGTGGCCGCCGCGTGCTGTATTCATCGACGCACGGCACCGGCGCCGGGTGTCCGCCCAAGCCGAGTCGCGAGGGCGGTTACCGCTGGGCGCTCGACGATTACGATGTGTATTCCACGCGTCTCGACGGCACGCAGTTGCAGCGTCTGACCGCGACGCCCGGGTATGACGCCGAGGCCACGGTCTCGCCCGACGGCAAGAGCATCGTGTGGACATCCGTACGCGACGGCGATCTCGATCTCTACAGCATGCATATCGACGGCACGCACGTGAAGCGGCTGACGACCGAAGTCGGCTACGACGGCGGCGCGTTTTTTTCGCCGGACAGTCGGCGCATCGTGTACCGCGCGCAGCATCCGCAGACCTCGAAGGAAGTCGACGAGTATCAGGCGTTACTGAAGGAAAAGCTGGTGCAGCCGAACCGCATGGAAATTTTTACGATGAATGCGGACGGCAGCGACAAACGACAAATCACGCACAACGGCGCGTCGAACTTTGCACCGTATTTCTATCCCGATGGACACCGGATTGTGTTTTCGTCGAACGGCACCGCGGGCGAGCGTACGTTCCATCTCTATCTGATCGGCGACGACGGCAAGGCGTTGGAGCAGCTCACGACGATAGGTAACTTCAATAGCTTCCCGATGTTCTCGCCGGACGGCAAGCGTGTGGTCTGGGTCTCGGATCGCCACGCCAAGGCGCCGGGCGAATTTAACGTTTTTCTCGCCGACTGGGTGCCGTGACACTTGGCGAGCGCCTCGGGTTCGATTGTTCGTCGAGGCCGCTTGCCGAATCGATTCCCACGGGCGCACATCGGCCGCAGGTGTTCAGTGTCCTTCGCTGGGTTTCGCTGCTCTGTGCGATTGCGGCGATAGCGGTAGCCGGAATCGGTCTGGTCCGGCTGGACGCTCCCATCGCTCGCTTCGTTCGGTCTCTTCAACATCCCCTCGGGTTTTTACTCGATACACGGCTCGCCTGGTGGAGTCAGGCCGGCGATTG
The DNA here is from genome assembly GCA_046351095.1 of Nitrospiraceae bacterium. Lineage (GTDB taxonomy): Bacteria > Nitrospirota > Nitrospiria > Nitrospirales > Nitrospiraceae > BQWY01. The sequence goes on from JAXLZC010000001.1 coordinate 2,666,192, forward strand.
GCTGGGCGGCGGTGTGCAACTCGTCTGCTTCAGCCTCGCACTGGTGGGCCTCGGCTACATCTTCGCCCGGGAATCGTGGCGACTCGCCGGGCTGCAAAGTCTCTGGGCGCATGCGCTGGCGGCTCTGCTGTCGCACGCGGTCAAGCGGAGTATCGGCCGGCCACGACCAAAGTTCAGTCACACCGGCGAGTTTGAACTCTGGCCGTCGTTCGACAACGGGTTCGATTCCTTCCCTTCCGGACATGCGTCGGCGTCGTTTGCCGTGGCTGCGGTGCTTGCGGCGCGGCTCCCTCGATGGAGATGGCTGTGGTACGGGCTGGCGACGGCTATTGCGATGAGCCGCATTCTCCGTTCCGCACATTTTCCGAGCGATGTCATCGGCGGTGCGGCGATCGGTATGGTGGCGGGCGCCGTCGTCAGCGGGCCGATTCGACGCTGGGGGCGCACGCTGTGCGATACGGGTGTGCGACTCGCGCCGTGGATCGTGGCGGTCTATGCTGTACTAGCAACGGTGAGTCAGACGAAGGCGCGTGATGGCGTCATGGTTGCGCTGGGTGTGTGCGGTGGGGTGATCGCGCTTAGTGCGACCGGATGGTTGCTGCGAACGAATCATGCCGACCGGCGAGCGGAGGTTGCGCAGGGGATCGGTTGGTTCGGCGTTGCGGTGGCGACAGGGCTAACGGCTGTGATCGGGCCTGCGGCGCTTGCGGTCGGAAGCCGCCTCGTGCACGCGCCGCGCGAAGCGATAGCAAGAGGATCGGCTGAAACCGACCCATTTGCGACGGTCGTGCGGAGTCGGGTCGCAGTCCTTGTCGTCGCGCTCGGTTTGGTGTGGATCTGTTTCGGGCTGGTGCCGCTGACGTGACGCGAGTCGTGCGGCGGGAGCGTCAGCGCGGGAAGGCGTGTTCGGGAATGGGCGGACGCGCCGGCCCTTCCGGTTTCGGCGGCAGTTTGATGATCGTTTCGTTGGCCAGCAGGATGTAGCCCTTCCGTTCGAGCAGGACCTCGAATTTCTCCGTCTCCGGCGGCAAGTTCTCGCGCAATTTTTTCGGCAACAAGATCACGCTTCGTCCCGCATGGTCGAGCGCGGCCTTCAGTTTGTCCGGCTCGTTCGGTCGGACGACGAAGGTCTTGTGACGCGCGTAAAACGTCCAAGACGGTTTATGCGGCCCGTACGTAATAAACCGGTCGTTCGGTCCGAGGTTGTAGCCTGCGATCGTCGCGAGCGTTTGCGGCGGACTCACGAAATGTTCGTGAAATTCCGGCAGGAAAATGTGGATGAGCATCAGCAGCGCGAGCGGGAAGCTGGCGGCGGCGATCCAGAAGGCACCGGGCCGACGGTCTTCCGAACGGCCGAACAGATGGCCGAGTGCGGTGCCTGCGACGATTAATCCTCCGGCCACAACCGGGCCGATGCCCGGTGAGGCCTGCCGTGCGAGCGGAAATTCCTTCTCCACGGCGGTGATGAACGTCTCGTAGAGGTACGGCGTGGAGAGCAACGCCATGCCGAGTGCGTATCCGATCACGGCAAACAGCGTGAAGGCGGTACCCAGCCCTGGTGTCTCGCGTTCGCTGGTCGCGCGTTGCCAGAACCCAGTGGCGAGTATCGCGAGGGCGGGAAACATCGGGCCGATGTAGTGAGGCAAGCGCGTTGCCGACACGCTGAAAAAGACGAACAGCGCGAGTACCCAGGCCACTGCAAAGAGGTCGAGCCGATCGATCGGTGGATGTGCAGCCGCAAGCGGCGATTGATTCGATTGCGTGAGTCGAACAGCATGACGGTTTCGCCACCATTCGCGCGTCCGTTGCCACAACTCGACGAGGGCAAACCCGGACCAGGGGAAAAAGCCGAAGAGCATGATCGGGACGTAAAAGAGGACCGTGCCGCCGTGTCCGCCGATCATCGAAAAAAACCGGCCGACCGTATCGGCCTGTGCCGAGGTGCTGTAGCGTTCCCCGTGGATCAGCCACATGCCCGCATACCAAGGCAGAGCGATGGCGACCGTCAGGAGCGCACCGGCCAGCGGGCGTCCGCGCTGGAGATAGTCGCGCCAGCTGCCGGTCATCCAAAAGAAGGCCGCCGCGGCGAGCAGTGGTACCAAGAGACCGATCGGTCCCTTCGTCAGCGTGCCGAACGCCATGCCGAGATAAAATAGCCAGATGGCCGGGCGCCAGCGCGCCTCTGTATACAGCCCCAGCCATAATCCGTAGAGCGACAGCGTCGTGAAAAAAATCAGCACGCTGTCGGTGAGCGCGACGCGTCCGATTGCGACCATCTCGACGTTTATAAGCAGCATCATGCTGCCGACGAGTGCAAACCACGGCCCGCGGACGATCCGCAGAAATCCGTACTGGAGTGCGAGCAACAACATGCCGAAGACGGCCGAATGAAGACGCGCCGAAAATTCGTTCACGCCGAATAGGCGGTAGGCGACTGTCATGATCCAATAGGTGAAGGCGGGTTTTGCGAAGCGCGGCTCGTAGTTGAGCGTCGGGCTCATGTAGTCGCCGGATTCGATCATTTCGCGCGCGGCCTCGGCGTTGCTGCCTTCGTCGCGGTCGGTCAGGCCGAGATTACCCAAGCCGGAGAAATACAGGAGGCCGCCCAGCAGGAGCAGCAGCGGGAGATGAAACCAGGTCGTGGCGCGGGCGGTGCTCATGGATGCGGAGGTGGTGCCGATCGAAGGGTGGTTCGTTTCAGGATCTGGTGGCCGACGCGTCGGATGCGGTCGTGGTCGACGTCGAATCTTGCGGCTGCGGTGTCTTGCCGATCAACATGAGGTTGCGAATGTAGACGACGGCGCCGACGCTTTGTCCGGCGATGAACACCGGGTCGCGTCGATAGATCGCATAGGCCAACGTGATCAGGCCGCCGATCAAACTCATATACCAAAACGCGACCGGTACACGGCTTTCCGCACTGCGCTCGGACGCGAGCCATTGGATCAACCAGCGGCCGAAAAACAGGCCTTGCCCCACGAAGCCGATGATCACCCACAAGGTTTCGTACTGCGGGGCTTCAGACATGATGGGTCAGACCGTGGTGGTGTGGACGGGTGGCGTCGCCGCAACGGGCCGCCCGGCGGCCTGCGGCGCGCGGGCGATGCGTGCTACGCGATATTGCAGCAGGCGCGATTGCATCCAGCGGACCGCGATCAAATCGTAGATACCTTTGAACAGCCGATTGCCGACGCCGTACTTCGACACGCCGTGCGTGCGGGCATGGTGGCGGACGGGCACTTCCACGATCGTAAAGCCGTGCATCAACGCAAGCGCCGGGAAAAACCGGTGCATGCCGGTAAACAGCTGCATCCGCTCCACGACCGCGCGTCGAAAAATTTTCAGCGAACAGCCTGTGTCGTGCACGCGGTCGCCGGTGACGGCGCTGCGGACGCCATTGGCGATCTTCGACGAGAGTTTGCGCAACGGTGTGTCGTGACGGTCGACGCGCCATCCGCAGACTAAGTCGTGAGTCTTCGTATAGGGCAGCAGCGTGGCGATGTCGCCGGGATCGTTCTGCATGTCGCCGTCGAGCGTAATCACCAGCGCGCCCTGCGCGTAGCGAAACCCGGCGTCGAACGCGGCCGTTTGTCCGTGGTTGCGATCCAGGTGCAGGACCGACACGGATGGGTATCGTGCCGCGAGGTCATCCATCACCTCGGTGCTGCCGTCGGTGCTGCCGTCGTTGACATACAGGATTTCGAAGGCCGCGCGTTGCGATTCCGTGCAGGCCTGTAATACCGCGAGCAATCGTTCGGTCAGCGGGACAAGGTTCTCGCGCTCATCCTTGATCGGGATGACGACAGAGGCCCAGACAGACGTGGTGGTCATAGAGTAGGACGGCGGCGCGACGAATCGGTTCGACGGGCGTGGATGCGATGCACGGGACGCGCACACAACGGCCACGATAATCGTTTGCATTCTAACGAATGGTCGGAGAGTCGGTCAATGAAGGAGCGCGGCATCGCGGGGCCCTCGCTGACATGCGTGGCTGCAGGGCGGACTATTTGGCGGGCGCGGTCTGGGCGCGCGAGTCGGCGTCGATGGCGAATCGCATCGTGCCCATCAGCGTCAATTCGCTGATCTGCTCGCCGACGTGAATTTCCACTTTGTACGGCCCGGGTTCCCAGCCGCCGCGCGGCGCCGCCAGTTGTAAAAACCCGGAGTCGTCTTCGAGGGCGATATCCATCGTATCTGCGGACACCACGGCCGCCGGATCGCTGGCTTGACCCGCTTCCGGGACGCAGAGCCCGAACACTTTGAAGCCCTGATAGTGCTGATGCAGTTGAAACACGATGTACACGATCGGCGTCGAGGCGGGGAACCGCTCCGCCGGATCCACGGCCACGAGTGCGTGCGTGCGGTTGGGGCCTTCCGCTTCTTCCACGCCGTGCGCCGTCGCGATCGACAAAAACATGCCTTGCGGCGGTGCGTTGAAATCGTAGGGGCGTTGATCCTCGACACGATTTTGAAATTGGTCGATCGGGACGTTACGCGTCATGGGCAAGTCGTCGGCCGACACGGGCGACACACCCACGAGACAGGCAACAAGAACCGAGAGGCTGCCCACGAACCGGTCTGTTCGAGTCGATAACATAGGCTGCACCTACACCCGCACGACGCGGCGAGTCAAGCGCGAGGGACACGCCATTCGGCATTGCTGGACGAAAAAAGCCTTTGTTAGAATGCCCGCCAATGTTCCGCCCGCGTCCTCGCTGCGTCGTGCGGCGCCGACGCGGTGTCAGGCGAAAGGATTCCCATGCTTCCTCAGCACCTCGACGTCGTGCCGCAGCCGATGGGCGACTACCAACCGGTGGACAAGTGGCAGGCGCATATCAACGCGCTGTTCCACACGCTGCGTGGAAGGCAGGCCCAGGACTATTACCAGACGTTTGCGTCCGCCGACTATCGGTTGGCCCATGCGGTGGCGGCCGATTACGTCGAACGTGTGCGCGAGCGCGATCGGCGCGCGTCGGAGGCCGACCGTGCGAAGCTGTTGATCGTGCACGAATGGGGCTGCGGGCACGGCAATTTCGCCGCCTGTTTTCTGACGCAGCTTCGTGCGATCGATGCGGCGGGCGCCGTGTATCCCCGCGTGCGCTATGTGTTGGTAGATCCGCAGCAGTCGGCGTTGGATGCGGCGCTCGCCCATCCGGACTTGGCCGCACATCGCACCCAGGTCGAGACGATCTGCGCCGCGGCGAACGATCTCTCTAGCGTTGCAGCGGGCACCGTCGACCGGATCATCTGCAACGAATTGTGGACGGAACTGCCGACCAAGCTGATCGCGAAAAATCGTACGGACGTCGAGGAAGAACATGTGCGCCCGAACTTGAGCGAACAGCGCCATGCGCAGATCGCCGACTGGTCGGGCTTCATGCGCGCCTTCACCAACAAAGACGAGGCGGCGCTGGCGGCGGAGGCGACGTTTTTCGAAGAACTGATCTGGGAGCGCGAATACCATCCGATCGAATGGAAGGACGTGCCCTATCGCAAAACCATCGCCGAATTTCTGAAGCCCTTCGACGAAGAGGTGCTGGTGCCCGTCAATTTAGGCGCCTTCGCGACGGTGAAGGAAGCGCTACGTGTGCTGGCGCCCACGGCCGTCGGGTTCAGCAGCTTCGATGCGGGGGCGACGGAGTTCGACGTGTTGAACTCTCGCGAAAAACCCTGCTCGGGCAATTTCGGCGGGCTGTACAGCGTGATGGTGAACTTTGCGTTGATCGAGGCGATCGCGCGACACCTGGGTGCAAAGACGGTCGAGATCGAGCCGCAACGCGAATTCATCGGTCGTAATCTCAATGCGACGGTTTTGACGCTGACGGATTTATTGGCGACGCATCCCGATCTCATGCACCTCGGCAAGTGGCAGCAAGATCGGCTTGTGTTGCAGACGCTCCATGCGTTGAACCGGCACTACCGCAGCCCCTATCGCCGGACCTTACACTTCCCACTTCCGGACGACATGCCCACGGCAGAGCGCAGCGCGTCGGACCAGATGCTGGCGGGATTCCGACCGGACGGCGTGCCGCACACCGCTGCGTATCTGACGGAGTCGGAAGTAATGACGGCGTTTCCGGATTTGGAGGCGCTCGGGTACGAACGCGAATCCGTGACGATGGCGCTCTCCGCGCCGCCCGCCGGGATCGACTATACGCATTGGTACTGTCGGCCGCAGTAACTGCGAGCAGTCGCCGTCTGTATGCCCGCATTTTTCGGGCTCCCTATGCCTGCGGGGAGCCCGATCTCGCCATCTCCTGCTTGACTATTTCTCCGATTTTCTTTAGCCTCTGCCGCGCTTCGCAATAAGTGCCCCTATCAGGAGCCTAGAGCCTCTTGGATAGGACCAATGGGCCGGGACCACTACCTACGAAACGACTACGTAGCCCCCAAGCCTGACGAGCAGCCCTGACGGAAAGGCATCCCGTATGTTCGGTTCATTCGGTTGGATGGAACTGTTGCTGATTTTGATCATTGTGTTGATCATTTTCGGCGCCGGCAAATTGCCCCAACTCGGTGAAGGCATCGGGAAAGCCATCAAGGGCTTCAAGAAAACCGTACATGAAGCGGATGCAATCGACGTGACGCCCGGTGCCGAGGCCCAGCCTGCACCGATGGCCCAGGTCGGGCAAGCCCCTGCGCCCATGGCGCCGCCGGCTGCCCAGCCGACGAGCGCGGCCCCGCCGCCTCCGCATCCCTCCGCCTAAGTATCCTGTGCGTTGTGCCTGTGCGTTCCGTCGAGTGTGAGGCCGGGCTCGTGCGGAGCGGCGATCGGTCGGTTCACCGGGGTACGGCCACGCGCGAAGCACGGTCGGACGAAGAAATACAAAGGTCATCCGACATGTTTGGTTTGGGCGCGGGCGAAATACTCATCATCCTGGTGATCGCGTTCTTGCTGTTCGGTCCGAAAGAATTGCCCGAGATCGGTCGGCAGGTCGGCAAAGCCGTCAAAGGCTTTAAGGAGACCGCCGACGATTTGCGCAAGACCGTCGAGCCGGAACTGAATCTGATCCAGCAAGAAGTGAAGATGGCGCAGCAGGACATCGAGTCTTCCATCAAAGAAGCGGAAGACGAAATCAATCGCGCCTCGGAGCCGGACTCGAAAAATGAGTCGGACCCGTCGAAGCTGGGATAACGCGTCGACGCGTGTGTGGTGCGGATCCTACGCGGCGCTTGTAGAAACTACGCAGTGTGTGCGGTTTTCGTCACGGTGTTTTCCTCCCGTGACCTTGTACTCGGATCGGTGAGACTGAGGCACGGTCACTGTCGGCCTCATGCTACGCGCGGTTCGCGCGGCTTCTCCATCCGAGTCCTTGGAATCGATTTCGTCGGTACGGTGTTTGCTGTGTGCAGTGGAATGCGACTCGGCAGGTAGGGATACGTACGGCCCTGCGCAGCTGCCGCGGTTGCAACGCGTTATCATTTATTTTTACAGGAGGAGCGTTATGATGAAGCGAGGAAAGCTATCGCTGGCGGTAGGGGCACTACTGCTGGCCGGTGTCGCCTCTCCGGCCTTTGCGGATCCCCCGCTGTATCCAGAGGATAAGCTCTTGACGCAGCCGACGAACATTAAGCCTGTTCCGCGCGGCATGCCCGATCTCACCCCCTATTGGAACTTCGATCCACCCAAAAATCCGTTGTTCGACCTGAAGAACCTCACGTTCTCGGGCGACATGCGGGTGCGTCCTGAAGTCCGCACCAACTCGAACTTCGGTGTGTCGCAAGTGCAGGCGACGGGACGTGCGGCCGGTGCGAACGATTGGTACGTGCAGCAGTGGATGCGCTTGGGGATCAACTATTCGTTGTCTCCGGATGTCGACTTCTTCGTGCAACCGCAATGGGCGAAGAACTGGGGCGCCGCGAACAACACCAACGGGTCGGGCGCAGGCTGCAGCGCGGCCGGTTCGATTTGCAGCAACGACGCCTTCAATAATGGGCAGGCGGACAGCTTGTTTATGCGCCAGGCCTACATCATGGTGCGGAACCTGGGTATCCAGGGCCTCAGCATGAAAGCCGGTCGTCAATTGCTGGTGATGGGCGATCACCGTCTGTTCGGCCACTTCGACTGGGCGAACACGGGCTTCACGCATGACGGCGTGACGTTCCAATACCAGCAGCCGAACTGGGAAGTCTGGACCGGGTGGTTGCGCCCGATGGAAACGGATTTCAACACGTTCGGTGCGCAGAGCACCTCCTTCGGCGTGATGCCGCAGGGCGCTCCGACCAGCAATGCCGCCAAAGCCGGACAGGATTCGGACCTCTTCTTCGCCCGCTTGGCGTGGAAGCCGATGGCCGGTCTCGCGATCGAGCCCTTGTGGGTGTGGCAGCGTAACAGCGCCGTGCAGACCAGCACCGGCGCGGCGGCCAGCGAAGCCTTGGCAGCCCATGCCAACGGCCAGAGCCGTCACACGGTCGGTGCCCGTGTTGCCCTGCGTAAGGGCATGTTCGATGGATCGGCGGAAGCCTACCATCAGTTCGGTTCGATGGATATCGGCCAGTCCGGTCAGCAGACCCACATCAATGCGTTGGCCATTGCCGCGGAAGCGGGTGTGACCCTCTCCATGCCCTGGTCCCCGCGTATCGGTGTGGAATTCAACTACGCTTCGGGTGACGGCGACGCCCGTGCCTGTAATTCCGGCAACGTGGCCGCGTGCCGTGGTACCTCGAATACCTTCGAGAACCTCTATCCGACCAACCACATCGTCATGGGTTATGCCGACGTGATGGCCTGGCGGAACATGGTCGCCTACAGCGCCAGCTTGCAGTTCTTGCCGTTCGACAATGCGGCGAACCACTTCGAGTTCCGCTATTGGAACTTCCGCAAGGCGGTCAACGGCGACTGCTGGTACCGTGCGGCGCAGAACTGCTACTTCAACGCGTCCAACGGCTCCAACCACCTGACGGATGAAATCGATTTCATCTACACCCTGTTCTTCAAGGGCAACAAGGTGGCCTGGCAGACTGGTGCGAGCTACCTGTTTGCGGGGAGCTTCCTCGACAAGCAGGCTGGTGCCGGCAACTCTGCGGTCAACCAGACCTGGGCTTACACCCAGTTGCACATCAACTTCTAACAGACCCGCGTCTGTGAAAGAGGCCCGCTGGAGCGCTCAGGCTCCAGCGGGCTTTTTTTTCCCGCTGCCCAACGGTCCGAAGAGCATCTCCTGCCATCGCTCTGACCCACGTCCCTATAGCGGTGCATTGCAGCTGGAAAGCGCATTCATCGGAGAATGAAACCGTTGCGCTAGACGCACATGGGCTCTCACGCACTTCTGTCGGCCTGGAGCTTGTACTGTCACATCTCGGTAAGCAGTTCGATCATTTGGGTCAGGCATGTATTCCACCCGTCATTGAAACCCATTTCGAGATGCATTTGGGTTTGCTGGGGCGAGCCATGCAATACGCGAGTGTTGTAGCGTGTACGTTTTCCCTCACCCTGAAGCGTGATGATGCACGTCATGACAATTTCCGCACAGGCTTTCTCTTGCTCCGTGGCAGGCGCGGCAGGACGAAAGCCTGCGAGCAAGGCAGAAGTCCACACAAGCCGCGTATGTGTGACGACATCAAGGAAGCAGCCTGTGCTCGGGAATTTGTCTCCGTCGGGACTTTGCATCACGGTGTAGAATTCACCGCCCGGACGCAGATCAACGCGGCAATCCACAGTCTGCCAGGGTTTTGGGCAAAACCATTTCTTGAGCAGGTCCGGCTCAACCAACGCTCGCCATACGACTTCTTTGGGAATGTCGATCTGACGCTCTAGAACCAAATCCAAATTTTTGTCGAAAGGCGCCAAATATGGATCGTTCATGTGGTGCTCCTTTTTCGCTTTGTGGATTTCGTGACCTCTTCAGTAAGCAGGGCGTCAAGCGCATCGAATCGTGCCTCCCACAGCCGTCTTGTTTTCAGCAGCCAGTGTTCGACTTCAGCGATTCCATCTGGATTCAGCGAGTAAATGCGCTGTTGCGCGCTCACCTCCACACGCACCAGGTTAGCCTGCTTGAGGACTTTCAAGTGCTGAGAAATCGCCGGTGGGCTGACACTGAAATGTTTGCCGATTTCAAACACAGGCATGCGTCCATGCGCAGCCAGCATCTCAACGATGTGGAATCGCGTCGGATCGGCGAGTGCGAAAAAAGCCAACATGCGAGCAAGAGTACCGTCTCTGCTTAATTAAGTATATAGTGAATTTATGTTCGCCTCTCCATCCGGCTCACGGCGGAGCAAGCCTTCCCGACGAAACCCACCGGGGTGTGCACGCCGACGGCCCTGTAGACGTTGGGGCTGGAAAACGGATGGGAAGCGACGTGGGTGTTCCCGTTGCATCGTGTTAGCCACCAAAGTGGCATCGCTTCATGCGAGCACGACAGACGCGTTTGTCTTGGAGGTGCCGGTCGTCGTGGTGTTTGGCAATCGATGCTGCTGGGCTTCCATAGTGGTCGCGGTTCTTCGCGGGCGTGAGATGGCTTCCAGAAACATCTTGACTTTACAGGTGCGGGGTCTGTATTGATATTAGTTATCAGAGTCGAAATATAGAGGAGGCGTCGGTCAGCCAGACGTCCTCCGCAAGGCCAGAGCCGCAGCGCCAGAGCCCACAGCCGTTCAACGCGACTGTGGGCTTTGTGCTGTTGGCTGGGTCAGCTGCACCGAACCATGGATTCAACGTTCCTCGCCTCACCCCATCATGCGGCTCGCTCGCTCGAATCGTGCGAGGGGGCTGTGTCTGTTGTGGTGGCGGGAACTGTAAGGTGCCGTAGGAGCCGACGTAGGCAAGCGGCTGCGCTGTGCTCAAATACCCTGTCCTGGTGCATCTCGATTGTGACGCATGGATTGGTATGCGGCGTGATCGGTACCGTCCATTTCTATACGGCGCAGCAGTCGTCGGTGACGGTGGACATGCCGTTTCGCTGGAATGTGACCCTTACCGCTTCGCCGCAGGCGTCGATCACACAGGAGCGGGCGTTGGAGTCTCTGCAGCTGGCCGCGAACCCGCCCGCCACCCGTCTCGACGCGACATCTCCTCCCACGCCGTCCGTGCGCACCGCTCCCACGAGTGTTCGTCCCAGCCTCGTGCCGGATGCCGCCGCGCCAGCGCCTTTTGCCTCTGCGGAAAAGGCATCGACGGCCCCCTCCCGGGAGACCGCTTCAGAGTCGGGAATCTCGAATGTGGTGCCGATTGTATCGGACGATCAGGCAGTTGCGTGGTTCGAAACGCTTCCACCCTGGATACCGCAATCTGTGGAGCAGCCTATTGTCCAGGTTGTGGGAGCCATGCAGTCGGAGGTCGTTCGACATGCTCCAGTGCCAGTCGAGCGCTCGGTTCGGCAACGGGACGTGCACCCCGACTATGATTGGCTGATGCGGCATTTGCGAGAGAAGGTGGAGCAGGTCAAGTGGTATCCGCCTGTGGCGCGAGCCAATCGTTGGCAGGGGCGGGTGGTAGTGCAGGTGCGGGTCGACGGGCGCGGCGAACTGTTGGCCCCGGCCGTGGAAGAGAGTTCCGGATACGCCGTACTGGATGATGCGGCGGTCAAAGCCCTCGCGGCGGCGTCTCCGCTGACACTGGCGTATGACTTGTCGGATCAGGATGTCGTGATGCTTGTGCCGATGAACTATCAGCTGGAATAGGGCGAGATGCGCGGGCCGCCCGCGAGCTCGATGCCGACTCCAACGCTGAGCGCGGGACTCCGGAAATCTAGCGGCGCCCTCCAGGCGGGGCTGTGATTTCTTGAGGTGAGGACTTGTTCCGTTGATTCGTCTTATCGGGAGGTGTGTGTGCAGTCACGCAGAGGGGGGAGGCGAGGGCGATGGATGGACTGAAGCTTGTGGTGGACTACGGCGTGATCGGCTTGTTGCTTGTGCTGAGCCTCTGGACGGTGGCCGTGGCAGTGGAGCGATGGATCTTCTATCGACGCATTGCGCCCGCGCAGTTCGACAACATCGAATCATTCGAACTGGCACTGACGCAAAGACTGGTTGTGATCGGGACGGTTGCGGCCAATGCACCGTATATCGGCTTACTGGGGACGGTCCTCGGAATCATGTTGACGTTTCACACGATGGGGACGTCAGGTCAGATGGCCGTCGGCGCCATCATGGTTGGGCTAAGCTTGGCGCTGAAGGCCACAGCCGTCGGATTGCTCGTGGCGATCCCCTGCGTCGTGCTCAACAACGTGCTCCGTCGGCGCGTGGCGGAACTCTTGACGCACTATAAGGTGGCCCATGGAGCGTGAGGTCAACCAGATCAACGTTATTCCGCTCGTCGACGTTATGCTGGTGTTGTTGGTCATTGTGTTGACGACGGCCACGTTCATTTCGACCGGGCATGTGCCGGTGGATTTGGCCAAAGCGACGGAAGCCGGAGAGCGAAAAGATGTCCCCCTCGTGCTGACGCTCACGTCCGACGGGCGCCTCTATGTCAATGATCATGAAGTCGAGACCAATGGGCTCAAGACCGTGCTACAGCCGCATCCCCGTGAATCGCTCGTCGTGGTGCGGGCTGATCGGGTGACGATTTTGGAACGGTTCGTGGGGGTCGTGGACGAGGTCCGCGGGATGGGCTTTCGACAAGTCAGCCTGGAAGTGGTGCGCTCATGAGCGACACAGCCTGCGTATCTCAGGCACAGGCCTCTCGGCCATATTGGCTGCATGGCTGGACGTTTTCCTGTGTGTCGCATGTCCTCGGGGTCGGCGGGGTCGTGTTCTTGATGGCTGGGCTGTCCGAGCAGGTGGTGGTGGAGCCGTTCCGGTGGAATGTCGCAGTGATAGAGGCCCCCGCACCTCCGTCGACTCCAGCCCCCGCCATCTCTGAGCCGGTCTCACCCCCGATTCCGGCACGGCCTGCGACACCTCCGCCTCGCACACCAGCGGTTGCGGAACGGTCGCGCCCTGGCGCGTCGCAACGTTCCCAGCCGGTGCAGGCGGTCACCGCCCAAGTGGAAGCCATGGAGTCGACGCCACAAGCGATGGAGGTTGTCGCGGTGACGCCCGCTGTGAGTCATGGCACGAGCGAGGCTGCGGCACCCCTCGCGGCTGCTGTGGTCGAGACCTCACCAGCGACGACAACGACCATTCCGCAGATCGTCTCCACCGCAGAGGCGACCGCTGCGCAGCCGATATCGCGCGACTCTGTGGTGGAGTTTGCTCCCGCTACGTCCGAGGCTGCAGTTGAGGCAACGGAACGTCCGGTCGCCGTTCAGCGAGAGATGGCGGCCGCCGTCACGACAGCACAGCCCGCGGTCACCCGAGGCAGCGTCACGCAGCGCGCCGTGCATCATCGCCAGGTCGAGGCCGATTTCGGATGGCTGCGCGATACGTTATGGGGGCGGATCGAACAATTGAAACGCTACCCGATGCAGGCTCGGGCAAACCACTGGGAGGGCCGCGTCGTTGTGGAGGCGGTCATTCGAGAGGACGGCGAGGTGGTTGGACTCCACATCGCAGAAAGTTCGGGCCGCGAGGTATTGGACCAAGAGGCCATGGTGGTCATGAAAAAGGCGTCCCCGTTGCGGTTGAAACATCCGCTCGGCCGATCTCAAGTCACTATTCTTGTCCCGATCACCTATCGGCTTGATGGATAGCCGCGACCGGCTCGTCGATGTGGAACGATCACGGTCGCAAATTCGGATGGAAACGTGCGCGACAGACAGGAGGGGGAGTATGAAGCCGTGGCTGCAGGGAAGTGGATGGTATCGGGTTGCGATGGGGGTTGTCGCCGGTGTCGGGGCGCTGAGTGCACTGTGCGCCGGTCCAGCGTTGGCGGAGGGGAAAGGAGACCGGCTGTTCCACGCCGTCGCGACCGACGCTAAGGGTGTGGAGACCGATGTGAAGAACGTGGTGTTTTATTGGGAAGAGAAGATCAGCGAAACGTCGTTTGTACCGCATGAGTTACGCGAAGTGCCGGTGAAGCGCGGAACCGCCACCGTCAAAATCAAATTCGATAACATCAAGCAGATCGATCTAAAGCCGTCCGGCGCGGCAGCGCCGCCGAATGTGGCGATCACGTTGAACGACGGGAAAAGTGGCGACTTTACTCTCGCGGTGGCGGGGAGCTTTAAGGGACAGTCCGACTTCGGTGAAGTGGAACTGCCGGCGGCCGAGCTCAAGAAGTTGACGTTTAAGTAACGGGCTGTCGAGAGCAGGTCATCTGATGCGCACAGCCGCCCGCTTCTAGGGGCAGTTCGACGGTCGGCGAGGGGGGTGCCGTCCGCGATGACGTCTGGTGAGGCGGCGCCCGCACCCTCGCGGGTCAGTCGTCAGCATCCTGGGTGGGCACCGCCGCATTGTCCGCGGCCAGCAAGTGCTCACGGTTTCAGCTTGTATGCCTACATAGATGGGGGAACTTCGGAATGGCGCTCGTCCCGAGTAATTGAAAATGAGAGTACAACTCGTTATCGACAAAATCGGTGTTGGATTGAGATGACGGCGCGCAGCACTTGCAGTACGACCTATTCCAATACGGACAGGTCGCAACCGTGGCTCGAGCACGGCAACGTAGGTGCCAAAGGCCATGGGTGCGCTCCGCCGTATGGACGTGCGCGGTTCAATACCCCCCAAGGGCGTGCCCGATGATCAAGTCCTTCAGGTCACCGCCGACTGGGGCCAAGACGCAGCCGCGCTGTCGCCGATGCGACGCCGTGCTGATCGCCTCTCCCGTGCTCGACGACTCCCGTTCGTCTCACGAATGGATGTGCATCAATTGTGATGATGCGTCGTGGTATGGACCACGACGGGCGCTGAGGGCGCGTGCTGTACGCGTCAGCACCCAACTGGAGGGTCTGTCATGAGCTATCACGGCAGGTATGTCCTGGATTTTCAAGTGCCGGCGTTGGTGGCGTCCGATCTGAAGTATTTCGATGGCAATTCCTGCAGGGGCCGGGTTGTCGTCCTCTGTTTTTTGCCCTACCCAGGAGTGGTTCCGATCGAAGAACTCGATCGCCGGCACGCGGAATTCGCCGCCTCATCCGTGCATCTGCTGATCGTCGCGTCGGGGGCCCGCTCTCTGGAAGACTTATGGATCGGATCGCCCGTTCGTCCGCAGGGCTGCGTTCTGGGAGATCCGTGCGGGCGGCTGCACCGCGCCTTCAGGGTGCCCCGTACGAGCGCTTCGATGCGCTGCCTGACGTTCGTCACCGATCCGCGCGGCATCTTGCGTCTTCGACTCACGCACGATTTTCGCGATCCAGATCTTCAAACGTTACGTCATATCGTCTCGGTCTATACCGGTGTCGAGAGGGGGGAGCCCCTACGTGCAGAAGGTAGTTGCTGTGTCACGCACTAGTGCGCCGAGGCATCCACAGTCCGTCGAGCAGGCAGGCCTGCAAAGACAAGGAGACGCATCGCTATGAAGGAGGCAGGACAGGAAGACGGCGTCACGAAGGTGACCCTCTGCGGTTGCGGGAAACTGCATTTCAGCTATGGGCCTGTGACAGTGCATTTTGAACGCGATCAATTCTTGCAGTTTGCGGAGTCTGTCGGTCGCATCGCCGCGTGTGTGCGCCAGGCTCCGCATAATCAGGCGACCTCCGGGAGCGCGCAGCCGGCATCCACCCTGTGCCACTAGTCCATTCCACGATGAAATTACGAGACTGTCCTCGCTGTCGACTCGGGCGACTGCTGTTCACAGGCGCCTACTGGGAGTGCCTAGGGTGCGGGTACATCGTCACCCACCAAGCGCTCCTGATCGACGAGCGGCACGGGGCCATCGGCGCGCGCGCCTCACCCTCGTAGGCTCCCGTCTCTCTCGGTCATCCCAGGCAGTGTGGACAGTTCTGAGGGGTCTGTCGGTGCGCCTTGCGCAACAGGGCGACGCGCCGCGGGCCTAGGTATTTCACGATGAAGATGGATTGTCTAAGGAGGCGTCGGCATGGCGGTGTGGCATTGGCGCAATCTGTTGGGAGTGATCGGATGGAGTGGCTGTGTGGTGATGGCCGTCGGCGTCGTGTCGGCCTGGGGGCAGGAGGGAGCGGAGCTGCCGATACCGGAGCCCACTCAAGTCGAGGGCGCGTCGGTAGGGGCGTCGCCATCGGGTGTGCCGTCCGAGTCCAGTGGGCCCACACTCACCGACCTTCCTGCCGAACAGTCGCGTCCCCAGTCCGTTCGGACAGACACCCAGAGCGCCAAGCCCATTAAGGTTCCCGACGTCGTGGTGCAAGACGCACGTCTTCGCGAACCCGCCACGACGTATGTGCCCGACGAAGCGAGTACGGCCACTAAAGGCGGGACATCCGTGCTGCAAACCCCCCAGTCGATCAGTGTGATCACACGGGCGCGATTGGACGCACAAGAGGTCAACACCGTGGCCGAAGCCATGCGGTACACGGCCGGCGTCCAGGCGGAGACCTTCGGGTATGAGCCGCGGCTGACGTGGCTACGCATCCGAGGGTTCGACTCCACCACCAACGGCCTGTTTAAGGATGGACTGCAACTGCGCAATCCAGGTTTTGCCATTGGGTACAACCTTGAGCCCTACGGCGCGGAGCAGATGGAGGTGATGCGCGGCCCGGCGTCGTTCTTGTATGGCCAAAGCAGTCCCGGCGGGTTGTTAAATTATATTTCGAAGCGCCCGACGCTTGACGCGCTTCATGAGGTGCAGTTTCTCGCCGGGAGCTTCAATCGCTATGAAGGGCGATTCGATCTCGGGGGACGCCTGAGCGAGGGCGACAGCGTCAGCTATCGTCTTACGGGATTGTTCCGCGAGAGTGGCACCCAGATCGATTATGTCTCCAACGACCGGGTGTTCATCGCTCCGGCCGTGACATGGCGAATAACTCCCGATACGCACATCACAGTTCTCGCCAACTATCAAAAAGACACCCTCGGCAGTTCGCAAGCCTTGCCGGGTGACGGCACGCTGCGTTTCAACCCGAACGGGCATTTGACGGCCAGGCGGTTCACGGGCCAGCCCGGGATCGACCGGTACGACCGTATGGAGTCGTCGGTCGGGTACGAGCTCACGCATCGGTTTTCCGCACAGTGGGACATCGTCCAGAAGTTTCGTTTCAACAAAACGGCAGTAGACGATCTGACCGTCTTCAGCAGTGGGTTCGACCCAGACCGGCGTACGGTCCAGCGGGGTGTGTTCGGCAGCTTCGGCACGTTGGCAGGGCTTGCAGTCGACACGCAGCTTCACGGCCGCTTCGAGACAGGTCCGCTCCAGCACGTGATGGTGACAGGGGTCGATCTGCAACGCATCGGCCTGCACTCGCGTCAGACATTCGGAGCCGCGTCGCCGATCGACATCTTTACGGTCAACGACTACGGTGCGCTCTTTACGCCGGGAGCGACCTTCCTCAACCAGCAGACCACCCAGTGGCAGACGGGTCTCTACGTACAAGACCAGGTCACGCTGTGGGAGCGCCTCATGTTGACTGCCGGCGGGCGCTACGATTGGGCAAGCAATGCGACGAAAGATAACCTGGGTGGGAGCACCGCCGAACAGGACGATCGCAAGGCGACTGGGCGCGCCGCGCTCTCCTACGTGTCGCCGGTCGGCCTGGTCCCGTACATCAGCGTCTCGACGTTTTTTCTTCCCTCCGTCGGAATCTCGGGCACGGGGCGAGCCTTTACGCCGGAGACGGGCCGTCAGTACGAGGCGGGCCTCAAGTATCAGATTCCCAAGACCCGCACGCTGTTGACGGCTGCGGTGTTCGATCTGACGCGCGAAAACTACGTCCAAACCGATCCCGGCAGTTTTCTCCCGGTGCAGCGCGGCAAAGCGCGGTCGCGCGGGGTGGAACTGGAAGCCGTCGCCAGTTTCGACAGCGGCGTGGATCTGATCGCGTCCTATACGCTGTTGGACAACGAAGTGCGCACCACCACGGACACCCAAGAGCTGGGCAAGCGGTTGCCGCAAACGCCGGCACAGTTCGGGTCTTTGTGGATGAAATACACCGTGCCCAGCGGAAAATGGCGTGGGTTTGGGATCGGCGGCGGCGTCCGGTACACCGGAAACACCTACGCGGATGTCGCCAATACGTTCAAGGTCCCGGGGTTCGTGTTGGGCGACGCCGTGGTGGACTACACCTGGAATCGCTACCGCGTGGCGTTGAACGTGACCAATCTCCTCGATCACGAATCCTTTGGATGCTTCGACCGTGGGGGAACGAACTTCTGTTCGTTCGGTGAGCGACGGACCGTCGTCGGCACGATCGCGTATCGCTGGTAGGTGTGACGCCATGCAGAAGCGGTTCGGCTCACTGCGGTCGGCGGCTTGACGGCATGCAACGACTGTCCGCCGCGCAGATTTGGGGAATGCCGGTCGTGTTGGGTGTCTCCACCGCGGTGGGCTTGGCGTCGGCGCTTGTGGGCGACGGCCCGTCGGATGTCCTGTCGTGGTTCGGTTTGGGGATGCCGCTCGTCGTCCTGTGGGGATACCTGGCGCGTGGTGCGTCCAATTCTTGCGACAGGACGCCGCACGGTGGAAGGCCGCCGACCGTATGACCGCATACACCTTGCATCAATGGTACGCCGTGCACAAGTGGACCAGTTTGGTGTGTACGGTGTTTCTCCTGCTGCTGTGCCTCACTGGTTTGCCGCTGGTGTTTTCGGCCGAGTTGGGGCGGTTGCTCGGCACCCTGGCCACGATGCCGGAGCCTCTGGATCGGGTTGGACAAGGCGCGGACTCGGACTCTGCCGACCTTGACGCGATGATCGCCGAGGCACGCGCGCGACATCCGCACGACGTGGTGCAATTCCTCTCGCAGGAAGAAGACGACCCGGCCTGGTTTGTGACCATGGCGCCGACGGCGGAGGCGGAGGCGGCGAGTTGGATGTTGCAGTACGACGGTCGCACCGGGGCCTTGCTGCTGGATCGGCCCGCACAAGACGGCATCCTCACCGTCGTTTTCCGACTGCATGTGGACATGTTTGCAGGATTGTCGGGCATGTTGTGGCTCGGCGCCATGGGCCTGGCGTTCGCGGCGTCCGTCGTCTCCGGTGTGGTCGTCTATGGTCCATTCATGCGCCGACTGCCGTTCGGGACCGTGCGTCGCGGAGGGTCTCCCCGGCTGCGGTGGCTCGATCTCCACAATGTGTTGGGCATCGTCACTGTGGTCTGGGCGCTGGTGGTGGGGTTCACGGGCGTGGTGAATACGCTGGCGCTCCCGCTCTTTGATCTATGGAAACAGACGGAGCTGGCCGAGATGACGCGCTCGCCGAACAGGCGTCCTCCGCTCACGACCTTGGGATCGGTGCATCGAGCCGTGCACGCGGCCGAACAGACCGACGCCACGAGGGTCGCGTCGTTCGTCGCCTTCCCGACGACGCCGTTCGCGGGGCCGCACCACTATGCCGTATTTCTGCGCGGCAAGACGCCGCTCACGAGTCGGTTGGTCGACCCGGTCTTGGTCGAGGCAGACAGCGGGGTGGTCACGGCGACGCGGTCGATGCCCTGGTACATCACAGTGCTGAGTTTGTCGCGCCCGCTGCATTTCGGCGACTACGGAGGCATGCCGCTGAAAATCCTCTGGGCGATCTTGGACCTGATCACGCTGGGGGTGCTGGTTAGTGGACTGTGCCTTTGGTGGGAGAAACGCCATCTTCCGATCGAAGCGCTGCTGGGGGAAACCCTCCCTCACAGCGCAACGGCAACGCGGGCAAGGGTTCTCCAGCACCGACTATGACCACAGGGCGTGATCATCGGTGCGGCGTCGTTCGGCTTGATCCACGTCTGGACGAGAGCGGCAGCTCCTCCGGCACCTGACGTTCTCTCAGGACGTCGATCCTTCTCGCGGAAACGGGCTGGACATTCCCGGGGAGTCGCTGGTATCGTAGAGTCTTGAGACTAGTTATCGTTCTCGTGTTGCTGTTCGCTCGCTGAGGCCAGATCCATTGTGGACAGAGCCCACGGCATCTTCGGATGCTCGTGGGCTTTTTTTGTGCCCAAGTGAGAGACGCGCACGACGCGTCCTACGGATGTCCCTGCAATGACCCTGACCTACACCCAGATTGCGGAGCTGTTTCTGCGCTATCGTGAGGAGTTGATACGTCGTTTGGTCGGAATGGTGCAATCCCAGGAGATCGCCGCCGATATCGTACAAGATACGTATCTGAAGTTGCTGAAGCTGGGAGCTGGACAGGGCGTCGAGCAGCCGCGCGCGCTGCTGCATCGGATCGCCGGCAATCTGGCGATCGACTATCTGCGGAGGGAAAAGATCAAGCCTACTGGCGATGCGTCTTTTGAGGATGCGATGCAAGTGCCGTCCCACGCGCCCTCGCCGGAACGGATTCTGATCGGCAAGCGGCGCTTCCGCGCATGCCTGCAGTCGATCGATAGTTTACCGCCGCGAACCCGCCAGGCCTTCCTGTTGTGCCGCGTCTATGGCTATTCCTACCGTGAAATAGCCGCGCACATGCGTATCTCGGAAGGCGCCGTGGAAAAACTCTTGATGCGGGCGCTCAAGCACTGCTGCGAGGCGCTCGATGCGCACGACGCAGACGAATGAGGAAATTCCCTCGCCATTTCGTCTCACGGTATACTGGCGTCCCGTCGATCCGGCTCCCGTGACGGAACGGAGCCAAGTCGCCGCCCCTGACCGACGCGCACCAATCATGATTTCATCTGCTGAAGAAGCCAGGCTTCGCAAGGAAGCCGTGATGTGGGTCATCCGCCTGCAGGGGCGGCGCCCGTTACCGGAGGAGCAACAAGAGTTCGACGCGTGGCGTGCCCAAAGCTCCGCGCATGCCCACATGTTCCAACGGGTGTCCGACCTGTGGGACGATCCAGCCCTTCGTGCGGCGGCGGTGTATGCCGAGCGTGCGCCGTCGAGTCAATGTGCCCCCCGAGTCGCCGCGCTCTGCCGCCGAGCCCTCTCGTTAGGCGCGATCGCAGCCACCGTCGTCGTCGTGGTCGGCGCGGTACTCTATGTCGACGTGCCGACTCGATTGCAAGCCGATCACCTGACGGCCGTCGGGGAGCGTCGTCAGATCGAGTTGCCCGATCGGTCGCGCATGACCCTCAACACGCAATCTGCCGTAGCGATCTCGTTCGACGGCGCGGCGCGCCAGATCCGACTCCTGAAAGGGGAGGCGCTGTTCGACGTGCAACCTGATCCTGCACGACCCTTTGTCGTCGAAACGAGTCGATCCGCCACGCGCGCGGTCGGCACCACGTTCGTTGTGCGGGCCGATTCGGAGCGCGATCGGATCACCGTGCTGGAAGGCCGCGTCGAGGTCGCAGCCGGATCGTCGGGTGTGCGCACGCAGATCGGCGCCGGTTCGCAGATTGACGCGGGCGCAGGGCAGGTGAGTCGAGTGCGCACGGTCGACCTCTCGACGGTATCCGCGTGGATGCGCGGGCGGTTGGTCGTAGACGGCGTGCCCCTGTCGGAGGTGCTCGACGAAGTCCGACGGTACCACCGAGGGACGATCCTTCTATTGAATTCACGTAGCCGGGATGTCCAGATTACGGGCACCTACGATCTCGACGATCCGGCAAGCGTGTTGTCCCTTCTCGCAAAGACGATCCCGCTGCACATGCTCGTCCTCTCCGATCGCCTCACGGTGTTTTTCTAGGCCTTCTGTTCGAGATACATCAGAACGAGCTGAGGAAATCGTGGCCGTCATCCGTCTACGCAGGCATGGCATTGTGAAGGAGGCATCGCATGCATGCAGACGATCGATCGGCGGGAGCGGGGGCGTGGCGCGGGAATGGAGAAAGACACGGTCAGCGTCGGCGACGACTGAGACGAATACTCGGGGTCCTTCTGGCCCTTGTGTGGTGCGGGGAGGCGCTGGCGCTGGCGCAAGAGGGAGCCGTGTCGGTGCAACAGGCGCCCATGATGACATTCGACATCGCAGCCCAGCCACTGGGCGCAGCGTTGAACGAGTTTGCCCAGGTCACCGGATGGCAGGTGAGCGCGACCACCGACGTGACCGGGGATGTGCGAACGTCGGGGATTGTCGGCCACTATACGCCGGAGCATGCATTAGCTGCCTTACTGGCCGGGACAGGATTGCAGTACCGACTCAGCGGCGAGCGCGCCGTGACACTGACGCGGTCCCCGTTCCCTCCTGCTGCCGATGCGGGTGTGTCTCCCGCTGCGCCGGCGGCCCCGCCGGATGGCATCGTCACGCCCCACCCAGAAAAAAAAGGCCAACGACTCGTCAAAGTGCCGGAAATCATGGTCAAGGAGGCGCGCGAGCGGAAGGAGCCGAGTTATACCGCCGATGAATCGACCAGCGCCATGCGGATTCCTGTGCCGGTGCATGATACGCCTCGTGCAGTGGAGATCGTGACGCGCCAGGTGTTGGACGATCAGAAAATCATTCGATTCGGGGAGGCGCTCCGCAATGTCAGCGGTGTGTCGCAATTCAGCACCGCCGGCGGGCAGGGCGGGGAGGTGATGATTCGCGGCTTTGTGGCGAAAGACGGCCTGAATATCTTTAAAAACGGTTTTCGTGACGACAGCGTCTTCAGCTCGCGCACCCAACGCGACGTCATCGACCTCGAACGGATCGAGGTCGTCAAAGCGCCGCCCTCCTACCTGTATGGTCGCGCGGACCCCGGCGGGGTGATCAATCAAATTTCCAAGTCGCCGTTGAAGAATCCGTACTACTCCGCGGAATTGATCGTCGGGAGTTACGGCCTGTATCGCCCGCAGATCGATATCGGCGGGCCATTGAACGACAACAAGACGGTAACCTACCGATTCAACGCCATGTACGAGTCGGCGGGCAGTTATCGTGACGGTGTGCAATCGACCCGCACGTTCCTCGCGCCGACGATCGGGTGGGACATCGGTCCCCGCACCTCGGTGCGCGTTGACGGGGAATATCTGTTCGATCGGTCGCCGATCGACCGTGGGCTCGTGGCCTTCGGTGGCGGCGTCGCCCCGATTCCGGTGTCTCGGTTTCTTGGGGATCCAGACCGAAAGAATGAAATTCATCAGGGCAAAGCGACGCTGACGTTGTGGCACCGGTTCAGCGATCTGTTCCAGTGGCGCACCGCCTTCCGGGCGGCCGCCTCGCGCCAACGGTATTCCAGTTTGGAGTCCAACGCTTTTGTGGGCGATGAGTCGGGAGGTATTCTCAATCTTGCGAGGTACGAAATTCCCTCTACGGCGCAAAGCCACTACTTGCAGAACGAATTGCACGGCACTTTTCTGGCCGGTGCGGTCAAGCATAAGACGATCCTCGGTGTGGAACTCGGGCGTGAGACATTCTCGAATCAAGTCTCAGGCGACTTCGGCGGAGATACGACGACACCCGGCGCATTCAGTTTCATCAATATTTTCAATCCCAACGACCGTCTATTCTTAAACAATGCGCTGACTCGATTCAGCGACACCACCACGAGAAATGGTGTGCTTGGTGTGTACGCGGGCGATCAGGTCGATGTGCTGGAGAATCTCCACATGCACGTCGGCGGGCGGTTCGACGTCTTTGAACAGCGGGTCACGACGCGACCGGACGATCTCACCGCCGTAGGCAATTCCACGAAGGACAGCGAAAACGCGTTCAGCCCATCCGTGGGGTTGGCCTATCAACCGTGGAAGCCGATCACGCTGTACGCCAATTACACGGAATCGTTTGCGCCGCAGGCGGCCGGTTCACGTAGTTTTGCCGGCACCCCGTTTAAGGCGGAACGAGGCAAGTCCTATGAGGGCGGCTTCAAGTATCAGGCGCCGGACGGTCGTGTGCGCGCGAATGTCGCGCTGTTCGACACCACGAAACGCAATGTGTTGACCGGTGACCCGGCGAACGGATTTCTCTTTTCCGTTTCGACGGGCGAACAGCGCAGCAAGGGCGTGGAATTCGATATTGCTGGCAAGATTCTTCCCGGATGGGACGTCATCGCCAATTATGCGTATATCGATGCGCGCGTCACCGAGGACAACAGGTTTCTCGTCGGTAGCCGGGCACCCAACACGGCGCTTCATCAAGGCAGTCTCTGGACCACGTATTTCTTCCAGGAAGGGATCGCGCAAGGATTCGGCGCCGGCATCGGTCTGTACGCGCAAGGTAAGCGGAACGGTCTGTTTCAATGCCAAGATCCGACGAATTGTCAGGCTCCATTCGAGTTGCCCGGGTATGTGCGGATGGATGCGGCGCTGTATTACCGAAAGCAAGGGATCTTCGAGAGAACCAACCTGCTCGCGGCGATCAATTTCACAAATCTTCTGGATCATCGGTACTTTACCGGTACGCAAAACTTTAGGGAGATCATCTACACCGGTGCCCCGTTTACGGTGATCGGCTCCGTCAAATTGGAGTTTAATTAGATGGGACATCGAGCGGCGTCACTCGCCGGGGGGTGGATGCGGGCGTGAGCCGACGAGACTGGCACAAGCTCTGCTGGTCCGTGCACTGGTGGTTCGGCCTCTGGGCTGGGGGGTGCTTTGCGTTAAGCGGACTGACCGGCAGCTGCCTGGTCTTCTATCAGCACATCGATGAGTGGCTGAATCCCGAGATTCGCAGGGTCGTCGACCGGGGAACATACCGACGGTTCGAGGACATGGTGGCCGCCGCACGCACGGCTCGGCCCGATCTTCCCCAGCCCTACGGCCTGTTCCTGCCGCAGTCACGTCAGGGAGTGGTGGAGGCTCGATTCAAGGTGCCGGTGGGCGAGGCCGGCCCTGTGATGGATATCGAGGTTACGATCGATCCGTTCCGCGCGGAGGTGTTGGGTCGTGGTCGTATCTGGGGCCACACCGTGGTGTCGTGGATCTATGAGGTGCACAAGGCGTGGTTGCTGGACGGCGTCGGCGACGTCTTCGTCGGGTCTGTGGGCCTGCTGTTGGTGCTGTCGATCGGCAGTGGACTGTTTCTCTGGTGGAAGAAGCCAGGGCGTGTGTGTCCGCCGAGTGCGCGTACTCCGAAGGCGCACGGGAGCCGCCTCTATGGCAGCCTCCATACGCTCACCGGACTGGTCGGGTCGGTTCCGTTGCTCGTGGTTGCCGGTACCGGACTCTACCTCGTGTTTCCTGCGTTCGTCGTCCCGCTTGTCCACGCGATATTTCCGGTACCGAGTGAGAAGGAGTGGCGTTCGACGGTGACCGTGGAGGCCAGTCCGCTGTCTGTTGATCAAGCCGTCGACGTTGCGGTGCGGCACTTGCCGGACGGAGAGCTGAAATGGATCGGTCTGCCGGAGCACAGGGACGATACCTACCAGGTGGGGCTTCGCCTGCCCGGTGAAGTGCGACGTACGAGCAGCGACACTGTGGTGTGGATAGATCAGTACAGTGGGGCGGTGGTACACGTGCAGGATTGGCGTCGATTTACCGTCGGTGAAACCGTATTGGCGTGGCTCTTCCCGTTGCATAACGGGGAAGCGTTCGGATCCACCGGGCGGTGGGTGGTTTTTGTCGCCGGTCTTGTGCCCATGGCTCTGTACGTGACGGCCTGTCGCCTATGGTGGCTAAAACGGGCCGCCCGGGTGGCCAGGTGTGCCGGTCCTCCTCCGCTCGCCTCGCCGTGATCGATGGGAAAAAGCTCGCTTCGTTGGTGTGGGAACCTCGTCTTCATCCGTCTTATTCCTATCGACCTGCCCCCGTACACTGATATCACCCCGATGGACCTTCGCCGCCTCATCCTTGCACTCGCACTCCTGTTCCTTGCGACCTCGGCGCTCCTAGCCGTCAAGTGGACTGGAGTGACACCAGTCCCGGCCTCGGAGCCCTCGATATCGACGCCGGACCGAGTGGTGACGGTGGCGGCCGTCGCGCGTGACACGGTGCGGCATACCATCAAGGCCGTGGGGACCCTCTTGGCGAACGAGAGCGTCATGATCCGTCCGGAGATCGCGGGCCGCATTCGGCAGATCCATTTTCAAGAGGGTGAGCCGGTCGACAAGGGGCGGCTGCTGGTCGAACTCGACGACTCTGAGCTGCAAGCCGAGTTGGCGCAAGCCGCCGCGCAATTGACCCTGTCCAGGCAAACCTATGAACGACTCAAGCGAATCGATGGAGGGGGCAGGCAGTATGTTTCCAAACAACAGGTTGATGACGTCGCCGGGGCTCTTCACGTCTCGGAAGCCACCCATGCCCTGTATGCCACGAGACTAGCGAAGACGCGAATTCGTGCGCCCTTCGCCGGAGTGACCGGCATTCGCCGCGTGTCGCCCGGCGAGTTTGTCGCGATCGGGCGGGATCTCGTCAACTTGGAAGATCTTGACCGTCTGAAGATCGACTTTAAGGTACCCGAAACCGCGCTTCACCACCTAGCCCGCGGACAACCGATTGAGCTGACTACGGACGCCTCTCCGGGACACGTTTTTCACGGCACCGTCTATGCGATTGACCCGCAGGTGGATCTGAACACGCGATCGGTTCAGCTACGTGCGCTCATACCCAACGCCCAGCAACGACTCAGACCGGGCATGTTCGCCCAGGTGGTGCTGACCGTCGGGCAGGACGAACAGGCGCTGATGATCCCTGAAGAGGCGGTGATGCCGCGTCAAAACAGCAGTTACGTGTTTCTCGTGGAGCAGGGGATTGCCCGCTTACGCGAGGTGCGCCTCGGCGAGCGCATCAGGGGGTTCGTGCAAGTTGTGGAGGGTCTGACGCACGCGGATAGCGTCGTCCGGGTCGGCCACCACAAATTGCGCGACGGCGATTCCATCCACTCTGTGCCCACCTCGCCGGATCCATGAGACGATCTCGGACCGCCTCGTGAACGTCTC
Source organism: Nitrospiraceae bacterium (assembly GCA_046351095.1). Taxonomy (GTDB): domain Bacteria; phylum Nitrospirota; class Nitrospiria; order Nitrospirales; family Nitrospiraceae; genus BQWY01. The sequence continues at coordinate 2,692,806 of JAXLZC010000001.1, forward strand.
CACCCTTTCCATCAGGCGACCGGTGCTTGCGACCGTCGCGACGCTGCTGCTGATGTTGTTCGGCCTGGTGTCGTATTTCCACCTCCCGGTACGCGAATACCCCGACATCTCGTTCCCGCTGGTCTCGGTGACGACGGTCTATCCCAGCGCCGACGCGCAGTTGGTCGAAACGGACGTCACCTCGATTTTGGAAGATGCGCTGAGCGGGGTGGAGGGGCTGCGTACGCTGCGGTCGACCAGTCGAGAGGGCCTGTCGGCCATCACACTGGAATTTGCGCTGACGCGCGCCCTGGATGCAGCGATGGGCGACGTCCGCGACCGGATCGCGCAGGTCCGTCCGCTGCTGCCGATCGGTAGTGAAGCGCCGCTCATCATGAAAGACAACAGCGAAGCCGACGGCATCATGTGGCTCGCTCTCCTCAGCGACCGGCACAGCGAACTGGAGATCACCGACTTCGCCGAGCGGCGGGTGAAGGACCGGCTTGCGCGGCTGCCGGGCGTCTCCAGCGTTCTGTTGGACGGTGGACGCCGCTATGCCATGCGCATTTGGCTCGATCCCGACCGCCTCGCGTCGAGATCACTCACCGTGCAGGATGTCGAGGACGCGCTGCGCACACAAAACGTGTCCATGCCGACCGGCCGCATCGAAAGTGCGCAACGGGAATTCAGCGTGCGAATGAGCGGCGGTTTGGAGCAGGCGGCGCAGTTCAACCAATTGATCCTGGCCTATCGCGACGGCTTTCCCGTGCGTCTGCAGGATGTCGGTGCGGCCGAAATCGGCGCGGAAGACGAACGCAAGTTGGTGCGTGTGAATGGCACCCCCGCCATCGGCCTCGGTATCATGAAGCAGTCCAAGGCCAATACTCTCGAGGCGGCGCGCGCCGTCAAGCACGCGCTCCCTGCGCTGAAGGCCCTCTTGCCGGAGGGCATGCAGTTGGTAACGGCGTTCGATAGCTCGGTGTATATCGAGCGGTCTCTTGCCGAGGTGTATTCCTCCGTCGGCATCTCCGTCGTTCTCGTCGTCCTGGTGGTTTGGTTGTTCGTACACAGCGCGCGGGCCGCTCTGATTCCGGCTGTGGCCATCCCGGGCTCGATCTTGGGGACGTGTGTGCTCATGCAGATGACGGACTGTTCAATCAATACGATCACCCTGCTCGGGTTTGTGCTGGCGATTGGACTGGTTGTGGACGACGCGATCGTAGTCCTCGAAAACATTCATCGGCGACGCGAACAGGGCTTGAGTCCGGTGCAGGCCGCGATCGAGGGCAGCCGCGAGATTGGGTTTGCCGTGATCGCGACGACGCTCACACTCGCCGCGGTCTTTGTGCCGATCATGTTGCTCCCGGGTATTGTGGGGCGGTTGTTTTCTGAGTTGGGTCTTGTCGTCGCCGTGTCCGTTCTCGTATCGGGGTTCATCGCGCTGACGTTGACACCCGTCATGTGTGCGCGTGTGCTCGGTCGGATGAGTGTGGTTGGGGTGGTAACGCCTAGCTCGACCGGGGCCGGCTCGGTCTGGCTCTCCCGGATGATGAGGCACTATCGCGCTGCGTTGAAGGTGGCGTTGCTACGACGCGGATGGACTCTGAGCGGGGCTGCCTGTTCCCTTGCGCTGACCGGGCTGCTGGTGTGGGGACTACCCAGTGAATTGGCGCCGCTCGAGGATACCGGATGGTTCGCGGCATATCTTCGTGCACCGGAGGGTGCGACCCTGGCGTATACCGACCACGCCACCCTGGGGATGGAGGCAGCGATCGCGCGACTGCCGACGATGGATTCCTACTACACCGTCGTCGGACATGGCGGACGCCCCGCGATGGTGAACCGCGCCGTCAGTTGGGTCACGTTGAAAGATTGGTCCGAGCGCGTGGAGGTGCAACGGCAAACGGTCGAACGGCTCCAAGCGTCATTGTCCGCCATCCCCGGCGCGTCGGTGGTCGCCGTCAATCCTCCGCCGTTCAACCAAGAGGAGGGTAAGTCGTCGGTCCAATTGGTCATTCGTGGGCCGTCCTATCAGGCCCTCGACGCGGCGGTGACGGAGATCCGCCGCGACGTCGCCGACCATCCGGACCTCGTCGAGGTCGAGGGTGATCTCGAAATGAATAAACCGGAACTGCGTGTCGAGATCAACCGCGACAAGGCGGCGGATCTTGGCGTGCCCGTCCAGACGATCGGACGCACGCTGGAGGTGTTCTTGGGGGGGCGAAAGGCCTCCGTATTCGTACGTGACGGGAAGGAATATCCCGTGATTCTCCACACCAAAATCCATCGGCGCGAGACGCAGTCGGACATCCATCGCCTCCAGGTACGAGGCACGCACGGCGAATTGATTCCGCTCAGCAATCTAGTGACGCTGCGCGAAACCGTCACGCCGAGGCAACTCAATCATTACGACAAGGTTCGCGCGGTAACGATCAGCGCGGGTATGGGGCCGGGATCGACGCTTGGCCGCTCGCTCTCCTCGCTGGAGCGGGCCGTGCGACAGCGACTCCCTTCGGAGGCCGAGATTAGCTACGTGGGGGAATCCAAAGAGTTTAAGGAGTCCTCCGGCAGTGTGTATGCGACATTTCTGATGGCGTTGGTCGTCGTCTACCTCATCCTGGCTGCGCAGTTCGAAAGTTTCACCCATCCCCTCACCGTGCTGCTCTCGGTGCCTCCTGCCTTGGCTGGTGGCCTGCTGGCGCTGTGGCTCGTGAACGGCACGCTGAATATCTATAGCGAGATCGGCGTGATGATCTTGATCGGCCTGGTCACGAAAAACGCTATCTTGATCGTGGAGTTTGCCGATCAGCTGCGTAGGCAAGGTCGATCGCCTCACACCGCGGTCGTGGAGGCTGCCGTGCGCCGTCTGCGTCCGATCGCCATGACGACGGTCGCCACGATTCTTGCCGCTTTGCCGTTGGCTGTCGCGACCGGGGCGGGTGCGGCGGGACGGCGCCACATCGGCGTGGTATTGATCGGTGGCCTGGTCGTGTCGACGATCGTGTCGCTATTCGTCGTGCCCGCCGCCTATCTGTGCAATCCAAGTCGTAGGCGAGACGAAGGTGCGGTCGAGCCTGCCAGAGGCGACGATGCCGGTGTGGCGGGGGCGTTGGAAATAGAGCTGCAGTCGGAGGAGGGCCTAGGATGCTCAAGACGCGACCTTTTGACACACTGATTGACGCGGGGAAAAAGTCTATGTGTCCGCGCGTGCGACGTAGTGCCACGATCGACGCAGAAATACTGTAGACGATGGTCGGGGACTCCACCGGTTCTTCTTCGCCCTCAATCAGAATCTCCTTGCCCTTCCCATGGAATGCGCGAGCTTCTCCGTTCTGGCTGAGCATTGAGGTGCCGGTATTGCGAGTGGTGCTGTGTGGGCGACGGAAACTGTGCGGCTCAGCGTGGAGCGGTCGAGAGGACGGTGTCGAGAACGGGGGCGGATCCGGAAATGAGCGGTGCGGTGACGGTTTGAGGCTTCAGTGTTTTGAGCAGTTCGCCTGCGGTAATACGACCGTCGTGGTCGATGTCTCCGGATCCAGCAAGCGGCAGCAGCAAGGAACCACTTCGGTCACCGCTGGCGCGTGCGAACTGCAGCACGGTCGGATGCCCTGGTTCGCTCGACGCAACGAGGTCGCCACGCCAATTCGCCGTCGCCGATGTCCCAGCGCGGTCCTTCGACGGTGCCGCGCGTTTCAACGGCGTGACCGTCGTATCGAGCAGGATCAACGATACCTTCGACGGAATCCGCGAGAGTTGGCTCTGGAGACGCCGGAGCGGCAAAAACCGGCTGGGCGGATCCTGCAACGTCGCGTCGTATGGGGCGAGGTACAGTTCCCCGGTTTGCGTGTCCATCGTCGTGTGCCCGACGAAATAGACGTACACGACGGACTCGCGTGTTGTGTGTCCCGCCAGCCATTGGCTGATCGCTTCATCGATATCCAGCCGGTTCGCCAATTCGTTTTCCAGTACCATCATACGGTCGTGTGGAACGCCCGCATGCGATTGGAGCTGGCGCACGACGGTATTGATGTCGGACGCCGGTGAGGCAACTGACCAAGGGCTACGATAGGAGCGGAGTCCGATCACCAGTGCTACGGACGAATTCGGTTGCCGTTGTGCAACGGCGGCGTCCGCGCGAGGTGCTGCAGTTGCTGGAGCTTGCTGTGTTGTCGATGGCGTTGCCATGGGCGGAGCCGTCACTGCAGCCGCTGCGACACCAACCACACCCGCTTGTCCGTGTATTGGCGCGGCTGTTGTTGGTGGAGGCGCGGCGGCGTCCATTTGCTGGGCGCGCCCGCCAGGACCACCGGCCGGCAATTGTGCGGCAACGGTGAAGAGTTGCTCTGCGAGGGATTCGGCAGCCTTGTCGAGTGCGTCGTCCAACGAATTGGTCAAACACCGGCCCCCGGCCTGTCCGACGCGCGGTGTAAAGACGGAGACATTGTCGGAGACACGCAGCGGCCCTTCGCCGAGCGTCTGAGTCGAGCGATCCGCCAACACTTTCTGGTACCGCGCTGCTAATTCCACACGCAGTCGCGCATTGTACTGGTCGCTCGAGCCCGTGCGATCTTTCCCGACGAGTTCCTGGCCCAACATGCGCAGGTCGATGCGATAGTCCGACGGCGCGGCGTCGGATGGCGGCGCCTGGTCGGCCGAGAGCACACGAATGGCGCGGACGCGTGTCTGGCCCGTCTCTTCTAACTTCTTGCTCAGCGCTTTGCCGATACGGCCCTGCCACTGCTGATTGTCACAAACCGCTTGGTCCAGTTGCGCGCCTTGAAGATCGGGGGACAGGGCGACGGTCAACGAAATTGGGATGACCGGTGCGGTCGGACGGTCGAAGCTGACGCGCGGCATCGCCCCCTTGTCGCAGGCGGTCGAAAAGCTGGAAAGGAGACAGAGGAAGCAGAGTGTCGCGGCCCGTCCGGATCGAGCACGAGCCACTGGGCGCGAATGGCATGGAACCAGCATGGCGCACGGTACCCGAAACCTCGGCAGCGATCAACTGGCGCATGGTAGGGTGAAGACAGGGCCGTACTTGACTCGTCCTGAGCAGACGCCGATCATACGAGGTCTGCGGTCGTGCTTGGTAGGTCCTACGTACGTGATCGTGCCAGTGTCCCGGCGAAGGTGTTGCGGTCCCCTCAACCCCGGAGGTGCAGGATGCGACTCTCACGATACAGCGGAATCGTCGTACTGAGTGCGGTGATGGCCGGGTGTCAGACCCAACCAGCCGCCACACTCGATCGATACGTGTCGGCGAATGCAACGGCGCCGCCTCAGGAGATACGCGAGTCGGCGGCGCGCGGGCCGATCGATGCAGGACTAGTGCTGGTGCACGACCGACGTGGGCCAGACTCGTCTCCGGCTTTGTCCGAACGCGGCCAAACGTTTCTCGCGGATCGTGTGACGCAGCGTGTGCAGGGTATGTTGCCGATTCGCCTGGTGAAGACGCTCGCCGTCGGCGACACCGTCGATCCCGCAACCGGCGTGAGTGCATGGACCGAGCAGGCGCGTGCGCAGGGGCTGCCGTATATTCTGTTGGCCATCGTCTCGCAGGCCGAACGGGAAGTGCCGATGCGGGTGCCGTTGCTGGCCGATCCGGAACAGGGCGGCGGGCGGCCGCTGGTGCCGGGCTTTGAAATGCGGACGAATGCGCTGGTGGAGTTGGCGTTGGTGGATGTCGGCACCGGGCGGCTGGTGACGCGCGGCGAAGGGCGCGCATGGAATCGGCTGAATCGCCTCTATGTCCCCATGCAGACGAACGGGTACCCGGTCATCCATCAATCGTTGCGTGTGGCGCCGATTTATCCGTCGGAAGCCGACGCGAAAGATGTGGCGCGGAGCCTCGCGGGCGATGAGGCGGCCGAGCAGGCGGTTGTCGATGCGCGCAGCCGGTGGAGCGGACCGGCGCTGAATTAACGCTACGCATTTCGGCGTAGCGGCGATGCATGAGGCGCCGACGCGGATGCTTGACCATGTCGGCGCCATCCACTATGCTCCCGCGCGATCATCGACCGGGAGGATTCGACGATGAACACTATTCGTCTTGTGGCGGGCGTGTTATTGGCGACGTTCGTGGCCGGCTGCGTCTCGACACGGTATGTGCATCCCACGAAAAAAGAAGAGGCGCTCGCCAGCGACCAGATGTCTTGTGAGCGAGAGTTCGCGCAATTGATGACGACGAACCCCGGCGTGGCGTCGGTCCATACGAATCAGACGATTGCGCGTCAGCGGATGGACGCCTGTTTGTACAAAAAGGGTTGGAAGAAGATCGAAGAGTAGTTGAAAACGGGCCAGCGTCCTGAGTGCAGCCGAGCGCTGCGCTCAGGACGAAGCGTCGTATCTTGAACGTCGTGTCGGACTCGTTCCGACCTCAGTCGAATTTCGCCGCGGCCCGAAACCGTTCTTGGAGTTCCGCATAGGTCTGCGTCACCGGGAACTGCGGAAACTCCGCCGGCAAGTGGGCCGGTGGGCGGAAGAAAAATCCTGCGTGTGCCTCGCCCAGCATCGCCGTGTCGTTGTACGCATCGCCCGCCGCCATCGTAAAAAAGTTCAGCGACTTAAACGCCGCCACCGCGTGTTTCTTTTGATTCGGCATACGTAGCCGATAGTGCTCGATGCGGCCCGCCGGATCGATGTCCAACTGGTGACAGAAGATCGTCGGGTGGCCGAGCTGGCGCATCAGCGGCTTGGCGAACTGATAAAACGTGTCGGACAGAATCACCACCTGGCAGCGTTCGCGGAGCCAGGCGATGAAGTCCACCGCCCCCTCCATCGGTCCCATCTTGTCGATCACGTCCTGCAGATCGCGGATCGTGAGCTTGTGCCGATCCAAAATCGCCAGCCGTTGCTGCATCAGCTTGTCGTAGTCCGGCATTTCGCGCGTGGTGATTTTTAACTCTTCGATCCCGGTCTTGATCGCCAAATTAACCCAGATCTCCGAGACCAACACACCTTCAAGGTCTAAACATACAATCACAGGTTGCTGCATCGGGTCCTCATTTGTCGACGGAGGTCGTTGGTGCTGGTGGTGTCGTTGATCGGTGTGGTCGATGCCCATCAGGCTTGTGGGCGTGGTGTCTCCGGTGACACGCCGCGCGCCGCAAAATCTTGGCTCAGGAGTCGCCAGAGGCGATCCATAAACGTTTCGAGTATCGTGGTGCCCGGCCCGCCGGTCGAGCGGAGACTGTCGTGCGAGGCCGCCCAGTCCAACGCAATCGGCAGCGGCACGAGACGCGGCGCCTCCTGGCGATGGCTGGCCCAGAGCAGCCCCAGTGCCGTGCTGAGTCGCAAGCCGATGGGCACGGCTTTCACCAGATTTTTCTCCATGTCGTTACACCACTCGGGCGGCGAGGTGACGAGCAGGTCGCGGCAGGCCGCTGGCCGCTGTTCATAGATCGTGCAGCGTTCCGCTTCCAGGTATGGACAGGGGAGACGCAGCGCGTAGTAGGCGTGGTTGAGCGGTTCCAATTCGGCATCCGACAGTGGACGATCCGTGTCGGCGAGGCTGCGAAGTTGCGAGAGCAGTCCTGCTTTCGTCAACGCCATCGTGGTCTGCGCGAGGCGTGCGTGAAGCCGCCCACGCGCATCCTCCGGCAGCGCCCGCACCGCCTCTTGTAAATGAAACACTTCGGGAACGGAGAGCGGCACCAACATCCGGCAGCAGGCGGCGCAGCCTTCGCGGCACGACACCCGTTCGCCCGCCTGTTCGAGCGCGTCGATCTCCAACTGTTGCGCTTGCACGGCCAACTGGCGTCCGAGCGGCACGATGGCCGTGATCGGCACAAAGCCCATCGGCACCTCGACCGAGGTCGTGATACGACCGGTCGGCGTCGACAGCGCCAGCTCACATTGTTCGGTGTGCGTCGATCCGCTCATGATGTCGTTGTGTCGAACGCGAAACGGCGCAGCATAAAAGACGGCACCGAAGCGGGTCAAGCAAACGGCGTGGGATCTTGCCGTCGGCGCGCTCGTCGGCTTGCTCAGGCCCCATCCGCGCGGCTACTCTGTACGTCGCACGGCAACATCCATGATGACACCACGAGTCACCGGCCACGAACTGCGCGTGTTGCGCGAATACATGCAGGATCTCGTCGAGCAGGCGAAGCAGGAAGAGCAGGCGCATGCGGCGTTCGGCTTTGCGCCGCAGTCGTACCGCCCGGATCAAGCCATTTCCGACTTGCTGGCGATCCTCGACGACCGCATCGAATCCGAAGGTGTCCAAGTCGGGCTGCCGCAGGAGTTTTTGCACCGTATGTGGACGTTGTGCAACGAAGCGAGCGCCACGGTTGTTGGCGATGTGTGGTTGCGGAATAGTTTAAACGAGTTGAGCGGCGCGTCCGCGACACGGAGCCGTACACGCGAATTGACCTACCGCGCACTGGTGACTTATCTGGAGCCCGGCGATGATGCCACATCGTAATCGCACAGTTGTTGGTGTGCTCAGTCTGCTGTGGGTGATGGCCGCTTGCGGCGCGTCCGACGAAACGACGGCCTCCCCTCCGACAGCCGGCCAACAGACTGCCATGGTGACGTTCGAGCCGCTGGTCTCCGGATTGGAACAGCCGACGATGCTCACCCATGCAGGCGACGGGACCGGCACGCTGTATGTGGTGGAGCAGCCCGGGCGTGTACGCCTCGTGCGGAACGGCGCGTTGGTGACGCAGCCGTTCGCCGATCTCGCGGATCGGGTGCTTGCCGGCGGCGAACGTGGGTTGTTGGGACTCGCGTTCCATCCCAAGTACCGCGACAACGGACGCGTGTTTGTGAGTTACACGCGTAAGCCGGACGGCGCGACGGTGGTGTCGGAACTGCAGCGTGCGGGCCAGACCGACAAGGTGGAATCTACTGGGCGGATGATCCTGACCGTGCCGCAGCCCTACCCGAATCACAACGGCGGCATGATTGCGTTTGGTCTAGACGGTTTCCTCTACATCGGGCGCGGCGACGGCGGGTCCGGGGGCGACCCAGGGAATCGTGCACAGAATCCGAACGAACTGCTCGGCAAAATTTTACGGATTGATATCGACCGAAACGATGTCGCGCGCGGGCTGCCGTACGCGATCCCTGCCGACAATCCCTTTGCGAACGGCGGCGGGCGTCCCGAAGTGTTTGCGCTCGGGCTACGGAATCCCTGGCGCTTTTCGTTCGATGCCGCCACCGGCGCTTTGTGGGTCGGCGACGTGGGGCAGGATCGTTGGGAGGAAGTGAGTGTCGTGACGCGCGGGGGCAACTACGGCTGGCGCCTGATGGAAGCGGCGCATTGTTACGAGCCGTCGGACGGTTGCGCGCGCGAGGGGCTGACGCTGCCGGTCGTCGAATATGCTCGGCAGACGCCGCGCTGTTCGGTCATCGGCGGGTATGTGTATCGTGGGCGCGCGATCCCGTCGTTGGTCGGTCAGTATCTCTTCAGCGACTATTGCAGCGGCGAGATCATGAGTGCGCCGGCAGGAAGTGCGTCGGGTGGTGCCGTTTTGGCGCCGACCGTCATCGGACGAACGGGATTTAATCCGTCGTCGTTCGGCGTCGACGAGTCCGGGGAAGTCTATCTGGTGAATCATCGCGGCGGGGCGGTCGTGCGGCTGTCCGGTCGACCCGACGCCGCTGAGCGCACGAGTCGGTAGGAGGAGCCAGTGTCATGAGTCAGGCACGACGCTATTGGTTGATGAAGTCGGAGCCGCTGTCGTTTTCGATCGACGACCTGAAGGCGGCGCGCGGGCAGCGTACTAGTTGGGACGGGGTGCGGAATTATCAGGCGCGGAATTTTATGCGCGAGATGCAGGTCGGAGACCGGGCGTTTTATTACCATAGCAACGCCGATCCACCGGCCATCGTCGGAATCGCCGAAGTGGTTCGTACGGCGTACCCGGACGACAGCGCCTTCGACAAGGACGATCATCACTACGATCCGAAGAGCAAGCCGGAGTCTCCGACCTGGGATATGGTCGATGTGAAGTTCGTCAAAAAGTTCGCCGAGCCGCTGGGGTTGGATCTGTTGCGGCGGCAGGCTGGTCTCAAAAAGATGGAACTGTTGCGGAAGGGCTCGCGCCTGTCCGTGCAACCCGTTCGACCGGAGGAATGGGAGACGATTCTGAAATTGGCAGGCGGCGCATAACCAGATGCCGCCGCCCGCCGAGGGTGGACGTCGTCAGGTCGAGGCCTTGCCGCTGTCGAGGTAACGGTGTTGCCAATCCAGCCAGGCATGGCCCAACTCGTGGGCCAGGATATAGCGGCGCCGTGTCATCGGCAGGCGCTTGCGGATATAAATGGTGCGCGTTTCGCAGTCCCATTCGCCGTCGGCGTTGGGGTCCCGGGCGTCCATCTCCGAGTCGGTGAGCTGTTTCACGACAATACGGTAGCCGAACGGGAGCATGACCCGGAGGGGAATGCGGTGAATCGGGGTCCGCGGGGCCAACACCCCGACCGCACCTGCCGGCGCGTTCCGCTTTAATGACCGTCGTCCTGATGCCTTATATCGCACGGTGTAACCTTTCTCGATGTCGCTGCTGGGAAGGCCCACAAGGAGGCCGAACCTCAGCTTGTAGCCTAGCATACGAGAGGTACCCGTCTCTTCAGGAGAATTTGATAGACATCTCAACGGGTTATGGTAGCTACTGTCGATTGCCCCGTATTCCAGGCCGCTCAGGAGCTAGTGGGAGCGTCTGGACCGCCAGGAGTCTGCCTGGTGCTTGGGCTGCGCCCGGTGCAGCGGTGAGGAACGAGTAGGAACGGGTAGCGCCTTGACGGGTCTGGGGGATGGGGCTATAAGCGGGCCGGAGCCCAGCGGCTCCGGTCTACGGCAACACACACTGAGCAATTCGGAGGCTCTGCGATGCAGCAGATAATGCGTGGGTGGCAGCGGTGGATGCGGACTGGGGTCCTGACTGTGGCGAGTGTCGCCGCGGTGGGGTCCATTGGGTTGGGCGTCATGGCCCACGAGTTGGGTGAGGGTGGGTGGCCGTTTATTTCTGTGGACGGAATCCCGGTCCCCGATATCGGCCCCATGCCGACCAACGTGCCGATGCCGCCGGGGAACCTCAGCCACGCCTCGAAGGTCGAACTCGGCAAACAACTTTATTTCGACGGGCGCCTCTCGAAGAGCGGCGCAATCTCCTGCGCCTTCTGCCACAACCCGGGGACCGGCTTTGCCGACCCGCGCCAGACCTCCATCGGGCATGAGGGCGGTCTTGGTGGACGCCAGGCGCCGACCGTGTTCAACACCGGCTTTAACGTCTTCCAGTTCTGGGACGGTCGAGCCAGCTCGTTGGAAGAGCAGTCGATCGGGCCGATCCACAATCCCATCGAGATGGGGGAAATGCACGACCCTGTCGTGGAGAAGCTGAACAAGGTCTCGGGATACAACCAAAAGTTCCGCAAGGTCTTTGGAACGGACGTCAACCTCCAGGGGATTGCGAACGCCATTGCCGCCTATGAGCGGACCGTCATCTCCACCAATTCGCCGTTCGACAAGTTTGTGAAGGGCGAGTCGGGGGCGATGGACGATTCGGCGGTGCGCGGGATGGCGCTGTTCAAGGGGAAAGCGCGCTGCATCCTGTGCCATAACGGGCCGAACTTCACCGACAACGGCTTCCATAACTTGGGTGTCCCGCAGGTCGGTCCGCTCAAGGAAGACCTGGGTCGCTACGATGTGACGCAGCTTGAATCGGACAAGGGTGCGTTCAAAACGCCGACGCTGCGCAGCATCGCACTTACGGCGCCGTACATGCACGACGGGGCGTTCAAGACGCTGGAAGAAGTGATCGATTTTCTCGATGCAGGCGGCGGGGCGAACAAGCACCTCGATCCGTTCATGAAGCCGTTGCACCTGACGGCGAAGGAAAAGGCCGACCTTCTGGCTTTTTTGAAAGCGCTGACGGGCGAGACGACGAAATTCGAAATGCCGACGTTCCCGGAATAAGACGCGAATCCTTTCGGCGGTCGGTGTCTCCAAGGATGGACACGCCGACCACAACACGGCTGCGGCAGCGGCCGAGGGCGTTATTTTTAACCACAGGAGGACTCATGGTACGGAAGGCTCTTATGCTCGCAGCAGTCGGCGCGCTCTTGGGCGGATGCGCGGAACATGCCCATCACACCGGGAGCCCGGTGTCCGCCGCCGCAGTGAAGCCGGGGCCCGCGACCGGATTCGATATTCACGTGATGGCGCCGCATAAGTTCGAAGACGGCACCGTCCACGGCCCCTACCACCACTATTGCAAGATGATCAAGCCGGAAGTCTTGCAGTGCTTGTTGTTCGAATCGACGGCGCCGGATGCGTTGTTGACCGATGTCGAGTATTTCATCGCGAAGCCGGTCTCCCGCAGCGCGGTGGATCTCGACACCTGGAACAAGTTCTATCACGATCACGACGTGGAGATTCAGACCGGCCGTGTGCAGATCCTCGATCAGCCTGAGGACAAGACCAAGGCCCTCGCGGCGGCGGCGGCGCAGACCGACGGGATCATCTTCCACCTCTGGCCGGATGGAGCGAAGGCGCCGAACGGGCACGTCGGACATCCGACGTCGGTGGGCCACAAGAATCGCACCGAGTAGTCGATGTATTGAGCGACGGAGCGGAGGCTGCTTCCTACGGGAGGCGCCTCCGCTTTTTTATGTGTGGCGAGCTTCACCTCTACGGAGTGCCCGATGACTATGATACGAGCCGTGAGTGGGTTGGTCGGTGTGACGTTGATGTGGGCGGGCGTTGCCTGGGCGACGAACGCCGAAGTGCTGCGACCGCGTGTGCCGGTCGATCAGATCGAGGCGGCGCGGCAGGTCACGAGTCCCTCGCCATTCACTCCGGAGAGTATTGCGGCCGGACAGAAATTGTTCGAGGGCAAGGCGTTTTGCTCCGCCTGCCATGGGCGTGACGGGAAGGGTTTAGGCGCCGACCTCGACTATTCGACGTTCAAAGGGCCGCTGCCGCGTAATTTCACGGATAAGCTCTGGCAAGCGGCGCGTACGGACGGCGAGCTGATTTGGATTCTGAAGAACGGCAGCCCGGGCACCGACATGGCGCCGTTTGTGCCGCTGGTCTTGACGGAAGAAGAAGCCTGGCAGGTCTTATCGTACGTGCGCGCCTTCGGGCGGCAGGAGTAACGACGGCAGGTGAGGTGGCGGATGGGGCGTCGTCGACCGGCCACGATCGGGCGCGCCATCCCTGTGCTGAGCCTATGCGCCTTTGCGCTCTGGTGGTGGTGTCTCGCGTCGCTCGCGTTTGCCTCCGATTGGTCGGTACATGTCGGCAACAAAACCGTCTACACCGACAACGTCTTCGAGTTTTCCGCCGCACGTCGCTTAGCACTCAGCGAAGACCCCAGCCAACCGAGTCTCGTCGGTCTCACGCGTCCCTCCGACTTCGTGTGGGAACCCTATGCGGATGTCACCAAGACATTCACGGTCGGCGGCAGCCGCACGGATATTTCCGCGAAGGCGCAAGGGTTTCTCTTTACCGACAATTCCAGCTTCAATCACGGCATGTATCGTCTGCAGGCGCGACATTATTTTAGCGATGACACGTCAATCCTCGTACGGTATCGCTACACGCCGGATTTGCTCTTGGGGCCGAATACGGAACGTCGAACCGGCCTGCGTCTGCTCGACGAAGAGCGGGTCACCTCGCATGCGTGGCGCATGCAGGTGGAGCAACGTCTGTCGCAGGATTGGACGGCGACGCTCATCGCGCGCTATGGACTCCGCCGGTTCAACGCAGCCTTCGCCGAGCGCGACACGAACTTCTGGACCATCGGCCCACAGGTCAGTTATCGCGGCATCCAACGGCTCGTTGTGACGGCCGGGTATTTGTACGAAGACGGGCGAGCCGATGGCCGCCAGGACATCCAGTATCGGGATGACGTGTCGTATCGGCAGCATGTGGCCGTGGCCGGCGCGACGGTGACGCTGACCGAGCGGCTCTCGCTCGACCTCGGCTATTTTTATCGACGGAAGCTCTTTACCAGTACGATCGTGGGCGATTCGAACAACGGCACGCAGGATACAACTCATCAAGGATCGGCGGAGTTCGCCTATCGATTGTCCGATGCCTGGCGCCTCTCCTTCGGATTCCAACGGACCCAACGCGACTCGAACCGCTCGCAACGCGGCTTCTTCAGTGATAACGTCTCCGTCGGCGTCGATTTTCTCTATTGAAGCGAACCAGTTGAAGCGCACGACGCATCGTCTCGCCAGTGGCGAAACAGATGGTGCGAGAGGTATAGGCATGCAAGATTTTCGTGCGACAGGGGCGGTCCAAATATCCGACCAGGCGGCGCGCCGACTCAAGGACGGCCATGGATGGGTCTATGCGTCTGATGTGCTCGCGCAGACGGGCGCCGCGAAGGCTGGTGATGTGGTGGCGGTGGTCACGGCGGCGGGCGCGAAGATCGGCCATGGTTTTCTGAGTCCGCAGTCTACGATTCGTGTGCGACTCATCACGCGTGGAGGTTCGGCGATCAGCGCCACCGTGTTAGAAGCCGCGCTGCGCGCGGCAGTGGATCGACGGCGGCACATGTCGCTTCAGACCAATGCCTACCGGGTGATCCATGGCGAAGCGGATGACTTACCGGGCCTGATCGTCGATCGATACGACGACACCCTCGTGATGCAAACCGTGACGGTCGGCATGGAGCAACGCCGGCAGTGGCTGGGGGAAAAATTGGTCTCCACCACAGGCGCGTGTCGTGTGTATCTGCGCAACGATACACCTGCAAGAGCAACGGAAGGATTGTCGCTTGCGAAGGGATTTCTGATCGGCGAGGGCGCGACGACGATCGACATCCACGAAGGTGCGGCGCGGTTTGTTGTGGACATCGAACAGGGACAAAAGACCGGCTGGTTTTGCGATCAACGAGACAATCGTCAGGCCGTCGCCGCACGGGCGCAGGGGAAAGACGTGCTCGATGCCTTCTGCCACACCGGCGCATTCGGCATCCACGCGGCGCTCGGCGGTGCGCGGTCTGTGGCAGGCTGGGATTCTAGTCGCGCCGCCATCGAGCAGGCGCGAGCCCATGCGTTGGTGAATCAGGTCGGTGCCCGCTGCGATTTTCGAGCGGCCGATGCGGTGGATGCACTGAAGAAGCTTGGCCGCAGTCGTAAACGGTTCGATCTCGTGATTCTCGATCCGCCTGCGCAAGCGAAACGTCGAGCGGCACGTGAATCTGCGTTAGACGGCGCGATTCACCTGAATGCGTTAGGTCTCGCATTGGTACGTACAGGTGGGCTGCTCGTGACCTGCTCCTGTTCGCATCACATCACTGAGCAGGATCTTGTCGTCGTCGTCGAACGAGCCGCACGCACGGTCCGGCGCAAAGTCCAGATCGTCGAACGTCGCGGCGCCGCCCAGGACCATCCCACGCTCGACAGCATCCCCGAAACCCGCTACCTCAGCTGCGTGCTCGCCACGATTTCGTGACGATCCTCGCCCATCGGTCTCAGACAAATCCCGTAAAGTGTTCCGGGAAGACGTGGCATTTTGCGACGGCTTGGCCGACGCGCTGTAGCTTGTCGATGTGTTCGACCGAGTCGAGCATCTGGACGTCTTTTGGATTGATGGCGGACAGACCGAGGTCGCTGAGTCCTCGGTCTGTCAATTCGGCGTTGTAGCGTACGTAGGTAAATAACTTCGGCGAGACGGGGCCCTTCACATTCATCAATGTGCCGATTTCGCGATCCAGCTGATGCCCGCAGAGGCATTTGCCAAATATTCGACAGAGCTGATCCTGCTCGTTGAGTGCGGCGTACATGAGCGCCGACGGAATTGAGCTGGCATTGTAGAGCAGGTTCATCTGGTCCGGACTCAAGTCTGTATTCGCATTTGGGTTGGTCCCGGTGCCGATCGAGACGATCAACATCTTGTCTTCGCCCGCAGGCCATCCGACGCCGTAGGGTTCGACCGTCGCCATGAGGAAGGCCTGGAACGCGGGATTGTTGTACATGGTGATGCCGCCGTCGACGAAGACAAAGTCGTGCGTGCCGACCTTCACGACTTCCGGCGGGAAATAGACCGGCGCGGCGGTACTCGCGCGTACGAGTTGCCAGAGCGGGAGATGCAAATTGCAGTCGCTGCGCGACGGGGCGTTGTACTTCGATTTGGGGTTGTTCCAGAGTGGCCAGGGGGAATCCGTCGAAGCGTTCCGCATGACCATCATCAACAGCGTCTTCAGCTTTTCGCTCCCGAGCGTGGTGTCGGCGCCCAACTCCTGCTTCAGCTTGTTGGCGAGCCCTTCGTCCCTGTATTTGTATTTGAATTGTTTCAACAGGGTGGCCTTATCGAACATGTCCTTGCCGCTGGTCACGTAGAAGTCGCGAATACGGGAAACCGGCATGCCCATCGCAATACACGCTGCGAGAATGGCGCCGGTGCTGGTGCCGCAGACGAAGTCGAAGTAATCGGCCAAGACAAACGCTGCCCGCTGGTCGGCCGGGCGCGTGGTGCGTAACTGTTCTTCAAGCGCTCCCAGAATTTCGACGGTCATCATGCCGCGAATGCCGCCGCCGTCGAGCGCGAGGATCTTTTTGGGACCAGGGGCGGCGATGCGAGTTGCGAGTGTCATAGCGGTCTCCTTCATACGTGTCGTGCGGCCGTCGTCGGCCACAGTGCACTCGTTTTGAGAATCGTTGTCTCGCCGCCGAACGCGCGGGCTTCCTCGATCATATGTGCGGTGCCGCCACGCCCATCTCCGGGGTTCCCATCCCACAGCGCGATCAGATGCAGGCGTCCTGCCGTCGCGGCGGTCGCAAGTTGCCAACGGTTGCTGCGTTCGTAGACATCCGCCTTGTTTGGTGTGGGGCCAAGCTCGCGCGGCATGATGTGGCGTGTGGTACGAGGGTGAGCCACAAGCTTCCGATACCGCTCCACCCACTGTGTTCCGGCAAAGGCGACGGAGGCAGCGAGAAAGTCCGGCTCGTCCAAGGCCAAGAACAGTTCGAGTGCTACGCCTCGTGCGAGGCAGACCTCCGCAAACAGGGTGTCGCCGCCGCAGGCTGCGCCACAGATTGCGACGTCGGATGAGCCGGCCTGTGCGCGTGACAGCGCCTCTTCGATAGCGCGGCGCGCAATCGATTCCTTGTCGGCAGGGAAGCGCGGTGTCCGGCGGTCCGGTTTGCCGATCATATGACCGCTGAACAGGAACGCCTGTTCGTAAGACGGCAAGGGCGGTTGTTCGGAGGCTATCAACGGCGGTGTGTGGGCCGCCTTACGTGTGATCGATCCCAGGCGCGCCAGCATCGCATCGAGTTGTGTCGGAGCTGGATGCTGCGAGTGATGCGCGAGGAGGAGCCGTGCGGTGAGGCGTTGGGCTTCCACACGGATCGGCGCGGTCGGCGCCTCGTCGGCCAACACGAACAGACTACCCAGTTGTCGGCGCGCAGCGGCCCCGTCGAAGGCGACTCGCCATTGACTGAGGCGCTTGGCTTGTTCCGATGACTCGCTCATGGTGACTCCTTGCCGGTGCACCCTACGTATCCGGCAGTGCAGCAACTTCCGCCGCTGTAGGCGTGCGGTAGTCGCCCGTAGTCGTTGCCACGTGGGGCCCGGTGCGTCACCGATCATACTGAATTTGACGCGAGCTGTCTCACGCATGATTCGTGTGACAGGGCGAAACCCATTCGGCCTAGGTTCGAACGGAAGGGGCGTGTGCCCACATGTCCGATTACTCAGGTTGGCGGCGGAGTGCTTCGTGGCGGCGGCCGAGGTAGAGGCCGGTGGCAAGCCAAAACGCGGCGATCGGCAGGGCGGCGAAGGCCATGTGCCCGACGGAGAGTCCCGCGGATTGGAGGGCGCTGGAGATCCAACTGCTGGCCATGTCGCCGCCGCGGTGCACGACGGTGTCGATGGCGTTTTTGGCCTGATACTTTTCTTCTTTTGTGACGACGGTGAAAAGCGTTTCGCGTGTCGGTTTTGCGATGGCGAATTCGCCTGCGCGACGGAGTACGCCGAATGCGACCAATACGGCCAGCACCGGCGCAAAGCCAAACACAGTGAAGCCGAATACATTAAATGCGGGCACGGCAGCCAACATCGTCGTCACGCCGAGTCCTGAGAGGAGTCGACCCGTCAGCAGCAGCTGGGTGAGTACGGTGACGGCGTTAACCGCGAAATCGACCCAGGCGAACAGTTGCGTCCGCGCCTCCGGGCTCCCCACCACTTCGGGTACGATGCGCATCTGTTGGCTGTACAGCATCGTGGACAACACGGAGTAGCAGCCGAGGTAAAGGCAGATCGCGAGCAGGTATCGCGATTGCAAAATTTTTACGAGGCCGATCAGCAGGCTCGGGGGAGCCTCCTGTTCTTTCGGGGCGTGCGTGGTCGATGCTGCTGTCGCGGGGCTCTGTGGGGCTTCGCGGAGGAGTGCGTAAAAACAGGCCAAGGCGGTGAAGAGCAGCGCGATCGACACCAACAGCAACGGTGCGACGCCGAGCACCGGCACCATGAGTGCGGTGAAGAGCGGACCTGCGACTGCGCCGAGGCTGCCGCCGGCGGCGATGAAGCCGAACAGGCGCCGTGCGGATTCGGTCGAGTAGAGGTCCGCCATCACGCTCCAAAAGACCGAGACGACAAACAGATTGAAGACGCTGACCCAGACGAAAAAGATCGGGGCCACGGCGGCGTGCGGAACGCCCATCGAGAGCGCCGCAAAAAAACACAGCAGGTGGCTGGCGAAAAATCCGTACACGGTTGGGATGAGTTTGCGTACGGGTAGGCGGCCGGCCAACCAGCCGAAGAGCGGGACCAATAACAGCATCGTGACGAAGACGGCGGAGAAGAGCCACGGCAACTTCTGCGTGCCGGCCTGCACGCCCATTTCGTCGCGTACCGGTCGCAAGACGTAATAGGAGGCGAGCAGAGTGAAGAAGTAGGCGAAGGAGAGCAACAGCGCGCGGATCTCCGCAGGATCGACGGTCACGATACGCGTGAGCACGCGGTGGATCAGGGTTGGAGGCGACGGCATATACGCGGTAGTCCGTACGGGCTATAGTGTGGCGGGCGCACTGTAGCGGAATGCCAGTGGAGATGCTAGGCGTGCCGGTGCGATGTCGGCGATCGGCCTGTACGAAGTGTGTACCCAGCCGGCGTCACAACAGGATGGAGGGACGGTATGACGACGAAAGACAGCACGGCACTCAACGACATGCAGACGTTGGGCGAGTTGACCGCAGAAGCGGCCGCGCTTGTACGAGACATGGCCGAGGGGCGTGACCTCCGCGCGCGGCGTGTCACGGACTACAGTGGACGAACGGGGTTTCAGCCGACGTTCCTGAAGGGATTTCGAATCGCTTTGCCGTCGCTCGGCGTCGCTGGCCGCCAGGATATCGCCCCGCTGTTGGACGGGTCGGGATCGGTGATTCCGTACGAGCATTTCTCGGTGGTTATGTCGAAATCGCGGCGGCTGGCCTATTTCGTCGCGTGCAACATCGACGGAGAACAGTCCTACTCGATTACCCGTACGAACGATCCCTGGCAGGTGGAGCCCCGAATCGACACGCAGTATCAGTGCGGCGCCGACTTGTATCGCGACAATCATCTGGATCGAGGCCACTTGGTGCGGCGAGAGGATCCTGTCTGGGGTGCGACGAAAGAAGAGGCGTCGCGCGCCGAGGTCGACACCTTTCACTACACAAACTGTACGCCGCAGATCGATACATTCAACCAGCACGTGTGGCTGGGGCTTGAGGATTACATTTTGCGGAATGCCCGTGCCGAACGGATGCGAGTCTCGGTGTTTACGGGACCGGTGTTTCGCGCCGACGATCCTGAGCATCGTGGAGTGCGGCTGCCGCGCGAATATTGGAAGGTCGTCGCGGTGAAAACCGGCACGCGCCCGTCAGCCACGGCATACATGCTCAGCCAAGCCGAGTTGCTCGACCATTTGCGCGGCTTCGCGTTCGGGCAGTACAAGACCTATCAGGTCAGCATCGCCCACGTGGAGCAACTCACCACTCTGAGTTTCGGTACGTTGCGTCGGTACGACGGATTTTCGACCGAGGAGACACGGAAGCGCGCGCTGACGCCGATGCGCGTAGAGTTGCGCTCCTGGAAGGATATACGTATTTAGGGACGGCGGTCGGTCGGAGCGACCGCCTATCCGTGTCGAAAGGCGTCCGCCAGGATCGTCTGCGCATCCGTTTGGATGCGCTGCAGATGATCTGGGCCGCGGAAGGACTCGGCGTAAAGTTTGTACACGTCCTCCGTGCCCGATGGCCGCGCGGCAAACCATCCTTGCTCGGTCACAACCTTCACGCCGCCGATCGAGGCGCCGTTGCCCGGTGCCTTCGACAGAATCGCCGTGACGGGATCGCCCGCGAGATCCTTCAACGAGAGAGTCTCCGGCGACAACTTGGTCAGTACGGCTTTTTGTTGCCCCGTCGCCGGCGCATCGATGCGTGCATAACAAGGTTCGCCCAGCTCGCGGGTCAGGTCGCGGTAGAGTTCGCCGGGGTCTTTCCCGCTTGTCGCGCGCATCTTGGCCGCAAGCAAGTTCATGATGATGCCGTCCTTGTCCGTCGTCCACACGCGGCCGTCGCGGCGCAGGAACGACGCGCCCGCGCTTTCTTCTCCGCCGAACCCCAACGAGCCATCCAACAAACCCGGCACGAACCACTTGAAGCCGACGGGTACTTCCATCAAGCGGCGTCCCAGTTTCTTAGCGACGCGGTCGATGAGGCTGCTGCTCACGAGTGTCTTGCCGACGGCGGCGGTCGTCGGCCACTGGGGGCGATGCGTAAAGAGGTAATGAATCGCTGTCGCGAGGTAGTGATTCGGATTCATCAGGCCGACGCTTTTGGTGACGATCCCGTGGCGGTCGCTGTCCGCGTCGTTCCCGAACGCAATGTCGTACCGATTGCGCAGCGCGATCAGTGAGGCCATCGCATGGGGCGACGAGCAGTCCATACGGATCTTGCCGTCCCAATCGAGCGGCATAAAACGGAAGGTCGGGTCGATGGCCGGGTTCACCACGCTGATCGAGAGCCCGTACCGATCCGCGATCGGCTCCCAATACCCGATCGCCGAGCCGCCCATCGGATCGGCGCCGATCGATAGCCGCGCGCCTTTCAGCTCGGCGAGGTCGACGACGTTGACCAGGTCATGGACGTACTCCGCCACATAGTCGTGGCGGTGCGTCGTTGGCGCCTCCAACGACTGTTCGTAGGGGATGTGCGCGACGCCTTTTAGATAGTCGGCGAGCAACACGTTCGCGCGTTCTTCGATCCATTTGGTGATGCCGGTGTCCGCCGGGCCGCCGTTCGGCGGATTGTACTTAAAGCCGCCGTCCTCGGGAGGATTGTGCGACGGCGTCACGACGATGCCGTCGGCCAGGCCGCTGCTGCGGGTGCGATTGTAATTCAGGATCGCGTGCGAAATGACGGGTGTGGGCGTGAAGCCGTTGTCGCGGTCGATGTAGGTCTCGACGCCGTTGGCCGCCAATACTTCCAACGCCGTATGGAACGCCGGCTCCGACAGCGCATGCGTATCTTTGCCGATGAATAGCGGGCCGCTCGTGCCTTGCGATTTTCGGTATTCGCAGATCGCCTGCGTGATGGCGAGGATGTGCGATTCCGTGAACGAATGCCGGAGTGCGGAGCCGCGATGGCCGCTTGTGCCGAAGCTGACGCGATGCGCCGGATTTGCCGGGTCGGGTGCGTTTTCGAAATACGCATGGTGCAAGGTGCGGAGATCGATCAATTGGTCGACGGGTGCAAGCGTGCCTGCCTTCGGATGGATCGCCATGGGAGACAACTCACTCGGTGGAAGGTGTGGTGCCGGACAAAATCATAATCAGGACGGACGGGCCAGGCAAGCGGGGGATTCGTCGTAGGCGCCGCCTGAGCACGCCGCCGTCAAATGTCGACGACGACGCCGATCTCGATTACTTGATTGGACGGCAAATGGAACGACGAGCTGGCGCGTTGCGAATTGCGCGAGAGAAACACGAACAATTTTTCACGCCAGATCGCCATCCCGGGTTTCGGAGTCGCCAGCGAATTTACGCGGCTCAGGAAAAATGTCGCGTGGCTCAGGTCCAACTCCAAGCCTTGCGTGCGGCAGGCGGTAAGCAATCGTGTCAGATCCGGCGACTCCATAAACCCGTGCGTCACGACGACACGACGGATACCGGGAAACAGCGGTTCGATCCGAACTTGGTGCCCGCCGCTCACGGTCGGGACGCGCGCGGTCGTCGCGGTCAGGAACACGACTTGCTCGTGCAGGACCTTGTTGTGGCGCATGTTCTGGACGAACGACGGAGGCGTCAGCTCCGCAACTTGGGACAGGTACACCGCCGTGCCAGGCACTCGCGAGGGATTCGCTGCGAGCACTTCTTGTACGTAGTCGGCGAGCGGCGGCATTTTGCTCCACAAATGTCGCCAGACGAGCCGCCGCCCGCCGCTCCACGTCGTCAGCAACGTCATCAACAGCGCGCCCATCAACAGCGGCAACCAGCCGCCGTCGGGTATCTTGAGCGTATTCGCCCCTAAGAACGTCAGGTCCATCGCGAGCAACAGGGCGGTCACGAGCACGACCAGCGGCCAGGGCCAATTCCAGTGGCGGCGCGCCACGACGGACATCAGCAACGTCGTGATGACCATGGTGCCGGCCACGGCAATGCCGTAGGCCGCCGCGAGATTGCTCGACGTGCGGAATAGGACGATGAGGCCCAACGTGCCGATCAGCATGAGCATATTCATGGCGGGTACGTAGATTTGCCCCATCTGTGCCGCCGAGGTGTAGCGCAACTCCATACGCGGCAGGTAACCCAATTGAATGGCCTGCTGCGTCAGGGAGAAGGCGCCGCTCAACATGGCCTGCGAAGCGATGATCGTCGCCAATGTGGCGAGGACGACCAGCGGAAGCAAAAACCATCCTGGTGCGAGGTGATAAAACGGATTGGCGATGGCGCCGGGCTCGCGGACCAGCAGTGCGCCTTGTCCGAGATATTGCAGAACGAGTGCGGGAAGGACGACCCCATACCAGCCAAGTCGAATCGGCTCTTTCCCGAAGTGGCCCATGTCGGCGTAGAGCGCTTCGGCACCCGTGAGGACGAGGAAGATGCTGCCCAGTACGGCGAAACCTTGGGCCGGATGCTGCATCAAAAAGCCCGCGGCGGCGAACGGGTTAACCGCCGCCAACACGTCGGGCGTCTGCACCACGCTGGCGACACCGAGTGCGGCCAACGTGGCGAACCAGCCCAACACGATGGGGCCGAACAGGCGGCCGAGTTGCCCGGTGCCTTTCGATTGCACGGCGAAGAATACGAGCAGGACGCCAATGGCGATGGGCACCGTATAGGGCTGTGCGAGTGTCGTCTCGACTTCCAACCCTTCGACGGCGCTCAACACGGAGATCGCCGGTGTGATCAGCCCGTCGGCATACACGAGCGAGGCGCCCAACAGTCCGAGCCAGACCACCGTCGAAAATCTGGTGGGCACAATGGAATGTTCGCGCTGGCCCTGGCTGAGCGCCATGAGTGCGAGGATGCCGCCTTCCCCTTCGTTGTCGGCGCGCATGACGTACCAGAGGTATTTCACGGTGACCACCAGCAGCAGCGCCCAGATGATGAGCGAGAGCAGGCCGGTGATCGTCGGTAACGTCACGTCGAGATTGTGCGACGCGTGAAAACATTCGCGGAACGCATAGAGTGGGCTCGTGCCGATATCGCCGTACACGACGCCAAGGGCGGCGAGCGCAAGCTGGGCCTTGGTGGTGTGCGTATTCGGCGGCGTCATGTTGTGTGTGAGTGGTCGGCGCGAGGCACGCGGGAGGTGACGGATGCGGCAGCGATCGCCGAGAGATTATATCGAGCCGTTCGACCGAAGTCGAAGGGGTGTGATGCGAAGAGGAATTCGCGTTAGGTTTTCGCGGGTGGCTGTGGTAAGACACAGTGTGCTGGCGAGTATCCTTCGCTTCATCGCTTTTCGTCTTCAGCAACGGATGGGCTGGTCGCGGGAGGTGTCTTCCGTGAGACAAGGTGCTGTCGCGTCCTGGGCAGTTCTCTTCGTGTTGTTGTGCGTGTCGCCGAGCGGCGCGGGCGACCATACCAGCGGGGAGTCCGCCCCGTCGAGCGACGTCCCGCCCGTTCCAGCGCCGCCGCCGATTCCCCGCGATCAAAAAGAGCAGAAGGAACAAAAAGAGTCGCGCGAGTCGGCGCCGCCGAAAGAATCGAAAGAACAAAAAGACGTTCAGAAGGACGTTCCGAAAGAATCGACAAAAGAGACTCCGAAAGACGCGCCAAAAGAACCGCGCGAGCCCAAGGAACCGAAAGAGCCCAAAGAACCAAAAGAACCGAAGGAACCGAAAAAATCCGAGTCGTCCAAACACGACGAGTCCCCCGCGCCGAAGCCGCCGAAAGACGCGGCGCATTCCAATAAAAAGGAGAAGGCCGAGAGCAAGTCCGACGGCAAGGCCGCTTCGAAGGACGCCGCGAAGAGCGAGCCCGAAAAAGCGCCGCCCGATAAATCTACTGCGGACAAACCGTCGACCGACAAGCCGGTCGCAACGGACGGCGAACCGACGCCGAAGCCGGAGGCGCCGACGAAGCGTCCTATCGGGTCGGTGATGTTGACCGTGAAGCTGGCGTTTCTCGCCGATCCAGCCTTGGTGCCTTACGACATCGAAGTGGAAATGGACGGCGAAAAGGCCGTGCTCAGCGGGAAGGTGGCCACGGACGAGGACAAAAAACGCGCGGCGGAGATTGCGCAAGGGATCGAGCCGATCAAAGGCGTCGTCAACAAACTGGACGTCAACAAAGATCTGGCGGCGTCGTTCGCGAAGCGGCAGGACCAAACCATCGTGCAGTACGTCAAAGAGCGGTTTGCGCGCAGCGAGACGCTCAAGGCCGCTGGGTTCGACGTGAAGTGCGAGCAAGGGGTGGTGTCGCTTAGTGGGAAAACGCGGTTTCAAGTGTTTGCGCTCGAAGCGGCGCAAGCGGCGCGACAGGTGCCGGGCGTTCGAGCGGTGGACACGTCCAACATACAAGTGAGCGGGGAGTAGCGAGTCGGGTGGGCGTCCTCCAGACACGATTTTTGTAGGAGCTAGCGCCGAGTGGACAGTCGGGTGACGAACGTAGAGGGGCCATGGCCGCTCACACAGGCGGCGACCACGCGGCGGCAATGGCTGCTGTCGCCCGGTTTTCGGCTGGTGTGGTGGGGGCAGACGGTCTCGCAGGTCGGCGACGGCATCTCCAAGCTGGCGCTGATCTGGTTCGTGTATGCCGTGACCGGCTCGCCGCTCAAGGCCACCATCATCGGGCTGCTGCAGACCATCCCGCCGATTCTTCTGGGCCCGTTGATCGGTGTTGCGATCGACCGGCTTTCCAAAAAACCGTTGCTGATCGGGTCCGATGTCGTGCGGGCCTTCGTCATCGGGTTTATTCCCTGTTGGATGCCCGTCGAATCGTTTACCGTCGATCGCTTGTACCTCTTGGTTTTTCTGAACAGCGTCGCAACGGCCGTGTTCGGCCCGGCGTTGACGGCGGCCATTCCGGCTATCGTCGAGCGGCGTCACTACACGGCGGCCAACGCGTTGCTCCAGAGCACCACCAGCCTCGGCGTGATCGTCGGGCCTGCGTTGAGCGGGATGGGCATTGCGGTGCTGAGCTCGCAAGAGGTGCTCTGTTTTAACGCCGTGTCGTACCTAATTTCCGCTGCCTGCTTTCTGCCGTTGACCTTGAAGGAGGAGCCGCTCGGAAAGGCGACTGCATCCGCTGGCGCAGGCGGTGCAGCAAAATCGCCGCGACGAGCGTCTGCCTGGCAAGACTTGCGCGAAGCAGTGCAGTTCGCCGTCGTGAAGCAGCCGACGATTTTGGTGCTGACGGTCATGGCCGCGTTGTATACCTTCGGCTCCAGTGCATTCAGTACGCTGTTTCCCGTATTCGGTCGCAAGATGTTGGACCTCGGTCCGATTGAAGTCGGCTACCTCTGGTCGGCCTTCGGGGTGGGCTTGATGGCCGTGTCGATCGCACTGATAAAAATCAGCGAATGGGATTTGGCCCGGCGCCTGCGGATGATTTTGCTCGCCACGACTGTCAGTGGGTGGTGCATGCTGGGCTTGGTGTGGGTGAACGACCGGTATCTCGCAGCGGTGCTGATGGTGGTGATCGGATGTGGGCTTGGGGCGCTGACACCGATTGCCTGGGGCGTCTTGCAGGAATTGACGCCGCCCAATATGGTCGGGCGCGCCCTGTCGCTCTATTCGGCCGGGGCGATGCTGGCGGCGATCGTCGGCATGTGGTTCTTCGGGTGGACGTCGGAGCACTGGGGCGAAGCGTGGAGCGTCATGGGCATCGGGGTCGTGTTATTCATTACGGCTATTTTTGCGGCGTGGTTCGTGCGGTGGACACAACGGCGTGATGCGAGCATCGGCGCCGTTGCCGCGCCCGCGCCGGCGCGGTGAACGTGCGGACGCGTTCCAGAAGGGGCGCGTAGACAATACGAACGGAGAGAAAAGGGTAGGGCATGGCGGAAACCATCATTCGGGTGAAAGACCAGTTTTATATCCATGCGGAATCGTCGTTGGTCGACGACCGGACGCGCGTGTTAAAACACGGCGAATCGTTCGCCGTCCTCGATCGATACGGCGACATCCAGCCGCTTGAAGCCTTTACGCATGGGCTCTATCACGAGGGCACGCGCTACCTGTCGCACTTGGAACTGTTCCTCGGCGGAGAACGGCCGATGTTTTTGAGTTCGTCGGTGCGCGAGGACAATGCGGCGCTGACCGTCGACCTGACGAACCTGGACGTGAAGGAGGACGAGCGTATCGTGCTGCGCCGCGGTACGGTGCATATCTTGCGCTCGCGCTTTCTCTGGGATGGTGTCTGTTACGAACAGGTGCGGTTGGTTCATTACGGGCTCGAACCGATCAGCGTCGATCTCTCGTTCCGGTTCGACGCCGACTTCGCGGATATTTTCGAGGTCCGCGGCACGACCCGCGCGAAGCGCGGCGAACGGCTGCCCACCGCCGTCACGGCGGATACGGTGACGCTGGGATACGAAGGTCTCGATCGTGTCGTGCGTCGCACGCAACTGCGATTCGAGCCGGCGCCGGAGCGGCTGACGCAAAGCGATGCGCTTTTTACCCGCCGTTTGGAGCCGAAGGAAGAAGTGACGATTGCGCTGACCGTCTCGTGCGAACGCAACGGCTGCGGGCAGGTGTCGCTGTCGTACGACCAGGCCTGTTCTCATGCGAACCAGGCGCTGCGCGACAGCATGGCGATGGATTGCGAGGTCGAGACCACCGACTGGCAATTCAACAATTGGCTGCAACGTTCGCGGACCGACCTGCATATGATGGTCACGCAAACACCCCAGGGGAGTTATCCCTACGCAGGTGTCCCGTGGTTCAGCACGCCGTTCGGGCGCGACGGCATCATCACGGCCATGGAATATCTGTGGGTGAATCCGGCGATCGCGCAAGGCGTGCTCGATTACTTGGCGGTGACGCAGGCGAAGGAAGTCGATCCGGCGCGTGACGCGGAGCCCGGCAAGATTTTGCACGAGAGTCGGCTGGGTGAAATGGCGGCGCTCGGCGAAATTCCCTTCGGGCGGTACTACGGCAGTGTGGACTCGACGCCGCTGTTCATTATGCTGGCGGGCGCCTATTACGAACGTACGAGCGATGTGGAGTTGCTGCATCGTATTTGGCCGAATCTCGAATTGGCGCTTGCCTGGCTCGATCGCTACGGCGATGCGGATGGCGACGGGTTCGTCGAATATGCGCGCCAATCGAAAAATGGCTTGGTCCATCAAGGGTGGAAAGATTCGCACGACTCGGTGTTCCACATGGACGGCCGTATGGTCGAGCCGCCGATCGCCTTGTGCGAAGTGCAGGGATATGTCTATGCGGCGAAGAAGAGCGCGGCTCTGTGCGCCGAGGTGCTTGGCAAGTCCGCGGTGGCGGAACGGTTGCGGGCAGAAGCGCGGAAGGTACAACAGCGGTTCGAGGCGTCGTTTTGGCTGGAATCCTTGTCCAACTATGCATTGGCGCTCGACGGTGCGAAGCGTCCCTGTGTCGTGCAGTCGTCGAACGCGGGCCATTGCCTCTTTGCGGGAATCGCCGATGAGGCTCGCGCAAGGCGGGTGGCCGACACGTTGTTGAGTCCGGCGATGTTTTCGGGCTGGGGTGTGCGGACGCTCGGTGACCGCGAGGTGCGGTACAGTCCGATGTCCTATCACAACGGCTCGATCTGGCCGCACGACAATGCGGTGATCGCGATGGGTATGTCGCGCTACGGCATGACCGATGCGGCCGTGACGATCATGAAGGCGCTGTTCGATGCGTCGCTCTATATGGATCAGAATCGTCTGCCGGAGTTGTTTTGCGGATTCACGCGGCGGGAGGGTGAAGGGCCCAGTCTCTATCCGGTGGCCTGCTCGCCGCAAGCCTGGAGTGCGGGCTCGGCATATTTGCTGGTGGCGGCGGCCTTAGGGCTTTCCATCGATGCGGCGGCTCGGCGCGTGACGTTCCGGCGCCCACAGCTTCCCGATTTTTTGGAAGAGATGTCGATGCGCAATTTGCGTGTCGGAGACGCGACCGTCGATCTTCGTGTCTCGAAGGGACGTGTCGGCCTCTCGATCGAAACGGTTCGGCAGGATGGTCGTGTCGATGTCGTCGTGACGAAGTGAGGCCCTTGTGTCCTCAGCCACGACATACTGAGGCGATTTGGGGAGCGCGAGCGCCCATGAGCTCTTTCCTACGGCGCTATCGTGCGAAAGAGAGAAGCGGGGGCCTTAGCCCCCATCTTTAGTGGTATTTTTTGGATTGTCTCTCCAGCCATTCAGCTCTACTCTCGAAGCATCCAGCCTGAAGTGCTCACATACATCCTGATCAGTCTATCTCGTAAGTGATTGAAATATATTTATTATTTTTATCGCATTCACGGATACTCCTAAGGGGGTTCTGCTCCTGAGCGTTCCCCTGTTACTGATTCGACGGGCCGTAATCCTCCCCTTAGACCCTCGAATATATTTTCACGCCAACGTGCACTCCCCTTTTGTCCATTGAGCGGTTTAGACGCTCGTCGTACCCTCGCGCCGTCAACACCAGCGCGGAATTACGCCGAAACGTTGCAACTTTGTGCGGTCTACGTAAAGCGGACTCGAGTGTGTGCGCATGGACACGAATTGTCCAAATGGTGTGTGTCGTCGTCGGACTGCTGAGTGGAATGCCTCCTGCATTAGCTTCCGATACGTGGTTGGTCCAACAGCAGGCTCCCTCCCAAGCCGTTCGCGCGCAACTCTTCGCGATCGAAGGGCACGGCGAGATGAGAATTTACGTGTTGCGCGATTCGATGGGACGGTTTCATCGCTTACGTATTGATGCGCAGACGAAACGTGAGCGGCCGCTCGTACCGGGCGAGTGGGTCGATGTGCAGGTCGCACCGGATGGGCGGGCGATTTCGATTATGCCCGCAAAGTAATCGGGCCACAGTCGGTGGGATGATTCAGGAGGACGCATGAAAATCGCGCAGATCGCTCCATTGTGGGAAAGTGTTCCGCCGCAGCGGTACGGGGGAACCGAGCGCATCGTGTCATACATCACCGAGGAGTTGGTTCGGCAGGGACACGATGTCACGTTGTTCGCCAGTGGCGATTCGGTGACGTCCGCCAAGTTGGAGGCGATCTGCCCGCAGGCGTTGCGCCTGAACACCGGCATCTTCAATCGCGATGCCCCGCAAGTGCTGCAGCAGGAGCGCGCCTTCGGTCAAATGGCCGGAGAGTTCGACTTGATCCATTCGCACCTCGATTTCCTCGGGTTTCCGATTGCGCGCCGTGTAAAAACGCCGGTCGTCACGACGTTGCATGGGCGTCTGGACCTGCCGGAGTTGGTGCCGATCTTCAAAGAATTTTCCGATATGCCCTTGGTGTCCATCTCGGCCTCGCAGCGCCGTCCGTTGCCCTGGTGCAATTGGGTCGGCACCGTACATCACGGGCTGCCGGATTTGTACGCACCGAAGTACGAGCCGGGAAAATACTTGGCCTACCTCGGGCGCATGTCTCCCGAGAAGCGGCCGGACCACGCGATCGAACTCGCGAAGCGCGTCGGGATTCCGCTCAAGATGGCGGCGAAGGTGGACACGGCGGATGAAGCGTATTTCCGCGCCGCCGTCGAGCCGCAGTTGCGGCATCCGTTGATCGAGTTCGTCGGGGAAATTACGGATCGCGAAAAAGACGATTTTGTCGGGAACGCCATCGCCTTGGTCTGTCCGTACGATTGGCCCGAACCCTTCGGGATTGTGCTGATCGAAGCGTTGGCATGCGGAACTCCGGTGCTGGCCTATCGTCGCGGGTCGATCCCGGAAATCATCGAGCCGGGCGTGTCCGGATTCATCAGCGAGAATTTGGATGAGATGGTCGCGTCGGTGGCGAGCCTCTCCACCATCGACCGTCGAGCCTGCCGCGCGGCATTCGACCGTCGCTTCACTGCGAAGCGGATGGTGACCGACTATTTGAAGATTTATGACGAGTTGGCCAACGGCTTGCGCCCGACGGGCGTGGGCTCGCGGGCCGGGGCAATGGGCTAAGCGCGCTGCCAGGACGGCAGTGTGAGGAGAGACGTAACGATGACGACGGGGGAGCAGACGGTCGAGTCGGTGAATGAGGCCGTTGGTCTGAAGCAACGTGTGCTGCGGATGCTTCCGCCAGGGTTCGACCTGGTCCGGAGCCGGAATTTCGGTTTCCTGTTTTGGGGCCAGCTGACGTCGCAAATCGGCGATAGCCTCAGCAAGGTCGCGTTGCTGTGGTTTGTCTATCAGTTGACCGGTTCCGCCTTGAAGATGGCGGTCATCGGTCTCCTGCAGACGGTGCCACCGCTGGTGCTGGGGCCGATCGTCGGCGTGTATCTGGATCGGATGCCGAAGAAGAGCACGATGATCGGCGTCGATTTATTGCGTACGGTGCTGGTGGCGCTGATCCCGATCCTGTACGGCCTCGACCTGTTGGCGCTGCAAGGGTTGTATTGTTTGGTGTTCCTGAACGCCATCGTTTCCATGGTTTTCGGGCCGGCGCTAGCGTCGTCGGTGCCTTTGATCGTTGAACGGACTCAGCTCACCTCGGCGAATGCCTGGCTGCAAGGGACGGCGAACATCGGGGTGTTGGTCGGTCCGATCATCAGCGGATTGGGGATCGCGACGATCGGTGCGCAGAACGTGTTGTATGTCGATGCGGCGACGTTTTTGATTTCCGCCCTCTGCCTCATGCCGATCGCCGTGCGCGAGCCGGAATGGGGGATTAAGTCCACCACCACCAATCGTTCGTTTCTCCATGAGTTGAGTGTGGGGTTCCGCTTTGTCTTCACGCGCGACCGCACCATGTTTGCGCTGATGATGACGGCGGCCTTGTATAGCCTCGGTGTGAGCGCGTTTGTCTTCATGCTTCCGGTATTTGCGGAGCGCACGCTGGCGGTCGGTCCCGTGGAATTGGGCTGGCTGTGGTCTGGGCTTGGCGTCGGGATGTTAATCACCTCTATTTGGATGGCGTCCAAGAGTCAGGACGATGTGTTCAGCCGGTTCCGTATGGTTGCCGCCGCAATGGCGGTCGGCGGGTTGGCCGTCTGCGCGCTTAGCACGATGCATACGCCGGGGCTGGCCATCGGGTTGATCGTGATCATCGGCGCCTGCACGGCGGTGTTTATGCCGATTGTGTGGGGCATCCTCCAAGAAGTCACGCCGGAGCCCCTGTTGGGCCGCGTGTTCACGACCTTCAGCACCGGCGGCATGGCGGCGTCGATGGCCGGAATGGCGGGGTTCGGGTGGGCGGCAGATGCCATTGGTCCGAGTGCCAGCCTCATCGGAATCGGCGTAGTCCTGCTGGGTACCGCGCTGTTTGCGTCCCAGTGCAGCCGCCCGACGATGATTCATCGGTAAGCACAGAGTTTCAGCAAGTAGTAAATGCAAAGCCCGCGTTTCGCATCGAAGGATGCGGCGCGGGTTTTGTTGTGTCTATACGTGAGTTGGAGGAGCAGCGACGACTCGGTCACGGTCGATGCCGGAACCCGAGGATGTCGATCATGTGCAGTGGGGAGGATAAAGCAGGAAGGAGATTACTAGTGGATGCGGTTGCCTGGATGTCGCCACCCAGGCAACCGAAGCAGATTATTACTTAATGACAAAGTGCGCGCGGCGATTGGACTGCCAGCACGCATCGTTATGCTCGCGGCAGAACGGCCGTTCCTTGCCGTAGCTGACGATTTGCAGTTGCGACGCCGAGACGCCCAAGTTTTCGAGATACCGCTTCACCGACTTGGCGCGCTGTTCGCCGAGGATCAGGTTGTAGGCGGAGGTTCCGCGCTCGTCGCAGTGCCCCTCGATAAGGATCTTGCCGTTCGTATTGTTCCGCAAGAGCTTCGCATTTTCTTCCAGCGTCGTGCGTGCGTCTTGCCGCAGCCCGGACTGGTCGAAGTCGAAATAGACGTCCTGCAAAGAGCCGGACGGTTCGACAGCTGGCGGCGGTTCGATCGGCTTCGCCACAGGTGCTTGGGCGATTTGTGGCAAGGGCGCCGGCTCGACCGGAGGCGGCGGTGGTGCGACCGCTTCGGCGACGACCGGTGGTGCAGGCGGAACCGGCGCCGGTTCCGCGACTGTCGGCGGAGCGGGTGGCGGCTCCATTGCGGGCGGCGGAGTCGGCTGCGAGATGCTCGGCGGAGGCGGCGCCTCCGGGGCAATTTCTAGAATCGGAGGAGGGGGAGCCGCTGCCTGCGGACCGGGGACGGTCGATTGATCTCCGACGCCCGTCGAAATCTTTTTCCCAGAGCAGCCGGCGATGAGTCCGACGGCAACGACTCCAAGGAGGAGTCTCTGAACGGAGGTGGCGAACGATGAACGCATACGCGAATCTCCCTTAGTGAGAGTGAGTAATGGCAGTGCGATAGGACCGACGACGTGCTGGCTCAACGACTGTAAGGCGGCCGGTATGAGGAGGCGTGATAACAGTGTGGCAGCATGCTTCAAACGCACAGCCTCTTATACTATGGCCTGCAACGGAAACCAAGATGCTGCTGCTGGAATTACGCAGTATTTTTGTGTAGCGGCCGGCATTGCGGAGCTAGGAATCGGAGCGGCGGTACGTTCCCGTCTCATTACCTGGAGTGAGCGTAGGATGTTTTACGGAGAAGGGACGGCTAGGACCTATGTGGAGAGCGCGAACGTGCCTGCCCCGACTAGGCAGACGTTCAGCTCTACCGTGACGGCGTCGTCTGCGTGCAGATGTGTCGGAAGGTGGTGAAGGGAATGGTGGGCCGTGTAGGGGTCGAACCTACGGCCCGCTGATTAAGAGTCAGCTGCTCTACCAACTGAGCTAACGGCCCCACCAAGAAGGATATGTCGAATCCGGCGGTCGCTGCGGTGTGGTCACCGGCGGTATGGCGCGCCTGACAGGATTTGAACCTGTGGCCCCTGGCTCCGGAGGCCAGTGCTCTATCCGCTGAGCTACAGGCGCACAGAGTCGAGTTGCGCAACTTACCACAGCCATTTGCGGCATGTCCAGACGCAGTGGAACTTATCGGCGCGATGCGCGCGTCTTCGGCAGGAACCCGTATGGGAGGAGCCACTCTTCGCGGCGCTCGCCCGTCAGTGCACGGTGCGCGGCCAGCGCGCCGGCTTCTCGTGCGGCAAAGTCCTGGCTCTCGTCATCCGAACGACCGAGGCCGGTGATCGGCACAAACGGTTGGCTGGAGCAAGGTCCTTGGACTAGCGAGCCCTCTTGCACCGGCAAGCCCATCAGGCGGCATGTTATGGGGCGATCGACATAGACGGCACAGGCACCGTCGTCGAGGAGCGCGGGGCAGGGGCGATCGGAGAACTGGCTGACCAGGCGGTCGATCTCCGCGTCGTCCCACTCATCCAGGTGAGGCTGCCGACGAAGTTGAGGGAAGGCGGTTTCGTACGCGGTGATTTGTTCGTCAGCGCGCGTCCGAATGTGTTGTGCGAGATCCAGGGGAAGTTGTGCTACCGCTTCCGTGAGCCGTGCGGCATCCAGGCTGGTGATCGGAAACGGTCCGATGCAGCAGGCGTGACAGCCGCGTGCGCAGGGGAGTGTGTCGAGCGCCTGGGCGCGTCCTCGTTCAAACACCGCGTCCGCCCGAGCGGCGAGATCCTCGGCGAAGGCGCGAGCGAGCATGCGGGGTTCGTCCGGTGTCGGTGCGTTAGGCGAGGTCTTCGTAGAATTCCACCACGAGATCGCCGGTCGGCGCGTAGAACCCTTGGCCGTCGACCTGCACGATCCCATCGCAGTTCTCTTGGAAGAACTGCAGAATCCATCCGTTGAAATCGTAGCCT
Source organism: Nitrospiraceae bacterium (assembly GCA_046351095.1). GTDB lineage: Bacteria > Nitrospirota > Nitrospiria > Nitrospirales > Nitrospiraceae > BQWY01. Next base: position 2,727,050 of record JAXLZC010000001.1, read on the forward strand.
GCGTCGGTCACGTCGTCTTTCGCCATCCGCGTGGTGACGAGGAAGCGCGCGCGCGTCACGTAGTCTTTGACGAGCTCGGCTTCGACGTCTTCATACGGCATCAGCCGATCGAGAAACGTGGCCCGTTCCGTTTCCAGCGAATCTTTGTAGGTGCCGCGGTCGCGGAGGCAAAACACCTGGATCGGTTTGCGCGCTTTGTCGTAGCCCAATGAGATTTGCACCCACGCCCAGTCTTCGAAGGCTTCGCGCGGCATATTATCCGGGACGATGGGACTTTGGCCCCGCGACCGCAGATAGTCGAGCAGCAACTGCAGCGTCGAGGCGTTTTCGCGCAAGCAAAACACGCGTGTGAAGATGTAAGCCTCGCCGCTCTGCGGATCGACCGCCGGCGGCGCTGCAACAACCGGAAGCTCTTTTCCCATCGACCGTACTCCTTGCCGCGTCCCTCCCGAAATGGAGTGAGGTGACGTGGCGCCATGGTACTCTCGCCGCGACGACACCTGCAAGCGCCGTTGTGCGACGGCTATCGCGGCTTCCAGAGCGGCTGTGCTGCGAATTTCGTATTGACAGCCCTAGGACCGTTCGCTAGACTCCCCGCGGCTTGCACCTGGACTACCCGCGTAACTTACGGTCCGTCAGGCGGCCTACAGCATATGTCACCCGCATGGCAATGGTCGTTGAGTCTCACACCCACATCCAACCTGTAGTCTGAAGGAGGTCCGCATGGCCAAATCGATGACGAAGTCGCAAATCGCCGAACATCTGGCTGGCAAGGCCGGTATTACCAAGAAAACGGCCGTCCAGATTCTCGACGATCTCGCCACCTTGGCGTACAAGGAAGCCAAGAACATGTTTGTGGTGCCGGGGATCGGCAAGTTGGTCCTCGCCAACCGCAAGGCGCGCATGGGTCGCAATCCTCAAACCGGTGAAGCGATCAAGATTCCGGCCAAGCGCGTGGTCAAGTTCCGTGTCGCGAAGATGGCGAAAGATTCCATCCTCGGCAACAAGAAGTAAAGGCGTCGAGGTACCTGGTAATGCAAAGGGCCGGTCCCGTGAGGGGCCGGCCCTTTCTATTTGTCGCACCTGTTGTGCGGCTGTGTTGTCGGAACGTTTTCTTGTGATGATGAACCTACGAAACGGCGAGCGCGGTCCCTACGTAGAGGCGCGAGAGAAGTAGGAAGCAAAACGAGAAGGGGCGCGTACGAACGAGCAGGCGGTTGCGCGGCAGCACTAATACAATATTGGACTCAAGCCCGTTCCACCGAATCCATCGTGTCCGACGAGGCGAACCGCATCGCCATCCTGGACCAGCGATTCTTCACTCGCGATACGTTTGTTGACCGTCACCAGCACCTTCTTTTCGCGCAGTAATTGCAGCACTGGGCGCAAGGTCCGTCCCTGCCGTTGGATCAATTGTCGGACGTTCAAGGGTGCCGGAATCGCGCAGGTGAAGTCCCGTTCCCCTTCATCCGTCTGCAGTTGTCCCATCAACGTGATCGTAACCATGGCCGCTATCCTTCTTTGTGTGCCTGAGTCGTCAGTGGCGCCGCCGTTAGATTGACGGATCTTGGGGGCGTCTGTTAAGGAAACCGCATGCAGTCCCTGGATGTCAACCGCCCCGGCATGGAAGACCTGCAATTTGTGCTGGTGGTGGCCGCGCTCTGCACGTCCGACATTGAGACGTTGAATGTGCCGATGGCCGTGCGGACGCAGCTGTTCGATCGGTGCTGGGCGTTGCTGCATGAGGAGCCGCCTCCGACGGATTCCGCATTGCGTCGGTTGGATGTACGTATGGGGACCGAAGTGACGCTGCAGGCGCTCGTGGCAACGATTCGTGAGACTTTGGGCGAAGCCGGTATCGATCGTCTGACCTGGGACCATCCGCCGAGTCCGCCGACCATGCCGACATCTCCGCAAGCGGCGCCGTTAGTGGATCGGCTCAAGTGGTTCGATCCGGGCGACCCTGCGGGACCTGCATCTAGTGCATCAAATTGATCTGTTCTCTTGTCTGAACGACTGCCTTATTTCCATGAACACCCTCTCGACTGCGCTTCCGGATGTTGTGTTGCTTGAGTTGGATGTGTTTCGGGATTCCAGAGGATTGTTCTTCGAAATCCATCGCGAGCCGCGATATCGCGAGGCGGGAATCGTCGGACCGTTCGTGCAGGACAATTTTTCACGTTCGATCCGGAACGTTTTGCGCGGACTGCATTACCAACTCGATCAGCCACAAGGAAAGCTCGTGACGGTGCTGTCTGGAACGGTCTACGACGTGGCGGTGGACGTCCGTGCAGGCTCGCCGACGTTCGGGCAATGGGTGACCTGCGAGTTGACTGGAGAGCGGCCGCAGCAATTGTATATCCCGCCAGGCTTCGCGCACGGATTCTGTGTACTCAGCGAGACGGCCGATTTTCTGTACAAATGTACGGATACGTATGCGCCGCGCGCGGAGCGCGGCATCATCTGGAACGATCCGACGCTGGCAATCCCTTGGCCGGTGACGGAGCCGCTCCTGTCGCCCAAAGACCAAATCTTCCCCACGCTTGCCGACGCAACGGCAGAATTGCCCCGCTACACATAGCGCAAAGACTGTCTCGTTTGAGCCTGTTTGCCAACCCTGCGCGCTCCGCGTGCGCATGTATCGCTGTGCGCTTTCGTCCTGCACGGGCAGCGGAGTCTGTAGCATGGTCGCTTGACCTGCTATAAAACGCCATGGTAGGTAGGAATCATTCCTAGCTGAGTGTCACGCGATGCCCACGTCGAAATTGTTATTGTCGGCGTCCGACGAAATCCGCTCACGCTTTCGTCAGGCCAAGTTGCGCCTCACGCCGCAGCGTGAGGCGATCTACGTCGCCTTGGTCGGTACCGATACCCATCCGTCCGCCGATGAGTTGCTCGCAATGGTTCGGAAGACGACTCCGTCCATTTCGGCCAATACGGTGTATTACACCTTGGCTGCGCTGCGGCGGGCCGGACTGGTGGCCGAGGTCAATTACGGACACGAGCGGGCGCGGTTCGACGGGAACATCGGGCCTCATCACCATGCGGTATGCCAAGGCTGTCGGCATATCGTGGACATCGAGGATCGAGGCCTCGATCGTTTGGCGCCCGCGCTGGTGCGGGATGTGGTGCCGGAAGATTTCGAGGTCGTCGCGCATCGCGTGGATATTTTCGGCTTGTGCGCAACCTGTCGTCGGCAGGCACAGCCGCGTATCAGGCGCGGTGGTTCACATCGCAATGGGTCGTCAGTCATCATAAGGAGGTAGCGTATGGGAAAGAGTTTGAAGGGCACCAAGAGCCACGAGAATTTGAAAGAAGCCTTTGCGGGCGAGTCGCAGGCTAATCGTCGGTATTTGTATTTTGCGCGCCGCGCGGATATCGAAGGGTATCCGGATGTCGGCGGGTTGTTCCGCGATACGTCGGAGGCCGAAACCGGCCACGCGTTCGGGCATCTCGATTTCTTGAAGGAAGTCGGCGATCCTGCGACGGGCTCGCCCATCGGCAATACGGACGCGAATCTCAAGTCCGCCATCGAAGGCGAGACCTACGAGTACTCGCAGATGTATCCGGGTATGGCCAAGACTGCGCGTGACGAGGGCTTCGCCGAGTTGGCCGAGTGGTTCGAGACCTTGGCGAAGGCGGAGCGTTCGCACGCCAATCGGTTCACTAAGGGATTGGAGAGCCTCAAGCAGGCGTAAGCGGTATTTGGTTCGCGGTCGGCGGTACGGGACTCTGACCGGTTCCGTACCGCATCAACTCACCTCGTGTGCGGCATTCGGTCGGCATTGAATATGAAAGCACTGACACTCATTCAGCCGCTCGATCCCGCCTCCCTGGAGGCGGAGACCCTACGGATTTACGACATCTGCGACGGATGTCGCCGCTGCTTCAATCTGTGTCCGTCGTTTAATACGCTGCTCAACGCCATCGACGACCACGAGAGCGACGTCCACAAGCTGACACCGGCCGAACATCACCGTATCGTCGATGAGTGTTACTACTGCAAGCTCTGCTACAACCACTGTCCATACACGCCGCCCCATCAATATGCCTTGGATTTTCCGCGCCTCATGGTGGCCTGGAAGCAGCGTTTGGCGGGGGAGCGCGGGGTTTCGTTTCGCGACCGACTGCTGACGAAAACGGATCTGTTGGGAGCGGTGCACAGTCGCATCGCAGGCCTGTTTAATTGGGCCATGGGACAGGCTTGGGCGAGAAAGATGATTGAGCGCGTTCTCGGTGTGCACGCCGAGCGCCATGTGTTGGCCTACCAGTCCGAAACGTTGACGCGCTGGTGGGCACGCCGGTCAAAACCGGCGTCCGCGGCGGCCACGCCGCCCAAGCGGAAAGTCGCGCTCTTTGCGAGTTGTCTCGTGAACTATCAGGCGACCGATGTCGGCAAAGCGACCGTGCAGGTGTTGGAGAAAAACGGGGTTGAGGTAGTCCTGCCCTCGCAGCACTGTTGCGGAATGCCGTCGTTCGACATCGGCGATGTCGACGCGATCCGCCGAGCCGCCGAGACCAGCGCCAAGACGTTTCTCCCCTGGATCGATCAGGGGTACGACATCGTGATTCCGGTTCCCAGTTGCAGCCTGATGTTCAAGCGCGAGTATGTAGAATTGTTTGCGGATGAGCCCAGTAAACGGCTGGCGGCGCATACGTTCGACGTCAGCGAATATCTCATGAAGCTCAAGCGCGAGTCGGCCTTGGCCATGGATTTCACCGCGTCGCCGGGCCGCGTGGCGTACCAAGTGCCCTGCCACTTGCGCGATCAAAACATCGGTTTCAAGTCGAAAGAGTTGATGGAATGTGCGGGCGCCCGTGTCGAAGCCATCGAGCGGTGCTCAGGTCACGACGGCTCATGGTCGGCCAAGTCGGAATATTTTCCGCTGTCGATGACGATTGCGAAAAAGGCCGTCCGGGCGATCGAGCAGGAACCGGCGGATATCGTCGCCTCCGATTGTCCCTTGTCCGGACTGCAACTCGATCAAGCCGGGGCCACACAACACGTCAAGGGCCGGTTGACACAACATCCGATTCAAATCGTGCGCGATGCCTACGGATTACCACGCGAATGAAACCGCTGCTGGCCGATGAGCTGATCGAGTACGCCGAGTACGAACGCCAACGCGACGAGTTTCGTCGGAAGATCATCGCGCTGAAGCAGGCTCGGCGTCTCGCCGTGGGGCCGCAGGTGACGTTGTTGTTCGAGAATCGCGAGACTTTGCAGTTTCAGATTCAGGAGATGGTCCGCGCCGAGCGGATCGTCGATCCGGCGAAGGTGCAGGAAGAATTAGACGTCTACAACGCGCTGCTTCCAGGGCCTGGCGAACTGTCGGCGACGTTATTCATCGAAATCACCGACTCGGCGGACATCAAGCGCGACCTCGATGCGTTCCAGGGGATCGATCGTGGGCCGACGGTGTCGTTGTACGTCGGAGCCGAGCGTGCCTACGGCGAATTCGAGGGGGGGCGGAGCAACGAGGTGAAGATCAGCGCCGTGCATTTTGTCCGGTTTGCGCCGAGTGCGGCCTGGCTGGCGGTCTTGGCCGATTCCGCATCGCCTGCCCATGTGCGAATCGAGCATGGGGCCTATCGGTATGAAGTTGCCGTCCCTCCGGCATTGAGGGAGCAATGGCGGCGCGATCTAGCCAGCGCCTGAAGGTGGGCGGCGTATAGGCGTATCGGACGCGGTGGACAAGCGCGCGGGTCAGGTAGGGCGAAAAATCTGCATGGACAGCGCTATTTCTCCGGCCCTGCCGTTGACAGTGCCTAGGGGCAGCATTATAGTCTTTGCAGGCGGGTGTTAGTGCGCCTTTGATTGTAAGGAGGATCTCACATGGTAACGATCACGGATAAAGCTGAAGGCAAGATTCGCGAGTTGATGAAGGAAGAGCAGGACATCGAAGGGCTCCGTATCTACGTCCGTGGCGGCGGGTGCCACGGCTATCAGTACGGTATGGCGTTCGAGTCCAAGGTGGGCGAGGACGATACCATCATCGAAAAGGATGGCATCAAGGTCATCATGGATCCGCAGAGCGCGCCCCTGTTGCAAGGTGCCGAAGTGGATTATGTCGACAGCCTGCAAGGCTCCGGGTTCTCTATCAAGAATCCGCAAGCTAAGACGACCTGCGGATGCGGCAGCTCGTTCAGCGCCTAATCGATCGCATTTGTTTCGTGTTGTGAGGGGCTAGGAACGGTCCATTCAGTGTGGGCTGGGCCTGGCCCCTCGCCATTTTTGACGCACCGCGTCGAGAGGTTCCCACCATGCCGCTCGTGTATCTGACCAAAGGCATCGAGTTTTCCGCCGCTCATCGGTACCTGCGCGACGAATGGACGCCGGAGAAAAATCGCGAGGTCTTCGGCGCCTGTTACAACGAGCCGGGGCATGGCCACAATTATTTTCTCGATGTGACGGTCGCCGGCGATGTGGAATCGCAGACCGGCATGGTCGTCAACCTATACGACTTGAAGATCGTCCTCCTGCAGATGCTGGAGGAGTTCGATCACAAACACCTCAATTACGACACGCCCTATTTTAAGGATCGAGTGCCGACGCTGGAAAATGTCGCACGCGTACTCTGGAAGGCGCTGGAGAGGCATCGGAACATCGGCCAACTCTCGGTGTTGGAACTCGCCGAGGATGAAGATCTGAGTGTGACGCTGCGTGCCGAAAACGGCCTCGACCGGGCGTCTATCTCTCGCCGTTTTGAAGTGCCGACGGTTGTTGCCGGATCGGGAGGATCGATCGGTGGTGTTCGTGGACCAGTGACCGACCTCTGGGTGACCGTGCAGGGCCCGATCGACGATGTGACAGGAATGATTACGGACCTTCGTCGTTTAGACCGTATCGTGCGCGAGCATGTTGTTTCGCGTTGGGACACGGTTCGTTCTCCGCGTTCGACTTCCGGGCGGGCTGTATCGGGCGAGGAACTGGTTCGTCGCCTGTGGACCGCGTTACAGCCGGTATTGTCGGAGGCCGGTCAGTCGTCGGCTCTCGAACGTGTTAAACTCGTCGAATCGCGAGACCTCTGTTTTGAATGTTCAGCAACAGGTTCTCACTAATCGGCTCGGCGTTGCGGCCGTAGCTGCGAACCTTCGAGGGCGAGCATCACATGGCGAAGACGCCTCGTGAACAACGCAAACATCCTCGTGTCCCCGTCCAATTCCGTAGTCATTTTTCTTCCCGCGGCCAGATGATCGCCGGAGACGGCGAGCTCAAGGATCTGTCCCCTGGCGGATGCCGTATTCACACCGGCGTCGAAGCGCCAGTGGGGACGCGTTTGGAAGTCTGCCTGTTTTCCCACCCAGAGGCCGCGCCGCTGCTGGTGGATGAGGCTATCGTGCGGTGGGTCCAGCCCGGTTCGATCGGGTTGGAATTCTCGCAAGTCCGGGCGGAGCCCCGTCGGCGACTGCTCGATCTCTGTCGTCGTCTTGCCCCAATTACCTAGCCTGTTCCACGCGGCAAGCTTCTCCCTCTGCTAGGAAAGACTTTCCACACCTCGTGCGACCTTGGTCTGCACCGTCTAGCCAACCAATTGAATTCGTTACGCTCGGCACAACATCACATCCGGCACAGTCTTTGAGTAGTTCCACGGCGGCACTCGATGACCGGCGCGGGGCTATGCGTACTACGGCATCTCCTGCCGACCAATCGTTCTTCTTTCATCAGTAGGTGATGAACATGTGGGTGTGGCTGACTAGCGATGTGACGGTGCTCGGCGGCATTCGAAGCCCGCTCGTGAGTTGGTTGGGTGTCGTGGCCCTTGCGGTGTTCTGCGCCTGGCATGTGGGGCGGTTGACCCGTACGGTGCGTGCGCTGCGGCAGGCCTTTGCCCGTGTGCAGGACACGTTGTCCGAGCTGGCCGGCGGTAGGAGTCATATCGAAGAAGAATGGTTAAAGCTGCCGACGCAGGGCGCAAAGGCGGACGGCGCCAACGGTGGGCATCCAGCGTCCGGCCGCATCGACCTCGACGATATCCACGCGATCGATCGGGCGCTTCGAGCCGAGCCGTTGTTCCAACGCGCCTGGGCGCAATTCCGCAAGACCTATGTGTTGGAACATACCTCCTGGTTCATCGAGCCGCGCGTGTTTAGTACGCAGTCGGCCCAGGGGTATTTCCCGCAAGATCAATTGCTGAGTTCCAGGCTGAACATGGCCTTCTACCACCAATTGCCGACGATGCTGACGGGCATCGGCCTGCTGTTCACGTTCCTCGCCATCCTTATCGGTTTGAGCAAACTGCACGCCGACGCGACGCATATCACCGGCATCCAAGGGTTGATCAATGGTCTTGCCGGCAAGTTCCTCACCAGCATCGTCGGCTTGGTGTGTGCCAACCTCTTTGTGATGTGGGAAAAGTCGATGTTGTTCGGACTTTCCTCCGACCACCATCGATTCGTGACCACACTCGACGAGCTGTTCCCGCGCCGTACCGTCGAGCAAATGTTGGAGAACTGCTCCACGGTTGGGAGTCAGGACGGCGGTCTTGGTGCGGCGAAGGGAGCTCGACCTGGTGCCGAACCGGGGAAAACGGAATTACTCATGCCGTCCATCAAGGCCCTGACGGCGGCGGTTGAACAATTGGGTCGCCGCACGGAACCGGTTCGTGCGCCTCGCCCTGTCGAAGGCGGCGCACTTGCGGCGGATGTCGCCAAAGGTATTCGCGAAGGTGTGACCGCTCCGATCAACGATCTGCAGAACGTGATTCGCGAACTCACACAATCGGTCGGCGAATTTAAGGCGTCGCAGGAACAGACGCAGCGCCGGTTGGACGAATTGGCGGGACGTATGGGCGACGATCTGAGCGATCTGGTCGAGGTCGATGCGGTGGGTGACTCGCGGGTCGGTTTGACCGGGACCCGCTGGTTCGACACCGTCCGTGCGCGTATCCCGAGCCGCCGTTCGTAAGCTGCTAGTTCCCTACGCGCTACGACACTATGAACACACCTCGCCATCACGATGGATCCAGCGTCGTTCACGGCGTGACGGATTTGATGACGTCGCTGACCGTCATCTTCATTTTGCTGTTTGCGGCCTATGTGACGAAGGTGAGCGAGCAGCCGCCGGTTCCCACGCCGGTCCCTGCGCCGCCGACCGGGCAGGCTTCTGCGCAACAGGCGGAGCCGGCTCCCGCCGTGGATGTGCGGGCCGTGATGGAAGAACATCTGCAGCGGTATTCGCTGGCGGTGGAATCCGACGCAGGCGACCGCAACGTGTTACGTATCGTGGTCCCGGAAGCCTTGTTGAATTTCGAGTTGGACAAGGGGACGTTGTCGCGCACAGCCGAGGCGTTCCTCGACGATGCGATTCCCTCCTACGCGGCGCTCTTGTGCGGCACCCTGCGGGACCGCATCGATTCGCTGGTGATCGAGGGGCATACCGACGATCGCGGTACGGACACGCACAATCTGAAATTGAGTCAGGAACGGTCGCTGAATGTGATGATCAAGGCCCTGGATGTGATCCAGCGTGCGGCGCCCTGGGCGTACGCCTGTTTTCACGAGAAGACCTCCGCCAGCGGTCGCGGGCGGCAGGATCTCGTGTACGACGATCTGCAACTTCCGGATCGCGAAAAAAGTCGTCGGGTGATTTTTAAGCTACGGCTTCGTTCGGATACGCCTGCGACGGCACTCGATCTCGGTCGCGCTTCGACGCCTTCCTCCTAATCAGCGATTCCTACGTACAGTAGCTACGGCACCTGCGGTGGGCGTGCATCGGCGGCGCACCGAAAGCCGAAGTCGCGTCGGCGCCCATTCGGCGGATAGGCGGCACGATTGGCGCTGCGGAGGATCGGCGCGGCATCGGCCCACGAACCGCCCCGCAGGACACGCAGCGGGCCTTGTGCCGGTCCGTTTGGACCGGCGGTCGGACGATCGGTCGCTCGCAAGCGATAGGCCTGCGCATCGTAGCGATCGGACACCCACTCCCACACGTTTCCAGCCAGGTCGTGAATTCCGTAGGGGCTTTGCCCATCAGGGTGAGTGCCTACGGGTGCAACGGACGTATACCCTTTCCACCGCGTGTGATTAAACTGCGCATGGGCGGCTGTGGGCGGCGCCTCGCCCCAGGGATACGGACGGGCGTCCGGACCTCGCGCCGTCTTTTCCCATTCCGCTTCGGTCGGCAGGCGGCGGCCCACCCATTCGCAATATTCGCGCGCATCGAACCAGTCGACACCGACGACCGGCTTGTCGTCATCCCGTGGGTGAACGGCTTCGTTCCATCCAACTGGGCGATCGGCGTTGACCGCTTTGAGGAAGCGCGCGTAACGCCCGACCGTTATCTCATGGACGTCGATATAGAACGCGGGCAGTTCCACCGTATGACTCGGCTGCTCGTCGTCTTGTCCCGATGCACTTCCCATCGTGAACCGACCGGCAGGAATGAGGTGCAACGGCGCGCGGTCGCTTCCAAGCATCTGGGCCTGGAGATTCGACGCGGCGGAGGAACTCTCAGTCGCTGCTGCACGATGGTCGTCGGCGCGCGCTTCGACGATCAAACCGAGCAGGAAGCTCAGGAGAGTGACTGTGAATAACTGGAAAGGCCGCAAGTTGTTGTAGTGGGCTTGTGAGCGAGTCGGCTGCTGGCTATGCGTTCGCCCCATGGCGACATCGTACCAAGCAGACGAGTGCCCGTCATTACGGTACCTGCTGGGGGCACGGTGTCAGCGATTGAGCGAAAAGAGAAGGCGACGGCGGAGAGCTGGAACGAGCAATGCGGGTGGTCCGTGATGAGGGCCGTCGAGAACTGTGCGTATGGATGCGGAAATGCGGGGCGGGAGCGTGTAGGGAGTGGGATGCGAGCATCCCACTCCCACACAGTCGATGGACTTAGTTCAGCTTCGCGAGTGCGTCGAGGATTTCCTTGTCCTCGCGCGCCACTTTGATTTCCTGCACCTTCACGTAGGCCACCTTGCCGTTTTTATCGACGATGACGGTGGCACGCTTGCCGCAGTTCAACGGCTCGAAGAAGAGGCCGTACTTCTTCACGACTTCACGGTTGAAGTCGGAGAGCAAGCGGTGCTTCAAGCGGAGCGAATCGGCCCAGGCCTTGTGCGAGAAAAAGCTGTCGCAGCTGACGCCGAACAACTCGGAGTTGGCGCTTTGGAACATGGGGAAGTCGTTGGTGAGACACTGGTTCTCGCCCTGACACACCGGGCTCCAGTCGAGCGGGTAGAACGCCAACACGACGTTCTTTTTGCCGCGGAAGTCGCTCAACTTCACGTCCTTCTGGTCCTGATCCTTCAGCGTAAAATCCGGTGCGGTATCGCCCACTTTTATTTCCGATGCAACATCAGCCATGAAAGCCTCCTGTTAGGTTAGCGACATCATTGTTGCGAAGTGTATTTTCGTAGCATGTAGAGAAAATCGAAGTCAACGGGCTAGAAGGCCTAGCGTGCGCAAACGGCGTGTGTGTGCGATCGACCGGAGAACCATCAAGATCGTGTTACGCCCAGCGCACACGGCGCACGGCGAGCGGCCCCATGGCATGCGGAATCGTCCGATGGCCGACAACCTCGACCGGCGACGGCGCCTCCTGGACAGACAGCGCGCTGCCGACTTTCGGATTCTGACCGTTATGGAGAAGTTCCTCGGCAATCGCCAGTAAGCAATCGACGGTGGGCTGGGAGGACAGTCCTCGCGGGCGCGCGACTTCCAATTCGTCCAAGCCGAACTTCACGAGTCCGGCCGTGCGGAACCATTCCGACGTGACGTCTTCCGTGTCGGGGTGCAGGATGGTGACGTGATCGTGGAGGTCGAACGTCGACAGCGGACGATCCCTCCAGTCGGACGGATTCCAAAACGTGCCGGTGAGAACGTCGTAACTCGTTCCTTCGCTCAGCAGCGTCAGCCCGCGAGCCAATCGCGATTGCAGCAATTGCATGTCACGCATGGCGGCGGGCGGCGCGGAGCGATGAAGCACCATGCTGACCTGGGAGTGGCTCCATCCCAATTGCGATTGCCACTGTTCTGATTCCGCCTGCGACAGCGGCCAGACGAGCGACGTATTCCAGAGTGCGTGGGACGCCGTCATCCGCGACGGCGTGGAGGGCTGCAGCTTCAACGGGCCGCCGTATTCTAGGTCGAACCAGAACGTGAGATCGGTCGGCGAGGGGGCGTCGAAGGACCACCCGACCAGGAAGGCCGGGCGGTCCTGCGAACTTGGTTTGGGCGCTTTGCGCTTGATCTTCACGAGCGGCGCGCGGCGTTACGCAATGCGGTGCATCAGCCCTGGGTCTTTTTGTCTTTCTTCGCCTTGCGGCGGTCGTCGGGGTTCAGCATGCGCTTGCGCAGGCGCAAGTTCGAGGGCGTGATTTCGACGAGTTCGTCCTGCCCGATATATTCCAACGCAAATTCCAACGTCATTTCGCGCGGCGGCGTCAGCACGAGCGCTTCGTCCGATCCGGCGGCGCGCATGTTGGTCAGCTGCTTCGTTTTGCAGACGTTGACGTCGAGGTCTTCGTCGCGACTGTTCTGCCCCACGACCATCCCGCGATAGACATCGATGCCGGGGCCGATGAAGAGGGCACCGCGCTCCTGCACCATAAAGAGCGCATAGGCCGTGCTCTGGCCGTCTTCGAACGCGACGAGCGAGCCGTGCGGTGCAACTTCCAAGTCTTGCGCGGCGACCGGCGCATATTCCTTAAACACGTGGTGCAGGATAACCGTACCGCGTGTCTTCGCCAACAAATAGGTCTTGAGCCCGATGATCCCGCGTGTGGGGATGGCGTATTCGAGTTGCGTTTCCGATCCGCCGCTGTCGAAGTGCACCACTTTCATTTGACGCAGATCGCCGCGCCGACGTCCGACTTCTTCGATCACGGCGCCCTGGTAATCGGACGGCACCTGAATCGAGAGTTCTTCGTACGGTTCGGTGACGCTGTCGCCGTCTCGTCGGAAAATGACCTCCGGCTGCGACACCTGCAGCTCGTACCCTTCGCGGCGCATCTGCTCGATCAGCACCGCCAGGTGAAGTTCGCCGCGTCCGGCGACCAGGAAGCGGTCGGCGCTGTCTGTGTCTTCCACACGTAGGGAGACGTTCGTTTCCAATTCTTTGTACAGCCGCTCGCGGAGGTGGCGCGAGGTGAGGTACTTGCCCTCACGGCCGGCGAACGGGCTGGTGTTGACGGCAAACGTCATTTGGACGGTCGGCTCGTCGATGGCGACCGGCGGCAACCCGATCGGTTGCTGCGGATCGGCGATGGTTTCGCCGATCTGAATTTCGTCCAAGCCGGCCACTGCGACGATCTCGCCCGCTTCGACTTTTTCCGCGTCTTCTCGCTCGAGGCCGGAGAAAATGGCGAGTTCGCTGACGCGTCCCGGTTTTTGCGAACCGTCGCGCCGGATCTGCATGACTTGTTGCCGACGGGAGAGGGAGCCGGCGAGCAGCTTGCCGATACCCATCTTGCCTTTGTACGAGTCATAGGCGAGAGCGAGGACCAACATCTGGAGCGGCGCATGTTGATGGACGAGCGGCGCCGGGATATGCCTGAGGATCGTATCCAGCAGCGGTGTGATACCGGTGCCGGGTTTGTTCACGTCGAGTGTGGCCAGGCCTTTGATGGCTGAGGTGTAGACGACGGGAAAGTCGAGTTGGTCGTTTGTGGCGCCCAAGTTGGCGAACAAGTCGAACGTGCGGTTCAGCACGTCGTCGATCACGGCGTCGGGGCGGTCGATCTTATTGATGACGACGATGGCGCGGTGGCCGAGCGCCAGCGCTTTCCGCAGGACGAAGGTCGTCTGCGGCATCGGGCCTTCCTTCGCATCGACGAGCAACAAGACGCCGTCCACCATTCGGAGCGTGCGTTCCACCTCGCCGCCGAAATCCGCGTGGCCCGGCGTGTCCACGATGTTGATCTTGACGCTGTTATACGTGACGCTCGCGTTTTTGGCGCGGATGGTGATGCCGCGTTCGCGCTCCTGGTCCATGGAGTCCATGATGCGCTCGCCCATATCGTCGATCTTGCGATGGACGTGAGTTTGGCGCAGCAACGCATCGACGAGCGTCGTTTTCCCGTGGTCGACGTGAGCGATGATGGCGATATTGCGGATGGTTTCGCGGCGCGCCCAGCCCTCGCTCGTTTGCGAGGAATGATCGGCGGCGGTCTGCCCTGCGGGAGTCTGCGACATGGTGGTAGCCTTTGGTCAAAAAAATAGACGCCCATTGGCAGGCGTCTTGTACGCAGTATACTGGATCGTTCCGCCGAGGCACAAGCATGTCCGTCTTTGCCGCAGTGCGGCGCCGATCCGGTGGAAATGCGCTCCAGCTTGCAGTTTCATAGGACGCATTGTAAGTTGGGTTCGCTGGTCGTGACGTGCGAATCCGCCCGATATCCTCGTGCACTCGTCACACAGAGAGACTGGTGAACCGGTGAGGAGCCGCCGTCGTCGGCCCTCGTGAGAAGCCCTGCCGCCCATGGCCAACGATCCAACGCCACCGTCCCTAGGAGAGACCGACTCGCTGGCCGAGCCGGATGACGCCACCGTGGCGCGACCGCCGCGCCGTCGTCGTTGGCGCTGGTGGCAGATCACGCTGCTGGTGTTGTTCTTCGGCGGCTTGCTCGGCGTCGGCGCTGCGGGCGGCTTGATCTGGTACGTCGCGCAGGATCTCCCGTCCCTCGATATTCTCCAGACCTATCAGCCCAGCCAGGTCAGCCGCGTCTATTCCGACGACCGCCAGGTCATCGGCCAGTTTTATATCGAGCGGCGGTTGGTGACGCCCATCGCGCAGATTCCCAAAAGTTTCATCAATGCGGTGATCGCGGTCGAGGACGCGCGATTCTTCGAGCATCCCGGGTTGGACTTCGTCGGTATTGCCCGCGCGGCTTGGACGAACTTCCGTCGCGGTGGGCGCGTAGAAGGCGCAAGCACAATCACGCAGCAGTTGGCGCGGTCGCTCTTTTTGTCGTCCGAGCGGACCTTCACCCGAAAAATCAAAGAGCTGATGCTCGCGTACAAAATCGAGTTGATTCTGAATAAGGATCAGATTCTCGAGCTGTACCTGAATCAGATTTATTTCGGGCAAGGGGCGTACGGCATCGCCGCCGCGACCCAAACCTATTACGGAAAAGAACTGAAAGCGCTGACGCTGCCGGAAGCCGCACTCTTGGCGGGTTTGCCGAAGTCGCCCAACCATTATTCGCCGCTGCGATCGCCGGAACTCGCCAAGAAACGCCAAGAGCATGTGCTGTCACGCATGGAAGATGCGGGCTTCATCACGCCGAAGGAACGGCAAGCTGCCGTCGAAGAAAAGCTCGTTTTCCGGAAGCCCAGTTCGGACAGCCCCGCGCCATATTTTGTGGAACACATCCGCCAGTACTTGGTCGCGAAGTACGGCGAAGCGGCCGTCTACAAGGGCGGCATGGAAATCTACACGACGCTCAATCTCGACATGCAGCGTGCGGCGGATCAAGCGGTGCGCGACGGGTTGCGCGAATTGGACAAGCGCCAAGGCTGGCGTGGACCGATCGGGACGGTCGATCTGAGTCAGATGGCGTCCAACGACATCGATACGCCGTTGCCCAACCCCGGCGAGGTGGTGCAGGGCATTGTGACGAAGGTCCAGAAGGACCACTTCCTCGTCCAAATCGGCAACAAAGTGACGCGACTGGCGTTTGAGGACATGGCGTGGGCGCAGCGCCAACTCTACGGGAAAGACCCGACGAAAGACTTCAAAACGCTGCCGATGCCGAAGCAGGTGCTGAAGCCAGGCGATACCATCGAGGTGGCGGTCAAGAAAGTCGACAAGGATGCTATCCATGTTCGGCTGGAGCAGACGCCGATTGTCGAAGGCTCGCTCGTCGCGCTCGATCCGAAGACCGGCGCCGTGCGGGCGATGGTGGGCGGTTACGACTTCGCACGGAGCGAATTCAACCGTGTCGTGATGGCACAGCGCCAGCCGGGCTCGGCCTTCAAGCCCGTGATTTATGCGGCGGCCTTGGCGCAAGGCATGGGGCCGGCGAGCGTGGTGCTGGATGCCCCGGTGGTCTACGAAAACGAACAGGAAGAAAAGGTCTGGAAGCCCGAAAATTACGGACGGAAATTCCACGGAGTCGTCACGCTGCGTGAGGCGCTGACACATTCGCATAACTTGGCGACCGTGCGCTTGCTGGATCAGGTCGGCATTCGGAACGTGGTGGAGTTCGCCAAGCAGGTCGGCATTACGAGCCCCTTGGCGCCCGACCTCTCGCTTGGCCTTGGCTCGTCCAGCGTGACGTTATTGGAGTTGACGTCGGTGTACGGGGTCTTCGGCAACCAAGGTGTGCGCGCGACGCCGTATTTTCTCACCTCGGTTAAAGATAAGACCGGCGAGTTGCGCGAAGAGGCGCGTCCGGCGACCGCGCAAGTGGTGTCGAAGGAAACGGCCTACCTCATCACGAACATGATGGAAGATGTCGTGCAGCGCGGGACCGGGCAGCTGGCCAAGTCGCTGGATCGTCCGGTGGCGGGGAAAACCGGCACGTCGAACGAGTACACCAACGCCTGGTTTATCGGGATGACGCCGAACATTGCCGTCGGCACATGGGTGGGGTTCGACGACCGTCGTCCGCTTGGCGAAACCGAATCGGGTGCCCATGCGGCGCTGCCCATTTGGGTGACGTTCATGAAGCAGGCGCTGAAGCAGTTGCCGTCGGTGCCGTTCGAAATTCCTGACGACATCGTCTTTGTGAAGGTCGACCATAAAACGGGGTTGCTGGCGGACGAGACGACCGGCGAGCGGAGCGGCGTCGAGATCTTCGCCAAGGGGACGGAGCCGACACAAAGCGCGGCGCCGCGGCTCGATCCGGCGGATTTTTACCGACAGGATGTGTTGCCGGACGCGACTGGTGCGGGAGAGGCTGAGGGGAGCCTGAACTGACGCGAACGCGGCGGTGTGTGCGATACCTGTGAGAGCTGATCTACTGGGCGTCCTTGTATTCCTGCCACCAGGCCATCTGAATCGACTCCAGCAGTTTCTCGTTCGACTTCTTCGGGTCGTCCTTAAAGCCCGGCAAGGCTGTGATCCAGCTGTGCAGGTCGGTGAATCGCACGGTCAGGGGATCCACGTCGGGATGCGCCTCCAATAACTGAATGCCCAGTTCTTCCGTATCCTGCCAAGTCAGATCCATGTCACTCCTTGCCGAAGTCTGGTGAGCGGTGGCGTTCAGGACACTTCCGAAAGTTTTTTGTTCTGCAACGCTTCCTTGAGCGAATTGTCCATCAACACTTCCGCCAAATGATGCGTCAGTTTTTCGAGGTCGGAGATCCTGGCGCGGATCGGGCGGTGATCCGTTCCGGCCACAGCCGTGGCGAGCGCACCGAGGCCCTGTCGAATCGCGGCGATTTCCTCCGACGACACCAATTGCCCGCCTAACGTGATCGCCTTTTCGGTGGCGACGCGAATCGCCTCCGCCTCAGTCCGCGCTTCAATCAACTGCCGCGCTTGAAGGTCCTCGGCGGCGAACTTGAACGACTCGTCGATCATCGTTTCCACTTCCTGGTCGCTCAAACCGTAGGTCGGCTTCACCTGGATCGATTGCGTCTCGCCGGTGCGGATATCCTTGGCCGACACATTGAGAATCCCGTTGGCGTCGATCAAGAACGTCACTTCGATGCGTGGAATACCAGCCGGCAACGGCGGCACTTTGAGTTGGAAGCGGCCTAAGCTGCGATTGTCCTTCACCAACTCGCGTTCGCCTTGGAGAATGTGGAGGTCGACCGACGTTTGCCCGTCGACGTACGTCGTATACATTTCCTTCGCGCTGGTCGGTACGGTGGTGTTGCGACGGATGATCGGGCTCATGACGCCGCCCATCGTCTCGATACCGAGCGACAGAGGTGTCACGTCGAGCAAGAGCATGTTTGGTGTGGTGCCGCTGAGGATCCCGGCTTGTACGGCGGCCCCAAGCGCGACGACCTCGTCGGGATTTAATTGGCAATGCGGGGTCCTACCAAAGAACTCCTGGACTCGTTGGCGGATGACCGGCATCCGGGTAGAGCCTCCGACGAGGACGACTTCGTCGATCTGTGAGGCGCGCAACCCGGCGTCCCGCAGCGCCGATTGGCAAGGGCGTAGCGTCAGTTCGACCAAGTCCGCCACAAGCCGATCGAATTGTTCGCGTGTCACCTCGCGCCGATACGTCCCCTTGTTCTGAGGCAGCGGAATTTCTGCCGTCACGGTTGTCTGGTCCGAGAGACGAATCTTGGTTCGTTCGGCTTCGAGCCGCACGGCTTGCATCAGGTCGGGGAATGTCGTCACGTCCAACTTGTGTTGCTGGCGAATGTCGGAGACGAACAAGTCGGCCAAGCGGCGGTCGAAGTCGTCGCCGCCGAGGTGCGTGTCGCCGTTGGTCGCGAGCACTTCGAAAATGCCGTTCGTCAGCTTCAGGATCGACAGGTCGAAGGTGCCGCCGCCTAAATCGTAGACCGCAATCGTGCCCTGCGTCCGTTGTTGGAGGCCGTAAGCCAAGGAGGCCGCCGTCGGTTCGTTGATGATCCGGAGGACCTCAAGGCCGGCGATGGTCCCGGCGTCCTTCGTCGCTTGCCGCTGGCTGTCGTTGAAATAGGCGGGTACCGTAATGACGGCTTGGCGGATATCTTCGCCGAGTGCAGCTTCCGCGCGGCGCTTCAACTCTTTCAAGATCATCGCCGAAATCTGCGGCGGCGAGTAACTCTTTTCGCCAAGTTGAATGCGGATGACGCCGTTGTGCTCGCTTAGTTTATAGGGGAAATACGGCAGCTCGCTCGCGACATCGTTCAACCCGCGTCCCATGAAGCGCTTGATCGAGTAGATCGTGCGCCCCGGATCTTTGACGAGGTGTTCCTTGGCCGCGTCGCCGACGATCAGTCCGTTGTCGGTGAGCGCGACGACGGAGGGCACCATCGTGCGGCCGTGGCGGCCTTCCACCACGCGCGGGTTGGCGCCGTCCATATAGGCGACGAGGGAGTTGGTCGTACCGAGGTCAATGCCGACAATGCGAGCCATGGGAATATTCCTTACGCGGCGTCGAGCGTGTCCGCCAGATCGGCGAGGATGCTGCGAAGATACCGCCGATTCGACAGCAGTTCACGGAGCTGCTTCAGCGTGTCCTGTTTGTGGTGATGCGCGGACTCCGTTTTCGGCGCCTCCGCCATGGCGCGGTCCCATTGACCGAAGAGCTGCTGCAACTGGCGCTCCATCGCCTGCTGCCGTTCTTCCAGATGCAGACGGTCGGCGGCGAGCTTCTCCCGCAAGGGAGCCAATCCGGCTGCGCCCGACGCGGTATCCGCTTTTGCCGCGCGGTATTCATCGAGGTCCTCTTGCAGCGACAGGATTTCTTCGAACAGGTCGGCCGGCGGCTGCGAGCGGATGTCTTTCACCGATCCTGATTCCAGGCCGACTAAATATTCAGCCCGCTGGACCGGATCCTTCAATGTGCGGTACGCGACGTTGAGTAACGCCGAGTTCGCCAAGCTAATGTGCTGCTCTGCGTCCGTCTTCACCTGATAAAAATCGGGGTGAAACGCGCGGCTCATGTCGTAAAACCGACGTTCCAGATCCGCCGTGTCGATGGACAACAGGCGCGGCAACCCGAGGCACGTGAAGTAGTCGGACTCTTTCGAGAGCGGCTGGACCTTCACGCAGCGGTCGCAGAAATATTCGCCGGTCACTTCGGATTGACAGTGCCAGCACATGCTGCGCGCCATCTGCAGCTCGGAGCGCTTGGGTGTCGTCGCGGTCTGGTCCATAACGGCGGTCGTCCTCGTTCGTTCGGTCCGAAGTTTCTGCTCCGCGCGGAGGCTAGGCGGAGAACGATTCTCCGCAACCACAAGTTTTAGACGCGTTCGGATTCAGGAAGCGGAACGAGCCGCTCATGAGATCCTTCTGGAAGTCCAACTGTGTGCCCTGCAGATAGATGGCGCTTTTGGTATCGACGATCACTTTGATCCCGTCGATGTCGTACACCTGGTCGTGCGGGCCGATCTTCTCGTCGAAGTTGACGGTGTAGCTCAAGCCTGAGCACCCACCGCCCTTGACGCCAAGGCGCAGGCCGCCGTCCGTCGGCCCCTGCAGGTCGAGCAGGCGCTTCACTTCCTTGACTGCCGATTCGCTCAAGGTCACGACCGGCGTCGGTGTCGCATCTGTTTTGGTTGCGATGTCCATAGGGCCCTCCTTCTTGCTTAGCCGCCCGAAGATGGATCCTGTTTCTTTTTGTAGTCGCTCAATGCGGCCTTGATGGCATCCTCTGCCAAGACCGAGCAGTGGATCTTCACCGGCGGCAGGTTCAGCTCCTGTACGATGTCGGTGTTCTTGATCTGTGCGGCTTCCTCCACCGTCTTGCCCTTCAGCCACTCGGTAGCGAGGCTCGAGCTGGCGATGGCCGAACCGCAGCCGAACGTCTTGAACTTCGCATCGACGATCGTATCGTTCTGCACCTTGATCTGCAGCTTCATGACGTCGCCGCACTCGGGCGCGCCCACGATGCCGGTGCCGACGCCGTCTTCGTCCTTTTTGAACGAGCCGACGTTGCGGGGGTTGTTGAAATGGTCGACGACTTTTTCGCTATAGGCCATGGAATCATCCTCCTCGTATCGGGGCGCTTAGTGCGCCGCCCATTGCACGGATTTGAGATCGATACCTTCTTTGCTCATTTCGTAGAGAGGCGACATTTCGCGCAACTTCGTGACGGTCTCGATCATGCGCTTCGCCGCATAGTCGACTTCTTCCTGCGTCGTGAATCGGCCCAGACCGAACCGAATCGACGAATGCGCCAGGTCCGAACCCACGCCTAAGGCCTTCAGCACGTACGACGGTTCCAACGTCGCGGACGTGCAGGCGGAGCCGGACGAGAGCGCCACTTCCTTCATGCCCATCAACAACGATTCGCCTTCCACGAAAGCAAACGACAGATTCAAATTGTGCGGTAGCCGTTGCGTCGGGTGGCCGTTGAGGTAGACTTCCTCCAGCGCGCCCGTGATCGTGGTGTGCAAGCGATCCCGCAGGGCACTCAGCCGAGCGGACTCGGCCGCACGCTCCGCCTCACACAGTGCGATCGCTTTGCCGAACCCCACGATCAATGGAACCGGCAGGGTGCCGGAGCGCATGCCGCGCTCATGCCCACCGCCATCGATCTGCGGGGAGAGGCGGACCCGCGGGCCCTTCTTCCGCACATACAACGCACCGACACCTTTCGGGCCGTAAATTTTGTGGGCGGTGCACGAGAGCAAATCGATACCCATCGTCTGGACATCGACCGGAATTTTCCCCACGCCCTGCGTCGCGTCGGTGTGGAACAGCATACCCTTTTCCTTGGCGATCTTTCCGATTTCGGCCAGGGGATTGATCGTGCCGATTTCATTGTTTGCCAGCATTACGGAGATCAAGATGGTCTTGTCGGTGATAGCGGCGCGCACGTCCTCTGGGTTCACCATGCCGAACTTATCGACGGGGAGGTAGGTCACCTTCACGCCGCGCTTCGTTTCCAATGTCTTCGCCGTGTCGAGGACGGAGCGATGTTCCGTGCTGCTGACGATGATGTGATCACCCTTCTCGCGATACATCTCGACGATGCCCTTCAACGCAAGGTTGTTTGCTTCGGTGGCGCCGCTGGTGAAGACGATTTCTTTGCCGTCGGCTTTGATGGCCTGCGCCAATTGTTGGCGCGCCTGCTCGACGGCCTCTTCGGCTTCCCAGCCGAAGGCGTGGTTCCGGCTCGCGGCATTACCGAACTTTTCGGTGAAATATGGCAACATGGCCTCCACCACACGTGGGTCGGCGGGGGTCGTGGAATGGTAATCGAGGAAAATCGGGAACTTCATCGTGAAACTCCTTGCCCGGTCATCAGAGACTGGACCGTGATCAATGGCGTGCCTTGCACCATATCTTGTAACGTCATATTGCTGAGTAACTGATACATGCTGTTTTGCAACTTCAGGAGCGGTGTGCGGATCGTGCAATGCTGCTGCTGCGAGCAGGGCATGCTGTCCGGTTCGTGCGAACAATCGATGATGCCGAGCGGGCCTTCGATGGCTTCCAGCACCTGCGCAATGGTAATCTCCCGCGCATGTCGCGCCAGGAGGTACCCGCCCTTGGGGCCGTTGTGGCTGACGACGACGCCGTTTTTCGCGAGGGTCTGGAGGACCTTCGCGAGGAGTTCGCTGGGAATATGGTACTCCTCGGCGATCTCCTTCGTGTTCGCGATGCGGCTCGGCGTGTGATGGCCGTTTTGCAGCTCCGCCATGTACTGGAGCGCCATCAATCCGTAGTCCGCTTTTTTCGAGAGCTTCAGCATGGTTCGTTGTGAGCGCCGAGTTTCGAGTAAGTCCGACAGCTAGAGTCGCCGACCAACTTGATCTCCGACTCATTAAGTCGTATATAAAACTAGCATCGTGACAGGGGCAAGTCAATGGCCGGCAGAGGGCGCTCGATAGAATCTTTTCGCGTCTCCTAGCGTAGTCGTCCCTGGAGCTTTCACTGGTCGTCGTCCGCAAATCTCGAACCTGGAGTAGTACGCATCATGGGTGGAACGAATCCATATATCTCGCCTGGGGCACATGTCCTGCCGACGCAACCGTACCGTGTCACCTTTGTCGACCCCGTAAAAGGGGAGAAGAAGGTGGTGCAGGTGGATCCGAAGAAATTACCCTACGGAGAAACCGGCCTGGCCGGCAGCATCTTGGATATTGCGATGGGTAACGGGGTCGACCTTGAGCATGCCTGCGGCGGCGTTTGTGCCTGCTCCACCTGCCACGTGTACGTGAAGGAGGGGTTGGAGTCGTGTAATGAAGGCACCGATGATGAGTTCGACCAGCTGGATGAGGCGCCGGCTATCACGCTGACGTCTCGGCTGGCGTGTCAGTGTGTGCCCAACGGGACGCGCGACATCCTCGTGGAAATTCCGGCGGTGAATAAGAATCTTGTGAAAGAAGGACACTGACGATGTCGCAGGTGCGTGTGAGGTTTGCTCCTAGCCCGACAGGGTTTCTGCATATCGGCGGTGTGCGGACGGCGCTCTTCAATTGGTTGTTCGCGCGACAGCAGAAGGGCACGTTTATTCTTCGCATCGAAGATACGGATCAAACGCGCTCGACCGAAGAATCCATCCAAGCGATCCTCGACGGCATGCGCTGGGTGGGGCTGGACTGGGACGAGGGCCCGTTTCGTCAAACCGATCGCGCGGACTTGTATCGCGACTATGCGCATCGTTTGCTAAAGGCTGGTCATGCCTACTGGTGCGTATGTACGGCGGACGAACTCGACGCACGCCGCAAGGAAGCGGAAGCGAAGGGGCTCTCCCCACGGTACGACGGGCGCTGTCGCACCCGTGGCATTACGCAGCCGACAGGCGATGCCGCCTTGCGATTTCGCGCGCCGCAGGGCGGGCAGATTGTGGTGGACGATCTCATCAAAGGACGGGTGGTGTTCGACCACGAGGTGGTCGACGATCTCATCATCCTGCGGTCCAACGGCCTGCCGACGTACAATTTTTCTGTGGTGGTGGACGATGCACTCATGGGCATTACGCATGTCGTGCGCGGCGACGACCACCTGACCAACACGCCGCGCCAGATCCCTATTTTCGAAGCGTTGGGATTTCCGCTGCCGCGCTTCGGGCATTTGCCGATGATCTTGGGCTCGGACAAGACACGCCTTTCGAAGCGCCACGGCGCCACGTCCATCCTTGCGTATGAGGAAATGGGCTATCTTCCCGACGCGATGGTGAATTATTTGGTACGCCTCGGCTGGTCGCATGGGGATCAGGAAGTGTTCAGCCGCGCCGAGCTGATCGAAAAATTCAGTTTCGGGTCGGTTCAGGGCTCGCCGGCTGTGTTTAATCCGGAGAAGCTCCTTTGGATGAATGCGCAATATCTGATGCATCAGCCACCCCATGCGATCGTGTCGCAGTTGCGGCCGTTTTTGGAGCGAGCCGGGTTGCAGGAGGCCCTGGCTCACGTCACGTCGGAGTGGTTGGAGCAATTGGTCGTCACAGTGCGAGAGCGGACGAAAACGCTGCCGGAGATGGTGCAGTGGGCCTTACCGTATTTCGGCGAACTGCCGACTGTAGAGCCGGAGGCGGCGACCAAACATCTGACGGCAGCTATTGCGCCGACGCTGCGTACACTGACGGATCGATTTGAAGCCCTGCCGGCCTTTACCAAGGCATCGTGGGAAGAGTGTTTTAAGGCGTTCGTGCAGGAGCAGGGGCTCAAGATGGGCGCAGTCGCGCAGCCGATGCGAGTGGCGTTGACGGGGCGCACGGCAAGCCCCGGCTTGTTCGAGGTGATCGACTTGCTTGGGCGCGACCGTGCGCTTGCCCGACTTCGTGCGGGAGTCGCGCGCGCCGAGCAGTTTGCTTGACTGGTATCCGGTGTCTATATTACGCTCCCACACTGGTTGGGGGATCGTCTAGCGGTAGGACGTCAGTCTCTGGATCTGACTACCTAGGTTCGATTCCTAGTCCCCCAGCCAAACTCTCGTTTGGATCTCACGCCACAATCGGCAGATCCTCGGTCCGTACCGCGCTGGGGGATCGTCTAGCGGTAGGACGCCGGCCTTTGGAGCCGGCTACCTAGGTTCGATTCCTAGTCCCCCAGCCACATGCGTCCATGACAGGAAACCCGGAGCCGGCCGTCGAGCGCCGGCTCTTTGTGTTTAGAGGCCTTTTCTTACCCTGCGGAGTAAGCCTGTGAGCGAATCCACTGCCTCGGGTGCGTCGAATTTTGTTCGTGAGCTTGTCCGGCGCGATCGCGAAGAGGGAAAAAACGGCGGGCGCGTCGCGACACGATTTCCCCCAGAGCCTAATGGCTATTTGCATATCGGACATGCCAAATCCATCTGCCTCAATTTCGGACTAGCGACCGAATTCGGCGGTACCTGCAACCTCCGGTTCGACGATACGAATCCTACGACAGAAAGTGTCGAGTATGTCGAGTCGATCAAGGAGGATGTCCGCTGGTTAGGGTTCGAGTGGACCAAGGAACTTTATGCTTCGGACTACTTCGAGCAGCTGTTTCAATGCGCGGTGCGATTGGTCGAAGCCGGCAAGGCCTACGTCGACAGTTCCAGTCCGGATGAAATTCGGGAATTGCGCGGTACGCTGACCGAGCCTGGGCGCCCCGGGCCGTTTAGGAACCGTTCAGTTGATGAGAATCTGGATCTTTTGAGGCGCATGCGGGCGGGTGAATTCGCGGATGGATCGCATGTACTCCGCGCGAAGATCGATCTCGCGTCGCCGAATATTAATTTGCGCGATCCAATTCTCTACCGTATCCGCCGCGCGCATCACTATCGAACCGGCGACGAATGGTGCATCTATCCGACTTATGACTTTGCGCATCCGCTCTCCGACGCTATCGAAGGGATTACCCATTCCATCTGTACGCTCGAGTTCGAGGATCATCGGCCGCTCTACGAATGGGTTGTGCGCGAAAGCGGTCTTCCGGCCGTGCCTCAGCAAATTGAGTTCGCACGGTTGAACGTGACGAACACCGTGATGAGCAAGCGCAAGTTGTTGCGCTTGGTAGCGGAGCAGCATGTCGACGGCTGGGACGATCCGCGCTTGCCGACGTTGCAAGGATTGCGGCGTCGCGGCTACACGCCGGAGGCGCTGCGCGCATTTTGCGAGCACATCGGCGTGTCGAAGCGCGATTCAACGGTGGAGATGGCGCTGCTGGAGCACTTCGTCCGTGAGGATCTCAATAAACGGGCCGCGCGGGTGATGGGTGTTCTGAAGCCCATTCGTCTGATCCTGGATAATTATCCGGAGGAGGCGGTTGAGCAGCTAGAGGCGGTAAACAATCCCGAAGATCCGTCGGCCGGTTCGCGGAGTGTGCCGTTTTCGCGAACTCTGTATATCGAGCGTGACGATGTTCGTGTCGATCCGCCTAAGGATTTTTTTCGTCTGACCGTCGGGCGCGAGGTGCGTCTTCGGTACGCCTATATCGTGAAATGTGTTGCGATTACCACCGATCCCCAGACCGGCGAGATCACCGAGGTGCACTGTACGTACGACCCAGAGTCGCGAAGCGGCGGGAGCGGGGCAAGTCGAAAGGTGAAAAGTACGATTCATTGGGTGTCGGCGGCGCACGCAGCGCCTGCAGAAGTACGTCTCTACGAGCCATTGTTGGCTGCTGAGGAATCTACGTCTAGCGAGGAGCGAGATTTTACGGACACGCTGAATCGTCACTCGCGCCACGTTCTCGAAGGGTGCTGGGTGGAGCCGAGCCTGCGAAAAGCGGCCATCGGCAGCAGGCTCCAGTTCGAGCGGCAAGGGTATTTTTGCGTAGACGAAGATTCTGCAAGCGAGCGCCTCGTATTTAATCGTACGGTGGCCTTGCGCGATGTGTGGGCGAAGCTCGACAAAAAGGGTGGGCCGACTCCGTAGGTAGATTTTGGGTTGACCGTTTCCGTTGCTTCTGTTACAACGCCGGTATTCGTCCTACAGTTGCGTCTCTTTTTCCCTTACAGAGTCGCTCATGAATCAACTACTCAACACAGAGTGGAGCCGACGTTCATTGCTGCGAACCGCACTCGGCGCCGCGCTGTGTGCCGGGGCCCATGCGCTTGCTCCTGCGGTGGTTCAGGCACGAGGATTTCCGGAAGGGCGCCTGCTGCTCTATAACGCGCACACGCACGAACGGCTGGCGCTGACCTATCGGGACGGGCAGGGACGCTACGATCGGACGGCTATCTCGGACTTGAATACGTTCATGCGCTGTCACCACTCCAATACGGTCGCCGCGATGGATTTACGCGTGATCGAAATTCTGAACGCGATTCGCGCTCAGGTCGGCGACGAAAAAGAAGTCATCGTGCACTCCGCATACCGGTCCCCCGAATATCACATGCACCTCATTCGACAGAATCGTCGTGCCGCTCGGCATAGTTTTCATGTGAGCGCTCAAGCGATCGACTTCCACATTGAAGGCGTTTCCCTCCGTGAGCTTCGGCAGCATGCACTCCGCCTCGGTCGGGGAGGGGTCGGTTACTACCCGCGCCGAGGGTTTTTACACATTGATTCGGGCCCCCCGCGTTATTGGTAAATCGGTAAAAATCCCCTTCAGTTCCTCCGTTCATCGCTCCTGAGAGTCCAGCAGGCAATTTACGTCGTGAAGTTCCCTCGGCTTCCTGGGCCGAGGCGGTACGGCACCGTATCTACACCCCCCGTTCAGCGGTATCCCCATCCGAATCTGGGATGGGCAATGTGCCCATGCTCCCACAAGATGGCGGAAGTGATTCAGGCCCACGCCGGGGTGCCGGCGTCCTGTCGCATCATCATCCGCACGCGAGGGGGCATTCCGATGGCGAAGAACTCTTGTCCGGTGCAGTCCCTATCGATACAGGCCCTTATCAAGGCTCGATGGGCGAGAGGGTTCGTCGCACTCCTGAGTCTGCTGACGCTCGGAGCCTGCATCGGCGGCGGAGGTGCACCAGGTGTTTCATCGGACGCGGCAAATCTTGCCAGCCTCGAAGTGCTGGATGGTAACCAGGTTGTTGCAATTTCACCTGCGTTTGAGTCGGGGCGGACCAGCTATTCGGTCAATGTCGGCGGCGCGGTCGAATCTGTCAGCGTGAAAGTTGTTCCTGTCGATCCCAAGGCCACAATTCGTATCAATAATACGGCAGCGACATCCGACCAAGTGTTTGGTCCGATTCCGGTCGCAGCCGGAAGTAATACGATCAACGTGGTCGTCGATGTGCCGGGCACAGTGAGGGCCTACATTCTCACGGTGGTGCGCGGTACGAATGCACATTTGGCGGCCATGTCCATCTCGCCGGGTGCGTTGGCGGAGACGTTTGACCCAAATTTTCTAAATTACACTGCGGTGGTCGGTAATGCGACAGGGCAGGTGACGCTCACGGCAACGCTAGCTGATCAGACGAGCACGCTAAAGATCAAAGGTCAGGCGGCCACATCAGGCCAACCCTCGAGTCCGGTCAATCTCGCCCTTGGGCCAAATGTTATCAATGTGGTTGTAACGGCTCTCGATGGAACGACGAAATCGTATGGTGTGACGGTGACTCGATCGGCCTCGCCGATTGCGGACCTTTCGGCAATTACCCTAACGAATAACTCCAATAGCCAGACGATTCCACTGACCAGTTCGTTCCTCCCGAACACCACCAGCTACGCGACCCAGCAGGTGCTGTTTTCCGTTACGCAAGTGAAGCTCACTGTCGCTGTCGCCGATCCGACGTCTGCAGTGGCTGTTCAGGCTCCCGGGCAAGCTGGATTTCTCCCGGCGACGCCTGGCGTGACGTTTGGTCCGATGGTGTTGCCCAATGCGAATCCCACACCCAATACGATTACCATTCGCGTGACGGCACAGAGTGGAATCTCAAAACTCTACACCGTTGTTGTCCCGCGCATGCCTGCGTCGGCAAACAGCAGTTTGCAGAACATCACGGTTTCTGTCGGAGTACTCACTCCAGCAGTGAGTCCGACAATGTTCACGTATCATGTGTCGATTCCAGGTCCAGTATCCAATGTGGTCGTGAAGGGGATTTCTCAGGATCCTATTGCAACGGTCCGAGTGAACAACCAACCGATCCCTGCCCAAGGAAGTTCCACGGTAACCGTGCCGTCGGTGAATGCCGGGACGACGGTGCCGATTGTGGTGACGGCGGAGGACGGGACGAGCCAAACGACGTATACCATTGTGTTTAATACGGATGCGAATCTGACAAGCCTTTCGATCTCGTCGGGTACGATACTGTTCAGCCCTACAACGTTGAATTATGCAGTCACGGTGCCGAACGGCACGGCAAGTGTCACACTCACTGCCAATCAGGAAAAAGCTGGTTCCTTAATGACCGTGGCCTCAATTCCTGGCCCGTTCAATTCGCCGCTGGTTTCCTCCGTCCCGTCGGCAGCGATCCCGCTGAGCGTCGGCGCCAATACCCTCACATTACGTGTCACCACGTTAGTTGGCAGTCACCAGGACTACAACATCACCGTAACTCGCCAGTCGTCCAGCAATGCGAACCTTTCGGCGCTTACTGTGTCTGCTGGGACACTGAGTCCTGCGTTTTTGGCGAGTACGACGGGCTATACGCTCAATGTGGCAAACAGTGCAACCTCACTGACCGTAGCCGCCACAGCAGAAGATCCAACAGCGACCGTAGCGATCGAGGACATTCCGTTGCCCGTTGTCTATACAGCGGGCAGCGCGACGAAGGTGATCGATCTGAGTACGGTATTTAACAAGACGATATCAGTCCATGTGAAGGCGCAGGACACCGTCACAATGAAGACCTATCAAATCGCGCTGACGAGGAATACCACTGACCTCGCAAGTCTCACGATCTCTGCGGGAACGCTGACGCCTGTGTTTTCCGTCGATCGCCTTGCCTACACAACCGGTGTACTTGCTCCAGCTCCTGCTACATTGACGATCACGGCGGTGCCTGCGGGCACGGCGACAGTCGTGTCTATTGCGGGCGTGTCTCCGGTCGGCAATCAAGCCACTGTGACATTGCCGGCTGTTCCAAATCCGATCCAGATCGTTGTGAATCCTGCCGGAGGAGGGGCGCCGACGACGTACTCGCTGACTGTACAGTGAGCGTAGGGTGATAAGTATAGATACGTTGCCTGCAGTCTTGCTCCTGAGGAAACGAATGCAGCACTCGACAGATAGTGGTACCGATTCGGATGGGACATCGTGGTTACTTGCGGCGTTTAGCATATGCGCTGCATGTGCGCTGCTGGTGGGCTGCATTCCCAATGGCGATACGCCGGGGACGAGTGCGTCGCCTTCCGATTTGCAAACTGTGGAATTGTCGGTGGGAGCGTTGCAGCCGGTCTTTGCATCCACCACGGCTAGCTACACCGTCCTTGCCGCAGATTCGGCGCAGTCGACATATGTCACGGCGACGACGAGCGCTCCTGCCGCGAGGCTGGTGATCAATAATCAACCGGCTGTCTCCGGGAAAGCCTTTGGCCCTATTCCGCTCGATCCAGATCTTGCGAAGAGTACGATCATCACAGTGGTTGTTGTGCCGACTGGATCGGCTCAACCGCGGAGCTACACGATTACCGTTGCCCGTGCGGGAAATGCGGATCTGAAAACGCTTACGGTGGTCCCTGGCACGGTAAGTCCTATATTTAGCCCGGATGTGTTGTCGTATCGTGTGAATGTCGGCAACAACGTGACGATTGTAGGGATAACGGCCACAGCACAGGATCTTGCATCGTCCGTGACGATCAATGGAGTTGCGACCACATCCTATAGCCTGACCAATCTGCAAGTCGGGGACAACGCGGCGACGGTTCGTGTGCGAGCGGTGGCTGGGGCCACGCAAGACTACGTGGTGACGGTTGTGCGTGCGGCGCCTCCGTCCACCGATACATCCCTGGCGTCGGCCCAATTCAGTGCGGTGGTGGCGGGAGGTGTGCGGGAGTTGGGACAGTGTCCTACAAACCAGGCACAGACCGCTTTTTCCGTCACGCCTGTTCCGAACGGAACCGATAAGGTGACTGTCAAGGCTGTGCCGGGCAATAGTGCGGGCACGATTAAAATTAATACCCAGCAGGTTGCAGCAGGAACATCCATTGATGTGCCGCTTACCGTGATCGGCAATAACACGATTACGGTCGAAGTTGCCGCTCCGGCTGGGAACAAGACCGCATACACGTTCGTGGTGAATCGTGCTCCAAGTCTATTTTCTGGGAACAATAGTTTGTGGAAATTGTCGACGACGGCCGGGGCCTTGTCTCCAGAGTTTTGCCACAACAGAACGAATTACGATGTGACGACTACGGCGGCCAGCGCTACCGTGACAGCGGTGCTTGCCGATCCGGCTTCCACACTGCGTATTAATGGAGTCATGACGCAGTCGGGAACCCCGTCGGCGGTTATTGCACTCGCAAAAGGCAAGAATGATGTGAAGATCGGTGTGACGGCGCAAAATGGATCCGCGTTGACTTACATCATAACGATCACAAGATCCTAATCTCTCCACACGAGTGGCGCGCCTGTGAGGACTCTCGCGGCGCGTCATGCGCAATCTAAGAAATTCATACTATTCAAGCTCAGGCCCTTAGGTGGAGCCACGCAATAGCCGTGTCTATAGGGACACGAACAGGTAACGCATTGAAAATACGTCCATATCTTTCTGTTTCTGGTGCTCGCAGGCCCGCGAAAAGATGAGGGTTTTACCGGGCCTTGAATAGAGCTGAAAGTGCACGATACCATCCCGCGGTATTCTGCAGTTTGCGGGACCGCATTCGGTATCGAGTGCGCAATGGATGCGCGCTCGAATGGGTGAAGATCACGGAGGATCGAGATGGGGACGGGTTTGGCCAGTGTGAGCAGTGGGCGGTGTGAGCAGCGGCCACTCTTCGCGTGGTTGTGTGGGCTGGTGTTCGGAGTGGGTGTTCTCGCAGCAGGCTGCATCCCAAACTCAGACAACCCCGGAGTAGCGTCCGACATTGCCAATCTCTCAGGTCTTGAGGTTGCCGACTCGGCTCAGCAGAAGGTCGCTCTGTCTCCTGCATTCGCCGGCGCTACGACAAATTACACGGCCGCCGTCGGCGGTGCGATCACGTCGATCACGATCAAAGCCACAGCCGTCAATTCGACGGGCAACACCACGATTCGCTTGCAGAAGCAAGACGGGACCTTCGTGCCCGTGTCGTCGGGGCAAACCTCGGCAGCACTCCCTGTCAATTTCGGTCCGAACAATTTTACCGTTACTGTTGATGCGCCTGGAGCGACGAAGGCCTACATCATCAACGTAAATCGTGGTGCCAACGCCAACCTCAGTGGCTTGGTCCTCTCTGCCGGCGGCCTGACTCCGGCCTTCGATCCAGCCAAAACCGACTACACGGTCACCACTGGATTCACCACCTCGACGACGACCGTGACGGCGACGCTCTCCGACACGTCGTCCGGGCTTCAGATTGCGGGTGCCAATGTCTCGTCAGGCCAGGCCTCGAGCCCGATTCAGTTGAATACGGGTCCGACGGAAATTCCCATCCGAGTCGAAGCGCAGAACGGTACGATCAAAACCTATAAGGTTGTGGTCACCAGGGGCGGCACATCCGACATTGCCAAGTTAGAGGTTCAAGGCCGCACATTGTCGCCGGCCTTCGATCCAGGAAACCTTGGGCCCTACACGAGTGCCGTGTCCTCCGGAACGGGCACGGCTACTATCGTAGTAACTGCTGCCGATAAGTCGGCAACCATTGCCATCAACGGACAGTCTGCAAGCTCGGGGCAAGCGTTCCCCGTGTCCGTCGCGACAGGCACCAATACGTTCTCGATCGTGGTGACCGGGCCGTCGGTCGCCGCGAAGACGTACACGTTACAGATTGTGCGGGCCACGCCTTCAAGCAATGCGAAGCTTCAGTCGCTGTCAGTCAACCCAGGCTCGTTGAATCCAGGCTTTGCGGACAATGTGTTTGGGTACAACGTTACGGTCGGCAGCAGCACTGGCAGTATCGACGTTACGGCATCTGTGCAGGACGGCGCGGCCGTGCTGGATATCAACAATCAGCAGGTGCAGTCAGGCCAGACGGTCACCGTGCCGCTGAATTCGCCGGCACCGAGCTTTACCGGCATTTCTGTGACGGTGCGTGCCGAGAACGGCGCCGTGCAAACGTACACGATCAACGTGAACCGTGCGGCGGCTGCCTCCAGCAATGCCAATCTCGCGAGTTTGTCTGTGCCTCCGGCGACGATTCCGTTCAGCCCATCTACGACCACGTATAATGCGTCGGTCGGAAATGGCACGTCGTCGGTCACGGTGCAGGCGGCGGTGGCGGACAGCAATTCAACTATGACCATCAATGGGCAGGGGGTTCAGTCTCCGTCCAATTTGAGCGTGCCGTTGAGCGTCGGGAGCAATCAAATCACCGTGCAGGTCACGGCGCCGGCCGGGAATACCAAAGACTATGTGGTGAACATCACGCGCGGGGCGGCAGCCTCGACCAACGCGACATTGTCCGCGTTGAGAGTGAATCCGCCGTCGAATACGAACCTGATCGTCGGAGGGCAATTCAACTATAGCGTTGGGGTGCCCAATGGAACCTCAAGTGTTTCCATTACGGCCACCCCGCAAAGCGGAGCAGCACAGGTCGAATTTATTTATCAATCAGGCATTCACACAAACAACCCATTTACGGCATCTGGGCTGCAAGTTGGGGATAACACAGTCACGGTCAGGGTGATCGCGGCTGCAGGCAATACGCAAGACTACGGCGTAAACATTAATCGTGCGGCAGCACCGCCGCCACCGCCGCCACCGCCGCCACCGCCGCCACCGCCGCCACCGCCGCCACCGCCGCCACCGCCGCCACCGCCGCCACCGCCGCCACCGCCGCCACCGCCACCGCCGCCACCGGCGCCGCCACCGCCACCACCGGCGCCGCCGCCGCCCCCACCGGCGCCGCCGCCGCCACCACCGGCGCCACTACCGCCACCGCCGGTCGTGCCATAGACGATAGGCGAGGCTCTCAAATGAGGGCCTCGCCCATCCTGATCCTTCTCTCAATGTTGCAATTCCCTCCCAGTTGCGATTTTTTTCCCGCACCCCGTACACTCTGAGCCGAGTATCGGCGTTGACGTGAGATAGCGCTGATGCCGTTGTGTCGGAAGCGGGTGGCACAGAGCCCGTCTGAAAATGTTGTCCGGATGTTGAGCACCACATGAAACTGCGGTATTGGGTTGTTGCGCTGTTCCTACTGACGTGGGGCGTAGGTGGGTGTATTCCCAGTAACGATGCGCCCGCACCGACGAATTCGGCGGCGAATTTGGCGTCGATGTCCGTCGGCGCTGGGGCGCTTGCGCCTGGCTTCAATGGCGAGGTGACGAGTTATGAAGTCGTCGCGCCGAACGAGACGACGACCACGACCATCACGGCTGCTCCAGTCGATAGTGCTGCGACGCTCCAAGTGAATAATCAGGCGGCTGTTGCAGGGCAACCGTTCGGTCCGGTACCGCTGGCAGTCGGCACCAATCCCATCACCGTCTTGGCTAGTGTGCCGGGGGCCACCAAAACCTACACCGTCATTGTGACGCGCGGGGGCGCTGCGGATCTGTTCGACCTGGAATTGTCGGCCGGTCCGCTCACGCCTGATTTCGATCCTGCAGGGACGACCTACGCAGTCTCTGCCTCGGAGGCGACGACGCAGACAACGGTGACGGCCACCCTGTCCGATCACCGCGCGACGCTGCGGATCAACAATCAGCCGGCTGTCTCCGAACAACCTTCCGCGCCGATTGCGCTGGCTGCAGGGTCCAATGTCATTTCAATCGTGGTGACGGCTGTCAACGGCACCACAAAGACCTACACGGTGACGGTCAATCGTGCTGGCGTCGGGAACGCGAATCTTTCCGCGCTCTCGGTGACGGCAGGGCCACTCGTGCCGACCTTCACGTCGGCAGGGGTGAACTATGCGGTGGTGACCGCTGCCACGACGACCACGACGATGGTCACGGCGCGGACGCAGGATCCGACATCGTCCATCACCATCAATGGCAGTCGTGCCATCTCGGGTGTGCCGTTTGGGCCGATTCCCTTGAACGCGTCGGGGACGCCGACGGCGATCAATGTCGTAGTCAGTGCGGCTGATGGTGTGACGAGCAAGACCTACGTCGTAACGGTGTCACGCGGGTTGTCGTCCGATGCCAATCTCTCGGGGCTCTCGGTCTCGGTGGGAGCTCTGCGCCCAGCGTTTTCATCGCAGCGGACGACGTATTCCGTACAGGCGGCGCGAACGGCGACGAGCACCACGGTCACGGCGATCACGAACGACGGGGCCGCCACGGTGCGGATCAACGGTGCACCCGCCGTATCGGGCGTGCCGTTCGGCCCGATTCAGCTTGTCGGATCGACGACACGGATCACGGTCGAGGTTCGTGCGCAAAACGGTGCGACGAAGAGTTATCGGATTGACGTGAAGCGATGACATCGCAGTGTGCGAGGACCTTTGTCCTCGGCGAATCTTCGTGCGATTCCTCCACGCTTGCGCGGGCTGGCTTACATTTGTCCCATGCCCATACCGGAATTTATCCGCCCGGGATACATTGCGATCTCGTTCCCGCGCCTCGTAGACTGACGGCGGTCTGCGACCAGGCAGAAAAATTTTCATCACTGTAGGGCTGAGTGCGGTGGCCTACATCGGCGCGGGGCTGCGTGGTGATGCACGCGTGCCTCCCGTCGAAATGTGAATCGTGTGCGCTGGGGCGGCGTGGTGCGGGTGAGCTTCCGACAGGAATCGCTCATCACGCGAAACGACGTGATCGCCTCGCCAAGCCATGGTGGCCTAAACATACAGTGCGAACGATCGGAAGCATGACGACATCGGCGCAGGGCCTGGTTTCGCTGCATTTTACTGTGGCATAGTGATTGATAGGTGAGAGAGGGAGTGTGAGCATGACGAGTCTGGTACATCGCGGACTGATGCGCCGTATTGTGTGTGCTGAAATCGGACGAATCTCCAGGCTCGGCGGGTTGCTCAGTACGGCGGCGGTCTGTGTCGCCTTACTCGGCGGCTGCATTCCGGACGGGGAGACGCCCAGTGTTCCGGCGACGGCGGCGGACCTCTCGTCGTTGGAGGTATCGGCGGGCGCCTTGTCCCCCACGTTCAGCGGCGCGCTGGCGAGTTATTCGCTGACGGTCGGGAATACGGTCACCTCCACGACGGTGAAGGCGACGGCGGTGCAAGCGGATGCGACCATGCAGATCAATAACCAACCGGCGCAATCTGGTCAAACCTTTGGCCCCATTACGCTGTCGGTGGGGACGACGACCATTCCCATTGTCGTGACGCCGCGAGGTAGCAGCCCGAAGACGTACACCGTCGCGATCACGCGCAGCGGCAACGTGAGTTTAAAGGCCTTGTCGCTCTCGGCAGGCGCGCTGGCTCCGGCGTTTACTGCGGACCAGGTCGATTACAAGGTGGCGGCGCCGAATGCCGCTGCGCAGACCACCATTACGGCGACAGCGGAGGATCCCACCTCTACCGTTACGATCGGTGGGGTGGCCGTGCCGTCCGGTCAGGCGGCAGGTCCGTTCCCATTGAATGTGGGTGGGAATGCGTTTGAGATCGTCGTGCGGAATGCCGTCGGAACGAGCGAAAAAAAGTATCGAGTCGAGGTGACGCGCGCGCCATCCGCCAATGCGAATCTGTCCAGTTTGGTGGTGGTCCCGGGAACGCTCACGCCGGCGTTCTCGCCTGAGGTGGCGAGCTATCAGGTGCCGAATCTGAATCTCTTCGTTTCCTCCGTTCAGGTCCAGGCGACGACGCAGGATGCCACCTCGACTTTGACGGTGAACAACCAGGCCGTTGCGTCTGGACAAGTGATCGGTGTGCAACTCGATGGGTTAAGCACGACCATTCCCATCGTCGTTCGCGCGCAGGATACTGTGACGACTAAGTCCTACTCGGTGACCGTCACGCGGTGCCTGTTTTTCTTCGGATGCTGAGGCGGCGAACGTCGGCCGCCGTTGTCCGCTTGTGATGAAAGGTATATTGTGGTGTCTCTCGTCTCTCGTTGGCTGTTGAGCGGTGTGATGCTGGTTGTTGCGGGCGGGTGTATTCCCGATCCCGATCCGGCCGCCGTTCCGGCGGACAACACGCGGGCCTTGCTTGCGACATTGGACGTCACGTCGAATGCGACGACGTCGTCGCTGGCCCCGGCCCTCTCACCCAGCTTCGACCCTCAAGTGACGAGTTACACCGTGGTGGTGCCGAACAGTGCCGCCGCTGTGACCGTCAAAGCGAAACCGGCGGACCCGAGTCGCGCGATCCTGAAGATTCAGAATCAAACCGTGCAACCCGATGCGCCCTTTCTCGTGGATGGACTCGTACCGGGCACCACGAAGGCCGTCAGCATCCTTGTGGAAGAAACCGGTGCGGGTGGGTTCCCGCGGACGTATACCTTGCAAGTGACGCGCGCGCAGTCCCCGCTGGCGGACCTTGCGTCGTTGCGCGTGTCGGAAGGCAACATGACACCCCCGTTCGACCCGCAGCAGTTGGGGTACACCGTGAAGACCGGCAGCTCCGTGACGAGCGCGACCATCGAAGCGACCGCGCTGGAGCAGGCCGCGCGCGTGACGATCAACGGTCAGGCGGTGGGAGCAGGGAAGGCGTTCGGCCCGGCGACGTTGGCGGTGGGGCCGAATCCGTTCACGATCGTCGTCACGCCGCTCAGCGGGACTCCGAAGCAATATTCGGTCGTCATCATTCGCGGTGCGTCGGGTGTGGCGGATCTTGCGACACTCTCGGTGTCCGCGGGAACTCTGTCGCCGAAGTTCAATTCCGACACGCTGGCATACACGGTCGCCACGCAACACGCCACGAGCAGCACCACGGTTGCGGCGATCGTGGCGGAAACGACGGCGAAGTTGAAGATCAACGGTCAGGATGTGCCGAACGGTCAAGCGTCACCCGCCATCGACTTGAAGGTCGGCGATACGGAGATCCCCATTGTGGTGACGGCACCGGATGGGACCGTGAAGACCTACAAGGTTACGGTGCGGAGACCGCAATCCAGCAACAACGACCTGAGCAGTCTCTCGGTGTCTGCCGGGACGCTCAGCCCCGGCTTTGCATCGGGGACCACGGGGTATTCTCTGGCGGTGCCCAGCGTGGTGGCGGCGACGACGGTGACGGCCGCGGTGGCCGATCCCACGGCGAGCATCACGGTGAAGGGGGCACCGCTCGCATCCGGCCAAACGACGGCGCCGATACAGTTAGCGCTCGGTCCGAATGCAATTCCAGTCGAGGTGACGGCGCAAAATGGCGCGAAGAAAACCTACACGGTGACGATCACGCGAAATGCCAACGCCGATCTCTCGAATCTGTCGGTCTCTGCAGGCGGGCTGACGCCGTCGTTCACGGCCGGCGTGACGAGTTATTCGCTGTCCGTTCCGAATGCGACGGCGACGACGACGGTTACGGCGACGCTGGCGGATCCGACGTCTACGATGACGATCAACGGCCAAGCCGTGGCGTCCGGACAAGCCTTTGGTCCGGTCCCGCTTGTCGTGAATCAGGACAATACCTTCACCATCGTTGTGACGTCGGCCGGTGGGTTGGCGACAAAATCGTACGTGGTGGTGGTGAAGCGGCCGGCCTCAGCCAATGCGGAATTGGCGAACTTGCAACTGTCGCCAGGGCTTGTGGCGCCGGCGCCATTTTCTCCGGCCGTGACGGCCTACACCGTCAGCAATGTCGGCATCTTCACGTCGTTCGTCACGATCGTTGCGACGGTCGCCGACCCCACGGCCACGCTGACGATTGCAGGGCAAGCGGCTGTCTCCGGGCAAGCCTTCCAGGCCCCGCTCGCGTTCTTTGGGCCGACGTCGATTCCGATCGACGTTCGAGCGCAGGACACCGTGACCCTCAAGACCTATACGGTTACGGTCACGCACTAACAGCCGATCGCCTGCAGCCGTCCGCATCGCAGAGTGGATGCGGACGGCTGAACCAGTCAGACCTATTCCAGCCGTTCCAGCCTGAGCCCAACCAGTCGAATGAGTTTGCCGTGCGGATTCTCCCGTCGATCAAGGAAGGGCAGGAAGAGTTTCAACGCTTCGCTTTCCAACTGACGGGTCTCGCTCAGTGGGCGCGGTAGCGTGCGCGATCGGGTGACCGTCGTGAAGTCGGCGAACCGAACGGTCAGCACGACGGTGCGGCAGGCCTGGAATCCTTCTTCGCCTAACGTGCGCAACAGGCTTGCGCACCGCTCGCGGATGAACCCGATCAAAAACTCCACATCCCGCGTGTCCGTATCGAACGTGTCTTGCTCGCCGATGGATTTCGTTGTGCGCACGGCGACCACCGGATCGTCGTCCATGCCACGGATGCGTGCCCACCAAGCGAGACCGCGCTGCCCGAAGGCATGGTCGAGCCGCGAGCGCGGCCACGCCAGCAGGTCGCCGACACGGATGACGCCCTCACGCGTGAGGTGCTCCGTGGCCTTCGGGCCGATCCCTGGAATGGCGCCGACCGGGAGCGGTGCCAAAAAATCCGCGACCTGTTCCGGCTGCACGACCGTGAATCCCGCCGGCTTCCGCATGCCCGACGCGATTTTGGCGATGAGTTTATTCGGGCCGAGTCCAACCGACGCCGTCAGCCCTTCGTTTGCAAGAATGTGCGCCGTCAGCGAGCGGCAACAGGCGGCCGCCGCCTCATAGGAGCCTGTTTCGGTCAGATCGAGGTACGCTTCGTCGATGCTGGCGCGTTCGAGCGTGGGGACCGACGTCTCCGCCAGCGCCATGATCCGGCGCGAAACCTCGGCATAGTGCGACATACGTACGGGAAGAAACGCGACGGGCGGTTTGCCCTGCCGCCGTGCGACTTCCGACAGCTGCCACGCGCGAGAAATTGGAAGGGCGGAATGGAGGCCGTAGGCGCGTGCGGCATAGTTGGCCGTAGACACGACGCCACGTCCGCGTCCGCCGTCCGGGTCGGCGCCGACGGCGATGGGTCGTCCCCTGAGATTCGGGTGGTCGCGTTCTTCGATGGCCGCAAAAAACGCGTCCATGTCGACATGAGCGACGAGCCGCATAGGAGTCGGTGCAACGTGTGGGGTGTGGAAGTCGGTGCGCGGCGCCGCGCCCTATTCCGACGGCGGGAGGACCGCCTGCACGACGTGAAAATCTTTTTGCGCGATCACCTGACGGTTGACCGAGAGGCGGAACTCGTATCGGCCCGGCGCCGGAAACACGAGCGCGGGAATGTTCACGCCGAAATCCGAAATCTGCAACCGGTCGGCAATCTCCACACCCGGCAAGCTCGCCTGCGCAATCGTCTCGTCGTTATTCAGGTAGACGAGGTGAATGTCGAATTGATAGGTGCCCTGCGCGTCCGTCAGACAAAAATACAAGCCGAGCTGCGGGTGCTGAAAGGGAAAGGCGTGCGCCTGCAGATGCGTGAAGAGGCCGATCAGGCTCTTCTTCCGCGTCATGATGTCCTCAATAACCGTGTCGCAGACGAGAAGGGCTTGGATGCTGGGTTTGACGTGGTCGGTCATGGAGAGGGGCATGGTGATACGGACGGTTGTACAGCAAGCGTGGCGGTCGACGCTACGGGGGTCAGCCGACGATCACCGAGCCGCCGCGGCATTCGCGGATGTCGCCGAACCACGACAGGTCCGTGCCGATGCGGCAGATATGCGGCGTCAATTCGACCGGCGCGCCGGTGTGCGTGTGAAAATGCGCGTTGATCATCTGCACCGAGGTGTCGGGCCGCGCCGTCAGTTCCAGCACGACGGCGCCGGATTGGCGCTCGCACACGGTGAGCCACGCACCGTCCGCAAACGTCGATGCCGTCGGCGCACTCGTTTGCAACATAAACTGCTCGCGCCGGTTGAAGGCCCAGGCGTTGCGGCGTAGGTGCGCCACGTGGAGCCCTTCGGCGTCGTAGAAATCCATCGTCAGGAGAATCTGCGTGTCGCCGAGTTCGATGACGATCTGCGGTTTGCCCTGCAAACGGATGACACCGTTCGTATTCCGCAAAATGTTCGAGCCGAAATTTAATTCGGCGAGGCGTCCCAGTTGCGGCGGCGATGATGGGTGTGGGCTCACGAGCGGCTCAGTGCCCCCGAACGATGTGGATGTGGAGGAGCTACCGGATCGACGGAGAAAGTCTACCCGAAACCTACCGTCCCATGCCAGTGCGACAGCGGGAAAACCCTAGGGCGTGGGCGGTCCTTCGCCGACTGCGTTGCTTGCAGTGACGCACACCTTGATGAGCTCGGGATTTTTCGGATCCGGCGGCGTGACGATGCGCTGCACATGTCCGCCACCCGCGACGCTGCTCGCGGCGACCTTGGTGTATTCCCGGACGCCGTTGGCGCGCTCCAAATAGATCGTCGTATGCGATAGCGTGTGGAGCGGCTCGCTGCTTGTATTGGGATCGTTGCTGCGTTTGAGCTGCGTGCTCGGTTCTACGTATTCAACCGTGAAGTTGCGCTTCACGCCGTCGAGTTTCACCGTCACGGTCGCGGGACAATGGGGTGGACCGGATTGCGACTCCGCCGAGTACGCCGATATGCCACTGCAGCCGGAGAGCCAGAGCAGCGAGGCGAATACGAGGGTGTGGGACATTCGCGTAGGTGAGGATATGGATTGCGTCGTCGTCATGCAGCGAATCGTATCGACTTCAGCGAGGAGATGCAACGATGCGTTGAGTGGATTTATGCAGTAGATGCTGAGAAACTATCGGCTACTGGAGAAGAGGTCTCGACGATCGAGCCGCCCGTACTCTGCGACCGACAGTCGTGCAGTTGAAGCGTGTGGAGGAGCAGAAAGTATGATTGCAAGACCTGCCTCTAGTCTGGCGCGTGTATTTTCCAAGTATTGGATGCTGGCAATAATCGTGCTTGCTTCATGGGCAACCTCTGGCTGCCCACCGACGCCTCGTCTGTTCGTCTACAATAACGCCGGTGTGCCCGTTGAATTTATGACGGAGCCTTCGCGGACAATGATTCTAAGTGGTGCTCTTCTGCAAATAGGACTGCCGAATGGCCACTATATGCGTGCAAATATTGCGGGTGTAAAAGTGACATATTATATCTCTACATTTCCTCCCGAATATCGGAAGTCCACGTATACAGGGTTTGAGGATGTCCATCTTCAGCTGGAAGTTGGCGGGGCGATCTATCTAATAAGGCCGGATGAGGTATTGCCTGCTACGGATCTAAGTATGCAGCCTAAAGGGTTCCCTTTATTGCCCTCGGAGAAGGGAGCGGATTAATTTCGATTGGAGGCGCACAGCGCACAAGTGAATACTAATGACATAGGTGCGGTCAGATCTTGTAGCGCCCGATAGGGGGCAGGTTGAGGTGGCCCCGGAATAACAGACACGTGAATTACGTACCACTCTCCTGCTGCTCAAACTCCTCCGGACTGCGGTAGCCAAGCGCCTGATGCAGACGCTGTCGGTTGTAAAACCGCTCGATATACTCGGTGATCGCCAGTTGGGCCTCGGCTTGATGCTGAAACTGCCGATGATGCACCAACTCGTTCTTCAGCGAACTGAAGAAGCTTTCCACCGGCGCATTGTCGTAACAATTCCCTTTGCGACTCATGCTCACCACGACCCCTCGTCGCGCGAGCAGTTGCTGATAGAGTCCCGCGCGGTACTGATTGCCTTGATCGCTATGATGCACTAACCCTGGTGCCGGCCGCCGTCGGCGCCAGGCCATCCACCAGGCCTCCACGACCACGGAGAGCGTTTGACGGGCACTCATCGCCCAGCCCACCACCCGCCGGAAATACAGATCCACTAACACCGCCACCGTGAGCCAGCCCGTGCGGGTCGGCACAAAGGTCAGATCCCCAGCCCACACCCGATTCTTGGCCGAGACGGCAAACTGCTGGTCCAGCCGATTCGGGATCGCCGGCGGCTCGTGCTGGCGGACCTGCACGGTGCGGACATAGCGCCGCCGACGCAAGGCCACGATCCCCGCTAGCCGCCGCAGTCGGGCCACGCGGTGCCGACCGCACGCCAGGCCTTCGCGCTGCAAGAGCTGCCACATTTTGCGTGCGCCGTACGCTTCTCGCGTCTGCTGATGGAGGACCCGCATCCGATCCGTGAGTGCCTGATTCGCCTGCGTCCGTGCACTCGCCCCCCGGTGCTGCCAGGCATAGAACCCACTGCGGCTCACGCCCAACACCCGACACATCCGAGTCAGTCGAAATGCTGGCTGCTGCGTGTGCATAAACGCGTACTTCACCGCACATCCTTGGCGAAGTACGCCGCCGCTTTTTTTAAGATATCGCGCTCCTCGGTGACCCGGGCTAACTCGCGCTTGAGACGAGTGAGCTCGGTGGTCCGTTCCTTCCGCGCGCCCGATCCAGGGAACGCCCCGGCGCCACGGGCACGAAGTTCGGTCTGCCACTTGTACAACTGGTTGCGAGCAATGCCCAGCTCACGGGCAATGGCGGACGCGGGACGACTTCCGCCCTCTAATAGCTGGACCGCGTCGCGCTTAAATTCGGGAGTAAATTGTTTGCGTGCACCCATCGGACACCTCCTGGGAAAATCCTGTCCCCGTTCAAAGGTGTCTGTCAAATCCGGGCCACCTCAGGTCTTGCAATGCGATACGTGATTCGGTCGCGCGCCTGTCACAGCCCGCTCCCCACGCATTCTCTTAGGCGCGCTGTCTCCCGCTGCACCTCATTTACGCCGCCTCTTGCACGCATGGCTATCGATTGGCTGAAATAGCCGAACATTTCGGCGTGCACATGCAACCAGTAGTCGTCGAGTGAAGCGAACGGAGCAGCAGGAAGTATCATTGCAAGACCCGACTACTATTCTGGCAATCCAGGGGAAAGAGGGAGTGGAGTGGCTTGGCGAGCTATTTTGAGTAGGTGGGCTGTGATCGTGGCCTTGGGCCTCCAGTCTGCTTGCTATAGTACTGGAGTTTTTGTGTACCTTGACCAAATGAAAGGGCGTAAGTCTCAGGACCTTGTACACAAAGAGTTTGGTCCACCTGAATCGACACTGTCCTTGAGCTCTGGAGAGACAGTTGAGATGTATCGGTTAAGGTATCCCGCCATCAAAGGGTATGTGTGCAATGGATTTAACGTTACTATGATGCAGATGGTGTCCTGAAGCAATGGGAGAAAGTCCCTTGTCAGTATTTTGACAGAGCTCCATAAAATGTGAACCCCAAAAAACTGAGACCTAGTCTAGTCTGTGTGATTTACCGGAATTATGGTTGTGCGTCATCAAGGCAGCAGCCGCCTCTTATGCGGCTTCGAGGATGGCCTTCTGTAGTGCGGTGGGAATGCTGATCGGAAGAAAAAGTGTTTGGGGGTAAAGATAATCGTCTCCGGATTCATCAATCACGCGGACGTGACCATGCTTCAGCGCCGTCGAATCAGAAAGCGCCACATAGATCTTTCGCTTTTCGAGTGACGCGAGGTATCCCTTATTACTGACGCAAAGAAGGAAGCGTGCTGTTCTGCGTGGTTTGCGTGGCATGAGTGAATCCTCTACAAGAATCGTTTGACTTTAAATTCCTTGCGTCCGATGCCGGTGGCCTCATACCAGTGGACTTCGGCCAGGTGAATCGACCCATCTCGAAGACGAATAGTGGCGACACCCTTGCGCTTTCTCCATCTCCCTCTTCCGTAAAACTTTCTCAGCCGTGCGATCTCATGGATGCCGGAGCCGACTGCAAAGGTTTCAATATGCGCGATTGGGCTGAGTAGTTCAAAGTGCACGGGTGCATGGTCCCAAAGTCTTCCCGACTCGTCAATGAGGAAAGGGAGATCTGCCCAACGGGGCGACGATGGAGGATGGGGGAGGCGTCGATAGTCAGGTGTGCATCGGCGCATCACGTCGAACTGCAAGCCACCTTCCAATCGGGCGCGGCGCTGTGCTAGATTCCCTCTTTCCTGGCCAGACCTGTGCGGCATTCCTGGTTGGTCCCATCGTCTAGCCTGGCCTAGGACGGAGCCCTCTCAAGGCTCAGACACGGGTTCGAATCCCGTTGGGACCACCATCTTTTTTCCTCTGTGCGTGCCTCGGCTTCTCTAGAGACATATTCTTGTGGCGTCGGAGTTTCCACGCGTTGCTCCTGCATCGCGTCCTAGACACGCCAATCTCTGGTCGATGTGGCGCACTCTATGCCCGCACCACCTGACTCGTGCCCGCTGTAGTCATGCGTAGACCTCAGTAGTGTTCTCCCAGATCTGAACCGAGCTTGAGCCTCCTGTTACACGGCGATGGGATCCTGTAGGAAACCAAGACCTGTAAGAAGGAGGCGGTATGACGACGACGCAGGACTCAGGTTCGAGCCGGTTCAGCGTGGCGCTTGCACGGACGGAGGCCGAGGTGCAGGAAGCGCAGGCGTTGCGCTACGACGTCTTCGCGCAGGAATGCGGCGCGCAGCTGTCGGCGGCCTCGCACCAGCGCGATGTGGATCGCTTCGATGCGTATTGCTCGCATCTGCTCGTCCGAGACAACCACTCCGGGCGTGTCGTGGGCACCTATCGATTGTTGGAACCGCACAAGGCTTTTCGGCACGGCGGGTTTTATGTCGAAAC
Organism: Nitrospiraceae bacterium; assembly: GCA_046351095.1. Taxonomy (GTDB): domain Bacteria; phylum Nitrospirota; class Nitrospiria; order Nitrospirales; family Nitrospiraceae; genus BQWY01. The sequence goes on from JAXLZC010000001.1 coordinate 2,772,018, forward strand.
GGAATTCGATGTCAGCCGCTTGCAGACGATTTTGCCGCGCACAGTGGAAATCGGCCGCTCCTGCGTCCATCCGGACTATCGTCGCGGCGCGGTGATGACGTTATTATGGGGTGGACTCGCGCAATTCGTGTTGGAGCGCGGGTATGAGTATGTGATGGGTTGTGCGAGCGCGCCGTTCACGGACGATCGTGCGGCGGCTCGGGCCACGACGCGCCTCTTGCTCGACAATCACTTGAGTCCGGAGCATTGGCGGGTAGTTCCCTATCGCCCGTTCACCGTGGGGCCGATGGGCTTGCCGTCCGCGACGGACGTCGACGGCTCGGTGTCGTTGCCGCCGCTCATCAAGGGCTACTTACGGATCGGCGCCGCGGTCTGCGGCTCGCCGGCCCACGATCCGTTATTCAAGACGATCGACTTTCTGATGCTGCTTCCGATGGCGGCCATGACTGCGCGCTACGCCCGGCACTACACCGGCAGCGCGGCGGCGTCTCTGCCGCGCGCCGCATGACGATGCTTCACGCATTCGCGAGGGCGCTCATGCTGCTCCTGCATGTGGTCTGGGGCGGGCTGTTGTCGCTGTTCGTGTTGCCTCGCCTGACCGGTCCACGTCGCGAAGCGATTATTGCGACATGGTCTCTGGGTGCGCTGCGTCGCCTGCATATCCGTGTGGAACGCAGCGGTGTGCTTCCCGATGGATCGCAGTCCGGCGTGCTCTTCGTCGCCAACCACGTTTCTTGGTTGGACATTCTCTCCATCAACGCCGCGCATCCGGTCCACTTTATCGCGAAGGCCGAGGTGCGGCGGTGGCCCCTCGTGGGCACCATGGCGGAAAAAACCGGGACGATCTTTCTGCGTCGTGGGTGGGCCAAAGCCCTGCATCAGGCACAACGAGCGACGGTTGCACTGTTACGCCATGGTCGTTGTGTGGCGTTGTTTCCGGAAGGCACATCGACCGACGGGACGAGCGTGCTCCCGTTCCAGGCGGGTATTTTTCAGGCGGCGCTCGACGCCGAGGCGACCGTCTGGCCGATTGCGCTGCGATACGAAACCGAGTGGGGACAGCGGCATGACGCGCCGAGCTTCGTCGGGACGATGGCCTTGCTCCCGTCCATTTGGCGAGTGTTGCGCAGCGAGCCGATCATGCTGCGCATGCGATACGGAACGCCCTTTTGTCCGACACAGGGAATGCAGCCGATCGACCGACGTGTTGCCGCAGCGCGAGCCTATCGAGACGTGACGACGTGTTTGCGCGATCTGGTTGCGGAGCCGCCGTCGCTTCCGATGCCGGATCCGGACATCGTGTCCGTCGGAAAGACGATCACGGCCGCAGACTACCTTCGCGCTCCGTCGGTGTGACTGTGAAGGCGGGCAGCGCAGACTCCCCGCGCGAGTGAGGACACAAAAAAAGCGGGCGGTTGGAAACCCCAACCGCCCGCTTCGTGTATCTGCGTGTGGCTCACGTCGTCCTCGCGGATGCCTAAGGCACCAGCGAGCTACAGCCACGAGAAGGGCTTAGCGGACGACGATGTTATTCGCCACTTCCTTCACGCTGGCGATGGACTTGGCGAGATCCGCGGCCTTGGTCTTCAGGTCTTCGTTGGCCACCTTGCCGTGCAGATCGACGCTGCCCTTGTTGACGCAGGCATCGACGCCGGAGAACGCCTGGTTGTTCCCGCCCAACAACGCCATCAACTTCGACTTGATGGTGCTATCCGGAAGATCACCCGCCTGGACGGCCGTAGCCGATCCGCCGACCACTACGAGGGTGAAGAGCGCAGCCGAAACAAATCCAACAAGGGTCTTCATTGGTGCCTCATGAAAAGGTGGTGAAAAGCGCGGCAGGGGAGGCCGATGGCCTACTGCCCTGCGTGTGGCCCTATGCGTACCGCCGACATCGATCCAAGTCAACAGCTTTTTCGTCCGTCCGAAGGAGCTGTGGTTCGAGGAGGCACATGGCCGCGCCTAGCGAGCGGGCGGCCGTGAGGTCGGAAGGTCGAACTCGGCGATGGGTGCGTCCTGTCCTACGGGCGGAAGTCCCGACGAAAACGGCGTTTGGGCGCTCGGTGCGGTGGCCGACGGTGGCGCGGGAGGCAGCGGCGTCGGGCGTGCGACGGGTGCCGTCGGCGCAGGCGAAGCGGAGTTCAACGTCGACGGTTTCAGGACGGACGACGGCACCAACGCATTTGTCGCGGGGTCGGCGGGTTTCGGCCGCTCGGTTGCGCGTTCGGTTCGTCCGGCAGGCGATTGCTCGTCGAGAAATTCGATGATGTCGGCCGTCAGCGTAATACGCGGCACGCTGCCGATGATGAAGTAATACGTATTGTGATCTTCCGTCGCATTGGCGAGCGCGATCGAGCGGCCCTCAAGGCGGTCGCCGCTTTTGGCGAGTTTCTCGTACAGGTCCGTCTTCGCGTCGACGATGCGCGCGGGCACGATGGGAATGAAACCCAGGAGGCGAAATCCGTAACTGTCCCCGCGCACGTTGCTTTGGACGATCCGGAAATTGCCTTTGGTCAGGCCGCCGGTGGCCACCGCGTTTTGGCCGAACGGCGTCGGTCCCGTGGAAGAGCAGCCGTGAAGCAGCAGCGCGGAGAGTGCGAGGCCTGCGGCGCGGATGAGGCGCACGGCGCTGTGGGGCTTCGTTGTTGGGTGTCGGGTCGCTGTCGGTATTGTGTGCAGCATCGTGGTCGTGCAGCGCGTGAATCGTCGAGTAAGTCAGCCTAATCGCCGGCGTCGCCGAGTGTCAAGGCGGTCGCGCAGGATTGTACATCGCGATGTGTGAGCGATCGCACGATCCGAGAATGTACGTATTGTCCAGCGAGGAGGACGCGGGCTGGTGGGTCGTGTGGTGTCGTGGAGACGCGGGCATGATCGGCGACGGCGTCGTCGCTTCAATTGACCCGTCTGTGCGGCGTTGTGTATAACGATTTTTGCCGCCGTCGGCCTGCGTGCATCTTGTCGCAGCGTACGACGGTTCGGAGGATCACGACGAGTATGTTGCCGCGCACGTTACATGACGGGGCGAAAGATGGTTTGGATGCGTTGGAGCCGTTGGATCCGACGCAGATCGATTCGTTTACGGATTTGCTCGCCGCGATGCGGAAGACTGCGTTCGGCGGTCGCCGTCTCGGCGAAGCGTTCGATGTGTTGTGTGCGATGGTCGAAGACCCCGACTGCACGGTCGTGCTGACGCTGTCCGGCGCCATGACGATCGCCAAGATGGGGAAGATCATCAGCCAGATGATCGACGAGGGGATGGTGCAGATGATCGTCTCGACCGGCGCGCTCGTCGCGCATGGATTGAGCGAGTCGACCGGCAAGACGCACTATCGTCACGATCCGGCGATGGACGACGAAGAGTTGTTCAGCAAGGGCTACAACCGCGTGTACGACACGCTCGAAATGGAATCGAACCTCAACTACGTCGAGCACGTCGTCACGGAAACGCTCGGACGTATGGACATGAGCCTGCCGTTGTCGTCCGAACGGCTGACGTACGAAGTCGGCAAGACGCTGCATCGAGAATTTCCCGGTCCCGGCATTTTGAAGAGCGCGTACGAAAAAAAGGTCCCAGTGTTTATCCCGGCCTTTACTGACTCCGAAATGGGCCTGGATGTCGGCATCTGGGCGATGCGGAAGTATTTGGCCGAGGCCAAGAAAGTCTCGGATAAAAAACTCGGCGATGCCGGCGTGCGGCGCGCGTTGCACAAGTTTTATCCGTCGTTTAATCCGTACCTCGACCTCAATAGTTATACCGACCGCATCATGGCCTCCAAACGCCTCGGGATTTTTACGATCGGCGGCGGCGTCCCGCGCAACTGGGCGCAGCAGGTCGGGCCGTATGTGGAGATCGGCAATTTGCGATTGGGGCTCGATGTTGCGCCGCCACGCTTCCAGTACGGGGTCCGTATTTGCCCGGAGCCGGACTATTGGGGCGGTTTGAGCGGTTGCACCTATCAGGAAGGGATCTCCTGGGGGAAATTCGTTCCGCCGGGAGACGGCGGACGATTTGCGGAAGTGTTGAGCGATGCCACCGTCGTGTGGCCGCTGCTGATGAAGGGCTTGCTCGAACGGAAACGGCGGCGCGCCTCGTCCCGTCGATCCGGACCGGCGACTCGTCGCACAGCCCGCGGCAGAAAGGCTAAGGCCTAAGCCCGTGATCACCTCTGGATTGTCCCCGCGTCCGCGTCAGGCTCGTGTCGCACGACTTCGCGGAGCCGTACTGGGCTTCGGTGTGTTGGCCGCTGCGCTCTTATCGGCGGTCGTCGATGTCGGCGCGTTCCGCGACGACGCGCGGGTGCGGGGTAATCCCGATGCGCCCGTCACGATCATCGAATATTCCGATTTCACCTGCGGGTTCTGCGCCAAGTTTTTCCGCGAGACCTGGCCGATGATCCAGGCGCGGTACGTCGATACCGGCAAGGTCCGGTATTACTACCGAGATTTTCCGCGCGCCGACCAAGGCCCCGGCGTGGCCGGGTCGTTGGCCTCGCGGTGCGCAGGCGAGCAAGGCAAGTTCTGGCCGATGCACGACCGGCTTTTTTCGCCCGGCGCGGAGTTGGACATGATGGGGCTCATGCGCGACGCGAAGCAGCTTGGCCTCGACGACAAAAAATTTCAAGGGTGCCTGCGCGACGGCGCGTACATCGACGCCATCTTTGCCGACCGCGAGGAAGGCCGGCGCTGGGGCTTTCGCGGCACACCGGGCTTCGTGATTCTGCATTCGCACGACATGAGCGGGCGGCAGACGGCGCCCATCACGGTGCCGGGTGCGTTCCCGTTCGACGTGTTCCAAACCCAGATCGAAGAGTTGTTGCAGAAGGCGCCAGCCGGAGGCAGTCGGCAATCGTCGCAAACGTCGCCGTCCCCGACGGCGTACGTTCGGTAGGGCCGGGCAGCGGATCCCGGCACGTTCTCCATCGTTGTGGATGACCAGGGAGGGAGCGATGGCCAGTACACAAACGTTTTGGCAGGTTCCTGCAAATCCGGGCGATGCCGACTTGTGGGTCTGCATGTCGTGCCTCGGCGAGGTCTACTGGCGGAAGGTGCCTCGGCCGGACTGTCCGTCCTGTCATGGGGTGTCTACGTACGAGCATTTTACGTTGGCCGCCGTCCAAGATTGGGGTACGGCCGACTTGATCGCCAAGGCGACCGCCGCCGCCTCTGGGGCGACGTCTACCGTCTCCGCGGCCGGTCCGGCCTAAGCGTGTCGCCAGTGGAGGAATCCCATCGGTGAGCGCGCCTCGACCGTTGGTGATCGGCACCCGCCGCGTCACGACATCCCTGTTCGACACCATTCGAAATCCGTACAACGGCGAGACGATCGCACAGGTCTGCCTTGCGGACGATGCCGCGGCGGAATCCGCCGTGTTGTCCACGCAGGAGGCGTCCCGTGCGATGGCGCGGCTGCCCGCGTATGCGCGCGCGCAGGCCTGCGAGACCATCGCGCAGCAGTTGCGCGCACGGCAGGACGAGATCGCCGCCCTCATGGTCGCGGAAGCCGGCAAGCCGATTGCGGACGCGCGACGCGAGGTCGGCCGCGCCGTGCAGACCTTCATCGTCGCAGCGGAGGAAGCCAAGCGGTTGGGCGGCGATGTCATTCCGCTCGACTGGACGCCCGGACTCGATCATTACGTCGGTCTGTCGCGCCGCGTGCCCATCGGTCCCATCCTCGGGATCACGCCGTTTAATTTTCCGCTCAATCTCGTCGTGCATAAGGTGGCGCCCGCATTGGCCGCGGGGAACGCGATCCTCATTAAACCCGCGCCGCAAACGCCGCTGACCGCGCTGTTGCTCGGGGAGATCGTCGCAGGTGTGGGGTTGCCGCCCGGCGCCCTCAATGTCGTGCCGTGTGACAACCGCATTGCCCAACGTTTCGTCGAGGACGACCGCTTCAAAATTTTGAGTTTCACCGGCAGCGCCGCGGTCGGCTGGATGTTGAAGGCCAAGGCTGGGAAAAAGCGCGTGCTACTCGAATTGGGCGGCAATGCCGGCGTGATCATCGAGCCCGATGCGGATCTCGCCTACGCCGCCAAACGATGTGCCGCCGGCGGATTTGGCTATGCCGGGCAAACCTGTATTTCCGTCCAGCGCGTGCTGGTCCACGCGTCGATTCGCGAACGCTTCACCGAATTGTTGCTGAACGAAGTGCGGGCGCTGAAAGCGGGCGATCCCACGAAGGCGGACACGGTCGTCGGTCCGGTCATCAACGACGCGGCCGCGCAACGGATTGCCTCGTGGATCGACGATGCGGCGGCGCACGGCGCGCGCCTCTTGTTGGGCGGCGCCCGTCACGGGACGGTGGTGGATGCTGCGGTGGTGGCCGATGTGCCGGCGGACCGCAAACTCTCCTGCGAAGAAGTGTTCGGGCCGGTTGTGACGGTCGCCGCCTACGAACGATTCGACGAGGCGCTGGCGCGGCTCAACGATTCGCCCTACGGTTTGCAAGCGGGTGTCTTTACGCGCGACGTGCACAAGATTTTTCAGGCCTATCGTGAGTTGGAAGTCGGTGCGGTGTTGGCCAACGAGATTCCGACGTTCCGCGCGGACCACATGCCGTACGGCGGCGTGAAGGATTCCGGGCTGGGGCGTGAAGGGGTCCGTTCGGCGATGGAAGAAATGACCGAATTGCGGTTGCTGATTCTTAACCTGCCCGAAACACCGACATCATAAGATGCGCGGGATGTAGGCGCCGGTCGGCTGCTGAAAAAGTTGCGAAACATGGGGCAAGTTGATACAAATGCCCACCGTGTGCGGTCGCAACGTGTCGGCGACAGGGCGCACAGGCATAGATGGTCCAGAGGAGAGTGCTCCGCACGTCGGAGCGACTCGGGAGAAGGGGGAATATGGTTCCTACACATTTGTTCTTAACCCGCGGCGTCGGCGTGCACCGCGAAAAGCTGGCCTCGTTCGAGCAAGCGCTCCGCTCGGCGGGTGTGGCCTACTGCAACCTCGTCAGCGTCTCCTCCATCTTGCCCCCGGATTGCAAAATCGTCCCGCGGAAGCGCGGCGAACAACTCCTGAACCCCGGTGAAATTACGTTCTGCGTCATGGCGCGGTCGGAAACGAACGAGCGCAATCGCCTTGTCTCCGCATCCATCGGGTTGGCGATCCCGACGGATCGGCACTCCTACGGATACTTGTCCGAACACCATGCGCACGGCGAGACCGACGAAGAGACGGGCGAATATACCGAAGACTTGGCGGCGCAGATGTTGGCCACCACCTTGGGCGTCGAGTTCGATCCGAATTCGGCGTGGAAAGAGCGCGAGCAAGTCTTCAAGATGGGCGGCAAGATCGTCCGCACGTTGAACAATACGCAGTCCGCCATCGGCAAGGCCGACCGTTGGACGACGGTCGTGGCGTTGGCCGTCTTCATTCCGCCGGAAAATCTTCCCAAGCGTCGCAGCTAACGTGTCGCACGCACCGGCGCCGTCGTAGAGTCGGCTGCGCCGGTGCGCACGATGCCATCGGCCTTGCGCGGCCTTCTTCTGGACCATCAGCATGACATTGCCATCTGGGTGGCTCGGTCTTTCCGATAATTTCCTCGGCCTCGATCTGCCCTGGTGCGATCCGGCGACCGCCGGCGTCCACATCTTGCCGGCGCCGTACGAACATACCTCCAGCTACATTCTCGGCTCCGACCATGGCCCGGACGCACTGATCACGGCCTCGCAACAGGTCGAGCTCTACGACGAACAGTTGGATTGCGAGCCCTATCGGCAGTGGGGCGGCGTCGCCACGAAGTCGCCGTTGCAGTTGGACGGGAAAACGGACCAAGCCGCGGTCGACGCCATCGAAGCCTATGTCGCGCCGAGTGTAGCCGAGGGAAAGTTTGCCGTCACGTTGACCGGCGAACATACCGGCGCGTTGGGGGCGATCCGCGCGCATGCGAAGCGCTACCCAAACATGTGTGTGTTGCAGATCGATGCACACGGCGATTTGCGCCACGCGTACCAAGGCAATCTGTACAGTCACGCCAGCGTGATGGCGCGTGTGGTCGGCGACGGGTTGCCGCTGGTGCAGGTCGGTGTGCGTTCGGTCTGTCCCGAAGAAGTCGAGCTGATGCAGAAGACGCCGAGTATCTCGACGTTTTTCGCCGCGACCATCCTCGATCCGATGGGACGCTACGAAGGGCGCGCCGCGCGCTGGATTCCGGATGTGGTGGCCGCCTGTCGCGGCCCTGTGTACCTGACGTTCGATTGCGACGGGCTCGATCCCTCGATCGTCCCGGCGCTCGGTACGCCCGAGCCGGGCGGCCTGACCTGGTACGACACGTTGAACTTGATGCGCGCGTTGGCCGCCGGTTCCGGCATCGTCGGCATGGACGTCAGCGAGATCGCGCCGATCGAAGGATTTGTCGCGCCGCAGTTTTCCATCGCTCGTTTGATCTATCGCATCCTCGGGATCGTGCAGGCCAATCGTTCGACCAAACGGTAACGCGAGTGCGCGTTGCCGCGTGAACCGCCGACCTCGTCATTGCCGCTCCACACCAGTCATGTCTCACGATTCCACTCCACGCGACGCTGCCGACACGATCCGTATCAATAAGTTTTTCACCGAACACGGCATCACGTCGCGGCGCGGTGCGGATCGCCTCGTCGAAGAGGGTCGGGTCACCATCAACGGGCGACGCGCCGTCTTGGGCGATGTCGTCAGCCGCCGGGACGAAATCGCGCTGGACGGGAAAGTTCAGCCCTGGGGACAGGCGCGCGTCTACATCAAGTATCACAAGCCCACCGGCATCACGACCACGAGCGAGGCGCATGTCGAAGGCAACATCATCGCGGCCATCGGCCACCCGGAGCGTATTTTCCCCATCGGACGACTCGATAAGGATTCGTCGGGATTGATCCTGTTGACGAACGACGGCGACCTCGTGAACGAGGTGCTGCGTGTCGAACACGGGCATGAACGCGAGTATCGCGTGGAAGTCAATCGCCCGATTGCGCCGGGCTTCGTCGAGCGGATGTCGCGCGGGGTGATGGTGTTGGGAAGCCTGACGCGACCCTGTACGGTGCGACAGATCGGCCCGCGTCGGTTTCAGATTATTTTGACGGAAGGGCGAAATCGCCAGATCCGCCGCATGTGCGAGGCGTTGGGTTATCAGGTCGTGGCCCTGCAGCGCACACGAATCATGCACCTGACGCTGGAGGGCTTGGCGTTGGGAACCTGGCAGGATCTCTCGTCGGCAGAACTGCGGGAATTACTCCGGGCGGTCGGGCGACCGGTCGGCGGCGCGTAACGCTTTCCCTTCAGCACTCAGCACTCAAGACCACCTTATCCCCGCGAGTGGGCCGTCGGCATGTCGGTGCGCCATTGCTTTTCGGCGGCCGGCGGGTTGGTTCGTTTCACGCCCATAAAAATATTGAGCGTCGCCAGGAACAGGCTGCCGAAAAAGAGCAGCAGGCTGGTGGTGCGGATGGTTTTCGAGCCCTCGTCCCGCATGTCCTTCGCCACGTCCGCGATCGTTTCGAGCAAGCGGTCGAGCGCGATGCTCAACTGAATCATTTTCGGCCCGGCGTTTTCCGCCGCATGGGTTTCGGCGCGACGGCGAAATTCGGTGGCCTCCGCCTTCGACGGCGCCGTGTATTCTTGCACGAGGAGATCGATGGTTTTATTGGCGCTGTGAAAATAGTCGTCGAGGCTCAGACGCACGGCCTGCAAGTCTTCCGGCTCGCTTCGGCCGCTGCGGGACACACGCAAGCTGGCCGCGGAATAGCGGTCGATGCCGTGCTGAATTTTCGCCCGCAGTTCCGGCAGCGACGCCGTGATCCGTTCGAAATCTTTCCGGTCTTCCGCTTCGAGCGCACGCAGAATCGTATTCCGATAGCGGACGGTGTCGGCCATGATGTGCGCCAAATCCGTCGCGCCCAACGTGTACTCCGTGTACATGACGCGGAGGTCGGAGTCGATGGCGCCGAGCTCGCGTCCACCCACCCAGCCCAGTCCCAGAATCAAAAGGCTCAAGACAATGCGCGACCACCCGAGTTCGCGCACCGAAAACCGTTCGCGTAGTGCCATGCCTATCCTTTATGCCTCGCAGACGATCTGGCGGTCGACGTAGGGCGTCATCGCCGGATCGGTGGTCACGAAAATAACGGACCAGGGTTCGTCCTTCGAACAGAGCCGCCGTAAAATGGTTTCGCGATGGATCGGCGGCAACGGATGCAAGAGCCCGTCGAGAATGACGACCTGCGGTCTGGTGATGATCGCGCGCGCGAGCAACATGCGTAAGATGCGCGAGTTCGAGAAGACCGCGCCGGGCGCCCGCACCGAACTTTTGATGCCTTCCGGCAGCGCATCGATTTCTTCTTCCAATTCGACGAACCGCAGCGCCCATCGCAAGTCGGCATACGGAATCGACGGACGGCCGAGCGTGATGTTGTCCTCGACGGAGCCTTCGAACAACGACATCCGCGAGTCCAGCACGAAGCCGCGGCAATTGTTGATGGCGTCCATCTCCACGTGCCGGAGGTCCACGCCGTTGTAGCGCATTACGCCGCTGGTCGGCGTTTCCAATCCGGCAAGCACACGCGCCAACGAGGTTTTGGCCGCCTGGTTCGGTACGTGGAGGCTGATTTTTTCGCCCGGCATGATTTCCACGTCGCAGGGCCCGACGATGCGGCTGCCGTCTCTGTGACGGACCTCGACGTTGCTGGCGACGATCCGCAGCCCTTGGACCGTCGGGTCGGGCAACGCCACCGGCACTTCGATCCGGTGTTCGTCCTTCGGCAGCGAGAACACAAAATCCAATTCGGTGAGCGCCGTGAGGAAATAAAAGAAGTACCCGGTTTTTTTAACCAACGAGTCGAAGCTGTAGATCAATTTGCCGACGACGACTTGGGCGGCGACGAGCTGACCGACGGTCAACTGTCCGGTGGAGACCAACCATCCCGCCGTCGCGATGACGCCGCCCTGTCCCAGCGCCTGCCAGAAGACCGAGCCGAGGTGTTGGCGCATCATCACCGAGAAGCGGCTACGCCGCGCTTCGATATAGCCGTCCAACAATTCGTCGGTGCGTTTCAGGAGGTACGGTTTACAGGTCGCCGACTTGAAGTGGAGGACGTTGTACGAAATTTCCTGGATCCAGTGGAGGATATCGTACTTCCATTGCGACATCTCGATCGTGGCCCGGAGTCCGCCCTGCGTCAGCAAAAACAGGACCGCCGCGCCGCCGCCCGTAAACACGACGTTAAAGCCGAGGAAAAACGGATGGTAGAACACGAGCAGCGTCATGCCGACGGCGCCGCCGATGACGACGTCGATCAAGTCGATCAAAAACGCCGACAGCGCCCGCTGCATCAACACGGCTTCCGTGAAGAAATTGGCGTAGCGGGGGCGGAACGACCAGACTTGCACATCGGAGAGGTGCTGCGTCATGCCGAGTGCGACGCGGGCGAAGAGTCGGCGTTGCAGTGTCTCCTCCGCGTAGATCTGAAACCCGCGGAAGGCGCCGACGAACAACAGGCCGACGATGATGATCAGCGTCAGCGTGACGATGGTCATCGGCTGCACGGCGAACGCGAACGTATTGACCAATTCCTGGACGGTCAACGGGACGATCAGGGAGAACAACCCGATGGCGACGGAATAGGAGATGAGCAACCAGAGGATGCGCCGCTCCGTCTGCAACAGGACGCCGATGCGCGTGAGGAGATCCTTGATCCCCAGTTGCGGCATGTGGTCGTGTCCGGATGCGGCCATAACGTTGCTCAGGTCGAACGGTCCAGCGTCGTCCGTCTGCGATGCGGCGGTGGGGCGACGCCCCGCGCCGGGCACAGGCGGTAGCACTCCCGACTACCGTATCAAACAGGCTGGGGAAATGCCACCGCCGACGCGTTTGTCGCCGGTGGATTACCGCACGTGCTTATACTGCACCGGCACGGCGCTGGGTTGGTTCCGCGCCCAGGCGCCGATCGCCCATTGATAGTTGGCCAAGGCCTTTTGCAGGTCGGCTTTGGCGCGAATCAATTGCACTTCGGAATCCACCGTATTGCGCTCGCGCAAATTCACGAACAGCACGCTTGTTGCGCCCAAGCTGAAGCGGAACCGTTCGCCCTCTTCCAGCGTGCGGGCCAACCGGAGCGACTCGGCCGCGGCCTGGGTCCGTTCCTTCGCACGTTCGATCGCCGAGAGGGCATTGTCCACGTCCACCAAGATCTGCTGCTCACGATACTTCTGCGTCAGCACCAAGCGGTCGGCGCGCCCTTGCGCTTCCAGCACTTCGCCGCGCCCGCGGCGCTGCATCAGCGGCACGCGTAACTCCAATCCGAATTTGTAACCGAGACCCAGCACAAATTTTTCCGGCGTGCGCGACGGCGTGGCGTCCGCGTCGAGGCTGGGGAGCAGGTTGTTCTTGGCCAAGGCGAGGTCGATATTGTTCAGCTTCGCTTCGATGTCGATTTCGCGCAGCTCCGGGCGTTCCGCGCGCGCCTGAAGTTTGTGCGCTACCACGGCGTCGGCCGTGGGTGTGCTCGCCGCATCGGGAAAATCGGGGACGCGGTCGAGCGCGGGCATCGCCGGGTGATCGCGGTCCCAGAGGAACAACGACATTTTCATGGATTCCTGTTCGAGTAACCGTTGCGCAGCGATGGCCGATTCCTTCCGGCGCTGTACTTCTTGCGCCGCTTCGACGGCGTCCAGCGGGGCGGCGGCACCGGCCTTTGCGCGCTGGTCGATCTGCTTGAGGCGATCCTCCGCGACCTTCACGGCGCGTTTCGCGACGTCGACGAATTTCGCCGCGGAGGTCCAATCCCACAACTGGGTGGCCGCCGCGAGAAACAACCCCTGCCGTGTTTCAGCGATTTTGATGTCGGCGCGCGGATCCGCCAACTCCGACCGCTGCATTTCTGCCGACTCCGGGTTGACCATCAACCCCCGTAAGAGCGGAATGGAAGCTCCGATCAGCAGTTGATTGTCGCCGGCGATTTTGAGGTCGGGAATCCGCGCGTCCCCGAGCGACGAACGAAAGCCCGCCAGCCCTTTGATGCCCGACGGATGTTTGAAGTCGACAAAGGTGTCGTTAAAGCCGACCATCTGCGTGCCCTTTTGGGGACTGCTGCTGGAGATGAACCGCTCCATTTCGGTGTCGTTGACGAAGGTCGGCTCGAACGCCGCCATCGCTTTCAACAAGCGGCCTCGCGCGGCGATCTTATCGGTGCCGGCGCTTTTCAGCAGCGGATGTGTGCGGTCCACCCAGGCGAACACTTCATCTTGGCTGAGCGGAATAGCCGGCAGCGGTCGTGCGCTTGCGGTGCCTGTCTGGGGTGTCGCCTCGGGAGCTGGATTCGGTTGCGCAAGCGCCGTAGCAGCTGCGAACGACAGCCAGGCGAGCGAGCCGACGGCTAGGCACAGGGCCGACGGCACGCGGACGGCCGTGCGAGCGCCGGGTGTCATGCTGGAGGGATGGGGAAACGCGCCGTGCATATACACACTCCTTTCAGCAGCACACCGTGGGCTCCAGAGCGGGAGATCTACCAGGTGGCTGTAAACAATGGATCAAGCTATCGCTGCAATGGCGAAAGACATTCGGTGGCCGTGCGGGCATCCACGCGGCGTCCGCGGAACGACGATCTTATTTGGAACTGCTGGCGCCGCGGGGCAAGAGCGTGTCGATCAAGCTCGGAGGCCGCTCCTGGAAGTCTGGCGGGAAGAGATTAAACCGTCGCCACAGTTCGTACCACAGGGGGACGCGATTGAGGATGACCCAACCCATGGTCTTCGTGCCCTGACGCACATGCGATTGGTCCGGCCAGGGGCGGTCTTCCGGGTCGGGCACGACCCAAAAACGGAAGTTGCCTTTGCCGTCGTCTACCTGATCGACCACCTTGATGATGCCGCCGAAGGTGCCGGCCATCACGTCGGGCCAAGCGGGTAGCGGAATCGCCGGAATGCCGTAGAACAGCAGGCGGACTTTTCGGCCGACGTTCAAGAGCGGCGCATCGATGCCGTCGGCCATCATCTCGATGGCTTTGTCGACGCTGGCCGGGGAAATCCGGACGAGGCGGTCGCCTTGCCGCACGGTTTCGCCGGGACCCACTTCCGACATCCGCACCACGGTGCCGTCCACGGGGGCGTAGACGCGCGCGGCCAAGCGGCGTTCGGAGGCGTTCGACAGGCGCAGTTCGATATCGGCCAGTTCGTTGGCGGCGCGTGCCGCGTCGCCGATGGAGCCGTTGCGGGCGGCTTCGGCTTCCATCAAACGCTGCAAGACTTCCGCGTTCACTTGGTCGCGGCCGAAGCTGAGCGCCATCATGGCCTGCTGGACGGCTTTGAGATTCGCTTCCGCCCCGGCCAGGTCCGCCTTGGTCGCGACCGCGCCTTGGATGGCGAGTTCCAGTTCGCGCTGTGAGACGAGGCCTTGCGAGGCGAGCTGTTGATGCCGATCCACATTTAAGGTGGCCGTGGCCATGGCGATCTTCGCCGATTCGACTTTTTGCGAGGCTTCGCGAACCTTATTTTCCGCTTCGACTACACGCGCCGAGGCCGACGGGACCGCCGACTTCACGACGTTCTGCATTTCCGAGATCCGGTGCTCCAACTGTTCGGCGCGGGCGAGGGCGGCCTTCCGATTTTGATCGAGCGCGCGTTTCCGCTCGTCCAAGCGCGCGAGCAGATCCGGCGCCATATAATTGGGGTCCCAGTCGTCCATTTCGACGATCAGGTCGCCCTGCTTCACCCGCACACCTTCGAAGATGTGCCAACGTTTGATCCTGCCGGTGATGGTCGATTCGATCCACTGTGGCCGTTCGTACGGCGAGTAGGCGGAGAGTTGTCCGGTGACCGTGATCGTCTGCGTCCAAGGCACGAAGGCGATGATGACGAGAAACCCGAAAACGAGGAAGAGCGCCAGGCGCGCAGAGAATCGGAGGCGTTGCGGAATTTGAACCGCGGACCAGGACTGGAGTTTCGACGAGACGGCCAGATCGTCCACGACGAGTTCGTCGAGCCCGCTGCGTCGATCGACGAGCGAACGGACACGCGAACGTACGGATGAGGGCGTAGGGACAGCCATGGTCGTCGACGAGTCGGCGAACGTCGTCACAAGGCGGCGTCGACGAGGCAGCACGCTTCGCCGGGACCACCAGCCTTCCACAAATCATACGCCGATGGTGGGGAGGGGTCAATTTTCCTCCCGGTTCTCGCGCACGCCGTGCCCGCCTGCGGCTTGACCGGTCCCGCCTGGCACGTTAAGGTGTGCGGTCGTTTTGATACAGATGCCGTCGTTCTCACGATCCCGGTCTATACGTTATGCCACGTAGCCAACGTTCCGCAGCCGCCACGTCGCCATCTTCCACATCCGATTCAGACGCGTCGGCGCCGATCGTCGGGGTCTTGGGTGGCAGCAAAACGGATTTTCCCGTGTTGGAAAAGGCCGTGGCCGTTCTGACGCAACTGGGCATCCCCAACGAACTGCTGGTCGTCTCCGCGCATCGCACACCCGAGAGTCTGTTCGCCTATGCCGACCTTGCGCCCTCGCGGGGGATTCGCGTCATCATTGCCGGCGCGGGGGGGGCGGCGCATTTGCCTGGGATGCTCGCCTCCAAGACGCATCTGCCTGTGATCGGTGTGCCGATTCCGACCGAGCACCTCAAGGGCATGGACTCGCTGTTGTCGATCGTGCAAATGCCGCGCGGAATTCCCGTCGCGACCGTGGCCATCGGCGGCGCCGAAAACGCCGGCTTGTTGGCCGCGCAAATTCTTGCACTCCACGATCCGCGTATCCGCGAAGCGCTCATCCGCTACCGCACCGAGCAGACGGCGACGGTGACGGCGATGCAGCCGGAGTTTCTGGCGCACACCCGTTCGACACGCGCCAAGGCGTGATCCTCTTGCCGCCGCGCGCATGACTGCTCGTCAGCCACTTGCTTGTTCTGGACCCATCCCAGTTGGATGGTTGATCGGTGTGCTCGGAGGCGGCCAATTGGGGGCCATGTTCGCCGCCGCCGCTCGTCGCCTAGGTTACCGTGTGGCCGTATGGGATCCGGATCCCGACGCACCGGCGCATCGTGGCGCCGATCGATCCATCGTCTTGCCGTTTGATGCCACCGAGGGCGCTGCGGACTTTCTCGACGGACTCGCCGCAGCCACACTCGAATGGGAAAACGTCCCCGCAGATTTGTGCGAGCGATTGGCGCAACGTGTGCCGCTGGTGCCGCATCCGTCTGTGTTGCGGACGATTCAGCATCGCGGTGTTCAGAAACGATTTCTCGAACAACATGGATTGCCAATTCCAGCATGGGACCAAGGAGAAGGTCACGTGGCATTAGGCTTGGCTATACCGGGAATGCGTTCCCTGCCCTGCATCGTCAAAACCGCACGTGCCGGATACGATGGTAAGGGGCAGTGGAAGATTGACGACCTGAAAGAGTGGATGATTCTTGGGGAAGAATGGCGTGCCCAGGGTAATTCGAAGATCGAATGGGTGGTGGAAGCCTTCGTCCCGTTCGTCAAAGAATTGTCCGTCGTTGTCGTTCGCGGTGCAGCGCACGATGGCGGTGAACCTCAGATGGTTTGTTACCCCGTAGCCGATAATCTTCATAAGAACGGAATTCTACGACGTACGCTAGTACCTGCGGACGTTTCGCCTGAGGTCGCAGCCTGTGCTCAACGGACAGCCTGTGAGGCCGTCCGCGCATTCGACAGCCCCGGTGTGTTTTGTGTGGAGATGTTTATGTTAGCGGATGGGCGCCTGTTGGTGAATGAAGTGGCGCCGCGTCCGCATAACTCCGGCCACTACACACTCGACGCCTGCGATGTGTCGCAATTTGAACAGCAGGTGCGCGTCGTGTGCGGGTTGCCTCTTGGTACGACGACGATGAACGGTGTCGCGTCGATGGTGAATCTGTTAGGTGGCGATGCTGCCGCGCTGACTGATGACCAGTCCGTCGCGGCTTCTGTCGCATCTGCCAATACGCGGGTGCATCTGTACGGCAAACGCGTGGCGCGTCCGGGGCGTAAGATGGGACATGTGACGTTTGTGGGGCCCACACTCGCAGATGTTTCGGCACAGGCGGATGCGCTCATCGCAGCGTTGCGCTCGGCGGAGCAGTCACGATAGTCGCGCGGTATTTCCAGAAAGGATGTCGACAGAGATGGTTGTCTCCGGGTGGTCGGTCGATGGGCGTATGTGCCTCTGCGGCTCGCTCCTGGCGCTGGTGATGGTTGCCGGATGCGCCTCGCGCCAAGAACGACCAACGACTCAGCCGACGCCGTCGTCCTCGACATCGACACGTCCGAGCGGGGCGGCGGCTCCCTCCGCTTCGACGCCTCGCGTGACCGTCCCACCGGCCTATCCTGGTGTCGGCCGCTTGCCGTCCTCCGTCCCTGCCGCGACGGGCGAGGCCTTTTTCGAGATGGAAACGATTCTCGGCGATCGGTTTGTGTTCAAACTCACGGATGCGACGCGGATCAAGCAGGCGCGCGAGATCATCGACAAAAAACTGCCCAAACGCGTCGTTGGTCGCATCGCGCCGAAGGCGGAGCCGTACAATCGCCCGTGGCATTTCGTGCTGGATCCTGCCTCGGTCGAGTTTACGTATATGACCGATCCGGAGTGCGACGCCGCCGTCCAGTATGTGGAGGAACACCTACAGGACATCCCGGAGCGATTCCTACCGAACAGTCGCTGGTGCCCGCTTTCGGCGCGCCTCGTACGGGAACTGTTGCCCGCCGATGCCGTCGCTCCGTCCTCCGGTTCGACCGGCGCCGCGCCGACCGGGGCCGCACACAAACCCTAACGTCCGTCGCCTTCTTCAGGCCATCTAGCTCCGTCCGTTCTTGTGCTCCTTGTACAGCCAGGGTGCAGTAGGCAGTGACGGAATTTGTCACCCCTCCGCGCAACTCGCGTCAATTCCTGACGATCCGTCTCGTTCGCTGCCGGTACGCCTGTTGCTCATACCCTCCTGTTTCGTCGCGTCAGCGTCACCTGCGAGGAGGACTCATGAGTGCACCGCACAGCCTGGCCGCGAACGCCGTCTCCGCTCCGCTCACCCCCGATCTTCATGGCACGATGGCGCTGCTCTCCGCGCCGCGTTCCCGATATACGCTGCTGCAGAGTTTGGTCGGCATCGCACTGTCCTATCAATTATTGTTCGGGACCGATCTTGTGGTGGCGCGATGGGTGGCGGAGTGCGCCGTCGGCGGACTCCTCGCGACGATCCTCGTGATGGTGCTGATCCCGAGCTCGGTGTTCGGGACTTCGTGGTTTCTGAATGCGCTGGTCGCGACGGACACGGTGTTGACGGCGGGGACGGCCTACGCGTCGGGCAATGCGCAGGAGGAATTTTACCTCGCCTATTTTCTGCTGATCCTGATCGCCGGGTCTGCGCGGTCGCTGAATCAGATGTTGGGACTGACCGCCATCGTGGCTTGCGGGTACGGAGTGCTCCTCACGGAAAACGCGATCACGGGCGTGCGTGACTTGGTCGCCGGGCGGATCATGGGCTTGCCCGTCCTGATGACGATGGGGGTGTTTTACGGGCTGACGTTGGAAGAGCTGGGCAGGGAACGACGGCGCGGCGACGGCCTGTCGCATCGTTTGGCGGAACTCCGTGTCGAGGAACAACGGCTGCTGATGAATCGCGACCGCTTGCTCCATGAAACGACGACGTTGCGACAGGCGCTGGCTGCGTCCAGTCCCGGTGGCGTATCGGCGCGCGCCGCCGCTGTGCAGGCGCTTGCCGAAGAAGTCGTCGGCCGTACGTCGGATGTATCGACGGCATCTGTTGCGACGGGTGTGACGCCACAACGTCCGGTTGCGCAAGCCGTCGGTCGCGCGTCCGGTCCGTCGGTCGCGCGTATGGCGGAGGATCGCGCGGCGTTCGATCGATTCACGTCGCAGGTAGCGACCATGTTAGACGATGTCGCCTGTTCGCTCGGGCGGGAAACTGGCCTGTTGCGGACGCAGTTGAAACGTGACGATCCCAGTGCGGCACAAGTCGATCAATTGTTGCTGGCGGGCGAGCGTGTCGGGACGATTGCCGCGCAGCTTCGCGCCCAGCAGACGACGGCGCGTGTCGAGGCGACGTGCCGTCTCTCGGATGTGTTGACGCAGATCGAACCGGCCGTGCGCGCACTCTTGCCCGAGTCGATCCAATTGACCGTCACGCCGTCGGCCCCCACGCCGCCGATTGCCGCTTCGGCCGAAGATGTCGAGCGGTTGTTGTTGCAGGCTGCGCTGCAGGCGCGCGAGGCGATGGGCGGCGCTGGTCACCTCACGCTGAGTCTCGAAGTCCGGGCGACCGAAGTCGGTCTGCCGTCCACGGTCCATTGTCTTGTGCAAGACAGCGCCGTCGAGCGTGACGCGGCCAAGCGTGTGGGGTTGTTGGATGCGGGCCTGACGGCGCAGTCGAGCGCGGGCAGTTGGGGTGCGGGATTATCGACGGTGGAATCCGCGGCGCGTGCGCTCGGCGCTCGCGTGACGGTCGCCGCATTGGCCTCGCGTGGCACCGAGGTACGGATCGTATGGTCGCAAGCGGTGGCGGTGGGGAAGGCGCAGGCGGCGGATGGCGCGTCATCGATTCCGACGGCGCTGCGGTCGTCGGGCGGCGAGACCGTGTTGTTAGTGGAAGACGACGACCTCTGCCGCGCCTGGACGGCGGCGCAGTTACGGCGTGCGCAGTACCGTGTGATCGAAGCGCGGTCCGGCGTGGAGGCGTTGCTGCACGCGCAGGATCACGGCGGACGTCCCGCGTTGCTCCTGACGAACCTGATCATGCCCGAAATGAGCGGGGCGGAATTAGCCGAGCGGTTGCTGGCCACAGTCGGCATGCTCCGGGCGGTGTTCGTGTCGCATGTGCCGGAGGAAGCCGTGACGACGCATCGGATCGCCGGACGGTTTTATCTCGCGAAACCCTATCGGCAGGAGGCGTTGTTGCGAAAGGTGCGTGAGGTGTTGGACGGCCGCTGAGTTGAACGGCGCACGAGCCGTTTGTGCGTCCTGCCTACCAGCGGCGATGGTGTGTGATCTCGAAGCCGTCTTGGTGGGCCGGCGCAAAAAGCGGCACGTCTTTCCGTTTGAATAAAACGATCAGCGCCATGCCCGCGACGAATCCGCCGATATGTGCGAAGAAGGCGACGCCGCCGCCTTTCGAGCCGAGGCTCGCCCCGCCGCTGAAGACCTGCATGACGAACCACAGCCCGAGTACGATCCACGCGGGCACATGGGCGGTGCGCGACAAAAAGCCGAACGGGATGAAGACCAGCACCTGCGCGTGCGGATACAGCAGGAGATAGGCGCCGAGGACGCCTGAAATCGCCCCGCTGGCGCCGACCATCGGTACGGTCGAAGCCGGATCCGTCAGAATGTGCGAGTAGGCCGCCAACACGCCGGACAGCAGGTAAAACACCGCAAATCTTGCGTGCCCCATCGCGTCTTCGACATTGTTGCCGAAGATCCAGAGATACATCATGTTCCCGATAAGGTGCATCCACCCGCCGTGCAGGAACATACTGGTGAACAAACTTGTGTAGCCGGGCAGCGCGGCCAACTCGGGCGGTAGGCCAGCGCGGCCGGTGACGGCGGCGGGAATCGCGCCGTACTGATAGACGAAGGCTTCGCCGGTCTGCTCCGGCAGGCTTGCTTGATAGAGGAAGACCAGCGTGCAGGCGGCGATGGCGGAGACGGTGACGAACGGCGTCGAGTGCGACGGGTTGTCGTCGGACAGAGGGATCATCGCATAGAACCGACAGGGCTGAGCGTGACCGGACCGTGGGAGGCGGGGTGGAACGCGATGCTCGGCGGAGGACTGCCGTCGGGCAGCAGCGGAAGCGAAAAGCCCGCCGCGTGCGTGTGGCCGCCGCCGCCGAAACTGGCTGCGAGGGTGCCGACGTCGACGCCGTCTTCCCGCGAGCGGAAGCTGCAATACCGCCGCCCGTTTTTATCGTGCCAGATGATGCAGAACGGGTAGTGCGCCGAGAGGCGCTCGCCGATCTGGCTGGTGAGCACGGAGCTCTGCACGGCGGGGACACGGTGGCCCTGAAAGTCCACCATCACCGCGTGGCCGGCGAGTTTGCCCACCAACTCCGATTCGTACCGCAAAATTGCGCGGCCTTCCTGCTCCATTTGCGTTTGCGTGAACCGATCCCACACGGCGAAGTCGAACGGGTAGGCGGCGATGGCCGCGCTGATTTCGCGGCTGTGCGGCAACGCCCAGTGCCAGAGGTCCTTGTCCTGAATGTACTGCAGCAGCCAAGGCGGCGTCGTGCCGTGCGCCCAGGTCCATCCCAGGACCGCGCCGGAGCGCGTCTGGTCGAAGTACGCATAGGGTAATTCCGCAAGGGCTTTTTCGGCGGTGATATGGTGGTCGAGGACTTGAAAGCTGGCTGCGCGGTCGGCGAGCTGTTCCAGCACGGGGCGCGCGTAGCTGAAGTCGACCATGACGATGTGTTGGTCTTCGAGATCGTGCGGCGGCGCTTCGCCGTGTTTCACCGGGAGAAATCGCGCGCTCGGAAATTGTTTCCAAATGGCCCAGGCGGCGCCGAATCCGTCGGCGCATTCGCCGTGGTAGAGGACGACGTCGGGGGCTTGTGTAGCGCGTGGATGATCGGCGGGCACAGTCATTCGGGCACCTTACCATGCGGCTGTGCGCAGGGCCAACCGCGAACGTCTTCGCGGGACCGGGTCGGATCGGCCCGGCCCGCAGCGTCGGCATCGCTCGCGGAATCAGTTCATGTGGTTGAGGTGGTCGATCAATTGCCGGAGGCGTCCGGCGCTGCGGCGGTTGAATGCAAAGACGAGGCGCGGCAACGTCTGCAACTCCGGTTCGTCGGACTCTTCGGCGAAGGCCTCGCGCTGCGCGAACGTGCCGTCCTGCAGCAAGTCGCGGAAACGTTCTTGCACCGACGCGAGTTGCGCGTCGGACAGCCCCGACTTCAGCCGCATGACGAGCTGGCGGCCGACGAACCGCATCGAGTGGTACCGGCGATAAAACGTGATGATTTCCTGCACCGCCGCTTCTTCGGAATCGACGATCCGGAAGAGGCTCAGGTCTTCCTGATTGATCAAGCCGCGCCCGAGCAAATCTTCCTTGATGAATGCGCGCCAATGGTCCCAGTACTGGGAGTCCGGCGTCTGCAGGCAGACGATGGGTTTGGGGTCGCTTTTGCCGGTTTGCGCGAGCGTGAGCACTTCGAACCCTTCGTCGTGCGTGCCGAAGCCGCCGGGGAAGAGCGCGATCGCGGTCGCTTCCTTCTGGAACATCAGTTTGCGGGTGAAAAAATACTTAAACGTGATCAGCTTCGGATCGTCGGCGATGGTCGCGTTGGCGCCTTGCTCGAAAGGCAGCATGATGTTCACGCCGAAGCTATGCTCGCGTCCGGCGCCTTCCTGCCCGGCGCGCATGATGCCGTCGGCGCCGCCGGTGATCACCATATAGCCTTCCTGCACCATACGGGCGGCGAAGCGGCTGGCCATCTGGTATTGCGGATCGCCGGGGAGGGTGCGGGCCGAGCCGAAGATCGAAATTTTGGGGCGCTCGCGATAGCGGCTGAACACGGCGAAGGCGTGCCGCAGTTCTTTCAAGGCGCGGTTGATAATTTTCAGATCGAGTAGGTCGAACTTCGGGTCGTGCAGTTTCAGCACGTTCGCGAGGATTTCCTTAATGAGCACGCCTTGGGGATCGCCGTCGGCGCGGTCCAGCGCCTGCTGCATCTGCGCGATCAGCGTATCGTTCGAAGGAAGCGGTTTCGTTCGCATGGGTCGTGGTCTTTCGTTCGCGCGAGCGCAGTTGGGAATCGGGAACGGCTCGGGTGACGTTGGAGGTGAAGTGTAACAGGTCGGCGGCGTCGGTCCAAACGGAAGCGGGGCGAGGCTACTCGGTTCGGTCCTGCTGCTGCGAGACCCAGAGTCGAATCTGCGATTGGTCGGCGGCGGTGAGATGCGTAAATTGAATCGTGATCGACCAGCCGCGACCCTGCGCGCCTGCAGGCGGCGGTTCCGTGGCCGGCGTCTGTGTCTGCGCGCCGCCGTCCAGCGCGGTCAACGCCGCAGGTGCGGCGTGCGGGGCCGGTGCGGCGACGGCGACCGGTTCCGGACGGTCGTTGTCCGACGAATCCGGTCGCGGCATGGCGGCGGCCATGACTTCGCGTGCACTGTCGGCGTCGCGGTTCGATGGGGGGCTCGTCGGCGATTGAATCCGCCCGTACGCCGTGATCGCATTCTCGGCGCGCGGCAAGGTGAAAGCGACGGCGACATGCGCGCCCGGCGGCACCTTGATCGGCCCTTCAATGGTGGCGGTCAAATGGCTGAGGTTCGAGATCGTCCCGGTCTGTTTCGGCGCATGGTGTTTGCCGTCATGCACCGTGATGGTCGCGGGAATCCGCACGGCGCAGGGTTTCGCGACATACACCAGATCGCGCGCGCGTAAAACGCCCACCGGTTGATCCTGGCGTGTGACGATCAGGAGCGGCACGCCGGTGATCGCCATGAGCGTCGACGCCTCGTCGAGCGGGCGGTCGAAGTCGATGGAGTGGACCGGCCGTGACACGACCGTGCGTACCTGCACGTCCTGCGGTTCGACGCCTTGGGCCACGACCTTCTTGACGATATCCGTATACGTGAGAATGCCGACCTGACCGTCCGCGTCCTTCACGAGCAGGCAGGGGATCTGCTCCTTCTGCATCAAATAGGCGGCTTTCGCCACCGTGAGGTCGCCGGGAATCTGCACGACGCCGGGCGTCATCATCTGCGACGCGGAGACGGTCGTCGGGGTGTTGCTGAAGCGTGACACGTTGTCGCCTGGAACTTTCATATTGAGAGACGAACCCTGCGGTCGATCGCGGGTGGCCTCATGCGACCAGCCCTGTTCTTGCCACTGTCGCCGCGCGCTTTGTACACTGCCTGCGTGCTGCGCGGCCATGCGCCGAGCGCCGGTATCGGACCAATGTCTACTGTCTTAGCCCAATTTTTCCGACGCGTCGAGGGAATTTCATTCCACGGCTTCGGCCTGTCTGCGGACGCCTACCAGCCGGACCTGTTCGATGTGCTCGATGAAATGGGCACACTCGGCTGTGCGCCGGGGTATGTCGAGCTCTTTCGCGCCTCGACACCGATGCTGGCGGCGATCCGGGATCGACTGCCGACGATGTTGCTGCCATACCATGCCGAAGGGCTATGGCTGACCCACGAGGGCTGGGGCGAGCGGGAGCGCACGCACGAATCGGCGGATCTCAGCGGCGCCGTCGAACAGATCGAGACGTTGCGGAGCGCCTGGCTTAATCACGAATGTGCAAGCAAGGTGGTCGGCGGCCATGCGCTCGGAACGTACCTGCCGCCCTATTGGAGCCGAGAGAGGGCCGAACATTTGGCGGCGAACAGTGTCTTTCTACAAGCGCGGCTCGATGCAGCGGCCGTGCCTCGCGTCGATGGGCAGGGGCGGAACGACGCCGGTGCGCTCGTGTTGTTGGAGCTACCACCGCTCACGTATTTTTCATTGGGGACGCTTGCGGTGCCGGAATTTTTCCGCCTGCTCTGCGAACGCAGCGCCTGCGGGCTGGTCTTGGACATGGGCCACCTCTGGACACACTGGAGATACGGATCGGGGCGTGCCGCGGAGTCGATCGAATCGTTCGTGACACGGTTTCTCGCCGACTTCCCGGTGGAGCGTATTGTCGAGATTCATGTAGCGGGCCTTACGCAGCATCCGACCGACGGTGACGATGCCGCGCACGATGTGCGCTCGGATCCGAGCCGTGCGCCGCGGTGGCTCGATACACATGGCGCGCCGATTCCCGCCGTGCTGTTCGATATGTTGGAGCAAGTGTTAGGCGATCCTCGCCTGCGATCGTTGAAGGGTTTGGCGTTGGAAGTCGATACCAAAGAGCCGACGACGATTGCCGAGGAGTTTGCCGCCTGCCGTGCACGATTTGGTCGTAGGCTCGATGAGATTGCCGTGCGGCCGAGTGCCGGTGTCGAAATCGTCACACAGCGCCAGTTGCATGCGGTGCAATCTACGGCATCGCTGGACGATGAAGCCTACGCGGCGCTTGTGTTGCCAGGCGACTCAACAGGTGAGGATGCGGCGCATGCGTACGCCACGCGCGAAGGACTCGCACGCTATCGCGAGCAGTATCTCCCCTACGAAATTCTCCACTGGGGCGGCGATCTGGTCGAGATGTTTCCGGAGACCTGCGAACGGCTGGTCGCACGCGGCATCGATCTGAACCAATTCGTGACCTATTGGTTTGCAGCACCGTCGTTGATCTCCGCGCCCTACGATTTTTTCTTGCTGAAGCTCGCGCGCTTCTTGGCGTTCGTCGAGTCGGTCGCGCCCGATTGTCTCGACGGCGCCAGGCGAGAAGCGGAGTCGCTGGAAGCCGCCTACGCGCTGGTGAACGCCCCTCCGGTTGCGGCGGGAGCGCGCCCATGAGTTTTTGGGATCGCCTACCGCGTCCGATTGTCGGTCTCGCGCCGATGGATGGGGTGACCGACGCGACGTTCCGTCGCGTCGTCGCCTGCTCCGGCAAGCCCGACATTACCTTTACGGAATTCACCCACGTCAACGACATCTGTCGCGCGCCGGAGTTTTTACTCGACTCGCTCATCTATACCGAGGCCGAGCGTCCGATCGTCGCGCAGATTTACGGGCGCGATCCGGAGCTGTTTTATGTCGCGGCGCAAGTCGTCGGTGCGTTGGGTTTCGACGGGCTCGATATCAATATGGGCTGTCCGTCGCGCAGTGTGGCCAATTCCGGTTCCGGCGCGGGACTCATTCGCACGCCGGATTTGGCTCGCGAAATTTTGGATGCGGCGCGTCGTGGCCTCGACGACTGGGCGATGGGCGCGGCGCTGCCCGTGACGCGACTGCGGAGTGGGCGCACGGAGTTGGTCGCGCGGATGAATACGGTACGCGCCGGCGACGCGACGGTGGCGCGGCGCCCGCTGCCGCTCTCGGTGAAGACGCGGCTCGGCTACGACTCGGACGTCATCGATTGGTGGATGGATTGGTTGCTCGCCTCGCATCCGGCAGCGATCACCGTGCATGGGCGCACGTTAGCGCAGATGTATCGCGGGCAGGCGGATTGGAGCGCGATCGCGCGCGCGGCGGTGCGGGCGCGCGGTACCGGCACGCTGGTGTTGGGGAACGGCGACGTGCAGTCGCTCGCCGATGCGCGACGACGTATCGCGGAAACTGGTGTGGACGGTGTCTTGGTCGGACGCAGCGCACTCGGCGAGCCCTGGTTTTTTCGCGAGCTGAGCATGGCGCGCGCCGCGTGGTCCGGCGAGAGCGTCGCATCGAGGACCGGCGCCGACACGTTCGATCCTGTGGCCGACCGGCCGATGCGGATCGCCGCGATGCTGGAACATGCGCGCGTCTTCGAAGCCGTCGGTGGACGTGCGCGCTTTCAACATATCCGGAAGCACCTCGGTTGGTACTGTAAGGAATTTCCTCATGCGGCGGTGTTGCGCGGGCGGCTCGTTCGCGCGTCGTCGGTGGACGATGTCCTGCAGATCGTCGAAACCTTCGACCGAGAATTTGTCGCAGGCGATGCGGCGCCCAGCGCATTGGATCAATCGGCTTCCGGCAGCCTCCCGGCCGTCGATACGCCGCCCGCGTCCGCCTGCGTGTCGGCGAGTCTCTCCTCGTGAGCGCCGGTCCAGTCGTTGTGCTCGCGTCCACCTCGCCTCGACGGCGCGATCTGCTGACCCTGCTTCAGATTCCATTCGAGATTGTCTCGCCGGATTTCGACGAAACAACCGTCGCGGGATGTGCTCCGAGCGCGCAGGCCATCGCCTGTGCCGAGGGAAAAGCGCGGGCCGTTGCGCTTGCATCGGCGACATCGGGACGTCGCCACGAAGCGGCTGACGTTGTCGTGATCGGCAGCGATACCTTGATCGACCTCGATGGATTGGTGCTCGGCAAACCCGACTCGATCGCGCATGCGCGCGAGATGCTGGCGCAGTTGCGCGGGCGAGCACATCGCATTCGCACCGCCGTGTCGGTTTGTCGCGTGGGCCGCGAAGCCACGCCGACTCCGATTCCGACAATGTCTACGCGTCTCGTCACAGTCGAGGTGTGGATGAAGGCTTGGTCAACGGCTGACGTCGACGCGTATCTCGCCACCGGCGAAAGTCTCGGGAAGGCTGGCGCCTACGCGATTCAAGGCGCGGGCGCCTCGTTGATCGACCGGATCGACGGCGACTTTACCGCGGCGGTCGGCTTGCCGGTACGCGAGACCGCCGAACTGTTGCGCGACGCAGGTCTATCGCTTCCGCTTGATGTGGACGAATTGTATCGACGTCGTCCGTTCGAGAATTGGTCGCGATTTTCTGGATCGTCTTACACGAATCGGCAGGATGCGCGCAGCGATGGTGCGCCTCGAAACAGCGCGGCCCCGCGCCGGTCGCCACGTTGAAACCGCCTGCCGGTTCACCTAAAATGCCTCTTTTTTCACCTGCCGCCGCCTCGTGGTGTTGCGGCTGCAGCCGTCAGGAGGACCCCATGGTGTCACATGCGTCTCACGTTATTCGTCGGAATGCCGCGACCGTGGCCGTTGTGCCGCTCGCGTTGATGTTCTGTGCGGTCGTCGCGCCGTCGAGCTGGGCGATCGACGTGAAGTTGTCGATGGACGAGGCGAAAAAGGCGTTGGCGGCCGGGCGCGAACCGATGGACAAGGCCAACACGGAAGACGAAGTGAAGAAGGTCATGCAGCACGCGTCTATGGCCACGCGCGTCGGGGCGGATCCCGAGAAGGATGCGTGCGGGACGAGCGCGATCCTGCGCACGAAACGGTTCTGGCTCGAATCGTTCGGGCGGAAAGAAGCGACCGAATCCAAGAAGCAGAAGTCGGACGTCCGCATGCCGGACGACAAGATTCAGAAGTATCTCGACATGCCGAATCTGGAAGTCGAAGTGCAGCTCTGCGGCGACGACGAGTACTTCGCCGAAGGCGCGAAGGTGACGATGCAGCAGAAGGGCAAGAACATCGAGCCGGTGGATGTCGGTCAGGCCGAACGCGGCCGTAAGCTGGAACTCGCCGACAAGTCCACCGCCTACCGCTCGCGCTTCACCGCGCGATTTGCGTACGACGCTTTCGATCCGAATGCCAAGACCAAGTTCCTCGTCACCCAGCAAGACGGGAAGATGAGCGAATTCGACGCCGACCTCTCCAAAGTAAAATAGTCCGTTCCCCGCCGCCGGTTAGCTGTATTTGGGGAATAAAAACGTAAACTGAATAAAAAGTTGTAAACTGAAGCGTCGCCCCTCCAAATCAATTTGGGAATAAAGTCGTAAACTAGATCAATTGTTTTTGGAAGCTGGTGTCTAATGGAGGTATCACCATTATCTCTGCCTGAAGCCCAGGGTTCTCGCCCGCGCGCAAGTGATTGCGTGCTCTGCTCAAGCATGCCACCCATACTGCTCTAAAGCAGCACTCAAAATGCTGAAATCTAGTCGGCCTAACTGCCCAAGGCAAACTGTGTCGTTTGAGCCTTGATTGATCTCCGACCCCGGTAAGGTTGGGCGCTAGCTGCAGACGGCCAGGAGCGGAAGTTCGTTGCCGAGATCGCACCGTCATAAAGCGATCCTTCGCTCTGACGCATTACGTTTTAAGCTCACCTGCGGGCGACAGACCGCGAAGCGAGCTGGCGAACGGCAGGTGGAGTAAAGGATTAGCCAGCACTAAGTGTACCTCGGAGTTCCAAGCAAGCTGGTAATTCTGATTCTGTCTTCGATGCCATGCGCCTTCGCGGCGGCCCGAATGGCCTCGGCGTCAGTCTCGGGCAGCAATGGTCCGAGGTAGATGTGCTCGATGAGCTTTGGAACATCGAACTCCACCTTCACTCCGTGCTCGGGAACTTGAACGCCGAACTCCTCCGCCGTGCGGACTGATACAGCCAAACGAAACTCGCGTTCCCATGCGAAGGCCATGTGCTTGTACCAGAACCGGTCCATCATGCTTACGCGGAGCCGCTCCTTTAGTAGGTCTACATAATTCACGTTCCCGGCCCACAGGTCTTCATATCCGTAGTCAGGCTTCAGGCGGAATGGCTTGGCGGCGGCTTGAATTCTGTCTGCATTCGTGCACGCGGCAACACCCTTTCGTGAACCAGCGTAAAGCTGCCACATCGCATCGCTTTCGTAGCTCGCACGGTGCCAGCAACTGACCTTCGTAAGTCGTCGCAGTTCTTCGAAGGCCTTCTCACCGAACTCTAGTTCCGTATAGCGAGGGTCAACGGGGAATCCTGGCGGGAGGACAGCCACTGCCCCTTCGAAGGGATCACCAAATTGCCGTGCTGACGCGAAGTACAGATGGCTGGACTGCAGCAGTTCCAAGAATCTTTCTGTTCTGAAATATCGCCAGAGTTGCTCGTTCAAGTCGAGTTCTTGATTGCCGATAATGCGCACGCCGTCTCCTGTACTGGCTAATGTTGGAGTTGACCGGCACACTGCCGTTGCGTGTCCGTGTCGAACGACCAGTTAGGCCGCATTTCTGACTCCTGCGGGGCTGTCTTCAACCACTTACAGCCCGAAAAACATCCTCCGCTCCTCGCTCTTGTGCAAATCATGTGTGGCTATGTGATATAGCTTGGGTTCAACTACGTTAGACCATAGCCGGAAAGGTAGGTCATCGATGCAAATTTCCCCCACGACTGCAGAGAAGTCCTTCTCGTAGCAGTCTCGCAAGATCTTCAAGTTCGTGGACGGAAAGCTGTCTTTGAACTCTTTGTTGAAGGTTGGATAGAAGTACCGGATGAATGCGGCTTCATACAAACAAATTCGCTCTTCCTCCGTTGTATTGAAAAGCTTGTCTAGCCCCTGTTTGATTCTCGTTCCGCCTTCATCCTTGTTCTTTGCGAAGGGGTTGATCGAGGTTATCAGCCGATTGTTCGACTCAATCGCCAGCAGGAGAAGAGTGATTCGATGCCCTTCTGGCACTCCCTTCAACGCGATTTTCTGAAGCGTCTCGTGCTTGAGAAGGCGATCTATGGCATTTCTAGAACCGTCTTGACCATAGGCCTGCCCTACATACTTGACCTCGAACTTGAATGCACCTGTGGTAGCAGCCAGCCTGGTCTGCATCTCCATCTCGCTGGGCCGAAATCTTCTTCCGGAGTCGTCACCGAGGTACCAAAGTTCGCCGTCGGCCTTAAGCGAGAGGCCCTCGGGGAGAACGAATTCGATCACATGGTTTTGCGTGAGGACTTCGAACGTTAGGAGAAGACTTTGGTCTTTCTGTGCGGCACCGACAAACTCTATCTTTGGGGTATAGCCAATTAGGTAAATGTGGCACGTGTCAATGACGCTCCCCAGCGGTGCAAGCGCCTCCTTGTCGTAAATGCCCTCTGCCGGGATTGTGCAGAAACTGAGCGCATACATATTTAGTGCATGTTCAATGTTAAAGGCGGCCTTTCCAAAGATCTCTTCCTTGGTGGGTTTCTTAGAGTCAGCCACTGTTGTTCTCCTTCATCTCCTGATCCGGTCCAGCCTGTGAAGGTTCAATTGAGTAGCACGTCGGCCTCGTGCGGTCTAACAATGTTTAGACGGATCCATAATGAGACCGAAGTGTGCGATTTTCTATCCGCGATAATGGGGTCGATGGATAATGGGGTCGGGAGTTGATGAGCGCCCTATTCCGATCCACAACTCGATGCGAACCCACTTCTAGCTGTCGGCGAGGTGGATCACGTACAATGCGCGGCGTTGCTCGGTCAGCACGACGGATAGAGAACGATTGTCAGACTTTGATGACGGGAGCGCGTACGATATGGCGATAGAGGGAATTACGCAGCAGGTCAGCGAGCGGTATGCGCGCGCGGCGAGTACGGGCGAGCAGATGTGTTGCCCGACCAGCTACGACATGCGGCACTTAAAGACGTTTATCCCGGAGGAAGTGCTGAGTATTTCGTACGGGTGCGGCACGCCGGCGGGATTGGAGACGGTGCGGGCGGGTGAGACGGTGGTGGATATCGGTTCGGGCGGCGGCATCGACTGCTTCGAGGCGTCGCGATTGGTGGGGCCGTCCGGGCATGTGATCGGGATCGACATGACGGACACGATGTTGACCATCGCGCGCAAGCACGCGGGCGTCGTCGCGGAGAATCTCGGCTACCCGACCAGCAACGTAGAATTCCGCAAGGGCATGGCCGATGCGATGCCGATCGAGGACGGCACGGCGGACCTGATCATCTCCAACTGCGTCATCAATCTCGCGCCGGATAAGCGTAAGGTCTTCCACGAAATGTTCCGCGTCGCCAAGGCGGGCGGACGGTTTACGATTTCCGACATCGTCGCGGATCAGCCCGTCCCGCAGTATCTCGTGCACGATGCCGCAAAGTGGGGCGATTGTTTATCCGGGTCGTTGACGTTGGCAGACTATCTTGGGGGATTGGTGGAGGCGGGATTCCGGGGCGTGCATTTGCTGAAGTCGTCGCCCTGGCAGCGTATCGATGGCATTCACTTTTTCTCCGTGACGCTTACCGGCTACAAGTTGGATCGGAGCGCCGCGTTGGCCGAGTCCGCTGCGAGTAGCGCAGGTACGGCGCGATTCGCCACGTTGCGTGGACCGTTCAGCCGCGTCGTGGACGAAGACGGGCTCGAGTTTGTGCGAGGGGTGGCGCAGGCGATCACACCTGAGACGGCACAGCGGTTGATGTCGCCAGCCAGTGCGCCGCATTTCATTGTGTCCGACACACCGGTGAATTTGGGCGGTGACGATGCACGCCGACACGCCGTGCTTCCCGCGGAGGCGCCTTGTGTCTGGGCCGGAGATTTTGCGTCGTTGGCTGGTCCGTTCCGTGAGGCGCAGGATGACGACCACCATGTGTATCGGCGCGGCGAGCCGCTGGAGATTTGCTCGAAGACGCGCGCGGTGTTGGATCACGCGGGGTATGCGTCGCACTTTGTGATGTTGAATCGCGCAAGTCAGCCGGTCGGCGGCGATGCGGTCGCCTGTGCGCCTACCGGTGGGTGTTGTTAGGACTTGCCGATGCCGCCGCTGACGTTACTCGGTCGCCAGAGTCCGCTTGCCTCGTCCGACGAACAACTTCGCCGCTTGGCCGAGACCGACGCCTGTCCGCCGTTCGAATCCCAATTGGCGCAAGCCGGATTGTTCCCGCTGCAGGCGACCGGTATTCGTGTCCTCCAACTCAACGTCGGCAAACTGTGCAATCAATCCTGTCGGCATTGCCACGTCGACGCCGGTCCTGACCGTACGGAGCAGATGTCGCGCGAAACGGCGGAGGCGTGCCTGGCCGCGCTGGCGCAGACGGATATCCCGACGGTGGATATCACCGGCGGCGCGCCGGAGCTGAATCCGAATTTTCGGTGGATCGTCGAGCAGGCGCGCGCGCTCGGCCGCCATGTGATGGACCGCTGCAATTTGTCCGTGCTGTTGATTCCGTCGCAGCAGGACCTGGCCGAGTTCCTCGCGCAGCATCAGGTTGAGATCGTGGCGTCGCTGCCGTCCTATCGCGCCAGTCAAACCGATGCGCAGCGCGGCGACGGCATTTTCGAGAAGTCGATCGAAGGGCTCCAGCGGTTAAATGCGCTGGGCTACGGCACGGCGGGGAGCGGGCTCGCGCTGAACCTCGTCTACAATCCCGTCGGGGCGTTTCTGCCGCCGAAACAAGAGGCGATCGAAGCGCAGTTCCGCAAAGAGTTGCGCACCAAGTACGGCGTGGAGTTCACGTCGCTCTACACGATCACGAATATGCCGGTGAGCCGCTACCTCGAATGGCTGTTGGAGAGCGGGAATTACGAGGCGTACATGGAGCGCCTCGCGCAAGCGTTTAATCCTGCGGCGGCCGCCGGCGTGATGTGTCGCACGACGCTGTCGGTAGGTTGGGACGGCACGCTCTACGACTGCGACTTCAACCAAATGCTCGATCTCTCCGTGGACCACGGCGCACCGCGCCATATCCGCGATTTCGACCCCGCCAGACTCCAGCACCGCACGATCGTCACTCGCAACCATTGTTACGGGTGCACCGCCGGCTCCGGCTCCTCCTGCGGCGGCGCCGTCACGACGTAGCTACGCCGAGCGTTCCGCCCTTCACGATTGCGCCTGGCCGTGCTCGGCTCGGATGAACGCATCCGCTTTAGCCGGTAAGGCAAATCATCGGGCGTTGTGCAGACCACTGTGATTATCCATATCGGTGCTGCTGAAGCTTCAGGTATCAGGTATAAGGCGCTGCTAACCCCCTTCCCTCTCGTGCGTTCTCTGTAGGAAACGAGTAGAGTGCCGGCAGAGTTTGACCCGGGATGGAGCTCCTATGCGGGTGCTGGTCACAGGAGCACATGGGTTTCTCGGTACGCACCTCGTGCAGGCGTTGCACGGCGTCGGCCACGACGTCCTCTGCTGCGGACGCAACGCGGAGGCGCTGCGCAAAAAATTCCCTTCATGCTCGATACTCTCTGCAGATTTCTCCTCCGCCACACCCTATGACTGGGACGCCGCATTACGCGGCGTGTCGGTGGTCATCAATGCGGTCGGGATCATTCAGGAATCGGGCAGCCAGACATTCGAGGCCGTTCATCACCGAGCTCCAACGGCGTTGTTTCAGGCGGCCGAGCGCGTCGGGGTGCGACGGATCATCCATATTTCCGCTTTAGGTGCGGATGCCGACGCCGTCACGCCCTACCATCGCACGAAGCAAGCAGGGGACGACGCGCTCCGTGCCTTGAAACTGGATTGGGTGATTCTCCAGCCTTCGCTGGTTTACGGTGCCGGTGGGCGCAGTCATACATTCTTCTCGGCACTTGCCGCGCTCCCTGTCTTGGTTGTCCCCGGCCGTGGCGATCAACCGATACAGCCGGTTCACGTAGAGGATCTTACTGCCGGGATCGTTCGGCTCGTCGATCTGCAGGCTCCCAGCCGGATGACCATTCCCGTCGTCGGACCGGAGCCGGTCACCTATCGACATTTTCTCGCCGGCATCCGTGCCTGGTTGGGTTTACGTCCCAGCACCACCCTGTCCATGCCGATGGTATGTATGCGCGTCGTGAGCCGAGTGGGAGATGTCTGCAAATCGCCTTTCGTCAATTCCGGGACACTTTCTATGCTGTGCCGCGGCAATGTGGCCGACCCAAGCGCATTTTCTACGGCCACAGGAATTCGCCCGCGCACGCTTGCGGAAGGGCTTCCTCCACATGGTGCCGACTACGGGACGTTCGCAGCGGCCTGCCTCTACTTTTTGCTCCCGGCGCTTCGGGGCAGTCTCGTTGCCGTATGGATAGGGTCTGGTCTCGTCAGCCTGTTCGCGTTTCCGATTGAAACCAGCGAGGGTTGGCTGCGGCAGGTCGGTATTCCAGAAGCGTTGACCAGACCGACTTTAGTCGTGGCTTCTGCACTCGATATCACGTTGGGTCTTGCCCTCGGGGTGCGTTGGCGAGTGGGGCTCGTCCTCGCCGTGCAATTCGCGTTGACGCTCGGCTTTACGGTGGTGCTCACGCTGAGTATGCCGGAGTGGTGGGCGCATCCCTTCGGTCCGCTGCTCAAGAACCTGCCGCTGTTGGCGGCGACGTGGCTGTTGTGGGCCTTGGAGCGGCGCACATGATTGAGCTGGCCTCGGTGACGAATCTCTATCTGTGGGTGAAGACGTTCCACATGATTGGGGCTTCGGTCTTGTTGGGAACCGGATTCGGCAGTGCGTTCTTCAAGTGGCACACCGACCGAACCGGCGATCTGTCGTCGATCGTTTTCGTATCCAAAACCGTCGTGTTGGTGGATAAGATTTTCACCACTCCCGCGGTGGTTCTCCAGTTTTCCACCGGGATTGCCATGGTGTGGATGGGTGGGTATGCATTGACGCAGGCGTGGCTGAGCCTGGCGCTTGGATTGTTCATTTTTATCGGAGCCTGTTGGCTCCCGGCCGTCTACATTCAGATGCGCTGTCGCGACCTCGCCGTGGAGGCGCAACGAGCCGGCGCTCCGCTGCCTCCGGATTATCGCCGACTTTCCCGGATCTGGTTTTGGCTCGGGGCGTGCGGCTTCACAGCGATATGGATTGTGGTGGGATTGATGATCATGAAACCACACTGGGTCTGACCGAAGCACGCCACATCACTCGCCTCCCATCTTGCGGTTGATCGGCTTCGCGACGATTGATCACAATGATCGTGCGTACTATCGTGCGGCATGACCGAATCGCCGCATCGATCGATGGCTTCCACTTCCTCCACATCGTCGGCTCGTCCTTGGCAGTGGCTGGTCCATGCCTGCGCTGAGCCGCTTCGGACGGATGCTGTCCGCGGGTTGACTGCGGACGAGGCGGCGCGCCGCTTGGCGGCAAACGGGCCGAACGAATTGCCTGCGTCCAGCGGCCCGTCAGTGCTGGCGTTGCTGCGCGCGCAGTTTTCCAATCTGATCGTCTGGGTGTTGATCGGTGCGGCGGCTCTCTCGGGCTTGCTGAAAGATTGGGTGGACGCGGCGGCCATCCTCACTATCGTCGTCCTCAACGCAATCCTTGGATTCGTCCAGGAGTGGCGCGCGGAGCAGTCGTTGGCGGCGCTTCGTACGATGGTGGTTGCCAAGGCGCATGTCATCCGGGACGGCGCGATGCATGCGGTGCCGGCGCATGAGTTGGTCCGCGGCGATCTCCTCCAGCTTGAAGCAGGCGATCGCGTTCCCGCCGATGCGCGTCTGATCTACACCACCAATTTTCATACGCAGGAAGCGTCGCTGACCGGCGAATCCACGCCAGTGCAAAAAAGCGAGGCGCCGCTTTCGCAAGTCGAGCTTCCGTTGGCGGAGCGTGCGAATCTTGTGTTCATGGGGACGGTGGCGGTGTCGGGCAAGGCCCGCGCACTTGTCGTCGAAACGGGCCTTCGTACGGAGCTGGGCAAAATCGCCACGTTGATGCAGGAGGCAGAACGATCGGAGCGCAGCGAGACGCCGCTGCAACGGCGCTTAGAGCGTTTTGGGGTGACGCTGCTCTGGCTTGCGTTGGCCGTGGTGGCGGCGGTCTTCGGCTTGGGGTTGCTGCGTGGCGAGCCGCTGGTGGACATGTTTCTCACGGCAGTGAGTTTGGCGGTGGCGGCCGTGCCGGAAGGGCTCACGGCCGTCGTGACGATCACGCTGGCGCTCGGGGTGACTCGGATGGCGTCGCGCCATGCCCTGATCCGTAAACTCCCTGCAGTGGAAACGCTAGGATCGGCGACGGTCATTTGCACGGACAAGACCGGGACACTCACAAAAAACGAAATGACGGTCACGTCGTTGTGGCTCGACGGGCGCGAGTTCGACGTCACGGGCGAAGGGTACATCCCTGAGGGAACCATTCGCGAGCTGGGTGCGACGCAGTCGGCGTCCGACGGAGCCTGGCGCGAGTTGTTGACTGCCGGTGTGCTTTGCAACGGAGCGACGTTGGAAGAGGCGGACGGGCGGTGGCGTATTCTCGGCGATCCGACGGAAGGTGCGTTGCTGGTGGCGGCGGCAAAGGTCGGACTCACGGCCGAGGCGCTCCAGGCCACACATATGTTTCTCGGCGAAGTGCCGTTCGATCCCGAACGCAAACGCATGACGGTCGTGCGACAGGCGCCGCATGGGCCGAGCGCATACGTCAAAGGTGCGCCGGATGTGGTGCTCCGCCTGTGTGCGCAACAGCTCACGGCGGATGGGCGCCTTGAACCCTTCACCGAGGCGGCGCGCGATGCGGCGCTGCGCGCCAACAGCGAGTATGCCCATCGTGCGTTACGTGTGTTGGCACTGGCGCAGCGGTCGTTATCGCAGCCACCGACGACCTACAGGGCGGAAGCTGTCGAAACAGAGTTGGTGTTTCTTGGGTTGGCGGCCATGCAGGATCCGCTTCGGGTGGAGGCGAAACTCGCGGTTGCGGAATGTCGCGATGCGGGTATCCACACCGTGATGATTACGGGGGATCACAAGGACACGGCGCTCGCGATTGCACAGGAGCTCGGTATCGTCGGGCCGGATGCGACGCAAGTGAGTGGTAAGGTCGAGAGTGACGCGCGGGCCTTGTCGGGCCTGGATCTCGATCGTCTGTCTGAACGTGAGCTCGGCGAACGCGTCGAGCGGGTGCACGTCTATGCGCGTGTGTCCGCCGAACACAAATTGCGCATCGTACAGGCGTGGAAGGCGCGTGGTGCGGTCGTCGCAATGACGGGCGACGGCGTGAACGACGCCCCGGCGATCAAGGCTGCCGATATCGGTGTTGCGATGGGGCAAACAGGCACGGATGTGACGAAGGACGCCGCCGACATGGTGGTGACCGACGACAACTTCGCGTCCATTGCGG
Source organism: Nitrospiraceae bacterium (assembly GCA_046351095.1). Lineage (GTDB taxonomy): Bacteria > Nitrospirota > Nitrospiria > Nitrospirales > Nitrospiraceae > BQWY01. The sequence continues at coordinate 2,809,216 of JAXLZC010000001.1, forward strand.
CGGCGGTCGAAGAAGGGCGCGGGATCTTCGACAACATTCGGAAGACCGTGCAGTTTTTGTTGTCGTGTAATGTCAGCGAAGTGTTCGTGATGCTCTGCGCCGCGGTGTTCGGCTGGCCGCTGCCGCTGTTGCCGATTCAAATTTTATGGATGAACCTTGTGACGGACGGATTCCCCGCGCTGGCGCTGGCGGCCGATCCCAAGGCGCCGGACTTGATGCGCCGCCGCCCACGCCGGCCGGACGCGCCGTTGCTGAACCGTCGACGCCTGGTTCTTATTGCCGGGCAAGGGGCCGTCCTGGCAACGGTGGCGCTCGCGGCGTTTGGATATTCGCTGTACGTGCGTGGAGATTCGATCGACGTGGCCCGCACCGTCGCGTTCAGCGCCATGGTCGTCGCGCAGCTGGTGCACGCGTTTAATAGCCGGAGCGAACGTGTCTCGATCCTACGACTCGGGTTCTTCAGCAATCCGTCGCTCCTGCTGGCCGTGAGCGTATCGTTGGCCGCGCACATACTCATTCTCACCGTCCCGGCCGCGTCGGCAGTCTTTAAGGTCGTGCCGCTTCCGTTCGACGATTGGCTGGCGATCGGATTAGCCGGGCTTGCGCCGCTGGTGTTGATGGAAGCACAGAAGGTGTTCGCACGGCGGGTGAGGAAAGGCATGCGCGAAGGGATAACGCCGGTCGATCGCGTTCGCGGAAAGATGCATACGTAAAAATACCTTGCAGTAGGCGTACTTGACAGGGTCGGCCTCGGCTCACTAGGCTACACTGTTTGTCGGGCTCTGACTCTGTCCGGCGTCGATGGCGGGTGTGGAGAGACCATGCGCGAGGTGTTTGCTCAGCGGTGGGATCGGCTGGCTATCCGGAAAAAAGTCTGGGTCGTCGTTCTCCTCATCCTCGGGCCGCTGGTCGGGCTGCTCATCCTGCATCTTTCGCTTGTTCGCGATCTTCTCGCCACACAAGATAGTCGCCATCGCATCATGCTCGCGCGCGAGCAGATTAAAGACGTGCGCCGTCTCGTCGCGGACATCGAAGACGGGTTCCGCGCCTATCTCCTTACCAACGATCAGACATTGTTGCTGCCGGTCGCAGAGGCCGAGCGCCGCGTGGCCGGGGTGTTGGCGCAGGCGACGCCGCTACTGGACGATGTGGACGAGGGGCGCCATGCCCTCGTCGGGATCGGTGTGCAGATTCAAGAATTGTCCCGCTCGAAACATGCGCTGCTCGAACAGGTGCGGCTGGGGCACGAGGGCGCGTTGCTCGAGTATGTACGCTCGGGACAGGGACTGCAAAAGTCCAGCGATGTGCGAATGGCATTGCGCGCCGTAGAAGATCGGTTGGATGCGCAAGTGCGTCGGTTGCAGGCGCGTGCGGTGACGATCTCGACTTGGGCTTTCTGGGGGCTGTTAGGCGCAGCGACGGCGGCGGTGTTGTTGGGAGTGGCTGCCATTCGACAATTGACGCGGTCGATCACGCGCCCGCTGGATACGGTACGCACGAGCGTCATGCAATTTTCCCAAGCCGGCGATCAACGCGCGCGCGCGCCGCTTCGGACCATTCAATCGGGCGACGAGTTGGGCGATCTGGCGCGTTCGTGTGAGCAGATGATGGGGCGGATCACCGCCGACCTGCGCGAATTGGAGGCCCTTCATGACGTCGGCGTCGATGTCGCGACGTTGCAGCCGGACGGGCTCGACGCCGTCGTACAACGGATCGCCGATCACGCGGAACGACTGTTGGGCGCCGATGTCTGTTTGATCCTCAGCCGCAACCAGACCATGGCCTGCTGGATCGTGGAGGCGGCGTCCGGCGAAGCGGCGGATCGGCTTCGCAAGACCGTCATGTTGTGGGAAGAGTTGCCGCTGTCCGTGCAAGCGTTCGAGAGTGGGAAAGTCGTGGTCGGCGAACGGTTGCGTCAGGATGCGCGGCCGGAGTTGATGCGGCGCAATTTGATCGGCGACAGCATGCTGGCGGTGCCGCTGCTCTCGCAGGGGACGCCGTTCGGCGTCATGGCGTTGTTGTCGGAGCGGACCATCGCGAAGGCGGACTGGAACGTACGCATGGCGGAAAGTTTGGCTGGCGCCGCGGCGGTGGCCATGATGAACGCGCGTTTGTACGAAGCCACGCATCGCAAGGAGCAGCAGACCAGGAAGCGGCTGCATCAATTGGAGCAGCTCGGCGAAACGCTGGCGCACGATCTCAAGAGTCCCGCCGAACGCATGGCTGGGTTGGTGTCGCTCTTGCGGGTCGAATTGATGGGCTCGATGACCGAGCGCGCGCAACGTCTGCTGGATTTGATCGCGCAAAACGGCTGGGCGCTGGGGCAACGTGTGGAGCAGATTTTAGCGCTGGCGCGTGTGGGCGGGCGGCAGGAAGCGTTGGAGGCGGTCGATCCGAATGCCGTGTGGGATGAAATTCTCCAGGCGCGTGCCGCCGAGATCGACGCCGGTTCGATCCGCATCGACCGCGAGCGAGGGTTGCCGCCGGTTGCCTGTCCGCGTGCGTATGTCTACCAGGTTTTAGACAATCTCCTATCCAACGCCGTGAAGTTTGTGCGCGGCTGTCCCGATCCCCACATCCGAATCGACGGCGGACGCGATAGCGGTCGGGCCTGGTTCCGCGTGGCCGACAACGGCGTGGGGGTTCCGGCGTCGCAGCGCGAACGCATTTTCGATCCCTTTGTGCGGCTGAATCCCGACGGTCCGGAGGGCACCGGCATCGGCCTTGCGATCGTGCGTCGTATCGTCGAGTTGTACGGCGGCACTGCGCTGGTCGAGCCGGACCATACGCCCGGCTGCGCCGTGCGCGTCACCTTGCCGCTCATCGCGTGGTTGCGTGACGGCGTCGAGCGACACGAGGCGCCCGCGCCCGCTCATTATGTTCCACCGGATGCGGCTCTCGGCGTAGAGGCCGCAGTCCCGACGCTTCCGACGAGGTCTTGATGCACTCGCTGATGGCCGCTCCCAACAAACCGGCGCGACGTGTCACGCCGTTCACCATCCTCGTGGTGGAGGACGATCCGAGCGACACGGAGTTGATGCTGCATGCGTTGGAGCAGGCGGATCTGAAGTCCGTCGGCGGTGAGCTGCAACTGGAAGTGCGCGCGACGGCCGAAGGCGCGTTGCGGGTGCTCGAAAGCCAAGCCGTCGACCTGATCATCACCGATTACATCTTGCCGGGCCTCGACGGGCTCGATCTCATCAGCCAGATTCAGGCCTCGCATCCCGATCTTCCGGTGTTGGTCGTGACGCGCGTGAATGCGGTGACGCACGCGGTGGAGGCGATGCGGCGCGGCGCGTTCGACTACTTACTCAAGCCGGTCGATCCGCAGGATCTCGGCATGCGCGTGCATCGCGCAATCCGGTACTCGGAAATTTTGCGACGTAATGCCGCGTACGAGCGCTCCGCCAGCCAGAATCGTTCGATCGGGCAATTGGTCGGCGTCGGCCCCGCATTTCAGCGGTTGTATCAAGACATTCAAGAAGCGGCGCGTGTGCGTTCCACCGTGTTGATTCAAGGCGAAACCGGCACGGGTAAGGGGCTCATCGCGAAGGCCATCCACGAAACCAGTGCCGAGCGGACGAAGCCGTTCCAAGTGATCGACTGCGCGACCGTGCCGGACGGCATGGTGGAAAGCGAACTGTTCGGCCATGTGCGCGGCGCCTTCACCGGCGCGGTCGCCGACAAGCCCGGATTGATCGAGTTGGCGCACGGTGGCACTGTGTTCCTCGACGAGATCGGCGAGTTGCCGTTACTGCTGCAGTCGAAGTTGCTGCGTGTGTTGGAGGACGGCGAAGTGCGGCCGCTCGGCGGCACACGCGTGAAGCGTGTGGACATTCGTGTCGTCGCCGCGACGAATCAAGATTTGGACGAGCGTGTGCGCACCGGCGCCTTTCGGAAGGACCTGTATTTTCGCCTCGCCGTCGTGTCGATTCGTGTCCCGCCGCTTCGGAAGCGGATCGAAGACGTGCCGGTCATCGCCCGCGCACTTGTCGAACATGGCGGGCGCGAAATGGGCAAGCCGTCCATCCGCCTGGATCAGTCGGCCATCGACGCGCTCTGCGCCTATCCCTGGCCTGGTAACGTCCGTGAATTGCGGAACGTCATGGAGCGGGCCGTCATGATCTCTCGCACGCCCACCATTTCCGGCGAGACGATCCATGCGATTCTCCATCCCGGCAGTGAGCAAGTCGCGGGAGAAGGGCCGGATGCGGCGCATCTCGCATTGCCGTACATGGATGCCAAGCGACAGGTTGTGGCGGAATTCACGCGCGAGTACCTGCGCGCCAAATTAGCTGCGCACGACGGCGTCGTCAGTAAAGCTGCCGAGAGTTGCGGCATTCCTCGGCAGCATTTTGCGCTGCTCATGAAGCGTTACCTCGACCAGGCTGACGAGTAACGTCACGCAGTCCACCCGATCGATCCACGCCGTCTCCGGCATCACGTCACGGCTTATCCACACACATTCGTTTCCTCTTCGTAACAATTCCAGGGAGCCACGTCCTCACACCTCTTCATTTTCCTCTACAGCGACCGACGTAACAATCGGCGCATATCAAAATATTGATCGTAACCTGTTGAAGTTGCAGTGTTGCACAGCGCGCAGCGCTGCATGCGCATAGTTCGATATGCGCGCGAGAAGCGTTCCGGGGCGATTTTGTCCCGTGCGCAGGGCGAAATAATAAAAATACACACGCATATTCAATGCCTTAGCAGGCCTCATTTTTTTCGCCTCCTTTCACTGCAGTTCTGGCCCTGTCCTTGCGATAGGAATCGCCGCGGAATATCGCCCTGTGTTCGTGTTGGCGAGCGCCGTGTGTCACCCATGGGATCGGCCCTCACAATCGGACGTTCGGCGGAGGAGGGGAGGTGATGGTGGGAGAGCGTCGAAAGGTATCTGTAGGGTTTGGGCGGCGACATGCCGCTCTTAACTGAGGAGGTGTTCGCAATGTTTCTGTCACGAAGACAGTTTTTGAAGGTCACGGCGGGCACGGTGGCGGCAGCGGCCATTGCCGACAAGGCGCTGGCGTTGACGGCCCTGCAGCCGGTCATCGAGGTGGGCAACCCCCTCGGCGACTATCCGGACCGCTCCTGGGAGCGCGTCTATCACGATCAGTATCGCTACGATTCGTCGTTTACGTGGTGCTGCTCGCCCAACGACACCCACGGCTGCCGCGTGCGCGCGTTCGTGCGCAACGGCGTCGTCATGCGCGTCGAGCAGAACTACGACCACCAGACCTACGAAGACCTCTACGGCAACCGCGGGACGTTCGCGCATAACCCGCGCATGTGCTTGAAGGGCTTCACCTTCCATCGCCGCGTGTACGGCCCGTATCGCTTGAAGGGCCCGTTGATGCGCAAGGGCTGGAAGGAGTGGATGGATGCCGGGTCCCCGGAGCTCACGCCGGAGATGAAGGCGAAGTACAAGTTCGACAGCCGCTACTTGGACGACATGATGCGCGTGTCCTGGGACACCGCGTTTACCTACGTCGCCAAGGGCATGATCTTGATCGGCACCCGGTACAGTGGTGAGGCCGGTGCGCGCCGTCTGCGCGAACAGGGCTATCCGCCGGAGATGATCGAGATGATGAAGGGCGCGGGGACGCGCTGCTTCAAGCACCGCGCCGGTATGCCGGTGCTGGGGATCTTGGGCAAGATGGGCAACACCCGGGTCAACGGCGGCATCAACGCCTTGCTGGACACCTGGATTCGCAAAGTCGGCCCGGATCAGGCGCAGGGCGGCCGCTATTGGTCGAACTACACCTGGCACGGCGACCAGAACCCGTCGCACCCCTTCTGGTCGGGCGTGCAGGGTTCCGACGTCGACCTCTCGGACATGCGCTTCTCCAAGCTGAACACCAGCTGGGGTAAGAACTTCGTCGAGAACAAGATGCCGGAAGCGCACTGGAAGTTGGAGTCCATCGAGCGCGGCGCCCGCATCGTCGTGATCACGCCGGAGTACAACCCGACGGCGTATCGCGCGGACTACTGGATGCCGTTGCGGCCGGAATCGGACTGCGCCATCTTCTTGGGCGCCATGAAGATCATCACCGACGAGAACATGCACGACACGGACTTCTTGAAGGGCTACACCGACGCCCCGATCTTGGTCCGCACGGACACGTTGCAGTTCTTGGATCCGCGGGACGTGGTCAAGGACTACAAGTTCCCGGACTTCTCCAAGAGCTACTCGGGCAAGATTCAGTCGTTGAAGCCGGAGCAAGTGGAGCGCCTGGGCGGCATGATGGTGTGGGACTTGGCCAAGGGCCAGGCCGTGCCGTTGCACCGCGAGCAGGTGGGCTGGCACTTTACCGCCAGCGGCATTGATGCGGCGTTGACCGGCACCTACCGGATCAAGCTGCTCAACGGCCGCGAAGTGGACGCCATGCCGATCTGGCAGATGTACTTGGTGCACTTCCAGGACTACGACCTGGACACCACGCACCAGATCTGCCGCACGCCGAAGGACCTGTTGGTCCGGTGGGCGCGCGACAGCGGCACCATCAAGCCGGCGTCGATTCACAACGGCGAAGGCACCAACCACTACTTCCACATGACGATCAACAGCCGTGGCGCGGCCATGGTGCTGATCATCACGGGCAACGTCGGCAAGTTCGGCACCGGGCAGCATACCTGGGCCGGCAACTACAAGGCCGGGACGTGGACGGCGACCCCCTGGTCGGGCGCCGGGTTGGCGGTGCACACGGGCGAAGATCCCTTCAACAGCACGACGGATCCCAACGTGCACGGCAAGGAGATCAAGACCAAGTCGTATTACTATGGCGAAGAAGTCGGGTACTGGAACCATGGCGATACGGCCTTGATCGTCAACACGCCGAAGTACGGGCGCAAGGTGTTCACCGGCAAGACCCACATGCCGACGCCGAGCAAGTTGCGCTGGGTGGTCAACGTCAACGTGCTCAACAACGCCAAGCACCACTACGACATGGTCAAGAACGTGGACCCGAACATCGAGATGCTGGTGACCCAGGACATCGAGATGACCTCGGACGTCAACCACAACGACGTGGCGTTCGCCTGTAACTCCTGGATGGAATTTACCTATCCGGAGATGACGGTGACCGTGTCGAATCCGTGGATCCAGATCTGGAAGGGCGGCATCCGCCCGTTGTACGACACGCGCAACGACCTGGACACGTTTGCCGGTGTCTCGTCCAAGCTGGCCGAGATGACGGGCGACAAGCGCATGCGCGATTATTTCGCCATGGTGTACATGAACCGGGTGGACGTGTACGCGCAGCGCATGTTCGACGCCTCCTCGACCTTCTACGGCTACTCCGCCGACGTCATGCTGAAGTCGGAGAAGGGCTGGATGGTCATGGTGCGCACGTATCCGCGCACGCCGTTCTGGGAGGAGACGAACGAATCCAAGCCGATGTGGACGCGCACCGGCCGGTACGAGAACTACCGGGCGGAGCCGGAGGCGATCGAATACGGCGAAAACTTCATCTCCCATCGTGAGGGGACGGAAGCCACACCGTATCTGCCGAACGCCATCTTCAGCACGAACCCGTACGTCCGTCCGGACGACTACGGCGTGCCGATCACGGCGCAACACCACGACGACAAGACGGTCAGAAACGTCAAGTTGCCGTGGGCGGACATCAAGCGGCATAGCAACCCGTTGTGGGAGAAGGGCTACCAGTTCTACTGCGTGACCCCGAAGACCCGCCACCGGGTGCACAGCCAATGGTCGGTGAACGACTGGGTGCAGATTTATGAGTCCAACTTCGGCGACCCGTACCGCATGGACAAGCGGACGCCGGGCGTGGGCGAGCACCAGTTGCACATCAACCCGCAGGCCGCGAAGGACCGCGGCATCAACGACGGCGACTACGTCTATGTCGACGGCAACCCGGTGGATCGGCCGTACCGCGGCTGGAAGCCCTCGGATCCGTACTACAAGGTGTCGCGGTTGATGATCCGGGCGAAGTACAACCCGGCGTATCCGTATCACGTCACGATGGCCAAGCACGCGCCATACGTGTCGACGCCGAAGTCGGTGAAGGGGCACGAAACACGGCCGGACGGCCGCGCCATCGCGCTCGACACCGGCTATCAATCCAACTTCCGGTACGGGGCCCAACAGTCCTTTACCCGGAACTGGTTGATGCCGATGCACCAGTTGGACTCGTTGCCCGGTAAACACGCGATTGCCTGGAAGATGAAGTGGGGCTATCAAGTGGACAACCACGCGATCAACACGGTCCCGAAGGAATGCTTGATCCGCATCACCAAGGCGGAAGACGGCGGCATCGGGGCGCGTGGGCCGTGGGAGCCGGTCCGCACCGGGTTCACCCCGGGGCAGGAAAACGAGTTCATGATCAAGTGGCTCAAAGGCGAACACATCAAGATCAAGGTCTAAGGACTACGATCGCGACGTGGGCGTGTCTGAGCAACCAATTGGTCATCACTTGATTATGCGAAGGAGGAACGATCATGCCTGAAGTGTATAACTGGCAGCTGGGACGGAAGATGCTGTATCCGTACGAGGAACGGCATCCGAAGTGGCAGTTTGCCTTCGTATTCAATATCAACCGCTGCTTGGCGTGCCAGACCTGTTCGATGGCCGACAAGTCTACCTGGCTGTTCTCGAAGGGCCAGGAGTACATGTGGTGGAACAACGTGGAAACCAAGCCCTACGGCGGGTATCCGCAGTTCTACGACGTGAAGGTCACCCAGCTCATCGAGCAGGTGAATCCGGGCGGTCAGGTCTGGAACGTGCGCGTGGGCCGCAAGCACCATGCGCCGTACGGGGTGTTCGAAGGGATGACCATTTTCGACGCGGGGGCCAAGGTCGGCCAGGCGGCGATCGGGTACATTCCGACGGACCAGGAGTGGCGGTTCGTCAACATCTATGAGGACACGGCCACCTCGATGCGCGCCATTGTGGAAGGCATCGATAAGACCGGGTTCTCGCGCGACGAACCGTGGAAGATGACGGGGAGCTCCCTCCCGGAGCATGAGACCTTCTTCTTCTACCTCCAGCGCATCTGTAACCACTGCACGTACCCCGGTTGCTTGGCCGCCTGCCCGCGCAAGGCGATCTACAAGCGGCCGGAAGACGGCATCGTGTTGATCGACCAGAACCGGTGCCGCGGGTACAAGAAGTGCGTGGAGCAGTGCCCGTTCAAGAAGCCGATGTATCGCGGCACGACCCGCGTGTCGGAGAAGTGCATCGCGTGTTATCCGCGTATCGAGGGTAAGGACCCCTTGACGGGCGGCGAGCCGATGGAAACGCGCTGTATGGCGGCCTGCGTCGGGAAGATCCGCATGCAGTCGCTCGTGCGCATCGGCGAAGACGGCCTCTGGGCCGAAGATCGCTGGCACCCCTGTACTACGCGATTCGCGTGGAGCAGGTGGCGCTCCCGCTGTATCCGCAGTGGGGCACCGAGCCCAACGGCTACTACATTCCGCCGCGTCATGCCCCGCGTGGGTACAACCGGCAGATGTTTGGCCCGGGCGTGGACAACGCCATCGAGAAGTATCTCGTGCCGAGCCGCGAATTGTTGGCGGTCCTCCAGCTCTGGCGGGCCAGTCAGCAGATCGTGTTCCGGTACGACGTCATTCCGGGGCCGAAGGTGTTCGAAACCCAGATCCACGGGAAGCGGTTCGAGATGTACAACGACACCGTGCTGGGCTTCAACAAGTCGGGCAAGGAAGTGGCGCGCATCCAGGTCGAAGAGCCGATCTACATCAGACCGGCCGAACGCGTAACCTGGTTGTAAGCAGAGTCGACCAGTTGCTGCACGTGTGCGTCTAGACGAGCGCGCGTGCGGTGACCAGGCTCAGAAGGGGCAGGGATCGCAAGGTCCCTGCCCCTTCGTGCGTCTGGAGCCGATGATACGGAGGCAATGATGAAGCTGGAAGAGCAAACAGCCCAGTTCGATGTGTGCGGCGTGTTGCAGTAGGAGGCGGTCGCTATAACCGAGCATAGCACTCGGCATGCAGCACTGAGCCCTCAGTCCTCAGCGCTCAATTCTCAGCACTCGATTCTTTGTTCCCAGCACTGAGCCCTCAGTCCTCAGCACTTATGACTGAGCACTCATGCCCCAGCACTCACTCGTGCCGTTATGCCGTCGGCGCGTGCGACTCTTCTTCTGTTTGCCGCAGGGTGTAGAGATAGTGGTAGAGCCCCTGTTGCGCGAGCAGTTCGTTGTGGGTGCCGCGTTCGACGATCCCGCCTTTATCAAAGACCAGAATCTGATCGGCGCGTTGGACGGTCGTCAGCCGATGGGCGACGACGAAGGTCGTGCGTCCGCGCATAAGGCGATCCAGGGCTTCCTGCACGAGGCGCTCGGATTCGGTGTCCAAGGCGGAGGTCGCTTCGTCCAGCAAGAGAATGCGCGGGTTCTTGAGGATCGCGCGCGCAATGGCGAGTCGCTGGCGTTGGCCGCCGGAGAGATTTACACCCTTCTCGCCAACGATTGTCTGATAGCCGTCCGGGAACTTCACGACAAATTCGTCCGCCAATGCAGCCTTGCTGGCGGCCACGACCTCGTCATGGGTGGCGTCTTCGCGGCCGTACCGAATGTTGTCGAAGATCGTCCCGCCGAAGAGGACGGTTTCCTGCGGTACGAGGCCGATCTGTTTATACAGGCTGTTCAGTTTCAGGTTGCGCAGATCGTGGCCGTCGAGCGCGATGGTCCCGTCCGTCGGATCGTAAAACCGATGGAGAAGGTTGATGAGGGTTGTCTTGCCGGAGCCGGTCGGGCCGACGAGCGCGATCACTTCGCCGGGACGCGCCTCGAAGCTGACGTTCGTCAAGACCGGCGTGCGCGGATCGTAGAAGAAGCCGATCCGTTCGGCGCGCACATGGCCTTGGACGGGCGGCAGGTCGATGGCGTTCGGCAGTTCGCGGACTTCCGGTTGGGTGTCGAGAATTTCGAAAACCCGTTGCATGGCGCCCTGCGCTTCTTTGATCTGCGCAAAGACGCGGGCGGCGGCGCCGAACGGCCCGATGAGAATTCCGGCAAAGAGCACAAAGGCCAGCAGGTCGCCCGGCGACACTTGCCCTTCGATCACTTGCGTGCCGCCGTACCAGAGTACTGCCGCGCCGGCCCCGAAGGTGCAGAGCGTGATCACGGGAATGAAGATGGCCAGCACGGTGGCGCGGCGCAGGGCGACGCCGACGGATTGCTGCAACGTCGTCGCAAAACGCGCTTCTTCGCGCTGGGTCTGCACGAACGATTTCACGATGCGGATGCCCGCCAAGACCTCTTCGACGATCGTGGAGAGGTGGGCGCTGTGATCCTGAATGTCGGTCGAGAGCTGCTTTAATCGTCGGCCGAAGAGCTTGGCCACCACAGCCAACAGGGGCAGCAGCAACAGGATCAAGAGGCACAGGCGCCAGTTCATGGCGAAGAGGAAGCCGACGCCGCCGATGAACGTCACCAACTGCTTGATCATGTCGATGGGTGTATCGGTCACGATGTTTTGAATCGTGCCGATGTCGTTCATGACGCGCGACAGGAGTTCGCCGGTCCGACGTTTGGCAAAAAAGCTGAGCGACAGTCCGTTTAAGTGGCGGAACACGTGTTGGCGGAAGTCCGCCATGATGTGCTGCGAGACCCAGGCAAGCAGATAGCCGTGCCCGACGGACACGACGCCTTGGATGGCCACCACGGCGACGAAGACCCAGATGAGCTGCATCATGCCGCCGTAGTCGCGTTGGACGGTGATGACGTCCCACAGGCGTCCGACGACGCGGAGCATGACGAGGTTCAGCAGCGCGACGATAGCGATGCAGAGGGTGGCCACGGCCATGCGGCCGAAATATGGACGTAAAAATGGGAGAAACCGACGGTAATAGTTCATGGGATATGGGAGCCCGGCCTCAACTGCTCGGCGGCGGAGTCCGCGCGAGGCGGCGCCCATCATACGGCGGCACTCGGATCGAGTGCAATTCGAAGATGCGGAAAACCGGTGTGCGAGGGGAGTGGATGCGGTGGGCGAAGGATGGGCGTCGCTCGCCGACAAAAGAAAGGGCGGGCCTCCGTGTAGTCACAGAAGCCCGCCCCCCAATTGCGAACCGACGACCGACTTAGATCTGGGCGATCGACTCGATCAAGTTCTTATTGATCGCGACGAAGTCGGCCTTTTCCTTGTCGTTGATAGTCACGTCCGTCAAGCTGATAAACAGCCGCTGTTCCTCGTTGATGGCATCGGACACGCGATTGCGCATGGGCGGAATCAGGAAATCGCCCATGTACGAGCAATTGACCGTCTTAACGCGGATGCGAACTTTCTTGCCTTCTGCCACGGGCCCTCCTGTCGCCGGGCGGTGCCCACGCCCCGCGTCGTTGTCGCATCCCCGCGGCCGCTCGGCGCCGTCGCCTGGACCGAGGGGATCTGAGCATGCGATGAGAGAGCAGCTCTTACAGCGTGCCGACTAGCTCTTGCGACGGAGGAACTTTTGCTTCCTGCGGAGCTTCTTGTACTTGTGCTTCCGCATTTTTTTCCGCCGCTTCTTCAACACACTGGACATAGAGTGCTCCTAACAGAAAGTGAGGCTATCGGTTTTACGCGCCCAAGACAATCAATTTAGCAGTCTTTGCACGGGGGTGGCCGAGCAGAGCGGTGCGCGAGAGGTATCGCACAGTGTGTACGGGGTGTCAAGAATGGATCTGGGGATGGAGTCGTCGGTTAGGCCGGTCAAGCCGGCCGGAGGGCCGCCTTCTTGCTTGACCGGCTGCGGGGCGGTCCATATAGTGCCGCATGCATCAGACCCCCACGCACACGATGACACCACTCTTGTTGCATTGGCCGCTGCTCGCAATCCGAAAACTCGTCCCCTGGGGGGTAGTGTTGGCCTGTTTGGTCGGCACGGCCGCCTGTGCGGGGAAGGGGCCGGTCTATCAGGAAGATCACCAACGGTACGTGGCGATCGATACGACGCTCGAGGGCTTGCGCCGTGCGTATGTCGAGCGGAATCTCGACGCGTTCCGCGCCCTGCTGTTGCCGAGCGAGGGACTCGACCGGGTGGAGCGCGAAGTCCTCTCCGATGTCGAGGCGTTTAAACAGATCGGTCTCGACTGGACGGTGGAGCGTATCTTGATCGACGGCGACATTATCGACGTGTATCTCCATTGGCAAGGCCAGTGGCGACGTGAAGCCGCCGATCCGCCGTTACGCGAGCGCGGGCAGGGGCGTATGCAGTTCGCCGGTGCGCAGGTTGTGTTGCTCAAATCGGTTGAAGGCAATCTGCCGTTCGGTATGAGCGGCCGCGCCGCCGGGTTCGAAACACCGTCTACACAATCCTCTCCCTCCGAATCCTCAGCCTCGCCCAGTACGGAGCGTCGGTAACCGTATGTCGCTTGGGTCCGCTCAACGCCATCCACAGGAGGCCGACTTTTTGGTCATCGGCAGCGGCGTGGCCGGGTTGCGTGCCGCGCTTGAACTGGCCAAGATCGGCCGCGTGGCGATGGTGACGAAGGGGCAGCCGTTCGAAAGTAATTCGATGTACGCGCAGGGCGGCGTGGCGGTGGCGCTGAGCGAGGAAGATGACGTCGCGGTGCATTTGCGCGACACGCTTAAGGCGGGGCATGGACTCTGTCGGCCCGACGCTGTTCGGGTGTTGGTGGAAGAAGGGCCGGCGCGGATTCACGAATTGATCCGCTGGGGCGTGCAATTCGACAAGGTCGGGAAGGAATTTGCGTTTGCGCGCGAGGCGGCGCACAGCCGCAGCCGCATTTTGCGCGCGCGCGGCGATGCGACCGGCAACGAAATCGTCCGCGTGTTGATGGCGCAGGCCTATCAGCATGAGCGCATTCAGGCGCTCGACCATTGTTTTACGGTCGATCTTGTCGTGCGCGACGGGCGCTGTACCGGTGTGGTGGTGCTGGACGAATTGACGGGCGAACGGTCGGTCGTCCCAGCCAAGGCGGTAGTGCTCTCGACCGGCGGCGTCGGCCAGATTTTTGCGCGGACGACGAATCCTTCCAGCGCGACCGGAGACGGCATGGCTATGGCGTTCCGGGCGGGGGCCGTGCTGGAAGACATGGAGTTTGTGCAGTTTCATCCGACCGCGTTGTATCTCCCGTCCAGTCCGCCGTTTCTGTTGTCGGAAGCCATTCGCGGCGAAGGCGGGCAGCTCCGCAACATCAAGGGCGAGCTGTTCATGCACCGCTATCACACGGACGGCGCGTTGGCGCCGCGCGATATCGTGGCGCGAGCGATGTGGTCGGAGATGGCGGCGACCAAGGCGCGGCACGTGTACCTCGATGTCACGCATCTCAATCCGGCGTTTGTCCGTCAGCGCTTCCCGACGATTTACGCGACCTGTTTGCGCTACGACATCGACATTACGGAAGAGTGGATTCCGGTGTCGCCAAGCGCGCATTACATGATGGGTGGCGTGCGCACGGATCGTGATGGCGCGACGAGCGTAGCGGGGTTGTACGCTGCGGGAGAAGTGTCCTGTAGCGGTGTCCATGGCGCGAATCGATTGGCCAGCAATTCGCTGCTGGAAGGATTGGTATTCGGCGTGCGTGCGGCGGTGGCGGCGGGGAAGTATGCCAATCGGTTACGAGGGACGATTCCGACGCCGACGTTGCGCGACCTCGGGATGGAACGGATTGCGCGGTTGGATGACGCCGAGAAACTGCGGAACTCGCTCCGGCGTCTCATGTGGGGGCGTGTCGGGATCGTCCGTAGCGGCGATTCGTTGGCGAAGGCGGCGGCGCAGCTCGCACGATGGGTCAAGCAGTTGGACGAACCCTACAGCACGCGGAACGAGTTGGAAGTGAAGAACATGGTGCAGGTGGCCTTCTGTATCGCGGAGGCCTCATTGTGGCGCGAGCATAGTCTGGGCGCGCACTTCCGCGCCGATCATCCGCAGACGGCGCGTGTCGGGTGGAAACAACATAGCCAGATCGGATGGGAGTTGACGGTGCGCGGTGACGCTTCTGCTCCGGCTGCCGGTATGGCTACACGTGTGCGAACGCGTAAGCCGACAGGCGCGAAGTCGCGTCGGGCGTAGCCTCTTGTGGCGAGGCGCTGCAGGAAAACGTGTAGGTGCGGTTCAGCGAATGGATGCAGACGTGGCGGTGTGACGCCCGGACGGGTTGCTGAGCAAGAAGGTGCGGTAGTAATGCAGGACCTTCTTCACGTACTGACGCGTTTCATCGTAGGGCGGTAAGGTCTGGTACCGGTCGATCACATGTTCGCCGGCGTTGTATGCGGCGAGCGCCAACGGCAGGTTGCCTTGGAAGCGGTCCAATAAATACCGTAAGTGTTTTGTCCCGCCTGAAATATTCTGTTCCGGATCGAACGCATCCTCGACATGGTGGAGCTCGGCGGTTTGCGGCATCAGCTGCATGAGCCCGAGTGCGCCGGCGCGCGACACGGCGCGCGGGTCGTAGTTGGATTCCGTCTTGATGACGGCGCGGACGAGCGCCGGATGTAAGCGCGCAGCCTGCGACGCCTTGGCGATGGCCGGTTCGAGCTCGCGCGGCGTCAATGTCGCGTGGGGTGTTCCGGCGTAGAGGTCGAGGCGCTTGAATTTCGAGGCGGTCGGTACGTTGGTCAGCGAAATAACGCCCTGTTTGTCGACGTACATATAGACGTCGGCGCGTGCCTCGTCGGCGACGGCGGTTGCCGCCATTAGGGCGCCGATCGCCAGTGTGCGGCGAATGAACGTCGGGACGACCCAGCGGCGTCCTAGGGGGGTGTCGATATAAAAAGGACAGAGAGCCATACCCTAAAAAGCTATCAGCGGGGGGAGGCACTGTCAAAAGAAGCCGAAAAACGAGCAGTTGGTGTTGGTTGGAATCAGTCGGTCGGCAATGGCTTCCGGGGAGAGCTCCGGGGACCTCTCTAATGAGAAGCCCTGAGGAGCGTTTGGACGTGCTCACGGAATCGGTTTTGGAGGTCGCGTGTCAGCGGACCAGGCGAGCCGCTGCCGATAGAAGTCCCGTCGAGGGAGCGGACCGGCAGGATTTCGGAGCTGGTATTGGTCACGAAACATTCGGATGCCTGCCTCAGTGTTTCGATAGGGAACGGGCCTTGTTCCGTTCTAATACCGGCATCTTGCGCCAGTCGTAGGACCAATTCGCGTGTCAGGCCGTCCAGGATGCCGCACGAAACGGCCGGTGTGCAGAGGCGGCCGTTCGAGACGAAAAAAATATTGCTGATCGTACATTCCGCGAGCTCGCCGCGCGTATTCAACATCACGGCATCGTAGACCTTGGCCGCCAAGGCCTCGCGCTTCGCCAAAATATTATTCAAAAAATTGAGTGACTTGATCTGTGGGTTCAGCGCTTCGGCCGGATTGCGTCGTGTCTGGGCTGTGATGAGCGTCACGCCTTCCGTGTAGTGCGCTGTCGAAGGGCGCACGAGCGGTTTCGTCATGATGACGATGGTGGGCGACGGGCAGAGCGCGGGATCGAGGCCGATGTCGCCGGGGCCGCGCGAGACGGTCATGCGAATATAGGCGTCGCGGTCCGCGGTGCCCACGTCGTTGCGCCGCATGGCCTCCTGCAGAATCGGCAACCAGGACGACGCTTCGCGCGGAATACGTAACCCGATCAATTCCGCCGAACGATAGAGTCGTGTCAGGTGCTCGTGTGCGAGGAAGATCGTCGCGCCGTAGGAGCGTAACGTTTCATAGACGCCGTCCCCGTAGAGAAAGCCGTGGTCGAAGACCGAAATCGTGGCCTGTTCCTTCGGGACGAACGTATCGTTCAGATAAATCCACATCGTGAGTCCTTATGCGAGTCCTTCGTAGCTGCGACTGAGAGCGGAAAAAAATGCCTGCCCCTTGTGCATCGTTTCGTCATATTCCCGCGCGGGATCGGAATCAGCCACGATTCCCGCGCCGACCTGTAGATAGCCTGAGCTGCCGGTCAACAGCATGGTGCGGATGAGGATATTCCAGTCCATGTCGCCGGTGCGGCTGACATAGCCGAGTGCACCGGTGTAGATCCCGCGGCGCACCGGTTCGAGTTCGTCGATGATCTGCATGCAACGGACTTTGGGAACCCCGGTGATTGTGCCGCCGGGGAAGACAGCGCGGAGCACATCTGCGCCTGTCCTGTCGTCGCGTAGCTTCCCCCGCACATTCGACACCAAATGACTGACGTGCGAGTACTGTTCGATGGCGAGAAATTCGTCGACGGCGACAGTGCAGTACTCGCAAACGCGACCCAGGTCGTTGCGTTCAAGATCCACAAGCATTACGTGTTCCGCGCGTTCCTTTTCATTCGCCAACAATTCATGTTTGAGCCGATCGTCTTCCCAGGCACCCGTACCGCGCGGCCTTGTCCCGGCAATCGGCCTGGTGTCGACGAGGCGACCTCGTTGCCGCACGAGGCGCTCCGGCGAACAACTCACGAGCGTCAGGTCGTCGAACGTCATGAGGCCCGCGAACGGCGAGGGATTGATACGGCGGAGGCGGTCGTACAGCGCCGTGCCGATGTGTGCGTGCGACGGATCGCTGTGGCCGTCGAGTGCCGTAAGGTCAAAGCTGAATCGGTGCGACAAATTCGCCTGATAGATATCTCCCGCGCGAATGTAATCCTGACAGCGCACGACACGCTCCATATACGCGGCGCGCGTTTGCCCGGGGAGCGGCGTCATCGCCTGCCAATTAAACGCAGAAAGCGGGGCGATCATTGGCGCCGTGAGCTCGGTGTGCCATGCGTGCAGCCGCGACAGCCCTTCTTCGTATAGCGTCGAACGAGCGGTGTTACGAAAGCGCGCGGCCGACGGCGTGAACATCAAATGGACCATTCGGTCGGCATGGTCGATAGCACCAACCGTTTCGTAGAAAGCGACGTGGAGGTCGGGCACTAGGACGTCGCAGTTTGCGAGGGAAGGTAGGCGTTCGAGTCGGCGCACGTAGTCGTAGCTCAAGTATCCGACAGCTCCACCGACAAACGGCGGAAGATGCTTCTGCGGTTCGAGCGCATCCGATGTGACGGTGTCGATCACCGTATCGAGCGGGTCGGTCGTGAGCGCGGTATGACCCGCATGGCTGGTGAAGATCGCCTGCCCATTCTCGACGCGTATTGTGCCCGATGGGCGGTGACCAAAAAACGAGTAGGTAGATTGCCCAAGCGGAGGTCTGCCGGTCTCCAGGAGAAACGCCGGTCCGTCGCTGGTGTCGAGGCGGCCGTAGCACGCGAAGGCGTCCACATCCGCTTGCGGGAAGGACAGCACCATGGTCTGAGGTGGCCCCTCGGTATAGCCCTGGCGAGACGGATTGATGGCCGGCTGATTCTTCACGCCCCCATCATATCGGGATGGCTTCGGCGGATCTACGTGGTCTGTCGGAGGAGCTGTTGGAATGTCTGACGGTGTGGAAGGACGTGTGAAGCTGCGCGCTCGCTCTCAGGAGGAGCGAGCGCGCGGTACCTGGTGAAATCAGTATCGTGTCGACTCGACCTCGGAGGTGGATGAGGGCGAGAGCGTCTCTTGTTTCAATCGGCGCTCGGCAGCCCGATCGGCGAGCTCGGTCATTTTTTTCTTCAGAAACGATTCGCGTTCGTGCGTCGCGGCATCCTGCACCATTTTCAAGGCGCCGGCATCGTCGGTCTCGACCAAGGCGTGGGCAGCGGCTTCGCGCACGAGCGTGTCCGTCGATTGCAGGTGCGGGGCGATCGTTGAGGTCGCCTTCCCCTTCGACACGCGTGCGAGGGCGATCAGTCCGCGCCGCAGCAGCGGCTGGTTGGGTTTCGGATCTTTCACTAGGGAGCCCAAAAACGCCTCGACCTTCGGGTCGTTCTGATAATACCCGAGGTAGGACGTGGCACGCGCGCGATACGCAATATCTTGGTCGGGGTCTTGTGCGATGGCGATGAGATGCGTGGGCACGTCCGGGCCGAACTTTTGTAACTCTTCGGCGGTGGCGACGTGTTCCTCGGCCGCCAATAGGTTCTGCAAAGATTGTCGTGTGGTCGTCCGTGCGCCTTCCGCGGATGCATTCGAGGCGGCGCATCCGTATTGTCCGACCAACATCATGATCGTCAATGCTGTAAGCAACCTGGTCATCGGAGGTTCCTTTCTATCGGCCGCTGTGTGGCCTTAGCGCACGAGCGGATTGCGGACGAGGACGAAGGATTGATTCGCGGAAATCTGGTCGCGTGGGCCCAGCGAATCGGGGCCTTGCGTCCAGAACATCAGATTCCGCGCGCCGCCGGCGATGCCGCATTCCGTCGGGTCGACGCCTTGGTCGCCGTCGCCGCCGGGAGGGAGATCCACCGTCGCCAAACATTCGGGCGTATCGGGGATGGGATCGACGTTCACAAAGTTGGTCGGCGAACTCGGCGTCGAGCCGGTGCGTTCGGTCGCGTGGAAAAGGCCTAAGTAGTGGCCCACCTCGTGCGCCATGGTCCGCCCGCGTCGAACGAGGTCGCCCGATTGGAGCGAACCGATGCGTGGTGCCACGAGCGAAATGGCGATCCCGGACGATCCGGTGCCTTGCATCCGTGCCGGTCCCGGAATGCCGCCAGAAATGCCGAGCACACCGGCGATGCCATCAAGCTGAATGTCTTGTACGAAAAAGATGTTCAAGCCGATGTTGGCGTCGTCCGGTGGCCGCAGCGAAAACAGTTGAGCCTGTTCCTCCGAGCCTTCTAGGACGGCGAACTCGGACGCAGCGTTGTTGGGACAATCGAACGTCAGCGTATTCCCAGGCTGAATGCCGGCCTGTGCCAGGATGCGACGGAATTCGGTGAGGATCGTCAGGAACCGCTGGTCGGACAAGGCGGTTTGCGCCGAAATGTCTTCGATGCCGCAGAAGACGAGATTCACGTCCAAGGTGCCGCCGGTGGGGTTCAGTCGGTGGTTCACCACTCCCCACAGTTGCACCGTGGTGTCGGCATTGTGCGGATTACCGATTTGGAATTGATACTGACCGTTTTCGAATGTGTAGGTGGTGGTTTGCGGCAGCATGCCGGCCGTCACCGGGAAGGTCGCCTGCTGAAAGAGATTTTTCCCGATCGGATCCAGATCGTTCGCATCCGCGGTGACAAGCGTTTGTCCGGAAGGGCTTTTTACGTTGGTGATGACGCCGGGACGTTGCGAGTCGTTGGGAATGGCCATCAAGAGCAGCGACGACGCGCCCTGCGCAGTGACGGCGATAGGCGTACTCAGCAAGCGCCCCGCTGGGATAGTATAGCTGCCGAGATTTTGTACATCGCCGGCCGAAGGCGGCGGCACAATCGCTGTCGGCGCAGGCGCGGGATCGCTCCCTCCGCTACAGGCGGTCAGTGTGGCGGCGACAAGCGACAGGGACAAGAAGGCATATCGCGTGATCGACATAATGTGGTCCTTGTGGTGCTTAAAATCGACTGTACACATGTCGCATACCGAAAACCGCAGATGCCATACCTCATCCGTCCTGTAGGCAGGAAGCGGCAGACGTTGCTCGATGTCGCCGCATCCTACCAGACCGACGTGGCGTGATGTCGATGCTATCCGTAGACGACGCGAGGATCGGTTCTGCGCCACACATGCCTTGACTTTTCTGCATATTTCTTGTTTGAATAGCGCGCTTTTTGAGCGATGATTCGCGCCCGATGGGTGTGCGAGCCCTGTAGAGCCACCCCATGCCCCCCACTTCGGATCCATTGTATGCGGGTCTGGGTCAAGCGCTCCGCATCGGCACTGAGGTGCTCGCTGCGCTGATCGTCGGCGGTGGGCTTGGATGGGCGCTGGACACCTATGTGCTCCAGTCCGGTCCGTGGGGAATGGTCGGTGGGCTGGTCCTCGGGGTGGTGGCCGGTGTGCGGAATGCCTACCGTGCCGCAGAACGCTGGAAAGCCTGATCGACGTTCGGTGCGCGCCCCTTACCAGGGCTGTTGAAGGAAGGATCTGCGGTGGAAGAAAGTCCGCTTCATCCGTTCGAATTGCACGAAATCGTGCCGATGTCTCTGTTCGGTCTCGATATCTCGATCAATAAGGCCGTGATCTGGATGTGGATCGTGGTCGGATTGATCGCGATTCTTATGATCTCCGCTGCCAAAGCAAAAAGTTTGGTGCCGGGGAAGTTGCAGAGCCTCGCGGAGATGATGGTGGACTTTATCCGCGGCATCATCTTGGACACGATGGGGCCGCAGGGCATGAAGTTCTTCCCGTTCATCGCCTCGCTCTTTCTCTTTATCTTGTTCAGTAATTTATTGGGCCTGATACCTGGTGCGTACACCGTCACCAGCCAACTCATCGTGACCACCGTTTTTGCATTGGTCGTGTATGGCCTGAGTCTGGTGTTGGGCTTCATGCTCCACGGGGGGAAGTTCCTCGGGATTCTCGTGCCGCCCGGGACGCCGGGCTGGTTGTTGCCGTTGATGATCCCGATCGAGTTGGTCAGCCAGTTAGCGCGACCCGTGTCGTTGGCCGTTCGTCTTTTTGCGAATATGACCGCGGGGCACGTGATTTTGGGCGTGCTCTTCGGATTGGCGATCAGCGGGGGATTGCTGATCGGCTGGTTGCCCTTTGCGTTTACCATTGCGATGAACGGCCTCGAGTTGGGTATCGCCTTCATCCAAGCCTATATCTTTACCGTCCTGACCTGTGTGTATCTGGGCGATGCCGTGACCTTGCATGGTCACGGCGACGACCACGCCCATTAATCTTGTTATCGACGCAGCGATTGACCGATTAGAAGGAGGAGATGACGACATGGATTCAGCAGCAGCCGCATTGTTGGGTATGGGTTTGGCCGCCGCAGGATTTGCCGGAGCCGGCGTGGGGATCGGATATATCTTCGGCAAGATGATCGAAGCGGTCGCCCGCCAGCCGGAAGCGGAAGGCCGTGTCGGCAAGTATATGTGGATCGGGTTCGCGTTGGTCGAAGCCATCGCGCTCTACGGTCTCGTCATTGCCTTCATCATCATGGGGCTCCGCAAGTAGGTTCGCAGGCGCGCGCCGCGCTCGCTTGTGTCGTTCATGGATGGAAAGTCGTAGCCCGGAGCTGGGCTTTCCATCCCGTTCTTCATCTCAATTTGGGTAACGACGATGCCGCAATTTGAAAGCCACTTCTACTCCTCGTTGATTTTCTGGGAAGTGATCTCCTTCGCGATCCTGTTTTGGGTGCTCTACAAGTTCGCCTTCCCGGCGATCTTAGAGACCTTGGAGTCGCGCGAGCGGAAGATTCGGGAGTCGTTGGAACTGGCGGATCGGCAGCGTGCAGATGCAGAGCGGACACTCAAGCAATACGAAGCCAAATTGGCGCAGGCGTCCAAGGAAGCCGAGCAGATCTTGGCGCAAGCCAAGGAACGCGCCACGCGATTGCTGGAAGAAAACGAGCAACGCCTGACGGCCGAAGCGGAACGTATCAAGGGCGATTCCACGCGCGAGATCGAGCAGGCACGCCGGACGGCCTTGCAGGACATTCGCAAACAAACCACCGAATTGGCGTTGATGGTAGCGGAGAAGGTCGTGCAACGCAGTTTGACCGACGCCGACCACAAGCGCTTTGCGGATGAAGCGTTGGACGCGTTGGCACGGAACCAGGGGAAGGCGTAGTTCTTCCCCGCTGGCTGTGTGTCGGTCGGTGAGTGGCTTGTTGTCTGACGCTGCAGAGAGGCCATATCTCGCAGCGCAGTCTCTAGGTCGGTGGTAGATTCGAGCTTACCGACTCGCCTCGTGTGAATCGTCGGCGGGCGCGTAGTTGGCCTTCCCCGGGCGATATCCTTCTTGGTCGATTTCTACCGCATCAAATCCCATCAACTGGAGTCGGGCGTTTAAGTCCCGCTCTCGCTGAAAGGCGAGGAGTGCGGGGACTTCATCCGCGCCTACTTCGATCCGTGCACGTTCGCCGATCGCCCGTACGCGCACTTGGCGAAATCCGACAGCGACAAGATAGGCCTCGGCCCGTTCGATGCGTCTGAGGAGCGCGTCGGTAATGGCCTGTCCGCGGATGACGCGCGACGAGAGGCATGCGGCCGCAGGTTTGTCGGCGATGCTGATCCCCAAGAGATGCGCCACCGCGCGAATATCCGCCTTCGTGAATCCCGCCTCGACGAGGGGGCTACGTACCTGCCATTCGTGTGCGGCTCTGATCCCCGGTCGATCGTCTCCGAAGTCGTCGAGGTGCACACCATTGACGACATATTGGAGTCCCAGCTCTTTCCGCAAGGTCTCCATCCCCGAGTAGAGGTCTGTCTTGCAGTGATAGCAGCGCATGGCGTCGTTCTCGGCAAAGGCTGGGATCGCCAATTGGTCGGTCTGGTGCCACAGGTGACGGCAGCCTATTTCTTTTGCAAGTTGTTCGCACGCCAGGCGTTCGCTTTCGGGAAAGGTCGGGGAGACAGCCGTCACGGCGACGGCATGGGGGCCGAGGCGGTCGTGCGCGACGCGAAGGACGAGCGTGCTGTCGATGCCGCCGGAGAAGGTCACAAGGACGGATTGAAGCCGGTCGAGGACATCACAGAGTGCGGCATGTTTCGTGGCCGGATCGGAGGCAACGATGGCGTTTGAAGAGGCGGCCGCCTGCCGGTCGGCCGGGCGGCTCATGGCTTGGCGTCGGTGGAGACCTTCGCCTTCGATTGATCGCCGACGACGACCAAGGCGTAGTGATGCGGGTCGAGGTACAGCTTGGCGGCGCGGAGGACGTCTTCCTTGCCGACGCGGTCGATCCAGCGCGGATACTGCGAGAAGTAGTCGAGCCCCAAATTATGCAGCTCTACGAGACTGAGCGTTTGTGCAAGTTTCGTCCCTGTATCCAGACGCAACGCAAAACTGCCCATCAGATAGGCTTTCGCGTCCGCTAGCTCTTGATCCGACACGGGGGATTCGCGAATGGCTCGGAGTTCGTGCAGTACCGACGCGATCGCTTGATTGGTCGCTTCCGTCCTGGTTTGCAGGCTGATGTAGAACGGTCCTGGTGCGACGCGTCCATCGAACTGACTGGTCACGCCGTAGGCAAGGCCTTGTTTGTCGCGGATCGTGTCCATCAACCGAGAGCCGAATCCGCCGGCACCAAAAACGTAGTTCAGCACCGTCACCGCGTAATAGTCTGGATTGCTGCGGCTCACGCCCGGGTGGCCGAGTACGATGCTCGATTGCGTCAGCTCCTTGTTGATCAATTTCAGCGTCGGTTTGGCAAGGGGCTGCGCGGCAGTCGGCTTCCCGGGGGCCACACCGCCGGGCTTCCACCCGCCGAAATATTTCACGACGAGGGCGGCCGCCTCCTCCTGCGTCACATCACCGACCAAGCTGAGGATGCTTTGGTTGGGTACGTAGTGTTGCGCGTGAAAGGCCTGCACATCTTTCAGCTCGATCAGCGGGATCGTCGATTCCGTGCCCGACACCGGCCAGCGATACGGATGGCCGGGGAAAATCATCTGCGACAGCGCGCGCATCGCTACCGTACCGGGGTCGTCCTGCTCGCTTTGTAATTGCCCCAAGACTTCGCTGCGTACGCGTTCGACTTCGTGTTTCGGGAAGACCGGATTCTGAATGATGTCCGACAGGAGCGAGAAACCCAGGTCGACGTCCTTCTTGAGGATACGGAGCGTCGCGTTGCTGAAATCTTCCGACGCGCGCGCGCTCAACGAGCCGCCGACGAATTCGATTTGTTCGGCGAGTTGTGCGCTCGTGCGTGAGGTTGTGCCCTCGTCCAGCAGGCTCGCCGTTAGGTTGGCGACGCCGGCTTTGTCATTTGGGTCCTGCGCGGATCCCGCTTTGACCAGTACATGCACGTCCACCATCGGCAGTGCATGTTGTTCGAGGTAGAGGACGATCAAGCCGTTCGGGAGCGTCCAGCGGACCGGGCGTAGTTCCGTCGCGTCTGCCTGCGACACGAAGGGTGACGCCCAACCGACCACGAGGACAAGGGCGCACAAGGCCATCGCCGCCACGCGGTGTGTGCGGGAACTCATGGTGGCTGTCTGCGTGCCGACAGTGCGCATCAGTGTCGGTGCGCCGGCTCTCCGGCATCGGAGCCGGATGGCGGCGCATCTCCCTGTGTATGCGTGGGAATCAAGATGCCGACGGTTCGAGCGTCTTGGATCAAATATTTCGCCGCGACACGCTGCACATCTTTCGCGGTGACGGCGCGGATCCTGTCGACGTATTGGCCGACATTTCGCCAGCCGGCGCCGACCGTTTCGGCTTCGCCGAGCAACATGGCGTGGCGGAAATTCGAATCTTGCTGAAAGATAAACTCGGCTTCCACGTTGTTCTTCGCGCGCTGGATTTCGACGTCGGTCGGGAGGCTGGTTTGAATGCGGTGAATTTCCTGCTGCAGCGACGCTTCCACCGCCTCGACCTTTTGGCCGGGTTTCACGACGCCGTAAAAATAAAAGAGCCCCGGGTCGGCCTGCATCAGCGTGTATTCCGCGCCGACGGCGAGTGCGAGCTGTTGATCGTACACCAGGCTGCGATAGAGCCGCGCGCTGCGTCCGTGCGACAGGACCGATTCGAGGACGGCCAGCGCGTAAGCATCGTCGCTTTTAAAATTCGGCGCGCGGTAGCCCATCATCACGAACGGCAACTGCGCATCGCGTTTCAGCACGAAACGGCGTTCGCCCCGTTGCTCCCCTTCCACGGCGGTCGGCGGCGTCGGCGACGGCCCACGCGGGATCGGCTCGAACAGCTTTTTCACCGTCGGCATGATCTGCTCGGCTTTGACGTCGCCGACGACGATCAGTGTGGCGTTGTTCGGCGAATAGTAGGTGTCGTAGTGCCGTTGGAGATCGTCGAGCGTCATGGCCGTCAGGTCGCCGAACCAGCCGATGACCGGCCAATGGTACGGATGGCTGAGAAAGATCTGCGCGAACAGCGTTTCGACGAGGAAGGCTTGCGGGTCGTCTTCGATACGCAAGCGACGTTCTTCTTTGACGACTTCGCGTTCGCGGTGAAATTCCTCGCGGTCGAGTTGCAGCCCCTGCATGCGGTCCGCTTCCAGTTCCAGCGCCAACGTCACGCGGTCCGCCGACAAATTTTCGAAGTACGCGGTGAAATCCTGGCTCGTGAAGGCGTTATCCATCCCGCCGATCTTTTTGATGAGGCGGGAGAAGGTGCCCTTGGGATGCTTCGCGGTCCCGTTGAACATCATATGTTCGAGCATGTGGGACAGTCCGGCGCGCCCCATAACTTCGTGACGCGAGCCGACCTTGTACCAGACCTGCACGGTGGCGACCGGCGCTTTCGGCACCTCGACGATCAGCACCTTCATGCCGTTGCTCAGAAGAAATTCTTTGGGCTCGCTCGCAACGGCAGGTGTCACACAGACCGACAGACTCGCACAGAGTCCGAGTGCGAGGAGTGCGACACCAAAACTTTGAGGCAGTATACGTAGCATGCGGGATATTGGGGGACGCGTCGTCGCGTCAGCGAGGCATGCTAACAACCGCTTTCGAAGCGAGTCAAGGCACGGGGCGCGCCGGACGCGGTGCCGCGCGGCGTGGCGGGCGAGTTGGGGTGATCGGCGGTTGTCGGTGGGCTTGTGTCGTCGGCGATGCGGCGCTGTCGGTCTGCGCAGCGGGGACACGACCGAGTTGGCCGCAGGCGCCGAGCACGTCGCGCCCTTTGCTTTTGCGAATAAAGACATCGATGCCGGCTTGCCGCAAGACCGATTGAAACGAGAGAACCATCGGTTCGGACGGCCGACGTAGCGGGTTTTCCGGAAAGGGGTTAAATGGGATCAAGTTCACCTTACACCGGAGGCCGCGCAGCAGAGCGACCAGTCGCGTCGCATCGCCCAGCGAATCGTTCTCCCCGGCGAGCAACACGTATTCGAACGTCAGCCGGTCGCGCGCCTTCAGCGGAAATTGCCGACAGGCTTGCATCAAGGTACGGAGCGAGGCGGTGCGTGTGGCCGAAGGCATCAACCGCGCGCGCTGGGCTTCGGTTGTGGCGTTCAACGAGATGGCGAGGTTCACCCCGAGCGGCGCGACATCGGCGATCCGCGACGCCATACCCGCCGTCGAGAGGGTGATACGTCGCGCGGCGAGGCCTACGCCCCAATCTTCGTTGGTCAAAATGGCGATAGCGGCCGCCGTCGCATCGAAATTGGCGAGCGGTTCGCCCATTCCCATGAAAACGATGTTCGTCAGGCGTTCCTGTTCGCCCAGCCGATCTTGGACGCTCAGCACCTGGTCGACGATCTCGTGTGTTTTCAGGTTGCGGAGCAGGCCCATGGTCCCTGTCAGGCAAAAGCCGCAGTCGAAGGTGCAGCCGACCTGTGAGGAGACGCAGAGCGTGCGGCGGTCGGCGTCGGGAATCAGGATCGACTCGACCGTCAGGCCGTCTTCCAGCGTGAACAAAAACTTTTGGGTGCCGTCGCCGGCCGTCAATACCGTGGCGAGCGGCAGGCGCCGAATCGTTGTCCGTGCCGCCAGCGTCGCCCGCGCGTCCTGCGAGAGGTCGGTCATGGCGTCGATTGAGCGGACGCGTTTGGCGTAGAGCCAGCGCAGGATCTGCTTGACGCGGTAGGGCGGCCAACCCAACTGCGCCACGAGGTCCCGCAGGTCCGTCTCGCTGAAGCTCAGGAGATTCGGCAGGTCGGCGGTCGTGGAGGCGGCGCTGGATGCGGACGACGGGTCGATGGCGATGGGAGGCTGCGACATGGCGGGAGCGTAGCACGGCAGAAATTCGGCTCACAACCGGAGGATCCGGCCTGCGTCGGGCTGCACCTCATCGGCATTTGCGACGCCGGTCACTCGTGGCAGTTCTGTACGGAAGATTTTCTAGACGGCGATGACCTGCTATACTGCAGAGGATTCGATGAGGCACGTGTCTCGTCGGCTCGAATCCCTCGCACAGAACCTTCTGACCACGCGTGCCCTCCATGCTGCTGCGCTCACGTCGATATCGCGTTCCTAATCAGCTCGTTCGTAGCCCGCACGCTGCGCCTATGGCCCATTGCCTGCGAGCCAGTCTCGTGGCCGCGGGGCTGGTGATCGCAGGGTTGTACGGAGCCACGTTCGGCGCAGCACAGGCCGCCAATTCAGAACCTACACAATCGACGTCGGACGCGACCCCGGCCACGACTCCGCCATCTTCGACATCGACTACGACGAACGCCGCGACTTCATCCACTGCAGGGCAACCTGCTGTCGTCTGCGATGACCCTGAACGATGTTTCCGCGAGGCGATGCAGCGAACGAATCGTACGTCGCCGCTCGACGCGAAAGATGTGCTTGCTCGCCTCGATAAGTTGCAACCGATTCTGGAGCAGCATGCCGGGTCGCTCTGGGCAAAACGCGCGGGGTTGGTGATGGGGGTGGCGCTGCGCGAGCGCGATCCCGGACGCGCGATCCAACATTTGCGAATGGCGCGGCGTGACTTTCCGGTGCTCGATGAGTATGTGCGGCTCTGGACGGGCCAGGCGCTTATGGCGGCGGGCGATACGGCGGAAGGCGCGGCGATGCTGCAGTCCATCGGAGAAGTGGCGCCGGGCAGCCTAATCGCCTCGCGCGCCACGTTCGAAGCGGCGGAAGGCTGGTATCGGAGCGGCCATTGCGACCGAGCCATCGCGCTGTATCCGAAGGCGTTCCGGACGGACGACAACGAAAAAATCAAAGACACGACGTTCCCCGCCGGGTACCTGCATCTCGCCGACTGTTTCCAGCAGTTGCAACAATCGGCCGACGCGCAAGACACCTGGCGGCGACTTTGGGTGAAGTATCCCGGCGCGCCCGAGGCAAGGGCGGCGTATCAGCGGCTGACAGCACCTGGCCCAACGACGTTCAAGCCTTCTGCAGAAGATCGATTGGCGCGTGCGAAAGAACTACACGCGCAGGCGTTGCACGAGGAGGCGATCGAAGAGTTTCGTCAGGTGTTCGCTGGGCCCGCCGGATTGTCGGCCGGGGCGTTGAGCGAGGCGAAGTCCAAGCTGGGCATGTCCTACGTGCGCGTGAAGCGGTACGACCAAGCCAAGACCGTGTTCCAAGAATTAATCTCGGCGCGCGCGTCCGAAGCCGGTGAGGCGGTGGTGTGGCTCGCGCGCGTGTATCTACGGTTGTCCGAAGGCGAGGCGTTGCTGAAGTTGCCGCAGGCCTATCCGAAGGTGTCGCTCACGAGCGAGCAACGGGCGATGGTTTATATCCTGCGCGGTGTCTGGCAGGAAGATCAGAACAACAGCGTGGCCGCGGCCGAGGCATACAAAAAGGCGGCGGAGCAGGGTGTTACCAGCAACCACTATAGCGAAGCGCTCTGGAAAATCGGCTGGGTCTGGTATCGCGCCGGCCAATGGAAATTGGCGTTGGCCGCCTGGGAGAAGTTGGCCGCGCAACCAGAGCGGGACACGTTGGTGCCGCAGGCCCTCTATTGGATGGCGCGCACCGGCGAGCGGAATAAAGATTCGCGGGCCAATGATTGGTATCGCCAGGTCTGCCAACGGTATCCCGTGACGTATTATTGTCAGCTCGCGCGTCAGCGCGATGCGGGCTTGCCGTTGCGTGTCACGACGGCCGATCCCACGGTGGATTTGCCTGGCCCCGAAAGCCTGCCTACCGACAAACGTGAGGAAGTGACGCGCGACCCTGCCTATCGCCGTGCCGTGGAGTTGCGGTTGTTAGGCTTGGATCAGGATGCCGCGCGTGAGTTGACCGACCTGACGCAGCGCCATGCGCGCGAGCAACCGGTCGTGCTGGCGCTGTCGCGGTTGTTGGGCGAGGCCGGGGCGCATGGGCAGGCCTTGCGGTTGGCGCGTGTGCATTTCCGCGATGAACTGGAATTGCGCGGGACGCTGAGCACTCCGGCCTTGTGGAACGTCGGGTATCCGACCGTGTTTGTGCCGACCATCGCCGCGCAGGGTATGAAGGGTGTGGATCCCTACTTGGCGGCGGCCGTGATCCGCGAGGAAAGCCAATACGATGGGCGCGCCGTCTCGCGCGTCGGCGCCATCGGGTTGATGCAGGTCATGCCGGCGACGGCCAGCGCGGTCGCCAAACGATTCGGCTTGGCGGACGTGACGCGCGACGAATTGTTCGACGAAACGACGAACGTGCGGATCGGCGTGCGGTATCTGGATCAGCTCTTGGAGCAGTTCCAAGGCAACGTCCACTACGCGGTCGCCTCGTACAACGCGGGTCCGCAGGCGGTCGCCTCCTGGGTTGCGAAACACGGCAGCAGGGATCCGGACGAATTCGTGGAGTTAATTCCCTACCAAGAAACCCGACTCTACGTGAAACGCGTCGTCCGCAGTTATCGCGAGTATCGCCGACTGAACGACGCGGATCGTAGCACTGCGACCGATCGCGCGACCGCGCCGGTCGCCGCTGCTGCAGCGGGCGGCGCAGCGCCCACCCCCGTGTCGTCGTCGCCTGCGCTTGCCGTCGCGACGGAGTAGTCCACGCGGTTGACAGGCGGGGAGCGGACTTTTATAGTGCGAGCAGGTCCCACCACCTTCTGCGTGGAGTGAGTCACCCCGCGTGGCGCTCGACAAACTCGGTGCCGTCGAACAACGTATCAAAGATCTGGTGAAAGTGACGCAAGAGTTGCGTCAGAAAAACCAGTCGCTCGAACAGGACGTGCGGACGTTACGCGCGCGCTTGGCCGCGCAGGACGACGTGACGCGCCGGTGGGAGCGGGAGCGCGCGCATATCCGCGCGCGGGTGGAAAAAGTCTTGAACGAAGTGGAAATTTTGGAAGCGTGGGAAGAATCCAAGGAGGTGCCCCTTGGCTAAGACCGTGAACGTGGACATCTACGGACAGCGGTACGCGTTGCTCGGCGACGCGGACGAGACGTATGTGCGGCGACTGGCCCAGTATGTCGACGAGCATATGCGCGCGGTCGCCGAAGGGTTGAAGACGGTCACCCCGTCGAAGCTGGCCGTGTTGGCCGCCGTGAATATCGCGCACGAATTGTTTCAAGCCGAGCGGTTGCGCGCCCAGAACGAAGCGGATGTCGAACGGCGTATGTTGTCGTTGATGCAGTCCATCGAAGAGCAGATTCCCTCCTCGTTGCCCCGCTAATTTCAGTCGGTCCCGTCCGACGCTCCGCGCGCCGTCGCGCGTCAGGCCGCGGTTCGCGCTCGGTTGCATCCCGCAGACGCCTTTGTTACTCTCTCCCCCGCTGTACAAATTTTTATGTCACGGAGTCCGAGCAGTCGGGACGACGGAGACGAGTGAGACATTTCAGGTCCGCGGTATGATGCAGGTGGACGCGACAACGACTTTTGTGTGCGTAATCCCGATCCTCATGGGACTCCGGTGCCTGGTACACGGAGTTCAGAGCAGAATGCGCTGCGGAGCCTGGCTTCGCAGCGTGCTGAGTGCAAGTGTGCGTGCAGTGTCGGTCGAACCCGTACGGCAGCCCCTTCCGATCCGCGTCACGCGGGTGGTGCCGATGCGGTACGCCTCCTCGGGGATCCACCCGACGGCGGCGCCCAGCCGAGGACGGCCTCGGCGTGTCGACGATACGGTACGACGCTGACTGATCGAGACGCGATCCTTCCGAGCAGCTTCCACGCCTGATTTTCGTGCTCATCCTCCATCTCTGTGCGTCGGGCCGTCGCCCACGTCGCAGCCGTTCGTCCGATCGCTCCTACCGACAGACGGTCTCTTGCAGCCGAACCCTGGCGGGCGGCTCGAGACTGTGAAAGGGGGGTACCTTGCTGACGGTGCTGACCTATATTGCCATTGCGCTTGTGGGCGCCGTGTTGGGCGTGGGCGGCTATGAAATGATGCGTCGGCAGCAGCAGGCGGCCGGTCGCGATCGTTTGTTGGAAGAGGCGAAGCAGTCGGTCCAAAACGCGGAACGCCAAGCCGAAAACGTCGTCAAAGAAGCGAAGCTGGAGGCGAAGAGCCTCTTGATGCAGGCGAAGGCCGACTTCGAGCGGGAACAAAAGGACAAGTCGGTCGTCTTGGTCGAACAGGAGCGGCGCCTCACGCAGCGCGAGGAAAACCTCGACCGTCGCGGAAGTGCCTTGGACAAACGCGACCAAGAGTCGCAGCGCCGCGAGCAGACGCTGGAGCAACGCGAAGCCGGCGTGCGGACAAAAGAAAACGATGCGACGCAGCTCTTGAAAGAACGCCGCGAGGCGTTGGAGCGCGTGGCCGGCCTGACGGCGGACGAGGCGAAGCGCCAGTTGCTGAGCGAATATGAAAGTCAGGTGCGTGTCGAAGCGGCGAGCCTCGCCAAGCGCACGATCGAGGAAGCGAAGGAAACGGCGGAGCGCGAAGCGCGCGAAATCATCACGCGGTCGATCCAACGTGTCACGCGCGACTACGTGAACGAGGCGACGATTTCGGTGGTGCCGATCCCGAACGACGCGATGAAGGGGCGCATCATCGGCCGCGAGGGGCGCAATATCCGCGCGATCGAAGCGGCAACGGGCATCGACCTGATCATCGACGAGACGCCGGAGGCCGTGATCATCTCCGGCTTCGATCCGATGCGGCGCGAGATCGCGAAGATTTCGCTCGAACGGCTTATGCACGACGGGCGCATCCACCCGACGCGTATCGAAGAGATCGTCGAAAAGGTGAAAGTGGACGTCGAGAAGTTGATGATCGAGGATGCCGAGAAGGTCATCTTCGAAGTCGGCCTGTCCGACTTCCATCCGGAGATCGTGAAGATTCTCGGGCGCCTGAAGTATCGCACCAGCTACGGGCAGAACAATCTGTATCACGCGCGCGAAGCCGCCTACATTTGCGGCATCATGGCGTCGGAATTGGGGCTCGACGTTCGGCTGGCGAAACGCGGGGCGCTGCTGCACGACATCGGCAAGGCGGTGAGCCATGAAGAGGAAGGCCCGCATGCGATGTTGGGCGCGGATATCGCGAAGAAGTACGGCGAGAACGAAAAAATCGTGAACGCGATCGCGGCGCACCACGAGCAGGTCGAGCCGATTTGTCCGGAGAGTGTGCTGGTGGCGGCGGCGGAAGCCCTGTCGGCGGCGCGGCCCGGTGCGCGACGTGAGGCGTTGGAGTCCTACGTCAAGCGGCTCGAAAAGTTGGAATCGTTGGCGACCTCGTCGAAGGGTGTGCAGAAGGCCTACGCGATTCAAGCCGGGCGCGAGATTCGTGTGATCGTCAAGCAGGAAGACCTGACCGACAGCGAATCGTTTACGTTGTCGCGCGACCTGGCGAAAAAGATCGAACAGGAGTTGACCTATCCAGGCCAGATCAAGGTGACGGTGATCCGGGAAAGTCGCTATGTGGAATACGCCAAGTAACGGTGCCGAGGTGTCGCGGGGCGGTGTCTCCCGCCCCGTGGCCCAGGCACGGCGTTCCCGGCGGAGGGTGATCGAAAGCAATTTATGAAAGTTCTGGTCATCGGCGACATCATGGGCGAGCCGGGCCGTCGTGCCGTGACGCGGTGGATGCCGCGTCTCGTCGGGCAGCACGGTATCGACATCGTCGTTGCGAACGGCGAGAACGTGGCCGGCGGATTCGGCATCACGCCGGACTTGGCCGACGAGTTGTTCGACCTGGGCGCGGCGGTCATTACGACCGGCAACCATGCCTGGGACAAAAAAGAAATCTACGACTATTTTAAGCGGGAGCCGCGGCTCTTGCGTCCGGCGAACTATCCCAGCGGCGCGCCGGGCGGTGGGCGAGTCATTGTCGAAGCGGCGTCGGGCGAGAGGCTCGGTGTGTTGCATCTGCAGGGGCGCGCGTTTTTGCCGACCATCGATTGTCCGTTTCAGACGGCGCAGCGGGAAGTGGCGGCGCTGAAGCAGGAAGTCGCTGCCGTGGTCGTCGATATGCACGCCGAAGCCACGAGCGAAAAAATGGCGATGGGGCATTTTCTCGACGGGCAAGTCTGCGCGGTTGTGGGTACACATACCCACGTGCAAACCGCCGACGAACAGATTCTGCCGAAGGGCACGGCCTACCTGACCGATATCGGCATGACCGGGCCGATTCACTCCGTCATCGGCATCAAAAAAGAGTTGGCCATCGAAAAGTTTTTGACCGGGATGCCGCGACGGTTTGAAGTCGCCACGGGACCCGCCGTGTTCTGCGCGGCTTTAATCGAACTCGACGCTACGTTGGGCAAAGCGATCCGCATCGAACGCCTTCGTTTGGGCGAATGAGCCGACAGCCAAGCCTCTTTCCATCCGATCCTTCGCCGCAGGCGCCTGCGCCGCCGACGGTCTGGACCGTTTCGCTTCTCAACCAACGCATTCGCCACACGCTGGAAGGGCGGTTCGGCGAAGTGTGGGTGGAGGGTGAGGTCTCGACCTTACGCATCCCCAGCTCCGGCCACGTCTATTTCACGCTGAAGGATGCGACCAGCCAAATTCGTGCGGTGCTGTTTCGGTCGGCGGCGCAAAAGGTCCGCTTCGCGTTACGCGAAGGCCTGCAGATTGTGGTGCGCGGCAGCCTGACGGCGTACGAGCCACGGGGCGAATACCAAATCGTCGCGCAGGCCGTGGAGCCGAAAGGCGTCGGCGCGCTTCAACTGGCCTTCGAGCAATTAAAGCAGCGGCTGGCGGCGGAGGGTCTGTTCGATCCTGCGCGTAAGCGACCGCTGCCGGTGCTGCCGCAGGCGATCGGTGTGGTGACTTCGCTGACGGGCGCTGCGATTCGCGACATCCTCTCAGTGTTGGGGCGGCGGTGTCCCTATAGCCGGATCGTGATCGCGCCGACGCCGGTGCAGGGCGACGGCGCGGCCGAGCAAATCGCCGCGGCGATTGCGTTGCTGGGGGAATCAGGGCTGGTCGATGTGCTGATCGTCGGGCGAGGCGGCGGTTCGTTGGAAGACCTGTGGTCGTTCAACGAGGAGGTCGTCGTGCGAGCCATTGCCGCCTGTCCGGTGCCGGTCGTCTCCGCCGTCGGACATGAAATCGATGTGACACTCGCGGATTTCGCCGCCGATCATCGTGCGCCCACGCCGTCGGCCGCCGCCGAAGCCGTCGTGCCGGTGATGGACGAGGTGATCGCGCGCGCGGAGGACTTCTCCATGCGCCTGGGTCGTGCGGTCCGACTCACGTTGGATGCGCATCGACAGACGATTGCGCTCTGTCGCAGCCGATTGCAGCAGCAACGGTTTCCCATTCAACGGCAAGCGCAGCGCCTGGACGACTTGTGGAGTCGCCTGACGACGTCGGCGCAGGATCGTGTCATGCGATTGCGGCATCGTGTGGAATTACGGCACGCCGACTTGTCGTTTCATAGCCCACGCCACGCGGTGCGGGCAGCAGTGACGCGGGTGGGACAGCAGGAGTCTCGCCTTCGCGAACGGCTCCATGCCGGACTCGCGGGGCGACGGGAGCGGCTGGCCGGTGTCGCCGCCTCGTTGGAGGCGCTCAGTCCGCTGGCCACGCTCGGACGTGGGTATAGCATCGTGCGGCGCGAGCCGGATGGGCAGGTGGTTCGAGACGCGCGGACAGTACAAGCGGGCGATCGCATACGTGCGCTCCTGGCTCAAGGCGCGTTACTCTGCACCGTCGATCGGACGGTTGAGGATCGAGATTCGGCGTAGGCATTCGATGCGCCGCCGTGTGGGCCTAGATGGGTGCTGGGCGTGGCGCTTGACCGGCGGTTTGTCGACCGTGTAAGCACATAGTCTCTTGTGCGACGAATCCGAGCGAGTGGGGATCGTACGTGGCTGTAAAATTCGAACAGGCGATGGCGCGATTGGAAACCATCGTGATGGAATTGGAGCGGGGCGAACTGCCGCTCGACGAGTCGCTGCGTATTTTCGAGGAGGGGATTCGCCTCTCGAAGTCCTGTCTCAAATTGCTCAACGACGCCGAGAAAAAGGTCGAGATTCTCGTCCAAGATAAAAACGGCAAAAAGACGCTCCATGCTCACCTGCTGAATGAGGACGAGGCAGAGGAATCCGAGGACGAATCGGACGACGCCTGAGGCGCCGGCGTTCAGATATCCCGATACCCTGTAGCCGTCTGTGCTCCCTCTGTCGTGAGCCGTTCGTTCCCCTGTGTCCCCCATGTCTTCCCCTAAACCTCCCCGCCGTGTGCGCCTCGATCGACTGCTTGTAGATCGCGGGTTAGTGGAATCCCGAGAGCAAGCCTGCCGATTGATCATGGCGGGTGCTGTCAAAGTATCAAATGCGCGCGCCGACAAGCAGGCGATGCTGGTGCCGGCCGACGCGCCCATCGATATCGATCGTCCTACCACCAGTTATGTCAGCCGAGGCGGCGAAAAGCTGGCGCCGGCGTTGGACGCTTTCAGGATCGATCCGTCCGGCCTGGTCGCCATGGACGTGGGCGCCTCCACCGGCGGGTTTACCGATTGCCTGCTGCAACGCGGCGCGGCGCGCGTCTATGCGGTGGATGTGGGTTACGGGCAGATGGCGTGGCGCATCCGCCAGGATCCGCGTGTCGTGATGATCGAGCGACAAAACATGCGGTACCTGCCGCATGACTTGGTGCCGGAGCCGATTCACTTGACCGTCATCGACGTGTCGTTTATTTCGCTGACGTTGGTGTTGCCGCCGGTGACGAGCTTCCTCGCTCCTGGTGCCTACGTAGTCGCCCTGGTGAAGCCGCAGTTCGAAGTGGGCAAGGGCCAAGTGGGGCGCGGCGGTATCGTGCGCGACGATGCGCAGCGTATGGAAGTAACCCAAAAAATCGTGACTTTTGCCGAGGACTGTGGTCTAAGAATCGTGGGCACATTGGAGTCCCCGATCGCCGGCCAAAAGGGCAATCGGGAGATTCTGGTGGGCTGGCAATGGGAGGGGCCGCGGCGCGCGGCCGGTTCCACGGGCAACCAACTCGTCTGACCGCAAGAGGTTCGTATGAAAGTGTTGGTGACGGGCGGCGCGGGGTTTATCGGGTCACACCTTGTCGACCGGTTGGTGCAGGAAGGCCACGAGGTGGTGGTCGTCGACAACCTTTCGACCGGCAAGCGGAAGAACGTCAATAAGGCAGCCACGTTTTACAAGTGCGACATCCAGAACACGCGCCTCGAGCGGATTTTCCGGAACGAGCGCCCCTCGGTCGTCATGCACCTGGCCGCGCAGATGAACGTGCGCCGGTCGGTGGACGAGCCGATGTTCGATGCGAACGTGAATATTTTGGGCACGCTCAACGTCGCCGAGCAGGCGGTCCGGCACGGTGCGCGGAAGATCGTGTTTGCCTCGTCAGGCGGCGCCATCTATGGGGAGCAGGACATTTTCCCCGCGCCGGAAACGCATCCCACGCGGCCACTGTCGCCGTACGGTATCAGCAAGCTGAGCGGCGAGCACTATCTCGCCTACTACCAGCGCGTCTGCGGTATTCAGACGGTCTGTCTGCGCTTCGCGAACGTGTATGGGCCGCGGCAGGATCCGGAAGGCGAGGCGGGTGTTGTCGCGATTTTTATCCAAAAGCTGTTGAACGGCGAGCAGCCGGTCATCAACGGCAACGGGCGGCAGACGCGCGACTTCGTCTACGTCGAGGATGTCGTCGAAGCCAACCTCTCGGTCATGGCGCAGGGTGTGGAGGGGGTGTTCAACGTGGGCACCTCCGTGGAAACGACCGTGAACGAGGTGTTCGGCCACATTCGCGAGAGTGCGCAGTCCGAGGCGAAGGAAGTGCATGGTCCCGCCAAGAAGGGCGAGCAATTGCGTAGCTGCGTCGATCCTACCAAGTTGAAGCAGCAGCTT
The DNA here is from genome assembly GCA_046351095.1 of Nitrospiraceae bacterium. Taxonomy (GTDB): domain Bacteria; phylum Nitrospirota; class Nitrospiria; order Nitrospirales; family Nitrospiraceae; genus BQWY01. The sequence continues at coordinate 2,846,690 of JAXLZC010000001.1, forward strand.
GGGTGGGAGCCGCGGATGACGTTGGCGGAAGGGTTGAAGCGGACGGTCGAGTATTTCCGCGAGAAGCTGAAGTAACGATGTGACGGACCCGGAGCGGAGGCTCCGCTCCGGGTCCGCCGGCTATCGGGTCAGTAGCGGGCGACCGCCGGGTCGACCTGCACACTCCAGGCATCGATCCCACCGGTCAGATTCCTCACGTTCGGGAACCCTTGCTGCAGTAGAAAGTTCGTCGCATCGGCGCTCCGCATGCCGTGGTGGCAGATCGCCACGATCTCCGACTTCGGGTCCAGCTGCTTGAGGGACTGCGGCAACGTCGCCAACGGGATCAGCACCGACCCATCCAGCTTCGCCAGCGCAAACTCCCAAGGTTCCCGCACGTCCAACAGGACGGGCTTCTTGCCCTGATCCAACTCGGCTTTTAATTCCTTCACCGTAATGCTAAATCCCGCCATATTGCGCTCCTTCCATAGGGGTCATCGGAAGGCCTAAGACTAGGCAGCGGCCACGCGCCTGTCAACCGCGAGGAGCGGGGTGTGCGCGGTAGGTAGTATTTTCGCGCAGACGCCCTGGGGCCAGTTGCCGACCGCTCCGTGACCGAGGGGAGGAGCGGCATCTACGCAAAGATGCCTTGGCGGTAAATTGGGTGGGGAGGCGGGAGTCGGATCAGTTGCGCTGGGGGCAGAGGCGTAGGCAGCTGCCTCTGTCCAGGCGGTGGCCCTTTTTGCCCAGCGGTATCCAAACTCGAACCCTTCGCAGGCGCTGTCGTGCCGGCGGCAGTTCGGATCTGTCTAACATATTGAAAGTAGGTGTGAAAAATAGGCTTGTCCGGTGTATTTTAGGTACAAAGCTTGCTCATAATCCAGCCCAGGGGCTGCCCTGGGTTCACGGAAAGGTGACTCATGGCGCGTAAGACGGCTCCCGGACTTGTGGTGTTCGTGACCAGCCCGACCAGGCGAGAGGCGACTCGAATCGGGAAGACGGTAGTCGGCGAACGCTTGGCGGCCTGCGCTACGCTGCTCGGCCTAGTGGATTCCATCTACTGGTGGAAGGGCAAGGTCACGCGGGGGCGGGAGGTCCTGTTGGTGCTCAAAACGACCTCGGCGCGGTACGGGGAGCTGGAGGCGCGGATCACGTCCCTCCATAGCTATGAGGTGCCGGAAATCGTCGCGCTGCCGATCGGCCGTGGGTACCCTCCGTACCTAAAATGGCTGGCCGAAGAGACTTGTAACTAGCTGAAATATAAATGGAAATCACGCATGAATTTTTGCGTTGACCGTCCGGAATTGCTTGGCTAGACTCAGGAAACTCGAAAGACTGGTTGGATGGTTCTAACGTTGGGTGGACAGGCCTATGACGAACAGCACTGAACAAACCGACACCTACACGGTGGTGATCTTCCGGGGGTCCACCTCGAAGCCGTTGCGCTTCAATTTCCCCCGCAAGTTCATCCAAAAGGCGTTGATCATCGGCCTGTGTTTCCTGGTGGCGGACCTGATCGTGGTTTCCCATTACGTGGTGCGTACCAGCGAGGTGTCCGAGCTGAGCGGGTTCCGGTCCGAGGCCTTGAGCGCCCGTGCCCAGACGGCCGCGTTTTCCTCTGCGGTGGACGACCTCAAGCGCCGCTTGACGGCTATGAAGGAGATCAACCAGCGCCTGCGTGTGATGTTGGGGATCGAAGAGGTGAAGACCGGCGATCTGACGAACGGGCAGGGTGGTGACGCCGAGCCCCCGACGGACGCCTCCGAGGTAACCGAGGAAGAAACGCCCTTAGCCGAGAATACCAAGGTGCTGTCGGATGACGCGGCTTCCGTGGCCGAGAGCTCGGCTGAGGCTGTGGCCTCGCTTCCGGCTCCGGTCGGCGACGATGCGACCCACCTGCAGCTGGCCTCCCGTGTGAAAGAAGAAATCGAGCGGTTGACCGCCCAAGCGGCGGCAGAAGAGCGGACGCTGAAGGAGTTATCGCAGGTTGCGGAGCAGCGGTCGTCCCGTTGGGCCTCGACCCCGTCGATCTGGCCGGTTCGTGGCTGGGTAACCTCGGGATTCGGTCCGCGTATCTCGCCGTTCACCGAAAAGCCGGCCTGGCATGACGGGTTGGATATCGGCGCCGCTCCGAACGCGCCGATCCAGGCGCCTGCCGGAGGCCGTATCACCACCGTGCAGCACGATCCGAAGATGGGCAACATGGTGCGTGTGGACCATGGGTTCGGTATCGAGACCGTCTACGGTCACTTGTCGAAGGCCTTGGTGAAGGAAGGGCAGCGTGTGAAGCGCGGCGATGTCATCGCCCTGGTCGGCAGCACTGGTCTCTCCACCGGCCCGCACCTCCACTACATGATCAAGGTCAACGGTACCGCCATCGATCCGCATAAATACATCCTCGAATAGCATCCCAACAGCCCGGCCTTTCGGGGCCGGGCCTGGGGCGATCCTCCGTCCCTCACTCCGGTTTCCCTCGTATCCTTCGTCTTCCTCTCCCTGGTTTCTTCGCAAGCGTGAACACCTTCGCCCTTGCGCTCGTTCATCGAACACTCTCGTGTTTGTTCCGCTTGGCCCGGCCGACCTGATCGTGTAGGCTGCCCGCGCGATGCGCCGGTTTCTGCACCACCGCCCCGATTCACACCTCGGTATAAAGAAGGATCTATGACGACGCCACGAACGACTGCCGAGCTTGCCGCCGATCTTGGATTAACGCCTGACGAATGGATTCCATGGGGGCGTCACCGCGCGAAGGTGTCGCTCGATGTGCTTGACCGGCTCTCGCCTCGTCCCGAGTCGCGCTACATCCTCGTAACGGCGATCAATCCCACCCCGCTCGGCGAGGGGAAAACGACGACATCGATCGGTCTGGTCATGGGGCTGTCGCGCTTGGGAAAACGCGCGGTCGCGACGCTCCGGCAGCCGTCGATCGGGCCGGTATTCGGTATTAAGGGTGGCGGAACGGGAGGCGGCAAGGCGCAACTGGTCCCGATGGAGGACATCAACCTGCACCTGACCGGCGATGCCTACGCCGTGGCGGCGGCGCACAATCTCCTGGCCGCCTTCACCGACAACCATGTGTTTCACGGCAACGAATTGACGATCGATCCAGCGACGATCCGCTGGCCGCGTGCCATGGCGGTAAGCGACCGCGCACTCCGTCACGTGCGACTGTCGGCCGACGACGGGGTGCACAATCGGGACGGACAATTCGTCATCACGGAAGCGTCCGAGATTATGGCGATCCTCGCCTTAGCCGCGAGCCGGGACGATCTACAGGCGCGACTCAATCGCGTCATGGTCGGGCTCAGGCGTGACGGCCGTCCAGTGACGGCGGCGGATCTGCAGTGCGGCGGGTCGATGGCGGTGTTGCTCCAGGACGCGCTGATGCCGAACCTGGTGCAGACTCGCGAGGGCACGCCGGTCCTCGTGCACTCGGGGCCGTTCGGCAACATTGCGCATGGAAACGGCTCGATCCTGGCCGATGCGATTGCATTGCGGTGCGCCGACTACGTCGTAACCGAAGCGGGATTCGGCAGCGATCTCGGGGCGGAGAAGTTTTTTAACATCAAATGCCGTGCCTCCGGACTGGCCCCGCGCATGGCGGTGCTGGTCGTGACGTTACGCGCGTTGAAGCTGCATGGCGGTGCGGGGCCGGCTAAAAGCGGACAGCCGTTGCCTGCGAACCTCACCGGGCCGAATCGCGAAGCGCTGGAGCGTGGGATCGGCAACATGGAACAACATATCGCCAACGTTGCCGCGCATGGTGTACCCGTGGTGGTGGCCATCAACGCGTTTCAAGATGATCCTGCCGACGAGTTGGCCTGGGTGCGGGACAAAGCGAAGGAGGCGGGCGCCGTGGCGGCGGAAGTTTCCACCCATTTTATGGATGGCGGCGTCGGGGCAGAAGCTTTGGCGCGGGCCGTCGTGGCGGCGAGTGACAAGCCGTCGACGTTTCGAGTCTTGTATCCCGACAACGCGACGATCAAAGACAAGATCGCGACAATTGCGACGAAAATCTACGGTGCGAAGCAGGTGCACTACGAACCGGCGGCGGAACGCCAGATCGAAGAAGCGACGCGGTTGGGGCTCGGCCATCTGCCTATCTGCATGGCGAAGACGCCGCTGTCCTTGTCGCACGATGCGTCGCTCAAGGGGCGACCGAGCGGCTTCACGGTGCCCATCAAGGAACTGCGTATCCTCGCGGGTGCAGGATTTCTCACGGCCGTCTGCTCCGGCATTCAGTTGATGCCGGGGTTGCCGAAACGTCCAGCCGGAGAGCGGATCGGGATCAATACCCAGAGTGGGAAGATCGAGGGACTGTTCTAGGGGGGATCAGCGCTGCTTCAAGTAGCGGAGAAACTCGGAGTCCGGCGTCAGCACAAGCGTCGTGTCTTTGGTGAGGCTCTTGCGGTAGGCCTCCATCGTACGCGTCAGTTCGAAAAATTTCGGATCTTGTTTGTAGGCCTGCGCGTAGGTCTTGAAGGCGAGCGCGTCGCCGTCGCCGCGTAAGAGCTCCGCGCTTTTGTATGCGTCCGCCAGTAAAATCTCCCGGTCGCGATCAGCTTCCGATTTAATCTTCTGCGATTCCTCCGCGCCTTCCGCGCGATACTGCTTGGCTTGCCGTTCGCGCTCCGCCTGCATACGCCCGAACACATTTTTTTCGTTCTGCTCGGGAAGATCTGCGCGCTTGATACGTACGTCTTCAATCGTAATGCCGTAGGACGAGGCCTTTTCGTTCGCGCGCTGCGTGACCAATTGCATGATCTCGGTGCGCGTCTGCGAGACGATTTCAGACAAGATGCGACGTCCGACTTCTACGCGGAGTTCCGAGTAAATGATGTCGTCGAGGCGCCGCAGGGCGCCCGCCTGCGATTGAAAGGCCTGAAACACTTTCAGCGGGTCGGTGATCCGCCATTTGGCGAAGTTGTCGATGACGAGCGTTTTTTTGTCTTGTGTGATGACGTCTTGCGGGGCCGAGTCGTAGTCCAGCAGCCGTTTGTCGAAGTATGTGACTTCCTGGATGAACGGCGTTTTGAAATACAAACCTGCTTCGGTGATGGTCCGTACGGGTTTTCCGAGTTCGACGACGATGGCGCTCTGCGTCACGTCGACCACGTAGAGCGGCGACGCACCGAACAGAAAGAGCAGCGCCACCACTACTACGAAGGTGGTCACCAGTCCTTTGCGACTCATTGGGCGGGTGCCTCGGCGGTTGCTGCGCGCGGGCCGCGCGAGAGACGGTCCAATGGCAAGTAGGGCTGCATCCGGTCGGCGACCTTGCCGTCCAAGATCACCTTATCGACGTTCGCCAGGACCTCTTCCATCGTCTCCACGTAGATACGTTTCGAGATGACGTCCTTTGCCTGGTCGTACTCTTTCAACGTTTTGAGGAAGCGCGAGGCTTCGCCCTCCGCGCGGGCGAGGCGCGCCTGCGCTTGGCCCTTCGCTTGGTTGATGATCTCGGCAGCCTGCCCCTTTGCGCGCGGGATGATGTCGTTGCGATACCCCTGCGCTTGATTGATGAGGCGCTCGCGATCTTCCTTCGCGCTGGCCACGTCTTTGAACGCCGCCACCACGGCCGCCGGTGGATCGACATCCTGCAGCTGAATTGCCGCGATCTGCACGCCGGCGTTGTACCGATCCAAAATACCTTGCAGCAGCTCCTGCGTATTTTGCTGGATCTGCGCTTTCCCGGTCGTCAGCGCATCGTCGATTTTCGTTTTGCCGATGACTTCGCGCATCGCCGCTTCCGCCGCTTCGCCCACCGTGTCGTCTACGTCCGCCACTTGGAAGAGGTATTTGCTGGCGTCGCTGATTTTGTATTGCACGATAAATTCGATGGCCAAAATATTTTCGTCGCCCGTCAGCATCAACGCTTCTCGGGGGACCATCACGGATTGGCCGCGCGGGTCCTTACGGAAGCCCACTTCGAGGCGGTGCAGTTTGGCGACTTTCGGATGAAGGACGTTTTCGACGAGCGGCAGTTTCAAATGCGGCCCTGGACCGACCGTGCGGACGACACTGCCGAAACGACGGACGACGCCCTCTTCGTCCGGTCCGACGATGAAGGCGCTTTGGAGCAGGATCAGGATGACCAACGCGATCAGCGCAAACGTGCCCAACCCGCGTTTCGGCATGAGGTCTTGAAATTGTGCGGAGGCACGACGAAGCGCTTCGTCGACTTGGTCGTCCTTCTTATTCCAGGGATCGTTGGGATTCCAGACCATGCGGCCTACGACGGAGATCGGATGGAGCGCGTGAGAAATTCAGCCTAGCAGGTTTACCCAGGCAGCACAAGGACGAGGTCTGCGTGCCGGGATATAAAGATCATCCGTGTGCGGATTCGTGAGAAGACGGCTCTTGACTCATCAAAAAAAATTGATGTAGGGTGACGGTATGAAGCAGGCCATCCAGATTGATGCCGAACGTGCAGCCGAACTCTTCCATGCGCTGGCCGACCCGACGCGCATCGACATCCTCAACGAGTTGAGCGGCGGCGAGCGGTGTGTGTGTGAGCTCACCGAGTCGATGGATGCCGCGCAATCGCGCCTCTCGTTTCACTTAAAAGTCCTGAAGGACGCCGGGGTGATCGTCGATCGGCGCGAGGGGCGGTGGATGTATTACCGGATTGCGGCGCCCGCGGTCGAGGAATTGGATGCGATCATCGAATCGTTCCGCGCGATGCAGCGGACACGCGGCGGACGCGGCTGCTGCTGAACGGCTGATTTTTTTGTGGGCAATAGATCAAGAATTATTGATCGACGATGTGTGACGGCGATTAAACAAGGAGGGACATCATGGAATCGAGCGACATTAAACAATTTGTCCGGGAGAAATACGGCGAGGCGGCGAAGCGTGCGACTTCCGGCGGCAGTTCCTGTTGCGGCGCTGCGCCTGCGCTGGGCAACGTCGATCCCATCACCATGAATTTGTATTCTGACGGCGAAGCGGCCGCGCTTCCGGCGGATGCGGTGGCGGCGTCGTTGGGCTGCGGCAATCCGACGGCACTAGCCGAATTGAAGCCGGGCGAAACCGTGTTGGACCTCGGCTCGGGCGGCGGCATCGACGTGTTGTTATCCGCGCGCCGGGTGGGGCCGACGGGCAAAGCCTACGGGCTCGACATGACGGATGAAATGTTGGCGTTGGCTCGCAAGAATCAGCAGGCGGCGGGCCTAACCAACGTCGAATTTCTGAAGGGCGAGATTGAGCAGATTCCGTTGCCCAATGCATCGGTCGATGTCGTGATTTCCAACTGCGTGGTGAATCTCTCGGGCGACAAGCCCGCCGTGATCCGCGAGATCTTTCGTGTGCTGAAGCCGGGTGGGCGTGTGGCCGTGTCGGATGTGGTGGTGAACGGCGAAGTGCCGCCGGCCATTCGTCGCAGTATGGAGCTGTGGGCGGGGTGCGTCGCAGGCGCGCTCGACAAGGCGCAGTTTCAGGCGCTCCTTGAGCAGGCCGGATTCGACGCGGTCGACATCGAGCCGACGCGTATCTATACGGCGAAGGATGTGGAAGCGTTTATGGAAGGCACCGAGCTTGCCGGCACAGCAACGCATGTCGCCGCGCAAGTGGAGGGGAAAATCATGAGCGCGTTTGTGCGCGCCACAAAACCGGCGCTGGTCGAGCAATCCTGTTGCGGCGGTTGTTGCTGACATGGAACTGGCGCAACCACCATCGATCCTTGCTGCCGGTGCCGCCGCGCCTCCGACCGAGAAGCGGCTGAACCTGTTCGAGCGCTATCTGTCGCTGTGGGTGGCCTTGTGTATGGTCGTCGGTGTGCTGTTGGGGCGAAGCGTGCCGAGCGTGATTCAGTGGTTGCGTGACGCGGAGTTCGGGCAGGGCAGTCACATCAACCTGCCCATCGCGATCCTCATTTGGTTGATGATCGTGCCGATGATGATGAAGGTGGAGTTCGCCGCCATCACACGTGTCGGCGAGCGACCGGCCGGGCTTGCCGTGACGTTGTTCGTGAATTGGGTGGTGAAGCCGTTTTCGATGGCATTCCTCGCGTGGCTCTTTTTCCGCTACTTCTTCGCCGGATGGATCGGCGCGGCGGAAGCGGATCAGTACATCGCCGGTGCGATCATTCTGGCGGCGGCGCCCTGTACCGCGATGGTGTTTGTGTGGAGTTATCTCACCGACGGCGACCCCGCCTACACGCTCGTCCAAGTGTCGGTGAACGATCTCATCATGCTCGTGTTGTTTGCGCCGTTGGTGGGGCTCTTGGTGAGCGGCGCGTCCGCGCTCACGATTCCGCTGGCCGTGCTCGTGTATTCCGTGCTCGCGTTTATCGTCATTCCGCTGGCGATGGGCGTCGTGCTGCGCCGTTGGCTGATCCAGCGGCACGGTCGGACCTGGTTCGAAGACGTGTGCCTGCCGCGCTTTGCTCCCGTGACCATCGGCGCGTTGCTGCTGACGCTCGTGCTGATCTTCGCCTTTCAGGCGGACAATCTCTTGGGTAAACCCGGGCATGTTGTGCTGATCGCCATTCCAATTTTGCTGCAAGTGTATCTGAACGCAGGGTTGGCGTATGGCCTCATGTGGTGGCTACAGGTGCCGCATGCCGTCGCGGCGCCCGGCGCGCTGATCGGTGCCAGTAACTTTTTCGAGCTGGCCGTGGCGACTGCGATCGCTTTGTTTGGCGCCGATTCCGGCGCGGCGCTCGCGACCGTGGTCGGGGTGCTGGTGGAAGTGCCGGTGATGTTGTCTGTGTGCCACGTGTGCAATCGCACGCGTGAGTGGTTCCCGGTGCAGGAAATTGCACGCGCATGAGTACGTCGACAAAACCGAGTGTCTTATTTCTCTGTACGGGGAATTCCGCAAGGAGCCAAATGGCCGAAGGCTGGTTGCGCCACCTGGCCGGCGAACGGTTCGACGTCTTCAGCGCCGGGACCCAGCCCGTGGGACTGAATCCGGGATCCGTCGAGGCGATGCGCGAATGCGGCATCGATGTCTCGCAGCATCGTTCCAAACACGTCGATGAATTCGCTGGGCAAACCATGACCTATGTCGTGACGGTCTGCGATCGTGCGAAAGAAACGTGCCCGATCTGGCCTGGGCGTACGACGGTGATCCATTGGAGCTTCGACGATCCGGCCGGTGTGGCCGATGCCGAAGCGCGACGCGCGTCGTTCCGCCGCGTGCGAGACGAAATTCGCAGGAAGATCGAAGGGTGGTTGCAGTCCGTCGCTGGTTGAGCGAGAGAAGTCAGCCGGGGTACGTGGTCCGGTCCGTTTCTGTGTGCGTAGCGTTATTTCTTCCGGGCGGTTGTACGACGTGTTGGACCAGAAGCGGGGGATGCGCGTCTGCTCGGCCGCTTCGACGTGGGTTTTGAAGTACGGCGTGTAGCTGCCGCCTCCTTCGCCGCAGCACAGGCGGCTTCCGCCCAACTCAGCAGCAGATCCTGTTGTTCGAGAATGTCGACAGGTACCTCGTAAAACGAACGCAACGTTTGCGTTGGACTCGGCCGGAACGGCTTCATGCCTTGGGCGACATATGTCGCACGCGTGTCGTCGGATACTTTGAAGTAGAGTCGGCCTTTGTGCACGATGCCGATGAAGCGATCGCGCACGTAGAGCCCGTGCCCGCCGAACATTCGTCGGCAGAGTAACCCGCGAAGATCCGCCAGTTGATCCGACACAAACTCCGCAAAGGCGTCTCGTGCCGTCGTCATCGTACGTCCCTTACCGTGGTTTCCGCGCTGCTACCATACGGACTGCAATCGGGAACGTCACGCGGCCCTCGCGGAGAAACGGCGTAGTCGCTTGTTTGATACGCTGCTGCACATCCGTAGATTGTGCGGGCGTCAACCCGGCGATCAACTTTTGGATCGGCGCGGCGAGCTCCATGATGCTTGCGAGATATTCGTCCGGCGACGCATAGGACCACTCCGCAAAAAATTCCTGCTCGGTCGCGTCCGCGAGTCCCGCTTGCTGCAGCATGCCGACGAGATCGCCGGGCTTGGCGAGACGAAAGATGCCGGGGGCGGAGGGATCCGGCGCAGGAACCTCGACCACCTGCTTCAACGCCCCCATCGCCAAACCGAGCGACGGATTTTTATCCGGCGCCGACCACACTGCCGCCGCGAGCCACGCACCTTGTTTCAAGACACGCGCGATCTCCGCTACCGCCTTCGGAATGTCCGGCAAAAACATGAGACAGAACCGACTGATGACCGCATCGACCGAGGCGGTCTCGAACGACAGCGCAGTCACATCGCCGGTGTGAAATGTGGCATTGGAAAGGCCAAGCTTCGTGGCTTTGCGACGCGCCACGTCCAACATCTGTGAGGCCAGGTCGATCCCTGTGACGGAGCCCGTCTGACCGACGACCTGTGCTGCGAGCAGCGCCGGATATCCTGTGCCCGAACCGAGATCCACCACACGCATCCCCGCGCGCACACGTGCGTCGCCGACGAGGCGATGGTTCAAGCACGCCATCTGTTGATCGAAAAACGGATCCCACTTTTCCCACCCGCTCGCGACCCGATTCCAATCCTGCCGCTGCGTCTCGATCACTTGCTCCGGCGTCGGCTGAGGCATCGTATGTCCTTTCTGCGTGGCGGTGGTTCAGTGCGTGTCGCCCCACGATACGAAAGCTCGTCCGCTCGATCAAGTGGTGCTTGTAGGGGACGCAACCCATGGGACGTTGTTCATCTGGATTTTTGACAGGCCATTTAGGCCGGTGTACTGTATGTGTAGCGCTTACACATGGAGGGGATGATGCCGACGAATCTTGCCATTGACGATGCGTTGCTTGAGCGCGCTCGGCGAATTGGGAAGTTGTCCACCAAAAAGGAAACGGTGACGCAAGCGTTGCTTGAGTTTATACAGCGGAGACGACAGCGCGATATCCTCAAGTCGCTCGGGACTTTTCAGTTCAGAAAAGGCTGGGACCATAAGAAAGAGCGGCGTGATCGTGAATCTCGTCGTTGATACCTCGGTCTGGTCACTAGTGCTGAGGAGACCCCATGTGGATGAGACCGATCCACATGTACGCGCGTTTCGCTGGTATGTCGGCGCGGGGCATAGTGTCTTTCTGCTGGGAAATATTCTGCAGGAATTGCTCGATGGCCTCAGGTCTTCGAAACAATGCGATCGGTTGTTGGCTGTACTTGAGCCATTCCCGATGCTCGACCTGGATAGGGGAGTGTATGTGGCCGCTGCACGGCTGCGGTCGGTTTGTCGCGCCCGCGGTGTGAATGCCGGCCCCATCGACTTTCTTATCGCTGCGGCCTGCTGCCAGTATGGGTTTCCGTTGTTGACTGCCGACAAGGATTTTAGCCGAATTGCACTGCATTGCGACCTGGTCACGCTGCCGCGATGAGTACCCATCAGTACCGGGGACGGAGAGAGATGAAACAGTGCGGGCGTATCGCACTTCTTGCGCTAGCGATAGCGGGCGGCGCGCTACTAGGCGCCCGCGCCTTCGCTGGCGATGCGGAGGGTCCGTTCCATCCTGTGGTGCCGGTTCCTTCCGCTCGTGCAAGCGCCGGCGGAGCGGGATCGCCGGCGGAGTTGCGCATCGGGCAAGGGCAGGCCTTTTCATACGCGTTGCCGCAAGGATGGCGGGTCGGTGAAGATGGCCAATTTGCACTGTCGCTCATCGCGCCCGATCACAAGGCGCTGACCGTGATGGTGGGCAACGCGGGCGTGCCGCTCAATTATCCGCCGGGGCAATATGCCTACGAAAAACTCATGGCCATGCGAATACAAGGCCTGCAACTGACGCGTCCTCGAGCGGCGCGGCCTGTTACGGGATTTGCGCAGGCCGTCGAGTTCGATGTGACCTATATTTCACAAGGTGTTCCCTGCCAGGGCATCGCGAAGGTGTCGATGAATCCCGCCTACGATTCGGCGGTGATGGCGATGACGGCGGCACTCTCAACGGCGGACCAATGGCCAGCATACAGCGCGTGGTTGCCGCAAGTTGCGGAACAGGTGTCGGCCACGAACGGCGGGGCATTCGGTATGAGCGGGCTGATGCAACAAAATCTGCGGAACTCGACCGCGTTCGCCGAATCGGCGCGGGCCTATCGCCAATGGTCACAGCGAAATTGGCAAGGTGTCACGGACCAGCGGCAAGCGAGCCAGGACCGAAACACCCAGGCGTTTCGCGAGAATCTTGGCGCGGTGCAGTCCTATGCCAACCCATTCGGGACAGGCCAGCCGATCGAACTGCCAACCACCTATAAATACTATTGGATAAACCAGCAGGACCAGCTTGTTGGCACCGACGATCCCAGTGCAAATCCCAATGTGGGCTCTACCCATGAATGGCGCAAGCTCGAACGGACAGCACGATAGGAGACCTGCCTTGGAGGAGTCCCGTGAGTGAGATGTAGATTGGCTCGTGTCGCAATCAGCGAGGCGAGCACTGATGACCCTTGTGAGCGCAATTCCGTTCCCCCCCCCCGCTGTGGACCCGATTCCAATCCTGCCGCTGCGTCTCGATGACCTGTTCCGGCGTCGGCTGAGGCATCTTGTGTCCTTTCTGCGAGGCGGTGGTTCAGTGCGTGTCTCCTCACGATACGAAAGCACCGCCCGCTCGACCAAGCTATTATCTGAAGAGGGGCGCGAACGTAGCTGTAGCGTAGGTTGACCGCCTAAGGGACTGAGTGTGCCATATGTGTGGCAGTAGCTGGAGTGTGCGATGCCGACGGCTCTTACTATTGACGATGTGTTGCTTGAGCGCGCTTGTCGGTAGGTGCGAGCTCTACGTCACTCTACTCTTTGACGGGAGCGGCGCAATAGCGCTTGGTGTCTCGCAATTCAATGACCTTTGACAGGTCGCAAGCGACTGTGAGCCGTTCAGGTGCATATCCGACACGTGCTTCACCTAAGCCCTCATAACGGTTCTCTGCATTAGTGATCGTAACCCTGTATGCATAGAGAGGATCGCCAAGCAGACGGGCGAAGAACGTGAACTCTCGGATTGGTTGTGTGCTGAAGCGGCCGTTGCTGTCCGTGACACTCTTCTGCGTGTTCTCTGAAAATTTAGTGGAGACAATGACCTCGGCACTTTCGACCGGGGCATCATTGTTCGTAACCACGCCCTCGACTGCCGGTGCGTGGTAATGAAAGTGGGGATACGGTATGCAGCTGACCAGTATGCTCGATAGCAGGACTATGCCAAGGCGGTACGGCATTTTACTCGGTGCAACTGTGTATCTAGAAACCGGTTCGCCCATTGCTGTTCATGGAACACGTCACAACTATTCGTGAACATAAGCCAGACCCAATGCCGTTGCAACAAGGGGTGCCTGTTGCCGCGAACATCCTCAGGCTCTCTAAAAGAGCCCGCGTGTGAAGTGTTGGTGCCTCGACGTTGCGAAGATATTATTTTCATAGTGAGGACAGGGAGCACTCAACTCCCTCATGCGAAGGAGATTGCAAGAAGGTGCCAATTCTGAAGTTAAAATTATAAATTTTACACGGTACTGGGGCGAGTTCGTGCAGGTTTATAGCCTCTCGGTCTCTTGAACAGTCTGGGGGCGGCTTGTAGAGTGCGTGCGAGGGGAGGGGCGGTGCGGAGGCAATCGTGTCTCGCACACAGAGGCCTTGCTGCCGATGGATCGCACGCGACTCTTTCTGTGCAGCTTGATCGGCTGGTACGTCCTGCTGTTCGTCTGGCTGGCCTTCTCGCCGGTCGATCGGCAGTTCTGGGCGATCGCAAGCGTATTGCCGGCGCTGTTCGTCATGGCGCTCATCGCCACCTATCGGTATTTCCCGCTCTCGCCGCTGTCGTATGTGCTGATCACGGCTTTTCTTACGCTGCACACGATCGGGGTCCACTATACGTACGAAGGCACGCCGATCGGGGCGTGGCTCGATCGATTTCTGCACCTCGGGCGTAATCACTTCGATCGCATCGTCCACTTCAGCTTCGGGTTTTTACTCGCCTATCCTATGGAGGAGGCGTTTCGATTGCTCGCGCATGCGCGGGGTTGGGTGTTGTATTACCTGCCGGTGATTACGGTATTGGGTTTGAGCGGGCTCTGGGAAATCCTAGAGTCGTGGGTGACGCAGCTCGTGCATCCGGAAATGGGCCCGGCATATCTCGGCGCGCAGGGCGATGTGTGGGATCCGCAGAAGGATATGGCGGCGGCCATGTACGGCTCGCTGCTGTGTATGGCCATCGTGTTCGGTGTGCGTGTCTATCGACGGTTGCGATTCGAGAAACTTGCAGCGGCGTCATCTGTCGAGCCGTCCCATGCGGCGAGGTCGTCATGATGCGGCGTACGCTTGTGGAGTCGTTTCGCCGGCAGCCGCCGCCGAGTCCGTTGCCGATGTGGCTCTTGGGGATCTACCTGGTCGTCTGGGTGGCGTTGGCCATCAGCCCGGTCGATCGCAAAGACTGGGCGCTGGAGAATATTCTGGCCGTCGCATTTCTCAGTCTGCTGATCGCAACGTATCGAAGATTTCGTCTTTCCAACGCGTCCTATCTGTGTATTACGGGATTTATGCTGCTGCACGCGGTGGGAGCGCACTACACCTATGCCGAAGTGCCGCTCGGGTTTTGGCTGAAAGAGGCGTTCGGCCTCACGCGCAACCCGTTCGACCGCATCGTCCATTTTTCCTACGGTTTCTTTCTTGTGTATCCGCTTCGAGAATTGCTGATCCGTCTCGCTGACGTGAAGGGATTCTGGGCTTACTACCTGCCGATCAGTGGGATTCTCGCGCAGAGTGGATTGTTCGAAATCATCGAGATGGTCATCGCGGTCATCGTCAATCCCGAGTTGGGTTCTGCGTACCTAGGTATGCAAGGCGACGAGTGGGACGCCCAGAAGGACATGGTGATGGCCACCATGGGCGCCATTATCACGACGACGGCTGCGACGCTCGCGGAGCGAGCGGAAAGTCGTATGGCAAACCCTGCCTCGTTGTCTACGCTGCATCCTCGTGACGGTTCCCTCCACGCTCGGTCGCAGTGAGCCGTCCGACGCCTCTCAGTGGAAACCCTCGCTTGAGTCGCAGCGCCCAGTAGATTACCATCGCCTCGCCGCATGCGAAAACCCGGCGAGCCGATCTACCTCCGCAAACATCTGTTGGCCCTCCTCCTGACCGTGGTGGCGACGGTGACGGTGCCCTCTGTGTACGAACTGGCAGTGGCGCCGCTGTCGATGGAGGCGCGCTACTTGTTTGCATTGGCGATCGGTGTTGTGGGTGGCGTCGTGCTGTTGGGGCTCTTTCGCGAATCGGCGAAAAACGAACCCGAACGTCGCGAGTGAGAGAGGCTGCGAATCGAGCGGTTGTGTTATGGAAACAGCAGCAGTCTGGTAGGCGTGTAGCCTGATCCAGCCTGCGGCAAACTGCGAGAACAGGTGCGTGTCGGGCGCGATTCGTGTAGAAAATGTTCAGGTGGCGCGCGAATGTCGTGTGCCGGTAATGGGGCGAGGCAGTCGATGGGCGTGATGTCGGAGGACGAATGAAAGAGAAGAAGAGTAAGGGCAAGGGCGAGGAGAGTGAACGGCCGACGCCGAGTATGCGCGGGGCGATGGATCCGTTTCAGCGGTTGTTGGGGCTCATGTTTAAGGCGCATCCGTGGCACGGTGTGCCCATCGGAGAGTCGGCGCCTGAGCTCGTGACGGCGTATATCGAGATCGTCCCCACCGATACGGTGAAATACGAAGTCGATAAAGGCAGCGGATTTTTGAAGATCGATCGGCCGCAGCGCTTTTCCAATTTTTGCCCGGCGTACTACGGCCTGATTCCGCAAACCTATTGCGGCGAGGCGGTGGCCACTATGTTCGGCAAGCGCGCGCGGCGGAAGGGGATGGTCGGTGACGGCGATCCGCTGGACATTTGCGTGTTGTCGGAAAAGAGCATTCCGCACAGCGATATTTTGCTGACGGCGGTGCCCATCGGCGGCTTGAGCATGGCGGACGGCGGCGAAGCGGACGACAAGATCATCGCCGTGATGCGCGACGACGCCGTGTACGGCGGCTACCGGGACATCACCGATTGCCCGTCCTCGTTGCTGGATCGCTTGCAACATTATTTCCTGACGTACAAGAGCGCGCCGGGGTCGAACCATCACAAGGTGGAGATCACGAGCGTCTACGGACGGGACGAAGCGCAGCGGGTCATCCGCGCGAGCCATGCGGACTACCGCGCCAAGTACCCCGAGTTGAGTTCCTTGTGGCCCTCCCACTTGTAGGCCTGCGTCAGTTGGTCGCATGACACTGTCTGCTTGGACAGCCCCGCTGCGCGAGTGGCAAACTCGCGCAGTGGCGGCCGTTCTCTCGCATCCCCAGCCGGATTTTTTGGCCACCGCCACACCTGCCGCCGGGAAAACGCGGTTTGCGTTGCGCATCGCGCATGCGTTCTTGGCTGAGCGCCGCGCCGCGCGCCTCGTCGTCGTCTGTCCGACCAATCATCTTCGCACGCAGTGGTCCGATGCGGCCGGTCAGGTCGGCGTGCAGTTGGACCCGGCGCTCACGAACGATCAAGGTGTCGAAGCGCGCGACTATCACGGCGCCGTCGTTACCTACCAACAAGTCTGTTTAGCGCCGGATGTGTTTGCGCGCGCCTGTCGTGCTCGGAAGACCATCGCTATTTTTGACGAGTTGCACCACGCGGGCGACGGCAAGGATTGGGGACAGGCGTTGCGCGATGCGTTCGGCGACGCCGTCTTTCGCCTTGCCCTGTCCGGCACGCCGTTTCGTTCGGACAACCAACCGATTCCGTTCGTGCGCTACGAGCAGGGCGAGAGCCAAGCGGATTTTGCCTACGGGTATTCACAGGCTATTCGCGAAGGCGTCTGCCGCCCAATCGTCTTTCCTAGCTACGAAGGCGAACTGAATTGGTTGTCCGACGGGCGGGAGCACCGCGCCACATTTGAAGACGGATTGACGTTCGACTTGCAGCGCGAGCGGCTGAAGACGGCGCTGCTGCAAGAGACCTGGCTCGGTCCGGTGATTGCCGACGCGCACGCCGAGTTGCAACGGATTCGTTCGCAGGAACAGCCGGACGCCGGCGGCCTGATCGTGGCCATGAATCAGGATCACGCGCGTGACGTCGCCGATCTCGTCGGGCGCCTCACAGGCAAACGTGCGCAGGTCGCGGTGTCCGACGATCCGTCGGCCTCACGTATCATTCAGGAGTTTGGGACACACCGTACGCAGCAGTGGTTGGTGGCGGTCAACATGGTCAGCGAAGGTGTGGACATTCCTCGCCTCCGTGTCGGCGTGTACGCGACGAACGTGCTGACCGAGATGTACTTCCGGCAGGTCGTCGGTCGGTTTGTCCGTATGCAGCAGGGGCCGCCGAAGCCGCAGCGCGCCTGGCTCTATCTGCCGAAAGACGCGACGCTCGTACACTACGCCAAACAGATCAAGGCGGAGCGCGACCATGTGTTGGAAGACATCATGCCGCAGGAACAGCGGACGCTGTTCGGCGAGCGCGCCATGTCGCTGAAAGAATATGTGCCGCTGCGGGCTGTGGCGCGGATGGATACGTTGATCGGCGCCGAAGAGACCGAGGGCGTGACACCGCCGGCTGCACCGCCTACGCCGACGCCGCTTCACACCAAAAAACTCGACTTGCGCGAAACGCATCGATTGCTCGTCGCCGCGGTCGCGCGCAAATCGGGCTTGGACCATCGACGCTTGAACGCAGAATTGATCAAGCGGACAGGCGGGCGTGTGGAAACGGCGACGGTCGCCCAGTTGGAACGGCGGATCACGCTGTTGGAAAAGTGGCGCGATCAGGGTTATGACGGGGCGCGGTGAGCAAGGTTGGAGCGTTGCGAGAGTCACGACGGCACCAAACTGGCGCCGTCCGCTCCCAGTGCTGATGCTACTGGCGGCGTAAGTATTCTGGTCGATCGCGCGCGGCGACCATCTTGATTAAGTCGCGAATCGAAATCACCCCGACAATTTTCGTGCGTTCCGTTACCGCGAGGTGTCGGATGTGGTGTGTCGCCATGATATCGCAGGCGTCCTGAATCGAGCGCGTCGACTCCACCCCTACCAACGGGAAGTGGAGCAATGAGCGTAGCTGGATCGTGCCAGGGTCTGCCCCATCCGCAAGCGTCTTCCGCACCAAGTCCGTCTCCGTCACGATCCCGACCAATTCGCCGGCCTCCACCACAAAGACCGATCCGATTCGTTGCGACGCCATCCACCGCGCCGCTTCGGCGACGGTCTTCTGCGAATCCAGCGTCTCGATGGCTCGTGACATAAGTACGGTGAGCGGGCTGTACACGTCATTCAGCGCCTTCACCGGGCCGGATGCCGTGTCCGCGCAGTACCGAGCCACATCACGAATGGACAGGATGCCGACGATTTCCTCGCCGTCCGTCACGCCGAGGTGCCGAACGTGTTTGTCGTGCATCACCTGCACGGCATCCAGCATCGGCTTCGATCCCGCGATGGTGAGGACCGGCGCACTCATGATCTGTTTCGCGGTCGTGTTGCCTGCCGCCAGACCTGCACCTAACACCTTCGCGACCAGATCGGTTTCTGTGATGATGCCGGTAAACGGCACGCCGGCGCGCGCCTGATCGGCGGGTTCGACCAATACCGAGCCGATGCGGCGGTCGCGCAGCCGACGTGCCGTGTCGAGCGCGGAGGCGGATTCCGAGACGGTTTCAATGTGCGCATGCACATAGTCACGAACAGATCGATCGGCTACCGCAGTCATACCCACTCCTTACACTCGCACCGTGAGAGACAAATTCCGGCCGGCCAAGCCCGAGAGCACGTTCGCCCGCACGATATCCCTGAGGCTGTATCCAGTCAACTCCGTGGGTTCGGGCTGTCCGACAGTTGTCGCCTGTGAAGATTCTGCGTAGACGGTTCTCCTGGGTGCCTCCTGAGATCGTATCCTTTCGGTTCTGGCGTATCTTCTTTGCTCTCGCGTCAGATACGACCTCACGGCATTTCCCCGTAGTGGCGGTGTGTGCGCCGTACTTCGTTCTCGGCACACGTCTTGCGATTCCCAATGCCGAATTGGTGCATTCGGAATACACGTATTCTGATCTACGGAAATTTTGACTTTAACGAATGCCGTCGCTAGCCTGGACGCTTGCGACTGGCGACACGGCTTTCAGAAAGGGAATGGTCATGGCGAAACGAGCGGTCTTGATCGGAATCAACAAGTACCAGGTGCCCGGAGCGGACCTACGCGGCTGCGTCAACGATGTGAAGAACATGGCTGGTGTGCTGACGACCTATTATGGGTTTCCCGCGAAGAACATCGTGACGCTGCTCGATGGGAAGGCCACGAAGAAGGCGATGGAGCGTGCGATTGCGTCGCTGGTGTCACGTGGCAAGCCCGGTGATGAATTGGTCCTTCATTACAGCGGGCACGGGTCCAATGTGCCGGACGACAATGGCGACGAAGCAGACAATCGCGATGAAATTCTCTGCCCGACGGATTTGGATTGGAACGATCCGTTTCGCGACGACTGGCTTCGCAAGACGCTCGATCAGGTGAAACAGGGGGTAAACCTGACCGTCATCATGGATTGCTGCCACTCCGGGTCGGTCACGCGGACCATCGCGCCGCCGGACGAGCCGGTGAAAGCGCGCTACTTGCCGTGCCCGTTGGACCTCATGGCAACGGAATCCGGACGGAAGCTCACCGGAACGACACGAGGCCAAGTGCGCCATTCCGCTCGCGGTAAGAAAAAGACAACGACCGTCGCACGCGATGTCGTGCACGTCGAGATTCCCGAATGTCTGATCACCGGCTGTCGCGATACGCAGACGTCAGCCGATGCCTTCATCAAGGGATCGTATAACGGGGCGCTGACCTACTATCTCGTCGAGTCGATCAAAGAAGCCAAAGGGAAGATCAGCTATCGCGACCTGCATGCCCAGACCATCGCCAAATTAAAGCGCGGGCGATACGAGCAAGTGCCGCAGTTGGAAGGCCATCGCGACAGGCTTGAGCGGGATTTTCTCGGCGGTATGTAGGTGGTTGGTTGGTAGGCGCACCCTCTGTGTCGGCAGTTCGTTCGTGGCGATGCCGGTGAAGGTGAAGGAGATTGAGTCATGCCCAAGCGGTCCTCTTCCTCTCGGTCCTTATTGGACGAGCGTACGCCAGATGCGAGGCCGGACACCGTCGATTTTCGCGACAAGATGTACGAGCCCACGCTCGTTGAGGTCCCGCCGCGTGTCGACTTGGCGCAGTATCGCCGTGTACGGGTGCCCATCTTAAATCAGGGTCGAGAAGGGGCGTGCACAGGGTTTGGGTTGGCAACGGTTGCCAATTATTTGTTGCGGATGCGTCGTGTTACGCCGGATCGCACGCCCGTCAGTCCACGCATGTTTTACGAAATGGCGAAACGATACGACGAATGGCCGGGTGAGGACTATGACGGGTCCAGCGCGCGCGGCGCCATGAAGGGCTGGCATAAACACGGTGTCTGTGCCGCCTCGGTCTGGCCGTATACCGCAAAGACCCGCGATGCGCGCATCACCCACCGACGTGCGTCGGACGCCGTCGCGCGTCCGCTAGGTGCGTACTATCGGGTGAACCATAAGGATGTGGTGGCGATGCACGCAGCGATTGCCGAAGTGGGGGTGTTGTACGCGACGGCGACGGTGCATGAAGGATGGAGGCGCGTTGCCCGGAAGGGCGTCATTCTTCGTGAGGAGGCCGTTCAAGGTGGACATGCGTTTGCGATCGTGGGGTATGACCATCGAGGATTCTGGATTCAAAATTCCTGGGGAACCGATTGGGGGATGGGCGGATTCGCGCTGTTGACCTATGACGATTGGTTGGCGAACGGCACGGACGTGTGGGTGGCTCGGTTAGCGGTCCCTATCGCGCTGGAACGGACCGCCACGGTAGTGGCCATGGGGCCGATGGTCAGTACCCCGACGATCGCCTCCTCGTTTGTCGATCTTCGTCCGCATATCGTGAGCCTCGGTAACGATGGGGCACTGCGCACGACGGGGACGTATGGAACATCGGCCGCCGATGTCGAGGAAATCTTTCAACGAACGATGCCGACCGTCATGAAGAAGTGGAAGACGAAGCGGCTGCTGCTTTACGCGCATGGCGGGCTTGTTGCCGAAGATGTCGCGCTCCAACGAGTGGCCGAGTATCGCGAGGCGCTGCTTGCCCAACAGATTTATCCGCTGGCCTTCATTTGGAAGACCGACTACTGGACGACGCTGAAAAACATGCTGGCCGATGCGGTGCGGCAGCGCAGGCCTGAAGGTCTGTGGGATCAAACGAAGGATTTTCTGCTGGATCGCGTGGATGATCTGCTGGAGCCGATCGCACGGACATGCAGCGGCAAGGCTGCGTGGGATGAGATGAAGGAAAATGCCCTACTGGCCACGACGCAGAAGAATGGTGGGGCGCGCCTGGTGGTGCAGCATCTCGTGGATCTCCTGAAAAGCGATCCCGAAATAGAGGTGCACGTATTGGCCCACAGCGCCGGGTCGATTCTCATGGCGCCGCTTGTCCAATGGTTGACGGCGGAGGGCGTCATTCAGCGCGGTCCGATGCAGGGTGCCGAGGGGCTGCAGCAGACGATAACAAGTTGCACCTTGTGGGCTCCCGCCTGCACGGCGACCCTCTTTGCGGAGGCGTATCTTCCGGCCATTCGGAACAAGGACGTCCAGCGATTTGTCCTGTTCACACTGACGGATCGAGCGGAGCAAGACGATCACTGCGCTCATATCTACAACAAGTCCTTGCTGTACCTCGTGTCGAATGCGTTCGAGAAACGGTTTCGAATTCCCGTGCTTCGCCCGACCGGCGAACCGATCCTAGGCATGCAGCGGTTCGTTGAGAAGGATGCTGCCATCCTCTCGCTGTTCAAGTTGCCCCATGCTGAGTGGGTACTCGCCCCGAACGATGTGCCTATCGGCGAACAGGGGGCGTCCAAGTCATCGAGTCACGGCGATTTCGACGACGATGAGGCCACTGTGAAGGCGACGTTGGCACGTATCCTCA
This sequence comes from Nitrospiraceae bacterium, assembly GCA_046351095.1. GTDB lineage: Bacteria > Nitrospirota > Nitrospiria > Nitrospirales > Nitrospiraceae > BQWY01. Next base: position 2,868,586 of record JAXLZC010000001.1, read on the forward strand.
ATCGGTCGAAGATGACGACGCGGATCGATATGCGACGGTCGGCGCGGTCGGTGCGCGAGTTCGGTCGCAGTCTGGCGGCGAAGACCAATGGCCTTCCCGCCGTCGGAATTCGATAGTGGACGTATCGTGATGTGATCGACCGTTGTATGGTGGCGCTGCCGTCTGGTCAGCGGACCAGCGGGGCGGGTTGTTTGGCTCTGGCGAGTTGGGTGTTCACGTGGACGACGCCCGCGTTGAGCGTACGGTATTGATAGGTCTCGTCGATCAGCGGGAGGGCGTCGGCTTGCGCTTGTGTCGTGACGAGTGCCAGCGCCGGCACGTAGCGTCCCGCGGCGACTTTCACGCCGATGAGTTTGGCGCCCGGTTCCACCACGACGTGGTCGCCGATTTCGGTGCGAAACACCAGCGCTTGCATGCCGACGAACGTATCGTCGCCGACGCGGGCGGGCCCATGCACCTGCGATTGATGCGCGAGTGACACGCGTTTGCCGATGTGGACCGAGTAGGGATTGCCGTCGACGATCACCTCGTTCTCCGTCAGCTCTTTCCCGCCTTCGAATGTTTCGAGTCCGTGCACCACCACGCCGTCCTGCACGTTACTCTGATCGCCGATGAAGATGTGTTGCCCTTCGTCGCCCCGGACGGATGCGGCCGGCGCCACGAACACTTCCTTCCCGATAGTCACTGACCCGCCGACCGCCGCCATGGGATGGATACGCGCGGACGGGGCGATCTCCGGGATCGCCACCTCCGGCATAAACGTCGTCGGCACGTTCGGCGCGATCCACCCGATCAGTCCTAATCCCACCAAGACGATGTTGGCACTGAGACTCGCCACGAGGAGGGCACGTCGCGACATAGGACTCCTTGTGTATGAGTGAGATGGAGGAGGTTCTATTACGCACTATAGCCTATGATTGCCGCGCTGTCCGCAAACCGGGAGATTCCTGTCCCGCTGCTGGAGGCCGCGGTGGACGCGTGCCGACGCTGCGGACTCCTGTGTGTGTCTGTGCTAGCATAGTTGCGCCGATTGTCTCGCGTGCCGTGCACGCTCTCGACCACTATCGCTAGGATCCGATCATGTCGTCCATTCCAGAGCCGTTGCATCATCACCTCGTGCAGCTCCGTCGCGTCATCCATGAATACCCCGAGTTGAGCGGGCAAGAAGCGAACACCGCCGCGCTCATCTGCAAATTCCTCGACGGCTACGGCATCTCCTATCGCCGCGATGTAGCGGGGCACGGTGTGGTCGCCGACTTGCCGGGCCCCGCGGGTGTACCCGCTGTGGTCCTCCGTGCAGATACGGATGCCTTGCCGATTCAGGAAGACACGGGGTTGGAGTTTGCGTCCGTCCATGATGGCGTGATGCACGCCTGCGGGCATGATGGGCACACGGCGATGTTGTTGGGTGCGGCGGCGCTCCTGTCGCAAGAGCCGAATTTGCCGGCGCCGGTTCGCTGCCTGTTCCAGCCGTCGGAAGAAAAGGGCACCGGCGCGAAGGATATGATCACTGCCGGGGTGTTGGACGGCGCGGGCATGGTGTTCGGCGGCCATTTGGATCGGCACTATTATCCCGGCGCCATCGTCGTGGCGGACGGCGCGGTGAATGCGTCATCGGACAATTTCAGTATCGAGATCGTCGGGCAAGGCGCGCATGGCGCGCGTCCGCACGAGAGTATCGATGCGGTGGTGGTCGGCAGTCTCATGATTATGGCGTTACAGACGATCGTCTCGCGCGAGATTGATCCGGCGCGTCCGTCGGTCGTGTCGGTCGGGCAATTTCATGCCGGCACGGCGCCGAACGTCATCGCTGGGCAAGCGCGCTTGAGCGGCACCGTACGCGCGCAGGATCCGGCTGTGCGGCAACAGCTGCTGAAGTCGCTTCGCCGCATCGCCGAATCCATTGCGCAACTGCACGGCGCGAAGATCCAGGTCACGATTGCGGAAGGTACGCCGCCGCTTATCAACAGCGCGGAGATGGCCACGCTTGCGCGCCGCGCGGCGGTCGAAGCGGTCGGAGAAACGAATGTGTTGCCGCTCAAAACCGCCAACATGGGCGCGGAAGATTTCAGCTATTACATGGAGCATGTGCCCGGTGCCTACGTGCGGTTCGGCGGGCAAGCACCCGGCAAGGAAGGGTTCCCCGCCCATTCCAGTAAGTGGGATTTCGACGAGTCGGCGCTGGCCGTCGGCGCGGCCTACTACCGGGCGGTCGCCAAAATCGCCGGCGAAGAATTGCGCCGTCGCACCGCCGCTCGATATGTCGATAGAGACCGATGTCCACCGTCCGTATTCGGCAGGCCCGCGAAGAAGATGTCAGCGCGATCCGCGAGATTTTTTACGCGGTCTACGGCGCCGACTACCCGCATCGCGAACTCTACGACGAGCTCTGGTTGAAGCGGTCGGTTTTTACCGACGATGCGTTGATCCTCGTTGCGGAGGACAGCGAGACGGGGCGCGTGATCGGTACGGCGTCCGTGTTGTTCGATTTCGGCGCGCATTCCGACTTGGTCGGCGAATTCGGCCGCCTTGCAGTCCATCCCGACGCGCGGCGCTTGAGTATCGGCAAGCTGTTCATGGAGCGCCGCCTGGAGGCGATCCAAAACCGGCTGCATGTGGGATTGGTAGTCGCCCGTACGGTGCATCCCTACACGCAGCGCATCAGCCTGTCGCACGGGTTTATGCCCGTCGGGTTCCTCCCGCAGAAACACTACTTCCATCATCGCGAAAGTTTTGCGCTGCTTGCGCGGTACTTTGGCGACGCGCTGAGCCTGCGCCGCAACCATCCGCGTATCATTCCCGAAGCGGCGGCGCTCGCGAATGCGGTGATGAGCCATGCGCCGCTGCAGCCGGACTTCATCGTGGATGAAGAAGCTGCGTCGTATCCCGCCGGGACCGGTTACACGCTGGAAGAACTGCATGCGGAAGGGTATCCCGCGCTCTTGCGGATCGAACGCGGGCGCGTCCGCAATCGAGAAATTTTCGGCCCGATGCGGCTCGACTACGGCTTCTTCAAATTGCAGGCGCGGCAGACGCGCTACCTGCTGGCGCGAGCGGATGGTCACATCGTCGGCGCGGTCGGGTACACCCTCGATCCCGAAGAGCGCAACGTCCGTGTGTTCGAGCTGATCGCCTTGACCGACGACGTCGTCGGGTTTCTCCTGACGGAATTCGAACGGCAATGCCGCGAGACGATGAACATCGCCTACATCGAAATCGACGTGAGCGCCTATGCGCCGCGTATGCAACGCACCTTGTTGGAATTGGGATTCCTGCCGGTCGGCTACGTGCCCGCGATGGTCTTTTATCAGGTCGAGCGATTGGACATTCTGAAAATGGTGCGGCTCAATCAGCCGTTGGCGTTGGGCGAGATGCAGCTCACCGAGCCGGTACAGGCCTTGGCGGATGTGGTGTGCGTGGATTTACGACCGGGCAAGTTGCGCCACGTGTCGCGCGAGTGATGGCCGACATGGCGCTGTTTGCCGGGATGACGGTCGAGCAGGCCACGCGGCTGGCCAGTGCGTGCGTCGTGCGCGAGTATACGGCGGGCGACCAGTTGTTTGCGGAGGGCGATCCCTCGGATCGTTTGCTGGTGGTGTTGCATGGCACCGTCGCTATTTCGTCGAGTGCATCGACGGCCCCGATCGGGACGGTGCATGCGGGAGAGCCCTGCGGCGAGGTGTCGCTGCTCTCCGCCCAACTGCGTTCCGCTACGGCGACCGCGGAGGATGCGGTGGAAACGGCGGAGTGGCAGCGTGCTGATTTGATGGAGTTGATTCGCCGACGCCCCGACATCGGCGTGATCGTGTATCGTAATCTCGCCGTCGGTCTCGGCGAAAAACTTCGCCGCGCGACACCCGCTCGGGTGTAAGCGGTCAGGGGAGCGTCAGCGCCCGCGTGAAATGCGGAACCCACGGCAGCAGCGCCGCGCCGACGATAAGCGACAGGGCCACGATGGCGGCCACGACATCTTCGTCCAGATGCGTTTCCGCCGCGAAAATCACCGCCGTCACCGCCGAGGGCATGCCGGCGATTAAGACGACGACCGCACGGGCGATGCCGTGGAGATCCAAGACTGCGGCGACTGCGATTCCCACGAGTAGCCCGCCGCCCATACGGAGGACCACACCGAGCGCGGCCAGCGGTAATGTTCGATGGAACGCGGAAAACGAAATCGAGAGGCCAAGCACGAGGCTCGCCCAGGGCGTCGTAGTGGCGTGGAGCGGTTGGAGGACATCAATGATCCAACCAGGGAGCTGCAGGTCGAAGAATTTGAGCGACAGTGCGACGCTCAACGCCCAGAAAGGCGGTGAGCGGAGGGTGCGGCGTCCGATAGCCTCTAGGTGTTTCTGCCCATCGCCATACCACACCGCGAAGGCGTAGAGCCCGGTGAGCGTGAGCGGCGTTTGTCCCAGGTCGAAGAGAATGGCATGAGCCAGTCCTGTCGAGCCGAGTGTCGCGAGTGCGACGGGATAGGCGAAGAAGACGGAGTTGATGCACGCAGTCGCGAGGGCGAATCCGCCGTGTGACGGTGTCGGCAGTTTCAGGAGCCGGCCGACCCACCAGCCGACCGCGAGCATAGTCGTCGTGATCAGCCATGCGGCGACGGGAAGTTTCCACAGGCTCGGAGTGAGCGTGATGCCGTCGAGCGACACGAGAATCGTCGCCGGAAGGCTCAGGGTGAACACGACTGCCGCCAGCCGCTCGGCGTGGCGCTGCGTCAGCAGGTTCGCTTGCCGCAGAAAAACCCCCAGGAGAAAGATCGTAAGGAATGCTTGCAGCGCAACCGGCATCGGTGCAGAGTACCAGATCGTCAGGTAGTGAGGGGAGTCGGTCTGCGCAATACGGAGGAATGTGCTGAACCGACGGTCCAGGGCATGATGCAACGCACGAGTCGATGACAAGGAGCGAGGCATGGAGCGGATAGGTCGGTGGGCCTGTGTGGTCGGTGGCGCGGTGGCATTGTGTGCGGGCGGGTGGGCGATCGATTCTGCGGAAGCCAAGTCGCGGAAACCTGCCGCGTCGGCCCCCGCTTCTGCGCCGGCGAAACCGGCGTCGGCCACCATCTGCGAAGGGCAGTACAAGCGCAAGCCGCTCACGCCGGCGTTGTTGATGAAGACGATCGAAGCCCACGCGCAGTGGCTCGACCATTCGCGGAGCGGTTCCCAGCCGGCAAATTTGTGCGAAGCCGACTTGCGACAGGCTGCCTTAAAAGGAGCCACGCTGGACCGCGCCAATCTCGAAGGCGCGACACTGACCAAAGCCGATCTTCGCGAGAGCAGTCTGATCCAAGCCAGTGCGGCGGGCGCCGATCTCAGCCAGGCGCGGCTCGCCGAGGCCAATCTCTCCAGTGCCGACCTGCGTCATGCCAAGTTGGCAGGCGCCGATTTGCAGGGTGTCGTCGGGAACGATGCGGCCTTGTATGCGGCTTCGTTGCCCGGCGCGCAGATGCAGGATGCCGACTTCGAACGCGGCCATTTCGAGGGGGCGGACCTCACCGGTGCCCGTTTGATAAGCGGGACGTTCGTCGATGCGTATTTTTATGGATCGAACCTGAGCCGCGCCGTTCTCTCCAGCGCGGACTTTTCCGGTGCGGACTTTCGCCGTGCCGACTTGACGCAGGCCGTGTTGTTGCGGGCGACGCTCGAAGGCGCACAGATGGACAGCAGCCGCTTGCGCGGCGCGCGCATGATGGAGTCCGATTTCGAAGCGGCCTTTCTCGACGGTGCGGATCTGCGTGAAGTGAATGCCAGCGATGCGAGTTTCCGCACCGCCGACTTGCGGTATACGCGGTGGGATCGAGCGGTGTTGGTCGAAACGGATTTTGAAGAAGCCAACCTTGAGAACGCCCAACTGCGCCATGCGAATTTGGAAGGCGCGCGGTTGGAACATGCCGTGTTGTACAAGGCGGATCTGAGCGAGTCCGGGTTGCGTGGCGCGCATCTGCCGAAAGCCGTGATGATTCTTGTTCGTGGCGAAGGGGCGGATTTCAGCGAAGCGGATTTGTCGGAAGTGCACGCACCGCGCGCGGCCTTCATGCGTGCGCGATTCGATGCTGCGACATTGGAAGGCGCCAACCTCGTCGGCGCGGATCTCAGCGGCGCGCAGTTTCACCAAACGGATATGGGCGAGGCGAATTTGCACGACGCCGTGTTGCACGGGGCCGAATTCGTCGAGACCGATTTGGCCGGAGCACAATTCGACGGCGCCGACTTACGCCAGGCCCAGTTCAAAGGTGCGCAACTGGCCGAGGCGCTCGGGCTGACACAAGCGCAGTTGAACGTCGCTTGCGTGGACGATGCCACGGAGCTGCCTCCGGACTTGACCCGTCCCGCTCCGTGCAAACGGGCGCCCGCGGCGCCTGCCACGCCTTCGCGTCAGCCCACGACCGGTACGAAAAAAGGCGCCCGTCGCTGATCGGCCCGTTGGCCGGCCACAGGCGGCCTCTACGGAAAAGGCTGTCCGTCGCCTGGCCTCCCCACAGCCAGGGCTTTTCCGAGTATGTACATTTCCAAAAGGGGTGGTAGAGTGCGCCATCACGAGATGCAGATGACACCGGCGGTCGCGAGCATGGTGCCGTGATCGCAATCTTGCTCTACACACTTTTTCGCGAGGAGGGGCGAGCCATGAAACACACACAATTTTTGGCAGGGTTGGCGTTGGTGACGGCTGCGGCGTTCGGGATGGTGGCCGTCGGCCATGCAGGCGAAGTCGCCGCTGAGATGGAAAAGATGAAGGGCGATGCGAAGGGCGCCGCCGAAGAAATGAAGGGCGAGGCCAAGGCCAAGGTTGAAGAGGCCAAGGGGAATAACGTGAAGGCGGCGGTCGAGCGCGGCAAGGGTAAGGTCAAGGGTGCCGTGGAGCGTGGGAAGGGCAAGGCGAAGCAGCTGAAGGAAAAGATGAAGGACTAAGGTCCACATTCACGTCCGACCCAAAGTCGGACGCGTGAGATGATACGCAGCGGTTGGGCCGTGAGGCTTGGCCGCTGCGTTTTCTTTTTGTGTCGTGCGTGCGGCGCGCTACCGACTGTCGCGGCCGAGGCGTTCGTTCCGGTCTTCGACCGTGGGGGTTGCCGCGCCTCGAAGCTTCACAAACAGATGCTGCAGGCCGCGGACACGATGGAGATAGTCCGCTACCGTGTGATCGCCGCAGCGTTGTTGAGCCGTGAGGCGAAAGTCTCGTTGCGCAAAACTCTGTCCCGCTCCCGCGCCACAGAGATGGATGACGGCAGCGAGATCCTGGAGTTGCGCGATCGTCGGCTGTTTGCGGCGATGCGCGACGGTGCGCTCCACCGACCGATCCAACCAGGCCGACGTTAATTCGATCGCGTGGCTGGGGACGACGCGAAAATAGAAACTATTCAGCCAGCAGGAATGGATGTCGTTCCACGACCCCTCCGACACCACCACATGGTCGTGCACGCAGAAGCGTTGCGCATCGCGAAACGTCGCATCCGTAATCTGATACATCCCCACGGCGCTCGATGCGGGCTGATACCACTCCAGCGGATTCCACGACCATTGCCACCGCCAGTAGGTGCGTGCCATCGGATTGCCGGCCCCTTCGACCTGAGCCAACGCCGCCAAGAGTTCCGGCGTGATGGTCTTCGTCGCATGCTGTTGGAAAAGCGAGCCGTACTGTGCCCAGGTGTCGGCGGGACTTTTGTTGAGCGAGCGTTCCAGCGGAAACAGTGCTTCCGTCGGTTTGTCCGCCGCGTGATAGAGCCAATTGATGCCGAGCCACAGGAGCACGACGAGTGTGCCGATGGTCAATGTGCGCGCAAGCGGCGGCATGCCCCACAGTGCACCGACGACGGCACGAAGGGCGGAGAACCACGAGCGTGTCGTACGGCGACGTGTCGGTGGGGCGTTAGGCTGGGAATGGGCAGAATGCTTGCGGCCACGGCGATGCGCCATGGCCTACTATAGCCGAAATATGTGCTGCGCCCTCGCGAGTTTTAGATTCTCCCGCGCGAGGTTCACTGAAGGAGGCTTAAAAACCCGATCGCCTTTATGGAGCTGAGTGCTACTTCGTGCGGGCGCGGACGATGACGGCGGCGATTTCCTCCAACTTCACGGTTGCGTCGTAAAACTCCATCCCGGTCAGCTCGCTGAGCTGCACCGCTTGGCTGCCGACTTTAGCGATTTTCCCTTCCAGATCTTGACCGGACTCCAATTTGAGCTTCACGCGTTTGCCGACCTGTTGTTCGAGCGCCTGCTTGACGGCATCGGGACTATTCAGGTCGAGCGTGGCTTCCTCCGCCGACACAGTCGGAATCGAGATCGCCAAGCTACCGATGCCCGTCATGGCACCGACCAGCACCATCGCTAAGAGACCATTCGTGTGTCCACGCATCGCATCCTCCTTCGTCAAGATAACGACCGGCCAGTAGTACATTCTTGTAGGTGACGAAGCATAGCGAGATAAGAGGGGAATGTCACTGACGCCCGTTGCGCCGGTAGGCCAATTGACTCCCTCCCATCCGGTGTCCACAATCGCCCCGGACACATGATGTCACGCATCCGCTCATTCCTCCTCGGGCCGGAAGGTTTCTGGGGACTCCTCAGTCTGCTGACCTATCTTGTTGCCGCCTCGAATCGTCCCGCCACGTCTGCGGGGAACGAGCTGCTTGAAACTCTCTGGCTGGCGATTCCACTAGTCGGTGTGCCGCTGACCTTTTTCACGGGATACGTTCAAGCCGGCAGCAGATGGTGGTGGCTACTGAGAGTCGTCCTGTCGTCGCTTGTGGGGGTGATGGTGGCGTCGGGTATCGCGGCGAGTGGCGTGGACTATCATGACTCGCGCAACGCGGGGCTGATGACCGCGCCGTTCTACAGCCTGACCTTCGGGGTGTTAGTTGTGGTGCCCGGAGTGCTGATTGCTGCAGTCGTCATCTGGCGGCGCAATCGAAAACCGACGTGAGAGTCGCCGATGTCGGCGTCATATCAAGTATTTGCGCCGCAGGAGCGCTGCGCGATTACTGGACATTGTGAAGGGCCTGGCGCGCATGGGCAGCAAGGGCTGAGAGATTCGCACTGCCTCGGTTGACGATGACGACGACGCCGATGTGGAGGGTGGGCCAATAGCGGATGGCGGCCGAAAATCCAGCGATATTCCCATCGTGATACCACACAGTCCCCGCGTCGTCGGTTCGGATGCCGATTCCCAACCCATAGGGCGCGAGCGTTCTATCGCTGAGCGCCACAGGAGCGGTCATCTCGCGGAGCGAGGCCTCGGAGAGGAGCTGTCCGCCAAAGAGCGCGGCGGTGAAGCGACGGAGGTCTCGCACGGTCGACACTAACGCGCCGGCCGCATAGGCGCGCGAGGGATGGATCAGGTCGGTGACGTCGGTCAGCACGCCGCCGATCAGCCCGAATCCTCGAATGGTGGCAGGGCCCGTTTCTTGGCCTGCGAAATACGTCTCACGCAGATTCAGCGGCGTCAGGATTCTCGTACGGATCTGCTCACTGATGGAGGTGCCGGTCACCCGTTCGACGATGAGTCCCAGCAAGACGTAGTTGGTGTTGGTGTACACAAACGCTGCGCCCGGTGGGAATTGCGCGGGGGCTGTTGCGACCAGTGCAATGAGTTCGTCCGGTGTCCACACCTTGGCGCCGCCGGCGATGAATGCGGGCGTGGTGATGTATTCGGGAACGCCGCTGGTGTGCGACAGCAGGTGGCGAATGGTGATCGACGTATTGTTCGGAAACGGCGCGATCCAGGTCGAAAGCGGCGCATCCAACGACAGGCGACCCTCATCGCGTAGCATGAGCACGAGGGTGGCCACAAAGGTTTTGGTGACGCTGCCGATACGGAGGTGGTCCGTGCCCTGCGGAGGTGTGGCATCGTCGAGGGCACGTGTCCCACTCGTGCTGTCCCAGGTGCAGCTGTCCGCCCCGATGACGCCGAGTGTTGCTGCGGGAGCACCGACGGTGGAGCGATCCGTATCGAGCTGAGTCTGTAAGGTGTCGGCGGCCTTGGTGCACGTGGTCGAGGCGATCGGTGCGGATGTTGAGGGGGGCGGCGCAGAGTCGGAATTGCTGGAGCAGCCGGTGGCACAAAGGATCGTACTCAACAGCACCCAGAAGGATCGTCGCAACATGTGTGTCTCCATACGCAGCGTGCGTGGTAGCCGGCCGGTAGCACGGCGATGGAGTTGTTAACGCACAGCTGAGGGAGCGGTTGACGGAGCGTGTATCGGGTTGTCATGGGGCGGGAGCGGGTGGCTTGGGGAGCTCGCGGAGTAGACGTTCCGCCTCGGGTTTGTACTGACGCTCCCAGGTGTAGCGATAGTGGGGATGTTGGGCCTGAATGACCGCGTCCAACTGTCGCCGCGCCTCCTCGATCCGACCCTGCTTCCGATACAATGTGGCGAGCAGGATTCGCGCGTGTGTGTACTCGCCGTCCGAGGCAATGGCGCGTTCGAGATACGCTTGCGCTTTGGTCGTATCCCCACCGAGAAACCACGGCAGTTCTATATAGAGTGCGCCGAGCATTTGCAGCGCTTGTGCGTGTGTCGGGTCGATCGCGATCGCCCGTTCCGCACACCGCCGAATCTCCTTCACCGCGAGCGCCGCATTCGCCATGCCTCGAAGGCGTTGTGCGCTGCCGATATTGACGGCGTGAACGAAATGCGCGTCCGCATTCTGCTCGCCTAGGTCGATCGCCTGCTGCGCAGCCTTCGCGCCTGCCTCATACGCCGCAAGTCGTTGTGTGTCGTCCTTCAAGAGATCGTCCCCGATATCGAAGTGCGTTTCTGCCAGTTGAACCAGCAGCGACGGCGAGCGCGGCTCGCGCTGCACGGCGGCTTCGAGTGCCGCGAGTGTGGCGATGAGCGACTGCGGGTAGCCCGCAGGCATCTCGTGCCGTTGGGCGACTCCCTCGCGAGGGCTGCCGAAGGTGCTCAGGATGAGGAGGACACCAAGTGTTCTGAGGACAGGTTCCGGTCGCACAGCAAGAGGTCTCCTTCACGGCCATGGGGAACGAGGTGCGTGTTGGCGTCCATGAATCGAGCGATAGCCTGCGCGGCGCTTTGTGGATGGGTGTAGAGCGCAAAGTGATCGCCCTCCAGCAGCTGAACCGCTGTCGACGGTCGTATGCGTACGATGTCGTCCACATTGCGAAAAGGCACGACACGATCCGCGCGACCGGCAAGGCACAGGACTGGTTGCGGGCAGGTGCGCAACGGCTCGCGTGCATCCACTGCAAGCACGGCGCGCATCCGTGCCGCCACCATACGACTGCTGACGCGCGACCAGGTCTCGCATTTGTCGCGCCATGCGGCGCCTTGTGCCCGCGTCGACAACATCAGCGGCAGTCGTCGGCTTGCGCGTAGCGCCCAGACCAGCGGCGTCACCGCCGCGAACCGGAGATAGCGGTACTGGGAGCGAGGCGGACGTACGAACGTCGAGGCCAAAATCACGCCTTGCACGCGCTCCGGGTGCGCGGCTGCGAGCATGAGCGCAAGCGGTCCGGAAAAGGACAAGCCGAGGACGTAGTAGTGTGGGAGCGCGTGCAGAGCATCGGTGGCGAACTGTACCAGAGTGGGATAGTCCGAGGCGCCTGTCGTTGGAAAGCAGAGCACATGCGGCTGAATCCAGGATGGAAGTGCGCGTACGAGCGGGCGGAAAAACACATCCGTGCCGTCGAGACCTGGCAAAAGCACGAGATGAAACGGAGAGGACATGCGGTATGTACGAAGCGATCAGGATGTCGATGTTGCCGCGCATCGCGGACGCGTATGTCTCGCCCGGCGATGACCTCGCGCATTCTCTGTAGCCTCTGTTCGCAGATCAAGCAGGAACGGGTGATGTAACAGACTCTTGATGGAGGGTGGGCAGACAGGTGCTGCGCACGACGATACGTGACGTTGCCTTGCCATTGTTGTAACACCGTCGCATGCGTGGGCCGCCCAATGCTGTGTAATGGCGTGGGAGTTCACACGACCTTAGGGTGAACACGCATAAAGTGGAAACAGTGCGCCGGTAGGGTGATCTCCATGACGCGCATGGAACCTACGCACCGTACCGGAGAGTGTTAGGGTGGTGAAGACGTCCAGCCGCCCACCGCTGTCCTATCGAACGGTCTGGATCTCGGATATTCACCTCGGATTCCGCGGGTGCAGCGCCGACCATTTGCTCGACTTCCTCCATTCCGTCCACTGCGACTACCTCTATCTCGTCGGCGACATCATCGACGTCTGGGAAATGCGCAAACGGCTGTTTTGGCCGCAGGCGCACAACAACGTCGTCCGCACCATATTAGGCAAAGCCAAACACGGCACGCGCGTCGTGTATGTGCCGGGCAATCACGACGAGGTCCTACGCGATTTCTACGACATGACGTTCGGCAACGTGCATATCGTCGAACAAGCCATCCACACCAACGCCGACGGACGCCGGTTGCTGGTCACCCACGGCGACAAGTTCGACAGTGTGGTGCGTTGCTCCAAGGCCATGGCGCTCTTGGGCTGCCGCCTCTACGACACGCTGCTTCAGGCCAACACTGTTGTGCACGGCGTGCGGCGCAGGCTCAAGCTTCCCTACTGGTCGCTCGCCGGATATTTAAAACACAAGGTCAAAAACGCGGTGCAGTTCATCAGCAACTACGAAGCGGCCGTGGCGTTCGAAGCGGCGCGCTTGAAGGTGGACGGCGTCGTCTGCGGCCACATCCATCGCCCGGAAATTACACGCCTCAACAACGTGCTCTATTGCAACTGCGGCGATTGGGTCGAGAGTTGCAGCGCGCTCGTCGAACATCACGATGGGAGCCTCGAGCTGTTGCGGTGGGTCGAGACCATGTCGAGTTTGAAGTCTGTGCGGTTCAGCGATGTAGAAGACCTGAGCCTGTCACCCGAGGAAGCGTTGGTCAGTTGATCGCACCAGCCTCGCGCGTGGTCGCAGTGCGAGTGCCGTACGGTAAGAAGGAGGCGCTATGTTCGAAGGACTCGTTGGTAGCGGGAACAGCGGAGCGTTCGGTTCGTGGCTCACGTCCTGCTTGCACAGCGTGCCCGGCGTGGTCGGTGGGCTCGCGATCTTGCTCGCAGGGATCGGAGGCATCGTGCTACTCGCGCGACTCCCGCGACTGGTGACGGTGCTGCGCGCCTATTCGTTTACGCCGAAGATTTCCCGAGTGTTGTCGCGGTGGGTGAAAACCAACGATTACAGCGATGAGGAATTTTTTACAGCCGACGGGGCCGAGACGAAAGTGGCCACGCTCCGCGCGGCGGCGCTCGATCGTTTGAGCGAGCATTTCCGGACGGAACATGCGCGGTCCGCCGAATGGGGACGCGCTGTCCGCGACAGTTTTTCGGATTTGCGATTTACCGACGCTGGGCGTGTGCCGTTTCCCTTTGCGCGTGTAATGCGGGAGCGCTTCGATCTCTGTTCCGTCGTCACCGCGTCCGAAGGCCCATACCTACGCGATCTCGACGGGCACAAGGATCTCGACGTGACGGGGTCGTACGGCGTCAACGTTGCGGGCTATGACCGATACAAGGAATGGATGCAAAAGGGCTGGGAGCGCGTGAAGGATCTCGGTCCGGTGCTGGGGCCGCTCCATCCCATCGTGGCGGACAACATCGCGTTGCTGAAAACCGTCTCCAAGCTGGACGAAGTGTCGTTCCACATGAGCGGGACGGAAGCCGTCATGGCGGCGATTCGTCTCGCGCGGTTTAATACCAAACGCAAGCTGATCGTCTCGTTTTCCGGTGCGTATCACGGCTGGTGGGATGGCGTGCAGCCAGGCATCGGGAGCGAACGCGAGATCAACGATTGTCTGACGTTGAAGGACGTGACGCCCGCCTCACTCGACGCCATCCGTCGCATGAAACATGAGATCGCCGGCGTCGTCGTCAATCCCATTCAAGCGTTCCATCCGAATTCGCCGCCGCCGAGCGACGCCATCTTGTTGACCAGCGACGTGCGGAAAACCGAAGAGGCCTACGCCGGGTACGGCCAGTGGTTGCGACAGCTTCGCGAGGTCTGCACCGAGTGCGACGTGCCGCTGATTTTCGATGAAGTGTACTCCGGCTTCCGGCTCGCCCCAGGCGGTGCGCAGGAGTTCTTCGGCGTGCAGGCCGATCTGGTGGTGTACGGGAAAACGCTCGGCGGCGGCCTGCCTGTAGGCGTCTGCTGCGGTCGGAAAAACTTGATGCGCCGCTTCGATCCGGAACGGCCCATGCGGTTGGCCTATGTCATCGGCACGTTTTCGGCGCACCCGGCCGTGATGGGCGCGATGAACGAATTCTTGCAATGGGCGCTGAGCCCGCAAGCCTATCAAGACTACGACGATGCGAACCGCGCCTGCTCGACCTGGGCGACCTCGGTGAATCGCGCGTTGGCTGACCGAGCCTTGCCGCTGCGCGTCGTGAACATCGCCACCGTGTGGACGATTCTGTTTCAGCAGCCTGGCCGTTATAACTGGCTGCTGCAATATTACTTACGGGCCGAGGGCGTGATCCTGAGTTGGGTCGGCACCGGCCGCTGCCTCAGCAACATGAGTTTCACGACGGCGGATTACGACGAATTGACGAATCGCGTAGTCCGCGCGGCGACCCGCATGCATCAAGACCACTGGTGGTTGGAAGGCCTTGAACAGCCGGAACGGAGGAAGGCGATGAAAGTCCGTCTCGCAGGGGAAATGATCGGGAGTATTGTGCAGGTGCCGCGGCCGCTGCAGGCGTTTTATACCGAGGTCATGCGGCGCAAGCACGACGACCACATCGCGTCCCACAGCCATCCGTTGAATCAGTTGTTCCACCTGCTCAGCTCGGGTGTGTTCATCTACTGCTACGTGCTGATTTTTACGGACCTCACGACGGCCATCACGGCTGGGCTCGCCGCCTTGTTCGTTCGGCAAATGGGCCACGCCGTGATCGAACCCCCGTGCCACGACAAAGAAGAATTGTTGCTGGGATTCACTACACCGAACAAAACGGTCATCGTCTCGGCCTATCTTCTGATCGCCTTGGGCAATCTCTTTATGGCGGACGGGTGGACGTTGTCGGCGCTCGCCGATCGCATTCCGACCATCGCCAAACAGTGGTTCGGCCTCACGCTCGTCGTCGTGTTGGGTCGCGTGGCCTACCTGACGTGGCTGCACGATTTGCGCACGTCGCTGATCTGGTTCACGAAGTTCATCACCGATCCGTTTACCGATATCGTGGCGTATCTTCCGCGCACTGCCGCGGCTTGGCGCGCCTACTTGCCGCCGTACGCCGGGAGCCAGAAGCACGGATGACACTGTGGAGCCTGTGTGTCGCTGCCGGTGTGCTCAGCCTCGAACGTGTCTGTTATGCGTGGGTGTGGCGCCATCCCAGGGCGTTCCGCCGCTGGTGTACCCATCCGCTGTTGGCGTCGATGGGCGAGCCGGTGGACGTGCTGCGCAATCTGTTCGTGCTGTTCAAGACGCTGCAGCTCACCGTCTTCGTCGGCTGGTGTTATCTCTACGGCGGCGGGGTGCTCATCCAACCGGAAGAGCACGGCCTGTGGATCGGACTTGGTGGCGCCCTGATCGCCGTCGGGCAGATGCTGAACCTCGGCGTGTTCGTCCAGCTGGGAAAAATCGGCGTGTTTTATGGGAACAAACTCGGCTACCACGTGCCCTGGTGCGAACGGTTCCCGTTTACCGTGATCCGTCATCCACAGTATGTCGGCGCTGTGCTGACCATCTGGGGGTTTTTTATGACGACGCGGTTTCCGTATGACGATTGGTTTGTGCTGCCCGTATTGCAGACGGGCTACTACGTAGCCGGCGCCTATCTTGAGCAATAGGCGAGTCGTCGATCTGTGTGAGGACGGAGGGCGCGCCGTATGAGAATCGCCATCGTGACGGATGCGTGGCAACCGCAGGTGAATGGGGTGGTTCGCACCCTGGGGCAGACGGGCCATCACCTCACGGCGTTGGGGCATGACGTGCAGTTCGTGACGCCCCAAGACTTTCGGACGTATCCCTGTCCCACCTATCCGTCGATTCGACTGGCTGTCTGGCCGAAGGATGGCGTGCGGCGCGCGCTGACGACGTTTCGTCCCGAGGCGGTGCACATTGCTACGGAAGGCCCGATCGGGCATGCGGCGCAGGCCATCTGCGTCCAGCGCGGGATTCCGTTCACTACCTCGTACCACACACAGTTTCCGGAATACGTGCGCGCCCGCGTACCGATTCCGTTGGAATGGTCGTATGCGTATCTGCGTCGGTATCACAGTCGCGCCACGCGCACCATGGTCGCGACGCCGTCGATGCGCGCGCGTTTGATGGAGCGGGGCTTCGCCAATCTCGAACTCTGGGCGCGCGGTGTCGATACCGCACTGTTTCGACCACAATCCAAGTCGTATCTACCGGGACCCCGTCCGATCGCCATGTACATGGGGCGCGTCGCGGTGGAAAAAAACATCGAGGCGTTTTTGAATCTCGATCTACCTGGATCGAAGTACGTCGTCGGCGACGGCCCAGATTTAGAGCAGCTGCGGCGCCGGTATCCGACCGTGTCGTTTGTCGGGCAGCAGCTTGGGCAGGATCTCGCGGCGCATGTGGCCGCGGCGGATGTGTTTGTCTTCCCGAGTCGCACCGATACCTTTGGCCTGGTGCTGCTCGAAGCGATGGCCTGCGGCGTACCGGTCGCCGCCTATCCCGTCACTGGACCGATCGACGTGGTGCAGGATGGAAAGACGGGCGTTCTCGATAACGATCTGCAGCGAGCAGTGTTCGGCGCCTTGAGCCTGAAGCCCGAAGATTGTGTGACCTACGCCCGCCAACATTCGTGGCGGCACTGGACCGAACGCTTCCACTCCCTCTTGGCCCCCATCGACGACCGTCTCTGGTGTTAAGGCAGTACATCTCGATAGGGATGTACTGCCTCGCTGTATGTCGGCGGATCGTTAGGCCCCTTTGTGAGGCGGCTCTGCGTTCAACTTGCGAAGTCCGACGGCGAGTATGAGGGCGAGGAGGCCTGCCGTGAGAATCGAGCCCGGTGAGGCTCCGAGCCGTTCAAACCATTGTGTGTAGAAATGAATGGCGCCGAAGATCGCCACGATATTCACGACCCAGCGTCTGTTTCGTGACCAGGCCCATGCGCCTGCGACGGCAAGCGTCAGTGCCCACAACGCTGCGAACGTCTCGCTCGATGCGATCTCGGTTCCGTCATGGGTACGGTCGCCCCACAAGGATCCGATCCAGAATCCAAAATTCACGAGAAAGATCGACGTTCGCGCCGCCGTGAGGGCAAGCCCTTCGTACTCGTGGGGGATGCGTGTGGACATCCAATAGGTGCCGACGGCGAGGAGTGTGAACAGCACCACCGTGGACGTCGGCTCTTGAATGGCGAGAAAGTAACTTGCGTGCTGATAGCCGGTTCTGGCGCCCAGGCAGGCGGATAACGCAAGGACCGCAAGGGTGATCAGCAGACCGCTGCGGGCGAAGATCCCGGCGGCGGCGAACGCCGTGGCGATCACAAGGAATGACCCGAGCGATCCTTCCCCGAGGACGGCGACGCCTCCGCCGGCCATCAAGGCGCCGACGAGGACGCAGATATTGGCGAGTACCTTCCACTGGTCGTGTCCCGCGCCGGTCAATGCGATACCAAGACCGGCGCTCAGGAGTCCGAGGATGATGGCCGTGGCGGCAGAGGGGACGAGTGCGAGGGCGGCTCCGCTGACGGCAATAACACCGAACCCGATCAGAATGTTGAACGCCAGCGAGGCTGTTCCGCGAGCCGCGAATTGTTTGAAGCGCTCATACTCAGCTTGGGTGATGTCCCCGCGCTGCACGAGATCGTCCAAATCCAGAGTCACTTTCATCGTCGTCCTCGAGTGTGATTCCAGCGCGGGTGTGGAGTGCCATTGCGCAATGGCGTTCGCGCGCAGCCGTGCGGCGTGCCGCGTACGCGTCTCATTGTACGGGTTTGTGCCGCAAAGAAAAACAGCGCAGGGGTGGCTTAGGAAATACGGCGATTGCGGCGAAGGGGCTGACGCAGCTGTAAGAGGCGTCTCACTCGCGGGGGCGGGTGTTTGACGATTGTGTGCCGCTGATGAGGCGCGCGCCGCCGGTGAAGGTCATGTACGACCACAGCCATTCGATCATCACGATAACACGTTGCCGGAACGTGATGAGAAACATGACGTGCACCACGCACCAGACCATCCACGCCGCGAACCCTCCGAACCGGAACGGCCCGAGTGCCGCAACGGCGCGTTTGCGCCCGATCGTTGCGAGCATGCCGCGGTCGCGATACGAAAAGCTGGGTCGTGTCGGCTTTGCGCTTGCGTCGGGCGTCTGCGTTTCCGCAGCGATGATCCCCGCGACATGTTGTCCCATCTGTAGTGCAGCAGGCGCCACGGCCGGGGCCGGTTGACCGTCGGCGGCGCTGTGCGAGCAGGCAAGGTCGCCGATGACAAACACGTTCGGATGGTTCGGGATCGAGAGATCTGCTGTGACACGGACGCGACCGAGCGTGTCGGTTGGTGCGCCCAGTGCGGCGCCGAGCGGCGAGGCCTTTACGCCTGCGGCCCACAGCACATTGTGGGTGACGATTCGTTCATCACCCTGCGGGCCATGCAACTGCACGTCCTGTGCAGTGATGGCGGTGACGCGGCAGCCGAGTCGGACGGTGACGCCGAGTTCGGCAAGGTCCTGTGCGGCGCGCCGCGCGAGTGTGTCGGGAAATCCCGGGAGGAGCCGGTCGGACGCTTCGACCAACATGACGCGTGTGTCTTCCGGACGCACATGGTGGAAGTCGCATTGTACGGTGCGAAACGCAATCTCGCTGATGGCGCCGGCCAATTCTACGCCGGTCGGTCCGCCGCCGATCACGACGAAGGTGAGCGGTGCTGGTGCGGCCGTCGTGGCGCCGATCCGTTCTGCTTCCTCGAATGCCAACAAGACGCGTTGGCGAATCTCGATGGCATCTTCAATCGTCTTGAGTCCCGGCGCATGTCGCGCCCATTCGTTATGCCCGAAATAGGATTGTGTCGCGCCGGTTGCGAGCACAAGATAGTCGAACGGAACGGCGCCGTCGGAGAGCTGGACGCGACGGCGCGCGATATCGATGCCGGTGACCTCGGCCATCCAGACCGTGCAGTTGGGTTGGCGCGCGACGATATGTCGAATGGGAACCGCGATCTGCGACGGCGACAATGCGGCGGTCGCCACTTGGTAGAGCAGCGGCTGAAAGAGGTGATGGTTGTGCCGGTCGATCAGCGTCACACGCACCGGTGCATCCCGGAGCGACAAGGCGGTCATCAGACCGCCGAAGCCGCCTCCGACGATGACGACATGCGGCCGCTCGCCGACTGCGTGTAGGTGCGGCTGTGTGTCAGTAGGCGATGTTGCACGATCGCGTTGCCGGTAGTCGGGATCTGATGCGGGAAGTGCCATAAGTGCACTCAGTATAGCGAGGAGCGGCGCTGCGTCTGAGCGAAAGTCAAAAAGCTGCGTAGGTGCGAGCGGCGGAGTGTTGAGGCGCGCGAAACGGAGTTCGAGGACTACGAGAGCGGACGAGGGTTCGCGCATGTGGTGAGCGCCAACTTTTCGGCCCGTGAGAGGCGTTTGAGTGCCGCCTCGCGCTGAAGCGCCGCGCCTTTTGTTGCGTGCGGTTCGCTGTAACGCAGCGTCACCGGACGGCGCGGGCGTGTGTATTTGGCGCCGGTGCCGGCATTGTGCGCAGCGATACGGCGGGCGAGGTCGCGTGCGATGCCGGTGTAAAGCGTGCCGTCTGCGCATTCGAGCATGTAGACCAGCCATGTCTCTGGAGAGTTAGGTTCGGCGGCTGTCTCCGGACGCGTCATGCCGTCATCTTGCCCGGCTCCCTAGGGAAAAGAAAGCAGTGCGGCGTATCGCACATGCGCGGTCACCTGTAGGGGAGGCGCAGCCTCCGTGGTATACTCCGCCGCCATGCCGACCGACGAACGCAATCCTGTGACACTGGATACGGAACTGACGATTACCGAGGGGCGTCAGCGTGCGGTGCTGTCGCCGTGGGGCGCGGCGCTACGACGCTACTATGAGGTCGACGCCGCCGGACGCGAAACGAATATTGTCTGGGGCTATTCGGGCGGTAACCAGAAAAAGGGTGGGCAGGGCGATGTGCTGATCCCGTTTCCGGGGCGTATTGCGGAGGGGCGGTACACGTTCGACGGATGTACGTATCAGCTCGAACGCAACGACAAGGAAGGGCCCAACGCCATCCATGGGTTTGTGCGTAACCTGCCGTGGCGTGTGGCGGAGCAGACGGCGTCGGCGGTGCGCTTCGAGGTCACGATCGATGCCGCGATGTATGCCGAGAAGGGGTATCCCTTTTCGCTTTCCTGTCTGCTGACGTATCGATTGGAACAGGGTGGGCTGACCTGTCGCTTCGACGTGCGGAACGTCGGGACTGCCGCCGCGCCGGTCGGTATCGGCTTTCATCCCTATTTTGTGATCGGGGTCGATCCGGTCGACGGGGCTGAAGTCACGATCCCCGCACGTTCCTATCTCGCATTTAACGAGCGCTTGGCGCCGACCGGGCAGGTCTTATCGGTAGACGGCTCGGAGTGGGACTATCGGCGTATGCGTGAAGTCGGCGCGCATCGCTTTAATCATTGTTATCTTCATCTGGATCGAGATGGGCAGGGTGTGGCGACGGCGGTCTTCCGGAATCCACAGAGCGGTCGGACGATTCGCATCGCGATGGACGAGTCGTTTTATGCGATCGTTGTCTACACCGGCGATGCGATTCCAAATGCGGCGCGGCAGGCCCTGGCGATCGAGCCGATGACCTGCGCGAGCGACGCCTTCAACCATCCGGAGTGGGGCCTGCGCCGACTTGCGCCGGGCGAGACTTTTTCAGGCCGCTTCTCGATCCATCACGAGTCGCGCGGCTAACACGACCTGGCGAGGGCCTCTCGGCCGGTCGCCTTCCGATCAATAAATACTTTTGCTGACCTCGTTCGAATACGTACTTTCCAGCCCGCTCGTGCTGTACGCGGTCACGGTGAAGAAGTACGTCGAGCCTTGGACGAGATTCTTGACCGTGTATTGCGTCATCTTGCCCACCCCCACCGGGGCGCCGTAGCTGCCGGACGTTTTGCCCACGTAGACCTTATAGCCGGCCAAGTCCGTTTCGAAATGGCGCTCCAGCTGAGCGTGGCCGACTGCTGCGGTGGCGGCGGCGCCGCTTGGACGGTCAACGTCACGGGAAGCGTCAACGTGCTGCCGCGCGAGACACGGACTGTGACGGTCGCTGTGTAGGCACCGGCGGTGAGTCCCGCAGGATTAGCGTTCACGGAAAACTGATCAGAAGATGTCAGGCGAGAGGACGCAACAGGTGCAGGAGGGCAGGCGAACGTGAATGGGCGCGCCTTCAGCGAAGGCGCGCCCATTCGTACAACTACGATCAACCGGCGTGTTTGGCGGACTGTGTTGCGCGCTCCCTCGCGCGCAGTTCGGTGGTGGTGATGCCGCCGACGCCCCAGTTGTCGGTATCGACCTCGTCGATGACGACGAACGTATGGGCCGGGTTCTTCTTGAGGACCCGCACCAGCATGGCCGTCGTCTCGGCGATGAGCTGGCGTTTCTGCTCGACGGTGACGCCTTCGCGCGTCACCTGAATCTGTACGTACGGCATGGCTGCCTCCCTTCGGTTGCTCTCGGTGAATGTCGCCGTTACCACTTGCCCGCATGCGCGCCGCCGTCGACGTGCAACACTTCTCCCGTCACAAACCCAGCGTTGGTCAGGTACAAGACGGCATCCACGATTTCGTCGACCGTCCCGATGCGGTGAATCGGATGCAGCGACTTCAGAAAGTCGTGCGTACTCGGTTGGTGCATCGGCGTGTCGATGATACCCGCGCCGATGGCGTTCACGCGAATACCTTCGCCGGCCAACTCGATGGCGAGGGCCGCGGTCACCGCATTGAGACCGCCCTTCGTCAACACGGGGATTGCCGCGTTCACGCCCGCAATCGGTTGATCGGCCAGCGTCGTCGTGATGTTCACGATATGCCCGGAGCCGGTTCGGCGCATGGCGCGCACCGCTGCTTGCGTGACGTACAAAAAACCCGCCAGGTTGGTGCTCACCAATTGCTCGAAGTCGGCAGTGGTGTAGTCCGTGAACGGCTTCGGAATAAAAATGCCGGCGTTGTTGACCAGCAGGTCCACGCGTCCGAACCGTGCGATGGCGGTCTCGACGAGACGCGTCGCCGTGTCGGGGCGGCCGATGTCGCCGTCGACCAGCGCCAACGAGTCGGACGCGGCGAGCGTGCCGGCCTGCGAGATCCGTCGGGAGTTGGCGACGACGCGATACCCTTCCTCCAAGAGACGCGTGGTGAGACCGAGTCCGATGCCGCTAGAGGCGCCGGTGACGATGGCTGTAGGGATCACACTCATGGGACACTCCTTTGATTGTTGGTGAACGTGTTGCACCCGTTGTCCAGCCGAAGATAAGACGAGAACTTTCTCTCGGCAATATGCTATCTATTGGAAAGTCTTTAATGCACTTTCCGAATGGAAAGCGCGCGGTAGTTTCGAAAGGAGACGCATATGGCCGTCAAACGCCGAAAAAATCAGTCGCTTGCGCCGCCGGACGGCTGTCCGTTGACGGTGTGTATGGGGGTGCTGGGCGGGGCGTGGACGCCGAATGTGATTTGGTATTTGCGCGGGGGCGCGCGGCGCTTCAGCGAGTTGATGGCCGATATTCCGGGTGTCTCGCCGAAGGTGTTTACCGCACGACTCAAGAAGTTGACGGCGGACGGTATCATCGTGCGGACCGTCGTGCCCACGTCGCCGCCGACGGTGGAATATGCGCTGACCGATTTGGGGCGCGAACTCACGCCGGCGATCGATGCGATCGTGCAGGTCGGGCACAAGCTCAAGACACGTCGAGGAAAGGCGACGGAAAACTAATCAGCGTCTGAGCGGCGCGTGCCGCGCGCGGCGCCGCCGCGACCTCGCGCGTAGTGTGAAGTGCGGAATCAGGAACCGGGCGGTCGAGAGAGAGAAGGAGAATCCATGGGACGGACGTTTGCGAGTATCACGGAGGAACTTGTCGCATTCATTGGACGGCAACAGATGTTTTTTGTCGCGACGGCGCCCCTCGCGGCGACGGGGTTGTTGAATGTGTCGCCCAAAGGTCTCGACTCCTTTGTTGTCATCGATCCGCAGACCGTCGCGTATCTCGACCTGACCGGCAGCGGCGCAGAAACGATTGCGCACCTTCGGGAGAACGGGCGCATCGTCGTGATGTTCAGCTCGTTCGACGAGCAGGCGAAGACGGTGCGGTTGCACGGCACCGGGAGGGCGGTGATGCCGCAGGATGCAGACTTCGTCGAATTGTATGCGCGCTTCCCGCCGCATCCCGGCGTGCGAAGTATCATCCGTATCGCGGTGACACGTGTCAGCGACTCGTGCGGATTCGGTGCGCCGCGTATGCGTTATGAAGGGCAGCGCGACGAACTCGCGACGTGGGCGATGGCGAAGGGGCCGGAAGGGATGGCGGACTATCGGCGCCGAAAGAACCGCGTGAGTATCGATGGATTGCCCGCCGTGGACGAACCGGAACCGATGGCGTAGCCAACTGCGCAGGGAAGGCTCGCACTGAGCGATGCGCTGCGGCGACCGTTACTTGGCGATGGTGATGCCGGGAACGCCGGCCCGCGAGACGTCGGTCACCGTCATTTGGAAGAGCTGGTAGAGCAACTTAAACGATTCACGGTTCCAGCGCGCATTCGGACCCGTCACGTTGACGGCGTACGTATTGCCGTGTGTGGTCGCCGACCAATCGGCATTGGCCGACGGAAGCGTGCCCACCGCCATGTCGAGCGTCGCGACGGGATTTTCCGCCACCGCCGGGGTGCGAGGGTCCGGCTCGACGTGGAATTCCGGAGCCTCCTCGATGGTGTGTCCGAGAAATCCGAGGATTGTGTTGAAACTGCGTAGGCGGAATTCGCCTCGGATCGGCCACTCGCCGCCGGGATGTCCGGGGCGAATGTCGAAGCCCAGTTCATCCGTCGGGTCCTGATCCGCTTCCTCGTCCAGCCTGATCCGCTCCTCCTGCGGCAACGTATCCGGATCGAAATTCGTAATGAGAATGCGCCCGGAGACCGGTTTGCGCAGGCGATACAGTTTGGCCTCGGCGTCGTGCGCGATGAAGTAGTCCTGCTCGAGCGACTTGAAGCCCTCCGCCGATACCGCGCTTTCCGGGAGCGTCCACGTGCGTTCGAAGACCAACGGCTCCGCGTAGAGGGCGTTGGCGTCTTGAATGGCCGACAGATGGAGGACGACTTTCCGGAAAAATTCGTACTCGGCGGCGTGCGCCGGGTTGTTGCGGTAGGGGACATCCCCGCCCTGATGCTTCACGCGGAGTTCCCCCGCCATCAGCCGAAGCAGTAAGTCGATATCCGTACGTTGGCGGAGCAGCAGCACGACCTTTTGCTCGTGAAACGGCGACAGGAGGCGACGGGTGAAGTCTTCCCCTTCGATCGGCGCGATACTGATCGTGGGATTTTCCGCGACGCTGCCGCCGAAGATCGGCACCAGTGTGCGGCCCAGATCGCCCGTCAGTGTCGGCGTCGCTCCGGCGTTGAGGCGGAAGTCGAACGTCGCCGCGATATTCGAGACGCCCGTAAAGTGAATCGGTTGATGGTAGCGCGCGCGGGCGATGTTGATCAGGAGTTGTTTCGCGATGGAGTCATGCATCGCCTCGTCGTAGGCGATGACGGCGCGGTTCAACGTCGGCGCCGACAGACAGCCGCTGAGCAGTCCGCACGCGAGCAGGAGAAAGGCGGCGCGCAGGCTGTATCGGTGGAAATTGGTCGTCGAGCGTGGGCGTGGTGGCATGTCGCAGCGGGTTGTACCACAGCGCCCGGGGAGTTCCTAGCCGTGGCGCCGGATTCACCGAATTTGGGTCTGGCTCGTGAGGTGTTTCTGCGGGGTCGTGTGCCGACGGATGGCCAGCTAAGGGATAGTCTGCTGGGACGGATCAGTTATTTATCCGAGTTTCGTCTGCGCTTGGACACTTGCCGTCGGTTGAGTGCCAGCGATGCTTTTGACGCGCTGACAGTGCCCGTTGGCAGTAGCGGCAATCCCAGCGCACTCAAGAATCTATTGTGTGTGTCTCGCGCCTTCCGAATGTCTTTCTCAAGCTTCACCAGAGCCTTGTGCGTCGCTGCGAGGTCAATCTCCTTCTCACCCACCGTCGTGCTGATGTAGCGGGAGATGTTGAGGTTGAACTCGTTTTTCTCGATCTCTGCCATCTCCACACGCCTGGAGTAGCGGGGTTTTTCCGCGCGGTTTTTGTAGGTGTCGATGATCTTCTGGATGTGCTCCGGCTTGAGCTGGTTCTGGCGTTTGTCTTTCTCGAAATGCTCGGCGGCGTTGATGAAGAGCACGTCGTCCGGCTTCTTGCATTTCTTGAGCACGAGAATGCAGACCGGGGTGCCGGTGGAGTAGAAGAGGGTTCGCGGGCAGGCCGATGATCGTGTCGATGTGGCCGTCCTTCAGCAGCAAGGAGTGCGCTAAATCTCCCCCGCCGCCGCCTTCGTGAGAATCTCCTGCAAATGACCGCGCAGCTTTCCGGGAATATCGGCAGCTTCGGCGATGGGCTCATAACGAAAGGTATTCGTATCGAAGGGAACTTTGTCGGCAGGCGCCGCTAGGGCATTGAAGAAGAGCAGGAGGCGACCGGTCTTCATGTGATGTAGCGCGTAGCCGAGTTCGATCATCACGTTGGGGCGCAGTCCGGTGAGGTCGGCGATGAAGATTTCGCTGCTGAGAATGGCTTCATACATCGAGGCGTGAATGGGGAAGGTGCCGCCTTCCTGTGTGCCCATGTCGATGAGTTCAAGTTGAAGCTCGGTTTCCACGAGCTGCCGAAGCGCAGTCAGTCGATTGTTGGCCCGCTGGAGCTGCTCGCCGTCGTTCGCGGTGGGATACCAGCGCGCAAGGAAAACTTTTTTCGGGATGCGGCTGCGTACGGCGTCATAGATTCCGATCATCTGCTTGCCCAGTGGCTTGCCGGTGGTCAGGCCGCGCATGCCGTCGCTGCCCATCCACTTTGCCATGTCGCGCAGGTAGGACACTGTTTCCGCCATACGCTGGTCGTGGGTTCCAGTAGGAGTAGATCGCATCCAGACGTGGGTGGCGAGTTCCAAAAAGTAATCGGCCCGGCAAAAATCCTGAAAGTCGGCGTGCAGGTGCGTGCAAACATCCGAGAGCGCGCCGACGATCTCATCGCGGAACTGCGTCAGCGTGGTGAGCTCGGCCTTGCGGTCTGGATAGGTGGACAGCAGTTCACGGCTCGCCATGGAAAGCCTCGCCAATGAACGACCGCCGAGGCGGGAGCGGTTTGGCTCCGGCAGGGCTCGCAGGCTGGTATCCAAAAGCCGCGTCAGGTGCAGCACAGGTGCTTGAGCAAACTCCACGTGGGCGGGTTGCGCATTCGCCGGGTTCTGTCCGAGGATCAGTTTGAGGGCGAACTCGCCATCCAGCGGCTTGGCCGTGCTGTTGATGGTGTGAAAGACGAGCGCCTCGGTGTAGTCGTGCGCGGCATCGCCTACATCGCCGAGCAGTAGCAGGCAGAAGGGCACTTTGTAGCGATTTATCTGGCCGGCCACGGCTGCCAGTTGCTCGGCCTTTGCCAAGCGGTGGTTGCCGTCGATGCGCCGGATGCGCTGTTGCTGTTTGATGGCGGGCAGGTCCTTCACCTTCACCCGCAGGATGTGATTGAGCAGTGTCTTTCCTTTGTGCTTTCGGCGAAGGGTGATGCCGCCTCCGCTGTAGCGGACACCGATCTGAACGGGCGCGAAGTTGCTCGTAGTGGGCAGCTCCTCCTTTTCCATCGGTAGGCGCACGGAGAGGATGATTTCCGGGATGAATCGTTGATCGCCCTGCTCGAAATAAATCCGCACTTCCTCGGCATGGTCTTCATCCAGCGGTCGCTGGTGGCCCACCACAGCCCCGTTGGCCTGCGGCTCCTCCATGAGCACGGGGACGGAGATGCGAGCGAGTTCCTGAAGCGTGGCAAAGCCACGGATGATGTTGAAGCTCCCCAGCACTTCCGTGCCGAAGATGCCTTCAATCTCGATGGTGTTGCGGTTGCTGGGCATGGTCTTAGGTAAAATTAGGCACCGGACGATGGCCGAGAATCATGTCTTCCACTTCACGGGCGGTGTCGGCGGCCAGCTTCGCGGCGTCGGCGCGTTCGGCGGCGATCTTCGCGCGGGCGGCGGTCACGTCGGCGACGAGTTGCTTTTGGATCGGGAGCGGAGGGAGAGGAAAGCGCAGGCTCAGCAGCGATGGCTTGGTGATGTTCTTCATTGTCGGAGAGGAACCGGTAGCGAGACTCTCGATTTGCTGCCGCACGGATGGGAGCTTCATCATCTCAGCTAGAAACTCTGGCAGTATCTTCGGCTGGTTGAGTGGCACGACGCGGAAAATCTTGTCGCAGAGGAGGAGTCTGGGGCGAGTTGAGGCCACGTAGGCACACGCTCCGACGAGCCGCGTGATGTTTGCGCGGCTAATCAGAATATCCCCAGCTTTGATCTCCAGAGCGGTGTCCGGTTTCAGTTCGCGTGGCAGCGCCTTGTTTTCCGCCTCGTTGTATTGCCCAAACGAGACCGCCCCGAGCTTTAGCACACCCCACTCATCGCCTTCAGCTGGGCGAGGGTGGCATTTAGGACTCCAGCCATTGGCAAGGTCGGCTACCACCTCCCCGAGGGTTGTCACTGGATGCGTTTGTTCTTCGGCCCCAGCATTAGCTAGGGATTGGCGAAGGTAATCCAGGGACCAACGCTGAAGCTGCGCCCACGAAGCGGCGAACGCCTTGCGAGTGATGGGCACTGTGGTTTCCCCTAAGCCAAGAGCTTTTGAAAGCTCGCTTGTGACGCTTACCTCATGCTCATCCGCCGCCCGGAGCGCGGCGGCATTTCTCTTCTGCGTGGCCTGCCAGTGGCCCACGATGGCTTGCTGGGTGTCGAGCGGGGGCAGACGCAGCTTGAACTTTAGAAACTCGGATTCCTTGAAGCGATTGCGGCTCACGGCGGCGGAGCCTGCTGATGCCGCGTTGACCTGCTTGATTGTCGTAGGGATGGTGCAAAATAGATAAAGGAACCCGGGCAGTGCCTTTGATACATCGACCTGAAACTGTGGGAACTCGCCCGAAACAAATAGGCTCGCGTGCTCGGGCTGAACGACGGCGAAAGACTCCTTCCACGCAAACAGCCGGTTGTAAATGAGTGCGCCAGGTCTCAGCGGCGTGACATACTTGGCGCTCATGTCGCGACCGAACACCGTCTCGCGGTGGAACACGCCTTTGGCATACCACTTCACTCCCGCCATACCATATTCGGCATCGGGTTGGACGGTCACACGCTCTTCAATCTGACTAACAAGGTCGCCAATCGTGACTGGGCTCCACGAGGCGGCTTCATCGCCTTGTTCAATGGCATTCCGTAGCGGTGTCCACCGCTCCAGTTCGCTGAAATAAATAATATGTGCCCGACCCATCTGATGACTCATGCTGCCGGGCCTTTAACGAGAAAAGGCGTCGGGTCTTTGCGGAAATCCTGATACAGCTCCAGGCAGCTCTTTCCCAGCCCTGCGGGCATGCGGTCGTTGGGGTACAGCTCGTTGAGGTC
Source organism: Nitrospiraceae bacterium (assembly GCA_046351095.1). Classification (GTDB taxonomy): domain Bacteria; phylum Nitrospirota; class Nitrospiria; order Nitrospirales; family Nitrospiraceae; genus BQWY01. Next base: position 2,897,190 of record JAXLZC010000001.1, read on the forward strand.
CGGCTCGCCGGTGGCGGAGATGCCCACCTTTTCCGCCTCGTAGAGGAAGACGGGGTAGTCGAAGTGCTGCTTGAGCAGGGCGCGCGCTTCGGTGGCGATGGTGTCCTCCATTTGCTTGGCGTAGGCGGCGAGTTCCTTGCGCAGTTCGGCGAGCGTGGCGCGGTCATTGGCCTCCTTCGCCTCCTCCATCGCGGCTTCGAGGCGGGCGTGTTCTCTGTCGATGGCGGGCTTGTGTTTCTTCCGGGTCTCGTGCAGCGCCTTGCTACGCACAGCCTCGAAGCGCTGCTGCTCCTCCTCCGTGAACTTGTCCACAAAGAGAATGCTGCACTTCACACTGGCTCCGCTGCTGATGAAGGTATCCTGCGAGAGGCTGACGACGGCGCGGAGGAAGGCGCGGTCCTCCGTGAACTCGCGCACGTATTGCAGCGAGGGATTGTTGAAAATGCCTTCGGGTAGGACGATGCCCATGCGGCCACCGGGCGCGAGGAGATCGAGGCAGCGTTCGATAAAGACCAACTCCGTCTTCATGCTGATGCTCTGGAGGCGCTTCTCATCCCGGCGCTTTTGCTCCTCGGTGGTAGTGTCGTTGGGCTCGTCCTGTCTCCCGCGCAGCGGCAGCTTGAAGAGGCTGAGGATGGGTCGCCCCTCATTGGCGGAAACGCGGGCGACAGCGTCGTCGTAGTCGTCGCCGTGCTCGTTGCGGTAGCGGCTGCGCGCTTCCGGCGGCACCTTGTAGTCACTGGCGAGGATGACGTTGTCGCCGGTGACGGTCGCACCGAAGGGGGGATTGGTGGCGATGACTTGGAAGCGGCCCTCAAAGATGCCGTTCACGTTGAGCAAGCCGTTGTGATGATGCACGCCGCCGTGGCCGTCGCCGTGCATGATCATGTTCATCTTGCTCGTGCGGGCCATGCGGTCGTTCGCATCGGTGCCGTAGATGCAGAGATTGGAGAGCTGCCAGATGCGGGAGCGCATCTTGTCTTTCACGAAGGCGTCGGGGTCGGGATAGGGGTCGAGCTGTTCCTGGAGCTTCTTATATTCGTCGCGCTTGGCCTTAGCCCGGTCCGCTTCGCTGAGACCCTTCTTCTTGTCGATCGTCTCGCAGAAGGCCTTGTATTTGGCATCCACGTCGGCGGCAATGGCCTCGCGGATGATCTCGAAGCAGCGGATGAGGAAGCCGCCGGAGCCGCTGGCGGGGTCGCAGATGCGCTCGCCCTCTTTGGGATCGAGCATCCGCACGATGAACTCGACGATCGGCCGCGGGGTGAAGAACTGGCCGATTTCTCCCCGGAATGTGCCGCCGAGGAAACGCTCGAACGCGATGCCCTTCACGTCCTCGCTGGTCTCGGAGAGGTTGTAGCTCTCCAGCTTCTTGACAATAGCTTCGACGGTGGCGGCACGGAGGTTGATGCGCTCATCCGTTTCGAAAATCTTATCGGCGCGGTAGGCCTCCTTGGTTTCGTCGAAGAGCGACTGAATGGGGCTTTTGCCGATCTGGCTGGCGAGGAAATCCACGGTGAAGAGGTTTTTCCGTTCGCGCTTCTCCTTCAGGCGGCGTTCGACCCAGACCTTAATGAAAAGAATCTTGGCAATCTCGTCAAAGGCGGCGGCGGGGTCGAGGTGCTCGTTGTTGCGGATGACGTTGTGGCACTGGTGCAGGAGGTCGGCGAACTCTTTTCCCTCAAACGGCTTCAAGTGGGTGAGCAGCGCTTCGATCTCCTTGTCACTGTCGCTGGCATGGGGGATGTCCTTCACCTCGCTGTAGTTCGGGGCACGCTTTTCCAGATCGACCTTGAAGAACTTCGTGCTGCGGCGGTTGTGGGCCACGAAGAACTTTGCCCGCTCGTTGTTCGCGTAGTTCGCGCCCTGCTGGTAGGTCTTCTGGTCGATGGCGACGTTGTCGGCCTTACACTCAACGACGATGAGCGCCGTCTTGCCCGCCTTCCGCTCCTCCACCGTGCGCCAGATCACGAAATCGGCGCGAGCGTTCTTGTTGCCGCGCTCGCCGGGCAGCGATTCTTCCTCGGCGATCTGCTCCAGCGTGTACCCATATTGGTTCACGAGCAGGCAGAGGTATTCCTGACGGACGAGTTCCTCAGGCGTCTCGATGAGCCACTTGACGCGGACATGGCTCCAAATATGGCCTTTGCTCTTGTTTTGGCGGACTTCTAGTTGGTCAAGCATGGCTTCCAGTAGTTGAAAGGGTTATGGGCGCTTGCAAGCCGGACTGTGAATTCCTCGCGGGTCTGGCGGTCGAGGTCCTTGCGGTCCACGACGAACAGGCACTTGTGGATGTGGTCGTTGAGCTTGAGCAAGGTGGCGGCCTTGAAGGAGGTGAGCGTCTTGCCGCTGCCGGTGGTGTGCCAGATGTAGCCGTTTCCCGCGTCGTCCTTGATACATGTCACGATCTGCTGTACGGCATAGACCTGGTAGGGCCGCATGATCATGAGCTTCTGTTCGCTCTGGATGAGCACCATGTAGCGGCTGAGGGTCTTGCCGAGGTCGCACTTCTGGAGGAAGTGGGCTGCGAAGTCGTCGAGATGGGAAATCTTCTTGTTCGCCTCGTCGGCGAACTCATAGACGGGTAGGAAACCTTCGTCGGCGTTGAAGGTAAAGTGGCGGGTGTTGTTGTTGGCGAAGTAATAGGTGCGGTCGCGGTTACTGACGATGAAGAGCTGGAGGAAGCACAGCAGCGTCTTGGTGTAGCCGTTGCCGGGGTCGTTCTTGTAGTCGACGATCTGCTCCATGGCCCGGCGCGGGCTGATGCCGAGGGTCTTCAGCTCGATCTGCACGCAGGGCACGCCGTTGATGAGCAGGAGGACATCGTAACGGTGGTGGCTGTTGTCCGTGTTGATGCGGAGCTGGTTGATGACCTCGAAGTGGTTTTTGCACCAGTCCTTGAGGTTGACCAGGGTGTAGTTCAGCGGCGTGCCGTCGTCGCGAGTGAACGCGTTGATCTCCCGCAGGGTCTTGGCGGCGGTGAAGACGTCGGCGGTGACGAGTTCGTCGAGGAGTCGGGCGAATTCGGCGTCTGTCAGGCGGGCGCGGTTCAGGGCCTCGAATTTTTCACGGAAGTTCTTTTCCAGCGAGGCTCGGTCGGTGATGTCTGCGCGGTAGTCATATTTCAGACCCTGCAGCGTGCCGATGAGGCCGTATTCGATCGTGTCTTCGCGGACGACGGAGGACGATGCGTCGGCGGGCGGGTCGTTGTTGTAAGAGGCCCTATTCATCGCGTCGCCTCTTCACGTGAAGCGTATTTTGGCCACTCGCAGGAAGATTCGGTCGAGGATGAGGCCGGAGTTGGTGCGGAACCGGTCGGCGGCGTCCCATAGGCGTTTTTCAAACGAGGCGGCGGCGTCTTTTGGGGTGGGGGCGATCCAGCGCACGTCGTTTTCTACTTGGTGGCATGTCGGGCTAACACATGTTTTGACCGATCCGCATATGAGCGGGAGCGACCAATGTCCGTCTGTACACCATGCCCTTCTTGCTCGCGAACGATACTCCAGAACCGTTGCCGGTTCAATGAAGTGCGGCTGCGGAATCTTCTATGATGGGTTCTTGCTGCGGGACGCGACGGCCATCGAGCCGCTGGAGTTGTGCGGTGTCTCCTTCCAGATGGCTGGAGGGACGGAGCTCTATCTGATCGTCGGGGCCATGGCGGGCGGTCGAGCAACACCCTAGGTGATGGTGCGGTAGCGGCGAATATCCGGCGCCGCGGCCAGTCGTCCATTCAACTTGCTGAGCGCGGCCAACACGTGGGCGGACAAACAATGCGCTTCCTCGCTGCCCTCGTCCGTCCATTCCTCGACGGTCGTAAACTCCGCGGGGTTTGTGGTGTGCTGACAGAGGCGATAGCTGAGGCAGCCGGATTCCTGCCGCGTCGCCAAGACGACGTCGGTTAAGACGGTGCGGACGTAGGCGACGTGATCCGGTTTGGCGACGACGTGGGCGAGCGCGGTGATACGAGGCGTAGACATCGGGGTATTCCTTTCTCTCTGCTCTCTACGCGGATTTTCAGCCGACGGATTTCTTCAGGACCTGCTGTGATGTGTGGGCTTGCGGGAGGAAGGTGGCCCCGCGCATCTGGAGAGGATCCACGATGCGCGGGGTCTGTCATCGGACTGGCATATGAGGCACGGCTCAGATGGGCAAGGAGTCGTCGACGCAGCATCCTGTCATATGAGGGACGGGTAGCGCGCCGCCCTGACGATTCCCATCTATGCTCTGACTTCTGCTCACTACGGGAGCAGCTGCGGTTCGCCGTACAAGAAGTCGTCCATCATGACGATGTCATGGGTGCCGTCGTCGTTCGGTCCCGGCGCGGCGTCGCCGCTGGTGATCCGGACTTTGGCGATGCGCGCATCCTCGAAGACGATCCCCAGAAAGGACACACTGGCGTTGCCCGGCGAGGCCGGCACCGCCCCGGTGAAGATGAGTTCACCGTTCTTGTTGAAGCATTCGATCAGCGTGCTGGCTTTCCGATTGCCGTTCACGTTGCCCGGCCCACTGCCGTCAGGCAGGTCGACGTCCGTGAACACCGCGCCGAATCCTTTTGTGGCGGCCGGTTTGTTGTCGCCCCCTGGAATAAAAAACGTCATGTCGGTGACGGTGCTGTCGATCGGAGTGAAGAGGCGTTGCGGACTGAACGCTTGGAAGATGGTTTGGTAGGTCGGGCTCCGAAAGGTGTCCGCCAATCCCGTGACCGTCGCTTGCACGAATCCCGTTCCTGGTGTGATGAACAACGCTCCGCGATTCGCCTGGAATCCCGTGAACTGTGCGGGCGTTGTGGCGGTGAGCGTGGAGCCGCCGCCGTCCCAGTTGATTTCGCGTCGCCCGTCGGCGATCGGTCCCGGCGTATTGGCGTTATTGGCCCCGCCGAGTGCTGCTCGGTATTGGTCGACCGTGTTTTGGATGGCGGCGTTGGAAGGCCCGGCAGCTTGGAAGACGGTCGGCGCGACGAACGGCGTCCCGGCATTTTGTGCCAGCGCTTGGTTGGTCGACTCGTCGCCGCCTCCACATCCTGTCGCCATCAATCCGATGCCGGCCAGCATCATCCACCGGCTCAGCATTCGGCGCACGCCTCCTGCGCTCGTCACATTGATTGCTGTCTGAGCGAAAGCTGTCATCTGGCGGTTCATGTAGACCTCCTTGAGGGACTCAGCCCTCGGCCGCGGGTGGAGTGAACAGCTCCTGGGATCGTCGGTCCGGTCGTTCCCTCGCGTCATCGCTCACGGGTGGATGCCGGACGCTTCGTCGCGCGGCGCGCGCGGTGGCTAATTGCCGGTACGGCCACTGTATCGCAATCAAGATCCGGCGTATTACCCGAGCGGCCGGTTCTCTTGACAGCGAAGACGCGCGAATGCACTATTCTTGATCGAAAGGCTGGCGGCCTTTGCCGAAACGCCGAATCTTCGGGAGGTGCGCGCGATGGAAACGCTCTCCGAAGTGTTAAAGACCATCACGCTGAATGGGGCATTTTTTTACAATGCCGAGTTTTCCTCCCCCTGGTGTGCGCATTCGGTCGATGCCGGTACGGTAACCTCGTATCTCGCTCCACCCCACCAGCATATAATCATCTTTCATCTGTTGACCGAAGGTCGGTGCTATGCGCGTGCGGATGGCGAGGAGCAGGCGATTCCGCTCTCCGCCGGGGACATTCTGGTCGTCCCCCGGGGGGACCCTCATATTTTGGGAAACGGCGCTGCCACGACCCCGGTCGACCGTACCCGCGTCGTGGAGCAATTTCTGGCAGGGGGGCTGAGCTTGTCGCGAATGGGCGGCGGCGGCGAAATTACCAAGTTCGTCTGCGGCTATATGTCCTGTGACACGCAGCTCGGCGATGTGTTCCTCGGAGGGCTTCCGCGGATGCTGAAGGTCAGTATCCGTGACGGCGATTCCGGACGGTGGCTGGAGCAAGCCATCCGCCACTCGGTCGACACGGTCGAGGTGGCGCAACCGGGCGGTGCGGCGGTCCTCGCAAAATTGTCCGAGGCGTTGTTCGTAGAAACTCTCCGCCGCTATGTGGCGCAGTTGCCGTCGGAGCAAACGGGGTGGTTGGCGGGGACCCGCAATGCAGAGGTCGGCAAAGCGCTCGTGCTCATGCATCGTCGTCCGACACATGCCTGGACCATCGCCTCGCTGGGACGGGAGGTAGGGGTGTCGCGTTCCGTGTTGACCGAGCGGTTTCATCGCTATCTTGGCGAGACGCCGATGGCGTACTTGACGCGATGGCGATTGCAGTTGGCGGCGCGGTCCCTGCAGTCCACCAATCAAAGTGCGGCCGAGATTGCAGGTACGGTGGGATACGAATCGGAAGCCGCCTTTAACCGGGCGTTCAAACGGCAATTTGGGATTCCGCCGGCCCGCTTCCGAAGTCGGTCAAGAACCGCTCACGTCACGTCGAGTGCCGGCCGCGAGACGACTCCCACGCATCATCCTCGCGACACTTCACGGTCGCCCTCGTCCCCACCGCAGAAGCGGTTGGGGTAGAGGGAGTTTGGCGCCGCGCAGCGCGTCCCGGGCTGAGGTCGGTGGACCGACCCTACGGGTGCGCGGTGGTGTCGTGTGCTCCGCCCGTGGGATAGGGGCGACGCTGTGATGCGGCGTCGAAATCCAGCCCCGCGTGAGCCTCTATTGGCCGGAGGCCATCGCCGGTCCATCGGAACTGCCGATCGCGTGGTTGCCGCCGTACTGGCCGATCCCGCTCGATTTTCGGAACTCGTCATGCTCATCTCCTCGTCCCATGCCGTGATGCGGATGCGTGCGGCAGACGCCATGGAAAAGGTCTCGGCGATCCATCCCACAGTCCTGCAGTCCCCCCGACGGCTGGTGCTCGACCGGCTCCTGGAGAGCGACGCGAAAGACATTTGCTGGCACGCGGCGCAAATGCTCCCACGTGTTCAATGGCCGGGGAGTGAACGGCCGCACGTCTATACACGGCTCGTGCAGGCGCTGGACGACCCGAGCCGCAGCGTGGCGGCCAACGCGCTGCAGGCTCTTGTGGACCTGATGCGGCAATGGCCGGAGCGGTGTGCGGATACCGCGCGAATCGTTCGGCGGTCTGTGCAGCAAGGAAGCTCCGCCTTGCGGGCGCGCGCCCGTAAGCTCGTGGCGGTATTGGATGCACCCGCTACAAAGGAGTGAGGTGACGGCGTCGACGATTCGAGCGCTTGTGGATCGTATCTACCGCGAAGACTCGCGGGCGGTGCTGGCGACGCTCATTCGTTTGCTGGGAGAATTCGACGCAGCGGAAGAGGCATTGCATGAGGCCTTTGCCGCGGCTGTTGAGCAATGGGCGCGAGACGGCGTGCCGGACAATCCGAGGGCCTGGCTCGTCTCGACCGGGCGGTTCAAAGCCATCGACGGGATGCGCCGGCGCGCGCGGCAGGATGCCGCATTGGAAGAACTGGCGAAACAGGTCGAATCCACTACCAGCATCGAGACAGAACAACCGGAGGACGAACACCTCGAAGACGATCGCCTTCGACTGATCTTCACCTGTTGCCATCCGGCGTTGCTGCCGGACGCGCAACTCGCGATGACGCTCCGCGAAGTCTGCGGTCTCACGACCGAAGAAATCGCGCGAGCCTTTCTCACCAAGCCGGCAACCATCGCGCAGCGCATCGTGCGGGCCAAGGGGAAAATTCGCGACGCCCGTATCCCTTACGAAGTGCCTTCTGAAAAAGAATTGCCGGATCGTTTAGATGCCGTGCTCCGTGTCATCTATCTCGTCTTCAACGAGGGCTATTCCGCCTCGTTCGGCGGTACCGTCACGCGGCATGATCTGAGTGGTGAAGCGATCCGCCTGGGCCGGCTGTTGATCACATGGCTCCCTCAACCAGACGCGATCGGCCTCTTGGGGCTCTTGTTGTTACAAGACTCGCGGAGAACGGCACGCACGTCATCGACCGGTGAGTTGGTTCTCTTAGAAGATCAAGACCGCTCACTCTGGAACCGGGAACAAATCGCCGAGGGTGTTGCGCTCGTGCAGCGGGCCCTGTCGATGGGCCCGGTCGGCGCTTATACGATCCAAGCCGCGATTGCCGCTGCCCATGCCCAAGCTCCGACCGCCGCTGCAACTGACTGGAATCAGATCGTCCGCCTCTACGATCTGCTGCTGCAAGCGGAGCCATCCCCGGTGATCGAACTCAACCGTGCCGTCGCGGTCGCCATGCGGGATGGCCCGGCGGCCGGTTTGGAACTCGTCGATACGATCCTCAAAAGGGGCGACCTAGACACCTATCACTTGGCGCATTCGGCCAGAGCTGATCTCTGCCGACGGTTAGAGAAGAAAGCCGAAGCGCGTGCGTCCTACGAACGGGCCCTGGCCCTGACCAAACAAGACCCGGAGCGGCGGTTTCTCGAGAAGCGGTTGGCTGATCTTTCAAACGTCCCGAGGATACCTGAATGTTGACCCCAACCCGAGCTCCTGTCACATTGGCCGACCCTCGATCGTCTGTATGGCAGCATGAACACATTGCTGCGAATCGACGCCAGTGCCCGAATCGAGGGATCCCACTCCAGATCCCTCGCCGATTACTTTCTTCTTTGCTGGAACCGGGCTCATTCTAATACCCGGGTCGTAGTGCGGGACCTGGCAATAGCGCCGATACCGCATCTGAGTCACGCGACGATTGCGGCATTCTCAACACAGAGCGGCAGCACGCAGACAGACTCGCTGAATAGCATCGCCCTCTCAGACGTCCTAATTGCTGAACTGAGAGCGGCCGATCACCTGCTCGTTAGCAGCCCGCTCTACAACTTCAATGCACCCTCTACACTCAAGGCCTATATTGACCACATCGTCCGCTGGGGCCAGACCTTCACGACAGACCAGCAGGGCTACACCGGTCTTCTGTCGGGAAGAACCGCAACCGTCCTTACTGCGAGAGGCGGAGTTTCACCGGCAGGAGAACCGGATGGCCTCGATATGCAAGGTCCCTTCCTCCATGCGGTGTTGAGGTTTATTGGTTTCGACCGCGTAGATCTCGTTGCATTGGAGGGCACAAACAATGAGACGGGGGATTTTGCGGCTCGCCTTGATCGGGCACGGGCGCAGATCGACCACCTCATCAGGCAGAGGGGCTGACCATGGCACTCATCGACAACCTCCAGTGGATTGGATCATTTACGGAAGAAGACCGCGACCAGATCGACGCCTTGCGAGTTGCCCAAGTTGCGGCGATTGAACAGGGCGACGCGGACACTTATGCCCAACTCTGTACCGATGATATTCTTTTGCTTCTGCAGGGCCAGGACCTAGCGGCCGGCCGACTGCTATTCATTGAGCGTGAGGCGGCCCTCTTTCGCTCGGCCAAGTTTCATTCAATCCGACAGACGCCAATTCGTATCGAACGGCACGGAAATCTGGCAGTGGAAATTGGACGCCAAGAAACGACCTTGTCTGCCGGCATCGCGATTCGCGAGACATTTAAGGCTAAACGCAAGTACCTGCACGTCTTGCGTAAGACATCGGCTGGCTGGCGATTTGCCTGCTTGATGTCAAATAACAGTGTTTGACCGCCATGGAAGAGTACCCGGAAATTTTCGAACAACACAGACCTACCCTGATCGGGTTGGCTTACCGCATGCTCGGAACTGTGACGGAAGCCCAGGATGTCGTGCAAGACTGTTACCTGAAGTGGATGCAGGCCGATCAGGAGACGATCCGAAACCCTCGGTCATGGTTGTTGGCAGTCTGTAGCCGACTTACTCTGGACATCCTCAAGTCAGCCCGCGTACAGCGGGAAACTTATTATGGGGTTTGGCTCCCCGAGCCGTTCGTCGACGATCGCGTTGTAAGTCCCGAAACGACGGCTGAAATAGACGAAACCGTTGCGGTCGCCTTACTGCTCGCCCTGGAACAGCTCTCTCCCGAGGAGCGGACCACTTTCCTCTTGTCCGAAGTGTTTGACTATTCTTTTGATGAGATCGCGGCGATCCTGAACAAATCGCCAGCGGCCTGCCGTCAACTCGGCACCCGCGCACGGACTCGGATCCACAAGGCGAAACCCCGATTTCACGCCACGGCAGAGGAGCATCGCCGACTGACCGACGCGTTCCTTCAGGCAGCCCGATCCGGCGACTTGAGTCGACTGACCGCACTTCTTGCGTCGTCGGTCGAACTCCATGCCGACGGTGGGGGAAAGGCACAAGCAGTCCCCGCAGTCCTACAAGGCGCAAACACTGTGGCGACATTTTTTGTCCGAATCTGGGATGCCGATCCGAACAATGCTGAGACGACAACATTCGTCCCGCGATGGTTCAATGGTGCACCGGGATTGTTGATCTATGAAGCAGGGCGCCTCGTCACCGCGTTGACCCTCGCCGTCGCAGAAGGAGCCATTCACCGCATCTATGCGATACGAAACCCGGACAAGCTGGCCTCGATCGACTCTGATCGCACGCATGCCCGTCCTCCTGACACGCCGTAACTCTACTGTCCCCTCCGATCGGTTTCGTCCAACATCATTCGCTAACAAATTGATTTTCCTCGTTAACTCATGTCTGCCTATCCCCTTGTCGATTTTCCTCCAGCCCGACGACTATCTTCTGACAGCAAGCTGCAAGCCACGTGAGGAGGATGCGCGATGAAATACCTTTGTTTGGTCTACGTTGACGAGACGGTTCTCACTGCGATGTCGCAGAACGAGCGAGTCGCCGTCTCGGATGAGTCCATGGCCTACTGTGCCACCCTGCAAAAACAGGGACAACTCATTGCGGCATCACCACTCCACCCGGTGGAGACAGCCACAACGGTGCGAGTCCGCGGCGGCAAAACAACCACCACCGACGGCCCATTCGCCGAAACCAAGGAACAATTGGGCGGCTTCTTGATGATCGACGTACGGGACCTGAACGACGCAATCCGGATCGCCTCGAAGTTTCCCGCCGCCCAGTTCGGGAGCATCGAGGTGCGGCCGCTCAAAGAGGCGGGATGTGCCTAGCAAACGCGCCGTGACCTTGTTGGGAGCCATGTCATGAAATTCATGTTGATCGTGCATCATCATGAAGAAGCCTTCCAGAAGATCGAACAGGAGAAGCGCCAGCAGATGCTCGCCGAATCCATTGAACTGACTCACCAGCTCTATGCGGCGGGACAATACATCAACGCATCGCCGTTGCAGCCGGCCGCGACGGCCGTCATGGTGAAAGTGCATGATGGCAAGCCGCTTGTGACCGACGGGCCCTTCATCGAAACCCGAGAGCAGATCGCCGGATATTTTCTCATTGATGTAAGAGACCACGATGAAGCAGTCAAAATTGCCGGCCTCGTGCCCGGCGCAAGGATCGGCACGGTCGAAGTCAGGCCGCTACGAGAAATCACGGGCTTACCCGAAGAGTAGTACCTGTCGATTTCGGGTATCCCTATTCGACGAAGGAGTACAGAACGAATATGAAAGGAGATTCACCATGCGGTTTATGGTCATCGTGAAAGCCACCAAAGATTCCGAAGCGGGCGTCACGCCAAGTACGCAGCTGCTGGCCGATATGGGCACGTTCAATGAGGAATTGGTCAAGGCCGGCGTTATGCTGGCCGGAGAAGGGCTGCAGCCCAGTTCGAAAGGCGCGCGTGTGAAATTTTCGGAGACCAAGCGTACGGTGGTGGATGGTCCCTTCGCTGAAACCAAGGAACTGATCGCCGGCTACTGGCTCTGGCAATGCAAGTCAAAGGAAGAGGCCATTGCCTGGGCGAAACGTTGCCCTAACCCGGCTGGCGACGGCAAGGAAGGCGAGCTCGAAATTCGCCAAGTCTTCGAGGCCGATGACTTCGGGACCGAGTTCACGCCGGAGTTGAGGGCGCAAGAAGACCGGCTGCGGGAAGAAATCGCAAAGAAGAAATAATCACCCGGCGAGGCACGAGGGCATCTAGTAGACAGGAGGAAGCCGTGCTGCAGACCAGTCTCATCGTCGTCGTTGCCCTGATCGCCGCGGTGCTTATTTACGCCGCGACGAAACCGAACATCTTTCGCATTCACCGATCGGCGACCTTCGCGGCCCCTCCGGACAAAGTGTTTGCGCTGATCAACGATTTCCACGCCTGGGCCAACTGGTCGCCTTGGGAAAAGAAGGACCTGACGATGAAAAAAACCCATCGTGGGTCACCGCAGGGCAAGGGCGCGGTGCTCGAATGGGACGGCAACAAAGATGTGGGCACGGGCCGCATGGAAGTGCTCGAATCGGTTCCTGCGTCCAAGATTCTGATCAAGTTGGATTTCTTCAAGCCGTTCGAAGCGCACAATACCGCAGAGTTTACCCTGGCTCCCAACGGCGGTTCGACGCAACTCACCTGGACTATGTACGGTCCACAACCCTTCATCATGAAAGTGTTGGGATTGTTCTGCAGCATGGACAAGATGGTCGGTAAGGATTTCGAGGCGGGCCTGGCCAATCTCAATGCGATCGCCGAACAATAAGAAAGGACGAAACCTATGCGGTATGTCGATGGATATGTGCTGCCTGTCCTCAAGAAGAATCTGCAAGCCTATTTCCGTATGGCCAAGAAGGCCGGCATGATCTGGCGAGAGCACGGCGCGCTCGAATATCGCGAGTGCGCCGGCGATGATTTGAAGGTAACGGGCCTCCTTCAGTTTCCCCGACTGGCAAAGATCAAAGCCGGCGAGACGGTGGTGTTCTCCTGGATCGTCTACAAATCACGCGCACATCGCGACCGGGTCAATGCTAACGTGATGAAGGATCCGCGCATCAACGGACTGTGCGACCAGAAGTCGATGCCGTTCGACGTCAAGCGTATGGCCTATGGAGGATTCAAGGTGATGGTGAGCGCTTAACACTATGTGCTCACCGCCCGATCTCATCCCCGCACTCAGCAGAAACGGACAGACCGAGGATTAGCTCGTGCGGAAATGAAAGGAAGACGGCATGGCCAAGCATACGATGGCGAAGAATACGATCTGTCTGTGGTTTGACAACGATGCCGAAGAGGCCGCGCGGTTCTACGCGGCAACCTTTCCCAACAGCTCCGTGGGCAGGATCTACCGCGCTCCGAGCGATAACCCTTCCACCAAGGCGGGTGAGGTCATCATGGTGGACTTCACCGTTGCGGGGACTCCCTGCATCGGTCTCAACGGCGGTCCCACCTTCAAGCACAATGAAGCCTTCTCGTTCTTGATCACGACCGACGATCAGGAAGAGACCGACCGCTACTGGAACGCCATCGTCGGCAATGACGGCCAGGAGAGCGAGTGTGGCTGGTGCAAGGACAAGTGGGGCGTCTCCTGGCAGATCACGCCGCGTGTACTGATGGAGGCGATGGCGGCAGGCGGCGATGAGGCTAAACGCGCGTTCGATGCGATGATGACCATGCAGAAGATCGACGTCGCCGCCATCGAGGCAGCGCGACGCGGCTGACGGCATTGGCCAGCCAGCAAATGGTGTTTGTCTAAATGCTCCGCTGCTATCTGCCCCAATTGTCGCCTGAGCAAAGGGAATGGTTCTGGAGCTAATTGTAAAGCAGGCACACCACTGCGCGTGTCCGCCCTGCGACGACCTCTCTGTGTCACCCGCCGCACCGACGGGCTCTTCCGCGGTGGACCTAGGGCGGCGCTTTCCTATTGGCCGGATCGATTCGTGTTTTCTACGGGTCTCCTTTGTTGCGCGCTGGCTTGTGTGAGCGCGGGGTACATGGGCGCCGATTGTCGGCTGAGCACGGCAGCCGCTATGCCTGTAGGCGATACTACCGATAGCCCGTGGCATCGGCCGGCTTGCCGGCATCATGCACCTCGGGGAAATAGCGCCAACAGTCCGGTTGCGAGCCGTCAAGGTCGGTGAATCTGTAGACTGTGGCCAATTGCCCGCTGGAGAGGGTTTGCCCATTCCAGCGCGCCACCTCCCGATCGGCGGCCAGCGCCGCTACCGCGCGTCCTACATAGCGTGGGGATTCACTGATGACGAAGTGCGGTTGCGTGGCGGTGGCTTCGCGCCAGGTGGATTCCGTCACCCCGTAGATATCCAGCATCATTTCCGACCGCAACCATCCTGGGGTGAGGGCGACTGCCGTGCAGTGGAAGGGTTTGAGTTCATGGGCGAGCGCCCAAGCCATACGGGAAATGGAGGTTTTAGCCAAATCGTAAAAAAGGGATACGCGATACATGGCGGCATTGTAGGCTGCCGTGCCGTCGGTCATCTCGATGACAAGGCCGCCCGGTCGTGCGACGAGGAGAGGGAGGGCGAAATGGCTGGTGATCAGATGGGTCTCGAGCGCCAGACGCAACATCCGCAGGCCTTTGTCCAGCGAGTGTTGCCAGACCGGTTTGTTCCATTCGATCAATAGATCCGAGCCCCACACATCGTTGACCAGGACATCGATGTGCCCCTGTTCTCGCCCAATGCGCGTCGTCAATGCCTGCACCTGTGTCCGGTCCAAGTGATCGACTGGGACGGCGATTCCTGTCCCTCCGGCTCGACTGACCAGGTCCGCCGTTTCTTCAATGGTTTCTGGGCGGTTCATCTCGGACCGTTGCGCGCGCGTGGAGCGGCCGGTGCAATAGACCGTGGCGCCAGCCGCCCCGAGTTCAAGGGCGATGCCGCGGCCCGCGCCGCGGGTTGCCCCTGCGACGAGGGCGACGGTCTGTTTCAATGGCGGGGCTCCTGGCCATGTCGATACAGTCACTGACCATCCCCTTTCTCACATCGTGCTGGATGTGGCTGTCGATTTCGCGACGTTTCGACGACTATCTAATGGGACATGCAGAACACAGTCAACCGCTCGGCTGCGTACGCAGCCGACGAAAGGAGCTCCATGGCGAGGCAAATCTTTGTGAATCTGCCGGTTTCCGATCTACAACGGTCGATCGCGTTCTTTGCGAAGCTGGGGTTCGCGTTCAATCCCCAGTTTACCGACGACAAGGCGGCATGTATGGTTGTGGCCGACGATATCTTTGTGATGCTGTTGACGAATGCCTATTTCAAAACGTTCACGCCAAAGGCGATTTGCGATACGAAGACGAGCACCGAGGTCCTCGTGTGCCTGTCCTGCGAGAGTCGATCTCAGGTAGAGGATATGGTCCGCAACGCCGTCGCCGGTGGTGGGACTACGTACCGAGAGCCGAAGGACTACGGATTCATGTATCAACATGGATTTCAGGACATGGACGGGCACACCTGGGAGGTCGTCTTTATGTCGTCCCCTTCCTCGACGTGACGGACGGGCAAGGGCGATGCGACTTCGATTCTCGAATGCCTGATGGCGAATGCGCAACGGCGACACGCGAACTGCTACTCGTAAAATCGGCCCGCACGGTGACGATCCGGACGGGTCGAAATCCTAGCTACAATGCAAGCCGACCAAGAAATGCGCGCCTCGTATGGGTACGTTGCGATCCATGCGGAGAAGGCATACCCGGTCTCGGACGGACGAGACGCGTGCGGGGAGGGCGGTGAGGAGGTTCACGCATGAAATATCTGTGTCTGGTGTATATGGAAGAAACGACGCTCAACGAGATGTCTCGGGAGGAGCGAGTGGCGCTGTCGGATGAGGCCATGGCCTATTGGGCCGAGTTGACGCAGCGCGGTCAGTGTCTTGAGGCGTCGCCGTTGCATCCGGTGGAGACGGCAACGACGGTGCGAGTGCGCGAAGGGAAAACTTCCGTGAGGGACGGTCCGTTTGCCGAGACGAAAGAGGAGTTGGCGGGTATCTGCTTATAGACGTAGCGGACTTGAACGAAGCCATTCGTATTGCAGCGCAGTTTCCCGGTGCGCGCTACGGCAGCATCGAGGTGCGGCCGGTGAAAGACGGGGGTTGTGCGTGAGTCAGTCGTACGTATCATCATGCTGCTGTGCGCCATACGTTGAGGCGTCACCTCGTTGTGAAGAGGAGTGAACCATGAGCCGAGTACGAGTGCTTATCGGGACGAAGAAGGGCGCGTTTATCGCGTCGGCTGATGCCGCCAGAAAAACGTGGACGGTGAACGGGCCATTGTTCGGCGGCTGGGAGCTCTATCACTTGAAGGGATCGCCGGTCGATCCGAATCGCATCTATGCCTCACAAACCAGTAGCTGGTATGGGCAAGTGATTCAACGGTCGGATGACGGCGGCACGACCTGGCATGCGCCGGGAACGAAGCCGGAGGAGTTGATCGGCCCGGATGGGATGCCGAAGGGCGCCAGCAACATGTTTGCGTACGACGATTCTGCGTCCACCGGACAACCGCTGACGACGCATCAGTGGTACGACGGCACTCAACGGCCGTGGGAATTCAAACGCGTGTGGCACTTGGAGCCGTCGTTGACCGAGGCCGATACGGTCTATGCCGGTGCTGAGGATGCGGCGTTGTTCGTGTCGACCGACGGCGGCGCGACGTGGAAGGAACGGGCGGGGCTGCGCAGTGCTAAGGGGCCGCTGTGGCAGCCGGGCGCCGGTGGAATGTGCCTCCATACGATTCTGCTCGACCCGACGAATCCGCAGCGTATCTACGTCGCCATCTCGGCGGCCGGCGCATTTCGTAGCGACGACGGCGGCGCGAATTGGAAGCCGATCAACAAAGGTCTGCACTCTAAGTATGAGTTGCCGGATGCCGATGCGGATGTCGGTCATTGCGTGCACCGTATCGCCATGCATCCCGCGCGGCCGACCGTGTTGTACATGCAAAAACATTGGGACGTGTTACGCAGCGACGACGCAGGCGAGTCGTGGCGAGAGATCAGCGGCAATCTGCCGACCGACTTCGGATTCCCCATCGCCGTGCATGCGCACGATCCGAACACGATCTATGTCGTGCCGATCACAAGCGACTCCGAACATTATCCGCCGGAGGGAAAGTTGCGTGTGTATCGCAGCCGAACCGGCGGCGACGAGTGGGAAGCGCTGACCAACGGATTGCCGCAGCAGCATTGTTACGTCAATATTCTCCGCGACGCGATGGCTATCGATACGCTGGAGTCGTGCGGGGTCTACTTCGGGACGACCGGTGGGCAGGTCTACATGTCGGCGGACAGCGGCGATACCTGGACGACGATCGTGCGCGACTTGCCGCCTGTGCTGTCGGTCGAAGTGCAGGTGGTGCCGTAGGTCGTGAAACGTAAACCGGAAGAGGTCAGACAGAAAACGTGAGCGAGACGAAATCGGTACCGATCCGTGTTGTGTTGCCGCATCAGTTGCGCGCGTTGGCGACGATCAACGGCGAGGTCGTGCTGCCGTGCGTCGATCCGGTCACGCAGCGCACGGTGTTGGATGCGCTGGAGGCTCGGTATCCCATGCTACGCGGGACGCTGCGCGATCAGACGACGAAAGTGCGCCGACCGTTCATCCGATTTTTTGCCTGCGCGCGTGACCTCTCGCACGAATCGCCGGATGCACCGCTTCCGGAGGAGGTGCGCAACGGCACCGAGCCCTATCTCATTGTTGGTGCGATGGCAGGCGGATGATGCGGTGAGAAGCCGACGCGAACTGCTTATGAACGGCGGGGGCTGCTGGTTGTTGCCGCGAGCCATACCATGCCAGAAAGGTGGTCAGCCAGTAGGTGAAAACACCATATAACGTGTCCGATGCCGAATGCGATCGGCTGTCGATCTTCCGGAGGCTCTGCATGCCTATCCCGAGCGCCAGCAAGGTGCAGAACCAACCGGCCGTCGAGACGGGTCGATAGAAGACACCCATGGGCTTGAACCAGGTCATGCGCACTCCTTGAGTCGAGCGATAGCATAGCACGCTCGAGTCGTGGCGTGATGATGTCATGCAGGCGTCGGTCGGAGAACTCGACAAGGCAGAGACCGAGCGCGGTGTTCACTTCTTGCCTTGGCGATGGCAGAGAGGCTGAATGGGCGACGGGTCATACTCAACCACCCTTACTAGGAGGCCATCATGCAGTACAAACACGTGGCAGCGATTCTGTTCGCAACCATGCTCGCGTGCTCCCCAGCCTTCGCCAAGGAGAAGCAGCATGAGAAGCATATGGATGAGAAGGCCATGATGGAAGAATGGATGAAACTGGCCACGCCGGGTACGCCGCATAAGCAATTGGATAGCCTAGTCGGGAGCTGGACGACCAAGACGAAAGAATGGACGGATCCGAGTAAACCTCCGCAGGAGTCCGAAGGGACGGTAGATATGAAAATGTTGCTGGGCGGACGATTTTTGCACCAAGAGTATTCCGGAATGATGATGGGGCAGCCGTATACCGGCATCGGCATCACAGGCTATGACAATCTGCGCAAAAAATACGTCACGATCTGGTTGGATAGTATGGCCACGGCTCCTTTTGTGATGGAGGGCACTGCAAGCCCAGATGGGAAGACGATTACGTTGCGTGGAGGACATGATGAGCCGGGTGGGGGGCATATGACCCACCGTGCGGTGTGGTCCATTCCCGACGCCCAGCATCAAACATTCGAAATGTACGGCGCGCATGGTCATGAGAAAGAAACTAAGCAGATGGAAATTCTCTATACCCGCAAACCGTAAATGGACGAGGGCCGTCGGGAGAGGAAACCTGCGACGGTGGAGCGAGGAGGAGCATCATGAAAGTCCTCGAGATCGGGTTCGTCTGTTATCCGGTGACGGATATGAAGCGGGCGCGGACGTTTTATGAAGGCGTCTTGGGGCTGAAAGAGTCGCGATTCTTCGGCGACGACAAGCAAGGTTTCGTCGAATACGACATCGGCCCAGGAACCTTGGCGCTCGGCAACGGTGTGGCCGAATGGAAGCCGGCGGACGGCGGCGGTTGCGCGGCGCTGGAAGTCGACGACTTTCCCTCGGCGATTGCGCAACTCAAGGCTGCCGGTTGTCGCATGAAGATGGATGCGATGGAAACGCCGGTCTGCCACATGGTCGTCGTGTACGATCCCGACGGCAACTCGGTCGTGATCCACAAGCGGAAGTAGCAGATGTGCGTTCGGACGGGCGCCGAGAGGCGCCCGTCCGAACCCACGAGAAGCATGCCCTAGGGCACGAGGAAGAGATAGGCGGCGCCGCTGCCGGCGGCGCTGTTGTTCGTGTCGTCTCCGCCGACGCCGGTCGCGTTGCTCGCTTCGTTTTTCGCCCCACCAACAGCTCTTGCCCCGAGAGCGCCACGAAGTTTCCAACCTCCTTCATCAGCCACGTGGACGGTCGACGCCAGACTACTTTCCCAATGCAGTGGGATGAGGGGGCGTCCTGAGTCTCCACGTTGGGCGGCTGGCGCGACTGTGATATGAGTAGCGCGGTTCGTCGTGTAGGGCGGACGCAGCGCCGTGGTGGACGGAGAGGTGTGCGGCGCTCTTGCGATCAGGCACGTGCGAGGGAATACATCTCGACATGCAGAGGCGGCGCTCAGGAGACGTGCGGTTGGTGCTGGTGTCCGCCGCAGCGGTCATGGGCGGGCTTGGTCTCGCGGTGTGGATGGCGGCCAAGCCCTCTCGTGAGGTCCGGCCGCTGTACGCCTCCAAGGACGAGTGTCTTCGCGAATGGAGCGACGGGGACTGTGATGCCGTCGAGGAGGAGCCACGGCACTCTACGTCGTCGTCCGGATCCGGCCGCTACCGGGGGCCCTCCGTCAGCGGGTATACGATTCGTCACGATGGTCGGGCGGAGCGATCGGAGTGGTACGAGGATCGTGTGCCGCCGCGCAGCCGCGCGCTCGCGGTGGAGCGCGGGGGATTCGGCCGCACCGGCAGCCACTTCAGCGGAGGCTCCTGAGCATGCGGCGTGTGCCGGTGCCGCCTCGCCCCGATTGGCCGACCGCCTTGGAGCGGGTCGGCGTGACCTACCACAGTATGACGGGTGGGTATTGGCGGGAAGAGGCGGCCTACGAATTCACCGTCGCGGAAATCGACGAAGTGGAGGCGGCGACGGAGGCGCTCCACCGCCTGTGCGTGGAGGCCGTGGCACGGATCATTCTCGAAGATCGTTTCGACGATCTACGTATTGCTCCCGCGTGGCGGCCGCGTATCGTCGCGTCGTGGGAAGCGCGGGAGCCGTCGCTCTACGGTCGTTTCGATCTCTGGTACGACGGGACCGCCGCGCCCAAATTGCTGGAGTACAACGCGGATACGCCGACCGCCTTGCTTGAGGCGGCGGTCGCGCAATGGGAGTGGGTGCAAACGGTCAAGCCGGGCGCCGATCAGTTCAACAGCCTGCACGAGCGGTTGATCGAGCGATGGGCCGAGATTCGTCGGCAGGCGAAGACAGATGCGCTCTATCTGGCTGCCATGGAGGGCTGCGAGGAAGACATTCAGACCATGGCGTACGTGGCCGACACGGCGTACCAAGCCGACTGGCGGGTGCAGACCATGGCGTTAGGCGCGATCGGATGGGATGCCGCTGAGCAGCAATTTTGCGATCTCGACGGATGGCCGATCGAGGTGCTGTTCAAACTGTATCCGTGGGAATGGCTGAACGAGGATGCGTTCGCCGAACATGTTTCCAGCGCCTCGGTGACGATGATCGAACCGGCCTGGAAGCAGCTCCTCAGTCACAAGGGCCTGCTTGCGCTCTTGTGGGAGTGGTATCCGGATCATCCGAATCTGCTTCCGGCCTGGTGGACGGCGCCTGCGTCAGGGGAGTCCTACGTACGCAAACCGTTCTGGTCTCGCGAAGGGGCGAATGTGACGATCGTGGCGGATGGCCGCACGGTCGCGACCGACGGCCCCTATGCAACGGACGCCTCGGTGTTTCAGGCCTATTGTCCCTTGCCGTCCTTCGACGGGTGGCATCCGGTCGTCGGGTCGTGGATCGTCGGCGCGGCGGCGGCGGGCATGGGGATTCGTGAAGATCGCGGGCTGATCCACGGCGACGGGAGTTGGTTCGTGCCGCATTATCTGGTGGACCTCTAACCGGGAGCGCGTGGCGTGATGGAGTTGCTGGCGGACGACATCGGCTTGTTGCCGAATTTTCTGAGCTACTGGCTCTGTGCGATCGGGCTGCTGGGCGGATTCGCGCGACTCTATCTCGCGTGGACGCCGTATCACGAGGTCGCCCTCATCCGTGACGGTAATCTGGCGGCTGCCTACAGTTTCAGCGGCGCCATACTCGGATTCGCGACGGCGTTGACGTTTGTGGTGGCCAACAGCGCTGAATTACACGAAGTGCTGTTCTGGGGCGTGGTGGCTGCGTTGGTGCAGTTGGCGGGTTACTCGTTGGTGCGCTTCATCATCCCCACGTTACCCGACGGCATCACGCACAACAACGTCGCCCACGGTGTATTTCTCGGCGCGATAGGCCTGGTGCTCGGGTTGATTACCGGCGCGAGCCTTGTCCCATGAGTACGTCTCGGTGCGCTGACGCTTCGGGCCGATCAGAGCACGCAGGCGGGTGTGCGGAGATGCAGCACGCTGTCTTGCTGATAGAGGCGTCGGTATTCGAAGGAGAGGCGCTTCAGCGCTTGGTCGTCGCTCGGACTATCGGGGTGCGAGATCTGCAAGACATGGGTGGATTCGTAGACGGTGGAGCCATCGCCGCGTCGCGATTGCCCGATCGTCGTCCAGGTCGTGAAGCCGTTCGGGAAGGCGGTGGTAACCTGGTTACGGAGGAAATTCGCCCATTCGTCAGCCGACACGGTCCGTAGCGACATCTGCGTACCGAAGTACAGCGTATCGACGACGATGGCTCGCTCGCCGGGACGACAGGCACTCGGCGAGGGTGTGGCGCAGCCCGCGAGCAAGCACGCACTCAACAGGTATGTCGCAATCGTGATGGTGTTCGGTTGACGCATGGCTCGTCCACTCCAGCGTTCGTTACACACGGCTACATACAGGGCTGCGGAGGCGTAGGACCGCTTCCTGACTGAATTGTGCGCGGTATCGCTCGATGATGCGGCGGATGGACTCGTCGTGTTGCGGCACGTCCTCGTGCGTGAGTTGGACGATGTGCGAGGTCTCGCGTTCGATCGTCCCGTCGGCCATACGCCATTGCCCGTCGGCCGTCCAGGTGGTGAGGCCCTGCGGAAAGGCCGGGGTGATCGTGTCGGTCACAAACGTCGTCCATTCGTTCTGGCTCACCACACCCCCCGATTTATTTGTCCCGAAATACAACGTGTCCGTGACCGCCGCCTGTTCGCCTGTGCGGCAGACTACTGTGTGAGAGGTTGCGCAGCCGGTAAGGATACAGGCCGTCAGTAGACACGGTACCGTGATGGTGGATGCCGATAGGCGCATAGCGCTCCTCTTGCTCCGGAATTACCGTGACGGTTGCGTCGGTGTCTTCGAGGTCGAGCGGGAGAGGATGGCCTCGAGCATGCCGCGCAACGTCCTGCCGTCTTCATAGGTCAGATCCGCCAACTGCCATCCGAGTTCGCCGCGCTGTACATGCAACGCCACCATCCGACTCGTGTCGCCGGTGATAAATTCCGCCGGGACTTGTGCGCCCGTGCCGAAGGGTATCGAGGGACCGACGGCGAAGTCCGTGGGATATTCCTGTGTGTCGGTGAAGGGATCGCCGTTGATGGGCGGAGCCTCGTTCGGCGACGTGGGCAGTTGGAAGTAGGCCAGCATCGCGGCGTAGAGATCCGGCGTGAACCAGGCGTGCCGCCGCACGACGGCGGCACGAAAAGCCCATTTCGTGGGAGAAATGTTCTTCGAAAAATTGCTGAGCCAACGCGCCTGGCGTAGCCGGATCGTAGGCGATCCCGTCATCCGGCAGGCGCGACGCCAGACGCAGCGCCCAGAGGACATCGTTGTCGGCGATGAGCACATGCTGCTGGTCGACAAATACGTAGTCCAGCGTTCGATCTCCGCAACGTACCGAGATGGTCGGCACGGGGAATTGCGTGAGTCCCAGACGTGCGGCTTCATCTTCCGCGGGCCTCGGCAATTTCCGCCCGAACAAGTCAGCCAGCGGGAGGCCAGCGGTCCGATACTGTGGATGCGCGCAGGCCAATGTCGACGGGGCGAACAACGCCTGCGGCGTGATCGTCACGCGGTGACCGAGCCAGGCGTCGGTGTCGGGTGGGAGCTGCACGGAGTCGCGCCAAGGGGCGGGCTGACTCTCGGCGATATCCCAGACGCCGAACAACCATTGTGCATCGTCGGCGGAAGCCAGCGATGTCGTACTCAGCGTCAGAGCAGTTGCGAACAGGAGAGCGAATGTGAACGAGCGAGGGAATCTCATGGTCGGCTACTTGTAGCGGGGGCGCAGGGAGAATGCAATGTGCGGCGGTGGTTACTGAACGGGAGACGAGGAATGGCGCGCGCAGCGATTACGCGGCTTGTGCGGGGCGCTCGCTCGACGGTCCGGCGTCGCTCTTCGGTTCGAGCGTGCGGCGTTGATCCTTGACGTAACAACTTCCTGCGATATTCTTGGCGCGTTTTTTTAACTCCGATGCGATCTTGCTCACGACGCCGGGGTGGGGAATCGCATAGTGTTCGTTCGTCACGACGGCGATCGACAGACTCATCATCGGGAAGCGTTCCGAATTGCCGCGCCGGTCCACCGAATCGATGTACCCGCGCATCCGGTCTTCGCCGTCGTAAAAATCCGGAATCACCAAATCGAACCGTTTGATCACGGTTTGGCAAATGCCGTCGATGATGTCCGGCGGGCTCATCACCACGAAGTCGTCGCCGCCGACGTGTCCTACAAATCCTTCGCCGCCGGCCAACTCGCCTACGACGGTCGTCAAGATGCGGCAGGCCACGACCAACACCTCGTCGCCGCGACTGTAGCCGTACCGGTCGTTGAACGACTTGAAGTTGTCGATGTCGATGTAGGCGAGCGCGAAGGGTTTGCCGCTGTCGATGCGCACTGTCGTTTCGCAGAGAATCGTGGTGTTCCCCGGCAGGCGCGTCAGTGGATTCGCGTCCAACGAACGCGTTAAGCGGCTGAGGCAGAGGCGCACGCGATGCGCCACCGTGTCTTCTAAGTAGGGAATGGTCAGGAAGTCGTCGACGGGCAACGTGCTCCAGTCGCAGTCGTTCAGGCGTGTCTCTCGCAACATGACGATGAGCGGCAGCCGACCGAGAAAGGCGTCGCGCTTGATGTCGCGCACGAGGGTGTCGATGGAGCGCCCGCCCGCGCCTTCGGCGGCCAGGATCAAACAGGGCGGATCGTGGACCAGTTCGTGGAGCGCCAGCGTCGAGAGGTTGCCTTCGACGACGCTGAAGCCGGCGCGCACCAACGAGGCCGCGAGCGTTTGGCTGGCGACCGGGTCGTTATGGAATAGCAGCAGGCGTTTGGCGGCGGCCATTGGAGTTGGACCCTAGAGATAATCGTCGATGCTGAGGAATTCGCCGGATGCCTGCTCGAGACACTCGGCTAACGCTTTGTCATTCAGACCGACCATCTCCCAGGCCGGTTGCGAGAGGACGGGCACCATGTCGTCGCCGGGGTTACCGCAACCCATTGCCTTCACGATGACGTCGGCCACATGCACGATGGCCGTCTGTTGCGCTGCGTCGCGCGCCAACGTCGGATAGTGGTGATACAGAATCGGTTCGCGCAACGACGTCGGCAAATGCCAGGCCTGGGCCAACGCGCCGCCCACATCCGCGTGGGAAAGGCTCAGCACGGCTTGTTCGACCTCCAGGATCGTGGGGTCCTTGTCCTTCAACTTGGCGGCACCTTGTGTGAGTTTCGCCGCCGTGTCCGGCCACTTCACGCAGAGAACGACCTTGCCGATGTCGTGCATCAACCCGGCGACAAACAATTCTTCTGGATTGCGCAGGTGCGCGCGGGTCGCCAAGATGTGCGAGGTCATGGCCACGCCGAGCGAGTGCCGCCACAGGTGCGTCATGCCCGCGTCCTTCATCATGTCGAACGCGCTGGCGCAGAGCGTAAGGCCCTTCACGACGTTCAAGCCGAGCACGACGACGGCGTGTGCGACGGAGGCGATGCGCGCGGGGAAGCCGTACAACGGCGAATTGGCCAGGCGGAGCACTTTCGCCGACAACACCTGATCCTTTTCGATCAAACTGCCGATGTCTTCCGCCGAGACGTTTTCGCGGCCGATGGTGGCGGCGAGTTTTTGGACGATGTGCGGCAAGGTCGGCAGGTCGCCGAGCTGTTCGATCCGGCTGCGTACTTCGTCGTGCGTCAGCGCGCTCATTTTCCGGCTCCTCCCGCGGGAGGCGCGGCCGAATAGGTGTGGCGGATATGGGCGAGGCAGACCTTGTGGATACGCTGTTGCGTGGCGTCGTTGATGACGCGACGGAAACGTTTCGCCAAGTCGGCTTCGAGTTCGGCCAGCGACTTTTCGCCCGGGCCGGACCCGTCGCTCACGACGTAGAGGGCGGCCACGCCCATGCGGCTGAGCCGTTCGATGGTCGGGGTGTCGAGCACGGCTCCCGCGGGCATGATCGGCAAGCCGCTGGGATTCGTCACGGGTTTGGCCAAAACCATCTCGGGCTGGGCGTCCTCGATCGGTACACGTTTCATGCGGCGTCTCGTCCTGGGGAATCGTGAGCCGCGGCGGGCGCGGGGACGGAGCGCGTCGGGGGCTGCCTCGGGCAGGACGCCGACGGTCCGCTCACTGTGTTATCGGTGCGCATCGAGATCTTCTAAAGCGACGGTGTCCGTGCCTGTCCCACCGATGCGCTCGGCGGGATTTCTGCGGACGACCCTCGCTTCTTGGTAGAGTAGCCGATCTAGCCAGACCCGCAACGGAATTCGTCATTCGAATGAGCACACCGTCCGACCCTTCCCTGTCACCGAGTGAGCCTCCGCCCATGCATGGGGGCGCCGACGCACAACGGCTGCAGCCGGCCGTGTGGTTTGTGCTCGTCACGATCGCGCTCGACATGTTGTCGTTCGGCATCATCATCCCGGTTCTGCCGAAGCTGGTCGAAGGCTTTATGGACGGCGATACGGCGCTGGCCGCCGAGTGGTACGGCATCTTGGGAACGGCCTGGGCGGTGATGCAGTTTCTCTGCTCGCCGATCCAAGGCGCGTTGTCCGACCGATTCGGGCGCCGCCCGATCATCCTCTGGTCCAGCGCGATTCTGTCTGTGGATTTTGTGTTGATGGCGCTCGCCCCGTCGGTCTTGTGGTTGCTGGTCGGACGCGCGATCGGCGGCATGGCTGCGTCGAGTTTCAGTACCGGCGGCGCCTATATCGCCGACGTGACGCCGCCGGAGCAGCGGGCGGGCGCGTTCGGCAAAATGGGGGCGGCGTTTGGGTTTGGATTCGTGATGGGACCGGCGATCGGCGGCCTGCTCGGCGCCGTCGATCCACGCTGGCCGTTCTGGGGTGCGGCCTTGATGGGACTCGTGAGTACGGCGTACGGGTTGTTTATCCTGCCGGAGTCGCTGCCGCCGTCACGCCGTGCGCCGTTTTCTTGGCACCGCGCCCACCCGCTGGGCGCTTTGCGGTTGCTGCGTGCGTACCGGTCGCTGTTCGGATTGGCCGGCGTCGGATTTCTGATGAATCTGGCGCATGTGGTCTTGCCCAGCACCGCAGTGCTGTATCTCGGGTATCGGTACGGCTGGGGGCCCTCGGCCGTCGGCGCGACGATGGCGGCGGTCGGCATCTCGGTCATGATCGTCCAGGGGTTGTTGGTTCGGCGCGTCACGGCACGGCTGGGCGAGCGGCGGACGTTGTTGGTGGGACTCTTCTGCGGTGTGCTCGGACTCAGTATCTATGGTGGTGCGCCGACGCCGTCGATCTATGTCCTCGGTATTCCCGTGATGGCCTTCTGGGGATTGGCCGGTCCGGCCTTGCAGGCACTGATGACGCGTCGCGTATCGGGGCAGGAGCAGGGACAGTTGCAAGGCGCGGTGGCGAGCCTCGGCGGCGTCGCCGGCTTGATCGGGCCGACACTGTTTACGCAAACCTTTGCACTGTTTATCGGCGCTGGGGCGGCCTGGCATCAGCCAGGCGCGCCGTTTTTGCTGGCTGCGGCGATGCTGGCGGCGGCCGCCGCGCTCGCCTGGCATACGACGCGGCCGATATCGACGCAGATGGATGACCCACGTTCATGAGCGGCGCGTCGACACGATGGGCGTTGCCCACGCACGATCCCTGGTCGACGCCGTTTGCCGAGACGCTACTCAGCAAACTCGATCTCCGTCCCGGTCTGACTATTCTCGATGTCGCCAGTGGACATGGTATTCCAGCGTTCTATGTGGCCGAGCAAGTCGGTCCGTCCGGTCGCGTGGTGGCGGTGGATCTGAGCGCCGGACAAGTGGCGAGGGCACATGCGATTCAAGGCGCCTCGTTACCCTGGTTGGACTTTGTCTGTGCCGATGTGCGTGCGCTCCCGTCCCGACTCGGCGAACAGGATCGCGGCGAGCCGTTCGATCGGATTACAGGGAACCTGTCGGTCATGTTTTTTCGTCCGGATCGGTTCGCAACCATTCGAAGCCTTCTCGACAGGTTGAAGCCGGGCGGACAACTCTGCTTGACGTTTCCGTCCTACGGGACATTCCAATCGATCTGGGATCGTGTGGATCGTGAACTGCTCACGCGGGGCCATGTCGTCGAGCGCGAACGATTCCAGGCCTACCTCGCTGAGCGTCCGAGTGCGGACGATGCGACAGCCTGGCTGACGCAGTTGGGTTGCGAACGAATCTGCGTCGAAGAACATCCGCTTGAAGTAGAGAGCGGCGTCGGTGCGGCCTTCCTCTGGCATTCGTTGTTGCGCGGTGGATTTCTCGACGACGTGTACGAGTGTTTCGAGGATCAAAAACAAGCCGAGGCGCTCATGCAATCTGTGGCGGACGATGTGGCGACCTTCCGTCCCATCGTCGCGCTGCGCTGTGTTATGTCCGGCTGGACTCCGCAATAATATTCCGTCGTATCCTGTCTTCAACAAGTCAGACAGACTCACTACGGGCGATCGCTATCGGGAATGTACGTGGAGGCGTATACCCGGACGGATCGCCCCGATCGACTCACGCGACACGGTTACTCCTTGTGATCGCTACTCGCCGATCTCGCTGATATACTGCCGACACTGGACGTGATCGATGCCAGTGCGTAGGCATATGTGCCTACGTCAGGAGGATTCCGGTGGATCGGCATGCGTTTGTCATTCTCGGGGCGACGGGCGATCTGATGCGTCGGAAGCTGCTGCCGGCGCTCTACAACCTGCGCCGCGACGGTGTGCTGGCGCCGGATCAGATGGCCATCGTCGGATCGGCCTTGCCCGAGATGGAAGAAGCGGCGTTTCGCGCCTGGGCCTGCGACGGATTACTGAAGGGCGGTTTCACCGACGAGATCGCGGTTCGCGACTGGTGCGAACAGACGATCGGCTATCAGACGCTCGGCGAGGGCCGCCCGGAGGACTACGCGCGATTGGCCGCGTACCTGCGTCGAGTCGAGCGTGAGCGTGGATTGCCGGAAAACCGTGTGTTTTATCTCGCGCTGCCGCCGCAGACTGTGCCTACGGCGATCCAGCAACTCGACGCGGTCGGCCTCCTGAAGGGAGACGGGTGGGTGCGGGTTGTGTTCGAGAAGCCGTTCGGGCATGACCTGGCGTCGGCCAGGACGTTGAACGACGGGCTCCATCAATATCTGCACGAGTCGCAGATTTATCGCATCGACCACTACCTCGGCAAAGAGACGGTGCAGAATCTCCTGGCGTTTCGTTTCGCCAATCCCATCTTCGAGTCGCTCTGGAATCGGAATTGTGTCGAGCATGTGCAGATCACTGTTGCGGAAGATTTGGGCATCGAACATCGCGGCGCGTACTACCAGCAGGCGGGTGCCTTGCGCGACATGGTGCAGAATCACCTGACGCAGTTACTGTCCGTCGTCGCGATGGAAGTGCCCTTTTCGTTCGAGGCGCGCGCGGTGCAAAGCGAGAAGCTGAAAGTCTTGCATTCGGTCGCGCCGATCGAACCCGAGAACGTGGTCTTCGGCCAGTACACCGGCTGGAACCTAGCCGGCGAATGGATCAAAGGGTATCGTGAAGAAGCGAACGTACCCGCCACGTCGAATACGGAAACCTATGTGGCGGTCAAGTTAGATATTTTGAATTGGCGCTGGAAAGGTGTGCCGTTTTATCTCCGGACGGGAAAACGGATGCCGCGCAAATTTACGCAAGTCGCCGTGACGTTCCGCGAAGCGCCGACCCATGTGTTTCGTTCGCTGGAGCCGGGTAGTATCGGGCGCAACAAGTTGCTGATCACCTTGCAGCCGAGCGAAGGGTTTTCGCTGGCCTTCTCGTTGAAGAGCCCCGGCCGGTCGTTTCAGATGAGCGACCATTCGTTGCAGTTCGACTATGGAGAGGCGTTCGGTGAGTTGCCGGATGCGTACCACACGTTGTTGCGGGACGTGATGATCGGCGATCAGACGTTATTCGTCAGCAGCGAATTTACCGAGGCGGCCTGGAGCCTCTACGCGCCGCTGTTGGAGCAACGGCGGCCGATCTGTCCGTACACGGCATCGACGTGGGGGCCGAAAGAGGCGGACGACTTGATCGCTCGATTCGGGCATCAGTGGCAACTGGGCTGGTAAGCGGCGAGCGGGGAGGAGCCATGCGCATGACGATGAGATGTGTTCGGAGTCTGGTGGTAGTGGGTCTTTCCTGTTGGATGCTCAACGGCCTGTCTTCGACCGCACAGGCAGTCGTGCGGGTGTTGCCGGACGCGCCGCTCAGTATCGATGCGGTCTCCAAGCCGGGTGGGGAGCGGGCGACCGCCGATCCGTTAGTGCGCGAAGTCTTAGACGCGTTCGAGCGAGCGGAGTCCGGCGTGCAACAACAGGATCTGGAGGCGCTGATGCAGCTTTATGCGCCGGCGTTCAACTACCATGGTCTGCATATAACGGACGTGCGGCGGATCTGGACGGAGATGTTCGAGCACTACCGTGCGATGAGTTCGACCCATTTATTTTCGAACATCGTGATCGTGCGTGAGGGGAATCAACTACGGGCGGAAGTAACCTGCACCGGCGGACTGTACGGCGCGGATCGGAAGACCGGCAGCAAGATTACGTTGGATAGTTGGTTCGAAGAGGTGCACTACCTAGTGAAAGATGGGTCGTGCTGGCGTTTGATGGGCAATCGCGGTGACGCGCCGAGTTTTACGCCGGCATCGTCGGCGCCGCACCATCCGCTGTTCTGATGTGTGACGTGAAAACGCGGCGTTCGAATTGCGCGGCCTTGCGGTAGGACCCGTCTTTGTTTGTATGCTCGGATTCGGGCGGGTGTTGCGTGGCCGAAGAGGTGATGATCAAAGTGCCCCAGCGATCCTGAAGGTGCCGCACAAGTGTGTGGAAGAACAGCGTCAGGCCGCTCATCTCCAAACATTCCTCGATCAACACCATCACAAAGTACTTCGGTGTGGATTCCGAGCCCGTGATAAATTCTTCCTGCGCTTCCAACATCTCCATCCCGACCGCGCCCCCGACATACAGCAGCCCCGCTACGACCATCATCCATCGGATGGTGTTGGGGAGGCGCCACAAGAACCCCACAAAACTTATGCCGACCACCCCTGCAACGGTGATCATCGGCAGGAGCGATCCGTCATGAGCAATCATCGCCGTCGACGCGCGATGTTCCAGGTGTCGCCCGAGCGCTTCGTGCAGGCTGGCGGCTTCGTCGAGCGACAGCAGCAGGAACCCGGCAGCCAACACCAACCAATGAAACCGATAGGGTTCCGCCGCACGGATCGCTACGGCCGAGACCAAGCCAAGCAGACCTGCGCAGAGTAGCAGCATGCTGGTCGCAAACCAGGTGGGAATATTGTTTTCTCTCCCGAGGTCGATCTGAAGAAGCAATCCCGCAATCTCTTCGCCCTTCAGCTGCGGCCAGAGCACAAAGAGTGCGTGAGCGGCCGTCAAGAGCAGCGTGCCGCACACCAGCCCAATTTGGATGATCCGCAAGAGGAGAGTGAGATCGACGGTTGGTGGCGCCAACGGCACGTATTGGGTTGTGGGCATCGGCTGCCCAGTGGATCGTTGAAGCATCGTGACCTGACCTCGAGGCATGGGTAAACCGTGAAGTAAGTATAGCAGCCGAGTAACAGCCTTCTGCCTGCCCAGGATTTCCCTACAGGATGAACATCATCAGCGCCTATCGGGGCGTGCGGACGGGAGCTTGCCGTGCTTGACCTCGCGGGACTTGCACGCGTAGGGTCGCCGGCGGTCAAACTGGTGGGGTGCGTACAATGGAGGCTAAGAGCGCGTATGCCGGTGACAACCTATAATGGTGTGACGATTCCCGATTTTATGTACGGGACGGCCTGGAAAAAAGAGGCGACTGCCGGCCTTGTCGTGCAGGCCGTGACGGTAGGATTCCGCGCCATCGATACCGCCAATCAATTGGTCCATTACGACGAAGCCTTGGTTGGCGCTGCTTTGCAGGCGCTCACGCAGGACGGCGTGACGCGGGATGCGCTGTTTTTGCA
Source organism: Nitrospiraceae bacterium (assembly GCA_046351095.1). Lineage (GTDB taxonomy): Bacteria > Nitrospirota > Nitrospiria > Nitrospirales > Nitrospiraceae > BQWY01. Next base: position 2,928,408 of record JAXLZC010000001.1, read on the forward strand.
GACGAAGTTCACGCCGGTGGACGGGCAAGATCATCGATTACCGTATGACCCAAGGGCCGATGTGGCCACGCAGGTGCGGCAATCGTTCGAGAGTTCCTGCGCGCATCTCCATACGACGACGCTGGATTCCTACGTGCTGCATGGTCCGTACGGTCGTCGCGGCTTGACTACGGACGATTGGTCCGTGTGGCGCACGATGGAGGCGCTCTATCGCGAGGGGCGCACGAGAATGATCGGCGTGAGCAACGTATCGGCCGAGCAACTAGCACTGTTCTGCGCGCAGGCCGAGGTGAAGCCGATGGTCGTGCAGAATCGCTGTTACGCCGCGTTCGGTTGGGATCGCTCCGTTCGGACGATCTGCAAGGAGCAGGGGGTGGTCTATCAGGGCTTTTCGTTGCTGACGGCCAATCGCGAGGTGTTTGTCGATCCGACGGTACGGGAGATGGCGCGCCGCTACGGGGTCGGCCTCGCGCAACTGGTGTTTCGATTCGCCATGCAGGTGGGCATGCTGCCGCTCACCGGTACAACCAATCCGCAGCATATGGAGGACGATCTGGCCTGTACGTCGATCACGTTGACGGACGAAGACGTACAGTATCTCGACCGGATCGCTGAGTAGTCTTATTGCTGGAGTTCCGCTTCCAGCCAATCGATCGTCGTCCCTGTTGCGGTGCCTTCCAGCTCGACGAGTCGGCCAGGCTGGGCCTGTGCGGCGAACGCCGCACGGCCGATCACACGATCGTCCGGCCCTCGGAACATGCCGTCGAGCAGCGGGCTGGTGTCGAGCTCGCTCCCGAGAATGGTCAGGATGGGTGATGCTGTGGGCGAGAGCCGGACGGTGCCGATCGGCCCCTGCATCATGACTGTGCGGCTGTCTGTTTGCCGAGAAATTTCTCCCGCTATCGCGATGGTCCCCGACGATTCGCCGCGGATCACGACATAGTCGCCGACGCGCAAGTCGCCAAGGCGTGTCGGGGCGCCGAGGCCTTTTAGGCCGGTTGCGGCAGACACCTGCACGGTGGTGTTCGGGAGGCCGACGAGGCGGACGGTGCCGGAGACGCCGTCGTCGGTCGCGATCGCGTCGATGCGCGCTTCCAGCTTGACATGGTCGCTGAATTCGATGCGTTGTGCACGAATCGCCGTGCCCTCCACGGTGCCGCTGACTTCGAGGCGCAGCCCTTCGCCGAGATCGCGTGCCGTGCCACCTTCGAACGTGGTTGTCTCGTCGAAAGTTACCTGATAGGCGCCGATGGAAAAACTCGTCGGCGAGAGGATCCTGCCGACGAAACCTTCGATTTCTGCGCGTGTCTTCGTCTGGACGCCCAAGACATCCGGTTCGAGGCGCAGGGTGTCGAACCGACCGACGGGATCTGCGGCGGTCGGCGCGTGGTATGTCCCGCCGACGGCGCGAACGAGGAGATTGTCCCACGCGGTCGTTCCGGTCGCGCCGTTCCGTGCTGGTGACGGATTCAGCAGGGGCATCCGCGATACGTCGGCCCGGTCATAGGCGATGAGTAACGCGCCGATCCGTAGCGTTTGTGCGACGGGATCGACCTGCGTGACATGACCCAAGACTTCGAACTCCGGTCGGTCCTGTTGGCGATCGATGCGTGTGGCGATCACGCGGCCGTCGTCGCCGACGAAGCCGCTGATTTCAAGGATGTCGTGTCCTGTCTCTAAGAGATGGAAATCACCTTGAGGAATACTGACGTCGAGGAATGTGTCGTCCGTCACGACGATGGATTGTCCCATCACCGTGAGGAGGCGGCCGTTTGTGTCGAGCGCCTGGAGTGGGCCCTCTACCGTGTCGGCGTAGGTCACTCGCTGCGCGGTGCGTCGGACGATACGGCCTGTGGCCACTTCTTGCTCCAGTAGGGCGTCGACCCGCACGATCATACCGAGCCGGAGATCCTGTGCACGCGCCGATTCGTTCCGGTCGACGACAAAGCTCGCACCTGTCGTGTCGTATTCCACACCGGACACGAACACGCTGCCGAAACCGGTAACGGGGCCGGAGCTGACGCTCGCCACGATGCCCGTGCCGCCGATGCCGCCGCCTTCTTGCGCGCCTGGGCCGCAGGAGGCGCAGGTCGCCAGCAGTGCGCAGAGCATCGTCCATCGTGCGGTGCGGTGTGTCATGGTGTCCGGTCGTTGGACGTCGTGTCGTCGATGCGGTCGGCATCCGCCGACTCTTCGAAATGATACAGGCCAAGTCCGACGCGCGCGCGGCCGGTCCCGCGCGCCGCAGGGTTCACGTCACGATCTCGGTGCGCCAGCCACCGGTCGAGTTCTTCGAGCAGTTCTTGCGCACGGGCGGCGGCGATGGCTTCGAACGCTTTCGCCGTCTCGACCGACACATTGTCGTACATCACTTTGCGTTGGTAGCGTGGATGCCGCGGATCGCCGTATAGGTTGTGGTCGATCGTGGCGATCAAGTCGGCGGTGTCGAGGCCGAGGATGGCGAGTTTTTGTGTCGGACTTTTCTCCGGGACGTAGCCGCGCGCCATGAGGCAAATCTGGCCGTCGCGCAATTGTTTGACGGCGCCCACACGCAACAACTCGTCCAGCATGGCTCGCGGCGGCATGTCACCGCTGTAACGCTTCACTAACTCGACGAAGGTGACGGGTCCTTCGGCCATCCGCAGCGGGAGCGGTTGGCTGCTGTCGTTCACGAACTCCGGGTCTTTCATCCACCCGCCGATGACGGCGGCCGCACGGTTGTAGCGGTCGATGTCCGCATCGAGCGTATGCCGCGTCGCACCAGCCAGGCGGTGGACCTCCTTTCGCGTGAGGCCGGTGGTAATTGCAATCCGAGCCAGGGTGGCCGGTTTGCCTGCGTCGCCGTATTCTGCTTTGGCGACGTCGACGTACACGTGTTTGGTGACTTCAAAAAAGGATTTCGCCGACAATCCGTTCCGAAGACAGATGCGGACGAGCGGGCGCAACAACGATCGAAGAGCTGTCTTCAGGACGCTGGTGGGAGATGTCGCCATCGTGCTTGATGTGGGAAAAATTTCCCATGTATACTAGCAGCAGACGAATGGTCATGTCATGGGAGTCGTCCGGTGGCGCTTCGTAGCTCATTTCTGCGGCGGGTTGCGTATCGAGTGTCGGTAGGGATTGTCCTGTTTGGGATCGCGACCTCGGCATTCGGCTATTACCGCTGGGAGCAGCGCAATTTCGACGTGGTGGCGGCCGATCAGGTCTATCGCGCTCGGCAACTCAGCAGCGACGAATTATCGACGGTGGTGGCCCGCTACGGGATCAAGAGTATTCTGAATCTTCGCGGCAAAAATCCAGGCGAGACCTGGTATCGCGCCGAATCGGCGGTTGCGGACCTCCTCGGCGTGCAGCTCGTAAGTTTTCCCCTCTCGGCGAATTTAGAATGGGACTCGGAACAAATTTCGGATGTCGTCCGGGTGTTGCGCGAGGCTCCGAAGCCGTTACTTATCCATTGTAAGTCCGGATCGGACCGGACGGGACTGGCCGCGGCGCTGTATTTGCTCGAGGTTGAGGGCCAATCTGCATCCGTCGCCTCGCATCAGCTCTCGTTGTATTACGGCCATATTCCAGCCCTCCTCGGTACGAGTACCAGCGCTATGGATCGTACGTTCTGGCGTGTCACCGAACGACGCGACTCCTCCACCGCTCGATCGAGTCACATCCCTCCGTCGCCTTCCTTCTAGCTGTTTCCTACTGAAGAGAGGTGCAGTATCCTTTGAACTGACGCCCCGATCCCGTACGTACGTTTTGGTTTGAGCCCACCCTCCAATCTCTGGTAGGTTCCCGTCGCATCCTTGATGGACCGGCTGCCGGGTGCGTCTCGTCGTTGAGGCGGACGTCGGCGGACCCCAATCGCTGTGCACCGTATCGTCCCCCACGAGGTCTCATGCGTATCAGTGGATTTACACTCATTCGCAACGCCATCCTGTACGATTTCCCGATCGTCGAATCGATTTCGTCGTTGTTGCCGTTCGTCGACGAATATGTCGTGAACGTCGGGCGGTCCGACGACGAGACGTTGGCCTTGGTGCAGTCCATCGCGTCGCCCAAGATCAAGATCATCGAGACGGTGTGGGACGAGTCGCTGAAGGCCGACGGCAAGTTGTTTGGACTTCAGCAGGATGTCGCATTGGCCGCCTGTACCGGCGACTGGGCGATCTGTCTACAAGGGGATGAAGTGGTGCATGAGGACGATCTCCCGATCATCCGCCAGGCGTTGGAAACCTATCTCGATCAGCCGGAAGTCATGGGGCTGGTGTTTCGCATGGTGCATTTTAAGGGCGACTTCTGGAGTGTGGATCCTTGGATGTACCACCATGCCACGCGTATTGTGCGCGGGGGCGGGAAGGTACGGTCCGCCATCGATGGATTCGACTTCGAAGTGATCGCCAACTCGGAAGTCATCAAACATGGCCCGTCCGGGCGCCGCATTCCTGCGAGAATTTTTCACTACGGGTATGCGCGTAAGGCGGCGGCGCTCCGCGAGAAGCGTCGATATCAAATCCGTCGGCATGAAGGCGAGCGCCTCAGCGAAGAGTCGATCGATCGTTGGGCGGAGGAAGATGCACAATTTTTGGACTACGGCATTTTGAAGAATTTTCGTGGGACGCACCCTCGTGCCATGCAGGCGCTTGTGAACAACGCCGTCAAACTCAAGCCGTACCGGAATCGTTGGTTCAATCCCGCGTTTTATCGCCGTGTCCTGGCGCAGGGATTTCGCGGTTGACCGTCTTGTACTTGTTCGCTGCCCGATCGGTTCCCACTACGATTCCGCTCCTCCCTCAGATGTCGGATCCGTTCGATTTGCTTGTCGAGCGGTGACTTTCGTCATACGGTAGACCAGAGGCAGCAATCTCAGGCCCTCATTTATGACCCGCTGCGCGTGGTGTGTCCGCGCGTGTGCGGATGGAATCGCCGATGCTTCGGGAGCTTTGGTCGCAACGACAACCCTACTGGTGGATCGTCTGGTCGACGATCGTCATCACCTGTGCTGCCGTGGCGTCGGCCGTGTGGAGCCTTACGACGATCGAGCGACGTCTCATCAATGCGGCGGGTAACAGCGTTGCGCTGACGTCGGAAGAGAGCGCGCGCAAGATCGACAAGATCCTCGAAGAACGCGCCGGGGATCTGATTGTGCTGTCCCATATGCGGCTGTTGCAGGTCCGCGATACACGGCTCATCTCCGAACACTTAAATGCGGTGCGCTCGACCTACGCAGATTTTTCCGTCCTGGAAATGACCGATGCGGTTGGGCAGGTGATCGCTTCGACCGATCCGACGCATATAGGGACGGCGGTGGGCGAGATGCCGTGGTTTGTCGGTGCCCGCGATCGAACGGATCTCTATATCGGCGAATTGTCGAAAGCGGTCGAGACAAACGGGAAACCGGCGATTGTCTTCTCGCGAGCGATCCGACGCGAGAACGGCGACTTGTTAGGGGTCGTGGCCGGCTGGGTTGCGATGCATGTGTTCGAAGAGCAGGCGCGAGAACCGATCGCCTTGCTGCGCGGGCAGTGGGGCGCTGATTCGGCCATCGAGTATCTCGTGGTGACGTCGACGGGCGGGTTGCTGGCCGACTCCAATTTACGGCAAGAGGGGAAGGTCAATCTGCGCGAGTTGGCAGTGCCGAGTGTCACCGAGGTGTTGGCTGGCGAGACCGGATTTGTGTTGGAGCAACATGGGCGTCATGACTACGAAGTCGTCACGGGCTACGCGCAAACTGCCGGGGGGACGCGCGCACCGAACGTCCAGTGGGGCGTGCTCGTGCGTGTGGATGTGGACCACGTCCGTGCGCCGATTTTGACGCTGCTCTGGAAAATTGGTCTCGGCTGGGGTGTGGTGGCCGTCCCGATGATCACGCTGCTGCTCTGGTCGGCCAAGCGGTTGGAGAAATACGGTCAGGAACAACAGGCCCGTGCGACGACGTCCGAAGCGGCGTTGCATCTCCACATCGCATCGCTCCGGTCGGTGGTGGATGCCGCGCGGACGCTGACGGAAGCGCGTGACTTGGAAGGGGTGTACCAGCACCTGTTGGATATCTCGCGTAAGGATACGGGCGCGGCCGCCGCGGTGTTGATGGTGTTCGAGGAACGTCCGGGCGCGCCGCCGCGCGCGTTTACCAAAGGCATGTCTGCCGGCGCGTTGACGATGTTGACACGCTCACAGGTGGGCATGGTGCTGATCGACCGATTGATGCGCGAATCGACGCCGATTCGCTTAAAAGACCTCGAAGAACAGCTGGCGGCGCACGGCGCGTCGATGGCGCAGGTACCGGTTGCCGGCCTGATCGGGATGTCCATTCGGACGCGCGAGCGCCTGTTCGGAGCCTTGTGTCTTATGGACAAACAGTCCGGGCACGGCCGGATGACGGACTTTACGGATTTGGATGTGCAGGTGGTGACGGCGCTCACGGCGCAGGTGGGTGTGGCCGTCGAAAACCTGTTGGCGCTGACCCATGCGCAAACGCAAGCCACGCACGATTCGCTGACGGGACTGCTCAACCATTCGGCGATTCTGGAAGCGCTGGAAACGGAACTCAATCGGTCGCAACGAAACGGCGAGCCGGTGTCCGTGCTCCTGTTGGACCTCGACCATTTTAAGGCGGTCAACGATACGTACGGGCACAGTGCGGGCGACCAGGTGCTGATCGAAACGGCGAACCGCATTCGTGCGGTATTGCGCTCTTACGATTCCATGGGGCGCGCGGGCGGCGAGGAGTTTTTGATGGTCTTGCCGCGGTGCGGACCGGCGGCGGCGGTGCAGTTGGCGGAGCGGTTGCGCGTGGCGATCGGCGAGGAGCCGTTCAGTCGTCCGGCCGGTCCGTTCCATGTCACGGCGAGTATCGGAGTAACGTCTTGGCCAGGTGGGTTACCGACCAGTCCCACCATCTTGGTCGAGGTGGCGGACGAAGCGATGTATCGCGCGAAGCACAGCGGTCGCAACCGTGTGGAAGTCGGTGTGCCTCGCATCGGCCCGCAGGCTCAGGAAATGGCAGGCTAGCAGTCACACCCTGGACATTCGAACGATTCGATCAGCCGATGCGCCGACATCAGCACCCACGTCCCCAACGGTGACAGGGAACAAACGGACGATAGCCGAACCGGTAGCCGCCGTAGGGGCGATAGCCGTAGCTGAATCGGAACCCGGGCGCATACCCGAAGCGAACACTCGGACCATAGCCGTAGCGCCAGGGGCGGCCGAGATACAGCCCGAATCCTGGATATACTCCGAGCCCGACCGGCGGATATGCATAACTCGGTGGATATGCGTAGGCAGGCGGATAGGTGTAGACGGGAGCCGGCGCCACGGGAGGCGGTGTGGCGAGTTGGCGTTGCATGTCCGCCGCGGCCATCGACTGGCGATCGACCTCCTGCCGTAATTCTCCGACGGCGCCCTGCTGCGCCTTAAGTTCACCCTCAAGCTGCCCGATGCGCTCGCGCTGCGTTTCAATCAACGCCTGCATGCAGCGCGCCTGCGCGTCCTCGCTGTAGTTGGAACATTCCCAGGGGACCTGGGACGACGGCGCTGCCCAGGCCGTGCCGAGCGCCGCGAGCGAGCATCCGGTGGCGAGGCTGAGTACACGTACCCACTGTACCGTTGTCGATCGACCGATAGACTGTCCCGCTGTCTGTCGAAGCCCGTCGGCTTGCCTCATCGGTTCCTCCTTTGCCGGCGATGGGTCGATCCATCCGCCCGCCATGTCACCACCACGCTACCATGCGTTCGCCACGGAGACCAGCCCCGCTCCGCACCTGTGTGCCGTGGTGAACAGGGATAACGCGAGGCAGCCGGAACGGTTGACGGGGCAGGGAAAGCCGGCACGTATGGGGCCCGACGAATCGGCCGCCAGATCCTACTGATGTGGGAATCGTGCACAAGAACGGCCCTACGGTTTTTTTCGCGGATGAGCTGGTGTACAGTGGCGGGTATGCCCGAGTTGCTGCCGCCGAAAGACACCCCTCACCAGACGACATCCCAGGCGCCGAAGGCCCCCATGCGCCTCGCGGCCGAGGCCACGGAGCAGGAGCTGCGGTATCACCCTCGTGTGCGGCTGCGGGCGCCGTTTGCCTGTTCGTTCGAACGGCGAGGGTTGACGCGATGGTGGCGCGGCGAGGCCAGCGGCTTGGGGATCGTGTTTAATGTGTCGATGACGGGTGCGAAAGTGCTCGGCGAAACGGAACTTAAGGCCGGCGACCGTGTCACGATGAATTTGCGTCTGCCGAAACAGTCCTCGGCGATGACGGTGAAAGAAGCGCGGGTGCGCTGGGTCCGGGACCACATGTGCGGGCTGGAATTTACGCGCCTCTCGCCGGCCGAGGAATGGCGCTTGTGGAAATTTATGGAATTGCTGGCGAAGTCGAGTCGGCGGAAGCCGAAGTAGGACTGAGCAATTATCGGCCGACAGCGGCGGCGCGACGAGCCGCGGTCTGTCGGGCGTCCGACTCCAACATCATCGCGGTCACCGCTTCGAACGCCTCCCGTACCTGCTCGCCGGTTTTTGCGCTCGTTTCGAAGAGCGGCCAACCCACATGGCGCAGCGCCTGCAGATCCTCAGGGCGTAATTCCCATTTCGACCGCAGGTCCGACTTGTTCACCACGCCGACGAAGGGCGCGTCCGGCGCCACGCTGACGGCAATCTGTTGCAGGCTTCGTGCGATGTCCAAGGTTTCGGTGCGTGTCGGGTCGATCACGACGACGAAGCCGTGTGCCCCGTATACGTAGTCCTTGCGATAACACTGCAGCGGATCCGAAAGCCCTTCCAAGTCCCACAACAACAACCGCACGGCCTGGCCTGCCGGCGCGACGTCCATGCTGTGGATGTTGACGCCGATCGTGACGCGATAGGTGTCGTCGAAGGAGTTCTGGACGTACCGCTGCACCAGCGAGGTTTTGCCGACCGACGTGGCGCCGAGCAGGCAGAGTTTTTTGCTCAGGTGCGGAGTCGTCCCCGAACCGCCCGGTGCCTGAGGCAAGGTCATCGGATGGCTCGCATGGGCGACGGGATGTCCGCGATCTCCGCGCGGAGGAACACACGGGGGCTGGGTGGCGGCGGGGCTTGGCCCGCGGTGGGAGGATGCTGCGCCCAGTAGGTATCCGCATCGATCGCGCGCAGTCGCAGGTGCGGCCAGAGATCGCGTGCGAGCGGTTCGTACACTCGCTGGCTGCGTTGTGCCGCCAGCCGTTGGTTGACGGAGGGGGCGCCCTCCGGGCTGGCCTCGCCGACGACGTCGAGGCGGACGACCCGATGGAGAATGTCCGCGAGCCGGTCGACTTCCTTCAGTGTCATCGGGAGCGACGTGAGGTCGGCCTCGGCCGCAGGGACGAGCGAGGTCTGTCCCGTCTCGAACAAGAAGTCTCGTGCATGCAGCTGTGCGACGATCGCTTGCAGGCGTAACAACTCACGATCGTGCACGCGACCGCTCTTGACGCCGGAGACGCCGGGAATCGTCGGGCCGAGTCGCACAAAGTCCACGATCCAGTCGTGTGGGGCCGTGCCGACGGCCGTCAACATCGGTGCGCCGTTATCGTCTTCCAAGGAGAGTGTCACTTCCGCCGGCGGGTGCAACAGCCTGGCTGCGCGGCGCAGCACGAGCTCCGGCGACAAGCTCAGGTAGGGCTCGAGTTCGAACTGGAGGCCGGTAGTCGGCAGGCCGGATTGCACCGCGAGCAACATCGGCTCCACTGCCAACGGGTCGCGCATGCCGCGAACGGTCGACACCGATCCCTCGCGGTGGATCTGCGTTAGATGTAGGCCCGGCTCGCGGTTAGCGCGCGTCACAAACGTGTCCCACTGTGTGCGTTCGACGTACGCCGTCCACGCCCACCAGGCCAACACAAACAGCGGTACGATCAGCAAGGCCAACAGCGCGGGCGACAACCGAAACGGGCCCGGGGCGTGTAATGTTTCTTCAGGACGAGACGCCTGTCGTAGGCAGGGCAGGAGCGAGGCGACTGCCGGCTCGAAGGGGCGGAGGTCGCCCCGGTAATTGCGGAACGCGCTGCCATACTCTACATGGATTTCCGCGAGCGTACTTTGCAAGGTGGTGCGCAGGTCCGGCGGCGGAATGCCGCGGATGACGGCGGCCAGCAGCGCATCGTCGCCCTGTTCGATCCAGACGTGCAACTCGTCATCCATCGCAAACGATTGGAGGCCGCTGTCCGATGAGGCGCCGAACGAGTCGGTGGCGAACCGTTGCACCGCGGTCGTGATGGCGGAGAACATAGCGGCAATCACGTCTTCGCGGCCGGAGAGGTGTCCGAGGGTCGCGTGGGCGAGGCGGATACCCGTCGCGCGGTGAATCAAAAAGACGTGTTCGACGCGGTACTGCAGCGTGTGCAGCAGGACGATTTCGCCGAACGTTTTCCCCGTGCGCCAGGCTTCCCACCGCCAGGCCAAGCCCTTCACCGACACGCTGTATTCCAACGTCTGATTGAGCGACCGCACCATCGTCTGCAACGCATCGGCGATGGCTTTGCGGATGGCCGGACCGATGACGGGCGACAACGCATCCGCGATTCGTTTCGGCGAACGCTGCACGGCTTGCAGCAACGTCTCCTCGATCATCGGCGCCATGGCGCCGGCCAGTTGTCGATCTTGTTGCGACCGTTCGCGAATGGCTTCCGGCAGAACAGTCGCGACGGAGGCGGGATCCAGCACCGGGTGGTCGATCCGCGCTTCGATGCGGTTGAGGCGGATGCGTTCGGCGGCGGTCAGGATGTCGCGGAGCGCTTCGAGGTCGTCGTTATGCCCGTTGGCCATCGCCTGGCGCGCGCGCGCGGCACGGTCGTTGGCCGCTTGAGACGGCGTCGCGCCGGACGGCGCGGATCGCTGCGAAGGACGGGAGCCCTGATCAGCCATGAGACCTCACGCATGGCGCAGTCGGCGGCGATACGACGGACACGGGCGAGGAGACGCTCGACCGGCCGTGATGTCGTCGCGACGGACGCCCTGCCTCGCGGTTACGTATCGGGATTCGTCGCGATCTGTGCGGACAGTGATTGCGCGGATTTTGCGAACAAGTCGGCGAGCGCGGCGCGGGTGACTTTCTCGCTGCGCAGCTCCGACAGCGCTCGTTCCATTTTTTTGGTTAGGTCGTCGTAGCGCTGTGCCCACTCGCGTTGGGATTGTTCGTGGGACGCGACGAGATGTTGGCGCAGGGCTGCTTGTTCCTGCTTTGTGTGTTCGCCGAGGAGCGTGGTGCCGGCCGACAGCGTGTGCCCCAGTTCGCGGAGGGATTGTTGCAACGCGTCGACGGCCTGCGCGCGCGCCGCCTGTTCCTGTGCGAGCTGCGCATTCAGGTCCGCGACGTGTTTCGCGAGACTGGCCTCCAGCGTCTGAAAGCGCAGGTCCATTTCGCGCGAGAGCTCGGCGCCCATCCGCGCGATCGTTTCTTCGAGCTTCGTGGCGCGCTGTGTTTGCTCGCGGACTTGGGCGCCGAACAAAATGTCGCGGACACGATTCAATTCGTCCGTGGCGCTGACGGCGTATGTCGGCTCGTCTCGTCCGTCGAGTGCGCCGTTCGCCCCTTCAGTGGATTCTGTTGCCGTCGACTCCGATTGAACGGCGGTCGATGCGGTCGCGGCTGTCTTGCCGGATCGGCCTGTGTCTCGTGAAGTGCTGGAGTGTGCCATCCTGGGTCCTTTCGTTCAGGAACAGGCGGTCCGAGCGTGCCGACTACGGAGCGCCGTCACAAGGAGTCCACGCGCACGATGCGGCAAAGGTTGAGCATCCTAGCACCGCCTGCGTAGGTAGACAACCCAAGAGCCTTAGTCTCTGTCCATATGGACTGCCAAAAGGGCTGAACGGACCTATCCGTATAGCAGCCGTATGCGGTGCCTCTGTCTGCTATGGGGCGACCGACAGGAAGATTGTCGAGTTGCCACGTGTGATCAGCAGCAGCGCCGTCGACTTCGGACTCAGTTGGCTCGCCAGTTTGTCAAAGTCGCTCACGGAGCGGATCGCTTTCCGGTTTAGCTCCAAGATCACGTCTCCCGCGCGGACGCCCGCTCGTTCAGCCGCCGATTCCGGTTCGACCTCGGTGACGATCACGCCGCCTTTACCGTGCCCCCGGCCGTTGCGATCTTTGTTCTCCTCGACGGTGATGCCCGCCAAGGCATGGTCGCCCTTGGTGCTGTCTGGTGCCGTTTGTCCGGCCTTGGCGATGTCCTTCGGGAGCTCGGCAATCACCATTTTTACGTCTTTGCGATCTTTGTCGCGCAGGATCGTGACGGTAACGGTTGTGTCCGGCGGCGTTTCGGCCACCATGCTACGGAGATGTCCCGGATCGCGCACAGGCACGCCTTTGTACGCGACGATCACGTCGCCGCGCTGCAACTTTGCCTTGGCGGCGGGGCTGTCGTCGAGCACGTCCGCGACCAGGGCGCCCTGCGTGTCGGCCGCACCAAATTCCTTGGCCAACTCCGTGGTCAGTTCCTGGATCGACACGCCCAGCCACCCACGGACGACCTTGCCGTGTTGGATCAAACTCGTCATGACGCTGCGCGCCATGTTGCTGGGAATGGCGAAGCCGATGCCCATGTTGCCGCCGCTGCGCGAAAAGATCGCGGTGTTGATGCCGACCAATTCGCCGCGCAGGTTCACCAGCGCGCCACCGGAATTGCCGGGGTTGATGGCCGCATCGGTCTGAATGAAGTCCTCGTAGTCGACGATGCCCATATGCGCGCGGCCTACGGCGCTGACGATACCCATCGTGACCGTCTGATTGAGCCCGAATGGGTTGCCGACGGCCAACACGAGTTCGCCGACCTGCAATTGACTCGAATCCGCCACGACGAATGCGGGGAGATCCTTCGCGTCGATCTTGATGACGGCCACGTCGGTTTTCGGATCGGTGCCGACCACCTTGGCTTTGAACGTCCGTTTGTCGTTCAGGAGCACTTTGATGTCGTCGGCCTTTTCGACGACATGATTGTTCGTGACGATGTATCCGTCGGTGCTGACGATCACGCCGGAGCCGAGGCCTTGCTCTTGGCGCTCTTTCGGCTGGCGGAATTTTTTATTGTCCGGCTCGTCGCCGAAGAAGCGGCGGAAAAACGGATCGTCGAACGGACTATTGGCGGACGGCTCGTTCTCGTTTTTGAGTTTGCGGGACGAAGAAATATTGACGACCGAGGCGCGCGCCGATTTGGCGATGGCGATAAACGCCTCGTTCGCTTGCGCGAGCAGCGAGGTTGCACGGTCGGTCGATACCGGCGCGGCAGGCGCTGCGATCGGCGTGGCCGTTTGAATGACGACTTTCGGCGCCTCGGCATTCGACGGGACGTCGGAGGCGGTGCAGGCGGACGTGATGATCAGCAATGCGCTGCACAGCAACAGGCGTCGTGTGCGCGACGAGGAGGTCGTGCGGGAAGCGGAATCGGTCGGCGTCATGATCGTCCGTGCCTTTCTGATGTGCTGTGCCGGATCGGCGCCGGCTGCGCGAGGCCTGCACCCGCGAGTCTCACCGTGTCACGCGGGCGGCCGCATCGCTTTCTCGGATCGGTTCTCGTATCCTAGGGAATCTTACCGTCGAGGAGATGTCCTTCGTGGCGCGATCGTGGTATCGGCGCGGGGCCCGCGTGGTCGGCGCCGTCGCCGCTCTCGGGCTGCTCGCCTTCCTGGCCTATGGCCTCTATCTCGCGTCCGTCCTGACCTTACCAAAGGGTGAGGAACGCCCGCCACTGCTGATTTATGGCGCCCCCTTCGTCCTGACCCCACAAGCCGCGCTGACGGAGGCGCAACTGCGGGATCGCCTCGGCCGCCTGGGCTACCACCCCGTGGAGTCGGAGGTGCGCGCGCCGGGGACCTATCGTGTGCGCGGGGGCACCGTCGACCTATATCTGAAGGGGGCCTCCGACCTGCACCTCGAACCGCGGCAGATTCGAATCACGCTGGACCGCGGCGTCGTCGCCTCGATTGCCGCCGTGACGAATGCGCGTCTCACGAGCCCGCTGCCGTCGGCGACGTTGGAGCCGCAACTCATCAGCGGCGTGCGCGGCGCGACGCGCCAGGTGCGGACCTGGGTGCCGCTGGCGGAGATGCCGAGCCTTCTCATCGACACGGTCCTGGCCGTGGAGGATCGGCGGTTTCGCAGTCACTTCGGGATCGATCCGATTGCGATCGGGCGCGCGGTTGCCGCGAACGTGCTGCGTGGCGAGGTCGTCCAGGGCGGCAGTACGATTACGCAGCAGTTGGCCAAGAACCTGTTTTATACGCCGAAGCGCACGTTCAGTCGCAAACTGCAGGAGGCGATGTCGGCACTGGTTTTGGAAGCGAAGTATCGGAAAGACGACATTCTCGAAACCTACCTAAATGAAATTTATCTCGGGCAGGCGGGCTCCGTCGGTATCTTCGGTGTCGCGGCGGCAGCGCAGCGGTATTTCGGCAAACGGCTTCAAGACCTGTCCGTCGAAGAGACGGCGCTGATCGCCGGGTTGATCAAAGGGCCGAATACGTATTCGCCCCTGCGCGACAAGGCGTTGGCCACCAAGCGGCGCGACATCGTGCTCCATGTGTTGCGGCAGGTCGACCGGATCGACGACGCCATGCTGGAGAAGGCGTTGAAACGGCCGGTCACCGTGTTTCCGCTGACGGATACCGTGGCGGACGCGCCCTATTTTGTCGACTACCTCTTAGCGCATCTCGAAGACACCATCGGTCAAGAATTGCCGGCGGGTGCAGCCGTTTACACCACGATCGACCCGATACGGCAGCGGATCGCCGACGAGTCGGTGGCGCAGGGATTGGCGCAACTCGAAAAAGCCTATCCGGGGTTGGCGGCGGGCGAGGAGCCGCTGCAGGCCGCGCTGTTGGCGATCGATCCACGAACGGGCGAGATCGTCGCAATGGTCGGCGGGCGCGACTATCGTCAGAGCCAGTTCAATCGTGCGGTCCAAGCCAAACGTCAGCCGGGCTCGCTGTTTAAACCGATCGTCTATGCGGCAGCGTTCGAGCAACGGCTGGGCGACGGCAGCGAGCGCGGTGTACTGACTGCGGCGAGTACGGTGCTAGACGAACCGGTCAGCTTCGAGTCCGGTTCGGGCACGTGGGCGCCGCAGAATTACGACCGTCAGTTCCGAGGCCAGGTCACAGTGCGGACGGCGGTCGAACAATCGTTGAACGTCCCGGCGGTTCGTATTGCCTACATGCTCGGCGTGC
This sequence comes from Nitrospiraceae bacterium, assembly GCA_046351095.1. Lineage (GTDB taxonomy): Bacteria > Nitrospirota > Nitrospiria > Nitrospirales > Nitrospiraceae > BQWY01. The sequence continues at coordinate 2,943,568 of JAXLZC010000001.1, forward strand.
CGCCGATCGTGCAGTTGGCGAAGCGCCTTGGTATCCGCAGCACGTTGGATCGCAACCTGACGCTGGCGCTCGGCTCGGCGTCCGTGTCGTTGCTTGAGATGACGGGGGCCTACAGTGCATTTGCGTATGATGGTGTGCTGACGACGCCGACGGTGTTGCGCCATGCGATGAGCGACCAAGGCGATCCCTTATGGCATGCGAGTGGGGAGCGGCAACGGGTGCTTTCGGCGCAGACCTCGTATCTCGTGACGTCGCTGTTGCAGGGCGTGGTGGAGCGAGGCACGGCAAAGAAGGCGCGCACGCTCGGTGTGGTGGCGCCCGTGGCCGGCAAAACCGGCACGACGGACGGTACCCGCGACGCCTGGTTTATCGGGTATACGCCGGAGTTGGTCGTCGGCGTCTGGGTGGGGTTCGACAACGGGCAAGCGTTGAGCCTGACCGGCGCGCAAGCGGCGCTGCCGATTTGGTCCGCATTTATGCGGCGGACATTGTCGCCGGCTTCGCCGGACTTTTCGAAGCCGAGCGGCGTTGTGCGTACCACGTTGGATCCGCAGTCGGGGCAAGTGGCGACCGAGCAGTGCCCTTCCACCGTCACGGAAGTGTTCATCGAAGGCACGGAGCCGACCGTTTTGTGCGAGCTACACAGTAGCGGTTGGTGGGACCGGTTGAAGCGGTCGTTTGGACTCTGAGTCGAGGAAGGGGTGCCGACAGCTTCCACGAAATAGTGCGTAAGCAGAGGGCCTGGGTTGACGGATGTGACGTTCGGGACTAAGCTCCGCCCGTTTTCCGCGCGGAGGTGCTCATTAGGATGTCGGTGTGGAGGCCGGGCGAGTACATGCGAACCTTGTTCGGAGGCCTGTTGTGCCTCTTTGTGTTTATGTACGTACTCGGTGCGCCGACGACCTTGTGGTCGCCGTCGACGACCTCCGATGCGGTGGAAGAACGTCTGATCGAGGAGAGTCTGCTCGGGTCCAGCTCCATTCCCTCCGCGTCCGTGACGGTTCTGTTTCGGCACGTCTCTCGCCTCTCATTCGATCTCAGCCTCGTCTTCCCCGACCGTCTCATGGACGGCGGGTTGTTTCGTCCTCCTTGCGCGGGGTGATCCCTTCAGCGTCGTGCGAGTCGTCGATCCGGGGCGCCGAATCGGCGCGCGACTCACGCGAAGTGACGGATTTTTCAGAGAGGGAGCATTCCCATGCAAGGTATTCACATCGTGCTTGCCTGTTCCATCTGCCGCCGTATCAAAGACGAACAGTGGGACGGGACCGCCGGCAACGAGTGGTGCGACTTCGTCACCTATCTGCGGCGCTACCAGGCGGTGGCGTCCGATGTGTTTCTCTCGGACGTATTTTGTCCCGACTGCACCCTGTCGTACAACCGCTTGATGGAATACGGCGGCGTGCAACCTGCCGATACGGTCTGAGTCGCGTGAGGTACCGTCGTGTCGTCTTCTCGCACGACGGTCCCACCGTGAGTGACAACGTGCGGAATTTCTGTTAAGAACGCGGTGCTTTGGACCGCGCCTTCCCACTTGGGTCTCGACGCTTCGTTTTCGCACTCGCCTTTTTCGCCATTCTCCTGTTTCTGCTGTATCAACTGGCGCTGATGTTGCGCCCGTTCTTGCTCGCGGTCGTGTGGGCGACCATCCTCGCGCATCTGTTATTCCCCGTACATCGACGATTGACGGCCTGGTTCGGCGGGCGCGAGTCGGCGTCTGCGGCGGCACTGACCGTCGGCATTATGTTGCTCGGTGTGTTGCCGATGGTGTGGACGGGTGGTGTCATCGTTCGCGAGGCCGCGTCGGCGGAGCGGGAGATCCGCGCCTGGGTGGCAAGCGGCGGGATCGAACGGCTGCCCGATCAAGTGGCGCAGTTGCCGTTGATCGGCCGTGTGGCCCAACCGTTTCTCGAACGGATCGGCAGCGACGGCCCGGGCAATCTCGAAAACATGCTGGTCGACAACGCCAAGTCGCTGAGCCAGTTTTTGGTCGGCGGCCTGACGGGCTTCGTCAAAAATCTCTTCGAGTTTTTCGCCAACGCGCTGATCATGATCGTCACGCTGTTTTTCTTTTTCCGAGACGGGCGGAGTCTGATGCAGGCGTTGTACGATCTGGTGCCGCTGGAAGATACGCACAAGGCGAAGATCTTCAGCCGACTCGATCAAACGATGCGCGCGGTCGTGAAGGGCGTGATCGTCACGGCCATCGTGCAGGGGCTGCTTGCGGGATTAGCGTACCTTGTCCTGGGTGTGCCGATGCCGGTCGCCCTCACAGTGTTGACGATCCTCTTGGCGCCCTTGCCGTTCGGCGGTACCGCGTTGATCTGGGTGCCTATGGGTTTGTGGTTGCTGTGGATCGGGCCGACGTGGAAGGGCGTGGCGTTGCTGATCTGGGGTGGTGCCGTGGTCTCGACCGTCGATCAGTTCCTGCGGCCGTTCCTTATCGGGCAGGAAGCGCAGATTCCCGTGTTCCTCCTAATGTTCAGCGTACTCGGCGGCCTCGCGGTGTACGGCGTCATCGGTGTGTTCCTCGGGCCCGTCGTCATGGCCCTGTTGCTGACCGCGCTGCAAATCTACCGCGAAGATTACTCGCAACTTCCGCCGCCGAGCAGCCCAACACCCTCTACCTCGACCTAAGTCCCTGCAATCTGCGTCGTTCTAATCCAGCGGGATCGTAATCGCTATCGCCCCGACCACGTCGTTTAGGACAAAGTCGCGCTTCGGACTGAGCGGATGTTGGTTGTGGCAACTGACGCAGGCGGCCGACGTGGCGCGGTCCGGGTAGATGGCTTGGAAGTAGCGCTTTTTCCCGCTCGTCACCACACCACGATAGGGCTGCGACGGACGTTCGGTGAACGACTGCAGCGCCGTGCGTTCGAAGTCGGTCGCCGGCGCGTTTCGCTGGTTGATCGGGTGCAGGCCGATCAGGCGAAAGCGGATGCCGCTGCCTTGCTCGGCGACCAGCTGCCCGGCATGTTGGAGAAATTGCGCCGGCAACGGTAACGTGCCGTCCTGCTCCCAATGTTCGGTCGCCTTCACGATACCACGCTCCTGCATGCGCGTGACGACTTGGGATGTGTATAGGCTGCGATCCGCCTCGATCACCGCATGGAGGTAGTCGGCGACGCGCTCCGGCGCGAGGCTCGTCGGCAGCGGCGGATCTTTCGCAAGCGCCGCCCCGGCAACCACCGCCGTCACCAGCAATACGACGACGATGTTTCCGATGGGAACGGCACGGCGCGGTGAGTCAGCGCTGGGCTGTGTCATGGCTGGCCTCCCTCGGCCTGCGGGTGCGGCGCAGCGGGAAACGAGATGGTGCAGGTTGTGCCCTCGCCCGGTGCGCTGGCGATCGCAATCTGTCCGCCGTTTTTGGCGACGAGACGTCGCGCGATCGTCAGTCCCAGGCCGCTGCCTTCGCCTTGGCCCTTGGTCGTAAAAAACGGGTCGAAGATTTTTCCTAAGTGATGCGTGGGAATGCCGGGCCCGCTGTCGCGTATCCGCAAGGAGACCGTGGTCTCGACCTGTTCGACGGTCACGCGAAGATGCCCCTTCGCGCCCATCGCCTGGACGGCGTTGCTCAGCACCTGCGCCAAGACCTGCTGCAGCTCGGCGGGGACGACGCGAATGGGCGAGGCGGCGGCGTATTGCCGTTCGATGTCGATGTGCCACTGGGGCGTCGCATGTTCGATGCGCTCCAGAGCTTGATCCATGTGCTGCGCAAGATCGACGAGGAGCCGCGGTTCGCGCGTCGCATCGCGCGACACACCGGTAAAATCCCGGATGATGGTCGCCATCCGTCGCCCTTGCTGCACGATGGTCTTGGCGAATTCCTTCACTTGCGCCGGGTTCTCCTCGTGCTGAATCGCGTCGCCCAATCCGAGGATGCCGAACAGCGGATTGTTCAGCTCGTGGCCGATGCCCGCGGTCAACACGCCGAGGCTGCCGCTTTTTTCCGCGTCGATCCACGCCGCTTGGAGTCGCGTTTCTTCGGTCGCATTCCGCAACACGAGGCCCAGTCGTGGTGATTCTCCGGCGGGCGACGGGAGGCGAAACCAGTCGTACCGATACACGTGCGCACCGATCTGCAATTCCGGCCGCCGCGTCGCTGCGTCGGGGGTCGATGAGGGTGAGAGCGGATCGCGTGTCTCCGCCGTGGCCGCGGCCAACGCATCGAGTGCGGCGGCGTGCGACGCATGGCCGTTGCCCATGATATGCAGTTCGCGGTTGAGTTGCGCGCGGGATGGGGCCGGGACCGCTAAAATGTCGAACAACGATCCTGGCAGCGTCGTTTGCGCCGGAACCGTAAAGGCCTCGCGGCAGGCGCGATTCATGTAGTGCACCTGCGCGTCGCGGTCGAGTAACACGATCGGTGTGGGCACCGCGTCGAGAATGTGATCGGTGGACTGTTGCAGCACTTGCACGTCGCGTTTGCTCCGCTCGACCTGGCTGGTCAGCCCTGCAAACGATCGTTCGATCTGTCGCGCCATTCGCGAAAGATCTTCTGCCAGATCCTGCAGCTCGTCGCCGGTGCGAATGTTCGGTGTGACCGCCGGTTCTCCGCGCCCGATGGCCTGCGCCGCCGCTTGCAATTGGCGTATCGGCGTGACGATCCGTGTCGCGGCGACCGCGCCCAATCCGGCCAGCAGCAACAAGGCTAGCCCACCGAAGATTGCCATCCACGAAAACAGGTGCGTGACGGGAGCGAACAATTCTTCCGAGTCTTGCCACACGAACGTGTGCCAGCCGCCGCCGTCCAACGATCCGTTCGTCGCGCGACTTGTTTCCGGCAACGGCGCAAATCCGATAATGGATTGCGAGCGACCTCCGTGCCCATCGCTGTTTGCGTGGACCCAGCCCGGCATCAGCGGTGTCACCAGCGGAATCAGCGCGGGGTCGGACAAGCGCACGCCGGTCGGCAGAATCGGGCAACTCATCACCGTGCCGTGCTGGTCGATGAGCATGACGTGCCCCGTCTTCCCGAAGCGGATCGGTTGAATCGACGCGGAGAAGAATTCCTTGGCGTCCAAGACTCTATGCAAGACCCCGATGGCTTCGTATCGCAAACTGTCCATGACCGGCACCGAGATCGTGAACACGTGCGTATGTAACGTCTCGTTGAACGTCAGATCTTCAATGAAGAGTCGCCCGACGCCTTTGTGAAAGGCGCCTTGCCACCAGGCCTGGTCGCGGTTGATATAGGGCGGATAAAGAGACAACGCGCCGACAAGGTTGCCGTCGAGATCAGTGAGGTAGAGCATACGCGTCGCCGCGCGAACGACGGACGGCACCGCATGGTCCGGTTCGCTGCGCGAGCCCGACGAATATTCGCGCAACAGGCGGCTGAGCGGATGGTCGGAGACCGCTTTCATACGGGCCGGGTCGCGCGAGTCCCAGGCCGATTGTTCTCGCTGGATCTGAGCGGCGAGCTCGTCCGGCGGGAGCGAGTGCAGGCTGTCGCGACGTACTTCCAGCGTCGTGACGATCGTGGTATCCGCGGCGATCCGCGAGGTGCGTGCGATCTCTTCGGCGACGAGCAGGTCTAACTTCCGCGCGGTTTCGATGGCAAGCGCTTTGAAACTTTCTCCGCTGACTTCGCGGATTTCTTTCGAGCCTTGGAGAAAGGCCAGGATGAGCCCGCCCGCCAGCGGCACAGCGCCGACGAGCAGCATGGAGAGGATGAGTTTGCCGCGCAACCCCCAGGGGCTTGTGCGACGAGGCCCCGTCTTGGGTGTCGACATCGTGCGCCGCTCTGTCGATCGTCGCCTGGTTCGCCACGGCGCTCTGCGTCCGTCCGCGACGATGGTTAGGCGACGACTGGAAAGGTCAGGGTAAAGGTGCTCCCGCGTCCTACCGTGCTGGTGATGGTCACGCTGCCGCCGAGTTGTTCGAGGATGGTCTTGACGTTGTACAGTCCCAATCCCGTCCCTTTCCCGGCGGCCTTGGTGGTATAGAACGGTTCGAAAATCTTGTCCAGTGTGTCGGGCGGGATGCCGCATCCGGTGTCGGCCACGTCCACTTCCAGCAGCGTGCCGTGGTTGCGCGTTGCGATCGTCAGCGTGCCCTGGCCGTCCATCGCGTGGATCGCATTCGTGATCAGATTCACGAAGAGATGAATGAGCTCGTCGGGGTTCCCGCACACCGTGCGATGCGCGGCGTCGAAGCGCCGCACGACCGTCATGTCCTGAAACAGCAGGGCGTGACGGCCGATCTTCAGCGCTTCTTCCAGTACGGTCTGCAGGTCGACGCGAACCGGATCGGTCTGTTGCGTGCGGCGCGCATACCGCGTGAGGTCGCTGCAGATACGGCTGGTGCGCCGCACCGCGTCGATGATGTCCTGCGCATGGGCCGTGACCGTCTCCGGCGTCGGATGGTCGAGCAGGTCCTCGGCGAGCCCCATGATGAGGTAGAGCGGATTATTGATGTCGTGCGCGATACCCGCGGCGAACGAGCCGAGCGCCGCCAGCTTGTCGGTGTGCGAGATCTCGTTGTGGAGCTGCGATTCGTGCTGGACCAATTGCCAGAAGAGGCGCGCCGCCGTCCCCCCGAGCATTTCCGTCGCCGGCGATTTATATCGCGCGACCAACTGTTCCACGTTCGGGTCGCCGGTGACGTCGATGATGAGGTGGATGGAGTCGTCGCAAATCAACGAGGTCACGCTCTGCGTCACGGGAATGTCGAGGTCGCGCGCGCGCACGGCTCCCGGTGCGTCGGCGAATCGATCGGCGACTCCTGCGATGCGCACGCCGCGCACATGGCTCAGCAGCTCCAAGAGGCGCAATCCGCCGTTGCCCGCACCGAGGATCGCGATACGGATCGGCGTCTGTTCCGCCATGACGGCCGTCTGTGCCACGGATGCGATCCTTTTCAGCCGAGGTGAGGGATGCTTTGTACGTTGCTGTGTGCGCCGCGGAGACAGGACGCAGCATGCGCCCTGTCTCGCCTGCCCGGTGACCGGACGCGGTGCGCTCGGGCCAAGCCTACCGCTCCGGCACGATTACAGATGCGCGAGCTCGCGTTGTTCCATCGCACGCTCCACGGCGGCTTTGAGCTTTTCGCCTTCGACCGGTTTCACAAGATAGTCGACGATGCCTTCGTCGCGGAGAAGCGAGGACGCCATTTCCGCATCGGGAAATCCCGTGAGGACGATGATCGGCACACGCATGTAGTTGTGCCGGAAGTAGGCGATGGCTTCGATACCGTTGATCTTCGGCATGCGGATGTCGCAGATCAGCACGTCGAGCATCACGCGATTCTCGCCGAAGTTGATCGTCTCGATGGCTTTCTCGCCGTTCTCCGCTTCGAGCACGTCGTACCCGGCTTTCTGCAGCGTCATGCGCACGACCTTGCGGATGTCCGCTTCGTCGTCGACGATCAGCACGCGCCCGTTTCCCGTAGATGCGCCGAACAGCAGGTCGGAACGAAACTCCGTCATGGGACCCCTCCTGGTTGAGGTGGATGTGGTGAACCGACTCTTCCAACACAGCGATGCATGGTCCAAGGCTGCTGCGACTGAATCCCCACCAGAGTATGCGCTTCCAATCGTCGAGTGGAAGCCCTGCTGTGTAGCCTCTGTCGCGCCTGTCGATCAGCCCTAGAACCATGGCCGTGTGGCGCCTCATCACCACGGACGTTTGGCCATCCAACAGGAGGTCACGATCAGGAGTGCCGCCGTACTACGTAATGCAAGGGGTGTGAGTTGCATGGCCCAGTTCCTTTCCCATTTCCACACGCGATAGGTGAAGTCGTTCTCGAAGAGCCGGTCGCAGACCATCTGGGTCGGAACTGAGTCGGGAATGAACCGTGTTTCTATGCAGGATCAATAGGTTTGGTGTGACATGTGAGAGTGTAGAAGAACGACGAGGGTGTTCTGAGGACTCACCTTGTTCTATCTGCTTCCATGTCACGTCGTGGTGGATTCGATACGGGGCACGTCGTCGGCGCGGGCGTGCAGTGCGCCCAAACGTATGGGCCTAGGATAGGGCCGGATGCGCGCCGATGCGCGGTGGCCCGAGGTCCGGCGGTTGCACCGGCCCGGCCGTTAGAGTAAGTTTTTGCGCAGTATGGACGAAGGGAGACGGGCATGATTACAGCAGACGCATTAACCGCGCATCTACGCGTGTCGATTCCCGACGCGCAGGTGGCGGTGCGCGATACGCGGGGCACGGGCGACCACTTGGCGGTGCGTGTCGTGTCGAGCGCATTCGCGGGGAAAAACTTGTTGGACCGTCATCGCATGATTTACCAGGCATTGGACGCGCCGCTGAAAGACGGCCGTATCCACGCGCTGGAACTGACCGCGAAGACGCCCGACGAAGCATAAGTACATATGGGCAAGAAAAGGCATTGAGGAGGAGTGTCATGGCCGATCCGATTGAAGAAGAAATTCAGCGCGAAGTCAAAGCCAACCCGATCCTGGTCTATGGGAAGGGCACGAAGCAGATGCCGATGTGCGGGTTCACGCGGGAGACGATGCAGTTTTTCGACCGCTACGGGTATCCCTATGAAGTCATCGATGTCTTGTCGCAGCCTGCGAAGCGCGAGGCGCTCACGAAGTTGACGAATTGGCCGACCTTGCCGAAGGTGTTCATCGGCGGCGAATTTTTCGGCGACACGGACATTCTCGATCCGATGGCGGCGAAGGGCGAAATCGAACCGCTGTTGAAGAAGACGTTCGGACGGTAGACGCCGACCAGGCAAACGGGATGAAGTCGATGCCGGACAACACATGCCGCGGGAAGAGTATTCGGCAATGGACGTATGTCGCCGCATTGGTGACCGCGCTCCTCTCTTCCGGTTGCGCCTCGATGTACGGCGGGCCGGATGAGGTCGTGAATCGCGCGCTTACGCCGGAGTTGCGGCAGCAGATCGATCGCACGGTCACGTTCGCCGACGTGCGCGAGGCGACGGATCGCGTCGTCGGTCGTACCGTTATGCTCGATGGGCTCGTGCTGTCCGCAAAGCGTGCGGCCGACCGGACCGAAATCGAAATGTTGCAGCTCCCGCGCGAGGAAGGTCGGCCGCCGACACGCGATCGTACGCAGTCTCAGGGGCGCTTTCTCGCCATTCACCCCCAGTTCATCGATCCAGCTCGTTTCGAACCGGGCCTCGTCATGACGGTCGTCGGCGAGGTGCAAGGAGCGGAAACTCGTGCGCTCGACGAAGGCGAGTATCGGTACCCCGTATTAGCATTGAAGCAACTTGTCACCTGGGAAGTGCGCGACGCGCCGGCGGCGCCGCAGTATGCCGGCGGCGCGATGCGTCCCTTCGCGTCCGAGCACCACTGGTGGGGACCTACGAGTTACTACTTCGGCCCGTTTGGTCCCTATCCGAGTGCGCCGTATACAAATCCCGCCGCCTGTCCGTTTTGTTATTATCCGCCCGGCAGCTCGATGCGGAGTTCGCCGATGGCGCCCTTTCCTCGATAGGTCGACCGCCGCTTCCGCTCCGGCGCGCTCCAACCACATTCCGTTCGTCGCAGCAACTCCTCCGGGTATGATTTCTCTGCCGCCGTCGAGGTCGTTTTATCTACGCAGAGGCCGCATCCACACCACTGGTGAGAACGTCACGGGCTTGGTAGCATGACGGTGCGGCGCGAGGACTCGCGCGAGGGAGGATCACGATGGGACGGAATCTGTTGGTCGTGGCGTTGCTCGTCGGTGTGCTGGCGGTCGGCGGCTGCGCGGCCTCGGCGCATCAGTCGGACGGCGTGATCTATACGGCATCCGCCGGTGTCTACGCGCCGGCGCCGGTGTATGGATATGGGCCGGTGTACGGTCCGGCATCCTGGTATCCCGGTTGGGGACTCGGATGGGGATTGGGTTGGGGCCCGGGATACTACCGAGGTTTTTATCCAGGCTATCCCGGATACTGGGGCGGCGGCTGGCGCCGCGGCTACGGTGGTTACGGATATTATGGCGGTGGGCGTCGGTGGGGCGGCGGCGGGTATTCGGGTACGGTCCCTCCGCAATTCAGAAAACGATAATCCCGTTCATCACATTTCCTACTGGGTGCGCGCTCACCGCGCACCCAGTCACCTTCGCGACTTCTTACGTCTCACGTCTCCCGCGTTCCCGAAAAAATTTTCTCAGATGCCCCAGGCGCCGCTGACCTGGATATTCGCGCCGTTGACGTAGCGCGATTCGTCCGACAGTAAGTAGCGCACGGCGGACGCGACATCGTCGACGCTGCCGAGGTAGCCGGCGGGAATCGTCTTCAGCGCGGCAGCCAATTCGTCCGCCGGTGCACTGCCGGAGTCGATATACCCTGGCGACACGGCGTTTGCACGGATGCCGTGCGGCGCAAGAATCTTCGCCAGCGTGCGGATCAAGATCAGCACACCGGCCTTGGCGACGTAGTGGCCGGTGACGTTCGGTTGCCCGCCCATCCGATCCCCATTAGCCATCCCGAACGCGACAATGTGACCATGCTTGCGTGCGATCATGCCGGGCGTCACCGCCTGCGCCATGTGAAACAGCGAGTGGAGATTTCCCGCGATCATCTCGTCCCACCCGGCTGCTGTTTCTTCCAACAGCGGCACGCGATGGTAGGGCCCGGCGCAGTGGATCAACGCATCGATCCGACCCCACCGTTCCTCTGTCGCGCGGACAAAGTGCGTTGCCCGCTCGGCAACTGCCACGTCGGCCTGCATCACCAAACTCTGCCCGCCGAGTCGGTCGATCTCGTGGGCCGTGTCCTTCGCAGCCTCTGCACTTGTGCGGTAACAGATCGCGACGGCCCAACGCTTTTTCGCAAGGTCGAGCGCGACGGCGCGGCCGATGCCTTTCGCGCCGCCTGGGATGATGGCCACTTGGCGATTTGTTTTCTCGGGCGTACTCATCCGGCTCCGTACCGCTCGCGCAGGAGTTGCACCGTCCCGGCGGTTCGTTGGGAGAACGTCCGCTGGCCTTTCGGTTTGCGCGCGTCGGCGGCCGCTTCGGCCATAAGCGCGTGCAGATCTTCAATCCGATCGACGTCACGCCAGCGCGGCAATTCGCCGACCGTCAACCCGGCGCGTGCGATCCGTTCGCGTGTTTGTGCGTAGACCTGCGGCGTCGACCAGGCGATGCCGTCGAACAGCTCCGGCACCGGGCGCGTCATGCCGATGGCGTAGTAGCCGCCGTCTTCGGCCGGGCCGATGACCAGATCCTGTTGTTCGAGCACCTTCAGGCTGTCCGCGTAGACGGTCAACGGCAACGACGGAAGGTCGGTCCCGAGTAACAGCACACGTCGATAGCCTCGGGCGAACATGTCCGCCACGACCTGCTTCATCCGCGCACCGAGGTCGTCGCCGACTTGATCGATCAGGCCGACGCCGTTGCGTTCGCCTACGATCTGAAAAAACACATGGTCGGCGGACGGCGCACAGGCGATGACGCGGTCGAGCGAGAGGCGCTGTTGCTGGATCGCCGTTTTGCTGCGTTCCAGCGCGTCCAATACAAAACTGCCGTGCAGGCTGGACGCTTCGTCGGGTGTCAGCGGCGGCGACAGGCGCGTTTTGACGGTGCCGGGGATCGGCGCTTTTGCGAAGAGCACGAGCACGGCGTCGGCGTGGCCTCGTTGCGGCGAGCCCTGCGGCGGTCGAGAAGCATGGGAACGAGTGTGTGTCGGTCGATTCATTGGATGTCAGCGAACGGGTCGATAATGGCGCGCCAACGTGGCCGGTGTCACGCCGAGCCAGTACGCGAAGCGCAGCGCCCACATGCGGACGATGGTACGGATCGGGCCGTCTCGTTCCCAGCGTCGGTACGACGTGGTGACGCGTGCGCGGAGCGCCGCGATTGGGCCGAGACGTTTGAGGCGGCGGCTGAGGTCCAGATCCTCCATCAACGGGATCGTCGCAAACCCGCCGACCTCGCCAAAACGTACTGTACGCACGAACATGGCCTGGTCGCCGGTCATCATCCCGGTCCAGCGTGAGCGCCGATTCATCAATGCGGAGATCGTCCGGCTGACGAGCGTGTGTCGGTCGAATTGCACGTCGAATCTGCCGCCGACGCACGCCGGATCCTGCATCGCCGTTTGGATGGCGCGACGCGCGTCGGTCGGGAGGCGCGTATCGGCATGGAGAAACAGCACCACGTCGGATCGAACGGCTGCGGCGCCGGTATTCATTTGTACGGCGCGTCCGGCGGTCGACAAGAGGCAGGTCGTGGGATGTGCGGCGGGCAGCGCACGAACGATCTCCGGGGTCCCGTCCGTGCTGCCGCCGTCCACGACGACATATTCGTCGAACGCATGCGCCAACGCCTGCTGCAGCGTGTCGGCGATACACTGGGCTTCGTTGAGCGTCGGGATGACCACGGCGATGGTCGGCGGCGCGACGGCCATGGAGGGCTCAGTCGCCGGGCGTGCTGGTGCGGAAAATAAAAAACATCACCATGATGATGGTCGACCAGAAGATGATTTGTTTGTGCCAGAACATCACTTCGCCGTAATGGAAAAACCCGAGGCCGCAGACGACGGCGAAGCCCATGATGAGGTAACGCTTGGTCGCGTTCTCCACCACGGCGTTGGCCCACATCGCGAGTCCGGCGAAGTAGAGCAGGATCGGCATCACGTTGATTTCGAACCCGCCGCTGATCGACAGCAGGATGTTCAAAAACCCGATGAACATCAGCGCGGTGCCGGCCATCAGACCTGGGACGCGCATCGCATGGTCTTCCGCGAGGCGGGTGGAGTCGCCGGGATGCGGCGTGAGTTTCTGGGGATCGTGACTCATAGAGGGACGTTACACCGTAAAATGTTTGCTCAGCGTCAACGTCTGCTGTTGATAGGACGAGCCCAACGTCGCGCCGTAGAGCTTCGAGGGTAGCCCGAGCATACGGTCATATACAACCTTGAAAAAGGTCTGGCCGTCGTGGATCAGGAAGGGCACGTCGTGCGGCCGGACTTCCAGCACGACCTGCGTACCGCCCAGTTCTCCCTTGGCCCCGTACCCGAACCCCGGATCGAAGAACCCCGCGTAGTGCGTACGCAACTCGCCGCAGGCCGCCTCGTAGGCGACCATTTCCGCCGCATACCCGGGCGGCACGCAGACGCGTTCCTTCGAGGCGAGGATGTAAAACTCTTCCGGCTCCAGCAAGAGGCTGTCGCCGCGTTGCGGTGCGATCGGCTCCCAAAAATCGTGCGCGGCGTAGTGGCCGACCTTGGCGAGGTCGATCACGTGGCTGTTTTTCTTGGCGCGATACCCGACGATGGTGCGGCCGTTCCGCTCGACGCCCTTCAGGTCGATCCGGAGGAACAGCCCACGATCCACGCGCAGGTCGCGCGGCGACACGGGCCGACGTCCAGCGCCTTTTTTCGACGTGCGTCCGCTCGGCACCAGATCGTTGTGATACACGAGCGGCTGGGTCTTGTGTTGCGCACGGAGATGCGTGTCCGACGCCGTCGCGTCTCCCTGCACAAACCGAATTTGGTTCAACGACTGGCCGGTTCGCACCTTGATCGCGAACGAGCGGGGCACGATTTCCAAGTACAACGGTCCGCAATACCCGGCGCGAATTTCGTCGAAGCCGGTATTCAGGTCGGTGACGACGCGCGTGAACACGTCGAGGCGCCCGGTGGTGCTTTTGGGATTGGCGCGCGCCCACAGCGTTTTCGGCAGATCGAGTCGCTCCAACAGCGGGACGAGGTAGACATGGCCCTTTTCCAGGATCGCGCCGTCCGTGAGATCCATTTCGTACATGACGAGGTCGGACTGATAAAAGTCCAACACGTTCAGGCGGCTGGTCATACTCGTCTGTTCGGGGAGAAAACTCGCGAGCAGGCGATAGGCTTTGCGGCCGAGGCGCAGGTCGAGACTCGCCGGCTGGAGCTGGCGTGCTTCGATCGGCGGATCCGCGGTGATGGCGCCGCGGGCCACAAGGCGTTGGAGGTCTTGAAACGGCAGAATGCCGGACGGGCGTGAACGCGTACTCACTGGTCGTCGACGTCTCCTCCGCAGCTGTTGCCCCACGAGGAGAACGTATCGCACTTGCCGAGGTAACTGTCGCCGCAGGCGGCGTAGGCCCCTTCCGGATCGTATGCGCGCGGTGTGCCGAACATCGGCAGTTCGCGCCGGTCGTTCGTGTGCGGCTGCGGATAATGAAAGGTTTTTTGTTCGTAGTTGCGAAGCACCGCTTCGTCTTCGTCCAGGTGGACGAGGTAATCCGTCGGCAAAATCGGAATCTTCCCGCCGCCCCCCGGCGCGTCGATCACGAAGTGCGGCACGGCCATGCCGCTCGTGTGTCCTTGCAGCGCTTTGATGATACGCATGCCGGTTTCCACCGTCGTGCGGAAATGGTTGGTCCCCTTCGTCAGGTCGGCTTGATAAAGATAGTAGGGTTTCACGCGTGCGAGCAGCAGTTGGTGCATGAGGCGCTTCATCACCTCGGGGTCGTCGTTCACGCCCTTCAGCAGCACCGTTTGCGCGCCGAGCGGCACGCCCGCGTCGGCCAGCCGTCCGCAGGCGGCCTTCACCTCCGGCGTCAACTCGTCCGGGTGGTTGAAGTGCAGGTTCATGTAAATCGGATGGTAGCGTTTGACGATCTCGCAGAGTTTCGGCGTGATGCGCTGCGGCAATGTGCCGGGCACGCGCGAGCCGAGGCGAATCAATTCGAGGTGCGAAATCGTCCGGAGTGCTTTCAAAATGCGTTCGAGCAGATGGTCCGGCAACAGCAACGGATCGCCGCCGGACAAGATCACGTCGCGCACTTCGGTATGTTCACGGAGGTAGGCGATCGCGCGATCCAATTCGCCCTGCTTCAAAAAGCCGGGTTTGCCGACCAGCCGTTTGCGTGTGCAGAAGCGGCAATAGATCGGACATTGATTGGTGACCATGAGCAACACGCGGTCGGGATACCGATGCACGAGGTGCGGCACCGGGCTCATCAGGTCTTCTTCGAGGGGATCTTCCGCCGCGTCGATGTCGTCGAGCTCGGCGACATCCGGCATCACTTGTTTCCAGATCGGATCGTCTTTGCCTTTTATGGTCGAGAGCACCGTCGGCGTGATGCGCATCGGGTAGGGGCCGGTGATGGCGGCAATTTGCTCGGCATCGAGCCCGAAGCGATCGGCGAGATCCTGCGGCTTCACGATGCTGTCGGCGAGTATGCGTCTCCACTCTTCCATGGGCGCTCCTTTACGATGCCGGGTTCACGGTGTCGAGATAGTCGAGGATCTCGTCCGTTTCGGTCAGCACGGTCTCGCCGTCCGTCAGCACCGGCACATAATATTGCCCCGACACGTCATGCACCTGTGTGCGCTGCGACCGGACGTCCGGCACGACGACACTGGTGTAAGTCAGCCCGCGCTGGACCAGCTTGTCGCGGACAACCATACAATCGGGACACCAGCTCACATGATACAGGGTCAATGCCATGATGCGTGTCTTGTCTCCAAACGAATCGGCTATCGTCCGTGTCGATGATGTTAGGTGCGTGGCGTTGCGGATTCTGTGACGGCGCCGTTCGTGGCGCGCGGGGGCGCTACTGCGCAGGGCGCCATGATCGCATCGCGCATGCCGTGCAAAATCTTCTTGTCCGCCGGACAGACGGTCGCCAGGATGCCGCCGAGTTCGACGCGGTCGGCCTGTTCGCCGGTCACAAAATAATAGGGACAGAGCCGTGCGCGTCCCTGCATCGACTGCAGCGAAGCCGTCGCCGGATCATAATACTCCATCTTCACCGACCGACTCTTGTGAAAGGCTTGGACGAGATGCGGCGACTGGTCGAAGGCGGCGAGGCCCGCCGTGACCGCCCGCTGCCATTCGTCCTGCGGCATATCGTGTCCGATCGAGACGCCGCGGCTGCCCCACGCCAGTTCGGAAAAGCCGGAGGGTTTGACGACGAGTTGCCGATCCTTTTGTCCTGCCGTCGCTAGCTGTGTCCAGTCACCGACGGGCTGGACGCCGATCGTGAGGCCGGGGATCACGGCCACCGGCGCGATCGGTCGCGGGTCTAAGATCCAGGTCTGAGGGAAGAGCTTCTGCAGCGCGCAATGAGTGTCCGTGCCGAGTTTGCGCTCCCAAAACGCGGCTAGGCGCGGATGATGGAACAGCGCGAAGGCGAGTTTTTCCTCGAAGGCCGGTTTCGCGGGCGGCGTCATCGCCACCTGGCCCTTTTTGGCGCTGTACAGGATCAGCTCCGCCTTCGGGATGTTTTTTAAGTCGAATAATTCGAAAAATCGATAGAGCACGCGGATAGGTCGGTCCGTTCCGTCGACCTGCGTATAGAGTCCATCCTCGGTGAAGCGTACGTCTCGCGGTTCGAGGCAGACCGTCGCGCAGCCGATTTGCGAGAGTTGGTGTGCCAACCAGTGCATCTCCTGCCGATAGTCCTTCGCTTCGTCCGAGACGACGATCGCGACGAGTCCGTCGCCGAGGCCGCCGGATCCGGCCGCGCCTTCCAGCAGGCGGCGAAAGCCTTGGACCATGCCGTCCGTTTCGCCCACGAGTGTTGACCACGACGTGGGAGCTGTGGGCTGCGGCACGGCGTAGGCCTGTGCGAGCGCCGCCGTGAGGCCGATGCCGCCCGGCACCGAATCCAATTCCGTCATGACCATGCCGCGGTCGGTCGGCAAGATGTCGGGACGAATGACGCGCGGCAGGTGTGACTTCAAGCGGTTCATGCGGCTGTAGGCGATGAGCGACTCCGGTTTGCCGCGATCCAGATAGTCGGCGACCCAGCTCGGTTGCGCGCCGCGCACGCTGTCTTGATAGAGGCGGTTCAGCGCGCGGTAGAAGGCGAGTAATTGCGGCCCAAGCGCGGTGAAAAACGCCAGGTCGGCCTGGCTGATGAGATAGGGCGTTGGGCTAAGGCGAAATGTAGAGTTGAACCCGCCGTCTCCGGCGGCATCGGTGGACTGGCGGAGTCCGTCCCGCTCGAGCGAGGTCGCGAGAGTGGCGCACCAGGAGGACAGATCGGCGGTGGGGGCTGCTGTGGCGTCGCTGTGCGAAAGTCCCAAGACGTCGTCCTCTGCGCTCCTTCAGGGTGGCCGTGAGCGTCTCGACTGCTTCGGCCTGCGGCGGTGTGTCGTTCGGTTCCCGCGGGAAGTGCGGCATCGTAACATGCGTTTTAGGGGGGGAACAAGGCCGTGCGCTTGCAGTCGAGGCGCGGTGGTTCGGCGCGAGAGACGGTCGATATGCGATGACTATCTACGTAGCCGATCGGGCGCGTGCCTCGGCTCGTTGGGAGGAAATGCTGGGTCTGTCAGAGGAAAGATGCTAGGATGACGGCGTATCGCTCAGACAGGCGCTCACACCACGCCTCGATAGGATGGCGTGGTCGGCGTGCTTCGTTGCCGATACGCTACCGCCGTGTTCCGCTCCATGACTCGATGATGGTCGCCTGCGCTGAGCCTCAGCGCTCGTCGTGCGTTTGCATGATCGTGATGACACCACAGACGCCGCTGCCGCGCGTGACGAGTCCGCGCCCATTGGATATGGCGCCCCTGCTGCCGCAGGCCCTCTCCAGCCGCGCCTGCTTGGTCTGCGAAATTTGTTGCCGTTTCCCCGATGCCGAGAGTCCGCTCCGCCCCTACTTCACCGCCGACGAGATCCTGTGCGCCCAGGCTTTGGGGATTGCCGCCGACCGTTTTCCCGACCCTGCCGGGAGTCGCATCCTCGTGCAGCCGCATCCGCAGGGCGAGGGGTACATCTGTCCCGCGTTCAATCTGGCGAGCAACGGCTGCTCGATCTACGAAGCGCGGCCGCTCGATTGTCGCCTGTATCCGTTGGCGCTGATGTGGAACGAGACGAAGACAACGTGTGAACTGGGCTGGGATCTCAAGTGTCCGGCGATGCCGAGTTCGGCAGCGACACAAGCCGTGCACGATGTCGGCGGCCCGGATTCGCCCTTTGCGCAGATTCCGATCGAGGAGCGATTGAGTGGGCCACGCGCGGTGGCGTATCGCGACGAGGCCATGCATGTGTTGGAACGCGAGCCGGTGCTGGATCTGATCGCACGGCATGCAGATCTCGTGACTGCATTTCAGGACGAGGTCGTCGAAGCACGTCCGCTGCCTATGGTGACCGCGCGCCTTACGCACCAGCGTCGGTCGGTGGGGGCGACAACCGGTGTCGAGTCGCCGGACCATTCTGGCAAGCACGATACGATTACAGCGGCTGACCGTACAGCGTTCGAGCGCGCCGCCGTGGCGAGCCCGTTGCCGCCGCAAGAACGGCCGTCTGCCTGGGCTTTTGCGACACATTTTTTGTGGCAAGACCTGTTGCCGTTGCAGCACCGAAACGTCGCCGGACGGTATCTGTTGCTCGCAAATTCGCCGGACGGGATGTTTCTGCCGGTCCCGCCGCTCGGAGGCGACTGTACGCAGGCCGTTGTCGCGGCCGCGTTTGCTGCGCTGCATGAGTCGTCGCCTGCGCGCGGTGTGGTGAATCCGGCAGCCCGAATCGAGTCGGTGCCGATGGCGTGGGCGCGTCAATGGGAACGGTGGGGCTATCGCGTCGTGCCGAAAGAGTCGGAGTTTGTCTACGACACAGCCGCATTGGCGGGCTTGCACGGCGACCGTTTCAAATCGCAACGTGGCGCGTGCAATCGACTGACACGCGAGCATCGTGTGTCTGTCGAGCCGTACCGGCTTGCGGGTGCAGACGAGTGTGCGCGCGTCTTCCGCGAATGGCGAGAGCACAAGCGCGTACAGGAACATGGCGATTGGCCGCGGTTATTGTTGGAGGATGCCGAGGTATTTCATCAACGGTTGCTGCGCGACGCCGCCGATCTCGACCTGATGGGCTTGGTCCTGCTGGTGGACGATCGGATTTGCGGGTATACCTTCGGCACGGCATTAGGTGCGGATGTATTCTGCGTGCTGGCGGAGGTGACGGATCGTCGCCTGGCCGGGGCGGCGGAGTACCTATTTCGCGCGACGGCCCTGTGGGCCGGTCGCGCAGGATTTCCGGTCATCAATACAATGGACGCCTCCGGGCTGCCGGGGCTTTCGCAGTCGAAACAGTCCTATGGGCCGACGGCGTTGGTGCCGTTGGCGACCGCATACGATCGTGTCTGCGCCGTCGACACGACCCGATAAGCACGACGTATGGCCACTTCCGATCATCCAGATACGCCGCCTTCGTCCGGTGCCGATTTTCGCGAGACGCCGCAGGGCGCGTCCGTGAACGGCGATGGGCACGACCACATTCGTTCGATCGGGTGGCACGAGGAAGCCGATCCGCAAGCCGCGGATCCGTCGTCCCCCGAGGTGCCGCCGAACGACACTCGCCAATCCAGGCCCTATCGGTGGCTGCTGCTGCTGGTGGCAGGGCTGACAATTACGGCGATGCTGACGATGAGCATCGCCATGCGGTACCTCCAAGATCGTCTCATTGATACGGCGGGAGAAAACCTGGCGCTGGCGAGCGCCGAGATCGCCGACAAGGTCGACCGGATGTTGTTCGAGCGCTATGGCGACGTCGTGATGATGGCCCGTACGTTCGCGTCACAGCCGCACGATTATAAGTATCTCACGGAGCATCTCGTGTGGATGAAGGCCTCGTACCATCCGATTTACCGATGGCTCGGTGTGGCTGACGCGCAGGGGCGTATCGTGTCCTCGACGGATTCCGCGAGTCTTGGGCAAGATGTGTCTCGCACCGATTGGTTCACGACGGCGCGGGACCGGCAGCAGGTGTACCTCGGCGAGGTAGGTTCCACTGGCAGTGACCCTGGGGTATTGGTGTTGGCTTCCCCTATTCGCGATCTACAGGGACAATTCGCGGGTGTCGTGACCAGCCGGATCGGGCTGGACATGGTGGAAAGCGTCATGACGCGCACCATGCGCGCGATGCAGGACGAGCCGGGATTTGCCGGCGACGTCGAGTATCAATTCCTCACGCGCGACGGGCTTGCCTTTGTCGATTCCGGACGTGGTGCTGCACCGCCAATCAACTTACGCGAGGAGAAACTACCCTCGGCGCTCCTGAGTATGTCGGGTACACCTGGGTATGTGCAGGAGCAGCACACACGCCGGAAGGTGAAGGTCGTGACCGGCTACGCCAAGAGCCAGGGCAACGACACCTTCAAGGGGTACGGCTGGACGGTGCTCCTGCGCCGCGACCATGCCGACATTCTTACGCCGATCCAACGCGTGTTGAACAAGTTGTGGTTGGCCAGCGGCGCTATCGGGATTCCCGCGCTGGGTCTGCTGTTTTGGTCGGCGCGTCAGTTACGGCGCGAGTCGGTGCAGGCGCAATACGAGAGCCAGTGTGCCAGGGCCGCGGAGGCCGCCCTGTTGCAGAGTCAGCAACGAATCAAGGCCGTGGTCGACACGTCGCTCGACGCGGTGATCAGTATGGACGCGGACGGGCGCGTGACGGAATGGAACGTCCAGGCGGTGCGTCTGTTCGGCTGGACGCGGCATGAGGCCATTGGGCGCTCGTTCGCCGAGATCGTCATCCCGCCGCGATACCGCGAAATGTACGAACAGGGGCTGCACCATTTTCTGACGACCGGCGAAGGGCCCTTTTTTAATCGGCGCGTCGAGACGACGGCCTGTCGCAAAGACAGTCGCGAGTTTCCGGTTGAGTTGACCGTGTCGCCGTCGTTGATCGGACATACACACATCTTCAGCGTGTTCGTGCGCGACATCATCGACCGTCGCCAGACCGAGCAACGGCTCTCGGCCCAATTCGCCGTCACGCAAGTCGTCGCGGAAGCGCAGATGCTCGACGACGCGATTCCGAAGGTGCTGCACGCCATCGGAGATCATCTGCAGTGGGACCTCGGCGTATTCTGGATGGTGGATGGTCCCTTGCGCCACCTGCGGTGTTTCGACATATGGGTGGAGGAGGCGGGTTTCGCCGAAGAGTTCGTCGCGGCGACGTGGCGGCAACCGTTCGAGTCCGGTGTCGGTTTGCCCGGGCGTGTGATGGCCGGCGGACGGCCGGCCTGGGTGCGCGACGTCGCGTTGGATCCGAATTTCCCGCGACGCGATGTGGCCTACATGGCGAATTTGCACGGCGCCTTCGCGTTTCCTGTGAAAGTGGCCGGCGAGGTCGTGGCCGTCGTCGAGCTTCTGTCGAAAGACGTCCGTGAGCCGGACGAAGAATTGATGCGGATGGCGGCTGACCTCGGTTTGCGCCTCGGACAGTTTATGACGCGCCTACGCGCGGAAGAAGCGTTGCGGCACACCGAGGACCAACTGCGCCAAAGCCAAAAAATGGAAGCGGTCGGTCGTCTCGCCGGCGGCGTTGCGCACGACTTCAATAATTTGCTCACGGTCATTCGCGGCTATTGCGAACTGATACTGGCGCGGCTGCGTGAAGACGAGCCGATGCGTAAGGAAATCGAAGAGGTCAAAAAAGCGGGCGACCGCGCGGCCGGCCTGACGAATCAGTTGCTGGCGTTCAGCCGTCGTCAGTTCGTCAGCGCGAAGGTCGTGAACCTGAACGAGATCGTCTCGGGCATGGACGGCATGTTACGCCGTTTGATCGGCGAAGACCTGATCGAACTCTGTACGAACTTGGCGCCGGATTTGGCGACCGTGAAGGCCGACCCTGGACAGATCGAACAGGTCATCATGAACCTCGCCGTGAACGCGCATGACGCGATGCCCATGGGCGGGAAGCTCACCATCGACACAAAAAATGTGTCGATCGATAAGCGCCATCCCCTGGCGCCGTTTGCGCTGGAGCCAGGCGAGTACGTCTCCCTGATCGTCGGCGATACCGGCCACGGCATGGACGAAAAGACGCAGACGCATATCTTCGAACCGTTTTTTACGACCAAGGAAAAGGGGAAGGGGACTGGGCTTGGGCTTTCGACGGTCTACGGCATTGTCAAACAAACGGGCGGCCATATCGAAGTCGACAGCGCCATCGGCAAAGGCGCGCGCTTCAAAATTTATTTCCCCAAGATGACCGAAGCTGCGGCGGCGGCCGCCGCCGAGAAGACCCCGGCGGCGTTGCGCGTCGGAGGGAAAGAAACGGTGCTCGTCGTGGAAGACGAGCCGGCCGTGCGCATTCTCGTCCAAGAAACGCTGCGGATGCACGGCTACAACGTGCTGATGGCGCGGCACGGCATCGAGGCCCTGCTCACGGGTGCCAAACATGTGGGGCCCATCCATCTGTTGCTGACCGATGTTGTGATGCCGCAAATGAGCGGTCCCGAGGTCGCCGACAAGTTGACGAAGGCGCGTCGCGACATGCGCGTGCTATTTATGTCCGGTTATCCAGACCATCCGGCCTTCGGCCCCGACGAAGCGCGTGCTCGCGCCGAACTGATCCAGAAGCCGTTCTCGCCCCATGAGTTGGCCCAACGCGTGCGTGAATTGCTCGATCGTCCTTCCGTTGCGGCAACCTCTTCTTCTGCATCGCCGTCCGCTTCCTGAGCGCTGCTTCGCCTTCATCCCCGTATCTCGCTACGCGGCAGTACGCAGGTCGAACCCCTCGATGCGGTGACGCGACTACTGTGTCTCGCCTTGATCTTCCGACGAGATTCCGTTTAAGGTGCAGCCGGTTCATGCACGCTGTGTCATGCGGCAGCTCCTGTCGTGGCGGCGCGTTCAGTCTGACCTTTTACGCTTCAGGCCTCTCTATGACATTGCAGACATCATCGCACTCATCCTCAGGACAGACGGATTCGGCCCTGGCGCAGTATCGCGTTCAGACCGAGCCCTTTTATGCGGAATCGCGCGGCGAAGTCGCGCTCTTTACAACTGCGGCGACGCAGCGCCTCCCGGTCTTGCTGAAGGGCCCGACCGGCTGCGGCAAGACACGCTTTGTGCAGCATATGGCGCATCGCCTTGGGCGTCCGCTCATTAGCGTCGCGTGCCACGAAGACCTGACAGCCTCCGATCTCGTGGGGCGCTATTTGCTCAAGGGGCAAGACACCGTGTGGATCGATGGGCCGCTGACCTTAGGCGTGCGGCATGGCGCTATCGTGTATCTCGACGAAGTCGTGGAGGCGCGGAAGGACACGACCGTCATCATCCATCCGCTCACGGACGACCGGCGTATGCTGCCGATCGAAAAGCGTGGCGAGGTGGTCCAGGCCGCCGATAATTTTTTGCTCGTGCTGTCCTACAATCCCGGCTACCAGAGTGTGCTGAAAGACCTGAAGCAAAGCACCAGACAGCGTTTTGTGGCCATCGAGTTCGACTATCCGTCGCGTGCCGTCGAGACACAGGTGTTGGTGCGCGAGGCGGGAGTGACGCCGGAAGTGGCCGCATCGTTGGTGACGCTCGGCGAAAAGGTCCGGAACCTGCGGAATCACGGGTTGGATGAAGGTGTCAGTACGCGATTACTCGTATACGCGGGGACGTTGATGAAGCAGGGCATTCCAGCCGCGCACGCTTGCGACGCGGCCGTTGTACGTCCGTTGACGGACGATCCGGATATGCAGCGGACGTTGACGGAACTTGTCAAAGCGATCTTCTAATCATCCCCTCCAGCACGTTTCGTCGAGTGTGCCTACGACAGTGGCGTGGGCACGCGAGTCTGCGGAGGGGGTGTCTCTCTCCATCCGTGCGCAACCGCGGGCAGCTCGGAGCGAATGTGTCGGATTGTATGGCGACGGGACGGCGATCAAAATTCGTCTCGCCGCACCGCCGATCGATGGTGCCGCCAACGACGAGTTGATCCGGTTCCTTGCGGAACGTCTGGGTGTCGTCAAACGGCAGGTCGAGGTGCGAGTCGGTGAAACGGCGCGCGGCAAGCAGGTCGTCGTGACGGGTGTCACGCTTGCGCAGGTGAAAGAAAGGTTGGGACTATGACGCAGCGTTCCCGGCTCATGCGCGGCACCAGTGTCGGCTGTCTGTTTTTGATGGCCGCGATGGTGGCCGGCTGCAGTGGCCCTCAACCCATTCTTTACCCTACTCCAAAAGTCCAGCAGATGGGGCCTGATGCAATCGAGGACGAGATTGACGCCTGTCGAAAGGTTGCGGACCAGGTCGGTGCGGACGAAGGCTCGAACCAAGCGGGGCGTGCAGCCGGGAGCACCGCGATGGGAGCCGGTGTCGGCGCGGCGGGCGGCGCCATCGGCGGGGCGATCTCAGGCGGTGGTGTAGGTATCGGTGCGTTGATCGGTGCGGCGACTGGCGCCGTGTGGGGGCTGTTCAGTTGGATGTTCGGCTGGATGGTCACGCCGGCCCAGCCGAGCCAGACCTATGTAAATGTTGTGAACCGTTGTTTGGCCGAGAAAGGTTACGACGTCAGCGGCTGGCAGTAAGCCCTGTAGTGTTTGCTGTGCATGCTGCGTACATGTGCTCTCTCGTTTCGCATCTCGTTTCTTGTAATCCCTCCTAGTTCAGAAACGCTCTCTTACAACGCGTCAACATTTTGGCGACACCGTCAGAGAATCGACGCCATCGTGTCGGTATCGTCGGTCTTGGCGTGCTTCTCGTTCCTCAGTTCCTTCTCTCTGACCTCCTGCGCAAAAGTGACTTTTTCTGGCCGGAATCCGGGCAAAGTGACAAAATTTGGCTCGTGAACGTGCAGAGAAGGGAAGAAAACTACCTAGTTCATGCAGCCGATACCGCAAAAGACAGCGCATATTCTCCATCGGATCAAGCAGTTACATTGGGGTTACTGCGAAGGCATGGAACCTGCTTATGTCCTGGCCAACAGGCTGGAACGCTTCTCCAGCCCACATGCTTCTCGTGAGGCATGTGCGCCGGGGAAGCGGCAGACAGTCAACGGGTCAGTGGACGGTCCATTTACAAAGGAGGGTTCCATGCTGAAGTCTTTACGTAGCTCGAAGGGTTTTACCCTCATCGAGTTGATGATCGTGGTTGCGATCATCGGTATCTTGGCGGCCATCGCCATCCCGAACTTCTTGACCTATCAGTTGAAGTCGCGTCAGTCGGAAGCGCGAACGAACCTGGGCGGCATCCGTTCTTCGGAAGCCTCGCACAACGGTTTGTTCGGTTGTTATATGGGCATCACGACCGCTAACGGTACGGCTGTCTCTGCGGCCGTGCCGGCAGGTGCAGTAAAGGCAATCTCTGTGCAGTGGAACGCTGCAGCTCAAGTCCCGACCCCCATCGGTGTCGGTCTGACTTGGTGCCAAGCTGCGGGTCCTGGTAGCTTGGGGAATTTCCCCGACCTTGGTTTTGCCGCAACCGGTAACGTGTTCTTCCACTATGCCGTGGACACTTTTGCTGTGCCCCAGGTAAATGCCTGTGTGCTGGGCGCACAAGTCAATGCGACCGGTGCTAACGGAGGTGCGCCGTCTCCGGGTGGATACATTGCTACGGCAGGCTCGAACTTGGACGGTGCAAATGGTGACTGGTCCCAATTCGCCGTCAGCGATTCGCAGAGCGTGAGTATGTGCTCATCTCCGAGCATGTTCTAAGCTCAGCTGGTTAATAGGTACGAGTGCCGCCCCGCCGATTTCGATCGGCGGGGCGATGCTTTTTCAGGCTTGTTGCGTTATGGACGATGCACAGACTGCCTCTCTCAGACTCTTGCCCGCAACTTCCCACATTATTTCTCGAATGGTCATGGTTAGTATCGTGACCTTGCTCCTCTCCGTGTCGGTCTTTGTTCAATCCTCTCTCGATCAGCGAAACGACCTTGCCTCGACAAAAGTCGATGATCTGGCGAACTTGCCGAAAGGTCAGTATCTCAGGCCGGCATTGCTCGGATATCACCACATTGGGGCTGATGTCCTTTGGTTGCGCACGCTTCAAGTCCTCGGTAAGCGGTCTAATACGGTAGATGAGCATGCCTGGCTGTACCATGCCTTTGATGTCATCACTGAGCTAGATCCGCAATACGATTATGCGTATTGGGTCTCGGGAGTGGTCCTGACTGAGTTGGCTGGGCGCCCGGACTTAAGCAATCGTTTGCTCGAACGTGGCCTTGCTGCGGTTCCGAACAAATGGTTGATCCCGTACCTATTGGCTTACAACAACTACTTTCATCTTGGAAACATCGAAAAGGCTGTGGAGTATGCCAAGATTGCGGCTCAAGTGCCTGACAGCCCTGCCTGGCTTGTGAATATGGTGACGCAGATGTCGACCCAAGCCGGCAATCCTGAGTTTGCCCTCCGATTTCTGACTCAGATGTATCAACAGCAGGCAGATCCAAGAATCAAAGAATCGTTGGAGTACCACATCAAGGAAGTTATTATCGAAAAGGATATTCGAGCTCTCGACCCTATCGTGCAAATGTTCCATGGGCGAGAACATCGCTATCCTACTCGACTCGCTGAACTAGTAACAAAGGGATATCTTACGGCGCTACCGCAAGAGCCCTTTGGGGGCGCCTACCTGATTGAAGAGGATACAGGCCGAATCAGCAGTAGCCTGCATCCGCAAAGGCTTAAGATGTATGCGGCTCCAGGGTCTGAGTCTAGAAAAAGAGAGTCGGCACAATAAGTGGGTTGCGCGAGGGATATGACGGAAAGCGTCCTGAAAATTGAGAAGCTCAGTAAGACCTTCAAGGTCGGGTTTTGGGGACGGAAGGTCACGGCCGTGTCCGGATTCGATCTGGAGGTGCGGCGTGGCGAGGTCTTCGGGTTTCTCGGACCGAACGGCGCGGGGAAAACGACGACGCTCAAAATGCTGATGGGCCTGATCTACCCGACGAGCGGCAAGGCGTGGCTCTTCGGGAAAGAGATCGGCGACCTTGGTGCGCGCCGTCGGCTCGGCTACCTGCCTGAATCGCCTTACTTTTACGACTACCTGACCGGCGGCGAGTTCCTTCGGTTTTATGCGCATCTTTTTGGATTGCGCGGCGCGCAGATGGAGCAGCGCATCACGGAATTGCTCGACATGGTCGGCATGTCGCACGCGCGCAACCTCCAACTGCGGAAGTTCTCCAAGGGCATGTTGCAGCGCGTCGGGATCGCGCAGGCGTTGATCAACGACCCGGAACTGGTTGTCTTGGACGAGCCGATGTCGGGCCTCGATCCGATCGGACGCAAAGAAGTGCGCGACCTGATCCTGCGTCTTAAAGAATCCGGCAAGACGATTTTCTTCAGCTCGCATATCCTGCACGATGCGGAAATGCTCTGCGACCGTGTGGCGATCATCTTGAAGGGTAAGCTGGTTGCCTGCGGCCGTGTCGACGAATTGGTGCAGAAGGGCGGAACCCACGCTGTCGAATTGGTCGTCGAGGGCATGGGCGCGGAAGGGCTGACACGCTTGCGCTCCTTGGCCGATCGCGTGGTGACGCAGGGCGCACAGTTACTCGTGACGCTCAAAAGTCAGGAGCAGGTCGGAACGGCACTCGAGATCGTGCGAGCGGCGAAGGCGACGGTTGTGTCGCTGGTGCCCCATCGGCCTTCGTTGGAAGATCTGTTCATGGAAGAAGTGCGGACTCATCGCGCCTTGGAACAGGCGGCGTAAGGCACCTCACGGACGAGGTCGTATGCGAATCCTCTCGATTGCGCTCAATACCTTTCGCGAAAACCTTCGCGAAAAGTTGCTCTATAACTTGCTGATCTTCGCGTTGCTGATGATCGGTAGTTCGATCCTCATCTCGCGTCTGACGCTGGGCGACTTCGATCGACTGATCCTCGACATTGGTCTCGCCAGCATCAACATCTTTGGCGTGTTGATCGCGATCTTCGTGGGTATCGGCCTCGTCAGCAAAGAAATCGAAAAGAAGACCATCTACACGATTGTGTCGAAGCCGGTGCCGCGCTATGAATTTCTCGTCGGGAAATTCTGCGGATTGGCGATCACGTTGTTTGTGAACACCTGCGTGATGGTGGTCGGTCTGTTGGGCGTACTCTGGTTCATGCATGTGGCGGTCGAGCCGATTCTGTTTCAGTCGTTGAGCCTGATCTACTTGGAGTGTTTGGTGGTGACGGCGGTGGCCCTGCTGTTTTCGACCTTCAGCAGCGCGACGTTGAGCGCAATTTTTACGCTCGCAATTTTTGTGATCGGGCACCTGTCGGGCGATCTGCGGTTGTTCGGGAAAAAGTTTATGGGCGACGCGGGGCAAGGATTCCTCAACGCCCTGTACTACACACTGCCGAATCTCGAACGGTTTAATCTCAAGGGACACGTCATTCACCATTTGCCGTTCAGCGGGACGGATATGGCGCTGACGCTGGCCTACGGCTTGACCTACTCGGCGCTCCTGCTGCTCGTGGCCAGCCTCATTTTTCAGAAGCGCGACTTCCAGTAGCGCCCATCCGCTTGCATCAGGGTTTCTGCTAATACTCCAGATTTCTCTGCCTGTTTCGCCGTTTCAGGCTTGCACCTGGCGCGCGAGACAGTGTATCTCTGCTCCATGGTGAGGGTGTAACCATGGCAGCGCAGACATCTTTTTCAATCACAACGTATACGATCATCGCCGGTCTTACGCTGACCGTCGGCCTGCAAGGCTGTACGGCGGAGAGCCAGTGGCGGCGCGCATTGGCCGATGGCGATCGTGCGATGACGGAAGGTAAGTGGGATGAGGCGGAGAAGGCCTTAACCACGGCTGAGCAACAGGCGAAGGCGTTGGAAGCCACCAAGGAAGGCCCGTACATGGCGGCAAGCCTCGACCGCCTCTGCCATTTGTATTATCGGCGCGGGCAATTGTCGCAGGCGGAAGAGCAGTGTCGGCGCGGGTTGGACATTCGCGAGAAGACGGCGGGCTTGCGCCATCCCGATACGGCGACGAGCGTGATTCATCTGGGGAATATTTATCAGGCGCAGCGACAGTATGCGCAGGTCGAGAGTTTGCTCAAGCGAGCCTTGGCCATTCGGACGGAGACGCTCGGGCCTGGCAACCCCGATACGGCGGCGACGTTGGTGCAGTTGGGCGATTTGTATCGTGAAACAGGTCGCGCGGAGTCGGCGCGCGACGCCTATCAACGGGCGCTGCCTGGGCTCGAAAAAATATTGGGCCTCGAACATCAACGTGTGGCCGATGTGTTGAGTTCTTTGGGCGAAGCGCTTGTGACGACGGGGCACTACGATCAGGCGCGCCCCACGTTGCAGCGGGCGCTGGCGCTGCGCGAGAAGGCCCTTGGGCCGAACCATCCGACCGTCGCCGGAACGCTTAACAATTATGGAATGTTGCTGGCGGCCGAAGGTGCCTACGAGTCGGCCGAGTCGGTCTTCCTTCGTGTGATCGAGATTCTTGAGTATCACCGTGGGACGCAGGATGTGTCCGTCGCATCGAGCTTAAGTAATCTCGCGCGAGTGTACGAACTGCAGGGGCTCTATACGAAGTCGGAGTTGCTGCATCGGCAGGCCCTCGACATCCGCGAGAAGGCGCTGGGCCCGAAAGATCCGCAAGTCGCGCGCAGTCTGTCGAGTTTGGCCAACGTGGTCGTGGCAGAGGGCCGATTTGCAGAGGCGCAGGATCAGTACCGGCGCGCGATTCAGATTTACGAACATGCCAAAGGCCACTATCAGGCGGCCTACGCGAAGACGTTGAAGAACTATGCGGCGCTGCTGAAGCGGCGGCAGCAGACGGACGAAGCGGAGCAGGTCGAACAAAAGGCCGCCACGATTTCCGCGCAGCTTGCCAAAGAATCCTCAGCAAAGACGTTCACCGAGCAGTAACTGCCGTCACAAAACAAATTGCGGCCTGGGCTTCCTCAGCACCAGGCCGCAACGTTGTTCTCTTTCTATTCCCCCGATAACTAGTAACTAGGTCGTCACCGCGCCTTGCGAGGCCGACGACACGTGGCGGGCATACTTGCCCATCACGCCGCTACTGTAGGCCGGCTTCGGGTGTTTCACCTTCTTCAGCCGCGCCGCCATTTCCTTCTGACTGATCTCCACCGTCAGTGTGCGCGCCTTGATGTCGAACACGATCGTGTCGCCCGTTTTTACCGCGCCGATCGGTCCACCCTTGATGGCTTCCGGCGCCACATGTCCCGCCATGAGCCCGTGCGTCGCGCCGGAGAAGCGGCCGTCGGTCAAGAGCGCAACCGAATCGCCGAGACCCGCACCGACAATGGCGGCGGTGACGCCCAGCATCTCGCGCATGCCAGGTCCCCCGGAGGGGCCTTCGTAGCGAATCACCACCACGTCGCCCGCCTTGATCTTCCGCGCCTGCACGGCTGCAAATGCATCTTCTTCGCGGTTGAAGACCTTCGCTTTCCCGCGGAATGTCATGATCGAGTGCCCCGCCACCTTCACGACGCAGCCTTCCGGCGCCAGATTGCCTTTTAAGATCACCATGCCGCCGGTCGGCTTGATCGGCGACGCGAGCGGGCGCAGCACGTCTTGCGACGGCGTTTCCTTCCCTTCGCTGGCTTCCTGGCCGATGGTGCGGCCGGTGACGGTCGGTTGATCGGCGTGTAAGATCTTGGCATCGAGCAATCGTTTCGCGACAAGTCTCGTCCCGCCTGCGTTGAACAGGTCCGCCGCCGTATATCGTCCGCCTGGTTTGAGGTCGGCGAGCAGCGGGACCTTGCGGTTGATGCGGTCGAAGTCGTCGATGCTGAGCCGCACGCCCGCCTCACGCGCGACGGCGAGGAGGTGTAACACGGCGTTTGTGGAACCGCCGGTCGTGGCGACGGCGGCGATGGCGTTTTCAAGCGATTGCCGGGTGATGATCTGGCTCGGCCGCATGTCGCGACGCACCAATTCCATGATCATCTTGCCGCACTCGAACGCCACATCGTCCTTCTGCTGATCCATCGCCGGCACGCCGTTGCGCCCCATCGGCGACATGCCGAGGAACTCGAACGCGATCGCCATCGTGTTGGCCGTGAATTGTCCGCCGCAGGCGCCGGGCCCAGGGCAGGCATGGTCTTCCAGGTCTTTGAGTTCCGCATCGCTCATCTTGCCGGTTGCGTGTTTGCCGACCGCTTCGAAGACGTCTTGAATCGTCACGTCGTGGCCTTGGAACGTGCCGGGCATGATGGACCCGCCGTAGAGCATGAGCGACGGGCGGTTCAAGCGCGCGAGCGCCATGACCGTGCCGGGAATCGTCTTGTCGCAGCCGGAGAGTGCCACGACCGCGTCGAACGAATGGCCGCGCGCCACCAACTCGATGGAGTCGGCGATCACCTCGCGGCTGATCAACGAGGCCTTCATGCCCTCGGTTCCCATTGAGATGCCGTCGGAGACGGCGATGGTGTTGTATTCGATGGGTGTGCCGCCGGCAGCGCGGACACCGGCCTTCACGCGTTCGGAGAGGCGACGCAAGTGGTAGTTGCACGGCATCACTTCGATCCAGGTGTTGGCGATGCCGACGATGGGCTTGGCTAAATCTTCATCGGTGAATCCAACGGCCTTCAACATGGCGCGGGCGGGGGCGCGGCCAGGGCCGTCCAACATGGTGCGACTGCAGAGGGGCAATTCTTTCGAGGCCTTCGACATGACGACTCCTTACAAAGATGAGCGGGTGAGCGGCGAACAGGTATACGTATCGCGATGCATCCGATGTAGGCGACCTCTGTGTCGCACATTGACCATGCGGAGACGCGCGGCGTGTGCCGCGCGCATCTTCGCCTAAGGCTTCCATGTGCGTCAATCGTGAAGCAGGTGGAGCGGTGCGGCTGCGAGGCGCGCCGACGATTCAATAAAAAAGCCGCCTCCTTGCGGAGGCGGCTTTCTGCGATCCGGCACCGGACGGGACCGCATCGCATGCAACCAGTCGGCGCTTAGTGCTTCTCGCCGTGTTTCTCGCCCTTCTTCTTGTTCTCCAATACCGTGCCGTCCGCCGCATCGATCACGACCTCAGTTACTCCGCCGTCGGCGCCGACGATTTCCACTTCCCACACGGTCTTCCCGTGCTCGCGTTCGAGTTCCGCCTCGACGACGGTGCCCGGCGCTTTTTCCGTCGCCGTCTTGATGGCCTGCTCGATGGTGACCTTCGCCTCTTTCACGAGTTCGGCCGCCTTGGGTTTTTTGTCTTTGTCGTGTCCCTTCTCCTTATGGTCTTTGTCCGCAAACGCCGGGGTTGCGAGCAATAACGCACCGAAGCCGAGCGCCAACACGTGAATGGTCTTCATCGCCGGTCTCCTTCAGGTGTGGATGAGGGGATGCACGGATGCGGCGCACCGCTTTCGGCGCGCCGCGTGGTCAGAGAACGAAACGGACGAAAGGCTTAGTGCGCGCTCTTGTGCGGGTCGCCGTGCCCGTCGCCTTTGCCGTAACCCTTGCCATGGTGGCCGTCTTTGTCGTCGCCGCCCTGTTCGCGATGCTCCTTCATGGCCTTGTCATGCTCTTCCTTTTCCTTCGCGCGCTGTTCCGGCGTCAGCACCGCCAAGGCGTCGCGGCGCGTCTTGATGGCCGCGAGGCGCAGGGCCAACTGCAGATCCGTGCTCTGCTTCAGCTTGCTCTCGATGGCGGCCATGTCCGCCTTCTCGTCCTTGACCATCTCGCGCACGTCCTTCTCCGCCTTGCCCATATCCTCTTCGGCCTTCGTGCGGGTCTTGTCGAGCTCGCTCTGGAGGCCCTTCAACTTCGTGACCTGCTCGGGGGAGAGGCCGATTTCTTTCTCGTGCTTGAGCAGGTGCGTGATGAAGTGGCCGGTGCCGCCATGCATCATGCCCATCTTGTGCCCGCCGCCGTGCTCGCCACGCTCGCCGTCCTTGTGGTCGTAGCCGTAGTTCGCCCAGGCGCCGCTGATGCCGAGTCCGGTCATCAAGGCCGCTGCAAGTACACCATGCAAGACTGTACGCTTCATCGTGTCCTCCTTAGACATGTGAGTGGTGAACGTTCGTGTCCTTCGTTCGTCGCCCGCGCCCCTTCTCTGCATGCTACCACGTGCCGCGCTGCGAGTGGGTGACGGATTCCTCAATGCCGGTCCGCCGTTACGGATGGCCGACGGCGTCGAGGACGCCGATCTCTCGAAACGCGTTAAAGATAAACTGAACGGCCAGCGCCGCCAACAATAATCCCATCACACGCGCAAGGATACGCTCCGCAATCGGCGTCATCCAGCGGGTGCCGTGCGCGGCCAACGCCAAAACGGCGTAACTCGCGACGCCGACCGCCAGGATGCTGCCCAACAAAATGATGTGCTGGACCCAGCCGCGCGCCTGCGCACTCAGCAGAATGACGCTCGAGATCGCTGCCGGACCGGCCAACATCGGAATCGCCAGCGGCGTAATCGCGATGTCGTGTTTGCTGGTTCCCGCGACCGTGTCGTCCGGCGTTTCCTGCACCGGCGACCGCTGCGCGCGCAGCATGTCGAGCGCGATGAGCAACAGCACCAAGCCGCCGGCCACCTGTAGCGCGGGGAGGCTGATGCCCATCAGTTGAAAAATCGGCTGCCCGATCAACGAAAAGGCCGCCAGCAATCCGACCGTTGCGATGGACGCGAGGCGCGCCGTCCTCGTGCGATCCAGCGCCGTTTGATTGGGCGTCATCGCCAAGAAGGCGGGGACGGTCGCAAACGGGTCGACGATCACGAACAGCGTGCCGAACGAAAACAGGGCGTACTCGGAGGCGCGCATCAGAGCCGCGTCTCCCGTGTCCGTCGTTGTGCTGCGAG
Source organism: Nitrospiraceae bacterium (assembly GCA_046351095.1). Classification (GTDB taxonomy): domain Bacteria; phylum Nitrospirota; class Nitrospiria; order Nitrospirales; family Nitrospiraceae; genus BQWY01. The sequence goes on from JAXLZC010000001.1 coordinate 2,976,896, forward strand.
CGAGTGCGTCATCGCATGCTTAGGCGCGCGGCCCGGTGCGAAGCAGATCCTGTCGAGGGTCGGCGTGGCGGCCACGGCCCAGCTCTTCATACAGCTTGCGCTCTTCGTCGGTGTATGCGTCGGGCATCACCACTTGCAGCGAAAAAAATAGGTCACCATGTCCGCCGGCGGCCGACGGCAGGCCTTTGCCTTTGAGGCGCAACTTGCCGTTCGTGCGGCTTCCGGGTGGTACACGTAACTTTACGGGATCCGTCAGCGTCGGGGCCATGATCTCGGCGCCGAGCGCGGCTTCCCACGGATAGACGGGGAGCGTCACATGCAGGTCGCTGCCCTGGCGGCGAAAGACCGCGTCGTCTTGAATCGACACTTTCAAATAAAGGTCGCCGCGTTTGCCGCCGTTCATGCCGGGGCTGCCCTTACCGGGCACACGCACGCGGGTGCCGTCCTGCACGCCCGCGGGAATTTTGACGTCGATCGTGTTCAACTCCAACCGGCCGTTCGGGCCCTGCTCGCCGACTTGCACGCGAGTGGTCGTCCCGTGCAACACCTCGCGCAGCGAAAGCGTCACTTCCGTTTCGGCATCCTGCCCCTGCATCGCGCCGCCGCGCCCTTGGCGGCTGCCGCGGCCGAAGAAGGATTCGAACACGTCGCCGAAGTCGCCGCTGAATTGGCCCTCTTCGCCACCCGGTCCGCGTTGCCCGCCGAAGCCACTAAATCCGCCGAAGCCGCCGCGTCCGGCGCCCGCCTGTTGGCGCGCACGCTCGTAGGCCTCCGCTTCGTTCCAATTGTGGCCGTACTGGTCGTACTTTTTGCGTGTCTCCGGGTCGCTCAGCACTTCGTGCGCTTCGTTGACCTCTTTAAACTTTTTCTCCATCTCGGTTTTTTTCGCTCCCGAGTGGAGGTCCGGATGGTACTGGCGTGCGAGTTTGCGAAAGGCTTTTTTGAGGTCGTCGGCACTGGCTGTCCGCGGGACGCCGAGCACCTCATAAAAATCTCGTTGAGTCGCCATAGTGTCTTTCAGTCGGCGCGTCTGGGCGCGATCGCACGGGCCAGCTTACGAGGTTAGACCAATCAGTTCAAGGCGATACGCGGACCAACCTGGTCCGTGCGGCGCAGTCACAGCTGTTGTGCGTTAAAACAGAGATCGCCATTCGTCAGGCGAGAGTCAAGGTGCAGTGTCGGTGGAAGAGCCCAGCAGTCGGATGCGATGAAGAGTTGGAGGCCCTAGGGAGAAGAGGTTAGCGTGCTGCCGTCGCGGCGGCTGACTTTGCGCGCGCCATCATCTTGCAGTAGGCGCAGATCTCGGCGGTCGTCGGTTGGCCGCAGTTGCCGCAGGGATGCAGGGTGGCCTGGTCACGCGCCGCCATCGACACGGATTTCGATCCGGCGCTCGCATCCTGCGTCGGCTGCCGGTCGAGGAAGCCGCAGTAAAACCGTTGCTTCGTCCCAGGCGATTCCGTTTCCAGGCGATTCAAGACCTCCTTATACAGGAGCATCTTCGAGCCCTTGGCCATCGGGCATTCTTCCACGACGTAGTCGATGCCGTTCAACACGGCGTAGGCCGCGGTTTCCCGCTCGGTCAGGCGATAGAGCGGCTTCACCTTTTTCGCGAAGCCTTCCATCGAAGCGGGCAAGCTCGGGCCCTGCTTGTCGAGATACTCTTCCTGCCAATGCAGCACGTTGCCGAGGAGGCGCGAGGCCTCGTCGTCCAGGTTGTGTCCCGTGGCCATCACATCGTACTCGTGCTCGATCGCCGCGCGATTGAATTGGTAGCGCTTGATCGTCCCGCAGGTGGAGCAGGTCGGGCGGTGGATCAGCATCGCCAACTCTCGGATGCCCGCGCCCTGTTCGGCCTGCACTTCGTGCAGGTGGAGCACGGCGCCCGCGGCGCGGCCCTTCGTCTCGGCGTAGCGAGTGACTTTGTCGCGCGAACGGTTCGAATACCCGGCGATGCCGAGGTCGACGTACAGCGCATCGGCGCGGTAGCCCAACGTCAGGAGAATGTGCCAGAGCGCGAGGCTGTCCTTCCCGCCGGAGACGGCGACGAGAATCCGCTGATCCTTCCCGAACATACGGTCGTGTTTGATCGCGTAGGCCGTCTGATCGTGCACGTAGCCGATGAAACAGGATTTGCAGAACGCGGCGTTATGTCGCGGCAGGTCGATGACCGCCTTGGTTTTACACTTGGTGCAATTCATGGGTGTGGATGCAGGCTACGATGGTGGAATCATCCGCCCGAAATGACCGGCCGAATTTCGATGGTCGCCTGGTCGGAGACCGTTTCGTCTTCGGTGATCAGTTCGTTGTCGCGGATGACGAGGTGCGCTTCGACGACGAGGTGCAGTTCGCGCAGGAGGTCCTTGACCCGCTTCGGGCCTTTGATCTCGACTTCGCGTTCCGGGTGGCTCAATCGCACGCGCATGGTGCGGCGATCATATGCCTGCGGTATGGAATGCGGCAAGAGGCGAAGGAGGCATAGTGATAAATGGTGAATGTTGAATGCCGAGAGAGCAGAGCACTGCTCTCAACCCTCGCCATTCAACACTCAACATTCATCATTATCGCTACAGCGCCACGTCGCGCAGCGCCTTTGCGGCCTCTTCCGGCGACACCGGATTGATGTAGAACCCGGTGCCCCACTCGAATCCAGCGACTTGCGTCAGCTTAGGAATGATCTCCAAGTGCCAGTGGTACGTGTCCGCGTTGGACTCTTGGATCGGCGAGGTGTGGAGGATGAAGTTGTACGCGGGCTTGGACAACTCGCGGTCCATACGGCGCAACGCTTCCGACAGCATCGGCGCCAAACATTCAAATTGCGCCCGTTCGCTCAGTTCGTAGGACGCACCATGTTGTTTCGGCATGATCCACATTTCGAACGGGAAGCGCGGCGCGTAGGGTGTGATGGTCACGAACTCCGGATTTTCGGCGACGATGCGGGAGCCGTCCGAGAGTTCTTGCCGGAGGATGTCGCAGTAGAGGCAACGCTCCTTCTCGCGGTAGTGCGCGCGACAGGCGTCGAGTTCTTCGATCACGTTCGTCGGGACGATCGGCAACGCGATCAACTGCGAATGGGTATGTTCGAGCGTCGCGCCGGCGAAGGCGCCGTGGTTCTTGAAAATCATGATGTAGCGGAAGCGGCGATCTTTTTTTAGGTCAACCAGGCGGTCGCGGTAGACCCACAGCAGCTCTTCGATTTGTTTGGTCGGCAAATCCGCGAGCGGGACCGTGTGGTGCGGTGTCTCGATGATCACTTCGTGCGCGCCGATGCCGTTCATGCGGTCGTAGATGCCGACGCCTTCGCGCTCGAGATCGCCTTCGACCTGCAGCGCAGGAAATTTATTCGGGATCACGCGCACGGACCAGCCGGGGCTGTTCGCTTCCGTGTGGGCGGGGCGGTAGGCCAGCACTTCTTTCGGCGTCAACAATTCTTGCCCCGGGCAAAACGGGCAGAACGACGACGCGGATTTGGCGCCGGGGGCGCGCACGAAGTCATGCGGGCGCACACCGCGGTCCGACGAAATGATCACCCAGCGGCCGACGACTGGATCTCGACGTAGCTCAGGCATATACGATCTCCTCGGTAGCTCTCACAATCTCTCAGGACTTTGCGCTTTCCACTCAACACTCAGCACGCAACACTCAGCACGCAGCACGCAGCACGCAGCACGCAGCACGCAGCACTCAGCACTCAGCACGCAGCACTTCTTCTCCCCTTACACCCGCCACATTTTGGCGTCGAAATCCTCATCCGGCACCTGCACGGCGACCGGTTCGACTGTCGGATAGCGCCCCTGCTCCATCCCGTCGCGTGTGACGACGACGCTGAACCGGAGCGTATCGCCCGGTCGCGCATCGAGTCGCGCAAACGGCACGGCCACTTCGATGATCGACCGTCGCGCGATCGTCTGGATCTCGCCGTGCGGCACAAACGTTTCGCCGGGGGCGCCTTTCGACAGCAGGCAGGGTGTGGTCTCCGCGGGGAGCAGCGGGAACGTGACTTTATACACATGCCCGTCGGTGGCGATCTCCCATTCCACGGTCAATGGCCCGGGGCAGTCCACGAGCGTCAGATCGGGGTCAAGCCGTAGGAACAATGACTCAAGGCTGAATCCGTAGGCGATACGCGAAAAATGTCGGCCGGACGTCCACATGGCGCCGAGCGGGGCGGCGGCGCGGATCGAGCCGGCGCCGTACCATTCGAAAAAGTCCGTCTGCATGCCGTCGAGCGTGGGGCGCAGCAGGTTTTGCGGAAGGCCGACCACGTCCTGCACCGGCGCCGCCGGCGCGTCGATCAACGGCCGATTTAGATAGTCCGGCGGGACGAGCCCGGCGCGTAACCACACGTTCCGTAGGTGTGTGCGGAAGAGGCGGTCGAATTCCGATTTGAAATCGGTTTCGAATTCGTCCCCGTACCACCAGAACCAGTCGCTGCCTTCCGCCGCGTAGAGCTCTTCCCAGGCCGTCTCGGCCTGTTCCTTCGGTAAGGTCGGCGCGACGTCCACCAGTCGTTGGCGCGTATGTGCAAGCAGTTCCCAGGCGCGGCGATCTTCGTCGTGACCGATCCAGATCCCGAAATCGGAATTGATCCACGAGCCCGTATGCAATTGATGCAGCCGTCCGGGATGGGGGAATGCCTCGATTGCGCGTCCCATGGTTGAGGTCGTCAGCCGCGTCGATGCATTGGTCGCCTCCGCCTCGCGCGTGAGTCGCTGATAGAGCAGCGTCAGAAATTCCTCGCCGCCTTGGTAGTAATGTTCCCAAGGGTTTTCTCCGTCGAGAATCACCGGAATCAACGCGTCGGTGCCGTAGCCCTGTTCCACGATCTCGTGGAAGCGGCGGATGGCGTCGTCGACGGCGGGCGGGCCATGACTCTTGTGGTAGTGGAATCCGAATGCGTCGGATAGGTCGCGGTCGCGAAAGACAACGGACAGCTCCTGGCCGTCGGCCCCGACACGATAGGGGCGGTACAACATGCCGAGGCGATCCCAGCCGTCGTGTTGCATGGACAGGCTGCGCTGCAGGTTGCCTTCATCCGTGGCGAACCAGCGAAGTCCCGCGGCACGCACCAACGGCAACATTTCCGGACACACGGAGCCTTCCGACGGCCAGAGTCCCTGCGGTGGCTGCCCGAACCATTGGTGGTGGGCTGCCACGGCTTTCCGCAAGTGCGCCTCCGCATCGGCCGGGGCGTGGAGGTTCGGGAGCGGCGGCAGGTGCGGGAGTGCGCGCCGCGCATACTCCATATCCATGACGAGCGGAAGAATCGGGTGATAAAACGGCGTGGTGGTCAGCTCGATTTGGCCGCGCTCCAACAATGTGCGATAGAGAGGAATCACCTCGCGCATGATCGTGATCTGCGCGTCCAGCACGGTCTGTTTGTCGGCCTCGGTGAACTGCCGACCCTTCGTGCGTAACTCGGCGAGCTGCGGCAGCCGCGCGACCGCGCCGTAGCCGAACCAAGCGAGATTGTGCCAGACCTGCAGGTCGGTCACGTCTTGCACGGAAAACCGCTGCGCGGTCCGTTCGAGTTCGCCGGGCCGCACGTGCGCGCCGCGTTTGTCCAGCAGCTCGCGGTACCGTGGGTAGGGGCGGACCATCGTGCCCCAATTGGCGGCGAAGAAGTGGCGCACGACGAAGGCCCGTTCGGATGCGCTTAGGTCACCGGCGGGTTTTCGCGTATGTTCGAGAAAGATGTCGGTGACGCTGCCGGCCGCACATTCTTCCAACTGCAGCAGCAACGACGGCGTGAAATTAAAGGTGGCGGCGACGGCCGGATACCGGTCCAACTGAAAGGCCATGTCGTAGTAGGCCTTCGTCGCGTGGAGACGCACCCAGGGCATACTAGCGGACCGGGTCACCGGGTCCGTGTAATACGGCTGGTGCATATGCCAAAAGAAACAAACGGCGCCGTGTTTCATGGAAAAACGAGTCGGAGTGGTACGAGGTGTCCGCGAGTGCGAAGCGACTTTTTCATTGAGCGTGGTCGAGAAGTCGAGTATGTCATGGAGCGCCGACAATCGCTAGAAGAAGTCGTCTCTGGAGACGGGACGGAGGAGTGGCTCGTCGTGATGCAGCGTGTGGATTCGGAGTGGGCTTCGTGGCACGAATGTCGATGGCTCTATTGGGCGCCGGTCGTGGCCTATGCCGCGCTGATTTTTTACATGTCGTCGTTGCCGCACCCGGGGAACTCGTTACCCGACGTCTTTTCGTTTTTCAACGACAAGGCCGTCCATCTGGTCGAGTACGGCGTCTTGAGTATCCTGCTGTATCGCGCGTTCCGGTGGGGCGCCGGCCCGCAGTGGGCGCCGCAGGCCTGGTGGGTGGCCGTCATCGTGGCCGTGCTGTACGGCGTCAGCGACGAAATTCACCAGTCGTTCGTGCCGCCGCGCGAAATGGATCCATACGATGTCGTGGCGGACGGTATCGGCGCACTGAGCGCCACCCAGCTCTGGCGGTGGATCACGGAGAGATAGCTTCGGGCCAGTGCTGAGTGCTGTGAGCTGAGTGATCAGCACTGAACGATGCGTGTGACTATTGGACGTTGCCTCCTCAGCACGCAGCACCCAGAACTCAGCACTTCGCTTTTTCACCACGCATAGGCCTCCGGTGCGGCGCCGCCCGGCCCCGGAAATATGCTGTCGAGTGTGGTTAAGGTTTCGCGCGACAGCGTGAGCGTCAGCGCACGGATGGCCTCGGTCAGTTGTTCCATCGTCCGTGGGCCGATGATCGGTGAGGTCACCGCCGGTTGATGCAGCAACCACGCAAGCGCCACGTCCGCCGGCTTCACACCCAACTTTTTGCAGAAGGCCTCATAGGCGACGAGTTTCGGTCGTAGACGCGTCAGTTCCTCCCGCACGTCCTTCTCCGTCCTACGCCCTTTCGCCGCTGTGGTCAGTGCGCCGCCGAGCAGTCCGCGTGCGAGCGGACTCCAGGGAATCACGCCGATGCCGTAGGCCTGGCAAGCGGGCAGCACTTCCAATTCGACCGTCCGCTCGGTGAGGTTGTAGAGGCTCTGTTCGCTGACCAGGCCGAGAAAATGGCGCTGCTTTGCCGCCTCTTGCGCCTGCGCCAGGTGCCAGCCCGCGAAGTTGCTGCTGCCGACATAGAGAACCTTGCCCTCGCGGGCCAGTTGCTCCATCGCCTGCCAGAGTTCTTCCCACGGCGTGGCGCGGTCGATGTGGTGCATTTGGTAGAGGTCGATATGGTCGGTCTGGAGGCGGCGGAGGCTCTCCTCGCAGGCGCGGCGGATCTGTCGCGCGGAGAGACGCGAGTCGTTCGGCCAGTCGCCCATGCGGCCGTAGACCTTGGTGGCGAGCACGACCTTGTCGCGGCGGCGGCCGCCTTGCGCGAACCAGCGCCCGACGATCCGTTCAGTCACACCTTGGCCGAGTTTCCACCCGTACACGTCGGCGGTGTCGAAGAAGTTGATGCCGAGTTCCAGGGCACGATCCATGATGCGGTGGCTGTCGGCTTCGTTCGTATGCGGGCCGAAGTTCATGGTCCCCAGGCAGAGGCGACTCACGGATAGGCCGGAGCGGCCGAGCTGGGTGTAGGGCATCGTGGGTGTGCGGGGTTTCGGTAGCATGCGGGTTTTATAGGTGTTTTCCCACCGTCTGTCGAGAGGGTGAAGGCTCCAGTGTGTGGCGAAAAAGCCACGAAGGGATGCGCTTCCAGAGAGCTTCGCTATACTTGACTAGATGACATCGTGGTTTTTTTCATATCCTGGCCGCGCAGGCGTTCGTACGGCTACGGTCCTCGCGGTGCTGCTCATCGCGGCCTGTGCAGGTCCGCACCGGGAGCGTGTGCGTGCTCCGGAGTCAGCGCCGTCGTCTGTCGGCACAGCCGGTCCTGTTGGTCCTGAGGCTCCGGCTCCAGTGCCGGTGCCACCGGTGAACGAATCGACTCCGCGCCGCTGCTGCCAGCCGGGTCCGATGATCGCGTGGCGCGATGCGGTGGTGACGACGGCCGTCGGCCTGCTGGGCCAACGGACCATCGAGTCGGAAGGCCGGAAGGTGTCGTACGACTGCGCGGGTGTGACGCGCGCGATCTTTTTGCAGCATGGGGTCGACCTCTATCAGAGTCGGCTCGTCACGAAGCAGGCGAACGGTGTCCGGTATATCTACCAACATGTGCGGGAGTTCGGGCATCTGCACGACGGGCCGGTTGTGTCGCCGGGCGACCTCGTATTTTTCGACAATACCTGGGACTTCAACGGCGATGGGATGGCCAACGATCCGTTGACCCATGTGGGCGTGGTGGAAACGATCGAGCACGACGGGACGGTCGTCTTCATCAGTCGCGTGGCGGGGGCGGTCGAGCGGTATCGTATGAACCTTGCACATCCGCGCCGCCATCGCACGGACGACGGTCGTGTGGTGAACGACTACTTACGGCGCAAGCGGGCAGGTGATGTCGAAGGGACAAATTATTTGTCCGGCGAGTTGTTCGCGGGATTCGGCACGCCGTATCGGAAATAATGTTGAGTGTCGAATGGTGAATGTTGAGTGCTCGGATCTCAGGGCGTACTGCTGAGTCTCACGCAATTCACGTAAGTTGTTTGACAATCTGCGAGGGCGGCTGGTAGAGTGCCTCCTGTCACTGTCGAGACGGCCCGGCGACCGTGCCACCTAACATAATCCGGGCCTCGTCATCGCAGCGCGTTCAGATCCTCCTCGGAGCAGACTTCCTCCTCTTTCTGGCTCCTTCGATTCTCTGACCTCGTCATACTGCGATGCCATACAGGACGCGCACCGCGTCCCTGCTGTGGGTACGTTCATCCTGGTCGGCACCCGTGTGTCTTCACGCGTGGGGGCAACGGCCACGGAACGCACCCTCTGTGTCGGCAGGATCGGTACGCCCCTGACCAAATTTTTACGTAAGGAGTGTCTCTGTGTTGAATTCGACCACTGTGCTGAATGCTGAACCGACGAAGGATGAGTCCGCCACGAACCACGCAGCGCCTGCTGCGGCGGCGACTCCGGCTGGAGCGGCGCCCGCCTCCTCGACCGGTGCGGCCACGGTCACCTTCACCTCGCTGGGCTTGTCTCAGCCGCTGCTGCGCGATTTGGCGGCCGCGAAATTTACCGAACCGACGCCCATCCAAGCCCAGGCGATCCCGCATGGGTTACAGGGCAAGGATATTCTGGGCTGCGCCCAGACGGGCACGGGCAAGACCGCCGCATTCGTCATTCCGATGATCGAACGGTTGGCGAGCGGTCCGGTCGGTCACCCGAAGGGGCTGATCCTCGCGCCGACGCGCGAGTTGGCGTACCAAATTCAAAAGACCATCGCGTTGCTCGGTCGCAGCCGTCGCGTGTCCGCGACGACCGTGATCGGCGGCGAAGATATCCGCGTGCAGGTGCGCGGGCTCCAGCAGCGCCCCACCATCGTGGTGGCGACGCCGGGCCGCTTGCTCGACCACATGTGGAACGGCACGATCAAGCTCGACGAATTCACCATCGTCGTGCTCGACGAAGCCGATCGGATGTTGGACATGGGGTTTGCGCCGCAGCTCAATCAAATCTTGGATGCGTTGCAGCCCGAGCGGCAGACGATGCTCTTCTCCGCGACCATGCCGGCCGACCTGGCCGACCTGGCCCGCGCGGGGTTGCGCGAACCGATTCGGATCATGGTGAATCCGCCGGCGCAGGCCGCGCGGACGGTGACGCACGAAGTGCATCACACCACCCGCGACGAAAAGACCGGTTTGTTGCTGAAGATGTTGGAAGAAACGAGCGGGACGATCTTGGTGTTTACCCGTACGAAGCACGGCGCCGACAAGGTCGGGCGTGTGCTCGAACAGAAGGGCCATCGCGTCGGCGTCTTGCACGCCGGTCGTCGCTTGTCGCAGCGGAAGACGGCGCTCGAGGGATTCCGTCGCGGCAGCTTCCGTGTCCTCGTCGCCACCGACATTGCGGCGCGCGGGATCGACGTGGCGAACATCGGCCATGTCGTGAACTTCGACTTGCCGAACACGCCGGAGGATTACGTCCACCGGATCGGCCGTACCGGCCGTATGAAGACGGAAGGTCGCGCGACGAGTTTCGTCACCGGCGAAGACCATTTCCAGTTGCGCGCTATCGAGCGGCTGTTGGGACATCCCGTGCCGCGCGCCAAGGGGAGCCCAGAGCCCGCGCGGTTCAGCGGCGGTGGACCGGCTCGTTCCGGTCGGCCGTTCCAAGGCGGTCCGCGTCCGGGAGGCGATCAGCGTCGGCCGTTCGCTCGGCCCGGGTATCAAGGCCATCGTCCCGGCGGTGCGCCGATGGGCGCCTCGCCCGAAGGACGCCCGGCTATGCCGCGTCGCGACGACATGCCGCGTGAAGTGGACGGAAACCGTCGTGATGCCGTCTATGGACAGGGTGCACGATACGGTCGTCCGGACGGCGCGCCGCGCCAGCAACCGCAGGGTGGCTACGGACAGGATCCGCAAGCTCGTCCGAGTGCGCCGCGTCCGCGCCGGTGGGTGCGTACGCCGCAGTCGTAAGCGACCCGCGATCGGTTGATCTCGTTCGATGACAAAGCCCGCGAGGGGGAACCTTCCTCCACGCGGGCTTTGTGCTGTGAGATGTACTTGTGGAGTCGTGTCTCGACTCTTGGCAGTTGCTTGATTTTCTTTTCGTAGGGCAGATAGCCTACAGGCAGGTATGTGTGGGAGGCCTCTATGGGAAACATGACGGAGTTTAAGATCGAGCTAGAGCAGGAAACGGATGGGCGATGGATCGCCGAGGTTCCGGCGTTGCCTGGTGTCATGGCATATGGTTCTACACGTGCCGCGGCCGTCGCATCCGTTCAAGCCTTGGCCTTTCGTGCGATGGCCGACCGACTTGAGCATGGCGAGGCCGTTCGCGAGGAGTGGCTGCACGTCTCGTTCATCGCAGCATGAGCCAGTGGCCCTCAACTCAGGCATCTCGTGTGTTTGCGGCGCTGTTGCGTATGGGGTGGATCGTAAAGCGGACGACAGGATCCCATCGTGTGCTTTGCCGTGATGGAAGGCCTAACGTGGTATTTGCTTTTCACGAGCGTGACGAGATCGGTCCTCGAATGTTGGCGCGGCTTGCCAACGTGACGGGCCTCACTCCCGAAGATATATAGGGGTTGAGAAATACGGGAGAGAACGTGAGCGACCGATGACGAGTTACTGAAGTTCAATAGACGGTAGTTCTCATTGGATGCAGCGCAAAGCCCGCGTGGGGGAACGTTCCTCCCGCGGGCTTTGTGTTGTGTCGATCCCGTCACGACAAGACAGCCTCTCTCAAAGCCGCACTAGATGCCGACTCCCGCTGGCTTCCGCTGACTCGCGTTTGTGTATCGGTCTGTCTGTCCAATACGTATCGGATTGGATACAGGCAGCGGACATTTGTTTGCAAATCGTCTGTGCAGCCTAGGTATTGCTGCGTCCTCGCCGAGGTGCTGCTGGTACGACCATTGCTCATTGTCCCTCGCACTCACGAGTCACACATCTGCGAGCGACATCTATGGGACAGGCCGGAGTGTTTCACCGCATCGTCGTTCGACTCTATCGTGTAGTGAATCGCGTCATTCCCTGGCATCGCCTTCCGAAACTGTTGGGAGTCGGCAACCTGGTGGCGATCCGCCACGATCTTCGTTGCTGGAATCTGCACAGTACCTCGGCCTTGGCGCCCCCGTTGCCGCAGGCGCCTCCGTTTACCGAACATCACGCGCGGTATCGTACGGCCGACGGGACGTACAACGACCTGCGCTCGCCCAATATGGGCTGCGCGGGCAGCGCGTTTGGGCGCAACCTGCCGGTGGAGCAGGTGCATCCGGCGCAGGAAGAGGTGCTGGTGGCGGAGTCGCCGAGCCCGCGAGACATCAGCCTCAAACTCATGACGCGGAAACAGTTCATTCCCGCGACCTCCTTAAATGTGTTGGCGTCGGCCTGGATTCAGTTCGAGGTGCACGATTGGTTCGCGCACAAACAAGAAGATCGCGCGGATGTGACGCTGCGGTTGAAGGAGGACGACGACTGGGAGTCGTTCGGGCGCAATGACCACGTGATGAACATTCGGCGTACCGTCGGGTGTCCGGCCGGCGCACGTGCGCTTCCCAATACGGAGACCCATTGGTGGGACGCCTCGCAAGTGTACGGGAGTTCGCAGGCGCGGCAGGCGGAGTTGCGCGACCCCGCCGATGCGACGATCAGAACCGACGCGCGGGGGCGGTTGCCGTCGATGCAGGCAGCGGATCCGGAGTTGGCGGGTATCGATCTGACCGGATTCAACGACAACTATTGGGTCGGCCTCAGCCTGCTGCATACACTGTTTTCGCGCGAGCATAACGCGGTGTGCGACGCGCTGCAGCGGACGTATCCCTCCCTCACGCACGAGGCGCGGTTTCAGATCGCGCGCCTGGTGACCTCGGCGCTGATCGCGAAGATCCACATGATCGAGTGGACGCCCGCGTTGCTGCAGCATCCGACGTTGGCAACCGGGATGCGCGGCAACTGGTGGGGGATGTTGGGCGAGACCTTCCGCAAGCGGTTCGGGCGTGTCGGTCCCAGCGAGGTGTTGAGCGGAATCCCAGGATCGCCGACGGATCACCATGGCGTCCCGTACGCGCTGACCGAGGAATTTGTCGCGGTGTATCGGCTGCATCCGCTGATTCCCGACGACTATCGCTTCCTGTTTCTCGACGATCCGCACAAGTCCGTCTACAAGACGTTTCCGGAAATTCAAGGCAGCAGCACGCGGGCGTTGATCGACGAGATCGGCATCGAGAACGTCTGGTACAGCTTCGGCGTCGCCCATCCGGGAGCGATCACCTTAGGCAATTTCCCCCGGTTCCTGCAGCGCTTCAAACGCATCAAACAACTCGACGGGCAAGATGAGTTTCTCGACCTCGCGGCGCTCGATGTCTTTCGCGACCGCGAACGCGCCGTTCCGCGCTACAACGCGTTTCGGCGGATGTTGCGGCTGACGCCGATTGGGTCGTTCGCGGAGCTGAACGCCGAATGGGGCAAGACCTTGGAAGAATTGTACGACGGCGACGTGGAGCGGTTGGATTTGATGGTCGGGCTTTTTGCCGAGACGCCGCCGAAAGGTTTCGCCATCAGCGAGACGGCCTTCCGGATTTTTACGGTGATGGCGCCGCGGCGCGTGAAAAGCGATCGGTTCCTCACAGACGATTTTCGTCCGGAAGTCTACACGCCGTTGGGGATGGACTGGGTGCAGAACACCACGTTTAAGGACGTCGTCTTGCGCCACTATCCGTCGTTGGCGCCGGCGCTCAGCGGCGTCGCCAATCCGTTTCTTCCCTGGCGCCATCTCCATGACGAGTGCTGATCCCGGACGGTGAGTGAGGAACCCGATGTCCTTGTTTGACGATCTGAAGTGGGCGCTGCGGCGGTGGTTCTGGAACCGTATTGCGGCGAAAAAATATTCCAAGACGGTTCCCCGGCCGGTGGATCGTGTCGGTGCGACGCAGGTGGGATTACGCGCGACGCCAGCACGGGAGATCGGACTGTATCGAGCGCTGTCGCTGCGCACGGTTGCTGTGGCCGATCGTGTTCCTGCCGATGAAGCGCAGGGCTCGAATGAACGCATGATGAGCCTGCTCGCCGGGCTCGCTCGAACTCGGTTGTCGCCGATGCAGGCTGGACGTCCCTCGATACCAGCCGATGGTGCAGAGGCGCTGACGGCCGCCTATGCTCCCGCGCATCGCCGCGCGGTGACTCGACGCGCCGAGACGGCCGGGCGACATCCGAAAACATTGCTGCGGCCTCCGGTGCTTCCGTCCGAACTCACGCCGCCGCCCGATTTAGCGACGCTTGCGGTGCAAGGACCTTACGCGGGCTACTTGGAACGTGATCCCACACACGAGGGACGGTATCGATGGGACCTGTCGGCGCTTATGCATTACGCTTGGGATCCGGCCCTCCATCCGCCCTGTGCGATCGTGACGTTCGAGGTGACGCCAACCACGGGAAAATTGGTGGTGATCGGTATCGCGCATGGCGACGCCACGGTGACGCCGGCGGATTCGTCGTGGCCGCGCGCGGTCCGCATCGCGCTCTGCGCCGCGACCGTGCATACGGCGTTGGTGCGACACTGGACCTGGGTGCATATGGTCGGTGGGGAGTATCTGGCTCTGGCCGTTCGAAACCATTTGCCTGCGGACCATCCCCTGTGCCGATTCTTGTGGCCGCACGTCGTCGGCACTCACGCAAGCAATCGCCTGGCGGCGCTCGGCCAATTGGTTCCGGGTGGCGATTTCGAAGCGCTGTATGGATTGCCGAGCGACGAGGTCTGCCGAGTGGTGGATGATGGAGTGAAGACCTTCGATCTTGTCGCATTCGACCCGATGGCGGATGCCGCGCGGCGCGGCGTCGCCTCGGCGCCGTTCGCGATGCCGACGTTAAAAAACTGTGCGAGTCTCTACGATCTGTTCCACAGACATGCCACGCGTTACCTCGCCGCCTGTTACGCGGGCGATGCGGGGCCGGCCGCCGATGCGCCGGTGTCGAATTGGTACGGCGCGCTGCTGGACTTATTCAACGTGAAGTCGCACCATAGGCCGTCGCTGACTCGTCCGGTCCTCGCGACGCTCCTCGCGCGACTGCTCTACATGGTGACCGTGTACCACGAGCAGGTCGGGTCGCAGCTCTGGAACTACCAACTCTGGTCCCACGTCCATCCCATCCGTGTGTATCGGGATGGGCGCCGAATGCCGGAGGATATCTATCAGCGTCTGGTGAATGCGAATTTCATTTTAAATGTCGAACGCGCGCCGCTCATCCAGGATTTTTCGCGCCTCGCCGAAGGTGTGACTCCGGCAGAGGTGCGCCCGACGTTACGGAATGCCTTCGCGGCGTTTCGCGAAGATCTCGAACGGGTGCAGGCCGAGATGGAGCGTATGGCCGCGACGCCGGCTGGGATGCGGGATCGTCTGCCGCAACCCTGGGCGCCGTGGAAGATCTATCCGTCCGATCTGAAAGCCAACATCAATGCCTGAGCAGGCCGAACAGGCGCATTGTTCCGATCCGTTGTCCGCGTCGAGTGACGAGGCGGACGCGCTCCTCGATCGTTCGCACACCATTCTCGAACGTCCTCGGATGCTGTTTCGCCCGTACGGCGTCGACGGACGCGGACAGAAAATCGCCGATGTCAGCGGTACGCTCGTTGTGTCGAGCCTTCAACAGCTGGAAAGCTGCCTGGCAAAACGTCTCGATCCGGACGACTGCGAGGCCGTTGTCGTCCAGCTGTGCGAGCTGCTGAACGAGCGGATCGCCGACCCCGCCTATCATGTCACCCCTGCGTTTTTGCGGAAGGAATGGAACAGCTATTCCTACGAATTTTTGTCCTACCTGCGGGAATTCTGCCGTCAGTTGTCGGGCGACGACCGGTTTCATTTCAACACCGGACTGAACAAAGTCATTTCCCCGGTGTTTCAGATCCTCGCTCGGGCGTTTAGTTTGTCGCAGTTTGCGCGATTGGCGGTGTATTGGTCGCAGCGCTATACGCATGGCACGGTCGAGTGCAGCGTATCCGATGTGACGGACCGGTCCATGCGCTTTCGGCTGGCGTTCACCGAGCGTGCGTTGGCGCAGTTCGGTCCCTATCGAAAAGCCTGCGTCTATCAGGTCTGCGAATCGACGCGAGGGCGAATGGTGGCGGCGCCGACGTTGGTGCACGGCAGTACGCCTGCGGTGGTGACCGATGTGCAATGCGTGGTCAAAGGCGATCCTTGTTGCGAGTGGGACGTCCGGTGGAAGCCGGAACCGAGTCGACACCAAGGCGCCCTCTGGGCGATAGTGCCGGTCATTGCGGCCTGCACATATCTGACGCAGGTGTATCCGGATGTGTCGCTCTGGGAAGCCGCGTTGGTTGCGTTGGTGCCCATGCTCGTCGGCAGCCTGATTATGGAATGGCGCAGCCGCGCGCTCTGTACCCGGCAACAAGAGTTGATCGGCGAGCAGATGCGCTTCGTGGATATTCGCTACGAAGAGTTACGCGATGCCTATGTGGAGCAGGAACAGACGCGTGTCGAGTTGCGGCGCAAGGTGCATCAGCTGACGGTCTTGAACCGAGCGGGGATCGCGTTTAACGCGGCGTTCGATCGTGAAACGTTAATCGACACGGCGCTCCGAACCCTCATTGCCGACTTGGGCTATGGCCGCGCGATGATCCAGTTTTACGATCCCGTGCGGGAGGTGCTGACGGGTGGGCGTACCTACGGCGTTCCGGACGAAATTGCGCGGTTTGTGCGGGAGCGGGAGTTTTCGGTGGCCGATCCCATCGGCTTCCCCAATGTGGAACTGCGGGCGGGCAAGCCGGTCTTGATCGACGACATCTCCTCGATTTGGCATCGGCTGCATCCCAGCAACAAACGGCTCGTCGAGTTGTCGGGGGCGAAGGCGCTCATTTGGATTCCGCTGATGGCGAACGGGCGAGTACTCGGCACGTTGACCGTCGATCGGCCGGTGCCGCTGTCCGTTTCTCCGGAAGACGTCGATGTGATGGTCACGATCGGGAATCAGCTGGCCACGGCGCTCGATAAAACGACGGCGTATCAACAGATCGAGCAGATCAACAACACGCTGGAAGCCAAGGTGCAGCAACGCACGGCTGACCTTGAGCGTGCCGATCGCGTGCGAGCGCAGTTTTTGTCCCACGTCTCGCACGAGTTGCGAACGCCGCTGACGTCGATCAAAGGGTTCGTCGAGAATTTACTCGACGGCGTCACCGGCCCGACCACCGTCAAGCAGGGGGGCTACCTCGGGCGAATTTCCGACAATGTGAATCGGCTGATTCGTATGATCAACGATCTGCTGGATCGTACGCGGATCGAAGCCGGGCAGTTGGCGCTGACGCCGGCTGAATTGGACATCGAACATTGTCTGTCTGAAGTCGTGGAGCAGTTGCGCCCATTGGCCGACGAAAAACATGTCGTGCTGAAGACCGCGTTTCCCGCGCTGCCGTTGGTCGTGTGGGGCGACCGTGATCGGCTCGTGCAGGTGTTCACCAATTTGGTGCACAACGCGATCAAGTTTACACCGTCCGCCGGCACCGTCGGTGTGTATGTGTCCGAGCAGCCTGCCGGTCGCGTTCGGATCGCCGTCTGCGATACCGGCGTGGGGATGGCGCCGGACGTCTTGGATAAAATCTTCGATCCGTTTTTTCGCACCGCGCAGTCGCAGCGCTCCGGCTCGAAAGGTCTCGGATTGGGCTTGGCGATCGTGAAAACATTAGTGGGGTTGCATAATGGAGATATTGCCGTCCGAAGTGAGGTAGGGCAGGGGACGGAATTCATCGTCGACTTGCCGGTGTACGTGACGTTGTCGCCGACGGTGTCCGCCGACGCCGACGGCCGGTCGATCTTGGTGGTCGACGACGATCCCGACATTCGGCAACTGTTGGTGGATCGGTTGACGGCGCACGGGTACGACGTGCAGGTCGCCGGCACCGGCGCCGAGGCGTTGGACGCCATCGGCACCCAGCGGTTCGCCGGTGTGTTGCTCGATATCGGGTTGCCGGTGGTGGACGGCTTGGAGGTGTTACGCCAGGTTCGGCGCAACAATCAGCACCTACCGATCGTGATCGCCACCGCCGCCGAGTCGAAAGATCTCGCGGTGCGTTCGATCGGGCTTGGTGCGCAAGCCTATCTGTTAAAACCGTTTTCGCCACGCGAATTGGACGCCGTCGTGTCCGACTGGTTCGGTCGGTCTCACGCCGCTCGCTCGGTGGATGAGCCGGTTCCCCACGCGCCGCGTCCCGTGTGACGCGCCCACGTCTGCCGAATTTTTGCACAAGTCTTCGTCGAAGCGATTCCTTAGGGTATACTCCCGCGTTATGACGACGACCAATCCCTCAGCACCCAAGAGTCCGCTCGCGCCACCCGATCCGCAGCGTATCGCCGAGACCATTCGCGCCCATGTCCCGGGCGCTTCGGCGGTGGCGTCCATTGCGCCCTTGCCGGGCGATGCGTCGAACCGGCGCTATTTTCGTATTCATCTGAGCGGTCCCGCTCCTGCGTCGTTGATGCTGATGCAACTGGCGGAGCCGGAAGCGTTCAAAGCATCCGAAGAGGCCGTCAGCGGCGCCGCCGTGCAGATCACCGAGTTGCCGTTCACGAACGTCTTGTCGCACTTGGCGTCGCACAAGCTGCCGGTCCCGGCGCTCCGGTATTACGACCGCACCGCTGGCCTCTTGTATCTCGAAGATTTCGGCGACCTCACGTTGATGGAAGCCTGTCAGCAGCAACCTGCGCGAACGGCGGCTTTGTACAAGCAGGCGATCGACCACATGGTGACGCTGCAAACGGCGGCCACGACGCCGGCTAACCGCGGGTGTATCGCGTTTCATCGGCAGTTCGACGTGCCGTTGCTTGTGTGGGAATTCGATCACTTTGTGGAGTACGGCGTGGCGGCACGCCGGCCGCAGGCGATGAAGCCGGAGGATCTGGAGCCGGTGCAACGAGTGTTTCGGATGATCGCCGAGTTGATGGCGGCGCAACCGCACGTCTTCGTCCATCGCGACTATCACTCGCGCAATGTGATGGTGGACGGCAACCGAATGGGCATCATCGATTTTCAGGATGCGCTGATGGGGCCGGCGGCCTACGACCTTGCGTCGTTGTTGCGCGATGCCTACATCGGTCTCGACGAATCGCTGGTCGACGAGTTGATCGCCTACTATCTCGACGGTTTGTCGAAGCGGGGCGTACGGCTCGATGCGACGGCCTATCGCCGTGTGTTCGACTTCACGAGCTTGCAACGCAATCTGAAAGCGGCGGGTCGTTTCGTCTACATCGACCGTGTGAAGGGCAATCCCAAGTTCCTCGCCGATATTCCTCGGGTGCTCGGCTACGTTCGCGGGAATTTGCGGAAGTACTCCGAGTTGGCGCCGCTGCAGAAGCACCTCGTTCCGTACGTTCCGGAATTGCAGTAACGCCGTCGGTGCCGCCGAGACCTGAGCACTCAGCACTCTGAGACACACCATGAAAGCCATGATTCTTGCGGCGGGACTCGGGACCCGTCTTCGCCCGCTGACGAACACGACGCCGAAGCCGTTGTTATCCGTCGGCGGGACGCCGTTGATCGTCTGGAATCTTCTCTTGCTGCGCCGACACGGGCTGCGCGACGTCCTCATCAATCTCCACTATCTCGGTGCGCAAATCGAACAAGCCCTGGGCGACGGCTCGCGGTACGGTATGCGGATCGCGTATTCGCACGAGCCGGTGATTTTGGGAACGGGCGGCGGGCTCAAACAGGCGGAGTCGTGGTTCGGCGGGGAGTCCGTCGTCGTCGTCAACGGCGATACGCTGGTGGAGATCGATCTCGGCGAGGTGTGTGCGCGGCATCGCGAGCGTCGAGCGACGGTGACGATGGTGCTGCGCGAAGATCCGGAGGCGGTCCGCTGGGGGCTCGTCGAGATGGATGCGCAGCAGCGTGTGCATCGCATCAATGGGAAAGGTTCGATCGGGACTGCCGCGCCGGTGCAACGGATGTTCGCCGGGCTGCACGTTTTCGAGCCGCGTGTTCTACAGCGGTTGCCGCCTGCCGGAACGGAGTCCAGCGTCATCGAGGCCTATACCGGTGCGTTGGCGGACGGCGAGTTGATCGTCGGGTACGATGTGCGCGGTTATTGGTCGGACGTCGGAACTCCCGAACGATATGCGCAGGCGGAGCGGGATGTTGCTGTGGGGCTGATTGCGCTCAGTGGGCGATCGTAGATGGAAGACAGGCAGTGCTGCGTCATGGGTGCTGAGGTTCGAGCACTCAGCACCTACCATTCAACACTCAAAATTACTTCCGCTGAGGAGTGCCGAACCCGGAGAACGAAGATCTCCTAAGCCGTCGTATTGTCCTGGGCGTTGCCGACGTCCAGATTTTTTTGCCGGATGAGTCGCGCCAGGTACGTCCGCTGTAAGTGCAGATGTTCGGCTGCCTTCGTTTGATTCCCGCCCGCCGCCTTCAACGCACTAAAAATCAACATCCGACTGTGTTCTTCCATCGCCTGGTGGTATGGACGCGATCCGGTCGGGGGTGGACCATCCGCGGCTGCACCAGCGCCGGCACAGGGATCCTGCACCAGTAGTCCGAGTGCGTCGGGATCGATCTCGTCGGTTGCGCTCAGGACGACGGCGCGCGCAATCGCATTGTCCAACTCTCGAATATTGCCCGGCCAGTGGTAGCGGCGCATGATGTCTGCCGCCGCTTGGCCCAGGCGCATACCGGGGCGTTTCGCTTCGAGGCCATGGCGGCGCAAAAAATGATCCGCCAGCAATGGAATATCGTCGGGGCGCTCCCGCAGCGGCGGCAGCGTGAAGTTGATGACGTTCAGCCGGAAGTAGAGATCTTCGCGGAACTGACCGGCCTTCACGGCTTGGCGCAGGTCTTTGTTCGTCGCGGCGATCACACGAATGTTCACGGCGACGTTTTTGGTCCCGCCCACACGCTGAAATTCCCGATCTTGCAGCACACGCAGCAACTTCGCTTGCAACGGCAGCGGCATGTCGCCGATTTCGTCCAGAAAGACGGTGCCGCCGTCGGCCATCTCGATCTTGCCCTTATGCAAACGGTCCGCGCCGGTGAACGCGCCGCGTTCGTGGCCGAACAGTTCGTTTTCCAGCAGGGTCTCGGTCAAGGCGACGCAGTTGATGACGACCATCGGCATGGCGTGCCGTGGACTCCATTGGTGGATGGAGCGGGCGAACAATTCTTTGCCGGTGCCGCTTTCGCCCAACAATAGGATGCTGGCGTCGGAGTTGGCCGCGCGTTTGGCGCCTTCAATGATGGTGGTGAGTTTCGGGCTGCTGCCGACGATCCGCGCGTAGCGGCTGTCCACGTCGGCGCGGAGTACGGCGACTTGGCGGCGGAGCGATTCGCGCTCCAGCGCTTTTTGAATCACGATCGTGAGATGGTCCTTGTCGAGCGGCTTGGTGAGAAAGTCGTAGGCGCCGAGTTTGATCGCATCGACCGCGAGCGAGATCGTCCCATGTGCGGTCATCACGATCACGGGTGGCTCCAAATCGCCCGGCGCAACGCGCCCCTCCGGACCCTTGGACTGGCCCAGGCGGCGCAATACTTCAGTGCCCGTCAGGTGCGGCAGCTCCACGTCGAGCAAGACGACATTCGGGGCTTCCTGCTCGATCAATTCCAGCGCGCGGCGGCCGTCCCGTGCCACCACGACCTGGTAGCCGTTCGCCTCCAGGCGGTCCTGGAGCATCATTGCAATGTCCGGATCGTCGTCGACGACCAGGATCTTGGACTTCACGCGCGGTCCTCCATCACGTGCAGGACGAGACCGGTCAGCGGCTTCGGGAAAAAGTACGTCGATTTATGCGGCATACGTTCGCCCGCCGTAGCGACGGCGCGCACTTCCGCCACCTTCGTGGCGTTCCACAAGAGCGCCGCCTGCCCGGCGCCTTTGGCCACCCATTCGAGCGCGTCGAGCGCATCCTTCGTATAGACGATCGCTTCCAGTTCCGTTTGTGTCGGGCAGAGTTTTGTGACGACGTGTTGCTGCAGCAGCGACACATCCAAACGGTCGCGCGGCGATGCGGTCGGCGGCAATTGGTGGCTCGGGCGTAGGGCCAGCAGCCAGTATTCGTCCAATCCGCGTGCGGCCAATCCGAAACAGGGCTGCGTGCGGCCCTTGGCACGGAGCGTTTCGAGGAAATTTTTGCGAGCCTGCTCTACGGGAATCCCCTTCGTGGGGAGGCGGGTGATGTCGAAGGCGGGAGAGAGCAAGGCCTTTAAACCGGCGGCGTCCGGTACTGGCGTTGTGACGATACGATGCGTCGGCAACACAGTCAGGCCGACGTCTTCCAAACTCGTCAGCAACATCATGACTTGATCGTATCCACGCACGGTCGTGTCGCTTGCCGCACGGCCGTCTTGCTCGCGTCGCTTGCGCTGGTAATTCAGCGCGGTTTCGTACCGATGGTGGCCGTCGGCGATAAAGAGCGGCTTCGTGCGCATCAACTCGGTCACGCGCGCGACGGTCGCCGCATCGTCCACGGCCCATACCGCTTGCTCGAATCCGTCGTCGTCGTGGAAGCGCATACGCGGCGCGGCGCCGCCAAGGCCCTGTTTCAACGCGGTGACGACGCTGCCTTCAGGGTCGGAGTAGAGCGACCAGATCGGGCTGAAGTTCGACTTGCAGGCGTCCATCAGGTTGAGCCGGTCGGTCTTGGCCGCGGCGCGCGTATTTTCGTGCGGATAAATTTCGCCGGAGTCGAGCGCGGCGAGGCGAAAATTCCCGAGGTAGCCGGTGAGCGTTTTTTTCACCGTCCCGCCCATGCCGTCCGGCATCGAGTAGGTCGTCGTGTACAGGTAAAAGGTCGGCTTCGCGTCGCGGGCCAGCGCACCGTTGGCCAGCCACTCTTGCAGCGTCCTGGCGGCGCGTGTGTACCGATTGTCGCTGTCGGTGTCCGTCGCCTGCGCCATCGAGAGCTCCAGCCGAATCACGTTGTTCGGGTGGCGAGCGTAGAACGCCTTCTGCCCCTCGGCGTCGATGATGTCATAGGGAGGCGCTACGACCTGGCGCACATCGCCGACGACGGCCGGATTAAAGACGACACCACGAAACGGTAGTACCTGCGGCATGGGACTCCTTCTTGATGAATGGGTGACGCCCTGCGCACGGGGATCTGCGGAGGCACACTAGCGGTCGCGCGTCACCATGTAGGCTGCGGCGACGGACAAGGCGCGTTTGTGCATGCAGTCGTCGAACGGGGCGAGGTCGGCCATGGCGGCTCGAATATAGGTCTGCGCTTGGTCTTTGGCGTAGGCGATGGAACCGAACTCATGCATGAGATCGAGGATATGGACGAGGTCCTGCGTCGTGAGCGACCGTGTCTCCATGCGGTCTTTGATCATTTGCCGGTCCGTCTCGCTGCAGTGCGTCAGCAGATGGAGGAGCGGGAGCGTCGCGCGACCTTGGCAGAGATCCTGTCCGATGGCTTTGCCGAATTGATCGCCGTTGGCCGTGTAATCGAGTGTGTCGTCGGCCAGCTGGAAGGCAATGCCGAGACGTTGCCCGAATCGATACAGGGCGCGCTCCTGCGCGTCCGTCGCGCCGGCGATCATGGCGCCGACTTGGCAGGCGGCGGCGATCAAACCCGCCGTCTTATGTTCGACGATCTTCAGATAATCCGACAGCGGCATCGCCGGGTTGCCGTTGTAATAGAGTTGGAGCACTTCGCCTTCCGCCATTTTCCAGCAGGCGTCCGCGAGCGCCTCGTTCACGGCGTGCATGCGGAAGTCGACGACCTGCCGCATAGCCTTCGAATAGAGGTAGTCGCCGACGAGGATGCTGATCTGGTTGCCCCAGACTTTGCGGGCGCTGTGGCGGCCGCGGCGGACGTCGGCGTCGTCGACGACATCGTCGTGCAAGAGCGTCGCCGTATGGATGTACTCCATCAGCGCGCCGAGCTGCCAATGGTCGGTGCCGCCGTACCCGCACAGGCGGGCAGCCAGCACCAGCAACAAGGGCCGGACGCGTTTGCCGCCGCTGCTGAGAATGTGACCGGCAACGGTGTTGACCAGGGCGACGGGCGACGTGAGGTTTGCGTGGATCTGTGTCTCGACGCCCTGCAGCTCAGCACGATAGGCCTCCCATACGTCGGCCATCGTTTCGATTGTGGAGAGCGAAGGCTGCTCGGACATGCGGCCGATACTAGGGCAGGGGCGTCGGCAAGTCAAGGTAAGCGCGGTTGAAACGGTCGTGCGTCCGCATACGATTCGTCCGCTGCTGATGCGTGTCTCATGTGCGCGAGCGCGGTCGCACATCGGAGCGCGATAGAGCACGATACGTGCCCGTTTGTCTTGACAGATTTGCACGCCTTCCAGTAACGTGCTCGTTCGATTTACGCGCGTCCACTCTGATCGTCGCACCCGCATGGTTTCCGTGCACTTCCTGCCCTCGGCGAGGCCTGGCTGTGTGTCTCCAGCGGCGACGAATTCCGAGTAACATAATAAAGAGCGAGAGCGGTGTGTACGCAGCATCAGGAGCAGCGAGATATTTCCCACAGAAGCCGTTGAGTAGAGGACAGGCTCGTCGATGATGAACATTCCAGGACTTCCCCCGGCGCAAGGGCTGTACGATCCCGAGCAGGAAAAGGACAGCTGCGGCGTCGGCTTCGTCGTCAATATTAAAGGTCAAAAATCGCACGACATTGTGCGCAAGGGGTTGCTCGTCCTCGAGAACCTGACGCACCGCGGCGCGCAGGGCAGCGACCCGCTCACGGGCGACGGCGCGGGGATTTTGATCCAGGTGCCGCACGACTTTTTTAAGCGTGCCTGTGCCGATGTGCGCGTGAAGTTGCCGGACGCCGGCGAATACGGCGTGGGCATGGTGTTCCTCCCGCGCGACGAGGAATCGCGGAAGTCCTGCGAGACGTTGTTCGAGCGCGCGATCGCCGCCGAAGGCATGAAGTTACTCGGCTGGCGCGACGTGCCGGTGAAGAGCGACGCCATCGGACCAGTGGCGCGCAGCACCGAGCCGACCATGCGGCAGGTGTTCATTGCACGCGGCATGTTGAGCGAACAGCAGTTCGAGCAGAAGCTCTACGTCATCCGTAAGCAGGTGGAGCGGGCGGTGCGCGGCTCGGCCATCCAACAGCGCGACTATTTCTACGTCGTCAGCTTGTCCGCCAATACGATCGTCTATAAAGGGTTGCTGCTGCCCGAGCAGATGGGCCAGTACTACCAGGACCTCGGCGATGCGAGCGTGGTCAGCTCGCTGGCGTTGGTCCACTCGCGCTTCAGCACGAATACGTTCCCGACCTGGCCGCTGGCGCACCCCTATCGCTACATCTGCCACAACGGCGAGATCAACACGCTCAAGGGCAACGTGAATTGGATGCGCGCGCGCCAAGGCCGCCTGCATTCGGAGGCCTTCGGCAAGGACCTCGAAAAACTCTACCCGATCGTCTACGACAAGCAGAGCGACTCGGCCTGCCTCGACAACGCGCTCGAATTTTTGGTGTTGGGCGGACGCTCGCTGCCGCATTCGATGATGATGCTGATCCCGGAACCCTGGGTCGGCAATCCGCATATGGACCTCGACCGGCGCGGGTTCTACGAGTACCACGCGGCCATGATGGAGCCGTGGGACGGCCCGGCGGCGGTCTGTTTCACCGACGGCAAGATGATCGGCGCGACGTTGGATCGCAACGGCCTGCGGCCTTGCCGTTATCAGGTGACGAACGACGATGTGGTGACGCTGGCGTCGGAAGCCGGTGTGTTGCCCGCCGAGGCGAAGGACATCAGGCAGAAGGGCCGTTTGCAGCCGGGACGGATGTTCCTGGTCGACACCGTCCAGGGGCGCATCATCGCCGACGAGGAAGTGAAGGCCGACATCGTCGGCCGTCGTCCCTATCGCCAGTGGGTCACACAGTATCGCGTGTCGTTGGACGAATTGCCCGATCCCATCAGCGTGCCGCAGCCGGACCATCCCACGATCCGCCAGCGCCAACAGGCCTTCGGCTACACGATCGAAGAGCTGAAGATGGTCATCACGCCGATGGTCGTGAACGGCGAAGAAGCCATCTCGTCGATGGGCACGGATACGCCGTTGGCCGTGCTCTCCGACCGGCCGCAGTTGCTGTATAAGTATTTCCGCCAGTTGTTCGCGCAGGTCACGAATCCGCCGATCGACCCGATCCGCGAAGAATTGGTCATGTCGCTCGTCACGAGCATCGGTCCTAAGCCGAACCTGATGATCGAGATGCCCGAGTCGTGCCGACGTATCCGCGTGAAGCAGCCGATCCTGACGAACGCCGATCTGCAGAAGATCCGCGAATTCGAAGATCCGAACTTCAAGAGCCTCACGCTGAAGATGTTGTTCCCCGTGGCCGAAGGGCCGGACGGGCTCGGCGCGGCGGTGGAAGAGCTGTGCCGCCAGGCGTCGCAGGCGATCAAGGACGGCTATAAGTTCCTGATCCTGAGCGATCGCGGCGTGAACGAAGAGTGGGCCCCGATTCCGAGTCTCTTGGCGATTGCGGCGGTGCACCATCATTTGGTGCGCGAGGCGACGCGGACGGAAGTCGGCCTCGTCGTTGAAACCGGCGAGCCACGCGATACGCACCATTTCGCCTGCCTCATCGGCTATGGCGCCGGGACGGTGAATCCGTATCTCGTGTTCGAAACGTTGGTCGATTTCGAACGCGACGGCTACTTACCCGAAGGGCTGGACGCGGCGACGGCGGAAGGCAAATTCATCAAGGCCGTGAACAAGGGCCTGCTGAAGATTTTCTCGAAGATGGGGATCTCCACGGTGCAGTCGTATTGCGGCGCGCAGATCTTCGAAGCGATCGGATTGAGCAGCGATCTGGTGGATCGGTATTTCACCGGCACGCCGTCGCGGTTGCAAGGGATCGGCCTGCGCGAGATCGGCGAAGAGACGTTGCGTCGCCATCGTCAGGCCTACGAGCCGGTCGCGTTGCGCCAGTTGGACTTCGGCGGAGAAATTCACTTCCGCGCGCAAGGCGAACACCACAACTGGAATCCGGACACTATCTATAAGTTGCAGCACGCCACGCGGTCGAACGATCCGCAGACGTTTGCGGAGTTCGCCGCGCTCGTGAACGACGAAAGTAAACGCCGTTCGACCCTGCGCGGGCTGCTCGACTTGAAGTTCGCGGAGCAATCGGTGCCGCTCGACGAGGTGGAGTCGGCGAAGGAGATCGTCAAGCGCTTTAATACGGGCGCCATGTCCTTCGGCTCGATCAGTCAGGAAGCACACGAGACGCTGGCGATCGCGATGAATCGCCTCGGCGGCCGCAGCAATACCGGCGAGGGCGGCGAAGATGCGCAGCGCTTCGTGCCGTTGCCGAACGGCGACTCGAAAAATTCGTACATCAAGCAGGTGGCGTCGGCGCGGTTCGGCGTTACGGCGAATTACCTGGTGAATGCGCGCGAGTTGCAGATCAAGATGGCGCAGGGCGCCAAGCCCGGCGAGGGCGGGCAGCTGCCCGGCCACAAAGTGGACGAGAACATCGCGCGGCTGCGGTTTTCGACGCCGGGCGTCTCGCTCATTTCGCCGCCGCCGCACCATGACATTTATTCCATCGAGGATTTGGCGCAGCTCATCTTCGATTTAAAAAACAGCAATCCCGCTGCGGCCGTGTCGGTCAAGCTCGTGTCGGAAGTCGGCGTGGGTACCGTGGCCGCGGGTGTCGCCAAGGCGCATGCGGATAAGGTGCTGATCAGCGGCGATTCCGGCGGCACCGGTGCGTCGCCGTTGTCGTCGATCAAGTACGCTGGTATTCCGTGGGAGTTGGGGCTCGCGGAGACGCATCAGACGTTGGTGCTGAACGACTTGCGTGGACGTATCCGCGTCGAGACGGATGGGCAGTTGAAGACGGGGCGCGACGTGGTGATCGCCGCGTTGCTCGGCGCCGAAGAGTTCGGCTTCGCGACCGCGCCGCTGATCGTCGAAGGCTGCATCATGATGCGCAAGTGCCATCTGAACACCTGCCCGGTCGGCATCGCGACGCAAGACCAGGAACTCCGTAAGCGTTTCTCCGGATCGCCCGACCACGTGGTGAATTATTTCTTCTTCGTGGCGGAAGAGATCCGTGGGTTGATGGCCAAGCTCGGGTTCCGCACGGTCAACGAGATGGTCGGCCGCGTCGACAAGCTGAAGATTCAAAAGGCGGTGGACCACTGGAAGGCGAAGGGCCTCGATCTGACGCCGCTGCTCACGGCGCCTGCCGTGCCGGACGAGATCCCGCGCTACTGCGTGCAGACGCAGGATCACGGCATCGCGAATATCCTCGACGTGAAATTGATCGAGCTCTGCCGCCCGGCCATCGACAAAGGCGAGAAGGTCACGCTGGATCTGCCGATCCGTAACGTCAATCGGACGACGGGGACGATGTTGTCCAGCCAGGTTGCGAAAAAGTACGGGACGGCAGGGTTGCCGCCGGATACGATCACGATCCGGTTCAAAGGCTCGGCCGGACAATCGTTCGGCGCGTTCCTGTCGCCGGGTATCACGCTTTCGCTGGAAGGCGAGTCGAACGACTACCTCGGCAAAGGCTTGTCCGGTGGAAAGATCGTGGTGGTGCCGCCGAAGGGCGCGACGTTCACGCCGGAAGATACGATCTTGATCGGTAACACGTCGTTATACGGTGCGACCAGCGGCGAAAGTTATTTCTACGGCCGCGCGGGCGAACGATTCGCCGTGCGCAACAGCGGCGCGACGGCCGTCATCGAAGGCACGGGCGACCACGGTTGCGAATACATGACCGGCGGGATCGTGGTGGTGCTCGGCAAGACCGGGCGCAACTTCGCGGCGGGGATGTCGGGCGGCGTCGCCTACGTACACAACGAAGACGGCAAGTTCGAGTCGCGGTGTAACCTCGGTATGGTGGAGCTTGAACCGGTCTCGTCCCTCGACGACAAGCAAGTGTTGCGGTCGTTGATCGAGTCGTACGTCGCCCATACCGGCAGCCGGAAGGCGAAGAAGTTGCTCGACGACTGGAATTCGGTGCTGCCGAAATTCGTGAAGGTCATGCCGGTCGACTACAAACGTGTGCTGGCCGAGCGGAAGGCCGCCGCGACCAAGGTCGGCAGCGGCAAAGGGAAAAAATAGTATTCGTCGATGGGCGATGTTGCACGATAGGGGTTGGACACATGGGTGATGTCAGAGGGTTTCTGAAATACAAGCGGGAAGGGCCGACGCGTCGTCCGACCGAACTGCGCGTGCTCGACTATAAGGAATTGTACGAGCCGTTTCCCGAAGACAAGCTCAAAGTGCAGGGCGCCCGCTGCATGGACTGTGGTGTGCCGTTTTGCCAGAGCAACACCGGCTGTCCGGTCGTGAACCTGATCCCCGAGTGGAACGACTTGGTGTTCCGCGGGCGCTGGCATGACGCGTTAAAGGCGCTGCATACGACCAACAATTTCCCCGAGTTCACCGGCCGCCTCTGTCCTGCGCCCTGCGAGTCCGCTTGCGTGCTGGGGATCAATGCCGACCCCGTGTCGATTCGTGTGATCGAGTGGAACATCGTCGATCGCGGATTCGACGAAGGCTTCGTGCAACCGATTCTACCCTCCGATAAGAGCGGGAAGTCCGTGGCCATCGTCGGATCCGGTCCCGCTGGATTGGCGGCCGCGCAACAGTTGGCGCGCGCGGGTCATGATGTGACGGTGTACGAAAAGGCCGATCGTATCGGCGGGCTGCTTCGTTACGGTATTCCCGATTTCAAAATGGAAAAGTGGGTCCTCGACCGGCGTCTGGAGCAGATGCGCGCCGAGGGCGTGAAGTTCGTCACGAGTACGACGATCGGTACCGACATCACGGGCGATGCGTTGCGTCAGCAGTTCGACGCCGTCGGGTTGGCGATGGGCGCCGAGCAGGCGCGCGAATTGCCGGTTCCGGGACGCGAGCTGAAGGGTATCCATCTCGCGATGGAATATTTGACGCAGCAGAACAAGCGCGTCGCGGGCGACGCCGACCTGGGCGAACCCATCACCGCAAAAGGGAAACGCGTCGTCGTCATCGGCGGCGGCGACACCGGCTCCGACTGCGTCGGCACGGCGCATCGACAGGGCGCCGCCGAAGTGCATCAATTCGAATTGTTGCCCGAACCGCCGCCCAAGCGGGCAGGCTCTACGCCCTGGCCGCTCTGGCCTATGCAACTTCGTACGTCGCATGCGCACGAAGAAGGGTGCGACCGGCAGTGGTGTGTCTCGACCACGAAGTTCGACGGACATAACGGCCACGTCACCAAGTTGCACGCGGTGCGTGTCGTGTTCGAACAGGGCAAGTTCACGCCGGTGCCCGGCAGCGAATTCACCATCGACGCGGATCTCGTTCTGCTCGCGATGGGGTTCACCGGCCCCGTGAAAAACGGATTGCTCGACAGCCTCGGCGTCACCTACGACGCACGCGGTGCCGTGCAGGCCGACGCCGGCTACATGACGAATCTGGACGGGGTCTTCGCCGGAGGCGACACTAGACGCGGCGCCTCGCTGATCGTCTGGGCCATTGCCGAAGGCCGCAAAATGGCCGCCGGCATCAATGCCTACCTCAACGCCGGCAAATCCGCGAAGACAAGCCGCTGAGCCGTCTTTGTGGAGTGGTGTGTCTGTCTGCCGGATGTCTTTGTGGCGTTGGGGCTTGTGCGCGCGCTTTTCGTGATTCTTGCTCCCCATGGGTAGCCTACATCGAAGAGCAGCTACACTTCGTGTTTCCCATCTCCCGTCTCATCTGAAATAGCGCTCCGATGCTGCGCCCGTAGTAGCTGCCAGTTAGCACAAACACTTTTTCTCGTAAGTGGTCGGGCGACGGTAAGTTCGGTCGCTTGCGCTTCAAGTGTGCAATGTGTACGATTGTACAATATATGCATACTCTGGAGGGAAGCATGCGGACAAATATTGTCATCGATAACAGTTTGATGAGGCAGGCGATGCGCGCAACGGGTCTTGCGACAAAGCGGGCCGTCGTTGAGGAAGGATTGCGTTTGCTTGTGAAGATCAAGGGGCAGGAGGGAATTCGGAAATTGCGAGGAAAAATTGCATGGGAAGGTGATCTCTCTGCCATGCGAGAGGGGCGTATCAAGGCCGCCTCATGACCATTGTCGATACGACGGTATGGATCGATCATCTACGAGGTGTTTCCTCATGGCAGGTCGAATGGTTGGAGGAAAATCTTTCGCGAGAGCGTCTGGGACTCACGGATGTGATTCTCTGTGAGGTGTTGCAAGGTATTACACGAGATAGTCAGGTGGTCGCGGTACAGCAAGAATTGTTACGGTTGCATGTGTTTCACACAGGTGGGATTGACCTTGCCATGGCCGCCGCGCGCAATTATCGACTGCTCCGGAGCAAAGGTCGGACGGTGCGCCGGACGATAGATTGCCTCATTGCTACGTTCTGTCTGATTGAAGGACATGCCCTTCTCCACAACGATCGGGATTTCGATCCCTTTGAAGACCTTCTGGGGCTTGAAGTCATTCACCGGTAGTTGTTCTAGTCTGAAAAATCGTGGTCGCGACAGGAGCTGCGAAATTTGAGCGCAAGGGGCGGAGTGTACGGGGCGGTGTGCTGTGGTAGAAATCGGCGGTAGCGATTGGGTGTCGATCTGAGCATCGAAGGACTCCATCATGCCGACCGCCGCTGCGAAGCACTCACAAGCCGCATCTACTGTTGCCGATCCGCGCTGGGCGATGGTTGTTGCGCGTGCCCCTGAAGCGAGCGCACAGTTCGTATACTCCGTGTCTACGACAGGGATCTACTGTCGTCCATCCTGTCCTGCGCGGCTCGCGCGTCCCGAACATGTGCGGTTCCACGAAAATGCACGAGAGGCCGAACGCGCCGGCTTTCGTCCGTGTAAGCGCTGTACGCCGACCGAGTCGTCGCTTCAGGATCGGCACCTCGACATTGTCACGCGCGCCTGTCGCATGATTGAACGTGCGGACGAGCCGGTGACCCTTGCGCACCTTGCGGTGCACGTCGGGCTGAGTCCCTTTCATCTCCAACGGATTTTTACCAAGGCGGTCGGAATGTCGCCGCGCGCCTATGCGAGGAGTCTCCGCGAGCAGCGTATACGTGCCGGTCTCCCCCATGGTCGATCCATCACGTCTGCGATCTTCGATGCGGGGTATCGATCCAGCAGCCGATTTTATGCGTATACGGGCGCCTCGCTGGGTATGACGCCGACCGCCTATCGCACCGGCGGCGTTGGTGAGACGATACGTGTCGCTGTCGGGCACTGCTCGCTCGGCGCGCTGTTGGTGGCGTCGACGGAACAAGGTGTCTGCGCCATTCTCCTCGGAGACGAACCGGATGCGCTGCTCCACGATGTGCAGAGGCGATTTCCGCGCGCACAGTTTGTCGGTGGCGACCGCGCCTTCGAACGGCTCGTGGCGCAAGTCGTCGGATTGATCGATGACCCATCGCGTCGCGTCGACCTGCCCCTCGATATTCGCGGCACCGTGTTTCAGCAGCGTGTGTGGACGGCGTTGCGAGGGATTCCGCCAGGACGCACGCTGAGCTATCGCGAATTGGCGACCCGCTTGGGTGTGCCGAATGCCGTGCGTGCCGTCGCGAGTGCGTGCGCGGCGAATCCGTTGGCGGTGGCGATTCCCTGTCATCGTGTCGTGCGGACCAACGGCGATCTCGCCGGGTACCGCTGGGGCCTCGCACGTAAGCGTACGCTGCTCAAGAAGGAATCCGAATCGTCATGCTGAGTCTCTTCCCAGAGCTCGACGTGCCGCGGACCGGCCGCTTGGAACTCTGTCCCGGTGCGGCCGTGCTCTACGGGGCGGCTTACTCTGTCGACAGACAACTGCTGAGTGCACTCGACGAGATCGTGACGCAGTCGCCGTTTCGGCATATGACGACGCCGGGTGGATTTACGATGTCGGTCGGTATGACGAACTGCGGTGCGCTGGGATGGTTGAGCGATGCAGCGGGCTATCGGTACGGGGCGCTCGATCCGATCACGAAACAGCCATGGCCGTCGATGCCGCCGTGCTTT
Organism: Nitrospiraceae bacterium; assembly: GCA_046351095.1. Taxonomy (GTDB): domain Bacteria; phylum Nitrospirota; class Nitrospiria; order Nitrospirales; family Nitrospiraceae; genus BQWY01. The sequence goes on from JAXLZC010000001.1 coordinate 3,009,349, forward strand.
CTGGCGCTCGCGCAGGAGGCTGCTGCCGAGGCGGGTTTCCCCGACTACGTACCCGACGCCTGTCTCATCAATCGCTACACGGTCGGTGCGCGCCTGAGTCTTCACCAGGATCGCGACGAACAGGATCTGCAGGCGCCGATCGTGTCCGTCTCGCTCGGTCTTCCCGCCACATTCCAATTCGGCGGACTGCGTCGTAAAGATGTCCCGGTGCGCGTGCCGCTGCGGCACGGCGATGTCGTCGTGTGGGGCGGCCCCGCACGGTTACGCTATCACGGGGTGTTGCCGTTGCAGGCCGACCAGCACCCACTGACCGGTCCCTACCGCATCAACTTGTCGTTTCGCCGTGTGCGCACCCGCTGACCGGCCGCGCTTACTGTTCTTCCGACGAATGTGTATTGGTGAATTGGTCGATGGCGACGCCGAGCGCCTGCTGCAGCGCGGTCATCTCCGCGCTTGTGTCGGTGGCGTGGCGCGCCTGCACGTCTTTGTTGAGCCGACGAATGGCGTCGTACGAGCGACGGTCGGCAGTGGTGGCGAGCGCACGCACGATCTCCGTTTGCACTGGGACGGTGGCCTGCGGAAGTGCCGCAAGTAATTCCGGCACCACGTCGGTCTGCGGATGGAGCGGAGCGAGGCGGCCGAGTCCTTGCGCGGCGGCCAGGTGCAACTCCGGACGCCCCTGTTTGAACAGCGAGAGCAGTAGCGGAATCCCGTCTTGCCCGCCGATCGTGCCGATGGCGACTGCCGCCGCCTTCGCGACGTCGACGTCGCGAGCCTGGATGGCGCGCGCCAACGCCGGCATTGCATCCGTGGCGGCCATTTTCCCGAGCAACTCGATCACGCGTGTCTTCGTTGCGGCAGCCTGGTTCGGCGCCTCAAGGATGGTGAGGAGGCGCGTCGACTGTCCCCACTCGGACGTCAGCAAGAGCGGAAATAGATCCTGAGCAATCCGTTCGATAAGCAGCGCCATCGCCGCGGCGCCCGTCGGTGTAGTAGGTGGGGCCGATGCCGTCGTCGCCGTCTGTGTCGGTGTAGGTGGTGCTCCCTTCGAGGGCGCGGCCTCGCCGCGAATCTCGTGGCGCCAATCCGACTGGAAACCCTCCATCCGATACGATACCTGACAGGCGGGCCCACGCCACAGTCTCGCCGTCGAGCCGGGCGCATCCGCATCGCCGCCCGAGCGTGTCGTACCTTCCCACGTTTTGTGCTCCTCGCATTTCACCTTTACCGTCGCCTCGTGCGGATCGGCGGCACCCACCACGACGTATCCGATCGTCGTCAGCCGTTGCGCCACAGCGGCCGCGATGGCGCTCGAGTCGGTGATACCGGATCCGGCCAACGCGAGGGTGTCGAGGTGGATGTGCTGGATCTGCCGAAGCCGTGCTTTCGCCTCGTCGGGAATCAGTTCCCGTCGGGCGTCGGCCTGTTGCGACGGAGCGACGAGCAGCAGTGTCGTGAGCAATCCACTCGTAATGAAGCGGTGTGCCTGTCTGGTCGAGGAACAAAATCGCATAGGTCGTCCTAGAAGGAGTGAGTGTCGCAGCGCGAGCCGGTCCGACGGCCCAATCGGCGCGGCGCATTGTGGCACAGCGTCGTGCTCAGGACCAGCGGTGGCCGCTGCATGCGAGATTGTCCCGACGGTCGGGGCGTCTGTTGCTTGTTCGGTCGACAGGCTCCCGATAGACTGAGCGCATGGCCAGGAAAGATGTTTCTTCAGGTGTACGTATAAAACGCGTGTACGAGCCGGCTGAACCGGGCGACGGCGCACGGATATTGGTCGATCGTCTCTGGCCGCGTAGACTATCGAAAGCGGCGGCCAAGATCGACGAGTGGATGAAGGACATCGCGCCCTCGACGGCGCTGCGGCAGTGGTTCGGACACGATCCGAATAAATGGGAGGAGTTTCGGCGGCGCTATCGCGCGGAATTGGCGAACAATATCGAGGCGAGTGCGGCGCTGCGGGCGGCCTGTGCGTGTGGTCCTGTGACGCTGGTGTACGGTGCGCAGGATGAGACGCACAATCAGGCGGTGGTTCTATGCGAGTGGTTGGGGAGGAAGGCGCCGGCACGGCCTCGCAAATCTGCACGACCCCAATCGGCTACGACAACTCGATTCGCTCAACCTGCGGCGACGCGAGCGACTGGGTCGCGTCGTTCCAGTCGATCACGCACACCGTCGAGCGTGTCGCGGTCATCGTCAGGACGCGTCGCCCCTGCTGTACGACGACGCTTTCGCCGTTCGTAAAGTCGAGCGTCGTATCGCGGCCCGTGCGGTTGCACGCCAAGAGGGGCAGGCCGGTCTCGCGACTGCAGCGTTCCCATTCGCCGCTCGGGCCGTGGTGACCCGGCGCCCAGGCCGCTGCAGAGACCAAGAGTCGAGCGCCTTGCGCCTGCAGCGTGGTGGCGATGCGCGGCGACGCCGCATCCGCACAGATCATCAGGCCGACGGACAGATCGTCGGCGACGCGAATCGCATCGGCGGCAGTGCCAGAAGTGGACCAGGCCTCGGAGCCCATTCGCAGTGCGTTGATCTTGCGGTGTGTGCCGAGCACCGTTCCAGTTGGGCCGAGGACAAACAGGCTGTTGTACAGGTGGTTGCTTTGCCGATCGCGCTCCGGTGTCGAGAGAAGCAGCGTCGCGCGGTGCTGTGCGGTCATGCGGAGGAGGCGCGTCATCCAGTCGTCCGGTTGCGGGGCGATCCAGTCGGTGCCGATCAAGGAGGCAAAGCCGTACCCGCAACGCGCCAACTCAGGCGTGAGGATCCACGTGGCGCCTGCCGCAAGCGCGCGCTCGATACCTCGTTCGATCATCCATTGATTGCCGGGAACGTCGCCGGGCGTCGGCGCGAGATGGAGAAACGCGATTCGTTTCGGTGGCGGTGTGGCAGGGGGCATATCGCGAATGTGTGTCGATGAGATCCGATGTCACAGTGTGATCGGCCCGCATTCTACTCCGGCAATGAGGGCGATGCGATCCGTGCGGGCTGCGCGATGTGGCTGGCTTGAATGCGACTGCCCGAGCGGCGATGGAGGAACAGCAGGGTTCAGGCGCGAGGTCAGGGACCAACACGGAGGAGTCATGCAAACCGACGATGCCGAAACACTACGCGACGCCTGGGCGGAGAAGGGCAACCCGCCTTGTGCGCACGATGAACGCGAAAAAGAATATTACCTCGACTCCGATACCAACTCCGAAGTCTGCATCGTCTGCGGAAAATCCTTCTGGCGTGGGAGTTACTAGCGGCGTGGTGCTACGCGCCGATTCCTGCGGGATGTCATCGTAGGCATCGCCGCTGTTCGTACTCGTTCGATTCCGTGCGTGACCGTATCACTTCCGTCACAGGTCTAGCCTTTTTGATACGGTGCTCGCTCGCGCTGTGAGCCGCGGACAAACCGTACACACGCCGCGAACGCCTGCCTGTCGCGCGTTCGCGCCGATCCATCGCACACGAATTCAATTGGTGCAATTGTGGTACGGCTGTTGCTATATACGATGTTGTCGAGCAGCGGATGTTTACGAGCGACAGAGGGGAGGCAGGCACCATGAGTCACCCATTCGAGCAGCGGCACAATGTGCTCTGGTTGGCGGCAGCCGTCGCCATCCTGATCGGCTATTTTTTCCTAGCGGTGCCGTCCGGCGATGTGCGCGTCGTGAAGCCCTCCGCCCTGACGGGAAGCGTGCTCCCGACGCAGAGCGATGCGTCGGCGCTTGCCGTGGCGGCGGTAGCGGCCAAGCCCTCGACGAGCGTTCCCCTGGAAGGGATGATCGTGGCGATGACGATCGGGGTGATCGCGCTCATCGCGTCCATCGGTTCGTTGGAAACGTCAGCCGTGCGTGGCCGTCGAGTCAGCTGGGTCGGGCCACGCAGCCGATAATCGAATCGTCGTGCTCGTTCGTCTTGGAGCCCCTCGGCGGCGTTAGCCTCCGAGGGGCTCTGCGTTTTTCCGCCCAGCAGAACTTTCCACAGACCATGCCGCAACACGAACTCATCTCCGCACAGCGACGCATGCGCTCAGGTCAAACCCTATCGTGACGATTTAGTAGGCGCGGAGGAAGGCGTCGCGGACGCCGTTCGTGTCGTTGGGGACGAGCGTCGTGGCGTCCGAATAAAAGGCGATGGCGCGGCCGTCGGCACTGATGGCCGGTGCGGTGCTGTCGCGGTCGGTGTCGCGTCCGGCAATGGCGATCGAGACGCGGCGCGTGTTGCAGGGGTTGCAGGCTCGGTCGACGCGGTAGATGTCGAGGAGGCTGTTCCGGTCCGTCAGGGCCGAATCAAAGTTGTTGGCGCGCGATGCGAAGGCCACACTTGCGCCGTCTCGGCTTATGGTCGGGAACACATTTTCGCCGTTGGCCTGTTGGTTGTTCAGCCCGAGCGAGAGCCGCGTCATCGTCGGCACCGTCGTGTTCATATCGGCCACGAAGATGTCCGGCGTGTCGGTTGTCTTGGGAAAGGTCGCCGTCAGGTTGCGCGCGGTAGACGAGAATGTGACGAAGCGCCCGTCGCTACTGACGGACGGGCTGTAGCTGTGTCCGCTGGTCGGCGCGCCCGAAAATGCGACGCTGACTTTCCTGGTGGTGCGCGCGCCGATGTCGTACAAAAAAATGTCGGTCACGGCGTCCTGCGTATTAACGGTCACGAGATTCGCCAGCTGGGTGCTGGAGGAGGCGAAGGCGACGAACCGACCGTCGGCGCTGACGCTGGGCGACCCCTGGCTGGGTGCTGTGCCGGCTACGCCGAACGACGGGGTGGCTCGATGCAGCACCGGCGTGGTCGCGCCGCCGCGCTGCAGCACGTAAATGTCCGAGTAGCTATCCACATCGTCCGCCGTCAGGCGCGCGCTCGACCCGAAGGCGATGATGCTGCCGGACGGGTTGATGGACGGTTCGTAACTCGAACAGCCGGTGCCGCCTCCGCCGCAGATGCCCGGTGCCCCGCTGTCGAATTGCGAGACGCGTTCCGTCACACGCCGACTCCGGCTGCGGAGAAACACATCACCCGCCTGATTGGTATCCACAATTCCGAAGACCAGGTCCGTCGCCACCGATTCGAAGACAATCGTGTCGCCGTCGTCCGTGACGACGGGCGCGTAGCTGTCGCCGTTGGCGCCGCCGAGGCCTGCGGCGTTGAGCGAAATCATTTCGGTTTGATTCGTTTGGCGGTCGCGGAGATACACCTGCCGATGGCCGTTCGGCGACAGGCCCGGTACCAAGTTCGTTGCAGTGGAATCGAACACGATGAAACGGCCGTCGCCGCTCATGCCCGGGCGTCGGCCCGCGCTTTCGGGAATCCCCACCACGAGTCGCGTCCCGTCGCCGCTGCCGCCGTTGGCTTGCGCGACGTTGGCATTGGCGATCGATACCCGTTCGATCGATCCGCTGCTGGAGCCGCCGTTTTGTTCCTCTTCCGGTTGGTGGCAGCCGTACAGGAGCGCCGCCGTCATGACGACGGCGAGCGAAGACCAGCCGACAAACAACAGGCGATGGAAGCAACGTGTCGTCATGGCTATCAGGTTCTGCGTGCGGCGTCGGATAGGGCAGTACGCAAAGCCCATCGACCTTAAACAATCCGCAAAAGCCTTCGCAACCCCTGCGACCGAGGCAGGCTTATGGGGGCGCCGAGTCTGATGCCTCGGCCTGTTGGTGCAATACCGCCGATTCTCGAGCCCAATCGGGGTGGAACGGTGAGTTGGGCAGGGAGACGGATTTCTCTGTACTCCAGAACCATGGCGCAAAGGGCATTCGCCACCAGGGCGGATCGCAGTAGGTGACGAACATGCTAGGTGACTTGGTGCTGTATGTCGCGCAGGGCATGCCTCGACTGTCCGTCGAATAGCCGATGGGAATAGTGGAATGCCCGATGCAGCCCGCCGAGAGCAGCGCAAGTCCAAGAACCAGGAGGCTACGCCGGGTCACAGATGGTCCTCCACCGGTGGTACAGGATCGAAGGGAGAGCCGCAGCGGCGTGCCGTTCGTCTCCCACATGCGACGTGTTACTCTACCAAACGTGATGACCGATATGTGGCGATCTGTGCAGCGAGGAACGGTAGCGATGGTCGGGGTTGATGGGGTGAAGCCACGTGTACGGAGACGCCGATTCCTGGCTGTTGCCGGTGCGATGCTCGTGTGTGTCGTGTCGGTCGGTGTGGGGAGTGTATCCTGCTGGGCCGGCGATCCGGCAAGCCCCGTCGTTTTCGCTGCGAATCGCGAGGGGGCCCCATCAACGCAGGTCGCCATTGAGTCTGTCGCGATGACCCTGCGGATCGTCAATGGCGAGCGCGAGCTTGTGCCCGATCCGCCGACGCCGCGTTCCGTGACGATCTACCTTCCATTCGTCGGAGGCGCCTGGGTCGGTGAGGTTCGCGATGTCCCCGGCATTCGTAAGCAGGCACACGTAGGAGACCGCCTGCGGTTCGACGTCCGCGCGTTGCAGGCGAAGGTCGATCAGTCGGCGCGTGTCTGGTCCGAAGCGCAGCGTCCCGCGACATTAACCATCGCGCCGTCGGACGCCCGCTTTGTGCGAGTGGGCACTGCGGTGGCCCAGGACGACGGCGCGTCGCTCGGTGACCGTACGTTTCTGATGGATCCGGAGTCGAAAGAGTCGCTCGTACTGATCTACGCCGATCGGGCTTGTTCGATTCGTGGCGTTGGGCGCGCGGAGGGGAAGGTCGCGGACTTTGCCGTCGCGTTCGGCGCAGCGGGTTTTCACTGGGTGCGGATGAAATCGGCGGCCGACGGCCGCCTTGTCCTGACCGACGCGTCGCCGGGTGACGACGCGATCTTGGCCGTGCAGGTATTGGTGCCGGAAGGACGAAAACGGGATGCAGCTCAGCCGTAGGGCGTGGGGCCGAGCAACTGCCTACGCCTGCAGGGACAGGCGGCGGCAGATGTCGGCGATCCACATCTTCGCGGGGCGGCGCATCTGCGTGAAGGAGACGCCGAAGCCGTCCGGGCGCACCCAGCGAATGACCGACTCGTCGATGCCGATGGCCTGGCCGTCCGGGCTGTACACGGTCAATTCCAAAATCTCTCCCTGTCGCACGGGCACGGCGCTCTTGATGCCGCAGCCGGAGGCCGACAGGTCAGAGAGCACGCCTTCGCCGAAGTGCCGCCGCCCGCGCACCGAAAAATGGATCCGGTACTGGGTCTGTCCGCGTTTATCTTTCCGCGCATCTTTGAATGTCACTGCCGGGTAGCCCATGGTGTGATCCTTTCGTCTGTGGTACGAAGACGACGCTATCATGGAGTGCCCAGGCTGACGAATAAAATGTGACTCTTTGCCGAGGGGAGGAGGGGACCGATGGCCCAAGACACACAGACGAATGCGGCGGTGCGCGAGGCCGACTACCCGCGTAGTCCTAGGGTGTTGCTCGGCGGGATGGCGCATCTGGCCCGTCTGATCGACAAGATTCGCCTGCGGCATGCAGGCAAAATTCTCGACTATCACTACCTCACAACCGGGTTCGACAAGGCGTTGATCGAGTTTTTGCAGATCGACGCCGCGGCGTTCGAACAGCGGGTCTTAGCCGGGGACACGGACGAGGCGTTGCTGGACTGGACGCGTGTGCATGGTCGGCCGCTTCGTCCGGCGGAGATTCGTTTGTGGACAAGGAATATCCTGTCGTCGAAACCGGAGGATGATGGGGCGAAGGGCCGGTACGCGGCGCGACTTCAGGAAATCGCCGCGAAGTATGGTGTGCCGGTCGAATCGTTGCCCACGATCACGACCTGGGCGGAAGGCATCGATCTGGACGAAGGCCGGATTCCTCTTCAGCCTGCCACATAGGGAGCCGGACAATGATGAGGCTTACGGCTACAACCATCATGGCACTGTATGCGATCGCGAGCCTCGCCGCGTGTGGAACGTCTATGCCGACGCCACGGATGGATACGTATTTGCCGCCGGTCTCGGCATCCACGCAGGATTCTGGCCACACGAGTGCGGCGTCGCGCCAAGGCCAGATAGGGCTTGTCCTGATCCAGGATGTCGGGGCGCAGGATGCCGCTCCCAAGATCTCGGCGAACGGCGCGACCTATCTTGCGACGCGGGCCGTTGCCTATCTCGAAGCGGCGTTGCCGGGCACCGCCTATCGGCTGGTCTCGGTCATGGAGTCTGAGGCCGAACGGACGACACCGTTGCCGTTGCGCCAGATCGTCGAGCGACATGGGGTCGACACCGCCGCAGTGGTGTTGCTGTCTGCGGTCGAAACGGCGGCGCCCCAGCCGATGGCGCTGGACGGCAATCGGGCCGGAGGTGGCGCCATGGGGCGTTTGCCTGGGACCGTCACCTCCGTGTTTGCGCTGGCGGAAATTGCCGTGGTCGAGGTAGCGTCCGGCAAGCGGATGCTGACCGCATCCGGTCGGGGGCACACGGAGTTGGAGCAATTAGCGCGCGGGATGGTGTCGAATGCGTTCCCGTCGATCTATCGAGAAGGGACGGAGCAGCGTATCCCGGCGCCCGAGGACGACGAGACGGCTCACGATCTGGTGCGCAGCCTCGCGTTCGATGAGGCGCTGCGACAGGCGACTGTGGCGTTGGGGGCGACCAGAGGCCGGTGAGCGCGTCGAGCGTCGAGGTCAGCGCACGTTGACGAATCGTTCCTGCGCCAGAGTGCGCAATCGGTCGATGTCTTCGTGGCGCGAGACGGAGAGCGGCACGGTCTGGCTGAGTTCGTCCAGCAGATGTGTGGCGGCGAGCGGTTGCTTGGCGTGCAACGCGCGGTAGAGCCCCGCGACGACGGCCTGCTCGATTTCGGCCCCGCTGAACCCGTCGCTGGCGGAGACGATCCGGGGGATGTCGAAGCGGGCCGGATCCTGCTTGCGGATGCGCAGGTGAATCGTCCAGATCGCCTGTCGTTCGGCCTCGTCCGGAAGATCCACGAAAAAGATTTCGTCGAAGCGGCCTTTGCGCAGCAGTTCGGGCGGTAATGCGCTCAGATCGTTGGCCGTGGCGACGACGAACACCTCCTGCCGTTTTTCCTGCATCCAGGTCAGGAACGCCCCGAACAGCCGGCGACTGAGTCCGCCGTCCGTGTCGCTCCCGCCGGCCACCATCGCCTTTTCGAGCTCGTCGATCCACAGCACGATCGGCGCCAGCGACTCGGCCATGGCGATCGCTTTCCGGAAATTTTTCTCGGATTCGCCGACGAACTTGTCGAACAACCGTCCGGCGTCCAACTTCAACAACGGCACACCCCAGTCGCGCGCGATCGCTTTGGCCGCGAGCGACTTGCCGCAGCCGGGCACCCCGACCAGCAGGAGGCCGCGCGGCGGCGCAAGATTGAGTGCCTTGGCCTCCGGGGTGAAGCCGACCTTCGCCCGGTCCAGCCAGCGTTTCAGCGCCGCGAAGCCGCCCAGTTCGTAGCGATTGTCCTCCACGGGATAATACTCAAGCAGTCCGCCTTCTTTGATGGCCTGCGCCTTGCGGGCGAGAATCGTTTGCAGGTCGTCCGCCGTCAGAGACCCGTCTTCGATCAAACACTGCGACACGGTCTGGCGCGCTTGGTGGAGGGTCATGCCGTTGAGCGCGCGCAGGATACGTTCGTAGTCCGCGGGCGAAAGCGTAGGAGCGGCCGGCCGGGTCGCCGGGCGCACCCTCGGTGTTGTCTCGGACGTAGCGCGAGCGAGGCTCGGTGTCTGTTGCCCGCGCAGCGACTGCAGGACACTCTGCACGACGGTGTGCAATTCGTCGCGATCCGGCAGGCGCAGTTCGTAGCGAATGGCCGCTTTGTCGAGATCGGCGGGCAACGTGACGGGGTCGCCGGTAACGACGCAGGTGGCGCGGGTGCGCGCGAAGTGGTGCACCACGTCGCGTAGTTGGCGTGCGGTCGCCGCATCCGACAGGTGCGCCCCGAGGTCCTTGAGCCAGAAAAGCGCGTCGAGCGTCAGGCCGCCCAAATGTTGCAGCAGGGCCAGCGGCGGCGCGGTCATGCGGTTGATCGTGTCGCCGTCCTCCGCTTTCGTGAGGCCGCGTGTGATCGACCACTCGTAGAGAGGAATGCGTTCTTGACGTGCGACGGATTGGAGGAGTTGGTGAATGCGGTCCTCCTCCACCGTTTCGATGACGATCAACGGATGACAGGAGCGGACGAGGGCGCGGAGGTCGTGGACGCTGGTGGCGGTGGCGGTCATGCGGCGATGCTAGCGGGCGGGTGGCGCCCTGTCAAAGGAAAGCCCGCTTGGTGTCGTCGGCGCGAGGGCGGGGTTTCGAGCGCCGTGTCTCGGTTCGTCGTTTTCCTTGACCCTGGCGGTAAAGCTGCAATGATCGGACCACGTACGAATCCGTCTTCTCCACGACCATGCGCATTCTCCATCTCGGCAACGGCTATTTTGTCTCCGACTTTCGCGACATGGGACACGAGGTGATCCATGTCGGATTCGGGTCGTCGGGGGACATCTGTTTTCACACGTACCCCATCGCGCCGAGCGACATCCATGCGCGATTGCCTGCCGGCTGGAATCCCGATCTGATCGTGCTGGGCGATCTCAGCGGGTTCCCCATGCTGGTCGGGTTGGAATTTTTTCAGGTGCCGTTGGTGTGGTACGCCATCGATTCCCACATTCACCTCGATTGGCACATGCACTACGCCGCGGTCTTCGACCTGATATTTGTGGCGCAACGGGATGTCACACGGTTTTACCTGCGTGACGGCGAGCGGCAAGCCGTCGAGTGGGCCCCGCTGTTCTGTATGCCGCAGTACGACCGAGTGATGGGATTGTCGCGCGACCTCCCGATTGCGTTCGTCGGGTCGCTGAATCCGCAGTTGAACCCGGCTCGGGTGGCGTTGATCGACGCGCTGCGCTCGCGTGTGCCGCTACACGTGCACCACGGCGCCTACGCGGACTGGTTCAACCGCTCGCAGATCGTGCTCAATCAATCCGTGTCGAACGACGTGAACTTCCGGACGTTCCAGGCGATGGCCTGCGGGGCGATGCTGCTGACGGAGCGAGTGGGGAACGGCCTGGAGGATCTTTTTCGAGACGGGCGACACTGCGCACTCTACACGAGAGGGGCGGTGGAGGAGATCGTGGACCTTGTGCGGTATTACGGGCGCCATCCTGCGGAACGCGAGGCAATTGCGGAGCGAGGACGCCAGCGTGTGTTGGCGCGGCATACGAGCCGACATCGAGCGGAGCGGATTCTCTCCGCGCTGCAGCAGTATCCCATTTCCAAAATGGTGACGCTGCGCCGGCATCGGTTGTTGGAAGTTGAAAGCGCCGTCGCGACGGTCTACGATTTAGTGAGCCGTCGGCTGATCCACCACGCCATGACGTACGAGGCCGGATCCGATACGCGCGCGCGCCAACTACGGAGCGCGGATGTCTACGCACGTCTGGCGGAAAAGGTGCGGCGCGAGTTCAAGGATCTGCCTGCGCGAGACCCGAAGGCTGCGTAACCGGCTATCGTGTGGTCGGGGTGTCTTGTGAAGTGGGCGCCGACCCAGGCTGCGCTGGAGTTGGTCCCGCCGCTCCCGAGGCATTCACGCCGGGCGTAGTGCCCGCGCATCGAAAGCCGACCGTCGGCGCGCGGTGGTCCGGCGAGGCCCCGCTGCGTGTCGCCGCGCGCAACATGTTCGGTTTGCTCTTCCACGACCCACCACGCAGGGATTTATACCGGCCCGTGGTCGGCCCCTTGGGATTCCGTTCCGGCATGACCGCGTAGTAGTCGATCCCGAACCAATCCTGCACCCACTCCGCGACGTTCCCCGACAAGTGCCGCACCCCGAACACGCTTTGTCCTTCTTCGCCGCTGTCTACAGCGGATAGCAGTGGAATTTCGTGTGCGTGGTACCGTCCGAAGACGGCCAACCCGGGCGCCGGATCTTGCGAACCCCAGGGAAACAGGTTGCCGTCCGGGCCGCGTGCCGCCTTTTCCCATTCGGCCTCGGTGGGCAGCCGCTTATTGTGGAATGTGCAAAAATCCGCCGCTTCCTTCCACGAGACATACAGCGCCGGCCAGCGTGCCATCACCTCATCGGGCACGAAGTGGACGGAGATGACGTGCCACAAGACCTTCCGCAGTTCCTGCGAGACGGGGCGCTTCGTGCCCAGCAAAAATGCGAGAAATTCGCCGAGACTCACTTCGTCGCGGTCGATGCGGAAGGCATCCAGCCAAATGCGGTGTTGCGGCAGTTCCGTGTCGTCGAACTGCGTCTCCATCGCGTAGGGGTATTCGTCCTTGCGGCTGGTGCCCATGATGGAAAAGCCGGCGGGCACCTCGATCATCGGCGAGGGGTCGATGGTTTTGGCGATGCCGGCGAGGTGTTTGGGTAATTCCGTTTTTTGATCGGCGGGCGCCGCGATGGCCACGCTGAGCGGCAGGAGACTCAGGACGGCGGCGGCGACGAATGCCGACAATCCGCGTGTCGCCGCCCGGGACGAGTACACCGGTGCAGCCTCCATCACAGCTTGGTTGAGGAGGCGAGCGACTTGCTCACTTCCGCGATGAGGCGTTGTTCGATGTCGGCCGCTTCGTCGCCGCCGGCGGGGAGGATGCGGTTGCCTTGTGCCATCTTTTCGAAGTCGGCCTTCACGGTCAGTTTGGTCGCGGCGCCCGGCAAGGCTTGGAGCGAGACGAGAAACTGATTGCGGAACCCGGAGGCTTCCAACGAGGAGGGCGGAGAAATTTTTCGCTCCGTCACGTACACGGCCTTTTGTTCGAGCCGAATGCCGACTTTGACGCTGTAGCCGTTTTTCTGTAAGGCGTCTTCAGCCGCCTTCGCCACCTGCGCCATGGGGCGAGGGAATTCTTCCGACTGACCGCCTTTGTCCTCCGCCTTCACGGTCGAGGCCGCTTGCGCCGCGGCCGTGCGTTGCACTTCGTCGGACAGTTTTTTCGTCTGGACGATCTGACCGGACAGTTTCGCCGCCACTTCCTTGGTTTCGCCGCGTGCGCGGTCGATCTCGCCGCGCGCTTGTTCCGTCTCTTTTTTCGCGTTTTTGATGGCGTCTTTGGCGTCGCGCAACTCTTGGTTGAGCAGGTCGATCTGCTGCTGCATCACCTTGTTGCCGTCCTGCAGCGACGAGATGACGGATTCCTGTTTCGAATATTTTTTCTTGAGGTCTTCGTTCTCGGCGCGGAGCGGCGAGTCGTCCGGTTTACACCCGGCGAGAGAGAGCAGGCACAGCGCGGTGTAGACGCCGACGCTCACATTCGCGAGACGCGTATTCCGGTCGAGGCACTGTTTGACGGGCTGCGACATCGCGGCTTAGACTTTCCTCATGCGGACGTGGCTGCGAAATATCGCCTATGCGATCGTACTGAGCGTGGGATGTGTGGGCGCGGATCTGGCCGAGTCAACGGAGCTCTCGCAGGGGGGCGGCGCGCTGGTGACGCCGGAAGAGTATCCTGTTTACGATGCGGTTGTCGAGTCCAGGTTTCTCACCGATGCGACGCGCCTCGTCGTCATCGAGCGGTATACGACGGTGCGCTTGATGCCCGCGGATGCCGACGAGCAGACGGTAGCCTGGTCGGAGGACGTTCGTCCATTCGACGGGCGCGTGTCGTCGGCCCTGCTCGACCGATTTCGCGTCGTCCATCGAGAGCGAGCGCGGCTGGAGTCGCGTTTTGGATTTACGCCGACGGTGCGATTTGTCACCGAAGACGGAGCAGAGGAACCGGAAGTCCGATGGGACGGCGTGCGCCCGGTGGGCGCGGCGCCGTCGGTGATCGAACGGTTGGCGTTTTCTCGTGTCGCCTTCGATCTCCCACATCGGCAGGCGCTGGTGTATGTGGCGCAGGAGCGGCCGGACGGCGGCGGCATGGGCCTGATGGTGTATCTCCACGCGACGGAGCAGCGTGGCGTCACCCTGTGGCGGGTGCAGGCATCGGAGGTGTTGTGGGTCGCGCGTCCCGACGGGCGCGGGCCGGAGTTGGAGCTGGATCGCGAGACGGAGGAATTGGCGCCGCGTGGATAATCTGATTCGAAAAACGTTTGCCGTCCCGCCGCTGGGCTGCAACTGCACGATCCTCGGCGATCCGGTCACGAAGGAGGCGCTGGTCGTCGATCCAGGCGGCGCACCCGAGCAGATCTTACGCGAGGTGGCTGCGCTTGGGTTGACGGTGCGATACCTACTGCATACGCATGCGCACTTCGACCATTTCCTCGCGTCGGGGCATATGCAGGCGGCGACCGGCGCGCGGATCGCGCTACATCGGCAGGACGAGCCATTGTGGAATATTCTCGAAGAACAATGTGCGATGTTCGGCGTGGCCTACGAAGCGGTGCCGCCGCCGGACTATTGGCTGAAGGACGACGAGAGTGTGAGCATCGGCACGTTCACCGCTGCGGCGTTGCATACGCCTGGGCATACGCCGGGGTCGATGTCGTTTTATGTGCCGTCGGCGTCGTTGGTGTTGGCGGGCGATACCTTGTTTCGCGGTGCCATTGGTCGAACGGATCTCTGGGGCGGCGACTTCGACGCTATCGAACGATCGATCCGCGAGCGGCTCTACGTCTTGGGCGACGAGACGACGGTGATTACTGGTCACGGCCCCGGGACGACGATCGGGGTGGAACGTCGGATGAACAGTTATGTGAGGGGCTAAAAACGAGGTGTGATTTCCGAGCACTCGCCGTGGTGGTCCCGACTTCGATTATTTTCCCGCCGCCATCCGCTCGTCGAGTTTTTTTAGCCGTTGATCGGTCGACGCTTTGATGAACGCCATATTCTCGGCCAAGTGTTGTGCGGCGGTGATCTGGCCCGCCTCTCGTTTCTGTTGTTGCGCCAACCCGAATTGCGCGATGTCCGCGATCGCCTGATCGTTCAACTGCTTCCAAATATCCCGACAGAGTGTTTCCCTTGCGGCGGGATACTTATCGCAGGGCGGCTCGGCGGCGTGGACTGGAACAATCTGTGTGATGGCCAACCACACAGAGAGAAGCGCGATGCTGACCAGAAAACGCCCTCTTTCTGACCAAACAAATGAAATGGACGTATTAAAAATGGTGCAGAGAGTAGCTGTGGGTGCGGAATTCTCCATAATGACAGGCATGTACCCTGTCGGAGCCCCATTCGTCAATTGACACCATTTTGGGTGACGACTAGACTCCGTCCACTACGACAACTACGTTTCTTCCACAGGGCCGATACGCACGATGGCACGGATCGCGGCAAAACCTCGGACCAAAGCTGGGCGGGTGTTTGACCTCGCCGACTTCTCCGTACGCGACATGGCCGAGTGCGGCGCGCTGTTGCGGGCCTGCGGTCGCCAGGCTGGCAGTCTGCAAGAGGTCGTACAGGAACTCACACAGTTTCTGCTGCATCGCTTTTGTGCGCCCGGTACCACCGACCCGCAGTGTGTGCTGGTGCGCGGATTTGTCACGCAACCGTTCAGTCGGCTCGATCCGACGGAACGTGCCTTGGCGGAGAAAGGGTTGGGGCGCTCGCCGCGGTCGCCCGACATGAAGTGTTTGACGCTCATGGGCTCCTCCGGGATTCAGCCCGAGTGGAACGACCGCACCAATTCCCGCCGGTATCGCGCGATCCCACTCGTCAGCGAACAGTTCGTCGGGCAGTTCCCGATGTTTTCTCAACTGCTGCATCAATTCGGTGTGAAGATTCAACCAAGGTTGCGTCCCGATTCCGACCTGCTCGTGGATTGGGAAGAACGTACGCACAATGTGTTTTACGTACCGGATGCCGTGCACAGTCCGTTTGTGCCTGTGCAGCAGGACTTTGTGGTGCGGTACGGGGTCCAGTCGGTGTTGGGATTCGGTGGGGTATTGCCGTCCCGTGAGCTCTGCGCGTTCGTGCTGTTTTCGCGAACTCGCATTCCTGCTGCGACGGCCGATTTCTTTCGAACCTTGGCGTTGGGCGCGAAGTTGGCGCTGATTCCCCACGATTTGATGTGGGACGGTCCCGAGGCGTCGCGCGCAGACAGGCAGGGGGATGGAGTGGAGTCTGGCGGCGAGAGGGCGGTGAGGCCGCGCCGGAGCCGCCCGCAGGCGGAGGTATCCGCGGCAGCCTTGCGCCAGTCGCAGGTCGAAGCAGCGGTGCTGGAAGAACTGCTTGTGGTGCACGAGCGCACGGTCATTGCGGACGTGATCCAGCGCGACCTGGCCGTGACGCGCTTGGATCGTGTGCGCCGGGACTACGAGCTCCTGTTGAATTCGGTACGCGACGGCATTTACGGCGTCGATCGCGAAGGGCGAGCGACATTCATCAATCCGGCGGTCACGGCGATGCTGGGATGGACGGCAGCCGAACTCATCGGGCGGCCGATGCATGCCTTGGTCAGTTATTGTCACGCCGATGGTCGTCCCTATCCAAGCGACGAGAGCCCTGTGGCCAAGACCTTGCTCAACGGGAGCAGTCATGCCACGAGCGACGACGTGTTTTGGCGCCGCGACGGGACGTCGTTCCCCGTAGAATATTCCTCGACGCCGATCCGAGAAGGCGGGCGCGTCGTAGGGGCTGTGGTGGTGTTCCGCGACATTACCGAACGGCACCAGGCGCAGTCGCACTTGGAGGATACCTTGGAGCGTCTCCGGACGTTGTCGCAGCGCCTGCAGACTGTCCGCGAGGAAGAGCGCGCACGGATTGCCCGAGAATTGCACGACGAGTTGGGGGTGGCGCTGACCTGTTTGAAAATGGACTTGTCGCAGATCTTCACACGATGCGAGGGGGAGTTTGCGGCGCAGACTGCCGAGCCGTCGTCCGGGGTTCGTACGTTCGTAGCCGACAAAGTTACGGCCATGACGCGCCAGGTGGACGACACCTTGGCGGCCGTGCAACGGATCGTCGCGGAGCTCCGGCCCGGTGTGTTGGATGACCTTGGATTAGTGGCCGCCATCGAGTGGCAGTGCCGCGATTTCGAGCGCCGCACGGGCATCGGCTGCGTCTTGTCGGTCACCGCTGAAGACATCGTGGTGGAGCCCCCGCGCGCCACCGCGTTATTCCGCGTCTGTCAGGAAGCGCTCACGAACGTCATGCGTCATGCCAATGCGTCGGTCGTCACCGTGCGCCTCTGGGAAGACGACGGCGATATACACTTGCGCATCCGCGATAACGGCAAGGGGATTCCTGCCGGAAAAATCGAGGATGGCCAGTCGTTCGGACTGATGGGTATGCAGGAACGGATGCGTGCGCTCGACGGCACGCTCCAGATCGACTCGAAACCGGGCGAAGGCACCACCATTCTGGTGCGTGTGCGATCGGAGGCGCCATGACAATCGTCGAAACGGGCGAACACGTGCATGTACGCGGTCGTGAATCGAGAGAGGGGGACGCGATGGTCAGAGTACTGATTGCGGACGACTTTCCGTTATTTCGCCGTGGCGTGAAAGACATGCTGTCCGAAGGGCTGGGCGAGGTGCAGTACGGCGAGGCGGGTGATGCGACGGAGTTATGCGCGAAGGTGGAGGCCGATGCGTGGGATATCGTGGTGATGGATATCACGATGCCGGGGACGACGGGGACGGAAGCCTTGCGACAGGTGAAGCAGGCGCGTCCGACATTGCCCGTGATCGTCCTGAGCATGCATCCCGAAGACCAGTACGCCGTGCGGATGTTTAAGGCGGGCGCCGACGGCTACTTGAACAAAGCCAGCACACCGCAAGAACTTGTGTCGGCGGTGAAGCAGGTCTTGGGCGGCGGGCAGTACGTCAGCCCCGGGATCGCCGAGCGGTTAGCGACGCCGGCGCGTGCGCGCCTGACGGAGAACTTGCACGAATTGCTCTCCGATCGCGAGTACGAGGTGTTTCGGTTGATTGCCTCGGGAAAAACCGTGTCGGAAGTGGCGGAGTCGCTCAAGTTGAGCGTCACGACCGTCAGTACGTATCGGGCGCGGATTCTCGACAAGATGCAGCTCAAGAACAACGCGGAGCTGACCCGCTACGCGCTTGAGCGCCACTTAGTGAATTAGCCGGGCAACTGGGGAAAGACGGGCACCGTGACGTTTCGATCGACTGGGTCGATCGAATAGGCGGCCTGTGTGCCGCGTGGGCTGCTGCGAGTGTTTTCGATAGGGTCGGGCTGTAGGCTAAATTTTCATCGCCTCGTTCACTTCTTGTAGGGTCTGATGGGCGATCACCGACGCCCGTCGACTCCCTTCCGCCACGATCTCTTCCACGCGCCCCGGTTGGTTCACGAGCTGCGCGCGCCGATCCCACATCGGCAGCATCCGTTCGACGATCCGGTCGGCCACCTGCTTTTTGCAGTCGATACAGCCGATCGACGCGGTGCGGCAATCGCGGTCGATGTGCTCGACCGTCGAGACCGGCGAAAAAATCTTGTGAAAGTCGAACACGGGGCAGACCTCGGGATTGCCGGGGTCGGTGCGCCGCACACGCGCCGGGTCGGTCACCATCGTCTTGAGCTTTTGCCGTACGACCGGCTCCGAGTCCGACAGGTTGATCGTGTTGCCGTAACTCTTGCTCATCTTGCGGCCGTCCGTGCCCATCACCTTGGGAAACTTCGTGAGTTTCTCCATCGGCTCCGGCAGCACCGGCGCGTAGAGGCTGTTGAAGCGGCGCGCCAACTCGCGCGTCAGTTCCAGATGCGGCAGTTGATCCTTTCCGACCGGCACGAAGTCCGGTTTGTAGATCAGGATGTCCGCCGCCTGGAGGACGGGATACCCAAGAAACCCGTAGGTGGTGAGATCCTTCTCTTTGATTTCGTCCTGCTTTTCTTTGTACGTCGGATTCCGTTCGAGCCACGCGATCGGCACGATCATCGACAACAGCAAATGCAGCACGGCGTGGTCGGGGACGCGCGACTGGACGAAGACGGTCGAACGATTCGGGTCGATACCCGCCGCCAACCAATCGATCACCAGCTCGCGGGAAAATTCGCGCAGGCGGCTCGTGTTGGCGTAGTTCGTCGAAAGGGCGTGCCAGTCGGCCACGAAGAAAAAACACTCGTAGTCGGCCTGGAGCGTATTCCAATTCTCCAATGCGCCGAGCCAATTGCCGAGATGCAGCAAGCCGCTGGGTTGCATGCCGCTGAGCACACGTTTGCGAGAAGCCGTCATGAAAGCACCGTCGTCAAAATGGTCTGGGCCATCACGTTCACGAGTGTCCCCGTGATCGTGCCGATTACATGAATCTGCGGGTCGAGCATCAGCAACAACACGATGATCATCATGCCGTATGGTTCCACGCGACTGAGGCTGATCGCCGCCTTGAGCGGCAGCAGGCTGGTCAACACGCGTCCTCCGTCGAGCGGCGGAATCGGAATGAGATTAAACACCATCAGCAGCACATTGATAAAGACCGAATACAGCGCCATCGCGGCGATGGGCAGAAAAAACATCCCAAGCAGGTCGCGCCTCGGCGTTTGTCCCGGTTGTGGCGGCCACTGCGCCATGAGCGTTGGATCGATCGCGAGCACCGCGGCCACGATCAGTGCGCTGCCGATCGCCAATACTAAATTCATCCCGGGGCCGGCCGCCGCCACCCAAGCCATGTCGCGTCGCGGGTCACGCAAACGTCGCGGATCGACAGGGACGGGTTTGGCCCAGCCGATAAAAAATCCGCCGGGCAGGATTAAGCAGAGCAGCGGCAGGATGATGCTGCCGAACGGATCGATATGCGCCAAGGGATTCAGCGTCAGGCGGCCTTGCTCCTTCGCCGTCGGATCGCCGAAATAATGCGCCACCCAGCCGTGTGCGTATTCGTGGAGCACCATCGCGAACAGCAGCGGGAGCGCCATGTACGAAATCGTGTGGAGAATCTGCGGCAGGGTATTCATGGTGCGAGGGCGTGTATCGCGGCGCGGAGCGGCTGGTCGGATCAGTCGAGCGGTACGAGCTTTCGTTGTTTCACGCCGATGACGGAGAGGCGCCGCGCCAAGGTGCCGGACTCGTCGAAATGGGCCGGCCCGGAGAGTGTGGGCAGATCTTGCGCCGAGGCCAAGTGCTCGCGCAGGTCGCCGCCCGAGTGCGCGCCTTTGCGGAGCGCGTCGAGCACCATCGTCGCGGCGTCGTAGGCCTGCGCGGCGAACGCGCCGGGCTCGCTTTGAAAGCGTGTGCGATACCGTTCGACGAACGTCTGCACCAGCGGATCGCGGCTGTCGGACACGAACCCGTCGACGAAGATCGAGCCCTCGTACAATTGGTCGGCGACCGCCTGTCGCGGCGGCGTGTTCCAACTATTGATGCCCAAGAGCGGCACCTTCATGTCGTGATAGAGCAACTGCGGCGCCAGCAACGTGATGTCGACGACGCGGCTGGGCACGAAGATCGCGTCGAAGCCGGGCGTGTAGAGATCGCGCTTGAGGCCTTTCGATGTGGTGAACGGCGTCATCACACCGTATTTCTTGAGATCGAGCGCCTTCACACGCTTGAGCATCGGCCCGAAGTCCGCGTCGCCTTCCTTGAACGTCTCCGTCACGATGATTTCGCCGTTCATCTGTGCGATGTCGCGACTGAATTGCGCCGCCAGCTCGCGGCCATAGGGCGCGTCGGGTGCGAGGATGACGAAGCGTTTCAGTCCGAGGGTGCTGGACGCATATTCGGCCAACCGTTTGGCTTGCAGCGGATAGGTGAGCGACGAGCTAAAGACGAATTGGCCGAAGTGCCGCACGTCGGAGGCGGTGGCGGCCGGCGTGATCAGCGGCGTCGCCGCACGTTCTGCCAGGTCGGCCAGCGGCGGCATCAGTTTCGACATCATCGGACCGATGATCGCCAGTGGATGGTAGTCGTCCAGCGCTTGCGCGACCTGTTGCAGATGTTCCGGGCGGCCGCTGCCAGAATCTTTGACGATTAAGCCGACGCTTTGTTGGCCGAAGCCGTCTTTGGCATTTTCCAGCGCCAGTTGCACACCGTTGAGCGCTTCCGTTCCGAACGGCGCCAATTTGCCGCTGAGCGGCAGGTACGCGAGCAGCACCGCTTGGCTGTTTCGGAGTTTCGCGGTCAAGGCGTCGAGGCGCTCGCCGGCTTTGGCCGCATAGTCATGCGATGGAAAACGCGAGAGGAACAGTTGGAGTTGGCGCTCCGCCAAATGATCTTCGTTGCGTCCCGTGTGGTAGTCGATCAATCGGATCAACGCGAGGTCGCCGGGGAAGGACGCCGGGTAGGTGTCGCGCACTTGCGCCAGTGCTTTGCGATCCATCTGTTCGACGAGCCCACGGATGCGGCGCAGCGGATCTTCACGTGCGTCGGCGGGCGACAGTTCCATTTCTTCCAACCAGGCTTGGATCGCGCGCGACGACTCGCGTTTTTGCGCGAGGATCGTGCCGGTCATCGCGAGCGCTTCGCGTTTCGTGGCATCGTCGGTGGTGGTGCCGCGAATGTCGCCGAGTAACGGTAGGGCTTGGTCCGGATGATTCAGCGTCGTATGGATCTGGGCCTGGAGCAGTCTCGCCCGATCGCGAATCGGCGAGTCGGGGAACTCCGCTAATAATGTATTCAGCGTTGCAAGGGCATCGGGATACTGACGGATGCCGCGCTGCGCCGCCCCAAGCAGTAAATAGGCCTGGTCGAGTTGCGCGGGACGGGGTGTCGAGGCGACAAACGGTCGGAGGAGGCCGAGGGCCTCTTCCGCGCGGTTCGCCTCGATGAGGCGTTTCGCTTTCGCCAGCACGGGCGGCAAGGCGCGGGGCGCATTCGGATCGGCGCTCGGCGCGGGCGCTGCGGCGGCTGCCGGTGCGGCTGGGCGATTTTTCGATCCGCTCGGTGCGGCGAACGACGAGGTGTGAACAAATGACAGAATGGCGACGATGGTTCCGGCGACCGAAAGCGCCGTCATCCGCCGCGCGACTGCGCGGGGTTGAGTACGTACTGATGCTGAGTGTCGAGATGGAGCGATGGACATCGGAGCGAGGACATGCGAGACTCGGCAGCGACTGCAGGCGACTATAGAATTGCCTCCCACGCTTGTCAAGAAACTCGCCGCTCGATGCACATACGCGCGGCGAGTGCGCGGGACGGCACTCTGTGCGCCGTATCTACACCCGTCGCGCCTGCCGTGAATCCCCTACGTACGATGCCCAGGGACGCGCGTCCATCCACACACGGTGATTCTGCTGAGCCATCTGCGCAGTCCGATCATGCCGATCATGAATGGCTGGATCGGTACGCCGTGCACATCCGTGTGGAAGGCGGACTATCGCCGCGCACCGTCGAGGCGTACCTGAGCGACCTCGCGCAGTGGCGCGACAGTCTGTGCGCTCACGGCCGTCGGCTTGTCGAGGCGGCGCCTGCCGATATCGAACGGTTTCTGGCCGAAAGTGTGACGCAGGGGAAAGGCGCACGGACGCGCACCCGCGCCATCGCGTCGTTGCGTGGGTTCTATCGGTACCTGTCGGCGGAGGGCGGTTGCGCGCAGGATCCGATGGAGCACATTCGCGCGCCGCGCCTCGGGCGACGCTTGCCGCACACGTTGTCCGAGCAAGATGTCGCGCAGTTGTTGGCGTGGGCTCCCGGTGCGAAGCCGGAAGGTATTCGCGATCAGGCGATGATCGAATTGCTCTATGGGTCCGGTTTGCGGGTGTCGGAACTCGTCGGGCTTCGGTCGGCGGATCTGAAACTCGACGTCGGCTGTGTGCGTGTGACGGGCAAGGGCAACAAACAACGACTCGTGCCGATCGGCGACATGGCGCGCGCGGCGTTGGCGCTGTACCTCGCGCAGGCGCGGCCGCTGTTGTTGCGGCGTCGTGTGTCGCCCAGTCTGTTCGTCACGCGGCGCGGGGGGCCGCTGACGCGGCAGATGTGTTGGACGTTGGTGAAGCGGCGCGCGCAACAGGTCGGGCTTGCGGCGGCGATTTCTCCGCATGCGTTGCGACATTCGTTCGCCACCCATTTGTTGGACCGCGGCGCGGATCTGCGCGCGGTGCAGACGATGCTTGGGCACGCCAGTATCGCCACTACGCAAATCTACACGCATGTCGAAGGCCGACGATTAAAGCAGGTGCACGAGCGTTACTTTCCGCGGAAAACGCGCCGCCGCTCGTCGTCCGCACCCGAGACGTCGTAGCGGTTCGCGCCACGCGCGTGCGATGGCGCGATACAATGAGCACGCAATATATTGTGGTGTGCGAAAAACAGTCTGCGCGGAACGCGTCGAGTCGGTTGACTTCGAAATCTCAACTTGGTAGCATGCGCAACTATTGGGGATTGCGAAGTTTATAGGCGGATAGCTCAGCTGGCAGAGCGCTGCCCTTACAAGGCAGGGGTCACAGGTTCGATCCCTGTTCCGCCTACCATCCGTAGGCGCCCTGATCGGTTTAGCAACCAATACATCTCAGTGATCGCCAGTGAGACGCGCCGTGGTCGGCGAGCGCAGCGGCTCGAGCGACGAGGTGCTTTCGATCTCTCCGTGTTGCGCGGGGCCGTCGTTCAGCCTGGTTTAGGACGCCAGATTGTCAATCTGGAGGTCGCGGGTTCAAATCCCGTCGGCCCCGCCACTTCTTCTCCCAGTTCCTGTCAGACGACGGACCCCACGCGCCAACCTCGGCGAGAGGGGCGCAGGAGGGACACCAGAACCGAATGAACGTGCAAGCGAGTCCGGCCGGAATGTTCGGCTCCTTAGGGGCCGTCTCCAAAATCGTCCTCTTCGTGCTGCTTCTGTTTTCGGTGATCTCCTGGGCGATCATCATCTACAAATGGCGCGCCTTCCGTCGAGCCGACGGGGAAGATCAACGTTTCCTCGCCAGTGTCGCAAAGCTGACGGATGTGGAAGAAATGAGACGCCAGGCGAAACGCGCCTATGGCGACAGTCCCGCGGCGACGCTGATGGTCGGCGTGTTGGATCGTGTGCCCGAGCCCTCCAGCGGCGGAAATGCGCCGGCAGGCGCTGCGGCAATTTCACAAGAAGATCGACACTTCCTCGAAAAAGCGGTGGTATATATCGTGCAGGGTCAATTGGCCAAGATGGAAGCCTACCTGCCGTTCCTTGCGACGACCGGAAACATTACGCCGTTCGTCGGCTTGTTAGGCACGGTGTTGGGTATCATCGATTCGTTTAAGGAAATCGGTCAGCAGGGCACGGCGAGCATCGCAGCGGTCGCGCCCGGTGTCGCGGAAGCCTTGGTGGCGACCGCGGCTGGTTTGTTCACGGCGATCCCGGCGGTCATCGCGTACAATTATTTTCTGTCGCGTATTCGTCGCGCGTCGTTCCGGTTGGAGACCTTCAGTGTGGAAGTGTTGAACGCCGTCTTCCGCCGCGCCGCCGCGTCGGAGCCCCGCACATGATGCAGGAATCGCGCGATCGCCGCTTTATGGCGGAGATCAACGTCATTCCGCTCGTGGACGTGGTGCTGGTGTTGCTCGTGATTTTTATGATCACGGCGCCCATGTTGTACCGCGGGATCGACATCAAGTTGCCGAGTTCGGCCAGCAACACGATCAAGCCAGAAGCGCGGATGGTGTTGACGGTCGAAAAAGATCAGAAGTTGTACCTGGACAAGGATCCGGTGACCATCGCGCAGTTGGAGCGCCGCTTGCGCGCCGCGAAGGACGGCAACGCCGATATTTCGTTGTATCTGCGCGCCGACCGCGAGGTGCCCTACGGCATCGTGGTACAGGTAATGGACGGCGTGAAAAAAGCCGGTATCGAAAAACTCGGCATGGTGACCGAACCGACCGGCAGCGAGCGCGTTACGGACGAGTCCCCAAAAATCGGCGAACCGAAACGGCGTACGCCGTAGTCCCGGTCGCGCAGGTCGTTGTAGATTCCGGCATGGCTGTACCTGCTCGCTCGACACACCCTGTGCTCTCGCTCGCGCTCACCTCGACGGCGGTCGCGCCGCCGGATTCGCGTACCGTCGGCCTTTCCGTCCTGTTGCATGCCGGAGTCGTGCTGTTGGCGCTGATCGCTTCGTGGAAATCCGCGAGCGAACGTCCGCTCGGCGCCGCCGTGCAGGTCTCGTTGATTACGCTGCCGCCTGCGCCGAAAACGACCGAGGTCAAAAGTCAGCCGACCAAGGCCCAGCCGCAACCGCAGCCGCAAAAAACGGAAACGCCGCCCGCGCCGCAACCGAAAGTCGAGTTGCCCAAGCCCGTGACGTTGCCGCAACCGCCCGCGCCGCAGGCCGCTCCGAAGGCCGCACCAGCACCGGCTCCTGCGCCGCCGCCGATGCCGCTGCCTCCGGCGCCGACGATGACCGCGCCGAAAGCCGTCGCACCCGCACCGTCCGCGTTGCCGCCGATGCCGACGAGCGCCGCGCCCGAACGCCGGAACGCGCCGGACAATCCCTTGCGCGGCGCCTTAAAGGATTTGTCGTTGCCGCATGACGCGCCGAGGTACGGCGAACTGGCTTCGGATAAGACATTGGGGAAAATTCCCGAGCCCGTTTCGAGGCCGAAACCGCAACCGACGCAGGATCGGACGCGCCAAGACGTCGATTCGTTGCTGAGTAAGCTGCGGGTGCCCGATGCGCAGCGTGTCTCGCCGCCGCCTCCGCCGATCGAGCAGCCGACGCGCCGCGAACAACGGCCCTCGTTGGCCGACGACTATCAGCAGGAATTGGAACGCGAGCTGAAACGCGTGCAGCAAACGACGCCCGTTCAGCCGCAACCACGCGAGTTCAGTACGTCCGATGTGAAGACAGCCAGCAGTCGTCCGTTGCCGTCGCCTCCGGCACCGACCGAATCCAAACCCACGCAGACGGCGAAAGCCGTGCAGACGCGGCCGGATACGGCGATCAAAGTGCCGGGGATGGGTGTCGGGTCGAATGCGTACTTGGGTATGGTACAGCGCCGCATCAGCGAATACTGGCAGGCACCGCCGGTGGACCTCTCCGCAGAATCGTTGGTGGTGATCGTGCGGTTCCGCCTTGCGCGCAGCGGCGCGGTGTCGAGCGTCGTCGTTGAGCAGAGTTCCGGCAACGACTACTTCGACTTGGCGGCGAAGCGGGCCGTGTTGAACGCGGATCCGTTACCGCCGTTTCCGAAAGAATTGACCGATTCCTATTACGACGCACATTTTAGTTTCGTGGTTGGGGGGCAGATGGGATGAGACGCGCACAAGGCATCGTGATCGCAGTCGGGTTGCTCGGGTTGGTCGGCGGCGCATTCATCTGGGATTCGCGCGCGACGGACGTCTTCCTCGAAGCGACCCGGCCGGATTTGCAAAAAATTCCCATCGGCGTCGTCGGGTTCAAGGGCGCGGCGGGCAGCGACTGGTTGGGCAGCCGTGTCGAGGAAGTGTTGAAGGCCGACTTGCGGCGCTCGTTGGTGTTCTCGCTCGTCGATTTGCCGAGCATCGGGATCAAGGCGCGCGAGCTGAAGGGCGACGAAAAAGATGTGTTCCGCAAGGCGACGGACAATGGTGTGTCCGTGTTGGTCTGGGGCAACGCGACGACACGCGACCAGGGGAAGGACACGGAGGCGTTGCTCGATGGGTACGTGTACGACGGCGGCGCCAACGAAGTGATCAGCGGGAAGCGTTACGTCGGCACGAGCGGCGTCGCGCGGTTGATGGCGCATAAGTTCGCCGACGAGTTGGTCTTCCGCTACACGGGCGAGCAGGGCATCGCGCGGACAAAGATCGCCTACGTTGCCGAGCAAAAGGGCGCGCGCGAATTGTTCGTGATGGATTACGACGGGCACGATGCGCGGCAGGTGACCGCCGACGGCTATTTGAATCTGATGCCGCGCTGGTCCGCCGACCGTCGCTTCCTGATTTTTACGGCGTATCGCAGTCGGAACACGCAGGACATCGACATGATCGAGTTGGCCACCGGCAAACGCTGGACGCTCGTCTCGAAGAAGGGCTTGAACATCACGCCGTCCTTGTCGCCGGACGGAAATTTCCTCGCGTTTGCGTCGAGCGAAGACGGTAACTCGGAAATTTATAAGCAGGACACGCGGACGAAAGAATTTACGCGGCTGACGAACAATCCGGCCGGCGAGTTGTCCCCGACCTGGTCGCCGAACGGACGCGAGATCGCCTTCGTGTCGGACCGCAGCGGCTCGCCGCAGATTTATGTGATGAGCGCGGACGGCTCGAATCTCCGGCGTTTTACCTACGATGGAGACTATAATGCGGCGCCGGCCTGGTCGCCGAAGGGGAATTGGATCGCCTACGTCTGCCGCACGGCCCGTCGCGAGTACAAAATCTGCGTCATGTCGCCCGACGGGCAGAAACGCGAGCAGGTGACGACCGGTCCCGGACTCGACGATTCGCCGTCCTGGTCGCCCGACGGACGACACATCGTGTTCAGCAGCATCGTCGATGGAAAAAGCCATATCTATATGATAAATGCTGACGGAAAAGACGTGGAGCGCATCACGTTCGACGGCGGGCAAAACAGCTCGCCCGCGTGGTCGCCGACGTGATCCGCCGCTTTTGGCCTGCGCCCGTTCATGACCTGATTTCGGAGGCGCCTGGCGCGCTTCCGCTCACCGGAGGACTCGATCTATGAAGCCGTCCCTGCCCCTGCTCTGCCTCACGCTGGCCTTGAGTGGTGTTGCGCTCACGTTGTCCGGCTGCTCAAAAAAATCCGTGCAAGCCAGCTCCGGCGGCAAGTCCTCCGAAGCGGCGAAGCGCGCCGCGGGATTGGATTCCGGCAGCGTCGCCGACCAGACGGTCGGGGCGGGCAAGACGTTCGAGCCCGAGTACAGCACCAACGCGCCGAGCCTCTCCTTGTCCGACGGCGACATGAACGCCGGCCTGGGCAGCGGCGGCGGCAGCAGCCTTCCGCCGAGCAGCGAGCCGAGTGGAAGTTATGGCAGCAATTCGTTGAGCGGGCTCGACAGCGTGCGTCCCGGCGCACCTCCGGCCGAGGAGCGGTTGGGCGGCGGCACGCTGATGGCCAAGGTGCAACCGAACGAATCCGCCGCGCGGCAGGCCGACGAACTCCGCGCCGAACAGATGGCCGCCGCTGCGGTCGGCATGCGCGACGTGTTTTTTGGGTACGATAGTTGGCAGATCAACGAAGAGGGACGCCGGTCCTTAGTCGCCGACGCCGAATGGATCCGCGGCAATGCGAACGCGCTGGTGAAAATCGAAGGCCATTGCGACGAGCGCGGCACCGGCGCCTACAACTTGGTGCTCGGCGAAAAACGCGCCAAAGCCGTCCGTAACTATTTGGTGGAGTTGGGCGTGCCCGCGTCGCAGTTGACCGTGGTGTCGTACGGCAAAGAGCGGCCGTTCTGCATGGAGCGCGCGGAAAGCTGCTACCAGCAGAATCGGCGCGGCCACTTGGTGTTGCGGAAGAAGTAACGGCAGTGCCGGTCGCGGCGACGCGACCGAGGAGATCTCCATGACCATGCCGAACACAGTGTGGTTGCGACTGACCCTCTGCGGGACGGGGAGTGTCCTATTCTTGGCGCTCGGCGGGTGTTTGGCCCAACAGGCGGACCTCAAACAAACCGACGTACAGCTGAAGAAGCAGATTCGGGAAGCGCGGGCCGAAATCGATCGTATGGTGAACGAGACGCGCGCGCGTCTGGGCGAAGACATTACGCAACTTCGCGAGCGCGAGCTGGCGGCGGTGCGCAACGATCTGGAGAAACGCGCGCACGACACCGATTCGCTCAAACATGGGCAGGACGATCTGCTGGCTCGACTGGACGGCACGAAGCGCGAGTTGCGGGAACAGTCGAACCTGGTGGCGGGCGCACGCACCGAATTGAAGGCCGAGCAGGATCGCTTCCGCACCGAAATCAAATTGGAGCAAGAACGGTTGCGCGCCGATCAGGAACGGTTCCGGAACGATTTCCGTGACGCCGTGACGAAAGACCTCTCCAAGTTGTCCGGCGATTCGACGGCGCAAGTGGCGAAGCTCGGCGTACGTGCGGACGAGTTGTCCGCGCGCCTGTCCACGACGGAAAGTATTTTTAAGAAGGTCAACGACCGCCTGGAAGAACAGAACCGCGACATGAAGGGCGCCGAACAGCGGTCCGCTGTGTTGACGCAGCGGTTGGAGGCGCAGGACAAGGCGCTCGGCGATGTACGGCAGGCCCTCGGGGATTTTAAGCAGGTACTCGGCACGCTCGGCGACAAGATCGTCGCGCAGGATCGTGCGACGTCCGAAGTCTCCGGCACCGTCTCGAATACCAATGCGTCGTTGGGGAAGCGGGTCGAGCTGATCACGGGCGAGCTCAAGAACGTCACCCAACACATGAACGAGTCGAACAAGACCACCGCGCAACACCTGGACGAGGTGAACCGCAGCTTGGCGTCGCTCGCGAAGGCGTTGGAGACCGCGGGCGATAAGTTCGCGGCTCGTATCGAGGCGCAGGATCAGCGGCTCGAAAACATGACCAAGCAGGTGACCTGGTTGCAAGACGCCGCGAAGACGCTCGACACCGGCGGCGGCAAAACCGTCGCGCAGGTCGAGTCGCAAGAGCATCGCATCGAGCAGATGGGCAAACAGATCGAGTGGCTGCAAGAAGTCATCAAGCAGCGCGAAGGTCGGAGCGCGCCCGTCAGTACGCCCGCGCCGTCGGTCGCCCCCGCCGAGCAGCGGCAGCCGGTCGCCACCCTCTCGCGTCCGCCTGATGCGACGCCGAGTTTCTCCGGCCCGTCGGCTCGCGATACCGTGCGCGAGCGGTACGAGCAGTTGCTCGCGCGTATGCGCGAAGGCGACCTCGACAAGGCGCAGGAAGGCTTCATCGCCTTTTTGTCCGAACATCCGAATTCCGAATTGGCGCCGAACGCCCGGTTCTGGTTGGGCGAAGCGTACTACGGGAAAAAAGACTATCGACGTGCGATCGATTCGTACGAACGGGTGGAGCGAGACCACCCCAGCAGCGAGAAGGTGCCGGCCGCCTTGCTGAAAAAAGGGTATGCCTATCTCGCGCTCCGCGAAACGCAGCAAGCCTCGACCGTGTTCCAACAGGTCGTGTCACGGTACCCCAAAACGCAAGAGGCAGGAAAAGCGAATGACAAGTTGGCTCAACTCAAACGTGAACGATAAACGGTCGCAGGGTGCGCATGGCGTGCAGACGGCAGCGGCCGTCACGCTGGCCCTCGTCGGGGCGGTGCTGGGCGGCTGCGCGAAACATTCCGACTTCGTGGATATCCGCGACGAACTGCGCACCGTCGTGAAGACGCAGGAGCAGGAACAGAAACGGCTGGAAGGTGTGCAGCGGCGTGTGCAGTCGCTCGAAGCGGTGCGCGAAAAGGACACGGATCCATCTCGGCAACGGATCGAAGATTTGATGGCGCGGGTGACTCGCCTCGAATCGAAAATCGCGAAGCTGGAAGAAAGTCCTGCGTCGAGCGGACGGACGGATGCTGCAACTCCGCCGCCTCCGGCGCGTCTGCCGAAACCTGCGCCGTCCGATGCGGCCGGGAGCGGTGGCGCCCTGTTGCCCGGTGTGCCGGGTTTGTCGCCGACTTCCGCGTTTAACTTGGCGTATAACGATTATTTAAACGGCCGCTACGACATGGCCGTGACCGGCTTCCAGAAATTTACGAAAGATTTCCCGACTGCGTCGCTGGTGCCGAACGCGTATTACTGGCTCGGCGAGTCCTACTACAATCTGAAAGACTACGTACGTGCGATGCAGGCCTACGAGCAAGTCGTGGTCGAGCACCCGGCCAGCGAAAAGGTGGCGTCGGCCTTGTATAAGATCGGCATGTCCGCGTCCGAAACGGGCGATACCGGCAAGGCGCGGAAGTATTTGAAGCGCGTCATCGAAGAATTTGCCATGTCCGAAGAAGCCAAGCTCGCCAAGAGCAAGCTCGTCGAACTCCGATGAGGTCCGCCGTCGTCTGCACACGGCAGGCGACGGATCGGCGCCTTTCTCGTCCGCAGGGAGCCGGCGTGTGTCGCTGAGACTGTCATGCCCGGCGTAATCCACTCGCAGATTCAAGTGTTGCCCGACGATCTGGTCGGCCGTATCGCGGCCGGCGAAGTCGTCGAGCGTCCGGCCGCCGTCGTCAAAGAACTGCTCGACAACAGCCTCGATGCGGGGGCGACGTCCATTGCGGTCGTTGTCGAACAGGGCGGCGTGGGGCGGATCGCCGTGACCGACGACGGAATCGGCATGTCGCGCGAGGACGCGACCTTGGCGTTTCGCCGCCACGCCACCAGCAAACTCCGGACGGAAGCCGACCTCTGGTCATTGAAGACATTGGGATTCCGCGGCGAGGCCTTGCCGAGTATCGCGGCGGTGTCGCGTGTGGAGGTGACGACGGCAACCGGCGACGGCGCGGTCGGGATACGGCTCGTGCTCGACGGCGGCACGATCCAATCGGTGCAAGACGCGGCGCGCGCGCGTGGGACGCACATCGACATCCGCGAGTTATTTTTTAATACCCCCGCGCGAAAAAAATTCCTGAAGAGCGTCACGACGGAATTTGCCCACATCGTCCAAATTGTCCAGCAAGCCGCCTTGGCCTGGCCGCAGGTGCAATTCAGTCTGCAGCACAATACACAAGAGCCGGTCACGTTCGAGGCGGCGGCGTCGCTGCGCGATCGTGTCGGGCAAGTGTATCGCGGGACGTTTATCGGTCAGACCGTGCCTGTGCTCGCCGAGCAGCCTGGCTTGTGGATCGAAGGTTGGGTGATTCAGTCCGACCATGCGCGCGGCTCGCGTACGCCGCAGGATATCTTCGTCAACCGGCGCGCGATCAAGAACCCGACGATTCTTCATGCCGTGACCGACGCCTACGGGCCGGTACTGCCGCGTGGACGCTATCCGCAATTCGTGCTGTTCCTCGACATGGATCCTGCGCGTGTCGATGTGAACGTACACCCGACCAAACGAGAAGTGCGGTTTGCGGAAAAAGATTGGATCCATAGCGCGGTCCGACAGGCCGTTCGTTCGGCGCTACAGGCGACGCCGGGTACGCAAACCGCTCCCTCGGCATCGGTGGGGCGCGCCCCGTCCAGTTATGCACCGACGGGCGGCAATGTCGGCGCGGCGCGCAGCGCCGTTGGCCGCGTAGTCCAAGAATCATTGGGCGCCCAGATCGCCGCGCGTCTGCCGCATGCCGGAGAACGTTCGGCGTTGCATCACGCCGTCGAGTCGGCGGCGCACGATGCCGTCAACGAATCGTTGTATCCAGCCTGGGCGCCGTCGGTGGCCGGCGGGCACGATGCGGCCGCATCCGCTGAAGCCGCTCGTGCCGAAGGACGCGCGATTGAGATCGTGCCCTTTGGGCAAGTAGCGCGGACCTACCTGGTCGCCTGCGTCGGCGACGAGCTGCAGATCATCGATCAGCATACGGCGCACGAGCGTGTGTTGTACGAACGATTGTGGCGGGCACGACAGGCGCGTGCCGTCGATGCGCAAACGTTGGTGACGCCGATCCCGCTCGAATTACCCGCGCATCAACGGGCGTTGCTCGAACCGCATCTAGATGAGTTGGAGCAGGTGGGGCTGGTGCTCGAACGGTTTGGTTCCGACGGGTACGTACTCCGCAGCGTTCCGGCGACGTTGAAGGCGGCGGACGGCGCCGCATTGGTGCAGGGGCTGCTCGAGGACATGGACGAGTGGTACTCGCACTCGACGACGGATGCGAAGTTACACAAAGTCGTCGCCACATTGGCGTGCCATTCGGCGGTGCAGGCGGGGCGGCAGATGGCCTTGCCCGAACTGGCTACGTTGGTGCGCGAGTGGGTCGGCGAAGGCATGATCATGACCTGTCCGCACGGCCGCCGCGTCGCGATGCGGTTGCCCATCGGCGAACTTGGCCGTATCTTCGGCCGCGAGTGACACGCCGCCGTCCTGTCGCATGATTGATCCCGCGATCGTCCGTCGCCACAGACCGGTGCTGGTGTTGGTTGGGCCCACCGCCGTCGGGAAATCCGCGCTGGCGCTGGCGTTGGCGCAGCGGCTTGGCACCGAAGTATTGGCCGCCGATTCCCGGCAGGTGTATCGCGGAATGGCGATCGCCACCGACACGCCGCCAATGGGGGCGCGCCAAGGCGTTCCGCATCGGCTGATCGACTGTGCCGATCCTGACGAGCCGTGTAATGCGGGGCGGTATGTCGACCTGGCGCGTGTCGAGATCGCGCGATTACACGAGGCGGGGCAACTCCCGCTGATCGTCGGTGGGACCGGCCTCTGGGTGCGCGCGCTGCTCGGCGGCTTGTGCGAAGCGGCGCCGTCGGATGCCGAGACGCGACAGGTGTTGGAGCGCGAGTTGGCCGCGGTCGGCGCGCAGGGCATGCACGCGAGATTGTCGGAGGTCGATCCGGCGTCCGCAGCCCGGCTCCATCCGAACGATCGTGTGAAAGTCTTACGGGCGCTCGAAGTCCATCGTCTCACCGGGCGGCGCCTGTCCGACCTCCATGCCGACCATACGTTTTCGGCGCGGGCCTATCCGTCGCTGCAGCTTGGATTGACGCGCGACCGTGCTGACCTCTACGCGAGGATCGAACAACGGATCGATCGGATGATGGCGCGTGGGTTGGTCGATGAAGTGCGGACGTTACTCACGGCCGGCTATTCGCGCGAGCTGGGCTCGATGAAAGGCCTCGGGTACAAACAGATCGCTGGATATCTAGCCGGCGAATACGACGAGGCAGAGGCGGTGCGCCTGTTGAAGCGCGACACGCGGCACTATGCCAAGCGCCAGCTCACCTGGTTTCGGAAAGAGCCGGACGTGCGGTGGTGTCGGCTTGCGCCGGGCGATGAGGCGACGAGTCTCTGCGACGAGATGCTCGGTGTCGTGGCGAAGTTTTTCGATGACCTTGCGGCGGCCGATACTGCGGCCGACGTACGATAACAAAGTGAGACGACGATATGGCGGGGAAACGAACAGGGCGACGTGCAGGCGCCGGCAACCAGCGCGGTTCGAAGCAGACGGCAACATCTAAGGCGACGAGCGCGCGGCGCGGTGCGGAGCAGGCCGACCTCGGTGTGATCGGCGGGAGCGGACTCTACGATATTGATGGGCTCACCGATGTACGCGCGGTGCGCGTGCGGACGCCTTTCGGCGATCCGTCCGATGCAATCATGGTGGGACGTATGGGCGCGTCCCGTGTGGCGTTTCTTTCGCGCCATGGACGTGGACACCAATTCAGTCCGTCCACGATCAATTACCGTGCGAACATTTATGCGCTCAAATCCCTAGGGGTGCGGCGGATCGTCTCGGTCAGTGCCGTCGGCAGTATGCAGCCGACCATCGAGCCCGGCCATGTCGTTGTGCCCGATCAGTTCATCGATTTGACGAAGCGTCGTAGCAGTACGTTTTTTGATGCCGATGTGGTGGCGCACGTGGGGTTCGGCGATCCTGTGTGTCCGGCGATGGCGCCGTTGTTGGTGCGCGCCGTCACGGAGTCGGATGGCACGGTACATCGCGGCGGCACATACGTCTGCATGGAAGGGCCGCAGTTTTCGACACGCGCCGAGTCGTTGTTGTATCGAAGCTGGGGCGTGAGTGTGATCGGCATGACCAATATGCCGGAAGCCAAGTTGGCGCGCGAAGCCGGCCTCTGTTACGCGACGATGGCGCTGGTGACCGACTACGATTGTTGGCACGAGGTAGAGGAGGCGGTCAGCGTCGAAGCGATTCTTGCCGTGCTCCGCAAAAATGTGGCGCTCGCGAAACGCGTCTTGCAACGCCTGCTGCCGCATCTCTGTCCGCCGGACGGCTGCGCCTGTCCGCAGGCCCTGCAGGGCGCGATCATTACCGACCCGAAGACGATCTCGGCGTCCGCGCGGCGTCGGTTGGGTGTACTGATAGGCCCGTACCTGCCCTCACCTACACGAAAGGCTTGAGTCATGGGAAAGTTATTGGTGGTCGGTTCGGTGGCGTTGGATACCGTCAAAACGCCGTTCGGCGAAGGGACGGACGTGTTGGGCGGCTCGGCGACCTATTTTTCCACGTCCGCCAGTTTTTTCACCGAGGTGGACCTCATCGCAGTGATCGGCGAGGATTTCCCCGAAAAACATCTGGCGTTTCTGAAGAGCCGCAAGATCAATCTCGACGGATTGGAGCGGCGTCCCGGCCAGACCTTCCGGTGGAAGGGGCAATACAGCCACCAGCTGAACGAAGCGCAAACGCTCGACACGCGGTTGAACGTGTTCGAGACGTTTCGCCCGAAGATTCCCGCCCACTACATGTCGCCGGACGTGCTGTTCCTGGGCAATATCGACCCGGAGTTGCAGTTGGAAGTGCTGCGGCAGGTGAAGCGCCCGCCGCTGGTCGCCTGCGACACGATGAATTTTTGGATCAACGGCAAACGCGACGCCTTGTGGAAAGTGCTGAAAGAGATCGACATCCTCATCATCAACGACGGCGAGGCGCGCGCGCTCGGCGAGTCGCCGAATTTGGTGCAGGTGGCGAAGACGATTTTGGCGCGCGGGCCGAAACACCTCATCATCAAACGCGGCGAATACGGCGTGTTGATGTTCGATCATCGGGAAAGTTTCGGCGCGCCGGCCTATCCGTTGGAGCAGGTGCTCGATCCTACCGGTGCGGGCGATACGTTCGCGGGCGGTTTCCTCGGCTACTTGGCGGCCACGGGCAATCGGTCGCCGCATGCGTTCCGCCAGGCCGTGATCTTCGGCAGTGTGATGGCCTCGTTTACCGTAGAAGCCTTTAGCCTTGACCGTTTGCGAGTCCTAGATTACAAAGAGATTGAGGCGCGGTTCCGTGCCTTTAAGCAATTGACCCACTTCGACGATCTTTCCGTATGAATCGGTACGGTCGATACAGCGTGCTGCGCGGTCTGATGGTCTGCGGGCTGGCGGCGACCTGTGTCGCCTGCGGCGCCACAGACGAACAACTGCGGAAATCGAGCGGCTACTATCAGGAAGGCCTCGCGAATCTGTCGTCGGATCGGCAGCGCGCGTTTGTGTCGTTCCAAAAGGCCGTGCAGATGAATCCGAAAAACCGTGACGCCCATTACGGTTTAGGCCATATTTATGCTCAGCAGGGCAAATACGAAGAGGCCGAAGCGTCGTTCCGCAAGGTGTTGAGCATCGACCCGGAGCATTCCGAGTCGCATACGTATCTGGGGCAGGTGCTGACGCATCGCGCGCGCTGGGCCGAAGCGGTGGAGGAATACAAGGCGGCCTTGGCCAATCCCTTATATGCAACGCCGGACCTGGCGCGGTTTCATATGGGGCGGGCGTTGGTGCAGACCGGCGATCTGAAGGGCGCGTTGAGCGCGTACGAAGATGCCGCGACGGTGAAGCCACCGAACGTGCCGCCGGCCTTATTGAATCTTGAACTCGGCCGCACGTACTTGGCGCTCGGGATGGATCAGAAGGCCAAAGAGACCTTAGGGAAAGTCGTCAGTATGGATCAGGGCGGGGAATACGGCGTTGCGGCCGATCACCTGCTGAAGCAGGCGAAGTGACCGCAGTGACGAAGGAGCGCGGATGGACTCGATAGGCGAATTTTTTAAGCAAGTCCGAGAGACCAAGGGATTGACCGTCGACGAGGTCGCCCTGAAGACGCGCATTCGCGCCGATTTCGTCCGTGCCATCGAAGACGGCAACTACGCCAAGCTGCCGGATCAGGTGTTCGCTCGCGGCTTCGTGCGGTCCTATGCGCGGTCGTTGGGATTGGACGAGGACGATGCGATCAACCGCTTCGTCAATTCCGCCGGGTCGTTTTACGAAAAGCAGGGTGAGCGCGAGCGCCTGAAACAAAAGCAGGACGAAGAAGATCGCCGCAAGCGCTCCAGCCGCAAGGCCGTCGGCTTCGCCATCGTCGTCGCGTTGGGTTTGTTGGTCGTGTTGCTGACCAAGCAGCACGGCGGGCAATTCGTGAAGCGCAGCGGATCCGATTTCCCCAGCGGCGCGTCGAAATCGGCGACCGCAGCGCCGAAGGATGGGCGGGAAGGGGCCGAGGCGGTCGTACCCGTCGAAGAACCGCGCGAGCCACGCGATACGCGCGATCAGAAAGATAGCCGCGGCAGCGAGAAGGATAAGCGGGCAGGCCGCGAGCAAACGAGTTCGGTGCAGAGTGCGGCCGCGCCGTCCGCCAGCGTCATCCCGTCGCCGCCTTCGGCGATCGCTGCCGCTCCGGCACCTGCCGCGGCGAGCCAGGTCTCCATGCCGGCACCCGTCGGGAGCGATGGGCCGTTGGCTGGCCTGTCCGTCGAAGGCCCGAGCGCCGGCGAGCCGCTGTTCCTCGACCTCGAAGCGGTGGAGTTGAGCTGGGTGGTGGTGCAGATCGACGGGGGCAGTCCGGTCGAAGCGCTGATGCGCCCTGGTCAACGCGCCCGCTGGAAGGCCAACGATCAGTTCGCCGTGACGCTCGGCAATGCCGGCGGGGTGAAGGCGGAGCTGAACGGCAAGCCGCAGAAACCGTTCGGTCCGAGCGGCAAGGTCGTCCGCGATGTCGTGTTAAAGCGCGACAGCTAACACGCCGTCCCACGTTCGTCGTTCCGTCGCCGTTCTCGATTCCGCACCTGCGGTCCGCTTCCGATCCTCCGCGCAGCGTTTCTCGCCCCCCTCTTTCTTTCCCATTCGCACGCCTGTGCAATTCTGCACCCGATCTCCTCCTTGTGGTCGCTGGACCTGTAAGGGGTCATTCCTGCAGACTGCGTCGCAGCGCTTCACCATCTTCTTTTTATAGCGTGATACAGGAGCGATGGGATGCCCTTTGTATTGATCGTGCACGATGTGGCCGACTACGCGGCGTGGAAGTCCGTGTTCGATGGCGCGGCAGGGCTGCGCAAGGCGGCGGGTGAAGTCAGTTATCAATTGCTCCGCGACGAGCGCGATGCGAATCGCCTCGTCCACTTTTCCCGCTGGACCTCGCTTGCCGCGGCACGCCGGTTTTTCGAATCGCCGGAGCTGGTCGAGATCAGACGCCGCGCAGGCGTCCATGCGCCGGAATTTCACTATCTCGACGAGATCGAACAGGGCGTCTTATAGAGAAGACTCGATGAACGCGCCGGGCTCGTTTCGGCGTCAGCTCTGCGAAGGAAAAATCCCCTCCTGCGCCGTGATGTCTCGAAAGACCTGCCGTTTTTTCACGCGCTGCCGTTCGCGACTGCCCAACAGCTCGCTGAGCGTGTGAATAGCCGCCAGCACATGCGGTCCCTTGTTGAGCATGACGCATTCCGCGCGTTGCCCCATCGCCGCGTCGGTGATTTCTGCACGCGCGGGAAGGCCGCGCTTCATCAATCCTTCCAGTACCTGCGTCGCCCAAATCACCGGGACGTGCGCGGCTTCGCACATGCAGAGAATATCTTCTTGTACAAGTGCGAGGTGTTCGAAGCCGACTTCTACGGCGAGGTCGCCTCGGGCGATCATGATGCCGAACCCAGGCCAGTCGAGTCCGGCCAGCATCAGGCGCGCGAGTCGATGGATCGCCTCGCGGGTTTCGATCTTCAGAACGATGCCGAGATCCGGGCGCCCCAGCGTGGTCAAGGCTTCACGGAGATCCGCGACGTCCTCTTCGCGATGCACGAACGAGAGCCCGACGGCTGTCGCGTGGGCCGCCACAAAGACGAGGTCCGTGCGATCTTTGTCGGTCAGCGCAGGGAGCTGTGTGGGCGAATCGGGAAAACTCAGCCCCTTCTCCGCGCGCACGCTTGCGGAAGTCTGATCGGGCGCCGTGATGCCGACGGTGATGTAGCGGCATGGAGATCCAACACGGTTCCGGCAATCTTGCCGTCGTCGATGAAGACACTGTGGCCCGGTTGTACGGCGTCGAGTGCGGCGGGAAGCGTGCACGCGATGCCGGCCGGGTGGCTGTGACCGGCGGGATGCCCCAGACGAGTTGGGTCGCGGTAGATGCGGAGGCGGTCTCCGGCCTGCACCCGAATATCGACGGGTGGTGGGGCGACGGTTGCGATGCGACAGGAGAGCCCCTGCGCGGTGCGCAATTCGATTCCCGTTTCGAGGTACGTCGTCCGTTCGGTGCCCACGCGGAGTCTGGTTGAGTCGATGCGGGCGAGCACACGGAGGCGACGCCTGCGCCCGCGCGTATCGATCAGCTCGAAATGGTCGCCGACGTTGACCCTGCCGAGGTCGTGTGTGGTCGTGACCGAGAGGACGAATCGACAGGGATCGCTCGCTTGGTCGATCCGCCTGCTTTGTTCGAGATCGGTCGTCAGCCATCCTTCAAGGAGGCGGATCGGGCGACCACGCGAATCCTTCTCGATGGCCAGCTTGAGCGGACACGGAACCAGTGCCAGCGCGCCCGTTCTGGTTTTGGGGCCGGCTAGGTCCATCACGATACGACACTGTCGTCCGACGCGTCGGCCTTGCTCGACCAGCATGCGTTCCGATTCGCGGATGGCCGCAATCAACCCACGCCACTCGGCGGCGGTATCGTGTGCGCAATTGATACGCGCGATGTCCATGCCGGCGAGCAACAACTGTTCGATCATATCTTTGTGACGGAGTACGGCGGCGTTCAGCGTCACCATGATCCTGGTGTGGTGATGCTGGCGTGGTCGCCCCAATAATCGGATGCTCCGCTCCGCGAGCAACGTCGTCGCCTGTGTCGCGGTCGGCGCCTCGAAGAGCGCGTCCGTCGGTGCGACGTCGAGGCGTTCGAGCACCCGCGTGAGCGTCGCGACCACCGACCCCTCCAAACGTCCGAGCGACGAGAGGCCCTGTTCCGCAAGGTCCATTTGCAGATCGAGGAGGTCGTGCTCGCGAAGCGCAAGGTAGGCCAACAGATTGTCGCGGCTCTGCTGCTGCGTCGCATTCGTGAACGCGAACCGGTCGCGACTCGCGACGATACGTGTCGAGATCGCCTCCAGCAGCGTCGACACGCGTACCGCGAGGCTGTCCGGAGAAGCGGTGAGGACGGTGTGGGGCGTGCGCGTCTCCTGCATCGGGAAGGCTCCTATGATGGAGGTGAACGAATCGACGGTTCGTGTTGTGGCGTCTATGAACGCGTTGAGGCGAAAAATCACCTCAAGCCGGCTATTCCTAGCGGCGATCCGTTGAGAACCACCGAAAAATGGGTCAATTTCGAGTTAATTCGACGGCGAATTTCGGCATGGGACTTGGATAGTGTGTGGGGTGTGACAAACAAGCGAACGTATGTCGGGCAGGCAGCGAATGACGGTTGGGAATCGAGCGAGTCGAGGGGGCGCCGCGGTTGACAAGGTTGAGAAACGGTTGTTATATTTCGGCGCCTTTTCATTGAATACGTCAGTCGGCACGGGCGAATTGAAGGTCAGTGTGTTATCCACAAAGGAGGAGTCTGATGGGGTATCTCTCTAAGGTTCTTGCAATTGCGGCAGTCGGTGTCTTGATGACGGCGTCGGTCTCGTTGGCCGAGGAGAAGGACCCGCTCAAGCCGCGCGTGCCTTCCGATCAGATGGCCGATGCGAAGCAGATGAAGAACCCGGTCGCCTCGTCCCCGGAGAGCATTGCCAAGGGCAAGGCGTTGTACGAGGGCAAAGGCACCTGCGTGAACTGCCACGGTCCGAAGGGCGATGGCCAGGGCCCGGCGGGTGCGATCCTGAATCCGAGCCCGCGCAACTTCACGAACTGCGCCTTCCACAAGAAGCGCAAGGACGGCGAGTTGTTCTGGGTCATCAAGAACGGCAGCCCGGGCACGGGTATGGTGCCTTTGATCGGTTCGGCCATCAACGAAGAAGAGGCCTGGACGATCATCAACTACGAGCGCAGCTTCTGCGGCGACAAGTAGTCGAGGCTCGCAGCTGAACGACGAGGGCGGGGGAGCGATCCCCCGCTTTTTTTTGCCTTCGTGCGATCCCGCCAGAGTGTCATCCTTGCCTCGTGCTCCCGAGCTTCCGCCCGTCTTGCTCAAGAAAGACTTGCGAACGGCCGATGAAAGCTTGAAAGGGGCACTATGGCCAACATTCTTGTCATCGACGACGAACCGTTTGTGCGCGAACTGCTCAACACGGTCCTCAAGCGCAAGGGGCACCAGGTGACGTTGGTGGCGGCCGCCCACCAGGGCATCGAGAGTTTTATGACCGCTCGCCCGCACGTGACCATCCTCGACCTCAACCTGCCCGACATGGACGGCATCTCCGTCCTGCGGATGTTACGGTCGGTCGACACGCAGGCGCCGGTGATCATCCTCACGGGCGGCGGCTCGGAGACGGCGCACGACGATGCGCGCAGTCTCGGCGTCGTCGATTTTTTGCCGAAAGAATTTTCGTTGCATCGGCTCGGCGATGCATTAACCCGCGCGCTCGCCGCAGGCGGCGGCGCCGCATCGAAAGCCGGCTCGCCGTAATCGTATGTCCTCCCACGACGGTCCCCCCACCTTCCACGACGATTGGTATCGGCGTGTCGTCGAGCTGTCTCCCGACGGCATCCTGATCGTCCACGACGAACGGATCGTGCGAGCCAATCCGGCCGCGCTCGCGCTCCTCGGCGCCACCGACATCCATCAATTGCTCGACCGGCGGATCTGGGATTTCTTGCTTCCGGACCATGCGCAGGAGGACATGCAGGCGTACCGTGAGGCCCATGCGCGCGGTGCGGCGCTCGCGCCGGTGCAGCGGAAATTGTTGCGGTTCGACGGGACGACGGTCGAAGTCGAAGTGACCGGCGGGCCCTTGGCGGCCACGGCGTCCGCACCGATGCATGTGGTCTTGCGCAACATCGCGCTGCAGCGTCAGTTGGAAGATCAAATGCGGCAGGCGCAAAAGATGGAAGCGGTCGGCAAGCTGGCCGGCGGGATCGCGCACGACTTCAACAACATGCTGACCGTGATCAACGGCCACAGTGCGTTGCTCTTGGAAGACAGTCGGCTAGAGGAGGCGGACCGGCACAGCATTGATCAAATTTCGCAGGCGGGCCATCGCGCCGCGGCGCTGACCGGGCAATTGCTCGCCTTCAGCCGTCGGCAGGTGTTGCAGCCGAAGGTCGTGGATGTGTGCAGCGTGATTCGCGGCATGGCGTCGATGTTGCGCACTCTTGCCGGCGACAATGTGGAATTGGTGATACAGCCGAGGGACGGGCTGGGACGCATCAAGGTCGACCCCGGCCAACTGGAGCAGGTGCTGTTGAATCTCGCCGTCAACGCCCGCGACGCGATGCCCGACGGCGGGAGGATCGTCGTCGGTGCGGACGATGTGCAGGTGAGCGAGGCCCAGATCCGCGCGTCGCGGTTGGAGACGAAACCCGGCCCGCATGTGGCGGTGACGGTGAGCGATACCGGAACCGGGATCGATCCTGCGGTCTTGCCGCATATCTTCGAGCCGTTTTACACCACCAAGCCGAAAGGCAAGGGAACGGGACTCGGGCTATCCACTGTCTACGGCGTGGTGAAACAAAGCGGCGGAGCGATCGACGTCAAAAGCGAGCGCGGGCGCGGCACGGTCTTCACGATTTATCTGCCGCATGTGGGCGAGGCGTTGAGTCAGGAGACGGCGTCGTTGCCGCGTATGGCGGAATTGCACGGGACGGAGGGTA
The DNA here is from genome assembly GCA_046351095.1 of Nitrospiraceae bacterium. GTDB lineage: Bacteria > Nitrospirota > Nitrospiria > Nitrospirales > Nitrospiraceae > BQWY01. The sequence continues at coordinate 3,051,505 of JAXLZC010000001.1, forward strand.
TTCTTGTCGTGGAAGACGAGCCGGCCGTGCGGGCGCTGGTCGTCGGTACGTTGCGGTCGCTTGGGTATCGTGTGACCGAGGCGCGTGACGGCATCGAAGCGCTGCTGCAAGCCAGTCACGGCAACGAGCCGATCGATGTATTGCTGACGGATATTGTGATGCCGCAGATGGGCGGACGCGAGTTGGCGTTTCACCTGACCGGTCGTTGGCCCGAGCTGCGCGTGATGTTTATGTCGGGTTATACGGACGACGATGTCGTGCGGCGCGGCGTCGGCGCGAACGATCTAGAATTTTTGCAGAAGCCGTTCACGCCGAATACCTTGGCCAACCGCATTCGTCGACTTCTTGACGCCCCTGTCGGTGTATTGCCGAACGTGGCGATTGCGCTCTCCGCAGACGAGGCCGCTTAGGGGCGAGTACGCAGCCACCACTCGTCGTATCCGCTCCAGCACCGCCTTCCATTCGTCGTGCGGTCGAAAGACTCGATATATCTAGACATATTGCAGGGGAGGTGTACGATTCTAGGTACCTAGAACTGTTTTTTCTGCCTACTCAGACCCACACGATTCTTCTCAGATCTCCGGCGCCGACTATTCTTGAACTAGAGCATGGGATGCCGGCAAGAGTTTGACGGGTGCCGTGCTCCTCGATTCATGGATGGTGTCCGAGCGTAAGGGAGTAACCGCCGCAATGCCTCAGATCTTGCTGGTCGAAGACGATCAATCCGTACAAACGTTGTTGATGCAGACGCTGCGCGCCGAGGGCTGGACGGTGAATGCCGTGACCACGGGCGAGGCGGCGTTGCGCGAACTGACGACGCATCCGCTGGACCTCTTGTTGACCGACCTCCAATTGCCGGATTTCGACGGCGTAGCCCTGTTGGAAAAGGCATTGGCGCAGGTGCCGAGCTTGTCGGCCATCGTGATGACGGGCTACGGCACGGTCGAACGCGCGGTCGAAGCCATGCGTGCCGGCGCCGTCGATTTCATCCGGAAGCCGTTCGACATGAGCGCCTTGGTGGCCGCGGTTCGCCGCGTCTTGGATTCCCGTCGTAAGGCCGCCCACACGGAAGCGCCTGCCGCTGCCTCCCGCGCTGCTGCGGACGAACCGGGGTTGGTCGGCGTCAGCGCCGCAATGCGGACCGTCTTGGAATTCGTGCGTAAGGTGGCGGACAGCGACAGCACCGTCCTGATCACCGGAGAAAGCGGTACCGGCAAGGAAGTGCTCGCGCGTGCGTTGCATGCACACAGCCGTCGGGCGCGCGGACCGTGGGTGCCCGTCAATTGCGGTGCGATTCCCGAAGCCTTACTGGAATCCGAATTGTTCGGCCATGAGCGCGGCGCCTTCACCGGCGCGCAACAGGCGCGTGCCGGACGTTTCGAAATGGCGCACGGCGGAACATTGTTCCTGGATGAAATCGGCGAGATGCCGTTGGCGTTGCAGGTGAAGTTGTTGCGCGCGTTGCAGGAGCGGAGCTTCGAGCGCGTCGGCGGCACGCGTGCGATCAAGGTGGATGTTCGGATCGTCGCGGCGACCAATGCAGATTTAGAGGCCGCCGTGAAGGCTGGACGCTTCCGTAAGGATCTTTACTATCGGCTACAGGTTATTCCCGTCGAAGTGCCGCCGTTGCGGCAGCGTCGGGACGACATCCCGGTGTTGATCCAGCACTTCATTCAACAGCTGAACGCGCGCAAGGCGGCGGCGGTGGCCGGTATCGATGCCCCGGCGATGGCGCGGCTCTGCCAGCACGATTGGCCGGGCAACGTGCGTGAGTTGGAAAACTTGATCGAACGCTTGGTCGTCTTGAAGCGGGACGGCACGATCGCGATGGAAGACCTCCCGGAGCGGTTGCAGGCGGCGCGTCTTGCCGAGCCGTCCGCTGCGGCCTTGCCGACCACATTGACTCAGCAGGGGATCGACCTGATGTCGGCGCTCGAACAATACGAAAATCAATTGATCATCGAAGCGTTGAATCAAGCCGGCGGCGTGACCAGCAAAGCCGCGCGGCTTCTGCGGTTGAACCGCACGACGCTCGTCGAAAAGTTGAAGCGCAAGAAACTCGATGCGAGGGGTGTGGCGGCCTCCGTGGACGCTACATCCGTGGCGCCTCCGCCGCTGGATGACGAGCCGTCAATCGTTTGACCGAATTCCTTCCATTCGTCTGTTCCCTGACAGCCTATCCGTCAGAAATCTGAACGCCATGGGCGGCGCAGGCCGCGCATGGCGTGATTTGCCCACCTCAGGGCACTGTTTGTGTCGGCATGGAAGTTGCTGCCTACAACTGCGTGAAGTTCCGACTACTCATAACTGCGTATGCCCTCTTTGTGATGTATACCGTCGCAGAGACCGGTGTCGCCGCGTCGCCGGCACAAGCCGAATCTGCTGTGGCCGCCGATGCTGCGGCAAACGAGCAGAGCGGCGCGTCGAGCGAGACCGAATCGTCGTCGCCGAGTCCTGCGACGCAGGTACACGTCGTGTCGCATCCGTTGGACGAACTGCCGGATGGCGGTCCGCGTCGCGAGCCGTGGGTTACGACGGAGCAGTTGGAGGCGATGAAAGCTGCGCACGAGGCGTTCGCCACCGAGCAATGGGATGCGGCCTGGTGGATGTTTACACGTGTGGAAGAACAGGCGGTAGGGACTGGGTTGGCGCCGATGGCGCGCGCCTATCGCGCCGAGATCGAATATCGTCGCAAAAAATCGCCGCAGTACCGATTGGATACGATCGAACTCTATCGCGCGTTGATTCGGGACTTCCCGGACTCTGCGAACGCGTCGCGCGCCGGGTGGCGCGTCGGCGACTTATTCCTTGAATCGGGCTGGAAGGTCGAAGCGCAGGCCGCCTATGAACGCGCCGCCAAGGGCGCGACGATTCCGGAAGATCGGACGCGCGCGTTTCTCGGCATGGGGTTGATGTATGTCGAACATCAGCGGTTTGCCGACGCTGTGCAGACGCTCAAGGCCATGCGACAGATGGACAGCGACGAGGTCTCGCGCGCTTGGACGGCGTTGGGACTGGCTGAAGCTTACTACGCCTTAGGGAAACGTGCGGATGCCGGCGAACAGTATAAGCTGTTGGCCGACCGTTGGCCGGAACGCTTGCGCCTCCATGCGCAAGCACTGATGCATGCCGGAGATTTGGAGCAGGCGGCCGGTCGTGTCGATGCGGCCCGGCGGATGCGGATGCAGTTTTACAACCTGTATCCGAATCATCCGCGTGCGAAGGCGCTTATGGTGGCGGTGGGCGACAGCTATCGGAAGAGCGGCCTCCTGACGCAAGCCGAGACCGTGTACGGGCTGCTTGTGGAGCGACACCCCGAGTCGCCGGAAGCCGGGTTGGCTCGGTTACGTTTGGCGACGCTGGGTGTGGAATTGGCGGCGTCCGGTCGAACGGAGGCGACGGGCCTCGATCTATTGGGCCAAGTGCGACGTGCGCCGCGTGCGCCGTTGTCCGACGAAGCGCAGACCGCGGCGTTGACGGAGCTCAGTGTGTCGCAGGCCGGATCGTTGGTAGGGTCGGAGGCGCTCTTCACGCTCGCGGAACAACATCTGCGCGCCAAGCGTCAGCCGGAAGCGGAAGCGGCGTTGGAACAAACCTGTGGGCGCGAAGGGCGGTTGGTTGCCGATCCCTGGCCGGCGCGCGCGCAAGTGAAGTTGGCCGAGCTGCGTCGCACACAACTACTGGATGCCGCGCGTATGGCCGACGATTTTCACACGGTCGAACTCTTCCATCGCTTGAGCACTTGTACGGATTGGACCAGCGGCCACAGCGACGTGGTTATCCAGGTGGCAGAAGCGCATCGGCGTGTCGGGTTTCTCGAAGCCTCCATCCCGCTGTACCAACAGGTGTTGCGCGACAGCAAAGCGGGCGATGCGCGCCATGTCGCGATCGTGGGGCTGGGGCGCACGTATCTGGAGCAGCGCGATGCCATGGCCGCGCGGCGGATGTTCGAGCGCTATCAATTGGAATTTCCCTTAGGGGCGCTCAAAGGCGAGGCGCTTCGCTACCTTATCGAAAGCTGGGCGCTGTTGGGCGATTCGAGTCGCGTGATTCGATTTGCGCAGCGGTGGTTCAAGGCGCTTGGCGCCAAAGCCAACCAGGATGCGGGATATGGGCAGGTGTTGTTGCGGCTCGCAGGCGCACAGGCTGCGGCAGGACAACATCGCGAAGCGATCAAGACCGTGCGGTTGGCGGAACAGGCCGGTGTATTGCCCTATGTGGATGCGCGGATGAAGGAAGGGCGGTTTCTCGAAGCCAGTGGAGCGGCGCGCGCGGCGATGTCCCAATGGGCCGATGTCGTGCGGTCGGAGCCTGCATCCGAAGAGGCGGCGCGCGCGCGATTGGCGATGGCGCGGCTCTGGTGGCAGCAGGATCGGTTGACGGAAGTGCAGGCGGTGTTGAGCCGTGTGCCGGCGGATACCAAGCCGGACGAGGTCCGCCGTGCGGCGGGCGTGTTGAAAAATGCGGCGGCGGTACAAGTGCGTGTGACGAAGGAGCAGACACGATGACGCAGTTTTCAGGGGCGGACATGGTGGGCGCAGACCTGTTGCAGGAAGCCTTTCGCAGTTTCGGCGAGGCGACGACGGCGTTGGAATCATCCTATCGGACGTTGAAAGCGCGTGTCGAACAACTCGACGTGGAACTGGCCGACCGCAACCAGGCGTTGGGCGAGGCCTTGGCGCAAAGCGAACATATGCGCCGGTACATTGACACCGTCGTGGCCAGCCTGAGCACCGGTATCCTCGTCGCCGATACGCAGGGCCAGATCGAACGATGCAATCAGGCGGCGATGACGATGTTGGGACTCACGGCCGATCAAATCGTGGGCCAGACGTTGGACGTGTTCCTCCACGAGCAGGGATTGGCCGGCGAGCAGTATCCGCTGAAGTCGAGCACCGGCACGCTGCTGTCGTTGTCGCGTATGGCGCCGGGTGGCGAGGACGAGTGCGGGATCGGCAGCATCGTGTTGCTGCACGACATTTCCGATGTGCATCGCTTGGAAGAGCGTCTTCATCGCCGGGATCGTCTGGCGTCGATGGGCGAAATGGTCGGCCGTATCGCACACGAAGTGCGGAATCCGTTGGGCAGCGTCGAGCTGTTCGCCTCGATGTTGCGGCAGGACCTCGCACACGACCCCACGCTGCACGGCTACGCCGAACATATTTCGATGGCCGTCCAGTCCATGGACCGTCTGCTGTCGAATCTGCTGACCTATACGCGCCCGTCGCATCCGCAGCGCGCCTGGTTCGCCACGGAAACCTTGGTGCGAGAAGCCATGACCTTGGCCGCGCATGCGTTGACCAGACAACAGATCGTCGTGGATCTCCAGCTCGAGCAGGCGCCGCCGAACATGTGGTGCGACGGGCCGCAGATCCGTCAGGTGTTGTTGAACCTCATTCTGAACGCCGTGGATGCGATGGAAGTCGGCGGCCGCCTGACGATCACCGTTAGCGATTACCTCCGCAGCTCGCACGAGTCGCCCGTCGCCAAGATCGTCGTGCAAGACAACGGACGCGGAATCGATGCCGAGCATCTATCTCGTGTGTTCGATCCGTTCTTTACGACGCGGGACGAAGGCACCGGCCTCGGCTTGGCGATCGTCCACGCGCTGGTCGACGGCCATGACGGACGTATCGAGATCGACAGCCAAATCGGCAAGGGGACGTCAGTGACCGTGATCATTCCGCAGGAAACGAATCCGTTGCATGCGCGCGCGCGCCGCCAACGTCTGTCGTGGGAGCGTGGGCCGATGAAGGAGGACGCATGAGCGCGCTGGTTGTTCGCGATGACGAGAGCGTGGCTGCGGCGGGCCGCAGCGTCTTGGTGGTGGACGACGAACCGGCGATGCGTCTCGCCTTGAGCGAATCGTTACGCCGTAAGGGCTACGTGGTCACACAGGCCACCGATGGGCGAGAGGCGCTCGAACGTGTTGCGGATCTGCGGCCCTGGTTGGTGTTGACCGATATGAAGATGCCACGACTCGGCGGGATCGCCCTCGTCCGGGAAATCAAAAAGCGGATGCCGGCCACGCATGTGATCGTGATGACGGCGTTTGGGTCGGTCGAAACGGCGGTGGAAGCCATCAAGTTGGGCGCGAGCGATTTTCTTTTGAAGCCGTTTGCCGCGGATGCGCTCGATCAAGTCGTCGCCAACCTGAACGAACCGTCCGCGGAACCGCCTGCTGCGACGGAAGCCAAGTCACCCGCGTCGCGCCAGATGTTGACGCACGATCCCGGGATGCAGCGACTGCTCGCGATGGTCGAAGGTGTGGCAGGGTCGCAGGCGACGGTGCTGATCGAAGGGGAAAGCGGCACCGGTAAGGAATTGTTGGCGCGGTTCATCCATAGCTGCAGCCCGCGCGCGCATCGGCCCTTTGTGGCGGTGAACTGCGCGGCGCTGCCGGAAGGCCTGTTGGAAAGCGAGTTGTTCGGGTACGAGCGCGGGGCCTTCACCGGCGCGTTGATGCGCAAGCTCGGCAAGTTCGAATTGGCGCACCACGGCACGTTGCTGCTCGACGAAATCAGCGAAATGAACCTGCCGTTACAGGCGAAGTTGTTGCGCGTGCTGCAAGAGCGCGAAGTCGACCGAGTCGGCGGGCAGACGCCCGTGCCGGTGAATATTCGTGTCATCGCGACGACGAATAAGCCGCTGCACCGTGAAGTGGCCGCCGGGCGCTTCCGTGAAGACTTGTACTACCGCCTGAATGTGTTTCCCGTGACGTTGCCGCCCTTGCGCGAACGACGGACGGATATCGCGCTGCTGGCCAAACACTTTGCGCAGGCCGCTGCGACACGCAACGGTGTGACGGCGGGAACGCTGTCGGCGCGCGCCATCGCACATCTCGAAGCGCGGGCATGGAAAGGCAATGTGCGCGAGTTGGAAAACGCGGTAGAGCGCGCGGTGTTGGTCTCGGGCGGTGCGACGATCGAGCCGGAACATTTCCCCGCGGATATTCGCAGCATCGAGTCGCCGACAGGATCCTGGCAGGCTGCGTCGTCCATCGGCATGGTGAGTGCGCAAGGCGTCAGCGAAGCGGTGGTGGCGGCGTCGTCGCCGGCCAGCGGATCGCTCTGGGAGATGGAGCGCGATCTGATCGTAAAGACGCTCGTGCGTGTTGCGCAGAACCGGACGAAAGCCGCCAAGGAATTGGGTATCAGCGTGCGGACCTTACGGAACAAGCTCCGCGAGTATCGCCAAGGCGGAGACCAGTCGCAGGCCGATGTCGAGGGCGATACCGAGTAAGTCGGGCGCGATATGGACGATCCTGCCGCTCGGCAAAAATTGCCGGGTGTCGGAAGGCTCGCTGATCGGCGTGGGCGCGCGGAGTCCAGATCAGCCTTGTAGGACGCGGCGACAGACGTAGGAAAGTCGGGATACGGCCCTAGGGCATGGTCGTATATAGGAATAGCGTTTGCTTCAGTCTGTGAGATGACAGGGCGGACAGAGGAGGATCGGCACCATGAAGATTTTCGACGGCACGATGCGGTTGTTGGAGCGGACGCTGGATATGCGCAGCGCGCGGCATCAAGTCATCGCCTCCAACGTGGCGAACGAAGAAACACCGCACTTCCGCGCGAAGGACATGGAGTTTCAGGACGCCTTGGCGGCCGCCCATAACAACACACCCGGTGTGACGTTGGTCGCCACCCATGCGCGTCATGTGGGTGTGGGGGGCGATGCCGTCGGTCGGGTGACGGCGAAGGTCTCGGAGATGCCGGCGCCGGATGTGCCGCTCGACGCGAACACCGTGAACCTGGAGTTCGAAATGGCGAAGTTGTCCGACAACGCGATGCACTACAACACGGCGGCCAGCGTCGTGGCGAAAAAGTTTCAGAGCCTGATTACGGCGATTCGGGAAGGTCGGTAGCGACATGACGGCGGAGATATCGCCGCCGGTCGGATCGTGAAGAAAGGAACTACCCATGGATATCTCGGATAGTCTCGCAGCCTCCGTCACCGCGCTCGATGCGCAACGCCGCCGCCTGAACGTGATCGCCAGCAACCTGGCGAACGCGCAGTCGACGCGGACGCCGGAAGGCGGTCCGTACAAACGCCGCGATGTGGTGTTCCAAGCTGCGCCGTTACGGCCGAAGTTCCAAAGCGCATTGCGGCAGGCGTCGATGCAGTCGGGTCACCCCGCGCCGGCGACCGGCCGCGAAGATTTGCAGGGCGTGCGGGTTGCGCGCGTCATCGAAGATCATAAACCCGGCCAGGCGATCTACGACCCGAAACATCCGGACGCCGACGACAAGGGATTTGTGCGCCTGCCCAACGTCAACGTGATGGAAGAAATGGTGAACATGATCGGCGCATCGCGCGCGTACGAGGCGAACGTGCAGGCGGTCAACGCGACGCGCACCATGTGGGCGCGGGCGCTCGACATCGGCAAGTAACGACAGCGATCTGAATCGGAGAGGAGCGAGAGCAATTTATGGAACCCATCGCAATCGGCGCAAAAACCGTCGCGTCGTTGTACGACAACCTGAGCCGGTCGATTACGAAACCCGGCGAGAGCGCGGGTACCGGCTCGGCGTTTGCGGAATCGCTCAAAGGCGCCTTGGCCGACGTGAATGCGGCGCAGAACCACGCCAACCAGGCGGTGGACGCGTTGTTGACCGGTCGGACCGAAAACATTCACGAAGCGATGATCGCGATGCAAAAGGCCGATGTGTCGTTTCAATTGATGATGCAAGTCCGCAACAAACTGGTGGCGGCTTACGACGAAATTCAACGGATCCAAATCTAAGTAACCCCGAGCGGCGGCGCGTCGGCGTACGAGCAGAAGGCGGTTTCAGATGTCGAAATTCGGCACACTTCCACTGACACAGCGTATCGCAGTTTTGATCGGCCTTGCGGCCGCCATCGCGGGATTGGCCGCGGTTGCGCTGTGGACGCAGCAGCCGGAAATGCAGGCCCTCTTCACGAATCTCGCCGCGGACGACGCCGGCGCCATCGTCGATAAGTTGAAAGAACAGAAAATTCCCTACGAGATTTCCGCGGGAGGGACTGCGGTCTTGGTGCCGGGAGAGCATGTGCACGACTTGCGGCTGCAGCTCGCCAGCGCCGGGATCCCACACGGTGGTGGGTTCGGATTTGAAATTTTCGACCGCACGAATCTCGGCGTCTCCGACTTCGTGCAAAAGGTGAATTATCGTCGAGCGCTGCAAGGCGAACTGGCGCGGACGATCGCGCAGATGCCGGAAGTCGACCGTGCCCGCGTGCACCTCTCGATTCCCGAGCGTCGGTTGTTCACGCAGGATCAAGACCATACACGCGCGTCGGTCGTGTTGGCGATGAAGGGCGGGCAGACGCTCAGCAAGACGCAGGTGCAGGGCATCGTGCGTCTGGTGGCCAACAGCGTCGAAGGTTTGCAGGCGCACGACGTCACGGTCGTGGACGGACATGGGCGACTGCTGTCCGGCGGCGGGGGCGGTGAAGACGCGGCGCGCCTGTCCGATTCTCAATTGGAATATCAGCGCGGGATGGAGAAGGACATCGAAGGCCGTATCCAGACGATGCTCGAACGGATCGTCGGGGTGAACAAGGCGGTGGTGCGCGTGTCGAGCACGTTGAACTTCCGCCAAGTAGAAACGACGGAAGAGCGGTACGACCCGAACGGCCAAGTGGTCCGTAGCGAACAACGCGCACAAGAAAAGGCGAGCGGGAAAAACGGTGTGTCCGGCGGTGTGCCTGGTGTGACCTCGAACGTGCCGCCTGGAAAAGACGCGGAACCGACGCAGAGCAGTTCGACCACGTCGCAGAATAAAAACGAAACGGTGAACTACGAGATCAGTCGAACGGTCTCCAAGATCGTAGAACCGATCGGGACAGTGTCGCGTCTGTCAGTCGCCGTCCTCGTGGACGGGAAGTACGAAGGCGCAAAGGCGGAGGGCGATGCGGCCGAGGCGGATCCGGCCGCGGCGAAAAAATATGTCCCGCGCACCGAAGACGAACTGAAGCGGATCGAAGACATCGTGAAGAAGGCGATGGGCTTCTCGGCCGAGCGCGGCGACGAAGTACAGGTCGTCAATGCGCAGTTCGGTTTTGGGCCGGAAGAGGACGGTGCGGGCACGGAGGCCACGGCGACCGCGTCCTACGCGCAGTACATTCGGTACGGCGTCGGTGGGTTCCTGTTCTTGCTCGTCCTGTTCTTTGTCGTGCGTCCGTTGGTGAATGTGTTGACGGCGCCGGCGCCCCCGCCGACCCCCGCACCCGGCACCGCGTTGGCGACGGTGGCGGGCGGTGCGCCCGGCAAACCCGGCGTCGCCGGGAAGGACGGCGTGTTGGAAGTCGATAACGAGGCGACGAGCCGTCAGCAGGTGCTCGATATGGCCAAGAGTAATCCCGAGTCTACCGCCATCGTGCTGAAACAGTGGCTCAGTAGTCAGACCTAGGTTACGAGCGCGGAGTCTTCATGCCCCCCAGTAAGCTGACCGGAGAACAGAAGGCCGCCATCCTCTTGCTCGCGATGGGTGAGGATGCCGCGGCATTGGTGATGAAGCATCTGCCGCCCGGAGACATCCGGAAGATCGGCGCGCAGATGGCCGAGTTCAATACGATCTCGCGCGAAGACGAAGCGGCGGTCATTCAAGATTTCAAAAAATCGGCCGCCAACGCGGGCATCGGCGTGGAAGGGTTGAAGTACGTCGCCAGTGTGTTGGACAAGGCTTTGGGCAAGAGCAAAGCGAACCAAGTCATGGCGTCGCTCGTCTCGGAGAGTTACCCGGGGATCGAGTCGTTGAAGTGGATGGACGCCAAGTCCGTCACGAATTTGCTTCGCATTGAGCATCCGCAAACCATCGCCGTGGTGTTGGCGCACTTGGATGCCGAACAGTCCAGTCAAGTGTTGGTGGCGTTGCCCGAGGCGTTGCGCGGCGACGTGATCTTGCGGTTGGCTACGATGGACGAAGTGGAGCCGGATACGCTGCGTGCGCTCAGCGAAGCGTTGGAAGATGCGGTGCATTCGCGCAATCGCCCCTCGTCGATGGCGTTGGGCGGCACGAAGATGACGGCCGAAATCATCACGCGTATGGGCAAGGCGAACGAGTCGGCGATTCTCGAACGGTTGGCGCAGAAGGACGCGGCCCTGGCTGAAACTATCCGCGGCCTGATGTTCGTGTTCGACGACATCGTGAAAATCGACGATCGCGGCATCCAGGAAATCATGAAGGAAGTGAACAAGGAAGAGTTGACCTTGGCGATTCGCTCGGCCAACCCGACGTTGAAAGAAAAGATTTTCAAGAACATGTCCAGCCGCGCCGCCCAGTCGCTGAAGGAAGACATGGAGTCGCGCGGTCCTGCCAAACTCACCGACATCGAACGCGCGCAACAGAACATCCTCAAGATCGTGCGGCGGTTGGAGGAGGAAGGCAAGATCGTCATCGGCGGCGGCGCCGGTGAGGAGATGGTCTGACGATGCCGACCGGCTTACCGCAGGGTGTGTCCGACGGCGACGTGCGGCCATGGATGGTCAAGCCGGAAGCCGGTGCGCAGGCGCAGACGCCGTGGGTACGCCAAGAACGTGCGCGCCTCGTCCTTGCCGTGGAGGACGAGGGACTACGCCAGGTCATGAGCCACACGTTCGGCGCGGTCGGTTTGGAGGTGCATGCCGTCGGCACCGGACGTGAGGCGCTTGTCGCCCTGTCGGCCGCCACCACGCAGATACTCATCGCCGGGGCGTCGCTTCCCGATCTCGACGGTATCGCCGTGTGGGAACAGGCCGTTGCGCACGATCCTAAAATCGCGGGCCTGCTGTTCGTCGCCGAAGGCGACGTCGCGCGTGCGGTACAGGCGATGAAAGCCGGTGTGTCCGAAGTGCTGTCCGTCACGACCCCACCTTATGAAGTAGTGGAAGCGGTGCAGCGTCTTCTGGCTTCGCAGGGCGCCTGTCCGGATCATCGAGTGGTCAAGTTCGGCGACACACGCGGCTTGCGGATCGATGCGTTTTATCTCGATCCGATCGGTGCGCGCCCAAAAACAAAGCCGGTTGCGGGAACGCCCCAGGCGAACGAATCGACCCTGTCGCCGGACTATTTGCGCGGCGTGGCGGAAGGTGAGCGTCGGTTGGCCGAGCAGGCCGCACAGTTCCGTAAGCGCGAGGCCGTGGTGGCCGACATGGCGAAAAAGTTAGCTGAGACGATGGCGGCGTTGCCCGCGCGGTTGGAAGCGGAAACCGTGACGCTGGCGTTCGACATCGCGCGAAAGGTTATTCACGAACGCGCAAGCGAGACGCAGGAGTTGGTGGCGGCGCAGGTGCGCGAGGCGCTGACACGCATCAAAGACGCGAAGATGTTGCGCATTCTCGTGAATCCGTCCGAAGAGGCGGCCTTGCACGAGCTCCGCGAGCAGTGTGCGGCGTTGCTGGACGGTCCGGCGGTCATTCGTATCGAGGCCGATCCGAGCATCGCGCCGGGCGGCTGTCGAATCGAAACGCCGATGCACCTGGTGGACGCGACGGTGGACGGACAGTTAGCTCGTATCGCGGAGCGACTGCGGCAGGGAGCGATGAGCCATGCGCGCTGAGTGGTTGGAACAGTTGGATCCCGTCGCCGTGCACGGGCGGATCGCCCAAGCGACCGGTATCGTGTTGGAAGGCTACGGTCCCGCGACGTCCATCGGCGAACTCTGCGAAGTCTCGCGCGAGGACGGTAGCGCGCCGTTGACGGCGGAAGTCGTCGGGTTCCGCGGCGACCGGATCATGTTGATGCCGCTCGGCGATACGCGGGGCATCGGTCCCGGCAGCCGACTCACGATGAAGGGCCGTTCCGCAAGCGCTCCGGTCGGGCAAGGGCTCCTCGGCCGCGTCATCGACGGGCTCGGCAATCCGCTGGACGACAAGGGGCCGATCGCGCCGGAAGCGCTCTATCCGCTGTATCAAGTCCCGTTGAATCCACTGGACCGCAGTCGCATCGCCAAGCCGCTGGATGTCGGCATTCGCGCGATCAACGCCATGTTGACCTGCGGACTCGGGCAGAAGGTGGGCATCTTCGCGGGTGCGGGCGTCGGGAAAAGTGTGTTGCTCGGGATGTTGAGCCGCAACGTCACGACCGACGTGAGCGTGATCGCGCTCATCGGCGAACGAGGCCGCGAGGTCAAAGAATTTTTGGAGCGCGATCTGCGGCCGGAAGGCCTGCAACGCACCGTCGTTGTTGTGGCCACGTCCGATCAGCCGCCGCTCGTCCGCTTGCGCGGGGCGTTTCTTGCGACAGCCATCGCCGAATATTTCCGCGACAAGGGGCGGCATGTGTTGCTGCTCATGGATTCGCTGACACGGTTCGCTCAGGGGCAGCGCGAGGTCGGATTAGCCATCGGCGAGCCGCCGACGACCAAGGGGTATCCGCCGTCGGTGTTTGCCTTGTTGCCGAAACTATTGGAACGAGTAGGGACGTGCCGCGGCTCTGGAACGCTGACGGGCCTGTACACGATCTTGGTGGAAGGCGACGACCTTGCGGACCCTATCGCCGACTCCGCGCGGTCCATTCTCGATGGCCACATCGTGTTGTCGCGCGATCTCGCGGCGCGGAACCACTATCCGGCCATCGACGTCTTGCAGAGCACCAGCCGTGTCATGCGCAGCGTGATTTCGCCGGCGCACGATCAGGCGGCGCGGCAGGTGGTAGAAATGTTGGCGACGTACCAACGCGCGGAGGATTTGATCACCGTCGGCGCGTACAAGCCCGGCGTCAATCCGAAGTTGGACCGCGCGGTGAACGCGCACGACGCCATCCAAACGTTTTTACGTCAGGAAAAAGACGAACGCGCAGACTTCGCTGCCTGCGTCGCCGGGCTCGTGCAGTTGGTGGAGCGCGCAAAATGAAATTGGATGTGCTCCGACGATTGCGCCAACAGGCGGAGGACCACCTGCAGATCGCCTTGGCCGACGTAGACCGGCGCTTGGAGCAGACGCGCACATTATATACGCGGCTTCGTACCGAGTCCGACGCGCGGGCGGTGGAATACCTCGTCGGCGGCGGACGCGCACGGACAACCGACGAGGTACAGCAGAGTTATCAGAAGTGGGAAGGCGCGATGGGCGACCTCGAACGAACGGCGTCGGCGGTCGCTCGTATCCAGGAAGAACGGGACCGGGCGCAGGCCGCCCTGGCCCTGGCGATCCAAGAACGGAAGCAGATCGAGATGATGGAGCAACGACGTCTGCGCGAGCGGCAAACAAAACAACGTCGCCGCGAACAGGTGCAGATGGACGACATTGCCAATTCCCGTTGGGCGATGGCGGCGCAAGAACGTCGTCGTGAGGACGAGGCGCATCTGGACGCCCAGATCCGAGAGGGACGGTTATGAGCACGCGACACGTGCCGCGCGTTGTGGCGTTGTGTCGTCGTCCGCCCGCCGTCGTGGCGTTGGCGCTGGCCGGGCTGACCGCCGGCCTTGTCTGGCAAATCGGGGACGAGACGGTGCTGCTCGCGAACAGCGAGGGACAGGTTGCCCAATCTGCTCCTGCGTCCAATTCCGGTGGGGCGGACGGCGCGACGGACAAGTCAGGCTCGTCCGAGGGCACACATACCGCTGCGGTGGGAAAGGCGTCCTCGCTGATCCCCAAAGGCCCGGCTACGACTGTGCCGAAAGAAGTGTTGAACATGCTCGATCAGCGCAAACGGTTTCTCGATCAACGCGAGGATGCGTTGCGCTCCGAACAGGCGCGCTTGGAAGAACTCAAGCGCGATCTGAGCGAATTGCTGGATCGGTACGAGGGGGCGGTCAAGGCCTTCGAGGCGGCGGAAGAAAAACGGATGGCGGCGAAGCAAGTTGAAGACGAACAGACGAAAAAACGCCGTGACAACGAGGCGGCTGCGCGCCAAGCGTCGCTTGAAGCCGTGACGAAGATTTACGAAGCGATGCCGGCGGAAGACGCCGCAGCCCGCTTGGAGAAACTGCCGGTGCCGATGGCCGTGAATGTCTTGCGGACACTCAAGAGCAAAACGGCCGGCGCGATCCTGGCCAATGTGGGCACGGGCAAAGCCGCCAAGCTCAGCGAGCAGTTGTACGCAACACCCGCCAAGGATCAGGCGACGAATCCTGCGAAAGGCCCCGCAACCACGCCTGCGAAGGCACCTGCTAAAAAGCCGGAAGCGCCCGCGAAACCTGCGCCGACTCCAACAGCAACTCCTCCAGCTGCCGACAAGAAAAAATAGCGGGCGCGTCTGCTCAGCCCCGTACCTGCGACCATCACAGTGGCCGCAGGCACGGGCGTGTTGGGGCGTGTTCGAGGGCTTAGTCTGCGTGGAGGAGTGCGGGGCGTGTCGTCGGATGGGTCGCAACCTGAACGATCATGCGGGATAACTCTTCGCCGATGATCGCGAGGCCTTGCGCCGCGGGTGAATCGGGCGCGGTTTCCACCACCGGCAGAAACCGTCGGACCGCTTGTGGGACGGCGGGATCGTCCGGAATATTCCCCAGGACTTGTAGATCGCCGCCTACATATTGCCGCAGCAGGTTACGAAGATGGTGCACGTTGACCTGCGAGCGCCCGGTCGTACGGTTGACGATCAGGCCGGGTTTGAAAGATTCCAACGCGGCGGCGGCGATCGTACGCCCTTCCGGGTCGGTCTCCCCCGCGAGTTTCATCACGTCGTCCACGCTGATGAAGTCGCGCGCCGACAGCGCGTCCGCCATCGGGCTCCGGGCCAGAAAGCAGGCAAGCACACGACGTATCGCCGCGAGCTTCACGAAACGATAGAGGTCCAAGACGGACGTCGGTTCCGGCGTCGCGACGGCGACGTGCACATCGGCCATCAGGAAAAAATCCAGTGCGTGGTAGCTGGTTCCTGCTCCGATGTCGATGATCGCCACATCTGCGGCAATCTCGCGAAAATGTTTGATCAGGCGCTTCTTCTTGGCGAAGGGCATGTTCGCCGTGGCCAAGGTGTCCCCCGTTCCTGCAATCAGCCGAAGATTCGGATGGAGGAGCACGGGGAGCGCCACATCATCCATGCGAGCGGCACGCTTTTCCAGAAAGTCCGTCAGCGTGAGCGGCGGATTGAGCTGCCCCAGGAGGATATGGTCGTCGGCCCCGCCCACGTCCATGTCCGCCAGCACCGTTCGATAGCCGCGTTTGGCAAGCAGCAGGGCAAGGTTCGTCGAGACGACGCTTTTGCCGACGCCGCCCTTTCCAGACGCGATGGAAATCAATACAGCCATGAGCCAGTATCCTTTACTGCCAAGGGGAACGGGCTCCTCTCCGCGCGACGGCAGGAGGACCACGCATCCGTGGAGGTCGAGAATCGTAGAATGATTTTATCGAGGAGATACAAACTTGAGAAGTAAATTGCAGGAATCGACGCGCCTGCCGCAGCGAGCTGCAGGCGCATGGAACGGCGACGTTAACTGCGGCTGACGTGCCGCATGACATCGGCAGGGATGTCGGTCAGCGAAAGAATCTTGTCCACACCGCCGAGCTTGATCGCTTCCTTCGGCATGCCGAATACGATGCAGGACGCTTCGTCCTGGGCGATCGTGTAGGCGCCCGCCTGCTTCATGGCGAGCATTCCGGCGGCGCCGTCGTTGCCCATGCCGGTGAGGATCACCCCGACGGCATTGGCGCCCGCGATCTTTGCGACGGAGTCGAACATCACGTCCACGGACGGGCGATGGCGATTACGCGGCGGTTCTTGGTTCAGGCGGACGCTGTAGCGTGCGCCGCTGCGCACCAACGTCATGTGGTAGTTTCCCGGCGCGAGGAGGGCATGGCCCGGCAAGACGCTGTCGCCGTCTTCCGCTTCTTTCACCGAGATGCGGCATTGCGTGTTGAGGCGATCGGCGAACGACTTCGTGAATTTCTCCGGCATGTGCTGCGTCATGATGATCGGCGGCGTATTCGGCGGCAGGACCGTCAAAACGTCCTTGAGCGCTTCCGTGCCTCCGGTCGAGGAGCCGATGGCGATGATCGTATCCGTCGTTTTGAGCATCGCCGACGGTAATGCCGCCGCTTTGGTCTGCTGTGCGGTGGAAGGTTTCCGCGCGGTGATCTTCGCCTGGGCCGCCGCTTTCACCTTTCCAGTGAGTTCATCCGCCAGCTCCTGGAGACCCGCGCGCACGTCGAGCTTCGGTTTGGTGACGAAATCCACTGCGCCGAGTTCCAGCGCGCGCAATGTCGTCTGGCAGCCGGCTTCCGTCAGCGAACTGACCATGATGACCGGCATCGGTCGGCCCGCCATCAGTTTTTCCAGAAACGTCAGGCCGTCCATACGCGGCATTTCTACGTCGAGCGTGATCACATCGGGGTTCAACGCTTTGATTTTTTCACGCGCGACGTAGGGGTCTTGCGCGGTGCCGATGACTTCGATGTCTTCGTCGTGGGACAAGAGGTCGGTCATGATCTGCCGAACCAATGCAGAGTCGTCGACGACCAGCGTGCGGATTTTGGCCATAAGTCTTCTCCTTCACACCACCGGCGTCCGGATGGGATCGCTTGTGGGCGCGGTCTTCGCTAGAACAGCGTGATGTCGCTGGTTTCCACCTGCGTCGTACGCTGGAGTTGTTTCTGGTACTCCTGCTCGCGGGCGAAGATGGTATTGTTCTTCACCTGCTCGATCTTCTTCATGAGCACTCTGCCGCTCTGTGGAAAGTAATACACTTTGCGCGGGAACACGTCTCCCAAATCGACTTTTTCGGGAATGTACCCTTCCTGTTTCATGAAATCCATGACCCACTTGGCGTTGTTTGCGCCCACGTCCAGCGCACCGTCGTAGATTTTCCCGCCGCCGAACAGTTTGATTTCCAGTCGATGTTTCAAACCGCCGCGCTTGAGAATGTCGTTGATGAGCTGCTCCATCGCGAACGAACCGTACCGCGTCGATTCGCCGCCCCACGAATCCGAGGAGTGGTCCTTGGGGGCAGGGAGCATGAAATGATTCATGCCGCCGACCTTGGCGATCGGATCGCGGATACAGGCGGAGACGCAGGATCCGAGGACTGTATAGATAATCATCGAATCTTTGGTAACGAAATACTCCCCTGGCAAGATCGCCGCGATTTCCTCTGTAAATCGAGGATCCCGCATGCGCCGAATATGCGTAAAGTTGGTCGTGTCGATCGCGGCCATGGCTTAGGCGGCCTTTCGATAGATGGTCGGCGCGATGGAGTCGAATGAATGGTCGATCCACTGGAGACTTTCCGAGTGGCCGATGAACAAATGACCGCCCGGGCGCAGATAGCGGAAAAATTTGGCGACCAACCGTTCCTGCGTCGGGCGGTCGAAATAGATCATGACGTTGCGGCAAAAGATCAGGTCCAACGGTTGCTTGATCGGAAATTGATCGTCCATCAGATTCAAGCGTCGAAACTGGATCATCTGAGCCAAATGGGGCTTCACGCGGATCAGACCCGCTTGCTCTCCTTTACCGCGGAGAAAGTGGCGTGACACCAGATCGGGGGCCATATCTCGCACGCGATCCTCGTCGTAAATGCCTGCGGAGGCCTTAGCCAACACGCGAGTGGAAATATCCGTCGCCAGAATCTGCATGTTCCACTGGCTGGGAGAATCCACATGATCGTAGAGGGTCATGGCGATCGTGTAGGGTTCCTCGCCGGTGGAAGAGGCGGAGGACCAGATCCGAATGCTCTTGGTGGCTCGCTGTTCGGGAAGAATCTGCTCCCGCAGGTAGTCGAAATGTTTCGGCTCGCGGAAAAAGTCCGTTTTATTGGTAGAGACGAGGTCCAACATCTTGGTGAACTCGTCGCCGCTCGGATCCGCCGCGACCAGTTCGTAGTACTGCTGAAACTGGGTGAGCCCAAGATCGCGGAGCCGCTTCGACAGGCGGGAGACGATCAAGGATTTTTTGTTGTCTCCAAGGGAAATGCCGCAGGTGTCGTAAATGAGGGTCCGAAAGTTCTGATATTCGCGATCGCTGAGCGGGTATTCCATGGGCGTCGTCTCCCCTGTGTACTGATCGGCATCCCTGTCGCATTTCTAAAGCGGGATCGGCTGGATAGCCCGGGAGGGCGGTATCGGGCAGGGGTGATGTATGTAGCCTGCCCGATACCGTGACGACTCAAAATTCCTCGAAATCGTCGTGCTTGCGCTTCGCGCTCGCCGCGACCGGCTCTGGGCGGCCACCGGTCTTGGCCTGAGCTTTCCCCATGGGCTTGGTGAGCGGTTTCACCGGCGGCTTGGCCGCCGGTTTCGACGCCGTCGCAGGGGCGCCGCTGGGCCTGCCGCCCTGATCATTCAATCGAAACGCGACGACCTGGCGGGTCAGTTCCTCGGCCTGTTCGGTCATGGACTGACTGGCGCTGGTGGTCTCTTCGACGAGCGCGGCGTTCTGCTGGGTGCCCTCGTCCATCTGGCTGATGGCCTTGTTCACCTGATCGATGCCCTGGGCCTGCTCCTGGCTGGCGGCGGCGATCTCGGCGATGATGTCCGTGACGCGCTTGACCGAGCCCACGATCTCGTCGAGCGTCTTGCCCGATTGATTCACCAACTCGGATCCGTCCGACACGCGTTGGATGGACTCGTTGATGAGGCCCTTGATCTCCTTGGCGGCGGTGGCGGAGCGTTGCGCGAGGTTGCGCACTTCCGTGGCGACGACGGCGAAGCCGCGGCCATGCTCGCCGGCTCGGGCGGCTTCGACGGCGGCGTTCAAGGCCAAGAGGTTGGTCTGGAAGGCGATCTCGTCGATGACGGTGATGATGTCGGCGATCTTCTTGCTGCTCTTGTTGATCTCCTCCATGGCGGAGACGGCGCGGGTGGTGATGCTGCCGCCCTTGTCGGCCACGTCGCGGGCGGCGATGGCCAACTGATTGGCCTGTTTCGCATTGTCCGCGTTCTGCTTGACGGTGGAGGTCATCTCTTCCATGGAGGCACTGGTCTCCTCCAAGGCGCCGGCCTGTTGGCTGGTCCGTTGGGCGAGATCCTCGTTGCCCTTGGTGATCTGCTGGGCGGCGGCCGCCACATTCTCGACGGCGTCCTTGACGGTGGAAATGGTGGCGGTCAGGTTATGCACGACGGCGTTGATGCTCGTCTTGATCGTGTCGAGCGCGCCCGAGTACTGCCCGTGCATCGCCAACGTCAGGTCGTTCTCGGAGAGGCGGCCTAAGACGGTTTGAGTTTCCGTCACCAAACGTTCCATTTCGGCCTTGGCCTGCTGCTGGGCGGTGATGTCGGTGGCGAACTTGACGACTTTGAAGGGGCGTCCCATTTCGTCCTTGATTGGGTTGTACGACGCCTGGATCCAGATCTCCTTGCCGCCCTTGCCGAGGCGCTTGTAGACACCGGCGTCGAACTCGCCGCGGTTGAGCTTCTGCCAAAAGGCCTGGTACTCGGCCGAGCTGGTGTAGGCGGGTTCGCAGAACATCCGATGGTGCTGCCCCTTGATCTCGTTCAGGCTGTAGCCCAAACCGTTCAGGAAGTTGTCGTTGGCGGTGAGGATGGTGCCGTCGAGGTTGAATTCGATGGACGCGTATGATTTGTCGATCGCGTCCATGATCCCTTTCATATTTTGGCGCTGGATTTCCTGTTCGGTGATGTCGTACCGCACCCCCAGATACTTACGCGGTTTCCCGGTCTTCTTGTCCAGGATAGGGGCGATCACCGCATCTACGTAGTAGGGGGTCCCGTCTTTTGCGCGATTCTTGACGACGCCGCGGAAGATGCGTCCCCGGCCGATGGTGGACCACATTTGTTTAAAGACCTCTTTGGGCATGTCCGGATGGCGGGTCGTGTTGTGTCCGTGGCCGATCAATTCGTCCTTCGGATACTTCGAGACTTGAAGGAATTTTTCGTTGACCGACATGATGTCGCCTTTGAGGTTCGCTTCCGAAACGATGCTGGTGGTATCCATGATGTCCATGCGGACCTGCAGCTCATCCCGCATCTGCATACGGTCGTTTTCCCGCACGGTCACGTCCGAAGCAAACGCCACGACTTTGTACGGGTTCCCTGCGGCGTCCGTCAGCGGATAATACGTCGCGTCCAGCCACACATCCTTTCCGCCTTTTCGGAGTCGATGATAAGTGCCGGTCTCGGACTCGCCGCGCTTCAACTTGGTCCAAAGTGTTTGGTGCTCAGGACTGTCGACATGCGCGGGGTCGCAGAACATGCGATGGTGCTGGCCCTTGACCTCCTCCATGCTGTAGCCCATGGTTGTGAGGAAGTTCTCGTTGGCGGTGATGATCGTGCCGTCGAGGGTGAACTCGACGACGGCGTGAACCTTGTCGACGGCCTTGAGCCGGGCGGTGAGGTCGTTGATGTCGACGGAAACCTGCGGTGCGAACAACTTCTTGAACATGGGCTCCCCCTTCTTGAACCTGGCGATGAATCCGGCTCCTCTTCGGACGCCTATCGCCTTCCAGCGTGTGGGCTGCCGAGGCAGTAACGCAGGCTACTCATCCTGAGAGGGGGCGGGCCTGGCCAAAACCGCCGTCTCTCCTCGCAATGCCTATTGTCCTTGCCGCCCGACGATGTGGTGCGGCGGCAAGCGGCTGAGCCGGCAGCGAGTCGGCTCTGTTCTGAAGGCGGCCTAGGTTCCGCTGGGAACCGATCACCGACCTCGCGCTCTCGCACATACGTCTTGTCGGAATATTCCGTACAATCCTTTAGCGGTACGTACTACGTAAACATCCACCTGTCCGAGGGCGAGGTGCGAGCTGTGCGCGGACCGGTGAGGGGGGAGCGTGCACGGTCGAGAAAAAAGGACCTCTCAGGGGCCGCAAGCGGCTAGGGCTGAGTCTGAGACACGCGTCGGATGTGGGGAAGGCGTCAGACGTCGTCAGCACACAGGCTCAGGCGCGATGGGAAGACGGGAGTAGGCACGAGGAAGATATCGCACGGACTCGACGCTCCCGCAGACCCTGTGGCCTGCGGGAGCATGTGTAGGAAGAACGCGGGGAGCGCGGGCTGCGGATCAGGCGGCGAGCGGCTGGGCCGCGCGCGTATCCACGCCGTGCATGAGGCGGTCGATGTTTAGGAACGCCACCAACTGGTCGTTGGATTTGCCGATGCCGTCCAAGTAGGTGACATCGACGGCGGCGCCGAACTCCGGCGCCGGTTGAATGTCCTTCTTGGCGATTTGGAGGACCTCCGACACCGTATCCACCACCAGGCCGACCGTCTTCGTCCCCAAGACGACGACCACGATGACGGTGAACATGGTGTAGTCCACCGTCGGCATCGAAAACCGGGTGCGCAGTTCGACGATCGGGACGATCGTGCCGCGCAGGTTGAGGAGGCCTTTGATGTAGGGCGGAGCGTTCGGGATTTTGGTCACACCCGTATACCCTTTGATCTCTTGCACCCGCAGGATATCCACGCCGTAGGATTCCTCGCCCAAGCGGAAGGTGAGGAACTGGCGTTCGTCGCTCCCGACGGCCTCGCGCTCTGCTGTTGCGTCGTGCATGGGCTCGTCCTTCTCTTGCGTGCTCGCCGTAGAGACGGCGAGCGGCGTCGTTAGAATTCCTCGAAATCGTCGTGCTTGCGCTTTGCGCTCGCCGCGACCGGCTCTGGGCGGCCACCGGTCTTGGCCGATGTTTTGACCATCGCCTTGACCGGCGGCTTGGCCGCCGGTTTCGACGCTGAGGAATAGCCGACGCCCGGATTGCTTGCCGGCCCCTCGCTCAATTTAAACGCCACCACCTGGCGGGTCAGTTCCTCGGCCTGTTCGGTCATGGACTGACTGGCGCTGGTGGTCTCTTCGACGAGCGCGGCGTTCTGCTGGGTGCCCTCGTCCATCTGGCTGATGGCCTTGTTCACCTGATCGATGCCCTGGGCCTGCTCCTGGCTGGCGGCGGCGATCTCGGCGATGATGTCCGTGACGCGCTTGACCGAGCCCACGATCTCGTCGAGCGTCTTGCCCGATTGATTCACCAACTCGGATCCGTCCGACACGCGTTGGATGGATTCGTTGATGAGGCCCTTGATCTCCTTGGCGGCGGTGGCGGAGCGTTGCGCGAGGTTGCGCACTTCCGTGGCGACGACGGCGAAGCCGCGGCCATGTTCGCCGGCTCGGGCGGCTTCGACGGCCGCGTTCAAGGCCAAGAGGTTGGTCTGGAACGCGATCTCGTCGATAACGGTGATGATGTCGGCGATCTTCTTGCTGCTCTTGTTGATCTCCTCCATGGCGGAGACGGCGCGGGTGGTGATGCTGCCGCCCTTGTCGGCCACGTCGCGGGCGGCGATGGCCAACTGATTGGCCTGTTTCGCATTGTCCGCGTTCTGCTTGACGGTGGAGGTCATCTCTTCCATGGAGGCACTGGTCTCCTCCAAGGCGCCGGCCTGTTGGCTGGTCCGTTGGGCGAGATCCTCGTTGCCCTTGGTGATCTCCTGGGCGGCAGCGGAGACGTTTGCAACCGCGTCCTTCACCGCGATGATGGTTTTGGTCAGGTTGTGGACCACGGCGTTGATGCTGCCTTTGATCTTGTCCAATTCGCCCGAATAGGCTCCCTGCATCTCCTGGGTGAGATCGCTCTCGGAGAGGCGCCCCAAGACGTGCTGCGCTTCGGCGACGAGCCGTTCCATTTCGGCCTTCGCCTTCTGCTGGGCAGTGATGTCGGTGGCGAACTTGACGACCTTGTAGACCTTCCCGTCGGCGTTGACGATGGGATTGTAGGAGGCCTGAATCCAGATCTCCTTGCCGCCCTTGCCGAGGCGTTTGTAGACGCCGGCATCGAACTCGCCGCGATTGAGTTTCTGCCAGAAGGCGGCATAGTCGCTGGAGCTGGTGTAGCTGGGCTCGCAGAACATCCGGTGGTGCTGCCCCTTGATCTCGCCCAGGGTGTAGCCGAGGCAGTTCAAGAAGTTGTCGTTGGCGGTGAGGATGGTGCCGTCGAGGTTGAACTCGATGGCGGCCTGGGCCTTGTTGACCGCATTCAGTTTGCCCTCGAACTCCGCTGCTTTGTTCTTCTGCTCGGTGATATCGGTGGCGAACTTGACGACTTTGTAGACTTTCCCGGTGGCGTTGAGGATGGGGTTGTAGGAGGCCTGAATCCAAATCTCCTTGCCGCCCTTGCCGAGGCGTTTGTAGACGCCGGCGTCGAACTCACCGCGATTGAGTTTCTGCCAGAAGGCGGCGTAGTTGCCCGAATTGGTGTAGCTGGGCTCGCAGAACATCCGGTGGTGCTGGCCCTTGATCTCGCCCAGGCTGTAGCCCAGGCAGTTCAAGAAGTTGTCGTTGGCGGTGAGGATGGTGCCGTCGAGGTTGAACTCGATGGCAGCCTGGGCCTTATTGATCGCGTTGAGTTTGCCCTCGAATTCCGCCGCCTTGTTCTTTTGTTCGGTGATATCGGTGGCGAACTTCATGACCTTATAGGGTTTGCCGTTCGCATCCATGATCGGGTTGTAGGAGGCCTGGATCCAGATCTCCTTGCCGCCCTTGCCGAGGCGTTTGTAGACGCCGGCGTCGAACTCACCGCGATTGAGTTTCTGCCAGAAGGCGGCATAGTCGCTGGAGCTGGTGTAGCTGGGGTCGCAGAACATGCGGTGGTGTTGGCCTCTGATTTCGCTGAGGCTGTAGCCGAGGCAGTTCAAAAAATTGGAGTTCGCGGTGACGATGGTGCCGTCCAGATTGAACTCGATGACGGCTTGAACACGATCGATCGCTTGGACGCGAGCGGCCAGATCGTTGACGTCGACGGACACGCGCGATGAAAACCATTTCTTCAACATGAGAGACTCTCCTTGAGAGCGATGAGGAATTCGCTACTCTCTTTCGGACGCCTACCTTGATTCGAGTGAACACAGGATGCATTGACTCAGGCTATGAACACTGAGAGTCGGGCGGGCCTGGCCGAAACCGCCGTCTCTCCTCGCAATACCTATCGAACGGTGCAGCCCACAATGTGGTAGGACGGCGAGCAATCCATGCGCTCGCGAGTCGCCCCTAGTCCTGGTGGGCTCTACGATACTCAACGTATGTAAAGTCCGATGCTTTCTTGTCGGACTACATAGGACAAACCTTTAGGATAATCCTTGATGAAACCATTCGATGTGGGAACGGTTCGTGGGCGAGTTTGCTATCATCAGGCGGCAAGGGGGATCTAGAGCCCTAGCACGGGGAGGGGGGCCGAAATGCCGTGAGTCTTGTGGGCGACGAGGGCTGATAGCAGAGCACTGAAGATGGACAAGGATGAGGGGGAATGAGAAACAGCGGAAAGCGCGTCGTAGGCTCGGCCGGGCGGCGCCCGGCCGAGTGAGACGGAGGTTAGGCGGCTACGGGCTGCATGACGCGGGCGTCCACGCTGTTCATGAGGCGATCGATGTTGAGAAATGCGACCAATTGATCGTTTGATTTTCCGATTCCGTCCAGGAAGGTGACGTCGACCGAGGAGCCGAATTCGGGAGCTGGTTGAATGTCTTTTTTCGCGATCTGGAGTACGTCAGAGACCGTATCCACCACTAACCCGATCGTCTTCGTGCCAAGAACGACCACCACGATGACGGTAAACATCGTATATTCCACCGTGGGCATCGAAAAGCGTGTGCGCAATTCGACGATGGGGACGATGGTCCCGCGCAGATTCAAGATGCCCTTGATGTAGGGCGGCGCATTCGGAATCTTCGTGACGCCTGTGTAGCCTTTGATTTCCTGCACCCGCAAGATATCGACCCCGTAACTTTCGTCCCCAAGACGAAAAGTCAGAAATTGACTTTCGTCGTCACCGACCCGATCGCGTTGTTGCGTAGTGTCATACATAGCGGTCCTTCTTTCCTTCTGCGCGCGCGTGGGCGGCGTGGATTGTTAGAACTCCTCGAAGTCGTCGTGTTTCGCCTTGCCGCCGCCTGCCGCCACCGTTTCATGATGGGCCGCGGCCGGCTTATTCGCTGGCTTTGCCTCCGGTTTCGGCATCGCCTTCGCCATGGGCTTGGGGCCCGTCATGGCCGGGGCCGGCGACACCTTGGCGCCGCCGCTGCCGCCGTTGACTTTGAAGGCGACGACCTGGCGGGAGAGTTCCTTGGCCTGCTCAGTCATGGACTGGCTGGCGCTGGTCGTCTCTTCCACGAGGGCGGCGTTCTGCTGCGTCCCCTCGTCCATCTGGCTGATGGCCTTGTTCACCTGGTCGATGCCCTGCGCTTGTTCCTGCGAGGCCGCGGCGATCTCGGCGATGATGTCCGTGACGCGCTTGACCGAGCCGACGATCTCTTCCAGCGTCTTGCCCGATTGATTCACCAACTCGGATCCGTCGCTGACGCGCTGGATGGACTCGTTGATGAGCCCCTTGATCTCCTTGGCGGCGGTGGCGGAGCGTTGCGCGAGGTTGCGCACCTCCGTGGCGACGACGGCGAAGCCGCGGCCATGTTCGCCGGCTCGGGCGGCTTCGACGGCCGCGTTCAAGGCCAACAAGTTGGTCTGGAAGGCGATCTCGTCGATGACGGTGATGATGTCGGCGATCTTCTTGCTGCTCTTGTTGATTTCCTCCATGGCGGTGACGGCGCGGGTGGTGATGCTGCCGCCCTTGTCGGCCACGTCGCGGGCGGCGATCGCCAACTGATTGGCCTGCTTGGCGTTGTCCGCGTTCTGTTTGACGGTGGAGGTCATCTCTTCCATGGAGGCGCTGGTCTCCTCCAGGGCGCCGGCCTGCTGCGAGGTCCGTTGGGCGAGATCCTCGTTGCCCTTGGTGATCTCCTGGGCGGCGGCCGAGACGTTCTCGACCGCGTCCTTCACCGTGACGATGGTTTTGGTCAGGTTGTGGACCACGGCGTTGATGCTCGTCTTAATCTTGTCGAGCTCGCCTGAATATTCCCCGGCCATACTGGTGGTCAAGTCGCTCTCGGAGAGGCGCCCCAAGACCGCCTGCGCTTCGGCGACGAGCCGTTCCATTTCGGCCTTCGCCTTCTGCTGGGCGGTGATGTCGGTGGCGAACTTGACGACCTTGTAGACCTTCCCATTGGCGTTGACGATGGGATTGTAGGAGGCCTGAATCCAGATCTCCTTGCCGCCCTTGCCCAGGCGTTTGTAGACGCCGGCGTCGAACTCGCCGCGATTGAGCTTCTGCCAGAAGGCGGCATAGTCGCCGGAATTGGTGTAGCTGGGCTCGCAGAACATCCGGTGGTGTTGGCCCTTGATCTCGCCCAGGCTGTAGCCCAGGCAGTTCAAGAAGTTGTCGTTGGCGGTGAGGACGGTGCCGTCGAGGTTGAACTCGATGGCGGCCTGGGCCTTGTTGACGGCGTTGATCTTGCCCTCGAACTCCGCCGATTTGTTCTTCTGCTCGGTGATATCGGTGGCGAACTTCATGACCTTATAGGGCTTTCCGTTGGCATCCATGATCGGGTTGTAGGAAGCCTGGATCCAGATTTCTTTGCCGCCCTTGCCGAGGCGTTTGTAGACGCCGGCGTCGAACTCGCCGCGATTGAGTTTCTGCCAGAAGGCGGTGTAGTCGCCGGAATTGGTGTAGCTGGGCTCGCAGAACATCCGGTGGTGCTGGCCCTTGATCTCGTCGAGGGAGTAGCCGAGCGCTTTCTGAAAGTTGTCGTTGGCGGTGAGGATGGTGCCGTCGAGATTGAACTCGATGACGGCTTGGGCCTTCCCGATGGCGTTGGTGACGCTCTTAACCTCCGCGGCCTGGGCTTGCGCAGCCTCGGCGGCCGTCTTCTGTTCCACCATCGATCGACTCAACTGTTCCGCCATCCCGTTGAAGGCGAGTCCGGCTTGGGCGATCTCGTCGCTCCCCGTGACGGTGACGCGAGCCGCCAGGTTGCCTGCGGCAAGCGCGCGCGCCGAGGCGATCAGTTCCGACAATCGCTTGACCAACTTCTTCCCGAACAACAATCCCATGAGCACGATCGGGATCATGCAGACGACGGCGGCGGTGAGGACCTGCCGTTGAATCGATTTGGCGCCGGCCGCGGCCATATCGAGCGGCGACCGTACGAGGAGCGACCAGTTCATGCCGGCAAAGCCCATGGCGCCTTTCAAATGCGCATACCCGACGGCTTGCAGGATGTCCTTCCGGGCATGGAGCGCGTTGGTGTAGCCCCGTTCGCCGCGTACGGCTTTTCGGGCGACCTCCAAACCGGCATCCGCAAGGTTGACCTTCAAAATATTGTTGAAGTCGCGGACGATCTTTTCCGTCCCGGAGGAGGAAGGATCGTAATCCACGAGGATGCGGCCGGAGCTGTCGAGCAGGGTGGCTTCGAGGTGGTCATGGCCGGTCGTCTTCAACGTCGCGACGCCTGCGCGAATCACGTCCTCGACGATCGAGAACTTCGTGCGGTTACTCCAATAGCCGACGACCTGCCCGTTGCGATAGACGGGTGCGGAAAATCCAATGGTCAGCGCATCGTCTCCGAGATAGGCACGCTTTACGTCGGGATCGACGTGGATGTCCTCGACGAAGGTGCCGCTCAGCGCGTCGTTCCCGGGTGCGGAGTAGGGCATCTTCGTGGTGAACTGTTTGGCCTTGAGGGCCTGGAACCACGGCGTATCGCTGAAATTTTTTGCGTACAGTGGGCGGGTATCGATCGGTTTGCCGTCCGCGTCGCGTGTGTTGACGGCGACGAGGCGGCCGCCGGTGTCCACCAAGAGCGTTAGGTAATAATTGTCGTAGGTGTCGACATATTGGTTCATGACCTTGACGAGTTGGCTCTTCTCCTCGTCCGGGACGTACCAGTCGGTGACGTTGAACACAGCCGAATTCAGGCCGAACGCTTGAACGTCGCCGTATCGCTCGAACAGATTCCGATCGACGGTGTCGGCCATATTGACCGCGGCATATTCGAATTGCTGCCCGACGCCGTCGACGATGCCGGTGGAGGCGGAAAACGCGATCCAGCCCACGACCGACATGGGGACGAGGGCGAACAGCACGAACAACAGCACCAACTTCGTCGTCATTCCGATCGAGCGTGTGGTCGTGCTTGAGGAATGCATATACGTACCTTACTCCGTTGCCGTGAAATGCATGGGGCGATCTACTCTGCGGGCCCCGATATGGCGGTGTCCTCGAACAACTGTTCGATGTTCAGAATGGCGACGAGTTTGTCGCCCGACTTGCCGATGCCGTTCAAGAAACTGACGTCGATGGTATGGCCGAATTCCGGAGGATCCTGAATATGGTCTTTGTCGATGTTCAACACATCAGACACCGAATCCACGATCAGCCCGACCACCTTTTCGCGGACGACCACGACGACGATGACGGTGAACATCGTGTATTTGGTTTCATCCATTTTGAATCGGCAGCGCAGATCGACGATGGGCACGATGGTGCCGCGCAGATTCAGTACGCCTTTGATGTATTGCGGCGTATTGGGGATCCGGGTGACGGCGGTGTACCCTTTGATCTCTTGCACCTTTAAAATGTCGACACCGTAGAGTTCTTCGCCCAGGGTGAACGTGAGATATTGATTGTCGTCCGTCGATACGCCGACTTCTTGCGGAATGTCTTTGGGCTCGGTTGCCTGTACTGCCGACATAACCCCTCCTTGTGCTCCGGCGGGTAGTGTCCCGTCCGATGCCGTTCGCCCGCGACGACGCGGTCTACGCGGCCTTCAACTCCGACTTTCTCGTGAGGTCCAGCAGCCCACGAATATCCAGGATGAACCCGACCGTCCCGTCGCCGAGAATCGTCGCTCCGGCGATGCCGTGGACCTTTCGGAAATTCTTTTCCAGACTCTTGATGACGACCTGCTGCTGACCGACCAACTCGTCGACCATGACCGCCACGCGCTCGCCTTCCGTTTCGACGATGACGAGGATGCTCTCCAACAAGTCCGTGTGATCGGCCTTGACGGTAAACACCTCGTGCAGCCGTACGATCGGGTGGTAGGCGCCGCGCACGTTGATCAACTCCGCCTGATCCGCGATGGTGCGGATCGTATTCGCCTGGGGCTGGATCGATTCCACGATCGATACCAGCGGGATGATGTAGAGTTCGTCGCCGACGCGCACCGTCATGCCGTCGATGATCGCCAGCGTGAGCGGCAGCTTCAGGGTGAATACCGTGCCCTTGCCGGCGGTGGTTTTGATGCCGACCGTGCCGCCGAGGGCCTCGATATTGCGTTTGACCACGTCCATACCGACGCCGCGGCCGGACACGTCCGTGATTTTTTCCGCCGTCGAGAAGCCCGGCGCAAAAATCATCTGCCAGATTTGATCGTCGGTCAGCTTGTCGCCTTCCTGGATTAAGCCGTTCTTGATGGCCTTGGCCAGGATGCGATCGCGGTTGAGGCCGCGCCCGTCGTCCTCGACGGTGATGCTGATGGCGCCGCCCTCGTGGAAGGCGTTCAGCTTGATCGTGCCGAGTTCCGGTTTGCCTGCCGCGCGCCGTTCGTCAGGAGGCTCCAACCCGTGATCCGCGGAATTGCGGATCAAGTGGGTCAAGGGGTCGCCGATGCTCTCGATGACGCCCTTGTCCAGTTCGGTTTCCTCGCCGGCGGTGACCAACTGCAACTTCTTGCCGCTCTTTTGCGCGAGGTCGCGTACCAAGCGCGGGAAGCGTTGGAATGCGGTGCCGATCTGCAACATCCGAATGCCCATGACGCGTTCTTGAATCTCGCGCGTGTTGCGCTCCAGTTGCGCCATGTGTTCCAGGAGCACGGGAATCTTGGTCGGCACGAAGTTTTTGCCGATGTCCGTCAGCATGGACTGCGTAATGACCAACTCGCCGACCAGGTTGATGAGGCGATCGATCTTGGCCGTGTCCACACGGATCGTGGCGTTGTCGCCGGATTTTTTCGCCTGCGCGGCAGCTTCAGCGTGTTTTTGCGTGTCCAGCGCCTGCGCCACCTGCTGCGGCGTCACGACATGCTGCTCGACCAAGATCTCGCCGACTTTTTTCTGTTGCGAGAGCGCCCGGTTCAGCTCTTCCTGCGAGACGGCGCCGGTTTCGACGAGGATTTCGCCGATCGGTTTCACCTCGCTTGCATGTGCGGCCTGAGCGGGGGCCTGGGCGACGAGAATCGGTTCGTCCGGTGTCGTATCCAGCACGCTCAGGATGCTGTCGTCCTTCACGAATTCGAAGACGGACTCGACGACTTCCTCGGACTTCAGGGTTTCCAACACCAACGACCAGGACAGGTAACACTGTTCCGGATTGAGAGCATTCAACGCGGGGAGGCGGCTCATGTCCACCTGCACGCGCGACGCGGTGCCGAGGTTGTTCAAATCCTTCATGAGCTGCATCGGGTCGAGGCCGACCAAGAACACGTCCTTGGCGGGCGTCCAGCCGATGGTGAATTGGAACGGCCGCGTCGGCGCCTGCGGTTTCGCCGGTGCGGCCGCTGCGGGTGCCGCTGCAGCGGCCGTGGCGGCGGCCGGCGAGGCGATCTCTTTGCCGGCGGCGCAATCGGCCAATTGCGTCTCCAAGAGGGTGATGAGCGCAGCGTCCGGCTTTTCGCCGCCTTTCGCTTCGCCGATCAGCGCCTTCAGGCAGTCGGTGCAGCGCAACAACAGATCGGCGATGACGGGCGTCACCGACAGTTTGTTGTTGCGGAGTAGATCGAGCAGCGTTTCCATCTTGTGCGTGAACTGCGCGACGGCGGTGAAGCCGAGCATACTCGCCACGCCTTTGATGGAATGGGCCGATCGGAAGATGGTGGCCAGGAGGTCGAGGTCCGCCGGCCGTTGCTCCAATTGGAGCAGCCCGTCCTCGATGGCCGTCATGTGCTCCGAGGCCTCTTCGAAGAATGCGTCGTTGAATTGCGACAGATCTCCGCTCATTCCGGTAACACCTTTTTCACGACGGTCATGAATTGATCGGGGTTGAACGGCTTGACGATCCACCCCGTGGCGCCGGCTGCACGGCCCTGCGCCTTCTTCTCGGGCGACGACTCGGTCGTCAGCATGAGGATGGGCACGAACTTCATGTTCGGCATTTTTCGGACCGCCTCAATGAGGCAGAGTCCGTCCATGACCGGCATGTTGAGGTCGGTCACGACCAGCGAGGGCTGCGCGATCGCGCCGAGTTTGGTCAGGGCTTCCTGCCCGTCACCCGCCTCCACGACCTGGTAGCCGGCGGAGGTCAAGGTAAAGACCACCATTTGCCGCATGGTGGGAGAATCATCGACGACCAACACTGTTTTTGCCATGGCTCAGCGCCTCCTGACGCGCACGTTCGCGAACGATTCGGTTAGAACAGCGTCACATCCCCTTCGGTTTCCATGCCGGCGGTTTTCGCCTGCGCGGGCGTTGCACCCGGCGTGCCCGTGAGCGCGTGAACCATCACGGCCCGTTCGCTCTCCATCGTGTAGCTCTTGTGCAGGGCGGCCAAGAGACTCCTGGCCTGTGGGTCCTGCAGGCCGTGCCCGCGGACCAACGTTTCGAGCGAGCGCTTGAGTTGATCCAGCGGTTCGACGACATGTTGCAGCTGCTGTTTCGTGATGTCCTGGTATTGGAGCGCCATCACGATTTCCGCCACATCTTTGGCCGTCGTTGCGTCGGAGGCCAACAGGTGATCCACGGCTGTCCGCAACTCCGCGTTTGACACCGGATCCAGCGAAGGACGGGCACAGACCCCCTGCAACAGGGTCGTCATGGAACGGGTTTGAGTCTCGACGCGACTCGCCATTCCTAGGATGCGCTCGTTGATCGTCACTGCCGCCGCTTCGTTTTGTGCCATGACGCCTTCGAGTTGATGCGTCAAAATCGGAATCAAGGGCACGGCGTCCGCTGCCAATTGCTCCCAGGCTTTCTCGCGTTGGAGGTCCACCGATTCCGCGACCGTCGCGAGATCCGGGCTCTGCGTCGCGGGGGCCGGTGCCGGTGGCTCCGGCGTATGCGGCCGGCCGGCGCCGGCGAACCACCACCGCCCGATGCCGATGCCTATCGCCGTGCCGATACACAACGCCCATGTGAGGCCAAGCACTCCCTCAGTCACCGATCCCTCGCGGTCACGTTCAAAGCTCATTATCGTCATGGCGCGAGCCGGAGCCGTGACCGCTCCGCCGACCATTCCACTTACTTCATCAACAGGTCGTAGCAGCCCACCTGTGTGAGCCGCGTCTTGATCGTATCGGGCACGCCGGTTACCGTGCACAACCCGGACTGTTTCGCCGCGAGCAACAATTGTAGGCAGG
Organism: Nitrospiraceae bacterium; assembly: GCA_046351095.1. Classification (GTDB taxonomy): domain Bacteria; phylum Nitrospirota; class Nitrospiria; order Nitrospirales; family Nitrospiraceae; genus BQWY01. The sequence goes on from JAXLZC010000001.1 coordinate 3,084,467, forward strand.
CCGTATCGAGGCGTTCGATGCGGCTGAGATCCACAGTGAACGGGCTCTGCACGCTGACGCGCGCCAGGAGTTCTTCCTTGACCAGGGCCGCGGCCTCGATCGTCAACGAGCCGGTCGGCGTCCATGCGGCGGTGGTGGATGTATCGCTCATAACGCGGGTTCCTTCGTGATCGTCGTCCGATCTATCCAGTGTTCGGTTGACGGCCGTTAATTCTTGAGTCGTGGTGCCGGTTAGTCAGCCGAATCCCAATTGGTTGAGCACGTCATCCACCAAATCTTGTTTCAAGGCGGTGGTCTTCGAGGCTTCCAACCACTTGAGCATTTCGCCGGTCTTCCCCTCGTCGACCTTGGCCGTGCCGTTCGAGCCGGATCCGAAGATGACGAGCAGCTCCAGCAGCTTGTGCTCGACTTCCGTCAGCACTGTGGCCAGCTTGTTGATCCGTTGCGCGAGCAAATCCTGAAAGGTCAGCGCGGTGAAAATTTCGATCCGGCGTGCTTCGTCGTCGGTGAGGACGGTCTGCAGGGTGCGCAATTCATCGACGAGGGGGCCGGTCAGGCCTGCTTGCTCCAATTTGGTCAGCACGCTCTTGACGGTGCGCCCCATCTTGCCGGCGTTTTCTTCGAGCGCCTCGGTTTGTGTCATGACTTTGTGCGTGGCGTCTTCGCTGAGCTGGCGAAGATCCGACAGGTGCGCCGCGGCTTGCGGAAGCTGAGTGGAGGCGGCTTCGAGCGGCTGCTGGGCATTCTGGAACCCGCTCCGTGTGTTTTCGATGTAGCGGGCCAGCGTGCCCAATTCTTCGTAGAGTTTTCGGTTCTGATCGCTCACGTGTGCCTCCCCAGGGTCCTCGGACCGTTGCGGGTACGTCGTCGTCGCTCGACCTACTTGAAGATCTTATTGATCTTGTCCTGCAGGATTTCGGCCGTGAACGGCTTGACGACATAGTTGTTGACGCCGGCTTGCGCCGCTTCGACGATGTTTTCTTTCTGCGCTTCGGCCGTCACCATCAAGACGGGCGTCGCCTTCAGTTTTTCGTCGGCCCGAATGGCTCGCAACATTTCGATGCCGGTCATGACGGGCATGTTCCAGTCGGAGACGACGAAGCCGTAACGGTCCGCGCGCAATTTGTTGAGTCCGTCTTGTCCGTTTTCGGCTTCGTCCAGGTTGTTGAACCCGAGCTGTTTCAAAAAGTTTTTGGTGATGCGCCGCATGGTGGACATGTCGTCCACGATGAGGATCTTCATGTTGAGGTCGGCCGGCATACAACTCCTCCTATAAATAGACAGTGCCGCACGCCACGGGCGGCGTTGCACTGGTTTTGCCAGTGCGTTATCGGAACCTGCTCGCCAATTCTTTACCGTTGCTGTCGATCCGCGACGGTTTCTCCAAACGACGACCGCGTCGCACGGCGCGTTGCCGACGAGCCTCAATAAAACTGCGTACAGCCTGCTCGGCAAAAATTTCCGGCAACCAGGTCACGGTTGCCGAGTGCAAGGGAGCGGAAATGCGCGCTTCCCAGCGGCATTCCCGCAAGTCGTTGATTTTCTGCGTGGGTGCGAGAACGAGCGCGCTGGCATCGGACTTGAGTAGTGGGCGGAGAGCTTGTGCAGGCTGAACGTCTTTTGAAGGAGTGGCACCACCGTGACGCCGTTTACCATTCAACCGCAGACCGTGACCCAACAACCGATTCAGCGCGACGCCGTCGCGGATCCGTCTCAGGAACGAACGGCCGATGCGTTTCGGGCTGCGGCCACCGCCTTTCGAGAGAACCTCAGGCAGTCGCTCCAGTTGCCATCTCGTGGAACGGTGGCGCCGGCCGACGTGCGACAGTCCGTGTCGAGAGTGGCACGGGGAAACGATCGTAGCGAGTCGGCTCACACGGACCGTCGAAGCCGTGAGGTACAGCCTGCGCGAGCCGACAGGAGCGATCGCCCCGATCGTGGCTCGCGTGTAGAAGGGCGTCGGTCTGAGGTTGGTACGGGCGAGCGGAGGAGTGGTCGAGAGGCGACGTCCGACGCGCAAACGAAATCTACCGATCAACGAAGCGTTACGTCTTCCGCGTTGCGTCAGGATCGCAAGGCCCCGGTTTCTACTGATGACCGCACCCAAGGTGAGGCGGCAAAGAACGACGCTATAGAGAATGCGGTGCAGGCGTCGTCGGATGCGTCGGCAAAGCCGGATGCATCCACGCAGGGGGCCGACGCGGGAAAGACACCGACGAGTGACTCCTCCGATCCGCAGACCGATTCGATTCGCGATGCGGAAGCTGCGGCGGCGTGGCTCGCCTCCATGATGCAGACGATTGACAGTGCGGCGACGGTTCCCGCCGATGCCGCAGCGCAGGCCGTTGAGACCGCCCAGGGTGGTTCGGCAGGTTCCGCGTCCGCACCATCGGCTGGCGTGTCCGCAGTGCCTGCGGCTGTCGACCCATCGATCCTTTCGACGAAAGACGCCATGGATACGAGCGGTGTCGTTGTCCCGCAGGTGTCTGAGCAGGGCAGTGCGAAGGTTGTATCGAGCACATCGACACCCATTGCGGCTGTGACGTCCGAGACGATGACTCCCCAGGCGTTGTCGAACGGTGCCGAGGCGCCTACGCAAAAGGAGTCGTCGACGCTGGAGATTGCGGCAGCGGGGGCCAGTGCGCGCGAGGAAGAATCGCCGTCTGGGTCGTTGCGCGCGATCATGGGTGATACGACGGCGGCGTTGCGGAACGCGGCGACGACGGTCGACGGTGGCGCGGCATCCGATGCCGAGGTCGAGAGCAGCGCTCGTATCGCCGGCGCGACAAGCGACATTCCCAACGGCGCCCAAGAACAGGGGCCACGCGCGTCCAACGACTCGTCGTTCCAGTCGGCCCACTCTCAGCAGGAATTTCAGTCGGGCAGGGAAGGCCAGACCTCCTCGACATTCTCTCATCAGATGGAATCCAGCAGCATGGTGCCATCCTCGAATGGCGCGTCGTCGTCATTGACGGCGCCGACGGCAAGGTTGGCGCCGGTCGCGGCGACCGCACCTGTCCCGCCTGCCCCATGGGAAGTCGGCACGCCGTCGGTCCGGATGGATGTCACGACGCCGGACGGAAACCCCGTCCAGGTGCATGTCTCGCTTGTCCATCAAACGGTCTACGCGCGAGTGGTCACGGGGCAGAGCGACGTGCAGGATTTTCTGACGCGCAACCAGACGCGTCTCGAAAATCAGCTGCAGCAGCAAGGTCTGGAAATGGGTTCGTTCGTCGTGGATTCGGGACAGCAGCAGGGGCAGGGGCGGCAGCAGTGGGAGGCGTCGACGGCGGCGCACGACGACATGCCTCGACCCGAGCGCCGTCAGGACGGCGCTGTGGAGCAGGCTCCGACCACGGCAGTGGCGGCGCGCAGCTCGCGATCGCGCCTTCATATTGTGGCTTAGATTGTCAGCACCGTATTGCGGCGCCGGTCGCGCCGAGAATGGAAGGAGTGTCCCATGGTGGTGTCTACGGATCAGACTGCAGTACAGCAGGCATTAGCCAATTCGAAAGCGCCCGGAGTTGGGGGTGCCAACGGGACCGACGATAACGGGCTCTCGTCGGCCATCGGGGACAATGCCAAACTCGGCAAAGACGAGTTTTTGAAGCTGTTGATCACCCAATTGCAGCATCAAGATCCGCTGAAGCCGATGGAGAACACGGAGATGATTGCGCAGACCGCGCAGTTCAGCCAGGTCGAGCAGCTGACGAAGGTCGTGACGTTGTTGGAGAAGATGGTGTCGTTGCAGGAGGGCACCAAAGCTGCGGCTGCACCGACATCGCCGACCGCATCGACTACGCAGCAAGCGTAAGACGGAAGACGGACACACGCGCCACGGATGAGGGCGCTCGCAGTTTGATCGAGACACCGTACCACGAGGAGGAAGGGCACATGGGTATCTTAACGTCGATGTTCACCGCAGTCAGCGGACTCAATGCGTACGGGAATGCGATGGGCATCATCGGCAACAACATCGCCAACGTCGGCACAGCGGGTTTTAAGGGCAGCCGCCCGGCCTTCGCCGACCTCGTGTCCAGCAGCTTGGTCGGGGCCTCTGGAAGCAGCCAAGGTCTAGGCGTGTTCCTGGCCGATGTGCAGGGAGTCTTCACGCAAGGCTCACTCACCACGACCGGGCAGACGCTCGATATGGCCATCGACGGCAACGGCTTTTTTGAAGTGCGCGATGCGTCCGGGGCGCAGTTTTTCACCCGCAACGGCCAATTCAAGCTTGATCGCCAGGGGCAGGTGATCGACGCCACCGGCAATCTCCTGCAGGGATACCAGGCGACCTCAGCAGGCGTGTTGACCAACACGATCGGCAACATCACGCTGCAAACCAGCAATATTTCGCCCCGTGCAACTACTCAGGCGGCCATCACCGCGAATCTGAATTCGGCCGCGACCGTTCCCACGGGGGCCTTCAATGCTGCCGATCCGACGACGTATAATTTCTCTACCAGCACCACGATCTTCGACAGTCTCGGCAATTCGCACAATCTCCAGTTGTTTTTCGTAAAGTCGGCGACCGCCAATACGTGGGCTGTACATCAGCGTCTCGATACCGGCGCCACGGCGGCGATTGCAGGCGGCGTCACGTTTACCACTGCGGGGGCGTTGGCGACCGGCGGGACTCAGAATCTGTCGTTGACGATGCCAGGTGGTGCCGCCACGCCGCAGGCCGTGACGGTGACACTCTCGGGTTTGACGCAGTATGCCGCGCAGTCGGCCCTACTGAGCCAATCGCAAGACGGCTTCACCTCCGGCGCATTGGCCGGGTTCGGTATCGACTCGACCGGTCAGGTGACGGCGCAGTACACCAATGGTCGGAACCTTCTCTTGGCTCAGGTGGCGTTGAGCCGCTTCCCGAATCCACAGGGATTGGATAGAGACGGGAAAAACCTATTTGTGGAAACGACGGACTCCGGTACGTCGGTGCAAGGTGCGCCGGGCAATAACGGATTGGGCCATGTCATTTCGGGCGCGATCGAGCGCTCGAACGTGGATCTCGGCGAACAGTTCGTCGACATGATCATCACCCAGCGCGCCTTCCAGGCGAACTCGCGTGCGATCACCACCAGCGACGAAATGTTACAGGAGCTCGTGAACCTCAAGCGATAGTCGGTCGTAGCGTGAGCGGCACCGGCGGCTGAGACAGCCGCCGGTGTCCGGTTCCTCCCTCGGGCCCTCGTTCACGTTCTGGGTACTCCCTTCATTCCTCTTCCGTCTTCCGTTCTCACGTCTCTCGCTGTACATCCGTCCCTGTCAGAAATCTGACGCCGTCAACGTGCTGGCTGTGTCGGCGTCGGTCCCGTGCCTCCGTGCCCCGCAGTGCTTTTGAAGAAATCTTCCTAAGTGCAGGACTTTTCAACCGAGGCACCACTTCGGTCTGCAATGGCACACGCATTGCACATGGGCTGTCCGCACACCTCTTTCCAGGAGCGAGTTATGGCTGAAGATGCAGCAGAAGAGAAAAAGGCGGCGGCGCCCGCGGGCGTGTTGCCGATCAAGATGGTGATCATCATCGCGGTCGTGGTGTTGCTCATCGGCGCCGGCGGCGCGGTCGCCTTCATGAGTATGACGAAGGGGCACGACAAGCCTGCGGGCGAGCAGGAAGCCGCCGAGAGCGAAGACGGTGGGGCCGAGCACGACAAGGGCGGGGGCCATGGAAAGGCAGGGGGCAAAGGTCCAGGGCCGATGTTCGATCTTGAGCCGTTCCTTGTGAACCTGACCGATCCCAACGATCCGCACTATTTGAAGTTGACGCTCAAGCTCGAATTGGATCGACCAGAAACCGCCGAGCTGTTGGCGGCGCGGAACCCGCAGGTGCGCGACGCCGTGCTGATTCTGCTGTCCAGTCGCGATTCGGAGTCGGTCCGCACGGCGCAGGGCAAGCTGCAATTGCGCGAAGAGCTTCTGACGAAGATCAACAGCCTGCTGCCCAAAGGCGGTGTCAAAGGCGCGTATTTTACCGATTTTATCGTGCAGTAATTCGAGCGGCGGAGGAGCCGGCGGCGGACCGGCGAGAGGACGGAGTCGATGGCCGAAAAGGTCTTATCCCAGGATGAAGTCGATGCGTTGATGCGCGGACTCGACGGCGGCGACGTCGAGACGGAAGCGCCGCCGGAGGAAGATCCCGGAGGGGTCAAAGCGTTCGACCTGTCGTCCCAAGAGCGCATTCTACGCGGGCGGATGCCGACGTTCGAGATGATCAACGATCGGTTCAGTCGTCTCCAGACGATCTGCTGGACGACCTACTTACGGAAGCCCATCGAATTCACCCCGGTCTCCACGGACATTCTGAAGTTCGGCAACTTGCTGAAAAAAATTCCGGTGCCCTCGTCGCTCAGCCTGTTTCAGCTGAAGCCGTTGCGTGGCCACGGCTTGATCATCATGGACTCGCAGCTCGTCTACAACATCGTCGACAACTACTTCGGCGGGACGAATCAGACGCACGTGAAACCGGAAGGGCGCGACTTCACCCCGGTGCAGGTCAAGGTCGTGAAGGGCATCGTTCAGAAGATGATCGTCGATTTGGAGAAGGCGTGGCAGGCGGTGATCGGCGCCAAGGTGCAATACCTGCGCTCCGAGAGTAACCCGCAGTTCGCCATGGTCGTGTCGGTGCCGGAAATCGTGGTGTCGGTCGTGTTTCACGTGGATCTCGGAATGGGCGCGCAGAAGGTCTACGTGATGTACCCCTATTCGATGTTGGAGCCCATCAAGGACAAACTCAGCGCCGGATTTTTTGCCGACCAATTGCAGAGCGACGGCAGCTGGGGTGCGCGGTTCATGGAAGAGTTGATGGGTTGCAAAATTCGTGTATCGGTGGAGTTGGGAACGGCGAACATTTCCTTCGGCGATGTCCTCGAGTTTTCCGTCGGGGATGTCCTGCTGCTCGAGCAGAGTCCGGGGCAGCAGATGGTCGGGTATGTCGAAGGTATTCCGAAAATCATGGGGCACGCCGGAGTGGTGAAAGGTAATCACGCGATTCGGGTCGAACGTGTTGCGGCGCGGCTGCAACGGTAAGGAGCGGGTATGACGGATTCGGACGATATCAACGAACCAGTCGATTGGGCGGCGGCAGGGTTGCCGACTCCAGCGCCTGCCGCGGCGCCGAGTCCAGCCCCGGCGGCGACGGCAGTGGCAGGCGGTGGCGAAACGACATCGTCAGGCATTTCGACCCGCAACCTTGATGTATTACTCGACATTCCGATGGAAGTGTCCGTGCAACTCGGCGCGACGCGGATGCAGATCCGCGAGTTGCTGCAATTGGGACAGGGGTCTGTGGTGGAGTTGGAGAAGATGGCCGGTGAGCCGTTGGAAGTCTTGGTCAATCAGCGGTTGGTGGCGCGCGGCGAAGTCGTGGTCGTGAACGAAAAGTTCGGTATTCGGCTCACCGACGTGGTCAGCCCGGCCGAGCGTATCCAGAAATTGCGGTAGGAGTCTGCGGTGGATCTGTACGACAGCGCGGTACGCACGGTGGCCGCCCTCGCGATCGTGTTGGGGTTGATGGGGATGGCGACATGGCTGTTCCGACGCTTCGGCTCGCCCGCCTGGTTGGCAGGAGGGCAGGCGCCGGCGATTCGTGTGTTGGCGACGACGGCCATCGCGCCGCGCACATCGATCTCGTTGGTATCGGTCGGCGGCGAGGTGTTGATCGTGGGGACGGGCGCCTCCGGCATCGTGTCGTTAGGGCGTGTGACGGATCCCGCCGCGGTGCTGCAGGCGACAAAGGGCACGCAGTCCTTAATGCCGACGACGGTTGAGGCTCCGCGTGAATCGGGGCCTGCCCAGCATGGAATCCTCCGGTTGGAAGGTTTGCTGAAGTAGCCATGTCATATCGAATGAAACAATGGGTTGTGCTGTGTTGTTCAAGTATCGCTTTCATGATGATCGCGCTCGTCGGCGTGGCCGCTGCCGACGGGCCGTCCGTCACGATCGACTTGGGCAAGAGCGGGCAGGGGCCCGTGTCCGGTGTGCTCCAGATCGTCGCGTTGCTGACGGCGCTGACGTTCCTGCCGGCGGTCTTCATCACGATGACCTCGTTCACGCGCATCGTGATCGTGCTCTCGTTTTTGCGGCAGGCGCTCGGCACCCAGCAGGTGCCGCCCAATCAGGTGATGATCAGCTTGGCGTTGTTCCTCACGTTGTTCGTCATGGCGCCGGTCGGACAGACCGTCTACCAGGATGCGGTGCAACCGCTTTTGGCCGAGAAGATCGGCTACGAGGACGCCTGGACAAAAGCCTCGGCGCCGTTGCGCGGATTCATGCTCCGGCAGGTGCGCGAAAAGGACTTAGGGTTGTTCCTGGAGCTGGCGCATGTGCCGACCACGCGGAAGCCGGAGGAGGTGCCGATGCACGTCGTCGTGGCCTCGTTTCTGCTGAGCGAGCTACGCGTCGCCTTCCAGATCGGCTTCCTGATCTACATCCCGTTTTTGATCATCGACATGGTGGTCGCGAGCGTCTTGATGTCGATGGGCATGATGCTCCTGCCGCCGGTGGTGATCTCGCTGCCGTTTAAGCTGATTCTTTTTGTGCTGGCGGACGGCTGGTATCTGATCGTCGGTTCGATGGTGAAGTCGTTTCAATGACGTCGACGCGTAGGCGGCGACACGCGTAACACGAGGTCCAGATGACACCCGAGATGGTCATGGAAATCGGACGCAACGCCTTGGAGACTACCTTGATCGTGGCGGCCCCGATGCTCGGTATGAGTTTGGTGGTCGGCCTGTTGGTGAGCCTGTTTCAGGCGCTGACGCAGATCAACGAACCGACGTTGTCGTTCGTGCCGAAGCTCGTCGGGATGTTCGTCGCCATGATGCTGTTTTTCCCGTGGATGGTCCGGTTGCTGACCGGATTTCTCGCCACGATTATCTTGAGCATTCCGCAATACGCGCGCTGAGGCGCTTCGCCGACCGGAGTGCCGATGACGCAGACGATCCATGCCACGCTGCCGCAGTTCGAGGTGTTCACCGTCGCGCTCTTGCGCGTGACGGCCATCCTCTCGGCCTTCCCGATCCTGGGCGCCCGCGCGGTGCCTGCGATGATCAAAATCGGGTTGGCCGTCGCGTTGGCTCTGGTAACCATGCCGTTTCTTGTGGCTGTGCGGGTGCCGGCCGATCCGACGGCGATGGCTGTCGGTATGGCGGCGGAAATCGGTGTCGGCGTGGTGATCGGGTTGATCGCGCGCTGCCTCTTCGCGGGATTCGAATTTGCGGGCGAAATCATGAGCAACCAGATGGGCTTGAGCGCCGCACAGATGATCGATCCGACCAGCTCGCACCAGGTGCCGGTGTTGGGGCAATTCCAATCCACCATCGCCTCGTTGTTGTTCCTTACGATGAATCTGCATCTGGTGGTCGTGCACGCCCTGGTCGAGAGTTTTCGGCTGATCCCGCCGTTCGGCGCGAGTTTGTCGGAAGATCTGCTGGATATCGTGCTGCACGCCTTTCAGAACGTGTTGGTGGTCGGCGTGAAGTTAGCCGCGCCTGTCATCGTCGTGACGCTCGTCGTAAACCTGGTGATGGCGATGCTCGGGCGCACGGTGTCGCAGTTGAACGTGTTTGTGCTGACGTTTCCGTTGACGATCGCCTGTGGCCTGCTGGCCATCGGCGTGTCGTTGCCGGCGCTGTCCGGCGCCATGATGGACGAATTCGAAACGATGATGCGGACGCTCGATCACGCCATGGGAGTGCTCGGCCGTGGCTGAAACGGACAAAGAGTCCAGAACAGAACAGGCGAGTGCAAAACGCCTGGAAGAAGCGCGCAGCAAAGGGCAAGTCGCGCTCAGCCGCGACCTGACGATGGCCGTGTCGATGATGGCCGGTATCGCGTTGCTCTCGATGTCGTCCGGGCAGGGCGTCGCTCGTATCGTGCAACATATGCGCGAGTGGTTGTTGCTGGCCGGGCCCGCCGCGCGCGGCGCCGGGTGGTCGCCGGAGGGGTTACACAGCGCCTTGTTGACGGTGGGGACGGAGACACTCTGGTTGATGTTGCCGTTTATGGTCTTGGTCGTAGGCTCGGCGGTCGGCGCGACTGTGTTGCAGACCGGTTTTATTTGGAAGGCCGATTTCCTGTCGTTCGACATCACGAAGCTGAATCCGCTGTCCGGATTTCAGCGGTTGCTGGCCTGGCGGTCCGTCGCCGAATTGGTGAAGGCGCTTATTAAAGTTTGCCTCGTTGCGGCGACGGCCTATGCCGCGACGCGTAACGAATGGGGCGCCGTGCCCGGATGGGTCCACCTCGATCTGCAAGGTGTGTTGGGGACGACCGGTGCGTTGACGCTGCACGTGGCCCTGTGGGTGGGTCTGACGCTTTTTCTGCTCGCCTCCGTGGACTATGCCTATCAGCGTTATGAATGGCAGCGCGGCTTGAAGATGACGAAGCAGGAATTGAAGGAAGAAGCCCGGCAGTCGGACGGCGACCCGCAGGTGAAAGCGCGGATCCGCAGCATCCAGCGCGACTTGGGTCGTGCGCGCATGATGGCCGCCGTGCCGAAAGCGACGGTGGTGATCACCAACCCGACGCACATCGCCGTGGCCTTGCGGTACGACCAGCACAACATGGCGGCGCCGGTGGTGGTGGCGAAGGGCGCGGGCTATGTCGCCGAGCGCATCCGCGAAATCGCTCGGGCTAACGGCGTGATGGTGATCGAACGGCCGCCGCTGGCGCGCAGCCTTTTTAAACTTGTCGATGTCGGGAAAGAAATTCCACTCGATCTGTACCGCGCCGTCGCCGAAATCTTGGCCATGGTTTTCCGCGCCAAACAATGGCGCGTACAGGACCGCCAGTAAGACGTAAGACGAATTTCGAATAACGAGTGTCGATTGACGGATTTAAGTTCACGACCGACGGAGTGCAGGTAAAACACGATGGTTGAAGAACGTCCACAGGGCGGCTGGGATTGGATGCGGCATACCGACGTGATGATGTCGGTCGGTGTCGTCGTCGTCCTCATGATCATGCTCATGCCGCTCCCGCGTGTGGTGCTCGACCTGCTGCTGGCGTTCAACATCGCACTCTCGATCGTCGTGTTGCTGGTCGGCATCCAGGTGCGTAAGCCGATCGAATTCTCCGTGTTCCCGTCGATCCTGTTGGTCGTGACGTTGCTGCGCCTGTCGCTCAACGTGGCGTCCACACGCCTCATTTTGCTCCACGGCAACGAAGGGCCCGGCGCAGCGGGTGAAGTTATTCGGTCGTTTGGGAATTTTGTCGTCGGCGGCAACTACGCCGTCGGCCTCGTCGTGTTCGTGATCTTGGTCGTCATCAACTTCGTCGTCGTCACCAAAGGTTCGTCGCGTGTGGCGGAAGTCGCGGCGCGGTTCACATTGGACGCGATGCCCGGCAAACAGATGAGCATCGACGCGGACCTGAACGCGGGATTGATCAACGAAAACGAAGCGCGGCGCCGACGCAAGGAAATCGCCGAAGAAGCGGACTTCTACGGAGCCATGGACGGCGCCAGCAAGTTCGTCCGCGGCGACGCCATCGCCGCCGTCATCATCATCTTGGTCAACATCGTGGGTGGTCTCACGATCGGCGTGCTGCAGCAGAAGATGAATATCGCCGCCGCCGCCGCGAACTACACGCTGTTGACCATCGGCGAGGGCTTGGTCGCGCAGTTGCCTGCCCTGATCGTGTCTACCGCCGCCGGTATCGTCGTCACGCGCGCCGCGCGCGAAGTGAACCTCGGACACGAAATCGCCCGTCAGGTCTTGATCTCGTCCAAGGCGCTGGCCGCCGCGGCAGGCATCCTGTTGGCGCTGGGGTTCGTACCTGGCCTGCCGCACGTGGCGTTTCTCACGCTCGGTACGGTCGCGGGCTATGTCGCCTACGAAATGATGAAGAAGGAAAAGGCGGAGCTCGCTGCGCAGATGGCGCCGCCGCCCGCTCCGCCGAAAGTGGAAGAAGTCGCCCCGAAGGTGACGCCGGTCGAATTGATGGAAGTGCAGGTCGGCTACGGATTGATCGGCATGGTCGAGGGCAAAGAGGGCGGCGCCCTGTTGGATCGCATCAAAGGCGTGCGGCGCCAGATCGCGGCCGAATTGGGGTTTTTGGCTCCGCCGATTCACCTACGGGACAATTTGCAACTGCGGCCGAACGAATACGCGATCATTTTGAAAGGCGTCGAGCTGGTCCGCGGCGACGTGATCCCCGGCCAGTTGTTGGCGATCGATCCCGGCACGGCGCAAAAGGGCGCGATCCGCGGCACACCGACCAAGGAGCCGGCGTTCGGGTTGCCCGCGCTGTGGATTCAGGAAGCGTTGCGCGATCAGGCGCAGGTGGCAGGGTATACCGTCGTCGATCCCGGCTCGGCCATCGCGACGCATTTGTCGGAAATCATCAAACGCCACGCGCACGAATTACTCGGTCGCCAGGAGGCGCAGGCGTTGCTCGACGAACTCGCCAAACAGCACCCGAAGCTCGTGGAAGAAGTTATTCCTGCGCAGTTGTCGTTGGGGGTGCTGGTGCGTGTGTTGGGCAACTTGCTGCAGGAAGGTGTGCCGATTCGCGACCTGCGTACGATCTTGGAAGTCGTCGCGGACTATGCGCCGTCGGTCAAGGATCCGGAGCAACTCACGGAAGCGGTGCGGCAGGCGTTGGCGCGCACGATCACGCATCAATGGGCGGGCCCGGATGGCTCGTTGCCCGTCATCAATCTCGATCCGCGACTCGACCGTGCGCTGGTGGAGCAGATGTCGAATGCGCAGGGCGGTTACTGGGCGCTCGACGTGTCGCTGTCGCAACGGTTGGTCGGGAACCTCAAACAAGCGGCGGAGCGCGTCGCGGCGCGCGGGCAACAACCGGTCGTGCTCTGTTCGCCGGCGCTGCGTCGTCACCTGCGCCGGTTGACCGCGCGGGTGTTGCAGTCGGTGCCGGTGTTGGCGCTCAACGAAATCGACGGGATGACCAAGATCGTCGCCGCCGAAACGATTCGGTTCTCGGAGGAAGGCGTATAGGGGCACATGTCGTCGCGCGCCGCAAACGGCGCTGTGTGTGACGCATTGCGGACTGTGAGCCACGAATCACCATGCGGATGAAAACCTACCAGGCGGAGACGCTCGAAGAGGCCTTCAAGGCCATCAAGGCCGAACTGGGCCCCGACGCGATCATCCTGCAGACCGAACATCTTCGCGGCGAACGGACGCTGCGGAATCCGCAGGGCGGGATGATCGTGCAGGTGCAAGCCGCCATCGACCTGCCGCGTCCGGTCGAGGAGGACGCCGCGGCCGAAGCCTTGGCGATCCTTGCGCGTCAATCCAGACGTGTGGCCGCGGCCTCGTCGGTCGCCCAACGTGCGATTGCCGGGACCGAGTCGAAAAAGCGCAAGGCTACGACGACTAAATCCGCTTCTTCGCCATTTGCTGCGCCTGCGCAACCGACGCGGCATTGGACGGCCGACGACGATCTCACGAAGCCAGTCGACAGCCCATTTGCCAAGGCCTTGGCGGAAACCTTGGAAGAAACCATCGGCGACGTCGATTTCATCCGTACCGACGATATGCAGGATGGTGCTGAGCCGGAACAACAGGCGCCCATGCCGCGTGTGTCGAAGAACGGCGGAAAGGCAACGAACGGTGCCGCGAACGAAACGCCGACGCAACCGCAGCGCACACGAGTGACTCAAGAACAGACCGTGGTGGAACAGGATCTGGCGACGGAGATTCGCACGGATACGGCTGCATCGAAAGCCGTTCCGATGCCATCGCTTCAGGCGCCTGCGATAACAGCCGCCCCATCGCCCGCACCGACGCCCACGAAAAAATCTTCACGCGAAGAGATGCGCGCCAAATGGCTCGCGATGCTTTCGACGATCGAGACCGCGGCGCCGTCGGCCACGGAGCCACGGAAGACTGAGCTTCCGACAGCTACTCAGTCGGAACGCAGTACACCACGTGTCGAGTCGCAGCCTGTAGCACCACCACAACGTCAGGCTGGCCCGGCGCCTCAGGCGATGCCCACGCCTAAGGTCGTGACGCCGACGTCGATACTGCCGAAGGCGCTTGTGCAGGAAGCCGCGGCGCATGCCGCGCGTCTCTTTGGACAGGCGCCGTCGTCTGCACAACAACAATCACTATCTGCACCGTCGCACTCGTCGATGCCGACGCAGCCGCCTTCGGCGCGACGTGACGTGGCAACCAAACCTGCGCAGTCGGATGCTGCTGTCGCATCGCCGCGTCCTGCTGTAGCGCAGCCTGTCGTCTTGTCGGCTCCTGTCATCGCGGCACCTGTACCTGCATCGAAGCCGGCGCTGGTGATCACCGATGCGGTCACGCGTCCAGCTGAGCCAGTTGCTCGAGCCGTCGAGCCGACACACTCACACCCAATCGCAAGCGCATCCACGCACACCAACGCGCCTGCTCCTGCATCGCCTGCTGCCGCTCCGAGCAACGAACCGATCGTCAGCATTCAACCGCTGCGTCATGACACGGCGGCCGCCGCGCGGATTCGCGCGAAGTTGGTCGAGCGTGGGTGCGAAGCGGGGACAGCCGTTCGACTCGTAGCGGAAGCCGTCTCGCTTGCCGCCGAAACCGGCACGATGTCCGAGATCGGCATTCGTGAAGCCTTGTCGCGTGTCGTCGCCGGAAAGCTTCGGAGTCGCGTTGCCGCGCCGCTTGTCGAGCGGGGTGGGGTCATCATGGCGATCGGGACAACCGGGATCGGGAAAAGTACGGTCTTGGCAAAGCTCCTGAACCGCGCGTTGGCGCGCGGCAAACGGAAATTCGTCGTCCTCCAACTGTCGCTCCCTCCGCAACGGTACACGGGCATCACCGTTCTCGAAGTGGCTGCGCAAGTCTGCGGCGCGACGGTCGAACGTGTGCGCACACCGCAGGAGTTTGCGGAGTCGCTGTGTCGTCATGCGGAGGCGGACCTGATTCTCGTCGACACCCCGGCGATCAGTCCGTTGGATCGGGGCGCGCTCGAACGGCTCCGCTCGTTCTGCGTCGTCGATCCGCGTGTCGCGGTGCATCTGGTCGTGTCTGCGCAGACGACCTGCCAGGATTTTGACGAGCTCATAGCGCAGGTGGCGGATTTGCCGATCTCGCATCTGATTTGGACGAAGGCCGACGAAACGCGCAAAGCGGGGAGGCTCTTCGAGATGGCCATGCGCAGCGCGGTGCCGCCGTCGTATCTCAGCGATCGCGCCGATAGCCGCTGCGGCCTGGCGCCGCTGTCTCCCGCACTTGTGGTGGGCCTCCTGTGCGATTGGGACAGTCCGTCGTTGACGGAGCCGACGGCCGAGGCGGCAGCTTTTGCAGCCTCCGCGTTGATCCGTGCGATGGCGCGTACGGGAGAGGGAGTGCAGGACGTGCGCCGAGAGGCGCCTCCAATCAATGAATTCGAACATTCACTGCAGAACGAATCCACAGGCGTAAGCCAAGCACGAGATTTGCGTAGCTCATCGGCGAAGCGGACAGAGACGGGTCTGTCCGATGTGTCGGCCGCGTGTGTGTCGCGTCAGTCGGCTTCGTCGGTCGAAGGAGGAGTGTGATGCAAGAGACGGTAACGATGTCGTCCATGGAGACCGAGTCGCGGGCTGGCGCGCCTGTGCGCGTGATCGCCGTGACGAGCGGAAAGGGCGGCGTAGGCAAAACGAATATGGTGCTGAACCTCGCGATGGCATTGGCCGCGGAGGGCCAGCGGGTGTTGGTGCTCGATGCGGATCTGGGGCTCGGAAATCTCGATGTGTTGCTCGGCTTGGTGCCGACGCACACGATGACCGACGTGCTGCAGGGACGGAAGCGGTTGAGCGAGGTGATCCTCCAGGGACCGAACGGGATCCAGATTTTACCCGCCGGGTCCGGTGACGTTGGGATGACGGCCCTGTCAGCCGAGCAACTCGCCTTGATCCAAAGCGAGCTCGAATGGGTCTGCCAAGCCATCGATGTGGTGCTGATCGACACGGGCGCCGGGATTTCCACCAACGTGCTGTATTTCGCGAGCGGCGCACAGGAAATTCTGGTGGTGATGACGCCGGAGCCGACGTCCATGGCCGATGCCTATGCGCTGATCAAGGTCCTGGCGCAGCGTCATCGCGAAACGCGATTCCGGTTGGTCGTGAACATGGCCAAACACAGTCTGGAAGCGCGCGACGCCTATCGCCGGTTGGCGTTGGTGGCGGAGCGGTTCCTCGATGTGTCGGTGTCCATCGATTACGTCGGGATGGTGCCGATGGATACGTATGTGCAGATGGCCGTCGCGAAGCAGGATGCGGTAGTGCGTTCGTTCCCGCATGCGCCGGCGACCGAGGCGTTTCAACGGTTGGCGAAGGACGTGTTGCGTTGGGCGCCGGCTTTGCGGCCGAAGGGCGGACTGGAGTTTCTCTGGCGGAGATTTTTCGATCGGGCATAAAGGACGCACGAGTACCGCATGAAATCACCAAGTGGCAGCAGTGTAGCGCAAGGACAGACGACGCTGGGTGTCGGGAGTGCCGACACGGAGCGCGAGCGGCTCATCCGCGAGTTCGCTCCGCTCGTGCGCACGATGGCGCATCGGCTGGCGTTTCGGTTGCCGGCGTATCTCGACGTCGAGGACTTGGTGTCGGTGGGTGTCATCGGTCTGATGGATGCGATGACGAAGTACGACTCGCGGCGCGAGGCGAACTTCAAAACCTACGCGGAGTTCCGCATACGTGGCGCCATGTTGGACGAAATCCGATCGCTCGATTGGGTGCCGCGTTCCGTCCATGAGCGCATCGGGCTCTTGCAGCGCACCGAAGGATCGCTGATGCGGCGGCTCGGACGTCCGCCGACGGACGAGGAGTTGGCGCACGGGCTCGGTTTGTCGGTACAGGAGCTGGGCGATTTCATCGCGAATGCGCAGGGCGCCATCGTGATGAGTTTGGACGATCTGGGTGTGCAGGATTCGGACGGCGAAAAAATCATTCGTATGTTGGTCGATACGCAACACCCGGATCCCTTGTCGTTGGTCGTGACGCAGCGGTTGCGTAGCGCGTTGGAAGAGGCCATCGAAGGGTTGCCCGAAAAGGAACGGATGGTGTTGACGCTCTACTATGTCGAAGAGCTCACCATGAAAGAAATCGGCTCGGTGCTGAATATTACCGAGTCTCGCGTCTGCCAAATTCATGCGAAGACGATCGTGCGGCTGAAGGCGTTGCTGCAGATGCTGGAAGGGTAGTTGAACTGGGTTCGGGGACGCACTAGGCAAAAATATCCAGCCTAGGAACAATCGACCTCTCGCAGGGTTGGCGAGACGGCGCAGGGTGATGCAAGGGCACGATAGGACGCCTCTTTAGAGCGTGTGTGCGAGTAGGGAGATGGCATAGCGGTTGCTTCGTTCGCTGGTAGAGAAGGAAGACCTACGATGAATCGCGGTATCTATCCCATCCTGTCCGGGGCGTTGGCGCAAGAACGGCAGATCCAAGCCTTTGCGCACAATATCGCCAACGTGAACACGACGGGATTCAAACAAGAAGACTCGATGTTCCGGACGCAGATCGTGCAGCATATGAAGGTGTTGCCGATGTTGGGCACCGACACCTTGGCCGGGCGGATGTGGTCGCCGGATACGCAAGTGGCGGAGCGTGTGTTCGTCTCGCCGAACGGCTCGAAGACGATGTTCGAGTCCGGCCGGTTGCGGCCCACGGGTAATCCCTTCGACTTTGCCGTGCAAGGCACAGGGTTTTTCGAAGTGAAGACGCCGCAAGGCCTGCGGTACACGCGCGACGGCGTGTTCCACGTCGACCCCAAGCGGAATCTGGTCACCGAAGAGGGGCATACGGTCATGGGCGTGAAGGGTCCGATCAAGGTGCCGGTGGGCGATCTGCAGGTCGACGCGAACGGGACGTTGTCCGTGAACAATCAGGCGGTCGGGCAGCTCAAGATCGTCGAGTTTCCCGAAAACAAGATGCCGATGCGGATGCCCGACGGGATGTACGACGGCACGGGCGGCAAGGTGGCGAAGGCGCCGCGAGTGTTGTCCGGTGCGGTGGAAGACTCGAACGTAAATCCCTTGGGCGAGATGGTGAAGTTGATCCAGGGCATGCGCACCTACGAGTCGGCGCAAAAGATCATTCAGGCCTTCGACAAGATGGCGGAGCAGGCCGTGAACGAGTTGGGCAAGGTTCAGGCGTAATGCGCGAGTATTTCACGCGCACAGCACACACGAGGCACACATGATCAGAGCGATGTGGACGGCGGCAACGGGTATGACGGCGCAGCAGTTGAACGTGGATACGATCGCGCACAACTTGGCGAACGTAAACACCAACGCGTTCAAGCGCAGCCGCGCAGAGTTTGCGGACCTGCTGTATCAAATTCAGCGGCTGCCGGGTACAAGCGCCTCGAGCGTCGGCGTGTTCCCGACCGGCGTGCAGGTCGGCGCGGGTGTGCGACCGACGACCGTCGCGAAGGAATGGGCGCAGGGCAACATGCGGCAGACGGGGAACGAGTCGGACATCGCGATCGACGGTCCGGGATTTTTTCAAGTGTCACGTCCGGACGGCACGATCATGTATACGCGTAACGGCGCGTTCAAACGCGACAACGTCGGCAACCTGGTTACCGGAGACGGCGACTTGTTGAACCCGGTCATCACGATTCCGTCCGGTGCGTTGAAAGTAGACATCGGCCAGGACGGCACCGTGTCGGTTATGTTGCCGGGTGTCACGCAGGCCTCGCAGGTCGGCCAGATTCAGTTGGTCCGGTTCGACAACCCGGCGGGGTTGGTCGCGATGGGAAATAACTTGATGTTGGATAGCTTCGCGTCGGGCCCCGCGATCCAAGGTGTCCCGGGTTTTTCGACCGGCTTCGGGTTGATCCAGCAAGGGTTTTTGGAAAGCTCCAACGTCAACTTGGCGGAGGAGATGGTCAACATGATCATCGCGCAGCGGAGCTACGAAATTAACTCGAAGACGATCCAAGCCTCCGACGAAATGATGTCGATCGCGAACAACTTGAGGCGGTAAGCGACATGGCTTCCACGAACGGGCGATTCACAACATGGGCGTTGGTCGCCGTCGTCGCGGCCCTCGTGGGCGTGCTCGGAGCGACGGGTTTCGACGGTGCGCCGATGGCGTCGGCTCACACGCCGAAAGTGACGCATGCGCGGGATCAGGTAAAAGCGGTCGAACCGGTACGCACCGCGCGCCGTGGTGTGCAGCGTGTCACGACGGATCATTTGCGCCGCGCGATCAACGTGTATCTCCAAGGGCGCCTGGACGGACGGATCAGCGAAATCGACGTGGAGATCTTGGAGCCGACCGAACCGTTGACGGTGTCGAGCGGGCGGCTGCAATTCACGGTCGCGTCGGGCACGGGGCTGGATCAGTCGGGGCGTCGTCGGTTTGAAGTGGTGCCGACGGTCGACGGCCATGCGGCCGATCCGATCGATGTCATCGCCGACGTGTCCTTGTACGCCGATGTGGTCGTGCCGGCGCGTGTGTTGAAGCCGGAGGATGTGATCGATGTCGAAGACCTCTCGACGGCGCGTGTGAAAATTCCGTCCCTGCCGCATCAGTTGATCACGCAGGTGTCCGACGCAGTCGGCAAAAGCCCCGGCCGCATGCTGCCGTCGCAGCAGCCGATTCGGTTGGCCTCATTGGTGAAACCGTTGACGGTGCACAAGGGCGACCGTGTGACGATCGAAGCGCGGCGCGGCAACCTGGCTATTCAAGCGGTGGGAACGACAAAAACCTCCGGCCAACTGGGCAGCTTCGTGACTGTGACCAACAGCGACAGCGGTAAGGATATTCGCGCGAAAGTCGTCGGGCCCGGCACCGTGCGTGTGGATTTCTAACGATGGCACGTTTCTCAACAGAGAGCAGAGTTCGCTCGATCGCGCTGCTTGGCGCGGTGTTGTTTGCAGCAGCGTTCGTGAGCGGCTGCGGGTCGTCGCAGAAACCGGCACCGCCGGCGAGCATCAACGTGGCGCCGTTTCCGCCGCCGAAGACTTCCGGCTCTCTCTGGCAGGAAGAAAACGGCCGTGCCTATCTGTACGAGGATCTCCGCGCCATGCGGGCAGGCGATATCCTGACGGTGCAGATCGTCGAGAAACACAAGGGCTCGAAGTCGGCGGATACCTCGGCACAACGCGAGTCGACCATCGACAACAGCATGGGTGGGACGGGCGCGGGGTTTCTCGGCATTCCCGGTATCAAGCTCAGCTCCAATATGCGGCAGAGTCTCGGCATCGACGTGACCGCCAAAAATAAGTTCGGTGGCAAGGGTGCCACCAGCCGCGAGGATACGTTGACCGGCACATTGTCGGCGGTAGTGACCGAGGTGTTGCCGAACGGCGATCTCCGCATCGAAGGTCATCGTGAAGTGACGGTGAATAGCGAAAAGCAGTTGATGAATTTGACTGGTCGTGTGCGCCGCGTGGACGTCGACCGGAAAAACCAAGTCCTATCCAGTGCGATTGCGGAAGCGAAGATCGAATATGCGGGGCTGGGCGTGGTGGACGACGTGCAGCGACCAGGCTGGTTCACGCGTATTCTCGATTGGGTCTATCCCTTCTAAGCGCGTCTCGTGCGGCGAGGCGGTCGTTCCCTTCCGATTGGAGCCGACATGCAGAAGCATCATCAGTCAGTGCAGGCCGTTCCCCTTCGGTTGCTGGTCGCCAGCGGCGTCGTGTGGCGCGCGGACGCGCCGAGCACCCGTATGGTTGTGAGCGACACGAGACGGGTGACGGTCGATACGCCCGACGCGATGGCAGAATCAATCCCTACGCGAAAACCCGTTCGCACGGAGGGGCCGGCAAGTGCATCGTCTCGTCGTCAGGCGCAGGCACGCACTGCCGTTCGTCCGGCGACAACCACGGCGCGGAATGCCGCGCCTGTTACGCCTGCGCGTGTCCCGGCCTTGTCCGGTTTCAATCTGGCCGCCATGTGGATGCGCGCCGCCATCGCGGCAGTGTTGTTGGTGGTGGCGACCGCCGGAACAGCGGAAGCGGTCCGCATCAAGGACATCGGCTCCATCGAGGGAGTACGCGACAACCAGCTCATCGGCTACGGACTCGTCGTCGGGTTGGATCGGTCGGGCGATCAGGTCATCGGCGGTCAGTTCACCGTGCAGGCCATGATGTCCATGTTGAACAAGATGGGCATCAACCTCGTGATCGATCCGATCCAATTGTTGACCCGTAACATTGCGTCGGTGATGGTCACGGCCAAGCTCCCGCCGTTTTCGAAACCCGGTATGCCGATCGATGCGCTCGTCTCCTCGATGGCCAATGCGAAAAGCCTGCAGGGCGGCACGTTGCTGTTGACGCCGCTGAAGGCGCCGAACCAACAAGTCTATGCCGTGGCGCAAGGGCCGATTTCCATCGGCGGATTCCTCGGCGGCTCGGGTGGCGCCGGCGGCAGCACGGTCATCAAGAATCACCAGGCGGCGGGTATCGTCCCCGGTGGTGCCTTGATCGAAAAGGAAGCGATCGTCGATCTCGACACGTGGGAGACCGTCACGATCATGTTGCGCCAGGTCGATTTCACCACGTCGATCCGCGTGGCGGACGTCATCAACGGGATGTTCGGGCCCGGTACGGCGGTGCCGAGCAACGGCGGGGTGGTCAAGGTTGCCGTACCCGTGGACTATCGCGGTCGCGTGACGCAGTACATCGCTGCCATCGAAGGGTTAGACGTGCAGGTCGATTTGCCGGCCAAGGTGGTGGTGAACGAACGCACCGGCACTGTAGTACTCGGAGAGAACGTTCGGATTTCTACCTGTGCCATCTCACACGGCAACCTGACGATTGCGGTGAAAAACACGTTGAACGTGTCGCAGCCTCCGGCGCCGCTCATCGGCTCAACCGGCGGGCAGACGACGGTCACGCCGGATGTGCAGACCGAAGTGAAGGAGCAGGAGTCGCGGTTGATGGTCATCGAGCAGACGGTGACGTTGGGCGAAGTCGTCCAGGCGCTGAATGCGGTCGGGGTGACCCCGCGCGACTTAGTGGCGATCCTGTCGGCGCTGCGCTCGGCTGGTGCGTTGCAGGCGTCGCTCGAGATCATCTAACGGCTGAAGCGGAGACACGCGAGATGGATGCGCTCACAGGGTTGCCCGTCATTGCTGCTCCGGATGCGCTGTTTCCCGGTGGTACACAGGCGTTAACCGCACAGGGGAAACTCGAACGTGCTTTGCGAGGAGAGTCTGCGAATCAGGTCGAGCAGGGGGGGCAAGCTGGTCAGTCGGGCACACCAGGCAAGTCCGGTGGGCACAGCATCACCGAGGCGGCCCAGGAGTTTGAAGCCTATTTCCTCTCCTATATGATGGGGGTGATGCGGGAGACGGTGCCCGACGGCCCCTATGACAGCAAGGCGGCCAAGTCCTTCTATTCCTTCTACGACGCTGAAATCGGCAAGCTGGCCGCCAAGGCCGGCGGCATGGGGCTAGCCAGGAGCCTCGAAGCCAGCGTTGGGACGTCCTCCACACCGGTTCCGGCGGAGCGGCTGTCGGCGACCTATAATGGTGTGGCCCAAGGGGTGTCATCGGCCAAGCCCCCCCGGGCGGCCTCAGCCGACGCCTCGTCCAGCCGCCCTGGGCCACGCATTCCCTAATCCCGCTCAAGTTTATCTCCACTCAACCGATACAGCCTATGGGTACATCACACCTGACGCCGGGGTCGGACCCTATATGGTCCACACTCATGGCGATGGAGGAGTGCGATGGAAATTTCCAAACAGGGGCGGATCGACGACTTAGGCAAAGTCCTGTTGGGTACGCAGCCGAGCGCACGCGCGGCGGCGAAAACCGCCTACGGGACGCCGGACAAGACGACGGATCGTGTGGAGATCTCCCAAGCGGCGAAAGATCTCCAGCGGGTCCGGTCGTTGGCGCAGACCGAGTCGCCCGATCGCGCCGACAAGGTGGATGCGCTGAAGCAGGCCGTTGAGTCCGGCACCTACACGGTGTCGGGGCGCACGGTCAGCAATAAGTTGCTGACGAACACGCTGCTCGACAGCGTCTTGTAATACGGTTGGGTCAGCTGGCCCCTAGGAGCCGATTCTCATGGATGTTGTGCCTGCTCCCGCGCAAGAGCTCGTCGACGTGTTGCATCAAGAGATCGCGCAGTTACACAAACTGGCGGCGGTCGCGACGGAGGAACGGACGGCGTTGCGCCGCCTCTCGATGCCGGCGTTCGACAGCGTCAATGAGCAGCGGGCGCAGATGTTGGAATTGATTCGTGTGCTCGAAGAGCGGCGCGAAGCCATTTTGCACGGCCTGGCCGATGCGTGGGGAGTGCCGCGCGGCACGGTCACGTTGTCGATGGTGTTGGCGCGTGTCGGGCGCGATCTCGGTCGCACGATCGAAGGACAACAGCAGGAGTTGGAGCGCTCCGTCGATGCGGTGCGTCAATTGATGGCGGTGAATCGCCTCGCGATGGCGAAGCTCGTGGACTTTATTCAGCAGACCTTGGCCGCGGCGCATCCGCGCACGACGTCCGACGGGTTGTACTCCGGGACGGGCGTGAAAAAGTCGGCGAATCAGAGCGGCCGCGTCATTGTGCAACAGGGGTGACCTATGAGCGTGACCGGGGTGTTCGACGTCGGAAAAAGTGCGCTGCTCACCTATCAGAAGGCTATGGGGGTGACCGGCCATAACATCGCCAACGTTCATACGCCGGGCTATACACGGCAGGAAGCCGTGCTGTCCGAGAGTCGTCCGGTCGACGGCGGCCCCGGCCAGGTCGGCACGGGTGTGGAGCTGACGGAAATCCGCCGCCAGGTCGATCAATTCGTCGAAGGGTCTTTGCAGAACTCGCGCGAGCAACTTGGGTATTTTACCGCCGCTCGTGGTGGGCTGTTACAAGTGGCGGGGACGTTGTCGCCCTCCACCTCGCTCGGCGTCTCGTCTGCACTGAACGAATTTTTTCAGTCCATTCAGGACGTCGCCACGAATCCCGCCGATCCGGCCGCGCGGACTGTCATGCTCAGCAAGGCGAATAGCTTCGCGCAGCGCATGAACTACACCGCGGTCGAACTGGATCGGCAACGGGTGCAAGTCGACGGCGATGTGCGGAAGGCGATCGATCAGGTGAATGCGCTGGCCGAGAAAATCGCCGGGTTGAATCAGGAAGTGAGCCGCGCGGAATTGTCGGGGCAGCAAGCCAACGATTTGCGCGATCAGCGCGGTCGGCTTATCGGCGAGTTGGCCGAATTGGTGGAAATCTCTACGATCGAAGATCAAACGGGCCAGGTGTCCGTCTTCGCGGGACGCGGGCAAGTCTTAGTGACGAACAATCAGACGTTTAAGCTCGTCGGCGTACCGAATTCCAGCAACGGCAGCATGGTCGATGTGCGGTACGACGGCGGATCCGGGCCGGTGACGGATATGACGTCGGTCATCGAGAGCGGACGCTTAAAGGGATTGCTCGAACTGCGCGACCAGCGCATCCCGGAAGCGACGAAGGCGCTGGACGATTTGGCGTCCACCGTGGTCTCGCAAGTGAATACCGTGCATGCGGCGGGATACGGACTCGACGGTGTCACGGGACGCAATCTCTTTACAGCCACGGGGACGGCGGCGCGGGACATGTCGGTCGCGGTCACGGACATTCGACAGCTTGCTGCGTCGTCGACGGTGACCGGCGTGCCGGGCAACAATGCGAATGCGTTGGCCATGGCGAATCTCGAGACGACGGGCATGGCGTCGCTCGGCGGCAAGACCATGACGGGGCATCTGAGCGCCACCATCAGCGGGATCGGCGCACGGGCGCAGGCGGCGGAACGCGACCTGGATGCGCAATCGATCGTGCAGGAACAACTCGAGGCGCGTCGTGCGGAAGCCTCGGGCGTGTCGCTCGACGAAGAATTGGTGAACATGCTTCAGCAGCAGCGTGGGTTTCAGGCGGCGTCGAAAATCATCATGGCTGCGGATGAAATGCTGCAGACCTTGTTGAACTTGAAGCGGTAAGTCGCGACGGGACGTCGTGACGGGGCGCGGACAGGGAGGGCCACACCATGCGAGTGTCCGATAGCCAAATTCTGGGGATGTTGACCGGCAATCTCGCGCGCACCCGGAGCCGCATCGTCACGGCGCAACAGCAAATCTCTTCCCAAAAGCGCGTCTCCACACCCGAGCAGGACCCTGTGGCTTATGGGGAAGTCATCGAGCAGCGCGGCGAGCAGTCGCGTACTCAACAATGGCAGCGCAATATCCAGTTCGGTACGCAACGGTTGGAGCTGGCGGATCGGACTCTGTCTCAAGCGACGACCGCGTTGGCTCGCGTGCGGGAATTGACGATTCAGGCGGGTAGTGGGACCACCAGCCCTGAAGGACGTGTCGCTATTGCGAAGGAAGTGCGGGAGCTCCAAAAGCATCTCGTGCAGTTGGCGAACAGCGAGATTAACGGGCAGGCCATTTTTGCGGGGACGAAGACCGACGTCGCCCCCTATGTCTTGGGCGCCGGCGATAATGTGACGTACCAAGGCAATACGGAATCGCAGTCCGTTGCGATCGGGGAAGGGCTCACCGCGCAGGTGACGATTCCTGGCGGAGAAATTTTCTCGGGGCCGACGACGAACGTGTTCGACGGGATGCGCGATCTCTTGGCTGCGCTCGAAACGAACAATGTTCCCGGTGTCCAGACGGGGTTGGCGAACATCGATCAAGCCATGACGCAGCTGGCCAACGCGCAGGGGCGCATCGGCGGGTTGGGGAACGGTTTAGAGACGACGCAGACCTGGCTGACGCAGGCGGATGCCTTGCTGACGCAAACGATTTCCGAGCATGAAGATGCGGATATGGCGAAGGCGATCACCGAATTGCAACTGCAGGAGGCTGCGTTGCAGGCCACCCAGGCGACCATCAGCCGTATGTTCGATACGTCGTTGTTGAATTTCTTGCGCTGAGCCGTTCTCCTACAGTGAGGCGCTGCGCGGTCGTCAGGCCCGCCCAGCATGCCTCGATTGTCTCTCCTGTTTCTCGATTCCTTACGCAGATTCCCGCAGCTCCCGCTTAAGTTCCGCCGACAGGGATCCGATACGTTCAAGAGAAGCCATGATGGCTTCTACGGCTAAGGATGGCCCGATATGTTGGCACTGACGCGGAAGCGTGGCGAAGCTATCACGATCGGAAGCGATATCCGAGTCGTGGTCTTACAAGTCAGCGGGGGATCCGTCCGTCTGGGGATCGAGGCGCCGAGGACGGTGCCGGTCCATCGCGACGAGGTCTACAGCCGCATTCTCGAGCAGAATCGACTGGCGGCGACCATGCCTGTGGCCGCGCCGACCGTGCATCCTCTCGCACCCGTCCAACCGAATCGTCAGATCCAAGTCAAAGTGGCCGGCGGCGCAACGCTCCGCGTGGTCCAGAAGAAAACCGGCACATGATGTTGACCGTCAAAACCTCCAAATTCGGTGTGATCCAAGTGGCGCCGGAGCTGCTACTGACGCTGCCCGCGGGCTTGATCGGCTTTCCTGAGTGCACGCGTTTTGTCGTGCTGGATCACGATCGACCCGCACCTTTCAAGTGGCTGCAATCCGTCGACAGTCCCGATCTAGCCTTCGCGATCATGGATCCCAGCGATCTGTCCTGCGGGTATTCCATTACGTTGTCCGAAGACGATGCGCGCGCGTTGCATCCCCAGGACGACGACCAGTATGCGGTATTCGTGATTCTGACCGTGCGCTCTGCGGAGGTCGATGGGACGACGGCCAACTTACGCGGGCCCGTGTTGGTGAACGTCCGTACCCGCATCGGGAAACAAGTGGTGTTGGTCGAAGATCTGCCGACTCGATTCCCGGTCTTCTCGTCGTCCGTGGCAGGCGGGTCGCCTGCATCGTCGCCCTCCGAGCGTGCCGCCTAACGTCGTGTCTGCGTCTGCGCATTGACGGGAGAGTTGCCGGTATGAGCAAAGCCGTCAAGACGAAGATTCCAATCGCCCAACTCTCCGTAGGGATGTTAGTCACGGGGGTCGATCGACCCTGGTGGGCCACGCCGTTTCTCTCGCATCGGATCGCCATCACGACCGACTCCGAAATCGCGACGCTCAAGGCCTGCGGCGTCAAGCTGGTCGAGGTCGAGGTTGCGGAGGAGTCCGCACCGAGCGAGACGAGTGCGCTGCCTATGCCGAAATCCGGATCAACCGAGCAACGGAGCTCTCATCCTCCGCACGTTGATCAGGATGGTATCGCTCCTCGAGGAGATTCTCCCCACGCCCTCGAGTCCTGGTCTGAAGATGTGCAGCCTCATGGAATACGCAATGAGATAAGGGCCGCCCATGCTTCTAGTGGAGCTGTTGCGGTACCGGAAGATGACCGGCGGAGCAGTCTCGCTTCCTCTCAGTATACGCAGATCGCACAGACGCAAGGCGATAGCAGTACGCACGTCGGAGGGCGTCCTCACGACGTATCGACGGCGGCGCGTTCGCATCAAGACAGTCGTGTCGAATCGGGCGGGCAGGGTTCGGCCGCTACGTATCATGTCGAAACAGGCGCATCTGCATCGACGCTCGCTTCGCCCGAAACGAGTTATGAAGACGAGTTGGCCGTCGCGCGGCATCACTACCATCAGGTGCGCGCACTCGTGCAGCGTGCGCTGGCTGATGCGAAAATGGGGCGCGCTTTTGCGTTGGATGCGGTGTCGCGAGCCGTCGGCGACCTCGCCGACAGCGTTATCCGCAATCCATTCGCCTTGTCGTCGCTGTCGAGACTCAAGAGTGTAGATCAGTATACGTATGTGCATTCCGTCAATACCTGCGTGTTGGCATTGACGCTCGGCCGACAACTGAATATGGGGCGTGAGGCGCTGATCCATTTGGGATTGGGCGTGCTGTTGCACGATGTCGGGAAAACACAAGTGCCGTCAGAATTATTGACGAAAACCGGACCGCTGACGGACGTCGAGACGGACCGCATCAAGCAGCACGTGCTGCGCGGGGTGGAATACTTAGAGCAGGTCGTCAAAGTCGAGCCGGCCGTCCTGCTGCCGGTCTTGGAGCATCATGAACGCATGAACGGATCCGGGTATCCGCATGGCCGGACGCGCGCCGAATTGTCCGAAGCGGGATTAATCGCGGGCGTCGTGGACGTGTACGACGCGCTGACGAGCGATCGCCCGTATCGGAACGCCGTCTCGCCGCACCAAGCATTAAAAACGCTGTACGAAATGTCGAGACGAAACGAGTTGGACAATGCCTGCGTCGAACGCTTCATCCGCTGCATGGGCATCTATCCGGTCGGGTCTTGCGTCCGTCTGAGTTCAGGAGAGGTCGGCGTCGTGTCCAAAATCAATCCGGCGCAGACGTTGAACCCGGTGGTGATGGTCGTGCGCGAGTCGCCGGCCGGCGCACTGGTGCTCCCACGCTCGTTCGACTTGTCGCAGCAAGTCGGAAAGTCCGTAGCACGTATTGCCGAAGTGCTGCAGCCGTCGGCCCTCGGGATCTCGACCAACGAGGTGCTCGACGCCGTCTATTCGCCCTCCGGCACCAAGCCCAATCGTCTCGCCGCCTGATCCAACCCTGCAGATATTTCCTGTCGGCAGGGAAGGGGAATCCAACGAGCTCGGCAGAATCTTCTCTCCGTCTCGACCTGCGACGGACATTCCGTTCAGCCGCCTCAATATCTTAGAGAAATCACCGTACGTCATCCTGGTTCGAAACTTGCGTAATAGTCCGCGGGGCGCTCTTGTCCGTGGACCCGTTCGCATAGGTGAATCAGGTGGATGCTGTGACGACGACAAAAACATCGACGACTCGGACGCAGCGCGACGAGGCCGTGTACGCGGAGATGGAAGCCCTGGTTGCGGCTGCCTCTGCTCTGTTCCGGTCCACACCCATGCCGTTACAGTCGTGCCTCGAGCTTCGCCGACGTGTCGCTGCGCGTCTGCGTATTGACGACCCCCTGTCAACAATCCAACAGCGGTTGGCTCAGCAACAGCCAAAGGCGTTACGGCATCCGGGCTTGGCCGCCATCCTTCCCGAGCGCGAACTGGGAGAGTGGGCACTGTCGGTTGAGGCGGTGAATGTCCTGCTGGACGAGGTGCAGCGGCATCGCCCGGAACAGATTCTCGAGTTCGGATGCGGCAGCAGCACCGTGGCGTTGACCTGGGCCATGCAACAGCGGGCAGGCGCCAGCCGACGGGCCCTCGTGGCCAGCGTGGATCAGTCGGAAGTCTTTCGCGCCAAGACGGTGAGTCGGTTGGAGGCCCTGGGATTGGCGACATCGGTCAATATTCTCCACGCGCCGCTACGCGAGCACGAGCTCGATGGCCTGTCTTGTGTCGGGTATGGGATTGAACCGTCTTGTGTCGGTGAGTGGTTGGGAGGCGGAAAGCCGGACTTCGTCTTGATCGACGGCCCGGCTGCCGATCACGGCGGGCGTTTTGCCACCGTTCCGTCCGTGATGACCTATCTCCAGCCGGGGGCGAGGATCTATCTGGACGATGCGCTCCGGGACAGTGAGCTGGCCATCGCCGATTGGTGGTCTCGCCTCGGGTATGTGGCTGTGGAAGGCATTCTCTGGGTCGGCAAGGGGCTCTTGGTCGGCCGTATCGGAGAGCGCAGGATTTCGAACCGCTCGCGCGCCTTTCTCCTCGACATGATCCAGCCTCACGATACCGAGGATGCAACAGCGCTGCGAATGCCCGTCGCGCGTGTGCGCACCTCGGCGCCTGAACCGCCGGATCCAGGATCGGAAGTGGGACCCGTTGCGAGGCCGTCTGCGGCCGTATCGCAACGGACTGGTGGAACCTGTGTGTTCGTCAATACCTACTACCCGGGATTTTTGAAGACACACTATCAACGGAATTCGCACCTCGCCGCGGCGTCCTACGAAACTCAACATGCCGCATTAATCGCGGCGGGATTCGGCGACAGCGATTTTTACTCCGAAGGGCTCCGGCATGCCGGATGGGCGACCTCCGACCTGATCGTGAATTGCGAACCGCTGCAGCAGGCGTGGGTTCGAGAGAGCGGACGGGATACGTCGTTGGCGGGATTGGCGGTCGCCGTCGAGCAGATTCGTCGCGCGTCTCCCGATGTGGTGTATCTCCACGATCTCGGATTGGCTTCGACGGAATTTCTTACACGGATCCGTCCGTTTGCACGTCTCATCGTCGGGCAAATCGCTTCGCCGGTTCCTCCGCAAGCGGATGTGCGCGGTCTCGATATCATCGTCAGCTCATTCCCGCATTTCGTGGACATGTTTCGCGCACAAGGCATTACGGCCTATTACCAGCCGTTGGCCTTCGAGCCGCGCCTGTTGCCTCGACTTGTCGACGGCGAGCGGACGCACGGCGTCACGTTTGTCGGTGGATTATCGCCGGCACATCGCGAGCGACAGGAGTTTATCCGGGCGTTGGCACAGCGCGTTCCCTTGGAATGTTGGGGCTACGGCACGCAGTCGTTGGTCCAGGCCGGTGTGGATGCGTCCCGTCTTCACGGAGAATGTTGGGGCCTCGAGATGTTCAACGTCCTCCGACGCTCAAGGTTGACGATCAATCATCATATCGATGCGGCGAAGTCGTCCGCCAACAACATGCGACTGTTCGAGGCGACCGGCTGCGGCGCATTGCTCATCACCGACTACAAGGACAACCTCCATCGCTTGTTCGACGTCGGGTCGGAAGTCGTCGCATACCGGTCGCTGGACGAATGTGTGGAACTCGTCACCCACTATCTGGCGCATCCGGATGAAGCCGCCGCCATCGCCCGACGCGGACAGGCGCGTACGTTAGGGGAACATGCGTACGGTCGTCGTATGGCGCACACCGCGACTATGCTGGGGCGCCATCTCCGTGCGAACCCGACAGCCGATTGCGCGCCGGTGGATCGCAGTCAAGTATCGTCGGCGAAACGCGCGGTCGATCCGGCGGATATCCCGGTCGAACTTGCGGCCGCGTGGGAGTCCCCCGAGATTCCGGCTCGCCAACGCGCATTGGTGGACGACGAATTGCGGCAGATGTGGGCCGGTCACGCTCCAGTCATCTTTCAGGTGTTGGCACAGGCGCTCCGTCCGTTTGTCCGCCCTGGAATCGGCGTCCTGGAGATCGGCTGCGCCAGCGGCTACTACGCGCAGGTCCTCGAATATCTCCTGAGCACGTCGCTGACTTACACAGGGGTGGACGTGTCGGCAGCCATGGTGGCCTTGGCACGTGAGTGCGACCCGGGGTTGGATGTGCGTGTGGGTAACGGCGCGAAACTGGAATTCACAGATGGGGCGTTCCCGATCGCCGTGTCGTCCTGTGTGCTGCTCCATGTCCGGGACTATGCGGACCATATTCGAGAGGCTGCCAGAGTGTCGTCTGATGTGGTGGTGTTGCATCGCACGCCGATTTGCCGCAGCGCACCCACGCAGTATTTTCGAAAGCTGGCCTATGGCGTCGAGACGCAGGAGCTGCGTTTCAACGAAGCGGAGTTGTTCCGCATCGCGCACGAAGCCGGTTTGCGGCTACACGAGGTCTTGGAATACGAGCAGAACCAGGCGCGCGATGAATTTGAGGCGACCTATGTTTTCAGAAAAAGCCCCGACGGATTTTGACCGCCTGCGTAAGGCGAAGGTGCTGATCACCGGCGGATTGGGCTTCATCGGGTCCAATCTGGCGGAGCGACTGGTGCGCTTGGGAGCCGAGGTCACGCTGCTGGACAGCATGATTCCCGAGTACGGCGGCAATTTGCGTAATGTGCACGGGATTCAGCAGCGGGTGCGGATCAATATTTCCGATGTGCGGGACGCCCATGCGTTGCGGTACTTAGTGCAAGGGCAGGACATTCTTTTCAATCTCGCGGGACAAACGAGCCACCTCGATTCGATGGAGCATCCGCGAGCCGATCTCGACATCAATGCGGCTGCGCAACTGTCGATTTTGGAGACCTGTCGACATTGTAATCCCGGCATCAAGGTCGTGTTTGCCAGTACGCGCCAAATTTATGGCCGACCGGATCGTCTGCCGGTTGACGAAACGCATCCGCTACGACCGGTCGACGTCAACGGCATCAACAAGCTGGCCGGGGAGATGTATCACCTCTTGTATCACCAGGTGTACGGCATCCGCACCGTCGTGCTGCGCCTGACGAATACGTATGGACCGCGTATGCGCGTGAAGGATGCGCGTCAGACGTTTTTGGGGATTTGGATTCGCCGTGTGATCGAAGGATCGCCCATTTTGGTGTACGGCGACGGGCAGCAGTTGCGCGATTTTAATTATGTCGACGACGTCGTCGATGCCCTTGTGTTGGCCGCTACGCGGGAGACGGCGTACGGGGAGGTCTACAACCTTGGGTGCGATCAACCTGTGACGTTGCAGGACACCGCGAAGATTCTGATCGATTTGTACGGGAGAGGCAGCCTGAAGTTGGTGCCGTTTCCGGAGGACAGAAAGTCCATCGATATCGGCGACTACTACGGCGACTACACCAAGATCCGTGCGCAGTTGGGATGGACACCACGTGTTGCGTTGCGCGACGGCTTGATGAAGACGTTGGCCTATTACACCGACCATGCGGAGTATTACTGGTCCCGTGAAGCTGCCTAAGCGTATCCCCCTCATGGCCTTGGATAACATGGCTGCGCGCCATCGCGATGCCGTGCTTGCGGCGATGCAACGTGTCCTGGACGGCGGATGGTACATCCTCGGGCAGGAAGTGGAGGCATTCGAGCGTGAATGGGCCGCCTACCTAGGCACGGCGTCCTGCATCGGTGTGGGGAACGGAACCGATGCGATTGCGGTCGCCTTGCGTGCCGTCGGCGTGCAGTCTGGCGATGAGGTGCTGACCGTGTCGCATACGGCGGTGGCGACGGTCGCCGCGATCGAGCAGATCGGTGCCGTGCCGGTGCTGGTCGATATCGATCCGCGGTCGCGTTGTCTGGACCCGGCCCGTGTCGCCGATCTCTGCACGGACCGCACACGCGCAATGGTGCCGGTGCACATGTACGGGCAGCCCGCTCCGATGCCTGCGTTGCTGTCCATCGCCAAGCAATATGGACTTCGTGTGGTCGAAGATTGCGCGCAGGCGCATGGAGCCGAGATTGACGGTCGAAAAGTCGGCACATTCGGCGATGCGGCGGCATTCAGTTTTTATCCGACGAAAAATCTCGGTGCGTTCGGCGATGCCGGCGCCGTCGTAACGGGGAGTGCGGAGGTCGCGACGGCGGCCCGTGCGCTTCGACAATACGGCTGGGCGACGCGGTATGTCAGCGACCGCCCCGGCATCAATTCGCGATTGGACGAATTGCATGCCGCCTGTCTTCGCGTGTTGCTGCCGCAGTTGGATGCGGACAATCGGCGTCGTCGCGACATTGCCGCGGCCTATCACACCGCCGTCCGGGACTGCGGCGTGCGAGTCCCCGCGCGTATCGACGGCACCACACCGGTTGTGCACCTCTATGTGGTGGAGTGCGCCGAGCGGGAGCGATTCGAAGCCCATATGTCTCAACGCGGTATCGACACCGGCCGGCACTACCCCATGGCCGTCCATGAGCAGCCGGCCTATTGCGGGCGGCTGCGCGGACACGATCGTTTGCCGAATACGGAACGTCTGTATCGTGAATTGGTCACATTGCCGTGCCATCCCGGCTTGACGGATGAGGAGGTTCGTTGCATCTGCGACGCCCTCGCCGAGTGGAACCCGAGTCTGTCGACCGGAGACGCAACACGCCGCGCCGCCGCGTAAGGAGCCCCGCATGCCTCGTTATTACTGTACGTATTTTGACCGCAACTATCTCGTGAAGGGCCTCGCATTGATCGACTCGCTGCGGCGGCATGAACGGGCCGGCTTTCGGTTGTATGTCGTGTGTCTGGATGAGATGACGCGGCTGCTGTTGACGCGTTTGTCCTTGCCGGAGGTCGTGACGGTTCCGGTTCACGAGATCGAGCAGGGCGACGATGCGTTACGCGCCGCCAAGGCCGACCGCACGCAGGTGGAATACTATTGGACGTTGACGCCGACCATCATCCTCCGCCTGTTGGAGCGCGAGCCGTCCATCGACGTGCTGACCTATTTGGATGCGGACCTCTATGTGTTCAGCGATCCGCAGCCGATCTTCGACGAGTTGGGCACGCGCGCGATCCTCATTCATGAACATCGATTCTCTCCGGCGCAACGACACTTGGCCACCCACAATGGAATCTATAACGTCGGCTGGCTCAGTTTCCGACGCAATGCCGCCGCACGGACCGCCCTGGAGTGGTGGCGGGCGCGATGCCTCGAATGGTGTCGTGCGCAATACGAGAACGGGAAGATGGGCGATCAGATGTACCTGAACGATTGGCCGACACGCTTCGGCGAGGTCGTTGTCCTGCGGCACATCGGCGGGGGCGTCGGTCCGTGGAATCACGATCGGTATGCGTGGGCTCGACGGGACGATGGGATACCGACCGTCGATGGGCAGCCGGTGATCTTCTACCACTTTCATTCGTTCACCTGCGTCAATGCCGCGGTCGTGTTGCCGGTGAAACATCCGCACTATCCGCTGCCGCAAGGAGCGCTTGGTCTCTGTTTTCTGCCGTATGTACGAGCGATCGAGAAGGCACACGCGTATGTGCGAGCCGTCGAGCCGACGTTCGAGGCGGGCATGCGTACGGAGGTGGAGGTGACGGAACACCACACGTTTTTGGCGCAGCATCAGTATGCTGCGGGCTTCGCACAGCAGGGCCTCCCGCACACCGTGCATGCGCTTGATGCCGAGTGGGACCTCTATGCGGCGTCGAATATTCGTGCCACACAGACATCTCACGGTGAGCGTCCTGCGGCGTCTACGCCGCCACCTGCGTCGGTCTCGTCTGGTGGCGGGTCCACTTCAGGGCGATTGCCGATCTGCGAGGTGTCTCCGGAGGCACGCCTCCAGGCGCAGATGTTGGCCCTCGCGACTATCTCGGTCGACTGTGAGCGCCTTGAGCGAATGATGAGGCAGGTCGGCACGGATCCCAGTGCGCTGGGGCGTGCGGTCCAACAGTGGGTGGAGACGCTCCCTGCGGAGTCCGCCCAGTTCCGGCACGCGTTGCAGGGGCGATCCTTAGGGGAAATCGCCTGCCTCCCAGAGCGGGTGCGTCTTGGGGGCGGGTATGTGCAACCGCGGATCGAACAACTACTGCAGTGGTTGTTCGGGTCGAAGGAAACGACCAATTTTACGTATGACCTGACGGACTTGAATCGCGAGCAACTGGCATGGTTCGTCGCCGGGGTCGCGTCGATCACGCCATCGCAAGCCATGGCCTATATGGATGAGCTTGAGCAGGACGCAGCCTTGCGTGCTCATGTCCGTACCAAGACGCTGGAAGGAGCGTTCAAAACGACCGCTGACTCGGATGCACGGTATGGCCGACGTGCGGGATGGTATGCGCTGGTTCGTGCGTTGAAGCCGAGAGTGGTCGTAGAGACCGGTGTCGATAAGGGGTTGGGAACCTGTGTGTTGGCGGCCGCCTTACTCAAGAATCGTGCGGAAGGTGCGGTCGGCCGTCTGTATGCCACCGACATCAATCCCAAGGCGGGGTATCTGTTGAGCGGGCCTTATGCAGAGGTTGGGCGCATCCTCTACGGCGATTCGATCGACACCTTACGGCGCCTCGATGCGACGATCGATCTGTTTATTGCCGACAGTGCCCACGAAACGGAGTACGAGGCACGAGAATATGCCTGTGTGGCTGAGAAGCTGGCGCCGACGGCGCTTGTCCTCAGCGACAACGCTCATGTGTCGCCGGCGCTTGCCGCCTTCGCGCACCACACCGGCCGACGCTACACATTTTTTCGTGAGCAACCGAAGGACCATTTTTATCCCGGCGCGGGAATCGGCGCCGCCGTCGTCGCAACGGGCGCCCGAACGGCGTCGGCGACACATGCGCCGCTGGCCTGCTCCGCTCGAGAGACGTCCGGTGGGCCAGCCCCACGTATCTCGGTCCTCGTGTCCTCCTACAACGCACAAGCGCATATCTGGGAGTGTTTGGAGGATCTGCAACGCCAAACGATCGCCAAGGATTTGGAGATCATTGTGGTGGACGCCGCCTCTCCCCAGCATGAGCGGGTGGTGATCGAGGCCTTTCAGCAGAAGTACGCCAACATTACGTTTGTCCGCACGCCGACGCGAATCGGTGTGTATGCCGCGTGGAATCTTGCGCTTCGCCTCGCGCGCGGCACGTATGTGACTCCGTTCAGCACGAACGATCGCCTGAGCCCGGACGCCTATGCGCGGCTGGCGCAGGAGTTGGATGCCAATCCGGAGGTGATGCTGGTATACGGGGACACGCATGTCACAAAGACGCCGCACGAGCGCTTCGAAGCGCATACACGTGTCGCGACGTGGCGGTGGCCGGACTATTCGTACGAGCACTTGCAGCGGGAGTGTCTGGTCGGGCCGCATCCCATGTGGCGGCGGGCCGTCCACGCCGACATCGGATATTTCGACGAGAGCTATCTGGCCCTCGGCGACCAGGAGTTTTGGCTGCGGATGGGCGCTCGGTACGCGTTACGGCACATCCCTGTCGTGACGGGACTGTATTGGATGTCGGCGGACGGGTTGTCGAACCGTCCGGAACTGGCCGGCCCCGAGCAAGAACGGCTTCGACGTGCCTATCCGTCGACGTCTGTGGCGCGGGCCGCAACGGCGTCGTCCTCCAACCCGGTCGCGGTGGGCTCCGATTGTCAATGCTCGGTCATCATTCCCGTGTGGAATAAATGCGAGTTGACGCAGCAGTGTATCGTCGCCTTGGCCGAAACCACGAACAATGTGTCATGGGAATTGATCGTCGTCGATAACGGCTCGACCGACGAGACACCGACCTTCCTGTCCACGCTCGGCGGTGATGTGCGCGTCATTCGCAATGACGAGAATCTCGGTTTCGCGAAGGCCTGCAATCAGGGCGCGGCTGTCGCGAAGGGACAGTATCTCGTCTTCCTCAATAATGACACGATTCCGCAACAAGGCTGGCTGTCGGAGATGGTCAAGGAAGTGGAGACGCATCCAGAGGTCACGGTCGTCGGCAGCAAGCTGTTGTATGAGGACAGTACGGTCCAACACGCAGGTGTGGTGTTTTCCAAGGTCTTTCAGACGCCCTATCACATCTACAGAGGTGTAGCCAGCCGGCATCCGATTGTGAATCGACGCCGGGAGTTCCAAGCCGTGACGGCAGCCTGCATGTTGGTACGACGACATGACTTCGACGCGGTCGGCGGTTTCGACGAAGGGTACCGGAACGGATTTGAAGACGCGGATCTCTGTCTGAAAATCCGCGAACGCGGCGGACGAATCGTCTATCAACCGGCCAGTGTCCTGTACCATTTGGAGAGCCAAACGCCTGGAAGGAAAGCGCACGACAGCGAAAATGGCGACCGGTTGAAAGCGCGATGGGGGGGCTTGGTATTTCATGCCGATGAGGACCGGTATTACCTCGAGGACGAGCTTGCCCAAACGCATTACGAGGAAGACGGGAAAATGCGGTTTCGTGTCGAGCATCTGGCCGATTCCGTGCAACGGACCCAATGGCAGGTCGTGTCGGCTATCGAAGCGTGTGGGCTCCGGAAAGATCTTGATGGGATGCGAGCGTGTTTGGCGAAGCCGACCACGTGGCCTGCAGATTTGATTACTCTGCAATGGGCGGCTGCGCTCTGTACGGTCGCCGGTGTGCCTCAGTATGGAGAGGCATTTTGGACGCGGATCCTTGAATTGGGGGAAGACGCATCGGCGCGTGTGGCGCTTGCGCAGGCGGCCGTTGATCGTGGAGATCATCGCACGGCAGCGACGCATCTGGACGCCGCGCTGAAGCACCATCCTGAGCACGGATCAGCGTGGTTTGTGAAGGGGGTAATGCTCATGAGTTCCCGGTCGTTTGCAGAAGCGGCCACGGCTTTTGAACGGGCAATTCGGTATGGCGCTGACGCGCGAAAGGCGCGGCTTGGTCTCTGCATGGCCGCAAGCGGACAACAACAATTCGAGCGTGCGTGGAAGCTGTGCGACGAATTGATCAGCGCGTACCCTGATGATCAAGACGTCTTGCATTGGCTGATACGTGCGGCAGCCGAGCTGCAGCGATGGCTGCCTCTGTCGGAGCACCTGGCCACGTATGTGGCGCGGAATCCTGTCGATCTCTCTGCACGGTTTGCCTATGCCGGCGCGCTTGTGCGCACGGGGCGCACGGATCTCGCGAAGCGAGAGTACGAAGCCATCAAGGCCCTGAATCCGACCTTCGACGGATTGAGCGAGTTGGCCGCCGCGGTGTCCGGCGCGCCATCCGTGCAGGCTGCATAAGGGCCGTGACCCCATGCCGACTGAGCGCGCACTTCTGATCCAGCTGGCCCGGCTCGGTGACCTGGTGCAGTCGCTCCCTGCCTATATCGGCGTGCAGCAGCGGCACCCGCAGGCGCAGGTGGATCTAGTGTGTGCGGAACCTCTCGCCCCATTGGCGCGATGCTTCCCTGCTGTTGGGCATGTCATTCCCTGGGATGGCGCCGAGTGGAATCGATGGGCGGCGGCATGGAGTGCGGACCGAATCGATGTGATGCGTGAAGCGCGGGAGCAGCTGACGGCATTGTTCCCCGATCGGTATGACGTGGCCTACAACCTGAATCAACATAGTCGTGCGATCGCGCTCGCACATCTCTGTGCGAGACAGGTGGAAGGACCGGGACAGGACGGCGCGGTGAGCGAGCAACGTCCTGCGTGGGCTGAGTATGTTCGCGAGGTCGCGCGGACGCGCGGCGCCAATCGTGTGCATTTGGCTGATGCCTTTTGTGGACTCTGCGGCGTGCGGCCTCCAGCTGCGCCCCCGCGGTTGTCCGTTCCGCATGTCGCGCTTCCCGGAGAGTTGTCGGCCGTCGGGAATGGAGATGGTCCGTGGGTGGCCATTGCCGTGGGGGCCGGCGACGCGGAGCGTGTCAGCCCGTATACCGTCTGGCGTGAATGGATTAGTCGATTCTTAAGTGCGACGCCGACCGGACAGGTGGTGTTGATCGGAGCCGGAACGGAATGCGTCAGCGCACGCGCCATTCAGGAGCAACTCTCGTCGCTTGAGCAGGGACGTGTGTGGGATGCGACAGGAAAATTGTCGATTGTGGAGCTCGCCGTGTGTTTGGCCCGCTGCCAATGGGTAATCGGAGGGGATACGGGGCCTCTGCATCTGGGCGCGGCGGTCGGGGTTCGTGCCGTCGGATGGTACCTCGCGCGTGCGCGTGTGCACGAAACAGGACCTTATGGAAAAGGGCATATGGTCTGGCAAATTCATCAGCCGACACCTGCGGGGGCGACCAGTCTGCCTCATGAATGGCCGATTCAAGAAAGTATCGATTGGATAGTAAACGGCATGACTCCTCACGATCTTGCTGAGTGGACGGTGTGGCGGAGCCATGTCGATGAATGGGGGGCGTGCTTTGTGGAGGCCGAGCAGGGAATGGATTCGATCCGTGCCGCTGTTCGTCAACGTGCGGAGATCTGGCGAGTGCTCTCGCCTGCGCTCGTGGAGGTCGCCTCGTGAGTCGTATTGAGTCGAACAGTCAGGCACTCGCGAAGGAGCAGGCAGAGGCGGCTGGTCGTCTGCGGCAGGCCTCAGGTGGATTTCTGAGCGTGTCGCCGTCTCGGTCAGGGCAGCCTACGGCCAAGATCGGCGAGCGATGGATTCACAGCGCCTACGATCCTATCCAAGAGGCGCGGCGATGGGCCGACGCGCAACGCGCCGAATTGAAGGACGGCGATGTCGCCGTCATCCTTGGCGTGGGGTTGCTCTATCACGTGGAGGCGCTTTGCGCGATCTTGCCGCAGGATCAACGTATCGCGGTTGTCGTGCCCGATCTTCGTGAATGGCGCGATGCCGGTGAGGCACGCGACTGGGGTGCGTGGGCGACGCGCGTGCGGTGGTGCCTCGGTTCCGCTCTAGAGATGGCGCAGTCGGTCATGGCATTGGGCAGTCGTCTACGGATTCTTCGCTATACACCTGCCGCGGATTTGCACGAAACGGCGATCGGCGCATTCGAAGCGGCCTTGCGTGAAGGTGCTGCGGCAAAGGCCGGCGGCCGTCTCCATGTGGCGTTGGTCGGCCCGATCTACGGCGGTTCGCTACCGATTGCCAGGTATGTCCGTTCGGCGCTGGAGCAGTTGGGCCATCGTGTGAGTTGGTACGACCACTCGTCCCACCATGTCAGTTACGAAGCTTTTGGGGGCCTGCAGTCGTCACGCAATCGCCAGGTCTTGCAAGGGCACTTCGGCGAGTTGTTGGGACAGTTTACCTTGGCTCGCGTGGCTGAGGATCCGCCGGATTTAGTGTTTGCGATGGCACAGGCGCCGTTGTCGCTCGGCATCTTGCAGCAATTGCGGAAGCGGAACTTTCTGACGACGATGTGGTTCGTCGAAAACTATCGGCACCTGACCTATTGGCAACAGGTCGCAAGCGGATATGACTATTGGTTTGTGATTCAGCGAGGGGCCTGTATCGACGCGCTGCGCGCAGCCGGTGCGTCGTCCGTGCACTATTTGCCGATGGCGGCCGATCCGACGGTTCATCGTGCGCTGTCGTTGTCCCCTGTCGAACAGACAGAATTCGGTGCGGATCTGTCTTTTGTCGGCGCGGGCTATGCCAATCGGCGC
This sequence comes from Nitrospiraceae bacterium, assembly GCA_046351095.1. Taxonomy (GTDB): domain Bacteria; phylum Nitrospirota; class Nitrospiria; order Nitrospirales; family Nitrospiraceae; genus BQWY01. The sequence continues at coordinate 3,124,932 of JAXLZC010000001.1, forward strand.
GAATTGCTGCCGACGCTTCTCTCGCGAGACTGGTCGTTCAAGCTCTGGGGGAATGAGTGGGACGGCGCGGACGGGGTGCGGTCGGTCCTCCAGCGGAATGGTGCGCGGATCGACACCGACACCTGCATGAAAATTTTTAACGCCACGACCGTCAATCTCAATCTCCATTCGCATACGGGGCGTGGGTTCGATCCGCAGGCAGATTTTGTGAACCCGCGTACGTTCGAGCTGGCGGCGTGCGGCGCATTTCAACTGACCGATCGGCGGTCGTTGCTGCCTGAACTCTTTACGGCGCAGGAAGTGGCGACCGTGTCCGATCCGGCTTCGCTGAGCAGCGAGATCGGACGATGGCTCCATGAGCCGGCCGCACGGGATGCCATGCGCGCCGCCGCACAACGCCGCGTGTTGGTTGAGCATACCTATCGGCATCGTGCGGCGGCGCTGCTGACGCAGGTGGGGATGAGTCAGCCGGATCGGATCGGCGCGCTGTTGCAGGGCGCGCGGGCTCCCGAGGCCCTGGTGTCGCGTGCCGCGGATTGTCCCGAGTTGATCCCGCTGATACGCGCGTCGGGAGCACGGCCGCGTGTCGAACTGAAGGACGTCGCCGATGCGATTCGTCGAAAAGGGCCAACCGCCAAGCTTGATCGGGAAGAATTGTTGCTGTTGATGTTGGACGAATATCGCAACGAGACCAGAGACGCGGCATGACTCGCCAGGTTCTCGTCATGAACGTAACGCGGATGGGCGACCTGATCCAGACAGGTCCGCTCCTTGCGCGGTTGCGCCATGAGTGGCCCGATGTCGAGGTCGATCTGCTTGTCGACCGGCAGTTCGCCGCCATGGCGGCGCTGTTGCCCGGTGTGCGTGCCGTACACGCCTACGATTTCAATCAGATGATCAACGAATGTCGCGCGATGAGCCGTGATGTGGTGGCGCTCTATCGCGATCTCAAGCAGTGGGCCGCTGCACTTCGGGGGCGAGGGTACGACCGACTCGTGAACCTGACGTTTACGCGCCGGACCGGTCTGTTGGCCTCCTACATCGGCGCGCCGGATATGCGGGGGATCATTGCCGGTGCCGATGGCGCGCCGACGATTCACGATCCGTGGCTGTCGTATTTTACCGATCTGCATCGGCATCGGCGATTCAACCGTTTCAACATCGTCGATCTTTACGCATTGGGCGGCAGCGGGCTTGGACCCCATGCCTCCTTGTCGCTGACGGTTGCGCCCGAGGCGGACGCATGGGTGTCCGAACACCTGCCACCTGAGCAGCCGCACGATGGATGGATTGCCGTACAGGTCGGGGCCAGCGAAGCGATCAAAGCCTGGCGTCCGCAGTACTTCGGTCGGACCATGGCGGCTCTCAGTCGGCGCGCGCAGGTGGGATTTGTGATGCTCGGAACTGCGTCCGAACGCGGGACGGTGCACGAGGCGGTGGCGGCCTATCGCCAGGCCGGCGGGACTGCGCCGATCCTCGACATGGTGCAGCGTACATCCATCCCCCAAGCCATCGCCCTGTTGAAGCGGATGCGCGTGCTCCTCACGAACGACACCGGGCCGATGCACATGGCGGTGGCCGTCGGCACGAAGGTCGTCGACTTGTCCGTGGGGCATGTAGATTTTCGCGAGACCGGCCCCTATGGCGACGGGCACTGGGTGATTCAACCCGATCTGGATTGCGCTCCCTGCGGGTTCGACAAGGTGTGTGCGCACCATGCGTGCAAAGACCGCATTGCCGTCGAGCAGGTGGCTGAGCTTTGCGCCGCTGTTGTAGGACGAGGATCGCTTCCGCAAGCGTGGACGGGGGTCAGGGTGTTCGAGTCGGCGGTCGATGCGGATGGCTTGGTGGAGTATCGCCAGCGCGGGGGCGCCATCGCCGAGTCCGATGAGTGGTACGGCCGTTGGTGGAAACAATATTGGTTGTCGCGCTTTGCAGGTCGCCCGGTTCCGTCCGCGCGAGCGATGGGATCTGTGCCGGATTCTGCTCGCCATCAATCGCTGTATTCCACCTTGGTCTCGCTGTCGTCGGAACTGACTCGCACCGTCGACATGCTGGAACGGGCGTCCATGCGGCGTCCCTTGCACGGCGCGGCCTTACAAGCTGCCAATCGGTCGCTCACCGTGGTTCATCGACGCCTCGTTGAGGTGACGGAGGGATCGCCGGTCTTCGGCCCGATCACCGTAGCCCTTCGGCGTGAGCTTGTCTGTGAGGACTCTCTTGAGATTGTGTCCATGGCGCAGGGGAAGTGTCGTGCCTTTCGCCGGTGGCTGAACGGGATTCGACAGCTTGCAGAGGCCTTGGAGTTGACCCATAGCGCTGGGCGGAGTGGGGCACCCGGACAGACCTCTGTCTCCGTGGTGCAGGCGGCCTGACAATTGCGCAAACACCGACCGCAGTGCGACTGCGGATTCGGAAACAAAGGAGTGCTGTATGCAGATCATCCTCGACAATGAACAGTGGCAGGTGCCGGACGAGACGACGGTGATGCAGGTGTTGGCGGATCTCAGCGATCGTGCGGCGGCGCGCAGGCGCGTAGTTACGCGCGTTCACGTAGGATCGCGCGCGATCACGGATCGCGATTTGCAGCCGCTGTATCTTGAGAAAATGCTGCGCGAGGTCGGCGCGGTTCGTGCGGAGTCTCAGTCCGAGACCATCCTGCATGAGCAGGTTCGTGCGACGGCACAGCGCGCCGGCGTGGAGCTGCGTGCGGACGGGGCGGCGTTGATCCAGGCCATGCGGGCAGGCCAACACAATCACCGCACGTTCGATCTCTGGCTCGGGCGATGCGCGGATTTTATGGAAGGGGCTGCCATGGGACTGTCGGTCGCCGAGCTGGCCCAGCAGCAGGAATTGGCGACGTGGATGGAGGAACTGTTGCAGGCGCGACATTCTCTTGATCGTGTGCGTCTGGCGGACGTCCTGGAGTACGAAGTGTTGCCGCGACTGCCGGTGGCGGCGTAGTGCGGACGGTGTGCGTTGGTGCTGGTTGGTGCGCGTTCTTAATTGTACGTAGTGCACTCAAGTCCGCTTGAAGTCATCCGATAACGGTGTAACGCAAGGGAGGGGCGTCGCGAGGGGTTGCGCGTAACCACTCGAGGTCGACCGCTTCCGAATCGCCGGCATGGACGCGGGCGATCAGCAAGTGCAGTGTCAGTGTCCTAGGAGGGTTCCATGGCATTAGTTGTTAACACCAACATCGCGTCCTTGTCGGCTCAGCGTAACCTTAACGCCAGCAACGCAGGATTAGCCAAGTCCGTCGAGCGGTTGTCGTCCGGTCTGCGTATTACGCGTGCGGCGGATGACGCGGCCGGTCTGGCCGTGTCCGAAACCTTGCGTGCGCAGATCCGCAGCATCAACCAAGCGTCGCGTAACGCGAACGACGGCATCAGCTTGACGCAGATCGCCGACGGCGCAGCCGCCGCGATCGGCAACATGCTGCATCGTATGCGTGAATTGGCGACGCAGTCGGGCAGCGGGACGGTCGGGTCGACCGAGCGGTCGTATCTCGATCAAGAATTCATCTCGCTGCGTTCGGAAATCGACCGAATCGCCGGCGCGACCGAGTTCAACGGCAACGCCTTGTTGAGCGGTGCGAATAACTCGTTCGACGTGTTCGTCGGGTTCAAGAGCGGTTCCAACAGCACGTTGACGTTGGATCTGAACGATCTGACGACGACTGATTTGGCGTTGAATACCGTCAACATCTCTTCAGCTTCCAACGCCCAGAGTGCGTTGGCCAACATCGACAGCGCGATCAGCGCGGTCGCGACGGCTCGCGCCGAATACGGGTCCGTTCAAGCCCGGTTCGAAGCGGCGATTGCGAACCTCGGTGTGACCAGCGAGAACTTTTCCGCCGCAGAGTCGCGTATCCGCGATGCGGATATCGCGTACGAGACGTCGGTGTTCACCAAGAACCAGATTCTCGTGCAGTCCGGTGTGGCGATCTTGGCGCAAGCCAACTCGTTGCCGCAGGCGGCACTGTCACTCTTGCGGTAAGTCGGCCTAGGTGGAAGGCTCGGCGCTCCGAATGGGCAGCCGAGCCTTCACCGAACATACATAGGAGGTCACCATGATCCGTGAAATCAACGGGCACGGGACCTTTTCGGTAGCCGGCGGGCGCGCAGAAGATGGCAAGCCTAGTCAGCTGAAAGAAAAGGTCGCGGAGCCGACGAAACCGTCGACGGTCGAGCGAGCCGAGTCGCGTGAAACACGACCGGAAGAAAGCCACGCCTCGCGTGTGGTTCCGAGCGTGAATCACGAGCTGCACTATGAAGTGGATGCCGATTTGAAGCGAGTCGTGACGAAGATTCTCGACGGCACCTCGGGGGAGTTGGTCCGACAGATTCCGTCTGAAGAGGCGGTTCGGATCGCGAAAGTCCTCGAGTCCGCCAGTGGGGATCTCGTGGATCGGCACGTATAGGGTGACGGGCGAGGCGAGGAGTCCGTATGGCGAACATCAGCTTCGGAGGACTCGGCAACGGGCTGGACTTCGGGCAGGTGGTGGATCAATTGGTGAAGGCGCAACGCCTCCCCATCGATACGCTACAGGCCAAGAAGAACGCGCTCCAGACCAAGTTGACCGAGTATGGAACGTTGGGGACGAAGTTGCTTGCCGTACAGGCGGCGGCGGAAGCCCTGCACTTCCAGACATCCTTCGATCGGACTTCTTCCACAGTCAGCGACGAGGACGTTATGAAAGTGACGTCCTCGTCTACTGCGGGGGCCGGGTCGTACCGACTGCAGGTCACGCAGCTGGCCGCAGCGCATCAAATTGCCAGCAAGGCGGCAAAGTCGGTCGCCGCGGCTTCAACTGATATCGTCGCCGGCGCAAGCGCGACGTTTTCGTTCCAAGTGGGAACGGGAGCGGTGCAGACGGTGAACTTGGGTGCCGACGCCACGCTGGAGCAGCTTCGCGACGAGATTAATAATCTGGGCGCTGGGGCGACGGCGTCGATCGTCAATACCGGCACTCCCACCATTCCTGCCTATCGTCTCCTGCTGACGGCATCGACGACCGGCGCGGCCAGCGCTATTACGGTTACGGCGGATACGACCAGTCTCGATTTCGCGAATGGGACAGGTACGGGTGGATCCGATACGTTGCAAGCCGCTCAGAATGCCGTGGTTGTCCTGGGCGATCCAAGCCAAACGCAACTGACGATTCAACGCGACAGCAACACGCTGACCGATGTGATTCCCGGCGTCACGATGAATCTTAAGCGGACGACGTCGGTCGGCGAGTCGGTCACGGTCGGTGTTTCGGTCGACGTGGGGAAAGTGCAAGACAGTATCAAGAATCTGGCGACGACCTATAACGATCTTGTGAAATTCGTCAACGAGCGCACCACCTACGATCAGGAGTCGAAAAAAGGTGGGCCGCTGTTCGGCGAGGGGACGGTGCGATCCGTGATCAGCACGGTTCGGTCCGCGCTCGGCTCCACATTGTCCGGGGTGAGTGGTCCAACCAGCGTCGGGGAGGTCGGATTCAAAACCGAAAAAGACGGAACCATCACGCTCGACGAAGGCAAACTGAGCAGTGCGCTCTCGACAAACTATGCAGGGGTCAAGGAACTTTTTACGAGTAAAGGCCCGCTGGCGGGCATCGGGCAGCGGGTCGGCGATGCCGTCGATACGTTAGACGATGTGCAGGCCGGGGCGCTGACTGCGCGCCAGAAGGGTATCACCGGGCAACTGCAACGGATGACCGACGACATCCAACGCAAAGAAGATACGTTGACCGCCTATGAGGCGCGGCTGCGCGCCCAGTTCGCATCGTTGGACGGCTTACTTCGTCAAATGCAGACGCAGAGCAATTATTTGAAGTCGCGCGGATAAGCGCACCACAGAACCAAGGATGGGTACATGCGAAACGGAATTCAGCAGTATCAGCAGACCCACATTCTTACTGCCTCGGGCGTGCAGCTCGTCGTCGTGCTCTACGACGGCGCCATCCAATCGATGCAGCTGGCTCGCGAAGCGATCGTAAAAAACAATCAGGTCGACAAGGCGCGGTTTCTTCGCCGCGCAGTGAACGTCGTGACGGAGCTGTCCAACGTGCTCGATATGGAGCGCGGCGGCGAGATCGCCGTGTCGCTTCGGCGCCTCTACGACTATGTGTTGGCCGAGTTGATGCAGGCGAATTTGCACCATCGCGCCGAGAAGCTCGATGGCCCAATACGTTGTTTGACCACGCTTCGCGAAGCGTGGCAGACCGTGGCCGCGAAGGGAAGCGACGCCTATGCCAACGCCGGGCGATGAGAGCGCGGGGGCGAACGGTTCAGCCGCCTCTCGCGAGGGGGTGAGCCAATTGACGGTTCGTGCGTTGGAAGCGGCCGAGCGGGGCCGGTGGGATGAGGTCGAAGCCTGTTATCAGGCTCGTGAAGCGTGGTTTCGAGACAACCCCGTCTCGCCGAATCTTGCCCGTGCGCTTCTCGCCATGGATCAGGCGGTGATGGAGCGTGTATCCGCAGCCCAGGCGGCGACTGGGCAGGCGCTTACCCAAGCCCTGACCGTGCATCGTCAGTGGCGCACAATTTCTGCTTCGATCGTCGAGCCCACGACGGCCATTGGTCGTCGATTGGATGCCAGTACGTAAAGACATCATGATGCCAAAAACCAAAACGCCGACTGTGACCGATCGCCGAGAGTGGCTTCGGATCGACGATCGCCTTCCGCTGGAGTATCGCTTGTTTGGCGCGGGTGCCCCGGAGGGGAATGGCGCGCCGGTGACTCCTGAGCACGTCGCGTCTCTGCAGGAATTCTTGAGTCAACCGGCTCACGAGGTGGCGGGCACGCTCAAACCGGACGACCCACAGGCAGCCTTGATCCCGTGGATGTTGAAGATGGATTGGGCGTTGGGCGTGGTTTTGGGGACGCTGGCGCGGATGGCGCCGGAAGGGATGACGATCCCGCGAATGACGGACGTGAATATCAGTGCGACCGGCATAAGTTTCCCCAGCCATCAGCACTATGAACCGCAGACCAAACTCGAAATCCGTATGATTCTTCCGCCCTTTGTGCCGTTGAACACGGCTGCCGAGGTCGTTCGGACCACGGATGCCGGCAACCACCCTTCGGGTCCGTATGTCGTGGCCGTATCGTTCGTCGACATGCGATCGGACGACCAAGATTGCCTCATCCGCCATATTCTCCAACTCCAAGCCGAACGCCTCCGTACTCGCCAGCGTAGCGTCGCGGCCTAGCCTTCTTGTCTCTTCGGATAACCTACGTACATATCGGCAAGAAGGGCACGCGTCGAGCGGGCGCTTCGCCTCAAGTTCTCTTGTCGGACAACCGATACCAACTGGAACCATGCAGCAGCTCTCAACCATAACCACTACACACCCAGAGCGAAGCCCCATGAGCGACGGCGACATCATGACGGTGCCAGAAGTCGCGCAGTTTCTGCGCGTCCCCAAATCCACGGTGTACAAACTGGCGCGACTCGGGCAACTGCCGGCATCCAAGATCGGTAAACATTGGCGGTTTTTCCGCCGCGATTTGGAGACCTGGGTCCATCGTCTCGGTCCTATGCCGTCGGCCTAGATGCAGCGTATGCGTGGGATGTCGTGCCAGGCTGGACGAGTCGATTTCGTGCAGGACACGAGGTAGGTTCGCGTGGATATTTTGACCATATTGGGCGTGGTGGTGGCGATCGGGTCCATCTTGGGCGGTCAAGCCCTGGAAGGCGGGCACGCGTCGTCCATCATGCAAGCGACTGCCTTCATCATCGTCATGGGCGGCACCATCGGTGCCTGCCTCGTGCAAAATCCTATGCACGTGGTCTTAAAAAGTATCTCGCTGATTTCTCTCGCATTGTTTAATCCGAAGGGGGACCCCAAGGCGCAGCTGAAGCAGGTCGTCGACCTCGCGCAGGTGGCGCGTAAGCAAGGGTTGTTGGCGTTGGAAGGGAAGGTCAAGGACATCGAAGATCCGTTTTTTCGGAAGGGCGTGCAATTGATTGTGGACGGGACGGAAGGAAAAATGGTGCGCGAGATTCTCGAAGTCGAGATGGAGCACCATGAAGAAGAAGGTGTGACGGCCGCGAAGGTCTGGGAAGCCGCCGGCGGGTATGCACCGACGGTCGGAATTCTCGGCGCTGTGTTGGGTCTAATTCACGTCATGGAAAACTTGGCCGACCCCTCGAAACTCGGCGGCGGTATCGCCACCGCGTTCGTGGCGACGGTGTATGGCGTAGGCGCGGCCAACCTGTTTTTTCTGCCGCTTGCCAATAAGATCAAGTTGAAGATCAAGGCGGAGTCTCACGGGCGGACCATGTTGATCACGGGACTCGTCGGGATTGCGTCGGGCGAGAACCCTCGCCAGCTCGAAGAGAAACTCGCCGGGTACGTCGGCGGCGGCCATGGCGGGGACGACAAGAAGCACTAGGGCAGGGTAGATCTGTCTGCAGTAACCCAGGACTATGGCGAAGCACAAACACGAAGAACATGAGAACCACGAACGTTGGTTGGTGTCCTATGCGGACTTCATCACGTTGTTGTTCGCCTTCTTCGTGGTCATGTATTCCATTTCCTCGGTCAATGAAGGTCGGTTTCGGGCCGTCAGCGATTCGATCCAAGCCGCGCTGAAGCCGGTCGTCAGTTCGCCTGCCTCCACGAAAGTCATCGCCATCGGCGACAAGAGCACCTCGGTCATGCCGGTCATCTCCAAAAAAGCGCAGATCGTGCGTAAGTTAAAAGATGTGCTCGGCAGCAAGAACAAACAGCTGAATATGATCGAGCACGTGAACGTCATCGAGACGGAGGCAGGGATCAAGGTCGCCATTTCTGACAACATGATGTTCGAGAGCGGGCAGGCCGAACTGAAAGCCCAGGCGTTTCCGCTCCTTGAAGCTATGGCCGAAACGTTGAACGACCACGGCATGAAAGATCTACGGGTGCTCGGACATACGGACAATGTGCCGATGCGTACGGCGCAGTTCCCTTCCAATTGGGAGCTGAGTTCCGCGCGGGCCGTGACGGTCGTGCGGGCGTTGTCGGAGCTCTATCATGTACCGGCGGACAAAATGTCGGCGGCGGGGTATGCCGAATACAAGCCGGTGGCGGACAACCTGACGCCGGAGAATCGCGCGCTCAACCGTCGAGTCGAGCTCATCATCGTGCTTGATCAAGAAACCACACACACCCTCCTCATGGACAACGCCTTGGGCGAAGTCAGGCCGGCCCCCTAGCTGTAAAATCATACGTATCCTCGTCCGCAGCTCCTTCCTGCCGCGGCTGTTCTTCACGAGACAGTCTGCATCGTTGTCGGTGTAGGGATTGCGTAATTGCACCAGGGCGAATCGGATCTACTTGGCCCGCACTGTTCAGACATAGAATGTGACTCTTCGCATCAGCCCTGAGGAGGTCACGTATGCGTCCTGTCGTGCCGTCGACTGCGGAGCCGCTTGGCGTTCGTGCCGATTCCGACGGTCGACAGGAGCCCGTCGTCGGTGCCGCCTCTTCTGCCCTGCTGACACAAGCACTGTTCGGGAGTGAAGATCTTGTCTACGTGACCGATGCGGTGCATCGGTATCTCTACGTGAATCCTGTTGCGGCTGCCGCCATCGCCGAATCGGAGGCGCTCCGAGGGGATCGCTCAACACGATCAGGTGAGATCGGAGACCTCGACACGCTCCTCGACGGCGATAGGGGGGTCTTGGAGAGCGGTCAGACTTACGAGGCTGACGTTCGAATACGCATCGCCGGCCAGGATCGCGCCTACTCCCTCAAAAAAACTCCTGTGCGTGATGCAACCGGCGGGGTGACGGCGGTGCTGACGATCGGTCGTGACGTGACGACGCGAGCTGCGACGCTGGCGCAGCTTCGGGCGAACGAGGAGCGGTTGAATCGCGCGGTCGAGGGGGCCAGCGATGCGCTGTGGGACGTCGAATGTTCGCTCGATCCGGCGGACGCGCAGCGTGCGCAACGAATCTGGTGGTCTCCGGCGATCTGGCGCGTGATCGGATTGGATCCGACGGAGACTTTCTCCACCGTAGGGGACTGGCTCGCGCGAGTACATCCTGAGGACGGCGCGCGCATGATTGCGCAGACAATGGAATGTATTCACGCGCGTTGTCCGTTTGTGGTGGAGTATCGGTTACGGGATGCAAACGGCGACTACCGGTGGATTCGAGCGAGGGGGCGGGCCCTCTGGAGTGAGGACGGTTGCAATATCCGCATATCCGGCTCGTGTCAGGACATTACGGTGCAATACGAGATGGAGCAGGCCCTGCGCGAAAGCGAAGAGCGGTATCGTCGTCTCTGCGATCTCTCTCCGCTCGGCATGTTTGTGTTGTGCGAGGGCACGATGGTCTATGCCAACCAGGCGACCTGTACGCTGATGGGCGTGTCGTCGCCGGAGGAACTCTTCCGCCATCCGCCGTTGACGCTGGTCCATCCCGATTGCCGTGCGGCTGCTGCCGCCATCATGGAAAATTTAATGGTCGGGCGACAGGCGTTGAGCCATGCGGAACGTACCTATCTTCGTCCGGACGGGACGTCGCTCGACGTTGAGGTCGACGCCGCCGCCGTTACCTGGAACGGGAAGTCTGCTATCCAAGGCATGTTCTCGGATATCTCCGCGCGTAAGCAGGCGGAAGCGGCGCTGCGGGCGAGCGAGGAACGGTTTTCGAAAGCGTTCCGTGCCATTCCGTATCCCTTCGTGATCTCGGATGTGATGACCGGCTTCGTCGTCGATGCCAATCGCGCGGCGTGCGAACACTTCGATCCGGACGGCAGAGACCTCATCGGGAAGACGACGGTCGAACTTGGCTTGTGGGGCCATCCCAGCGATCGCACCCGTTTTGTCGACGAGCTGATGCGTGTGGGGTCCGTCAGGGACCATGCGGTGCAGTTTCGGACGAAATCGGGGGAACTGCGCGAGTATCAAATTTCCGCGGAGCTGATCGATTTACACGGCGTGTCTTGCTGCGTCACCGTCGGGAACGATGTGACGGACCGGCGGCGCGCCGAACAAGCGCTCTTGCAAGTCGCGAAGGGCGTATCCGCCGCCACGGGACGAGATTTTTGTTTGTCGCTTGTCCGGCATCTTTCAGAGTCCCTTGGCATCGACATGGTGACAGTCGCCTGTCCGATTGAGCCGAGCAGCGTCCGGGTGCGTACTGTCGCCGTGTTTGCCGACGGGCAGTGGCTGGAAAATTTCGAGCACGAAGTGCCGCGGTCGCCGTGCGAACTGGTTTTGCAGACAAAGGCTCCCTGCTGTATCCAACGCGGTGCGCGCGAGTCGTTCCCGCACTGCGGTCTGCTCGAAGCGCACCATATCGACAGTTATTTCGGTGTCCCGATGATCGGGCACGACGGTGCTATGCTCGGGTTGGTGGAATTGTTTCACCGGCGGCCGCTGGATGATGCCGCGCAGGTGTCGACGCTCGTCCATATTTTTGCCAGTCGTGCCGCCGTCGAGATCGAACGACACCATGCCGAGTCGGCACTGCGACAGAGCGAAGCCCGCTATCGAACGTTGGTCGAGAGTCTGCGCGACCTCGTGTATCTCTTGTCGCCGAGCGGCACCATCGTCTCGATCAACTCGGCGTTGGAAACTCGGCTTGGATGGACACGACGCGAGTGGATCGGGCGGCCGTTTTTAGAATTGGTCCATCCGGAGGATCGTGCGTTGGCGACGGCGGAGATCGAGGGCGCCTTGGTCGGCCACATCGATCATCCGATCGACCTTCGCCTGCAGACGCGGTCCGGAGAATGGATGTCCGTCGAATGCGTGGGCAACGCCTACGAAGAGGATGGACGGATTGTTGGTGTACTTGGAGTTGCCCGCGACGTGACCGCCCGGAAACAGGTCGAGGCGGCGATGGCGGTGAGTCGCGCCAACCTACGGCGTATTACCGATGCGATCCCCGGTGTCGTTTTCAAATATCGGATGGACGGCGCCGGCATCCATCGCTTCGAGTTCGCCAGCCGCGGAACCGTCGAGCAAATGGGGCACGAGCCGGAAGTGCTGGAGGCCGACGTCGACGTCGGTTGGAATACAGTCTTGCCGGAGGACGTGCCGGGGCTGCAGGCGGCGATGGGCGTGTCCGCTGCAAGCCTGGCGAAGCTCGAACACGACTTTCGCATCATGACCCCGTATCCGAACGGCACCGTCATGAAGTGGTTGCGGGTCGAAGCCTTGCCGGAGCGACAACTCGACGGCGGAACGGTCTGGTACGGCATTTTTACGGATGTGACGGAGCGGCGCGCCAGCGAGCAGCGGCGGCGGTTCGCCGAGTTCGCGCTCAACCATGCGGGCGACGCGACGTTCGTGACGGACCTATCCGAGCGGCTCGTCTACGCGAACAAGGAAGCCAGTCGCTCGCTCGGGTACGCGCACGAACGGCTGTTGGGGAAAACGACCGCGGAGTGGGATGCGCAGTACGATGCCATCTTGCTGCATGAGCGCGTGCAACGCGCGCGACGCGGCGACCGTGTGCAATACGAAACGGTACATCGTCGCCAGGACGGACTGAGTTTTCCCGTCGAAGTGTCGCTCCGGTATCTCGAACATGAGGGGATCGGGTACGTCTGCTGTACGGCGCGCGACCTCACCGAGCGGCGGGATGTCGAGCGACGGCTGCGCCATGCGGATCGCCTCGCGACCTTGGGGACAATCACTGCGGGGGTCGCCCACGAACTCAACAATCCGCTGTTTGTTATCACCGGGCAGCTGCATCTGATCGAACGGCATTTGGCGCGGCGTCATCTCAAGGCCATCGGTACGGCACTGCTCTCGGCGCAGGAGGCCGCCAATCGCGCGACCGACATCGTGTCGCAATTTCTCTACACGGCGCACGCGGTCGGCGGGCGGGAGGAGTCGTGCGATGTGCCGAGTGTCGTGCGGAAAGCGGTGGCGCTGATGGATCGCGATTGTCGTGCCCATCACGTCAAGATCGACACGCAGTTCCAGGACGGGATTCCACAGATTCGCGCCGAGGCTCAAGCCCTCCTCCAGGTTTTGTTGAATCTGCTCACGAATGCGCGGCATGCGCTTCTCGCGCGGGCGAGCGACCGCCGGATCCGTGTGATCGTCGCCTCCGTTCTGTTGGATGGGGCTAGACTTGTCGAATGTCGTGTAGAGGACAACGGTCCCGGTATTCCCCCGGATTTATTGGCGCGGATTTTCGATCCATTTTTTACGACGAAACCTGTCGGCGAAGGAACAGGCCTGGGCTTGGCGATCTGCCACCGGATCGTCGGCGAGTTGCATGGGACGATTCATTGCGCGAGTCGCGTCGGCGAAGGTGCAACGTTTTGTGTGCGGTTGCCGGTCTCGGCATAGCCGCGGCGAGGCGAGTATGGTGGCGCCGTGTCAGGCGGCCTTGCCGTGAGGGGATTTGTGACGCAGATCGAAGGGACGCACTTGTGACGGATAACAGATCGGCCATATTGGTCGTCGACGACGATCCGCACATTCAGCGCATGCTGCAGGAATTTCTTCGCGATGAGGGATTCCGCACGGTGGCGGCGGAAACCACGCGTGCGGCGGTTGATGCCGTGCGCAAGGAACCGCCGGACCTCGTGTTGTTGGATATGCGGCTTTCCGACGGCACGGGCTTGGAGCTGCTCCGAACGCACCTGGTTCCGGAACTCGGACGGTATCGTGTGGTGATGTTGTCCGCCTTCGCCAGTCAGAAGGATGCGGAGGAAGCGGTCCAGGCCGGTGCGTTCGACTACGTCACCAAACCCGTCTCGCTTCCGAAACTTGCCATCACCATCCGCAATTGTCTGCGGCTGCAGAAGCTGACCCAAGACTTGGAAAGTCTGTCCGCCGAATCGAGCGCGGGCGCCCGGCTCAGCGATATCGTGGGCATGAGCCCGGCGATCATGGCTGTGGCGGATCAGATCAAGCGTGTCGCGCCGTACGATGTGCCGGTGCTGATTCTCGGCGAAAGCGGCGCGGGCAAGGAATTGGTCGCGCGTGTGCTCCATACGTTGAGCGGTCGGCGACAGGCGTCGTTCGTGGCGCTGGATTGCGGCGCGATTCCGCACGAGTTGGTGGAGTCCGAGTTATTCGGCCATGAAGAAGGGGCCTTTACCGGCGCAGGCGCGTCGCGGCCGGGTCGTATGGAGCGCGCTCAAGGCGGGACCCTGCTGTTGGACGAGGTCGGCAACCTGCCGCTGACGATCCAAGCGAAATTCTTACGGGTGTTGCAGTTTAAAGAATTCGACCGACTCGGCGGGCGACAGGTGGTGAAGGCGGATGTGCGGGTTATCGCCGCGACGAATGCCGATCTGGAGAAAATGGTGCAAGCGGGCACCTTCCGCAGCGATCTTTACTACCGACTGAATGCCGTGACGATTCGCGTGCCGCCCTTACGAGAACGGGTGGAAGATATTCCGCTGCTCGCACACCTGCTGTTGATGAAGGCGAATCGCACGTACCAGATTCGTGTGCAGGGCATTTCAGCGCAGGCGCTCCGCCTCATGGAAGCGTACCCCTGGCCAGGCAACGTCCGCGAACTCGACAACGCGATTCGCGCTGCGGCGATCGTCGCAGACCGCATGATCCGCGCCTCCCACTTGCCGGTGCACATCCGCGCTCCGATTGCGGAGCCGGAACCACGGGCCGGACACGAGATCGCATTATCGCGATCAGTCGGCGCCGAACCTGCGGAGTACGACGGCCTGTCGCTGACGCAGATCGGGCGTCGTGCGGCCGAAGAGGCGCAACGGACTGCCGTGTTGCGTGTCTTGGAAGAGACCGGATGGAATAAGGCGGAAACGGCCCGACGCCTGAAGATCGATTACAAAGCCCTCCATATCAAGATGCAACGCTGGGGGTTCCATGCCCCCACGCGCGGCAAATCCTAACGCTCCACGCAGAAGCCCCATGCACGAAATGTCTGTTTGCTCGCCAACTAGGGGCATTCGGGCTATGGTGCAGTAACCATAGGTCATGGTGGCGGTACCACAGTTCGGGCTCGGCCCGCCTGAGCTCCTAGCACCTTACGCACCTGGACAGATCGCCTAACAGGCCGCCGACCCGCGTGGCTGTTGTGTTTGTAGAAATACCCCTAGGTGCGGTGCTGTGGCCGTCCATCCGACACCGGGGCGAATATCCGGTGGTACAAGAACTGCTTGGTGTTCCCAATGTCTGGTCTGCGGCCCGGTTTGTGAGATCGCGCGACAGGGATGTTGCCCGAATACTCCTATTTTTTACGCCGGGTCCGTGGGTCGACTCAGACGACAAGGAGTATGGTCGTCCATTTCGTCAACAGGGAGGTTGGTCATGCTGACACTTCACGATGTCTCGATGCATGAGAGTCTACGGATGGCGGACAAGGCTCCGCGCGTGCGCCTCTTTTTGGTCGACCACAATGAACTGGAGCGGATTGGGATGCGGATGGTCCTCGGGCAGGACGCCGGCATCACCATCCTCGGCGAAGAACGTTCGTGGGTGGCCGCCGCGCCGAAAATCGAGAAGCTCCGTCCAGATGTCGTCGTGATCGACCTCTCCGGACCGGAAGGCGCCCGCCCGGCCTTGCTGCAAGAGATCTTCGATGTCTGCCGCGATCGGCGTGTGCTGTTCCTCGCGCATCGCTTCGAGGAGGCGACGCTCGGGTCGGTCGTCCGCGCGGGTAGCCATGGCTGCCTGTTGAAGGATGTGCGGTCGGAGGATTTGACCAGCGCGGTGCATGCCATCGGCTCGGGGCAGAGCGTGATCGACCCGCGGCTGACGCAAGCCTTGTTCGGCCTCGTCCGCGACCTGCGCGACGGCAAGGGGAAGAAGACCCCGTTGTCCTCGCAAGAGCGTCGCTTGCTTCCGCTGCTCGCGCAGGGGCTGACCAATAAAGAAATCGCCCGCGAGATGAAGCTGAGCGATAAGACGGTGAAAAACTATCTCGTCAACATTTACAAAAAGCTGAATATCTCGCGGCGGAGTCAGGCCGCAGCCATCTACTCGCGCTCGACCGCGCTGGATCACAGCTTCGTCCACGCGGCAGCCGCCGCTCCGAGCGGCGACGCACCCCACCTCGCCCGCTAGCGTCGCAGGTAAGCTCGCCAACTGGGGAGGCCGCTGCCACGGCGGCCTCCTTCCGTTGTGCGCTACATCCTCCTCCAGCATCCTGTCGTCTCTCGCACTCCGCTACATTCCACTTGCTGTCGGTCGTCCCTCTCGTCGGTGTTGTTTTGTGCCCGCGCCGTGCGAGATCGGCGACGACTTTTCCTCTTTGAAGACGCCTTTTCCCATAGTGTAGAATGCGAACGTTTTGAGTCGGACGCAGAGAGCGGGCAAGATCTCTCCGTCTGTGCACGCTTAATGCGGTTCGGCCTGGTGTGTGATCGACCGAGCCCTCATGGTTGTAGCGAGGCATAGGGAGGCACAATGAAGAGTCGACGTGGACAGGGTGCGGTGCGATGGGTCGGAGGACTGGCGCTCGTAACCGCCGGCCTGGTGGCAAGCGTGGTGGGATCGACCGGGCACAGCGACGCGGCGGTGCCAGCCGGGATGAACGCGGGATTCTCCGAAGTCGTCAAAAAAGTCACCCCCGCGGTGGTCAATATTGCAGTCACCGGTGGCGAAGGACGACGCGGCGGGCGTCGGCAGATGCCGCCGGGTCCGTTCGGTGGACCTCCTGGGGGCGGACCTCCGGGTGGAGAAGCGCCGGGCGACGAGCCGGGGATGGAGCCGCCGGGTGGCGGCGGGCCTGCGCCGCATGGCGGACGGCCCGAGCAGAGCGCCGGGTCCGGTGTGTTGATCGATAAGGCCGGCTACATCGTGACGAACAATCACGTCGTGGAGAATGCCTCGCAGATCACCGTGACCTTGAGCGACAAGCGTGAGTTTCCGGCCAAGATCATCGGTACCGATCCGAAGACCGACCTGGCGGTTGTGAAAATCGACGCGAAGGATTTACCGGAAGCGTTGAAGTGGGCGGACTACGATAAGTTGCACGTCGGCGATTTGGTGTTGGCGGTCGGCAGCCCGTTCGGGTTGAGCAGCACCGTCACCCTCGGCATCATCAGCGCCCTCGGTCGCGGCAACGTCGGCATCGCCGACTA
This sequence comes from Nitrospiraceae bacterium, assembly GCA_046351095.1. Lineage (GTDB taxonomy): Bacteria > Nitrospirota > Nitrospiria > Nitrospirales > Nitrospiraceae > BQWY01. The sequence continues at coordinate 3,141,950 of JAXLZC010000001.1, forward strand.
CGAAGATTTTATCCAAACCGATGCGGCCATCAACCCGGGGAACTCGGGCGGCGGTTTGATCAACATGGAGGGCGAGTTGATCGGTATCAACACCGCGATCTTCTCGCGCACCGGCGGGTCCGAAGGCATCGGGTTCGCGATCCCCAGCACGATCGCGGTGGATATCGTCGAGAGCCTCGTGAAGACCGGCAAGGTTGTCCGCGGCTGGATGGGCGTGGCGATTCAGGAAATCACCCCAGCCTTGGCGAAGTCGTTCAAACTTCCCGAAAATCGTAAAGGTGTGTTGATCAGCGACGTGAACGAAAACGGACCGTCGTTCGCCGCCGGTTTGAAGCGCGGCGACGTGGTCATTTCGTTCAACGGCCGCGAAGTGAACAGCGTGAGCCAACTGCGCAACCTGGTGGCGCGCACGGTCGTCGGGCGCGACGTGGAAGTGAAGGTCTTGCGCGACGGGCACGAGCAGACGCTCAAGGTGCACGTGGCGGAGCGTCCGTCGGATGAACAGTTGGCGAAGAAGGACAAGGAATCTGCGCCGTCGACGCAGCCGGAGGCGGTCAAGCCGCCGGATAACGTCCTGGGCGGGTTGCGTGTTCAGCCGCTGGACCGCAATATGTCGAGCGAGTATAAGATTCCCGCCAAGACCACCGGCGTGGTCGTGAGCACTGTGGAAACAGGCAGCGCTGCTGAAGCCGCGGGTATTCAACGCGGCGACGTCATCCAGGAGGTCGACCACGAAGTGGTGAAGTCTCCGGAGGACTATATGAAGGCGGCGGGCAAGATTAAGAAAGACCAAACAGTGGTGCTTCTGCTGAGTCGGCAGGGCAACAATCTGTTTGTCGCAGTCAATCCGAAGTAAGTACCGGTAGGCACACGGCCCTCAGCGTTCAGCTTGACCATACGGCTGGGCGTTGAGGGCCGCGGGCTGTTTACAGACGACGATGGCCGACGGCGCCAAAAAACTGAATCAGTGGTTGCAGGACAGCGTCTTCCGTCCGCTCGAGGACAAGAAGATGCCCGTCATGGAGCACCTCGTCGAGCTCCAGGCGCGGTTGACGCGGTCGGTCGTCGTCACGGGCGTGATCTTCCTCCTGACGTTCCTCTACGCGGATACCCTCGTCACCTGGATCCGCATCCCACTACAAAACATGTTCGTGCCGAGTCGGCTGGAGTGGGTGCCGACCGATCTTGAGCCGATTCCGTTTGTGTTCCTCGCGCCGGCCGAGGCCCTTTGGCAAAACGTGAAGGTCGCCGGGTTGTTCGCGTTGGTCCTGGCCGCGCCGTATATTCTGTGGGAGCTGTGGCAGTTCACGGTGCCGGGCCTCCATGTGCAGGAGCGCCGGTTCGTCGGCCCGTTCGTGTTGCTCAGTTCCTTGGCGTTTTACGCGGGACTCGCGTTTTCGTTTTTCTTCGTGTTGCCGTTCGCGCTGAACTTTTTGATTTCCTACGGCGTCAACGCCGGATTCATTCCGCAATTGTCCATCGCGCAATATGTCGGCTTCGCTCTGTGGTTCCTGCTGGTCTTCGGCATGATCTTCGAGGTGCCGCTGGCGATTACCCTGATGGCCAAACTCGGCTGGGTGGATGCGCCGTTTTTGAAGCAGTACCGCAAATGGGCATTCCTCGCGTCGTTTATCTTCGCGGCGGTCCTGACGCCGACGCCGGATCCCTTTAATCAATGTTTGATGGCGCTGCCCATGTACATCTTTTACGAGGTCGGCATCATCAGCGCCGGATTCTTCAACAAAAAGGGACGCGCGGAGGCTCCGGCGGACGATACTGTGCCCCCGGCGCCCACGACCCCGCCGGCGCCGACGGCGGGAACGGGGAAGCGGCCGACGACGCAGTCCGGAGACGACTACGTAGCCGTGCCGAGCGGCGCGGGTCCGCGCTAAGATCGAGACGAGCGAGTAGAACGACCGCGATTTATTTTTCGGAACGAGGCACCAAGGAACACCATGGCCAAAGAACTGAATGTCATCAATGCGCCGAGCGGTGGGGGCGACGTCTGCACCTATATGTGGGCCTGCGCGATTTGCGACGAGAACGAGACCTGCCAAAAGGACAAGGAAGGGCACAGTCGGTGGCTCGTCGGCAAGCGGATGGAGCGCATCGAGTACAAGGTGCTCGTCATGAGCAACAAGGGCGGGGTGGGGAAAAGCACGACCACCACGAACTTGGCGGTGAGTTTGGCGCTCAAGGGGTGGCACGTCGGCATTTGCGATTTGGACATTCACGGTCCGAACATTCCGAAGATGGTCGGCGCGGAAGGGCAGAAGCTCAAGATCAGCACCTCCGGCGGCATCATTCCGTTCCAAGCCTACAATCTAAAAATTGCGTCGATGTCGTTCTTGCTGCAAAATTCCGACGACCCCATCATCTGGCGCGATGCGTATAAGTACGAGTTCATCAATCAGTTGTTGGGCGGCGTCGAATGGCAGGATCTGAATTTCTTGCTGATCGACTTGCCCCCAGGTACCGGCAACGAGTCCGTCACGACGATCGACTTGATCGGCAAGGTGACCGGCGCGGTGATCGTGACGACGCCGCAAGAAGTTGCGTTGCTCGACTCGCGCAAGTCCGTGTCGTTCTGCAAAGACAGCGAAGTGCCGATCATCGGCATCGTCGAAAATATGAGCGGGCTCGAATGTCCGCATTGCCACAAACACGTCGACGTGTTCCGCAAGGGCGGCGGCGAAGCGTCCGCGCACGACATGGGCGTGCCGTTCCTCGGTCGTGTGCCGCTGGATCCCGACGTGGTCACCCAGTCGGACGCCGGCGAACCCTTCGCGATGTTCTATTCCGACACACCCACGGCGGACGCGTTCCACAGCATCGCCAACCAAGTCGAAGCGTTCTGCAAAAAGTCCGGCTCGCTCGTCCACGTCGCGCCGCGTATGGGACATTGATCGTATGGCTGGCCTGACACCGCTTGAAACCGCCCGCGAGATCGTCCTCACCGCCGCCGCCCCGTTGGGGTTGGAAAAGGTGTCTATCTTGGACACCTTGGGCCGCGTCTTAGGCGAAGACATCGTCGCCGAGCGCGACAATCCGCCATGGAACAACAGCGCGATGGACGGATTCGCCGTCCGCCACGAGGATATCGCGCAGGCGCAGGCCATTCCAAAGACCGTCGAACTTACCGTCATCGAAGATGTGCCGGCGGGAAAGATGCCGACGAAAACCGTCGGCAAGGGACACGCGATCCGTATCATGACCGGCGCGCCGGTGCCGCAGGGCGCGGACACCGTGTTGAAGGTCGAGGATACGGAATCGACGCCGACGACCGTCCGTGTGTTTAAGGCCGAGCCGCGCGGCGCCAATATCCGTCCGCAGGGCGAGGATGTGCGACGCGGCGAAGTGATCATCGCCAAAGGCACACGCATTCGTCCGGGCGAGGCCGGCATGTTGGCGATCTTGGCGAAGTCGTTCGTGCGTGTGTGCCAGCAGCCGCGAGTGGCGATCCTCTCGACCGGTGATGAGTTGGCGGATCTCGACGAGCGGTTCAGCGACGAAAAGATCATCAATTCGAACAGCTACGGCATCGCGGCGGCGGTGAGGGAGGCGGGCGGCATCCCGATCCTGCTGGGCATCGCGCGCGACAATCCCGCCGACCTGAAAGAAAAAATTTCGCATGGGTTACGCGCCGACATTCTGGTGTTGTCGGGCGGCGTCTCGATGGGTGACTACGACTTCACCAAGGCGGTATTTCACGAACTCGGCGCCGACATGCATTTCTGGAAGTTGGCGATTCGCCCAGGCCAGCCGCTCGCATTCGGCCGGATCCAGAACACGCTGGCGTTCGGACTGCCCGGCAATCCGGTGTCGTCGATGGTGACGTTCGAGCAATTGGTGCGACCGGCCATGCTGAAGATGGGCGGGCAACGGACACTGACAAGGCCCACGATCCAAGCGGCGTTTCAGGAATCGTTTTCCAAGCGCACGGACCGGCGCCATTTCCTGCGTGGCATCCTGACGTGTGAAGACGGCCAGTTCCGCGTGCGGACCACCGGCGACCAAGGGTCCGGCATCCTGACCTCGATGGTGAAGGCCAATTGTTTGATCGATATTCCTACGGAAACCGAACGCATCGCCAAAGGCGACTTGGTCTCCGTCCAAATCCTGAGCGCGCCGCTCTGGGCGACCGAGGCACCGCCGCCCCCGACCCAGCCGCATCGCCAGTCCTGTTGTTGATCGTAGAAGGAGTGCGCGATGCCGATCCCCGTCTTATGCTTCGTCGGGCGTTCCAACAGCGGCAAGACGACCTTGGTCGAGCGGGTGCTGCCGGAGCTCGTGCGTGCCGGGTATAAAGTGGCCACGGTGAAACATACCGGCCACGGGTTCGATCTCGACACCGAAGGCAAGGACAGTTGGCGCCATAAAAAGGCGGGAGCGAGCGCCGTGGTCGTGTTGTCGAACGGGAGCCTGGCGATGTTCGCCGACGTGCCGAAAGAGACCACGCTCGAAGACGTACGCGGACGGTATCTCGACAGCGACCTCGACCTCATCATCGCCGAGGGCTGGAAACACGAGAGTTATCCGAAGATCGTCATCGTCCGCGATCAAGTCGGCGAGATCACCGTGCCGCTCGACGGCGCGCTGGCCGTCGTGTCGAACAAGCCGGTGACCGTTCCCGCGTCCGTGCCGTTGCTCGATCCGGACGACATCGCGTCGGTGGTGTCGTTGATCTGCACCCGTTATCCACGGGGACGGCGGGACGATGCCTAATCTCTCCGCCTGGGGGGCCGTGGCCGTCGTGGTCGGGGCCGTCGCCCTCGGTGGATTTGGGTTGCACGTTTCCAACGCCCCGCAGTTCTGCGCCACCTGCCATACCGTCGCACCCTCGTACGACACCTGGACAACGTCTTCGCACAAAGACGTCAGCTGCGTCGATTGCCACGTGCGCGACACCCTCACCGGCTGGTTGCACGATAAGGCCTACGCCGGTACGCGCGATACGCTCAAGACGATCTTCGGGCTCGCCACCGATCCGCACAATCTCAACGCGACCGTCTATTCCGAGATGTGTATCGGCTGCCACCGCGAAATTTTGCGCGTCTCCGAAGTTGCGCCACGCGATTTGCCGCCGCCCGTCCGCGACGTCGGGCTGATCATGAGTCACCGCAAACACATGGACGCATTCGCCGTCCGCGGGCAGGGCGAGGGCTGCACGACGTGCCATTCGCGCGTGGTGCATGGAACGCCGATCAAAGGTTATCCCATCGTGATGCCGCGCGGCCATGTCGAGGCGGACAGCAAGCCGTTTGAGCCGCCGCATCCCAAAGACAGCGTGCTCTACAAGAAGGCGATGGCCGATTGTTTCCGCTGCCACGACGGGAAGACGCAGTACGAGGGCAAAGTCCTCGGGCGCAAGTGCGACACCTGTCACCTCCCTGAAAAAGTACAGGACCTGCTGTTCTGACGCCTGCGTATACCGGCATGTCTCGCTCCGATCACCCAGTCGTCGACGTCTGCGCGCTCACCAAACGCTTCGGCGCATTCACGGCTGTGGACGGCATTTCGTTTTCGATCCAGCCCGGAGAAATCCTCGGACTCCTCGGTCCCAACGGCGCCGGGAAGACCACTACGTTTCAGATGTTGCTGGGATTGATCGCGCCGACCTCCGGCACAATCCGCATGTTCGGGCTCGACTTCGCGCAGCATCGCGAGACGATTTTGGAGCAGGTGAATTTTTCCTCTACGTATATGTCGCTCCCGTACTCCTTGACCGTCGACGAAAATCTGCGGATCGTCGCCAGACTCTACGGCATGACGAATGTGGAGGCGCGACTCGACGAGGTCGTGGCGCAGTTGGAGATGCAGGACATGCGGCATCACCTGACGCGGCGGCTTTCGTCCGGGCAGATGACGCGCCTGATGCTGGCGAAGGCGATTCTCACGAATCCGAAAGTGTTGTTGTTGGATGAGCCGACTGCGAGCCTCGATCCGGACATTGCGCAAAAGATTCGGGCGCTGTTGCTGGACGTGCGCCGCGCAACCGGGCTGAGTATTCTCTATACCTCGCACAACATGCGCGAGATGGAAGAGATGTGCGACAGGATCATCTTTCTCCAGCGCGGGCGGATCGTGGCGGAAGGGACGGCGCAGGAAATCGTGACCACCTACGGGCGCAGCGACCTCGAAGAAGTGTTCTTGGCGATTGCGCGAGAGACGCCGGGCGGGCCGACGGCCGAGCGGACGGAGGCCGGCGCATGAAGCTGCATCGGATCGTCGCGCTGCTGCAGCGGCACGTCTATCTCTACAAGCGCAGCCTGCCGCGGATCATGGAGATTTTTTATTGGCCGATGGTCGATTTGATCATCTGGGGCTTCATCAGCGTGTATCTGATGAAGATGCAGGGCCAGCTCTCCGGTGCCGTCACGTTTTTTCTGGGTGCGCTGATCCTTTGGGATATTTTGTTTCGCGCGCAGCAGGGCATCACGATCACGTTTCTGGAAGAAATCTGGGCGCGGAATCTGCTCAATCTGTTCGCCAGCCCGCTGAAGACGAGCGAGTTTTTGGCCGCCACGATGGCCATGAGTATTTTTAAGGTGACGGCTGTGTCGATCGTCATGGTCACGGCCGCCTATCTGCTCTACGACTACAATGTGTTCGTCATCGGCCTCGCCTTGGTGCCGTTCGTCGTAAGTCTCGTCGTCACGGGATGGAGCATCGGCGTCGTGACGACGGCGCTCATCATGCGGTTCGGACAGGAAGCGGAAGTGCTCGCGTGGAGCATGGTGTTTCTCTTCCATCCGATTTCCTGCGTGTTTTACCCCATGGAGGTCCTGCCGCCGTGGCTGCAAGCCGTGGCGTGGATGAATCCGGCGGCGCACGTCTTCGAGGGGATGCGGGCCGTGCTGAAGGACGGAGCGATGCCGTTGACGCACCTCGGCTGGGCGACAGGGTTAAACGCCGCCGCGGCGATCGGGGCCGTGATGTTTTTTCAGGGGATGTTTCGGGTCTGTCGGGAAAAGGGGCTGCTGGTGCGGGTCGGCGAGTAGGGCTCATGTGCCTTCACGGCACGTACCCGCAAGTCAGCGAAGTTTACGCCGCCATCAACTGCGAACGGTCGTTGTGAGACGCGGAGAGCGTCGGCGCCGCGGCGATGACGGCCGGCGGCGTTTTTTCCGGTCCTTCCGTCTCGCCCAAGAGCCGCAGCAATTGATCGCGCGCGTCTTCGGCGTACTTCACGAATTCCAATCCATACCGACCATCCTGTTCCCATCGGACGATCGACAACTCGACACCGACCGCCTGCGCCCGGTGCGGCACAGTGATGTCCACCGCGACGTAGCTTCCCGGTTCGAGCGGCAGCGAGCTGCGCACTTGGCAGCCGGATGGAGACAGGTTCAGCATTGTGCCGCCGCCCATGTTGTCGTCGCTGAGGAGACGGACGTGGTACTGCACGGAAATGCGGGGGCGGCTGCGTCGGTGCCAATCCATGGCTCGCGCTCCTTCGTCGAATGGTGTGAAGTCGTACCCTGTTTGTCGGCTGTGCCGACGGAATACTTGAGTCGGTCGGACCACCCCCGATCCTAGCCATCCATCCGGATCCGTTCGTCCCGTCTCTTTTGCCTGCCGACGTCGCACGGCACGAGGCCGTTCGCAATCCTATCGGAATCCGCTGCGAGAAAAGCAGAAACATCGCATGGGTAGCGGATTGGGCGCCGTTGTAGTAATCTCGACCAGGATTTTATACGACAGTGAATTGCGGTAGTTGATATGTCTACGATCAAATGGATCTACTGAAGCACTAGAGGGAGGCCGGTCCATGCGTTTGATATCGAGGCGGCACTGGTTGCGGTGGATGGCGTTGGGAAGCGGTGCGGTTGTCCTTGGGCAGTTTCGTGGTGCGGGGATGTCATCGGCCTGGGCCTCGTCGGACATGGGCGACCATGCGGTGGGGCACACAGCGGGACCTAGGCCTGATGGTCGCCCGATCACGATCGGCATCATCGATCCGTTGACGGGACCGTACAGTACGTCATCGGTGCACGACGTACATGGGGCGCACGTGGCCGTCGATCGATTCAACCGGCAAGGCGGTGTGTTGGGGCGGCCCGTGCAGTTACTCGAAGCGGATGACACCGGTCGTCCGGACACCGCCGCCGCGGCCGCTACGCGCTTCATCGAGCAGGATCGTGTTGATGTGTTGATGGGCACGTTCACCGGCGCGTGTGCGCGCGCAGTCGGTGAGGTCGCGCAGGCTGGGCAGCGGCTGTTTATGGTCACCGGCAGTCACGATCCTGAACTTACCGGCGCGCAGTGCCGACCCAACACGTTTGTCTTTATGCCGAATGCGATGATGTTGGCGCAGGCGGTCGCGCCCGCACTCGCCAAGGAGTACGGCGCACGGTGGTTCATGATCACGGCGGACACGGCCGACAGCCGCTCCGCTGAGTCGGCCATGACGGACGCCTGTCGTGCGGTCGGCGGTGAAGTGATCGGGCGGGCGACGGTGCCGTTCGGCGCGACGGATTTTTCGGAGGCATTGGCTGCGGCCAAGGCGGCGGCGCCGCAGGCCATCGTGTTGAATGTCTACGGATGGGATCTCGTCCACGCACTGCATGGCTACGCCGCGGCCGAGTTGGCGAAGGCGAAGATCGGCCTCGGCGGCATGATTGCCGGCGAACAGATCGGGCGACCGCTTGGGTATGCGCACAATGCGGGTATCTGGGGACTCATCTGGGATCCGAAGATCGACACGGAGGGATCGCGACGATTTGTGGCTGCTGTGGTCGAGAAGTACAACCACACGCCGACGTCGCGCTGCTACCTTGGCTATGCGGCGATGACGCAGATTTTAGAGGCGATCCAACGGGCCGGGACGACGGATGCGACGGCGCTTCGTGCTGCGCTGGAAGGCCATTCGTTCGACGGACTGAAGGTCGGGCGCTCGTCGTTCCGTGCGGCCGATCATCAACACGTGCAGGATGTGTTGGTGGGAAAGGCCTACGGGAAAGAACTCGGCCTCGGCCACTATCGCATTCTCGACACTGCATCGGCCGAAAAAACCGGTGTGTTGTCGGTTCCGCAGCGTTGCCGACTGTAGCAACCTCGGTGCGGCTGCCCCGTCTGGTATTGGCTGCGGGTCCTGTGGTACATCTCGATCCTGTCCGCACAGCGCATGCCGGAGCGTCCGTCGCGAGACAGAGCCAGGAGTACCACCGTGACCGTCCTGCAAACCTGCGATGCGCTCGACACCTTTTCCTTCCACGAACAGCCCGTCCTGGTCGTCGAGCAGTTCCTCCATTTAGACGAGCGGCAGCATCTGCGCGAGGGGATGGCGCAGGCCAATTGGAAAGCGCTGCGAGACATTCCCCAAACCCGCGAGGATTTTCCCAATAGCGGTAATTGGGAAAAGGCGGAAATCCAGCCACCCTACGGGCGATTCCTGATGGAGCGGCTCGCGCTCCCTTGCATCAAAAACTACGTGGAGTCGTTCCCCAACATCACCGGCCTCCATATCGGATTCAGCTACTACAGCTACGGGGCAGGCGACTGCCTGCTGACCCACGACGATACGGCGCAGGGCGGCGGCGGTCCACGCGCGCCGAGGCGCCGGTTGGCCGCCGTGTTGTATTTGCATGAGGAATGGCATCCGGATTGGGGCGGCGAGTTGATCGTCTACGACACCCGTCGTCCTGGTGGGCGCGCGACGGGTGCGCCCCAGGGGGGAGATGGTCGCACGCAGCCGTCGACAACGGAGATGGCCGAACTCCGCATCAGCCACTGCATCGCCCCGCGCCCGGGATCGCTTGTCGTGTTCACGGTCCCACGATTCCATCGAGTCTGTCGTGTCGACCCCACTGCCGGCGCGCATAAGCGCCTCTCCATTGCCGGCTGGTTCATGACCCAGCACTAACCGAGACTCCGGTCGTTGCGTTTCCCTCTCGACTACGGACGGGAAAGCGTTCGTACGTAGGCGAGCACGTCCTGTTGCCGCTGCGGGGAGAGGCGGGGGCTCCACGGCGGCATATTCGTCGTGCCGCGATGGATCGTTTCGAGCAGCTTTTCATTCGGCTTGCCTGTGGTGTGCGGCGAGGTCAGGTCTGCCGGAGATCGTCCGAGCAATCGATAGCCGTCACCCGAGCCTGTCGGGCCATGGCAGGCGACACAATACCGTTCGAAGAGCGCCTTCCCTTTAATCGGGTCTCCGGCCTGTCCCGCGGCAGGCGTGCGCGGCGTGTTGTTAGGCCCTGTCTCGGCCATACTCGACGCCGGGATAACGACATGCAGTACGGCGACAAGGCCGGCCAGCCGATAACCCATTCTCCTTATCGTTGTGCCTGACGACGGTCGAGAGTCCATACGTCCTCCATTCGACGCTCTCCTTCGATTGTGCCGAAGTGCGGCACCCTGCGCAAATCCTCAATTAACTTTCTGATTTGTAGGATCCGTCTAGAATCGACCTGTAGTAGCTGGGACTACGCCTAGACCCGTTGTCGCACGGATCGTTCGTGCGCGCGGTCGAGGTTCGGCGATAGGTCGCGCGGTACGCAAGGACGCAGAGGCATGTCGGATTCCGTAAGCGATTCTACAGGGGAAACCGGTCACGCCGTCGGCCACGACGGGCTCTCGCCCGACATGTCGATGGTGGCCGTCGCCGACGGCGTGAACCAAGGGCCGCCCACGACGCCGTGGGAACGGTTCAAGACGCAGGCGGCGCTGCACATCGACACGTTGGAAACGGCAGCCACGGCGTTGATCGAGGGGCAAGCGGCGAGCGGTATCGTTCCTGACGCCTATCTCGGCGCGCGTTCGTTGGAGCAAGCATTCACCACCAGAGGTTTATACGAAGGGGCGCGTGTCGCGCGCGATCTGGCGAAGGTGTTGGACGGCGCGAATATGCTGTTCCCGCCGCAACTGCTGCAGATCTGCGAATTGATCGTGCAGTTGGAGTCGGAACTGGGGCAAGCCGCCAAGCCCATGGCGATCGAAGCCGGGCGGGATGCGGAAGGTCCGCTGGTCGTCGTGGTGGCGCGCGACCGGAGTTTGGCGACGCGACTGATGCAGGCGCCGAGCGGCCGATCGTTTCATGCGGTCTGGGCCGAATTTCCCAACACGGTCGGCGATCTGCTGGCGGGAGCGGCGCCGACCGCCGCCGTGCTCGATCTCCATGCGGGCGACAGCGTCGAGCGTGGTCTCCTCCTGCTGGACGAATTTTCCAACCATGTGCCGCCGATTCCCGTCGTGGTGTTGTTGCATCACGATGCGATGAGGTACCGGCTCGAAGTGGCGCGGCGCGGCGCCCGGATGGCGGCGCCGATCGATCTGCCGCTCGATGCGTTGGCCGACGCCGTCGCCGGCGTCGTCGCGTTGGTGCGCGCATCGGCGCCGAAAGTGTTGGCCGTCGACAACGATCCCACCGTGCTCGGCACGGTCGGCAGCGTCTTGGACGCGCGCGGGCTCGATGTGACGACCCTCGGCGATTCGAGTCGATTCTGGGATGTGTTCAATCAGAATGTGCCGGACATGGTCGTGGCGGCCGCGGAAATGGCGCCCGTCACAGGGCTCGAACTGTGCCGAGGCATTCGGGACGATCCGTTCTGGCGATTGATGCCGGTCGTGATGTTGACCGGGCAGAACGACGCGGTTTCGATCGAGCGGGTATTCGCGGCGGGCGCCGACGATTGTGTGGCGAAGCCGGTGGTGGGGCCGGAGCTGATCGCGCGGATCGCGAACCGCCTTGAGCGCTTCTACTTACAGCGGCAGCAGGCCGGCACCGACGGACTGACCGGCGTTGCGAGCCGTCCGAACGCCGACCATCACGTGCGGCGATTGATACGGATGGCGGCGCGCAGCCGATTGCCGCTGACGCTCGTCGCACTCGATGTGGACGGCTTGGGAGAGATCAATCGCCTACACGGTATTCCCGCTGGCGATGCGGTGCTGCGTCGGCTCGGGCAAATCTTGCTGCGGACACTGCGCGCGGAAGACGCGGTGGTGCGGTTGGGCGGCGACGAGTTCATCGTGGCGATGTACAACGCGCGCAAGCAGGACGCGGTGTTGCGCATCCAAACCGTGCTCGATTCGTTGGCGCAGGAGTCGTTTCCGGAATTGCAGCAGGGCGCGCTCACGCCGCGGTTCAGCGCGGCCGTCGTGCAGTACTTATTGGAAGGCAGCGACCTACAGTGGTTGCACGACGCGGCCGGCCAATTGTTGGCGCAGATCAAAGCCGCCGGCGGCGGGCAGATCTTGGCGGCCATCCACGAGTCGGCGGACGATCAAGATGAAGCGGCTTACGACGTGGCGATCGTGGAAGAGGACGAAAGTGTCGCGAGCCTCATGCATCGTGCGCTGATGACGCAGGGCGTGCGCCCGATCTGGATCCGCGACGGCGAGACCGCAGTGCACAAATTGAGCGGCGCGACACCGATCGTCAGAGCCAAGGTGATCGTGTTGGAACTCGATCTGCCTGGACTGGACGGTATGGCGGTGCTGCGTCGTCTGTCGGACGACCATGTGTTGACGAAAACGAAGGTCATCGTGCTGACCAATCGCGCCAACGAAGATGAAGTCGTGGCGGCTTTCGAGACGGGCGCCTTCGACTATGTGGCGAAACCGTTCAGCATTCGTGTGTTGACGCAACGCATCCGGCGCGCCTTGTAACGAGCCAAGCGCTGTGAGCGACCTAACCACGTATCGACCATGAGCGACGAATTTATCCTCGAGCTGCTGTGGACGGCCCTCCTGTGGGAGGGTGCGATCATGGTGTTTGCGCTCGCGATGTTGTTCGGGCACGCGCTCTGGATCCAATGGGAAGCGCAGCACTATGCGGCGGATATGGCGTCGGGGCGGACGGCGTTGACCCGCGCATTGGGCACCGGCGCGCTTGCGCCGGAGGACAGCGCGGCCTTGCGGAGGCTGCCGCTGAATCGTCAGGTCGGGTTGGTTCACGAATGGGGGACGAATTTGAGCGGGCGCGGCGCCGATATCGTCGGCGCGCTCAGCGAGCAACTGGGGTTGATGCGCGCGGCGGAGCGGATGTGCCGCAGTTGGTGGTGGTCGCGTCGTGTACGCGGCGTGCGGATTCTGACGGTGTTGGTCGCAGGCAACGCGATCGTGCCGCCGATGTTTCAGGACCGTTCTCCGGTTGTCCGTGCACAGGTGGCGTACTGGGCAGCCAGCCATCCGACGCCTGCGTCGATTGAGGCCTTGTTGGCGATGCTGAGTGACCCGGATCGATTCTGTCGCTTCGCCGCAATGGACGCGTTGCATCGCATGGGGACGGTCGTCATCGACCCATTGGTGCAATTTGTGACGACGCAAGACGGACCGCAGGTCGATCTGGCCATGTCGGTGATTTCCGTCATGGGCGATGAACATTTCCTCCACGTCGCAAAAACCATGATCGTGGCGGAGCGTGCGGTGACGAGAGCGTTCGCCGCGAAGGTGTTGGGTGCTGTCGGCGGCGTGGGCCATCTGTCGCTGTTGTTGGATCGGTGCGCCGACCCGGTCGCGACCGTCCGCGAGGCTGCGGTGACCGCTGTGGGTAATCTCGGACATTGGCCCGCAGCGCCGCGCGTCGCGAAGCTGTTGGGCGATCCCGAATGGATCGTGCGGCACGCCGCCGCGTTGGCCTTGCGCAATCTCGGCGCGCCTGGACGCTTGTTTTTACGCCAAGCCCTCAAGGGAACGGATCGATACGCGGTGGACATGGCGCGTCACGTCCTCGGGCTACCCATGCCGGGACAAACGGCGAGGGCCGCATGAACGACTTTCTGACGAATACAGTGATGCCGATCCTGCTGGGCATCGAGTGGGTGATCCTCGGGTATTTTCTGATGGTCACGACGTTGTATGCCGTGTTGCTTGTCAGCGCGGGCATTGACCTGCGTCCGCATCTGTTGAAAGAACGCGGCGAAAACCGGCGCCGTTTGTTGCAGTCCGCCATGGTGCCGCGGATCAGTTTGATCGCGCCCGCCTTCAACGAGGGAAAAACCATCGCCGACAGCGTGCGCGCCTTGTTGGGACTGCAGTATCCACGTTTGGAAGTCGTCGTCGTGAACGATGGGTCCAAGGACAACACGCTGGCCGTGCTGCAAGACCAGTTCGACCTCGTGGACGTGCATCCGATTTTCCGGCGCCGTATCCAAACCAAACCGGTGCTCGCGCTGTACCGCTCGCGCATTCATCCGAATTTGATCGTGGTCGACAAGGAAAACGGCGGAAAGGCCGATGCGTTGAACGTCGGCTTGAACATCGCGCAGGAAGAATTGGTCTGCGCGATCGACGCGGACACGTTGATCGAAGCCGATGCGCTGCAACGGATGGTCCGGCCCTTTCTGGAATCCGATCAAGTCGTTGCGGCCGGCGCGACGATCCGTCCGGTGAACGACTGCACGGTGCAGGGCGGGCGTGTGACCAAGCTACGCGTGCCGCGTCGGTTGATCGCGGGTGTGCAGGTGGCCGAGTACCTCCGCGCGTTCCTATTCGGCCGCTTGGGATGGAACCGGCTTGGCGGCAATTTGATCATCTCTGGCGCATTCGGATTGTTCCGCCGCGAAGCCGTCATCGAGTCCGGCGGGTATCGTCACGACACGGTCGGGGAAGACATGGAATTGGTCGTGCGGTTGCGCCGATTGGGCTACGAACGCAAACAAGCGCAGGACGTGGTGTTTATTCCCGATCCCGTCGCCTGGACTGAAGTGCCTGAGTCGATGCGTGTGTTAGGGCGCCAGCGCGACCGATGGCATCGAGGACTCGCAGACGTGTTGTGGCGGCATCGTCGGCTGTTCTTCAACCCGCGCTACGGCTCGTTGGGGATGGTCGCCGTGCCGTATTTCGTGATCGTCGAATTATTCGCGCCGGTGATAGAAGCCGTTGGCCTCATCATCAGCGCGTTTTTGTTGTGGATGGGCGGCGGTAACCAACACGTGGCGATTCTGTTTTTCCTCGTCGCCTACGGCTACGGCACGATGCTGTCGATTTGGACGCTCGTCATCGAGGAATACAGTTTCCGACGAATCGACTCGTTGGTGGATCGGGCGCTGCTGATCGGATGGTCGTTGGTCGAGAACCTCGGTTATCGCCAGGTCACGGTCTATTGGCGGTTACGCGGCTTGGTGAAGTATTGGCGCGGTCGGAAAGATTGGGGAACGATGGAGCGAGCCGGGTTCAAGAAGGTGGCACCAGTCGGGGTGCCGGCGAAATGAGCCGCGCGTGTGGAACTGGTGTGCGAATCGGTGGCGCCGGTGTCGCCTCCATCCCGTGCTGCAGCGCAGTCCTCGTCGGGCTGTGTGTCGTGGCGACCAGTGCGTTCGCAGCCACGTCGTCTGTCTCGCTATATCCCGAGGCCGCGTCTGTGGTGGACTCGCTGCACCGTCTGCCGCTGGGCGAGAACCTGCCGAAGACCATCGAAGAAATCGAGGTGACGCTCGTCGAGGGCCGCGAGCCGTTGGTCGAATTACGAAGCGAGCGCCCGCGTCCGGTTGCGGCGCGTCGTCCTCCGCCGCTCGATGCGTCGGGTCGTGGCCCCACATTGTTGGATGCGGCGCACGACGTGCGGAGCGAGGGCGGCTGCGCGTTGCGTCCTCCGGCAGCGCCGCGCGACGGGCGGCTGGCGATACAGACGATCTGGCGCGGCGACGACCGGTGCCGTCTGGGGTTTGCGACGGCCGATCGCGACAAGGTGCTCGATCTGCTCGGCGTGGGCTCCTTGCGCATCGACACCCATCAGGCGGAAGTCGTGGCGGTGTCGCTGACGGATCGATTCGGTCGACAAGCGACCATCGAGCCGCTGACCGAGACGGATGTGCAGATGGGCGCGCTGGCTGGGCAGCCGAACAAGCCCGATCAGTCATTCGGTGCGACGCGTCTGAGTCCATCAACGGCGGACCGTGTGACGGCCGTTCGAATCGAAGAGGCGGCCGGCGTCGTGGACCTCCGCGAGATCGTGGCGATGTCGCTCGTGCTGTCACTCGAAGGCGAGTCCGCGACGGTCGGGCCGATCGTCGCGCGACCGAGAGTGGCGCCGACGGTAGCTGCGCAATCTGCGCCCGCCGTGGGCTTTTGGGCCTGGGAGTATCGCGAGGCCATCGCCGATCCAAGCAAGGTGCTGGAAACCTGTCGGCAGACCGGATGTCGGCGCTTGGTTGTGCAGATGCCGGCTCTGAGCGACGGCGACGACGTCTGGGAGGGGTACGCGGCGTTGCTGCGCACCATCGACCAGGCGGGCATCGAGGCCTTTGCGTTGGACGGCGCGCCCGAATTGATCCGCGATCCGACGCCGTTGCTCGACGGCATCCGTCGGCTTCAAGCGTTCTTGGGCGACCGGCCGCTTACGGGCCTGCAACTCGATATCGAACCGTATCTATTGAAGGATTTCAGCCGATCGACCGATGGATACAGACAGTACCTGGCCACGATTCGGCAGGTGCGCGACCTGCTGCGTCCGGACACGCGCCTCTCTATGGTGATGCCCTTTTGGTTCAGCGCGGTGCGCGAGGGCGGGCGGCCGGTGGCGTTTGTCGTGTTGGACATGGTCGATGACGTGGCGATCATGAGTTATCGCACGGATGTGGACGAACTCCGTGGGATTGCCGAGGACATCGTCCGGTACGGCGAGTTGACGGGGAAGCCTGTCTGGTTGGCGGTCGAGACACGCGAACTGCCGATCGAGCGGCATGTCACTTGGCAACGGACGGACCAGCGCCGGTTGGCGAATGCCTACGTGGATCGTGCCGGCGGCACGCTGACGGTCGGCGTGCCGCCGACGGACTCGACGGGCGATTGGTACCGGTTGATCCATCAGTACGCGATCCGTTCCGAGCGGTTGAGTTACAGCAAACAGACACGAACGGATGTGCGGGACGCGCTGACGGCGCTGGCGCGGCGGATGCCGTATCGCAGTTTGGCCGGCGTGTTGATTCACGATGTGACCGGATATCGCGGGCTGCCTACGGGCAGCGGCAGCGCGGTACGAGCAGGAGAGTAACGGGAGAGTCATCGGCATGAAGCATCGGGGACATCGACAGCACGGTTGGTCGACGCGACGAGTGCAGGGTGTGTGTGCGGCACTGGTACTGCCGCTGGCGCTCGGCGCCGGTATCGGGGTTGCGGCTCCATCGGTCGTCCACGCACAGGGGGCGCAGGCGACCGTCGGCGAACTCGTCGAACAGGCGCAGCAGTTGGAAGCGAAGAAGCAGTTCGAGGCGGCGGCCGCTCGGTACGAAGCGGCGTTGAAACGCCGTCCCGACGACGACGAATTACGCGGCCACGTCGCGCGTCTTCGTTCATGGACCGGGCAACTCGACACGGCCGTGGCGCTGTATCGCGACATGCTGACACGGACGCCGGCCGACATCGATCTCCGAATTGCGTTGGCGCGTGTGCTCTCGTGGCAGAAACAGTTTCAGGAGTCCGAAACGCTGTTTCGCGATGTGCGCGCCGAAGCGCCCGCTAATCTCGACGCGGCGCAAGGGCTGGCCGATACGCTGACCTGGTCGGGACGACCGGCGGAGGCGCTGCCTTTGTACGAGCAGGTCCATCGCGAGACGCACGACGCCGAACTCGGCCAGCGCATCGCTTCGATCAAGAGTGAGTTGGACGCCGAGGCGAAGGCTGCGGCACAGGCGGCTGCGCAAGCCGCGGAGCAAGAACGGGCGGAGGCGTCGCAACGCGCGGCAGCCGACCAATTGGACAAGCAAGTCGTCGCGGCTCGCGAGCTTTCGTGGAAGCAA
>JAXLZC010000002.1:0-27952 GCA_046351095.1 Nitrospiraceae bacterium
CTGCGGCACAGGCGGCTGCGCAGGCCGCCGCGCAAGAACGGGCAGAGGCGGCACAGCGCGCAACAGCCGAACAGTTGGATAAGCAAGTCGTCGCGGCTCGCGAACTGTCGTGGAAGCAACAGTACGACGAAGCCATCGCGGGCTATCGCGCGGTGTTGGCGCAGGAGCCGACCCACTACGATGCGACACGCGGGTTGGCCGATGTGCTCGGCTGGTCCGGGAAACCCGCCGAAGCCTTGCCCTTGTACGAGCAGGTCTATCGCGAATCCCACGATCCGGAAATTGCGCAACGCATCGCCGCCATGAAAACGGAGATCGAGGCGGGTGCGAAGGTCGAGTCGCAGCGCCGTGCCGATGAGACTGCACAATCAGCTGCTGCCGATCTCGAACAGCAGGTGGTCCGTGCGCGCGAGTTGTCGTGGCAGAAGCAGTACGACGAATCCATCGCGGGCTATCAGGCGGTCCTTGCCAAAGATCCGCAGCATGTCGAGGCCAAACAAGGTCTGGCGGATGTCTACTATTGGACAGGTCGTTACGCCGAAGCGTTGCCGCTGTATCAGGCGGTCTATGCGGAGACCAAGGATCCGGAATTGCCGTCGCGTATTCAGGCGGTGAAGACGGAAATGGCCGTGTCGATTCGGGCGCCGATCCGCCGCGCGAGCGACGGATTGATGATCCCATATCGGGACTATCTCAAGGTCGGCTACGGACACTATACGTATACGAACAAGTTCCCGGACGAACGGAACTTGTTGATCGAAGCGGCGAAACCCATCGGCAACATGACGCTGGTGGGCCGGATCGAACCGCTCAATCGTTTCGGGCTGCACGACACGCCGCTGTCCGCGGAACTCTATAGCCCGCTCTGGCGCGGCGCTTGGGGATACATCGGCGGGTCGGGTGCGTTCGACGCCAGCTTCGTGCCCGTCTGGTCGTTGGGCAGCGAAGTGTTTCAGAACTTGGGAGTGATCGCCGCGCCGTTGGCCATCTTCGAAGCGTCCATGGGGTACAAGCGCATGGAGTTCAAGACGGCCGGTATCGACCTGCTGACGCCCGGGCTGACGCTGTTTTTGCCCTGGAACCTCTGGATTACGGAAAAAATTTCGTATGTGCCTGCGCAAGGCTCCATCACGCTCTCGTCGCAGTTGACCTGGCGTCCGCAAGAGCGGTGGCAGTTCTGGGCGTCGTACGGGTTCGGGACGGCCGGGGAGCGCATTCGTGCGGAGCAGGACTTCGCCCGAATCGGTAGCTCGATTTGGCAGGCCGGCGCGATGTTTCCCATTTCGTCCCGCTTCTCGGGCGAAGTGTCGGGATATTACGAAGACCGTGGTTTTCTCTACGTCCGCCGCGGGCTGCAATTGAATCTGATTTGGCATTGGTAGTCGCGACGACGTGGTGCTGATGATGTGTGGAGGTTCGACGATATGCGTGTGAGTATGGTGACGATCGGGATCGGAGCGGCAGCGGTCGCCTTGGCGGTCGGCCTGTCGATACGGGCTGGTGTCGTGCACATCCAGTTCGGTGGTTCGGAGAAAACGAGTGCTGCGACGCAACCGACTGCCGCGGTGCCGTCGGCGCCCGCGATCCCGGTGCAGACCGATGTGTACGCGGTGCCTGTCGAGCGTGTATTTCGGTTTCCCGGTGTGACCGGTCCGACATCGCAGACGACGGTCGCCTCGGCGCAACCGACAGCGACGACGACATACGAAACCGGCGGACAGAGCCGCATGGCGATTTTGTTGACCGATCCGGAGGCCAATTGGCTTGGGCTGGCGCATGGTCTCAAGTCGATCGGTGTGCCGTTCGTCGTCACGACCGACGCGAAAAAGGCGCTGCAGCATCGCGTCGTCATGGTCTACCCGCTGATCTCCGGCCGCGTTTTGAGCCCGGAGGCGTTGAAGGCGTTGGCGGCGCATCCGCGCCAAGGTGGGACGCTCATCGCGACGGATATCCTCGGTGGCGGCTTGGAGGAAGTGTTCGGCTTTGCCGAGATGCGTACGACGAAAGACCACTATGCGCTGAGGCTGGCGACCGGCTCGCCGCTGCTGACGGACTTCACCGATCCAGCCGAGCAGACGATTCCGCTGGGCAATCGCGAGAAAGGTATGCAGCCGATCCCGGCGCGTGCCTATCTCGAAACGCGAGAGTCGGCGTTGGCGACGTACGACGATGGGACGACGGCTATTACCCAGCGCTCCTACGGCGTCGGCCATGCCTATGCGATCGGGATCGATCTCGGGTATCTGCTGCTGAAGGGACACAACTTGCGCGATGAAGGGATCGCGCGCAGCTACGACAACGAGTACGAGCCGGGGAGCGATGTATTTCTGCGACTGCTTGCGAACATGTATCGGCATGGCGAGCCGAACGCGGTGGTGGTGCATCCCGCGCCGTTCAACAAACAACTGTCTGTGCTGTTGACGCACGATATCGATGCGCAGACATCCATGGCCAACGCGCGGCAGTTCGCCGAATTCGAGCGGAGCCAGGGGATCGTCGGGACGTATTTTGTGCAGACGAAGTACGTGAAGGATTACAACGACGAGATCTTTTTTAACGACCAGGGTGTGAAGGACATGGCCGCGCTCCACACGTTGGGGATGGAGCTGGGCAGCCACACGGTGGCCCACTCGAAGGTGTTGAGCCACTTCCCGCTGGGCACGGGAGCGGAGCGGTATCCGGACTACACGCCCTACGTGAAAACGCGAAAGAATGCAGCGAACGGGTCGATCTTGGGCGAGCTCCGTGTCAGCAAATTCCTCGTCGAGCGACTGTCGGGCGGTGCACACGTGGAGTCGTTCCGCCCCGGCGAGCTATCGAATCCGGCGCAGTTGCCGCAGGCGTTGACGGCGACGGGGTATCGCTATAGTTCCTCGGCGACCGCCAACAATTCGCTGACGCATCTGCCGTATCAGTTGATGGTCGATCACGATGTGCGTACGGAGTCGGAGGTGTTCGAGTTCCCCGTGACGATCGAAGACGAAGCCTTGCCTGAAATGGGATCGCGTGTGCCGGAGGCCTTGGCGGTGGCGAAAAAGATTTCCCGCTACGGCGGATCGGTGGTGGTGCTCATCCATCCCAATATTCTTGGCCATAAGATGGAATTCGAGAAGGCGTTTGTCGGCGCGCTCAAGGGCACGGCCTGGTTCGGTTCGGTGGGACAGTTCGGCGCGTGGTGGAAGGCGCGGAATGCCGCGCAGGTCGATGTGCGTGCGGATGGTGGGCGACGAGTCGTCTCGATTACAGCGCCCGATCAGATCGACGGTCTGACGCTGCAACTCCCCGCGACGTGGCGCCCAAGCGGCAAGGGTCTTGATCGTCGTGTGAAATCTTTCGACGGCGGGCGACTGGTCCTGAACGGTGTGAAGGGCGCCGTGGAGTTGACGTTCGAGGTGGCGCCGGATGCGCCGACGCATCCGAGCTTTACGCCCGCGCAACTTTAGTCGTCCGCGCGTTCTCGCTCCGCCGTGCGTTCCTTGATGCGGGTCAATCGCTCGCGATCCACCTGTGCGTGGATCGTTCGTTCCTGCGTGACGACCACGGCGCCGGTTGCCTGCCCCTTCGCCTTCTTCACCCACTTCTTCCGCGTGTAAATCACGTCGCCTTTCCCGCTCTTTTTTAAATCGCTGTAGAGCAGAGCCAAGGTCGCCGCATCGCGCAACGTTTCTTGCGGGACGTCGGCCCCCTTCGGCAGCCGCACAACCACATGCGACCCGGGCACGCCACGCGCGTGCAACCAGAGGTCCTCACTGTTGGCGAAGCGGTGCGTCAGATCTTCGTTTTCCCTCGCATTACGCCCGACGTAAATCGGCAAACCATCGTGCGAATGAAAGCGACGGAACGGGCCTTTTCGTTCCGCTGGTGCCTGGCCTTGTCGTTTCGGTGCCTGTGTGCGCGTTCCGCCGCGAACCGTGTGCGACGTGGGTGAAGTGGGCGGCGTCCAGATGCCGGCTTCGAGGCGGTGCCATTCCTCTTGCGCGCGGGACAGCGCCTCGCGCGCCGCGGCCAATCGAGGGGTGATGAGCCGCTGCGCCGTGAGAAATTTTCTGTGCTTCTGGAAATAGTCGTCCATGTTCGCCTGCGGCGACTTAGCGGGATCGAGCGGGAGCGTCAACGTCGGGAGCGCCTCGTCGAAATAGTCGACGACCTCTGTTTCGCTTGCGCCTTTTGTCATGGCGCCGAGGTTTGCTTTGAGGAGTTCGCCGTATCGCGCGTACCCTTCGTAGCGTTGCGCTTTTTCAAGGTCGGCGCTCAGGCCGTCGATGCGACGCAGGAGTTGTTTCATCTCGCGACGCAGCACCGTGCGACGCTGCTGTTGCGCGGCCGCCGCGATGGCTTCGATCTCGCGGCTCCCGTATGTCTCCTCAATAACGGCCGACAAGGGAAAGGGCTGCTCCGCCGTCGGTTCCTGTGCGGACGTGAGACGAGACCGGTGGTGGACGGGCGGCCGTGTTGGAGGTCCGGCTGGTCGCGGGCGATCCAGCGGCTTCCGGAGTCGGTCCGCTGCCGGGCGTAGGGCGCCGATGACGATCCGTTGCTCATCGACCAACACGATGTTCGCGGCCCGACCGAAGAGTTCCGCGACCAATCCATATCGGTGGTCACCGCTGACGAACGTCCATTCGACGATCCGGTCTTCGTTCAACTGCTGAAGGTCCGCGACGTAGGCGCCTTGAAGACGTGCGCGAAGCAATTGGCAGAAGGCCGGCGGTGTTGGCGGATTCGGCAAGCGTGCTGTCTGGACATGCAGGCGCGCCGTCTCCGGTTGGACCGAGAGCAGGACAGGGACGGTCCGTCCCGGTGTGCGGACCTCGATCATAAGGCTCGTCTCCGTGGGCTGGGCGACCTTCTGGACCCGCCCGCCGAGCAGGGATGGACGAATTTCGGCGAGGACTGCGCAAATTTCCGCTGTCGACAACGACACGGCACCACCCATTCGAAGGGGGAAAATACGAGGAAAACCAAACCCTTAGGGGGTTGGTCTGATTGCGCTTTTAGGCTGGTCCCCGGCCCCTCGCTAACTGCGCAGATTGTAACGAGTTTTGCCGGTCAGGCAAAGCGTCGATTCTTCTCGGTTCTCCCGCGTTGTGTTGGCACTCCGGTTGCGTAGTGGTCTCCCAAGAACACGTCGGATGGCGCGGCCCTGGCGGGCATGGCCGATCGACGGACAACCCCGCCGCTCCAGCGCGGGACTCAAACGGAGGTGCCCGATGAAGTGCTCTCGCTGCAAGGGAACCATGGTGCACGATCACCTGTTGGATATCAAAGAAACGATGGGGCCCATGTGGATTCATGGGTGGCGCTGCGTGGCCTGCGGTAACATCGTGGACCCCGTGATCGAAAAACACCGCTCGGAACGGCGCATGGTGAAGCCGACCTACGTGCCGGTGACCGTCGGGGCGGATGCCGATGCCGACGACGAGGAGCTGCCGGATTACCCGCCGCTCGCGGCCTAGTGCGGGCGAACCCGGCGGAGGGTGTCTACTCCGCCGGGTGTGTGGCGGGTGGGTCTGTGAGCGCGTCTCGATCTGCGTACTCGACTCGATTGTACGAGGCCTCGAGGTTCTACGTATTCGAGTCGAGTGCGTGCCTGGTAGAATACAGATCTGTCGTCGGTGCTGCCTCGCGGTTGCCTCGTATCATCCCCTCAGGTAGAGTGCCTCCCAGTTGTATTCGTACGTTCCCCTGTGAATTGACCGCCCGTGCCCCACTCTCTACTCGATTCCGCTCCACTTCGTACGCTTCAGCGAGAGTTTCGCGCGTCGATGCGCGCGTTGCTCCTGAGCTTGTGCGATGACCTCGCCGTTGCCAACGATCCGGTGCCGAGCGGACTTTGTCGTACGATCGCACAGCGCCTCGAGCTTCGCGACTTCGACCATTGGAAAGTCGTCGGGTGGATCGAAGGGCTCAACGACTTCGTGTACTTTTTGGATGTGCGGACGCAATTCGTGCGCGAACGAGACCGACAGGGATTTGCCGAACAACTGCTCGCCGATGCGCAGGAGAAGTTCTACGAGAATAGTTATCTGGACGATTTGTTTCCGGTGCGTCGCCCAGAACCGGCGCGGTTGACGAAACGGCTGGCGAACTTGTGTGCGCGTCTTGCCGAAGAGCTCACACAGGAAGCGTTGTTTTTGGTGCCGGAGGCGGCTTGCGCGTGGCTCCACGAGAGCGGGCGGCGGCGTTGGTCCTGCTCGGGAACGCTCGCGGCGCAACTGGAGCGAGCCGAGTTGGCCGGGACAATTCCCGTGGGATTGGACGGTGCGTATCTCGCTGCGCCGCCGTGGTTCCGACGAGCATTGCAGCGGTCCGACTCGCGCGTCTCGTTTGTTGTGTCGCCTCGTGCGGTGCACATACAGGCCGGTAAGGAAACGACACGGTTGTTTACGGCCGATGCGGCGACTCCATGGGAATGGACGTTGACGCCGCCAAGATATTTGATTGCGCCGAATGCGCAGTGGCCGCGCGGACTCACGCTCGGTCCCACACTGCGGTATGACCGACAGCGGATCGCACGTACCGTTCATCGTTCTTCACCCGAGCTGATGGTGCAGTTGCAACGCGCGCTCGCGTCACTTGCGCAGGCCTGGCCGCAGGGTTTCGAATTATTGGCCACGCTGACGTCACGTATCGTGCCGTTGCACGCGCGGGGCGTGGTGAGCTTCAGCTATCGCCACCGACCGGGGATTTCGTACATCAATCTGTTCGAGCGACAGGGGCTCGATACGATCGACGATCTCATCCACGAGAATAGTCACCACCATCTCAATCTATTGCTGCGCAAGCATGTCATGTACGGAGGCGACGGCAACCAAGAGATCTTTTATTCCCCGTGGCGACGGAGCTTGCGGCCGTTGCGCGGCATTCTGCATGCGACGTTTACGTTCACGATGGGCGCATTGCTGTTCGAGCGATTGGCGGAATGGGGACGGTCAAAGCGGAGTGCGTGGCGCAATGCGGGACTCACGTCGCGAGATGTGCAGCGTGCGCACTTTCGATGTTTGGAAGAAACGGAATCGGTCAGGTATTCACTGCAGGATCTTGCCTATGCCGATCGCGAGTGCGGCTGGATTCCCGCTGCCGGCCGACGACTCGTACGGCAACTCGCCGAGGAAATGGCCGCAGTTCAGTCCGCTGCCTCACGATTCCCGCGCGTCATCGCCGGTACCTCGTTTGCCCGCGCCTTCGCGGCCCACCGCAAAGAGCTCCACACCGCCCGCCACACCTACGGTCCGATGGAGTTGTAGAGTAGCGCGAGCAATGTGTGTACTAAGCAAAGCGAAACGCGTGGGGTGAGCGTTTTCTAGGCGACGACGAACGAGCGGCAAGCCGTGACGATCTGCTTCTCAATATGGCGGATCACGTGAGGTGCTGCACGGCCTACATCTACGACAGCTTTGGGCGCCGGACGACGAAGACGATCAATGGCGTCACCACCAAGTATTTCCATGATGGCCTGAACGTCGTGCAGGAGCAGAACGGCACCGGCGGGATCACCGCCAATGTCCTCACCGGCCTGGGGATCGATGAGATCCTGACGCGGACGGACAGTGTCGGTGCGCGGGGCTTTCTCAGCGATGCGCTGGGCACGACCATTGCCCTGGTCGACAACGCGGGTATTGTGCAGACGGAATATAAGTATGAGCCGTACGGCTCGGTGAATCGTACGGGGCAGGCGAGTCAAAATGCGTTTACATACACGGGCCGAGAAGATGACGGAACCGGGCTCTACTACTACCGGGCACGCTACTACCATCCGCGGCTGCAGCGGTTTATCAGCGAAGATCCGATTGGGTTCGGTGGAGGAGAAGCTAATCTTTACGCATATGCAGGCCAAAATTCCACGAGATGGAGCGATCCGTATGGTCTTGCAAAATGCACGTACTCCATTGGGTCGCACACTCTTCGATGCACCGCTGATTCAGGGCAGTCTCAAGAGGTAGGTCCAAGCGGAATATTTTCTGGATTAGGCGAATGCCGAAACAATGTTCAGTGTGCCGCTGAGCGCGATCGGGGTCCCACGCCACCTGGTGTGTATGAGATGGTGCCCACTGATAAGTACGGCGGCTCATATTGGCTAAAGGAAGGGTGGTTCTCACGACAACTTTGCAAGATGGGGTTTGGTCGTTGTGAATTCTTTCTCCATGCTGGAATGTTTTCGAGGGGTTGTATTACTGCAGACAAAACAGATCCTATTGCAACTAGCCAATATGGTGATTTGAAACAATTATTATCGCGAGATCCATCGAATGTCCTTGAGGTGACTCCTTGAGGAATAAGCAGAAGGCCTTCGCGATTGTACTGATAGGTTTACTGCTGATTGTGGGGTGGAGCGGGTTTCGACTCTGGCAATATCGAGAACTTGAACATTTGCGCCAAGGATTCAGCGCCTTGAAGACGGGAGACTTCTCTCGTGCAATTGCCACATTGCGGCCCCTTGCAGAGTCTGGCGTAAGTGAGGCTCAGCAAGTACTTGGGATGGCATATGCAAATGGATGGGGGGTTGAGAAAGATGATACCCAAGCGGCAATTTGGTTCCGTCGTGCTGAGTGTCACTGCAAGACGCCAGGAAAGTCCGAGTATGACACCGCAATGGAGTTTCTCTATAGAGACAAGAAGGATCCGGTATCGGGAGCCTATTGGGTTCGGCGAGCGGCCGAAGCTGGGTATCCGGCGGCACAATCTCTCCTAGCTGATCAAATACAATTGGCTAAGCATGGTCTGGAAGTTGACCCTGTGGTACGTCAATACTGGGAACACGTCCTGGGCAAAACCAATTGACGACGGTGACCGACAATCTCGGCACGGCGACGGCGACCTATGCCTACGACGATGCCGACCGGCGGACGAGTGTGACGCTCCCGACGGGCGCGCAGATTCAGTATGCGTACAATAGCGCCAGTGAGCTGACGACGCTGACGTATCGACAAGGGACGACGACACTCGGCACGTTGACCTATACCTACGACGCGGCGGGCAATCGCACCAAACAGGGCGGCACCTATGCGCGCTCGAATATCCCTCCGGCGTTGAGTGTGGTCAGTTACAACGCCAACAACCAGCAGACGACGTTCGGAGCCAATACGCTGACGTACGACCTCAACGGGAATCTGACGACGGTCACGGATAATCTCGGCACGGCGACCTATACCTGGAATGCCCGGAATCAATTAACTGGCATCACCGGCACGAGCTTTACCGCCAGCTTTAGCTACGACAGCTTTGGGCGCCGGACGACGAAGACGATCAATGGCTTTACGACGAAGTATCTGCACGATGGCCTGAACGTCGTGCAGGAGCAGAACGGCACCGGCGGGATCACCGCCAATTTCCTCACCGGCCTGGGGATCGATGAGATCCTGACGCGCACGGATAGTGTCGGTGCGCGGGGCTTTCTCAGCGATGCGCTGGGCACGACCATTGCCTTGGTCGACAACACCGGCATCGTGCAGACGACGTACACCTACGAACCGTTCGGTTCAGTAAATCGCGCGGGGCAGGCGAGTCAAAATGCGTTTAAGTACACAGGGCGAGAGGACGACGCGACCGGGCTCTACTACTACCGCGCACGGTACTACCATCCGCGCCTGCAGCGCTTTATCAGCGAGGATCCGATTGGGTTTGGTGGGAAGGATTGGAATTTGTACCAATATACTGGGAGCAACCCAATCAAATACACCGATCCAACGGGTTTAGAAACCTATCGGTGTCGGCGGCCACTTCGCGGTGATCCTGGCGCAAATCAGAGGAACGGTCCAGACATTTGTGGAAACCCTTTTTATCACCAGTATAGCTGTACGCGAGATCCCAATGGGCGATTAGTCTGCGGGGGGCAAGGATTTTCGGGTGCGAACTTTCTGAGTACGGCTGGGAAGCCGACATCACCAGAAAAAGATTATTTTAGCTCCGACTCCTGCCGAGAGTCGGAGGGTAACAATAGCTGTTTCGAGCAATGCTTGCAATATGAGTGGATGCAGCCGCGTCCGCGATATGGCATACCGTTTGGTACCGATTGCCAGGAATATGACAACGATGTAAATGCACGATGTCGCAAAGTCTGTGGCCTGAAGTGAAGACCATATTTGCCTGGATGAAGCTCTCATGGTTGGCAGCTTGTTGTACTGTCTTGGCGTTAATCGTATTTCAACTTAGCGTATTAGAGGATAGTACTGCGCGAGGAGAATCGCTCATTTTGGCAGCTCTAGCGATGACGATATTGGCTGCTCCCCTAGGTATTCTCTGGCTTGCCATGCTGAGTGCGATGGGAGTAGTGCTTCCACTTGATGCGGTAGCAAATGGCCCGGTTACTGCTCCCATTTTCTATCTTGGTGTTTGGATGGGATTTGTAACGATTGGATATTTTCAGTGGTTTAAGCTTTTGCCGTGGGGAGTTCGCACCTTCCGTGAGCGAGAAGCGATTCTACCTGGAAAAGAGAGTGACGGAACAGAATCCTCATGGAGTCATCCTCCGCATTGTCACTTCACGGGGGGACGGTGAACTATACGTACGACAACGCCTCTCAACGAGCCACCATGACCGTCGTCGGCCAACCGCAAGTCACCTATACCTACGATAATGCCAATCGGCTGACTAACGAAGAGCAACGTCAGGCGAATTGTGAGGGAATCTCTTTCAGGGTTCGACGGTGACCTCGACGAAGGCGGGGAGGGAGTCGGCGCCTTTTTTGTCGGTGACGCGGAGTTTGAAACGGAACGTGCGCGGTTCGGAGACGACTGGCGCAAGGAATGACGCACGAGGTAACACAGGATCCAGCAGATCGACGTGGCTGCCGCGTACTTGGCTCCATGAATAACTCAGCGCTTCGCCTTCGGGATCGCGGCTGCCGAGCCCGTTCAGTTCGACGCGGCGTCCGCCTTTCACGGTTCGTGCCTCGCCCGCGTGCGCGACGGGAAAACCGTTCTCTTCTTCGTCCAATTCCGTGAACACTTCCAGCGTTGCCGACTTGCCGTGATTTGTCGCGGTGATGATCGCGCGCCCGGTGCCGACTAATCGAAAGAGTCCGAACGCTTCGACTTTGACGACGGCTTCGTCGGACGACGTGAACGTCGTGCCGCTGGAGGCGTTCGGGATGGCGCGGGTGATACCGTCGGCGTACAACCCGACGACGGGTAACGAGACGAGGCTGCCTTTCGAGTCGGCGTCGGCGTAGCTGGCGTTTTGTCCGATCCGTCCGAGCTTCAGCGGCTTTTCGACTTCGAAGTCGATGGATGTGAGTGCCGCGGCCGGTTCGACGGTCACGAGCACTTCGTCGAACACGCTCCGCGTGCCCAAGCGCCCGCGCGAAATTTCCGCAATTGCCAGCAAGCGCATCCGCCCCGCCGCATCCGCCGGTACCGGCAAGGCGCCGCCGAAGGCCGGTGTGGAATTCGACAGCGCGACCAACGCCGGCGTGGCGACGATCGGTTGCTCGTTCGCGCCTTCCAATTGGCTGGGGGCGAGAAACGCTTCGCGGTCGGTTTGCTCGACCAAGGCCTCGGCGTCTTCCCGATACCAATAATAGCGGACCTTCACGACGCCGTCTTCTTTGCCTAAGTCCACGGCGACGGGTGTCGAGACGCCGCTGCGTAACGGCGCGCCGTCGGTCGGTGTGACGATCTTAAAGGCCCAGGCCGACGAGGCGGTCAGCAGCACAGCGGCCCAACCGAGTCCGGCGACGGTTGCCGAAAGCGAAACGCGGGACGGTTCCATACGAGTCCTTCGTGTGTCCGGTTAGCGGTGCAGGTGGAACGGCACGTCGGTCAAGATCACGCGTTCCTTAAAGAGCAGCGCGCCCTTGAGCATCAGCGCGCGTTGATTGTGCAGGATATTTTGCCACCAGCGCGCGGGCAAAATCTCCGGCAGCACGACGGTCACCCAGCCTTCCTGGTCCTTCTGGAGCAGTTGCTCGACGTAGTCCAACAGCGTTTCCAAGATCGAGCGGTAGGGCGAGGGCAACACGATCAACGGCACACCGCAGCCCCACTGCGCCCATTGAATCTCGATACGCGCGGTGTCGCGCGGGTCGATATCCACCAGGACGGCGCGCACATCGGTGGCGCGTTGGCGGGCATAGTCCACCGCGCGGACGACGGCGCGATTCACACCGCTGATGGGAATAATAATGATGTTCGTGCGCGGGAGCGGCGGGCGATGGTCGCGGGATAACGCCACTTGTTCCGAGACCGCCCGATAGTGCCGGTGGATCGCGCGGAATCCCATGATGAGCAGCGGGATCAGCACGATCACGATCCACGCGCCGTGCATAAATTTGGTCGAGGCGATGATGCCGGTCGCGACCGCGGTGGTGAGCGCCCCGAACCCGTTGATCGCCAACTTCATCGGCCAATGCGGCCCGCGTTTCTTCAGCCAGCGGCGTACCATCCCCGCTTGCGAGAGCGTGAACGACAAAAACACGCCGACCGCGTAGAGCGGGATCAGCGCGTGTGTGTCGCCGCCGAAGATCACGATCAACATGCAGGAAAACGCGCCGAGAATGATCGCGCCGTTCGAGAACACCAGCCGGTCGCCGAGGCCGGACATTTGATGCGGCATGTAGCCGTCGCGGGCGAGGATCGAGGCCAAGCGCGGGAAGCCATTGAAGGCGCTGTTCGCCGCCAGCACCAAGATCAACATCGTCGAGCCTTGCACGAGGTAATACAGGACCCCATCGCCGAAGGTGGCGCGCGCGATCTGCGAGACGACCGTTTCGTCGTCTTTCGGGATCACGCCGAGGTGGTAGGCCATCGTGCTCAGGCCCATGAACATCGTGCCGAGGATCGCGGCCATGCCGACCATGGTCAGCGCGGCGTTGCGTGGCTCGGGAGCTCGGAATGCTGATACGCCATTCGAAATCACCTCGACACCGGTCAGCGCCGTACAGCCGGACGAAAAGGCGCGGAGCAATAGCAGCATGGACACGGTTTCCAATCCGCTTTCGGCAGCCGTCACGGCGGCGGGCGGATCGAGTTTGCCCATCGCCATCTGCGTAAATCCGACGGCGAGCATGCCGAAGAGGATGCCGATGAATCCATAGGTCGGCACCGCGAAGACGCGCCCCGATTCGCGCACGCCGCGCAGGTTCACGATGAGCACAAGAAGGATCGCGAGAATGCCAAGCGATTCTCGATGGGGGAAGAGGCTCGGTACGGCGGACGTAATGGCGGCAATGCCGGCCGCGACGCTGACGGCGACCGTCAGCACGTAGTCGATCATCAACGCGGCGGCCGCAGTGAGCCCGGGCCACTCGCCCAGATTATCCTTGGAGACGATGTAGGAGCCGCCGCCCTCGGGATATTCGAAAATGATCTGAATATAAGAAATGGTCAGGACCGTCAGCAGGAGGACGATCGCCAAGCTGACGGGAATCGAAAAGTGGATCAGCGCCAGGCTGGCCGGCGCCAGGACGAGAAGGATTTCTTCGGTGGCGTAGGCGACGGACGACAGGGCGTCCGAGGAAAACACGGCCAGCGCCAACCGTTTCGAGAGCCGCTCGTGGGCCGCCTGTGCGGTTTTCAGCGGAAGCCCGACCAACAGTCGCTTCAGCAGCATAGTCGACCATTATGGCACAACGCTTCGGTGCGATCACAGACCATGCGAGGTGTGCGCGGTGGCGTCATGCCGCTCGCGCGTCTCAGGTGTTTCACTGAGTCATCATCGAACGGGGCGAACGCGACGTTCGGCATGCTGGAACGGGGCGGCGTCGATGTTGTGCGAGGTGGGGATGGTGCGTAGGCGTCAGCCCATGAGTGTTGACACCAAAAAATGGATGCAGTATGGTGCGCGGGCTTTTTGCCGATCTCTGCGTGGGTAATCGCAGGGGGCGGCGTGGGTGAGGATGTCATTGCGATAGGTGTGTCCCATCAAGCCCATTGTTTCAGTTTCATCCTTCCCCGTATTCACTCCCAACAGGCGAGAGTCCAAGGCAAGGGAAACGTTCACGTTCGTTTAACAACATCCACTTAAGCAAGGAGGCCGGTCCATGCTTATTCCGCAGTCCGTGACCCAGCTGCGTCATCGCTGGGTCAGTCTGTTCGCCTTGGGTGCCGTCCTGGCATCCCCTATCGTCGTCTTTGCCGACGACGCGTCCCTCTCGGGGCACGCGTCCGCGCATAAGACGTCGATGGCGTCCCCCAGCCCCGATTGGGCCGAAAAGCTCAAAGGGCAAACCGTCGTCGAAGATGCTATGTCCGGTCGCGCCGATCGTGCGGCGAAGATCGAGCAGCAGCATCAACGCGTCATGGATCAAATGAGTAAGGATCCGCAGGCTCATCAAATGAGCAACGGCGGATTCAACAACATGACCATGATGCACCAGTATGGTGCCGGCGGGCAGGATCTCTTGTTGATGTCCGATGCGCGGCGCGATCCGGTGATGGACGGCGGGGGCAAGTGTCCCGCCTACGCCCCGGTGAAGCACTACACCGTGCAGGCCATGAACATCGAGATTTCGCTCAACCAGTGGCTGGACTTCTATCCCGGCTACATGTACGCGTTGGCCGAAAACGTCGAGAAGATTCGCGCGGAAGAAGCGAAGAACCGCGAAGCGCGCGAAAAGGAAGGCTGGGATCCCGGAGCCGTCCTTCCCGGCGTGCAGGCCACCTGGATTCAGCCGCTCGTGATGCGCGCGAACCAGGGCGACTGCGTGAAGATCAAGCTCGAAAACAAGCTCGAGGGCGTGGATGAAGTCAGCTTGCACATCCACGGCTCCTCCCCCGTGATCAGCGCCACCGGCAAGGCGGCGACGACCACGAACCCGGACTCGGTCGCCAAGGCCGACAAGCCGGTCGAAATGGAATGGTACATCCACCCGTCGACGCAGGAAGGCGTGAAGCAGTTCCACAGCTTCAGCAACGACCGCGAGTTGACGGTGTTGGGTCTCTTCGGCGCGTTCGTCGTCGAGCCGCGTGGGTCGACGTACCTCGAGGCCTTGGGCGATCCGACGAAGGGTGAAGACATGGCGGCCAACAGCGGTTGGCAAGTCATGATCGACAACGGTTCCGGTCCGGACTTCCGCGAATTCGTGTTGTTCTATCACGAAGTCGGCGACGAAGCCTTCCGTCCGGTCAACAAGAAGGGCGACTTCTTGCCGCAGCGCGATCCGTTGACCGACGCCTACCGTCCGGGTGGCCGCGCGATCAACTATCGCAGCGAGCCGTTCGGCATCAACAACATGCACGTGCAGCACGAGTACTTCGGCTTCGAAGACGAGTCGATGGGGTACAGCTCGTATACGTTCGGCGATCCGTCGCCGACGATTCCGCGCTCCTACCTCGGCGACCCGGCCAAGTTCCGCTTGGTCCACGGCGGATCCGAAGTGTTCCACTCGCACCATCCGCACGGCGGGACGATTCGGTGGCCGCGCAGCCCGCGCGCCATCGACGACATGAACCTCTGGGCGGTCTCCGTGAACGGGCCGGTAAAGTATCCGGTCATCCGTCACAAGACCGACCGTGTGGACGTCGAAGTCATCGGTCCGTCCGAAGCGTTGGACTTGGAGACGGAGTGCGGTTCCGGTCTCTGCCAACAGTTGGC
Organism: Nitrospiraceae bacterium; assembly: GCA_046351095.1. Classification (GTDB taxonomy): domain Bacteria; phylum Nitrospirota; class Nitrospiria; order Nitrospirales; family Nitrospiraceae; genus BQWY01. Next base: position 15,533 of record JAXLZC010000002.1, read on the forward strand.
GGGCGACTTCCTGTTCCACTGCCACGTCGCGCACCATTATGTGGCGGGCATGTGGGGCTACTGGCGTGTGTACAACACGCTCCAGCATGGCGATCATCGGAACGACACCATGCCGGACATGCGCGAATTGCCGGATCGCAAGGGGCGCATCAAGCACCCGGTGACCTCCGATCAACTGGTCGGCAAGACCGTCGATTGGTTCGGCAAGGCGTTCAACATCATCGAAAAGGGCAAGAGCAACTGGAAGGGCAATCCGGCCACCATCACCATCAAGGACTGGGTGGAAATGCAGCTCCCGACCCGCGGGAAGCCCGGTCACAAGGACGATGAGAAGGGCCAGACCATTTCCTACGATGCGACCGTGCTCGATTGGGAATGGCAGGGCACCAAGGCCATGTCCGAGCGTGAAAGCACGATCGAGAATCCAAAGTATAAGTCGACCCATCCCGGTAAGCGGCATGCGATCACCTTCGAGCCGCTGACGGGCCGCGTGGCCTGGCCGCACCTGACGCCGCACTTCGGGCGTCGTGTGATGTTCTCGCCGAACCACGTGGGCGCACCTTGGTTGGAGCCGATTCGCCGCGATGAAAACGGCGAAGAGAGCGTCGATCAGGCGAAGCCGGGCGAAAACGGCGTGTGGAGCTTGTGCCCGGAAAACGCGGGCCGCAAGTCCTACAACGTCCACTTCATCAAGCTCCCGATCAAGTTGGCGAAGGCGCAGGGCAAGGAGCCGGCCGTCGTCGATCCGACGGGCTTGATCTATGTGTTGCACGAAGAAGAGGCCGAGATTCGCAAGAACGACGACCTCAAGTATCCGTTGGTGGTCCGCGGCAATATCTACGATTGCTTGGACTGGACGCTGACGAGCGAGTGGGAAGACGACGACTACACGAACTTCCAGTCGTCGAAGATCAACACCCACTGGCACTTCCTGCAGTTCGACAACCAAGCGTCGGACGGCGTGATCACCGGCTTCTCCTACGAGCAGTCGGTCCGCCCGTTCACGATGTTGGAAAAGAAGACCAAGAAGGGCCTCCCGGCCCCGATGAACACGGTGTTGACGGCGGCCACGAAGAAGGGCGCGACCAGCATCGCCGTGAAGAACGCCGCGCAGTACCATGTGGGCACGCTCATCATGGTCGGTGCGGATAACGTCAAGGGGAACGAAATCGCCCGCATCAAGGACATCAAGGGCGGGACGATCACCTTGGCGAAGGGCTTGAAGAACGACCACCCGGCGAACGATATCGTCACGGTGGAGTTCGTGCGTCAGCGGTTCTGGGTCGATGCGGACGTGGGGACCGTGTTCTGGCACGATCACGCGTTCGGTGCGACCACCTGGCCGCACGGCGGATTCGGCACGTTCATCGCCGAGCCGTTCGGGTCGACCTATCACAATCCGGCGACGGGCAAGGAAGTGCGGAGCGGTCCTGTGGCCGACATCCACACCATCGAGCCGGTCGGACATAACGTCAACGGCAGCTTCCGTGAATTGATGGTGCAGTTGCACGACACCGTGCCGCACACCGTCAACATCGTGACCGCGGGCAATCCACCGGGCCAGCCGATCGAAGTCGCGCTGGAAGCCGGGAAGACGGTCTCGTTCATGATGCCGGAGAAGATCTATATGTCGCCGATGCCGTTCATCAACGGCGGCACGCACACCACCGGGAGCGGATTGAACTTCCGCGCAGGACCGATCGCCCAGCGGTTGGCCACCAACCCGGATGCGCACCAGGTCTTCAACAGCGCCATCCACGGCGACCCCTATACGCCGCTCTTGCGCGCGTATGTGGGCGACACGATGGTGTTCCGTCTCTTGCACACCCTCATGAACGAGTCGATGGTCTGGACCCTGTCCGGCCACACCTTCTTGTCTGAGCGGTATGCGGGCGATGCGAATCGCAAGAACTCCATGCACGTGGGTATTGCCGAGCGGTACGACCTCGTCGTGCCGAGCGCCGGCGGAACCCGTGCGCAAGCGGGCGACTACATCCACTTCAACGGCCGGGCCTCCAAGCTCTCCGAAGGTGGATGGGGCATCGTCCGTGTGTTGGATAAGGAAGTGGCGGATCTGAAGCGGTTGCCGGCCGGGTTCTCCGGACGCAACAGCATCCCCGAAGCCAAGCCGGTTTGTCCGGCGGACGCTCCGGTGAAGACGTTCAACGTGGCCGCAATGGATTACCCGAACATGAAGTTCAACCCGAAGGCGCCTGAGGCCATCGAAGTGGACTTCGAGCGGAAGATCCAGATCACCAACCCGGACGCCAAGGTGTATGTCTTGGAGGACGAGGTGGCGGCGGTCGCCAACGCGCAACCGATGCCGTTGACGCTCCACGTCAACGTCGGCGATTGCGTGAAGGTCACGCTGAAGAACAAGCTGAAGAACAGCCGTGCGTCGTTCTCGGCCATGTCGCTGGCCTTCGATCCGAAGGACTCGCTGGGCTGGAACGTGGGCAACAACTCGGCCGATCAAACGATCGGGTCGGGCGAGAGCCGCACGTATACCTATTATGCCGATCCGTTCAACGGCGAGATCACCTCGCTCGTGTGGGACGGCGGCAACCCGATGGTCAACCCCCGCAACGGCCTCTTCGGCGCGATTGTGGTGGGCCCGAAGGGCTCGAAGTATCGCGATCCGCGCACGGGCGCGGACGTGTCGAACAAGAACGCGTGGTTGGTGGACGTTATCGTGGACCGGACCGTCTCCGGCAACGAGTTCAAGTCCAACTATCGCGATGCGTCCCTCTTCTTCCAGGACGAGGACAACATCATCGGGACCAGCTTTATGCCCTACGTGCAGAACGTGGCGGGTTTGACCGGCGTGAACTACCGGTCCGAGCCCTATCCGTTCCGCGTGGAGCAGGGCTGTACGCTCGGTCGTGTGTTCCAGCCCTGTAAGGCGGACGCGCCGGAAGATCCTGCGACGCCGATCATCGAGGCGCACGCGGGCGACCCGGTTCGTATCCACGTGTTGGGTGCGACCAACGAGCAGAACGGAATGTTCAGCGTCGAGAAGCATGAGTGGCCGATCGAGCCCTATATGCGCGGCGCGGACTTGATCAGCGTCGTCGAGTACTCCGGCTCGGAGGCGATTGATGCGTTCATCCCGTCTGCAGGCGGTCCGTACCGTCAATCCGGCGATTTCACCTACAGCAACCAGCGGTTGCCGTATTCGCAGTCGGGACAGTGGGGCTTGCTCCGCGTGCACCCGTCTGGGGATCAGCGACTGATGCCGTTGTCCGGTGCGTCGCTGGACGTGAAGAAAGCCAGTGTGACGGCAGAGCCGCAGGCGATGCCGGTGGCCTCTCGGTAACTCGATTACCGTTAGGTTGCGTGTACCAGGGAGGGGGAGCCACGACGTGGCTCCCCCTTCTTTTTTGTGTCGCGTTTGAGTACAGTGCGACAACGACTGAACGGTCGGTCGCAACAAGGGCGCCGTTGCCGTCCGGGCAACGGTGAGGGCCGGAGTTCACCGTGCGAGAGTAAGGAGAGAAGACACCATGAAGTGGTCGACAAAAATGGTGTGCGCGGCCCTCGTGGGCGCGGCAGCGTTCGTCGCCTCGCCGGCAACGGCGTACGACGTCATCGAGGTGCAGAACGGCGGGACCATCGAAGGGCGGATTACGCTCAGCGGTCCGCTGCCGGAACCGAAAGGATTTAATCTCGTCACCTTTCCGGATCCGATCTACTGCGGACGTATTTCAAACGGCTCCGGGTGGCGGTTGCTGCACGACTTTATCGTCGGGCCGGAAGGCGGACTGCAGGACACCATCGTGTTGTTGGAAGGTGTTGAGGCAGGGAAACCCTTCGACATGTCCGTGCCGTTGATCGAAGCGCGGGATTGTAAGTTCCAACCCTTCGTCACTATCGTGCGTAACGGCCATGCCGTCGAAGTGATGAACATGGATCCGGTGATGCACGACATTCAGGGCTACGAAACCTCGGTCGAAGCAGGCAATCGCGTGCTGTTTAATTCCCCGCTGAAGATGAACCACAACCATCGGCGCGGCGATATGATGGCCACGCACGAGCACGATCGTGGACGCTCGCAAGTCGGACCGATCTATTTGAATCGCGGACGACGGACGTTTTATATGCAGTGCGGATTCCACGCCTTCATGGAAAGCTGGGCGATGGCGGTGAACAATCCGTATTACGCGGTGACGACGAAGTCCGGCGAATATAAGTTGGAGAATATTCCTCCCGGCACCTACCAGTTGGTCGTCTGGCATCCGCAACAGGCGGGGCCTGCGATCGTCCGCACCGTCACGGTGCAGGCGGGCAGCACGTTGACGGAGCACGTCGCGGTGACGGCACCGACCGGTCTGCGTTCCGCGCATAAAGTGATCGACAATCCACGCTTCGGCAATGGGTCGTTGGGCTTCCCGCTCGAGATCAAGCCGTTGCTCGAGCATCAGCAATAACGTGAGGGCACTACACGTCATGTCAGGGCTCGGTGATGCCCGCCGAGCCGACCGCTGGGCGTTGCCTCGGTTGGTTCCGCTCGTCGTCGTCCTGTCTCTGTGCGGCATCGGCGTTGTCGTCGGATCAGCCGACAGGCTGTTGGCTGCCGATCTGCCCGCCGGAACCATTCAGCAGGCGACAAAAGCCGTTCAAGACCATCGGTATCAAGATGCGTTGGACCTCTTACGGAGTGCCGACGCTGTAGCGCCGGCGTCTGCCGAGGTCGCGCGGATTCGCGCGCAAGCGCATGTCGGCTTAGGTCAGGCCAAAGAGGCGTTCGAGCAGTACGAGCGCTTGGCGCAAGCATTGGGCAAAGACGACGACGCGATGCTGCGCGAGGTCGCGTTCCCGTTCATCTCCGCCATGTTCAAAGACATGCGCGATCAGATGCGCGGCGCGTCGTACACTGCCGCCAAGGAATTGGAATCCGACGCGATGGTGCCGTACCTTGAGGACGGCTTGAGCGACGGGTCGGGACTGGTGCGCGCGTTGGCCGCCGAGAGTTTGGGACTGTTGCCGAAAGGGCGCCAGTCTGAGCGTTTACGAAAAGCGATGGACGATGACGCCGCGATGGTGCGCGCCAATGTCGTCCATGCGGTCGGTGTGGCGGGCAACAAACGCGAGACGGCGTTTCTCGAGAACGCGTTGAAAGACGAGCAGCCGATGGTGCGTGTGCAGGCCATGGCGGCGCTCGTGCGATTCGGACACGGCGACATGTGGGCGCAACTCGCGAGCGCGGCCGATGCGGCCAACCCGGAGGCGCGGGCCACAGCGCTGCGGCTCATCGGCGAACTCAAAGATGCGCGTGGGCTGCCGATCGCCGTTGAACGGAGTAAGGATCAAATGCCGTCGGTGCGTGGCGGTGCGGCGGCGGCACTCGGATTACTCGGTAAAAAAGAAGGGCTCGAGGCGTTGACGGCGCTTGTGCACGACAAGATTCCCGCCGTCCGCTCAGCCGCCGCCGTGGCCTTGGGCGAAATCGACACGAAGGATGCGATCCCGGTGTTGAAGCAGGCGCTGGACGACGTCGATCCCGGTGTGCGCGGTGCGGCGGTGGATTCGTTGCTGCGCATGAATCATCCCTTCCCCGAGGTCGAGCCCGCCATCCGCAAGTTGATGTTAGGGCAAGATCCAGGACCGCGGAGCGCGGTCGGCAAAGCGTTGGCGCGCGCCAGCGGACCGAATCGTCAGGCGGCGCTCGCGTATCTGGAACAATTGATTCACGATACCTTGCCGCGTCCACGTATCGCTGCGGCGCGGTCGTTGGGGCGGATCGGCGGGCGCGAGCAATTGCCGGATCTAAAAGAGATGCTGAAGGACTCGGATCCCGCGGTGCAGTCGACGGCGGCCGCGTCGATTATTCGTATCCTGCACGCAACAAGCGCTGCTCCGTCGGCAGCGCATGCGGCGTCGCACTAGGTGGCAGACCTGAGGAGATCGTCCTGCCGATCGGTGCGGTGCGCGCGGCATTGACTGCCCTGTAGTCGTTCCTGTATAAGTCGAAAGATTGGAGCCTGTGGGCGCCTCGTCATAAGAACGCGAGTATACTCAACAGGTTGCCGTGCAGAGTCGGTGCCTTGCTCCTCGACTTGTAGATGGCCGGATCAGCCAGTAGAATCAAGTCATCGGTACTTGGCACGAGCACCGAAACAGTTCGCTTAACCATCAAGGAGGCAGTCACATGAAGACAGGTGCGTTGCTGGGTCTTTCCGGTTTGATCGCGGCCTCCTTCCTGGCGGCTCCGTTGGCGGCAATGGCCGGCGGAACTGTCACTGGGAAGGTGACCACCACCGCCAAGGCCGAGAAGAAGGAATTCTCCTTTGCCAAGTTCCCGAATCCGAAGTTCTGTCCGAAGAACCCGAACAAGGGCCTCATGGACGGCGACAAGCGCTTCATGCCGCTCGTGGAAGTCGGCAAGGACGGCGGCTTGAAGAACGCCGTCGTGGCGATCAAGGATATCGAGGATGCGGGCTTCATGGGCAGCTATGCCGGGACCGACGTGTCGGCGGAATTCTGCGAATTCTTGCCGTTCGCGGGTGTGGTCGTGAAGCAGAAGTCTTTCCGCGTGGTGAACAAGGACGCCGATCCGGACGATCCTAAGTCGGTCAAGGGTGTGTTGCACAACCCGCACTCCTTCGAAGTGAAGGGTGCGAGCTCCGCGACCGTGTTCAATATCGGTTTGGCGGAAAAGGATTCCAAGCTCGACAAGCCCGTGGTGTTGCGCCAGGACAAGGCGGGTTCGTTCTTCCGCCTGCAGTGCGACCAGCACGAGTTCATGCAGTCCTTCTTCCTCCCGGTGTCGAACCCGTTCTTCGCCGTGGCCAAGGAAGATGGTTCCTTCGAGTTGAAGGATGTTCCGGCCGGCAAGCATAAGCTCGTCGTCTGGCACCCGTTCGTCAAGAAGGGCCAGGCCATGGAAATCGACGTGGATGTGCCTGAGGGTGGTAAGGCCGAAGTGAAGGCGGCGTTGCAGTAAACGTTGTCTTCCGACTCGGCCGAACAGGCTGGGCGGTCTGAAATGTGGGCGGTGGCTCTTCGGAGTCACCGCCCTTTTTCTTTGGTGCCCATAGCATCCGTTTGCCGCAAGCACCCTGCGAGTGTGTCGGGCAGATCGTGTGGCGCAAACATCGTTTCGCGCAAAACAATGTCGACATGTGTCGACGGCCAGACAGTGCATCGTGACAGAGGCCGACGATACACCGGTGCGACGAACGCGCCTTGCCTTTCGATTCTCGAAGTTTGTAAGATTGCCGAATCCCGCCGGATGTCTCGATCCATCGTGGCGAAGCGCATCACCCTAGGTCCCCATGGCTCGTGACTTATCCCTCGCAGAGATTTTCCAGCTCGGCTACTACTGGGAAACCAAAATCCTGCTGACCGCGGTCAAGCTGGATGTCTTTTCGCACCTCGACGGGCAGGGGCGTACCGGTGCGGCATTGGCCGAACGGCTGAGCGCCGATACACGCTGTCTGACCTTGCTGTTGAACGCCCTCGTGGCGATGGGCGTGCTGACCAAACGCGACGAGAGTTTCGGCAATACCGACGCGGCGAAGACCTACCTCGTGAAGTCGTCCCCCCAGTACATCGGACACCTATTGGTGCTGCACGATGCCGAGTGGGACAACTGGGGGAAGTTGGAGCAGACGATTCGCACCGGCGCCTCGCCGGTGACGCGACATGTCTTTGCGGACAATCCCGAACTCGGCAGTAACGTGCTCGCGGTCTTGCATCGCATCGGACAGCAGTCCGGTCCGTCGTTGGCCAAACGGTTGCAACTCGACGACGCGCGAACGATGTTGGATCTCGGCGGCGGCGCCGGTACAAATGCTATCGCCTTTTGCCACGCCTATCCGCAGTTGAGCGCGACCGTGTTCGATCTGCCGGATACGCTGCGCCTCACCGAACGTGTGGTGAAAGACGCTGGACTCGACGGGCGCATCGCGCTGAAGTCCGGTGACTTTAATCGCGATTCCCTCGGCGGCCCCTACGATATTGTGCTGATGTCGGACATTTTGCATTATCAAGACTACGAGACGAACGCCGCGTTGGTTGCGAAGACCTTTGCGCATGTGGCGCCGGGTGGACGGCTGGTCATCAAAGATCGTTTCCTCGATGCGGCAGGCACCGGTCCCGCATGGACGACGGCGTTTGCCGTGCATATTTTGGTGAATACGCCGCGCGGCGGATGTTTCAAAACTGCCGAGGCCATGGCCTGGATGACGCGCGGCGGCTACACCACCGTCGAAGAATTGGAACCGACGGCGGTCGTGCAAGGGCGGCGCGGAGCCTGACATGGCGGAATGGCTTCGACAGCCGGGATTTTTCCTGACGCACGCGACGATCGGCGCCGACTTAAGTCAGTTGATGGCGACCCTGTTCACCGGCCTGTTCATCATTGGGTGGGTGCAAGGGCGGCGTGGGGCCGGGCATGCGCACCATTGGCTGATGCTCGGCGGCATGATCACCATGCTTGTGTTTTTTGTGAACTATTATTTGTTCCGCTCGCTCGGCGTGCTGGCCTACGAGGGGAAAGAAGGATTTGGCGGTCCGGAGTCCTTGTACTACAGCCTGTTCATTCCGCTGCTGATCTTTCACATCGCGCTGGTCATCATCGGATTGGTGATGGCGGTGTACATGATCGTGCTCGGATTCCGCTCGCAGGTGGTCGTCGGCGGGAAGCGCACGCTCAAAAATGCTGTGCTGCAAACGTCCTGGCGGAAGGTCGGGATGATTTTCGGCGGGGTCGTCGGCGTCTTGGCGCTGCTGTTTTTGTCGCGCGTCGCGACGGCGGGATTCTCGATGCGCAAGCTTGAAGTGTATCTGGCGTTTTTGATCTTACTCGTTATCGTCTTCGGCTTGGAATTGCTGATTCAGCGGATTTGGCCGAACGGCGAACGGCGGCACCGCGCTTTAGGCCTGTTCACGATGGTGATCTATTGCGTGCTCTTTTTGACCGGCACGTTCACCTACACGCTGCTGTACATTCTCTACCCTGGGAAGATCGGGTAACGCGCAGTGCTCAGGACTCGTACCTCAGCACTCAGCACTCATGACCTAGCACTCAGCACGCTGGTGTCGTCATGCTAGTCTGCGGCTGCGGGCGTTGGATGCATACGCAGGGTGTGGAGGAACGGACGGTCGGTACCGCGGAGACCACCTGGTTTGTCCGGTCGGAATGTCTTGGGTGTCGTTGGCGTGTCGGGGTGGATGTGACGCCGACTCAAGCAGCGGCCTCCAGCTTGGTCGATCGCATGATGTGGACCGACGAAGCGGCGCACAAACTGTCTCGCTTGCTGCCGTATGTCCAGCCGCTCGTCAAAGACGAGGTCGAGCAGTATGTGCGTCGTAAGCAGGCCCGCGTCATCACCTTCGATGTGATGGCCGAGGCGCGGCAAGGCGGCGCGATCGTATGGGACGAAGATGCGCAGCAGCGGCTCGCGCGAGTGCCGGCGGCGGTGCGCGCGATGGCGCGTGTGGAGTTGGAACGCACCGCGGCGGAGCGTGGATTGTCCAGCGTAACAGTCGCGTTGATGGAAGAGACGAAGGCAAAGTATTTCGGCATGGCCGCGAGTAAGCCCTCGTGACCGTGATCTGACGCGGATGCTGCATCGATTGACCTTACGAGTGTTGCCGCAGTTGACGCTGGCCGTGACGGAGCCGGACATCCGTACGCGCAAGCGTTGGGTGATGTTCGTCATCGGATTCGTCGCCTTCGCGTTGTATCGACTCGCAAAGGCGCTGGTGCCGTTGGAGCATCCGTTGGTGTTGTTGGCCGTGGCCGGCGCGATCGGCGCCGTGACCGCCGGTGTGTCGTACGGGATCGGTCGGCGCGCCTCGTTTACGTCGTTCGCCGGGTGGGCCGACTATGAAACGCCGCAGCGGTGGATCTGGTTGCTCGGATGGGTCGGCGGAGTCTATGGCGTGCAACTGGCGTTGCTCGTGTTGGCGCTGTTGCAACTTTGCGTGAATTACGATTTTCTGAAACACCCGGACGGCCCGGCCATGATGGCTATCATCATTCCCTGTACGGCCGTCGCGCGGGACGCCATCGAAATCGGCCATGTGCGTTGGTTGGAATCACAAGGCCGGTCGTTTCTGACCTTCCCCGATGGGGGAAGCCTGTGGGCATTTGTGGCGCGCGAGCCGCAGGCCGTCGGACGATGGGCGGCCATCGGCGTGCTGTTGTGCTGTGTCGGCGTGTGGGCAGTAAAGATGGTGTTTCCCGCGATGGACGCGACGACGCTCGTATTGTTGCAGATGGCGATCGTCACGCTCGTGGGCGGCACGGTGTCGCTCTGCGCCTACCTTGACGGCTTGAGTCGTCCCCGTCCATGGTGGACGCTGTGGCAGCAAACCTCCACATGGGAGTTGCTGACGTTTTGGTTCTGGCCTGGATTGGCCTTTGCAGCGACCTATTTTTTTGTAGCCTACGGCGTCGGAGAATTTGTCGCACGGGTGCCGCGCGAGTCGACGGCCGTAGCCGTGAGCATCGGCATGACGGTCGGGGCGTTGATGGGTGGATATAGCCATTATCTCGGCGCGCGCCGCGCATTTGAACATCGTATTGCGGCCAGCGTGCCCGCGACGATGCTGCGTTGTCCCTTTATCGCGGGTATTCTTGGTGGCGCAAAGCCGACGCCCGGCGCCGTGCCGCCGCCATTTGTGTCCGGCGAACCTGCGGGGCTGACCGCTGCGCCCCATGCCATTACGTTGGAGCGTGTTCCATGACGCGATCGGGTCTGTGGTGCGGTCTTGGCGGACTATTGTTGGCACTGTGGCTGTTGCTCGCGCCCGGCCATCCGGTCGAAGCGACGACGTACGGCAGCGCGCCCGCATCTGCGACGGCGCCGACCGAGGCGTCACCCTCGCGCGACGTGTTTTTTAAAACGCCGGGTGTACCGCAGGGCCCCACCGCGCCCGAGGCCGAGCAGATCAGTTACCCGCGGATCGGATCGTTCGATAGCCGGTTGATCGTCTGGTTTGTCACCCAGCAACATACGTACTTCGGCGGATTCGTGTTGGCGCTGCCGATTTTCTGCGTCTTGATCGAATTCCTCGGTTTGAGCACACGAGATCGACAGTTGTCCGCCCGCTACGATCGCCTCGCGCGGGACTTTGCGCGGGTCTCGGTCTTGGCCATGTCGATGACGGCGGTGGTGGGCAGCATCATGCTCGCCATGTTCATCGGCCTCTATCCGCACTTCATGAATTACATGGGCGGGACGTTCAAGACGTTCATGCCGTACTACGCCATCGTGTTTTTCGGCGAAGCCTGCATGCTGGTGCTCTACTACTACAGTTGGGATCGGTTGGGCTCGGGCAGCCGGAAATGGATGCATGCGGCGATCGGCGTCGTGACGAACGTCTTCGGCGGCGCATTGTTACTGCTGGCCAACGCCTGGGCGGCGTTTATGATGACGCCCGCCGGTGTCGACGCGCAGGGACAGTACCTCGGCAATGCCTGGCACCTGCTCCACTCGGCTTTGTGGAATCCGTTGAACGTCCACCGTTTCCTCGCCGACATCATGTCGGGCGGCGCAGTCGTGTTGGCCTACGCGTCGTATCGCTTCTTGTCTACGAAGTCGCTGGAAGAGCGCGCCTACTACGACTGGGTGGGCTATATCTTTTTGTTCGTCACCGTGTGTGCGCTGCTACCGATGCCGTTCGCGGGCTACTGGCTGATGCGCTCGGTCTACGCCTGGCGGCAGAGTATGGGCGTCACGATGATGGGCGGGTTGCTGACCTGGCTCTTTGTCGTGCAGGCCTTGTTGATCGGTGGGTTGTTTTTGGGCATCAACTATTACCTCTGGCAAAGTCTGGCGCGCCTGAAAGGCGGCGAACGATATCTCCAGTACACGCAGTATCTGGTTTGGGGATTGATGCTCTGCGTGATGGTCTGGCTGACGCCGCATACCGTGATGATGTCGCCGAGCGAAGTGAAAGCGATGGGCGGGGCGCAACATCCTGTGGTCGGGAACTACGGCGTCATGTCGGCGAAAAACGGCGCGGTGAACGTGATGATCTGTCTCACGGCGCTGAGTTTTATTTTTTATCGCCGTGCGAACCGGACGATGGCGATCGGATGGAAGCGATACGGCGACGTCGCCATGGGCGCGTTGTTTTTGGTCGGAATGGCGCACATCACATGGCTGTCGATCTATGGATTTTACGTGCCGGCCAGCGTGCGTGTGGCGCTGTCGGGGCCGCAGGCCTGGACGACGTTTACGGTGGTCTTCGGCGGCATCATGTTGAATCGCGTGATGTTGCGCGGATCGACCGTGAACGGACCGGTGCGGTGGGGATTGATGACCGATCGCGGCATGGTGGGATTGTTCGCCATTGCAGCCTCGTTCACCTGGGTGATGGGGTTGATGGGCTATATCCGCTCCTCCGGACGGTTGGCGTGGCACGTCAGCGAGTTGATGCCCGACGTGTCGCCTTGGGCCTTTACGC